>CAWFYP010000001.1:0-300000 GCA_963820115.1 uncultured Alphaproteobacteria bacterium
ATCGAGATAGGAGATGGCGTCGTCCGCCATGTCGGTCGTAAGGTTGTAATTCGGATGGCCGACATAGGGATAAATGCGCGTGGTGTTGCGGTAGAGATCAGGTTGCCACTGATTGGTCTCGCCGCCGTTGAAGCCGTAGAAATATTCGAAGCCCATGCCTATGGGCCATTGATCGAAGGGACCTGCCTGACTCGCTACGAAGGATGGCGTGTTGTGATTTTTGCCAAACCAGGAGGTCGCGTAACCGTTCGCCTCGAGGATCCGGCCGATGGTCGCCTTGTCCTTGGTGATGATGCTGTTGTAGCCGGGATACCCGGTCGAAGCCTCGCCGATTACGCCGAAGCCCACCGAGTGGTGATTGCGCCCCGTGATAAGCGCCGCACGGGTGGGTGAACACAGCGAGGTGGTGTGGAACTGCGTGTAGCGCAGACCCATGCTTGCGATGCGATCGAGCGTTGGCGTCGGAATGACGCCGCCGAAGGTGCTCGGTGCTGCGAAGCCTACGTCATCGGTGATGATCAGGAGGATGTTGGGAGCGCCCTTCGGCGGCACCACCGTGGGCTGCCAGTAGGGAATGGAGTTGGTGGCATCGAGGTTGATCGTGCCACCGAAAGCGGCAGGAGGCGGCGGGATCTGTCGTCCGTCGATGGTGCTGGTCGCATCCGGCGCTCCGGGAACGCCGGTCGTTTGCTGGGCGGCGGCCACCGATGAAAGAGCAGTTCCAACGAGAAGGCCAAGACTTAGCGTTATCAATTCTCTCTTCATGTAGCCCTCCCCAAAACACTCGCGCGTTTCTACGGGTCAAATTAGGTCTGTCTGATGGCAAGAACTCGGATTTTGCGAGGGGGCAGTCGATTTTGCGAGGGTCAGTCTTAGAGCACGCGCGGTTTTGACGCCGCATCGAGCATGTCGGCTTATGGCACAAGGCAGACTACTCAATGCGCTGACGAATGTCCGCTTTTGGGGGCAAAGCGGACAGTGACGAACCGCTGCTTACCAATCTCGATTTATAAAGCACACGGCCTGGTAAGCTGCTTGAAGCACTGTCACAACGCATCGCGTCTTCGTCCCCTCACGGCAGAACATTACCTGAAAGCGGCGTTTGCATTCCGGTTGCAAATCTCGTGTTCGGGTTACTGAGCAGATGCGACGTTTGCCCGACCGCTGGCTGATAACTATCAGTGATAGTTAGAATAATTGGCGGTGGAGGCAGTCGTCGGCGAACCTGTCTCCCGGCCTCCTGTTCCCTATTACACGGGAAAATACAGGGAATTTCTGCTGGTTCAGCCCCAAAAGCGGAACGAGGCTGCGTTTTCCACGCAATAAATCAGTCGGTTATGGCGAAATTCCCTAGGCAAAAGAGCAGGGAACTGGCTCGAGATAACAGCAAATTTCGTGGGGTATCAGGGATGCCACTCGCTTCCCGCCGAAGTTCGGAATCAAGAGCTTCAGGGGCTATGCCAGGCCAATCCCTGTTACGGCAACCGTCGCGCCGTTCTCTTCAAGCCAGGATTTGGCTGCGCGGCTCGCACCCCAAATACCGGCTCCCACGATCCATCATCAGCCGTTTGCGCTCGCGTTGCGCCTCAGACAGCGGAAGCTGGGCGACCTCAAGCGAGCAGGTCTCCGCGCCGTCGTGCTCTCTACTGCATGAGGTAGGGTATGTGGCTAAAATCAATACAGCGAAATTGCTGCCTCATTAAAGCATCCAGGGCAGCGGCCGAGAGACGCTGATCTATGGGCGGTTCTTCAGCCCTCTTCTGATCGTTGTTCGAGTGAACGCTTTTCAGCCAGTACGGGCGATCGTCTAGCACAACAAGTTCCACGCCCCTTTCCGCGATCTTGGTGTGATTGCCGAGATCATGGATGGTTTTGCCGGCAGAAAAGTAGCCAAGACCGACAGCAGGAGTTTTTGGCGTGATGATCGTTGCAAAACTGGCGGCTCCCTTCATGTGAAGGGCAATTCCCCTTTCAAACGAAAGAGCGATGGCCCCATGTGTGCTGGCTGCGATCACAGAATCCAGATACTCAGTGCTTAGCGCGTCGTCGTCATCAATACGGAAGGTAAACATAGGCGAGCCATTAGCAATTGAGCCTGCTTCTATTCGTGCCCTCTGGGCTAGATGTTCTTCTGGCTGCAGTTCGATTATGCGGCACCAAGGATAGCGCCAGACATATGTTTTCAGCTTCAATTTCCAGCGCAGTGGCAGGCGGCTGGAAATCATAAGTAGGTAGTGGAAATTGTCGCTCTGCCTGGCGAGCGCCGCCATGCTTGGCAAGGTAAGGGCACCGAACAGTTGAAAGCGGGATTTCATGCGCGGTGAGGCAAAAACTGCGGCCTCAGCGTCTGCGCGACTGCCGCCCCTTGTAGCAACAAAGTCGCCTAGCGTTGAGTTGGTGACTAGAGAGAAACGTGTAATGCCAATGATGGTGAGCACTAAAGGCCACCGCCTTTCCGCCTAGTGCCTTCCGATTGATTTGAGAGACGCCATTTCTCAGCAGGCAGATCCCAGGTGCGTTTGGGCGGCCAGTTTAGCACATGAGGTCCAGGGCGCCGCTTCGGTGGGCCTCTTTTTCGCCAGCATCCTTCTAATGACGCGCCCATGTAGCGTCGTCGAGTATCTGTTCGCGTCTGCCGTCACCATCGCCGACCAAGCTGCCCGCGCGATTTGCTTCAGGTTGAGCAAAGTGGTCTGCCCATGCTTTATGGACGAACTAGAAACGGGCCGCGGGGGACCACGTTCTTGAGCACTCCGTTTCCAATAGCGGTCAGGGCGGCGCTTCACAAGGGGCGGCGCCAACGCTTGTCCCCCGATGACGTTCTTCTCTTGAAGGCGGCACTTCTCGATGGGGATGCCGCCGTGGCCGCATACGAAACATGGCGGCCTAACCTCCATTGCGCAACCTTTTCCGCCGCGCAGAAACGTCTTCTTCCACTCCTACAACAAAATTTGACGCGGTTGGGCATAGGCGACCCTCAGTTGGAGAGGTTCCGGAGGCTTCGACAGTCTTATGGTGTTCGAAATCTCAAGTCCATCAGGGCTGCCCGGCCGGTATTCGCGGCGCTCGATCGCCGCGAGGTGCCCTTCATTGTGTTGAAGGGCGCCGCGTTGGTTGCTCAGTATGTCAGCGATCTTACTCTCCGCCCGATGAGTGATATCGACATCCTCGTTCCCAAGGAGCAGCTTGCCGATGCGGTTGAGGTACTGGCCGCGAGGAACTTGATGCCAGGAGGCATGTCTCCAAGTCAATTATTGGCAAACGGCCGTCTGCAAGCCAGCCTTCCAAGCTGGCCGTTCTTTGGTCCAGACGAGCAGGAAATCGATCTCCACTGGAAGTTGCTGCATCTCGATCGTCGGTCGCAGGCCGACGACGGAACCTGGCAGGCCTGCCGCGAAGTGAGTTTGATGGGCGCCATGGTCAGGGTGCTCGATCCAGCCCACCAACTGCTTCATATCTGCGCGCACGGAGCGCAACCCGTCGCTGGCGCGGCGCTGCAGCAGTGGCCGGCCGACGCCGCACTGATCATCCGAGGCGCTGCCGACCTGTCTTACGACCGATTGGTGGACGAGGCGGCCATGCATGCCCTCTCCGCGATTATGGCGGACAAATTGGCGTTTCTCGCCGATGAGTTCGATCTCCCGATACCGCGCAGCGCCATTGTCCGCCTCCGATCGGCCTCGGGATGGGTCGAGCGCGCGGAAATGCGTCTGCTCGCCCTGCGAAGCGGACCTTTGCTTCGCGGCGCGCGCCCCTTGCTCAGATTTCAGGATTTCAGACGCGGCGAAGGCAACAGATTGGAGCAATCAATCGGGACATCCATCTGGGCTCTCGTCCAGGCGCGAGCGGGCACGAAAAGGATGGGCCCCGCAATCATGGTTGCGATACAAACGATACTCGGGCGACCCGCGTGGCTGAGGCGGCTCTTAGGGCGAGATTGCTACCGCGATCTGCCTGATCCAGCTCGCCTGCCCAACGTCGGCGATACGCTGAACCTGCTCGGCGCCGAGGTCGACGAGACGCCGTTGATCGGAGGCTGGTCGTGGCCCGAATCGAATGGCCGCTGGAGCATGGAAAAGGAAGCAACAATTGCATGGTCCCTCGCAGGAAAGGGCGGTGATCTATTGCTTTTCGTTGACGGCAATGCGCTGTTGCACAAGAAGGCGCCGAAGCAATCCGTGGAACTATGGGCAAACGACAGGCTGATTGCCCGCTGGCGCTTCCGAGCCGGCAAGCCCTCTCCGCTGCCGGCGCGGCTCTGTTTGCCGCGCAGCCTGATCGGCAAGTCCGATGTCCTGCTGCTCACTTTCCTAATCCGCTCCCCACGCTCTCCCGCGGAACTTGGAATTTCCACGGATGCGCGGACCCTCGGGATTCGGCTACGTTCGATCACACTCACGCATGACGACCCACGCCGATAACCCATCGGATCAGGACGCAGCGTCTCACTCTGATGACAGCGTTCATTTCCGACCAACACCGTGGTTCGTATGCCTTCGGCCGTCGTCTTCCACTATAATGGCAGTTCGCAATTGGTGGGGGGAGGCTTAGAGAGAGCTCATGATCCCAGCACATTGGCGGCGTCCATTCGGGAGCCCCTTTCCGAACGTCGCACAGACGCAGGTGCTGACGGCGATCTTCGCGCCAGACGCCGAGGCGCGAAACGGATTTAACGCCTGGCGGGCAGCTTTGGACCTGCAAGGTCCTTTCGATTCCGAGGTTTTCCGTCTCCTGCCGCTGCTCTACCTGCGACTTTGCGAGCTTGGGATCGAAGATGATTTGATGCCACGGCTTAAGGGTGCCCATCGCCACGCCTGGGTACACAACGTTGAGCTGTTGCACAAAACGAGGAGCGCTGTGGCCGCCTTGGAACGAGCGGGTATACCTACGTTGATGCTAAAAGGCCCACTGCTGGCGCCGCTTTGCTGTTCCAGGCCGGCCGCTCGGCCCATCGCCGATCTCGACGTCGCGGTGCCAAAAGAGCGGCTCGCGGTAGCCATCCGCGTATTAGAGGCTGCGGGCTGGATTTCGTCTCGGATAAACCTCGACGCGCTCCCCGCGTCCCACACGGCTGTATTCCGCAATGCGCGTGGACACGAGTTCGATCTACACTGGCACATTCTGACAGAAACCTCGGGGAAGCCTGCCGAAGCCCGCTTCTGGGAGAGGGCGCGGCCGTTCGACTTCGACGGCGTTCCGATTCGGAAGCTCGACCCGGCCCTTGCGATCGTGCACGCGTTGGTGCATGGGCTGCGCACAAACCTAGTTCCATCAGTGCGCTGGGTGGCGGATGCCCTCACCCTTATTCAGTGCAGCGTCGATGTAGACTGGAATTTGCTTGTCGCGTTCGCGCGCGCTGCGCAAGTGACTCAGCGCACGCGCCTCGGGCTCGTTTTCGTCACTCGATGCTTCGATGCCCCGGTACCGGCGGAGCCGCTGAAGGACTTGGCCGCTTCCCGCCCAAGTCTGATGGAGCGTGCGGAGACAGCGGCGGTACTCTTCGAGACGCGCGGCCTCCCCGGAAATGCGTTGGCCAGGCCGATAATCCTGCTGGCCGACTATATTCGACACGCGGACGAATGCGGATTGCGGTGTGTGCCAGGATTTGTTCAATACGTCCATCGCCGACGTGCCGTAAGTTCTGCCCTTTGAGCACAACTGCGTCATGCCAGCGAGGCCCATGCGAGGCGCACCGTTTTCGGGGGAAGGATCATGCGACTGGCGGGTGTGGCAATCGTGCGCAACGAATGCGATATCGTCGAGGCATTCGTACGCCATAACGAGTCCGTCCTGGATCGCCTCTATGTTCTCGACAACGACAGCAGCGACGGAACGCTGGAGATTCTGCAACGGCTAGCGGCAAACCGGCTCTCGATCACGGTGGGGCGCGACAATAGTCTTCCCTATTATCAGGCCCGTAAGACTACGAAATTGATCAAGGCCGCGCTCGAAGACGAGGCGTGGGATTGCATCTTTCCCCTCGACTGCGACGAATTCCTGTTGGTCGAAGACCGCAAGGCCCTTGAAGTGGAGATTGCATCGCTGGCGCCGGACGAAGCCGGCCTAATAGTTTCTGACCAATATGCACCAACGGAATCGGATGACACCGCCGAGCCGGATCCGGTGAGCCGGATCACACATCGCATCGTGGCCGAGCCGCCCTTGCCGCTGTTCCACGGCAAGGCCATAGCACCCTACGCACTCGGAAGCTTGCAGGCGGTTGAGATGGGCGAGGGAAATCATCACATCCTGGTCGGCGGCCAACGCATGCCGGAACGCTGGCTTACATCGGCCCGCATCGCGCACTTTCCGGTTCGCTCCATTGAGCAGTTTGTGTCGAAAGTGGCGACGACGCGGCTGGCCTGGCTTTCACGCTGTGATTACCGACCATCTCTGGGGCACCATATGGCGATTTTCTATCAACAATTGCGGGACCATCCGGAGACGGTCCCGCGTCACCTCCTCGATGCCGCCTTTACGTACTTTGATACTTATCTCGGTCCACATGACCGTATCTATGAGCGCAAGCTCGTACATGATCCAGTGCAACGGCGGGGCGGACCATTGTGTTGTCTGGATCTAGCTAACGTCAGGGCTCTGCCGCGGATCTTGGAGTTTGCAGAACAGATTGCGAGACAACTCGGCGAGGCGAACGCCAAGTTGCCGCCGAGAAGTCCCGAGTGATGACAGACCTGCTGCTTCAACAACATCCTCGCTGGCAGCGGGTACGTCTCGTTGTCGTGCGCCCCGCTGGGATGCCTGAGCCACATTCCGTCAACGAGGTGGTTGGGTCACTCTTTCATGCCCTGCAATTGCTTGGTTGCTCGGTCGATATTCAAGAGAACGAGCCGATCCATGACGGTACGAACATCCTTTTTCGAGCCCACCTCCTGCCGTCCGCTCGGTTGGCGGACATACCACCGGGGTCGATCATCTACAATCTCGAACAAATCTCCGACCTGTCGCCATGGATCGGACCTGTCTATCGAAGTCTATTGTCGCGGTTCACGGTATGGGACTACAGCCGGCGCAACCTGGAGATCATAGAATCGATCGCCGATCGCCGCCGGCTTCATCTCGTGCCGATAGGCTACGTGCCGCAATTGACTCGCATTCCCTTAGTCCCAATTGAGGATATCGATGTATTATTTTACGGGGCCCTCAATCAACGCCGGCGCGAAGTTTTGCTCGCATTACAACGGGCTGGAGTCGGCGTTCAGGATCGAGACCCGCACTCACGGCCGCGCCCGGGACGAGTTGATAAGTCGCGCGAAGGTCGTGCTGAACGTGCATTTCTATCCCACCGCGATCTTCGAAATCGTCCGTGTATCGTACCTGCTTGCCAACCGGAAAGCGGTCGTTGGCGAATGCGGCCCGAGCACTGAAATAGACACGGACATCCGCGAAGCGATTGCGCCGGCGAACTATGACCGACTATGCGACAGAGTTCGTCGAACTGTTGCGAGATGACAATCAACGCCTCGATCTTGCGCGGCGCGGCCACGAGATCTTTGCCAAGCGTCGCTTACCAGACATTATGGCACAAGCGATCACCGAGACTGACGCCGCGTCCGGTGAGTCAATGGCGGCAAAGACCAAAGCAAATGCAGCAGCATCCTCGCCTTCAAAAACCCGGCCCGCCGAAATGCCTCGCACGAAATCGACAATTGGCAGCGCAATGCGCGAACGGCGTGCAACCAAGCAAATCCTGTTTCATGCGATAAATGGCAACGGCCTTGGCCACGTCGTCCGACTTTCGGTAATAGCCCGTGCGATGCAAAATCATGCTGAAATAGCCTTCTTTTCAACTTGTCCCTTTGCAAACCAATACTGGCCCGGCAAGATTTTTACGGTTGATGATCGCCTTGATGACCGCTTCGAGCTGAGTCCGGAGCAACGTAATCTGCTTGGGTTTCACCTGGCGCTGAACAAATTTTTGCCTGACGTGGTCGTGTTCGACACACATTGGCCCCAGCCAATTATTGAGCAACTGCGCGAAAAACATCTCCGGACCGTGCTGGTGCTGCGGACCCTAGCCAATGAAAAGATGGAGCCAGCGCTTCGCTTGGCTATTCGAGACTTCTCGAGCGTGCTGATACCGCATCACCCCGTCGAGTTGGAGAGCACTTATGGAGCGGCAACTGAGCTAATCAGGTTAATGACCACCCCGCCATGCCAGATTATCGGACCGGTAGCGCGGACAGCAGCTCGCAGGGATGACAAGAGACGCTTGATTTTCACCTTGGGCGGGGGCGGAGAGTACTGGAATTTGACGCAGGCGCGCAGCGTGGGCAGGTTCGTCGGCGAATACAAGTGCGCCGCCACAGCGCTCGCGGAGAAGTTTGGCATAGAACCGATCTTTGCTGCTGGCCCATTGCTCAACCTCGCGGACGACGCGCTTTTGCCCTTCAAGGTCGTCCGATCGCACAATCTTCATGAGATGTTTGGGCTGGGCACGATCGTGGTGACACGCGGAGGATACAACACTTGTTGGGAAGCGGTTGCAGCCGGAGCGGGATTGATCGTTGTCGGCGAACACGTAGCTCACGGCGTTGAAGATGTCGGCAATCGGGGCCGCTTCTTGGCAGCCGAGGGTGTTGCCAAACAAGTGCGAACAGATGCATCGGAAATCCTGGAAGCATGTGCGGACTTTATTGAGCACCCTGCATCGATTGACGATCATTATCTCAGGCTCAGCATCAACAGCGGGCTATCTGTCGCACGCGATGAGATACTTGGGCTCCCCGACCTGAGTCCGCTAACCCGTATCGGAGCCCATCTTTGATCCTTGGCCACGGTGGCTAGGTCAGTTAGCATATGTTCTCTGCTCGCTTGCAGGACATTCAATGGCTGGCGACGGCATCAGCGTTATCATCCCGGCCTATAACGTCGAGGGTTTTATTGCCGAGGCCTTCGCCTCGGTCGCGACGCAGACGAGCCTCGTGCACGAAATCATCGTGATTGATGACGGGTCCACTGATGGAACCGCGGTGTGGCTGCAAGACATGGCTCAGAAGGATTCTCGATTGCATGTTGTCACTAGCGACAGGTTGGGACCAAGCGGTGCGCGTAACGTAGGTTTGAAGGCCGCTACCCAGCCAGTCATAGCGTTTCTCGACGCCGATGACGTTTGGCCTGCGTACAAGATCGAGCGGCAGATGGATCGCCTGCGCGCCGCTGACAGGCCCGACGTCGTCTCGGGCCGGATCCAGCGCTTCTGCAGATCCGAGAGTGGCACTCCCATTGTCGCCAACCCACTAGAAGACCCAATGGCGCATGCCAATCTAGGGGCCTGCCTATTTCAGCGTCGGGTTTTCGATGTGATAGGCCCTCTCGATGAATGCCTGAGTTACTGCGAGGATGTCGATTTAATGTTTCGAATCCGCGAGGCCGGGCTAAAGCTGGCGATCATGCCGGAGGTGATGCTCTATTATCGCACCCGCCCGGGATCCTTGACGCAAACAGAGACGAATGAAGATCAGAAGGAGCGCGACGCTCTGAAGGCACTGCGCCTGTCAATCGATCGGCGGCGGAACGCCGGCCGCGTTACTGATTTGCCACCCTTCACCAGTCTAATCGAAGAATGACCGACACTGCGCCTGTCTCTGCCATCGTGCCTCTGTTCAATGGCCGGCAATTCATTCGTGAGGCGATCGATTCAATTCTTGCTCAGGACCTTAAGCCGCGAGAGATAATCGTAGTCGATGACGGTTCAACCGATGGTGGCGGCTGTCTTCTGTCGAACTATTCCGAGATCCGCTTGGTTCGCCAGCCCAATGGCGGCGAGGCGGCCGCGCGCAACCGTGGCATTCAGGAATCGACCCAACCCATGATCGCCTTCCTCGACCAGGACGATCTATGGCTGACGCGAAAGCTAACTTTGCAGGTCTGCGCGCTGGAGGCCGATCCGTCAGTCGACTTGGTTTTTGGGCAGCATCAAATCTTTGTCGAAGACGGCGCTGGCTGGTTCCGCCAGGATTTACTCGGAAAAATTCTAACCGCCGAGCTACCTGGGAGCTTGTTGATCAGACGCACCGTCTTCGAGCGCATCGGCCGATACCGCGAGGACATGCGCCGGGGCTCGGACGTGGATTGGATCTGCAGGGCCCAGGACGCGGGAATAAAATCTCAACTAGTCGAAGAAGTGCTGCTGCTTCGACGGATGCATCAGGCAAATTCCTCTATCGATGAGGCCCTGTTCACCAGTGGATTGCTGCGCGTCGCCCGTGCCTCCGTCCGGCGCAAGCGTCGTCTGCGTGCCGGCTAAGGAAGTGCCGTCTTCCAGTCGAACACCCCTTGCACGCCGTCCTGAATGGCAACGCGGTGAACAAGTTCCATCGGTAGATAGCGCGGCCCGCTCTAAATCGCGTCGGGGTAGTCGTCCATCAGATCGCACATCAGCCGTTCGCCGAAGGGGGTGAAGCCCCTGCCGCCAAAAGGATAGGACGTGAATTCTCCGAATACCGGGCCGCGGGGGGCCATATAGAAATCTAGTCGGTAAAAGCATTGCAAGTCAGCAGCGATCAGGTCAGCCGCCGCGAGCAGATCATTCAGCCTTTCGGGACGCTCCGTACGCGGACCCAGGCGGTACCCACGCTGCACCTTCTGGTCGATAAACTCCCAGTCGCGCGAGTAGAAGGAATTGTTCCAGCTCTCCTTCGAGCCGTTCCGGTCGATGACCTGGATGATATGCGCCTTGCCGCCCGCTACATAGACCTTGAAGTCGCGCGGGATGGCGTAGGCCGGATCGCAGTCTTGCACGAATTCCTCGATGATAATGCGCAGTTCCCCGTTGGTGCATTTTTCCCGCACCGAGGCGAGCTTCTCCCGCGCATAGGCGGCGCGGGATGTGATTGGGACGCGATCGCCGGAGAACAATTCCATATCCTCCGTGAACAGCATTACTCCGGCGCCGACGCTGGCATTGCTCGGCTTGGTGACCAATCGGCTGGGCAAGGCAGCAAAGTCGATTTCATCGAGGGAAGCTACGTCAGCGTAGCGCTCAGGGAGGTCTAGTCCCTTGCCGATGACATAGGGGTACATAGCCGTCTTGTTCACGAGCCCGGCAAGGAAGGCGAGACGCGGCCCCCGGCCCGGGTGATACCACCTCTTGAAGCGGGCATTCAGTTTGCTTCGGAAGTCAGTCGCGAACATGGGCCAGCCTTCCGAGGCCTGTCCGCATGCCGAGGACGTGTCGTCTTTCAATCGAAGACGGCCCCCTGCTCGTCCCCGGTCCAATGCATTCTTGAAGGACCTCAAGGAATTTAGGTCCTTCAGAGACTTGCCTGGGCTCGCATCGGTTGCGTGGCTTCGCATCAGCATTACTCGGTTCACTTGCCAAATCTTAAGCCCAATGTGACGGGCTCTGGCGTACCAATCGCGATCTTCGCCAAATCCCAATTGCTGATCGAACAATCCCACCGTCTGGAAGGCCTCGCGCCGGTAGACCGCGGCCGTGACGTAATCGGGGGATTTTTCGACTTGCCTGGAGTCGCCCGTGGCGGTGACCGTTTTCCCAAAGCCTTGAACGACGTCGCAACTTTCGTCATCTAACAATGGCCTCAACATGATCTGCAGAGTTCCCTCGGGCCAAAGCGTGTCGATGTCGAGGAAGGTGATCAGTTTGCCGGAGGAACTCCCGAACGCCGCGGTTGAGCGCAGTCACCCATCCTGAGCTGCGTTGCTTGAGAAAAAGGATGGGTATCGGCAGCTGGTCTATGGCCTTCTCGGTTTCATCCGATGAGCCAATTTCGACGACGATGATTTCGATTGCGGGGTAGTTCTGAGCGAGGACACTGGCGACTGCGTCCGGCAAAAATCGCGCTTCATTTTGGACTGGTATGATGACGCTGACGAGAGGAAGGTCGGTATGTTTCTCCCTGTCGGTTTCATTCGAAGGAGGAGCAAGCGTCGTCAGCAGCTGAACAACGCTCTCTGCAATGGAATCGAGATTGATCCCCACTATGAGCCGGAAGGCTGGCAGCCTCGCAACGAGACGATTGATGAACTGATAAGTGTGGTCACCTGCGCGCGGCAGTTGCGACATGGTCGTGGCGGCGATAGCGCGCTGCATGTCGATGGCTGATATCGATCCCAGCTCTGTCTGAGGTTGATGGCTGATGCGCGGCGTTAAAATCGCGTGGAGCGCAAGCGATCTGGCTATCTGTCCTTGCCTTTCCGGGTAGAGATACATGACGGCCTTCTCGCTTCCGGAGCCATGTCCGGTGGCGAGATCCGTCAAGCGCGGAAACCGAGACATTTGGTCCCAATTCAGCTTGGCAGTGCAGTAGAGGCTATGGACTCTTGGAACAGGATCGAGTTGCACGAGGACGTAGTCATCTCCAACGTAGTCCAAGCCTGTCTCGAGACAGGCGAGAGCAGTCGTCGACTTTCCCAGGCCGCCCTTACCAGTGATCAACGCCGCCCTGCCTTCGCGGCCGACCGCTGCGGCATGGACCAGTTGGCAACCTCTGGTTTCCGCCCACCAGTGGAAGAGGCAGCGCAATGGAGAGGCCTTGGCCCAATAGGGCAACGGTTCGGCTGCCTGTGTCCAATACACACCCGTTGCGGTGATGGTATCGAAAAGATTGAGCGCATATTCACTCCACAAATAGGCGCTTTTGAAGCGCCGGCTCCCCATCGTCCAGATGTCACCGCGACTTGTGAAGTAACCGCGCGAGCAGGGGGGCGGCACCATATCCGTGCCCGTCAATTCGCTATCCCAAATGTGGAACACCGCGTCAGGGCAGGAAGTCCACGGAACCTCCAGATGCGCCAATGCAGGGATGAAACACCGGGCTAACGCGTCTCCGGCGAATTTCAAGCTGAGCACGGAGCCAGCCAGGGCGAAATGGCGCTCAATGATTCCCGCCTTCGCTTCTGCTGTTAGGGTGCGGTCCAGCGCGGCATGGAAGAAGGCACACTGCTCGTCTTCTGACTGCCCCGGTCGCGCAGGTCCTTGCAACTGGATCACGCTATGCTCTCCCCCTCCGCGGCGACTTCGTCGTGGGTGGCGGTTCCGATATAGGCTGAGCGTCGACGTGCTGAGGACGGTGCAACGTCGCAGGCTAGCGTTATGCGCTCAAGTCGGCTCGTCGGTCAGCTTGCGCTCGGGCCAGCCAGCGTCTCCCGTCTCGTGAATTGGATCCAGCAACATCAGCTTCCGTATGTCCGAATAAACGTGCAAGACGGGGGGCACGAATCCTGCCTCGGGGCTCGTCTGTGGCACGATTGAGGCTTCTGCTGCTGGTTCAACGCCTGCACCGATTTCTCGGATGAGGTTGTGGGTGAGAAGGTCGGCGATGAAGCAGTCGACAGCCGTGGTGATCTCGGCCGGGCTTGCCGCAAATCTGGTGTTCAACGTTTTGGTAATCCAGCTGCGGCTTTGGCTCTCGCCGATCCATTGCCATATCAAGCAACCGACGCCATCCGTACTGAAATAATCTCCAGAATGGCGGTGCAGCATAATAGCCTCACCGTCAACCACGTCGCTGACCACTGCGCCAACTTCGATGCCGTAGACCCAATCCATAGCCACCTCGATCCCACAACCCGGGCAGTCCGAGCGACAAATTTGGCATGGAAATATCGGCCCAACAACTCTGGCCGGCAATCCAATGACCATGCAGGGGGCGGAATAGTCGTTTTCGGGCTAGCTGCGATCGACGGAAGTTTCAAGCTTCATTCGGGACGGGCCCTTTGCGGCAGGAGCTTACCCACAGACGCATCACACGCGTCCTCCGACTTTGCTTAAGGCGGCGGCGGACCTTCGCAAAGACCGGGTGGTACTTTCGAGCATCGCCGAGAATCGCAGTCGCCGTCTTTAAAATACGATTCCCGAACTCGCCAACGTCGGATGGGTCATGACCGAGATGGCCCGAGCGGCGCCGGCGTCTTTGCGCGGATGCGGAGCCAAACGTACTGCACGGGCGGGTTGCCCCGTGCCCGACGGACTAATCGCCATCGCAGCGCCGAGGCTTATTTCTGTTGACTCTCTAAATCGTCAAAAGCTAATCGCCGACCATGCTTTTGCCCCGCAATGCATGGCGACTCGGCTGTTTCCACGACGAGGATACGCCAGATTACCTAATCATGAGGTCGAACGAGGAGCGGTTTAAAGATTTCCAGAAGCAACACCGCGATCGTCTGAAGAACCATTTCTACATAACGGTCGTGCCGAAAACGCTCGACATGTTGGATGGCTGCCTCACGCTTCTTCCACGAGATGTTTGCCTCTTTATGATCCTCAACGGGCTAGCTGAGTGGGAGCAAGAATTTCTGGATCGGGCCTACCCGACTGTTCCAAAGTTTATACTGACAACGTATAGAGGGATTATTGTGTATGACCGAGTGTTGGATATGCTTATGGAGTGCAATGACTCTGATTTTGGCATTATAGACCCGGATTGCTTCGTTCTTGATGATAGCTTTTTTTCTAGGCTGCAAATTGCCGATAATGAGTTTGCCATATCTCCATTTGTTTGCGTAAACAAGTTGGCGAATATTACCTTCCCAAGAACCTATTTCCTCTTTTTCAACACGCCTGTAATTCATCGCATCAGAAAAGAGTACGAAATAAGCTTCAAACAATGCTGGACCATCCCACCCAGGCTTGAACCGGCACTGAAGTCGCTAAATCTCGGCTATCATAATTTTCCACATGATACTGTGAATTATTTCGACAACTTCCAGCTTATTTGGGCGATGGCGTTCCACCAGGGTTTCTCTTTTGCGGCAGGCCCTCAGGCGCGAACCGCTCCTATAAGGCGGCAAAACAGCATCATTCACGTCGGTGCGTCCTCTATGTTTTTCAATGAAGAATCCAGAGAGGTAATGATCCGGAATCAAAACAGGTATGAACAGCTCCCGAAATTGCAGAAGGAGAGGTTTCGTGCTGCCGCGTTTTCGTATTATGCGCATTCGCTTATGCTAGAAAATACGAGCAGCTCGGAATTGAGGGAACGTTACCTTCCGTTCTTTGCACCGTTGGGTGGATCAAAAGAGATCTTAAGCACCTTCGGGTCGGCAATAAGTCCTGAGAAGGTCAAGGATATGGACTTGGTAATCCGAGCGCTGCGAGCGAGGAGACGCGGCGGTGGCGGGTCGTGTTCACCCTAGTCTGTGCGGACTCGAAAAGGATCCGAGAGCATTGTCAGCGGCTCAAGTTGCGATAGGGGACCAGCTGGCGATCGCTCGCTCTCGGTCATTGATCGAATCCAGGAGTAGAGTCCAACCAGAGCGTGTCGGCCTGCTGCGATAAACGTGGATACCCCAATCGCCTGATCTCACCGGGTTCTGCGGCTACGTTGGGCATAGAATAGCCGCCATGAGACCGGCCGAGACCCAAAGTACTATCTGGCTAGATGTTAGCGACTTGCTGGCGTGGACGCACCATACTGGTATTCAGCGCGTCCTCGCCTCGATTGCCGGCCAGTTTCTTGGACTGCGGTCCGCTCTCAGACGAGGCGGTTGGTCGGCGGGTCGAGGCGCTCCTCGGTTTGGTACAGTTGGTGCAGGAAGAGGTGCGAAAGGATGCATCGCGGCATCGCGAGCGGTTCAGTAACACGCTAAAGCTCGCATTTGACCTCATGAACGCGCGGCTTCGCCGGATTTTCAAACTCCCGCTTTGGGTGCCTACGCCGGCGAACCGGCGCCTGCAGCGGGCCCTCGCCGAGTTAGACCAAACGGTGCAAGGCTTCATTGCCTCGGGGTAAGCCCGAATTCTTCCCAAAGGAGTCGGCCGTGACCAAATCAGCATGCTTCTTGGAGAGCTGCACATTGCGGGCAAGAACGAGTGGAGCCCCTTCGAACAGGCCGCCCATCATGCTCCAACTCATCGTCCTCAACGGGCTCAATGATGACCGTGTCACTCCGACCATTGTAGATTTGACCGTCTCGCAGGATAAGACGAACTTTCGAACCCTTGGTGCCAAAGGCATGACGTCGGGCGGTTCTAAGACTATGGAGTGGGTCGCCGATAATCGCTCCATGCTTGCCCAAAGTCTCCTCGAGGGCATTGACCAGCTCGGCGTCGCTGATGGTCTCCATCGGCAGCCGCTTCTTATAGAGCCCAGTGGCCCTGCCGCGCGTGACTTCCCTAGTCCCATTAGACGTCCGCTATGCGCTCGTGAGCGGACCTCATCGGGCCTCGGTATCGTGTCCGCTTGGTGCCATTAGCAGACATTGCTTCTCAAAAGGGGGCAGGGCAACGGCGGTGTAGTGACGCCCCTAAGCCGTTCAGCGTACATTCAGCCGTAGCCGGTTACGTTGTCGCCCATCGCGGGTCCCGTGATCCAAAAATGTCCAATAGCTTCGGAGGTTCTAATGCGTGCAATCCTCGCTCCAATTTCCCTGGCACTCGCTGCAACCGTCATTCTCACCGTGCCCGCGACCTCCAGGCCGTTCTTCACTTCCTTAGTAGGAAGGGGGGAGAGGTTTGCACCTTTGACGCTCAATGCTGGACAAGGCGCGCGGGTGACACTTTCAAACGCGCTGGAATCAGGAGGCGGAAAGAACTCCGCAGCGTGCCCCCTATTGGTGCGCTTCTTCGATGCGAATGGCGCATTGATCGGAAAGCCCCAGGAGATCAGCTTAGGCGCAGGAGTGTCACGCTCTGTCGCCGCAGCCTTCCCAGCTGCGGGATTGGTCCGCGCCATCGTCAGCATCCAGGACCGTGTTACCAAGCCGGAGGAGGTTTGCGCCGTACAGACAACGTTCGAAATCTATGACGAAGACACAGGCGTGACGCGCGCCGAGATTCCAAACCTGGTCAACTTCGTCGTGTCTCCGGACGTGGCCGCGCAATTGGACCGGGTAACGCGCGAGGAGACACTAGCGCCAGTGACTATCCCGAATGGACAGGGCATCCGAGTGACCCTGGCCAATGTGCTAATACCGGCCCCGGGGACAACGACAGCCGCCGCGTGTCCATTGCTGGTGCGCTTCTTCGCCGCCGATGGCTCGATCATCGGGCAAGCGCAAGAGATTAGCGTCGAGCCGGGGGTGTCCTCTTTTGTTGCCGCAATGTCCCCTCCAGCCGGAGTAACTCGTGGGATCGTCAGTCTGAAGGCCGGGTTTGATGACCACCAAGCGGTCTGCGCGATCAAGACGGCATTGGAGACTTATGCGGCGACAGGAGCAACACTGTCCGCCATAGTTACGCAGCAATGTCTTGGCGCAGGCCGATGCAGCGCTGCTCGCTGACAACCTTGGCTGGCTCAAAGTTTTAAGCGTTCGACCGAAGCCAACGCTCGTCTGCGCATCACGGAAATGTCCGCTTTGGGTCAGAAGCGGCCGTCGCACGGAGGGATGCGCCAAGTCTGCTCACCGGCCCAAATCGGACATCCAAGTGCTAGCGGCTCTGCAGATTTCAAAAAGCCCCCAAGTTTGGCTGGATGAGAGTGGGGCAATTATGCGGGGTGCGGACTCGCCGGGGGGTGTCCCACCGGTTCTCATCCATGTTGGAAGATCCGGCAAGCATCGACCCTATCGGCTTTTGCTGATCTCAGTTCACTCGTCGCGTGGCGACACTCCCAACGCAGCCCTGATGGCTTCCGCAGTCTGCTTGCCCAAAGTCTCCTCGAGGGCATTGACCAGCTCGGCGTCGCTGATGGTCTCCATCGGCAGTCGCTTCTCGTAGAGCCCTGCTGCCTTCCCGCGGGCGCTGGCCGCCCCGTACGTCGACGGTGATTTTCTTCGAAAGGTCGCCGCTGGCGATGGCCTCGCCATGGAGTTGACGCTTACCGTTAAGTCCTTCCACACGCCCGTCACTTCGGACACCTCTGATAATGTTCCGCGGCTTCTTTTCCGGAACGCCAGCTTTGGGCGATGGAATGCCTTAACTGGTTCGGAGTTATTGGCCTGTCCTTCAGGGTTCTCATCTCCTCGCCTCCCTTACTGAAGGACGCTCCCCGCTAGAAAGCCCAGGTGCAAGCCTGCTCCTGGGCTTTTCGCTTGGTTCGAAATCGTACCGAGTTCGCTGTTGACGAGCCTGGCCAATTTTGGAATCGAATCAGCGATCCGCAATTTCAGCGGAGGCTCCTATGCCCGGTGACATCAACGAATGTCTGGAACACGCGCGGCGCTGCGCTGAACTTGCGTGCACCGCCAATAGTCCTGAAGCGCGGGCATACTTTGCGGATCTCACGAAGGCCTGGGTTGCTCTCAGCGAAGAAATGCGGGCGGGCCAGCGCTTTCTCGACGCATTGAAGGCTAACGCTCTCGACGCAAATGGCTTGGCTCGGTTGAAGCGAAGCGATGGCGGGACCGATCGTGAGTGGTATTGACGTTTCTGCCTAGAATTCCTTCAAGCATTGTCCGGCCTTGGAGGTCTAAGAGAAAGCCCAGGGTCCCCACGATTCGCCCTGGGCTTTTCGTTTCGGCCAGAAAGCGAAAGAAACACGAGCTCTGGCTCAGCGCCAGCGGATGGTGCAAGAGCCGTATGGGCCGGGCAAAAAGGTCGTCTTCTTGGCGTTGTAACTTTAACAGCGGCTTCGACCGGTGCGAGGTTAGGTGGCCGGACGACGCGTGTGCTCTCTACCGCGACTTTCAGAGCAGCGTCGAATGGTGCGTCGTGGAGTGGGCAAAAGGCTCGCGTAGTCGCGATGATGAGTTTCAGAGCCGCGGCAACCGGAGCTTCCTGGAGTCGGCAACAAGCTCGGCTGGTCGTGGATCGCTTCTCGCGTGCGCCCATTCCTCAAGGAGAAGAGGGGAATGACAAGCCGAAAGTGACGGCCGGCACTGAGACACCGGCTGATTGCCGGGACTTGGAACAACAAGCAGGCAGCGCGCTGGTGAGAAGGTCTAGCACCGCATTAATTTGCCTGCCACCCAAGCGTTGCCGTCTGCCTATAGTTCTAAGGATGTATTGGGGATGTAACCCGGCTAGGACGGGGAACAGCGGCGACCTGCCAAACCGTTGGGCAAGCCATTGTGACGGTGCATCTTTCTGTAAAGCCAGATGCGTGCGGGGTTCGCATGGGAGGAAAGAATTCGCCGCAGGTGTTTGTAGCGAGGGTTCGATAAATCGGCGGAGAGAATTGCCAAATTCGGCAGCGACACGCCGATGAAACGTCCGGCCCAGCCCGAGGAGATAGCGTCCGCCTTTGTCTTCCTCGCCGCTCCGAGTTGCTCGAGTTACATAACCGAGGAGGTGCTACCCATCATCGGTGGTTATTCCGGGGATTAGGGGCGCATCGCTGGCGGCCTTTCCAGCCTAAGCACAGCTAACCACAAAGCGCCAAGAAGCCCGACCGTAAAAGCTATCAGGCGAGCCAAAAGAGCGCCGCAGCGACCGCTGCGACAAGCCCGAGGGACAAAATTAACGCAAGTCCGGCTTGCTGAGCCGTGGGTACGCCTCGACTTTCCTTCTCCTCATCCAGTCTCTCTTGCTGAGGCGCCAGAGGAGCTGCCTTCTGGTCGATGGTGGCCTGACCACGATCATGCGCTTCAAGCCGCATGAGGATATTCCCGCTCATCGAAATATTTGGGCTCGTAGAACTCGAGTTCACTTAGGACATTCAGGAAGGCCTGCGCGCCCTCAATCTCACCGGCCAGTTTGTTCCAGGCCTCCGCGAGGGCGGCAAAGTGCTCTTTGTCATCGGCTGAAGCGGCTGTACGGCACAGCTCGGAGAAATAGCACGCTCGCTCGCGATATTTTTGGGGATTGTCGGCCAACCTAGAAGGTCCCTTCCGCTAAGACGATGAAAAGAACGCGAACGCAGGTCGAACAGTTCCCGCCAATCAGGCGTCGCTAACATCCACTTCGAAGTCGTTATGGAAGCTAGGGTCCCAGCGACGACTGTCTATCCCGGTAGCACATCGAACTTTGCGCGGGATCGAACGTTTGGTTTAGGCTACTGCTGATGAAAGGAGATCCCATCATGCTTGGTTGGGCTTTGACTTTTCTCGTGATCGCGTTGATCGCCGCTGCACTCGGTTTCGGTGGCATCGCCGGGGCGTCCGCAGGCATTGCGCAGATCTTGTTCTATATCTTTCTGGTGCTACTCGTCATTTCGCTCGTGGTGCACTTTACACGGGGCGTGGCACGCTAGTCGCACGATTGGCTCGATCATCTGATGATGGTCGGGCCTACCACGCCATTTGGATTCGCCGGACATCGGCGATGATTAGATCGGTTTCGGCGGCCCGATGGCGATGACTAGGATCGGAAGCCGCATTTCAACAATGTTGCATCGGGACCGTCCCAGTCGATGTCAAGCGGATCGC
This sequence comes from uncultured Alphaproteobacteria bacterium, assembly GCA_963820115.1. Classification (GTDB taxonomy): domain Bacteria; phylum Pseudomonadota; class Alphaproteobacteria; order Rhizobiales; family Methyloligellaceae; genus Methyloceanibacter. Next base: position 20,227 of record CAWFYP010000001.1, read on the forward strand.
TCGCGCTGCGCCTAATGAAAGATCCAGCGTCAAGTCGCAAGCATCTGTTTGAGAGACCGCGTCGCCCTGGACTGCCAGTACACAGATTGGGCCAAGGTCAAGATCGGTTTGTGAGTGCTTTGAGCCGATACCTCGCGCCTAAACTCGTGAAAGCATCCGCCAAAATAAGCCAACCCCCGGCCAGGTTAGCAAAGGCATGCGGCGCATGACTCGACCTCGATCTTGGCGTCTCTTGGCATGGCGGTTCCCCGCGCCGCCCGGAAGCAATATTGGAACGTGGTCTGCGTTATCTGCGACGGTGCGATGTCCGCCGGCATGGCCTACGAGGCAATGAACAATGCCGGCACGCTCGGATCGAGACTCATCGTTGAGGATCGCCGATGGACGCCCGGACGAGCTCGGCTGGCCAGTCGGAGCGGTATCGGCACTCTCTTGGCGACGATCAATCGACCCAATGGCTCCAGCCAAGTGACCTACAACGGTTGGCCGCTTTACCGCTACGCCAAGGACGTTAAACCGGAGAAGGTGACGGGCCAGGGCGTCAAGGATTTCGGCGGCAAGTGGTATCTCGTCTCGCCGTTAGGCCAAGAAATCGATCGCGAGGCACCGAGCAGCGATACCGGGGCATAAGCGGCGAGACTGCCTCCCAGCTAAGTCATGTATAACTAAACGTAGCAAAAGCCACCGGGAGCTGGGCTACACCAAGAAGTCGCCGTGCTCGTCGCATTCGAGGCTCACGGGTCGGCAAAACGGGCTTCCCCTGGACCTCGATGAACACGCGCGTCACTTGCGGAAATCGATCTTTGATTTGCCGCTCGAGCTGGCTCGCCGATCGCTCCACGCGCTGCGATAGGCCATCGGCAAAATCGACGCTGAGAGCCTAACAAAATCTCGTGCGGTGCACGGTTCTGAGCTCATTGATTGTCAATATGTCGGGCGCGTTACGGACAATTTGGCGAATCTCGCTGCTTCGCACGGCCCTTAGCACTCACTTCCGTCAGAACGAAGACCAAAGTCTGACGTTCCTAAGCGAGATAAAAACTTAGGAGAGTAAGATGTGGATTCCTCAAGAGAGTGTTCTGGACCTGATTATCCGTGGCGTTGTGGTCTATGTCAGCCTTTTTATCCTCTTGCGTTTCATAGGCAAGAAGCACGTGGGGGAGCTATCGCCTTTCGACCTTGTGGTCCTCTTAATCATCAGTGAGACGGTTGATGGCTCGCTCATTGGAGACGATCATTCGCTCACAGGTGGATTGATTTCTGCGGCAACATTAGTGGTCGTGGTTCAGGTAGTTGGCTATTTCACATGGCGGTTCAGACCGATTGAGAAATTTGTCGATGGGCTTCCAAGAATTCTCGTCAGACACGGCCAAGTATGTAACGACACTCTTAATGGAGAACAGGTAACTCGTTCGGAATTGTTAGAAGCATTGCGACGCGAAGGTCATTCATCACTATCCAAGGTGCGGCTCGCGGTTTTGGAAACTGATGGTTCAATCACTTTTGCAACTCGTGAAGGGGATAGTTCGAAAACGTAGCGGTCGCGCTTGACCAACTGGGAACTTAGCACGCTAGCACGTTCCCGTGTTTGGGCGATAAAAAGGCCGCAGGGAGGTGCCATGAGAAATCCAGTTTCACGCGGGAAGAAATGCACGAACCCGTCTGGTCTGAGCCGATGAACAAGCTTGGCGCGCGGTTCGGCATTTCTGGAAATGGCCTCGAGAAGACGTGCCGACGGGAAACATACCGAAATCGAAAGGAACTTGCAGGTCCAAAGCTGCTCGCCACGCGTGGAATCCGTCTCGCGCTTCTGGCGCGAAGATCGCAGCCTAATAACGTGCAGCGACCTCGGTTAGTTCAGAAATGTAGCTTATTGCGTCGGGCCGGTTGCCGCTTCAACCATCGTGAATGGGTCCTAGGCCTCGCCAAAAAAGATCTTTGATCGATATGAAACGGTCCGGGAGGCAGGGGCGTTGTTAGGGTGTCATGAATTGCATTCCTGAAATTTCGACCCGCTCGCGGATCAGCTTCTTGATTTATGGGATGGTCAATGCCGTTTTGTTTGGAACAGGAATCGTTGTGGTGCTGTCAATCAGAATGTTTTCACTGCACGCCTGGATTCTGATACCGACCATCGTAATCGTGAGCTTGGTCCTGGCGTGGCCAATTGCTTGGTTCGTTGCGCCGCGACTGGGAAGGCCATTTGGCGTAGGCGCCAGCTCGCTGCCGAGGGCGCGCCCGTTGGCTCTGAGCTCCCAAGCGCGTCTCGGACTTTGGCGTGACGAATAAACCCTGCTTTTAACGCTGGCGGTGCGGAACGAGGCGGTGCGGCAGGCATTCCGAAGTCCTCTTTTCGCCCACTTGGTGAACGACTGGGGGACTTCGAGCGCAATGAACTTTGTGCGGCCCGTCGCGCCTGGCGGAGTTGCGGCCACCTTCCACGCATACCCCACCGTAGATTTGCAAAGGGGTTCTGATAGGCTCAACCCGATGGTGGCAGATTGCAATGATCCTTTCTTGGTTCAGGAAACCGAAGATAGTGACGGCAGTGGTCGGCAACGAGATTGTGATCACGATGCCCGGCACAAATTTCAAGGTCGCCTACGAAAAATCTGAGGAGGGAGGGCTCGTCGCCAGGTCGTTTACCGCGCGAAATAGCGACAGCGACAACTTTAAAATTACCTTCCCAAGGTTTCTAGCGCTCGCCTGGAAATCGGCCAATGCGAAAGCGCGGGAGCTGGGCTGGATCGTGCAGGATCATGGATAGAAAGTGTTCTGCCCTCACGGATTTGGGGCGAATTCTGCGGTCTCAGAAATACCAATTCGCGGCCATCACGCCTGCAACGCACTGTCGGGTCCTTAATCACTTGCAAGGTCCGACGACGCTTCGGTCGGTTTTTGGCTGGAACTGCTCATTCCAGCGGGATGCCGTGCAGGAGCGTATTTTTAATCTCCTCGCGGAGGCCGATGCTCTTGAAGTATCAGGTGGTCTCTGTCGGTCAAAGGTGCGGTGCGCGACGATTGGCGATTTACTGTTCGTGCATTCGGGCTTTCCCACGACGGAGCGGGATGCAGTCTTTTTTGGACCCGACACATACCGCTTCGCGCGGCTTCTGAGTGCGGGAGTTGCCGGGATGCCTGCGGACAGACCGCTAAGACTTATCGATGTCGGTAGCGGGAGCGGCGCGGGGGGAATCTACGCGGCGCATGTACTTGCCGGCCAGACAGAGCTGGTCCTCACGGATATTAATCCCAAGGCGCTGACATTCAGTGCTGTGAACGCCGTCGTTAATGATCGTACCGGCGTGCAGACATTATTGAGCGACGTCCTGGAGAAAATAGAAGGCGAGGCGGATCTCATCATCGCTAATCCCCCGTATCTCATGGATGACGAGCGGCGGCTCTACCGCCATGGGGGGGGGCGAACTTGGCATCGCGCTCGCATTACGAATAACAGAGCAAGGTGTGGCTCGGCTCAAGCCGGGCGGCCGTCTCATTCTTTATACCGGAACCCCCATCATTGGTGGAGTTGATCCTTTTTTTGAAGCTGTCAAGCCACTCCTGCAACCTCCTGGGCTGCAATTCGTTTATGAGGAAATCGATCCCGACGTCTTTGGCGAGGAGCTTGATGATTGTCGAAATCTACGTGGTTTCCGAGCCCTGGAGGAACGGTGCTCGCGACGGCGAAGACAAGCTTCCGTAGGCCGTCCTGCCGCTCGCTATCTCGCCGTTCGTCTAGAAGCATTTCACGGGCCTGAATTTGAGCCCACGCCGCTTCATAAACGCGATCGATGATTTCGAGGTCTAGAGGGTCGAACACTCGGGGACGATTGAAAGAGTCCAACATGGTGGCCTCCATCATTCTGACCTAGTGATTCGACCACTTCCATTTTTTTAGTCAAGGTGGTCGGTGTGCAATGCAAACTTACGCCTTTTGCAAGTGCGCGTCTAAAACCGTACCGCAGCCCTTTCTCTGCTGACAACGACCAAGCATAGTCGGCGCCGCTTCCGCCATATGGCGGCTTGAGTCCGCATCGCTAGGAACGCCGTCCAAGGGAGGAGTGCGGTATGCCCTCGGAGGGTCACCCACGCACGAGTAGGATGCTGCATAAGGAGCCTCAAGCGATTGATAGCGTCATGGAATTTGTGGGCTATATGGATGGTAGGAAACCATGAAGTCGATAGAGTTGGGGGTAATCCCCTAGTTTGGGAAAGCCTCAAGTACGCAGAGAGGACTTGGCGTAGCGACAATGCGGCCGATGCGAAGTCCGGCTGATACCAATACATCCCGAAATTCCTCGGATGATCGCTCCTTGCCTCCGACTGTCAGCAGCAGCATTTCGATGTCTAGCATTTTTGCTGGCGTTGGAGCCGGGTCACTCTGAATGACCATCTCGCATATCAGCACGCGTCCATGCGCGGGAAGCTGATCGCGCAGTAGCGTCAGGATCTTGATGCAGTCGTCGTCGCTCCAGTTGTGGAGGATGTGCTTCAGAGCGTATGCATCGCACCCACCAGGTGCGCGCGCGAAAAAGCTGCCGGACTCGAGATGAATTCGACCTTCGCAACCGGCAAATTGGCTTGGGGAAACCGTGGCAAGGACTTCAGGAAGCTCGTACAGCAAACCTTGCATGTGGGCATATTGTCTCAAAATTTCCGCTAAAAATAAGCCGTGCCCGCCGCCAATGTCTGCCAGCCTTTGTATTCCACTGAAATCGTATGTCTCCAGGATCGCCTGACTTGAGACGGCAGAGGAGTCGGTCATGGCCCGATGAAAGGTGTTCGCTTGATCGGGCTGTTCTGCCAACAGTTCAAACATGTTTCTCCCATAGGCCTTGGTCACGCCGTCTTCACCGGTACGAACACAATTGGCGAAGTGTTCATAGGCCCTCGTCGTCCACTCATCCCCCCGCAGAATTGCCCTGTGGCGAGCCGAGTCCTTGTGATCACTCCTTAAGAGCGCTCCAACGGCCGTCAGAGAGAATTGTCGTTCCGTCTGTTTAAACACGCCGACACTGGAGAGCATTCGCATCACTCGATAGAGTAAGTCCGTTTGAGCGCCAACTTTCTCTGCCAGTAGGTCAATTGAAACGGGCGTTGCGCTCATGTGGTCCGCAACTCCGAGCCGCGCAACCGCGGCGATGGAGTAAGCAATTTGCTTGCCGAAAAGCAATTGCATCAACCTGGCACTAGGGGGCAGCGCTGTTGTGACGGGGTCTTCAAACACTGTATTGTTCAGCCCTTCCACATTGATCTCTCCGCCAAGCGGAGGCCCGAGGTGAGTGCATGCACACCGTCAAATACCGATTGTTTGAGCCTAGGCTGGGGCCACGTCGAACGAAACTTGAAGTTCCTGGATGGGCTGGGAAACGCGAACCGCGCAAGGGGGTTTTTTGCGTGGTTGCATCCTCTGGTCATCGCAAACCTGATTCCCGATATGCCGCTCGCTGCTGGTGCGCCTTCTCCTTCTCCGACTGGATTAAAAGGCGTACTCTGCGGCGGCCGAAGATCAGGGGAAAGCAATTACAGCGATCAATAGCCGAAGCTCTTGATCAGAGCCGACCATCGATGGCGCTTGGCTTCGCGATCGACATATTTTTGCTCCATCACCCAATTCATTTGGATGACGCGACGTTCTCGTGACCCTCCGAGAACAAAACCGGGTCCCTTGGACGGCGTTCCCCGTGATGTGGAGCCCACGCACTCCCGCCTCCTACGTCTCATCCCGATGATAGCCACCGAGCGCCGCTGTGACGCAGGCGATGAAGGCGCCAATCAAGAGCGATAGACCGCTGTAGAAGGAAAATGCGACTACCGCCTTTCTCGCCGACGGCCATAGGCATCGTCGACGCTCCCGAACCTATCGTCAAAACCACGACCACAATCAGCGCAGCTGTGGCCCAAGCTAGAAATCCATGAGCCGTGTCACGAAAGAAGACCTCATCGGTGCGCACGCCTACCCAATTCTCGCGAAGCCTGCCGGCCAAATAGCCGCCTCCGCCTGAAGCAAGCCATTGCGTGACAATCAACCAGATCCCGGCGCGGATGCCGAATGAAGCAGGACCGGGTGTAGTCGGGGACCAAAATTCGAAAGACGTGAGACCGATTGCAGGGCCAAAGGCCATTGCAATAAAGGTAATTCCAACGGCTCCGAGTGCGCCACCCAGAATCGCGCCCCAGTGAACCCCCGAGGCACTGCTTTCGACTGATGATTCGGCAACATTCGAAACTGCAGTTCGTGCCATATTCGCCTCCAGCCCTTAGAGCGGCGTCGTATCACGACCTTGCACCTCGGCCGGAGGCGCGGTGGCTTCCACAGCCGTGAACGGCTCAACAATCGTATATTGATGCAGCGCACCAGCTGGAACCAGCCATGAGTTTCCTGCTTGAAGACTTATCGTCTGGCCTTCCACATCGAGCTGTGCGCTTCCTGATACTTGTCGTAGGCACTTTGAGATTCGCGCTTGGTTCTTCAATCCAGAGACGTATCGAAATTCGCTTGCCGGCGACGAGACATTTCTGACCTGTCTCTCCTTTGGGAGAGAAGCCTGCCGTCACCTCCTTGATCGTCGTAGCGGCCATGGCACTGCCACGGTGAGGGGGCGCCTGCACAGGCGCCTCATCGGTCACTTCTGCATGTCTTTCACGGTTGATGCGTCGGGCTGCTGAATCCAACCCTTGCCGCACCCGGCTTTAAACTCGGCGGCGTCAATCTTCCCATCATTGTTTGTGTCCACCATCTGGTAGTTCACAATGTAAGGGACGGCCTTGTCTTTCGATAGCGTATCGCCGTTTGGCGAGGCCATCTTCCAAACGGTGTCGCACTTCGCATCATCCAGCACCGCGCTCGGTCGGCCGGATGATTTGGGTTCTTGTGATCCCTCTGGCACAGGAGCGCCAGCTCCTGCGAAGGCGTATCCGGCACTGAGTAGCATCGCGAAGCACGTCAGGGTGGCGAGTTTCATCACAATCTCCTTACAACGGACTCGGCCTAATAAACGGGCAGAGGGCCTAATGTGTTCCGGAAAAACGGGAGTGTAGTTTTGGCCAGCGTCGCGGCAAACAGGAGTCGCGCCCCGGGGGGGGCAGGGTTGAGCGGACCTAAGCAGCGAATTTGTGCAGCGCAGATATGATCTCTTCGTCACGATATGGCTTTGCGAAAAATCGGCCTCGCTCCGGGACTTCGCTCTCGTGCAAGTCGAAATGTCCCGAGGTGATAATGAGCTCGATAGGGGGCCAACGGTCACGAATTGCACGAGCTAATTTTAAGCCATCCATTCATCCAGGGCATGTCTATGTCGGTGAACACGATGCGGATGTCCTTCCGCACTTCTAATATGGCGATACGGTCGCGAATGGAACTTCGCTCGTGACAAGGAGTTGATCTACGTTCCTCCTCATCACGAAAGGCGCCCCCCATGGACAAAGATCGGGTCAAAGGATCGGCCACGCAGGCCGAGGGCAAGATCAAGGAAGTCGCGGGCAAGGTCACTGGCGATGCGAAGCTAAAGAGCGAAGGCAAGGCTGATCAAGCGAAGGGCAAAATTCAAAATGCCATTGGCGGTCTGAAGGACACCCTGCGTGGGGAGTAGGACTCATTTCGTAGATTTTGGGAGTCCTTCTCTCGGTAATCATCCTCCGTTATTTCTTCCACGTTCTTTGAGAGGCTAGACATGGCAACCAAGCGAAGCTATTCCGCGAAGTCCGCGCGGGCTGGCAAGGACATAGGCAAGCGCGGCAAAAATTTCTCCAAGATCGAATCGAAGGCAGCAAAAAAGTATGGCTCGAAGGCAGCCGGGAAGCGTGTGGCGGGCGCCGTGCTTGGCAAACTGCGTGCGAACCAAAAATGACCGCGTCCTTTGATCACCAGGTCCTTTGATCACCAGAGTGACGACGAGCTCAAGGCATCGATCAAGTCGCTAGAGGGCCGCAAAAAGGCCACCGCGCATGCGGAAAGACGAGGGACCTGGCTGCAGCGGCATGGATGGCCGCCGCTATAGCTGCCTACATAGGCGCCTTCATTGGATCACCGTGACAAGCGATCCGGAGGCTTCAATCAAGTGGACGTCCTAGGTGATAGCCTAACTTATTGCCCTGCTTATGTTTTTTAGTTTTCGAGTTCTAAGATTCTCATGTTGGCGCGTGCCGCGCAGTAGCTAAGCGTGTGCTCTGGTTCGACATTTCCCCTACGACCATCCTATCCTGTGATGCTCGGTACCGTGCGGTGTCGTGTGGTTCGTTTGCAAATCCGTTTGCAGACTCTCGTCACCAGCCCATGTCCGCTTACCCTGCCATAGCGGACTTTCACGAGGGTCCGATCACACGTCCGCTCTTGACCCAAAGCGGACATTGGCGCAGCACGTCTCCCTGGGTCCCCAAGCGCATCATGGGCGACAACTCCTCCCAGCAGGGCCTCTGCGGGGTTTTTCTTTTATAGCTAAACGAGGGAGAGGTTGCGCTCGTTAGCGCGTCTCAACCGATCGGCAAGGTTATGCATCACGGTGAGGGCGAATAGTGGCGTCTTATGGACAAGCAAAACAAAGGCCTCTTCGGTGACGGGCGCCACTTCGCAGTCAGAGTGCGCGCGGGCGGTGGCGCTTCGAGACTCGCCGTCGATCAATGCCATCTCGCCGAAGATGTCGCCTGCGGACAACGCCTCGATGACTTTGCCCGCGAGCTCGATAGTGACGACGCCCGAATAGACCACGTACATCTTGTGGCCGTGGGAGCGTTCGACGAAAATCACCTCGCCCGACGCAAATCTCTCCAGCGGAAGACCGTAACCGGCTAAGCGCTGGACATCGATTGTGGTAATCGCCATGGGGGTGGCCGGTGATCTAAAAGAGCCAACAGTGCTTACGTTATATGACTCTCCCTCTAAGCACCTCTTTACCCAAACAGCTACGACTTTAGAGAGATGGCCCAGTTTTGGTTAAAGTTGGCACATCTTCGGCTAACCCTGACATGCTACCGGTTCTCAAAGAGATTGATTGGGGGATCGTGGCCGAATTTCCGTGCCGCTTGACCAGGTACTTGGCGACGCCCGACTGCGCGACCTCAAACCGAGCTTGAGCAGTTCGCCGTGGATGCGCGGCGCTCCTCAAAGGCAGCTTGTTCTCTCGAAGTAGCCAAGGGCCTATCGCTCAGTTGAGCTTGGGGGTGGGGAGCAGGGAGGGTCGAGCCCCGGCGCGGCTCAGCTCACGTTCCCGGAAACCTTTCGTTCATCCTGTGCAGTCCTTATCTGTTGAATTCGCACAACTTTTAAATAACCCCGTGGCGATAGCCTTGCGATTGTTCAGGTTCGATCGGAACCAAAACGATCTACAAGGCAGAACTAAGCAGGCGTGCTCACACATTCGATAAGTGACGTATCTGGACGACGTGCCAAGAGCTCTGGATGCCGATTCAATCCGATCGTGTTCATCTTTGCGAGCTTGGCAGCCGCTGCCATTCTTGTAGCGATTGTGGCGATCCCGCAGTGGCTTTCGAAGCAGGCGCGGTGGGAAGTCCTCCGTTCGCATGTCGGGGAGATGGCCCAGTCCGCCGCTAGCGTCGTCGATGGGGATCTGCACCGTCAATTATTGGACGCCGCGAACTATAGCGACGAGCTTTACGCACGCGCGTTGAAGCCGCTGGTGCGCTTTCACTCCGCAAACCCGGATATTTTTTACGTTTACACGATGGTCGATCGGGAGGGTGTGGCGTATTTCGTTATCGATACCGCAGCTTCACCCGAACTGCGTACAAATCATCAGCTGCGCGCGTCTGGCTACATGGAGCACTTTACGCTCCGGACGGCATACAAAGACCACTGGTTGGCGCAGATTGCGGCCGGCAAAACCTACGTGACCCCCACATACGAACGGGACGATTACGGGTATTTTCTCACCGCGCATGCGCCCATCTACGACAGCCAGGGCCGGTACAGTGGCTTTGTCGGCGTGGATTTCGATTTGCAATACTACCTCGCCGAGGAAGCACGCTTCCGCGCAATCGAAATTGGGAGCCTAGCGGCTGCCCTAATGGTGGCATTGGTGATCGGCTATCTGGCGGCAGTATATCACTCAGACCTGCACCGTCGCATTCAGGAGCATTATTACAGCTCCATTCGCGATGGCCTGACCGGGCTTCTCAACCGTCGTGGGGTCATGGACGCAGCCCATAAATCACTGGCACGCCATACCCCAAGTTACGCGACGCTGCTCCTCGATATCGATAATTTGAAAATGATCAACGACCGTCAAGGTCACGTCATAGGTGATGCAGTAATAGCTCGTACCGCGAACGCCATTCGGCAAAGCATCCGCGAGGGCGATGAGTGCGCGCGACTGGGCGGAGACGAGTTCATGATCTTTGCCGCCAATTGCGACACCGAAGGCGCCGAGGAAATTGCACGGCGTATTCTCGCCAGGCTGTCCACGCAGGAAGAGTCACTTGACGGTGCGCGGTTCAGTGTTTCTATCGGTATCGCCGTGCAGGGACGCCCAAGCGCCCATTTTGACCAGATGTACCGAGATGCCGATGCCGCTCTGTATCACGCCAAGGCGGAGGGTAAGAGCCGAATTGCCCTATTCGCGCCATTCATGAGGGCGGCATTTCAACCAGCCAAGCCTCCAGCACTTACTGCGTAAAGATCATGTCTGCTTTTGGCACTAAGCGGACATGCGCCAAGACGAGCCTCACGTCTGCTTTTGACCCCAAGCGGACATAGAAGCCCCCGGCTATCAACAACGGCCGTCCACGTGTCGCCAGGGGCCCCCGTTTTATCGGCACCGGAGCTGTTTTTTCTGAAGGCGTCACAGCTAGAGAAGCGCCATGAGACCTCCGGCAGCCGCGCTCAGGACGACGACGAGCCAAGGCGGCGTCCGCCACATAAAGAGCAGGAGGAACGCGGCGCTGGCGAGAATAAAGTCTCCGGCACTCTTGATTCCCACGGTCCAGATTGGATTGTAGAGCGCAGCCAAAAGCAGCCCGACCACGGCGGCGTTGACGCCGGCAAGGGCCGCGCGGGCACCCGTGCGGCGGCGCAAGTGCTCCCAGAATGGGAGCGCCCCGATCACGAGCAGGAAGGAGGGCAAAAAAATCGCCACCAGACACAATATGGCACCCACCCAACCATTCGGCTCTAGCGTCATCACCGCGCCGAGATAGGCGGCGAAGGTGAAGAGCGGCCCCGGCACGGCTTGCGCCGCACCGTAGCCCGCGAGAAACTCGTCATTGCTCACCCAACCTTGAGGCACCACTGCCGCCTGCAGCAGCGGCAGCACGACATGGCCACCTCCGAACACGAGGGAGCCAACGCGGTAGAAGACGTCGAATAGCGCGAGCCCCTGCGATGGCACCGTCGCTGCAAGTAGTGGTAGACCGATCAGCAGGATGAAGAAAGCAATGAGTAGCGCGGCGCCCGTCGCCCGGCCCACGTTGAGCGGCAATGCCGTGTGATTGAGCGGTGCCTCCGCCGGCAGAAGGACCGTGCCCACAAGCCCCCCGAGAGCAATGACTAAAACCTAAGTCCAGGATGAGGGCATGGCGAGCACTATCGCCGCGGCGGTGACGGCGATCGTCGCCCGTTCCCGGTCAGGCGCGAGGGTGCGCATCATGCCGAGCACGGCTTGCGCCACGATGGCGACCGCGGCGACCTTGAGGCCATGCAGCCAGCCCGCGCCTGCCTGGTCTCCGAGCGCACTTACGCCGTAGGCAAACAGGACCAAGGCTGCCGCGGAGGGCAAGGTAAAGCCGGTCCAGGCCGCAACTGCCCCGGGGTAGCCAGCGCGGGAAAGACCGATCGCAATCCCGACTTGGCTAGAAGCGGGTCCCGGTAAGAACTGGCAGAGCGCGACTAGGTCTGCGTAAGCGCGATCGTCGAGCCAGCGCCGGCGCGTCACGAATTCCTCGCGGAAATAGCCGAGATGCGCGACAGGACCGCCGAAGGAGGTGAGGCCTAGGCGCACGAAGGCGGAAAGGACATCAAGCCAAGTGCCGCCTTGAGCCGAATGCGTCGTCTGCTCGTGGATTTGGCTTTGACTCATGCCGTGACGCTCCGCCACTCTGCTCACTTGCCTTCGATCAGCTCACCGAACAGCTCACGCACGCGGTCCTTTGCCGCAGAGAGCGCCTTCCGCCCTTGCGGCGTGGCACGGTAAAGGCTTTCAGGTGTGTCGACACTGGCCATCATCATCTGGATTGTTAGTTGGCTCGCTCTGAATCGTGCGTGGGCGACGAAAACAATCCCTATGGTCAAAGTCAACGTTGCAGCCTTCATTCTACTTGCAGTGGGGCTGCTGTTGACGTTTCCGTCGTTCATGGACCTCATTCAGGGAAAGTAAAGAACAGGAGGCAATCCGAAATCCGCGCGCTGGGGCTGCCGGGGCCTAATCTCGGCAGAGAGAGGGGCTCAATTATGAATCGACTGGGGGGATGTGTCTGCCGCGCTGCCGCTATGGGGGTATGGTGCTCGGCAATATTGCTGTTACCCGGCTCCGCCACCGCTGGCCCTCCGTTCCGCACCGACGATCCCGTGCCGGTCGATTTGGGGCACTATGAGTTCTACACCTTCTCCACCGGCACGGTTGTCAGCGACGACACTTCGGGCGTCCTGCCGGGGTTCGAATTCAACTATGGCCTGATCCCTGATGGCCAGTTCCACATCGTCGCGCCAGCGGCGTTCGATAACCCATCAGGCGGTCCAACGAAATTTGGTTACGGTGACACCGAACTCGGTTTCAAGTACCGCTTCATCCATGAGGATGAAAAAGGCTGGAGGCCGCAAGTTGCCATGTTTCCACTCCTCGAACTACCGACGGGTAATGAACACCGAGGCCTCGGAGCCGGGCATGTCAGCGCCTTCCTTCCAATCTGGGTGCAGAAGAGTTTCGGTGAGTGGACGACTTATGGCGGCGGCGGTTATTGGATCAATCATGGCAACGGCACCGACCAGGATTTTTGGTTCGTCGGATGGTTGCTACAGCGGCAGATCACTAAAAAGCTGACACTCGGCGGAGAAGTATTTTATCAGACGGCGGATACGATCGGTGGCGAGGACAGCACGGGCTTCAACGTCGGCGGCTTTTATGACTTCAATGAACATAATCACTTGCTGTTCTCGGCCGGTCGAGGCCTCCAAAACGCCTCCGATACTAATGACTTCTCTTGGTACGCCGGCTACCAAATTACCTGGCCATAGCCGGGCCGGCCGGGGGAGTTGATGGTCTGCTTCTGGCACAAAGCGGACATGCGCCAAGACGAGCCTCACGTCTGCTTTTGACCCAAAACGGACTTCGCGCTTGGGATGCGACATGCGCGTTGGAAGAATGCCCCCAACTAGCGAACCCGTCCAACGGCGGCAAAAAACTCCTGGCCACTGTTCGCGACTTTGCTGGGCGGGTTTAATCTCTCGGGCTGGCGCCCGTTTGCCGCAGGAGCTTGCACCGAGCGGCCTTCAAAGTAGGCACCTTTCTCAATGGCAAGAGATTGATGTTGAATATCGCCGACGACATGCGCCTTCGACTTCAAAACGACTTCTCCACCTTGGATCGGGCCCTCGACTTTCCCGTCCACGACAACTCGGTCAGCTGCGATAGCACCGGTGACATCAGCCTTGCGAGAGATGATGAGCGAAGTGCAGTGCAGTTCGCCCTCGACCTGCCCATTGACCTCCACTAACCCCTCGGCGGTGACACTGCCGACAATCTTCAGTCCTTCGGCGATAACGGTTCCTCGTCTCCTTGACGCAAACATGGGTCCCCCCTACGCAAAACAACGCCCAAAGTCCCTAACTCTAAACGTCCAAACAAAACCAAGCGCAATTCCCACGCCTAGAGTGATCGCGTAAACTTAGTCACCGGCTTGTCGCTGTGCTTTTCAGAACGTTCGGCTACCCGCTGCGGCTTAGCTGTAACTCCCTCTGCAGAAGCCTCTTTGCTCGGCGACAGCGGATCATCGGCGCGACGCGACTTGCCTTCAAAAAAGGCGCCCTGCTCGATGGCGAGACTCTGATGGACGAGGTCGCCTTCGACATGGCACTTGGATTGCAGTGTCACGCGGAGCGCTCGGACCGAGCCTATAAGCCGGCCGCGAAGCACAACATCCTCGGCAATCACGCCGCCCTTTAGCTGCGAACTCTCACCAAGAACCAGCGAGAGGCAATGGATGTCGCCGTGAAGCTGACCATCGAGTTGAATCTCACCCTTCGACGTCACATTGCCGGTAATCACCAGGTCCTGACCAATCGTCGAGACCATGGGCGTGCTCGAACCCTGTCCGTAATCGGTTTGCCCGGATGTATCCCTCGGCATGGCTTGCTTACCCCCAACTAATCAACAGCCTCACAGATTACTGCAAATTACTCCAGTAAGCCATTGAAAGTCAAAATGATGGCTAAGTCTGGGCAACCAGCATTGGTTGGTGGCTACCGGCGCCGCCGTCCTCGGATAGGGGCTTGCCGGAGAGCCTCACGTCTTGTGGCACCTAACGGACCTGAGACTTGCCGACGCGCACATGTCCGCTTACAAACTCAATGCGGACTTTGGATAGGCCCTTCGCGCCGCTGTGAAACGCTTGCAGCGCGTTTGCAATGTGCCACGGTCCGACCACATCCACCGCTAAGAAATTGGCGGAGAGGGTGGGATTCGAACCCACGGTACGGTTACCCGTACAACGGTTTTCGAGACCGTCCCATTCGACCACTCTGGCACCTCTCCCAAGGCTGAAGTCGGCCCGCGCCGTTTCTAAGACGCTTTGGCCGAATTCGGAATGAGAAATGCGGGCCGGCGGGCCTTAACGCAAGGGCGACGGCGCCGGCGTGTGGGGGCGCGCCTGCAATTGACTTATGGTTTTGCGCTTCTATAGTGCGCCGCCTGAAGGCCGGTCGGCGGCGGCGCCCCTACCGGCCCTTCCCTATCCACCCTCGCCTGGCCCTCCAAGCCAAGAGTTCGGAACGGATTTAGACATGTTCGCGGTCATTCGCACGGGCGGCAAGCAATATCGCGTGGCGCCGAACGACATTATCGAGATCGAACGCATCGCCGGCGAGCCCGGCGATATCGTCGAGCTTTCCGAGGTGCTTCTGCTCGGCGGTGGCGACGGGGGGCCTAAGACGGGCAGCCCGATTTCCGGCGCGAGCGTGGCCGCCGAGGTCGTCGAGCAGATGCGCGGCGAGAAGATCATCGTGTTCAAGAAGAAACGGCGCAAGAATTATCGCCGCAAGAAGGGGCATCGCCAGCTCCTGACCATGCTCCGCATCACCGAAATCCTGACGGACGGCAAGAAGCCGTCCAAGACCAAGGCGGCGAAACCGGAGCCGAAGAAGGTCGAGAAGAAGCCCGTCGAAGCCAAGGCCGCCAAGCCCGCCAAACCGGAAAAGAAGAAACCAGCGGCCAAGGCGGCAGCGAAGCCGAAGGCCGCGGCGAAGGCCAAGGCCCCGGCCAAGCCGAAGCTGAAGCCGAAGAAGAGCTGAAGGATTTAACTCATGGCCCATAAGAAAGCCGGTGGCTCGTCGCGCAACGGCCGCGACTCGGCCGGACGGCACCTCGGTCTCAAGAAGTCCGGCGGTCAGCGCGTGATCCCGGGCAACATCATCGTGCGCCAGCGTGGCACCAAATGGCACCCGGGCGACGGCGTGGGCATGGGCAAGGATCACACCCTGTTCGCGCTCGTCGAGGGTGAGGTGGAAATGGCGACCAAGCAGAAGGGCCGCGTCTACGTCTCGGTCAAGACGAACTAGGCTGTCCTTTCTCACGCGCTTTCCTGTCATCGGCTTGAATCTGCGCCGCATCACGCGGCAGGCTCTCGCGCGAGGGCGCGCTCCTCGTGTAGCCTGCGCCCCCGTGGAGATGCACACCCCGAGACTCGTGCTGCGGACGCCCGCGCCCGCCGACGCGGCCGGCATCAGCCTGCTCGCTGGCGATTTCGACGTGGCGAGCATGACCGGCACGATTCCCCATCCCTATAGCGAGCAGATGGCGGCGGAGTGGATCGAGGGGGTGCAGGCGGGAGAAGAGGGCGTGGTCTTCGCCATCCTGCGTGCAGGGCGCTTGATCGGCTGCGTCGGCTATCGCGCCCATGGCGATGGCCATGCCGAGCTCGGCTATTGGATCGGCAAGCCCTATTGGGGCATGGGCTACGCCACCGAGGCGGCCAGCGCGATGATTCCGTACGCCTTCGAGCAAGGCGGGTTCGACTATCTCACGGTCGGCCACTTTCAGGACAATCCCGCCTCGGCGCGGGTGATCGCCAAGCTCGGCTTTGCCGCGCATCGCGAGGAGATGCGGGACTGCGCGGCGCGGGGGACGCGCGCGCCCTGCATGACCTACCGCCTCTACCGGGATCAAGCGCCGTAAGCGAAAAGTTGAGTGGTTGTGGCGCTTATGTAACGGCAGGGCCAGTGGTGCTAAGGCTTCCCCATGCAATTTCTTGATCAGGCCAAGGTCTATGTGCGCTCGGGCGACGGCGGCAACGGTGCCGTCAGCTTCCGCCGGGAGAAATATATCGAGTTCGGCGGCCCGGACGGCGGCGATGGCGGCCGGGGCGGAGACGTCATCGTCGAATGCGTGGCTAATCTCAACACGCTGCTCGACTATCGCTACCAGCAGCATTTCAAGGCCAAGAAGGGCGGCCACGGCATGGGCCAGAACCGCTCCGGCGCCAAGGGGGCCGACGTTGTGCTCAAGCTGCCGCCCGGCACGCAGATCTTTGCCGAGGACGGCGAGACGCTGATCGCCGATTTGACGACACCGGGGGAGCACATGGTGCTCGCCCGTGGCGGCAATGGTGGCTTCGGCAATACCCACTTCAAATCCTCGACCAACCAGGCGCCGCGGCACGCCAATCCCGGTCTGCCCGGCGAGGAGATGGCGATTTGGCTGCGGCTCAAGCTGATCGCCGACGCCGGCGTGGTGGGGCTGCCCAATGCCGGCAAGTCCACCTTTCTCGCCACGGTGAGCGCGGCGCGGCCGAAGATCGCCGACTATCCCTTCACCACGCTCCATCCCAATCTCGGCGTGGTGCGCATCGAATTCGACCGATTTCGTGCTCGCCGACATTCCGGGTCTGATCGAAGGCGCGCATGAGGGGGCGGGGCTCGGCGACCGTTTCCTCGGTCACGTCGAGCGGACGGCGGTGCTGCTCCATCTCGTCGACGCAACGGGCGAGGATCCGGTGGATGCCTATCGCGTCATTCGCGGCGAGCTCGACGCCTATGGCGCGGGGCTCGCGGAAAAGCCCGAGCTCGTCGCGCTCAGCAAGGCCGACGCCGTGCCGGCCGCAGAGATGAAGAAGAAGGCGAGAGCGCTCGCCAAGGCCGCGGGGCAGAAGCCGCTCATCCTCTCCGCCGTCAGCGGCGAGGGGGTGAAGGAGGCGTTGCGCGCGCTGGCGGCGGAGATCGCCGCGCTGAGGAGCCAGCCTAAGGACGCGGTGCAAGCCGCGGGGTGGCGCCCATGAGAGCGGAATGGTCGGACGCCAAGCGTCTCGTGGTCAAGATCGGCTCGTCGCTGCTCGTGGACAGCGCCTCGGGCGAGCTCAAGGGCGCGTGGCTCGCCTCACTCGCCGACGACATCGCCGTGTTGCGCCACGCCGGGCGGCAGGTGATCGTCGTCTCCTCGGGCGCGATTGCGCTCGGGCGCAAAGCGCTCGGCCTGCCCAAGGGCGCGCTCAAGCTGGAGGACAGTCAGGCGGCGGCGGCGGTCGGCCAGATCGATCTCGCGCATGCCTATGAGGATGCCTTCCGCGCCCGCGGCCTCGTCGCGGCGCAGGTGCTGCTCACCCTGGGCGACACCGAGGAGCGCCGGCGCTATCTCAATGCGCGCAGCACCATGACCACGCTGCTCAAGCTCGGCGCCATTCCGGTGGTGAATGAGAACGACACGGTGGCGACGAGCGAGATCCGTTATGGCGACAATGACCGGCTCGCCGCCCGCGTGGCTTTGATGATGAGCGCCGATTGCCTCGTGCTGCTCTCCGACGTCGACGGCTTCTACACCGCGGCGCCGGGCTCGCGTCCCGACAGCCAGCGGCTGGAGGAGGTGCGCGAGATCACCCCCGAGATCGAGGCCATGGCCGGCGATGTGGGCTCGGAGCTGTCGCGCGGCGGCATGGTCACGAAGATCGAAGCGGCCAAGATCGCGGTCTCCGGGGGTACCCATATGGTCATCGCCTCGGGCAAGGTGCGCAATCCGCTGGCCGCGCTCGGCGACGGGACCGGGACCTGGTTCATCGCTCGCGCCGATCCTATCGCCGCGCGCAAGCGCTGGATCGCGGGCACGCTCGAGCCCAGGGGCGCGGTCATCGTGGATCATGGCGCGGCGGACGCGCTGGCCTCGGGCAAGAGCCTCCTGCCGGCGGGCGTCACCGGCGTGGAAGGGCGCTTCGAGCGCGGCGATTGCGTGTTGATCCGGAATGGCGAGGGGGTGGAGCTCGGCCGGGGCCTGGCCGCCTACGGCCATGGCGATGCGAGCCGCATCATAGGCCGCAAGAGCAGTGAACTTGCCGAGATTCTCGGCTATTTTGGCCGCCCGGAGCTGATCCACCGGGACGACATGGCGTTACATCGCAAGATCAGGAGCGTCGGATGACCGCGGTCGCCGAGCAACCGCAATCGACCCTGGAGCCGATGATGCTCTATATGGGCCGCCTCGCGCACGAGGCTGCGGCGGAACTCGCGCTCGCCTCGACGGAGGCGAAGAATGCAGCGCTCGAAGCCATGGCCGCGCGGCTCGAAGCCCGCGGCTCGGCGATCCTCGAAGCCAATCGCCACGATATCGAGGCCGCGCGCGGCAAGGGCCTGGAAGAGGCCTTCATCGACCGGCTGACGCTGGATGAGGAGCGCGTCGCCGCCATGGCGCGCGGTTTGCGCGAGATTGCCGCTCTGCCCGATCCGGTCGGCCAGGTGACGGCATCGTGGACGCGGCCGAATGGGCTCAATATCGCCCGCGTGCGCGTGCCGCTTGGGGTGATCGGCATCATCTATGAGAGCCGGCCGAATGTGACGGCGGATGCGGGCGGTCTGTGCCTCAAATCGGGGAACGCCGTGATCCTGCGCTCGGGGTCGGACAGTTTCCTCTCCTCGCTCGTCATCACCAATCTGCTGAATGAAGGGTTGGAGCAGGCGGGGCTGCCGGCGGCGGCGATACAGCTCGTGCCCACGGTGGACCGCGAGGCGGTGGGCTTCATGCTCGCCGGCCTCGGAGGCGCCATCGACGTGATCGTGCCGCGCGGCGGCAAGAGCCTCGTCGCCCGCGTGCAGGAGGAGGCACGCGTGCCGGTGTTCGCGCATCTCGAAGGCGTCTGCCATGTCTATGTGCATCAAGCCGCCGATCTCGATATGGCGAAGAAAATCGTGCTCAACGCCAAGATGCGGCGCACGGGCGTGTGCGGCGCGGCGGAGACGCTGCTCGTCGATGCCAAGGCCGCACCGGCGATGCTCAAGCCGCTCGTGACCATGCTGATCGAGGCGGGTTGCGAGGTGCGAGGCGATGCGGAGACCAAACGCGCCGATTCCCGCGTGAAGCCGGCGAGCGAAGAGGATTGGGCGACCGAATATCTCGGCCCCATCATCGCCGCGAAAGTCGTGGGCGGGCTCGACGAGGCGGTGGCGCATATCGCCCGCTACGGCTCGCAGCACACCGACGCGATCGTCACCCAAGACCAGGACGCCGCCGACCGCTTTCTTAACCGCGTCGACAGCGCCATCGTGCTGCACAACGCCTCCACCCAATTCGCCGATGGCGGCGAGTTCGGCATGGGCGCGGAGATCGGCATCGCCACCGGGCGCTTCCATGCCCGCGGGCCGGTGGGGCTCGAGCAACTCACCACCTTCAAATATGTGGTGCGCGGCCAAGGCCAGACGCGCCCTTGAGCAAGCAAAAGGACGTCGGTGATTTTACCTCTCCCCGTCGGGGAGAGGTCGAGCGCGCAGCGCTCGGGTGAGGGGGGTCAAGGATGGCGAAAAAGAAACCCCCTCACCCCAGCCCTCTCCCCTTAGGGGAGAGGGGGAAAAAGGGCCTCGGCGTTGCGGAGCATCTCAAAGTACCGGCGGCAGCGCCCGGCATGCGCATCGGGCTGCTCGGCGGATCGTTCAATCCGCCCCATGCGGGTCATGTGCATATCAGCCGGGTGGCGCTCGCCCGGCTCGGGCTCGATCAAGTCTGGTGGCTGGTGAGCCCCGGCAATCCGCTGAAAAACGTCTCCAAGCTTCCCGATCTCGGGACCCGCGTGGCGGCGGTGCGCGATATCGCGCGTCATCCGCGCATCGCCGTCACCGGCTTCGAGGGCGCGCTCGGCTCGGGCTACAGTATCGACACGATCCGCTTTCTCCAGCGGCGCTATCCGCAAACCCATTTCGTCTGGCTGATGGGCGCCGACAACCTCGCCGGGTTGCATCGCTGGCGCGCCTGGGAAGAGCTATTCCGCCGCGTGCCGATCGCCGTGCTCGACCGGCCGGGATTCCGGCTCAAGGCGAGGGCGAGCAAGGCGGCGCAGCGCTTCGCCGCCGCTGCCATCGACGAATCAGACGCGGCCGGACTTGCCCTGATGCGACCTCCGGCCTGGACCTTGTTGACCATTCCGCTGTCGAAGCTGTCCTCGACGGGCTTGCGGGCCAAGCCCGGCAAGGACAAGCCCGGCAAATCCAAGCCGAACAAGAAGAAGGGAACTAGGGAGAAGGCGGGGAAGGGCGCCAAAAAGAAGGACAAAACGACCAAGAAGAAGTCCAAGCGACACTAGCTATTGAAACTTATCGGCGCGGCATACTATGTTTAGGGCGAAGCGGCACCGAATCCGCCCTTCATGCGTTTAGCCGGAGCAATGCGGCAGGCTGCTTCGCCAGGTGCAATGAGAGAAGGACATCCACCACAACATGCGCTCACCCAGAGAGGGTGCCCATAGCGGCACGCCTCCCTCCGGCTTCGCGTCCGTTCGCGCTGGGCCGGCTTCCATACTCAACGTCGTGCTCGACACTCTCGACAACGCCAAGGCAGAGGACGTCGTGTGCATCGACTTGAGGGGCAAAACGTCGATCGGCGACCAAATGGTCGTGGCCTCGGGGCGCTCGCAGCGCCATGTCGGCGCCATGGCCGATCAGCTCATCAGAAGGCTCAAGGAGAAGGGCTATGGACGCGCGCGCGTTGAAGGCCTGCCTCATGCCGACTGGGTGCTGATCGATGCGGGCGACGTCATCGTCCATATCTTCCGGCCCGAGGTACGCGATTTCTACAACCTCGAGAAGATGTGGTCGGCCGACCGTCCGATGGAGCGAATGGTGATCTGACGCACCGCGCCCTCAGGCTCGGCGCTTCCGCGCGGTTTGGCCGCGAGGCGGTGAGATTTTGACCATGCAGCTCCTGATTGCGGCGGTGGGCCGGTTGAAGCAGGGGCCGGAGCGCGAGCTGTTCGCGCATTACTTGGCCCGCGCCGAGGCGGCGGCCCGCACCCTCGGGCTGGCGCCGGTAAGCGTGATCGAGGTACCGGAATCCAAGGCCGGAACCGCGCCGCTCCGCTGCCAGGACGAGGCGGCCGCGCTGCTCGCCAAGCTGCCCACGCCGCACAAGCTCATTGGCCTCGACCGCAACGGCAAGGCGATGACGAGCGAGGCCTTCGCCGGGCGCCTCGCCAAGTTCCGCGACGAGGGGATTCGCGCGCTCGCCTTTGTGATCGGCGGCGCCGACGGGCTCGGGGAGAAGGCGCTTAGCCGCGCCGACCTTACGCTCTCGCTCGGGCCGATGACCCTACCGCATGGGCTCGCCCGCATCGTGCTGGCCGAGCAGCTCTACCGCGCCGCCACCATCCTGTCCGGCCACCCCTATCACCGCGCCTGAGCCCGGAAGCGGACAGGAGCGGCCGATCATTAAAGTTGTTTAAGCCAATCGCCATGATTCTGCCTTATGGCTCCGTTGTCGTCGGATCCGGCAACATCCGGTCTTCCGATCTGGCGAAAAAGAACGGGCGGAGGGCACTTAGCCAAGCGCATGGCGCGATCCGATCGCTTTGCTCCCCAAAGACCGAAATCTTGCCGCGCCGCCCTGCTTGTGGCCCGGGGGCTCATCCTGGCAACGCCGTTTGGCGTGCCTTTGGTCGCGCACGCTGATGACCTCTCCCGCGAGGAGGCGAAGCAGAAGCTCGATGCAACCCAAGAGCAGCTCAAATCGAGCCGCGCGCAGGAGCAGGGCCTGACCCAAGACGTGGCGACGCTCAATGCCGAACGGGCGCGGCTCAACAGCGAGCTGATCGGGGCGGCGCAGAAGGTGCAGGAGAGCGAAGCCAAACTGTCGGCCACCGAGATCAAGCTTGCCGACCTCACCGACCAGGTCAACGTCATCAAAAGCTCGATCACCGAGCGGAAGGAAACCATCGTCAAGATGCTAAGCGCCATGCAGAGGATGGGCCGCACGCCGCCGCCCGCGCTCGTCACCCGCCGCGACGACGCGCTCGCCGTGGTGCGCAGCGCCATGCTGCTCGCTGAGGTTTTTCCCGAGCTCAAATATCAGGCCGATAATCTGTCGCACGAGCTTGAGGGTCTGGTGACGCTGGAGGGCGGCATTCGCGACCAGCGCGACGCGGAGAAGAGCGAGCGAGACCGGCTCGCGCAAGAGCAAGCCAATATCGACCAGCTATTGGCCGAGAAGAAGACCAAGCTCGCGCAAAGCGAGGCGCAACTCACCTCCGTGCGCGAGGCGGCGGCGGCCCAGGCGGCGACGGTGACCGAACTCAGCGATCTGATCACCAAGCTCGATGCGCAGGTCGCCCGCGCCGAGGTCGCCCAATACGACGCCGAGGTGGCGGCCGAGCAGGCGCTCAAGGCGCGCGAGCAGCAGGAGGCGCTGGCCACGCCCGACAATCAGAAGGTCATCGAAATCAAGCCCGACCAGACCAAGCTCGCCTTCGCCAGCCCCGACCGGATGAAGCCGGCGATGCCGTTCGAGGAGGCCAAGGGCAACCTGCCGCTGCCCGCCCAAGGCAAACGGCTTAAGCATTTCGGCGATACCGACGCCACGGGAGCCCCGGTCAAGGGCATTTCGCTAGAGACCCGCGCCGAGGCCCGGATTATCGCCCCGGCAGACGGCTGGGTGGTCTATGCCGGCCCGTTTCGGTCCTATGGGCAACTCTTGATCCTCAATGCTGGCGGGGGCTATCATGTTCTGCTTGCGGGCATGAACCGCATCGACGTAAGCCTCGGCCAGTTCGTCCTAGCCGGCGAGCCGGTTGCTGTGATGGGTACGGCCCCACCGGCGAGCCAGGGCAGTGACGATAATTCGCGCCCCGTCCTTTATGTGGAGATCAGAAAGGACGGCAAGCCAATCGACCCGGATCCATGGTGGGCCGGGGCTTCCGAGAAGGTGCAAGGATGATGCGGAAATCCGAATACGCGCTGTGGGTGCTACTGGTCCTGGCCGTGCTCGCCGCCGGTTCGACGATGGTGAGTTCTCGCGCGGAGCCAGCAAGCCTCGGGCACCAACTCGGAAATCTATCGCCAGCTCGACCTGTTCGGCGAGGTGCTGGAACGGGTGCGGTCCGACTATGTGGAGAAGCCTGACGATTCGAAGCTGATCGAATCGGCGATCAACGGCATGTTGATGGCGCTCGACCCGCACTCGGCCTATCTCAATCCCAAACATTTCCGCGACATGCAGGTGCAGACGCGCGGCGAATTCGGCGGCCTCGGCATCGAGGTCACGATGGAGAACGGTGTGGTCAAGGTTGTGTCTCCGATCGAGGACACGCCGGCGGCCAAGGCCGGCATTCAATCTGGCGACCTTATCACCGCGCTCGACAAGGAGCAGATCCAGGGCCTCACCCTGCAAGAGGCGGTGGAGAAGATGCGTGGGCCGGTCAACTCGCCGATCACGCTCACCATCGTGCGCAAGGGCGTCGACGATCCGTTCGACGTGAAGGTCACGCGCGACGTGATCCACATCAACCCGGTGAAGTACAACGCCGAGGATGACGTGGGCTATATCCGCATCACCACCTTCAACGAGCAGACCACGGCCAATTTGCAGAGCGCGGTCGAGAACCTGAAGAAGGAGATCGGTCCGAAGCTCAAGGGCTATGTCATCGATCTACGCAACAATCCGGGCGGCTTGCTCGATCAGGCGATCTCGGTCTCCGACGACTTTCTCGATCAGGGCGCCATCGTGCTCACCAAGGGCCGCAATCTCGAGGAGACGCAGCGGTCGAATGCGCGGGCGGGCGACATCACCGACGGGCAGAAGCTCGTGGTGCTGATCAATGGCGGCTCGGCGTCCGCCTCGGAGATCGTGGCCGGCGCATTGCAGGACCACCACCGGGCCACCATCGTCGGCACGCGCTCGTTCGGCAAGGGCTCGGTGCAGACGATCATTCCGCTCGGCTCGAACGGCGCGCTGCGGCTGACCACGGCGCGCTACTACACGCCGTCGGGACGCTCGATCCAGGCCAAGGGCATCGAGCCCGAGGCGGTGGTCGAGGAGCAGCTGCCCGACGATCTCAAGGACAAGGCCGCGGCGCAAGCCACGCGCGGCGAGGCGGATTTGCGCGGCCACCTCAAGGGTGAAGACGAGCAATCGGGCACCCCCCCGGAGGAAGAGTCCGGCAGCTCGTCCTATGTGGCGCCGGAAAAGGACAAGGACACGCAGCTGCAATACGCGCTCGACCTCTTGCGCGGCATCAAGTCGGTCGACACGGAGGCCAAGAAGAAGGCTGAAGCCAACTAGGTCCTGCCCGAGCAGGGCGCCGGTCGGTGTCGGCGGGTCGCCGGACGAAGGAGGTTGTGGGCACGTGCAGCGTCGCCCTTCAGGGCTATTGCCAGGTAGCCGTGGCCTCAAGGATGCTTGCCAGCTAGACTGGCGGCGATGCGGGGAGGGGCAGACCACATGAAGGCTCTGGCCATCACGACTTCGATTGTGCTTGCGACGCTGGCGCTCGTCATTGCCGTGCTCGCCTATTTTCCCGGGTCGAATGCGGGCGAGCCGGTCGCAATTCTCGAACTTCAGCCCGCTGTGCGGCCGGCCGCGCCCGCCGCACCGGCGCAAGGCGCGACACCAAGCGGCGCGCCTCAGGCCGGCGAGCAGTTCGCTCCGCCGCCCGGCTTCATCATCTCACTCCCGCCGTCAGGGGGCGCCCCGGGGGCCTCTCCAGCCGCCCCAGCCGCGGCGCCGCCGGCGGCAGCAATGCCCGAGATGCCTCCGGCGACCCCACAGGCGCAGCAGCCGTCCGCTCCGCCCAATGCAGCGCCGCAGCCGCAAGGCGCGCTCGACGGCGGCAAATCGCAGGCGTCAGCGGCGCCCACGCCGCCGATGCAGCAGGTGGCAGCCGCGGGCGGTCCCGACACGGCCCCCGATTTGAGCGCCGAGACAGGCTCGATCCCCCTCCCGCCGGTGCCCATCGCCGAGCTCGTCGAGCAGTCGCAATACGGTCCGCTGCCCAAGGTGGCGGCGGACGGAACGCGTCCGCTCGAGGCCTATGCGCGGCCCTCGCGCTATGCCGCCAAGGCCGCCGCCGGAGGCCCGGTGCGCGTCGCCGTGCTTGTGAACGGCATGGGGCTATCCGACAGCGCCACCGGCGAGGCGATCAAAGATCTGCCGGCGCCGATCAGCGTGGCCTATGGCGCCTATGGCCGCAATTTGCAGGACTGGGTGGACAAAGCGCGCGCGGCCGGACACGAGGTCTTCTTGCAGGTGCCGCTCGAGCCCATGAACTATCCCACCGCCGATCCGGGGCCGCATACCCTGCTCACCACGCTGCCACCGGCGGAGAATATGAAGCGGCTGCAATGGCTCATGTCGCGCTTCACGGGTTATGTGGGCGTGACCAACCTGATGGGCGCCAAATTCGAGGCGACGCAGAGCTCGTTCTTGCCGGTGCTCGAGGAGGTGAAGGCCCGCGGGCTGCTCTATCTCGATGACGGCACGGTGCAAAACTCAACGGCCGGGCAAATCGCGGGCCCGCTCGGCCTCGACTATTCGGTGGCCAGCGTCCAGATCGACGGCGCCGCGGCGCTGGCGAAGCTCGAGGCCCTGGCGAAGGAGCGCGGCAGCGCCATCGGGGTGGCAAGCGCCAAAGCCACGACCGTCAAGCAGCTCGCCGAATGGGCGCGCAAGCTCGAAGCGAAGGGCATCGTGCTCGTGCCGGTGAGCGCCGCCGTGCGCTCGCAGCGGCAAAGCTGATCTTGTCAGACGTCACGAAAGCTGCGGCGGCGCTGCCTTACCGGCCGTGTGTCGGCATCATGCTGGTCAATGCGGCAGGCCTCGTCTTTATCGGCAAGCGCGCCGGCGCGCCCGACCAGCCCGAGGGGCGCGGCACGTGGTGGCAGATGCCGCAAGGCGGCGTTGATGCCGGCGAGGAGCCGGAGCAGGCGGCGCGGCGCGAGCTCGCCGAGGAGACCGGCGTGTCGTCGGCGCGGTTCATCGCCCGCACGCGCGACTGGCACCAATACGATCTCCCCGCGCATCTCATCGGCGTGGCGTGGGAGGGCCGCTATCGCGGCCAGCGGCAGCTGTGGTTCGCCGCGCGCTTTCTCGGCCATGACAGCGAAATCGAGCTGGCGCCGCAGCCCGGTCACTCCCGCGAGTTCGATGCTTGGCAATGGGTGCCGCTCGATACGGTCGTCAAGCTGGTCGTGCCGTTCAAGCGGCCGGTCTATGAGAGCGTGATCGCCGAGCTCGCGCCGCAATTGGACGGCACCTAAGCGCGCGCCGAACCGCTCGCTTCACCCTTGCGCCAGGGGCGGATGTAGCGCCGCCACAGCAGCACGCTGGCCGGCAAGAGCAGCAGATCTCCCACCAGCGCCGCCATCAGCGTGAGCCCCGAAAGCTTGCCGAACAGGCGCAACGACGGCAGGTCCGACAGCACCGTGATGCCGAGGCCGAAAGCGAGGATGAGCGAGGTGAGCACGAGCGCCGGGCCGATGAGCACGGTGGCGCGCTCGACGCCGATGGCTGGGTTCTCGCCCGGGCGATCCTCGAGCCGCAACCGATTCAGATAATGGACGGTGGCGTTGAGGGAGAGGCCGAAGGACACGATCAGCGCCACGATGGAGGCAAATTGCAGGCCTTCGCCGGAGGCGGCCAGCACCGCGCCGGCGGTGAGCACGGGAAACAGATTGGGCAAGACGCTGACGAAGCTCACCATCAAGGAGCGGAAGGCGAGGCCCAAGAAAATGCAGATGAAGGCGATCTCGGTGGTGAGCCCCGCGTTCAGCTTGCCGATCATGCTGGCGCTGTTGCGCGCGGCGATGGCCGAGAGCCCGGTGACGACGATGCGGTAGCCGGGGTGGGCTTTGCGCACGCTGTCGAGCTGGGCGTCCAGTCGCTCGATCACCGGCAAGAGGTCGCTCACATCGACATCGGGGATGCGGCCCGTCACCACGGCGGAATTGTCCTTCTCGTCGATGAAGCGCTTGGTCAGATAGTCGGGCAGGATGTCGATATATTCCTTGAGCTTGGCCGGCGTGTCCTCCTGAGTCTTGGCGAGCCAGCGGCGCAAGGTCTCCACCGACCACACATTGCCGACGCCGGATTGGGTCTCGACGATGGCATGGATGTCGCCGAGGACCTGCAGCACCTCGGGATCGTACAGCGTCTTGCCCGGCGGCCAGTCGACCATGACGTGCAGCGGGTTGGCGCCGGTCAGCTTTTCGTCGAGCTGGGCGGAGGCCGCCACCGCCTGCTCGCGGTCCGGAACTTGGTCGGCGAGGCGATAGCGCGGCGTGAGCGTCAGATAGATGGCGCCGAAGGCGAGCACCAGGGCCAGCCCCACGCTCACCACGATCTTGGGGTGGCGCACGCCGATCTCGCCGATGAATCCGCAGAAGCGCTTGAGCCTGTCCATGGCGAGGTCGTGGCGCTTCAGACTGGCGACGAAGCGTTTGGTGTTGCGGCCGATGAGGGCGCGCGTGAGGAGCGGCACGAGCGAGATGCCGACGACGAAGGCGATCATGCAGGACAGCGCGCCGGCGAAGCCGAAGGTGCGGATCAGCGCCGAGTTGGAGAAGAACAGCGCGACGAAAGAGGCGACCGCGGTGGCGGTGGCGAGCACGCAAGCCGGTCCGACGACGAGAACCGCGTACCGCGCCGCCTTGATACGGCGGTCGCCGTCGATCAGGCGATTGCGCATGGCGACGGTGAGCTGCATCGAGTTGGAGAAGCCGAGCACCATGATGAGCGGCACCATGACGTTGAGGAACAGATTGAGCTTGAAGCCGAGCCAGCCGAACAGGCCGAGCGACCAGATGATGGCGATGACGGGCGGCAGGGCGGCGATGGCCATCAAGGAGAAGCGGCGGAAGAAGGCATAGGCGATGATGGCGCCGAAGAAGAAGCCGAGTGCGTTATAGAGGTTGCGGTCGCGCTCGACCGCGTTCCGGATTTCGAGCTGCATCACCGGCGCGCCCGAGAGCGAGACTTTGAGCCCGGTGCCCTGCAAATATCGGTCGGCGGTCTCATGGATCTGCGTCACCACCGAGTTCAGCCCCTTGCTCGCCACCACCTCGCGGTCGAGCGCGAGCAGGACGAGGGTGAGGGTGCCATCGTCGGAGAGCAGCTTGCCCTTGATGATCTCGTTGTTGCGAACCTGGTCGATGAGCTTGGCGTAATCCGCGCCGCTCGGCAGCCGGGCGGGGAAGACGGGCCCCGGCACCTTGCCGGGCTCGGGCGCCTCCCGAGCCGAGAACAGCGACACTTCTCCGTCCATGCCGTCGACGAATTGCAGCTCGCTCACGAGCTTGCGCAGCGCGGCGACCGAGCGCCGCTCGAGCAGGCCGGGTCCCTCGATGACGATCAGCACGTCATATTCGCTGGAGGGAAAGCGCTTGGAGATCAGCTCGTAATCGTGGAATTCGGGGGTGTCGGTGCGGAACAGCTCGGAGAGCGAATCGTCG
Organism: uncultured Alphaproteobacteria bacterium; assembly: GCA_963820115.1. GTDB lineage: Bacteria > Pseudomonadota > Alphaproteobacteria > Rhizobiales > Methyloligellaceae > Methyloceanibacter. Next base: position 49,070 of record CAWFYP010000001.1, read on the forward strand.
ACCTTGAGCCGGGAGATGCCGAACAAGGCGGCGATGGTGATGAGGACGATCAGCCCGGCCGCGACGTAAGGGTAGCGCAGCGCGGTGAGGCCGAGCCGCTCGAGCCCGAAACTCAAGGAGCGCACGCGCTTCGGCTCAGTCCGCTGCTGCATCCCTCTCTCCGCCACGCCCCTCGCCGGCCGGACGCTCTTTGTGGGCCCGGATTCTGGCCTGGCCTTATAGCAAGAGAAGGGCAAGGCCCCTAATCGGATAGGGCCTTTTGCCGCTAGAGGTTGAGGCTCGCCTGGACCTGGCGCAGATGTTCCAGGCGGGTTCTCGCCCGGTCGCGGATGAGGTCGTCGGTGGCGTCGGTCACGTCCTCCTCGGCGTCCTTGACGGCTTGGACGAGGTGCGTGGCGTCGAGCTCGGCGAGATCGATGGCGGTCTCGGCGAGCACGGTGAGCCCGGCGGGCCCGACCTCGGCAAAGCCGCCGCGCACGAAATAGCGTCTCAGGGTGCCACCCGCCTGGCCGACGGCAAGCAGACCCGGCCGCAATGCCGAGAGCAGCGGGGCGTGCAGCGGCAGGACGGTGAAGTCGCCCTCCGCGCCCGGCACCTCGACCTGCGCCACCTCCTCGGAGAGCAGCAGCCGCTCCGGCGAGACGAGCTCGAATTTGAAGGTGTCAGCCACTAGCCCTCTTCCGCGTAGGAAAGGACCCTCACCCCGGCCCTCCCCCTTGCAGGGTGAGGGAGATCAACGATTGCCGTTATTCTCCTCCGCCCTGAAAGGGGGAAGGTCGGGAGGGGGATCATGAGCTTCGCCATGATCAAGCGGCCTCGGCGGCGAGCTTCTCGGCTTTGGCGATCGCCTCCTCGATGGTGCCCACCATGTAGAAGGCCTGCTCGGGCAGATGGTCGTATTCACCGTCGCACAGCCCCTTGAAGCCCTTGATGGTCTCGGCGAGGTTGACGAACACGCCGGGCGAGCCGGTGAATACTTCGGCCACGTGGAAAGGCTGCGACAGGAAGCGCTCGATCTTGCGCGCGCGGGCCACGGTGATCTTGTCTTCCTCGGATAGCTCGTCCATGCCGAGAATGGCGATGATGTCCTGCAGCGCCTTGTAGCGTTGCAGGATCTCCTGCACCCGCCGCGCCACGGCATAATGCTCCTCGCCGACGATGCGCGGATCGAGCATGCGCGAGGTGGAATCGAGCGGGTCCACGGCCGGATAGATGCCCTTCTCGGCAATGCCGCGGGACAACACCGTGGTCGCGTCCAGATGGGCGAAGGAGGTGGCGGGCGCGGGGTCGGTCAGATCGTCGGCTGGCACGTAGATCGCCTGCACGGAGGTGATCGAGCCCTTCTGCGTCGTGGTGATGCGCTCTTGCAGCGCGCCCATGTCGGTGGCGAGCGTCGGCTGATAGCCCACCGCCGACGGGATGCGGCCGAGCAGGGCGGACACTTCGGAGCCGGCTTGGGTGAAGCGGAAAATGTTGTCGACGAAGAACAGCACGTCCTGGCCCTGGTCGCGGAAATATTCGGCGACGGTGAGCCCGGACAGGCCGACGCGGGCGCGGGCGCCGGGCGGCTCGTTCATCTGGCCATAAACCAGCGCGCATTTGGAGCCCTCGACCGAGCCCTTGCGCGGGTCCTTGTTCACGCCGGAGTCGATCATCTCGTGATAGAGGTCGTTGCCTTCGCGCGTGCGCTCACCGACGCCGGCGAAGACCGAGAAGCCGCCATGGGCCTTGGCCACGTTGTTGATCAGCTCCATGATCAGCACCGTCTTGCCCACGCCCGCGCCGCCGAACAGGCCGATCTTGCCGCCCTTGGCGTATGGGGCGAGCAGGTCCACGACCTTGATGCCGGTGATGAGAATTTCCGATTCGGTCGATTGATCGACATAAGGAGGGGCGGGCGCGTGAATCGGCCGCTTCTCCGCCGTCTTGATGGGACCAGCCTCGTCCACGGCCTCGCCCACCACGTTCATGATGCGGCCCAAGGTCTCGTCGCCCACGGGCACGGCGATCGGCTCGCCGGTGTCGGTCACCTCCTGGCCGCGCACCAGTCCTTCGGTCGAGTCCATGGCGATGGTGCGGACGGTGTTCTCGCCGAGATGCTGGGCCACTTCAAGCACGAGGCGGCTGCCGTGATTATCGGTCACGAGCGCGTTCAAGATCGCGGGCAAATGCTCGCCGAATTGCACGTCGACCACGGCGCCCGTGATTTGGCGAACATGGCCCTTGGGGCCCTTGCCTTCGGCGATCCTTTTCTCTTGCTGCTTGGTCTCGGCCACGACCGGGGACTTGCGTGCCATATCAGGCTTCCTTCTCGTCTCTTGCATGTTACAGCGCCTCGGCGCCGGAGATGATCTCGATCAGCTCCTTGGTGATCATCGCCTGGCGCGTGCGGTTGTATCTGAGGGTCAGGCGATCGATCATGTCGCCGGCGTTGCGGGTGGCGTTGTCCATGGCGCTCATGCGCGCGCCCTGTTCCGAGGCCGCATTCTCCAACAGCGCGCGCAAGATCTGGATCGCCACGTTGAGCGGCAGAAGCTCGGCGAGCAGCTCGCTCTCGTCGGGCTCGTAGTCGTAGACGGCGCCGTCGAGGGCCGCCTCGGCGCCAGCCGCCTCGGCGGGGATTTCGGCGGGGACGATCTGGCGCGCCGTGGGGATCTGGCTGATGACCGAGCGGTAGCGCGAGAAGAACAGCGTCGCCACGTCGAATTCGCCGGCGCCGAACATGGCGAAGATCTTGGCCGCGACGGCCTCGGCTTGGGCGAAGCCGAGCTGGCGGACGCCCCGGAGCTCGACCACCTCCACGATGCTGGCGGCAAAATTGCGCTTCAACTGGTCGAAGCCCTTCTTGCCGACGCAGAAGAATTTCACCTTCTTGCCGTCGGCGAGCAGGCGCCGCGCTTGGTCGCGAGCCAGGCGCACGATGGAAGAGTTGAAAGCGCCGCACAGCCCGCGCTCGGCGGTGCAGACCACGAGCAGATGGATGTCGTCGCGTCCGGTTCCCACCATCAGCGGCGCGCCGCCCTCGCGTCCTGTCAGCGCCGTCGCCAGATTGGCCAGCACGCCTTCCATGCGCTCGGCATAGGGACGGGCGGCCTCGGCGGCGCTTTGGGCGCGCCTGAGCTTCGCCGCCGCCACCATCTGCATGGCCTTGGTGATCTTCTGCGTCGCCTTCACGGAGGCGATACGGTTACGCAGGTCTTTCAGCGACGGCATGGCTCACTCACGCGAAGGCCTTGGCGAATTTGTCGACGGCCGCCTTCAGCTTGTCACCGGTCTCCTTGGAAATCTCCTTGGAGTCGCGGATGGCTTTCAGGATGTCGGGATGCTCGGCGCGGATGTAGCGCAACAGCTCCGCCTCGAAGCGCGAGACGTCCTTCACCGGCAGCGGATCGAGATAGCCGTTGACGCCGGCATAGATGACCACGACCTGCTCCTCGACCTGCATGGGCGAGAATTGGGGCTGCTTCAGCAGCTCGGTCAGCCGCGCGCCGCGGTTCAACAGGCGCTGGGTGGTGGGGTCGAGGTCGGAGCCGAATTGGGCGAAGGCCGCCATCTCGCGATATTGGGCGAGCTCGCCTTTGATCTTGCCGGCCACCTGCTTCATCGCCTTCACCTGGGCGGAGGAGCCCACGCGGGAGACCGAGAGGCCGACATTCACCGCCGGGCGGATGCCCTGATAGAACAAATCGGTCTCGAGGAAGATCTGCCCGTCGGTGATGGAGATCACGTTGGTGGGGATATAGGCGGACACGTCGTTGGCCTGGGTCTCGATCACGGGGAGCGCGGTGAGCGAGCCCGAGCCGTTGTCCTTGTTGAGCTTGGCGGCGCGTTCCAAGAGCCGCGAATGAAGATAGAACACGTCGCCGGGATAGGCCTCGCGGCCGGGCGGGCGGCGGAGCAGCAGCGACATCTGGCGATAGGCGACGGCCTGCTTGGACAGATCGTCATAGAAAATCACCGCGTGCATGCCGTTGTCGCGGAAGAACTCGCCCATGGCGCAGCCGGAGAAGGGAGCGAGGTACTGCATCGGCGCCGGGTCGGAGGCGGTGGCGGCGACGATGATGGAATAGGGCAGCGCGCCGTTATCCTCCAGCACCTTGACGAATTGGGCGACGGTCGAGCGCTTCTGGCCGACGGCGACATAGATGCAATAAAGGCTCGTCTTGTCGTCGCCCCGCGCATTGACCGCCTTCTGATTGAGGATGGTGTCGAGGATGATGGCGGTCTTGCCGGTCTGGCGGTCGCCGATGATCAGCTCGCGCTGGCCGCGGCCGATGGGGATCAACGCGTCGATGGCCTTGAGGCCGGTCTGCATCGGCTCATGCACCGATTGGCGGGGGATGATGCCGGGCGCTTTCACGTCGACGCGGCGCATCTCGTGGGACTCGATCGGCCCCTTGCCGTCGATGGGGTTGCCGAGCGCGTCGACCACGCGCCCCAACAGGCCCTTGCCGACCGGCACCTCGACGATGGCGCCGGTGCGCTTGACGATGTCGCCTTCCTTGATGCCGCGGTCGGGGCCGAAGATGACGATGCCGACATTGTCGACCTCGAGGTTGAGCGCCATGCCGCGGGTGCCGTCAGCAAACTCGACCATCTCGCCGGCCTGCACATTGTCCAAGCCATAGACGCGGGCGATGCCGTCGCCCACGGACAGCACCTGGCCGATCTCGGCGACCTCGGCCTCCTGTCCGAAATTCTTGATCTGCTCCTTGAGGATCGCGGAGATCTCAGCGGCCCGGATATCCATCAATCAACCTCTTTCATGGCGTGCTTGAGACTTAGAAGTTTAGTGCGCAGCGAGGAGTCGATCATGCGGCTCCCGACCTTGACAATCAGGCCGCCGAGCAGGCTCGCATCGACGCGCTGGTCGAGCTGCACGTCCTTGTGCAGCGCGGCGTTGAGCGCCTCGCGCAGCGCGCGGAGCTGGCCTTCTTCGAGCTTGGTGGCGGAGATCACCTCGGCGCTCATCTGCCCGCGATGGTGGGCGAGCAGCGCGCGGAAGGCCTTGATCATGTCGGGCACGGCGAACAGGCGGCGGTTCTTGGCGGCAAGCTGCAGGAAATTCGCGGTCAGCCCCTCGATGTTCAGCTCCTCGAGGATGGCGGCGATGGCGCGCGCCTGCTCGCCGGCGGTGAAGACGGGACTCTTGACCAGGCGGGCAAGGTCGTCGACCGCATCCATGGCCTCATGGAAGCGGTTGAGCTCGTTGAGGATGGGGTCGAGCACGTTCGCCTCGCGGCCAAGCTCGAACAAGGCCGTGGCATAGCGGCCCGCCACACCGGCAATGATGGGATCCTCGCTCCGTGCTGCCAAACGCCTCTTCCTCCCCAGCGGGCGCCTTTTGCCAAGGCGCCTCGCCGCCAAGCCAGAAATTCTGGGATTGAAGCCTCCGCGTCAACGGGCCGCAACGGCGCCACCGACGGCCCCCGGAAGTCTTGGGCGAGCCTGTAACATGGCGCCCGGGGCTCGCGCAACCGGCGTCGGGCGCCCGGACTTTGCGCCCTTTTTCGCCTCTGACCCCGATCGGAAGATATATCTTGCGATAGGCTCTTAGGCGTCCTATCGTTAGATATATCTTATCGCATGAGGAGACACACACATGCATGGACTGAGACATCACGAAGACCGCTTCGAGCGGTGGGCCGGGCGGCGCTTCGGCCGCTTCGGCGAAGGCGGGCGCTCCTGCCGGGGCCCCGGCTGGGGACCGGGCCCGGAAGGCGGCGGCGGCGATTGGTTCCGCATCGGCCGTATGCTGGCGCAAGGCGACCTCAAGCTGCTGGCGCTCGCCCTGATCGCCGAGCAGCCGCGCCATGGCTATGAGCTGATCAAGCTGATCGAGGAGAAGACGAGCGGCTGCTACAGCCCGAGCCCCGGCGTGGTCTATCCCACCCTCACCTTCCTCGAGGAGGCGGGCTATGTCACCGCCGAGAGCGAGGGGGCGAAGAAGCGCTACACCATCACCGAAGAGGGCCGGGCGCATCTGGAAGAGAATCGCGACGTCGCCGACATGGTGCTGGAGCGGCTCACCGCCATCGGCAAGAAGCTCGCGCGTCGGCGCCGCGCTTTCGAGCGGCAGAGCGAGGAGAGCAAGGGCGTCCCGCCTCTCGTGGAGGCCGCGCTCGACAATCTCCGCGCCGTGGCGGTGAAGCGGCTGGAGGCCGACGCGGAGGCGGATACCCGCATCGTCGAGATCCTGGCGCGCGCGGCGCAGGAGATTCGCGGCTCGTAAGAGAGCGAGCGGGCGGCGTCAAATATCTCGCCAGGAGGGAAAGGTCGCGGCTTGGCCGTGGCTGATCCCCTCTTGGTCGATCAATTGCCACACCACCCCGTGCTCGATGAGAAAGCGCCGGCCCGACTTGGCGATGCGAATGCCGCGATAGCCGGACAGAAAGCCGTTCTTGGCGACGGCGTCGAGCAGCGCCTGGCGCCCGGCGCGCTCCGGCGCCTCGGCCGAGAGCCGCGAGGGCAGGCCAATGATCTCCTCCCAGGAAGAGTCGAAGCATTTCTGCGCCGCTTCGTTGGCGTAGATGAATTTGGGATCGGCGCCGGTGTCATGCGCGACCACGGCGAAGGGCGCGTCCGCGTAGAGCCACGCCGCATCCTTGCCCGCCGGCACGAGCGGCGCGCCGACGAGCCGCTTATAGCTCCCGGTGAGCAGGGCGAAGAATTCAGGATCGGTCTTGAGGTCTTCCGCTCGGCGCTTTGGTGATGTCGTCATCGGTTGGGCATCGCGATTACAAGAAACTGTAGGGATCGATATCGACAGTAAGGCGCAAATCGCCTTTGGGCTTCGGCGCCTCGGAGAGCCACAGGCGTAAGTAAGCCTGCAAATCGGCCTCGCGCGTGGCCTTGACCAGCAAACGAAACCGGTAGCGCCCGCGGATCACCGAGAGCGGCGCCTCGGCCGGTCCCAGCACCTCGATCTTGGCGGCGGCGGGCGCGGCGCGGGCCACGGCGCGGGCGTAAGCCTCGACCGCCTCGCGGCCACTGCCCGTGACGAGCAGCGCGGCGAGGCGCCCGAAGGGCGGCATCAGCGCCGCCTTGCGCGCCTCGATCTCGCGGGCCAGGAAGGTGTCGCGGTCGCCCGAGACGAGCGCCTGAATCACCGGGTGCTCGGGCATATAGGTCTGGATCAGGCCGCGGCCCTCGACCGCCTCGCGCCCCGCCCGCCCGGTCACCTGATGCATGAGTTGAAAGGTGCGCTCGGCCGCGCGCGGGTCGGCATGGGCGAGCCCCAAATCGGCGTCGATGACGCCGACCAGCGCCAGCCCCGGGAAATGATGGCCCTTGGCCACGAGCTGGGTGCCGATGATCACGTCGACCTCGCGTTCCTCGATCTCGCGCAGGGTCTGGCGCAAATCGCTCACCGACGGCGTCAAATCGCTCGACAGCAGCACGCGGCGGGCTTGCGGGAAGCGTTCGGCGATCTCCTCGTCGATGCGCTCGATGCCGGGTCCGCACGGCACGAGCGAATGCTCGGCCTGGCAATTGGGGCAGATCTCGGGCGTGGGGACGGAGGTGCCGCAATGGTGGCATTCGAGGCGGCGGCGGAATCTGTGCTCCACGAGCCAGGCCGAGCAATTCGGGCATTCGAATTTGAAGCCGCATTTGCGGCAGAGCGTGACCGGCGCATAGCCGCGCCGGTTCAGGAACAGCAGCGCCTGCTCGCCGCGGGCAAGCGTCTGCTCGACCGCCTCGACCAGGACCGGCGAGAGCCATTTGCCCCGCTCGGGCGGATTGGCGCGCATGTCGATCGCGGCGATGGCCGGAAGGCCCGCGCTCTTATAGCGCTCGGCGAGGCGGACATGGCGGTAGCGGCCCTGACTCGCATTGACCAAGCTCTCGATCGACGGCGTGGCCGAGCTCAGCACCACCGGAATGTGTCCGAGCGAGCCGCGCAACACCGTCATGTCGCGCGCCTGATAGGCGACGCGGTCCTCCTGCTTGTAGCCCTGGTCGTGCTCCTCATCGACGACGACGAGGCCGAGATCGGGGAAGGGCAGGAACAGCGCCGAGCGGGCGCCGACCACGAGCTTCGCCTGGTTCTCAGCCACCGCGCGCCAGACGCGGCCGCGCAGGGGAGCCGAGAGTCCCGAATGCCATTCGGCGGGGCGGGCGCCGAAGCGCTCCTCGCAGCGGGCGAGGAACTGGCTGGTGAGCGCGATTTCGGGCATGAGCACGAGCGCCTGATGCCCGCGCGCGACGGTCTGGGCAATGGCCTCGAAATAGACTTCGGTCTTGCCGGAGCCGGTAACGCCGTCGAGCAAAGTGACGGTGAAGCCGCCGCCCGTGTTGGCGAGCAGCGCCTTGGCGGCTTCCGCCTGTTCAGGGGTGAGACGCGCGCGGGCGCGCGACAGATCGAGCGGCTCGGTAAAGGGGTCTGGCATGGGCTCGGCCAAGAGCGTGCCGGCATCGACCAGCCCGTCGATCACGCCCGGGCTTACGCCCGCCATCTTGGCGAGGCTCGATTTCACCCAGAGGAGGCCGTTACCGGCGGCCTCGATCACGCGGGCGCGAGCCGGGGTCAGGCGCGCGGGAGCGGGGCCGGAGAGGCGCACGCCATAGCGCGGCGCGGGCGGATTAAAAGCGGAGCCTGCGCTCATCATCATGCGCAGCACCATGCCGGGGGTGGCGAGGGTGTAATTCGCCACCCAATCGGCAAAATCGAGCGAGACGCGCGGCAGCTTCGGCACGTCGTCGATGGCCTCGATGATGGGGCGGAGTTTCTTGCGCTCGACGGAAGGTGCCTCCTCTCCCTCGCGCCTTGGCCAGACAACGCCGAGGCGCTCGACGGGCCCAAGCGGCACGATGACGAACTGCCCCTCCTCGACGCTCATCCCCTCCGGCACGAGATAGTCGTAGGGCGCGGGCAGGGCGAGCGGCAGCAGGACCGGCACCGTGAACGGCGCCGCCGCCTTGCGCTTGGATGGGGTCTTGGATTTGGCCAGGGCCATGGCGTGCGGGTTAAGGGACGGGAAGGAGTCCTCCCCCATATAGTAGCGCGTGAGGCGTGAGTTGCTTCGACGACGAAACGGATCGCCAGCGTGAGCAAAAAAGCCAAAGCGCCCACCTTCATGGGCACGCCTTACGTCCGCGAGGCAGCGCAGGGCTGGCTCGACTATCTCAGCATCGAGCGGCAGCTGTCGCCGAACACGGCGGAGGCCTATGCGCGGGATCTCGGCCAGTTCCTCGCCTTTCTCGGCACGCACCTCAATCGGCTGCCGGATATGCGGCAACTGCTTGCACTCAATGCCCGAGACGTGCGCGCCTTTCTCGCCGCGCGGCGCGAGGCGGGCGTCGAGAGCCGCAGCCTGGCCCGCTCTTTGAGCGCGCTCCGCATGTTCTACCGCTTTCTCGAGCGGCGCGGCTTCGGCAAGAACGATGCCGTGCGCGCGGTGGCGCTGCCCAAGCTGCCCCATTCGGTGCCGAAGCCGCTCACCGCCCCCAAGGCCACCGCGCTCGTCAGTGGCGGCGAGATCGAGGACCTCGAAGCGCCGGAATGGATCGCGGCGCGCGATACCGCCGTGCTCACGCTGCTCTATGGCTCAGGGCTACGCATTTCCGAAGCGCTGTCACTCACGCGCCGGGAGGCGCCGATCAAGGGGCGCGACATGCTGCGCGTGCGCGGCAAGGGCGACAAGATGCGGGTGGTGCCGGTGCTCGCCATCGCGCGGGCGGCAGTCGAGCGTTACCTCGCGCTCTGCCCGGTCACGCTTCTGCCCGACGATCCGCTGTTCATCGGGGTACGCGGCGGCCAACTCAGCCCGCGGATCATCCAGCTCCTCATCGCCAGGACGCGCGATGCGCTCGGCCTGCCGGACACAGCCACGCCGCACGCGCTGCGTCACTCCTTTGCCACCCATCTTCTGGGCGCGGGCGCGGATCTGCGCGCGATCCAAGAGCTGCTGGGGCATGCAAGCCTCTCGACCACCCAGGTCTATACCGAGGTCGACCGCGCCCATCTGCTCAAGATCTACGAGAAGGCCCATCCCCGGGCCTGAGGGCCGGTTTCCGGCTGGTTGATCCCCGCCAAAGCCTTATTTTTCAGGCCTGACAGGCTCGCCGGACGCCTCAAACTGGCCCATTGCAGTACTGACCGGTCAGTCATTATATTCGGCGTACCGCTGGGAGGCGGCAGGACATGGTCGCGCAACATTCGCTTGGCTCACGGGCCAAGACCCGAAAGAGCCGCAAAGAGAAGGATGCCCGTCCGCAACAGATCGTGGACGCGGCGTTCGCGGAGTTCGCCGTCAAGGGCTTCGCCGGCACGCGGCTCGAGGACGTGGCTGCGCGGGCGAAGGTGAGCAAGGGCCTGCCCTATCTCTATTTCAAGACCAAGGAGGAGCTGTTCAAGGCGGTCGTGCGCAGCGTCATCACCGCGCATTTCGACATCATGCGCGAGAAGATGGAATTGACCGAGCTCTCGGCCGAGCAATTGCTGAAAGGACCGTTCCTTGCCTTCATTCAGGAGCTGGTCACCTCGAAGCGCGCCTTCATCGCGCGGCTCCTGATCGCCGAGGGGCACAAACATCCCGAGCTCACCGCCTTTTATTACGAGTCGGTGGTGTCGCGCGGGATCGAGACGCTTACCCGGCTCATCGACCGCGGCATCGAAAGTGGCGAGTTCAAGCCCAATAAGTTGCGCGACTATCCGCAGCTCCTGGTCGCGCCGGCGCTGACGGCCATCCTGTGGCGGGCGCTGTTCGAGCGGCATCACCATCTCGACACCGACGCGCTGCTCGCCACCAATGTCGATCTGCTCCTCGACGCGATCCGGGCGCCGGCCACGGGAGACACGTAATGGCGCTCGTGTCCCGCGTCGTTGGCGCCGCATTGCTGGTGGCCGCGGCCTTCGCGCTCGCCGGCTGCTCGGACGGGCAGATGGATCTTTTTCCCGGCTATATGGAGGCCGACCTCGTGCTGGTCGGCTCCGAGCAGGGCGGCCGGGTGGAGACGCTCGCCGTCGAGGAGGGCGATCAGGTCACCAAGGGTGCGCCGATCTTCACGTTGGAGAGCAAGGCGGAGGAGGCGGGCGTCGCCGCCGCGCGCGCGCGGCTCGGCGAGGCCGAGGCGCGGCTCGCCGACGCTAAGACGCAGCTACAAAGACCGACCGAGATCGCGGTGCTCGATGCCGCGCTCAACCAGGCCGAGGCGCTGCTCCAGCAATCGGTCACCAATCTCGAGCGCACTCAGGAGCTTTACAACAAGGGCTGGGTGGCCAAGGCGCAGCTCGACGATGCCGTCGCCCAGCATGACAGCAACGCGGCCGCGGTGGCGCAGGCCGAGAAGCGCATCGACGCCGCGAAGCTCCTCAGCCGCTCCGGCTTGATCGACGCGGCCGCCGCATCGGCGGAGGAGGCGCGCCATTCGCTCGACGAGGCCGAAAAGAATCTCGCCAAGCGGACGGTGGCGAGCCAAGAGGACGGCACGATCGAGGAGGTCTATTTCCGTCCCGGCGAGGTCGTCAATGCCGGGCAGGCGGTAGTGGCGCTGCTGCCGCCGCGCAATCTCAAAGTGCGGTTTTTCGTGCCGGAGCCAGCGCGAGCGACATTGCGGCTGGGGCAGATCGTGCATGTCACCTGCGACGGCTGCGCGCCTGATCTGGAGGCCAAGATCAGCTTCATCGCGCGTGACGCCGAGTTCACGCCGCCCGTCATCTTCTCGCAAGAACGCCGCGAGAAGCTCGTCTTTCTTATTGAAGCGCGCCCACAGGGCGATGCGGCGAAATTGACCGCGGGCCAGCCGGTGACGGTGACGCTCGAGCCGGGCGACCGGGTCGCACGGCAATGAAGGAAATCGCCATCGATGTCGAAGGCCTGACCAAGTCCTTCGATGGCAACGTCGTGGTGCACGACCTCACCATGCAGGTGCCGAAGGGCGAGATCTACGGCTTTCTGGGGCCGAACGGCAGCGGCAAGACCACGACCATCCGCATGCTGTGCGGGCTGCTGACGCCGGACTCCGGCCACGGCACCTGCCTCGGCTACGACATCCTCACCCAGTCCGACGCGATCAAACGCAATGTCGGCTACATGACGCAGCGCTTCAGCCTCTATGAGGATCTGTCGATCCGCGAAAATCTCGAATTCGTGGCGCGGGTCTATGGCGTGCCGGAGCCGAGCAAAGCGGCCAAGGACGCCATCGACCGGCTCGGGCTTACCGCGCGGGCGGATCAACTGGCGGGGCATCTGTCGGGCGGATGGAAGCAGCGGCTCGCGCTCGGCGCCTGCATCCTGCCGCAGCCCCAACTCCTGCTGCTGGACGAGCCGACCGCCGGCGTCGATCCCAAAGCGCGGCGCGAATTCTGGGAGGAGATCCACGCGCTCGCGGCGGAAGGCATCACCGTGCTCGTCTCCACCCACTACATGGACGAGGCCGAGCGCTGTCACGAGATCGCCTATATCGCCACCGGCGAGCTGCTTGCCCGCGGCACGGCGGAAGAGGTGGTGGCCCGCTCCGGCTTGAGCACCTGGGTGGTGCGCGGGCCCAATATGCATGAGCTCGCCGAGAAGCTGCACACGCTGCGCGGCGTCGACATGGTGGCGCCGTTCGGCAACGAGCTGCATGTCAGCGGCAAGGATCGCAAGGCGCTCGATCGGACCGTGAGCGGCCTCAAGAAGGCTGACGGCAAATATCACTGGGCACGGGGCGAGCCGAGCCTCGAGGACGTCTTCATCCTGCTCATGACCCGTCATAAGGGGCCTCCCTCATGACCGCGGCCGCAAGCACCATGCCCGTGCCGCGGCGCGATCCCGGCTTCTTCCGCCGCCTCTGGGCCATGGTGGTGAAGGAGTTCGTGCAGATGCGGCGCGACCGCGTGACCTTCGCCACCATGATCCTGGTCCCGGTCATGCAGCTCGTCCTGTTCGGCTACGCCATCAACACCGATCCCAAGCATCTGCCGACGGTCGTACTCGTGCGCGACAACGGCCCGCTCACCCGCGCCGTCCTCGCCGCGCTCAAGAACACCGACTATTTCGATCTGCGCTGGGAAGTGCATGACGCGGCGCAAGTCGATAAATTGGTGCGGTCGGGGCAGGCCCAGTTCGCGGTGGAGATTCCCGCCTATTTCGAGCGCGACGTGCGGCGCGGGGACCGCCCCGAGGTGCTGGTCATCGCCGATGCGACCGACCCGGTGGCGACCGGGACCGCCATCTCCGCCGCCCAAGGCGTCATCGATTTCGGCGTTGCGGCGGGAGCTGCGCGGGCCGGACGCGCCGGTCAAGGCCGAGCCCGCGCCGTTTACGCTCACGCTACAGCGGCGCTACAACCCGGAAGGCATCACCCAGCTCAACATCGTGCCGGGCCTGCTCGGGGTGGTGCTGACCATGACCATGATGATGTACACGGCACTCGCGGTCACGCGCGAGATCGAGCGCGGCACGATGGAGAATTTGCTGTCAATGCCGATCAAGCCGGTCGAGATCATGCTCGGCAAGATCGTGCCCTTCGTGTTCGTCGGCTTCGTGCAGATGACCATCATCCTCACGGCGGCGCATTATCTGTTCAATGTACCGATCCTGGGGAGCGTGACCCTCTTGATCGCGCTCTCGACCCTGTTCGCCGCCTCCAACCTCGCCGTGGGCTATACCTTCTCCACCATTGCGCGGAACCAGCTGCAGGCGGTGCAGATGACGTTCTTCTTCTTCCTGCCGAACTTTCTCTTGTCCGGCTATGCCTTCCCCTTCCGCGGCATGCCGGAATGGGCGCAGGTGATCGGCGAGGCGCTGCCCCTGACCCATTTCATCCGCATCGTGCGCGGCATCATGCTCAAGGGGACCGGCTTCGCCGACATGCAGCTCGACGTGCTGGCGCTGTTGATCTTTATGGTGGTCGCCATGGGGCTGGCGCTGCTCCGCTTCCGCAAGACGCTGGACTAGGCTTACGTCATTCCGGCGAATGCTGGACTCCTGTGTGGCTTCGCCCCGGGTCATGCGCTGGATTCCGGATCGCGCGCCGCGCCAGGCGCAGCTGTCCTCAATGACAATCCACGATTTTCTCTGTTCAAAACGACGTAAGGCCTGAGACAAGCCCGGCCATGACGAGGACAATGGGGCAGGACGACGGAGGGAGGGCTCGCGATGTTCCTCAAGGTCTGGCGCTTCTTGGCCGTCATGCTGGCGGCGCTCACCCTCGGGCTCGGCTTCTGCCATCTCATGCAGCTGCCGGCGCGCATGGCGTGGGACCAATATCTGTGGGTCGGCTCGACGGTGCAGGGCGGGCTTTACTCCTGGTTCGGCAGCGTCGGGGCGATGATCTTCATCACCGCCGTGATCGTGCTCGCGCTCAATGCCTATTTCGTGAAGGAGCATAGCCGGCCCGGCTACTGCCTCGCGCTTCTTGCCGCCCTGCTATTCGGGCTCGCGCTCGTGCTGTGGTGGGTGCTGGTCTATCCCGTCAATGTCGAGCTCGCGCAATGGGTGAATGGGCCGGTGCCCGAGGATTGGATGGGCTGGCGGGCGAAATGGGAGTGGGGCCACGCGACCATCGCCGTGGTGGAATTCGTGAGCTTCGCGCTGTTGGTCGGCTCGGTGCTGGCGGACACGCCGCAAGTCAGAGCAATGCCGCAAGCCGTGCCGGAACAGGCGCCGCGGCCCCGCCGCGCGGCGAGGCCAAAGCGCAAACGGCGCCCATCGCGGCGCGGTTAAGCCTCACATGTGGATGGCGCGCTTGTCGGCCGCAAGCGCGGCTTCCTTCACCGCCTCGTTCAGCGTGGGGTGGGCATGGCAGGTGCGCGCAAGATCCTCGGCCGAGCCGCCGAACTCCATCAGCACGGCCGCCTCGGCGATCATGGTGCCGGCATCGGCGCCCAGAATATGCACGCCGAGCACGCGGTCGGTGGCGGCATCGGCCAGCACCTTGACGAAACCTTCGGTGGCGCGATTGACCTTGGCGCGGCCATTGGCGGTGAAGGGGAACTTGCCGACTTTATACGCGATGCCCGCATCCTTCAGCTCTTCCTCGGTCTTGCCCACGCTCGCCACTTCCGGCGCGGTATAGATCACGCTCGGGATGACGTCGTAATTCACGTGGCCCGCTTGGCCGGCGAGGATCTCGGCCACCGCCACGCCTTCCTCCTCGGCCTTATGCGCGAGCATGGGCCCTGGGATCACGTCGCCGATGGCGTAGATGCCGGCGACATTGGTGGCGTAACGGGGATCGACGAGGATTCGGCCGCGATTGTCGGTCTTCACCCCAAGCTCGGCCAGGCCCAGCCCTTGGGTGTTGGGCAGGCGGCCGACGCAGACGAGCACCAATTCGCAGTCGAGCGTTTCCTTCTTGCCGCCGGCGGCGGGCTCGAGCGTGACTCTGCACGCCTTGCCCTTGGTCTCGACGCCGAGCACTTTCATGCCGAGCTTGAAAGCAATGCCCTGCTTCTCGAGGATGCGCTGGAACGCCTTGGCGACCTCGCCGTCCAGGCCGGGAGCGATTCGGGGAAGCATTTCGACCACGGTCACTTGCGCGCCGAGCCGGTGCCACACGGAGCCGAGCTCGAGCCCGATATAGCCGGCGCCGATCACCACCAGACGCTGGGGGACTTGCGGCAGCGACAGCGCGCCGGTGGAGGAGACGATCCTCTTCTCGTCGATGGCGATGCCGGGAATGGAAGCCACCTCGGAGCCGGTGGCGATGAGGATGGATTTCGCCTCCAGCATCTGCGTCTTGCCGTCGGCGCTCGTGACCTCAACCTTGCCGGGTCCGGCGATGCGGCCTTGGCCATGCACGCTGTCGATTTTGTTCTTCTTCAACAGGAAGGCGACGCCGTCGACATTACCCTTCACGCCGGAGTCCTTGAAGGCCTGCATGGCGGCGAGGTCGAGGTTCGGCTTCACCTTGATGCCCATGCCGGCGAAGCCGTTGGCGGCCTCGGCATAGAGCTCGCTTGCATGCAGCAGCGCCTTGGACGGGATGCAGCCGACATTGAGGCAGGTGCCGCCAGGGGTGGCACGTTTCTCCACCACCGCCACCTTCATGCCGAGTTGCGCCGCGCGGATGGCGGCGACATAGCCGCCGGGGCCGATGCCGATGACGATCAAATCGTATTGGTTCATGGTCGGCTCACAGATCGAGCACGAGGCGCTTCGGGTCCTCGATGGCCTTCTTGATCTCGACGAGGAAGGTCACGGCGTCCTTGCCGTCGACCACGCGGTGGTCATAGGAGAGGGCAAGATACATCATCGGCCGGGCGACGATCTGGCCGTCGCGCACCACGGGACGCCCCTCGATGCGATGCATGCCGAGAATGCCCGATTGCGGCGCGTTGAGGATCGGGGTGGAGAGCATCGAGCCGTAGATGCCGCCATTGGAGATGGTGAAGGTGCCGCCTTGCATCTCCTCCAGGCTCAGCTTTCCTTCGCGGGCGCGGACGCCGAAATCGGCGATCGCGCTTTCGATCTCGGCGAGGCTCATGCGGTCGGCGTCGCGCAACACCGGCACCACGAGGCCGCGCTCGGTGCCGACGGCCACGCCGATGTGATAATAATTCTTGTAGACGATGTCGGAACCGTCGATCTCGGCATTGACGGCGGGGATCTCCTTCAGCGCCAGCACGCAGGCTTTGACGAAGAAGCCCATCAGGCCGAGCTTCACGCCGTGCTTCTTCTCGAAGGCCTCGCGATAATCGCGGCGGAGATCCATGACCGCGCTCATATCCACGTCGTTGAACGTGGTGAGCATGGCGGCTGTGTCCTGCGCCTCCTTGAGCCGCATGGCGATGGTCTGGCGGAGCCGAGTCATGCGCACGCGCTCCTCGCGAGCGGCGTCCTCGGCGGGAATGGCGGGGCGCGGGGGGGCGGGCGGCTTTGCCTTGCGTTCGCGGGCGAGCAGCGCGGCGGTGGCCTTTGCGGCGGCATCCTCGCCGCCCGACGGAGCGGGGGGTTGCGCCGGATGTAAGACGTCTTCCTTCAGCACCTGTCCGCGCCGTCCGGAGCCTTGCACGGCGCTGGGCTCGAGCCCGCTCTCGGCCAAGAGCTTGCGCGCGGCAGGCGAGGGCGGCATCTCCTCCTCGGTCACCTCCTCGCGCGGGTGGGGCTCGCGTTCCAGCACGGCGGTCGGCGGCGCGGGGGCCGCGGCTTGCGTCTTGGCCGGGGCGGCCTGCGTCTTGGCCGGGGCGGGCGCCGGTTTCTTCGCGGCGGCGTTGGCGGGCTTGGCCTTGGCCTCCTTGCCGTCGCCGTCGCGGATGGCGCCGAGCACGGCGCCCACGGCAACGGTATCGCCGGCCTTGACCCTGATCTCGCCGAGGATACCCGATGCGGGCGCCGGGACCTCCACCGTCACCTTGTCGGTCTCAAGCTCGACCAGAGGCTCATCGGCGGTCACGGCATCGCCCGCCTGCTTGAACCATTGGCCGACGGTCGCTTCGGCCACGGATTCCCCCAATGCCGGCACGCGAATCTCTTTGGCCATGGCCTCGGCTCCCCTCAGACCGGGTTCTGCTGCACGACCCAGCCGTTCCCATCGGGATCGGCCAGGGTGAAATGGCGCCCCCAGGGCGCCGACGCAATCTTCGACGGGGCGGCGCCCTTGCCGATCAGCTCGGCATGATAGGTCTCGATGTCATTCGTGTTGATGACAGCGCCGCGCAGCGAGCCGGCCGGCATGGTCTCGAACCAGGTCACGAGCGTGATCGAGGTATCGTCCTCGGGTAGCGCGAGCTGCACCCAGCTTTGCTCCTTGCCCATCGGTTGTTCGCGCAACAGCACGAAGCCCATCACGCCCACATAGAAGTCGCGCGCCTGCTTCTGGTCCGATACCGGCACCGAGACAATGGCGAGGCGCTTCTTCATCTAGCCCAGCGCCTCGTTGAGCAGGGTCTTCAGCTCGTGTTGGTGTTTGCTGGCCAGCCCCGTGGCGGTGGCGGCGGAAGACGGCCGCGAGGCGCAGGAGGGGCGCCGGTGCCTGGCCTCGATATGGTCGAGCACCCAAGCGAGGTTCGGCTCAATGAAGCTCCAGGCGCCCATATTTTTCGGCTCCTCCTGGCACCACACCATTTCGGCGTCACGGAAGCGCAACAGCTCGTGGATCAGCGCGCGCGCCGGGAAGGGATAGAGCTGCTCGACGCGGAGCAGATAGATGTCGTTCAACCCGCGTTTCTCGCGCTCGTCATAGAGATCGTAATAGACCTTGCCCGAGCACAGTACCACGCGACGGATCTGGTCGTCGGGCACGAGCGTGATGGCCTGGTCGGGCAGCGATTGCGCGTCGTCCCACAGGAGGCGATGGAAGCTCGAACCGGGGCCGAACGCCTCGAGGGTGGACGTCACGCGCTTGTGCCGCAGCAGCGATTTCGGCGTCATCAAAACCAGCGGCTTGCGGAATTGGCGATGGAGCTGGCGCCGCAGCACGTGGAAATAGTTGGCGGGCGTGGTGCAATTGGCGATCTGCCAATTGTCCTCGGCGCAGAGCTGCAAATAGCGCTCGAGCCGGGCGGAGGAATGCTCCGGGCCTTGGCCCTCATAGCCATGGGGCAGCAACAGCACGAGGCCCGACATGCGCAGCCATTTGCGCTCACCGGAGGAGATGAACTGGTCGATGATCACTTGCGCGCCGTTGGCGAAGTCGCCGAATTGCGCTTCCCACAGCACGAGCGCGTTCGGCTCGGCGAGGCTATAGCCATATTCGAAACCGAGCACCGCCTCCTCCGACAGCATGGAGTTGATGACCTCGAACTCGCCCTGCTCCTTGGCGATGTGCTTGAGGGGGGTGTATTTCTTCTCGGTCTCCTGATCCATCAGCAAGGAGTGGCGCTGGGAGAAGGTGCCGCGCTCGGAATCCTGCCCCGACAGCCGCACGCGATAGCCCTCGAGCAGAAGCGTGCCATAAGCGAGCGCCTCGGCGGTGGACCAGTCGATGCCTTTGCCGTCCTCGATCATCTTGCGGCGATTGGCGACGATGCGCGCCACCGTCTTATGCGGGGTGAAGCTCTTGGGGATGTAGGTGATCTTGCGTCCGACCTCGCGCAGCAGATCGAGCTCGACGCCGGTCAGGCCGCGCCGCGCACCCTCCTCGGCATGGCCGATGCCCGACCATTTGCCGTCGAGCCAGTCGGCGCGGTTCGGGCGGTAGCTGTCGGCGGCGGCGAAGGCGTCCTCCAGCTCGGCACGCACATCCGCCTGCATCTGCTCGACTTCGCCTTGGGTGAGCAGGCCCTCGGCGACCAGTTGCGCGGCATAGACCTCCGACACACGCGGATGCTCGCGGATGCGGGCATACATCAGAGGCTGGGTGAAGGCCGGCTCGTCCGCCTCGTTGTGGCCGTGGCGGCGGTAGCAGAACAGGTCGATGACCACGGGCTTGCCGAAGCGCTGGCGGTAATCGACGGCGATCTTGGTCACATGCACCACGGCCTCGGGGTCGTCGCCATTCACGTGAAAGATCGGCGCGTCGATCATCTTGGCGACGTCGGAGGGGTAGGGCGAGGAGCGGGAGAAGCGCGGCGCCGTGGTGAAGCCGATCTGGTTGTTGACGATGAAATGCAGGGAGCCGCCGGCGCGGTGCCCGCGCAACGCCGAGAGCCCGAAACATTCGGCCACCACGCCCTGGCCGGCGAAGGCGGCGTCGCCATGCATGAGCAGCGGCAGCACCTGCTTGCGTTCCTTGTCGTAGCGCTGGTCCTGCTTGGCGCGCACCTTGCCGAGCACCACCGGATCGACGCTCTCCAGATGCGAGGGGTTGGCGGTGAGCGACAGATGCACCCGGTTGCCGTCGAAGTCGCGGTTGGACGAGGCGCCGAGATGATATTTCACGTCACCCGAGCCCTCGACGTCGTCGGGCTGGGCGCTGCCGCCGCGGAACTCATGGAAGATGGCGGTGAGCGGCTTGCCCATGACGTTGGCGAGCACGTTGAGGCGTCCGCGGTGGGGCATGCCGATGACGATCTCGCCGATGCCGAGCTGGCCGCCGCGCTTGATTACCTGCTCCAGCGCCGGCACGAGCGACTCGCCGCCGTCCAGCCCGAAGCGTTTGGTGCCGGTATATTTCACGTCGAGGAAGCGCTCGAAGGTCTCGGCCTCGATCAGCTTGTTGAGGATCGCCTTCTTGCCTTGGGGGGTGAAGCGCACCTCCTTGTCGAGCCCCTCGATGCGCTCCTGAATCCAGCCGCGCTGCTCGGGGTCGGAGATATGCATGTATTCGGCGCCGATATGCTCGCTATAGGTCCGGCGCAGGATGTCGAGGATCTGGCGCAGCGTGGCGAATTCGAGCCCCAGCGCGCCACCGATGAAGATCGGGCGGTCGTAATCGGATTTGGTGAAGCCGTAGGTCTTGGGCTTGAGCTCGGGATGCTCGCGCCGCTTGGTGAGCTCGAGCGGATCGAGCTTGGCGATGAGATGGCCGCGGGTGCGGTAGGCGCGGATCAGCATGCGGGCGCCAAGCGTGTCGCGGGCAGCGGCCATCGATTCCTCGGCGTCGATGGTGCGCACGGCGCGCGGGGTGGAGAAGGGGATCAGGGCGCCGTTCGAGGGCTTCCAGGAGGGGCCGCGAGCCTCGGCCAGCACCGCATCGCGTTCATCTTCGAGGCTGGCGAAGAAGGACTGCCATTCGGGATCGACCGAATTCGGGTCCTGCTCGAAGCGGGCGTAGAGCCCGGTGAGATAGGTGGCGTTGGCGCCGTGCAGGAACGACGTGCGGTTAAACACGTCGTTCAGCTCGTGTCGGGTCATAGGGCGAACCTTGCAGGTATCGTGCTCAAAACCGGCTTTTCAAGGAAAAGCGACGAGCGTGGGGCCTCAGCCCCTATTTAATACGCCCGCCAGCGTGGTTCCAAGGGCGGCCGGCGATTCCGCCATGACTATACCCGCGGCACGCATTGCCTCGATTTTGTGCTTGGCGTCGCCCTTGCCCCCGGAGATGACGGCGCCGGCATGGCCCATGCGGCGCCCGGGGGGTGCGGTGACGCCGGCGATGAAGCCCACCACCGGTTTCTTGGTCTTGGATGCGGCGAGGAACGCCGCGCCATCCTCTTCGGCGCTGCCGCCGATCTCGCCGATCATGATGATCGACTGCGTTGCGTCGTCGGCGAGGAACAGCGTCAAGCAATCGACGAAATCGGTGCCGTTGACCGGATCGCCGCCGATGCCGATGCAGGTGGATTGACCGAGGCCGGCGGCGGTCGTCTGGGCCACCGCCTCATAGGTCAGCGTGCCGGAGCGCGACACGATGCCGACCGAGCCCGGCAGGTGGATGTGTCCCGGCATGATGCCGATCTTGCACTGATCGGGGGTGATGATACCGGGGCAATTCGGGCCGATGAGGCGCGTTTCCGAGCCCAGCAGCGCACGTTTCACCTTCACCATGTCGAGCACGGGAATGCCTTCGGTGATGGCGACCACGAGCGGCACGCGCGCGTCGATCGCTTCGAGGATCGCGTCGGCGGCGAAGGGCGGCGGCACATAGATCACGCTCGCATCGGCGCCGGTTGCCGCCACGGCTTCTTTGACGGTGTCGAATACGGGGAGGCCGAGATGCCTGCTGCCGCCTTTGCCCGGCGTCACCCCGCCCACCATCTTGGTGCCGTAGGCGATGGCCTGCTCGGAATGGAACGTGCCTTGCGCGCCGGTGAAGCCCTGGCAGATGACGCGGGTGTTCTGATCGACCAGCACGGCCATCAGCGCGCGCCCTTGACCGCGGCGACGATCTTCTGCGCCGCGTCGGCGAGATCGTCGGCCGGAATGATGGCGAGGCCCAATTCCGCGAGCAGCGCCTTGCCGCGGGCGACGTTGGTGCCTTCGAGCCGCACCACCAGCGGCACGGAGATGGCCATTTCGCGCGCGGCGGCGATGATGCCCTCGGCGATCACATCGCAGCGCATGATGCCGCCGAAGATGTTGACCAGCACGCCCTTCACATGCGGGTCGGAGAGAATGATCTTGAAGGCTTCGGTCACCCGCTCTTTGGTGGCGCCGCCGCCGACATCGAGAAAATTAGCCGGCTCGGCGCCATAGAGCTTGATGATGTCCATGGTCGCCATGGCTAGGCCGGCGCCGTTGACCATGCAGCCGATCGAGCCGTCGAGCTTCACGTAAGAGAGATCGTGGCGCGAGGCTTCCACTTCGGCCGGATCCTCCTCGCCGAGATCGCGCAAGGCGGCGATGTCGGGGTGGCGGAACAGCGCGTTGTCATCGAAACCCATCTTGGCGTCGAGGCAGAGGAGCTTGCCCTCCTTGGTGACGACGAGGGGGTTGATCTCGATCAGGCTCGCATCCTTATCGAGGAAGAGCCGGTAGAGCGCGCCGATGAGCTTGGCGCACCGCTTGGTCTGCTCGCCTTCGAGCTTGAGCGCCGCGGCGATGAGACGGCCGTGAAATGGGCTCAAGCCCGTCGCCGGATCGACGCTGAGCGTGGTGATCTTGTCCGGCATGCTTGCCGCCACGGCCTCGATGTCGACGCCGCCTTCAGTCGAGGCGACGAAGGCCACGCGGCCCGTGCCGCGGTCGACCAGGAGCGAGAGATAGAGCTCGCGGGCGATCGTGGCGTCCTCGACGACATAGACCCGGCGCACGATGCGACCTTGCGGGCCGGTCTGCGGCGTGATCAGCGGCTTGCCCAGCATGCGGTCGGCCTCGGCGTGCAGCTCCTCGAGCGTGCGCACGAGCTTGATGCCGCCGCCTTTGCCGCGCCCGCCGGCGTGGATCTGTGCCTTCACCACGAAAGAGTCGCGGCCGAGATCGCGGCCATGGGCCACGGCCTCTTGCGCGGTCTCGGCGACGCGGCCTTCAGCGACCGGCGCACCGTATTCGCCGAGCAACGCCTTGGCTTGATATTCGTGGATATTCAACGGGACTTACTCGGGGAGGAGCGGGGCGGGCTGTTCCGGATTGCGGCGCTCACGCGGCGCTGGCGGCAAGGCCGGGGGCGATGCGCTGGCAGAGCTCGACCAAGGATTTGACACTTGCCACCGAATTCATGAACGCATCCTGCTCGGCCGAAGTGAGCTCAAGCTCGATGACGCGCTCGACGCCCTTGGCGCTGATGACCACGGGTACGCCGGCATAGAGGCCCTTCACCCCATATTCGCCGTTGAGATAGGCGGCGCAAGGCAGCACCCGCTTCTTGTTCTTGAGATAAGATTCGGCCATCTGCATGGCGGCGGCGGCCGGCGCATAATAGGCGGAGCCCGTCTTGAGCAGGCCGACGATCTCGGCGCCGCCGTCGCGGGTGCGTTGCACGACCTCGTCGAGACGCTTCTGAGTGATCCAGCGCATCTTCACGAGATCGGGCAAGGGAATGCCGGCCACGGTCGAATACCGCACGAGCGGCACCATGGTGTCGCCATGGCCGCCCAGCACCATGGCGGTGATGTCCTCGGGCGAAACGTCGAATTCCTCGGAGAGGAAATAGCGGAAGCGGGCGGCATCGAGGATGCCGGCCATGCCGACCACCTTGTTACGCGGCAGTCCGCTCGTCTTCTGCAAGGCCCAGACCATGGCGTCGAGCGGGTTGGTGACGCAGATGACGAAGGCTTCCGGCGCGTATTTGCGCAAGCCGGCGCCCACCTGCTCCATGACCTTGAGGTTGATCTCCAGCAGATCGTCGCGGCTCATGCCGGGCTTGCGGGGAACGCCCGCGGTGACGATCACCACATCGGCGTCCTTGATCTCGGCATATTCGTTGGCCCCCCTCAGTTTCGGGCTATAGCCCTCCACGGGAGCGGCTTGGGACAGGTCGAGCGCCTTGCCTTGGGGGATGCCGTCGACCACGTCGAACAGCACGACCTCGCCCAAATCCCTGATGCCGGCAAGATGGGCGAGCGTGCCCCCGATCTGGCCTGCGCCGATCAACGCAATGCGGTTCCGCGCCATGCTTCACCCCTCCGCTACACCGGCCGCGCTGGGCCCGCCTTTACCTGAGTCTCGCCCCAGTTTTGGTTACCGGCAATCCCGCTTCGGTGCAAGGCGCTCATGGGACTTTGGTGGGGAGGGACGCGGGCATATGGCGCGGCCGCTGTTCGAGATAGTCATGCGAGCGCATCTCCATGAGCCGCGACGCCGTACGCGCAAAGGCCTCGGCACCGTCGCCCGCGGGGTAGAGCGCATGCGGCTCCGCCGCCGCCGAGGCGATCAGGCCGACGCCATTGTCGTAGAGTACGTCGATCAGGGTGACGAAGCGCCGGGCGGCGTTCCGCTGCTCGGGGCCGAGCAGCGGAATCTCGTCGACGATCAGCGTATGATAAGTACGGGCGATGCGCCGATAATCGAGGCTCCCGAGCGGCGCCTCGCAGAGATCGGCGAAGGAGAAGCGGGCCACGCCGAAGGCCGCCTCCGGCACGGCAAGCGACCGGCCTTTGACGGTCAGCCTCGCGGGCTCGCCCCGGGCGTGACCGGTGAGCGTGCGGAAGCTGGCGTCGAGCCGCGCGCGAGCACGGGCGTCGAGCGGGGTGACATAAAGCTCGCTCCCCTCCAGCTTCTCGAGCCGGTAATCGTGATGGGCCTCGAGCTCGTGCACGTCCATGTGCGCCTCGATGAGGCGGATGAAGGGTACGAACAGCTGGCGGTTGAGCCCGTCGCGGTAAAGGTCGCCGGGCGCGGCGTTGGACGTGGCGACGAGGACGACGCCGTCGGCGAAGAGATGCTGGAACAGCCGGCCCACGATCATGGCGTCGGCGATGTCGGTCAGTTCGAGCTCGTCGAGGCAGAGCAGGCGCGCCTCGGCGGCGATGCCGGTGGCGGCGATCTTGACCGGATCCGCCGCATCGGCCTTGCGGGCACGGTCGATCAGCTCATGGGCCTCGCTCATGAATTCCTAGAAATGGATGCGGCGCTTGTCGCGCATCGCGACGCTGGCGAAGAACAGGTCCATGAGCATGGTTTTGCCGCGGCCGACGCGGCCGAAGAGATAAGTCCATCCGGGGTTTCGCGCCGTTGGCGCAACAAGGGCGCGAGCAAGGCACCGAGTGCGAGGGAGGCCGGCGCGCCGAGCCGCATCGCCAGCAATTGCAGCTTCTTGGCGGCGAGCTCCTGGGCCATTGGAGGGGAGTGTCGGCCATGGCGGTCAGGGGTTGGCGGGCAAAGGGATTTGCGGTGTCGCGCCCGCGCGTGTCTAGGGGATGAGCGGCATGGCCGTCATGACAAAAATGGGTTTTGCTCGCGGCGGCGTCTTGCGGGCGGGCGCCGATGGGATAAATTCGCCCCCGCGCCGAGAGGAAGGCCACCCATGACGACCGCACCACCGGCGAAGAAGCGCGCAAGCGCGGAGGACGCCGCCAAGCCGCGACCGCAGGACAGGCAAGAGATCGAGACCGTCGAGATCGAGACGGTCCCGCTCGTGGTGTGGACGGCGCGGCTCAGCGTCTATTTCCTCGCGCTTGGCGGCATTCTGCTTGCGGTCTACGCGATCAAGGGCTTGGGCACCGATCCGCAAAGCTTCCCATTGGGGTTCCAACTCGATCCCATCCAAGCCGGGCTTTATTTCGTGTGGGGCGTGATCGGCTGCGTCATCGGCTTCTATCGGCCGCGCCTGGCGGCGGGTTTCGTGCTCGCTTCCGCGGCGTTGCTCACGCTGCTTGCCGTGCTTGGCACCTTCACGCCCTACCATCTCGGCATGCAGCTCACGCCGCAAGTCAATCTGTTCCACTGGCTGCTCGCGCCCTTCGCCTGGGCCATCGGTCTTTACGGGCTATGGTGCCACCGCGTCTTCGCCGAGCCGTCATAGCAGCGTTCATTGCGGCGGCGGCATCTCGTGCGTGAGCGGCTTGTCCTTCGGCTTCACCCGCACGACGAAAACTTGCATCGGCTCGGTGGCGCTCAGATTGAGGCCGCGATGCACGACATTGGGCGGCACATAAATCGCCTCGCCCGCCTTGAGCTCGCGCCTGGGCGCGCCGGCCATCTCCAGCGTCAAGGTGCCGGAGATGGCGTAGTCGAATTCCTGGGCGTCGGGGTGGATGTGCCAGGGGACTGAGGCACCGGGGGCGAAGGTGTAGACCTGCATGTTCACCTCCTTGCCGGGCTCGCCCTTGAGGGCCTCTTGCAACAGCTCCTTGGCCGTGACCCCGCCTTCCGGCTCGCGCGCGAGTAGCGCACCGGCGCCGATGCCGCAAGCGAGCACCGCGCCGAGCAGAATCGCCTGGCGTGTCCTTGCCAGCAGATCGCGCATGGGTATCTCCTCGGTTCACATTGGCCAATACGGATAGCGCATCGGGGGTGCCCGGTCCTAACGGCGAGGCAATAATTCGCGATTAGCGCCCTGGCGGCGGGTGGGATTTCGGCCCAAATCGCGCTAGAGTGCCTGACCCCCACCGCTCGGCGGGTGAAGGTTTTCATTTCTGCCCCACAGTCAAGGAGCCGACGTCACATGACGAGAATGATCGTGAGTTTGGCACGCATGGCAGCGATCGCGATTGTCGCGATGGCCGCACTGAGCATGATGAATGACAGCGCGTCCGCCCGCTGGCGCGGCGGCTGCTGGGGATGCGGGGCCTTCGCGGCCGGCGCCATCGCCGGCGCGGCGTTGTCGGCGCCTTACTACCCGCCACGATATTATTATGGCGCGCCCGTGGTCGTGGCGCCCCCGCCGCCCGTGGTCGTGGCGCCCGCGCCGGTCTATGCGCCCTATCCGGTGTGCCCGGTGGTCGGGCCGTTGCCCTATTACTGCCGCTGATCGGCGTCCAAGCACTCGCCCATTCATTCTGAAACCGAATTCATCGGCGCGCGCCAGCCGCGCGCAAGGAGAGACGATCATGACCATCATCAGCAGATTAATTGCCGTGGCGGTTTTTTCCGTGGCGGCGAGTGTCGCGGCGCAGGCCGAGCCGGCGCAGGACGCCGCGGCGACGGCCACACCGGCGCCGATCCCGACGCTGCATTGCGAGTTCAAGACGGTCAACGAATGCTCGCCGGACGGCGCGTGCAAGGGCGGCAAGGATCTGGCGGGCATGCCGCTGCCGCTCAAGGTCACGGTCGATTTCGAGAACACCGTGGTCTCCGCCGTGGACGAGACCGGCTTTGCGCGCACGGACAAATTCGATACCGCCGCCGATTCCGCCGGTCAGCTCATCATTCACGGCATTGACGGCGCCTTCGGCTGGCAATTGACGGTGGCCGATTCAAGCGAGACCGCCTCGATCGCCTTTAACTCGGCCGATGCCTCCCTGACCGGTTTCGGCACCTGCACGGCCAAATAGGCGGTCTTCTCGCCACCCGGTTTTAGGGCTAGAGTCCGCCCGCGGTGGGAGGTTAGGTTGCGTCAGCATCAGGGACGACAATTGCGAACAGTTCACAGGCTCCCCGCAAGGGGGGCGGGCGCCTTGGCGCTGGCGGTCGGGCTCCTCTTCGGCGGGGCCGCTGCCTTGCAGGCCGGCCAATATGAGTCGCCGCCGACCTTGTCGGCGAGTCAGGCGCTGCCGCCCGATCTGGCGCAGAGCCCCTATTACCGGATCGCCGGTCCCGTCGGCCTCGAGAATTTCCAATACGCCTACCGGCTCGATACCAAATGGGGACCGTTCGTCGTCAAGGGGACAGAGCTCTTGCGCGTGCGCGCGCGGGAGATGGCGGCCACCGCCAAGCTCGAAGAAGTCAGTGGTGGCGACACCGCGGTCGAGACGGCGACCCGGACGGCGCTGAAGCCGGTCGCGGCCGCCAAGGACCTCGTTACGGCGCCGGGCCAGACCATCGGCGATACCTTCCGCGGCGTGGGGCGCGTCTTCGGCAGCGCCGACGCCTCGATGAAGGCGACCGACCCGCATAAGGATAGCGTCCTGGCGTCGGTGACCGGGGGCGCCACGGCGCGGCGCAAGCTCGCCTTCGATATCGGCGTCGATCCCAATACGAGCTTTCCCCCGCTCGAGGCGCAGCTCAAACGGCTGGCGACGGCGAGCGCGGTGGGCGAGACCGGCGTCAATGTCGGTCTCAGCTTCGTCGCCGGTCCCGCCGGCTTCGCCATCAGCGCCGCCGGCACCAGCGAAGGGTTGCGCGATCTGCTGCGCGACAAATCGGCGGCGGATCTGGAGAAGGAGGGGCGCGTGCGTCTAGCCGCCATGGGTATCTCCGACGCGGCCAAGGATGCCTTCTATGGCAGCGCCACGCTCACTCCGACCGACAAGGTGATCATCGTCGAGGCGCTGGAGAGTCTCCACGGCGCGGGCGGCCGCGAGATCTTCATCGAGGGTGCGGCGCGCGCGCCGTCGATCGAGATGGGCTTCTTCTACCGCCGCCAGGCCGAGCTGATCGCGGCCTTCAACAAGAGGGTCGCGCCGGTGCGGGGCTTCGTGCGGGTGGGCGGCGCGCCCATGCTCGAGACCGGCAAGGGCCTCGTCAGCATCCTGCCCGTCGACGACCTCATCTGGACCCCGCCGCTCGCGCAGCTCGTCTCGGGCGCAAAGGGCGGCGAGCTGTGGATCACGGGCAGCGCGAGCCCGGCCGCGACCACCAATCTCGCCGCGCTCGGCTGGAAGGTGGTGCCGAAGGCGGGAGCGCAGCTCGCGAGATAGGGACCGGCCGATGAGGAGGGCGTCGTGAAGTCAAGGCTTGGCGTTTGCGGCGCCGTCATTGCGATCGGCCTGTTCGCGGCGCCGGGCGCTTCTGCCGCCGAGGGCGAAATAAAATTCTGCAACGAGTTTCCGCATATGGTGTACGTCGCCATCGCCTATGAGCAGACGTCGGGGCAGTACATTTCGCGCGGCTGGATTTCGATCGAGACGGGAGATTGCAGCTTCTTCGATACGGCAATCCGCGTCGAGACCTTCTACTATCATGCCGAGAGCTATTGGAAAGAGCGGCGCCGCAGCTTCACCGAGACGTGGGGAGCGCGAGACAATCAATTTCGCTTCGCCGTCAAAATTAGTTCCAATTTTCAATATTGGAATGCGTCGGAGCGCGTGCTCAATTCCCGTCTGGTGGGGTTCTCCAAAGGTCCGCAATCGACGGGCGGGCCTGTCACCGCCACGGTCACCTTCAACTCAGATGAAAGCGTGACCACGACCGTGCCGGGACAGGCGAGCGCCCCGCCAAGTGGCGGCGGCGGGGGAGGCGGCGCGACGTTCGGACCCGGTGGCATGGAACCGGGCGGAGGCGGCGGCGCCGGGCAGGGCGAGGAATCCATCGCCCCGCCGCTCGGTCCGAGCGGGAACTAAAGACCACCCTCTTGTGTCGCTGCCCGGCTCGACCGGGCGATGGGTTTGCCGATCAGTCGCGCTGGACTGGCACGCCCAGGCTCGGCGCCGGGCTGGGTATGGCGGAACCGCGGGCATGCTGGCCGACTTGCATGTCGGTGCCGTTTGGCCCGGTGAACACTTGCGTATTCGGGCTGCGCGGGGCGATCGACGTCACCGGTGCGGCAGCGCCGCCGGTCGCGGGCCCCGCGGTCGAGGCGGCGCCATAGGAGTCGGCGGCGAGCCCCGGGGCGTCCGCCAAGGCTCCTCCGGCCAGCAGGGCGAGGGCCAGCGCGCCCCAGCGCAACGTCGTCAGGGATGTGGTCACGAATAATCTTAGCGCATTGGCGCGGGGCGGGTGAGGGGAGATGAGATCCCCTCACCCTTCGCCGCTGGCGCCTGCGCTGGTGGGCGTCGGCGCGCAACGGCGAACCCTCTCCGGAGGGAGAGAGGGAGGGATGGGCTAGAAGCCGATGCCGACGCCAAAGCCCGAGCCCCAGAAGCGTAGTGCCGGGGCGTCCTCGTCATAGAGGCCGTAGCCGTAGGGCCCGCCGTAATAGGCGTAAGGCCGGCCATAGCCATAGGCGTAGCCCGGGCCGTAATAGCGGCGGGCATCGTGGTGCCGATAGGGCTGGCTCGGGCCGATGCGGCTCCAGGTGCCGCCGAAATGGCCGTTATTCTGGATCGAGTTCGGCCGAGGCCGGTGCGGCCAGTAGCGCCATGCCGCCGATCAGCGCCAGCGCCATGGTTCCCCGCTTGATGGTCTTGTTCATGATGAGCCTCCTTGCGTTGGCTTGGGTCCCTAGGGCCAACGGGCAGAGGCGGGGATGGGTTCCGGAGGAGTTTTGCATCTTTCGCCCGCGCGCGAGGGAGGAAGCTTGCGCTTGTGGGGTTGAGGCTTGCTGGGCGCCTCTGCCTCCCTCCCCCCTCTAGGGGGAGGGCCGGGGTGGGTGTCCATCGCGAATGCCGGCGCCCGACCCCCACCCGGCGCAAGATGCGCCACTCTCCCCCTTCTAGGGGGAGGGAAGTGGTGGCTAATAGGCGCTGAAGCCCACGCCGAAGCCCGGACCCTCAGGCTTGATGCCGGGGCTATAGCGGTAATAAACGCCGCGCGGGGTGACGGCGAAAATGCGCGGCCGGTTATAGGCGGCATAGGCGGCGCGGCCGCGATGATGCCGGTAATGATGGCCCGTGCTGGCCATGCCCGACATGTCGGCCGCGTCGGCCTGAGCCTGCATCGAGGCGGCGCGCGCCGGCATGGCGGCGAGGATGGCTGTGGCGCCGAGCGCCGCAAGTACGAATACGCGTGTACGCAGGGACTTCATGGGCGCCTTTGTGGTGGATTCGGGCCGCCCAAGTCAACCAGCGGCGGCGGTCGGGGTCGGGTTTCGGGGGATCAAGCAAGGCACTCCCGCCAAAAACAGCTGGCTGGTGGGCTATCTAAGGTAGTATCTGATGATCTTATGCAAGCGGGTTAGATGTCGTGAAGTTTCGGTTCTCCAAGCTTTCCGTAAGAGGGTTCCGGGGCATCCGCGAATTAGATTTGGAATTGCCCCGGGGAAGCCTGCTCATCTGATCGGTAGCAACAATTCGGGCAAGTCCACGGTCTTGGAAGCGCTGGCGCTAGCGCTCAATGGCGGAGGCTTTCACCAGTTCGTCCCCGAGGAATTCGATTTCTTCCACGACAGGACCGGGAACGCGCTACCCGACTTTACGGTGACGCTCTATCTCCAAGCCGACGATGAAAAGGAGCTACCCGCCGTTCAGGGCGTCGGAAATCCAGTTCGCGTACACGCGATTGAAGTTCGCGGAAGCACGGATGCCAAGGGAAGGTTCAGTCACCGACGCTTTCTTCTGGATGGCGATGGCAAGCACATTCTGCTGTCGGACAGAACGCCCCTCAAGGGCGCGGTCAAGGAGGAATTCAAGGGCGCGGGACTCGGCTATCGGCAATTCTATGCGCGGATAGACGATATTCGGGATCACATGCCAGAAGTCTGGCTGCTCTCGCCGCAGAATCTGTTCCGGTCATTGTACGAGTGGAGGACGGGACCGCTTCAAAGGCTGTCCCGCATGTTGGCCGAAAAATTTTTTAACACAGAGTGGGAATTGGATTTCGAGGGCAAACCCCGGGCGATGCCTGCGACGATGTTCAAAGCGTACAAGCTGTTCCGAGAATCGATCGAAGCCTTCCCTTTCTGGCAGCGAGCCCTGAAGCCGAAGTTGCAGGACACTCTTTCTCAATAGGTCGGAACGCAGGCGCGCCTAGAGCTCAGGCCCGACGTACAGAGAATAGAGGAATGGCTGGCCCAACAGTTAGGCGTGTCGTTCGCGGCCGACGTCGGCGGCGCGGTAACTCCCCTTCAAAGCATGGGCGACGGCTGGCAGAGCTTGATCCGGCTCGCTTCGCTAGACGTGTCCGGACGAAGTTAAGGATCGGGTTTTCCTGCTGGTCGAGGAACCAGAGACGTATCTGCATCCGCACTTGCGCCGAAAGATGCGTGATGTGCCTGGGGCGGGCTTTCAGAGCAAGGCTGGATCGTCCTGACAGCAACGCACGGACCGGAGTTAGTCAGTTTCGCCAAGGCCCCAGGTGATCGTGAAGCTGTGGCGCAAGGGTGACGAAGTGACCACCGGTGTTTTCGACACGAGCCTGACGAGTGCGGCTGTCAGATTTCAGGAAAAGCTGGATGAGCGAGGCAACCACGAAATGCTATTCGCCAATCGGGTAGTGCTCTGCGAGGGAAAGGACGATTGCTGGGCAATGCGGTCCGGTCTTGGCAAGCTCGCCCCCGATCTGGATTTGGATGCGAGAAGCATCAGCCTCGTCGATACCGGCAGCGTAGGAAATCTGCCGGACTACGCTGAAATCGCGAAAAGACTCAACATTCCGTGGTGCGCCGTCAGCGACGAAGACAAGGCGCCGGGAGCTGCTGTCAACCCTGCGACGGAGGCAGTCAGGAAAAAAGTGGAAGCGATGCGTAGCGCAGCGGACATTTCCGCAATATGGCTCGGGAATTTAGAAATATGCCTCGGAACTCCTGCTGGTCAAAAGGCAACACCGCAATGGCAGGCATCCAACACTGACCCGAAGCCGCCTGCGGATTTGCGGAAGGATCACCCGGATTTTGTTGTCACGTGCAGTTCTGTACAGGCGTGGATTAGCTGATGGCCAATCCTTGAAGCCCCGCAGTTGCTCGAAATCGGTTCCTCCACTGACACATCGCCCCTTTGTTGCACTTGCAAATTATTCGCATGTGAGATAAATAAGGCATGAGCGGCTGTGGCAGCCGCTGGCTTTGGAGCCGTCCGGCCCCGGTCCTTCCCTGAAAGAGGGAGTTCATGCTGAGCCCGGTCTCGCCGGTAAATATGGAAGCTGCGCCCGCCGAGCAACGCGTTGCCGAGGCCCACGATGTGAATCGTGGCTGGCGGCGGGCGGCGCGGGTGCCGTCGCTCGCCGAAGTCTATGGCTCGATCCGCACGCGGCCCTCGGGCCCCTTGTGGCGCAAGCTGCTCACCTTTCTCGGCCCGGGCTATCTCGTCGCCGTCGGCTATATGGACCCCGGCAATTGGGCGACCTCGCTCGCCGGCGGCTCGAAATTTGGCTACGCGCTCCTGTCCATCGCGCTCCTGTCCAATCTCATGGCGGTGCTGTTGCAGGCGCTGTGCACGCGGCTCGGCGTGGCCTCGGGGCGCGATCTGGCGCAAGCCTGCCGCGACGCCTTCCCGCGCTGGGCGTCGTGGCCGCTGTGGGCGGCGGCGGAATTCGCCATCTGCGCCACCGATCTCGCCGAGGTGATCGGCACGGCCATCGGGCTCAATCTGTTGTTCGGCATTCCGCTCGAGATCGGCGTGCTGCTCACCGCGCTCGACGTGTTTCTCATTCTGTGGATGCAGCAGCTCGGCTTCCGCTATGTGGAGGCCTTCGTCGTCACCCTGTTCCTGGTGATCGCCGCCTGTTTCGGCATTCAGATCGCCATGGCCGACCCGGATTGGGGGCAGGTGATCTTAGGCTTCGCGCCCACGGTCGAGATCGTCAAGAATCCCGACATGCTGTATCTGGCGCTCGGCATCATCGGCGCCACGGTCATGCCGCATAATCTCTATCTCCATTCGGGCATCGTGCAGACGCGCGCGTTCGGCAAGACCGTGCCGGAGAAGCGCGAGGCGATCATGCTCGCCAATATCGACTCCACCATCGCGCTCACCTTCGCGCTGCTCATCAACGCCTCGATCCTGATCCTGGCGGCGGCCACCTTCAACCGCATCGGCCAGACCGACGTGACCGAGCTCGCGCAGGTCCATTCGTTCCTCGCGCCGCTGCTCGGCTCGGCGCTCGCGCCGACCTTGTTCGCCATCGCGCTGCTCGCCTGCGGGCTCAACTCCACTGTCACGGCGACGTTGTCGGGGCAGATCGTGATGGAGGGTTTTCTCGACATTCGCCTGGCGCCTTGGCTGCGGCGTCTGTTGACGCGGGCGATCGCCATCGTCCCGGCGGCGCTGGTGACGATCTGGTATGGCGAGAAGGGCACCGCCGAGCTGCTCATCCTGTCGCAGGTGGTGCTCTCCCTGCAGCTGCCCTTCGCCATCGTGCCGCTGGTGATGTTCACCGCCGACCGGCGCAAGATGGGGGTGCTTGCCGCGCCCCGCTGGATGACGGCGCTGGCAACGCTGGTCGCGGCCCTCATCATCGTCCTCAACCTCAAGCTCGTATGGGATTTCGCCACCGGCGGGTGAGCCCCGGCCAGCCCCGGCCATTTGTCATTCCCGCGAAGGCGGGAATCCAGTAGATCGCCCGGTCGAGCCGGGTGATGACAAGGCGTGGATTGGCGAGCTTTCCCCCGCATCATTGCTCGCGCAAATGCCTTAATCTGGATGCAGGGCTAGACTGAGCGAGCCGTTCGTCGTGGGCAGGAGCCATGGTCGCTATTCGGGGAGTGCTGGCGGCGTTGAGCGCGGGGCTGCTGGTCGGGGCTTGCGGCAATCCGACCGCCACCTTGGAGCGCGTGGTCGCGGGCGATCCGGCCAAGCCCTATCTCGGCAAGACCCGGGCCGAGATCGTCGCCTGCGCTGGTGAGCCCGCGAGCAGCCTCGACCGCGGCGACAGCGAGGTCCTCGTCTATCACTATAGCGGGTCGGGGCCGGCGCCGGGCGCGGCCAAGAAAAAGGATAGTGGCGGCGCGCAGGGCGGGGGCGGGCAAGGCGGCGGCCAAGGCGGCGGGCAAGGCGGCGGCCTGCTCGGCGGCGCCAAGAAGGACAAGAACTGGCAATGCTCGGCGAGCGTCACCTTCGAGAATGGCCGCCTGACGCGGCTGACCTTCGCGCCGCGCGATGTGGTGAGCCCCTACGCCACCAAGAAGGTCGGCAAGACCCATGAGAGGGTGCCGGTGACGCAGCCGGAGCCCTGCACCTTCGTGCTGCCGGCCTGCGGCGGCTAGCTCGTTCACGCGGGCGCGTTACGTCGAAGGCGCTCATTCGCCTGCGTGACACACGGCCTCGATATTGTTGCCGTCGGGGTCGCGCACGAAGCCGGCGTAATAATTGGCGTGGTAATGAGGCCGCAAGCCCGGCGGCCCGTTGTCCGTGCCGCCCGCGTGCAACGCCGCGGCGTAGAAGGCATCGATGGCCGCGCGGGTCGTGGCGGCGAAGGCCACATGCAGCGGGCCGCTCGCGGGCTCGCCGGCGCCGATCCAGAAGGACGGCTTGCTGTCCGCGCCAAAGCCGACATGGGCGCTGCCGCCCGTCTCCGCGGCCGACACTTCCATGACAATGCCGATGCCGAGCGGCGCCAGCGCCGCGAGATAGAAGCGGGTGGCGCGAGCGAGATCGCGCACCTGCAAGCCGATGTGATCGATCATCCCTGGTTCTCCCGCTCGTGCGGCCGAGAGTTAGCGGTATTGAGGCGGGTCCGGCTACAGCCTATAGTTGTGACACCATTCGAGGGAGTGCAGTGGGAGGGGGATAACATGAGCATCGACATGGGCGACCCAGGGGTGTCCGGCTTCGGGGGATACGCCAACCAAGGAAACAGCGGTCCACAGATCGGTCAATCGAACCCGAATGAGGCGCCATCCGCGCCGCAATCGGCGTCGCCAACCGGCGCCCAGGCGAGCAG
This sequence comes from uncultured Alphaproteobacteria bacterium, assembly GCA_963820115.1. Classification (GTDB taxonomy): domain Bacteria; phylum Pseudomonadota; class Alphaproteobacteria; order Rhizobiales; family Methyloligellaceae; genus Methyloceanibacter. The sequence goes on from CAWFYP010000001.1 coordinate 84,271, forward strand.
CGTCAGCGCCGAGCCGCCTGCTGCCAATGGCGGTGACACGGCGCAAAGCGCACATGCCGGCGCTCCGGCCGACGCCGATGGGCATGACCATGCCGAGGCGAGCGCAGAGCCAAGCTTCAACTACGATCAGGTGCCCGACTTTGAAACCTCGGCATCGGGGTGCTTCAACCGCGCCGCACAAATTGCCCAGAGCTTGAACCATACCAATCTCAGCTCGGATCATCTGATGCTTGCGCTGACGATGGATCCGAATGCGCGCAGGCTGCTCGAGCGCGTGGGCGACATCAACCAGCTCCGCGAGGCAGCGATGCGGCGCGTGAGCAAGATGCATAGTCAACTCTCGCGCAGCGCGGACGATCAGCCCCTGTCGCCAACGTCAGATCTCAGCGACATCGCGAAGCGGGCACGCGAGATGGCCGCCGAGCGGGAGCAGTCGGTTGCGATCAGCGATCTGGTCGCCGCCTTTCCGCGGGCGGATGGCCGGCTGAGCTACGGGTCGACCGATTCTTCCCAAGCGATGGCGTTGATGGTGAAGATCGAGCAGGGCCTCGTCCCGCGCGTGGCCGAGGCCATGACAAGAATCGAATCGGCGGTCCGCGAGGCCATGCAGCGCCAGCACCAGTCGGTCCATTCCATTTTGCAGGACCTCAACAACCGGCAGTCGGTGGCGATGGAGCAAAGGCAGCGCGAATTCATGGATGAGATCCGCCGGCAGGTTCGCGATGCGGCAGACACGCAGATCGCTGCCGTCCTAGGCGGCTTCAGCCAGGAATTGGATGCGAAGCTCGCCGCCCTCAAGCCGCCGTCTGCCCCCGAGGCACAGGCAGCTGTCGAGGAGCCTACGACAACGAGGTCAGGTCGCTGGAGCTGGCTCGTCTTCTAAAGGTCTGAGCCGGCGCAAATTCGGCAACGCGGATTTGCACCTATTCGCTGCGCTCGACGAGCTGCCGCTTGAGGCCGGCAATGGCCTTGGCCGGGTTCAGCCCCTTGGGGCACGCCTTGGTGCAGTTGAGGATGGTGTGGCAGCGATAGAGGCGGAACGGGTCCTCGAGCTGATCGAGTCGCTCGCCGGTCCGCTCGTCGCGGCTGTCCTCCACCCAGCGGTCCGCCTGCAACAGGATGGCGGGGCCGAGATAGCGGTCCCCGTTCCACCAATATGACGGGCAGGCGGTGGAGCAGCAGGCGCATAGGATGCATTCATAAAGTCCGTCGAGCTTCGCCCGGTCCTCGCGCGACTGGCGCCATTCCTTGGGCGGCGTCGGCGTATCGGTCTTCAACCACGGTTCGATGGTGCGGTGCTGGGCGTAGAAATGGGTGAGGTCGGGGACGAGGTCCTTGATCACCGGCAGATGCGGCAGGGGGTAGATCGTGACCCGCTCCGGCGCGTCGTCGGCATGCAGCGTGCAGGCAAGCGTGTTGGTGCCGCCGATATTCATCGAGCAGGAGCCGCACACACCTTCGCGGCAGGAACGCCGGAAGGTAAGCGTCGGGTCGACATTGTTCTTGATCCATAAGAGCGCGTCGAGAACCATCGGGCCGCACTCGCTCATGTCCACCCAATAGGTGTCGAGATGCGGGTTCTCGCCGGTCTCGGGGTCGAAGCGGTAGATGCGGTATTCGCGCCAGCGGCCCTTCTCCGCGCCCTGTTGCGGCGGGTTCCACGCCTTGCCCTGCTTGACCTTGGAGTTGTTGGGGAGGGTGAATTCGACCACGGCGTCCGACCTTCCATTGCGCGCCGCCCCTGACGAGGCGGCGGGATTGGTTGTAAACCGAATGCGCCGCCTCAGGCAAACCGTTGCGGGCGCCGGTGCCTCAAGCGACGGGTGCCGCCCGCGCCCTCATTTGCGCGGCGTCGAGCAGCTCGCGCACTTTGCGGGCGAGGCCTTGCTGGGTATAGGGCTTGCTCAAGAGATGGACGTCGCGGTCGAGCCGCCCCTGGTGGACGATGGCGTTGCGGGTATAGCCCGTGGTGTAGAGCACGGGCAGGCCGGGATATTTCTCCCGCACCGCGTTGGCGAGCGCGCGGCCCGTCATGTGTCCCGGCAGCACCACGTCGGTGAACAGGAGATCGATGCGGGGCGCGGTGGCGAGCAGAGCGAGCGCGTCGTTCGATTCGACCGCTTCGAGCACGTGGTAGCCGAGATCCTGCAACACGGCCTTGGCATAGTCGCGCACGCCGTCATTGTCCTCGACGACCAGGATCGATTCATGCGGGCGCGCTTGCGGCACGGTGGAAACGCCGAGGGGCTTCGGGGCCGGCACCGAACTGACTTCTTCGGCCTCGGTCAGACGCGGCAGATAAATCTTCACCGTGGTGCCGTGACCTTCCTCGCTATAGATGCGGATGTGGCCGCCCGATTGCTTGACGAAGCCGTGCACCATGGCGAGCCCGAGGCCAGAGCCCTCGCCCGGCCCCTTGGTGGTGAAGAAGGGCTCGAACACGCGCTCCAGAATGTCACGGGGAATGCCGCTGCCGGTGTCGGTGACGCTCAACAGCACATATTGGCCGGGATCGATGTCGCCGAACTGGCGCGCGTAAGTCTCGTCGAGATAGGTGTTCGCCGTCTCGATCGTCAGGCAGCAGCCTTTGCTCATGGCGGCCTTGGCGTTCAAGGTCAGATTGAGGAGGGTATTCTCGACCTGATGGGCGTCGGCGAAGGCGGGCCACAATCCGGCGGCCAACACCGTCTCGATGTCGAGCTCCTCGCCGAGCGCCCGGCGCAGCATGTCGAGCATGCCGGACACCAGCCGGTTGAGATCGAGACGCGCGGGCTCGAGCGCCTGGCGGCGCGAGAAGGCGAGGAGCCGGTGGGTGAGTTGCGCCGCGTTGCTGGCGCCCTGCAAGGCGGCGTCGAGCGGCTTGATCAATTTGCCCGCCAGGTCGCCGGTATTATCGGTGTTATCGGTGAGCCGCCGTTTGATCGTATCCAAATTGCCCATGATGATGGTCAGGAGATTATTGAAGTCGTGCGCGATGCCGCCCGATAGCTGACCCACGGCCTCGATCTTTTGCGCCTGCCGTAGCGTCGCCTCCACCTCTTGGCGGCGATTGGATTCTTGCTCCAGCTCACGGGTGCGCTCCACCAATCGCAACAGCGCATGCCGCGTGGCACCCGCCAGCACGCCGGCGAGGATCGCCGCCGACAAGAGCGTGAGGATGATGAGCACCGCGAGCCACCGCCGCAGTTCGGCCGATTTCGCTTGCCGGGCGCGCAGGAGGTCGCGCTCGGTGCCGAAAAAGCCGGTTAGCTCGCTGCGAATCGCTTCCATCAGACCGCGGCCCTGGTCCGAGTTGACGATGGCTATGGCGTCGTCGCGCCGGCCCTGCTCGACGAGGGCGATGGTGCGCCTGAGCTCGATATTCTTGGCATCGATGAGCGGCTCGATCGCGTTCACCCGTGTTGTCTGCTCGCGGTCGTCGGCGGTCAGTCGGTGGAGGTTGTCGAGGAGGCCGGGCGCCGCGGCCATGGCCCGATTAAACGGCTGGAGATAGGCCTTGTCCGCGGTGAGCAGATAGCCTCGCTGCCCGGATTCGGAGGCCTGCAGGTCGCTCAGCAATTGCTGGCCGGTCTGCTGCACCTCGAAGCTATGATCGACGAGCCGGTCGGCGTCGGTGGCGCGGACGATCAGGATGGCGACCGTGAGCGCGGCCGCAACCACGAGGCCAAAGCCGACGATAATGATCCATCGGGCGCTGGAGAGCAGCTGCTGCGCCTGGGCTACCCGCGCCGGCAAGACGATTTACCTTTCAAACCTTCGAACTGCGCCAAGCCTAGCGTTTTTCCCCGATGCCGAATAGACTTAGCTCATCCCTCCACCAGCCATTTCCGGGGTCACATCACCTGCCGCGTATCCTCATCGTCGACGACGAACCCATGATCTCGATGTTGATGGAAGACTGGCTCACCGAGCTCGGCTGCGAGGTGGTCGGTCCCGCCCGCTCGGTGCGCGACGGGCTCGACCTCGTGGCGAGCGGAGGGCTCGACGGGGCGATCCTCGATGTGAATCTCGGCGGCGAGGATGGCTATGCCGTCGCCGATGCGCTTTTGAGCCAGCGCGTACCCTTCGCCTTCGCCACGGGCGACAGCGGCGGGAACGACGCCCGCGGCTTCGGCGAGGCGATCGTGCTGCACAAGCCGTTCGACTTCGAGGCGGTCAAGGCCGTGCTGGGCAAGCTGCTCGCCCGCCGCTAACCTCCACTATGCGGCTCCGACCTACGCTATTTTGCTGCAGGCTTTCCGGCTGCAGCTAGCTTCGCGTCGAGTGCCGCCTTTCGCGCCTTGGCTTCAACAGGGCGGACGTAGAAGTGTTGAAATGCCTCCTCAAGAATTTCGAGGCACCACTCCGCCTCTTCGGGCTCCACGTCGATAATCTGAAGCGTGGTGGCGTCCGTAACAGGATGCGCGGAGAAATTTCCAAAATTGCGTATACCGTCCACCGTGAGCCTGAGCGTCTCCGGAATGGCTTTCTTGGGGTCGGACTCATCGAGGAGTAGATCGATCTCCTTAGCCAAATCTTTGGCTTTGTAGCCGTGCGCTCTCAGAATCGCTTGCAGACACCGGCGCGCAAGTGCGGCGGATGCCTTAGGACTGATGGGCAAAACCTGGCAGGCTTCTTCGTAGTCCGCTGCGATCTCGGGCGGCACTACCGGAGGCACGGGTCCACGGTTTGAGCCGGATGGATAGAATGCTGCCACTCAATGCAGGCGTAGTGATTCCCCATATACGGCATCTTGCTTATTTCGATGATTAGCTGGTCGCATGAAGGGCAATGCGCAGTGCGATAAGCCCAATCGATAGCCCTCTGGAGCCGGACCATCCTCTCTTGATGCCAGTTTTGATGAAAATTTATTGTGCAATGGGGGCACCGCATGGACCTGACTCAATACACCCGCTCTTTGGGCTCGATGTAAGCGATGTCGTTGGACAGCGTAAAAGAGTGCACCGGCCGGTAGCCGAGGCGCAGCTTGCGCTTCAGATAGTCGGCCCAGGCCAGCGTGTGCTTCATCCAATTCTTGTCGTCGCGCTTGGGGAAGTCCTCGCGCGCATGCGCGCCGCGGCTCTCTTCACGGGCGAGCGCGCCGGCCACGGTCACCGCGGCCTGAGAAATAAGATTGTTGAATTCGAGCGTCTCGATCAGATCGGTGTTCCAGATGAGCGAGCGATCGGTGACGTGGATGTCGTCGCTCTCCTCCCACACTGCATGAATTTTCTGCGCCCCGTCCTTCAGCACCTCGGCGGTGCGGAACACCGAACAGTCGCGCTGCATGGTCTTCTGCATGCGTAGCCTGAGTGCGGCGGTGGGCGTGCCGCCATCGGCGTAGCGGAAATGATCCAAGCGCGCGATCGCCGCCTCGCCCGCGCCCTTGGGCAGCTCGGGCAGCGCGCCGTCCTCCTTGATGATCTCGGCGCAGCGCTTGGCGGCGGCGCGGCCGAACACGACGAGGTCGATGAGCGAGTTGGAGCCCAAGCGGTTGGCGCCATGCACTGAGGCGCAGGCCGCCTCGCCGACGGCGAACAGGCCGGGCACGACGGCATCGGGATCGCCGTCCTTCGGGCACACGACCTCGCCATGCAAATTGGTGGGGATGCCGCCCATATTGTAATGCGCCGTCGGCAGGATGGGGATCGGGGCGCGGGTGAGATCGACGCCGGCGAAAATGCGCGCCGATTCGGTGATGCCGGGCAGGCGCTCGGCGAGCATGACGGGATCGAGATGGCTCAAATGCAAATGCATGTGATCCTTCTCGGGTCCGGTGCCGCGGCCTTCGCGGATCTCGATGGTGATGGCGCGGGACACCACGTCGCGCGATGCCAAGTCCTTGGCATGGGGCGCGTAGCGCTCCATGAAGCGCTCGCCTTCAGAGTTGGTGAGGAAGCCGCCTTCGCCGCGCGCGCCCTCGGTGATGAGCACGCCCGCGCCGTAGACGCCGGTGGGATGGAACTGCACGAACTCCATGTCCTGGAGCGGCAGGCCGGCGCGCAACACCATGGCGTTGCCGTCTCCGGTGCAGATATGGGCGGAGGTGCAGGAGAAATAGGCCCGCCCATAGCCGCCGGTGGCGAGGATCACATCATGGGCGCGGAATTTGTGCAGCGTGCCATCCTGCATGGATAGCGCGATGACGCCGCGGCAGCGGCCTTCCTCGTCCATGATCAGGTCGATGGCGAAATATTCGATGAAGAACTCGGCGGCATGACGCAGCGCCTGGCCGTACATGGTGTGCAGCATGGCGTGGCCGGTGCGGTCGGCGGCGGCGCAGGTGCGCATGGCCGGCGCTTTGCCGAACTCCATGGTCATGCCACCGAAGGCACGTTGCAGGATCTTGCCCTCGTTGGTGCGGGAGAAGGGCACGCCCCAATGCTCCAGCTCGTACACGGCCTCGGGCGCGCTGCGGCAGAGATATTCGATGGCGTCCTGGTCGCCGAGCCAATCGCTGCCCTTGACCGTGTCATACATGTGCCAGCGCCAATCGTCGGGGCCCATGTTGCCGAGCGCCGCGGCGATGCCGCCTTGGGCCGCCACGGTGTGCGAGCGGGTCGGAAACACCTTCGTGATGCAGGCGGTGCGCAGGCCTGCCTCGCTGCAGCCGACCACGGCCCGCAGACCCGCGCCGCCCGCGCCGACGACGATGACGTCGTAGCTATGGTCGACGATTGGATAGGCGCGGCCGTTCACTTGGGGCGTGGAGGCGGGGGTGGCGTCCTGCGGCATTGGCTTCAGCCCCCGAGACTCAGCTTCAGCAGCGCGAGGATGCAGGCGAGACCGACGCCCCAGCTATAGAGGGTGGCGAGCACGAGGCAGGCGAGCTTGGCGCCATGGCCATGCACGTAGTCCTCGATGATCTCCTTCAGGCCGATGCGCATATGGATCGCGGCGGAGACGACGAGGGCGAGCATCAGCACGGCGACGGCAGGCTTGGCGAGATAATCGCGCACGGTCGCATAATCGGCGCCGATATGGGTGAGGATCGACAGGATCAGGAACAGGACGAGCGGAATGTTGGCGAGGGCGGTCAGCCGCTGACGCCAGAAGGTCTCGGTGCCGCGATGGGCGGAGCCTAGTCCGCGGGCGCGGGCAAGGGGCGTGGCCATGGCTCAGGCGCTCCCCTTGAGCCAATAGAACACGAGCCAGAGCAGCAGATTGAGCGTGGTCGAGCCGATCAGGGTGGCCCAAGCAAAGATCTCGATGCTCACTCTGTCGAGGCCGTGGCCGGTGTCCCAGATGAGATGGCGGATACCGCCCAGCATATGGTGCAGCAGCGCCCAGCTATAGAGGAAGAGCAGGACCTGGCCCGGAACGCTGGCAAAGACGCGGGCGACGATGCCATAGGCTTCGGCGCCGGAGCTTGCCGCCACGAGCCACCAGGCAAACAGCAGAAAGCCCGTGGCCAGCGCGACACCGGAGATGCGGTGGGCGATCGACATCATCATGGTCAGCATCGGCCGGTAGATTTGGAGGTGCGGCGAGAGCGGCCGTACGTCCTTGGTGGCGCTGTCAGGCATGATGGCGGTGTCGCGGTGAGGGTGGCGGTCTCCTTCTCATATCGCACGGGCCGGGCAGGGGCAATGCGCCAGGCCTCGCGAGGGCACCGCCGGCGCCCGCGAAATGGCTCAGACCGTGCGGATTTCCGCTCGCCTAGCGGCTGCCTGGCATCGGCGGGTCGGGTACGCGGCGCTCATGGGCGGCCAAGCGCCATTGGCGAAGCTCGACCTCGACCCATTGGCGCAGCCTTTCGCGCCCGGCTTCGGAGGCGAAGAGATGCTTGGCGCATTCGAAGGTCAGAAACGCGCCATGCTCGAAGCCGCGGCGGTAGCAGCCTTCCTGGTCGACTCGCATCTCTTCCCGCTCCGCGGGTTGCTTTTCAGGGCGCGCATTGGCGGCGGCCGGCCGTTGCTTCTTCTTGGGCGCGGAGCGCTTCATCTGGTCACCTCCTCCGTTAGCGCGAAGACGGCATTCCTCTGGGGCGAAGTTGCGGCTTGCCACGAGCGGTGTCGCGGCTTTGCCGATCAAGGCATGCTCTCCGCTAACGGCAAATTAAACCGGAGGCTTGCATTCGAGGAGTCATTGAGGCGTGATCACGCCGCAGGCGACGCGCTCACCGGCATTGCCGGCCGGGTCGGTGCGATAATCGTCGGCGCCGGCATGGATGACCAGGGCGGAGCCGTCCGCATCGAGGAGCGGGGCCGGATCGCCGGAGAGGCTCACCAGCGGATTGAGGATCTCGACGGTGAGCGTGCCTCCCTCCGGAACGTGCAGATTGGGCATGTCGCCGGCGTGCGGGCCTTCCGGGTTCATCAGCCCATGCTTGGTTTGGTCGGGGTTGTAATGACCGCCGGCGGATGTGAAATCCGGCGGATCGCATTTGCCGATGGCGTGGACATGGAAGGCATGATCGCCGGGCGGCACGGCGGTGAGGTTGAGGCGCATGAGCACGCCGGAGGGCGTCTGGGTGAGCGCGACGGTGCCTACCTCCTTGCCGGTCTTGTCCTTGAGCACGGCGGAGGCGGTCTCGGCGGCGTGCGCCGGGAGCGCGAGCGCGAGGCCGGCCGCGCACAAGACCGCCTTCATGGCCGTCGCTAAACCCCTCGCAAATGCGCCCTTGACCGGCGCCTGTTCCGGGAAGGACGCATCTCCGCCGTGCCGGGAGATGCTGCGGCGTTTTTGCGTCTTCCCTATAGCCATGCGGACTCGCATTGATTGCCAACGGCCGTCATGTGATGATTTTTGTCGGCTTTGCTAAGACTTAGGAAGGAAAGCCCCATGAGAAAATACGTGATCGCAAGCATTGCGGTTGGCGCCATGGCAACATCAGCCTTCGCTGCCGGTGCCCAGTACTATGTCGAGAAGGACACCGTCGGCAATTGCTCCGTGGTCGATTCCAAGCCGAGCGCGAGCGCGGGCATGACGATTCTCGGCAACAAAGGTGGCTATGGCACCAAGGACGAGGCAGTCAAAGCCCTGAACGGCTTGCCGAAGGGTAAGTGCAAGGGCGTGGTCGGATAGCCGGCCAGGTTTGTCCCGCTGCCACTAGCGCGGCAGCGCCACCCAATAGTCCATGTCCAGGACGACGCCGTCTTCCGGGCTGCCATCGGCTTTGAGGCCGGGGAAGTCGGACGCGGCGCGATCCTTGATGGCGACGGTGCGCAAGCGCAGCGCTCCGATGTCGCCGCGGCCGGTCAGCTCGGCTTTGTCGAGCACCTCGCTCCAGGCATAGATGGTGTCGCCGGCGAAGGACGGTCCCACATGGCGGGCGCCGTTCAGGCCGAGAATGTGGAAGGCGTTGGCAAGCCCGTTGAAGCTAAGCGCGCGGGCGAGCGAGATGATGTGACCGCCATAAACGAGCCGGCGGCCGAAGCGGCCCTTACCCTCCACATGCTGGTTGAAATGGACGCGCGCGGTGTTCTGAAACAGGCGCGTGGCGAGTTGATGCTCCGCTTCCTCGATGGTCTGGCCGTCGACATGGTCGATCTTCTCGCCCTTGTTGTAGTCGCCCCAGCGGCGCGGCGAGCCGGCGAGGGCAAAATCATAGCCTTGCAGCGACAGCAGCGGCAGCGCGGCGCCGAGGGTTGACGGCTCCACGCTCGCTGCAAGCTTGGGCACCACGGGATCGGGCGCCGGCGAATTCTCCTCGCGCTTGTTCACCATCACCCAGCGGGCGAAGGAGAGCACGGGCTCACCATGCTGATTGCGGCCCGTCGAGCGCACATAGACCGTGCCGTTCTTGCGGTTGGAGTTCTCTTTCAAGCCGATGATCTCGGTCACCGAGGCGAGCGTGTCGCCGGGATAGACCGGCGCGAGAAACCGGAACTCGGCGTAGCCGAGATTGGCAATGGCGTTGCGGGAGATATCGGGCACCGTCTTGCCGATGACGAGGTGGAAGACGAGGAGATCGTCGATCGGCGAGCGCGGATAGCCGATGTCCTGGGCGAAGGCATCGGAGGACTGCACGGCGAAGCGGCTGCCATAAAGGGCGGTGAACAGGCTGACATCGCCCACGGTCACGGTGCGCGGGGTGGCGTGCACGATCTGCTGGCCGAGCTTGAAGTCCTCGAAATAATTGCCGGTGACCGTCTTGTCGGTGGCGTTGTGCTGCGTGTCGGTCATGAGGGGGTCGCGAGTTTCAATCCGATGATGGAGCCGATGAGGGTGGCGATGAAGACGAGCCTAAGCGCCGTGGCGGGCTCGTGATAGAGGACGATGCCGAGAGCCGCGGTGCCGGCGGCGCCGATGCCGGTCCACACCAAATAGGCCGTGCCGATGGGCAGATCGCGGGCGGCGCGCGCGAGCAGCACGAAGCTTGCCACCGCGCAGGCGAGGAAGAGCAGCGTGGGCAGCGGCTTGGTGAAGCCTTGGGTCAGCTTCAACGTCGCGGCGAAGCCCACCTCGAACAGCCCCGCGAGAATGAGATAGATCCAGGCCATGGGAGCCTCTGGTCTTGAGCGTCAGCGCCAGGGGCCGGACCATATGGGGCAAGCCCGGTCCTGTCACCCCTTCCGTCGATCAGCCTGGCTGGCGGACGAAGCCGATCAAGGAGCGGGGGAGCCCGGCTTGGCGCGGCTGATCTCGGCGATGAGCGCCACCACGCGGCCGGCGTCGTCGGCGATGCCCAGCATGTCGGCTTGGCGGAGGGCTTGGGCGAAATCGCCGGGCGTCAGATTGGCAAAGCCTAGCCCCGCGTCCGGAACGGGGTCGAGCTGGAAGAACAGGGCGTAAGCGCGGCGGAGCGCCGGCACGTCGAGATAGTGAAACAGAATGTGGAGGGTGAAGCGGCGGATGGAGGCGCTATCGAACCGCTCCATCGAATTGGCAGCGGCCTTAGGTGTCGCGGCGCTCATCTTGCCGCGTCGGGCGGCCCCCACAAAGAATGACGGCCCCCGCTATCGCGGAGGCCGTCATCATTGAGCAAAACTCGTCAGATCGTCGCTCGAATTAAGCGCGGTCCAGCTCGGCCGGGAGGTAGCTCGTCACTTCCATGCCAGCCTCAGACTCGGTGATTTCGGGTTTCAGCCACTCTCTCATGTTCGTCTCCTTCGGTGAACTTACAGACAGGATAATGGGCATCGGGCATGGATGTCTCATGACGCGAACATGAAAACGGCCTGACTGCCACATTAAGAAATTCTGAAGGGGAAGGTCCGGCAATCCTAGTGCCGCGCCAAGCCCGGTTTCCCGCCATTTCCTCTTATTGGAACAGCAGCACGGCGTTGGCGAGGGTCTTGTAGATGCCCCACGCCAAGGGCAGCCCGACAAAGCTCCAGGCGAGCGCGAGCTTGAGGGTATTGGCGTCGGAGACGTCGTGCGGGTCCTTGGTTTTGGCCATTTTCAGTCCTTCCCTCAAGCGTCGGCCTCTTGCGCCTTCAGATGGTGGCGCTCATGCACCGGGTGCATGAAGAAGTTGCACAGGAAGCCAATGAACAGCAGCCCGGCCATGATGTACATGGTCACCGAATAGGCGTTGGCTTTGGCCACGCCGTGATCGATCTGATATTCGCGGATGTAGTTCACGAGCACGGGCCCGAGCACGCCGGCCGTGGACCAGGCGGTCAGAAGCCGGCCATGGATGGCGCCGACATAGCGGGTGCCGAAAATATCCTTGAGATAGGCCGGGATGGTGGCAAAGCCGCCGCCATACATGCTGATGATGATGCAGTAGAACAGCACGAAGAGGGCGATGTCGCCGGTGTGGCCGGTCCACGGCACCGCGGCGTAGAGCGCCATGCCGAGCAGGAAGAAGATCATGTAGGTGTTCCGCCGGCCGATATAGTCGGAGGTCGAGGCCCAGAAGAAGCGCCCCACCATGTTGAAGATGCTGAGCAGCCCGACAAAGCCCGACGCCGCGAGCGCGCTGATGTGGCCGGGGAACATTTCCTGGCTCATGGCCGAGGCCTGACCGAGCACGCCGATGCCGGCGGTCACGTTCAAGCAGAGCACGCCCCAGAGCAGGTAGAACTGGGCCGTCCTCAAGGCCTGGTCGACGTGGACGTCTTCTTTGGTGACGAGCTTCTTGGGCTCGACCGGGGTCACATAGCCCTTGGGCGCCCAGCCCTTTGCCGGCACGCGCACGATCACCGCGCCCATCATCATGAAGAACATGTAGACGAGGCCGAGCACGATGAAGGTCTCGGTCACGCCGACATGGGTAGGGGTGGCGAATTGCTGCATGAGCCAGACCGAGAGCGGCGAGGCGATCAGCGCGCCGCCGCCGAACCCCATGATGGCCATGCCCGTGGCCATGCCGGGGCGGTCAGGGAACCAGGTGATGAGCGTCTTCACCGGCGAGATGTAGCCGATACCGAGCCCACAGCCGCCGATTACGCCATAGCCGAGATAGACGATCCACAGCTGATGCAGATAGACGCCGAGCGCCGAGACGAGGAAGCCGCCACCGAAACACAGGGCCGCGGTGAACATGGCCTTGCGCGGGCCGACCCGATCGAGCCAGGTGCCGGTGAAGGCGGCGGCAAGACCCAAGAAGACGATGGCGATGGAGAAAATCCAGCCGAGCTCGGTGAGCTTCCAATCGTCGGGCGTGGAGTTGGTGATGCCGAGGAGCTTGGTCATCGGCAGGTTGAACACGCTGAAGGCGTAGACCTGGCCGATGCATAAATGCACGCACAGCGCCGCCGGCGGCACCAGCCAGCGGCTGAAACCGGGCTTGGCTACGGTGTGGGCGCGATCGAGCCAGCTGAAAATGCTGTTGGAGTTGGCCTGAGCGAGGCTCGCCATCTTCATTCCCCCCTAGACAACTTTGTTCTTGTGATTAGCCACACTTTGGACGGCTGAGAGCGCAACCGCAAGACCCTTGCGGCATTGCCTGCGACATTCTGTACACAGACTTTTCCGGCCGGCTGGTGCCTCGGCCGTGAGGCGGCAGCGCCGCCCGCCGCGTTGGCAGCGGGCGGAGCCCTAGCGTTATGCCGTCACGCCGCCTGATCGGCGCCCTTGGTCATGTCGCCGGCGGTGTAGGAATGCGCGCCCGCGCCGGCCAGCTTGCCCTTGTCCACGATCAGATATTCGGTGCGGATGGGCGTGCTGCCGAGAAAGGCCTCGAGGATCTCGCGCGTGCCGGCCGCGTAGCGCGCCTGTGCCGAAAGCGAGGTGCCGGACACGTGCGGGGTCATGCCGTGATGGGGCATGGTCCGCCACGGATGGTCCTTGGGGGCGGGCTGGGGGAACCACACATCGCCGGCATAGCCCGCGAGCTGGCCACTTTCCAACGCGCGCACTACGGCGTCGCGGTCGGCGATCTTGCCGCGGGCGGTGTTCACGAGGTAGCTGCCGCGCTTCATCATGCCGATCAGCCTGTCGTTGAACAAATGCTCGGTCTCGGAATGGAGCGGCGCATTGATGGTGACGACGTCGCAGACCTTGACCAGCGATTCGACGGTCGGGTGGTAGGTGAGCCCAAGCTCCTTTTCCACCTTCTCTGGCAGGCGATGCTTGTCGAAGTAATGGAGCTTCACGTCGAAGGGCTTCAGCCGCTTCAGCACCGCAAGGCCGATACGGCCGGCGCCGACGGTACCCACATTCATGCCTTCGAGGTCGTAGGCGCGCTCGACGCTGTCGGCGATGTTCCAGCCGCCCTTGATCACCCATTGATAGGAGGGGATGTAGTTGCGCACGAGCGCCAGGATCATCATCACCACATGCTCGGCAACGCTGATCGAGTTCGAGAAGGTGACCTCGGCGACGGTGATGCCGCGCTTCATGGCGGCGTCGAGGTCGACATGGTCGGAGCCGATGCCGGCGGTGATGGCGAGCTTCAGCTTCTTGGCCTTGGCGATGCGCTCGGCGGTGAGATAAGCCGGCCAGAAGGGTTGTGAGATGACGATGTCGGCGTCGGGCAGCTCCTTGTCGAAGGTCGAGTTCGGGCCTTCCTTGTCGGAGGTCACCACGAGGGTGTGCCCGGCATCTTCGAGAAATTTGCGAAGCCCGAGCTCGCCCGACACGCTGCCCAGCAGCTCACCGGGCTTGAAGTCGATCTTGCTCGGGGTCGGCGCCGTCATGCCGTCGGGATATTTGGCAATCTTGGGAATGTCGTCGCGGGCGTAGCTCTTCGGATAGCCGTCGACGGGATCGGGGTAGAGAACTGCAAGGACCTTGGCCATGATCTTTCTCCTTGGGTTGGCAGAAGCAGGGGCGCGCGCTCGCTGCGCGCATCGCGAAGCCGCAACAACCTGCATCCATGCCGTGGTGATGGACGTGAGGGGCGCGAGGATGTCGCGCCCTCGGTTCCTCGTGCCGGCCTTGCGCATTGAACAGGCTGCACCGCTTGTGAGACCGGCGCGCGAACCTTCAACTTTGTGCAGGGTCGAGATCAAGAGGGTTTACCGAAACGGGCAATAGGCGCGATCTATCGGCCCCCCATCTGCTTGCCAAACGCCTTCAGGGTTGTGATGGTTCCAGCGGAAATGTTCTGGAGGGGCCATGTCGTTGCCGAAAAGCTTGGTTGAGGGTTACCGGCGGTTCGTGAGGGACCGCCACACGCCGGAGCGGGGACGCTACCGGCAACTCGCCGAGCTCGGGCAAGCGCCCACCGCCATGGTCATCGCCTGCTGCGACGCGCGCGTCGACGTGGCGGCGATCTTCGACGCCGAGGCGGGCGAGCTGTTCATCCTGCGCAACGTCGCCAATCTCGTGCCGCCTTACGAGCCGGAAGGCATGTATCACGGCACGAGCGCGGCGATCGAGTTCGCCGTGACGACGCTCAACGTGCCGCATCTCATCGTGCTCGGACATTCGCGCTGCGGCGGCGTTGCGGCATACCGGCATAAGGTCAGGGACAGCGTGCCGGAGCAGGGCTTCATCGGCCGTTGGCTGACCCTGCTCGACGGTCTGAGACTGGTGGAAACCGACATTTTCGCCTATGGCGACGAGATGGCGTTCGAATTCGCCGCCATCCGCTCTTCGCTGGCGAAACTGCGTACCTTCCCCTTCATCCAGGAGCGCGAGGCGGCCGGACTCATTACCTTGCATGGATTGCATTTCGACATCGCCAGCGGCGGCCTCATCGCCCTCGACGACGATACGGGGCGGTTCGGCGCCCTGGCCGCGGAGTGAGCGGCGTCAGGCCGCCTTGCGTTCCGCTCCGGCCATGTCGGTGCAGCTTGCGGCGCACCGCCGGCAGGCGTCGACGCAGGCCTGCATCTTGAAGTCGTCGTTGAGCTTTTCGCAATCGTCGGCGCAGGTAGCGCAAATGTCGGCGCATATGCCGCACAGCGCGGGATGCATGGGCGAGTGGCGCAGCATGAAATCGGCGGAGGTGATGCAGATCTGCGCGCAGTCGAGCATGAGCCGGATGTGATCGGGCTCGGCATGGTCGCCGCGCTTGCCGAGGCAGTGATAGGCGGTGGCCACGCAAGCGGCGTGGCAATTGAGGCAGTTGCGGATGCAATCCTGCATGCTGGTCATGGCGTTCCCCTCTTGGTTTTGTGGCCCCCGGGGAAAACGCCATTGGGCGCCTCCGGTTCCCGCGAGCGTATGGCCGACGTGCCGCATTGCGCCCGATCCTCCGGTGCAATATCGAGTGCGGCTGTGGCTCCCGAGACAACCCGCCATGAGATGGGTTCTAGCATTCGCCGCGTTGGCGCTCTTCTTTCTCGGCTGCCGCGGCAGCGTCGCCGAGGATGTATGCCCAACCCATACCTTCCAGTTGGGTTGCGAAGTCGACAAGGCGTGCCAGTGGAATGCCAAGCAGAAAAAATGTAGCGCCAAAGCTGCCGAGAAGAAGGATCCTTGCTCGGTGAACCTGAGCCGATGGTACTGCAACAGCGACACTGTCGACACATGCGTTTGGGACTATAAGTCGGCAAAGTGCAAGCGGCCCAAGTCCGACAAACCCGACAGCCAATGAGCGCCGGGCGCCTCCTAGCGTAATGCGGCCCACAGGAAGACCAGCGTCGCGGCGACGATCGGCGCGAGGCGTCCGGCAATCGTGGGCTTGGCCGGGCTCTAGGCGGCGCGGTCGAGCAAATTGCGGTTGATGATCACTTCGGCGATCTGCACCGTGTTGAGAGCGGCGCCTTTGCGCAGATTGTCGGACACGATCCAGAAGGAGAGGCCGTTGTCCACGGTCTGATCCTCGCGGATGCGGCTGACGAAGGTGGCGTAATCGCCGACGCATTCCACCGGCGTCACATAGCCGCCCGGCTCGCGCTTATCGACCACGAGCACGCCCGGCGCCTCGCGCAGGATGGCGCGCGCCTCCTTGGCGGAGATCGGATCCTCGAACTCGACGTTGACGGCTTCCGAATGGCCGACGAACACCGGCACGCGCACGCAGGTGGCGGTGAGCTTGATCTTGGGGTCGAGGATCTTCTTGGTCTCGGCCATCATCTTCCATTCCTCTTTGGTCGAGCCGTCCTCCATGAAGGTGTCGATCTGGGGAATGAGGTTGAAGGCGATCTGCTTGGGGAAGATCTTTGGCGCGGGTGGATCGGTGACGAAGATGCCCTTGGTCTGATCCCACAGCTCGTCCATCGCCTCCTTGCCGGCGCCGGACACCGACTGATAGGTGGCGACCACGACGCGCTTGATCTTGGCACGATCGTGCAGCGGCTTCAGCACGACGACGAGCTGGGCGGTCGAGCAATTGGGATTGGCGACGATGTACTTCTTGGTAAAGCTTTCGACCGCGTCGGCATTGACCTCGGGCACGACGAGCGGCACGTCGGGGTCCATGCGCCAGCAGGAGGAATTGTCGATCACCACGCAGCCTTGGGCGCCGATCTTGGGCGCCCATTCCTTGGACACGGCGGAGCCCGCCGACATCAGGGCGAAATCGACGCCGCGAAAGTCGAACTGCTCGAGGTCGCGGCATTTCAGCCGGTTGTCGCCGAAAGAGACTTCGACGCCCATGGATTTGCGCGAGGCGAGCGCGAACACCTCGTCGGCGGGGAATTCCCGCTCGGCCAGGATGTTGAGCATCTCGCGCCCGACATTGCCGGTCGCGCCGATGATGGCGACTTTGTAGCCCATGCGGCACTCCTACGCTTGCTTGCCCTGTCTTAAGGGCAAGCGCGGCGGAATGTAAAGGCTAGGCGGCTTAAGAGCGGCGGTTGTCGAGGGCCAAGGCCCCGGGGCCGGCGCCGGCGAGCACCAGGAAGCCGCCGGCGATGGTGACATTCTTCATGAAGTTGATCATCTGCCCCATGTCGCCGGGCTGATAGTGGAAGATGATCGCCGCGAGCACGCAGAAGCCGGCAAGGGCAATCGCCGCATAGCGCGTGAAGAGGCCGAGCAGCACGCATAGGCCGCCGCCCAATTCGGTGAGGATGACGAGCGGCAGGAGGATGCCCGGTACGCCGGCCTCGACCATATGCGCCTCGGTGCCGGCATAGCCGAAAATCTTGCCGATCCCGGCCTGAATGAAGATGATGCACATGATCACCCGGCCAAGGGTGATGAGATAGGGTGCGGCGGCGTTCATTCGGGTTTCCCTTTCTGATTCCGGCCTTCGCGGGAATGACAATTCCATTGCGCTAATGCGGCGGGAGTTCGTCCTTCACCTCGGCGCATTTCTTGGTGGTGAATTCGTTGACCATGCGCACCACCTCGGGCCCGAGAAAATTGGTCGAATTGTCGAGCCCGGTGCCGGCGTAGATCAAAGGATAGACGAGCATCGGCGCCGTGGCCTCGCCCCAATTGATGCTTGCCTCGGCCGCTTTTCCGTCCTTGAACTTGACCTTCGGCGCCATGGCGATCTCGACCACGTAAGGCTCGTTGTTGTCCTTCTGCGCCAGCGTGCAGCGGACCTTGTGCGACGACATGACGATTTCGTAAGCGGGCTCGCTCATGGCCTTGGCCAGCGGCGCGCGGGTCAGCTCGAGCTTCGACTGGCACACGGCCTTGCCCCAGGGCCAGCTCGCCTTGCCGCCGAGCATCTTGGCGATGTCCACCTCGCGCCAGGTCTTGACGATGTCGCAGGACACGTCGTCGCCTACGGGGTCTTTGCTGGCGAAGATGGCGCAGAGCTTGATCTTGCAGGCCTTGCGCGCCTCCTTCTCGGCCTTCTCCTCCGGGGTGAGCACGCGCTTGTCTTCGTCGGCGAGGGGCGTGGCGGCTTGCGTCGGGCCTGCGGCAGGCGTGGTCTCCTCGGCACTAACCGGGTGCGAAATGCCAAGGAGCAGCGCGGCGGAAGCCACAAGCCTTACGCCGTACCGCATGACGCGTCCCTCCACCGAGTGCCCGATTTTTCCGCGCGGGAGTATCCGTTGGCGCCGGAGGACTGTCCAGTGCGTGGCTTAGCCGCTGCGGTCGAGCGCGGCGAGGATGGCCTTGCCCATCTCCGAGGTCGAGACCGTGCGACAGCCGTCCTGCGCGATGTCGGCGGTGCGCAGGCCCTGATCGAGCACGGCGGCGATCGCGCGTTCGAGGCGGTCGGCGAGATCGGGCAGGGCGAAGGAATAGCGCAGGCACATGGCGAAGCTGGCGATGGTGGCGATGGGATTGGCGATGCCTTTGCCGGCAATGTCGGGGGCGGAGCCATGCACCGGCTCATACATCGCGGGACGCCGGCCATGCGCGTCCGCCGTGCCAAGCGAGGCGGAGGGCAGCATGCCGAGCGAGCCCGTGGCCATGGCCGCCTCGTCGGACAGCATGTCGCCGAATAGATTGTCGGTGACGATGACGTCGAATTGCTTCGGCTGACGCACGAGCTGCATGGCGCAATTGTCGGCGAGGATGTGCTCGAGCGTCACGTCCGGATAGCGCTCTTTATGCAAGCGCGTGACGACCTCGTTCCACAACACGCCCGTTTTCATCACGTTGCGCTTCTCCGCCGAATGGACGAGGTTGCGCCTGAGCCGCGCGAGCTCGAAGGCGACCGCGGCGATGCGCTCGATCTCGTAGGTGTCGTAGATTTGCGTGTCGATGGCGCGCTTCTGTCCGTTGCCGAGATCGGTGATGGTTTTCGGCTCGCCGAAATAGACCCCGCCGGTCAGCTCGCGCACGATCATGATATCGAGGCCCTCGACGCGGTCGCGCTTGAGGCTCGAGGCGTCGGCGAGCGCGGGATAGCAGATGGCCGGGCGCAAGTTCGCGAACAGCTGAAGGTCCTTGCGCAGCCGCAAGAGCCCGGCCTCGGGGCGCCGGTCGTAGGGGACGCCATCCCATTGCGGGCCGCCCACGGCGCCGAGCATGACGGCGTCGGCGGCGAGCGCGGTCTTCATGGTGGCATCGGAAATGGCCGCGCCGTGGGCGTCATAGGCGCAGCCGCCGACCAGATCGGTCTCGGTTTCGATCTTGGCTAGGCCGCGATCGTTGACCCAGCGCACCAGACGCTCGATTTCGGCCATCACTTCGGGGCCGATGCCGTCGCCGGGCAGGAGCAGGAGTTTGAAGGTTGTCATGCTTTGGGCTGTTCTTGTGCTAAGTCCTGACGGCTTGCGTAAAGGGAGTGGGAAATGCTGACAAGGGTCGTGTTTGCGTTGGTGCTGATCGGCGGGCTTTCCACCGCGGCAGCGGCTGAGGAGGCCAAGGTGTCGGCCCTTGGTCTTGCCGACCATACGGTCAATGAAGTGGAGCTGGCGAAGGGCGCGCCGCCCGCGCCCCATTTCAACACGCCCGCCGTGGCCTATGCGTTGGTGGCCAATGTGAAAAAGGGCGATGTGGTCAAGATCACCCTCAACAACGGCGATAAAGCGCTGCTCGGCAACGAGGAGACGCTGGCCGCGGACCAAGCGAGCTATCTGCTGCAGGCGGGAAAGGGCGGGGTGCCTGCCGGCGGTTGGCCGGAAGGGACCTATTCGGCCGCGGTCATGGTCACGCGCGACGGCAAGCCCATCCTCACCGAGACGTCGAAGGCGATTCCGTTCGAATAGGGCTGCGGGGGCCTATCTGCGGTCGGGGCCGTCGGAACCCGAGGCGCGGGCGAAGATGTAACCCGCCACGCCGCCGAGCAGGGTGGCGAGAATCTCTTTCGACAGGGAATTGGTGACGGCGAGAATCAGGATCGTCGGCACCAGCAGCACGAGGCCGAAGGCGGAGAGCGTTGCCGGCCCCCAGCCGGTGGAGCGGCGATAGACGATGAACGCGCCGCCCACCAGCATGATGATGGCGGCGGCGAGGGCGAGGAGCTGAACCGTGGGTGTGGTCTGCATGGTCTATGCCCAGGGCCGCGCGGCGCGCGCTTCGCTCTCGAAACGGGCGATATGATCGGCCTTCTCCAGGGTGAGGGCGATGTCGTCGAGGCCTTCCATCAGGCAGCGCTTCAGATGCGGATCGATGTCGAATCTAATCACGCCGCCGTCCGGGCCTCTGATCTCCTGATGCTCGAGATCGACGGTGATGGTGGCGTTGGCGCCGCGCGCGGCATCGTCGAGCAGCTTGTCGATGTCGCTTTGCGGCAGGGCGATGGGCAGAATGCCGTTCTTGAAGCAGTTATTGTAGAAAATGTCGGCGAAGCTCGGCGCGATGATGCAGCGGAAGCCGAAATCGAGCAGCGCCCAGGGCGCGTGCTCGCGCGAGGAACCGCAGCCGAAATTGTCGCCGGCGATGAGGATCTTCGCCCGGTCGTAAGGCGGCTTGTGCAGCACGAAGTCGGGCTTGGGATTATTCTGCTCGTCATAGCGCAGCTCGGCGAACAGGCCCTTGCCGAGTCCGGTCCGCTTGATGGTCTTGAGGTATTGCTTGGGGATGATCATGTCGGTGTCGACATTGATCATGGGTAGCGGCGCGGCGATGCCGGTCAGCGTGGTGAATTTTTCCATGGCTCTGTTCCCGCGTCGGTCTTGCCGCTCACATGGACGTTCCGACGCGTGTTGTAAAGGCCGGGAACGGCGCTATTGGGGCGCCAGCGCCTGCGCTTTGGGCTTGGCGACGGGCGGCGGCGGGGCCGCGGCCGCGGTCTGGCCCTCACCGCTTTGAATGAGCTGATTGTAATAGTTGCGCATGGTCTCGCAGCGCTGCGGGCCAGGCGGGTGCACGGCGTCGCCCTTCAGCGTCGAGATGAAGGTGCAAATTTCCTCCATGCCCACGGCGTCGAGCCAGCCCCATTTCACGCCGCGGCGGATGGCGAACAAATCGGCCTTGGTCTCATCCGGCCCCTCGAATTGGTGCCCGCATTCGTGGGAGTAGATGTAGAGCTTGACCGGCGTGGGGAGGCCGTCGACTTTCTTGCTATTGATGATGAGGAAGCCGGGAAAGGCGCCGCCCCAGCTGTCGAAATTGGAGTTCAGCACCACGGGCCGCTTGCCGCAAATGGCGGATTTGCCGTCGATCTTGAATTTGTTGAAGGGGATCAGCTTGGCGCCGGGAGCTTCCTTCAAATATTCGTCGACCGTCGGGCCGCCGACGGTCGAGCCCTCCGACTGGCCCGACCATTCCTGCGCCTGGACTGTGGACGAGACGGCGCACAGGGCCACAAGCCCGGCGCCAAGCGCCCATAATCTGCGTTTTGCCAGCATATCCCTCATTCCTTGAGTCGCTAGCTTAGGGGGCGGCGGCCTTCCGCGCAATTGGGTGCGGTGGGGGTTGGCGCGCTTATTTGTCGTCGCGCTCGTCGGCGGTAATGCTGCCTCTTTTAGTGGCAAAGCATTGGCGGAGCTGGGCGCAGCGCGCCTCCGGGTCGGGGTGCATCGGCCCGTGGCCGGCAATGTTGAAGGCGGCGCAGATCTCCTCCAGCCCCTGGGCGGTGAGCCAGCGCTCGCGGCGGGCCCGGCGCACGGCATAGCAATCGGCGGCGGTCTCGCTTGGGCCGTACAGGATGTGACCGCATTCATGGTAGTAGATCAGCCATTGCACCATCCGGGGCAGCTCGTTCATCGCCCGCATGTTGAGCATGATGATCGTCGAGCTGACGGCGAAGCCTTCGAAATCGCGCACCAGTGTCGAGGTCGCGCCGCAAGTCAGCCGGCGGCCGGCGATGACAAGCCTCCCCGGGGGATAGAGCTTGCTCTGCTCGATCACGGCGACCTGCTCGCCCGCGTCGGCGCGGCGCTCGGGCGCGGCGGCGAGCAGCGCAAGCAGGAGCGCACCCAACGCCGCGATGCGGGCAGCTCGTCCCATGCCTAAAATCCCCCGCTGCCCCTGCTTCGCGTCTTGCGCCCAGTCTGCGGGCGGTCGCGCATATCCGTCAATGCTAAACCGGCGGCGGGCGGTTGCCCGTTCCCGCGTCCGGCCGCCTCAGGTCAAAACCGCGTGATTGTCATCTAGCGGCCCCCATCTCTTGGCACTCTCAGTTCATGACGAACCGGCACGGATCGCGCCCTTTTGCCTTATGCGTGCTGCTCGGGCTCGGCGCGTTCGCGGGCCAGGCGCTGGCCGACGCGGATTGCGGCGATACCGAGCCGCCCAAGGCGTCGCCCAAGGGCAAATGCCCGGCGGGCTATAAATACAGCGCCAAGACGAAGCATTGCGCCAAAGTCAGTTGCGGCGGCGGGCGCGTCTGGCGCGGCGTGGATCAAGCGTGCATCGACAGCCATTCCGCGGCGCTGGTCGATCAGGATTTCTACGACGAGGCGCGCGCGCTGGTCGATGACGGCCAGTTCGCCGCGGCGCTGGAAATCCTCACCCACATCAAGAAGCAGGAGCAGCCGCGGGTGCTAAACTATATCGGCTACACCACGCGCAAGCTCGGCGACGTCGACAAGGGCCTCGATTATTACCAGAGAGCGCTCGCGCTCGACCCGAATTATCTCCGCGCGCGCGAATATCTGGGCGAGGGCTATCTGCAAAAAGGCGACGTGGGCAAAGCCCGCGAGCAGCGGATCGAGATCGCCGATCGCTGCGGCAATGAGTGCGAGGAATATGCCAAGCTGGAGAAGGCGATCTTGGCGTTCGTCAGCGATGGCAACGCCTCGGGCTGGTAGGCCTCACGCCGAGGCTTCGGCCTCGATCGCTTCCATGTCGGCATCGGACAGGCCGAAATGGTGGCCGATCTCGTGGATCAGCACATGGGTGACAATGCCCCCCAGCGTCTCCTCATGCTCGGCCCAATAATCCAAGATCGGACGGCGATAGAGAAACACCATCTCCGGCAGCGTGGTCACGTCCATGACGCTCTGATGGGCGAGATTGACGCCGTGATAAAGCCCGAGCAGATCGAACGGCGATTCGATGCCGACCGCGTCCAGCACCTCGTCGGTGGGGAAATCCTCGATGCGGATGACGAGCTCGGTGCAGAGATCACGAAAGCGGCCGGGTAGCCGTTTAAAGGCGGCGTCGGCGATGGTCTCGAATTCGGCGAGCGACGGTGCTTCACGCGCCGACCAGTCTCCGGCTTGAGGCTTGCTCAATGAAATTCGCGGATGTCGACGAAGCGGCCGGCCAGCGCCGCGGCGGCGGCCATCACCGGCGAGACGAGATGGGTCCGGCCGAGGCGCCCCTGGCGGCCCTCGAAATTGCGGTTCGAGGTCGAGGCGCAGCGCTCGCGGGGGGCGAGCTGGTCGGGGTTCATGCCGAGACACATTGAGCAACCGGGCTCGCGCCAATCGAAGCCCGCCGCCTTGAAAATCTTATCGAGCCCTTCGGCTTCGGCCTGCTGCTTCACCAGCCCTGAGCCTGGCACGATCATGGCGCGGACATTGGCGTTCACCGTCCGGCCTTCCACCACCTTGGCGATGGCGCGCAAATCCTCGATGCGGCCATTGGTGCAGGAGCCGATGAACACGCGGTCGAGCGTGATGTCGGTGATCTTCTCGCCGCCTTTGAGGCCCATATAGTAGAGGGAGCGCAGCGCCGCCTTGCGCTTGGTCTCGTCCACGATCTCCTCCGGGCGCGGCACGCGGCCGGCAATGGAGACCACCTGCTCGGGGCTCGTGCCCCAAGTGACGAGCGGCGGCAGCTTCTCGGCATGGAGCACGATCTCGCGGTCGAAATGGGCGTTCGCATCGGAGAACAGCGTCCGCCAATGCGCTTGCGCCAGCTCGAAGGCGCCGGCCTTGGGCGCGCGGGGGCGGCCCTTGATGTAATCGAAGGTGGTCTCGTCGGGCGCGATCAGTCCGGCGCGGGCGCCGCCCTCGATGGACATGTTGCAAACGGTCATGCGCCCTTCCATGGACAGCGCTTCGATTGCCTCGCCGGCATATTCGATGACGTGGCCGGTGCCGCCGGCGGTGCCGATCTCGCCGATGATGGCGAGGATGATGTCCTTGGCGGTCACGCCTTCGGGCAAGGCGCCGTCCACGCGCACGCGCATGTTCTTCGCCTTCTTCTGGATCAGCGTCTGGGTGGCGAGCACGTGCTCCACCTCGGAAGTGCCGATGCCGTGGGCGAGCGCACCGAAAGCGCCGTGGGTCGAGGTGTGGGAATCGCCGCAGACGATGGTGGTGCCGGGGAGGGTGAAGCCTTGCTCGGGGCCGACGACATGGACGATGCCCTGGCGGCGGTCGCGCTCATGGTAATAGTCGATGCCGAACTCTTGCGCGTTCGCGGCGAGCGTCGCCACCTGCAGCGCGGATTCCGGATCGTCGATGCCGTGCGAGCGGTCGGTGGTGGGCACGTTGTGGTCCACCACGGCGAGGGTCTTCTCGGGGCTGCGCACCTTGCGGCCGGCCAGGCGCAGGCCCTCGAAGGCCTGCGGGCTCGTCACCTCATGCACCAGATGGCGATCGATATAGATCAGGCAGGCGCCGTCGGGTGCGGCATGCACTACGTGCTGGTCCCAGATCTTGTCGTAAACGGTGCGGGGCTTGGCCATTGCTTGATTGTCGTAGTGCTCAAATTTGCGGAATTCCAGGTCAGATAGCGTCTGATCGGGCCGTTGCAAACCCCCCTAGCCAGATAGTCATGCCCGGCCTTGTGCCGGGCATCCACGTTTAGAGGCGAAGGCAGGGACAACGCGTGGATGGCCGGGACAAGCCCGGCCATGACAGGAAATCACCGGCGAAGAAAGTCTAGCCCTTCTTGGGCTTCTTGGCGGGCTTGGGTTTGGCGGCTTTGGCCGGTGCCGCCTCGGCGCCCTCGGCCTCGTCGCCCCCTTCCTCGGGCTCGGCCGGGACTTCGCCCGCGGTCGTCTCGGCCATCAGGGCGACGGCCTTGGCCACCCAATCGTCATGCTCGATCGCGCCCTTGAGCTTGAGCTCCTCGTCGAGCTTGATGATCTCGTCATCGGTGAGATTGGCGATCTGCTCGTATTTGATCAGCCCGAGCTTGTTCAGCTTGGTCTCGAGCTCGGGCGTGACGCCTTGGATGAGCTTGAGGTCGTCGGGCGCGCCCTTGGGCTTGGTGAAGCCCTTGAAGGCCTCCGCCTTCTTGCGCCCCTTGGTGTCCTGGCGCTCGGCGATGCGGGCCGACTTGCCGCGGCGGCCGCGCAAATAATACAATTTGGCGCGGCGCACTTTGCCCCGCCGCACCACCTCGATCGAGTCGATCAGCGGCGAATGCACCGGGAAGACGCGCTCCACGCCCTCGCCATAGGAGATCTTGCGCACGGTGAAATTCTCGTTCACCCCGCCGCCGGCGCGGCCGATGCACACGCCTTCATAGGCCTGCACGCGGGAGCGCTCGCCCTCAATCACCTTGACGTTGACGCGCACGGTGTCGCCGGGGCCGAATTCGGGCACCTTGCGCTTCTTGACGAGCGCGGCCAGCTGCTCTTGCTCGAGCTGCTCGATGATGTTCATGGCTAAAACCTTTCCGGGGCGCCTGCCTTGGGCTTTGGAGCCTTGCGGCGAACGCCATTCTTTTTGATTGATCCTGAAATTCACGTATGGGCGCGCGAGGGGCGCGCGGGGTTTCGTAGCCCAGCTGGCCGCCTTTGTCGATGATTCCGTGGCCGGGGATCGCCTTGCCCGGCAGGGGCCCGAAATATAGGCTCGGGCCTGGGTCCGGGTCCTTTCACCATGGCAGCTTCGGCCGCGCGCGTTCTCCCCGTTTTCGGTCTGGTGGTTGGCTGCTTTGCGCTTTCACCATGGGCCTTGGCGCAGGACAATCAACCGAGCGTCGCCGACCGCGGCAAGCAATTTTTCAATGAGGCCAAGGCCTTCCGGGAGACGCCGGGCTGGAAGAAGCTCGAGCAGGTGGTGGCCGTCGCCACCAAGCTCAGCGGCGAGGCCTCCACCCAGGCGGAGGCGGCCAAGCATCAGCGCGTGATCGATACGCGGCTCGAGACCCCGGCGGAGACGGCGCGCTACCTCGCCGATCTGGCCTTCAGCCAGACCAAGGGCAGCGACGGTCCAACCGGCATCGTGGTCGAATACACCACCCATCCGGGGGCCGTGGCCGCGGCGGCGCAGCTCATGCCGCAACAGGCGAAGGCGGAGGTCGGCGCGCTGTTCGAGGGAAATCCGCAGCTCCGGCGCCTGAGCAAGGGTCTCGATGCGATCTATGTGCCGGCGCCCGGTGAAACGGCGCCGCCTTCGGGACCCAAGGGCGCATCTCCCCCGGCTTCTGCGGGTGGCGCGGCGCCGCTTCCGGCGGGTGCGCCAGTTGGCGCCGCAGCGCCCGCGGCTGGAGCACCGTCCCCGGCGGTGGCGGGTTCCCCATCACCCCCGCCAAGCGGAGCGGACGCTGCCGCCCCGGCAGTTCCGCAAGGGCCCGCGCCGAATGCCCCGAGCGCGGTGGCCGAGGCGAGCGATTTCGCGCCGCGCGCGGCGGTGCCCCCGGGCTACGAGCCGTTGGCCGGCGGCTCGCTCGGCTGTCCGGCCGTGCGATAGACGTTCATCATGCGGGCCCTCAAATGGATCGTCGGCTTGCTGGCACTCGGCCTCGCCGGCCTCGTGGCCCTGGCGATATTTCTTCCGCTGAATTCTACCTCCGACGAAGTCACGCTGGCGATCGGCACCCAGCCGCCCAAGCCCGATCAAATCCGGCCGCCGCTTTACGGCTCGCCGACGGCGGCGCACCGCTTCACCGTCTTCGGCAGTTTCACCTGTCCGTTCACCATCGCGCTCATGCAATTGCTCGGCTCAATCGTTACCGACTCCAATGGGACGGTGGCCATCGAATGGCGCCATCTGCCGGTGCACGACATGGATCCCATGCTGCAGGCGGTGGCGCTCGGCGATCTCAACAGATTCTGGCCCTTCGTGGCGGCGGTCATGACGGCTGCGAGCAACGGGCAGGTGACCGCGGACCTCAATTGGGACCAGGTCGTTGCGCTCGGCAAAACCGCCGGCATTGCCGAAGACAAGCTGGTCGCCGCGCGCGACAATCTGGCGAATTGGAACGCGGTGCGCGAGGACTTCCTCGCCGCCAAGCTGCTCGGCATCAACCGCACGCCAGGGCTGCTCTATGACGGCTATTACATGACGCCGGACGGCATCCCCAACGATCTCGCCGGTTTGGACGCATCGCTGCGCAAGATGGTCGGCGTCCCGCCCAAGAAGTCGTAAGGCCGGACGCCCTCGGCTCAGGGCTTACGCTTGAGCGAGGTGATGTAGGCGATGACGTTGTCGCGGTTGGTCTCGCTCAGCACGATATTGGGCATGGTCGGGTGGGAGCTCTGCAGCCACACCGCCAGCGCCGTGGCGGTCATGCCCGGCGTATCGGCCGCGGCCTGGAAGGTCGGGGCCTGGGGCAAAGGCGAGATCTGCTCATTGGCGAGCACCCCATGGCATGAGGCGCAATCCTTCTTCGCATAGGCGAGACCCGCGCTCGCGTCGCCGATCTCCTGCGCGTGCGCCGAGGCGGCCAAGCCTGCGACGAGGAGCAGCGCGAGCCATGCCAAATCTCTCATCTCCATTCTCCTTGGTTTTTGTTCCGGTCGGCTTTGAGGGCAACTGAACCGCGCCTTCACCGCCGCCGCAAGTCCTAACCGTCGTCGTGCTTGCCGGTGCGGCGCCACAAATCCGGGCGGCGCGCTTTGGTGATCTTCTCCGCCTGCTCGCGGCGCCAGCGGGCGATCTTCTCGTGATCGCCCCCGAGCAGCACCTCGGGAATGGCGCGGCCTTCCCATTCGCGCGGCCGGGTGTAATGCGGATATTCGAGGAGCCCGCCAGCGAAGCTTTCCTCGGCGAGCGAGGTCTCGTTGCCGGCGACGCCGGGCAGAAGGCGGACGACGCAATCGATCAGCACTTCCGCCGCGAGCTCGCCGCCGGAGAGCACGTAATCGCCGATGGAAATTTCCTCCACGTTGCGGGCTTCGAGCACGCGCTCGTCGACGCCCTCGAAGCGGCCGGCGAGCAGGATCGCGCCCGGGCCTTGCGCCAGATCGCGGGCTCGGGCTTGGGTCAGCGGCGCGCCGCGCGGCGAGAGGTAGAGCGTGGGCGCCGCCTCAGGCATTTGCGCGCGGGCCGCGTCGATGGCCGCGGCGGCGATGTCGGCGCGCATCACCATGCCGGCGCCGCCTCCGGCCGGCGTGTCGTCGACGGAGCGGTGCTTGTCGGTGGCGAAGGCGCGGATGTCGACGATGTCGAGCGCCCAGATGCCCTCTTGCAGAGCCTTGCCGGCGAGGCTCAGGCCAAGCGGTCCCGGAAACATCTCGGGGAACAGGGTCAGCACGGTGGCGCGCCAGGGTGATGGCATCGGCCTCTATTCCATCATCTCCGGCGGGACGAGGGTGAGGCGTCCGGCCGCAACGTCGATCTGGGGCACCGTCGCGTGGGTGAAGGGAACGACCAGGCTTTCGCCGCCCGCGGCCGGGCGAATCTCGATGAGATCGCCGGCGCCGAAATTCAGCACCGCCACGACGGTGCCGATCGGCTCGCCCTGCAAGTCGACCACGGCGAGGCCGATGAGGTCGGCGTGATACCACTCATCGGCTTGCCGCTCAGGCAGCCGCGTGCGGGAAATATAGAGCTTGGCGCCGTTGAGCGCCTCGGCCGCCTCGCGCGTGGTGACGCCCTTGATGCGGGCGGTCAATGCCTTGGGCGTGACCCTGACGCTCTCGATCTCGATGCGGCGCGTGCCGGTCTCGTCGTCGAGCGGGCCGTAGCTCATGAGGCCGCCCGGCTCCTCGGTATAGGCGCGAATGCGGACCTCGCCGCGCAGCCCTTGCGCGGCGCCGATCTCGCCAAGCAGCACGCGGTCCTCGTTCCCGGCCAAGGCTATTCGGCGGCCGGCTCGGCGGCGGGCGCTTCCGTCTCCGCGGCGGGCTCTTCCGCGGCGGGCTCGGGCTCGGGCTCCGGCGGCGGCGCGGCGGCGGCTTCGGCGGCGGCCTTCTCGGCTTCCGCGGCGGCCTTGACCTTCTCGGCCTCGGCGGCAAGTTTGGCCTCCTCGCGCTCGATGCGCTTCTTGCCGGGCTCGCCCTTGCTCGGGTTCACCCGCGCCTCGCGCTTCATGAGACCCGCGGCGTCGAGGAAACGCAGCACGCGGTCAGTTGGCTGGGCGCCATGCGACAGCCAGTGCTTGGCGCGCTCCACTTCGAGGTTTACCCGCTCGGCGGAATCGCGCGGCAGCAGCGGATTATAGGTGCCGATCTTCTCGATATAGCGGCCGTCGCGCGGGCTCTTCAAGTCGGCGACGACGATGCGGTAAAATGGCCGCTTCTTGGCGCCGGCCCGCGCCAGCCTGATCTTCAGTGACATGTCTCTATCCTTTTCCTGGTAAAACTCATCGCTTCTTCGACTTGGGCAGGCCGGGCAGCCCGCGGGGCAGGCCCGGCATCGAACCGGCAAAACCGCCAAGGCCGGGAAGGCCGCCGGGCGGCAAACCTGGGAAGCCCGGTGGTGGCGCCAGACCTTCAGGCAATTCGGCCGGAACTTCGGCGGGGACGCCTGTGCCGAACATCTGCCCGAGCAGCCCGCGCTTCTTGCCCATCGACTTCATCATGTCGGCCATCTGCCGGTGCATCTTCACGAGCTTGTTGATGTCCTGCACGCTCGTGCCGGAGCCCGCGGCCACGCGCTTCTTGCGCGAGGCGTTGAGCAGCTTCGGGTTTTTCCGCTCAGGTCTGGTCATCGAGCCGATAATCGCCTGCTGGCGCTTGAGCACGGTCTCGTCGAGATTGGCGCTATCGAGCTGCTTCTTGATCTTGCCGATGCCGGGCAGCATGCCGAGGATGCCGCCCATGCCGCCGAGCTTCTGCATCTGCTTCAGCTGCTCGGCGAGGTCCTCCAGATCGAAGGCGCCCTTCTTGACTTTGCGAGCGATGGCCTCGGCTTTGTCGACCTCGACCGTCTCGAGCGCCTTCTCGACCAGGCCGACCACGTCGCCCATGCCGAGGATGCGGCCGGCGATGCGGGCGGGATCGAAATCCTCCAGCGCATCGAGGCGCTCGCCCACGCCGATGAGCTTGATGGGCTTGCCGGTCACCGCGCGCATGGAGAGCGCGGCGCCGCCGCGGCCATCGCCGTCCACGCGCGTCAGCACGATGCCGGTGAGCGCGATGCGCCGATCGAAATTGCGGGCGAGATTGACGGCGTCTTGCCCGGTGAGGGCGTCGGCCACGAGCAAAGTCTCATGCGGGCGGGCGATTGTCTCGATCGTCGCCGTCTCGGCCATCAGGGCTTCGTCCATATGGGTGCGGCCGGCGGTGTCGAGCAGCAGCACGTCATAACCGCCGAGCTTGGCCGCTTCGAGCGCGCGCTTGGCGATCGCCGCGGGCTCCTGGCCGGCGACGATGGGGAGGGTGGCGACGCCGGTCTGCTCGCCGAGCACACGGAGCTGCTCTTGCGCGGCGGGGCGGCGCGTGTCGAGCGAGGCCATGAGCACTTTCTTTTTGTCGCGAGCCTCGAGGCGCTTGGCGATCTTGGCCGTGGTGGTCGTCTTGCCCGAGCCTTGCAAGCCCACCAGCATGATCGCCACCGGCGGGGATGCGGCAAGATCGATGGGCGCGGCGTCGGAGCCCAGCATGCGCACGAGCTCGTCATGAACGATCTTGATGACCATCTGGCCGGGCGTGATGGAGCGCACCACCGCCTGGCCGATCGCTTGGCTCTTCACCGTCTCGGTGAAGTCGCGCACTACGTCGAGGGCCACGTCCGCCTCGAGCAGCGCGCGGCGCACCTCGCGCATGGCCTCGGCCACGTCGGCCTCGCCGAGCACGCCCTTGCGGGTGAGCTTGTCGAGGATGGCGCCGAGGCGTTCGGAAAGCGTGTCGAACATCAATCCGTCCTGGCAAAGCAAAAACGCACCCGCGGGCGCAATCGCGCTGGCGCATGTTGACCCCCCTGCCTCCCGGTCTCTTGGTGCCATGGGCAGGGCGGCGGCTCTTTATAAGGAGCTGCCTTGATTTCCGCCGGAATGTCGGCGAGCGGGCCTTCCAAGTCAAGCCTTGAGGGGTGGGCTCGCGAAGTAATTGCCGTGGAAGTGGAAGGGGATCGCGTGCGGGGCCTCGGCCCGGGCCAGCTCCTGCAAATGGGCGGCGTCGAGCACGAGCAGGAACGAGCGGTCCCTGGCCAGGTCGAGCGCCACCGACAGGAGCACGCCGTCATCCTCGGCGGTGCCCGAGGGCGCCGGCACGAAGACGGGCTCACCGGGATAGACGCCCCCTTCAGTCCTGCTCATGACCTTGCCGGTCCCGGTATCGATTTTGACGATGGAATCGAGGAAGTCGCCCGCAACCTCGATGCCGGTCCCCCAGACATAACGATAAGGCTTGCCCGCGCAGGCGTCGTAATTGATACGCGGCAGCTCGAGCGCGGTTGGCGCGAGCGTTTGATGGGTGACGGGCGCCGTGTCCAGAGGCACGCGAAAGCGGGTCAGGACCCCGGTGGCGGTGATCGGCGTGCCGGCGCGCAGTCGCGCGAGATAAAGCTGTTCGATGATGGCGGCGTCGGGATAGGCGATCATGTCGATGACGAGGTCGTCCCCGTCCTCGAAAGCATTGACGTGATGGAAGGCGAACACGGCATCGGCGCTAGCGGTTCTCACCTCGCGCCCGGTCTCTTTGTCGACGGCGTGGAAGCGGAGCCCGCGCTCCGGCTTCCAGTGGTAATTCTCGATGAAGGGGCGCCCGGAGAATTTCAGCGCGAGCGCGCTCACCACGAGCGGGAACTCGACGAGCACGAGATAGCGCTCGGTCATGGCGAACGAGTGCATATAGGCAGGCAGCTCGACCGGCAGCTCCGCCACCAAGTGCTGCGCGCCTGCATCGCTCACGCTGAATAGGCGATAGAGACTGTGCAAGCCGAAATCGACGATGTAGCTGTATTGGCGACCCCGCGCGGCGTCGTAATGGGCATGTGCCGTGGACACCTGGCCACGCAGCTTTGCGTCATAGCCGTATACGCCGAGGGTCGCGAGCGTCTCGGGCGCAAACCGCATGGGTAGCGTCGTCTCGGTGAAGGCGGCGATCTCGCCGCCGAAGTTGAGCACGTTGACGTTGCAGTTGTCCGTTAGTTTGGGCGCGAAGATCGCGGCGACGCGGCCGAACAGGGTGCGGCATGGGTCGGTGGCGAACTCGCCATAGCTGATCTTGCCGGTCATCTCGGCGGCGTTGAAGGCATTGCTGCGCAAGAAGCGGTTGGCGTAGGTGACGCGCCCTTGGGCAAAGGCGAAGCGGTGCAGCATCGCCAAGCCGTCGAACCAATGATTGTAGGTACGGTGTCCCACCTCGAATTTGGATGGGCCGGTGCGGAGCAGGGTGCCGGCGAGCCAAGATGGCAGGGCACCCTGGACGTCGAGGGCCATGGGCGTCGGCGTCTCGCTGGTCAGCGAGCGGAAGCCCTTGCCGTAGGGGAACGAGCCCGGATTCAACGCCGCACCCTTCGCTGCAAGCGGAGGAGCTTAAGAGGTCTTCCTTAAGACAGGCTCAAGCCGGACCGCCAAATCGAGCAGGGTCTCGTCGCTGCCCTGCCAGCCCAGAATGCCGAGCCCGGTGGGGAAGCCGGCGGCGATGGCGCCGGGCACGGAGATTTGCGGCAGGCCGGCATGGCCGGCAAGGCAAGTGCATTCGAGCGTCTGGCGGCGGTACTCGGCGGTGGAGGAGCCGTCGGGAATGCCGCGGACGGGCGGCAGCGTGGGGGTGGAGGGAAGAATGACGATGGTACCGGGCGTCAGGAGGTCATGCAGCTGCTCGGCGATCTTGGCCCGGTGGCTTCGCGCGGCCTCGGCTTCGGCCGCGGTGATGGCGGCGGCCATCTGAAAGCGCTCCCAGATGCCCGGCCCGAGCTTCGGACTATGCGAGGTGATGAAGGGCAGCAGCGTCGATTGGATCTCGAAGCCCTGAATGAGGCGGAAGGCCTCGCGCCAATCGTCGATCGCCTCGCCGGCGATGGTGAGGCGGTCCGGCGCGGGCCAGGCCTCGCCGATGGCGTCGATGGCGCCCCACAACGCCTCCTCCACGCTCACTTCGGCGCGGTCGAACAAATCCTGCGCCACGATCACCCTGGCGATGGGCGCGTCGGCGCGCGGGCCGTCGAGCAGCAGGCGGCCGAGGTGGCGGAACAGCTCGGCATCGCGGGCGAGGACGCCGATTGTGTCGTAGGTCGGGGCCATGGGGGTGGCGCCAGCCATGTCGATGCGGCCATGGGTCGGGCGCAAGCCGTAGAGGCCGCAGAAGGAGGCGGGCACGCGGATCGAGCCGCCGGTGTCGCTGCCGAGCGCGAAGTCGCACATCTTGGCTGCCACAGCCGCCGCCGCGCCACAGGACGAGCCGCCGGTGACGCGGTCCGGGGCGCGCGGGTTGACCGGCGCGCCGTAATGGGCGTTGGTGCCGAGCACGCTGTAGAAGAACTCATCGCAAACGGTGATGCCGGTGAGGCTCGCCCCGGCTTCGACAAGCCGGTAGATCGCATGCGCGGTCATGCCGGCCGGATGATCGTGGGCATAGAAATCGGGGTTGCCGTTGGAGACCATGTGCCCGGCAATGGCGAACAAATCCTTCACCATGAAGCCGAGGTCGGCGAGGGCGCCTTTGGCGTTGCCCTCGATGGGCGCCTTCACGGTATGGGGCATGAGCGCCCCCACGGGATCGTCGGCTGGAATGGAGATCATGGCGAGCTTCCCTGGCCACATTCGGCGCGAAGCGCCATATAAGGGGCAAAACCGTTTCCGTGAAATGACCAACGCCAAGACCATAGCTTTTCGCAAGATGAACGGGCTCGGCAACGACTTCGTCGTGCTCGACGCCCGGGCGCAGCCGCTGGCGCTGGGCGCGGCCGATGCGGCGGCCATCGCCGACCGGGGTAGGGGCGTGGGCTGCGACCAGGTGATCGCGCTCGAGCCGTCGCTCAAGGCCGATGTGTTCATGCGTATCTGGAATGCCGATGGCGGCGAGGTGGGGGCGTGCGGCAATGCCGCGCGTTGCGTCGCGGCGCTGGTCGCCGAAGAGCGCGGCAAGGCGGACGTCACCATCGAGACGGAGAGCGCGGTCCTCGGCGCGCGCGTCAATGACGATGGCAGCGTGACTATCGATATGGGCGCGCCGCGCTTTGCCTGGAACGAGATCCCGCTCGCCGAGCCGTTTCACGATACGCGGCAGATCGAGCTGCAAATCGGGCCGATCGATGCGCCGGTGCTGCATTCGCCGGCGGCGGTCAATGTCGGCAACCCCCATTGCATCTTCTTCGTCGCCGATGTGGACGCGCACGACCTCGGCCGCTTCGGGCCCATGCTCGAGCATCATCCGCTGTTCCCCGAGCGCGCCAATATCTCGCTGGCGCAGGTGACGGCGCCGGACGCGCTCAAGCTTCGCACCTGGGAGCGGGGCGCCGGGCTCACGCGCGCCTGCGGCACGGCGGCCTGCGCGGCGGCCGTGGCCGCGGCGCTGCGGAAGCTCACCGGGCGGAAGGTCAAGGTCAGCCTGCCGGGCGGCGATCTCCTGATCGAATGGCGGGAGGCGGACGGCCACATCTTCATGACCGGCCCCTACGCCCTCGATTATGAGGGCACGCTGCCTTCGCCCAAAGTTTCGTGTTAGAAGCCGCCCATGTCGGATATCGAGATCATCACCTTCGGCTGCCGGCTCAATGCCTATGAATCCGAAGTCATGCGCGCACACGCGGAGGCGGCGGGGCTCGGCGACGCGGTGATCGTCAACACGTGCGCGGTGACAAGTGAGGCCGTGCGCCAGGCGCGCCAGGCGATCCGCAAAGTCCGCCGCGCGCGGCCCGACGCCAAGATCGTGGTGACGGGTTGCGCGGCGCAGATCGATCCCGCCCGCTTCGCCGCCATGGACGAGGTCGATCACGTCATCGGCAATCAGGAGAAGACCGAAGCCAAGACCTTCGCCGGGCTCGGGCTCGAGAGTTCGGAGCGGGTCAAGGTCAACGACATCATGTCGGTGACGGAGACGGCCGGGCATCTGATCGAGGGCTTTGGTCATCGCGCGCGGGCCTATGTGCAGATCCAGAACGGCTGCAATCACCGTTGCACCTTCTGCATCATTCCCTTCGGGCGCGGGCGGTCGCGCTCGGTGCCGGCAGGCGAGGTGGTGGCGCAGACGCGCAGACTGGTCGAGAACGGCTATGCGGAGATCGTGCTTACCGGCGTCGACATCACCGCCTACGGCGCCGATTTGCCGGGCGAGATGACACTAGGCAAGCTGGTGCGCGCCGTGCTCAAGCACGTGCCAGAACTGCCGCGCCTCAGACTCTCCTCGATCGATTCGGTCGAGGCGGACGCGGTTCTGCTTCGGGCCATCGCCGACGAGGAGCGGCTCATGCCGCATCTGCATCTGTCGCTGCAATCGGGCGACGACCTCATTCTGAAGCGCATGAAGCGGCGGCATTCCCGCGCCGACGCGGCCAAGTTCTGCGCCGAGGCGCGGCGGCTGCGTTCCGACATGGTGTTCGGCGCCGATCTGATCGCGGGATTCCCCACCGAGACCGAGGCGATGTTCGCCAATTCGCTCGCCCATGTGGAGGAGTGCGGGCTCACCTTCCTGCATGTGTTTCCCTTCTCGCCGCGGCCGGGAACGCCGGCGGCGCGCATGCCCCAGCTCGACGGCGCAACGATCGCGCGGCGCGCCGGCGCGTTGCGGGCGCAGGGCGTGGCCGCGCTCGCGCAGCATCTCGAGCGCGCCCAAGGCCGCCGCATCCAAGTGCTGATGGAGGACGGTAGCCAAGGCCGCGCGTCCGATTTCACCCCGGTGCGGCTTGCCGCGGGCGTGGGCATTGCGGTGCCGGGCGCGGGTACGCTCGTCGAGGCCGTGGTCAGCGGCCATGACGGTGCGGCGCTCAATGCGGTGGACTGGAGATGAGCGCTGCGGACGCGAAAGAGTCGAAGCGCGGCTGGTTCGCGCGCCTCCGACAGGGGCTGGCCAAGAGCTCGGGCGCTCTCGCCGACAATGTCTCGGCGGTCTTGACCAAGCGCCGTCTCGACGAGTTGATTCTCGACGACCTCGAAGAGGTGCTGCTCAAGGCTGATCTCGGCCCGGCGATGGCCGAGCGCGTCCGGGCGAGCCTCGGTGCGAGCCGCTATCCCCAAGGCTTGACGCCGGACGAGGTGCGCAAGGTGCTGGCCGAGGAGATCGCCAAGGTGCTCGAGCCCGTGGCCCAGCCGTTGACTCTGGATGCGGCCGCCCATCCCCATGTCATCCTGGTGGTGGGGGTGAACGGCACGGGCAAGACCACGATTACGGCCAAACTCGCGCACCGCTTCATGGCAGAGGGCAACAGCGTGCTGCTCGCCGCGGCCGACACGTTCCGCGCCGCGGCCATCGATCAGCTGAAAGTCTGGGGCGACCGCATCGGCGCCCCGGTCGTGGCCAAGGAGGTGGGCGCGGACCCGGCCGGCATCGCGTACGAGGCGCTGGAGCGCGCGCGGGCCGAGGGGCGCGACGTGCTGCTTATCGACACGGCCGGGCGGCTGCAGAACAAGACCGACCTCATGGCCGAGCTCGCCAAGATCGTGCGCGTGCTAA
Source organism: uncultured Alphaproteobacteria bacterium (assembly GCA_963820115.1). Lineage (GTDB taxonomy): Bacteria > Pseudomonadota > Alphaproteobacteria > Rhizobiales > Methyloligellaceae > Methyloceanibacter. The sequence goes on from CAWFYP010000001.1 coordinate 120,899, forward strand.
AGAAGCTCGATCCCAGCGCACCCCACAGCGTCGTGCTCGTGCTCGACGCCACCACGGGTCAGAACGCGCTGGCCCAGGTCGAGATCTTCCGCGAGATCGCCGGCGTCACCAGCCTCGTCGTCACCAAGCTCGACGGCACCGCGCGGGGCGGCATCCTCGTCGCCATCGCCGAGCGGTTCAAGCTTCCCATCAACGCCATCGGCATCGGCGAGGGGTTAGACGACCTCGAAGCCTTCGACGCCCTTGGCTTTGCCCGCGCCATCGCGGGCGCGAAGTCCGAGCATGAAGCAGCCGCCTAAGTCCAAGGGTACCAAGACCAAGGCCGCCGCGGCCAAAACCGTCGCGGCCAAGACCGTCGCGGCCAAGACCACGGCTCCGGCCAAGCCCGGGCACGTGGACAGTGCGCAATCGCTCGCGATGAAGCTCTTGATCGAGCTCGGCCCGCTGCTCGTCTTCTTCGGCGGCAACGCGGCCGCCGGCATCTATGTCGGGACGGCCGCCTTCATGGTGGCGACGCTGGTGGCGCTCGCCGTCGCCATGATCCGCTACCACAAGGTACCGATCATGCCGTTGGTCAGCGGCGTCATCGTGCTCCTATTCGGCGGGCTCACGCTCTATCTGCGCGACGACACCTTCATCAAGCTCAAGCCGACCATCGTCTATGTGATGTTCGCCGGCTTGCTCGGCGCCGGCCTCTTGCTCAAGAAGCCGCTGCTGGAGCTTCTGCTCGGCCCCGTGTTCCGCTTGAGCGAGGTGGGCTGGCGCAAGCTCACCTGGCGCTGGATGCTCTTTTTCGTCGCTATGGCCGTGCTGAACGAGCTCGTCTGGCGCCATGTCTCGACCAATGCGTGGGTGAGCTTCAAGGCTTTCGGCTTTCTGCCGCTCACCTTCCTGTTCGCGCTCACCCAGGTTCCGCTCATGCAACGCTACGGCGAACCGCAAGAGGAAGATCGCGCATCGCGCTAGCGGGGGAAGCCCCGCCCGTGGCCGACAAATTGAATCTAAATCCAGCGACCGATCCCCGTGCGTCTTGTCAATCGCGCGCGGGGTCACGATATCTGCTTTCGTTACGGAGAGGGCACCAAAGGGAACGGTCGCTGCAACCAGGCGTTTGCTGTGCGACAATTTGAGTTGTAAGACGCTGTTAAGCTAACCCGCTGGATTGCAAGGGGAGGCCCGCCCCCGATACACGCAAAACGGGAGGTCTGCGCTCGTAATGGTGGCACCAAAAGGAGGGAGACAGCTCGAGCGCTCGGCGATGCATTTGCTCCACCGGGCGGGGCAGTGCGCCACCGACGTCTTTCTGGCGGAGGCGCAGGTCAGCGGGCTTACGCCGCGGCAATTCGCGGTGCTCGCGACCGTCGCCGAGGAAGAGGGTCTCACCCAGACCGATCTCGTCGAGCGCACCGGGATCGATCGCTCGACGCTCGCCGATATCGTGGCGCGGCTCTTGGGGCGCGGGCTCATTCAGCGCCGGCGCGCCAAGGAAGACGCCCGAGCCTATGCCATCAAGCTGACTGCGCAAGGCGCCAAAGCCTTGCGCGACGCTGAGCCCGGCGCCGCTTCCGCCGACACTCGTCTACTCGCGCCGCTGCCGCCGGCCAAGCGGCAAGATTTCCTCGATTATCTGAATACGATCGTCACCGCGGCGCGCAAATAGCGCCTAGCCGGTGGGCTTGTCGCGCGCCTGCTGCACCAGCGGCAGGATCTGGTCGCGGATGGCGTCCTCGGTCAGCGGACCGACATGGCGGAGCGCGATCTTGCCGTCGCCCGTGATCACATAAGTCTCCGGCACGCCATACACGCCCCAATCGATGGCGACGCGACCGGTGCGGTCGGCGCCGACGCGCGCGAAGGGATCGCCATAGCGGCCGAGGAAGCGCCGCGCGGCCGCCGGGTCGTCCTTGTAGCTGATGCCGAACAGACGCAGGCCGGGCTCCTTGGCGAGGGCCATGAGCAGCGGGTGCTCGTCATGGCAGGGCACGCACCAGGACGCCCAGACATTGACGATGATGGGTGCGCCGGTACCAAGATCCGCCGTGGCAAAGCCCGCCACGCCTTCGCCGTCGCGCTCAAGTCCGTCGACAGGCGGCAGCGTGAATTGCGGCACGGGCTTGCCGATCAGCGCCGAGGGCAGGGTGGATGGGTCGCCCCCTTGCAGCGCGAACCAGAACAGGCCGGTGAGCGCGGCAAAGATGAAGAGGGGAAGCAGCAGGCTCAAGCGCCGGCGCTTGGCGGACGAAACGGGTTTGGTCATGCGCTCCGCTTTCGCGTCTTGGCAGCGCTAGGCTTGCGGTTCGGAGTTGCGCGCGGCCGGGAAGGTGTCGCGGGTGTCGCCGAGCGCCGCCTGATGCCCTTCTTCTCAAGCTCGGCCAGCACGTGGCGCTGATGCCGGTCGTCGGCGACGATGGCGAGCACGAGTGCGGTCACGGCGATCAGCGTCACACCATAGGCGGCGAGGATGAAGCCTGCATGCGGGCCGAGATCGGGCATCGACGCCACGCGCTCAGGCCGAAGCGGCGCGGGCGACCGCGATCTGCTGTAGCGCGTGCACGCGGCGGCGATAGATCTCGGCGCGCATGGCGAGGAGATGCAGCAGCACGAAGAGCAGAGTGAAGCCGATGGCCATGACGAGCAGCGGCCAGAGCAGCGAGGGATCGATGGTCGAGCCGCCCATGCGGAACACGCTCGGTCCTTGGTGCAGCGTGTTCCACCATGTCACCGAAAAATGGATGATCGGCACGTTGATGAAGCCGACCAGGGCGAGGATGGCGGCGGCGCGCCCGGCGCGGCCCGGCTCCTCGATCGCCTGCCATAGGGCGAGCAGGCCGAGATAGAGCAGAAACAGCACCAGCACCGAGGTGAGCCGCGCGTCCCACACCCAATAGGTGCCCCACATGGGCTTGCCCCAGAGCGAGCCGGTGACGAGCGCGATAAAGGTGAAGGTGGCCCCGATGGGGACCGCGGTCTTGGCGACGACGTCGGCCAGGGGATGGCGCCAGATGAGGGTGCCGAGCGCGGCAAGCGCGATCAGGGTATAGCCGAACATAGCGAGCCAGGCGGCGGGCACATGGATGAACATGATCTTGACCGTCTCGCCCTGCTGATAATCGGGCGGGGCCGCGAACCAGGAAAGATAGAGGCCGTAGATGAGCACCAGCACGGTGAGCGCCGTCAGCCACGGCAGGACGCGGTCGACGAGGCTCAAAAAGCGCGTGGGATTGGCGAGGCTCGCGAGCGAGGGCATGGCGGCTGGTCTAGTGGGTTTGGCGGGCCGAAGCAAATAGCTTGCGGCGCGCATTTTCGTGGGGGGAGGGATTGCTCAGGGCTCGGGATCAGCGACGGTTTTTTTCCGAACGTGCAGATGTTGTTCCTCGATAAGCCCGAATTTATCCGCGCCGCTTCTGGAGGAACTATCCTCATCGTGTGGTGGAGCGAACGAGGGATGAAAAGCGTGTATGAAGCTGATCCCATTGCCGCGCTGCGCCGGGTCTGCTGGCTCGCCAGTGCTGGCAGGGTCGAAGCGAAATTTCGACGATTGGCCAATGTCGTCGTGGTCAAGTTCGATCCTAACCAACCGCGGGTACCTGCGGGCAATCCTGACGGCGGGCGATGGACGGGCGTAGGAGGTTCTGGTGGTGGGCTTTCAAGTAGCGCAGAGCCTTCCGACTGGGGCCACACGCGATGGATATCAACTGACTTAGAGGAGGAATGCTGGGCGCAGCATGAGCGAGATATATTTCATTGCAGGATGGTCGGCCTTCGCTCCTGCTATGCGCAGGCGGCGTTGCGCTATGCCAATTGCCTGGCAGGCCTGCCGATCCCCCCATTCAATTATTGAGGTCCGAGCATGATGATCGCGAGCCGTGTCCTCACGGTGAAAGACCAAGGCGGCGAGCTTGAGAATTCCCATCCACATATTTGCGCCCGAGCGGCGCGATGACGGCGCCTGGTCCTGCCAATACGAAGTCGGCTGGCCCGAAGGCAGGAAGATCATGACCGCTTGGGGCGTGGATGGCATCCAGGCTCTGCTCGTTGCATTCTCCATGATTGGTGCCGAGCTTTATTCGAGCAGCTATCACCACGCCGGTAAGCTGATGCTGGAGGCGCCGGGCAAGGGCTATGGCTTTCCCGTGCCTTCAAGCTTGCGCCATCTGCTCGAAGGCGACGATGCCAAATTTTTCTAGAAAACGTCTCAGCGCATGGCGTTGCGCAGCGCCGCCGCGGCGGCGATGGGCGCGAGCACGATGCTGATGAGACTTAGTGCGCAGAGCATGAGGAGCGGCGGCCAGGGCGAGGCGGGCCCGACGCTCGCGGCCGAGACGGCGGCGACGCCGAAGATCAGCACCGGCACATAGAGCGGCAGCACCAGCAGCGCGAGCAGCACGCCGCTGCGGCGCAAGCCCAGCGTCAGGCTCGCGCCGATGGCGGCGACGAAGCTCACCGCCGGGGTGCCCAAGAGCATGGCGAGCACGAGCAGCGGCATGGCTTGGGCGGGCAGATTGAGCAGCAGGCCGAGCAGGGGCGCGAGCAGCGCCAGCGGCACGCCGGTGGTCAGCCAATGGCTCAGGCTCTTGACCGCGGCGACGAAGGGAAGCGGCAAGGGCCCGAGCGCCAGAGTATCGAGTGCGCCGTCCTCATAGTCGTTGTGGAAGATGCGGTCGGCGGAGAGCAGGCTCGCCAGCAGGAGCGCGATCCATAAGACGCCGGGGGCAATGCGGGACAGCAGATTGAGGTCGGGGCCGAGCCCCAGCGGCGTGATGGCGACGACGACGAGATAGAAGCCGAGCGCGGTGCCGATGGCGCCGCCCTCGCGGAAGGCGAGCCGGACATCGCGCAAGAGCAGCGCGAGCGCCGGACTCACCGCGTTTGCTCCAGGCCGAGCGCAAGGGTGCGCGAGAATTTCACCTTGAGGGGCGTGTGGGTGGCGACGATGGCGATGCCGCCCGCCTTCAGATGCTTGGCGATGGCCGTATCGAGCAGTTTGACCGAAGCCGAGTCGAGCGAGGCCTGGGGCTCGTCGAGCAGCCAGATCGGGCGCGGGGCGACGAACAGGCGGGTGAGGCCAAGCTTGCGCTTCTGCCCCGCCGAGAGCAGCCCGGCGGGCAGGCCGCCGAGCGCGCCGAGCCCGAAGAAGTGCAGCGCCCGGTCGACGCCATCCCGCTCGCCGCCGAGGAAGTCGGCCCAGAAGAGTGCGTTCTCGCGCACGGAAAGCGCGCTCTTGATGCCGTTCAGATGGCCGACATAGTGGCAGAGCTCGGCGAGCTCGCGCTGGTCGCCGCCCATGTCGAGCCGGCCCTCCTGCAAGGGCAGGAGCCCGGCGATCAACCGCAGCAGGCTCGTCTTGCCCGCACCGTTGGGGCCGCTCAATCGCAGGCCCTGGCCCGGCCCGAGGGTAAAGCTCAAGCGGCGGAACAGGATACGCTGCCCGCGCTGGCAGCTGAGGTCGTGGACGGCGAGGCGGATCGGATCGGCCATATGCTCGCAAATTGCGCAGGTTGCGCTTGGTCTAGGGCGCCCGGGCACCGGCTGTCACATCTCGTGCATTGTGTCCGCCCGCCAAGCGCTTTTATAGTGGCGCGGGCAAGCGTCCAAGGGCTCGCGACGCTTCTTTCCCGCCATGGACTGGGTGAGCGGCCCGCCAACCGCTAGACCCGGAGAGTGGCCGCGCCATGATCGCGCGCGACCCAAATCGCGAGTGCCCGCAGGAGTTAACCAGTGACGGCGGCGACCCCATCCTCGCTCGACAGCTTCGCCTGCCGCAGCACGCTCAAAGTCGGCTCGCGCGCCTACACCTATTGGAGCCTCAAGCTCGCCGCGGCGAATGGGCTCGCCGATGTCGGGCTCTTGCCGTTCTCGCTCAAAGTGCTGCTGGAGAATCTGCTCCGCCACGAGGATAGCCGCACCGTCACCGCCGACGACATCCGGGCCATGGCGTTATGGCTCGCCCTGCGCAAGAGCGACCGCGAGATCGCCTTCCGCCCGGCCCGCGTGCTGATGCAGGATTTTACCGGCGTGCCGGCGGTGGTGGATCTGGCCGCCATGCGCGACGCGGTGGCCGCGCTCGGCGGCGATGCGAAGAAGATCAACCCGCTGGCGCCGGTCGACCTCGTCATCGATCATTCGGTGATGGTGGACGCGTTCGGCACGGCAGGCGCGTTTCAGACGAATGTCGAGCGGGAATATCAGCGGAACGGCGAGCGCTACGCGTTCTTGCGCTGGGGCGCCGGCGCCTTCGACAATTTCCGCGTGGTGCCGCCCGGCACCGGCATCTGCCACCAGGTCAATCTCGAATATCTGGCGCAGACGGTATGGACCGAGAAGACGGCGGGCGGTGAGAAGCTCGCTTATCCCGACAGTCTGGTCGGCACCGACAGCCATACCACCATGGTCAACGGCCTTTCCGTGCTCGGCTGGGGCGTGGGCGGCATCGAGGCGGAAGCCGCCATGCTCGGGCAGCCGATCTCGATGCTCATCCCGGAAGTGGTCGGCTTTCGCCTCACCGGACGGCTCAAAGACGGGGTGACGGCGACCGACCTCGTGCTCACGGTCACCGAGAAGCTTCGCCGCGCGGGCGTGGTGGGCAAGTTCGTGGAGTTCTTCGGCGCCGGGCTCGATCATCTGCCGCTCGAGGACCGCGCCACCATCGCCAATATGGCGCCGGAATACGGCGCGACGTGCGGCTTCTTCCCCATCGATCAGGAGACGCTCGCTTATCTCGAAGCCACGGGGCGCAAGCGCTCGCGCATCGCGCTGGTCGAGGCCTATGCGCGCGCGCAAGGGCTGTGGCGCGACGCCGACACGCCGGACCCCGTGTTCACCGAGACGATCGCGCTCGATCTTGCCGAGGTCGAGCCGTCGATCGCCGGGCCGAAGCGCCCGCAGGACCGCGTGCCGCTGGCGCAGGCCGCCGCCGCTTTCGCCGCGGCGCTCGACAAGGAATATGGCAAGGGCGACGAGCTCGGCCGCCGCATGCCGGTGAAAGACAAAAATTTTGATCTCGGCCATGGCGACGTGGTGATCGCCGCCATCACCTCCTGCACCAACACCTCGAACCCCTATGTCATGGTGGGGGCGGGGCTGCTCGCGCGCAACGCGGTGGAGAAGGGCTTGCAGGTCAAGCCGTGGGTGAAGACTTCGCTCGCGCCGGGCTCGCAAGTGGTGAGCGATTATCTCGCCAAGGCCGGGCTGCAGGACGATCTCGACCGGCTCGGCTTCAATCTCGTGGGCTATGGCTGCACTACTTGCATCGGCAATTCCGGACCGTTGCCGGAGGAGATCTCCGGGACCATCCACGATCACGGGCTCGCCGTCGCCGCGGTCTTGTCGGGCAACCGCAATTTCGAGGGCCGCGTCAATCAGGACGTGCGCGCCAATTATCTCGCCTCGCCGCCGCTCGTGGTGGCCTATGCTCTTGCCGGCTCGATCCTCACCGATCTCGCCACCGATCCGCTCGGCACCGGCGCCGACGGCGAGCCCGTCTATCTCAAAGACATCTGGCCGCCGGCCAAGGAGATCGCCAAAGTGGTGCGCAAGGCGGTGAAGCGGTCGATGTTCCGCAGCCGCTACGCCGACGTGTTCGAAGGCGATCGCGAATGGCGCGACATCGCCGTCAAGGGCGGCCTCACCTATGATTGGGACGGCGCCTCGACCTATGTGCAGAACCCGCCTTATTTCGCCGCCATGCCGGCTACGCCCGCGGGGCTGACGGATATCGATGACGCGCGCATCCTCGGCCTGTTCCACAATTCGATCACCACCGACCACATCTCGCCCGCGGGCGCGATCAAGCGCGATAGCCCGGCCGGCCACTACCTCACCGCCCATGGCGTCGAGTTCCACGATTTCAATTCGTACGGCTCGCGGCGCGGCAATCACGAGGTGATGATGCGCGGCACCTTCGCCAATATCCGCATCAAGAACATGATGGTGAAAGGCGTAGAAGGCGGCGTCACCGTGCATTATCCGTCGGGGGAGCGCATGGCGATCTACGACGCGGCCATGCGCTACCGCGACGAAGGCGTGCCGCTGGTCGTGTTCGCCGGCAAGGAATACGGCACCGGCTCGTCGCGCGACTGGGCGGCCAAGGGCACGCGGCTGCTCGGCGTGCGCGCGGTCGTCGCCCAGAGTTTCGAGCGCATCCACCGCTCGAATCTGATCGGCATGGGGGTGCTGCCGCTCGTCTTCGCCGAAGGCACGTCATGGCCCGTACTTAACCTTACCGGCGATGAGCTCGTCAGCATCCCCGGCATCGCCGACATCAAGCCCGGGGAGTGGATCCAGGCGGAGATCAGCTATGCGAGCGGAGAGAAGCGCGCGGTGCCCCTCAAGGTGCGCATCGACACGGCCGACGAGCTCGACTATTTCCGCAATGGCGGCATCCTGCAATACGTGCTGCGGTCGCTCGTGAAGCAGGCGGCCTGATCTCGATCGGCGCTGTCATTGCCCGGCCCGCGGTGCCCGGCCGTGGGGTTTGCGGGGGTCACTGAGATGTGACCCGGGTTGAAGCGCTTTTGCCCAGATATTTCCGCCTCGATCCTGCATGTTAAGCGCATGAGGAGGCTTTCACTCGCCGCCGCCTTGGTCGCGCTCGGAGCCGCAAGCTCGATCGGATCGAGCGTGGCGCAATCGCCGCAGCAGGCAGATGCCAAGGCAGATGCCAAGCACGGCAACACCGTGCTCGAGCTGTTCACGAGCCAAGGCTGCTCGTCCTGTCCGCCGGCCGACGCGCTGCTCGGGCGGCTGACGGAGCGGCGCGGCGTGCTCACGCTGTCCTTTTCCGTCGACTATTGGGACTATCTCGGCTGGCACGACACGCTCGCCAGCGCCGCCAACAGCCAGCGGCAGCGGGAATATGCGCGGGCGCGCGGCGACGGCGCCGTCTACACGCCGCAAATCGTCGTCGACGGCATGACCCACGTCAACGGCGCCGACGAGAAGTCCATCGAGCGCGCCATGGAAGCGGCCCAGGCACGGCTCGCCGGCGTCGAGGTTCCGGTCGCCATCCGCGCCGAGGGCGACACGCTCATCATCGATATCGGGGCGGCGCCCGCGCAATCGGACAAGCGCGCCGGCACGGTGTGGCTGGCCATCGCCAAGGAGGCGGAGACGGTCGCCGTCGGCCGCGGCGAAAATCGCGGGCGCGAGCTCACCTACCACCATCCGGTGCGCGAGCTGACGCCGATCGGCATGTGGAAGGGCGAGCCCATGACGCTCAGGCTGCCGCTCAAGGACCTCAAGACCACCGGCGGCGATTGCGTGGTGGCGATGTTGCAGGTGGAGAATTCGGGCCCGATCCTCGGCGCCGCCGAATATGTGCGCCTCTAGCTGAATCTCACGCCGACGCGCGCGACACTCTCGAAACCACACGCGCAACAAAAAACGGGCCGGTGATCCGACCCGTTGCAAGTCTCCCGGCGGGGAGCACGACGCCGCGTTTTTGAATGCGTTGGCCTCAAGTGGCCCGGTCCGAGAAAAGACCCCGGGGGGGCTGGGGGGCTGAGATATCCGAAGCCTCGACCTGGACCGGGCCGAGAGGCAACGGTCGGATGATACGGTTCTTTGGGGCACGGCAAGGGCTGAAACGGGGCGGAACTGTGATTTATGTTTCGTAATGTTACAAGTTGTGTGAGCGCGCTCACCGGCTTGAAATTCCCCGCTGCTGCGTTCATCATGAAGCTTCCGTAACAGGAGGCGCGTTTGAGCGAAACCGAGCCTATAGTCTTGCCGCTAGCTCGCAAGGCTGGCGGCGATCAACACCTGACGGAAGCACGACGTGGCGGCATTGCCTTCGACCGCCAAGAGCTCACGCAAATCCTCAACGTCTATGGGCGCAAGGTCGCAAGCGGCGAGTGGCGCGACTACGCCATCGACATGCTGAAAGAGAAAGCCGTGTTCTCGGTGTTCCGGCGCGCGAGCGAGTGCCCGCTCTACCGCATCGAGAAAGCGCCCCGCCAAGCAAGGCGCCAGGGCGCCTATAGCGTCATCGCCGCGACCGGGCTCATCGTGCGGCGCGGCCACGACCTCGCCCGCGTGCTGCGCGCGCTCGACCGCGGCTTGCGCCTCGTGGAGTGCTAGCTCACCAAAAGCGAAAGGCCCCGGCGGTGAACCGGGGCCTCGCAGTTTAGGTCGTGCTGTGGCGCTTAGCGGCGGTCGCCGAAGAGCTGCAGCAGCATCATGAACAGGTTGATGAAGTCGAGATAGAGCCTGAGCGCGCCCATCACCGCCTTGCGCCCCGAGACGGAGCCGTCGTCGTTGACGGAGTACATCTCCTTGATCGACTGCGTGTCATAGGCGGTGAGGCCGGCGAAGATGAGCACGCCGATCACCGACACGGCGAATTGCAGGGCGGTGGAGGCAAGGAACAGGTTCACGAGCGAGGCAATGATGATGCCGATCAGGCCCATGAACAGGAACGACCCCCAGCCGGACAAATCGCGGCTCGTGGTGTAGCCCCACAGGCTGAGCGCACCGAAGGACGCGGCGGTGATGAAGAACACGCGCGCGATCGAGGCGTGGGCGTAGACGAGGAAGATGGAGGCGATGGACAACCCCATCAGCGCGGCGAAGGCCCAGAAGGAGAGCTGCGCCGAGCCGAGGCTCATGCGGTTAATGCGCGCGCTGAGGAAAAACACCATGGCGAGCGGCGCGAAGATCACCACCCACCGAAACGGGCTCGTGAACATGAAGGAGCCGAAGCTCGTCAGCTGCACCCCCGTGTCGGTCTGCACCACGGCCATGGCATAGGTCACATAGGCGACGAGGCCCGTGATCGCCACGCCGAGGCCCATATAGTTGTAGACGCGCAGCATATAGGCCCGGAGACCCTGGTCGACCACGCCTATTTCGGCGCGGCCCACGGTCTGCGGCTGCGTGTAGTTTCGGTTCAGGTCGGCCATCTCTAGAGTTCCTTTCGCCCTTGCTGGTCGCTGAGAGTCTCAAGCTAACTTTGCCCGGAATATGGGCGTTTCGGCCATGCTTCGCAAGGAGAGGGGTGCGCCTACTCGCCTCGCAGATAGGGCGCGGCCTTGGCCGACAGCACCCCCCAAGTGGCGACCGCGCCGGCGCCGAGCACCAGTCCGAGCGCCAGCACCACGGTCTCGGCGATGGCCGTGCCCGAAAAGACGAAGGGCAGCTCGAAGGCCCATTTGCACAGGGCCCAGGCGGTGACGACGCCGATGACGACGGCAAGAATGGCGGTGGCGAGCCCAAGCAACCCGAATTCCAGCAGCTCGGCGCCGACGATGCGGGTCCTGGTGGCGCCGAGGGTCTTATAGAGCACCGCGTGGTACTTCCGGCGCTGCTGGCCCGCGGCGATGGCGCTCGCCAGCACGACGGCGCCGATGAACAGCATGACGCCGGCGGTGACGCGGATCGCCGTCATCACCTGGGCGATGAGCTCGCGCGCGGCCTTCACCAAATCGCCGACCTTGATGGCGGTGACGAGGGGGAACGCTTCGGCGAGCGCCTGGATCAGTCTGCCCTCCGCGGCGGGCGTCGTGCCCTTGGGCAGCTCGAGCGTGGTCAGCACGCGATGAGGGGCGTCGGCCAGGGTGTTGGGGGAGAACACCATGATGAAATTGATGGCAAGCGACTCCCAATCGATCTGCCGCAGGCTCGCGACGCGCGCCTCCACATTGCGGCCGAGGATGTTGACGGTGATGGCGTCGCCGACTTTGAGCCCGAGACCCTTAGCCGCCTCGGCATCGAGGGAGACGAGCGGCTCGCCGGCATAGCCCTTCGGCCACCATTCACCGGCCAGGAGCTTTGAGCCTTCGGGCAGCGTATCGGTGTAGGTGAGCCCGCGATCGCCCGCGAGCACCCAGCGCTGCTCGGGCGCGGCGTCCACCTTCTCGGCAGGCACGCCCTTCACCGCCACGATGCGGCCGCGCAGCATGGGTGCGTCGGCGAGCTTGGCCGCGGGCTCGATGCCGAGAGCGGTTGCGCGGAAGGTGTCGAGATCCTTGGCATCGACGTCGAGGAAATAATATGAGGGCGCCTCGGCGTGGAGGTTGTCGCTGAGCTCGACCATCAGCGCGCGATCGATCACGGCCACGGCGACGAGCAGGCCAAGACCGAGGCCGAGGGATACGGCGACGTCGCGGGCGAGCGAGCCCGGCCCGGCGATGCTCGCGAGCGCCAGGGCCAGCGACGGCGGCCGTGCGCGCCGGCGCCGTGCCGCGAGCTTCTGCAACAGCCAGCCAAAACCGATGAAGATGACGAACGCCGCCACGATGCCGGCGGAGATCGCGCTCGTGATGAGGCGCTCGTCGGAGGCAAGAATGGCGAGCGCGAACAGCGCGCCTCCAGCGATGGCCGCGCCGGCGGCGAAGCTGAACGCGGGCCGCTCGTCCTCGTCGGTGAGATGGGCGCGCATCATCACCGCGGGTGGAATGCGGCTCGCGCGCCCCAAGGGCCACAGCACGAAGAGCAGCATGGTAAGGAGGCCGGCGAGCGCGGCGGTGAGCAGCGCTCCGGCGTGGGGCTCGAGGGCCAGTGGAATGGGCAGGATTTTGGCATAGCGCGCGGCCATGAGCGCAGGGGTGAGCGCGCCGATGGCGAGCCCGAGCGCGATACCGAGACCGGCGAGCATGAAGGCCTGGAGCAGATAGACTTTGAGCACGAGGCGGCTCGAGGCGCCGAGGCATTTGAAGGTGGCGATCACGCCGCGCTTCTTCGCCATGTAGCTGCCGATGGCGTTGCCGACCCCGATGCCGCCGAGCAGTAGCGCGGTCAGCCCGACAAAGGAGATGAATTGGGTGAACCTGCGCGCGTCGCGGCGGATCGACGGCGCGGGGTCGGTCCAGTCGTGAATGTCAAAGCCGCTTTCGGGAAAGGCGGCGTTGATCTTGGCGCGCGCGGCGATCAGCGCGCGTTTGTCCCGACCCTGATCGCCCGGAAGCTTCAGCCGGTAGGTCCAGCGGATCAGACTGCCCGGCAGCACGAGGCCGGTGCGCGCCAGCGTGTCGAGCGACATCAGCACTTTCGGGCCATAGGCGAGCCGGTCGGCGAGGCGGTCCGGCTGTTGGCCGAGAATTCCGGCGATGGTGAGCTTGGCCTCGCCGATGGTGAGCGTATCGCCGAGACGCAAGCCCAGGCGGTCGAGCAGGGTGCGTTCCACCACCAATTTGCCCGGCTCATGCCAGACGGCGCCGGCATCGGCCGGCTCGGCGATGGCGGCGGTGCCGTAGAGCGGATAGGCAGGATCGACGGCCTTGACCTCGACCAGCGCGCTCTTGCCGTCGGCGTTGCGCGCCATGGCGCGCAAGCTTGCCGATTCACTGATGATGCCGAGCGCTTCGAGTGCGGCACGCTCCGCGGCGTCGGTCTGCTCATGCACGCGCTCGAAGGAGAGGTCGCCGCCGACCAGGGTGCGGCCTTGACGGGCCAAGCCTTCGTCGAACGCGGCGGCGAGCGAGCCGATGGCCGCGACCGCGGCGACGCCAAGGGCGATGCACAGCACGAAAACGATGAGACCGCTGGCGCCCGCGCGCAGCTCGCGCAAGGCGATGGCGAGCGCCAGCGGCAGCCTGGCGCGGGTTGTGGGCGAGGCGTGCGCCGTCGTGTCCACCATCAGGACACGGAGGCCTTGCGTTTGGTCTTGGGCGCCACGATGCGGCCATCGGCGAGGCTGACCATGCGGTCGCAGCGTTTGGTGAGCGAGGGATCGTGGGTGATGAGGAGGAGGGTGGCGCCGGTGTGCTCCTTGAGATCGAACAGCAGATCCATCACCTGGGCGCCGGTGGTGAGGTCGAGATTGCCGGTGGGCTCGTCAGCGAGGATGAGCGAAGGTTTAGGCGACAGCGCCCGAGCCAGCGCCACGCGCTGCTGCTCGCCGCCGGAGAGCTGGCCCGGGAAATGCGCCTCGCGATGCGCCAACCCCACCTCGGCGAGCGCGGCGCGGGCGCGCTCGAAGGCATCGGCGCGGTCGAGAAATTCGAGCGGCAGCGCGACATTCTCGAGCGCGGTCATGGTGGGCACGAGATGGAAGGATTGGAACACGATGCCGATATTGGCGGCGCGCAGCCGGGCGAGGCCGTCCTCGTCGAGGCGGTCGAGATTGGTGCCCACCACCTCGACGCGCCCTCGCGTGGCGCGTTCGAGCCCGGCAATGACCATGAGCAGCGTCGATTTGCCCGAGCCGGAGCGGCCGACGACGGCGATGGACTGGCCGCGGGCCACGCTTAAATCGAGCCCACGCAGGATGGAGACGGGCCCGGCGCGCGAGGGCAAAGTGACATGCACATCCTCAAGCAGGATGGCCGGGCGGTTCGGGTCTTGCAGGGTATGATCCATGAGCGGGGCTAGGAATCGCGGGAAAGACATGGCATGGGCCGGACCAATAAAGAAGAGCAAAGAGGTCAAAAGATGAAACCTGCCGCAGCCTGGATGGGGATAATTGCCGCGAGTGCGTTGCTCGCAAGTCAGGGCATGCCTATGGCGCAGGCAGAGAAGGGCGAGACGGTGATCGTGGCGCTCGGCGACAGCCTGACCGCGGGCTTCGAACTGCCGCAGGACAAGGCATTTCCCGCCATGCTCGAGCGCGCGCTCAAGGCCAAGGGGCATGACGTGAAAGTGGTCAATGCCGGGGTGTCGGGCGATACGGCGGAGGCGGGGCTGGCGCGGCTGGACTGGGCTTTGCCCAAGAATGCGAGCGCCGTCATCATCGAGTTCGGCGGCAACGACGCGCTGCAAGGCTTGCCGCCGGAGGCGACCAAGCACGCGCTGGAAGAGATCATTACCCGCGTTAAGGCGCGCGGGTTGCCGATCCTGCTCGCCGGCATGGAGGCGCCGCGCAATCTCGGGGAGGACTATGTGCAGGCCTTCGACGTGATCTATCCTGAGCTCGCGGCGAAATACGGCATCCTGCTCTATCCCTTCTTTCTCGACGGCGTGGCGATGGAGAAAGGGCTCACGCTCAATGATGGCATGCATCCCAACCCGGACGGAGTGGCGCGCATCGTCGACGGCATCACGCCCAAGGTCGAGGAGCTGCTGGCGCAGGTCAAACCCAAGGGATAGGCGCGGCGCCTGCGGCGAAAGGTTGAGCGCCGAGCGCTCCGCTCTATATCTCCGGCGCCGTCATAGGCTCGCCGCAGCGCGGCGATGGGCGCTCAAGCGCAGCAGCAGCCGGGGTTCTTGGCGTCGGCATATTCGTCGTGGCGGCGCACCCAGGCCATGGTCCAGGGGAGAGCGTCCTCGTCCCGGCCCTTCGGCGTGAGGTCGAGGAAATTGTAGGCGCCGATCAAGATGTCGAGGCCGCGGGCATAGGCCGAATAGGTATGAAAGATCGCGCCGTCCGCGTCCCGAGAGAACACGCTCAAGCCCGGCATCTCGTCGCTGGTGATGTCCTGCTCTTGGTAATTATACATACCGCGCCCATTTCCCTCCGCGTCCAGGGCAAATGACACGGCGTAATCGGTGTTGAAGTCGGTGCCGTGGGAGGAGACCCAGGGGAAACGCCAGCCCATGCGTTGCTTGTAGGCCTCGATCTCGGGCAATGGCGCGCGCGAGATTACGGTGAGCTTCACGTCGCGTTGGGCGAGGTGGATGGCGGCGCCGTCGAAATGGTCGGCGAGCAGCGAGCAGCTCGGGCAGCCCTCGATCCAGTCGGGGCCGAGCATGAAATGATAGACGATGAGCTGGCTCTTCCCGTCGAACAGATCGGCGAGCGTCTTCTTGCCGCCGGGCGCGTCGAACATATAGGGCTGGTCGATCTTCACCCAAGGCAGCGCGCGGCGCTCGGCGCTCAGCCGGTCGCGCGCGCGGGTGAAGTCCTTCTCCTTGGCGAGGAAGGCTTTGCGCGCGGCAAGCCACTCGTCGCGGGATGCGATCTTGGTTTGCATGATGCAACTCCGTCAAGCGAGATAGGTTTCGAGCTTGTCGAGGGAGCCGGTCCAGCCATGCTCGTGGCGATCGCGCGCCTCCTCGTCGAAGAGTTGCTCGTGGATGAGGGTAAGCAGCGAGCCCGCGCCATCCGGCTTGATCAGGATGGTGACGAGCGATTCGTGCTCGGGCGTGGAGCTCCACGCCCAGGTGAAGACGAGCTTCTGGTTCGGCACCACTTCGCGATAGACGCCCGAGACATGATGTTCCTCTCCCGCTTTGGCACTCCCTTCACAGGCGTCAGTGCCGCGCATGACGATTTTGAAGTGGCCGCCGACGCGCGGGTCCAACTCGACGCGCAGGGCCTGGATGTCCTGGGGCCCGAACCATTTGACTAATTGCGCGGGGTTCGTCCACGCGGCGTAGACTTTTTCGGCCGCCGCGTTGAGACGACGTTTGAGGGTGAGGCTTGGCTTGACGGCGAATTGGGCTTGGGCGGGCATGACTCTTCCTCCACGAAGGCGGCAAGACGATCGAGCTGGTCGGACCAGAAGCGTTGATAGCGATTGAGCCAATCCATGGCGCGTTGCATCGGTTCGGCGTGGAGCTCGCAGGCGACGCTGCGCCCGGTCTTGGTGCGCGTGACCAGACCGGCGTCGGCGAGCACGTCGAGATGCTTCATGATGGCCGGCAGCGACACGGGAAAGGGGCGCGCGAGCTCGCTCACCGTAAGGGCGGCCTCGGCCCGCTCGAGCTGGGCGAGCAGCGCCCGCCGCGTCGGATCGGAGAGAGCGGCGAAGGTGCGGTCGAGATCGGTATCTTGATACTTAACCATGTGGTTAAGTATTACGCCACGCATGAGAGCCTGTCAAGCGGGCGAGCCGCCCTGCCGGGAACGGCGCTATTGCCCCCAGGACACGTTGGTGCAGCGAATGCCCTTGGTCTTGGCGGTGACGATCTTGCCGGTTTCGAGCGAGATCTCCCAAGCGCGGCGCACATCGTTCCACCATTCCTGGTCCTCGTCGCCCTTGACCTCGCCGATGAAACGCAGCGTCTCGTCAGGGCTTTGCGCGCAGGAGATGGAAAACTCGACGCCGGGCTGCGGCGCCTTCACGATGAGCGCGTCGACCACCTCATAGGAGGCGGGCGCGGTGGCGGTCTCCTTGGAGAGCTGGCGACTGGTCAGCACGAGAAGGGTTCCATCCTCGCGCTTATATTCGTGCACGAAAATGGGTGGGGCCACGAGGCCGCCGCCCTGATCCTCCCAGCCATTGATGGCGAGCTCGTCCTCGTAGACCCGGCCGACGAAGCCCGTGGCGAAGGTGGTGTCGGCCGATTGCTGCTTGGTGGGGGCCTGCGGTTCGGCCGCAAGCTCGCCCGGCACCGCCGCAAGCGCCGCGAGCAGAATGAGCCGCGAGGGCAAAAGCCGTAAGCACCACATGAGCCCGCTCCAGGGCACGGTGTCTACCCGTCCGCCGCCGCCCAGTCTATTCACAATCATGCAAAAAAGAGCCGCATGCGGCACCCCCGGCGCGCTTCGCGGACGTCGCCGCCGGTGCTAGACTCGCGCTCCCAAGCGAGCTTGCCGAGGGCGTCGCCGGCGAAACGGAAAGGTGAACGCGCCATGATGCGCCGCATTGCTGCAGCCCTCATCCTCATCGTCCTGCTGATCGCCGCGCCGGGCGCCCGGGGCGCCGACAAGCGCGTGGCGCTGGTCGTCGGCATGAGCGAGTACCAGCATCTCTCAAGCCTCGCCAACCCCGTGCCCGACGCCAAGGCCATCGCCGCCGAACTCCGCGCGCACGGCTTCGAGGTCTCCGAGCACTACAATCTCACCCGCGCCGACATGCTCGATGTGCTCGAGGCCTTCAAGCGCGAGGCGGAGGGAGCGCAAGTGGCGCTGGTCTATTATGCCGGCCACGGCATGGATATCGACGGCCGCAACGTGCTCGCGCCGGTCGACATGGAGATCGAGTGCGAGAAGAAGACGGCGTTGCGCTCGGTCGAGCTCGATCAGCTGTTTGCCGCGACGGGTGCCGCGCCGCAGCAGATCGTGTTGCTCGATGCCTGCCGCAACAATCCCTTCCCGCAATGTCCGACGCGGGGACTCAATTCGGGCAGCGGCTTTCGCGGCTTCTCGCGGCTCGCGGGCGAAGATCGCTCGGTGCTGATCGCCAACGCCACGCTCAGGGGCCAGCTCGCGGCCGACGGCGAGCAGGGCGAGCATTCGCCGTTCGCCAAGGCGCTGCTCAAGAATTTCACCGACCATCCGCGCCTCTATTTGCGCGACCTGCTCGACATGACGGCGGAGGATGTGCGCGTGGCCTCGCGCGGCGGCCAGGTGCCCGAGATCACCACCCAAGGCGGTGCGCCGCGCATCTGCCTCGACGCGTCGGGTTGCGGCGAGGGGGCTGCCGCGCCGGGTGCCGAAGGCGCGCTCAACGATGCCGGGGCGCTCGCCGAGACGACGGCACTACTCAAGCAGCTCGGTTTCATGAGCGATGCGAGCCGCGGCGGCACCGACGCCCCCCTGCAAGACGCGATCAAGCGCTTCCAGGGCAAGGCGGGATTGACGCCGGACGGGCAGGTCACGCCCACGCTGCTCGCGGTGCTGCGCGCTACCAAGACGCAGATGGCCGGCCTGCCGGCGCTGCCCAAGCCCGGCGCCCCGGCGCCCGGTATCGCCACGGGTCCGCTCGAGCACGAGGTGGGCTCGAGCTTCAAGGATTGCGAGAACTGCCCCGAGATGGTGGTGGTTCCCGGCGGGCGGTTCCTGATGGGGGCGGCCAAGAGCGAGAAGGGCCACAAGCCGGAGGAGGAGCCGCAGCACGAGGTAACAGTCGCGGCGCCGTTCGCCCTCTCCAAATTCGAGATCACCTTCGACGAATGGGAGGCCTGCGCGCTCGAGGGCGGCTGTGGCAATTATCGGCCCGAGGATAGCGGTTGGGGGCGCGGCCGCCGCCCGGTGATCTTCGTGTCCTATGACGACGCCAAGGCCTATGTCGATTGGCTGCGGCAAAAGACCGGCAAGGCCTATCGCCTGCCGTCGGAGGCGGAGTGGGAGTTCGCCGCGCGCGCCGGCACGAGCACGCCGTTTGCCTCCGGCGTGACTTTGGCGCCGACGCAGGCCAATTACGATGCGAGCAGCGAGACGGCGAACCGCAAGCCCGGCGCCTATCAAGGCACCACGGTGGAGGTCGGCACCTTCCCACCCAATCCTTATGGCCTGCTCGACATGGAGGGGAATGTGTCGGAATGGGTCGAGGATTGCTGGAACCCGAGCCATGCCGGCGCGCCCGCCGACGCTTCACCGCGCGGCGGCGATTGCAAGCGCCGCGTGGCCAAAGGTGGTGCCTGGTATTACGAGGCGGACTATGCGCGCTCGGACGCGCGCATGAGCTACCCCAAGACGAGCCGCCTCAACGTCATCGGCTTCCGCGTCGCGCGGCCGCTCGAATAGCGCGTCACTTCTCGGCGAGCTGACCCACCACGAGGTTGTCGATCTTGCTCAGGAGCGGCTTCTGCTCGAGCCCGAACGATTTCCGCGCCGCGTTGCGCACCATGTCGGAGGTGTAGACGTAGAGCTCCACGGTATCGATGCGCTTGTCGCCATTGCCGAGCGGGGATTCATCGGCGCGGCCGGCCAGGCCCTCGATCAGATAGCGGGTGAAGAGCCCGATGCCGAATTCGGGATCCTGGATCGTCTTCTGATCGCGGTCGGAGGCCTTGAACACCGCAAGCCCCGGCACCGGCTCGACCGGCATCGCCACCACGTCGAGCTCCGGCAGGTTGGGCGGGTCGATCAGCTCGTCGAGGTTCTTGGCGAAGTTCGCCTCGAGCACGAGCATGGTGGTGCGCGCGCCGGTCTTGCCGAGATTGTCGTACAGCTCAGGGAGCACGTAAGCGGTCTTGTCGAGGTCGTCGAGCTTGGCGTCGACGGGGAGGAGATAGGCGATCTTGTTGTCGTCCTCCTTCACCATGCCGTGGCTCGCGACGTAGATGAACACGTCGCCGGGGTCCTTTTTGTCGATACGGTCGGCGATCTCGCCGCCCGGATGGGCGTCGGAGCCGAACACCCGCTCGAAATCGGCGAGGCTCGCATTGCGCAGGTCGATGACGTTGTCCTTCTTGTAGCCGAGCTGATCGACGAGGAGCGCCATCACCGCGTCGGCGTCGCTCTTGCCGTTGGCGTTCTTGGGCAGCTCGCCCTGATAATCCTCGTTGCCCACGACCACGGCGAGATTGCCCTCATTCTTGACGCCGGCGGGCAGGTCCTTGAACACGGTGCGGATCTCGCCCGGATGGTCGCTTACGTGCACGGGATAGGAGCAGAGGGCGGGATTGGCGCAGATGGTGATGTGGGCGAGCTTTTCGAGCTTGAGCACGGCGGCGAGCGGCATATAGGCGCCCACCTGCACGCAGTCCTCGCACCAGGTGATCTTGTGCTTGGCCGATACGTTGTTGAGCTCGACCGACGAGAAGGATGCGGGCTTCGGCAGGCATGCCGACGGGCAGGCGCCGATATTGGAGCGCTTGCCATAGGTCTCCTGCAACATGTCGAGGAGATCCTGGGGCAGACACCGTTGCTCACCCGGGTCGATAAGCGCGACCGGCTTCGGCTCGGGCTTGGGCTCGGCAGCCTGCACGGGGGGCATGCCGCGGGGCGGACCGGCGGGGGGCAGGGGCTCGGCCTCCGGCTCCTCGCCACCGGGCTCGATCACCACGATGGGCGGCTTGACGCAATCGCCGTCATGCAAGCCGTAGCCCCTGACGCAGACGCAGGAATGGGACTTCTTGGAATAAACCTCATGTTCCTCGCACTCGGCGACCTCCTCCTTGGGCTTCTTGCCCGGTATGCAGGCCTTGGCCCGGCGCGACCAGATCATCGGCGCCTCGCATTTGGCGATTTGCGGGACGATGACTTTCGGCTTCACGCAGCCATGGGCTTTGCGCGAATAGATGAGCGGCGGTTCGCACCCGCGCGGCTCCTTCACGTCTTCACGCTGCTGGTGACGGCGGATCGCCTCGTTGAGGAGAATGGTGCCGACGCCGACGCCGACCCCGACGCCTCCTCCTCCGCCACCGTGATGATGGCTATATTCGCCCGCCAGGGCCGGCTTCGGGCCCAAAAGCAGGGGCTGATGGAGCAGCGTGAGAGCGAGGCAGACGGCTAGACTCAGTTTCCAGGGGCAGTGTCGTGGTTGCATGACAGCCTCCGTGAGCTCGGCACGAAAAAAAGCATAACACGTGAAAGCGCGGAATTCAGCCTTAAGCAGCGCTGTGGCGCGGTAATTCCATCCACCATGTGAGGTGCTTCGCTTTGCCCCGCTCGGCGCATCATTTTTGATCACGATCAGAGCCTAGGCTCGTCATGGCCGATAGGGTCGCGAGGTGTTGTGGCTTGCCGGTTCGAGGCCGCCGATAGAGGAGAACGCTATGAGGAACTTGCGCGAATTGGCATTAGTCACGGGCTTGCTGTTGGCGGCGGCGCCGGCCTTAGCCCAGACCGATGAGACGGATAAGGGCGGCGGCATGATGGGCCAAGGCGGCGCCATGACGGACAAGGGCGGCGGCATGATGGGCCACATGGGCCGCATGATGATGGACGAGAACGACGTCAAGGCCATGGTCGAGGGGCGGCTCGCTTACATCAAGACCGCGCTCGGCATCTCTGCCGATCAGGCCGAGGCGTGGAAGGCGTACGAAGATGCGTCACGGGCCAATGGGGAAAGCATGCAGGCGGCGCATGCGGCGATGATGAAGGCGATGGGGGACGGCACGGCGATGGAGCACATGCAGGCGCACATCGCCATGATGCAGGCGCGGCTCGATGCTCTGAAGGCGTTGCAGCCGGCGACCGAGGCCCTCTACAAGGCGCTGACGCCCGACCAGCAGGCGAAGGCCGATCGGCTGCTCGGCATGGGCGGAGGGATGATGTAGCCGCCATGACCTATTACCTCGGCAAGACGCTGGCGCTCGGCTTCGAGGAGGCTTTGCGTCACGTCACCGAGGTGCTGGCGCGCGAAGGCTTCGGCATCATCACCGAGATCGACGTCACGGCGACCTTGAAGAACAAGATCAATGTGATGTTCCGGCCCTATCGCATCCTCGGGGCGTGCAATCCTGCGCTCGCGTATGAGGCGTTGCGACTCGAGGACAAGGTCGGGACCATGCTGCCCTGCAACGTCATCGTGCAGGAATTGGCGCCTGGACACGTCGAGGTGGCGGCGGTCGATCCGGTGGCTTCGATGATGGCCATCGACAATGCGGAATTGCAGGCGAAGGCGGGCATGGTTCGGGCTAAGCTCAAACAGGTGATCGAGTCCCTGTGACCGCAAAGGCGGCATTTCCACCGAGAAGAAGTAGGGGACAACGCCGATCAAGGGGTTCACAGTCGGCGGGTGAAGAGGCCCAATGCTCGGTCATGGGCTGCAAGGGGAGATAAAGCATGTCGCTCGGACTCATACTCGTCATCATCCTCATCATCTTTTTGCTGGGTGGCTTCAGTGGCCGCTTTGGCGGCTATGGCTACGGCTACGGTCACGGCGGCATCGGGATCATCGGCATCATCCTGATTATCCTTATCGTATTGCTCCTCATGGGCCGGCTTTGATCTGATGGGCATGCCTGGCGCGGCGGCAATGACCTCGCCGGTCACGAGAATTCCTCGCCGCATGTGCGTGAGACGGGGGTCGCGCCAGGCTATCGCCACTGTCGGGCTTGCCTTAATCCTCGCCCCTGTCGCCGCGGTGCTGCTCCTGGGAGCGGGCTTTCGCGCGTGGGCGGGAGAGGCGCAAGCCGCAAGCGAAGCGTCCGACGCGGCCGATGTCGCGCGCAACCTCGCCTCGTTGCAGGCGATGGCGGCCGGCGACGAGGAAGCCGCGCTGCTCGATCGGATGATCGGACAGATGATCATGGTGGGGTTTACCGGCAACAGCGAGCGCGACAAGGGCGTCGCCGCGGTGCGCGACGAGCTCGCGCGGGGCACGATCGGCGGCGTGGTGCTCTACCCCGACAATATCGGCAGACCGCGCCAGCTGCGCAATCTCACCGCCTTCCTCGCCAATGCCAACTCCGAACTCGTGCCGCTGATCGCCGTCGACCAGGAGGGCGGCCAGGTGCAGCGGCTCACGCGGCGGAACGGCAATATCTATTTCCCGTCTGCGCGCGACGTGGCAACGCGGCCGCAGCTCAAGACCCATGACGGCGCGCTGCATCTCTACGAGGCCATGGGGCGCGAGATCGCGCGCGCCGGCATCAATGTCAATTTCGGGCCGGTGCTCGACCTCAACGTCAATCCGCAGAACCCGGTGATAGGCAGGCGCAACCGCAGCTACGGCACCGATCCCACAACCGTCTCCAATTTCGCGCGGGCCTTCATCGCCGGCCATCGCGAGGCCAATGTGGTCACGGCGGCGAAACACTTCCCCGGCCACGGCTCGAGTCTGACCGACAGTCACAAGGTGTTGGCGGATATCTCGCGCAGCTGGCGGGAGAAGGAGATCACGCCTTACGTCAAGCTCGCCCATGACGGCATGCTCGACATGGTCATGGTGGGGCACCTCTATCATCCCACCTTCAGCGACGGGCCGGGCGTGCCGGCATCGCTGTCGGCGCGCTCGGTGCGCGCCTTGCGCAACTGGATCCATTTCGACGGCGTGGTGGTGAGCGACGATCTGGAGATGGCGGCGGTGGCACGGGCTTTTTCGCTCGAGGAGCGCGTGATCATGGCGGTCAATGCCGGTATCGACCTTCTCGTCTATTCCAATGTGAAGACCGGGGATCGCGACATCGGCACGCGCATCCATGGGATCATCGCGCAGGCGGTGAAGGATGGGCGCATCAAGCGCGCGCGTATCGAGGAGGCCTATGGGCGGATGCTGCTGCTCAAGCGCCGGCTGATGCAGCACGACCTTAGCGGCAAGTGGTAGGATATTTCTCGGCTGGCATCGCGGAATGACACGGGCTCAGTGGTAGGTGTCGTGCTCGGAGGCTTCCCAGAACACGTAATAGGAATAGGCGGTGTAGCCCAAGATGATGGGCAGGATGGGGATCGCGCCATAGAGCATGAAGAGCTGCAATTCGGGTGCCGCCGCCGCCTGCCACAGCGTGATCTTGGGCGGGATGATGTAGGGGAACAGGCTCACCGCGAGGCCGGTGTAGCACAGCAAGAAAATCACCACCGAGAACAGGAAGGGCGCGTAGCGCCATTTGCGTTGCAGCGCGATCCAGATGCCGGCGAGGGCCGCGAGGGTGGCGAGCGGCACGGGGCTCAGCATCACCATATTGGCGGGGGTGAACCAGCGCGCGGCGATCTCCGGGTGCAGGAACGGCGTCCATAGGCTGAAGATGAGGATGAAGCCGGCCACAATAATCAGCGCATAGCGAGCGATGTCGTAGGCCCAGGCGCGTAGCGCCTCGTCGGATTTCATGATCAGCCATCCCGCCGACAGGAGTACGTAGCCCGACAGAAGCGCGATCGCGGTGACGGCGGAGAAGGGCGTCAGCCAGTCGAACGGACCGCCGGCGAATTTGTTGTTGACCACGTTGAAGCCGTGGACGAAGGCGCCCATGACCACGCCCTGCATCAGCGCGGCGACGATCGAGCCGAGGGTGAAGGCCCAATCCCACATCCAACGGTGCCGGCTCGACTTGAAACGGAACTCGAAGGCGACGCCGCGCAGGATTAGCCCGATCAGCATCAAGATGATGGGGATATAGAGCGCCGGCAGCATCACCGAATAAGCCAGCGGAAAGGCCGCGAGCAGCCCGCCGCCGCCGAGCACGAGCCAGGTCTCGTTGCCGTCCCAGAAGGGCGACACCGAGGACATCATGGCGTCGCGGTCCTGATGGGTGGGCGCGAGCGGGAACAGCACGCCGAGCCCGAGGTCGTAGCCGCCGAGCAGCACATAGAGGAACACGGCGAGGGCGAGGATCGCACCCCACACGAGCGGCAGGATGACGGGGAGGAATTCGGTCACTTGGTTGGCGGCGTTCATGGGTTGCCTGCTGCCGCCATGGGCCGGTGCGAAAGGTCGGCCTCGCCTTCCTCGAGCGCGGGCGTCGTCTCGTCGGGGCCGCGCTGCACGAGCTTGGCAATGTAATATACGCCGGCGCCGAACACGATGCCGTAGACGAGGACGAACAGAATAAGAGACATGACCAAGCTGCCGGCCGGCACCGGCGATACGGCGTCGGCGGTGCGCAGCACGCCGGTCACGACCCATGGCTGGCGGCCGACCTCGGCGGTGAGCCAGCCGGCGAGCACGGCGATGAAGCCCGCGGGCGAGGCCAGGACCATCAGGCGCAGATACCAGCGGCTCGCATAGAGCCGGCCGCGGAACCACAGCACCGCGCCGATCAGCCCGAGCGCGATCATGATCAGGCCGATGCCGACCATGATGCGGAAGGCGAAGAACGGGATGATGGGGTTCGGCCGGTCCGCGGGCGGAAAGGATTTGAGGCCTTTGATCTCGCCGTCCCATTCATGGGTGAGGATCAGGCTGCCGAGCCTCGGCACCGCGAGCACGTAATGGTTGGTCTCCGCTTTCGGGTCGGGCAGGGCGAACAGGATCAGGGGCGCGCCGCGCTCGGTCTCCCAATGGGCTTCGAGCGCGGCGATCTTGGCCGGCTGATACTCCCGGGTATTGAGGCCGTGGATGTCGCCGAGGACGAGTTGCAGCGGCGCGAGCCAGACGATCAGGCTTAGCCCCATGCCGAGCATGATGCGCCCTTGCGGCATGCTCCGCATCCGCAACACGTACCAGGCGCCGATGCCGGCAACCATGAACGCGGTGGTGAGATAGGCGGCGGCGACCATATGGGCGAAGCGGTAGGGGAAGGAGGGGTTGAAGATCACCTGCCACCAATTCGATACGTGCAACACGCCGTCCGCGGCCACGGTGTAGCCCGCCGGCGTCTGCATCCAGCTATTGGCTGAGAGGATCCAAAACGCCGAGATCACCGTGCCGAGCGCGACCATGAGGCTGGCGAAGAAATGCACGGGCTTCGGCACGCGGCGCCCGCCGAACAGCATGATGCCGAGGAAGCCCGCTTCGAGAAAGAAAGCGGTGAGCACCTCATAGGATAGGAGCGGCCCCAACACGTTGCCGCCGCGGCGCGACAGCTCGCTCCAATTGGTGCCGAACTCGTAGGACAGCACCACGCCCGAGACTACGCCCATGCCGAAGGACACGGCGAAGATCTTGGTCCAGTGCTGGGCGATGTCGAAATAGATCGGCCGCCCGGTCTTCAGCCATAGCGCTTCGAGCACCACGAGCCAGGCTGCCAGGCCGATGGTGAAGGACGGAAACAGGATATGGAAGGAGATGGTGAAGGCGAACTGGATGCGCGCGAGCAGAAGGGGATCGAGCTCGAACATGCTGCGCCTGGCCTTCCCGTCTTCTTTGCGAGCGGCCCTTTGAGGACGACGCTCCCGCCTTAAGTCTCACTCTACCGCTACCGTTCCATGACGCAAAGCCGCAGTGCGGCCGCAAGCGAGCCCCGCCGGCGACTTAGCCCATGACGGCGGCGAGCGCCGCCTCGTGATGCTCGCGTGACGCGGTCCCGAAGCAACAAAACACCACGCGCTCGATGGCCAGGGCAGCGCGCAGGGCGTCGACCACCGTCGTGATCGCGATCTCGGCCGCCCGGTCGGGTGGGAAGCCGTAGGCGCCGGTGGAGATGGCCGGGTAGGCGATCGAGGCGAGGCCATGGTCGAGCGCCAAAGCGAGGCTGTTCAAATAGCATTGGGCCAGCAGCCGCTCCTCGCCATGCGCGCCGCCGTCCCAGACCGGGCCCACGGTATGGATGACATAGCGGGCGGGGAGAGAGCGAAGCCCGGGGTGATCTTGGCCTCCCCCGCCGAGCAGGGTGCGGTTGGCGGCATTGACGATGGCATCCAATTCGAGGGTGGTGATGTCGCCTTCGACGATGGCGATGCGGTCGGGCATGGCCCATTGCACGCCTCTCATGGCGCCGGATCAAGCCTCCGCACGCTTCCGGAATTCTTCCTTTCCCCATGGGGAGGGATGAGCGGGACGGCCCGGCGGGGGCATGGCCAGCGACGAAATGACCCGCCGGCCCGGCATTAGCGGCCTTGAGGGGTGGAAGATGTTATGTTATATCATCGCGCATGAGCGCCGCCCATCATCACGAAACGCCCAAGCTGTCGCGCAATCAGAGCGAGATCCTCACCTGCCTGCGTCAGGCGAATGAGCCCATGAGCGCCTATGCCATCCTCGACCGGGTGCGGGAGTCCGGCATCTCCCACCCGCCCACGGTCTACCGGGCGCTGAACGAGCTGATGCAGAAGGGCATGGTGCATCGCTTGCAGACCCGCTCCGCCTTCATCGCCTGCGGCCATGGGGGTTGCGACGGCAAATTCGCTTTCGCCATCTGCCGCGACTGCCAGAAGGTGGTCGAGATCCCGCTCTCGCCGGCAGACCAGGCTGGGCTGCTCGCGCTCGCGCCCGCGGAGATCGAGGCCGAGCAGGCAACGCTCGAGCTCGCCGGGCTGTGCCGCGACTGCCGCCCGCCCGCGGTCTCCTAAGCCATACGAAGCGGAGGGTGGGAGATGCGGGCGACCCCTAGCGCGCGAGGAACGGTGCCCATGCCGCCCACAAGGCCGCCACGACATGCGCATGGGGCGGCCAAGACCGGCGGCAACGGGGTGCAGCGTCCGGCCGCTCCCAAGCGTCAGCTCGATTTCTCCCTGTTGCGTCTGGCGGTGCCCGAGCGGCTCGTCATCGCCATCGCCGCCATCGGCCTGTTGTGGCTCGCCATTGCCTGGGCGCTCGCATGAGCCAGCACCCCGCCATCTGCTTCGACGATGTGACGCTTGGCTATAATCGCCATCCCGCCGTGCATCACGTCACGGGCGACGTCGGCCGCGGCGAGCTGCTCGCGCTGGTCGGCCCGAACGGCGCCGGCAAATCGACCCTGCTCAAGGGCATCATGGGCGAGCTTCCTCCGCTCGGGGGCGCGATCGACCTCTTTGGCCTGACGCGCAGCGACATCGCCTATCTGCCGCAGCAGATCGATATCGACCGCAGCTTCCCCATCTCGGTGTTCGATTGCGTCAGCCTCGGGCTATGGCGCGAGATCGGCATTTGGCGCGGGGTCAATGGCCGGCGCAAACGAGCGGTGGAGGCGGCGTTGGCGAGCCTCGGGCTGCTCGACCTCGCCGAGCGCGTCATCGGCACGCTGTCGGGCGGGCAATTCCAGCGCGTATTGTTCGCGCGGCTGCTGTTGCAGGACGCCTCGCTCATGCTGCTCGACGAGCCGTTCCGCGCCGTCGACGCCCATACCGTCAGCGACCTGCTCGGGCTGATCGAGACTTGGCATGAGCAAGGGCGCACGGTCATCGCCGCGTTGCACGACATCGAGCAGGTGCGGGCGCATTTCCCCAACACGCTGCTATTGGCCCGCGAGGTCGTGGCCTTCGGCCCGACGCGCACCGCGCTGACGGCGGCGAATTTGGCGCGCGCGGGAGAGCTCAGCGCCGCCTTCGATGCCGAGGCGGAGATTTGCGCCCGCGCGCCCGAGCCTCATGAGCACGAAACGGCATGATCCATTATTTGATCGATCCGTTCGTCGAATTCGCCTTCATGCGCCGGGCGCTGGTCGGCTGTTTCGCGCTGTCGCTCGGCGCGCCGCCGATCGGCGTCTTTCTCATGCTGCGGCGCATGAGCCTCATGGGCGACGTCATGAGCCATGCCATCCTGCCCGGCGCGGCCATCGGCTATCTGCTCGCGGGGCTGTCGCTGTTCGCCATGACGCTCGGCGGCTTTGCCGCGGGGCTCGCCGTGGCGTTGCTCGCCGGCCTCGTCGCCCGCTCAACGGTGCTGCGCGAGGATGCGAGCCTCGCCGCCTTTTACCTCTGCTCGCTCGCGCTCGGCGTGCTGATCGTGTCGGTGCGGGGCAACAATATCGATCTGTTGCATGTGCTGTTCGGCACCGTGCTCGCGCTCGACAATGCCGCGTTGCTTATGATCGGCACCATCGCCACGCTGTCCACGCTCGCGCTCGCCATCATCTACCGCCCGCTGGTGGTGGAATGCTTCGATCCCCAGTTCTTGCGCTCGGTGAGCCGGTGGAGCTCGCCCACCCATTTCATCTTCCTCGTGCTCGTGGTGATGAATCTGATCGGCGGATTCCAGGCGCTCGGCACGTTGATGGTGGTGGGTCTCATGCTATTGCCGGCCATCGCCGCGCGGTTCTGGGCGGAAGACATTTCCGGAATGATCGTGGTGGCCGTACTCGCGGGCTTTGCGGCGAGCATGATCGGCCTGCTGTTGTCCTATTACGCCAATTTGCCGACGAGCCCCGCCATCATCCTCATGGCCGGCGCCGGCTATCTCATCTCGATGCTCGTGGGCTGGAGGGGCGGGGTGCTGTGGCGGCTCCTGCCG
Organism: uncultured Alphaproteobacteria bacterium; assembly: GCA_963820115.1. Taxonomy (GTDB): domain Bacteria; phylum Pseudomonadota; class Alphaproteobacteria; order Rhizobiales; family Methyloligellaceae; genus Methyloceanibacter. The sequence continues at coordinate 150,136 of CAWFYP010000001.1, forward strand.
CGCAAGCACCTGGAAGCTTGATTCCTCAAACAAGGAGTGCGTGTCATGACAAAACGTTTGCTTCTCGTGCTTGGATTGATGCTCGCGGCGCTTCTTGCGATCCCGCAGGGCTCCTTCGCCTCTGACAAGATGAAGGTTGCGGCCTCGTTCAGCATTCTCGGCGACATGGTGAAACAGGTGGGCGGCGACCGGGTCGAAATCGTCACCTTCGTCGGGCCGAACGGCGACGCCCATGTCTACGAGCCCACGCCCGCCGACGCCAAGGCGCTGTCGGAGTCGAAGATCCTGTTCATCAACGGCCTCGGGCTCGAAGGGTGGATGACGCGGCTCGAGAACTCGTCGGGCTTCAAGGGCGAGGTAGTGACGGCGTCGAAGGGCGTGAAGCCGCGCACCATGGTCGAGGATGAGAAGACGATCACCGACCCCCATGCGTGGCAGAGCCTCGCCAACGGCGAGATCTATGCCGCCAATATCCGCGACGCGCTGATCGCCGCCGACCCGGCGGGCAAGGCGACCTATGAGGCCAATGCCAAGACGTTTATCGACCGCATGGCGGCGATGGAGACCGACGTGAAGCAGGCGGTCGCCAAGCTGCCGCCGGCGCGGCGCAAGATCATCACCACCCATGACGCCTTCGGTTATTTCGGCGCGGCCTATGGCATGGAGTTCATCGCGCCCGAAGGTGTGAGCACCGAAAGCGAGGCCTCGGCCCAGGACGTGGCCAAGATCATCCGCCAGATCAAGACGGAGAAGGTTCCGGCCGTGTTCCTGGAGAATGTCACCGACAGCCGCATGCTCGATCAGATCGCGCGGGAGACGGGCGCCAAGATCGGCGGTACGCTCTATTCCGACGCGCTATCTCCGCCTGACGGTCCGGCCGGAACCTATCTCGACATGTTCCGCAACAATATCGACACGCTCGCCGCCGCGCTGTCGTCGTAGTTCTTCTGGCAGGATCGCGACCCGAAGCCCTCCTCCCTTGCGGGGAGGGCGGCCGAGCGTTCCACTCCGAATTTGCGGCGCGCCCCACTCCCCGCGAGGCTATCCGGTGCCAAGACGATTATCTTCCGCCTCTCTCATCGTAGTTCTGGCGCTCGCGGTGTCGGGTGCGGGCCCCGCCGCGGACCAGAGGGATCGGGAATTTCAGGAATGCCCGGACTGTCCGAAGATGGTGGGCATCCCGTCCGGAACTTTCACCATGGGAAGCCCGCCCAAGGAGAGCGGGCGGTTCGATTCCGAAGGTCCGCAGCACAACGTCACCGTCAAGGCCTTCGCGCTCGGCAAATATCCCGTCACCAGCAACGACTTTCTCGCCTTCCTCAAGGCGACCGGCTACCAGCCGCTGCCCTGCAACAAGATGTTGAATATGGGCTGGCAGTCGCCCGGCCACGGCAAAGCTTATTCGCCCTATAACGGCGATGAGCCGCGCTGGCCCGCCATCTGCCTCGGGTGGGACGATGCCGAGGCCTATATCGCCTGGCTGAACGCCAAGGTGCGTCTGGCCCGTCCGGCGGCGGCGGCGCGGCCCACGGGTCCCTATCGTCTGCCGACGGAGGCGGAATGGGAATATGCCGCCCGCGCGCGAACCTCGACGGCGCGCTGGTGGGGCGACGAGCTCGGCAGGGCTCGCGCCAATTGCAATGGCTGCGGCAGCGAATGGGACAATCGCCTGCTCGCAACCGTCGACGCGTTCGCGCCCAATCCGTTCGGGCTCTACGGCATGCTGGGCAATGCGTGGGAATGGACTGCCGATTGCTGGCATCCCAATTACAAAAATGCGCCGGAGGATGGCAGCGCCTGGGACGAGGCGGGCTGTCGCAAACACGTCATTCGCGGCGGCTCGTGGCACAATCTGCCGGTGTTCGTGCGCTCCGCCGCGCGCAGCGGCAGCGAGCCGGGCGACGAGGAATCCGATTATTCCAGCCTCACCGGCTTTCGCCTCGCGCGCGATCTGCCATGATGGCGGTCAGTGCAAGGTGTCGCGCGGGTTCAGATAGAGAACCATCTCCATCACGTTCTGATATTGGCCGGCGGGCAGCGCGATGGGCGAGGCGAGCAGCACGGCATTGCGCGCGCTGACGGCCACCTCGCGATAGGCCGGGTCGTCGAAGCGCGCGTTCTCCACGATCTCGGCTTTGAGGATGACGCCCTTGGCGGTGATCTTGACGTCGATCGGGACGAAGAGATTGGCGTTGCCCAAACTCGCCAGATTCAAATTCCACCGGCGCTCGACCTGGGCCCGGATGAAGTCCTTGAGGCCCGGCGGCCCCGCCCGTCCGCCGACGCCGTCGTCATTGGTGGGAATTTCGGCCGATATGCTCTGCGTGGTTTCGGGTTGGCGCAGCTGCGCCAGGGCTTCGAGCTTGGCTTCCAGGGCGTCGGCCGGCGGTCGGTCTTGCAGCGGTCCGGCGCCGGCGGGAGTCGGGCTCGAGGCCGGCAACGGCGGGGCGTTGGCAGGGTTCGAGGCTTGCGCTTGCGGCGCGCCTAATTCGCCCGCGGCGGCGGCTTGCGGCTGGGGCGGCGGGGTCTTCGCCGGCGCGGTCTCGAACACCACGTCGATGGGCACGAACCGCACCCCGCCCGAGCCGTGCGAGCCAAACGGCGCCGCGATCAAGATCCACAGCAGCACGAGGCCGTGCAGGGTTGCCGAGGCGGCAAAGCCCATAGCCTCGGGGCCGCGCCGTGCCTCGCCTTGGGGAGCGATGCCGGCGCGCAAGGACTCTTCGCTGCGAGCGATGGTAGCCACGCTTTTGAGGGTAGCGCGGTCTGGGCGGCGGAATCCAGCCCGCCCGGGCATTAGCCGCGGGTCCAGGCGCTGGCGCGGATGCCCTAAATCTGGTTTATCTCAGCCATGCTGAAGCAGGCCAAAGGCTTGGAAGGCGAGGCAAAGGCCCGCCATCGCACCATTGCGGTGCAGGTGGGGAGCGTCACGCTCGGCGGCGATGCGCCCATCGTGGTGCAATCCATGACCAATACCGACACCGCCGATGTGGCGGCGACGGTGGCGCAAGTGGCGGCGCTGGCGCGGGCCGGCTCCGAGCTCGTGCGCATCACCGTCGACCGGGAGGAGGCCGCCGCCGCCGTGCCGAAGATCCGCGATGGGCTTGCCCCCCGCGGCGTCGACGTGCCGCTGATCGGCGACTTCCATTATAACGGCCACACGCTGCTGGCCGAATATCCGGCCTGCGCCGAGGCGCTCGACAAATACCGCATCAATCCCGGCAATGTCGGCTTCAAGGACAAGCGCGACCGCCAATTCTCCCAGATCATCGACATCGCGCTCCGCCACGGCAAGCCCGTGCGCATCGGCGTCAATTGGGGCAGTCTCGACCAGGAGCTGCTCACCAGGCTCATGGACGATAATGCGGCGCTGCCCGAGCCCAAGGACGCGCGGGAGGTGATGCATGAGGCGCTGGTGCAGTCCGCGCTCATCAGCGCCGAGCGGGCGATCGAGCTTGGCCTCGGGCCGGAGCGCATCATCCTCTCGGCCAAAGTGAGCGCCGTGCAGGATTTGATCCAGGTCTATCGGCTGCTCGCGGCGCGCTCCGATCTGGCGCTGCATCTCGGGCTGACCGAGGCCGGCATGGGATCGAAGGGGATCGTCGCGTCCTCCGCCGCGCTCGGCGTGCTGTTGCAGCACGGCATCGGCGACACCATCCGCTTCTCGCTCACGCCCGAGCCCGGCGGGGACCGCACGCTGGAGGTGAAGGCGGCGCAGGAGCTGCTGCAAAGCATGGGCTTCCGCGCCTTCGTGCCGCTGGTGGCTGCCTGTCCCGGCTGCGGGCGCACCACCTCGACCACGTTCCAGGAGCTCGCCCGCGACATCCAGGATTTCATCCGCAACTCCATGCCGGAATGGAAGCGCCGCTATCCGGGGGTGGAGAACCTCTCGGTCGCGGTGATGGGCTGCATCGTCAACGGCCCGGGCAAATCGAAGCACGCCGATATCGGCATCTCGCTGCCCGGCACCGGCGAAGCGCCGGCCGCGCCCGTGTTCGTCGACGGCAAGAAGGTGGCGACCTTGCGCGGTCCGGGCGCGTCGGCCGAGTTCAAGCAGATGGTGCTCGATTATATCGAGCGCCGCTTCGGCCAAAGCGCGATGGGCCGTTCCGCCGCGGAGTAGGCCGCGCTCACATCGCGCTGGCGGCGATGTTGATGGTGAGCGCCAGCAGCGCCACGTTGAACAAGAACGATACGAGGCCGTGGGCGGTCACCGTCTGGCGGATCGCGCTCGAGCTCACCATCACGTCCGATACTTGCGCCGTCATGCCGATGACGAAGGCGAAATAGACGAAATCCCAATAATTCGGCTTCTCGCCGCCGGGAAATTCGAGGCCGCCGCTTGCGCGCTCGCTGTAGTACTCATGCGCGTAGTGGATGGTGAAGATGGTTTGGATGAAGGCCCAGGACAACAGAATGGTGACGAAGGCGAGGGCCAGAATGAAGGGATCGTGGGTCGGACCCCCCGCCGCCGTGCGAAGCTCGACGAGGATGGCGGCGAGGCTTGCGAGCGCGGCGGTAACAGTGAGCGCAGGGATGGCGCACCGGCCGACATCGGCGAGCACCGACTGACGGCGGATATGGCCCCGGTCGCAATGGCCGAACATCCAGAAGCTGAACATGAGGTAGAGGCCGACACCGACATCCCAGCCGATCAGCATGCGCGTGACGAGGCGAAATTCGCCGGGCAATATGAGTGTCACGAGGCCGATGGCCAGCAGGCCGACGGCGCCGGATAGAAACAGCCGCCAGCGCGCCTTGAGCAGAGCGACCGGGCGCAGCGATTGGCGGTGATTGCGTGGTGTGGCGGCCATCGATCTATCCGATCTCACTCTCCAAGCGCTCAAGCACGCCGTTCGGCGACGAAGCGGGCGGCCGCGCGCAACTTCTCCGCCTCGCGGCCGAAGGGTGCAAGCGCGTTTTCGGCCTCTTGCACCAGCTCGGCCAGGCGGGCATGGGCCGTTTCCACCCCAAGCAGCGCCACCAGCGTCGCCTTGCCGCGGCCGGCGTCCTTGGCCACGGCCTTGCCGGTGAGCTTCACGTCGCCCTCGGTGTCAAGCAGATCGTCGGCGAGCTGGAAGGCCTGGCCGAAGGACGCGGCATAGCGTCTGAGCGCGGCGCGCGCCTCCGGCCCCGCGCCTCCCAGCACGGCGCCCGCCGCGCAGGCGAATTGGAACAGCGCGCCCGTCTTCAAGGCCTGCATCGCGGCGACATAGGCCGCATCATAGCCCTGACGCTCGATGACGAGGTCGAGCGCCTGGCCCTGGGCCATGCCGCGCCAGCCGCTGGCCTTGGCCAGGAGATGCACGAGCTCGGCGCGCACCGCCGGGTCGGGGTGGGTCCGCTCCCCGCTCAGGATCTCGAAGGCGATGGTGAGCAGCGCGTCGCCGGCCAAAATCGCGGTCGCCTCGCCGAAGGCGACATGCAGCGTGGGGCGCCCGCGGCGCAGCGCATCGTCGTCCATGGCCGGCAGATCGTCATGCACCAGCGAATAGCAATGCACGCATTCGAGCGCGGCGGCGGCATCGAGGCAGCCTTCCTCCGGCACGCCGAACAGGCCGCCCGAGGCCACAAGCAGAAAGGGCCGCAAACGCTTGCCGCCGCCGAGGGCCGCGTAGCGCATGGCGTCGGCCAGTCCGGTATCGCGGGCTTCCGCGGTTGGCGCGGGCGTAAGCAGCCGGTCGAGACGGGACTCGAGGAGGTCGGCGACGCGCTCCAGCTCTTGGGTGAAGGACATGAGGGTTAAGGATCAGCGACGTGTTGCCGCAAGCGGCCGCCAGCGGTTTGGGCCGCGACCCTAATACCAGGTTGCTTGCCGCCGCAACGGGAAGGTACAAGGCCCCTCAATGCTTGACCAAGCAACGATGGGCCGACGCACCTCAAGCCGTACCCGACATCCCTGGCTCCGACGCATCGCGGTCGTCGCAATGATCCTGCTCGGATCGCTCTTGTTTCTCATCCTCGTCTTCCGCTTCGTCAATCCGCCGCTGACCACGGTGATGGTGGCCGCGCGGCTGGAAGGAGGGCTCCCCCTGCGCCACCGTTGGGTGCCGCTGCGACAGATCTCGGGCGAGCTGCCGCTCGCGGTGATCGCCGCCGAGGATGGCCGCTTCTGCTCCCATTGGGGGGTCGATTGGGGCGCCATGCGGGAAGCGATCAAGGAGGCCAGGAAAGACGGGGAGATGCGCGGCGCGAGCACCATCCCGATGCAAACGGCGAAGAATTTGTTCCTGTGGTCGCATCGGAGCTTCGTGCGCAAGGGGCTGGAAATGCCGCTCGCCTATCTCATGACGCTCGCCTGGCCGAAACGGCGGATGATGGAGGTCTATCTCAACATCGTGGAATGGGGGCCAGGCGTGTTCGGCGCCGAGGCGGCGAGCCAATATCATTTCCACAAGAGTGCTTGGGCGCTCGATCGCCACGAGGCGGCGCTGCTCGCCGCCGCCCTGCCCAACCCCCGGGTGCGCAACCCCGGCAACCCGGGCCCACGGCTTACCCGCATCACGCGCGCGGTGGAGCGGCGCATGGGCTTCATGGCGTCGCGCGCGGCCTGCGTGCGCGACGCGAATTGAGGCCGGAAAGGGCCCCAATCCGCCTCTGGCCAGTGCGGGCCAATGCCACTATAAGAGCGCCCACGAAGGTCGCGCCGTTCGCGGCGCCAAGCTCAAGGTTTCGATCATGGCTGTTCCCAAACGAAAAACCTCGCGGATGAAGCGCGGCAACCGGCGCTCCCATCACGCGCTCGAGACGCCAACCTATGTCGAGGACAAGGAGTCGGGCGAGCTGCGCCGTCCGCACCACATCGACCCCAAATCCGGCCGCTATCGCGGACGCCAGGTGATTACGGCCAAGGAAGAGGCTTGAGCCGCTCGTCCGGGGTTTTGTAAGGCAGCGGAGACATGGTGATCATGGAGCCGGCGTCCGAGGAGAGGAAAGTCCACCGGCACCGCTCGAGCTGGATGACGGCCATCCCGCTGCTCGGAGTCGTCGTCCTGCTCTATGTGATCCTCGCCGAGGGCGGCTGCGACTTCACCCTCACCCGCTTCACCATCGCCATGCCCTCGGGCGGCTTATGGCAGATCAGCGTGGCCGACATGCTGCTCACCTTCGCGCTGTTCGTGCTGTTCTTCGAGATTCTCAAATCCACGCGCACGGGAGGCGGCTCGGTCGTCGATCATGCCCTGTCGATGATCGTGTTCGTCGTCTGCCTCATCCTGTTCATGATCTGGGACAAGGCGGCGACGTCGCTGTTCTTCCTCATCACGCTCACCACGATGCTCGACGTCATCGCGGGTTTCTCGGTCACGATCCGCGCAGCGCGACGCGACTATAACGTGGCCGCCGATAGCTAGCCGGCCGGCGCGTCAAGCGCCACGGGCCCGCTCGCGCCCTTTACCTTGCCTCCGTCTCCAGCGCCCAGATGCGGCAAGCTTTCGTCAACCACGACGCATGAAAGGCGCGCAGATGCGGCGTTGGCGCGTGTTTCCGGCGTGGGGCGGTGTTAGCCCAAGCGATGTTTTTGCCGTTCTTTAGGGTTGTTGGCGTAGCTTCAAATTAAGCAACGCAGCCAAAAAAGCGCGAGCGAAGCGCGTGGCCAAATCGGCGAAGGGGGCGGTCGTTTGAGTGCATCATCGAAGGAGCGTTCCGGCGCCGCGCCGCGCGTGGCAGACGTCGTCGGCTTTGGCGAGCGCGCGGCGGAGCCGACCGACAAGCGCGCAGAGGGTGCGCTCGATCTCGAGGCCGTCCTCAGAGCCGTGCGCGAGACGGCCTATCGCTGGGACTTTGTTCAGGACGAGATCGACTGGACGAAGGATGCCGGCGCCGTGCTCGGCCTTGCCACGCCGATGCCCGTGCGGGGCCGCGCCTTCGCGTTGCTGGTCGATGCCGAGCATGCGGGCGCGCGCTACGACGCGATCACCGGCGGGCCACATACCGCGCCGGGGAGCGACGTCAGGTACCGAATTCAATATTGTTTGCGACCGAACGGGCGCCGCGGCAGGGCGACGATGTGGGTCGAGGATGCGGGGGTTTGCCACATCGGCGCCGACGGCCAGCCGGAACTCGCGCAAGGCACGCTGCGCGTCATCAACGGCCGCAACGAGCATGAGGAGCGTCTGCGCTTCCTCAGCAATCACGACGAGTTGACCGGACAGCTGAACCGGACCCGCCTCACCGAGGAACTCACGGCGTTGCTTGCGGATGCGAGCCGCCAGCCGCGCGACGCGGCGTTCTTGCTCGCCGCCGTCAACGACCTCACTTTGATCAACGAGACTTATGGCTTCGACGTGGGCGACGAAGTGATCGCCATCGTCGGGCGCCGGCTGGCCCGCACCTTGCGCGACAAGGACTGCCTCGGGCGGTTTTCCTCCAACAAATTCGGCATCGTGCTGCACGATTGCTCGGCGGCCGGCGCGGAGGCGATTGCGCGACGCCTGATGGCGGCGGTGCGCGACAGCGTCATCGAAACGAATGTGGGCGCCGTCGCCACCACCGTGTCGATCGGCGCGCTGCTCCTGCCCAAGCAGGCGAGCAACGCGCAGGCGGCCATCGGCCGGGCGTTGCAGGCGCTCGATGTCGCGCGCAACCGCGCAAACGACCAATTTGCCCTGTACGAGCCTTCCGAGCGGCGCAAGTCGGAGCGCCGGCGCGCGGTCGCCATGGCCGACGAGATCGTGCGCACGCTCAACGACCGCCGCATGCTGCTCGCGTTGCAGCCGATCGTCACCTCCAAGAGCCGAGAGCCCGAGCTTTACGAATGCCTGCTGCGTATGCAGCGCCTCGACGGCACCATTCTGCCGGCGCGCGACTTCATTCCGGTGGCCGAGCAATTCGGCCTGATCAAGCTGGTCGACCATCGGGTGCTGGAGCTTGCCATCGAGCTGCTGCGGAGCTCGCCCGCGATCAACCTCGCGCTGAACGTGTCGGCGGCAACCGCTGCCGACGGTCAATGGCTCAAGGCGCTTGATGCGCTGAGCGCCAAGGACCGGTCGCTGACCTCCCGGCTCACGGTCGAAATCACCGAGACCGCCGCCATTTCCGATATGGGGGAGACAATTCGCTTCGTTCGCGCGCTCAAGGCGCTCGGCAGCCGCGTGGCGCTCGACGATTTCGGGGCGGGCTACACCTCGTTCCGCAGTCTGCGCACGCTCGGCGTCGACATGGTCAAGATCGACGGATCCTTCATCCAGAATCTCGGCACTCAGGCCGAGGACGAGCTGTTCGTGCGGACCTTGATCGAGCTCGCGCGCAATTTCGGCATCACCACGGTCGGCGAGTGGGTGGGCGACGAGCGCACCGCGCGGCTGCTGGAAAATGCCGGGGTCGCCTATATGCAGGGGTATTTCTTCGGAGCGCCCGAATTGACCGCGCCCGCGCCCGCCGAGGGCACGCCCAGCTTGAGCCCCGGCGCTAAGAAGCAATCAAGTCCGGCGTGAAAAATCCGTAAGGATTAAGACGCTCACGTGCCGCTGGGCCGAGCCGGCTCGCAATTCGGCTGGTAGCTCCAAGTCTCGTTGCCATGCGCGTTCGGCGCGCAAGGGGGCAACACCGATGCGGGCGGCGGCGCTACCGGCGCGCCGAGCGGGTTGATGCACAGAGTGTGGCCGGTGACCGGGTTCACCTCGGCTTGCCGGCAGGCAGGCGGCGGTGCGGCCGCGGCTCCGGGTGCCGCGCCCTCTGCGGCCTTGACGTGACCCGCACCAGGGTCAAAGCGAGCAGGGCGATGCCGGCAAGCTTGCTCATGCCGGCGTTCCGGTCAGCTCTGGCGGCGGGAGAGCTGGTCGAGGCGCTCTTGCATGGCCGTGAGCTCGGCCTTGAGCGTCTCGATCTCATTCTCGTTCGGCTTGCGATTGGCGCCTTCGGCGAGGCCGTGCTGCTCGCCGCCGGCGTCATTGTTGCCGCTGTTCGTGCTCCCAGCGGTGAAGGGGCTGAACAGGCCGAGCGCCTTTTCGAAGGCGGCGAAATTCTTGCGCACCTGGTCTTGCATGGCCTCGAATGCCGCCGTGCCGAACACATGGGAGAAGCGGTTGCGATAGCGCTCCTGCTCGCGGGTCAGCGTGTCGAGGCTGAATTCGAGATAGCTCGGCACCAGGCGCTGGATGCTGTCGCCGTAGAAGCGGATGAGCTGGCGCAGGAAGCGGATGGGAAGTAGGTTCGTGCCGCGGCTCTCCTGCTCGACGATGATCTGGGTCAGCACCGCATGGGTGAGGTCTTCACCCGTCTTGGCATCGAACACCACGAAGTCCCGCTCCGACCGCACCATTTCGGCCAGATCCTCGAGCGTCACATAGGTGCTCGTGTCGGTGTTATAGAGCCTGCGGTTGGCATATTTCTTGATGATGACCGGGCGGCTGTCCTGGTCGGTGTCGCGTGCCACGGGTCTTGTGCTCCTTGGCCTCGGCCGTTCGGGCCCAGGCAAATCTATACTGCACCTGCGAACTCCCTAGCACGTTTTTTGTGCGTGGCACCAGAGGCTTTGACCCCGCGCGCCGAGGTCGCGGCCGTAGGCATTGCGCGGGAGAATCACTAAGGTAAAAGGCTGAGACCCTTGGGGAAGTGGAGATCAGTATGAAAGAGGAAGCCATCGTCATCGTCGGCGCGGCGCGGACGCCAGTCGGCTCGTTCAACGGCGCATTTGCCGCGGTGCCCGCCCATACGCTGGGCGAGGTCGCCATCCGGGCCGCGCTGGACCGGGCGAGCGTCAAGGCGGCCGAGGTGGACGAGGTCATCATGGGCCAGGTCCTGACCGCGACCGAGGGCCAGAACCCGGCGCGGCAAGCCGCCATGGCGGCAGGCGTGCCGACGGAGGCCACGGCCTGGGGCCTTAACCAAGTGTGCGGATCGGGCTTACGCGCGGTGGCGCTCGGCGCGCAGCAGATCGCTACCGGCGCCGCCGCCGTCATTGTCGCCGGCGGACAGGAGAATATGAGCCTGTCGCCGCACGCCGCGCATTTACGCGCCGGCACCAAGATGGGCGATGTCAGTTTCATCGACACCATGATCAAGGATGGGTTGTGGGACATCTTCAACGGCTATCACATGGGCGTCACCGCCGAGAACGTCGCGCGCCAATGGCAGATCACGCGCGAGGAACAGGACCGCTTCGCCGTCGCCTCGCAGAACAAGGCGGAGGCGGCGCGGAAGGCGGGCAGGTTCAAGGACGAGATCGCGCCGGTCACCATCAGGACGCGCAAGGGCGAGACGGTGGTGAGCGACGACGAATATATCCGCGAGGGCGTCAAATATGAGGACGTGGCCAAGCTGCGTCCCGCCTTCGACAAGGAAGGCAGCGTCACCGCCGGCAATGCCTCGGGCATCAATGACGGCGCCGCGGCGTTCGTGCTGATGAGCGAGGCCGAGGCCAAGAAGCGCAAGCTCAAGCCGCTCGCCCGTATCGTGTCGTGGGCGGTGGCGGGCGTCGATCCCGCGATCATGGGCTCAGGCCCAATCCCGGCCTCGCGCAAGGCGCTCAAAAAGGCCGGCTGGTCGGTGGGCGACGTCGATCTCGTCGAGGCCAACGAGGCCTTCGCGGCACAGGCCTGCGCCGTCAACAAGGATCTCGGCTTCGACGCCGACAAGGTCAACGTCAATGGCGGCGCCATCGCCATCGGTCACCCCATCGGGGCATCGGGCGCGCGCGTGCTCGTCACGCTGCTATATGAGATGAAGCGGCGCGACGCCAAGAAGGGGCTCGCCACGCTGTGCATCGGCGGCGGCATGGGCATCGCCATGTGCGTCGAGCGGGACTAGGAGGCGTCGGTCGGTTGCGGCTCAAGCCCGGCTCTCTTGGCGCCGGGCCGGCCTCGTTCGCTTCGCAAAGAAAGCGCCATTAGAGCGCAACAAGGGAGGAAGGCATGGGGAAAGTGGCTCTCGTCACGGGAGGAACGCGCGGCATCGGCGCCGCGGTGGCCAAGGCGCTGAAGGAGGCCGGCTACAACGTCGCCGCCAATTATCACGGCAATGACGATGCGGCGAAGGCATTCAAGAAGGAAACCAAGATCCCGGTCTACAAATGGGACGTCACCGACTACGTCGCCTGCGAGCAGGGCGTGGTCAATGTCGAGAACGAGATCGGTCCGGTCGAGGTGCTGGTCAACAATGCCGGCATCTCGCGCGACGCCATGCTGCAAAAGATGACGCATGAGCAATGGTCGGAGGTGATCCGCACCAATCTCAATTCGCTCTTCAACATGACGCGGCCGGTGATCAACGGCATGCGCGAGCGGGGCTTCGGCCGGGTGATCAACATCTCCTCGATCAACGGGCAGAAGGGCCAGCTCGGGCTCACCAATTATTGCTCGGCCAAATCCGGAGTGATCGGCTTTACCCGGGCGCTGGCGCTGGAAAGCGCGCGCAAAGGCATCACCGTGAACGCGATCGCGCCGGGTTATATCAATACCGATTTGCTCGCCGGCGTCTCCGAGGAGGTGATGAAATCGATCGTCGGGCAGATCCCGGTCGGGCGGCTCGGCGAGGCGTTGGAGGTGGCGCGCTGCGTCGTGTTCCTCGCCGCGGACAAATCGGCCTGGATCACCGGCTCGACGCTGACCATCAATGGCGGCCAGCATATGGATTGAAGGCGCGCGGCGCCGTGTCGCTCATTTGTCATCGCCGGGCTTGACCCGGCGATCCAGTTGCCGACGGCCGTCGTTGTTTGCGACGCCAGGGGTTACTAGATGCCCGCCTTCGCGGGCATGACAAGAATGAGGAACTAAGGCTCCCAGCCTTCGGGGGCCAGTTCGAAGCCGGCGAAGTCGAAGCCCGGCGCCACGGTGCAGCCGAGCAGCGTCCAGGCGCCGAGGCTGCGCGCGCTTTGCCAGGCGCCCGCCGGAACGAGCCCTTGCGGATGCTCGCCGGCCAGCAGATTCGATCCGAGCCGGGATTCGTGGCGCGTCTCGCCGTGTTTCACCTCGAGCAGGAGGGGCGCGCCGCCATACCAATGCCATAGCTCCGCGGCGTCGACGCGGTGCCAGTGCGACACCTCTCCGGCCTTGAGCAAAAACAAGATGGCGGTCGAGTGCGGGCGTCCCTGATGGCCCGGTTCGTCGCGGAAGGTCTCGCGGAACCAGCCGCCTTCCGGATGCGGCGCGAGTTTCAGCGCGGCGACGATCTCGTCGGCGGTGAGCGGATCGGCCACGGTCAGAACTTGTCCTTGCGCTTGCGGATCTCGCCAAAGATCTCGGCGGGCGGCCTTCCTTCCATGCCGAGGCGCTTCTGGATGGCGGGACTGGCCGGCCTGAGGAACGGGTTGGTGGCGAGCTCCTGGGCGATGGTGGTAGGCAGAGTTGGCTCGCCCTTGGCCATGAGCGCGTTCACCTCGCGCGCCCGCGCTTGCAGCGCCGCGTTCTCCGGCTCGACGGTCAGCGCGAAGCGCGCATTGTTGGCGGTATATTCGTGGCCGCAATAGAGCTTGGTCTCGCCCGGCAGCGCGGCGATCTTGGTAAGCGAATGCCACATCGTCTGGGCGTCGCCTTCGAGCAGCTTACCGCAACCGATCGAGAACAGCGTGTCGCCCACGAACACGATCCCGTCGTCGGGAAAGTAATAGCTGACATGGCCGCGGGTGTGGCCGGGCGTCTCCAGCACCGTCCCCTCGACGTTGCCGATTTTGACCGTATCGCCCTCGCTCACCTCCAGGTCGATGCCGGGGATGGAGCGCGCTTCCTTGGCCGGACCGGCAATGGTGCAGCCGGTCATGCGCTTCAGCACCGCGTCGCCGGCGGTGTGGTCGTGGTGGTGGTGGGTGATGAGGATTTGCGACAGCTCCCAGCCCTTCTCGTGCAGCGCCGCCAGCACGGCCTCGGCGTCGGGGGCGTCGATCGAGGCGGTGGCGCCGGTTTCGGGATCGTGGAGGAGCACGCCGTAATTGTCGCCGCGTGCCGGGAATTGGTGGATCTCAAGCTTGCTCATGGCCTCTCTTGCGTGTTGGCGAGGCGGGACCGTAGCATCTCCTTAAACAGGATTGAAACGGCCGGTGCCGCGCTTAGAACTTTCCTGAACGCTCCGGCCTAAGATCGGCCCATGCAGCAAGACGCCATCGATCTCAAGGAGTTCTATGCCTCCCCCCTCGGACTCGTGGTGCGCCGGCTGCTGGGCGGACGGCTCCGCGCCCGCTGGGGCGAGGTCAAGGGCGCGCGCATCTTCGGTCTCGGTTACGCCGTACCTTATCTCGGCGCCTTCCGCGGCGAGGCCAGGGTCGCGGGCGCGCTCATGCCCGCCGAGCAGGGCGTCATCGCGTGGCCGGAACGGGGGCAGAATCTCACGGTGCTGGTGGACGAAGCCGAGTTGCCGCTGGCCGACGAGGAGGCCGACCGCATCCTGCTCGTGCACATGCTCGAATGGAGCGAGAATACGCGGGCGCTGCTGCGCGAGCTGTGGCGGGTGCTCGCGCCCGACGGGCGGCTGCTGATCATCGTGCCGAACCGCCGCGGGCTGTGGGCGCGCGTCGATTCGACGCCCTTCGGCCATGGACGGCCGTTCTCCAAATCACAGCTCGCCACGCTGCTCAAGGAGGCGATGTTCTCGGCCGAGGGCTGGCAGCACGCGCTCTATATGCCGCCTTTCGGCTGGCGCGTGCTGCTCAACTGGCCGGTGTTTTGGGAGCGGCTCGGGATCGTGCTGTGGCCGGCGTTCTCCGGCGTGCTCATGGTCGAGGCGCGGAAGCAAGTCTATGCCGCGCTGCCGGCGCGGGCGCGGGCCAAATTCCGTCGCCGCATCGTGCCGGTGCCGGCGGGGGTGACGCTGCAATCCCGCCATCCCTCCCCTTGATGGGGAGGGCGGTCGGCGGCGCGAGCGCCGACCGGGTGGGGTGAATACCGCAGCGCTTGGCCACCGCCCCACCCGGCTCGCTTCGCCACAAATGGCTGCGCAAGCCGACCTCCCCGCCAGGGGGAGGTATGGATTTGTCGATGCTTGTCAGCGCGACAAGAGAAACACCGCCTGCTCGCCGAACAAATTCTGGGCGAAGAGGGGCATGGCGACGCCGAGCTTGGTGCCATAGGCGTTGAGCGCCACGGCGCGTTCGACTTTCGCGCCCACGTCGCGGCACAGATCGAGGAAATCCTTGATGGTGCAGAGATGGATGTTGGGCGTGTCATACCAGCGGTCGGGCAGATTGTCGGTCTGAGGCATCTTGCCGCCGAACAGAAGCGCGGCGCGCACGCGCCAATGGCCGAAATTGGGAAACGACACCACCACCCGCTTACCGATGCGGAGCAATTGCTCGAGCACGTGGCGCGGCGAATAGGTCGCCTGGATGGTCTGGCTCAATATGGCGTAGTCGAAGGCGAGGTCGGGGTAATGCACGAGGTCGGTGTCGGCGTCGCCCTGGATCACCGACAGGCCCTGTGCCACGCAGGAATTCACTCCCGCCTGGCTGATCTCGATGCCGCGGCCGTCGACGCCGCGCTTGTCGGCAAGCAGGCGCAGTAGCGTGCCGTCGCCGCAGCCGATATCGAGCACGCGCGATCCGGGCTTCACCATCTCGGCGATGAACAGGAGGTCGACGCGCGCGGTGTCGGCGGCGCGGACGGAGGGAGCGGGCACGGGGATGTTCACGCCGAAGCCCCTGCGCGGTTGCGCGGCGGCATGCCCCGCCGCACGGCGCCGGCATTCAAGAAGCCGCCGATGGTGTCGAACAGCTCGGGCTCGTGCAGCAGGAAGGAATCGTGGCCCATGTCGGACTTGATCTCGACGAAGCTGACATTGGCGGCGACCGCGTTCAGCGCGTGCACGATCTCGCGGCTCTCCTCGGTGGGGAACAGCCAGTCGGAAGTGAAGGAGACGAGGCAGAAGCGCGTGCGCGTGCCGGCGAAGGCGTTGGCGAGCACGCCGCCATGGTCGGCGGCAAGGTCGAAATAATCCATGGCGCGGGTGATGTAGAGATAGGAGTTGGCGTCGAAGCGGTCGACAAAGCTCAAGCCCTGGTGGCGCAGATAGCTCTCCACCTGGAAGTCGGCGTCGAAGCCGAAGGTGATTTTGTCGCGGTCCTGCAAATTGCGGCCGAATTTGAGGTGCAGCGCGTCGTCGGACAGATAGGTGATATGCGCGGCCATGCGCGCCACGGCCAACCCTTTGCGCGGATTCTTGGCCTTGTAGAGATAGCGGCCCTGGCACCAATCGGGATCGGCCATCACCGCTTGGCGTCCGACTTCGTGGAAGGCGATGTTCTGCGAGGAATGGCGCGCGGCACAGGCGATGGGTACGGCGGAGAACACGCGGTCCATAAAGCTCGCCGCCCATTCCAGCACCTGCATGCCGCCCATGGAGCCGCCGAGCACGCAGAGCAGATCGGGAATGCCGAGATGGTCGAGCAGGCGCGCTTGCGCCCGGACCATATCGGCGATGGTGATGACGGGGAAGTCGAGGCCATAGGGGTGGCCGGTGGCCGGATTGATCGAGCTCGGCCCGGTCGAACCCATGCAGCCGCCGATGACATTGGCGCAGAGCACGAAATAGCGGTCGGTGTCGATGGGCTTGCCCGGGCCGACCATGGTCTCCCACCAGCCGGGCTTGCCGGTGACGGGATGGATGTTGGCGACGTGCTGGTCGCCGGTCAGCGCGTGGCAGACGAGCACGGCGTTGGTCTTGTCGGCGTTGAGGGTGCCGTAAGTCTGGTAGGCGATGGAGAAGGGGGCGAGCTTGACGCCGCAATCGAGCGGCAGCGGCGCGTCGGCGCCGAAATGCACGATCTCGCTTTGCGGGTTGGCGACCTGCGCGAGACGGAGCGACAGATCGGCAAAGGCCTCGGCCTTGGGGGTCTCGCTCATCACGCCTCAGTCGCTCCAATCCATCCCGGTAAGCATTCATAAGCCCAAACCGTAAGTTCGAGGTTAGCTAGGAGCTTACCGTTGAAAGTCAATCTTTTCTTTGCCTCTCGGCGGGCAAAGGTCCTATGAGAAAGCCCAATATGCGAGCGGCCGCCGCCGTCCTTCGCGCGCCGGTTTCCAGGAGTTGAGCTATGACGGCCAGCCGGGCCCCGCGCCCCCGTCCAGGCGTTCTCGACATCTCGCCCTATGTCCCGGGCCGAGCCGCGCTCGACGGCGCGGACAAGGTCATCAAGCTGTCCTCGAACGAGACGCCGTTCGGGCCGTCGCCGCGCGCGGTCGAGGCCTATCGCGCCGCCGCCGACACGCTGTCGCGCTATCCCGACGGCTCGGCGCGGGGCTTGCGCGAGGCCATCGGGCGGACCTATGGGCTCGAGCCTTCGCGCATCGTGTGCGGGGCGGGGTCCGACGAGGTGCTGAACCTGCTCGCGGGCGCCTATCTCGGCCCGGGCGACGAGGCGATCTACTCCGAGCACGGCTTTCTCGTGTACCGCATCGCCATTCTGGCGCGGGGCGCCACGCCCGTGGTGGCGCCGGAACAGGATCTGACCGCCGATGTGGACGCGATCCTTGCCTGCGTCACACCACGCACGCGCATGGTGTTCGTCGCCAACCCGAACAATCCGACCGGGACCTATCTCGCTTTCGACGAGGTCAAGCGTTTGCGCGCCGGTCTGCCCGACGATGTGCTGCTCGTGCTCGACGCGGCCTATGCCGAATATGTGCGCGCCAACGACTATGAAGCCGGGATCGAGCTCGTCGCCACCACCCACAATACGGTGATGACGCGCACCTTCTCCAAGATCTACGGCCTGGCCTCGCTCCGGCTCGGCTGGGCCTATTGCCCGCCGGGCGTGGCCGACGCGCTCAACCGCATCCGCGGGCCGTTCAATGTCTCAGGGCCGGCGATTGCCGCCGGCATCGCCGCGCTTACGGATCAGGCGGAGGTCGAGCGGGTGGCGACGCATAACGAGCTGTGGCGCCGGCGCATGGCCGAGGCGCTCACCGGGCTCGGCCTTGCCGTCACGCCGAGCGTGGCCAATTTTCTCCTCATCCATTTGCCGCGCGGCAATGGCCGGTCGGCGGCCGAGGCCGATCGCTTCCTGCATGAGCACCGCATCATCTTGCGGCGGGTGGACGAATACGGCTTTCCGCAAGCGCTCCGCATGACGGTGGGCACCGAGGAGGACAATGACGCGGTGCTCGCCGCGCTCACCTCCTTCATGGGCACGAACGGCTCCGCCCGCCGATGACCAAGCCTCTGTTCGACACGCTCGCGATCATCGGGCCTGGCCTGATCGGCTCGTCCATCATGCGCGCCGCCCGCGCCCACAGTGCCGTGCGTTCGATCGTGGCCACGTCGCGTTCGCCGAAGACGCGGCAGCGCGTCGTCGAGCTCGGCATTGCCGACAGAGTGGTGGAGACCAACGCCGAGGCGGTCGAAGGCGCCGATCTCGTCATCGTCTGCGTTCCAGTTGGGGTTTGCGGCGCCGTGGCCAAGGAGATCGGCCCGCATCTCAAGCCCGGCGCGACGATTTCCGACGTCGGTTCGGTGAAGGGCGCGATCGTGCGCGACATGGGTCCGCCTGTGCCAAAAACTGTTCATTTCGTGCCGGCTCATCCGGTCGCCGGCACCGAGCATTCAGGACCCGATGCCGGCTTTGCCGAACTGTTCGAGAACCGCTGGTGCATCCTGACGCCGCCCCAAGGCACCGACGCTCAGGCGGTGGAACGGCTCGCCGCGTTCTGGCGTCTCCTCGGCGCCAACGTCGACACCATGACGCCCGAGCACCACGATCTCGTCCTCGCCATCACCAGCCATCTGCCGCATCTGATCGCCTACACCATCGTCGGCACTGCCGATGAGCTCGAGACGGTGACACGCTCGGAAGTGCTGAAATTCTCCGCCGGCGGCTTCCGCGACTTCACCCGCATCGCCGCCTCCGATCCGACCATGTGGCGCGACGTGTTCCTCAACAACAAGGAGGCGGTGCTGGAGATGCTCGGCCGCTTCAACGAGGACATATCGACTCTGACCAAAGCGATCAGGTGGGGGGACGGCGAGGCGCTGTACGAGCACTTCACCCGCACCCGCGCCATCCGGCGCGGCGTCATCGAGGCCGGCCAGGATACGCCCGCGCCGGATTTCGGCCGCCCGCATGGGCACGACGATTAAACAGCCGCGGAATGCCACCGGTACATGTCATTCCCGCGAAAGCGGGGAATCCAGTAACCACCGGATTTAGACGATCTGCGATGCCAGGGTCAGTGGATTGCCCGGTCAAGCCGGGCAATGACAAAAAGAGATATGACAGGATCGAATTTGCATGCTGAGCTGTGGGTGTTCGGCTATGGCTCGCTGATGTGGCAGCCGGGCTTCGACTTTATCGAGCGGGCACCGGCGGCGCTGATCGGCGCGCATCGCTCGCTCTGCATCTATTCCTTCCACCATCGCGGCACGGCCGAGCATCCCGGTCTGGTGCTCGGATTGGACGAGGGCGGGGCGTGCCGCGGGGTCGCGTTCCGGGTCGAGGCCGCGCGGCGCGCGGCGACGCTTGGCTATTTGCGCGAGCGCGAGCAGATCACCGACGTCTATGTCGAGGCCGTGCGCCCGGTCAGTCTGCTCGATGGCTCCGGCCGCGAGCTCGAGGCCGTGTGCTATCTCGTCGACCACCGCCACCCGCAATATGCGGGCCGGCTGTCGCTCGAAACGCAAACCGCGCTCGTGCGCTCGGCGGCGGGCCGCGCGGGCGCCAATATCGACTATGTGCTGAACACGGTGCGGCACCTCGAAGAGGCCGGCGTGCACGATCCAGCGCTGGCGGCGCTGGCCG
This sequence comes from uncultured Alphaproteobacteria bacterium, assembly GCA_963820115.1. Classification (GTDB taxonomy): domain Bacteria; phylum Pseudomonadota; class Alphaproteobacteria; order Rhizobiales; family Methyloligellaceae; genus Methyloceanibacter. Next base: position 169,793 of record CAWFYP010000001.1, read on the forward strand.
CGCGGTTGCGTCAGGAGGGGGAGGCTTAAGCCGCGTCGGCGGTGAGGCGGTGGGCGTGGGCCGAGGTCAGATCTTCGGCGACGGCGGAGCGCTCCTCGGCAGTCTCGGCCAAAAGGTGGATATGCACCTCGTTGGCGCCGCGCTTGGCGCCTTCATGGCGCAGATGGGCGAGATTGAGCGAGACCGCGTCGTCCTTGGTCTGGCCGAACAGCAGCGCCTCGCGTGAGCCGTCGGCGTGGCGGCGGACCAGGATATAATTGGCTCGGGGCAGGGCCGGGCAGCCGATCAGCGAATAGACGCTGTGCAAGTAGCGCCGCCCGGACGCGCCCCGCCAATAGTGGAATGCCTGGGCGAAGCGGGCCTCGGCGCAAACGAGCGCCGGCTCGTTTGCGGGCCCCCAAGGGGCCGTCTCGTTCGCTTCTGCTCTATGCATCCACATCGTCCTGGGTCCGCGCTAGTTCCTTGAGAACTGCCTCTTCAAATGGGTTAACTGATGACGGATTCAAGACGAGAGCGCCACGAATCCTGGAACAAAGCTAGAACGGTTTGCCCCTCCTCGTCAAGTTCTTAAGGGTTAACAAAGTGTTAACGCCTCAGGCGGCTTTGGGTTCCGTGGCGCGACCTTCGGTCAGCAAGCGGTTGGTGGCGGTTTCGATGGCCGCTTCCAGGCGCGGCAGGAACTCGCGGCGGGTCAGGCCCGGCGGAATCGGATCAAGAAATTCGACGATCACCGTGCCCGGATGGCGGGTGAGGCTCCGCCGCGGCCAATAGAGGCCGGAGTTGAGCGCCACGGGCAGGCAGGGGACGCCCAACGCCTCATAGAGCAAGAACACGCCGGTCTTGTAGTCGGGGGGCGTGCCGGGTGCGCGGCGCGTGCCTTCGGGAAAGATGATGATCTCGCGGCCGGCAGCGGCGCGCTTCTCCGCCTCCCGCAGCATGCGGCGGAGCGCGGCGGCGCCCTTGTCGCGGTCGACCGGGATCATGCCGAATTTCTTGGAGAACCAGCCGTGGAAGGGAATGAAGAACAGCTCGCGCTTCATCAGCAACGCGGGATCGCGAAAGAACGGGATGAGGGCAAAGGTCTCCCAAGCGGATTGATGTTTCGAGGCGACCAGGCAGGCGCCCTTGGGGAGCTTGTCTTGCCCACGCAGCTCATAGTCCAGCCCGACGATATGTTTGAGCAGCCACAGCTCGGTGCGCGCATGCACCTTGAGCGCCGCCATGGCCAAGCGCCGCGGGCCGAACAGCAGCGGGCTGCCGAGCACCACGAACAGCGTCGTGGTCACGTAGAAGACGAGGTTGAACAGGAGCGAGCGCGCCATGTGGCCTACGGCTCCGGCGCGTCCTCGGCGGCGACGGTATGGCTGCCAGTGAGGATGCGGCGCATGAGCTCAGTGGCGCCGAGCCGCCCCAGCGCCGGGAGATATTTCAGATATTCGGAGAGCAAGAGCCGTGTCGTGCCGGGATAGGTCCACCAGCGATCGAGATGCACATTGTTGTCCACCACCGCATAGGGGACGAGCGTCACGCCCGGCATGGCGCGGCCAAGCTCGGCGAGCGCCCGCGGCATGTGGTAGTTGGAGGTGACGACGATCACCGAACCGTAGCGATGCTGCGCCACCCATTCGCTGGTCTCGGTGGCGTTGTCGATGGTGTTGCGGGCATCGCGATCGATATCGACGGCGCGGTCGAACAGTTGATCGTGGCTGGCGAGGTCTTTCAGCTCGTCCTTGGTCGTGGTGCGGTTGACGCCGGTAATCAGCATGCGCTTCGCCTTGCCGGCCGCGAGCAGCCGCATCGCCTCGTCGATACGGGAGCGGCCGCCGGTCAACACGGTGATGCCGTCGGCGGCGTAGAGGGGCTCACGCTGGTCGCGCTCGAGCCCCATGACGAAGACGATGAAGCCGATGAAGCCGAGCACGACGACGAGCAGGAGCGCATCGAAGATGAGCCTCAGCCCGATGATGAAGAGGCCGAGCCGGCTCGGCTGATCGTCGTCCTCGTCCTCTTCCAGCACTGCCCGCTCCGCCACGCTACGCACCTCGGTCAAAGAATAGGCCAAAAACCGCTTGGCGTGCCAACCGCCGCCGGCACCGGAGGGCGACCGGTCGCGCTCTCAGGCGTAGGATTTCAGCACGCGGATCACGCCTAATCGCGATGTCACCATGCATAGGATGGCGACCACCACAACCACGAGAACGCAAAGGAGATAACCCCAAATATCGAGTTCGCCCGAGCCCACCAGCCGACGCATCTCGGCCGCGGTGACGATGTTGTCACTACCGACCATGTGCATGACGACGGGCAGCAGGAGAAAGGTTATTGCCGCGGCGACGGCGCCGACCAAGGCGGCGCGGACACCGAGTCCGAGGAAATGGCGCTCGAACTCCTGGCTGATGAAGCGTTCATTGGCGCCGACGAAATGCAGCACCTCGATCACCTCGCGGTTCGAGGCCATGGCGCTGCGGGTCGCCGAGACGATCACTGCCACGGTGGCGGCGGCCACCAGCGCCAGCACGGCAAGGCCGCCCAGCGCGGCGGAGCGGGTCAGCGTCCTGATCTCGGCCTGCCAGCGGCGGTGGTCGTCGAGCGTCACGCCCTCGAAATTCTGCGTCAGCGCCTGGCTGATGACGGGGATGTCGGGGGGATTGGAGCGGTCGATCTCGACCGCGATCAGGCGGGGGATGGGGAGCGCCGACAGCGCCTCGCTCTTGCCCAGCCACGGCTCGAGCAGTTTGGCCGAATCGTCGGCGGTGAGCGGCTTCACATGGGTGATGCCCTTCTGCTTGGCGAGGAACAGAGAGACGAGGGTGATCTTCTTCTCGATGTCGGCGGTGTTCACGGGATCGAGCTCGACGGTAATCTCGCTCGTGATGTCGTTCACCCAGGCCTTGGCCGATTGATTGACCATGTAAACGGCGCCGGCGGTGAGACAGGCGAGGAAGGACATGATGGCGATCACCACGGTGAGCGCGTTGCCGGCGATCGAGGCGCTCGGCACGATCTGCGCGGTCTTGGCCTGGAAGCGCGCCGGCAGGATGCCGGACAGGAGGCTCTGCCACGGATAGTCGCGGATGTCGATGAGCAGGCTCAGGGGAGAGGCGGCCATCAGCGCAGCTCCAGATGGCCGTCATAGAGGACGAGACGCGGCGCGTCGAGCTGTTCCATCAGGCCATGATCGTGGGTGGCAATGATCACCGAGGTGCCGAGCCGGTTCAGTTCCACGAACAGGCGCAGCAGGCGGTCGGCAATGGCGGGATCGACGTTGCCCGTGGGCTCGTCGGCGAGCAGGAGCTCGGGCTTGGCGATCACGGCGCGGGCGATGGCCGCCCGCTGCTTCTCGCCGCCGGACAGGATCTCCGGATAGGCGTGCATGCGCTCGCCGAGCCCGACCCAGCGCAACAGGTCGGTGACGTCCTCGCTATATTCGGCCTCCTTGCGGCCCATGACGCGCAAGGGCAACGCCACGTTCTCCCAGGTGGTCAAATGGTCGAGCAGGCGGAAATCCTGGAACACGATGCCGATGCGACGGCGCAAGGCCGCCCGCTCGCCAGAGGTGAGGCCGGTCACGTTCTCGCCGAACAGGTAGATCAGCCCGCGGCTTGGCCTGAGCGACATGAATAGGAGCCGTAACAGCGACGTCTTACCGGCGCCTGAGGGTCCGGTCAGGAAATGAAAGGACCCCGGAAGGACGTGAAAGGTGACGTCGCCCAAGATTTCCGGGCCCGTGCCGTAGCGAAGCCCGACATTGTCGAAGCGAATCACCCGTTTTCCCTTTTGCCTCTTGAGATTGCCCCCGACTGGGTCTTTATGCTGAACTCCCGTTCCGGTATCAATTGATTTGGGCAATGGCGTGGGAGCCCTCAGCAAGCGGCGAGGGGCTTCGCCACATTCGGTCTTCCGCTATGACACTTATCATCTGCCCGGCCTGCGAGACGCGCTACGAGATCGCGGCGGTGCTGCCCGCGGAAGGGCGCAAGGTCCGCTGCAGCAAATGCGGCCATGTGTGGCAGGCAGTCGCGGCGATGACGCCGCCGCCCGAACCGGTCCAGGTCGCAAGGCCAATTCCGGCGCCGCCGCCAGCCCCGCCGCAAGCCCCGCCGCCGCAAATGCCTCAGGCGGCGCAGGCCGAGGCGCGGCCGCAAGCGGGCGCCGTCAATCCTGCCATGCGCGGCTTCGCCGGCATCACGCGAGCGCCGCAAGAGCGCGCGCGACAAGAGCCGCCGCCCGAGCCGCCTGCCATGTACGAGCCGCCCGCGCCGCAAGCGGAGCCGGCCAGGACCTACCCCGCGCCGCCAAGCTTCGCCGGTGACGTGGCCGCCGCCATGGGCGAATCGGCCATGAAGGATGCCGAGTTCGAAGGCGGCGAAGAGTTGGACGCCGATTTCGCGGCGTTCGGCGAAACACCGGCGCCCCGTCCGAACGGGCCGGAGTCCGGTCTTCCCAGCGTGCAGCCGGGCAGGCAGGTGGCGGCGTTCGAGGATTTTGCCTTCGGCGCTATGGACAATGCGGCACCGGCCATGGCCGAGCCCGGCGCCGCCCCGGGGAAAGAGAAGACGCGCAAGCGCCTCTCGGGCGTGGCGCTCGGCTGGGCCCTGCTCGCGCTGCTCGTCCTCATCGTCGGGGCTCTGTTCATGCTCGCGCCACGCACGGTCGTCGCCATGCTGCCGGGCGCCCAGCGCCTCTACGCCGTGGTCGGCATGCCGGTGAACGCGCGCGGGCTTTCCTTCGACGGTGTCCGTTACGGTTGGAGCACCGATACCGGCGAGGCGGTGCTGACGGTCCAGGGCGAGGTCGTCAACGTCACCTCGGGCAGCGTCGACGTGCCGACCGTGGTGGTCGGGCTCCGCGACGAGGTAGGCACGGAGCTCTCGCAATGGACGACCAAGGTGCAAGGAGAGCAGCTTGCGGCCGGCGAGCACGCGCCGTTCTCGATCGAGATCCCGTCGCCGCCGGAAAACGTCCGCAGCGTCAAGGTCCGCTTCGCCGCAGCCGAGTGACCAGCCATGGAGGCTTCGGGCGCGCGGCCTAAGATCACGCCGCTCCACAGCGCCGAGACCATCGCCCAACGGATCGCCGCTCTGGCGCAGGCGCTAGCCGAGGCGAAGCTCAAAGATCCGCTCATCGTCGCCGTGCTCAAGGGCAGCTTCATCTTCGCCGCCGATTTGGTGCGCGCGCTATACCAAGGGGGGCTCGCTCCGGAGATCGACTTCATCTACCTCGCGAGCTACGGGGCCGGCACCCAATCGCAAGGCGAGGTGGAAGTGCTGCGTGACATCGCTGGCGATTTGACGGGCCGCGACGTGGTGCTGATCGACGACATCCTCGATTCCGGCCGCACGCTCGCCTTCGCCAAAGCCCGGCTCCTTGCCCGCGGTGCCGGCCGCGTACTCACTTGCGTGCTGATCGATAAGCAAGTGCCGCGGGCGGTCGAGATCGCGCCCGACCTCGTGGGCTTCGTTTGCCCGCCGGTGTTCGTGGTTGGCTACGGCATGGATCTCGGTCACCGCTATCGCGAGCTGCCCTTCATCGGCACGGTCGTGCGCGAGGCCGAGCGGGGCGGCTAATAAGGGCGGATCAGCCGCTCGAGATAGTCGAGCTCGACGGCCGGCCGCGACGGATCGCCGAGGCGGCGGCGCAGCTCGTCCAGCACCTCGCGCGCCCGCTGGATGTCGATTTCGTCGGGGACCTTCACCGACAGGCCGAGGTCGGGCCGCGTCCCGCGATTGTCGGGGCGGCCGAGCGGGTCGCGGCCGGCATTGGCGCTCTGGCCCTCGCCGCCCTTGGCCTCGCCATTCTGATTGGCCATCATCTGCTCGGCCATGGTTTGGGCGCCCTTGCGCAGGCGGTCGAGCGCAAGCCCCTGCTGTTGGCTGGCGCGGTCGAGATTGTTCTCGCCGATGGCGTCCTTGGCGTCGCCCATGGCGTCGCCCGCGTCGCCGAACTGCTCGGGCGCTTCGGCGCCTTCGATGCGCAGCCGGTCGATCAGGCTTTGCAGCTTGTCGCGCAGATCGCCCTGCCGGTCGGCGAGCCCGTTATAGTGCCCGGGCTTCGGGCTGTTGCCCTTCTGCCGCCCGGCCTGGCTCTTGTCTCCCTTGGGGGCCGGCTCGTTGGGCGCGCCGGACATGCCCGGGCCTTCCTCGCCGCCCTGCGGCGTGCCGAACGGGGCCATGTAGATACCGGGGCCCCATTGCATCGGCGGCTGTCCGGGCGGGCTCACCTCGAACTGGTCGGCCTGTTGGCCTTCGCCCTTCTCCTCGCGCTTGGCGGCAAAAGTGTCGTCGAGCAGCTTCTGTTGCTTGGCGATGACGTCGCTCAAATCCTTCATCATCTTGTTGGCGCGCTGCTGCTTCGCGTCGTCGGAGAAATTGCCGGTCTGCAGCCGGTCGAGAATGTCCTTGAGCTCGCTCAGCATTTGCTCGGCAAGGTCCTTGGAGCCGGATTTGGCGAGCTTTTCGATATTGTTGAGCATCTTGTCGAGATCCTGCTGCGACACGAGCTGGTCGCCGTTCGGGTTCTCGGCCGGCGGCATGTTGCCCTTTTCCTGCGCCTGCTTGGCCATGGTTTGCAGATATTTCGACAGCGCCGTGCGCAGTTCGCTCATGAGGCGCTCGATCTCCTCGGGCGGCGCATTCTCTTTCAGCGCTTGGTTCAACTGGTCCTGAGCGGATTTGAGGGCGCGCTCGGCCTCGGGCAAATCGCCGTCCTCGATGCGCAGCGCCACGTCCCATAGCTGGTTGACCACGGTGCCGATCGCTTCGCGCGACGGATCGCTATTCAGGCGCCAATAGGCGTTGCGCAGGGCGAGATAGACGCGGCTATCCGGAATCACCTTGTCGCCGCCGAGAGTCAGCGCGTCGAGCGCGCGGGCCACGATGGCGGGAGCGTCGGCGTCGCGCACGAGCTTCTTGCGCTGCTCGATCACCGCTTTGGCGAGCGGCTTGGTGAATTTGCGCTCGGGCAGCACGAACTCGTAGGGTCGACTCATCCCCGTCTGCCCGGCCTGGTCGTGGGCGATAAGCGTCATGCGCACCTTCAAGCCGGCCCAGGGATGGGCGGTGAGGTCCTGGCTCGCTTTGCCGTCGATCTGCTTGCCGTTGGCGCGCGGCAGCGCGAGCGGCATGACCGGCGGCTGCGTCAATGGATCGGCCGCTGCAGCCGCATTGGTTGGCGGCCGCGGGACCAAGCCCGCATCCGCGCCTTCGACCAGCGCGAACTTCGCCTCGGCGCTCGCCACGCCATGATCGTCGTCGGCGCGGTAGCTGAGGCGCAGGGCGCCGCGCGGCGTCGCCGTCGGGTCGCCCATGAGGCTGATATGCGGAGCCTCGTCCTTGATGAGATCGAAGCGCCATTTCGCAACGGTGTTGCCGGCGACCTGCACCTCGGCGCTGCCGGGCGAGAGCAGGGGCGCGTTGAACTCGATGAGGCCCTGACTGGTGGTGCTCTTGGGCGCCACCGGCTTGGGCGCGGAGCCGTCGTCCGGTCCGGCAAGAAGCGTCACGCTCTCGCCTTGCGGAGAGTGGGTGCGGACGATGAGCTCGCTGCGCTCGGGTACCGACAAGGCGCGGAACATTTCCGCGCCCGAGCCCACGGGCTCGGTGCCGTCGGCGAGCACGATGGGGGCGACGCCGGTATAGACGGGCGGCGTCACCCAGGCGTCGAGCCGCATCAGGGCGACCGCGGTGCGGGGCGCGGGCGAGAATGCCGCGCGCAAGCGCTCGAAACTGTCGCCGCCGGCGGCGAGAAAGGCGACGGCGAGGAGAATGAGAAGGCCCGAGCGGAGCGCGTAAGGATCCTTGCGGTCGGGGCGCGGCGCGGGCCAAGCCGGTTTGAGCTTGGCCACGACGCGGGCGAGGCGGGTCCGGTGCGCCGCCCACAGCAACGCCGTTTCGTCCGAGGCTGCGCCGCCGAGCCGGTCCTCATAGGAGGAGGCGGGGCGGTGCTTGATTTGTGCGGTGCGCTCCAGCCGCCTCAGCGCCTCGTCCCGCGACGGCAGCGGCAGACGGAACAGCGGCAGCAGCGACAGGATGAGCGCAAGGCCGAAGGCGCCGAGCAGGATGCGGTGGAGAAGCGGCGGCAGCAGGCCCCACAGATCGGACAGCGAGATGACGAGAAAGACGCCGATCACCAGGAAGGGCCACAGCAAGACCTCCCAGACGCGCTCGGCAAGAAGGGCAAGCCGGCTCAGCGCCACGCGCCGCTCGAAGCGGCGGGAGAGCGCCCGGTCGGGCGCAGGCGTCGGGGCGGCGGGCTTGGCGCCGCGGCGGGGTCGCGTCATGGCGTATATTTTATCACAATCGGGGCCTCGGAGATAAATGGGCGGGAAAGCGGGCGAAAACTAGACCCTTCCGCCCAGCGCGCAGACGGCGCTCAGAGCCAGTCGGGCAGCGTCTCGGCGGCCAGCATCGCCGCATAATCCGGCCGCGGCCGCGTCACGCAATAACGGTCTCCCGCCACCAGCACCTCGGGCACGAGCGGCCGGGAGTTATATTCCGACGCCAGCACCGCGCCATAGGCCCCGGCGGTCATGACGGCGACGAGATCGCCCGGGTGAAGTTCCGGCAGCGGGCGCTCGAGCGCAAAGTAATCGCCGGTCTCGCATACCGGGCCCACCACATCGGTCACGACGAGGGGAGCGTCCGGGCGCGGCTCCACGACCGGCCAAATCTCGTGATAGGCCTCGTACAGCGTCGGGCGGATGAGGTCGTTCATGGCTGCATCGAGGATGGTGAAGGTCTTGGCCGCGCCCTGCTTCACATAGAGCACGCGGGAGACGAGCACGCCGGCATTGCCGGCGATCATACGCCCCGGCTCGAACAGCAGCCTTGCGCCCAAATCGCCCAACGCCTCGCGCACGAGTGCGGCGTATTCTTCCGGACGCGGCGGGAGCGGGGCGTCGCCGCGATAGGGCACGCCGAGGCCGCCGCCCAAATTGACGAAGTCGATGGCGAGCCCATGGATGCGGAGCTGGCCCACGAGCTCGGTCAGAAGCGCAAAGGCGTTGCGGAACGGCTCGAGCGTGGTGATCTGGCTGCCGATATGCATATGCACGCCGCATGCCGCGAGATTGGGGAGCTCGGCGGCAAGCCGGTACAAAGCCGGGGCCCCGGCAAAGGGCACGCCGAATTTGTTTTCGGCTTTGCCGGTGGCGATCTTGTGATGGGTCTTGGCGTCGATATCGGGATTGACGCGCAGTGCGACGCGGGCAGTCTTGCCTTTGGCGCGCGCAACCTCGCTCAGCGCGCGAAGCTCGGGCTCCGATTCGACGTTGAAGGCGAAGATGTCCTGTTCGAGCGCGAAAGCCATTTCCGGCATCGTCTTGCCCACGCCGGAGAACACGATCTTGGCGGGGGGCTCCTTGACGGCCAGCGCGCGGCGCAGCTCGCCTTCGGACACCACGTCCATGCCGGCGCCTTGGCGGGCGAGGGTGGCGAGCACGGCGAGATTCGAATTGGCCTTGACCGAATAGCAGACGAGCGCGTCGGTGCCGGCAAAGGCAGCGGCAAACACGCGGTAATGGCGCTCGAGCGTCGCCGCCGAATAGCAATAGAAGGGCGTGCCGACGGCCGCGGCCAGGTCGGCAAGGCTCACGTCCTCGGCGTAAAGGACGCTAGCGCCGCGGGCGCCGCCCCGGTAGGCGAAATGATGCATGGGAAAAGACGGAAGCCCTATTGCAGCAGGCGGTCAATCCAAAGCTGCCGGTCGGGAGTGCGGGACATCTTGGTGGAGGGATCGGCCTTCACCTCGGGGCCATTGGGCGGCGGCCGGTCGAGCGAACCGCGGCGCCCGCAGGCGGTCAGCCCCACGGCCAGCAGCAATGCCAAAGTCAAAAGGACGCGCAACGCGCTTCCCATGGTCGTGCCCCTGTCGCCGAGGCCTTAGTCCTGGCCCCTTGCACTCCTTTTATCGCGACACGCCCTCCTTCTCCAAACGCTTTATCCAGCGCTTGGCCTCGCCCCGGACCCTGGCCGGGGCCGTACCGCCATAGCTTCCGCGGCTTTTGACCGAGCTTTCGGCGCCGAGCACGGCAAAAACGCCCTTGGTCAGGCGCGGCTCAAGCAGGCGCAAATCGGCGAGGGGGAGACCGGAAAGGGACATTTCCTTCTTGTCGGCGAGCGCGACGATTCGCCCGGTGAGGCGATGGGCCTCGCGGAACGGCATGCCGAGCTCGGCCACCAGCCAGTCGGCGAGGTCAGTGGCGGTGGCATGGCCGCGGGTCGCAGCCTCGGCCATGGCGGCAATGTCGGGCTCCAGATCCTGCACCATGCCGGTCATGGCGGCGAGACCGAGCTTCAGCGAATCGAGTGCGTCGAACACGGGCTCCTTATCCTCCTGCATGTCCTTGGCATAAGCGAGCGGCAGGCCCTTCATCACCATGAGCAAGGTGTGGAAGGCGCTGGCGATGCGGGCGGATTTGGCGCGGATCAGCTCGGCCGCGTCGGGGTTGCGCTTCTGCGGCATGATCGAGGAGCCGGTGGTGAATTTGTCGCTCAAGCGCGCGAAGCCGAATTGCGGCGAGGTCCACAGCACCATCTCCTCGGCCAGCCGCGACAGATGCATGGCGGCGATGCTGGCCGCGGCCAAGGTTTCGAGCGCGAAGTCGCGGTCGGACACAGCGTCGAGCGAGTTGGCGGCAGGCCGGTCGAAGCCGAGCGCGGCCGAGGTCGCGTCGCGGTCGATGGGGAAGCTCGTGCCGGCGAGCGCGGCCGAGCCGAGCGGGCACTCGTTGAGGCGCCTCCGCGCGTCGGCGAAGCGGCCGCGGTCCCGCCCCAGCATCTCGACATAAGCGAGCAGATGATGACCGAAGGTGATGGGCTGCGCCGTCTGCAAATGGGTGAAGCCCGGCATCACCGAGGCGGCATGCTCGAACGCCTTGTCAGCGAGCGCGAGCTGCAAGCCGCCGAGCAGTCGCTCGATGGCGTCGATCTCGTCGCGCACATAGAGACGGAAATCGGTCGCCACCTGATCGTTGCGCGAGCGCGCCGTGTGCAGCTTGCCAGCGACCGGCCCGATCAGCGCGGCCAGCCTGCTCTCGATGTTGAGATGGATGTCCTCGAGCTTCTCGGAGAAGGCAAAATCGCCCGCCTTGATCTCGGCGGCGATCTTGTCCAGCCCGCGGGCGATCTTCTTCGCCTCGGCATCGGTGATGATGCCGGTCGCGCCAAGCATGGCGACATGGGCTTTGGAAGCCAAAATGTCGTGATACCAGAGGCGCTTGTCGAAGGAGATGGAGGCGTTTATCTCCTCCATGATGGCGGCGGGGCTTAACGCGAAACGGCCACCCCACATGGTGTTGGTCATGAGCTCGGACCTAAAGGAACGAAATTGGTGAGGAGGCCGTGAGCAAGGCTACTCGGAGCAAGACGAAAAGACGAGAGCGTGCCGCGCCGCCGGCCACATATCTCGTCGCGGCGGTGCTCGCCGCGATTGCCGGGTTCGGCACGGTATATGTGAGTTTCGGCCCCGGTGGCAATGGGGCGCGCCCGCTTTCCCCGTCCTCTTCGGCCTCGGACGAGGCTGCCCCGCCCTCGCCGGGCGCGGCCGGATCGGGCCCGCTCGCCGGGCTGAACAAGGGCGCCATGGCCGCCTTCGTGATCCGGCCGAAGCCGCAGAAGCTGCCCGACATCACCATCGCCGATGCCGGCGGCGCCGCGAAGCCGCTGAGCGATTTCGCCGGCAAGGTCGTGCTGCTCAACATCTGGGCCACGTGGTGCCATCCCTGCCGCGAGGAGATGCCGACGCTCGACAAGCTGCAAGCGGAGCTCGGCGGCAAGGATTTCGAGGTGGTGGCGGTGAATATCGACAAGAGCGGGAACGACAAGGCCAAGACCTTCTGGCAGGAGATGGGCGTCACCAAGCTCGCGCTCTATACCGATCCGTCCGGCAAGCTGTTCGCCACGCTGAAGACGGTGGGCATGCCGACCACGCTCTTGCTCAATCGGCAGGGGGATGAGATCGGCCGGCTCGTCGGCCCCGCGGTGTGGGATTCGCCCGAGGCGCTCGCCCTGATCAAAGCGGCGATTGCCGGCGACGCCAAGTCCGCCAAGTCCCGGAGCTGATCCGGGCTCATGGCGGCGGGGCGATGGCGCCGCGCTCGAGCCGATAGACGATGGTGCAGCTCCGCGCCTCCGGCCGGTCGCACGCGGCACCGGCATAGGTGACGGTGAGAACGGGCTGGCCGTGGTTCTTGCCGAATTTGTAACGCTGCACGGACTCGTCGAAAGCGAGGTTCCAGGCGGTGGCGCCGTCCCACAGATAGATTTGCAATGAGCATCCGCCCGAGCCGCACATGGGATTGATGCCGCCTTTGCATTTGAGCTTGGCGAAATCGGCGATCCAGTCCTCGCCGCCATCCTCGTTCACGTCGCTCGCGCTGAGCACGGTGTTGCTGTCCGGCGTGCCGTTGAGGTCGCGGCATTGCTGCTCGGCGTCGGCCACCGCGTCCAAGACATTCTCCGGCGGCTCGGCGGCGCGCGCCCACACCAGGGCGGCGAGAACGAGAAGCGGGGCAAGAGGCGCGGAGGCAAAAACTCGCATGATTGCTCCGATCATCGACGTGAGGCGCCGGCTGGCAGCGGGGCAATCAAAGCGGAATGGGGCGCAGAAGGAAAGGGGCGGAAAAAGGCGTTACTCGGCGTCGGCGCTGCCGCGGATGGCGCGCGTGGGCGCCCGGCTCGGCGCTTGATCGAGGCCGATCAGGGCGGGCTTCGACCGCCGGCCGGACGAGGCCTGGTGGCGGCGGGAGCGCTTGATGACCCGGCCCGGCCCGCAAACGTTGTCGCGCAAATGGGTCGGCGAATTGCTCAAAGACGCCTGCACGGCGAGTCCATCGATGCTCGTGCCGAACACCGACTTCCAGAAATAGCGCTTGAAGCCGTTCTCCAGGAGGTTGGACGCGCGGTCGCGGCGCGAGGCGGCCGTGGGCTCTCCCAGCACCACGGCCACGAGCTTGCGCCCGTCGCGGGTGGCGCTCGCCACGATGTTGTAGCCCGAATCGCAGATGAAGCCGGTCTTCATGCCGTCGGCGCCCTCGAAATTGACGAGCATGCCATTATGGCCGTGGATCATCCGCTTGCCGACTTGCACCTCCAGCATCGAGAACAGGTTCGCATATTGCGGAAACTCGATGATGATGGCGCGGGTGAGTTTGGCCAGGTCGCGCGCCGTGGTGACCTGGCGGTCGTCGGGCAAGCCGTTGACGTTGACGAAATGGGTGCGGGTCATGCCGAGGCGTTGCGCCGTCTCGTTCATTTTCTCGACGAAGGCCTCCTGGCTCCCTCCGACCTTCTCGGCGAGCATGACCGCGACGTCGTTGGCGGATTTGACGATGAGGACCTTCAATCCGAGGTCGACGGTGAGCTGGCCGCCCACGGGCAGCCAGAGTTTGCTCGGAGCCTGGGCCGCAGCCTCCTGCGTGCAAATGAGCGTGTCGTCGGGTTTGATCGTTCCGGCCTTCAGCGCCTGGAAGGTGACGTAGGCGGTCATCAATTTGGTCAGCGAGGCCGGGAACCACGGCAGATCGGGATCCTCGGAATAGAATACGGTGCCGTTATAGGGCTCGAAGACGAGGGCCGGCCCGGCAGCGGCCGCCGTCGGCACCAGCAAGGCCGCGCCGACGAGAAGGCCAAGGCCGGTTCGTCTCAGCATTCGTTGCTCCCTCGTCCCGTTGTTCGCGTTTTCAACCCTCGCGTCAGCGAGCGCGGCGGCGTGGCGCAATGCCTGGGATCGTTTGTCGCATCCGAGCTTTGCGCATAGGCCAGCCAAATCCGGCTGTTCCATGGCGTGAAGGCAAATTGGCCTTCCCCTCGCCTTGCCACGCGCCGGTCTTCCCCGCGCGCGAGGACACAGATGGACCTTCCCGGGCTCGGCGCCCGCCGCACGCCAAGACTAGCGTGCTGAGTCCAATTCGCAACTGCGAAATTGACCTTGCGGCATTTCTGCCGCGGTCGTGGCGAATCGATGCCGCGCCGGAGGCTTCGCGCCAATCCGCGGCCGCCAAGAGCGGGACGCGCTATTTGATGAAATAGAACGGGTTCGGCACTTTGAAGCTCATCAGCGCGTAGCCGCCGGCGAGATCGCTCTCCTGATCGCCGACATTGGCGATGATGGTGTAGCCCTGCTTCTCGATCTCGGCGCGCGCCGGCGCCTTGAACTCGGCGACGGTGTCGAAATGGGGACTGTCGCCGGGGCGCATGATGAGCTTGGTCCAGCCGACATAGCCGGCGGCAATGAGATTGGCTTCGGTTGCGGCGCGGGCCGTACCTAGATCGCGGCGGCCGGTGATAAAGAACACCGCGAGACCCTTTGCCTTGGCGGCGTTAAAGAGTTGCAGGGTGGGGGCGATGGGCTGATCCAGGGCGCTTCCTTGCCATTCGATCCAGCCGCAGGCTCCCTTGACCGCGAGATCGCAGGGACCATCCACGATGAATCCAAAATCGTCGTTGAGGATGACGGGCCAGTTCGACAGGGATGTCTCGTCGATGTCGAGCACCAGGGCGGGTTTGGGCGCATCGCCGGCATGGGCTTCCACATAGGCTTGGGCTTTCGCGAGCAAGGTGGCGACGTCCCGGTCGTAGTCGCCGAAGCACTTATAATTCACGGCCTCGCGTTTGAGCAGGCCGAGGTTCGGCGGCTCCTTTGACCCCGGCTCGGCCGACTCGGCCGGGGGGACGGTGGCGAGCGGGGTGGCCGGGCACGCTTGGAAGGCGACGGCCGGGGCGACGCCCATTAGGCAGAGGGCTGCTGCGCCGAGCCAGGCGGCCAGGGCGATTGCCTTTATTGGTCCGAGGCCGGTCCGTGGGGCTATGTAGCGTGCCATCTGATCCTCACTTCGATACCGGCGGCGCTTAGCCGCGCCGCGAGGCTAGCGCGTCTCGATGACAGAAATTCAATCGCCGAAGGGTGTGTTGCCGCTAGCGCTTCTCGATCAGCACGGCGCGGAAATCGTTGACATTGGTGAGGGTGGGGCCGGTTTCCAGAAGATCGCCGATGCGCGCGAAGAAGGTATAGGGGTCGTTGTCGGCGAGCATGGCCTTGGCGTCGAGGCCGGCCTTCGCGGCGCGGGCGAGCGTGTCGGGCATGATCAGCGCGCCGGCATTGTCCTCGCTGCCGTCGACGCCGTCGGTGTCGCCGGCCACGGCATAGACGCCCGGCATGCCGTCGAGCGCGATGGCGAGCGCGAGCAGGAATTCGGTGTTGCGCCCGCCTTTGCCTTTGCCCTTGAGCGTGATGGTGGTCTCGCCGCCGGAGATCAGCACGCAAGGGGGCTGTGCGGGCTGGCCATAATGGGCGCATTGCTTGGCGATGCCGGCATGGACCAGCGCCACGTCGCGCGATTCGCCCTCGATGGCATTGCCGAGGATGAGCGGGGTGATGCCCTCTTTGCGCGCGAGGGCGGCGGCGGCTTCGAGCGAGACTTGCGGGGTGGCGATCATGACGTTCTCGACGCGGACCATCCGTGGATCGCCCGGCTTCGGCGTCTCCTCGGCGCCGCCTTTGAGCCGCGCCATCACCGCCGGGGGCGCGGCGATGTTGTACTTCGCCAGGATGCCGAGCGCGTCGGCGAAGGTCGAAGGATCGGCGACGGTGGGGCCGGAGGCGATCACCGAGGGGTCGTCGCCCGGCACGTCGGAGATCATCAGCGCCACCACATGCGCGGGCGCCGCGGCGAGCGCGAGCCGGCCGCCCTTGATGGCGGAGAGGTGCTTCCGCACGACGTTCATCTCGCCGATGGTGGCGCCCGATTTGAGCAGCGCCTTATTCACCGCCTGCTTGTCTTCGAGGCTCACGCTCGGGGCGGGGGCGGCGAGCAGGGCCGAGCCGCCGCCCGAGATGAGGCACAGCACGAGGTCGTCGGCGGTCAAGCCTTGCACCAGTTTGAGGATGCGGGCGGCGGCTTCGCGGCCGGCGGCGTCGGGCACCGGATGGGCGGCCTCGACCACCTCGATCCGCGTCGTCGGCAGGCGGTGGCCGTAACGGGTCACAACCAAGCCTTCGAGCGGACCTGGCCAATGGTCCTCCACCGCTTTGGCCATGGCGCCCGAGGCCTTGCCGGCGCCGATGACGATCGTGCGTCCCTTCGGCCGCGCGGGCAGATAGGGGGGCACGCAAATGTCGGGCAGGGCGGCCTCGACGGCCGCACCGAACATGGCCTTTAACAGATCGGCAGGCGTCATTTTGATTTCCCTCAAGGCGCGCAGAACCTGCACAGACGATTGCAAGAAGGCAAGTGAATGAATACCCTGCCCGCACATTCCTGGTGCAGACGCCGTTCGATTAAGTCTCGGGGGCCAATCGCTTATGTCAGTTCAGCCGCGTGACAGTGCCAAAAATAAGGGCAGAGGTCTCGAGCAGCACAAATCGCCGAAATCCGACATCGAGATCAGCCAGGCCGCGAAGATGCGGCCGATCGTCGATTTGGCAAGCGACCGGCTCGGCATCCCGGCGGAGTATGTGCTGCCTTACGGCCACTACAAGGCGAAGATCTCGCTCGACTATATCGCCACGCTCGCCGACCGGCCCGACGGCAAGCTGATCCTCGTCACCGCGATCACGCCGACGCCCGCGGGCGAGGGCAAGACCACGACCACGGTGGGCTTGGGCGACGCGCTCAACCTCCTCGGCAAGAAAGCCATCATCTGCATTCGCGAGCCGAGCCTCGGCCCCTGCTTCGGGATGAAGGGCGGTGCGGCCGGCGGCGGCTACGCGCAAGTGGTGCCCATGGAGGACATCAACCTCCATTTCACCGGCGATTTCCACGCCATTGGCGCCGCCAACAATCTGCTCGCCGCGCTGATCGACAACCATGTCTATTGGGGCAACAAGCTGGACATCGACACCCGCCGCGTCAGTTGGCGCCGCGCCGTGGATATGAACGACCGGGCGCTCCGGCAGATCGTGACCTCGCTCGGCGGGGCCGCCAACGGCTTCCCGCGCGAGGCGGGCTTCGACATCACCGTGGCGAGCGAGGTCATGGCGATTTTCTGCCTCGCCTCCGATCTTGCCGATCTGCAGCGGCGGCTCGGGCAGATCCAGATCGGGCAGACGCGCGACAAGAAGCCGGTCAAGGCGAGCGACCTGTCGGCGGCCGGTCCCATGGCGGCGCTGCTCAAGGATGCGCTCGCGCCCAACCTCGTGCAGACGCTGGAGAACAACCCCGCTTTTATCCATGGCGGTCCGTTCGCCAATATCGCCCATGGCTGCAACTCGGTGATCGCCACCAGGGCCGCGCTCAAGCTCGGCGACTACGTCGTCACCGAAGCCGGCTTCGGCGCCGATCTCGGCGCCGAGAAATTTTTCGACATCAAATGCCGCAAGGCCGGGCTCAAGCCCGATTGCGCCGTGCTGGTGGCGACCATCCGCGCGCTCAAGATGCATGGTGGCGTGGCCAAGGACGATCTCAAGAAGGAAAACCTCCAGGCGCTGGAGAAGGGCTTCGCCAATCTCGAGCGGCATGTGCAGAATCTGCGGCGCTACGACGTGCCGGTCATCGTCTCAATCAACCGCTTCTCGACCGATACCGAGGCCGAGGTGGCGCTGCTCAAGCGTCTCTGCGCCGGGATCAGCGTCGAATGCGTGCTTGCCGATCATTGGGCGCAAGGCGGCGAGGGGGCGCTCGATCTCGCCCAAGCCGTGGTGCGCAGCATCGAGACCAAGCCGTCCGATTTCCATCCCCTCTATCCCGACGACATGCCGCTGATCGAAAAGGCGCGCACCATCGCGCAAACGATCTACGGCGCGGCCGATATCAGCGCCGACAAGGCGGTGCGCGATCGCTTCGCCGAGCTCGAGAAGGAGGGCTTCGGCAAGTTCCCGATCTGCGTGGCCAAGACGCAATACAGCTTCTCGACCAATCCGGAGGCCAAGGGCGCGCCGTCGGGCCACATCATCCCGATCCGCGAGGTGCGGCTGTCGGCCGGCGCGGAATTCGTGGTCGTCATCTGCGGGGACATCCTGACCATGCCGGGCCTGCCCAAGGTCCCCGCCGCCAACAATATTGCGCTCGGGAAGGACGGTCAGATCACGGGTTTATTCTAGCTCGGGAAAGGGGTTGCCAGGCGCTCACGCGGCCGTTACCACCGTCCCGCGAGAGCCTATGAGGCTTTAAGGCCGGCCTCAAACCGGCCCAAGAAGATCAAGGATTTCACTGGAGGAAACGATGGCGGGAGCGAGGAGGCCGGGGCGCAATTTTCTCTTTGTGCCTGGACCGACCAACGTGCCGGAGCGGGTGCTGCGGGCGATGCACGTCCCCATGGAGGACCATCGCTCCTCCGATTTTCCCAAGCTCACCCTGCCGCTGTTCGAGGATCTAAAGAAGGTCTTCAAAACCAAGGACGGCCAGGCTTTCATCTTTCCGTCCTCCGGCACCGGGGCTTGGGAAGCGTCGCTCACGAACACCTTCGCCCCGGGCGACAAAGTGCTCGCCTCGCGCTTCGGCCAATTCAGCAGCCTGTGGATCGAGCTCGCCAAACGCCATGGGCTCGAGGTCGTCGTGCAGGATGAGGAGTGGGGCACGGGAGCAAGCGCCGAGCGCATCGAGGAGGCGCTCCGCGCCGACAAGGCGCACGAGATCAAGGGCGCCTTGGTGGTGCATAACGAGACCGCCACCGGCGTCACCAGCGACATCGCCGCCGTGCGCCGCGCCATGGACGCGGCCAAGCATCCGGCCCTGCTCTATGTCGACGGGGTGAGCTCGATCGCGAGCATCGATTTCCGCATGGACGAGTGGGGCGTCGATCTCGCCATCACCGGTTCACAGAAGGGGCTGATGCTGCCGGCGGGGCTCGGCATCGTATGCGCGAGCAAAAAGGCACTCGCGGCGATGAAGGCCGGCAATTGCGCGCGCGCTTATTTCGACTTCACCGATCACATGAAGGCCAATGCCAACGGCTATTTCCCCTATACGCCGTCGCTGCCGCTGCTCTACGGCTTGCGCGAGTCGCTCGCCATCCTCGAGGAGGAGGGGCTCGACACCGTGTTCGCCCGCCACCATCACCTCGCCCAAGGCGTCCGCGCCGCGGTGATCGAGGGATGGGGCCTCAAGATTTGCGCCAAGGAGCCGAAATGGCAGTCCGACACGGTGACGGCGATCGTCGTGCCGCCGGGGATCAACGGCGCCGACGTCATCGACCGCGCCTATCGACGCTATAACCTCGCGCTCGGCGCGGGGCTCAGCCAAGTGGCCGGCAAAGTGTTCCGCATCGGGCATTTGGGCGATCTCAACGAGCTCATGCTGCTCGGCGGCATTGCCGGCGCGGAGATGGCCATGCGGGATGTGGGTATCGACGTGGCGCTCGGCAGCGGTGTGGCCGCGGCGCAGAAGAGTTTCCGCGGCGCCGCGGAGGCCAAGGAGAAGAAGGTCGCCGCCGAATAACGCGGGACGAACCCGCGGGGTGGTGGGGGGCCATTTCGCTGCCTGGCTGTCAGGTCGCGGCTGCTTCGCGTCTTCATCGGCGCGGGCGGTCAGGGTGATGGGTCTGTGAGTTAAGGGGTCTAATCCGTGCAAAACGCGATCGTGTTCCTCGATCGAGAATCGGTCGATGCCAAGGTGCGGAGGCCGAGCTTCCCGCACAGCTATAAGGAATATGACTTCGACCTGGACGGCCGAGGACATCCTCGACCGCCTCAAAGACGCGACCATCGCCATCATCAACAAGGTGCCGATGCGCGCCGAGACGCTGAAGCAGCTGCCCAAGCTCAAGCTGATCGCGGTCGCGGCCACTGGCACCGACATCATCGACAAGGCCTATTGCAAGGCGAACGGCATCACCATCGTCAATATCCGCAACTACGCCTTCAATACCGTGCCGGAGCATGTGATCGCGCTGATCTTCGCGCTTAGGCGGAACCTGCTCGCTTATGTCGAGGACGTGCGCAACGGGGTGTGGAACAGATCGAGCCAGTTCTGCTTCCTGACCCATCCCATCCGCGACATCGCCGGCTCGACGCTCGGCATCGTGGGGTACGGCGCGCTCGGCAAATCGATCGGCAAGCGGGCCGAGGCGCTCGGTATGCGCGTCCTGCCCTATGACATCGTCCCGCAGCCGGGGCTGGTCGACTTCGACACCGTGCTCAAAGAGAGCGACATCATTACCCTGCACATGCCGCTCACGCCCGACACCAAGAACATGATCGGGGCGAAAGAGCTCAAGAAGATGAAGCCGACCGCCATCCTCATCAACACCGCGCGGGGCGGGCTCGTGGACGAGAGCGCGCTGGCCGAGGCGCTGAGGGGCGGCACCATCGCCGGCGCCGGCTTCGACGTGCTCACCAAGGAGCCGCCGAAAGAGGGCAACGTGCTGCTCGATCCGACGCTGCCCAATTTCATTCTGACGCCGCATGTCGCCTGGGCGAGCCAGGAGGCGATGCAGATCCTGGCCGACCAGCTCATCGACAATATCGAGGCGTTCGTGGCGGGGACGCCGCAAAACGTCGTCACGGAGTGAGGGCGGAGGGACCGATGAAGAAGCTTCTGTTCCTGCTCGACACCGATGCCTACCCGAGCGTGTTCGACACCGTGGTGGGCTATGACGGCGGCGCCGATCACATCGCGGGCTATGCCAATGTCACGCCCGACACCGTGGGGCCGCTGGTCGACGGCACGATCTTCACCCGCGGCGGCAAGGAGAAGCAGTTCACGGCGATCTTCGTCGGCGGCGGCGACATGGCCAAGGGCGAGGCGCTGCTCAAGGCGGTGAAGAAGAAATTCTTCGGCCCGTTCCGGGTGTCGGTGATGCTCGATTCGAACGGCTCCAACACCACCGCGGCGGCGGGCGTGGCGCTGCTCGCCAAGGCGAAACCGCTCAAGGGCAAGACGGCCGTGGTGCTCGCCGGCACCGGGCCGGTCGGTATGCGCGCCGCGGCCCTGCTCGCCAAGGAAGGCGCGGAAGTTACCATCACCTCGCGCGCCAAAGCGCGCGCCGATGCGGCGGCCAAGGCCATCGAGGAGCGCTTCGGCGTTAGCCCCAAGCCGATCGAGGCGGCGGGCGATGCGGCGCGCGCCAAGGCCATCAAGGGGGCGCAGATCGTGTTCGCGGCCGGCGCCATCGGCATTCAACTTCTGCCGAAATCGGCGTGGGAGAACGAGGCGGGCCTGGAACTGCTCGCCGACGTCAACGCCCAGCCGCCGCTCGGCATCGAAGGCATCGAGGCGACCGACAAGGGCAAGGAGCGTTCCGGCAAGCTCTGCTTCGGCGCGCTCGGCATCGGCGGGCTGAAATTGAAATTGCATCGCGGCTGCATCGGCCAGCTGTTCGAGAGTTCCGAGCAGGTGCTCGACGCCGAGGAGATCTATGCTCTGGCGAAGGCGATGGCGTGATGGCGGCGATCACCAACTCGACCATCGAGAAATTTCTCGACGATCTCGCCAGCCACAGCGCGACGCCCGGCGGCGGCAGTGCGGCGGCCATCATGGGAGCCAAGGGGGCGGCGCTCGTCAGCATGGTGTGCAACCTCACCATCGGCAAAAAGAAATATGCCGAGGTCGAGGAGGAGATGAAGGCGGTGCTGGCTAAATCGGAGGTCCTGCGCAAGGCGCTTCTCGGCATGGTGCAGGACGACGTGAAGGCCTTCGATCAGGTCATGGGCGCCTATGGCATGCCGAAAGAGACCGAAGCCGAGAAGGAAGCGCGCGCGCAAGCGATCCAGACCGCGCTCAAAGCCGCGACCGAGGCGCCCTTGGCCTGCGCCCGCGCCGCCCGCGCCGTCATCGATCTTGGCGCCACAGCGGCCGAGAAGGGCAATCTTAACGTGATCTCGGACGCGGGCGTCGCCGTGCTCGCCGCTTATGCTGCACTGCAAAGTGCCGCCTTGAATGTTTACACCAACACAAAAATGATTACCGATAAGAGCTACGCAGAGGCCAAACTCGCAGAGCTCGACCGGTTTATGGCCGGAGCGGAGGCGCTGACCGAGAAAGCATATGGCATAGTGAAGGGTAAGCTGAGCTAGCGGCCGATCGAGCAATGCGTTCGCAACAAGGCCCGGCTAAGAAGACGACAAAGGAGGATGCCGAGGTGGACGTTCACGAGTATCAAGCCAAGGAGCTGCTGGCGCGGTTCGGCGTGCCGGTGCCGAAGGGCGCCGTCGCTTTCAGTCCGGACCAGGCCGTGTACGCCGCGACCGAGTTGGGTGGCTGGAACTGGGCGGTCAAGGCCCAGATTCACGCCGGCGCCCGCGGCAAGGCCGGCGGCATCAAACTATGCAAGACCTATCACGAGGTGCGCAACGCCGCGCAGGACCTGCTCGGCAAGCGCCTCGTCACCATCCAGACCGGACCGGAAGGCAAGCCGGTGCAGCGGGTCTATATCGAGGTGGCCGAGCCGTTCGACCGGGAGCTCTATCTCGGTTACGTGCTCGATCGTAAGGCCGAGCGCATCCGGGTCATCGCGTCGACGCGCGGCGGCATGGAGATCGAGGAGATCGCTCGCACCGAGCCCGAGGCCATCCTCCAGGTCATCGTCGAGCCGGCCGTGGGCTTGCAAGCGTTTCAGGCGCGCGAGCTCGCCTTCCAGCTCGGGCTCAGCATCAAGCAGGCGCAGAGCGCGGTGAGCACGATCATGAATTGCTATCGCGCGTTCCGCGATTGCGACGCGACCATGCTCGAGATCAATCCGCTGGTCGTCGCCAAGGACGACCGGGTGCTCGCGCTCGACGCCAAGATGTCGTTCGACGACAACGCGCTGTTCCGCCGCCACAACGTGGCCGACATGCACGATCCCTCGCAACAGGATCCGCGCGAGGCCCAGGCCGCCGAGCACAATCTCAATTATATCGGGCTCGACGGCGAGATCGGCTGCATCGTCAATGGGGCGGGCCTCGCCATGGCCACCATGGACATGATCAAGCATGCCGGCGGCAGTCCGGCGAACTTCCTCGACGTGGGCGGGGGCGCGAGCCCGGAGCGCATCGCCACCGCACTCAAGCTCGTGCTGTCCGACGCCAAGGTGCGGGCTGTGCTGGTCAACATCTTCGCCGGCATCAATCGCTGCGATTGGGTGGCCAAGGGCGTGGTGCAGGCGTGCCAGACGGTCGACGTCAAGGTGCCGCTCGTGGTGCGCTTGGCCGGCACCAACGTGGAAGAGGGCCGCAAGATCCTCGCCGAGAGCGGGTTGCAGCTGATCACGGCGGAGACGCTCGCCGAGGCGGCGCAGAAGGCCGTGGCGGCCTGCGACGCGACGCCCGAGCGGGCCAAGGCGACGGCCTAAGGAGAAAGTTATGAGCATCCTCATCGACGAAAAGACGCCGATCATCGTGCAAGGCATGACCGGCGACAAAGGCACCTTCCACACCAAGGAAATGGTGGCCTATGGCTCCAACGTGGTCGGCGGCGTGACGCCGGGCAAAGGGGGCGCCAAGCATAACGGCATTCCGGTGTTCAACACGGTGAAGGAAGCGGTGAAGGCGACCGGCGCCACCACGTCGATCACCTTCGTCGCGCCGGCCTTCTGCGCCGACGCCATCATGGAAGCGGCGGACGCCGGCATCAGGCTCATCTGCTCCATCACCGACGGCATCCCGGCGCAGGACATGATGCGGGTGAAGCGCTACATGATGCGCTATCCCAAGGCGAGCCGGCCGATGCTGGTGGGGCCGAATTGTGCGGGCATCATCAGCCCGGGCAAGGCCATGCTCGGCATCATGCCCGGGCACATCTATCTCAAGGGCACGGTCGGGGTGATCTCGCGCTCCGGCACGCTCGGCTATGAGGCCGCCTCGCAGATGAAGGCGGTGGGCGTCGGCATCACCACCTCGGTCGGCATCGGCGGCGATCCCATCAACGGCTCCTCCTTCCTCGACCATTTGCAGCTGTTCGAGGAGGACCCGGAGACCGAGGCCGTGCTGATGATCGGGGAGATCGGCGGACCGCAGGAGGCCGAAGCCTCGGCGTGGATCAAGGATAATATGTCGAAGCCCGTGGTGGGCTTCGTCGCCGGGCTCACCGCGCCCAAGGGACGGCGCATGGGCCATGCCGGGGCCATCATCTCCGCGGCCGGCGACAGCGCCGCCGAGAAGGCCGAGATCATGCGCTCATGCGGGCTGACGGTGGCGCCGAACCCGAGCGAGTTCGGCTCGACCATCGCCGGCGTGCTGTCCAGCCGGCCCGAGCGGCGGATCAGCGCGTGAGGCCTATAGCGGGACGGGCCATCATCGGGCCCGCCCGCTGCCGCCTGCCGAGCCTCGCCGCATCGCGGGCGTCTTGGCGGCGGGTCGAT
Source organism: uncultured Alphaproteobacteria bacterium (assembly GCA_963820115.1). Taxonomy (GTDB): domain Bacteria; phylum Pseudomonadota; class Alphaproteobacteria; order Rhizobiales; family Methyloligellaceae; genus Methyloceanibacter. Next base: position 194,005 of record CAWFYP010000001.1, read on the forward strand.
GCGCGGCCCACAACCGGGCGACAACGGCTATGATGGTCCGGCGCTGATCGGCTCTGCCTAGGAATGCTCGGACTTTCCATGAAGGATGACGTCAAGCAGCCGGAGAACACGGTCGCCCCGCTCGCGGCGCCGCTCATCACCGGCACATCCGCCAAGGAGGCGGCCGACATCCTGTTCGGCCTCCTCATCGAGATCGTGCGCCGGCATCAGCCGGAGATCGAGCCCGTGCTGCGCGGCAGCGCCAATTTCTCGCGCTTCACGCCGGAGCTGATGGCGCGCGCGCTGCAGGCGCAGGGCCTGTGGTTCCAGCTGCTGTCGATCGCCGAGCAGAACGCCGCCATGCGCCGGCGCCGGCATATCGAGCGCACGCGGGGGCGGGAAAATTTGCGCGGCACCTTCGCCCATGTGCTGGCCGAGGCCGCCGCGTCCGGCATCGGGGCCGACGAGATCCGCGATCTGCTCGCCTCGTTGCGCATCCGTCCGGTGATCACGGCGCATCCGACCGAGTCGAAGCGCGTCACCGTGCTGGAGAAATACCGCCGCATCTACCTCCTGCTGCGCGAGCTCGAGATGTCGCGCTGGACCGACCGGGAGCGGGCCATTGTGCTCGCTGATCTGCGCGACCAGATCGAGCTCATCTGGATGACGGGCGAACTGCATCTGGAGAAGCCGACGGTGGAGCACGAGGTGTCGCGCGGTCTGCATTTCTTCGACGAGGCGCTGTTCGAGATCACGCCCAAGATGCTGACCGGGCTCGAAGCCGCGCTCGATCGCTATTATCCGGGGCGCGACTTCGACGTGCCGCCCTTCTTCCAATTCGGCTCATGGATCGGCGGCGACCGCGACGGCAATCCGTCCGTCACCACCGCCGTCACCGCCTGGACCTTGCGCGAGAATGCGCTGGCTGCTTTGCGCCGTTACCGGGCGCGGGCGACCGAGCTCGCGCGGGCCTTATCCATCACCGAGCGCGCCATGCCCGTGCCGGAAGATTTCCGCGAGACGCTCGAGCGCGAGCTCGAGGCGAGCGGCGTGGGCGCCGCCATCGCCGCGCGCAATCCGGGCGAGGCCTACCGCCAATATCTCACCTGCATGTTGCGCAAGCTCGACGGCACCATCGCCCAGACCGAGGTGCGGGATTTCGCCGCGGCGGAGACGGCTTACGCCAATGCCGACGAGCTGATCGCCGATCTCCGCGTGCTCGAGGCGGCGCTGGAGGAGGCCAATCTCGCCTCGATCGCCGCCGATCTCGTGCGGCCGGTGCGGATCGAGGCGCAGATGTTCCGCTTCTCCACCGTGCGGCTCGATCTGCGCGAGAACACGACCCGGACCACCGAGGCGCTGCAAGCGCTGTGGTGGGCGAGCACCGGTCATGGCGAGGGCGAGCCGCCCGAGCCCAACACGCCGGATTGGCGGAGCTGGCTGCTCAGGGAACTCGCCCGGCCGCTGACCGACGAGCGGGTGATGGGGAGCCTGCCCACCGAGGCGGCGGAGACCATCGACATGTTCCGCCAGGTGGCGGAGCTCAGGCGCGGGCTCGACCGCGAGGCGTTCGGCAGCTTCATCCTGTCGATGACGCGCTCGGTAGACGACGTCCTCGGCGCCTATCTGCTCGCCAAGGAGGGCGGCGCCTTTCTCGACAGCGCGGGCACCGAAATTTGTCCGCTGCCGATCGTGCCGCTCTTCGAGACCATCGCCGATCTCCGCGCCGCGCCCGCCATCATGCGAGAGCTGCTCGATATCCCACTCGTGCGCCGCAGCGCCCATTGGCAGGGCGGCGTGCAGGAGGTGATGATCGGCTATTCCGACAGCAATAAAGACGGCGGCTTCGTCGCGTCGAATTGGGAGCTGGCCAAGGCGCAGTCGAAGCTGACCAAGGTCGGCCGTGACGCGGGCGTGGCCATCGCTTTCTTCCATGGCCGCGGCGGTTCGGTCTCACGCGGCGGCGCGCCCACCGGCCGGGCGATCGCCGCGCAGCCGGCGGGCTCGATCCGCGGGCGGTTCCGGGTCACCGAGCAGGGCGAGGTGGTGTCCTCCAAATATGCCAATCGCGGCACCGCCGCCTATCAGATGGAGCTGCTCGCGGCGAGCGTGTTGGAGCATGCGCTCAAATCCGAGCGCGAGGAGGCGTTGCAGCCGCGCTTCGAGTTCGACGACGCTTTCGAGGCGCTGTCGGGCGCATCGCGCGCCGCCTATACCGGGCTCATCGCCCATCCCGATCTCGTCACCTATTTCCAGGCGGCGAGCCCGCTTGAGGAAATCTCGCTGCTCAATATCGGCTCGCGCCCGGCACGGCGCTTCGGCGCACGTTCGCTCGGCGATCTGCGCGCCATTCCCTGGGTGTTCGCCTGGGCGCAAAACCGCCACATGATCACGAGCTGGTACGGCGTGGGCAGCGCCATCCAGAATTTCATCGCGGTGCGCGGCGACAAGGGGGAGGCGCTGCTCAAGCGCATGTTCGACGAATCGCGCCTGTTCCGCCTCATTGTCGACGAGGTGGAGAAGGCGCTGCTGCTGGTCGATCTCGATGTCGCGCGCGACTATGCCGGGCTCGTGGCCGAGCCCCGCGTGCGCGAGGAGATCTTCGCCATGATCGAGGCCGAGCGCACGCTGACCGAGGCCATGGTGCTCAAGATCAGCGGCGACGCCGAGATCGCCGCGCGCTTCCCGCAGCATCGCTTGGCACTCGATCAACGTTTGCCGACCATCGACGCGGTCTCCCGCGAACAGGTCGAACTCTTGCGCCGGTTCCGCGGCGCATCCGAAGGTCCGGAGAAGGAGGCGTATAAATCGGCGCTGCTCCTCTCCATCAACTGCATTGCCGCTGGCCTCGGCGCCACGGGCTAAACTCAAAGAGGAAAAGGAACGTCATGAGCTTCACTTTGATCCAGCAGGCGACCCCGCGGCTCCACCGCTCCGAGCTGGCCGTGCCAGGCTCCAACCCGTCGCTGTTCGAAAAGGCCGCCAAGGGCGCGGCCGACATTATTTTCCTCGACCTCGAGGACGCCGTGGCGCCGGACGACAAGGAGCAGGCGCGCAAGAACATCATCCAAGGCCTCAATGAGATCGATTGGGGAAACAAGACCATGATGATCCGCATCAACGGTCTCGACACCCATTACGCCTATCGCGACGTGGTCGACGTGGTGGAGAACTGCCCGCGGCTCGACATGATCCTGATCCCCAAAGTGGGCGTGGCGCAGGACGTCTACGCCATCGACATGCTGGTGACGCAGATCGAGCAGTTCAAGAAGCGCGAGAAGAAGATCGGCTTGGAGCTCCTGATCGAGACGGCGCTCGGCATGGCCAATGTCGAGGCGATTGCGCAAAGCTCCAAGCGCAACGAGGCCATGAGCTTTGGCGTCGCCGACTATGCGGCCTCGACGCGGGCGCGCACCATGGGCATCGGCGCCCCGCATCCCGATTACGGCATCCTGTCGGACAAGGACGCGCAGGGCAACCGTACCTATTATTGGAACGATCCCTGGCACTATGCGCTGTCGCGCATGATGGTCGCCTGCCGCGCCTATGGCTTGCGCCCGATCGACGGGCCGTTCGGTGATTTCTCCGATGCGGACGGCTATCTCGCCGCCGCCAAGCGCGCCGCGGTGCTCGGCTTCGAGGGCAAATGGGCCATCCATCCCAGCCAAGTCGACCTCGCCAATCAGGTGTTCACGCCGTCGGAGGCCGAAGTAACCAAGGCCAAGCGCATCGTCGAGGCGATGAAGCAGGCGGCGAAGGAAGGCAAGGGCGCGGTGTCATTGGACGGGCGCCTGATCGACATCGCCTCCATCCGCCAGGCGGAGGCCCTGCTCAACAAGGCCAAGGCCATGGGGATGTAGGAGAGTGAACATGAATTTTCCCTCCCCCTAGAAGGGGGAGGTCGGCTCGCGGTCCGCGAGCCGGGTGGGGGTCCATCTACGACAGGCCGTGGGCTGACCCCCACCCCGGCCCTCCCCCTTGCAGGGGGAGGGAAGTGATAACCGCCGCAAAATGGCCGCGCCGCTCCCCTATTGTGGCCGAGTCGGCGCGTCTTGCGCCCACAGCAGCGGGGGTCCTCCATGTCGAAATCGCACAGCGGGAAGAAGCGCAAAGCCCAGGCGCAGGACAAGAAACAGAAGAAGGCCGAGGCCAGAACCGGCACGGCTCTGATGCTGGCCTCGGCGCGGGCGCCCGAGGCGGTTCACGTGCCGGCGAGCGCGCCGGAACGCCCGGTCTTGCCGCAAGCGGCCGCACCGCAAGCGGCCTTTGCCGGGGCGGTGGCGACGCTCGAAGGATCGCTGAAGGCGGCGGGCCAAAGCGCGGTGCAAGTGAACCGCAAGCTGATCGAGATCGCCCAGGCCAATGTCAATTCGGGCCTCGAGCACGCCAAGGAGATGGCGGCGGCCAAGAACCCCATCGCCGCAATGCGGCTGCACGTGAATTATTGGCACGCGCAAATGGGGGTGTTCACGCGCCAGAGCCAGGAGTTCCGCGCGCTGCAGGCCGAGCTCGTCGGTCTTGCGGCGGCGCCGCTCCGCGCCCATGTGCGTGGGGCAGCGTAACCGGTTATTGAAGGGTGCCCTCTATCCTCCTCTGCTGCTATTGTTGAGTCCTCACAGCCAGGGTGATCGCATGCCGCTCTACCGCCTCCCCAGACTGCCGCTCCTCGCTTTTGCCGCCGCGCTGCTGATCGGATGCCCGGTCGCGGCGCAGGCCGAACCGCAAGACGCCCCCAAGGCGGATGCCCAGCCAGAGGCCAATTCGAGCGGCGGCCAGCCGGATTCCGGGGCCGCCGGCGCCGAGCAGACGCCGGCCGAGCAGGCGCCTGGAGAGCAGGCACCGCAGAACGCCGAGGGCGAGCCGCAAAACAAAGGCGAGCCGCAAAAGGAGCCGAGCGAGCCCGGCGCGGCGGCGAGCCAGGAGCCCGTCTCCAAGATTGTCATCAATATCGACAAGTCGAAGCAGGAAATGACCGTGTTCGTCGACGGCGTGGAGCAATATAGCTGGCCGGTTTCGACCGGCAAGCGAGGCTATTCAACGCCTTCGGGCACCTACACGGCCACCTCGATGAACGAGATGTGGTACAGCAAGGAGTGGGACAACGCGCCCATGCCGCATGCCATCTTCTTCATGAAGGACGGCCACGCCATCCATGGCAGCCTCGAAGTGAAGAATCTGGGCAAGCCCGCTTCGCATGGCTGCGTGCGCATCTCGCCCGCCAATGCCACCAAGCTGTTCGCCCTGGTCAAGGAAAAGGGCATGCAGAACACCCAAGTCGTGCTTGCCGGAACCACGCCGGGCGGCGAGGCGAAAGTGGCGTCGGAGCCCGATTATGGCGGCGGCGCGCAGTGGGACGGGCCGCCGGGATGGGGCGGCCGCGGACGCGACTACTACGCGCAGCCGCTGCGACGCCGCGGCCTGTTCGGCGGGTGGTTCCGGCAGCAGGAGCCCTATGGCGGCCCGCAGGGCTATTACCAACCCCGCGGCTATTATCGCGGCTATTAGGCCTTAATCGACGGCAGGATCAGCGCGCCACGCCATCATTTATGGTGGTGGCTCTCGTGCTCCTTGCGCGTCTCCGCCGCCTTCTTCGCCGAGGCCTTGCGGTCGGCTTCGGTGCGGCCCGTGCTCGGATGGCTGCCGAGCTGCCGCCAATCGGTCTCGGTCATGTCGACGCCGTAATGCTCGGCCGCCTTCTTGATATTGGCGAAGGCGAGCGCGCGGTCCTCGTCCGACACGCCGACCGTCTGGTCGAAACGGGCGATGGCGTTGCGCACATGGCTCGCGTCGGTCATCGGCTCCTTGCGCTGCTTGGGAAAGGCGAAGACGCTGTCGGGCAGATCGCTGCGTTCGGTGAGATCGCCATGCTTGGTGTGGGGTTTCCAGGTCGGTTGCATCGCTTCTAACCTCCGTTTGGCCGCGCTGGCGCAGCCAGTTGGGACGCCCCTCAGTACCTAAAAGATTGGCGCCATTCGCGGTTCCTTCAATCCCTGCGACCTTATCGCCCGCCCCGATCCTTTTTCCCGTTGGGGCATTACATGTTTTGGGAAAGCTGGGTTTCGAGGAGGTGAAGTCATGGTCAAAACCGCGGAAAGGGGCGCGCTCGATGCGCGGAAATCGGGGTCGTTCAAGATCGGCGGCGAGTTGGCCGTGGCGAGGCTCGGCTTCGGCGCCATGCGCATCACCGGCCGCGGCATTTGGGGCCCGCCGCAGGATCGCAAGGAGGCGCTGCGTGTCCTGAAACGCGTGCCCGAGCTCGGCATCGATTTCATCGACACGGCTGATTCCTACGGGCCGGACGTGTCCGAGCAGCTTATCCGCGAGGCGCTCTACCCCTATGACGGCTTGGTCATCGCCACCAAGGCCGGCTTCCGGCGGCCGGGCCCGAGCGTGTGGGAGATGGACGGGCGGCCCGATTATCTCCGCGCGCAGGCGCTCAAGAGCCGCGACCAGCTCGGCGTCGCGGCGATCGATCTGTGGCAGCTCCACCGCATCGATCCCAAAGTGCCGCGCGACGAACAGTTCGCCGCGGTCAGATCGCTGCTCGATGACGGCATCATCCGCCATGCCGGCTTGAGCGAGGTCTCGGTCGCCGACATCAAGGCCGCGGCCAAGGTGTTCCCCGTCGCCAGCGTGCAGAACCGCTACAACCTGGTCGATCGCGGCAGCGAGGCGGTGCTCGATTTTTGCGAGGCGGAAGGGATCGGCTTCATCCCGTGGTTTCCGCTCGCCGCCGGCGATCTCGCCAAGCCAGGCTCGCTGCTCGACGGCATCGCGCGGCGGCACCAGGCCACGCCCAGCCAGATCGCGCTCGCCTGGGTGCTGCAGCGGAGCCCGGTGATGCTGCCGATCCCCGGCACGTCGAAGGTCAAGCATCTGGAGGAAAACGTCGCGGCGGTGAACGTGCATCTGTCGGACGAGGAATTCGCCGCGCTCGACCGCGAGGGCCGCGCCCATCAGGCCGCGTAGGTTTTTTTGCGGTAACTTAGGGCATGCTGCAGCGGGCGTTCGTTGCGCCGACCGGCTCGTTTGCTCGCTCTAATCGATGTCGCCTTCAAGCTTGGACAGCGACTTCTCCAGCGCCTCCATCTGGCCGCCCACAGTGAAGCTCGCCGGCTTTTGCCGGGGTGGAAGCCCTGTTCGCCTGGCGCGCGGGGGCCAGAGCTTCGCGGCGGCGATCGTCCCCTCTCGCCTTGCGCGGCAAAGCGCTCTAAACTCCCATGTCCGCAAGCCTGAGCAAATGCGTAAAGGGGGGATTCGTCGATGAAGACCAGTTTCGGAAGAGTGCTGCTCGCCGCCATCGCGCTGTCCGGTTTTGCCGGGGCGACGCAAGCAAAGACGCCGGACATCACCACCGCGGTGTCCAACGATTGCCGCTGGGATTATCACAATTATTGCAGCGAATACGGCATCGGCAGCCCGCTCCTCAATTATTGCTTCCGCAACAACGGCGCCAAGCTGTCCAAGGCCTGCGTGAACGCTCTGCTCGCCGCGGGCGACGTGTCGAAAAACTATGTCCAGGCGCGGCGCAAAGCCGGCCATTAGTCGCGCCCCACAACTCATCCGCGCCGCGGCGCCTGAAGCACTGTGGCGTCGGGGCAATATCCACCGCTTTTTCCGTCGCCGCGGGCGCAAAAAGGAACCGCTGCGCGCGTTCTCGCTTTACACTGCTGTCTCGATTCGGATTTTGGGGGGTATTCACCGATGAAGGCCCAGCGCGCGGCGCTGTTTATCGCGTCGATCACCATCGCCTCGTTCGCCGCCTGTTTCGCCTGCGCGGCGCAAGGGGTGACCTATAGCAAGATCGTGCAGCAGGCCTGCGGTCAGGACTATCACAAATTCTGCGGCGATTATGGCCTCGACACGCCGGGGCTCAGATCGTGCATGGACCGGGCGGGCAAGAGCCTGTCGCATGATTGCGTGCATGCCTTGATCCAGGCGGGCGAAGTGAGCCAGGCCGAAGTGGATCGCCGCAAATAGCAGGCCGATTTATCCGCGCCTAGGCGCGGGGCCTTACACTGCGAAATCGCGGCTCAAGGGGCGCCGAGAGGCTGGCCCGATGGGGGTGGCCGTTTGGCGCACCCGCGCTCCTGTGACATGGCCGGTGCCGTCGAAAGGAGCTAAACTCCCCGCCTCACGCGTTCAAGTGGGTTGAGAGGAGACTGCCATGACGTCCATTCAATTGCGTCTGCTGATCGGTGCGGTTGCGGTGCTTGGTTTTGCCGGGCTCGCGCAAGGCGCCGTGCACAAAGCGGTGCAGCAGCACTGCGTCACCGACTACAAGAAATTCTGCCATGAATACGGGCTGGAGACGAGCGCGCTGAGCCATTGCATGCATCGGCACGGGGACAGACTCAACTCGTCTTGCATCGCCGCCCTGGTGCAGGCCGGCGAGGTCAGCCAGGCCGAGGTCGACAAGCGGAAGAAGAAATAAGAAGAAATAATCACCGCCGCGCGCGTCCCGATTAGACTTCGCCCAACCTCGTCGATGCGGGGTTGCTCAAGTGGGGCGCCGAGAGGCTGCCCGGTCTGGACCTGTCCGCTCGGCGCACCGCGCTCCTCCTCGCAGGTTGGGGCGAAATAGAGCAAAGTCCGGATGCGTCCCCGGTGACACAGATGCGCCGGAACGAGCCCCCGCCCGGTAGGCCGGATGGACGGCCGCGGAAAGGTTGGGCACCCGCCGAAAGGCGGGTGCCCAATAAGGGAGGGGGAAGAGGTTGGTCATGAGGACCGTTCGTTGGCCTTGCGGCCGCGACGCTTAGTTCTGGCTGTAGGGGCTATGGAACTGCTCGGCCATGGCGGGCGCGGCGAAGGCGACGACGAGGGCGACGGCGAGGAAGAGCTTCTTCATGGGGGTCTCCATTCAGGTTTCGGCCGGTTGATCCTTGCTCGAAGCGGCGGGCCGGTGGGCCGTTCGAACAGAGGGTAGATGGGTGGCGGACCCCCTTAGTTGCCAATAGCCATTGGCTATGGATTTGGTGCGCGCGGCGCACAGAGGCCGATGCGGGAAAAATCCCCGTAGCGGCGCCTCGTGTTAGGCTTGCGACATGCTCAGAGCCGGCACGCTTGGCGGTGGCCTCCCGGGGGTCACCCTGCCTGATGAGGTGACGGACGTCCTGCTCGAGTGGCCGGGCGTTCGCGTCGAGCGGATCGTGTCCACCGGTCAGGCCACCCGGCAGGGGGAGTGGTACGACCAGGACAGCGATGAGTTTGTGCTGCTCGTGGCGGGCGCCGCGCGGCTCAGGATCGAGGGCGAGGCCGAGGACCGCGTGCTTGGCGAGGGCGATTGGCTGCTGCTGCCGGCCCATTGCCGCCATCGCGTGACCTGGACGCGGGCCGAGCCGCCGACGGTCTGGCTGGCGATTCATTGCGCGGCAGAGGAATGATCCCCGGCGATGGAAGGCACCCGATCGACTAGAGGCCGTCCTGGAATTTGATCGCCGCATGGGCGCCGTCGCAGAAGGGCTTGTTCTTCGACGCGCCGCAGCGGCAGAGCGTCACGCGATTGCGCGGCTCATAGCGATGGCCATCGGCGCCCGTCACTTGCACGCCGCCGCGCACCCACAAGGGGCCCGAGCACCGCTCGACCGGATCCTCGATGAGACCGATGGAAGGCTCGTAATGCGGCTCGATCGGCTCGCCCGTCGCATTGTCCCATGCGACCAGCCGCCCCGAGGGGCAATCGCAAGTTTGGCGGATGAAATCCCGCTTCGCCGCGGCGCGGTCGGTCTCCTTGACCAGGGTCCAGACCTGCCCGTTGGGATCGCAAAAGCGGGCAAAGGCGCACAGGCTCTCCACATCGGTGAGCGACAGCACGGGGCCGGCAATGACGGTGGCCTGCTCGCGATAGCTCTCGCGGCTCGCCGTCTCGGTGCCGTCGAAGCCGAGCTTGGCATGCGTGCCGTCGCAATATGGCTTGGTGGCGCTGCCGCCGCAGCGGCAGAGCGCATATCGGGCCTGGGCAGGGAATTTCCGGCCCCATTCCCAGCGCACCAACTCGCCTTCGGTGTTGGCTCCGATGTTGACTTGGGCGAGCGGCAGTTCGCCCGTCACGAGATAGGGGCCGTCCTTGGTGACGTGAATTTCCGACAAAGCGTTCCGTCCCTCTCAGACTTCGTTTACCGCCTCGCGCCGCACCCACTGTTTCCGGTCCTAGAGGGGTGCAACTTTGCGCTCAATGCAATTATATGACAAACGAGACGCACATCGCGATGACGGTGCGGTGGTAGGAATAGCTCCAAAATAGAGCGGCAAATCGGCACGGTTTCTGGAAGAGGAGGAACGGGATGGCGGAGAAGAGCATTACGCGGGATCAGTTGGCGGCGCTCCTGAACGAGGATCTTTCGCGCGAGTACCAGGCGATCATCGCCTATATCGTCTACTCGCAGGTGCTGAAGGGCGCCGAGTATATGAATATCGCCGATCAGCTCGAGCAGCATGCCCATCAGGAGCTTGAGCACGCGCTCATCATTTCGCGCCAGATCGACTATCTCGGCAAGATGCCGAACGTGACGCCGAAGCCGGTCAAACTCTCCGATAAGCCGCGCGATATGCTTAAATTCGACCTGAATAACGAGAACGAAACCATCCGCAACTATCGTGAGCGCGTCCGGCAATGCGAGGCGCTGGGCGAGTTCGCCATGGCCGAGCAGATCCGGGAGATTTTGGTGCAGGAGCAGGACCACCAGATCGATCTCGCCACGGCGCTCGGCGAGGACGTTCCGGATGTCAGCAAGTTAAGAGGAAGCGGCTCAGCCAAGGGCCGCCGTCGATAACAAGGACCAGGGTAGGGGACGCAAAGTCAAACGATCATCTGAGACTGAGGAGGATTGAGATATGCAAACGACTTGGCAACCCCACACCGAGCATGGCGATCTGACCACGCGCAGCAATCTGCCGGACAGCGTGTTCGCTTTTCCGCGCCAGCGCAAGGAACCGCTTACCGATGCGAACCACGTCCGCGACGCCCTCGCCCGCTTCGACCAGGTCGAAGGCGTCTCGGACCCGGATCGCGATCTGGCTTTCGCCAACATCAAGGCGGCGGCGCAGCATTACGGTGTCGACCTGCATGAGAAGAGCTGGCGCGATCTTGGCCGGCGCCGCGCTTAGCTCGGCACGCATCGACTGACGCGGGATCGTCATCCCGCGAATGAGGGGTCGGCCAAGGCCGGCCCCTTCGCTTTTTGTCGGCTAGGCGAGCGTCAGCGCCGACCAGGCGACGGCGACATTGGCGATGAGATAGACGCCGAGTAATCCTAGGACCCAGATGCGGTCGGATCGCGCGATTGCGGCCTCGGCCGCGGCATCGGCGCCGCGCCATGAGGTGGCGACGACGCGCGCCAACGCGACGATGATGAAGACGTAGGCGAGGAGATACATCTTGTCGAGCATCATCAAATAATCGACGTCGGGAAGCGCCGCGCCGGAGGTGAGCTGCAAGGCGACAAGCGTCAGGAGCGCGGTGATGCCGAGGCCGATGCGGCCCTCGACGTAACGCGGCCGTACGAAGAAGACGAGCGCCGCGCACACCACGATCAAGGCGATGGGCACGAAGGTCTTGATCGACATGGCCACCACGGGCCGCGTGACCGGCACCGACAGGATGACGCGCGAATAGGCGTCGGCCTCGGGCTCGGACAGATCGCCGAAATTGGTGGGATAGGTATTATCCGTGACGCGCATGGTTGGTTTGCCGACCCGGAAGCCCGGCAGCGTGATATTCGGGTCCAACGTGACCCCGCCCTCGGCATCCGGCACATAAATCTGCTTGGCGGCGCCGGAAACGGTGTCCTCCATCACCACCGTCAGGTGCTGCGTGTCGAAGGGATAGGTCTCGAGCTGGAACTTGGTCGAGAAGTGACCCTGATAGCGGACGATGGTGTAGAGGCTTCCGTCCGGCATCGTCTGTGGCTTGGCGTAGAGCTCCTCGCGCACATTGTCGTCGGAGGTGAAACGATTCATAAACTCCATGGTCTTGGAGGGGTCGAGATCGGGCGCCTTCCAGCGAAACCACACATAGAGGTCGACGGCATAATTGTTGGTCTTGAAGTCGAGCTGCTGGATGTCGTTGATGAAGGCGCCGACAGTGACCTGGATGGGGCCGCTTGATGGGCTCGTGGCCGCGGGCGCGTTCTCCGCGGCCGGCGCGCTGCACGTGGCAACGCAGGCGATCATCGCAAGCATGAGCGTAAGCCGTGCGGTGGTGCGACGTGACATCGACGGCATCGGACTTCCTGCAACTACCTGCGTCATGGACAACTGAAGAGGATGAGGGTTCTGAGCCAGGCCCCAGGCTTTGCGCCTAGTTGGGCGCAGCATATTGGCAATGCGCGCCGCCGCCCGCGTTCTGCTTTACCTCATCGGCATCGACCGTGCATACCAGCTTGGTGACGGCCTCGAACACCGACCCGGCGGCGCCGTCCGGCGGCACACCGATCTCCGTCAGGGTGGCAAAGAGCTCATGGGCCTTCCGTCCGGCGAGTGCGACATCCTGGGTGCCGAATTTGAGGGCGCAAGAATGCGATGTGATATCGACATCGCTCGCCCGGCAGGTCAGGGTCGTGGCCTCAACGGAGATGGTCTTTCCGGCCGGGTAAGCGAGTTTCTCCTGGCCTTCGAGCAGCCCCATCAGCACGCCCTTCTCTTGCTCGCCGAGCAGCGGGGAGACATTGCCGATCAAGGCGGCCAAGGCCAGGGCGCCGCTGCCGTTTGCTTCCTCGGCGCAGGCCTGAGGGGCGAGCACCAAGAGGATGAGGAGAAGCAACCAGATCGACTTCATGCGCCGCACCATAGAGGACTGGAGCCCTTGATGTTACCGTGGAATTTGCCGGTGGTTGATTTTTCCGTGATCGGCCAAGGCTTTCGCAATATGGTCTCTTTGCCGGCAAGGAGGAAGGGATCAGGTGATTCGCGCACGTCAGTTTGCTGTTGCTGTGAAAGCCTCGTTGCTGATCGCAGGTGCGTTTTTCGCCGTCCTGTCCTCAGCCGCGGTGTCACAGGCCCAAGCTCAAGCCGGCGGCTGCACCGATGCCGCCGAAATTGCGATCTTGCCCTCGCCGATCTCGCCCTGGAAGGGCGCGCCTTTGCGCGTCGTGTTCGCCGCGGAGAAACCGCTCGCGGGCGAGCTCTCGCTGATCGCGCCCGATGGAAAAGTCGCGGCCAAATCGCGTGAGCGGTACGGCGGTCCGCCCTATTCCTGGTTCGTCGAGGTCGCTTCGCCGGCCGTGGGAAAGTGGCACGCGACGCTCGCACCCGATGGCGCGTCGGCGGAGTGCAGCGCGATCACGCGCGAAATCGAGGTGCGCCGCGCGCCGTCGGCGCCGCCGCGCGCCGCGCCGGGGAGCGTCTGGCCCGTGCACGATACCTGGAATCGCGGGACGGAAAATCTGTATTCGGCATGGATCGAGAAGCTGTTCGATGCACCGCTCGACCAGGACCTGTCGTGGCCGGCGCTGCAAGAGGTGCTGCGCGATCGGTCGCGCAATTTCCTGTTCGACCATTTGGGGCTGCGCGAAGACGAGAAGGGGCTCGTCATTCGCCCCGACTGCGCCGACCTGCCCTATTTCTTGCGTGCCTATTTCGCCTTCAAGATGGGCCTGCCGTTCGGCTACGCGAAGTGCACGCGCGGGGGCGGGGGCCAGCCGCCGAAATGTCCGCAATGGTGGAACATTCAGAAGGAGGAACCGCCACCCGCCCCGCCCCAACAACAGACCGCGTCCGGTGGCGGCTTGCTCGGGATGTTCAACGCGCCAGTCGCGCCTCCCGTGGCGAGGGTCCCGCAGCGACCGCAAGGGCTGGTGCCGGGGTTCGGGTATTATTTGGCGAGGACCGTCGCCGACGGGGTCCAGTCCGGGAACGGCCGGACGCCGGAGAACGACGACAACACCGACTACTATCCCATCCCGTTGAAGCAGGGGACGCTGCGCCCGGGCGTGGCGTATGCCGATCCCTATGGGCACATGCTGGTGCTGGCGAAGCGCGTGCCGCAGACGGACGACGCGGCGGGCGTGCTGCTCGCCGTCGACGCGCAGCCGGACGGAACCGTCGCCCGCAAGCGCTTTTGGCGCGGCAATTTCCTGTTCGCGCAGGATCCGGCGCTTGGGGGTCCCGGGTTCAAGCGCTTCCGGCCGATCGTCCTGGAAAAAGGCGTCATGCGGCGGCTGACCAATGAAGAGATCACAAAGAATCCGGATTACGGCGATTTTTCTCTGGATCAATCGCAGCTCGGGGTCGAGGATTTTTACGACCGCATGGACGACGTGATGTCGCCGGCGCCGCTCGATCCGACACGCGCAATGCAGGAGGTGATCACGTCGCTCGAAGAGCAAGTGAAGACGCGCGTGCTGTCGGTCGAAAACGGGCGCAAGTTCCAGAAAAGCGGCAAGGGCGATGCCGACATGCCGGATGGCGCGGCGATCTTCGAGACGTCCGGCGCGTGGGAGGATTTCGCGACGCCGTCGCGCGATTTGCGTCTGTTGATCGCCATGGATGTGGTGCGCGGATTTCCGGACCACGTCGCGCGGCGGCCGGAACGCTACGCCATGCCGGCGGGGAAGAGCGTCGCGGATGTGAAGGCCGAATTGGAGAGCACGCTCAATTCGGAGCTCGGGGCGCGGAAGTTTTCCTATACGCGCAGCGACGGTTCGGCTTGGACGCTCGCGCTCAAGGACGTGCTCGACCGCGCGGCGGATCTCGAGATGGCGTACGACCCGAACGACTGTGTCGAGCTTAGATGGGGTGCGCCCGATAAGAGCGAGGAGGCGGCGACGTGTAAGCGGCATGCGCCGGCGGCCCAGCGCGCGAAGATGGCGGAGTACCGCGCCTGGTTCCACGAGCGGCGCCGGCCGCCGCGCGGCGCCGAGGAAGTGGGCGCGCTGCGGTGAGGTGAGGTGAGGGCCGCGCCTCACTGGCGGTAAGGGGCGCCCGAGCCCGGCGCTTTACGCCGGCCGCGTCTGCCATTCCGCCCCCGGGCAGGCCGGGACTCCAACCCGGGCCAGCGGCAGAGTGGCGCACCCGATGAGCCCCAATTAGAACACTGTCTTGCAGAAATTCTTCTCGCGGGAACCGTTTTGCCTGCAATGGCCGATTGGCGGCTTGGTGCTGTCCGCGTTCACAAACGAAAGCGGAAAGTGGCGCATGCGCAAGAGAGCCATAGCCGTCCTTTGTGCATTGTTGGCAGGGTGTTCGAGCGCACAATTTGTCAAGCTCGACGCCGCGGGAAAAGTCGACGCCTCGGTTAATCCAGAAGCCTACCAAAGAGATCTCGCTGACTGCCAGGTCACCGCGACACAGATCCGCAATGAGGCAGGCTTCATATTTGGCTATGCCTCGGCGAAGTCTGCGCTGGATAATTGTATGCGCAGCAAGGGTTATCTTAGAGGCTAGGGCCAGCCGATGGCTCACGTCGCCGATCTCCCCGTCGAATTTGCCGTCTCCTGCGTCCTCAAAGCGCCGGCGGTCCGGCATGACGCATTTCAGGTGTAGCGACACCATGCGCCAGGCGGTCATCTGGATTGGCTGCTTGGGGCTTGGCGCTTGCTCCATGCAGGGAGTCGGGTTGACGCAGGACGTCAACCGGCCGGGCCCTCCCTTGGACTTCGCCGATTGCCTGGTCGTGTGGAGAACGGCGTCTCCACATGGCGACACTCTGTCGATAGACGTGGTCGCGCCCTATGTTATGGATGCCGCCGTTGTCGACGAGAACCACGACGGACGGATTTCAGAGGGCGAGTTCAAGGACGCCTGCGAGGCCGGATGGGTGAAGGCCCTATCGACCGCCGTCGTCTGCGTTCCCGATGGTGACAGCTCGCTCTGGCCGACTCCTGACGTGGTCGAAAAGTGCGGCAGCTACGACAAATGTACCGCACTGGGCGAGCCTGATGCGGCGAATGCTTGTACCCAACAGATCGACGATTGCGGCGTTGCTTTGCACAAGTCGAATGAGAAGGCCGAGGCGCACAACGCCGCGCTCGCAGCTTGCCGGTCGGCAATTCCCCCTCGGCAAAAGGCATCCCCGAGCCGCCCCGGCACGCCGAAGGCCTAAGGTTCAGGCTCCATCGCCGATATTTTGATGCGCCCCAGACCAGTTGCCGCCAATCGCGACGTTGCTTCCCAAGAGCAATACGCGGCTACGCGCGACGCTCGACACGCAAGCTCATCAGATCGATTTGCCAATCGGGATGGAGCGCAGAAACGGGTCAGTCCACGTTTCAGTGGCTGTGCGAGCGCTTATGTGAGCGTTTATGGGTCGAGCGCTTTGGATGCGCAGGTTTATGCAGGCGGTCGGCTTGGCTTCGCGTCATCTCTCCAGCCTCGACGAGAGCATTCACGCACATGGTCGAAAGCTTTCGCGCCGAGCGGGACATGCATGCACGCAGTCCTTCGCTGCCGAGCGTGTAGGCCTTGCAGTAGCGCTGATACTCCGCGCGACAATCGCGTTGCTCGCGCTCGGTGACGGCGGCGGCCACGGCCGGAAGCACCATCAACACGGAGGCAAGAATTGCCGCGTAGGCAGGGGTGAAGGGTCTCGTTCTCATGTCATGTGACTCCGACTTCCAACTCAAGGTAAAGAGCTTGGAGCCGCTAGCGGTGGAAGGACAGGCTCGCGACGAGACGATAGGTGCCGGCGTTCGCATTGAGCTCCACGATGTTGATCTGGTGGCTCGCGTCGGAGATTTTTATGCTCATGCGGCTGGAAAACTTGTCGCCGCTGATCCGCGCATGAATGATGTTGTCCTTCGCTGTCCCGGTCAAGCGGCCATTGGCATCATAAATGGCTTCGTTCCACGATCCGCTAACCTTGCCGCCTTTGTCGGTCATTTTGGTGGTGGAGTTAATCTTGTAGTCATTGCCGGCGCAACGCAGGTGCTGAGACAGGCTGCTGCCCGTCACCTTGTACGTCGCCTTGCAGGTCACCTTCTTGGGTTGGCCGTTCTTCGGCGTGACCGTGCCACCGCCCTTCCAATCGCCACTTAGTTTTGCGAACGGGCTGCCCGCCGCCTTCGGCGCGGCCGCGTCGGCGGGCGCCGCCCAGGCCGCGGCAAGAATGAGTGCCGCGAGCGGCATGGCCTTATGGGTCGACATCTTCAACTCCCAGTGGGTCGGGTTGGTACCATAAGCTGTCTTTGGGGCGTTGCCGCTGCCGGGCTTACAATGTGCTGAACGAGAGGAATGGTGCCCCAGGCCGGACTCGAACCAGCACGCCCTTGCAGGCAACAGATTTTGAGTCTGCCGCGTCTACCATTCCGCCACTGGGGCACGGCCGGGAACATGGTCCATGGCAAAGGCCGGGTCAACCGGGGCGAGGCACCCGCCCTGCGCCGATGGACAAGGGGGCGGGGCCCGGTTAAGCAAGGCGGCCATGCTCAAGCAGCTTTACGACAAGGTGATCGCGCTTTCGGCCAGCCGCCACGCGCTGCCGGCGCTCGCCGCGGTGTCCTTCGCCGAGAGTTCGTTTTTTCCCGTGCCGCCCGACATCATGCTCGTGCCCATGGCGCTGGCGCAGCCGCAAAAAGCGCGGCTCTATGCCCTCGTCTGCACCATCGCCTCGGTGCTCGGCGGGCTCGTGGGCTACGCCATCGGCGCGCTGCTCTACGACACCGTCGGCCATTGGCTGATCTCGGCCTATGGTTATGGCGACGGCGTCGAGGCGTTCCGCGCGGCTTACGCCAAATGGGGCGCCTGGATCATCCTGATCAAGGGCATGACGCCGATCCCCTATAAGATCGTGACGATTGCCTCCGGTTTTGCCGGCTACAATCTGCTCGCCTTCTTCTTCCTCTCCATCATCACGCGGGGTCTGCGCTTCTTCATCGAGGCCGAGCTGTTGCGCATCTATGGCGAGCCGATCCGCGATTTCATCGAGAAGCGCCTCACCCTCGTCACCACCGGCTTCGTGGCGGCGGTGGTCGGCGGCTTCCTCATCGCCCGATATGCGTTCTGACATGCGGCTCTCGATTGACAAACTCGCCGGACGGCTGATGCTGATCAGCGCGGTCGTCTTTGCCAGCGCCGCGGCGACCATCCTCACCGCCCATGCCTTCGAATCTCTCGGCGGTTATCTGCCGTGTCATCTCTGCCTGCAGGAGCGCTACGCTTATTATTTCGCCGTGCCGCTGGCGGCCATCGCGTTTTTTGTGGCGCGGGCGGATGCGCTCGGCGCGGCGCGCGTCCTGCTGCTGCTGATCGCGCTTGCCTTTATCGCCAACGCGATCCTCGGCATCTATCATTCGGGTGTCGAGTGGAAATTGTGGGCGGGCCCAAGCGAATGCTCGGGCGGCTCGACGCTCAGCTTCGGTCCGAGTGGGGTCGATATCGCCGACACCAAGATCGTCGCCTGTGATGCCGCGGCGTGGCGCTTGCTCGGGCTGTCTTTCGCCGGATGGAACGCGGTGGTCTCGGCGTTGCTCGCCGGCATCGCCGGTTTCGGGGCCGCGCAGCGACGCTAAATGCGCAACGTCGGCAACTCGTCATTGCCGGGCTTGACCCGGCAATCCATTCCACTCGTCTCGCCCGGGGCGGACATGTAACGGCATGGATGTCCGGCTCAAGTCCGGGCATGACGGGAGAAGCAAGCTGCCCGGGTGGTTTACGGCTCGAGCTCGGTATCCCAATAGAGATAATCGAGCCAGCTCTCATGCAGATAATTGGGCGGGAACAGGCGCCCGTTGCGGTGGAGCTCGAACACGGTCGGGCGATAGGGCTTCTGCGCCGGCCACATCTTGGCCTCGGCGGGGAGCTTGCCGCCCTTTTGCAAATTGCACGGCGCGCAGGCCGTGACGACGTTGTCCCAGCGCGTCATGCCGCCGCGCGAGCGGGGCACGAGATGGTCGAAGGTGAGGTCCTGCTCGTCGCCGCAATATTGGCAGGAGAAGCGGTCGCGCAGGAACACGTTGAATCGGGTGAAGGCGGGGTAGAGCGCCGGGCGCACATATTTCTTGAGCGAGACCACGCTCGGCAGCTTCATCGCGAAGGAGGGCGAGTGGACGGCGCGGTCGTATTCGGAGACGATGTTGACGCGGTCGAGGAACACGGCCTTCACCGCGTCCTGCCAGCCCCACAGCGAGAGCGGATAGTAGGAGAGCGGCCGGTAATCGGCGTTGAGCACGAGGGCCGGGAAAGTCCCCGGCTGGGCGGTAGCACTGGCGACGTTCAAGGCAGCAAATCCTTTGCTCTTGCCCGTCGCACTCGGGCTCAATCCTCCTTGCGGGCGGCATACTATAGGGACGTGTCAGCTCTGTGAAGCACCCAAGATGCGGTAGCTTTACGATGCCGCCGCCGCAATCGCGCCCCGGTCCGGGCGGGCGCGGAACCGGGCGTAGAGCAAAGCGAGAAGGACGAAGAAGATGGTGTGGATAAGCGCGAAGCCGGTCATGCCGGAAGCGTCCAGCGCCTGCGATCCCGCGATCCCTTCGCCAATCAGCGGCAAGACCATGAGGGCGTTCGAGAGCCAGACAAGGCCGGCATAGATCAGGCCCTTGACGAGAGGCCGGCCGGGCAGCACCGGCTCCAGCACGAAGGCGTAGAACAGCGCCATCAGCAGACCAACGAACACGTGGAATCCGGTCTTGAAGAGGGGGCCGGAAATGGCCGGCGCGAGCGTGCCGGTCCACAGCTCGGCAAGGCCGAGATTGGCGCCAGCGATCCAGCGGCGTCCCGCAACAAACGCAGCAGCCCGCCACGCGCAGTGGTGAAGCCGATGGCATCGGCGCCGGCCAAGAGCGCCGTGTTCACGCCGATGGCGCCGGCGCCGGCGAGAAGGCCCGCGACAAGCCGGGAGTATCGCTGCTCGTCCCCGCCACGCCAACCGCTCGCCATCGCGCCGTTACGATCCTTGCAGGGACTGCGCTTCGGCGAAGGCCTGTTTGAGGAAGGCGCCGCCGAGCCGCAAGCCCTCGCCGTCGATGCCGTGGCCGACGCCCGGCGCCACATGCCACTCCACGGGAAGGCCGGCTTGGGCCAGTTGCTCGCGGGCGATCATCAGGGCATCGACCGGGATCACCTCGTCCATGTCGCCATGGACGAGCAGCACCGCTGGAGCCTCTGTCGCCGCGGGCAGCGCCTCGATGCCGGCGAGCGCGCCGGAATAACCGACGATGGCCGCCGGGGCCTGCTTGCGCGTCAGTCCCACGGCAAGCGCGAGCATGGTGCCTTGGCTGAAGCCCACGAGCGCCAGCGCGCGCGAGGGCAGACGCAGGCGCTCGAGCTCGGCGTCGAGGAAAGCGTTCAAGGTCGGGCCGGCGCGGGCGATGCCGCGGGCGATCTCGCCCGGATCGCGTAAGGTGAGGTCGAACCATTGCCGCCCCATCGGCGCCATGCCGCAGGGCTCAGGCGCATGGGGCGAGACGAAGGCCGCCTGCGGCAGGGCGCGCGCCCATTCGCGGCCCAGGGCGATGAGGTCGTCGCCATTGGCGCCATAGCCGTGCAGGAAGACGACGAGCTGCCTCGCCGGCCCGCCGCCGGCAGGCGCGAGGCGCGGGCCGTCAAGACGCGGGGCCATCTAGGGTCGCATCCTTCGCTTGCGTCGCCGCGCCACCGATCACGGCCCCACATCCTCCTCGGGGACCTTGTCAGCGGAATGGGCGTTGAGCTGGCCGTAATTCTGCAGGCCGATGTCGTTGAGAAGATTGAGCTGCAATTCGAGATAATTGATGTGGCCTTCCTCGTCGGCGAGCAGCTCCTCGAACAAATCCATGCTCACATAGTCCTCTTCCTTGCGGCAGCAGGCGCGGGCTTCCATGTAGAGCGCGCGGGCGCCGTACTCCGCCTTAAGGTCGCATTCGAGCACTTCCTTGATGTTCTGGCCGATCATCAGGGGCTCGAGGCGCTGCATATTGGGGAAGCCTTCGAGGAAGATGATGCGGGTGACGAGCTTGTCGGCGTGATGCATCTCCTCGATGGATTCCTTGCGCTCCTTGGCGGCGAGCCGCGTGAAGCCCCAATCCTCGAGCAGGCGGTAATGCAGCCAATATTGATTGACGGCGGTGAGCTCGCTGGTCAGCCCCTTGTTGAGATATTCGATGACTTTCGGGTTCCCCTTCATCCGGTTTCCTCCTCATTTCTGGTTGCCGTGATCATGACCTGTTCCCGTGTTCGCCGCTAGGGCTCCTCGACCCCGCGCCGGGAAGTGGCACCGGCGGCGCTCGGGCCCTGCTCGTCAGAGGCGAGCATCTGCTGGGTGATGAGCGGCAGACAGCTGCCGCAAGACGGGCGCTTGCCGAGTTGGCGGTAGATGAGGCCGGGCGTCAGCACGACGAAGGGGTCGGCGGTGCGGATGGCGGATACTGCCTCGGCCACGTCCTTGGCGGTGATCATGGAGCAGGAACAGACGATCATGAGCTTCTCTAGGACATAAAGGCCGAGCTTGTCTTTTCGCCAGACGTCATGCCGCCCGGCGCGCTTTGCGTGTCAGCGCGTAATATGACCACAGCAGGCGCGCGGCGATACCGCGCCAGGGGCGCCAGGCTTCGGCGATCTCGACCATGGCGGCGGGCCCCGGCCGGGCGTCGAGGCGAAGCGCGTCCTTGACGGCAAGCTGAAGGGCGAGATCGCCGGGTGACCAGGCGTCGGCGCGGCCGAGCGAGAACATGAGATAGCTATCGGCGGTCCAGGGGCCGATGCCTTTGAGCTTGGTCAATTCGGCATGAACGGTCTGCTCGGGCGCAGCGGCAAGAGCGTCCATGTCCAGGCTGCCGTCGAGCAGCGCGCGGGCGACGCCGCGTAAGGTCGTGACCTTGGCGGCCGAGAGCCCCGCGGTGCGTAAGTCGTCGTGGGTGAGGGCGAGATAGGCCTCGGGCGCGAAGGGATCGAGCCGAGCCTCGAGCCGTCCCCAGATCGCCGCCGCGCTCGCAATCGAGAGTTGCTGACCGAGGATAATACGCGCGAGCCCCGGGAAGCCCGGCGGATGGCGGCGGAGCGGCGGGTCGCCGGTCATGGCATGGAGGCGTGCCATATGGGCACAGGCCTGCGTCAGCGCGGCTGTTCCGGCCCGGATATCGCGCTCGGTGGCGATGGTGCGCATGAATGTTAACGCCGCGTTTCCAATCTCTTATTCGCTCTCTAACCAACACCTTAGGCGAGTCTTAAGTGGTCTCTGGGACGATGAAGAAGAATGGTTGCCAGGAAGGGGCGGTCCACCAGTCATGCGTCCTGAGGATTTCCGTCCGGACGATCTCTTCGCGCAGATCCAGAGCCTTGTCGACGCGCTCCAGGCGGAGCGGCAAGCGCGGGAAGCGGCCGAGGGGGCGGACAAGGCCAAGTCGGAGCTGCTCGCCGTCGCCAGCCATGAGCTGCGCACGCCGATCGGCGCCATCATTTCCATGGCCGAGCTTCTGCTCGCGAGCCCGCTCGACAATACGCAAAAGCGCTACGCGGTGACGCTGCAACAGTCGGCGAAGAGCCTGCTCGCCGTGCTCAACGATATTCTCGATTTTTCCCAGCTCGAGACCGGCCGCTGCGAGCTGGCCTCCGCGCCGTTCGATCTGCACGACCTCGTGCACAGCGTGGCCGGCGGCTTGCAAGCGCGGGCGAACGACAAGGGGCTGACGAGCGGCGTCGATATCGGCGCCAGCTGTCCGCGTCTGATCAAGGGCGATGCGGCCCGCGTCCGCCAGATCCTCGAAATTCTCGTCGACAACGCGCTGAAGTTCACCACGGAAGGCTCGGTGCGGCTGCATGCGAGCGCGCGGGAGACGTCCGGCAAGCTGATGCTCCGTTTCGACGTCACCGATACGGGTGCCGGTCTCGGCAAGGGCGAGCTCAAGCGTCTGTTCAAGCCTGTCGCCCAGGGCGACCGCTATAGCGGGACCGGGCTCGGCCTTTCCATCGCGCGGCGGCTCGCCGAACTCATGGGTGGCGAGATCGCCTGCGAGAGCGTGCCCGGCCAAGGCAGCTTGTTCTTCGTCACCATCCCGGCCTTGCGCGTGGCCACCGGCAAGTCGGCGGCGAGAGAGGCGAGGGAGGCGCAGCCGGCGGGGGCGCTGTCCGGGCACATCCTCGTGGTCGAGGACAATGCCGTGAACCGCATGCTGATCAGCGCCTATCTCGATGAGTTCGGACTGAGCTACGAGATGGTGGAGTCGGGCGCCGCTGCCATCATGTGCCTCGCGTCGAAGACCTACGATCTCGTGCTGATGGACATCATGATGCCGGAGCTCGACGGCATCGAGACGACGAAGCGTATCCGTAAGTTGCAGGGGCCCTCGGCGGAAGTGCCGATCGTGGCGCTGACGGCAAAGGCACCCTCGGATGACGGGGTGGATTATCTCGCCGCCGGCTTGGACGCTTACGTCGCCAAGCCCATTCGCGGGCGCGAGCTGTACGCGACGCTGGCGCCGTTCCTCGCGGTCGATACCGCTGAGGCCGAGGTCACGGCGCCCGACGATGCGAGCGCGGGCCGCCGGCGCGCCTAGACTTCATTCAGATGCGAACGCCGCAGTCGCTGCCGCCAATTGGTGCGGCGGCGATCGTGGTAGCGGAATCGGACGTTCGGTGCTTTAGTCCCCCCGGCACCTTGGCCGGAATGAGGGGGACGACATGGGAATGAGCATCGGCAACATCATTGCTCTGGTTTGCATCATCATCAGCGTCATATTTGCGGTGGTGACGAGTTAGGCAACCAGTGCGGTTTGGTGGGCGCTTCTGGCGATCTTCGCCGTGTTGTGGTGGGACGCGAAATCGCCCTGGGGCAGGTAGAATCGGGGCACCTGCACTGACCGATCTGTGAAGCGTCACTTGCCGGGGCAGCCGGCCGCGTCGCCTACGCCGGCCATGGGCTTGCCGTTGATGAACACGCCCGAGGCGCCGGTGACGATGGTGCCGCCGCAGCCGGTTTGACCGCCCTGCACGGCCGCCGGCTTGCCGTTGATCAGCACGTCGGGGGAGCCTTCCACCACCGTGTCGCTGCACCCGGTGGTATCCCCGGCGCGCGCTGCCGCCTTACCCTCGACCGTGACGTTGCCGCTGCCGGAGGTGATGGTGGAGTCGCAGGGCGTTTGCCCCGACTGATCGGCGGCGTGGGCCGCACGGGGCAGGACGGCGAGCACCAGGATCGCCGCCGCAATCAGCCGCATGAACCCCTCCCTTTAACGGGCAACGCGCTCCGGCACGCGCAAATTCGCCGTCTCGGTGGCTTTCAGCTCGGCGGCCTTCTTGTCCACGAGCTTGACGATGCCGGTCATGATGTCGTTGAGCTGGAAGTCCTTGGGCGTGTAGACGGCGGATGCGCCGCACTGCTTCAGCACATTCACATCGTCGGCGGGAATGATGCCGCCGACCACGATGGGAACGCTGCCGAGGCCCGCCTCGCGCATGCGCTGGGCGACGTCGCGGACCAAGGCCACATGCGAGCCGGAGAGGATCGAGAGCCCGAGCACATGGGCGTTGGCGGATTTCGCCTGCTCCACGATCTGCGCCGGCGTGAGCCGGATGCCGTCATAGACGACCTCCATGCCGCAATCTTGCGCGCGCACGGCGATCTGCTCGGCACCGTTGGAATGTCCGTCAAGGCCGGGCTTGCCGACGACGAAAGTGAGTCTCCGGCCAAGCTTGTCCGACACGGCATCGACGAGGCGGCGGACCTCTTCCAGCCTGGCAATGTCAACATGGCGTTCGGCACCGATGCCGGTCGGGGCGCGGTATTCGCCAAACACCTCGCGCAGGACCTGGCCCCATTCGCCGGTGGTGACGCCCGCTTTGGCGGCGGCGATCGAGGACTCCATGATGTTGCGGTCGTCGGCGGCGGCAGCCTTGAGGTCGATGAGCGCCTGGCGGACGGCCTTGTCATCGCGGCGCGAACGCCAGTCTTGAAGGAGCGCGATCTGCTCGAGCTCGACACTCTCGGGCACGGTGAGGATGCCTTCGATGCCGTCGTTGAGCGGCGAGGGCTCGGTCTCGGTGTAGGCGTTGACGCCGACCAGCACCAGCTCGCCGTCCTCGATGGCCGCCACACGCGCCGCGTTCGACTCGATCAGCGCGTGCTTCATATAGTCGATGCAGGCCACCGCGCCGCCCGCCGCCTCGATCTGGGCGAGCTCGGCGCGGGCCGCGTCCTTCATCTCCTCCACCTTGGTCTCGATCACGCCGGCGCCGGCGAAGATGTCGTCGAATTCGAGCAGGTCGGTCTCATAGGCCACGATCTGTTGCAGCCGGAGCGACCATTGCTGGTCCCATGGCCGCGGCAGGCCGAGCGCCTCGTTCCAGGCCGGCAGCTGCACGGCGCGGGCGCGCGCTTTCTTCGAGGCGACCACGGCGAGCATGGACAGAAGGATACGATAGACGTTGTTCTCGGGCTGCTGCTCGGTCAGGCCGAGCGAGTTGACCTGCACGCCGTAGCGGAAGCGCCTGAGCGCCGGGTCGGTCACGCCGTAGCGCTTCTCGGCGATCTCGTCCCACAGATCGACGAAGGCGCGCATCTTGCACATCTCGGTGACGAATCGGACGCCGGCATTGACGAAGAAGCTGGTGCTACCGACCACGCGCGGGAAATCGGCGGCGGAGACGTCGCCGGAGGCCTTGACCTTGTCGAGCACGGCTTGCGCGGTGGCCAGCGCGAAGGCGAGCTCCTGGGTGGGCGTGGCTCCCGCCTCCTGCAAATGATAGGAGCAGATATTGGTCGGATTCCATTTGGGCATCGCGCGCGAGGTGTAGACGATCACGTCCTTGATCAGCCGCAGCGACGGCGCGGGCGGGAACACGTAAGTGCCGCGGGAGAGATATTCCTTGAGGATGTCGTTCTGCACGGTGCCGGTGAGCTTGGTGCGATCGGCGCCTTGCTCGTCGGCGAGCGCGACATAGAGCGCGAGCAGCCAAGCCGCCGTGGCGTTGATGGTCATGGAGGTGTTCATCTCGGCCAAGGGGATGCCCTCGAACAGGGCGCGCATGTCGCCGAGATGGGAGATGGGCACGCCGACCTTGCCGACCTCGCCGCGGGCGAGCGGATCGTCGGAATCGTAACCGGTCTGGGTGGGCAGATCGAAGGCGACCGAGAGCCCGGTCTGGCCCTTGGCCAGGTTCTTGCGGAAGAGCTCGTTCGAGGCGCGCGCCGTCGAATGGCCCGCATAGGTGCGGAACATCCAGGGCTTGTCGCGCTTTCCTTTGCCTCGTGCCATTGAGCTCTCCGGCCGCAGGGTCGTGTGTTGGCAATGAAGCACGGCCGCAAGCGGCGTTGCAACTCCGGCAGGCCCGCTTCCGGCCGGTACCCTGCCGCCAAATTACCCTAAATCCCTTGCGAAGGGGTACCCAACAGCACGACCGCCAGCGCCAACAGGGCAAGGGCGAGGAAGCCCGCGACATGCAGGGCACGCCGGTTGACGTCCGGCGCGGCGACGGCGACGGACGCCGACACCAGGCATTGCAAAAAATAAAACAACGCGAAGGCCCGCGAGGCCAGCGCGATGACGCCGAAGATGTCGAGGGTCCAGGTCAGCCCCACGCCGACCAGGGCGATGAGCGGGTAAGCGTGGCGGCGGTCGAGTTTCTTCGCGCTCACCTGCTCGATGAGGCCGCTGGCGCCGATGGCGTCGGCCACCGCCGCGGAGAGCTGAGCGAAGACGGCCCCGGCGATGATCAACAGCGGCAGCGCGCTGGCCGCGGGCCTCAGAATGGCGATGATCCCGGTGACCTCGGTGTCGAGCACGTCGTGCTCGTTCAAGGCGACCATGGCGAGGAGAAAAAACGCCAGATAGATCGCGCCGGACAGGAGTTGCGCATAGCGCATGGTGCGGACGCGGAGCGCGGGCGGGTAGGCGCCGGCGAGGAAGCGGGAGGTCTCGAACCCCTGCACGACGATTAGGAGACCGAGCACCGTCCGCACCGAGTGCCAGCCGATGGAGGCGGTGAGGTGAGGAAGGTGCCAGGTGCCGGCGGCGGCGAGGCGCAGATTGAGCCACGCAAGGGCGGCGAGCGCGGCGGCGATAATGGGGAGCTTGAGCCCGACCGCGTACTCCTCGATGTTCTCCAGCCCGTGCAGGCCCTGGATGAGGCCGTCGAGACCGATCGCCACCAGGATGGCGGTGGTCAAGATCTTGCCGGCAAAAGGATCGGTGATGCCGACGCCCTTGAGCAGAAAGGCCGCGAGCAAAGTGAGGTAATAGGTGACGGAGATAAAATAAGCGAGGGCGAGGGCGAGGTGCGACGTTCCCTCCAGCCAGTCGACCGGGCGCCGGCGTGGTTCGGCGAAGAGCGGCTCGCCATGGATGATGTTGAAACGGATGGCGCCGCCGAGCAGGTAGGAAAACACGACGAGAAAACCCATGCCGAGCACGGCATAGAAGCCGAGATCGTGAACGAGCAGCGGCAGGGAGACGAGGAAGCCCGAGCCGATGATGGAGGCAAGCGGGGTGACCGTCGCCCGCCACACCGGCGAGGCGGTCAGGCGCGGCGCGAATAGGAGCGCGCCCGCGGCCAAGAGGCTCACAAAGACGATCAGATTGGCCATCGCGCGCTCAGTTCCCCCGCAAGTGATTTGTGGACGGTGTGCAGGCGGATTTTGGGGCCATTCGCGCCCGCCGCAAAATCTGCTTTATGGGCCGGGCGATGACGACCGGCAGGGGGATGCGATTGGACTCTGGGCATAGGTCCCTGTTTTTGCTAACGGTCCATTCCGGCTGGTGGCTGTGGCGTCCATGGGGCAAGTCTGGGCTGGCCTCGCGACTCAAAACCCGGTGCTAAGCATTAAGCTTGGGGCGCGCAATTATGTTGCAGTTGCGAGATGGATGGCAGAGAATTACCGCAATGCAAAAGCGTATGCTGACAATGGACTGGGGGGTGAACGGATGAACGAGATGTCGCTAGCTACAGTGTCTCCGGAGCGAGGTACGCTCAAGGACCTGTATGAGATCGGCGAGATCCCGCCACTCGGTCACGTGCCGAAGAACATGTATGCCTGGGCCATCCGCAAAGAACGGCACGGGCCGCCCGACGAAGCCATGCAGGTCGAGGTGCTGCCGACCTGGGAGCTCGAACTCCCATGAGGTGCTCGTGCTGGTGATGGCCGCCGGCGTCAATTACAACGGCGTGTGGGCCTCGCTCGGCAAGCCGATGTCGACGCTCGACGTGCACAAGAACCCCTATCATATCGCCGGCTCCGATGCGTCCGGCATCGTCTGGGCCGTCGGCTCCAAGGTGAAGCGGTGGAAGGTCGGCGACGAGGTCGTGATCCACTGCAATCAAGACGACGGCGACGACGAGGAGTGCAACGGCGGCGATCCGATGTTCTCGCCGTCGCAGCGCATCTGGGGCTACGAGACGCCAGACGGATCGTTCGCGCAATTTTGTCGCGTGCAGGACCGTCAGTTGCTCGAGCGGCCGAAACATCTCACATGGGAGGAGGCTGCCTGCTACACGCTGACGCTCGCCACCTCCTACCGCATGCTGTTCGGCCACCGGCCGCACACTCTCAAGCCCGGGCACAACGTGCTGGTTTGGGGCGCTTCCGGCGGTCTCGGCTCCATGGCGGTGCAGCTCTGCGCCACCGCCGGCGCCAATGCCATCGGCGTCGTCTCGGACGACGACAAGAAAGAGTTCGTCATGTCGCTCGGCGCCAAGGGCGTCATCAACCGCAACAATTTCAAATGCTGGGGCCAGCTGCCCAAGGTCGGCACGCCGGAATACGACGTGTGGCTGAAAGAGGCGCGCAATTTTGGCAAGGCGATCTGGGATATCACCGGCAAGGGCGTCAATGTCGACATCGTGTTCGAGCATCCGGGCGAGGCGACCTTCCCGGTCTCGACGCTGATCGTGAAGCGCGGCGGCATGGTCGTGTTCTGCGCCGGCACCACCGGCTACAACCTCACCATGGACGCGCGCTATGTGTGGATGCATCAAAAGCGCATCCAGGGCTCGCATTTCGCCCATCTGTTGCAGGCGAGCCAAGCCAACCGGCTGGTGGTCGAGCGACGCATCGATCCGTGCATGAGCGAGGTGTTTCCCTGGGAGCAGATCCCCAAGGCGCATATGCGCATGTGGAAGAACGAGCATCGCCCGGGCAACATGGCGGTGCTGGTGAGCGCACCGTGCACGGGCTTGCGCACCTTCGAGGATGTGCTCGAAGCCAGCCGCCAGATGCACGGCGGCTAAGAGCCTGCCGATGAGCCCGGAGTGGCGATAGCTGATGCTCTACGATACGTCTCTGTTGCGAACCTTCGTCGCCGTCTGCAACTGCGGCAGCTTCACCAGAGCGGCGCGGGAGGTGAATCTCACCCAATCGGCGGTCAGCCTTCACGTCAAACGTCTCGAAGATCAGGTCGGCTCGCGCTTGATCGTGCGCAAGGCCCGCGGCGTGAGGTTGACCGAGCAGGGCGAAATTCTCCTCTCCTATGCGCGGCGCATCCTCGCCCTATACAAGGAAGCCGAGCGGCGCCTGGGCGGCGATAGCAGCGGCGTGATCCGGATCGGCGTGCCCGAATATTTCGATCTTCATACGCTATCGTCTTTGCTGCGGCAGTTCTCCGCCCGCTATCCCGCCTTTCGGCTGCACATCGAGCTCGGCATCGGACCCGACATCTCGGCGCTGGTCGACGAAGGCGAACTCGATCTGGCGATCGTCAGCAATGAGATCAGGGAAGGCGACGGCGTCCCGCTGTGCCGCGAGCGACGCGTCTGGGCGGCTGGACGGGCGATGCAGCTCGACCCGGAGGAGCCGGCGCCGCTCGCGCTCTATCCGCCATATTGCCGGTGGCGGCAGCTGGCGCTGGAGGAACTCGATCGGGCGGGCCGGGCCTGGACGCTGGCGATCCAGAGCGCAGGGACAGCCGGTATCCTCGCCGCCCTCGAAGCCAGCCTGGCGATCAGCGTGTTCCCCGCATTCAGCCTGCCGAATACGCTAAAATCGCTCGGGGCCGCCGAGGCCCTGCCGGCACTGCCCGATTTCGAATTCGTGCTGCGGCGCAGCCGGAACAGCTCACCGGCGGCGGACCATCTGGCCGAGATGATCGTCAATTTCTTCCAGCTCTCGACCGCGCTCAGGCCGGGAAGCGAACTGAATTTAAAAGAGCGCTCGCATCGTCTGCTGCGCACCGGCCTCGGGAACTAGCACTGCTCCGTGCAACTCAGCGCAGGAGCCGGCCTTACTGGTCGCAGCCGGATGAGTGTTCATAGGTGGTCCAGGCGTCCTTATCGTGCGCCCGAGGTTTGCAGGGCTGAAAGGCCGCCTTTGGCGGCGGGGCGACCGGGGCGCCGACAGGATTGACGCAGACCGCATCGCCCGTCACGGGGTTCACCGCGGCTTCCAGGCATTTCGCGGGCGTTGCCGATTTGTCGGCGGGTTGAGCCGATTGCTCTTCGGCATGGGCTACCAGCGGCAGTCCCAGGGTGACGCCCAAGGCGACGACGAGCACCTGTCACGATATCCTCCTTGGTTCGCTCAACGTCTTTGACTTCGTATCCAGTTCAATATTCTAAGCCCGCCCGTTTAAGAGCGACATCGAAGATGTCTCATCCTGGCGATGAGCGCGGCTCATGGCGCAGCTGTTGAGTCGACTCCCTCCCACAACCGAGTAAGATAGCAGCGTGGCGGTTGCTCGCGTGAAGTGAGCGTTAAATTGAGAGAGGGGGCAGTGATGGACAATCCGCTGATACGCAAGGATTTGGTCGAATCGATCGTGGAGCTGCGCGCTGAGGTCGAGCGGCGCTTGCGGCAGAACCAATATTACGTGGCCATGCACAAGCTCGACGAGCTGCTGGCGGCGATCCGGCCCCTCGACATCATCGAAGGCGAGGCCAATCCGGCGCCCGCCGCTCCCGAGCCGCAGGCTTTGGCTGGGGCCGAGCCCGAGCCCGAGGTTGCGGCGTTGGCGCTTGCCGAAGCCGCGGCTGAGACTGCGGCCGAAGAGGCCCAAGCCAGCTGGCAGCCCACGTCCTCTTCCCATGGGGCCGAGGCGCAAGCCGGTTTTAGCGCGGCGCCCATGGAAGCGGTAGCCAACGGGCTCGACGCGACATAACACGCGAGGCCATCCGGCGACTTCAGGTTTGACTTTCGCGTCCGCCCACGGTTCGTTGGGCGGCGTCGAACTCCGCTTGCATAAGGACCGTCCGTGACCATTGCCGCCGAGACCAAGGCACCACCGAAGCAAGGGCGCCTGCCCGACCTCATTCCACTGCTCCATTCCGCCGCCGAGACGGCCAAAGGGCTGCTGGAGCGAGCCGTGAGCGGGGTGCGAGCCAAGGTGGCGCCGGCCGGCAAGCTCGATGCGATGGCGCTCGAGCGCGAGCAGCGCGCGGCGCATGGGCTCGCCTGGGTCGCCACCTATGTCGAGGCGATCCGCCAGATCGCGAGCTATGCCGAGCGCTTGCAGGGTGAGGGCCGCTTCGGCGAGATGGAGGCGCTGCTGGCGCAGATCGGCGCGGCCGAATATCTGTCGCAGCTGTTCGGCGGGGTGATGATGAGCCAGAACGAGATCGTGCGGTTGCACGAGCTCGGCGTGGCGGAGACGGACCTCGCCGCGTTCCTGACGCCGGCGGTGCGGGCGCTGATCGAGGGCACCATTCCGGCGACGCGCACCCACGCCGTGGAGTTAATTCAAGGCGCGCAAGGGGCGGCCGCCTTCGGCGATCCCGGCCTCGACGAGACTTTGGAGGCCATGCGCGAGGAGATGCGCCGCTTCTCCGACGCCGAGGTCGTGCCGAACGCGCAAGAATGGCATCTCAAGGACGAATATGTGCCGCTGCCGCTGATCGCCGACATGGCCGCGCTCGGCGTGTTCTCTCTCACCCTGCCGGAGGAGTTCGGTGGCCTCGGTCTCGGCAAGGAGGCGATGTGCGTCGTCTCCGAGGAGCTCTCCCGCGGCTATATCGGCGTGGGCTCGCTCGGCACGCGCTCGGAGATCGCCGAGGAGCTGATCCTCAATGGCGGTACCGACGCGCAGAAAGCGGAATGGCTGCCGAAGATCGCCAGCGGCGAAGTGCTGCCCACGGCGGTGTTCACCGAGCCCAATACCGGCTCCGATCTCGCCTCCCTCACCACCCGCGCGGTGAAGGACGGCGAGGTGTACCGCATCACCGGGCAGAAGACCTGGATCACGCATGCCGCCCGCGCCGACCTCATGACCGTGCTCGCGCGCACCGATCCAAACGAGAAGGGCTATCGCGGGCTGTCGATGTTCCTGGCGCCCAAGCCGCGCGGCACCGACGCTGATCCGTTCCCGGCTCAAGGGATGAGTGGGGGCGAGATCGAGGTGCTCGGCTATCGCGGCATGAAGGAGTTCGAGATTTCCTTCGACGGCTTTGCCGTGCCCGCCGCCAATCTGCTCGGCGGCGTGGAGGGGCAGGGCTTCAAGCAGCTGATGCAGACTTTCGAGGCGGCGCGCATTCAGACCGCGGCGCGGGCCATCGGCGTGGCGCAATCGGCACTCGACCTCGGGCTGCGCTACGGCACCGAGCGCATCCAGTTCGGCAAGGCGATCGTCGGCTTCCCGCGCGTCGCTGACAAGCTTGCCATGATGGCGGCCGAGATCCTGCTCGCGCGCCAGCTCACTTATTTCGCCGCGCGGGAGAAGGACGCCGGGCGCCGCTGCGACCTCGAAGCCGGGATGGCCAAGCTGCTCGCCGCGCGCGTGGCCTGGGCCGCCGCCGACAACGCGCTGCAAATCCACGGCGGCAACGGCTTTGCGCTGGAATATCCCGTGAGCCGGGTGCTCTGCGACGCCCGCATCCTGTCGATTTTCGAGGGCGCGGCCGAAATTCAGGCTCATGTCATCGCGCGGCGGCTGTTGGAGGGTTAACTCTCGTTTCCGCCGTGTCGCTTTGCTCCATCTGCCTGCCAATGCCGCCATGCTATGGTCAGCACGCTGTAACACTGCATAACAAAACGACTGATGGAGGAGACGTATGCGTGGAATGAAATTGGCTCTTGCCGTGCTCGTGGCGCTCGTGATCGGCAGCGGCGCGGCTTCCGCACTCGAGGTCAAGAAGAAGATCAACGCGCCCGCGCACCTGCCCAAAGTGTGGGCCATCGTCAGCGAGTTCTGCTCGATCAAGGACTGGCATCCATTGGTCGCCGATTGCAAGGAGACCAAGGAGGGCGACGCCACCATCCGCACGCTCACGCTCAAGGACAATGGCGGCACGATCAAGGAGAAGCTGCTCGATTCCGACGATACGAGCTACAGCTACGAGATCCTCGAGAGCCCGCTCCCGGTCAAGAATTACAAGGCCAAGCTGTGGGTGGAGGAAGACGACCGGAACCCGGAGCGCACCACGGTGCATTGGGACGCCACCTTCGACGCCAATGGCGCCTCCGACGATGACGCCACGAAGAAGATCGGCGACATCTTCTATGCCGGGCTGAAGGGCATCAAGCAGAAGGCGCTGCCGCCCGAGGGGACCGTCGGGAGCGATTAGCTCGTGATGAAACGCGACGTTGCTCCTTCGTCGAACCGGTCGCTCCTGGCGCTCGGGACGGCGCTCGGCACCTGCTTCCTGGCACTCCTTGCCGGCAAGGGGCTGACCACGCCGAACCTTGACTGGTATACGACGCTGACCAAGCCGGGATTCGCGCCGCCGAACGCCGTCTTTCCTCTGGTGTGGAGCGTCCTCTATCTGATGATGGCGGCCTCTGCCTGGCTCGTCTGGCGGGCGCCGAGCGCGGAGGCCGACCGCAAGCTCGCGCTTCTCTGGTTCGGCATTCAGCTCGTGATCGGCGTCGCCTGGTCCTTCGCCTTCTTCTGGCTGCACAGTCCGTTCTTCGGGCTCGTGGTGATCATGGCCCTGTTGATCGCCATCGTCATTACCATCGTGCTATTCGACCGGTCGAGCCGGGTCGCCTCGCTGCTGCTCATGCCGTATCTCTTGTGGGTCTGCTTTGCGGCCGGGCTCAACTTCGCCATCTGGTTCTTGAATAGTTGATGGGAGAGCGGAGCGTCCTCGTCACCGGCTGCTCATCGGGCATCGGGCTGTGCGCGGCGGGAACGCTGAAGGCCCGCGGCTGGCGGGTGTTCGCCACCGCGCGCGAGCCGGAAGACATCGCCCGGCTCAAACACGAGATCGGCGTCGAGAGCCTCTATCTCGATTATGCCGAGCCGGCATCGATCGCCGCCGCCGCCGGACACGTGCTCGCGGCGACCGGTGGCACGCTGGCGGCGCTGTTCAATAACGGCGGCTATGGCCAGCCGGGCGCGGTGGAAGATTTGACGCCGGACGTGCTCCGCGCCCAGTTCGAGGCCAATGTGTTCGGCTGGCACGATCTGACCTGCCGCCTCATTCCGGCGATGCGGGCGCAAGGGGAGGGGCGCATCGTGTTCTGCTCCTCGGTGCTTGGGCTGATCGCGGCACCCTATCGCGGCGCCTATTGCGCGGCCAAATTCGCGGTCGAGGCGCTTGCCGACACGCTGCGCATGGAACTAGCGGGAACCGGCATCCATGTCGTGTTGATCGAGCCGGGTCTCATCGCCTCGCGCTTCGTCGAACATGCGCTCGAAGCCTACCGCCGCAATATCGATCTCGAGCGCTCGGCGCATCGCGACATCTATCGTGCCCGTATCGCCCGCATGGAGGAAGGCGGCCAGCAAACCTTCAAGCTCGGGCCGGAGGCCGTGGTGGCCAAGCTTATCGCGGCGCTGGAAAGCCGCGCGCCCCGGCCGCGCTATTACGTCACCTGGCCCACTTACGCGGTGGGGTTTTTGCGCCGGGTGCTGCCGACGCGCCTGCTCGACGCGGTCGCGCGGCGCAACTAGACTTGGGGCCGGGCGTTAAGCCCCGGGTGGGAGGAGACCGCGATGCAAGACTTGCTCAAATACGCCGTTCCGATTGCGCTGGCGGTGGTCGCCACCGTGCTCCTGCTCGGGCTGTGGAACATGATGCGCGGGGGCAGCCCCAATCGCAGCCAGATGCTGATGCGGTGGCGCGTGGTGCTGCAATTCATCGCCATCTGCCTCGTTATGGCGGCGATCTATTTCACCTATAAATGACCGGGGCCGCGGGCCTCCTAGGCCCTTGGCACTGACCGGGCTCGCTTTTCCGGCCCAAGGAAAGCTTGACCGCTCATGGCGCCCCGCTAGGCTACGCAGCCGGGATGGCGAGACCCGCTTGGCCCGGCGGGTGAGGTCGACCATGGTGGTCCTCAGCAAGATCTATACGCGCACCGGCGACGACGGCACCACGGCGCTCGGGTCGGGGCGGCGCGTGGCCAAATACGACCTCCGCGTCGAGGCCTATGGCACGCTCGATGAGGCCAATGCCGCCATTGGGCTCGCGCGCCTGCATACACGCGAGGCCGATCCGGCCCTCGATGCCGCGCTCGCCCGCATCCAAAACGATTTGTTCGATCTCGGCGCCGATCTCTGCTTTCCCGACGAGGCCAAGGATGCGCGCGGCCGGCTCACCGTGACCGATGCGCAGGTCGAGCGGCTCGAGGCCGAGATCGACGCCTTCAACCGCGACCTTGAGCCGTTGCGCTCCTTCGTGCTGCCTGGCGGGTCGCCCGCGGCGAGCTTCCTGCATTTTGCCCGCACCATCGCGCGCCGGGGCGAGCGCCTGATGGTCGAGCTCGCGGCCGCGGAAGGCGAGCCCGTCGGCGCGCCGGCCTTGCGCTACATCAATCGGCTGTCGGACTTCCTGTTCGTCGCGGCTCGCTTCGCCAACGACCAAGGCAAGAGCGACGTGCTGTGGGTCAAGGGCCAGAACCGATAGCTCAAGGCAGCGCGTCCCCGTGTTCATCCCCCTCCACGACACCAATCCGCTGAAACGGATCCGCTACCAATATGTGACGGTGGGACTGATCGTGCTCAACGTCGCCATCTATTTCGTGTTCTTGAGCGGCTGGGTCATTCCGCTCGACGAGGAAAACACCGCGGCCTTCGCCGTGGTCCCGGCCAAGCTGATGGCGTCGAGCGTGGTGAGCGGGCCGACCCTCGCCGCCGGGGACTTTCCCTTCCCCGAGCGCTTCACCCTCGTCACCTACATGTTCCTGCATGGGAGCTGGATCCATCTCCTCGGCAACATGCTGTTCCTGTGGGTGTTCGGCGACAATGTCGAGGACGCCATGGGCCATCTCCGCTTCATCATGTTCTATCTGATGTGCGGAATCTTCGCCGGCCTGCTGCACGCCTGGATGGCGCCCCACTCCGACCTGCCGCTGATCGGGGCCTCGGGCGCGGTGGCCGGGATCATCTCGGCCTATGTGATCCTTCACCCCAAGGTGAAGATTTGGGTGCTGGCGCTGTGGCGCATTCCCATCAGGCTCACCGCCTATTGGGCGCTCGGCTTTTGGATCGTGGCGCAGTTCGCCAACCTGCTGTGGGAGAAGGACGAGAACGTCGCCTGGTGGGCCCATATCGGCGGCCTGGCCGCCGGCGCGGTGCTGATCCTGTTCATGCGGCGGCGCGGCGTACCGCTGTTCGACCGTACGCGCGGCGGGGCCTAGAAGGTCCAGAAATCCCTGGCAAGCATTGACTTGTGGGCTCCCCGGAAGTACCGTCCCGGCCATTTCGCAGTTGCGAGATAGCGTGCGCCTTGGGGACCTGGTCAAGCGTGCGGGGAAGATAAAGCCGCATGAAAATTCTCGTTCCTGTGAAGCGGGTGGTCGATTTCAACGTCAAGGTCCGCGTCAAGTCCGATGGCAGCGGAGTCGACCTTGCCAATGTCAAGATGTCGATGAACCCATTCGACGAAATCGCCGTCGAGGAGGCCGTCCGTATCAAGGAGCGAGGCGAGGCGAGTGAGGTCGTCGCCGTGTCGATCGGCGGCGCCAAGGCGGCTGATACGCTCAGGACTGCGCTCGCCATGGGGGCCGACCGCGCCATCCTGGTAAAGACCGAGGCGACGATCGAGCCGCTCGCCGTGGCCAAGCTCCTGAAGCGCGTGGTGGAGAGCGAGAAGCCCGATCTCGTCATCATGGGCAAGCAGGCCATCGACGACGATTGCAATCAATCGGGTCAGATGCTGGCTGGCCTGCTAGGCTGGCCGCAAGGAACCTTCGCCTCCAAGATCGAGCTCAACGGCGCCAAGGTCAGGGTCGTGCGCGAGGTGGATGGCGGGTTGGAGACGCTTCAGCTGGCGCGTCCCGCCGTGCTCACCACCGATCTCCGCCTCAACGAGCCGCGCTACGCCTCGCTGCCCAACATCATGAAGGCCAAGAAGAAGACCATCGACGAGACGAGCCCCGAAACGCTCGGCGTGGATGTGGCGCCGCGGTTGAAGGTGATCTCCATCGCCGAGCCCAAGACGCGCGAGGCCGGGATCAAGGTCGACAGCGTGGCGGCGCTGGTCGACAAGCTCAAGAACGAGGCAGGGGTGCTGTAGCATGGCGGTCTTGCTCCTCGCCGAACACGACAACAAGGCACTCGCGCCGGCGACGGCGAAGGCGCTCACCGCCGCGGGCAAATTTGGCGGCGAGGTGGATGTTCTGGTGGCGGGCGAGGGCTGCCGCGGCGTTGCCGAGGTGGCGAGCAAATTGCAAGGCGTGCGTAAGGTGCTCTTGGCCGAGGCGCCGCATCTCGGCAGCCGGCTCGCCGAGGAGGCCGCCAATTTGATCGTGCCGCTGATGCAGAATTACGATGTGCTGCTCGCGCCGGCGACCACCATGGGCAAGAATGTCAGCCCGCGGGTGGCGGCGCTGATCGACGTGGCGCAAATCTCCGACATCGTCGAGGTGAAGGCGCCCGACACTTTCGTGCGCCCGATCTATGCCGGCAATGCGCTGGAGACGGTGCAAACGAGCGACAAGACGGTGGTCGCCACCATTCGCACCACGGCCTTTGCCGCGGCGGGCGAGGGGGGATCGGCGCCGATCGAGAGCCTCACGCCGCCCGCGGCGCTCGGCGTGTCGAGCTTCGAGAGTGCCGCTATCAGCGAGAGCGAACGGCCCGAGCTCACCTCGGCGCGCATCGTCGTCTCCGGCGGGCGCGGCATGCAGTCGGGCGACAATTTCAAGAGCCTGATCGAGCCGCTGGCCGACCGCCTCGGCGCGGCGGTGGGCGCGAGCCGGGCCGCGGTGGACGCGGGCTACATGCCCAATGACCATCAGGTCGGGCAAACGGGGAAAGTGGTGGCGCCGGAGCTCTATATCGCCGTCGGCATCTCCGGCGCGATCCAGCATCTCGCCGGCATGAAGGATTCCAAGGTGATCGTCGCCATCAACAAGGATGCTGAGGCGCCGATCTTTCAGGTCGCCGATTACGGCTTGGTCGGCGATCTCTTTACGGTGCTGCCGGAGCTCGACGCCGAGCTCAAGAAAGCCGGCTATTAGAGACCAATGGGTCGATGAGGAACGATGATGG
The DNA here is from genome assembly GCA_963820115.1 of uncultured Alphaproteobacteria bacterium. Classification (GTDB taxonomy): domain Bacteria; phylum Pseudomonadota; class Alphaproteobacteria; order Rhizobiales; family Methyloligellaceae; genus Methyloceanibacter. The sequence continues at coordinate 232,191 of CAWFYP010000001.1, forward strand.
ACGATATGGTGCATGGTGCGGGGGACGTCCTCGCCGAACCAAGCTCGCCGGGAGTCGCTGAGGTGGAGCCCATCCGCAAGATCGGGGTCGTCGGCGCGGGCCAGATGGGCGGCGGCATCGCCCATGTCGTGGCCCTGTCGGGATATGACGTGGTGATCAACGACCTCGCCAAGGAGCGCGTCGACGCGGCGATCGAGAAGATCGACAAGAATTTGGCGCGCCAGATCGCCTCGGGCAAGATCACCGAGGAGGACCGGCAGAAGACGCTGAAGCGCATCAGCTTCGCCGAAACTTACGCCGGCTTTGCCGATGCCGATCTCGTCATCGAGGCGGCCACCGAAGAGGAAACCGTCAAGCGCAAGATCTTCGTGGCGCTGTGTCCCTTCCTCAAGCCGGACGCCATCGTCGCCACCAACACCTCCTCGATCTCGATCACGCGGCTCGCCGCCGCCACCGACCGGCCGGAGCGCTTCATCGGCCTGCACTTTATGAATCCGGCGCCGGTGATGGAGCTCGTGGAGATGATCCGCGGCATCGCCACCGAGGACGTCACGTTCGGCCGCACCAAGGAGTTTGTCGAGACGCTCGGCAAGACGGTGGCCGTATCCGAAGACTTCCCCGCCTTCATGGTCAACCGCATCCTGCTGCCGATGATCAACGAGGCGGTCTATACGCTCTATGAGGGCGTGGGCTCGGTGGACGCCATCGATACAGCCATGCGGCTCGGCGCGCACCATCCCATGGGCCCGTTGCAGCTTGCCGATTTCATCGGGCTCGACACCTGCCTGTCCATCATGCAGGTGCTGTATGAGGGGCTCGCGGATTCGAAATACCGCCCGTGCCCCTTGCTCGTGAAATATGTCGAGGCTGGCTGGCTCGGGCGCAAGACGAAGCGCGGCTTCTACGATTACCGGGGCGAGAAGCCCATGCCGACGCGCTAACGCGCGGCAATCGGCGTGAGATGGCGCGGCTAGTGCCGCGAGATGGCCACGCCCCAGGGCGCGGCGCCGACGGGCATCGATTTCACCACCGTAAGGCTCGGCACGTCGATGACGGAGACGTCGTTGCTGTTGCCGTTGGTGGCGAACAGGAGCTTATCGTCGGGGGTGAGGGCAAGCTGCCATACCCGTTGGCCGACGAGGAGATAGCGCTCCAACTCGAGCGTCTTGGCGTTGATGACGGCGATGTGGTTGGCCGGCCCTAAGGCCACGAAGGCCTTGGAGCCGTCCTCGAGAAGACGGACGCCCACGGGCTGCATGTTCTCCGGCTGCACGCCCGGGATCTCGAAGCCGATCGTCTTGATGATCTGGCGCGTCTTGGGATCGATGACCGACACGGTGCCCGCCACTTCCGACGTCACCCAGAGCTGCGACCCGTCGGCGGAGAATTCGGCGTAGCGCGGGCGCGAGCCGACCAGCACGTTATCGATGATCTGGTAAGTGGCGGTGTCGATGAAATGCGCCATGTTCGAGGTCTCGGAGGTGGCGATCAGGGTTTTGCCGTCGGGGCTGACGCCCACGCCTTCGGGCTCGACGCCGACCGGCACCTCGGCCACGACCTTCCTGTCGTGCAGATCGATCGCGGTCATCAGCGCGTCGTCCTCATTGGCAACGTAGACCGGGCTGCCAGAAGGATGAATGTTGAGCTGCTCGGGATCGGGCCCCGAAGGCAGATTGCCGACGATTTCGCCGGAGGCGACGTCGAGGATCTGGATCGTATCGTCGTCGCTGGCGCAGATGAGGAGCTGCTTGTCGTCGGGCGTCAGTATGATGCCGCGCGGGCGCTGACCGACGGGGATCGTCCGCTTGACCTCGAGCGTGGCGCTGTCGATGACGGTGATCGAGTTGCCCTTCTCGTTGGAGACGTAGACGGTGTAGGCCGCGGCGTGACGCGGAACGCAGGCCATGCCGGCCGTCAGGGCGATGGCGATGGCGATGGCGAATAGGGACATCCTTGGCATGCGGCGTTCCTTCCGTTCCGCCGCGGCGCGGAGCGGCGCGAGGCTTGTCGTTCTCATTGAAGCTTGCATTTCGTTTCCGGCTCGTCGATCCCGAGCGTGTCGACCTCGGCGTCCTTGTGCAGGAACCCCGCTTGCGGCGAGATCGAGACCGGCAGATCGGGACCGGTGACGATGATCGGCTCGCGCAGCTGCCCGTCCCATTTGCGGAAGGTCACCTTCTGTCCTTTGAAGGCGGCGAGATCGAAATCCTTGCTGCGGATATAGGCCTCGACCTGACGCTCGTCGCCCGAATGGGCCCGGGTCGCGCCCTCGCCGACGGCGCGGACCGCGATCCAGGCCTGATAGTCCACCGGCCACATGAAGCGCTTGGCATAACGCTGGAAGCGGTTCTGCATCTGGGTCGCGCCCCATTGCTCATGGGCCGGATGCCAGCTCATGGCGGTGAGGCCGGTCGTGCCGGCGACGGGGCGCGGCTCCGAGGTGCGGTAAGGGAGATAGGGCCCGAACACCTCCTTCTCGTCGGCGACGATCAGCACGTCGTAATCCGGCGCCCCTTGGGTGAAGGCCGGCATTTGCTGCTGGATGAGCTGCTCGCCGGTGTCGGTGCGGCGCGCGCCCGGGGTCTCCTTATATTCGCGCTCCTCGACGATGGTGCCGCCGAAGCGCTTGGCCGCGCGGCGGATGGCCTCGAGATAAGCGAGGTCCTCGGGGAAGGGGCCCTTCACCACGAACCAGCGCTGCCATTTCTTCCAGATGAGATATTGGGCCAGCGCGTCGGCGAGCATGTCGCGGTCGGGCGCGGTGTGCAGCACATTGGCGCGGCACTGCTCCTGGCGCAGCTCTTCGTCCGGGGCGCGGACGTTGAACAGAAGCACGTCCTTGCCTTTGACGGAGTCGGACAGCGCCAGCAGCGTGTCGGCGGGCGCATCGACGAGGATGAAGCGACGGCCGCTGTCGAGGAGCTGCTGCAGCGCGGCGACCGCGTCGCCGCCGATCGGCACGCGCTCGACGTCGAGGGTGAAGTGCTGCTTGGTGAAACGCCCGGTGGTGTTGTTGTCTTGCAGCGCGAGCTCGGCGCCGGCGATGCCGTAATCCTCCGGCTCCACATGCAGCCGGGAGAGCGGGATCAGCGTCTTCACCTCCTGCTTGAGATAGCCGATCGGTATTTCGACAGGGGCCGCGCCGGCTCCCTGCGACGGCGTCGGTGCGGGTGGGGTGGGAGCGGAGGCCGGCGGCTCTCCCGGATCGGCCGCGGCTACCATGGCCGGTTCGGCCAAGGCCAGGCTGAGGCACGCCGCGAGGAGGAGCGAGGCGGAGCGAAGGGCAAGTTTGCCGGCGAGGTCGCGCAGGAAATGTCGCGGTCCCGGCAACGGCTTACGCGGACAACGGCTCATGCGGAAACGGGAACCTCTACGCAGGACTTAACGGCGACGACAGGGGCTCGGCGCTGGTGGCGAACTCTACAAGCTCGACGATACGTAAGCCAGAAACGTGGCGGCGGTAACGTGGCAAATTCGTTGCTTGGTTGCAGCCAAAGCCTTCAAATCCGCCAGTTGGTTTGTTGACAATTTCCAAGGGCGCGAGCAGTCTTTCATGGTGGAGAACCCGACTGGAGCGACCGGGAAACGGTTGAAGCCGGGGCCCATCAAGGGAGGATCATATGTCGAGTTTGAAGATCACTGGCGCGCTCGTGGGCGCGCTGGTTCTGAGCGTTGCCGGGTCGACCCTGGCATTGGCTCAGACGAAGGAGGCACCGGCCGCTGCCGTAACCCAGGAGCAGCTTAGCGCTGCTGCCAGCGATGCGAAGAATTTCCTGCATACCAACGGTAATTACGATCAGACCCGGTATTACCCGGGCAAAGAGATCAATACCTCCAATGTTGGCAAGCTGCATCCGGCCTGGATTTTCCAGACCGAGGTGAAGGAGTCGCAGGAGACGACGCCGATCGTCGTCAACGGCGTCATGTACGTCACGACGTCGTTCGACCATGTCTATGCGCTCAACGCCAAGACCGGCGAGGAATATTGGCATTACAAGCACGCCATGGGTCCGGTCACGACCTATTGCTGCGGACCGAACAATCGCGGCGTGGCCGTCTATGAGGACAAGGTCTATCTGGCAACGCTCGATTCCAAGCTGGTGGCGCTCGATGCCAAGACCGGCAGCGTGGCGTGGCAGACCCAGATCGCCGATCCCACGCTCGGCTACAGCGAGACGATGGCGCCGACGGCCGTTGACGGCAAGATCCTGATCGGCACCAATGGTGGCGAATACGGTATCCGCGGCTTTGTCCGGGCCTATGACGCCAAGACCGGCAAGCTCGTGTGGAACTTCGACACCACCCCCGAAAATTCGGTCGGCGTGTGGGCCACCAAGGACGCCGCGGGCAAAGACCTGCATCGCGATATCGAGGCCGAGAAGGCGCAGCTCGCCAAGGCTGGCGATCCATACAAGATTCTCGGCGGCGGCGTGTGGCAGAACCCGTCGGTCGATCTCAAGACCAAGCGCATCTATTTCGTGGTCGGCAACCCTTCGCCTGACCTCGACGGCGCGATCCGGCCCGGCGACAATCTCTATACGGAGTCGCTCGTCTCGGTCGATCTCGATACCGGCAAACTTGCTTGCTACTTCCAATACATCCCCCATGACGTGTGGGATCTCGACGACACGAGCCCGACGGTCCTGGTCGATGCCAAGGACAAGGACGGCAAAATGGTGCCGGCCGTCATTCACGGCGGCAAGACCGGGCACGTCTACGTCAACGACCGCAAGGATTGCAGCCTCATCCGCTTCTCCGAGCCGATGGTGTCGCAAGACGGCATGTACACCCTGCCGACAGCTGAGGGTGCCCGCATGCTGCCGGGCGCCAATGGCGGCGTCGAATGGTCGCCGATGGCGGTCAATCCCGAGCTTGGGATGGCTTACGCGGTGAACCTGCACCAGCCGATGACCTATCAGGTCGAGAGCTCGCCCTATCCGGACGGCAAGCTGTGGCTTGGCGGCGCGTTCAAGGTGATCGCGACCGAGGCATCGTTCGGCAATGTTACCGCCGTCGACTACAACACCGGCAAGATCGCCTGGCAGGTGAAGACGCCGCTACCGATGATGGGCGGCGCGCTGACCACCGCCGGCGGCCTGATGTTCACCGGCGAGGGTGACGGCTGGTTCCGCGCCTATGACGCCAAGAGCGGCAAGGTGCTGTGGTCGTTCTTTGCCGGCGCTGGCGTCAATGCGCCAGCCGCCTCCTACACTGTCGACGGCAAGCAATACATCGTCGTCGGCGCGGGCGGGAACACCCAGATCGACTTCAAGCGCGGGAACAATATCATCGCGTTCACGGTTGACTGATCGCTCGCCCTCCGCCTCAAGGCGGAGGTACTCTAGACTTGAGGGACGGGGCCGGCAGCGGCCCCGTCCTTTCGTTGGGCGCAAGACAAGGAGTTCGAGGCGATGGTGCAGCTCTCCCGCACCGGCGGTATCGGTTGCGCCGCGCTACTCACGGCGCTCTTGCTGGCGAGCTCGGCGGTGCTGGCCGCCGATGCGATCGAGGACAAGGCCAAAATCTGCAGCGCTTGCCACGGCGAAAACGGCGTGCCGCAGCTCAAGACGACACCGGTGATCTGGAGGCAGAACGCCGGCTACCTTTTTCTCCAGCTCCGCGATTTCAAGAGCGGCGCGCGCAAGAACGAGCTGATGTCGCCCATTGCCGCCACGCTCCAGCGCGAAGATCTGCTCCCGCTCGCCGAGTATTTCTCCAAGCTGAAATGGCCCAATCTGCAGCAGACCCCGGCCCCCCAGGACGTGGCCACCAAGGCCGTGGCTGCGGTCTCCTCGATCGGGTGCATCGGTTGCCATCTCGACCATTTCCAGGGCGACGGATCCACCGCCCGTCTCGCCGGGCAGCAGCACGACTATCTGCTGAAGACGATGATGGATTTCCGCACGCGCACGCGCGGCAACAATCCCGGCATGTCGGATTTGATGAATGCGACGTCGCCGGAGGCCATCACCGCGCTCGCCGAATATCTCGCCGGCCTGCAGATCGACCAGTTTCTCGGCAACAAATAACGGGCTAATTCGCGGTCAGGGCGCGACGAGCTCGGCGCGAAGGGTCTCGTTGCTGGCAAGGTCGCTCGCCGTCTTGCCCTGCTTGTCGCGCAGGTCCCGCTTGGCGCCGTGGCTGATGAGGATCTCGACGGCGCCGTTATGGCCAAGCCCGGCCGCGATCATGAGCGCGGTGCGGCCGCGATTGTCCTGGTCGTCGAGCCGGGCGCCGCGCGCGATGAGCAAATTGAGGACCTTGGCCACGTCGTCCACCCCGGCTTCATTGGAATAACCGGCGGCCCACATGAGCGCGGTCAGATCGTTGCCGTAGCGGGCATTGACGTCGACGCCATGGTCGAGCAGCCGGGTCGCGACGCCGGCGAAGCCGCGGCCGACCGCGTAGACGATGGGGGTCTTTTGCGTCTTGTCGAGCACGTTCGGGTCGGCGCCCTTGTCCAACAGCAGCGCCACGATCGGCTCGCTGCCCATATAGGCGGCGGCGGCCAGGGGCGTGATGCCGTTGCGGCCGGGAAGGGAGGCATTAGCGCCGCGCTCGATCAACAAACCGACAACGGGAAGCCGGCCTTCCTCGGCGGCCTGATAAAGCGCCGTGGAGCCCTCGAGGTTTTGCGCGTCGATGGCGGCGCCTTTGTCGAGAAACAAGGTCACGAGTTCGGGCTCGCCGGCCATGGCGGCGTGGTCCAAGGGCCGATTGCCGAGGCGATCGCGCGCGTCAAGCGAGGCGCCCGCGTCCAAAAGGCGAATGGCCAGCGGCGCACAGCCTTTGTCCGCGGCAGAAAACAGCATGGCATTGAGCTCGATGGAGGTCGCGGATTTTTCGACCTGGGCGTAGCGCTGCTCGAGGAAGCGACACACTTTCTCATTGGCGTGCGCGGGCCCGAAGGGTGCAAACAGCGACGCGCCGACAAGAAGAAGCGCGGCACGGACAAACAATCTGGCGGGCGGACATGGCCGTGACGAGCACTGTTGCGGCATGCGGAACACCATCCTAGGTCGGTTGACATTGATCGGCGTGGCCGCTCAAGTGGCGGGGGCTCGCCGGCGAGGCGACGTCGCAGTCTACTTGATCCCATCACAGCCCGACAGCGCCCGCTGGTAGCGGGTACAAGAGGCCCAGCACCGAGCGAGGGTACCGCAGCGCGAGGTCGGTCCGCCGCGACGCGTAAGATGCATGGCCATTTGCCGCGTAATTATGGCTAGACCATGAATATTCTGGTTTGATATAAAGAAATGCAAGTTAATTGCTGCAAGCGTCTCCCCCCTGCTCAGGAGGCTCGGCCATCATAACGGCGGCCCAATTGCGCGCTTGCCGGGCTCTGCTCGGCATCGACCAGCGCACTTTGGCGGAACGGGCGCGCCTTTCGCTGCCGACCATCCAGCGCATGGAGGCCAGCGACGGTGTGGTCCGGGGCAATGTCGACTCCCTGATGAAGCTGATCGAGGCGCTCGACGCGTCGGGCATCGAGCTCATCGGCGCCGGGGCCGCGAGCCCGAGCGGCGGCCGCGGCGTGCGGCTCAAGGCGACCTAGCCCATGGCGCTCACCGTCACCCTTGCTTGCGTGGCCGGGCTGCTTCTGCTCTCCGCGCTGGCGATCGCGCTGCACGCCACACCGTGGGGCCGGCCGCTCGTCTATGGCGGCTCGCTGGTGCTGACCGGAACGGCGCTCGTTGTTGCGGTCGGCGCGCTAGTCGGCCAGGAGCCGACGCAAACTCTGGTCTTGCCGGTTGGCCTGCCCTGGCTAGGGGCCCATTTCCGCCTCGACGCGCTGGCGGTGTTCTTCCTCGTCGTGGTCAATCTCGGTTGCGCGGCGGCAAGCCTCTACGCCATCGGCTATGGCCGGCACGAGCGGGCGCCGCAGCGCGTGCTGCCGTTCTATCCGCTGTTCCTCGCCGCCATGAACCTCGTCGTCGTCGCCGACGACGCCTTCACCTTTCTGTTCTCCTGGGAGTTCATGTCGCTCACCTCCTGGGCGCTGGTGATGGTGCACGACCATGTGCGCGAGAATTTGCGCGCGGGCTATGTCTATCTCGTCATGGCGAGCTTCGGCACGCTCGCGCTCCTGCTCGCCTTCGGCCTGCTGGCCGGACCTGACGGCATGTACGGCTTCGCCGCCATTCGCGACAGCCATCCCTCCGCCGCGCTCGCCGCGCTGGTTCTGGTGCTGGTGCTGATCGGCGCCGGATCGAAGGCCGGTATCGTTCCGCTCCATGTCTGGCTCCCGCTCGCCCATCCCGCGGCGCCGAGCCAAGTCTCGGCCTTGATGAGCGGCGTGATGACCAAGGTCGCGGTCTACGCCTTCGTGCGCATCGTGTTCGACCTTCTGGGCAGTCCCCAATGGTGGTGGAGCATGCTGGTGCTCGCGCTGGCCGGCATCACTTGCGTGATGGGCGTGCTCTATGCGCTGATGCAGCACGATCTGAAACGCCTGCTCGCCTATCATACGGTGGAGAATATCGGCATCATCTTCATCGGGCTCGGGCTGGCGCTCGCCTTCCAGGCCAATGGCTTGGCGTGGGCCGCGGCGCTCGCCTTCACCGCGGCGCTGCTGCACGTCTTCAACCATTCGCTGTTCAAGAGCCTGTTGTTTTTCGGGGCGGGGTCCGTGCTCGGCGCCACGGGTGAGCGCGACATGGAGCATCTCGGCGGCCTCATTCACCGCATGCCATTCACGGCCTTCGCCTTTCTAATCGGTTGCGTGGCGATCTCGGCCCTGCCGCCGCTCAACGGCTTCGTGTCCGAATGGCTGACCTTCCAGGCGATCCTGCTCAGCCCGCAGCTCCCTCCCTGGGGCCTGAAATTCCTCGTGCCGGCAGTGGGGGCCCTGCTCGCGCTCTCGGCCGCGCTCGCCGCCGCGTGCTTCGTCAAGGCGTTCGGCGTCACCTTCCAGGGACGCCCGCGCAGCAAGGCGGCCGAGCGCGCGCATGAGACCGACCGCTTCTCGCTCGTCGCGATGTTCACCCTGGCCGGCCTCTGTCTCATCGCAGGCATTTTCGCCGGTTATTTCATCGATGCGCTGGCGCCGGTCGCGCGCGCCATGGTCGGCGCGAGCATGCCGCTACAGAGCACCGATCCCTATTTCTCGATCGTGCCGATCGCCGAGAGCCGCAGCTCCTATGACGGGTTGCTCGTGTTCCTGTTCATGGTGTTCTCGGCCACCTTGGCCGCTGCCGCCATCCATCGGCTGGCGTCGGACCGGCTGCGCCGCGGGCCGGCTTGGGATTGCGGCTATCCCAATCCGAGCCCGATCACGCAATATACCGCCTCGAGCTTCGCCCAACCGATCCGCCGCGTGTTCGGCACGGTCGTGTTTCGCGCCCGCGAGCACGTCGAGATGCCGCCGCCCGGCGACATGGGGCCGGCGCGGATCGAGGTCGAGATCGAGGAGCCGATTTGGGACGTGCTCTACGCGCCGATCGCCGGTGCGGTGGATTATGCCGCCGGGCAGCTCAACCGTCTGCAGTTCCTCTCCATTCGTCAATATCTCAGCCTCGTCTTCGTCGCCCTGGTCGGCCTGCTCCTGGTGCTCGCGATATGGCCCTGATGCTCGGTCTTATGGTGCAGGGCGCGCAGATGCTCGTGGTGCTTCTGCTGGCGCCGCTGCTCACCGGTTTCGTGCGCAAGATCAAGGCGCGGCTGCTGCGCCGGCAAGGGCCGCCGCTCATCCAGCCTTATCTCGATCTGGCGCGGCTGATGCGCAAAGAGGTGGTGCTGGCCGACAGCGCATCGCGGCTGTTCCGAGCGATTCCCTATCTCATCTTCGCCGCCACCTGGGTCGCGGCGTCCTTGGTGCCGACCTTCGGCGGCGGGCTCCTGTTCTCCTGGTCGGCAGACCTCATCGCCATCATCGCCCTGCTCGGTCTGGCGCGCTTCTTCCTCGCGCTCGCCGGGCTGGACGTGGGCACGAGCTTCGGCGGTATCGGCTCCTCGCGCGAGGTAATGATCGCCTCGCTCGCCGAGCCGGCCATGCTGATGATCGTGTTCACGCTGGCGCTGGTGGCGGGCTCCACCCAGCTATCGACCATGGCCGGCTTCCTGGTGTCCTCGGAGGTCGGCTTGCGCGTCTCGCTCGGCATGGCGCTGATCGCCCTGATCATGGTGGCCATTGCCGAGAACTCCCGCATCCCGGTCGACAATCCGGCGACGCATCTCGAGCTCACCATGGTGCATGAGGCCATGGTGCTGGAATATTCCGGGCGCCACCTGGCGCTGATCGATCTCGCATCCGAGCTCAAGCTGCTGCTCTACGTGTCGCTGATCGCCTGCCTGTTCGTCCCGTGGGGGCTCGCGCCACCAGGGGCGCCGCCGGCGGCGCTCGCGCTCGGCATCGCCGCCTATGTCGCCAAGCTCGGCGCGTGCGGCTTTCTGCTCGCGGTGTTCGAGACCTCGATTGCCAAGATGCGCGTGTTCCGCGTGCCGGAATTCCTGGGCGCGGCGCTGATGCTCGGCCTGCTCGCGACGCTGCTCATGTTCGTGTCGCGGAGCCTGTAGATGCACAGCCTCACCCTCGACATCGCCCATCTGCTCGCCGGTTCGTTGGTGCTGGTGAGCTTCATGCTGCTCTACCAGGACCGGCTCTACGCGCTCATCAACGTGTACGCCCTGCACGCTCTGGTGCTAGCCCTGTCGGTGGCGTGGCAGGCTTACGCCCAAGACGCGCCGCATCTCTACATCACCGCGGCGATCGCGCTGCTGTTCAAGGCGATCCTGATCCCGGTGGTGCTGCACCGGATGATCGTCAAGCTCGGCATTCACCGCGAGGTCGAGACCGTGGTCGGCATCGGCCCCACCATGCTGCTCGGCATGGGGCTCGTGGCGCTGTCCATGGTGGTGATGCTGCGGGTCACCGCCGGGGCCGATCCGCTGGTGCGCGAGGACCTCGCCTTTGCCCTGTCCGTCGTGTTGCTCGGCCTGTTGATGATGGTGACGCGGCGCAATGTCGTGAGCCAGGTGGTGGGCTTCATGTCGCTGGAGAACGGGTTGGTGCTCGCCGCCACCGGCGCCAAGGGCATGCCGTTCGTGGTCGAGATCAGCGTCGCCTTCTCCGTGCTCATCGCCTTCATCGTCATCGGCATCTTCCTGTTCCGCATTCGCGAGCGCTTCGACAGCGTCGATGTCGCGGCGCTGGACAGCTATCGCGGGGAACGAGAATGAGCTTCGATGCGGTGACCGCGGTCCTGGTCATTCCCGCGACGGCGGCGGGGCTGCTCGCCGTGCTGCCGGGCTATAAGCGCACGGCCTATGTCAACGTCGTCGCGGCGCTGCTCAGCTTCCTCGCCGCGCTGTCGCTGTTCTTCTTGCCGCGGCCGGCGCCGGGGCCCTATTTCCAGGTCGACGACCTTAATAATGTGTTCATCGTGCTCACCACGTTCGTGGGCTTCACCACGAGCGTGTTCAGCGCGAGCTATATCGAGCACGAGCTGGAGATCGGCCGGCTCACACCCACTTTCTTGCGCTTCTATCATGCCATGTATCAGGTGCTGATGTTCGCGCTCAATCTCGCGCTCCTGACCAACAATATCGGCGTGATGTGGGTGGCGATCGAGATGGCTACCCTCACCACGGTGATGATGGTCGGCATCTACCGCACGCATGAGGCGCTCGAGGCGGCGTGGAAATATTTCATCCTCGGCAGCGTCGGCATCGCGCTGGCGCTTTTCGGCACCATTCTCGTCTACATGGCGGCCCAGCCGGCCATCGGCGAAGGCCTCAACTCCATGGTGTGGACGAATTTGATGGCTCATGCGAGCGCCTTCGACCCGTCGCTGCTCAATCTCGCTTTCGTGTTCCTGCTGCTCGGTTACGGCACCAAGGTCGGCCTCGCGCCGCTGCATGCTTGGCTGCCGGACGCGCATGCGGAAGGCCCGACGCCGATCTCGGCGGTGCTGTCGGGGCTGCTGCTCAACGTCGCGCTCTACGCCCTGCTCCGGTTCAAGATGCTGCTCGCGGCCAATCCCAATGCGCTCGCGCCCGGCTCGCTGATGATCAGCATGGGCCTCGTCTCGGTCGTGTTCGCCGCGTTCATGCTGTACCGCCGGGGCGACATCAAGCGCCTGTTCGCCTATTCCTCCATCGAGCATATGGGGATCATCACCTTCGCCTTCGGCATGGGCGGCCCGCTCGCCAATTTCGCCGGGCTCCTGCATATGTCCCTGCATTCGCTGACAAAATCGGCCATTTTCTTCGCCGTCGGCAATATCTCCCAAGTCAAGGGCACGCAGAAAATCGCCGATATGGGCGGCCTCACCGAGAGCAATCCTGTGCTCGGCTGGGGGCTCGTGCTCGGCGTCGTGGCCATCGCCGGCCTGCCGCCGCTCGGGATCTTCATGAGCGAGTTCCTGGTGGTGAGCTCGACCTTCGCACGCCAGCCGCTGCTGGCGCTGCCGCTCGTGTTCGGCGTCCTGATCGCGGTCGGCGCGCTGTTCCTGCGCTTGAACCAGGTGGCCTTCGGCGAGCCGAAAGGACCGACGCACAAGGCCACGGGCTCCTATCTTCCCATGTTCGCGCATCTCTCTTTGGTGCTGGTCGCCGGCGTCTATTTGCCGGGCCCGCTCGTGGCTTGGTTTCAGAACGTGGCCAGGCTGTTGGGATAAATGGCAATGTCCGCGCTGACCGACATCGCTCGAAGCGGCCGCCAGGCGAACGATCATCGCCCCTGGCCGCGTGCGCTCGTCACGCGCGACGGCTGGCGTCGTGCCATTCAGGAGTTGGTGGCGGCGCGCGCCACGCTGCTCGGCCTGTGGGGGGATGCGGGCGCCGTGCATATGGCGCTGATCGATGAGCCATCGGCCGAGATCGCGGTGTTCAGTCTTGACTGCGGCGACGGCAAATTTCCCTCGGTCGGGGAAGTTCACGCGCCGGCAATCAGGCTCGAACGCGCGATCCGCGACCTTTACGGCCTCGATCCGATCGGCCTCGCCGACACGCGGCCCTGGCTCGATCTCGGCTGTTGGGGCGTGACGCAGCCGCTCGGCGGCAAGCGGCGCACGCGGAAAGAGAAGCCCGCTTACGCCTTTCTGCCGGTGGAAGGGGAGGGCCTACACGAGATCCCGGTCGGTCCGGTCCATGCCGGCATCATCGAGCCCGGTCATTTCCGCTTCACCGCCAATGGCGAGGCCGTGGTGCGGCTCGAGGAGCGGCTCGGTTACGTGCATAAGGGCATCGAGTCGCTGATGGCGGGCGCGAGTCTCGAGCAGGGGGCGAAGCTCGCCGGGCGCACCTCCGGCGACTCGACGGTCGCCTATGCGCTCGCTTTCGCACAGGGCGTCGAAGCCGCGTTGCAGGTGAAGGTTCCGGCTCGCGCCATTTGGCTCCGGGCGCTGATGGCCGAGCTTGAGCGCCTGGCGAATCATTTTGGCGATATCGGCGCCATCTGCAACGACGCCTCCTTCTCCTTGATGTATGCCCAATGCGGCATTCTGCGCGAGCAGACCTTGCGCGCGGCGGAAATCTCATTCGGCCACAGGCTGATGATGGATCGCGTGGTGCCGGGGGGCGTGGCCGAGGATTTGCGGCCTGACAATATCGCGAGCCTGCGCGCGCTGCTCGCCACTGTGCGCTGGAACTTCCCCGAGCTGATCGAAATCTACGACAACACGGCCTCGCTGCAAGACCGAACCGTCGGCACCGGCACCCTCTCGCCGACCCTGGCCCGCGCGTTCGGCGCCGGCGGTTATGTCGGCCGCGCCTCGGGACGCGCTTTCGACGCGCGCATGGCGCTGCGCTATCCACCCTATGACGCGCTCGAATTCGAGGTGCCGGTGCGCGACGACGGCGACGTCAACGCCCGCGTTTGGCTGCGCATCCGCGAGGTCGAGCAAAGCCTCAGGCTGATCGATCAGATTCTGGAACGCCTGCCGCGGGGCCGAGTGCGCGCCGATCTCGGCACGGCCACGGGCGGCGGCGAGGGGCTCGGCTTGGTCGAGGGCTTTCGCGGCGACGTGCTCGTCTTCGTTCGCATCGGCAAAGACCGCCGCATCGAGCGCTGCCATTTGCGCGACCCGTCCTGGTTCCAATGGCCGCTGCTCGAGGCCGCGATCGAAGGCAACATCGTCGCCGACTTCCCGCTCTGCAACAAATCCTTCAACTGCTCCTATTCGGGCCACGACCTTTAAGGAAACGCATGCGCAGGCTGCTGTTCAAAAATCTGATGCGCCGCCCCATGACGGAGGCGCCGCCCGTGCGCGACGAGACGGGGCTGGCGGAGCTTGCGGCGACGGTCGATCGTGCCGCGCGGCGGCGGCTCGGCCGCAGCCTCGCCATTCGCGAAGTCGATGCCGGCTCGTGCAATGGCTGCGAGCTCGAAATCCACGCGCTGAACAACGCTTTCTACGATCTGGAGCGGTTCGGGCTCAGATTCGTCGCCTCGCCCCGCCATGCCGACGTGCTGCTGGTGACCGGCCCGGTCAGCAAGGGCATGCGCGAGGCGCTTGCGCGCACTTATGCCGCCACGCCCGATCCGAAATGGGTGGTGGCGGTCGGCGATTGCGCGCTGGACGGCGGCATCTTCGCCGGCAGCTATGCGGTGGAAGGGGGCGCGAGCCGCGTGGTGCCGGTGGATCTGCATATCGGCGGCTGCCCGCCCAATCCTGCGGCGTTGCTAAAGGGCCTGCTCGCGCTGCTCGAAGCGCAAGATCGCCCTCGTGCTACCGTAGAAAAATCTGCATCGTCGCGAAGTCGAAGGTCACGGCATAAGGCTTGAAAAAGTCGTGGCCGACCATGCCGGCGAGATGGAAGCCGAACATGCTTTCCCACGGGAACGGCCCATCGTAGAGACCGGCGACGTTCTCTTCCTTAATGTCGCCGAAGGAAAGCTGGTACACGGTGTAGGGGACGATTTTCAGCGTGCCGCCGCCGCCCGCGCCTTTGTAGGCCTTGTCTTGCTCGAGCCTGATCCCCGCCTGCTTGATCACCGACTCCGCCAGCTTGACGCCCGCGCCCGCGAGCCCAGTGTCGACGAAGAGAAGCGTCGGCGGCATCGTCTCCACGCGGCCCCAGCCCACCATGAAGTGGTCGCTCGCGATCCAGAACGGAACCGTGACGCTCTTGGCCGAAGACTCTGCCACGAAGTGCTGTTGGGCTTCCGCGGTTTTCCGGCGCAGGACGAGCTCGCCGTGCGGATAATCGAGCGTCGTGAGGAAATGATAGAAAAGAGTGGTGCCAATGATGCCGTCGACGCGCTTTACGCCAAGCCCGGCGGAGAGTTGGCGTAAGGGAAGCGTCGCGACGGGCAGGTTCTGAACCGTCCAGTCGCCGAGGGTCAGCGATTCGATGCGCGACTGCCCAACGGCAGCCTCTTGACCGCCGGAAAACGTGCCCTTCACTTCGCCGAATTGCGGCAGGCCAAGCTCCTTGGCGAAGTCCGTGTCGAGTGCGACCTCCGAGCCCCCGGTATCGATGAAGAAGGTGACCTCGTCGCCGCCATTCACGCGCACATGGACCAGCGGCAGCGGACCCGTGGTGCTCAGGAATTTCAGGCGTGTCGTTTGCCCGTCGCCCTGCACCGCATAGGGCGTCTGGCCCTTGAAGCTCTCCAACTTAGCGACATTCAAGGTCGGATATTGGGAAATGATCAGCTTGTTGGTGCTGACATCGATGCCGTTCAGCGCGGCCGCCGCCTGTTGGAATTCGTCGCGGCGATAGAACGCCTCGGCCAGCATGATTTTGGCGACGTCGTCGCTTGGCTCCAGGGCGATGGCCTTGTCGAACCATTTCCGCGCATCGTCGAGGCGGTTGGAAAGAAGCGCAATGCGCCCCAATTGCAGGACAGCTGCATGGTCCTTGGGATTTTCGTCTTCCATGCGCGCATAGATCTTGCCGGCTTCGGCAAACTTCCCCGCCGCGAAAAGTCGATTGGCGGCATCGCTAGCCGATGGCGCCGGCTGGGCGCTCGCTTGCCCGGAAAGGCTGCAAAGCGACAGGGTCACCGCAAGGGCGATGCTGAGGCTGGCATATTTCATGATGGGTTCCGCGATCGGAGGGCGAGGCTCGAACTGTAGCAGGAAGTGGTGACCCCGGCAGGATTTGAACCTGCGACCCTCAGATTAGGAATCTGATGCTCTATCCAACTGAGCTACGGGGTCTTTAATAGGCGGCTCGAAGCAGTGGCGCGCAGGCTCTTTATGGGCCCTGTAAGGCCGCCGCTCAAGACGCGTGGGCGTTGCCGCCCGACGCCTAAAGCTCGCGCCGGCGCCGCTCCAGCCAGGCGCCAAGCCTCCTCATGCACGATCTCGCCGGGCGCGGTAAAGTGGCCGGACGAAGGGGAGGGTCCGGTAGCTATCGGCCCGAATGGGGTTGGTCTGGTTTTGCCCGTGGCGCTGGCTGTGGCGTTTGCGGGTGTCGGCGCGCCAGTCGCGGCCGCGTCCTGCGTGCTGTCGGAGCCGCAACGGGGCACGGTGGCGCAAATCATCGACGGCGAGACGCTCGCGCTGACCGATGGCACCATCGTGCGGCTGATCGGCGCCAAGGCGCCTTCGCCGCCGCTTGGCTGGCGGGGCGACGATCCCTGGCCCATGGTGGCGGAGGCGAAACAGGCGCTTGAGCGGCTCGCCGCGGGTGCCGAAATCGAATTGAGATATGGCGGCAGGCGCGTCGATCGCCACGGCTATGCGCTGGCACAAATGTTCGTGGCCAAGGGCGAGGCGCGCATCTGGCTGCAGCAGGAACTCGTGGCGCAGGGTCTGGCGCGGATCTATTCCTTCCCCGACAATCGCGCTTGCATTGCTGAGCTGCTCGAGAGCGAGGCCGCGGCGCGCGCCGCGCGCAAAGGTCTATGGGGCGTCTCGGCCTGTCGCATCCGCGACGCGGGCGGCGATCCGGAAGCCATCGCCCGGCTCAAACATGGCACACAGATTTCACGGTCGAGATCGAACGCAAGGATGCCCGCGCCTTTGTGGCCGCCGGCGACCCGCACGCGCTTGCCGGCAAGCAGATCAGGGTGCGGGGCTGGGTCGAGTGGCGGAACGGCCCGATGATCCAAGCCAGTCATCCGGAGCAGATCGAGCTCCTGCCGTCGTCCTCGGTGCCGGCACCGCCCGAGCCCACGTCGAAGCCGGGCTCGGTCGCGCTTTAGCGCATTTCACGCTTTGGTCAGACGCGCTCGGTTAGGCCGCGCGGGTGCGAGCCTCGGCCTCGGCCGCCATCTTGTTGTGTTTGGCGGTCTTGGACAGCACGTCGTCGATCTTGGCGACGGCGCTCGCCTCATCCATCCGCTCCACCGCGGCGATCTCGCGCGCCATACGGTCCAGCGCCGCTTCGTAGAGCTGGCGCTCGGAATAGGATTGCTCGGGCTGGGCCTCGGACCGATACAGATCGCGCACCACCTCGGCGATGGAAACGAGGTCGCCGGAATTGATCTTGGCCTCATATTCCTGCGCCCGACGCGACCACATGGTCCGCTTCACCCGCGCCTTGCCCTTGAGAGTGGTGAGGGACTTTTTGACGATTTTCTCTTCGGACAGCTTGCGCATGCCGACGCTGGCGAGCTTGGAGGTGGGCACCCGCAAGGTCATCTTGTCTTTTTCGAAATTGATGACGAAAAGCTCGAGCGTCGCGCCGGCGATCTCCTGCTCTTCGATGCTCACAATGCGCCCGACGCCATGGGCCGGATAGACGATGTACTCGTTGGTGCGAAAACCGTGTCTTTGCTGGGGCTTCTTCTTTTCGGTCATACTCTGCGTCTCACTTTGCCAATCTTCGTGGGCGGTCTCGCCGCTTATGGAGGGGAGCCTGCCTTCGCTTCGTCCCGACGACCAGCGTGCCGAAAGCCCTCGCTTGCGTCGTGGCGCTGCGGTGAGCACAAGAAAAGCCGTCGATCAGGAGCCTGATCGCGCGACTTCCCTCTTTACGGAAAAATATCCGCGCCCAAACGAGGGACGCCTCTCCGATGCTCACGCGGCGACGGTATCCGCCATTACAACCACTATAACACAATCTTAGTGAATCCGAAAGTCATCCCGTGCCGCAGCACCGGCCTTTTCGCGCCGCAATATGCGGCATTTTGGCCGTAAGGTTAACGCTTTACGCAACCCCGCCGCTAATCGCCCTCGCCGGGCTCCGGCTTGAAGTATTTGGCGAATTTGTCGGGCTCGCTGACGAAGGCGTCGGCATCGGGAGGGGCGGCCTTCTTGGTCGTAATGTTGGGCCAGGTCTCGGAATATTGCCGGTTGAGGTCGAGCCACCGGTCGAGGCCCGGCTCGGTATCGGGCTTGATGGCATCAACCGGGCACTCCGGCTCGCAGACGCCGCAATCGATGCATTCGTCGGGATGGATGACGAGCATGTTCTCGCCCTCGTAGAAGCAGTCGACGGGGCAGACCTCGACACAATCCGTGTATTTGCACTTGATGCAAACTTCCGTGACGACGTAAGTCATCGATCTCACTTGCTTGTCGGGCTACCCGGCCCTGCGTCCGCGGCCTCTCGAAAGGGCGCTGTGGACGCGGCCGACAAGGGGCCATTGCCTAACCCAATCGCGCAGTCTGCACAAGGAGACGGTGCGACCGCGGAAGCCGTTTTATCGCGCCCCAGCGGCTCCGAGGACGGTGCCGGACGGGTCCTGGGGCGACCGGCATGAAGCAAATTCTACTCCGGCAGAGTTCCTTGGTTTTAATTGCTTTTTTGCCGCTAAGCCCCCGTCAATCAATTTCTGGCATTGGCGCAAGTTGTTCCAGGCGATGCCGCTAGCATGGCGGCCGGACGGTTGTGGGAATCCGATGCGCGCCGGGCGGCCTCACAACTGGGCGACCACGGCGATGCTGATTTTAAGTGGGCGGCGACCATGGCGGACCTCCCGGAAATCGGGCCAAAGTTGTACTCGGGACGGCGCTTCCTTCCCCTTGTGGCCGCCGCGACGGCCGGCGTAACCGTCGCCGTCTCGGCGTGGCTTGCGGTGTACCTGTGGGAGGAGCGTCTCGCCGAAGCTGCCTTCACCAATGTCGCGGGCGACTACGCCACCGTCCTGCAGAATGGGCTCGACGACTACGTCAACAAGCTCGTGGACGTGCGCGCCTTCTACGATTCCTCCGTCGAGGTCGATCCCGACGAGTTCAAACTCTTCACCGGCCGGATCTTGGAGGGTGCGGCGTCGAGGATGCTGATCACCTGGAGCCCGCGTGTGACACGCAACCAGCGCGCTGCCTTCGAGGTCAAATCAGACCGCAGCGGGCTCGAAGGATACAAAATCAGGACGTGGGCCCCAGGCGGCGTCATGGCGCCGGCGCCGGAGGGCGACGAGTACTTCCCGGTTCTCTATGCGACCAATGTCCCCGAGGGCGCCTCGACATTCGGTGTCGACCAGAAATCCGAGCCCATCCGGCGGAAGACGCTGGAGCGTGCGCGGGACGACGACCACACGGCGGCAGCGCTCGATATCGTGCTCAGCGATGAGGGCAAGGATGATCGCAGCGGGTTCTTCGTTGCGCTGCCGGTCTACCGGCGGGGGCTGCCGCATGCGACGATCGCGGAACGGCGCGCAAACGTCCTCGGCATCCTCGGTGCCACCTTTCCGACCAACACGATCCTGGCCGCTATCCTCAAGCGCGCCGCGCTGCCGCAAAATGTCGACCTCTATCTTTACCCCGCCCAAGACGGGGCGGCGCCAGCCTATATGCGCGCCTCGCCCCTGCACGGCACGCCGCCAAAGCCAATGTCGCTGGTAGAGCTTGAGAAAGCGCCGCATTGGTCCGGGACATTGAAGGTCGGGGACGCTAATTGGAACCTCGTGGTGATGCCGATAAAGCGAGGCCTCACCAGCTTCTATCGCGCGTGGATCGTGCTCGGGATCGTCGCTTTGGTGGTCGGCGCCGTGCTCGCCTATATGTTGGCCACGGTGCGCAACGCGCTGCGCCTCGAGAACGTGAATAGGAAGGTGATAGAGCTCGCGCGCACCGATCTCCTGACCGAACTTGCCAACCGCCGCGGGTTCCTCAAGCGTCTCAGCGCCGCCTTTGCCGCGAGCAGCCGCACGGACCCGCCCTTCGCCGTGCTCTATCTCGACATCGACGATTTCAAGGACGTAAACGACACGCTGGGCCATCCGACGGGCGACGCGTTGCTGAAACAGGTGGTGGAGCGGCTGAAGCGGGTGGTCAAGGAGGAGGATCTCGTCGCGCGCTTCGGCGGTGACGAGTTCGCCATTCTGCAAACCCTGGTGACCGACCCGGCGATGGCCGGCGCGCTCGCAACCACGATCGGCAAGGAGCTCGCCAGGTGCTTCGACGTCGATGGCCATCAGGTGCGTATCACCTCGAGCATCGGCATCTCATTATTCACGCCGGAGCTTGCCGACCCCGAGACCATGATGGTGCAAGCCGACCTTGCGCTCTATGACGCCAAGGCGGAAGGGCGGAATTGCTACCGCTTCCATAGCCGTGAGCTCGACCTGCAAGTGCATGAGCGCGTGACCCTTGCCGAGGAGCTAAGACAAGCGCTGGAGGAGGGCGATCTCGAGCTCTACTACCAGCCGCAGGTCGACCTCACCACGGGCCGCATCATCGGGCTCGAGGCCTTGGTCCGCTGGAACCACCGGACGCGCGGCCTGCTGCCGCCTTCGAGCTTTATCCCGATCGCCGAACGGACCGGCGTGGTTCTGCCGCTCGGCGAATGGGTGATGGACGAAGCGTGCCGCCGGCTCAAGCTCTGGCAGGAGGAGGGCATCGCCCCGGCAGTAATGGCGGTGAATGTCTCGGGCGTTCAGGTCAAAGGCGCTTCCGAGCTGAAGCGGTGCGTGGAGAGAAGCCTTAGCCGTTGGGGTCTCGATCCCGGCCAGATCGAGCTCGAACTCACCGAGTCGGTGCTCATGGAGGCCACGCAGAAGCACAGCGATACGCTGGACGAGCTGCGGCGGCTGGGCGTCGCCATCGCCATCGACGATTTCGGCACCGGCTATTCGTCGCTCAAATATCTCACCCTCTATCCGGTCAATCGGCTGAAACTCGCCCAGGACCTCGTGTTTCGCGTCACGATCGACTATCGCAACGCCGCCGTGGTGCGCGCCGCCATTCGGCTGGCGCACGAGCTCGGGGTCGACGTCATCGCCGAAGGCGTGGAGACCGAGGCGCAGGTGCGGTTCTTGATGGGTGCCGGCTGCAAGCAGGCGCAGGGCTATTATTTCAGCCGGCCGGTGACGGCGGAGCGCGCGACAATTTTGCTGCGCGCGGGCCGTATCGAGCCCGCCGCCCCGCCGCCCTCGGCGCTCGCCTCGACGGCGGCGTAGACTTATGCCGCGTCAGGCATTGCCGGCGCGCCAGGCATCGATGCGGCGGCGATCGCGCTTGGTCGGGCGCCGACCGCGTGCCGGGGCCTTCTCGGCTTCCTCGTCCGGGAGGGGAGGCGTGAGGTCCTCGTAGAGCGTCAGCGCGACGGCCGCGGAGCCTCGCCGCAATGCGGCCTCCACCACGCGCACGACGAACAGCCGGCCGGAGCACGTACCCGTCACCACGTCGCCGGCGCGGACCAGCCGGCTCGGTTTTGCCGCGCGTCTGCCGTTGACGCGAACCTTGCCCGCGGCGATCAGGGCGACGGCAAGGGTGCGGGTCTTGGCCAGGCGCGCGCACCACAGCCATTTATCGAGCCGTTGGCCCTCCACGGCGGGCTCAGCTGTCTTGGCGGCGGGCAACGAGGCTCTGGCGGAGCTCTTTCAGCGCGGCGAAGGGCGAATGTTCCGACGCGACTGCCCGCTCCTTCGGGGTCCGCTCGACGGGCACACCCTGACGGGGAGGCCGCGCCGATTTGCGGTCCTGGCGCGCTTTAGAGGCGTTGCCGTGTCCCTTGCTCTCGTGGTGCGCATTCCTGCGCTTGGCTGGCCGCCAGACCTCGTCATAGGTCACGTCCGGTGCGGACACGTCGGGTGCGGACACGTCTGCGGACACGTCCGGCAGGGCAGACGCGGTTCCCGGGGTGACGGCGTCGGCGGCCGACGCTTCGGGTGCCACCATTTCTGCGACCGCAAGTCTCTGCCGGGAACGGCGGAAGCCGAGGGCCGTCAAGATCGAGGTAAAGTCCTCGCCCGAGCAGCCGACCACGCTCATCAGCTCCGGCGCCACACGGAAGCCGCCATCGCCGGTCGCGCCCGAGGGGATTGCGGCGCCTTCCTCCGGCGTGGCGCGCCACGTCATGCGGGCGCGAATCAAGTCGGACAGCCGCTCCAGCATGTCGATGCGCACGGCGCGGCTGCCCACCAGTTGAAAGCCGGCCGCGTGCCAATAGGGCTCGGGCGTGCGCCGGTCGGCCTCGACCGAGGTCAGACCCTGTTGCGGCCGGGGCGGCATGCTGTCGGGCTCAATGCCGTGCTCGCGCCCGGCATAAAGCGCCCACAGCAGCAGGAGCAGATCGGCGGCGGCCGGCTTGAGCAGCGCCGGGATATAGATGTTGAAGGCGCCGAAGCGGACGCCATAGGCGCGGAGCTGCGCGCGGGCGCTCTGGTCGAGCGCCTTGACCTCGTCGGCGACGGCGTCGCGGCGCAACGTGCCAAGATTTTCGGTGAGGCGAAAGGCGAGGCCGCGGGCAAGCCCGGCAAGATCGGTGGCCTCGCTCAGCGCCACGAGGGGCTTGATGCGCGCAGCAAGATGGGCCTCGAGCCAGGCATGCAGCCGCTTCGCCATGCGCTCGCGCTCGGCCGAGCCGAGATGCTCGTCGCTATAGATTTGCAGCTTGGGCTTGAGCACGCTTTCGCCGCGCTCGAGCCGGGCGATCTCGCTGCCGGCCCACAGGATGCGCCCATTGGGGGCAAGCGTGATGGCGTCGTCGGCGGCACCGACCAGCGCGTCGGCGCGCTCGCTGAGCTCGCGGCCCAGCACCTTGGCGGCGGCGTGGCGCGCGGCGCGGCCGTTGAGGCCCTCGCTCGAGGAATCGGGGGTAAAGCGGAATCCGTCGAGCCGGCCGACATAGTGGTCCTCGACCAGGATGCGCCCGTCCGGCGCAATCTCGGCCAGAAGCTCCTCCTTGTCGCGCAAGCGCCGCATCAGCGCGCTCGTGCGCCGGTCGACGAAGCGGCGCGTCAGGCGATCATGCAAGGCGTCGGACAGATTGTCCTCGATGGCGCGGGTGCGGTCCTGCCAATGTTCCGGATCGTCGAGCCATTCCGCCCGGTTGGAGACGAAGGTCCAGGTTCTGATCTGGGCCAGACGGTTGGACAACGTGTCGAGATCGCCGTCGGTGCGGTCGGCGAGCGCCACTTGCCGGGCGAACCAATCGGCGGGAATCTTGCCCTCCGCGCCAAGGACGAAGCGGTATAGCGTGGCGACGAGCTCGGCGTGGCTCGCGGCGGAAATCTTGCGATAATCGGGGATCTGGCACATGTCCCAGAGGAGGTGCACGGCGGCCGGGGCGGTCGCCATGTCGCGCACGGCCGTGTCGTGGCAGACATTCTCGAGCGCGATCACGTCGTCTACCATGCGCGCACGGGCGAGGCGCGGATGGTCGGGGGTCAGGCGCAGGCTCTCCTTCAGCCGCTCGATCGACTGGAAATCGAGCTTGCGGTTGCGCCATTGCAGCACCCCAACCGGATCGAAATTGTGGTTCTCGAGGCGATCGACGAGTTCGGGCTCGAAAGGCGCCACCTGGCCGGTAACGCCGAACGTGCCGTCGTTCATGTGACGCCCGGCGCGGCCGGCGATCTGGCCGAGTTCGGCCGGGGTCAGGCTGCGATGCGCCTGGCCGTCGAATTTGCGCAAGCCGGCGAAGGCCACGTGGTCGAGGTCGAGATTGAGGCCCATGCCGATGGCGTCGGTCGCCACCAGGAAATCGACGTCGCCATTTTGATAGAGGGCGACTTGGGCGTTGCGCGTGCGCGGGCTTAGGGCGCCGAGCACGACCGCCGCACCGCCGCGCTGGCGGCGCACGAGCTCGGCGACGGCGTAAACGTCATTGACGGAGAAGCCGACGATGGCCGAGCGCCTTGGCAGCCGCGTGATCTTCTTGTCGCCGGCATAAGAGAGCTTGGAGAGGCGGGGCCGCGAGACGATATTCGCCGCCGGCAAGAGGTCGCGGATGGCGTCGCGCATGGTGGCGGCGCCGAGCATCAGCGTCTCGCTCAAGCCGCGGGCGTGAAACAGCCGTTCGGTGAAGACGTGGCCGCGCTCGCCGTCGGCGGCCAGCTGAATCTCGTCGACGGCGACGAAATCGGCCTCGAGCTCGAGCGGCATCGCCTCCACGGTGCAGACATAATAGCGGGGCGAGGGCGGTTTGATCTTCTCCTCGCCGGTGATCAGGGCGACGGCGGCGGCGCCTTTGCGCTCCACCACCTTGTCATAGACCTCGCGCGCTAGGAGCCGGAGCGGCAGGCCGATGATGCCCACCTCATGGGCCAGCATCCGCTCGATGGCGAGGTGGGTCTTGCCGGTATTGGTCGGCCCGAGAACGGCGGTGACGCCGCGACCCTTGGGGCCTCCTGGACCTTGGGCAAAGGATCGGGTCATGGACGGCCTCCTGCTGGTCCCTCCGGGCACCAGCCGCGCGGAGCTGGAACAGGGGGGAACGAATCTCGTCCGAATCGCTGACTTGGCCCATTCGGATTTCGTTCTTCGAGAAAATCACCGGCTTGCTTTTTGGTGGATTTAGGCGCGCGAGGTCGCCGCGAAGGGCAAGAAGGCAACAAGAACGGAGCATAGACGAATCGGGAGGGTGTTAATTTTCGGCATCTGTTCGCCACAACATGTTGGGATTCGGGGACTCGGCGTTTACGTTTGCCCGGCCGGGAGCCGCATGCGGTGCCCGCAAATCCTTAGTGATCGAGGCTCGCGCGCCTTGCCCCCTTGACCTCGAAGGAGGTCGCGAGCGCCGAGCCATAACCCACGAGCGTGGGCAGCACAATGCGATAGGGGACGTACATGGCGGTCCCCGGCAAGGGGACGAGCCAGACTTCGATCTCATTCGTCCCGGTCAACAGCTTGATGCCGGGATTGTCCGGGCGATAGCCGCCAAGGGGCACAAATTTCACCCGGCAAATGGCCGCGGGTCCCGCATAGCCGCCCGAGGCGCTGCGCGTCACCCGCACCGCCCGCTTGGGCGTGAGCACGAGGTCGAAGCGCTGTTCGCCGTCGAACACCGGGACCGTCTGGTTGCAGACTTTAAGGTCGCCGTTGGGATTGTCGGAATGGGCATAGAGGAAGGCCGCGCTCATGGGATCGAGCACGCCTTCGAGTTGCTCCTTGGTGACCGGAATCACGTGGGGGTTGGGCAGCTTGCGCGGCACGAGCGAGACATCGGTGACGGCGCCGCCGTTGAAGGTCATGCGCACCTGACCGTTCTCGTCGCTCCCCGCGTAGTTCATGGCGTACATCGCGGGCTCGGGCCCGGCGCTCGTCAGATTGCCGGCGCTCGCGGTCTGGCCCCGCCAGTCGAAGATCAGGCCGTCGAGGACCGAGAAGCGGCCTTCGCCGCGCATCTCATAGGCCGGCCCGCGAAAGTTCGTGGTAAGGCGAAATTCGCCGAGGTTGAACCCTGCAAGATCAACGCGATAGACGGCGACGATCCGGCTCGCATTGGCCGCGGCCTCCTGGGCGAGGGCGCGATCGCCTTCGCCGGCTCCGCCTAGCCCCAAAGTCAGAGCGGCAACGGCCGCAAGGCTCATGCATTGTCGCGCTGCCCGCATGGCTCCAACCCTCGCGTGAGGACCCGACACTTACCCCCGCATTCTCGACTCTCGGGCTATTCGGTGATTTCGTCAATTCTGAGGTTTGCCCCAATCACGATTGCGGGCGCCTTGACCGTGAATGGCGAGCCTCGTATATGTCGCCCGCCGGCCGCGTTGTCCGCCTTTGCAAGGGTTTCCAGCTTGTAAAATGGGCGCGCAGAATTCCGGCTTCCGCGATCCGTTAGAAGGACTTAAGGAGCGATGGCCCGTCGTTGCGAGCTGACCGGTAAAGCCGTGCTCACCGGCAACAATGTGAGCCATGCCAAGCGCAGGACCAAGCGGCGCTTTCTGCCCAATCTGTGCAATGTGACGCTGCAGAGCGAGGCGCTGAAGAAGCGCGTGCGGCTCACCGTCAGCGCGGCGGCGCTGCGCTCGGTCGAGCATCGCGGCGGGCTCGACGCCTTTCTGTTGAAGGCGCGGGAGAGTGAGCTGTCGTTGAAGGCCAAGCGCCTGAAGCGCGAAATCGCCAAGACGCACAGCGCGGCTCAGGCGCAAGCCTCGTAAACGCGCTCAGGGCGCGCGCGGCCCGGCCAAAGCCGGGCCCTGATCGGCGATCACAAACTGCATCAGCAGCGTCCGCTGCAGCGGGCTGAAATTATCGTCCGAAATGACGGTCAAGATGGTCTCGCCGCTATTTGAGCGGTGCGCGGCGATGCCTTCCATATTGTCGATATTCAGATTTTCGGTGGCCTCGAGCAAGACGTCACCCTCGATCAGCCTGCCGGGCTTGAGCTCGGCCTCGGGGATGCGGCGGATGCGCATCTTGACGCCTTCGCTGAAGCGGAAGCGGCGCTCGAGCACGACGATGCCGCCACCGGGCAGCGGCGTGGCGTCGGTGATGTCGAAGCCCTCGAGCCGTTTCAGCGCGATCGGGCCGGGGGTGGGGCCGCCGATCAGCCAACCTCTCAGATTGCCGTTCTTGTCGAGCAGGCGCTCGGAGAAGGCGCCAGCGTGCCCTTAAGCTTGCCGCTGGGGATCGCCGCCAGCGTTTCCAGCCCGCGATTGGCGTCCATTTTCCTGCTGTCGGGTGGCAGCTTCACGGCGCCGTCCGGGGGGCCGAAGCGCGAGGCGGTGAAAGGATAGCGCCAAATGCGATGGTCGCGCTCGAAGGAGATATCGGCGACGCCGCCCGTCACGCTGCCGCTCAACAGCGTCATGCCTTCGGAATCGCGTTCAGTGTCCTGGCTCAGAGGCTTGCCATCCTTGCCGAGGAGCGGGCCGAGCATGGCGCCGCTCAGGCCCTTCAGCCGGCGGCCGTCATAGTCGATATTGGCCCTGAGCCAGCTGCCGGCATCGGAAATGGCGAGCAGCGCCGTGCCGGAGGGATCGATGGCCAGCGCCGAATAGCCGCCAAAATAAGAGGTGTTGGCGTAGAGGTTGAGGCCGCCCCGGTAGAGGAGCTTGCCGAACGATTTGCGCTCCGGGTGATCGCGATCGAAATCGATCGGGATGGCGGTGACGGTCACGGCGCGCGCGCGCTCGGGCACGTTCTCCGGCTTGTCGGCAAGGGCCGGCCCGATGGCGAGGGCCGCGAGCCCCGCTAAAGCGAGGCGGTGCCATGAGCGCGCCACCACGGGGCCTGGACGCTATTGCAGCTTGCGACGCGCACGCGCGGCGGCGCGCGCGGTGGCGGGCGCGGCGCGGTTCAGGCGCCGCTGGGCGAGGTCCTCGTCGAACAGCTCGGCGAGCTTATCGGTCATGACGCCGGCAAGCTCCTCGGCGTCGGTGACGGTGACGGCCCGGCGATAGTAGCGGGTCACGTCATGGCCGATGCCGATGGCGAGCAGCTCGACCGAGGAGCGGGTCTCGATCTCCTCGATCACCTGGCGCAAATGCCGTTCGAGGTAAGAACCGGAATTGACCGAGAGGGTCGAATCGTCGACCGGCGCACCGTCGGAGATCATCATCAAGATGCGCCGCTGCTCGGGACGCGCCAGCAGCCGCTGATGCGCCCAAGTGAGCGCCTCGCCGTCGATATTCTCCTTGAGCAGGCCTTCGCGCATCATCAGGCCGAGATTGCGGCGCGCCCGCCGCCACGGCGCATCCGCCGATTTATAGACGATATGACGGAGGTCGTTGAGGCGCCCAGGCAGCGCGGGCTTACCCGCGTTCAGCCATTGCTCGCGCGCATGGCCGCCCTTCCAGGCGCGCGTGGTGAAGCCGAGGATCTCCACCTTGACGCCGCAGCGCTCGAGCGTACGGGCGAGGATGTCGGCGCAGCAGGCCGCGACCATGATCGGACGGCCGCGCATCGAGCCTGAATTGTCGAGCAGGAGCGTCACCACGGTGTCGCGAAACTCGGTGTCGCGCTCCTGCTTGAAAGTGAGGGGGTGCATGGGGTCGACGATGACCCGGGCGAGGCGCGAGGCGTCGATCATGCCCTCGTCGAGATCGAAGTCCCAGCCGCGATTTTGCTGCGCGAGCAGACGGCGCTGCAGGCGGTTGGCGAGGCGCGCCACGGCGCCGTGCAAGGTCTGCAGCTGCTTATCGAGGAAAGCCCGCAAGCGGTCGAGCTCGTCGATGTCGCACAGCTCCTCGGCATTGACGGTCTCGTCATAGGCGCGGGTGAAGACCTTGTAGCCGAACGCTTCGGGGTTCTCGAGCACCGACACGTTGGGGCGCCACGGCTCAGGGCGCCGGGCTTGATCGCTGGCGTCGGCCTCGCGGTCGAGCTGGTCGCTCGCGGCGGCGTCGCGGTCGTCCGTGGTCTCCTCGGAGAGCGGGTCGTCGGCGCGGGAGTCGGCGGTCAGCTCGGCGCGGGCATCGCCTTCGGCGTCACTGTCCTCGGATTCGGCGGCGCTGGCGTCGGGCTCGCCGTCCTTGCCGTCGGCGCCGGGCTCGCCGGCGGTATCGAGCTGCTCGGCGAGATTGAGGGCGGCCAGGAGGTCGCGGGCCAGTCGGCCGAAGGCCTGCTGGTCGAAGACGAGCTCCGACATGCGGTCGAGCACGCGGCGGCCCTTCTGCTCGATATGGGGACGCCAAAGATTGACGAGGCCACGGGCCTTGGCGGGCGGCGCCTCGCCGGTCAGCCGCTCGCGGACGAGAAGCGCCAGCGCGTCTTCCAGCGGCGCCTCGGAAGGGTCGGTCGCCTCGCCGAAGCGGCTCTTCTCGTAGCGCTGCTCGATGCGGGCATGAAGATTGGCGGCCACGCCCTGCAAGCGGCGGGCGCCGATGGCTTCCACGCGGGCCTGCTCGATGGCCTCGAACACGGCGCGCGCCTCGCCGCCGGAGGGCGCCAGGGCCGCATGCAGCTTGGGATCGTGGCAGGCAACGGAGAGCGCGGCGGCGTCGGCATGGCCGCGGATTACCGCGATCTCGGTGCGGGTCGGGATGCGCGAAGGCTCGGGCACGCGCGCCGTCTTGCCGGACAGGCCGGGCGGCTCGCTCGTGAACACCACCTCGACGCCGCCGTCATGGGCGATGGAACGGGTGGCGAGCGTCACCGCGCGCTTGAACGGATCGAGCGGTGCCTCTTTGCGTCGCGGCAATCCCATCATCAGCTCAGGGCGACGTTCGCCGTCGACTGCGGCAGGTCCTCGCCGAAGGCGCGCTGGTAGAATTCGGCGATCAACCCGCGCTCGAGCTCGTCGCATTTGTTGAGGAAGGAGAGGGCGAAGGCGAGCCCGATATCGCCGAAGATCTCGGCGTTCTCCGCCCAGGTGATCACCGTGCGCGGACTCATCACGGTGGAGAGGTCGCCATTCATGAAGGCGTTGCGGGTCAGCTCGGCGACGCGGACCATGTTGCTCACGACCTTGCGCCCGGCATCGGTGTTCCAGGCCTTGGCCTTGGCCAGGACGATGGCCACCTCGTCGTCATGAGGCAAATAATTGAGCGTGGCGACGATGGACCAGCGGTCCATCTGGCCTTGGTTGATCTGCTGGGTGCCATGATAGAGCCCGCTCGTATCGCCGAGCCCGATAGTGTTGGTGGTGGCAAACAGGCGGAAGGCCGGGTGCGGCCGGATCACCTTGGACTGGTCGAGCAGAGTGAGCTTGCCCGAGACCTCGAGCACGCGCTGGATGACGAACATCACGTCGGGACGGCCGGCATCATATTCGTCGAAGCAGAGCGCCGTGTTGGTTTGTAGCGCGTAAGGCAGGATGCCTTCGCGGAACTCGGTGATCTGCAGCCCGTCACGAATGACGATGGCGTCCTTGCCGACGAGATCGATGCGACTCACATGGCTGTCGAGGTTGATGCGCATGCAAGGCCAGTTGAGCCTGGCCGCGGTCTGCTCGATATGGGTCGATTTGCCGGTGCCGTGATAGCCTTGGATCATCACCCGGCGGTTGTGCTTGAAGCCGGCAAGGATGGCGAGCGTCACCTCCTTGTTGAACAGGTAGTCGGGGTCGATATCGGGCACGTGCTCGTCGGGGCGCGAATAAGCGGGCACTTCGAGATCGGTGTCGATGCCGAAGACTTGGCGCACCGACACCGTCATATCCGGCAATCCGGCACTGGAGCGGGCAGCATCAAGGGTCATGGAGTGTGTGAGCCTGTTGGTCGCTTGGGGGGCGCGCTCGGGCGCAGCCGCTGAGTTTTAAGGGCTTATCACGGCAACTTTAAGCAAGCCCTGCCTGCCGCAGATAGTTATAGGCTTGGATGACTTCGCGCAACTTGTCCTCGGAGCGCCGGTCGCCGCCATTCCGGTCGGGGTGGTGGCGTTTTACCAAATCCTTAAAGCGTGTCTTGATCTCGGCCTTGGTGGCGCTGTCGTCGAGGTTCAGTTGGCGCAGGCATTTGCGCTCGGCCCGCCGGATGGGACGCGGCGGCTCGGCGCCGTCGGCCCGCGGGCGTGGCTCGCCCGCATCACCAAACAGGCCGAAGGGATCCTTTGCCGCAAAACGGTAGGAAAAGCCCTGGCGCCGCCCATAGCTCGCCGCCCGGTCCCGCGCCCAGGAATTGACGCCGACGAACCAGGTCGGGCGATGGCCGACGGTGTCGGCCTTCTGATGCTTGACCACCTCCTCGTCGGGCATGCCGGAGAAATAGTTGTAGGATTTGTTGTATTCCCGGACGTGATCGAGGCAGAAGCGGTGGTACTCGCCCTCCCGCCCGCGACCCTTGGGCGCAGGGTAAAGCCCGGGCTCGGCGCAGCCCTGCCACTCGCAGGAGGGGCAGACGTCGCGCAACAGCCGGTTGGCGTCGGGCTTGACGCGCAGGCGGTCGAAAAATTTCGAGTCGAGCTTCATCATCTCATTATGGGAAACGCGATCAGGCGCCGCAAGCATGGTACCTGGCGCCAGAAGCGGCTATTGTGATCGGTTGTGGTTTCGATTGCGTGACGAAGATGGAGACTTGGCACATGAGCGTCGAACAGACGATCACCGAGAAACTCAACAGCGCGTTCGCGCCCATCGAGCTCATGGTGGTCAACGAGTTCCACAGCCATGCCGGGCATCGCAGCTCGCCCAATACTGGCGAGAGCCATTTCAGCGTGTTGGTCGTGGCCGAGGCCTTTGCCGGCAAATCGCGGCTCGAACGCCACCGCATGGTCAATGCGGCACTCGCCGAGGAGCTCGCCGGCCGCATCCATGCGCTGGCGGTGACGGCGCTCGCGCCCGAGGAGCGCGCAAGTCGCGCCTAAGGCGCGGGACTCAGCTGCCGCATTCGCGGGTCAAGAATTCGGTCAGCCGGTCCATGGGCACCGCGCGGTCGAGATAGGCTTGGCCCACGCCGCGCGCGAGCACGAAGGCAAGCTTGCCGCCTTTCACCTTCTTGTCCTGGGCCATGAGCTGCAACAGCTCGGGCGGCGTCGGCGCCGTGCCGGGGATCTGACCGATCCTGGTCGGCAGGCCGATGGCGGCGAAATGCTTGTCGACGCGGGCAGCGTCCGCCTCGGGGCAGAGGCCGAGGGCGGCGGAAAAGGCAAAAGCCTGCCGCATGCCGATGGCAATCGCTTCGCCGTGCAGCAGCCGGTCGGAATAACCGGCGAAGGCTTCAAGCGCGTGGCCGAAGGTATGACCGAGATTGAGCAGCGCGCGGGCGCCCGTCTCCTCAAACTCGTCCGCCTCGACCACCGCCGCCTTGGCGCGGCAGCTCGTGGCGATGGCGCGGGTGCGGGCCTCGCCGGCGGCGGCGAAAATCTCCGGCCAGCTCGTTTCGAGCCAGGCAAAGAAGGGCGCATCGCCGATGAGGCCGTATTTCACGACCTCGGCGTAGCCCGCGCGGAACTCGCGTGCCGGCAGCGTCGCCAGCAGCGCGGTGTCGGCAAGCACGAGGCTCGGCTGGTGAAAGGCGCCGATCAGGTTCTTGCCTTGCGGCAGGTCGATGCCGGTCTTGCCGCCGACCGAGGAATCCACTTGCGCGAGCAGGCTCGTCGGCATCTGCACGAGGCGCACGCCGCGGCGCAAAATCGCGGCGGCAAAGCCCGCGAGGTCGCCTACCACGCCGCCGCCGAAGGCAATCACCACGTCGCCGCGCTCCACGCCAAGCTCGATCAGTCTTTCGCAAAGCTTGGCGAGCACGGGAAAGCTTTTGCTCGCTTCGCCGGGCGCCACCACCGCCTCGCCGAGGAAAATGTTCTGCTCACTGAGGCTTGCCTTGAGCGCGCGCAGATAGAGCGCCGCTACATTGGTATCGCTCACCAATGCGCAGCGCGCGCCAGGCAGTCGCGCGGCGATGCGCGCGCCGGCCTCGGGCGTCAGATCTTCGCCGACGACGATGTCATAGCTGCGGCCGCCAAGGCCCACCTCGATGGTGACCCGCTGGTCCGCCGCGGCAGTGCTCTCCTGCATCATCGCCTCTTGTTGCGGGCCTCGGCCGGGGCTTGCACCTTGCAGCCGAGTTTGCGGCACAGCGCTTCCACCACCTCGCTCACGATCACCTCATGGGGCACGTCACGGCTTTCCACAATGGCGTCGGCCGCGGCATAGATTGGATAGCGCTCATCCATCAAAGCACGCATGACCTCTTCGGGATCGCCCTTGGCGAGCAACGGCCGCTGGTCGCGCCGCCGCACGCGATGCAGCAACACCGGCAGCTCGGCCTTGAGCCAGATCGAGATACCGTGCTTGGCAATATTCGCCCGGGTCTCGGCGTTCATATAGGCACCGCCGCCGGTGGCCAGCACCTGCGGGCCGCTGCCGAGCAGACGCGCGATCACCTTGCGCTCGCCCTGGCGGAAATAGGCCTCGCCATGGTCGGCGAAAATCTCGCTGATGGACTTGCCCGCGGCAAGCTCAATCTCGTCGTCGACGTCGGCAAAGGGAATGTCGAGCCGATTGGCCAGGCGCCGGCCCACCGCCGTCTTGCCGGCCCCCATCAGCCCGATCAGCGCGATGCTCTTCCGGCCGAGGGCCTCGCGGATCTCGGCCAGCCGCTCGGGCGTCAGCTCTTTCTTGCGCTCGGCCAGTCGACGGCTTCCGGTCATGATATGTGGCGGGGCGGGGCGCTTTCCGGCCCCGCGAGGCCGCACGGTTCCACAACTTTCCCATGCTGACAACGGCCTTTCGAATCGTCCATGATGGGCCATGAGGGGTGGAGGGCGCTCGGCGTTCGGGCCATAATGGCGCCCTGGTCGCCGCGGAACGACGTCACGGGAAAACGAGCGCCTCGATGCCGACACTGTTTCGGTTCCTTTTCGTTGTAGGGGTCATCGCCGGTGTCGTCACTGGAAGCCTCTATGTGCTCGCCGAATATTTTCAGCCGCAGCCCAAGGAAATCTCCAAGGCCCTGCGCAACGTCAAGGTGCGGGAGGAAGACGCTCCGGCGCCAGCCGCTACGCCTGCCCCTGCTCCTGATGCTGCTGCCACTGGCGCTGTGGGCAGCGCCAGTGCGGGCGCAGATCGAACGCCATAGCCTGCCGCCGCTGCCGGGAGACGGCACGTCCGAGCCTGCGCCGGGCGAGGGCTTAGCGCGGCCCGTGCCCGGCGGCCAGCAAATGCCTCCGGCCGCGGCGGGCGAAGCGCCGCCGGTCTATAGCCCCGGCGCAGGGCAGGCGGGCAGTCCGCTGCCCACCGATCTGTGGCGCGGCCTCGATGCCGACGCGCTCGCCAAGCTCATTGCCGCCGCGCCGCTGCCGTCCCCCTCGCCGACTTTGGCCAACCTCATGGCGCGCTCGCTCGCCACGCGAGCGGAGAGCGGCGGCGCCGAGGTCGCGATCCGTCTCGCTGGGCTCGAGCGCGCGGGCCGCATGGAGGAGGCGGTGCGGCTTTTGAGCGCGGCGGCGCAAGCCGGCGAGCCGGGTGCTGCCGCCCGCTACGCCACCGCGCTATTTGCCGTCGGCCGTGACGAGGAGGCGTGCGAGGTGCCGCTCGCGCCCGCGCCCGCAACGGCCGGGGCCCAGGGCGAGGCGAAGCGCGCCACGTTCCTGATCCCGGCGATTTGCGCCGCGGCGAAGGGCGACAAGGAGGGTGCGGCGCTTGCCGTCCAACTCGCCCGGGACGCGGGCGTCGAGGCGCCGCTCGCTTTTGCCGCCATCGGCCGTTTCACCAAGATTTCGACCAAGGCGCCGCCGACGCCCAAGACCGTCGACGTGCTCGACTATATCTTCCTCACCCTGGCCGGGAGCGCGTTATCGCCCGACCTCGCCGCCAAGGCGACGCCTCCGCTGCTGTACCGTCTCGCGCGCGATCCGAACGCGCCGCCCGAACTCAGATTGGCCGCGGCGGAGCGGGGGGCTGCGCGCAATATCGTCGACGGCGCCGCGCTCGCCGCCGCCTATCGGGAGGCTGCGCCCAAACTCGGCAAGGCACAGTCGCCGCCGGCGCTGCGCGCGCGGCTGTTCGCGGCGCTGGAAGCCGCGCCCACGGCCAAGATCCGCGCCGAGTCGATCGATGCGCTGTTGGCGAGCGGCCGCGAAGCCGGAATCGAGATCCCGTTGGGGGAGGCATTGGCCGAGGCAAGCGCCGGGCTCGTGCAGGACCCGCAAGCGGCGCGCTTTGCCGAGACGGGGGTGCGGGTCGCCGCCCTTGCCGGCGACGAGCAAAGCGCCTGGGCCTGGGTCGATGCGGGTGGGGCCCCCGTGCGCAGCTGGCAGCTTCTGCTTGCGGCGAGCGATCCCCAAGGCCCGCGCGCGGGGGAGGCGCTGGCTGCGGGCGCCGACATCGCGCTCAAGGGCCGGCTGCCGGCGCCGCTTTTGCATCGCCTGGTGACGGTGCTCGATGCCCTCGATTATGACGTGCCCATTCCGCTGTGGGACGCGGCGAGCAAGGTGCCGCAGCCGAATGACGGTTATCTGCCGGCGACCGGCGAGCTCAGCGCCTTGAAGCAGGCGGCCGACGCGGGCGACGTCGGACGCACGGTGCTGCTCGCCGCTGCCGCGCTCGGCCCCAAGGGACCGGCCGGGGCGCATCTGATCGCGCTCGGCGATGCGGTGCGCGCGCTGAAACGCGTGGGTCTCGACCAGGAAGCAAGACGGCTCGGCTTCGAGGCGCTCTATGCCCAATGGCCGGTGCGCGGAAAGGCGTGAGACGTGGCAGGCCGCAAAAAGACGGGCGACGCCGGTTCGGAGCTTGCGCTCTTCCTCGACATGCTCATGGCGGAGCGTGGCGCCGCCGCCCACACGATCGGGGCCTATCGCCGCGATCTCGCCGAGTTCCTGGCCTTGCTCGCGGCGAAGCGCAAAGACGCGCGCAACGCCTCGGCTGACGATGTTCGCGAGTTTCTCGCCAAGCTCAAGCGCAAGGGTCTGGCGCCTACCTCCCGGGCGCGGAAGCTTTCAGCCTTGCGTCAATTCTTCCGCTTTCTGCTCGCCGAGGGCTTGCGCCAGGACGATCCCAGCTCGGCGATCGACAGTCCGAAGCTGCCGCGACCGCTGCCCAAGATCCTGTCGCTGGCCGAGGTCGAGACGCTGCTCGGCACCGCGGCGGACGGGGCCACGCGCGCCGCCGACGGCGTGGCGCGGCGCCGCGCTCTCCGTCTTTATGCGCTGCTCGAAACGCTCTACGCCACGGGCTTGCGCGTCTCGGAGCTGCTGGCGTTGCCGCGCAAGGTGCTCGTCACCGACGACCGCGTGCTCACCATCAAGGGCAAAGGCGGGCGCGAGCGGCTCGTGCCGCTCAACGATGCGGCGCGGGAAGCGCTGCGCAGCCATCTTGCCGCAATCGCCGACGATGAGGCGAATGGCCGGGCGCCGTCGCCCTGGCTGTTTCCATCGGCCACCGGCGCCTTGACCCGGCAACGCTTCGGCCAAGAGTTGAAGGCGCTCGCCGTCGCCGCGGAGATCGAGCCCGCGCGGGTCTCACCCCATGTGCTGCGCCACGCCTTTGCCAGCCATTTGCTGGAGCGGGGGGCGGATCTGCGCACGGTGCAGCAGCTCTTGGGGCATGCCGACATCTCCACTACGCAGATCTACACCCATGTCATCGAGGAGCGGCTGAAGCGCCTGGTCGAGGAGCACCACCCGCTCGCCCGCATGCATCTGCCGAAGCCAAGGTGAGCCTGTTCGGCGCGTAAGCCGTTGCTTACGAGTTCGCGGGCATAGTTGACAGGTTTCCGCCCCAAGGCCACTTAACTAGCGGAAGCCGCCGCCTTTTTTGCCGAGACTTTGCCCTAGGACTTGGTCTGGAGCGCCGTCCACGCCGCATGCGTACTTATCTCGATTTCGAAAAGCCCATTGCCGAACTGGAAAGCAAGGTCGCCGAGCTCAAGGCGCTGGCCGCCGAGCAGCACTCGGTCTCCATCGAGGAGGAGCTGGCCAAGCTCGAGGCCAAGGCGCAGGCGTCGCTGGTGGAAACCTATTCCGAGCTCACGCCCTGGCAGAAGACGCAAGTCGCCCGCCACCCCGAGCGACCGCATCTGCGCCATTATCTCGACGGGCTGGTGGAGGACTTTACCCCGCTCGCCGGCGACCGCTATTTCGCCGAGGATCAGGCG
Organism: uncultured Alphaproteobacteria bacterium; assembly: GCA_963820115.1. Lineage (GTDB taxonomy): Bacteria > Pseudomonadota > Alphaproteobacteria > Rhizobiales > Methyloligellaceae > Methyloceanibacter. Next base: position 268,669 of record CAWFYP010000001.1, read on the forward strand.
ATCATCGGCGGCATCGGCCGCATGGGAGGCCGCTCGGTGCTGGTGATCGGCCACGAGAAAGGCTCCGATACCGAAGGCCGCATCCGGCACAATTTCGGCATGGCGAGGCCCGAAGGCTACCGCAAGGCCGTGCGGCTCATGGAGATGGCCGACCGCTTCGGCCTGCCGGTGATCAGCCTCGTCGACACGGCGGGCGCCTATCCCGGCGTCGGCGCCGAGGAGCGCGGCCAGTCGGAGGCCATCGCGCGCTGCACCGATTGCTGCTTGAGCCTCGGCGTGCCCATCGTTTCGGTCATCATCGGCGAGGGCGGGTCGGGCGGGGCCGTGGCCATCGCCACCGCCAACCGCGTCTATATGCTCGAGCACGCCATTTATACCGTGGCCTCGCCCGAGGCCGCCGCCTCGATCCTGTGGCGGGACTCCACCCGCGCCGTCGACGCCGCCACCAATATGAAGATCACCGCCCAGGATCTGCTCAGGATCGGCGTCATCGACGGCATCATCCCGGAGCCCGTGGGCGGGGCCCATCGGGACGGGGAGCAGGTGGTGCGGGCGGCGGGCGACAAGATCGCCGAGGCGCTCGCTTCCTTCGAGGGCAAGTCGGCCCGGGACATCCGCAAGGACCGGCGGGAGAAGTACCTGGCAATCGGCCGCGCGGGCTAGGTTATCTGCCCGAAAAATAGCCATTTTTTGCGTGCACGCTTGGAGCGGCTATGGGCTATAATGGCCTATAGACTGGGGGAGTCGGGGCGCGGGGGATTTTAAGCGCTAACCTCGTCTTAACCCTCCAAGTTCGATGTTGGCCGCGTGCGCAAGGGGCACTGCGTATGCTTCGTTTAAGTTGGATGGACGCCGTGATCGCGGCGAGCGTGTTGACCTTGGTCACTACGCTCGGCGGCTGTGGCGCATTCACGCCCTCTTATCTCAAGCCGCTGTCGCCGCAGACGCAGGCCATGCTCGCCCAGAAGGGCATGCAGGAGCAGTCGCCGATCCTGATCCGCATCTTCAAGGCGGAGTCGGAGCTCGAAGTGTGGAAGGCCAAGGATGACGGCCGCTTCTACCACTTCAAGACCTATCCCATTTGCGACTATTCCGGCGGCCTCGGCCCCAAGGTCAATCAAGGCGACCGCCAAGCGCCGGAAGGGTTCTATCTCGTGTCCGAGCAGCAGATGAATCCGAAGAGCAAATATCACCTCGCCTTCAATATCGGCTTCCCCAACACCTATGACCGCGCCTATGGGCGCACCGGCGCCGACATCATGGTGCATGGCGATTGCAAATCGGCGGGCTGCTACGCCATGACCGACGGCGTGATCGAGGAAATTTACATCCTCGCCCGCGAGGCGCTCGCCGGAGGTCAGCCGGCCTTCCAGATCCAGGCCTATCCGTTCCGCATGACGGCGGCCAACATGGCCAAGCATCGCGGCGAGAAATGGTACGGCTTCTGGCAGAACCTGAAAGAGGGCTACGACTATTTCCAGGTCACCCATCTGCCGCCCAAAGTCGATGTGTGCGACCGGCGCTATCTGATCAACGCCTCCTTCGCCGGCGGGGCGCGCCCCGATCCGGTGGAGGCTTGCCCGGCCTATCAGCGTCTGCCGGTGCAGGCGCTGCCGCGCGGGCCCGTGCTGCAGCAGGCCTCGACCAAGCCCGGCACGTGGCAGACCCAGGTCAAGCCCGACCGCTCGGCGAGTGCCGCGAGCGCCGACGAGCAAGCTGCGCTCACGCCGCCGCTCGGCAGCCTGCTCGGGCTCACCTTCGGCCGGACGAAGCCCAGCTATCAGGCGTTTACCCTCGGCCCGGCGACGCCGGCGAAGTAGCCGAAATCGCCAATTCGCATCGCTGGCGTCGGGGTGCCGTTTCGCCCATCATGGCCGTGTGATGTGGCGCGGTCTCATTGTTCTCGTCCTGTTGGCCCTTGGCGGCGGCGTGCTCTATCTGCTCACCCCGGACGGCCGCCCCTTGCTTGACCGCTTGCGCATCAACGCTACGCGCCAGGAGCATTTCGCACGCGAGCGCCTCGGGCTCCCCTTGCGCGGCACCCCCGACCTCGCCGCGCTCGATGCGCGATTGGCGCAAAAACGCCTGAAGCTCGGGTCACCCGCCTTCATCCGCATCTTCAAGCTCTCCTCCGAGCTTGAGCTGTGGCTGGAGAAGGACGGCCGCTTCGAGCGCTTCGCCACCTATCCCATCTGTCTGTGGTCAGGGCGGTTGGGGCCGAAGCTCGCCGAGGGCGATCTGCAAGCGCCCGAGGGCTTCTATACGATTGGCCAGGAGCAACTCAATCCGAACAGCCGCTGGCACCGGGCCTTCAATCTCGGCTATCCCAACGCCTTCGATGAGGGCCTAGGCCGCACCGGCTCGCTCATCATGATCCATGGCGGCTGCGCCTCGATCGGCTGCTTCGCCATGACCAATCCCGTGATCGACGAGCTGTGGCGGATCGTGACGGCGGCGCTCGATCAAGGCGAGCCGGCCGTGCCGGTGCAGGTGTTCCCGTTCCCCATGACCGACGCCAATCTCGCGGCGCGGCAGGGCGACCCGGCAAGCGGTTTCTGGAAGGACCTCAAACCCGGCTACGATCTCTTCGAGCAGGATCACATCCCGCCGGTGGTCAGTGTGTGCCGCGGCCGCTACGCAGTCGAGAAGGGCACGATCGATACGGTGGGGCAGAAGATCGAGAGCCGTTGCCCGTCGGCCTTCGCCGGCGAGGGCTGAGAACGCGCCGTCTCTCTATAGCGGCCAGAAATAGGCAATCAGGGGCACGCCGACGAGGAGCACGATCAGCGACAGCGGCAGACCCAACCGCCAATAGTCGCCAAAGCGGTAACCGCCCGGTCCCATCACGAGGGTGTTGCATTGGTGCCCGATGGGGGTGAGGAACTCGCACGCGGCCCCGATCGCCACCGCCATAAGAAATGGGTCTGAATTCTCGCCGAGATTCCTGGTAAAGGTCACCGCGATGGGCGCCATGACAAGGACGGTTGCCGCATTGTTCATGAACGGCGTCACGGCCATGGCCGTTGCCATGATCAAGGCCAGCGCTCCTGGCGTCGGAAGCTGACTGGCGGCTGTCGACAGCCAGCCCGCGATCAGCTCGGTGCCACCCGTGGTCCGCAGCGCATCGCTCACCGGGATCAGCGCGCCCAACATGATGAGGATCGGCCAGTCGATCACATCGTAGGCATCGCGCAGCGGGAGGTTCTTCACGGCCGCTCCGAAGAAGGCGATGCTGACATGGACCAGATTGAGAGCCACCAGCACCATGGTGGCCGCGAGTACCAGGATGGGCACGAGGCTGCCGCGCCTGCCAATGCGGAGGTCGCGCTCGGCGAGCGGTAGGCAGTGCAGCTCGCCAAGGGTCTCCGGCATGGTGGTGAGCTTGCCTTGCAACACGATCACGTCGCCTGCCTTCAGCTTCACCGAGCGGAGGCGGTGGGCGATGCGGCGCCCGGTGCGGCTCACCGCCAACAGGTTCACCCCGTGCCAATCGAACAGCTTGAGCTGGCCCACCGAGCTGCCGACAAGGTTGGAGTGGGGGTGTGATCACCGCCTCCATGATGCCGACCTCATCGCTCGGCGCGTCGGTCTCCTGTCCCTTGTCACGGGTGAGCTTGAGCTTTTCGAGCGCGACGATGCGTTCGAGCGCGGCAGGCTCGCCCTGCAGTATGAGAATGTCGTCATCCTTGATCACCACATTGCCGGCCGGTTGGTAGCGGCGCTCGACCCCTCGCATCAGGGCGATGACCTCGACCTCGTTCTCGCCGAGGTCTTCCAGCGCCTTCACGGTCAATCCAGCGGCCGGGGAGTCGGCCGGTACGGCCACTTCGGTGGTGTAGGTTCCAAGGTTGAAGGCCGGGTCCATGGATGGGGCTCCCTTCCGGTCGGCCGGCAAGAGCCGCCAGCCGAAGACGAGGAAGATGACGCCGACGGCGGCGATGCCCGCGCCCACGGGGGTGAAGTCGAACATGCCGAAGGGCTCGCCTATGAGCTGCTCGCGCACCCGCGACACGATGATGTTCGGCGAGGTGCCGACGAGCGTGACGATGCCGCCGAGGAGCGCGCCGAACGACATCGGCATCAGGAGGGCGGAGGGCGAGGTGCCAGTCCGGCGGGCGAGCTGGAAGGCGATCGGCATGAGCATGGTGAGCGCGCCGATATTCTTGACGAAACCCGAAAGGAGCGTCACGCCACCGACAAGCACGACGATTTGCTGATGGATGGTGCGGAGATGCGGGCCGAGACTGCGCACCAGCCGCTCGATGACGCCCGACCGGGCGACGGCAGCGCTCACCACGAGGGCGCTGCCCACGATGATGACGATGTCGTCGCTAAAGCCAGAGAATGCCTTGGCCGGCGGCACGATGCCGACGACGACGCTGACCAGCAAGGTCACGAGAGCCACGAGGTCGTAGCGCCACCGACCCCAGGCGAAGAAACCCATCATGCCGATGATAATGCCGAAGGCGAGCATTTGCTCGAGGGTCATGACGCAAATCCGCTCCGCGGTTGGCCCTAGGCTCCGGCACGTGGGGAATTCTGGGGTGTGGCCTCGGGACCAAGGCGGCGGCTCGCCGTGAGAATCCCCGCCGCAAGCTTAGCCGAGAGCGCCGTGGCAGTGCTTGTATTTCTTGCCTGAGCCGCACGGGCAGAGCGCGTTGCGCTGTACCTTGCCCCAGCTCGTGGGATCGGCCGGATCGACGCTTTCGGCTTTGCGCGCCCGGGCGAGCTTGGCGCCCCCGCCATCGCCGCCGCCATTGGCTCCCTCCAGCGCGAACTCGTCCTCGCCGGTCAAGGGATCGAAATGGTAAATCTCCATGGGCGGCAGCTCGGCGGCGTCGAGCGGCGGCACCTCCTCGGGCGTGGCGAGCTGCACATGCATGAGCTGACCGGTCACCGCCTCGCGCAGCTTGGCGAGCATGTGCTCGAACAGAGTGAAACTCTCGGTCTTGTATTCGTTCAAGGGATCGCGCTGGCCGTAGCCTCTAAGCCCGATGACCTGGCGGAGATGCTCGAGCATCACGAGATGCTCGCGCCACAGATGGTCCAAGGTCTGCAACAGCACCGCCTTCTCGATCTGGCGCATGATGTCGGGGCCGAAATCGGCGGCCTTCTTGGCGGCGCGCTCATCGACGGCCTTGGTCAGCCGCTCATGCATCTCATCCTCGGAGATGGCCTCCTCTTTGGCCCATTCGGCGATGGGCAGGTCGAGGTCGAAGACACCCATGGCCGCCGCATGCAGGCCTTCGGCGTCCCATTGCTCGGCGTAGGACTTCTCGGGGATGTGCGTGGCGATCATGTCGTCTACAAGGTGGTGGCGCATGTCGGCAATGGTCTCGCCGAGATCGGCGTCGGTCATCAGCTCGCGGCGCTGCTCGAAGATCGCCTTGCGCTGGTCGTTCATCACATTGTCGAATTTGAGCAAGTTCTTGCGGATGTCGAAGTTGCGCGCCTCGACCTTGGCTTGCGCCTTCTCCAACGCCTTGTTGATCCAAGGATGGATGATAGCCTCGTCGTCCTTGAGCCCGAGCGCCGACAACATGCCGTCCATGCGGCCGGAGCCGAAGATGCGCATCAAATCGTCCTCGAGCGAGAGGAAGAAGCGCGAGCGGCCCGGGTCGCCCTGCCGGCCTGAGCGGCCGCGCAACTGGTTGTCGATGCGCCGGCTCTCATGGCGCTCGGTGCCGATGACGTAGAGGCCGCCCGCGTCCAGCGCCTTGCGCTTCTTCTGGGCGACCTCGGCCTTGATCTGCTCGCGCTTGGCGGCGATGGCGGAGGCGTCGGGCTCGGCGCCCTTGGTGCGCTCGGTCTCGAGCCAATCGTCGAACAACATGTCGGGATTGCCGCCGAGCTGGATATCGGTACCGCGGCCGGCCATGTTGGTGGCGATGGTCACGGCCCCCGGCACGCCGGCCTGGGCGATGATATGCGCCTCCTGCTCGTGATAGCGCGCGTTCAGCACTTGATGCGGGACCTTGTCCTTCTTCAGGAGCTCGGACAGGATCTCGGATTTCTCGATCGAGGTCGTGCCCACGAGGGTGGGCTGGTTGCGTCTGCTCGCGTCTTTGACCAGCGCAATGATGGCGCGATATTTCTCCTGGGCGCTGCGATAGACCTCGTCGTCCTCGTCCTCGCGGATCATCGTCATGTTGGTCGGCACTTCGACCACGTCCAGCCCATAGATGTCCATGAACTCGTCGGCCTCGGTCACCGCGGTGCCGGTCATGCCGGCGAGCTTCTCATATAGGCGGAAGTAATTCTGGAAGGTGATCGAGGCAAGGGTCTGGTTCTCCGGCTGGATCGACACGTGCTCTTTGGCTTCGAGCGCCTGATGCAAGCCTTCGGAGTAGCGCCGCCCCTGCATCATGCGCCCGGTGAACTCATCGATGATGATCACCTCGTCGTTCTTGACGATGTAATCGCGGTCGCGCTGGAAGAGAGTGTGGGCGCGGAGCGCCTGCTGCACATGATGGACGACGGTGACGTTCTCGATGTCATAGAGCGACTCGCCCTTGAGCATGCCGGCATCGGTGAGCATGCGCTCGACCCGCTCATTGCCGGCTTCGGTCAGCGTCACCACGCGGGTCTTCTCGTCGAGCTCGAAATCGCCTTTGTCGAGCCGCGGGATGAAGGTGTCGATGGTAATGTAAAGCTCGGAGCGGTCGTCGAGGGGGCCGGAGATGATCAACGGCGTGCGCGCCTCGTCGATGAGGATCGAATCCACCTCGTCGACGATGGCGTAGTAATGGCCGCGCTGCACCATCTCGGCGGTCGAATATTTCATGTTGTCGCGGAGATAGTCGAAGCCGAATTCGTTGTTGGTGCCGTAGGTCACGTCGCAGGCATATTGGGCGCGGCGGTCCTGGTCGGCGAGGTCATGCACGATGCAGCCAACGGACAGCCCCAAGAACTCGTAGATGACGCCCATCCAGGCGGCGTCGCGCTTGGCGAGGTAGTCGTTGACGGTGACCACATGCACGCCGCGCCCGGTGAGCGCATTGAGATAGACGGGGAGCGTGGCAACCAGCGTCTTGCCTTCGCCCGTCTTCATCTCGGCAATGCGGCCCTCATGCAGCACCATGCCGCCCATGAGCTGGACATCGAAATGGCGCTGGCCGAGGCTGCGCTTGGCCGCCTCGCGAACCGTGGCGAAAGCCTCGGGGATCAAATCGTCGAGCGGCGTGCCGGCCTTGACGCGGGCGCGGAAATCTTCGGTGCGAGCGCGGAGCGCCGCGTCGGACAGGGCCACCATTTCGGGTTCGAGGGCGTTGATTTGCGCAACGACGGATGGGTATTTCTTGAGCTTGCGCTCATTCGAGGTCCCGAAGACCTTGCCCGCCAGCGTGCCTAAGGAAAGCATGAACCTAGCCTCTCATCACGAAATAGGGGTCGCGTAGGCGTCGTCGCCAGCGGATGCGTGCCTGAAGAAGGGGGCAATCTTCGACTTAACCGTGGCGTTTGGCCCGGCTATGCCCGACACGCGCCGACACCATCAAGACCGCAGAAAGCGCCGAAAAACGCCAGGGAAACCATCGCGTGAGACATAAGAGGAGGCTAAAGCCTTGTCAACGCGGGCTCCCGCGGCTTCCTCACCGCGAAACTGGCAGCAGGCGGCGTCAAGCCGGCTCTTTCGAGGTGGCCTCGTGGCCGTGCCCGATTTCGTCGAGCTTCTTTTGCAGCGACAGCTTGCTCAATTTGTCGAAGGGCAGACTGACGAAGATGCCGATCCGATTGCTCAGCATGCGCAAGGTGTCGGCAAAAGCGAGGTGCCGCTCGGCTTCGCTTCCCTCGGCTGCGACCGGGTCGGGCAGGCCCCAATGGGCGGTCATGGGCTGGCCCGGCCAGATCGGGCAAACCTCCTTGGCGGCGTTGTCGCAGACGGTGAAGACGAAATCGAGCTTGGGCGCATCCGGACCGGCGAATTCCTCCCAGGATTTCGAATGCAACTGCGAGACATCGAAATGCGCCTGACGCAGGATTTGCAGCGCGAGCGGATGCACCTGGCCCTTGGGCTGGCTGCCGGCGCTGAAGGCCCTGAACTTGCCCGCGCCCAGCCGGTTCAGCACGCATTCGGCGATGATCGAGCGCGCCGAGTTGCCGGTGCAGAGAAAGAGAACGTTCAAGGGCTCATTGCGGCTCACGAGTTTCATGGATCGATCCTCCCTAAGTCTTTATGTCTCGCAACAGTCTGGCAGCACGGCTTGCACGAGGGGCCCGCACAGCTCGGAGCGGCCGCGGCAGCAATCCTCCACCAGGAACGATAGGAGCTCGCGCGTGCCGGCAAGATTGACGGCATAGATGATCGAGCGTCCCTCTTTGCGCGCCGTCACCAGCCGCGCGCGGGCAAGGATGCCGAGATGGGCCGAGAGCGTATTGTTGGGCACTCGAAGCGCCTCGGCGATGGCGCCCGCGGCCATGCCTTCGGCGCCGGAGCGCACGAGCAGGCGAAAGACTTTGAGCCGGCTCTCTTGGGCAAGCGCGGCAAGGGCGCCGACCGCGTCATATGTTTCCATATATCTAGATATATGGAAATATAATGCCACGGTCAACCGGTCCGTGGCGGCGCAAAAAGCCTGACTTCACCCGAGCCGGGCGCCGCTTGAAGCGTCCTATTCCGCGCTTGGCAATACAGGGGCCAAAGTCTATGAAGGCCGCCGGGGGAGCGACCGAACCCGTCCGCCTCGCCTTCTTGGCGCAGTCTGAGGCGGTCAGAAGATGAGGACTAGAAATCCGTGAAAACCTGGCTAGCCGTGCTGCTGCTCGCAGCCTCAATTGCCTGTACCTGCCTGCCCGCTCTCGCCGACGACGCCGTGGTGGCCACCGTCAACGGCGTCGACATCAAGCAATCCGATCTCGATTTCGCCGCCTCCGAGGTGGGCGCGCAGCTTGCCCAGGTCCCGGCCGCCGACCGCAGGCGCATGCTGCTGCAATTCGTGATCGAGAACGAGCTCATGGCCGAGGCGGCGGACAAGGAAAATCTCGCCGCGGCGCCGAATTTCGAGGACCGGCTTAAATATCACAAGCGGCGCGCGCTGCGTGACGCCTATTACGACAAGAACGTCCGCGACAGCGTCACCGACGAAGCGGCCAAGGCGGTCTATGACGAGAAGATCAAGGGCCTGAAGCCGGAGGAGGAGGTGCATGCGCGCCACATTCTGGTGGATACCGAGGCCGAGGCGAAAGAGGTCGCCGAGCGCTTGAAGAAGGGCGAGGATTTCGCCACCGTGGCGAAGGAGAAGTCGAAGGATCCGAGCGCGGAGGGCGGCGACCTCGGTTTCTTCACCCGGGGTCAGACGTTGAAGCCGATCGAGGACGCGGCCTTCGCGCTCGAAGTGGGACAGATCTCCGAGCCGGTGCAGACGAAATTCGGCTGGCACATCCTCAAGGTCGAGGAGAAGCGCGAGAAACCGCTGCCGACCTTCGACGAGGTCAAGGAAGCCATCGTCGGCCAGCTCGTCCAGCAGAAGGCGCAGCAAGCGGTGCGCGAGCTGCATGATGCGGCCAAGATCGACATCGTCGATCCGGAGATCAAGAAGGCGATGCAGGACGCCGCCGTCAGGGGCGAGGCGCCGCCGGACACGGGCGAGGAACCGTCCGGAGATGACGAAGACAACCACTAGCCGCTTCGCTTGAGCGCATTGAGGCAGGAGCCGTGGCCACGCTTTCGCCCTTTGCGCCCCAAGAGCTTGCCCGCCTGCCAGGCATCAAGGGCGTTCGGCTCGCCACCGCCGCGGCCGGCATCCGCTATCCCGGCCGGACTGACCTTTTGCTGGCGCTGTTCGATCCCGGCACCACGGTCGCCGGCACGCTCACCCAATCCAAGACCGCGTCGGCGCCCGTCGAATGGTGCCGGGCGCGCCTCGCCCATGGGCTCGCCCGCGCGCTCGTGGTCAACTCCGGCAACGCCAACGCCTTCACCGGCAAACGCGGGCGCGAGGCGGTCAAGCTCACGGCGGAAGCGGCGGCCGACGCCGCGGGCTGCCTCGAGGCCGACGTATATCTCGCCTCGACGGGGGTGATCGGCGAGCCGCTCGAGGTGAGCAAATTCACGCGTCTGCTCGGCGATCTCGCGGCGCAAGCCAAAGAAGACAATTTTCTCGACGCCGCGCGCGCCATCATGACGACCGACACCTATCCGAAGCTCGCGACGCGGAAGGCCGAGATCGGCGGGGTGGAGGTGACGATCAACGGCATCGCCAAGGGCGCGGGGATGATCGCGCCGGACATGGCGACCATGCTCGCCTTCCTGTTCACCGACGCCGCGATCGAGCCCGCGGCGCTCAGCGCCTGCCTCGATGCCGGAATCGATGAGACCTTCAACGCCATCACTATCGACGGCGACACCTCCACCAGCGACACGCTACTCGTCTTCGCCACCGGCGCGGCGGCGGCGCGCGGCGCGCCCCGCATCGGGCTCGCTCACGATCCGAAGCTCGAAGGCTTCCGCGTCGCGCTCAACGACATCATGCGTGACCTCGCTCAGCAGATCGTCAAGGACGGCGAAGGCTTGAGCAAATTCGTCACCGTGCGGGTGACCGGGGCGGAAAGCGATGCAGCCGCGCGGCGCATTGCCCGGTCGATCGCCAATTCGCCGCTGGTCAAGACCACGATTGCCGGCGAGGACCCCAATTGGGGGCGCATCGTCATGGCCGTGGGCAAAGCGGGCGAAGCAGCCGACCGTGACCGGCTCGCCATCTGGCTCGGCGACATTCTGGTGGCCAAGGATGGCGAGGTGGCGCCTGATTATCGCGAGGCGCAGGGCGCCACCTATATGAAGTCGCCCGAGATCGCCATCCGGACGGATGTGGGCGTGGGCAGCGGCGCCGCCACGGTCTGGACCTGCGATTTGACGAAAGGCTATATCGCCATCAATGCCGATTACCGGTCGTGACGGCCATCGTTCTGGTAGCGGCGGTCGCGCTTATCGATGGGCAAGGCCGCGTGCTCCTCGCGCGGCGTCCGCAAGGACGGGCGCTGGCGGGATTGTGGGAGTTTCCCGGCGGCAAGGTCGAGCCGGCCGAGACGCCTGAAGCGGCGCTCAAGCGTGAGCTGCGCGAAGAGCTCGGCATCGATATCGCCGAAGCCGATCTCGCGCCCCTGACTTTTGCCAGTCACGCTTACGCCGATTTCCATCTGCTGATGCCGCTTTACCAATGCCGCCTATGGCGCGGTGAGGCCGTGGCGCGAGAAGCCCAGGAGCTTGCCTGGGCGCGACTGGAGGCGCTGTCCGGTTACGCCATGCCGCCCGCCGACGAGCCGCTCAAGACGAGCCTGCCGCGTTTGTTGGGTGCGAAAGTCTAGCGGCGCTTGCCGGGCGTCCGCGGGTAGGGGGTCTTGTCGCCCGCCGGTTGCTCCTTGGTGCCGAGCGCGTCGGCCAGGCGCGTCCTAGCGCTCCCGGGCGGCAAGGGCCGCTGTTGGCTTTCATGCGGCGCCCAGCCCATGAGATACACGATCTCGAAACTCGCGCGCACTTTGCCGCCGGGAGCGCTGTAGCGTTCGCGATAGATGGCTTCGGCACGTTCGAGGGTGCGCCGCGGCAGCGGGCTCTTGCGCCGCGCCGACAGCACATTGCCACCGCCCATGGCGCGCAGCTCGCGCATCAGCGCACGCGGGGTGGCGTAGGTCACGGTCACCGTCTCGCTGTCGGCGACGGGGAGGGCGAAGCCCGCTCGCTGCAGCAGCGCGCCATAATCCCGCAGGTCGCCGAAGGGGGCGATATGCGGGCTCGCCCCGCCTTCCATTTCCGCCTCGGCCTCGAGCAGCGCCTGGCGCAGCTCGCGCAGCGAATTAGCGCCCAACAGCGCCGCCATGAACAGGCCATCGGGTTGCAGCGTACGCCTGATCTGGATGAAGGTTCCGGGCAGGTCGTTGACGCGGTGCAGCGCCAAGCCCGACACGACGAGGTTGAAGCACGCCTCATTGAAGGGCAGCAGATCCTCGTCACAGACGACGGCCGGGCGCGGACAAAGCGCGGCGAGTGCCGGCGTGCTCTCGGCGTAGATCATTTCTCCCACCGAGGGGAGTGCGGCGACCTCCCGTCCCAACAGGCCGAAATGGGCGCCAAGGTCGAGCGCAACGGGGAAGTCCCGCAAGATCGCCTGTAGCCGTTCGACCATCTCCCCCGCCACATTTTGCAGGAGGAAGTCGTGCTGGCTGATCTCGGCGGCGAAACGGGCGCGGCGCCGGCGTAACAGGGAGCGGTCGAACAGGGTCTCGTCAGTCATGGCGCTTCCGTCCCACTTTCGCCTCCCTCCCTCCACGGCCTATCATAGGCGCTATGGGGGTTGGTGCAGACAAGCTTCCTCACCCGATTGCCGCGCCGCTCGCCGGGCTGCGCTCCACGCTCTGCGCGCTGGCCGACATCGTGCTGCCGCCGGTGTGCATCTCCTGCCGGCAGCGCATCGGTGCCCATGGACTTCTATGCGGCGCCTGCTGGTCGCGCATCGATTTCATCGCGCCGCCGCTCTGCGACCGGCTCGGTATTCCCGCTCCCCTACGATCCAGGCACCGCACCCGGGGAGCGAGCGCTATCGGCGGCGATCGCCGAACCGCCGGTCTATGACCGGGCGCGCGCAGCGGCGCGTTACGATGCCACCATGCGCCAGCTGATCCAGAGCTTCAAATATCGCTACCGCCATGAGGGCGTGCCGCTGTTCGCGCGCTGGCTCGCCAGCGCCGGGGCGAGCTGCTGGCCGATGCCGACCTCATCGTGCCGGTGCCGCTCTACCGGGCGCGGCTGTGGTCGCGGCGCTTCAACCAATCGGCGGTGCTCGCGCGCGGGCTGGCCCGGCTCACCGGGCAGGAGGTCGATTGTTTCACCCTCAAACGCGTCAAGCGCACGGCAAACCAGGTGGGGCTCAGTGCGGCGCAGCGGCGGCGCAATGTGGCCGGCGCCTTCAAGGTGTCCCGCCGGCGAAAAGCCCGCATCAAGGGAAGGAAGATCGTGCTCATCGACGATGTGATCACCACCGGCGCCACGGCGGAGGCGTGCGCCCGGGTGCTCAAGCGGGCAGGAGCCGTCAGGGTCGATGTGCTCGCGATCGCCCGCGCCGCCGACCCCAATGCAACGGTCTTGTAAAAGCGGCGGAGAAGCCTCAGGTTTAACGCCCCTTGGGGCGTCACCACATCGGCGAACTGAGACATGACCCGCATCGTCCTCTACACCACGCAATATTGCGGCTATTGCCGCGCCGCCAAGCAACTCTTGAGCGACAAGGGCTACCAATTCACCGAGATCGATGTGGGTGAGGCGCCGGGGCTGCGCGAGGAGATGGTGCAGCTCGCGGGCGGCTTGCGCACCGTGCCGCAGATCTTCATCGATGGCATTCATGTCGGCGGCTATGAAGAGCTTGCCGCGCTCGATCGCGCCGCCAAACTCGATCCGTGGCTAACGGCCGAGCCAGAGCTCCGCGCGTCGGAGGCTTTGCTATCCGAAGCCCCGGAGCCCGAAACCGGGGGCGCCTGCGCGTGAGCCATGAGCGCTTCGCCTAAGACTTTTCGCGCCGCGCTGGTGCAGCTCCGCTCCGGGAGGAGCGTCGAGCCGAATATGCGGCAGGCCGAGGCGCTCATCCGCCAAGCCGCGGCCGGCGGCGCCGACTATGTGCAGACGCCGGAGAACACCGCCATCATGGAGCTCGAGCCCGAGCTTCTGCGTGCCGCGCTTGAGGTCGAGGACAATAGCGCGCCCCTTGCCCGCTTGCGGGCGCTGGCGGCGGAGCTTGGCATGTTCCTGCATGTGGGTTCGCTCGCCATGAAGCTCGAGCCCAAGCGCGTCGCCAACCGCTCTTATGTGATCGCGCCGGACGGGGCGATCGCCGCGCGCTACGACAAGCTGCATATGTTCGATGTGGACTTGGCCGGCGGCGAGAGCTACCGCGAATCGCAATATTACCGGCCGGGGACCAAGGCGGTGCTGGTCGACCTGCCTTTCGGCCGGCTGGGGCTTTCGATCTGCTACGATCTCCGCTTCCCCAAGCTCTATCGCGCGCTGGCGACCGCCGGAGCCTCCTTCATCGCCGTGCCGTCGGCTTTCACCAAGCAGACCGGCGAGGCGCATTGGTCCGTGCTCATCCGCGCCCGGGCTATCGAGACGGGCGCCTTTGTGCTCGCCGCGGCGCAAGGCGGTGTGCACGAGAACGGCCGCAGCACCTATGGCCACAGCATCGTCGTCTCGCCCTGGGGCGAGGTGTTGGCGGAGGCGGGCGAAGACCCGGGCGTGATCTTCGCCGACATCGATTTGGCCCAAAGCGCCGAGGCGCGGGCGCGGATCCCCTCGCTCAGGCATGGGCGCGATTTCGAGGTGGAGATCGTCACGGCCGCTCCGGGCGCGAAAGCGCGGGCGATGCGGCGCGAGGCGTCGTGATGGGAGCGGAGCTAGCCTAGCACGGGGCCGCCGGCCTGCTTCCACGCCTGCATGCCGCCGTGGAGATGGCGGGCATCGGCGATTCCTGCCGCCTGTGCCGCTTGCACGGCCATCGCCGAGCGCTCGCCATAGGCGCAATAGAAGATGAGGCGCTTGCCGCCGGCCAGCCGCCGCAGCCCGCCATCCGTCCTGAGATTTGCTTGGACGGCGGGATAGGGCAGGTGCAGCGAGGCGGGAATGACGCCGTGTTTCTTGCGCTCCCGGTCCTCGCGCAGATCGATCAGGGCCACGTCCGGCTCGCTCAGCATGGCGCGCAGCTCCTCGGCGTTCAACGCCCAGCCGCGGTCGGTCACGACGCCTTGGGCGAGCCCGATGCGCATATTGGCGGGGACGGCCACGTCCATCATCTTGGGATTGGGGAGGCGCAGATGGTTCATGAGGTCGACATATTCGTCGAGAGACTTGACCTGCAGGCGGGGATTGAAGGCCCGCTCCTCGCCGATGGTGCTGACCGTGTCGCCCTTATAGTCGTGGGCGGGATAGACCAAAGTCTCGCCCGGCAGCCGCAGCAGGCGGCCGAAGATCGAGTCATATTGCGCGCGGGGATCGCCGTTCTGAAAATCCGTGCGCCCGGTGCCGCGAATGAGCAGCGTGTCGCCGGTGAACACGCGATCGGGCAGGATGAAGGAGTAGGAATCGTCGGTATGACCCGGGGTGTAAGCGACCTCCAAGCTCACCCCTTCGATATCGACGCGATCGCCATCGCCGACGCGGATCGAGACGATTTCCGCCTTGCTCTGCTCGCCCATGACGGTGATGCACTGCGTGCGCTCCCTGAGCGCATCGAGACCGGTGACGTGGTCAGCATGCAGATGGGTGTCGATGGCCTTCACCAGCCGCACATCCAGCTCCTTGAGGAGCTGAAGGTAGCGATCGACCCGCTCCAGGACGGGATCGATGATGAGCGCCTCGCCGCCATGGCGACTGGCGAGGAGATAGGTGTAGGTGCTGGACACGCTGTCGAACAATTGCCGGAAGATCATCCTGGCGATTCCCTTTCCCTTGCCGTCGCATGGGGCCGATTTCATCATGGCGGCGGCGCCGCCGACTTTAGCCCAAATCAGGCCTTGCGGTTGAGGCGTCAGTCTGGCTTGAGACTATGTCGAGAGCTCCGCCGGGCGCCTGCCGCAGGGCGCACTCCGATGCATCGAGGACAACCTCATGGACGAGACGAATATCGACCGCGCCGCCATGGAACGCCTGGCCAAGGCCTTGGCGTTCATCTGCGGCCCGGAGCATCCGACGACGCTCGCGCTGAAGGCCGCGGCCGAGAGCGGGTCGGAGCGCGACATCAAGAATGCCCGCGCGCTGTTCATGAAATTGAAGCCGGGCGACCGCCGGGCGGCCCTGGCCATGTTGGCCGGGTGACCGCGCTGGATTTGCTGGCCCTCGGCGCGCGATCGGTCGTAGGCTGGAAAAAGCATGAAGCGGTCCTGACGGGCTATCGGAAGTCATAGGAGGACGACATGGCCAAAGGCCAAATGCGCAGCAATCGCGAGAAGAAGAAGCCGAAGCAGAACAAAAAGAAAGGCGCCCCGGCGGCGTCGCCCTTCACCTCGAGCGCGCCGGCGGGCAAGCCCGGCCAAGGCGGTCCAAAGAAGGGCTAAGCTGCGCCCGATGCTCTTCACCTCGCCATGTGGTTACCGCCGCGCGGCGGTGGCGAAATAATTCACGTCGATGTCGGCGCCCAAGCGCCATTCGTCGGCGAGCGGGTCGTAGATCAGCCCCGTGGTGTCGGCGAGGTCGAGGCCGGCGGCTCGGAGCGCGCGGGCGAGCTCTTCCGGCCGCACGAAGCGCTGCCATTGATGGGTGCCCACCGGCAGCCAGCGCAGGACATATTCGGCGCCGACGATGGCAAGCGCATAGGCCTTGAGCGTGCGGTTGAGCGTCGAGAGGATCAGGATGCCGCCCGGTTTCACGAGCGGCGCCACCCGGGCAAGGAAGGCCGGAACGTCGGGCACGTGCTCGATGACTTCGAGCAGCAACACGGCGTCGAAACCGGCGCCCGAACCCGCAATCTCCGCGGCGACGGCCTCGGCAGTGGCGACTTTATATGTCACGGCGACGCCCGCGCCCTGGGCATGGGCTTCGGCCGCGGCGATATTCTCCGGCGCCGGGTCGATGCCGGTGACCGCCGCGCCGAGCCGGGCCAAGGGCTCGGCGACGAGGCCGCCGCCGCAGCCAATATCGAGGATCGAGAGCCCGGATAGGCTCGCTGCCGCCTTGGGGTCGCGGGCGTAGGTCTGGCAGAGCCGGTCGCGGAGATAGGTGAGGCGCGTGGGCGTGATGCGGTGGAGCGGCTTGAACGGCCCGCTCGCGTCCCACCAGGACCCGGCGATGCGCGCAAAGCGGGCAACTTCCTCGGGATCGAGGGTGGGGTCGGGGGTGGAAGCCATGGGTCCAAAGGCCGTGGCCTTAAGCCCCTGTCAAGCAGGTGTCAGCCAGGTTGCGGGGGTTATCGCCCTTCAGTATGAAGGGGCGAGTTTTGGCCGGTCCGGAGGGCCGGCCATCATTTTGCGAGGCAGGGGCGCCTTCGAGGCGCCCGCCGGGAGAGGCAATTGGCCCTGTTGGTCTTGAAGTTCGGCGGCACGTCGGTGGCGGATGTGGACCGAATCCGCAGCGCGGCGGCGCATGTGAAGCGCGAGGTTCAGGCGGGCAACGCTTGTGCCGTCGTCGTCTCGGCGATGGCCGGCCAGACCAATGCGCTGGTTGCCTTCGTCGAGGAGGCGTGGAAATCGACCCGCGCCAATGGTGCGCAAAGCGATGCCATCGATTACGACGCCCGCGAATATGACGCGGTGGTCTCCTCCGGCGAGCAGGTGACCTCCGGCTTGCTCGCCATCGTGCTCCAGGCGCAAGGCGTGCGCGCGCGTTCCTGGCAGGGCTGGCAAATTCCGTTGCACACCGACGGCGCCCACCGCGCGGCGCGCATCACCGGCCTCGCGGTCGGGGACCTAAAGGCGCGGATGCTCGACGGCGAGGTCGCCGTGGTGGCGGGTTTCCAGGGGCTCGCGCCCGAGAACCGCATCTCGACGCTCGGCCGGGGCGGTTCCGACACGAGCGCGGTCGCGCTCGCCGCCGCGCTCAACGCCGAGCGCTGCGACATCTATACCGACGTGGACGGCGTCTATACCACCGACCCCCGCGTCGTGCCCAAGGCCCACCGGCTTGACAAAATCTCCTATGAAGAGATGTTGGAAATGGCCTCGCAGGGGGCCAAGGTGCTGCAGACCCGCTCGGTCGAGCTTGCCATGCAGAAGGGGGTCCGGGTGCTGGTGCGCTCGAGTTTCGACCCGCCCGACGTGAACGGCAAGGGAGCAGGGATGCCGGGCACGCTCGTTTGCCATGAGGATGAGATCGTGGAGCAAAACGTCGTCAGCGGGATCGCCTATGCGCGGGACGAGGCCAAGGTCACGCTGCTCAAGATCGCCGACAAGCCGGGCGTCGCGGCCCAGGTGTTCGGGCCGCTGGCCGCGGCCAACATCAATGTCGACATGATCGTGCAGAACGTTTCCGAGGACGGCCGTCATACCGACCTCACCTTCACGGTGCAGGCTGCCGACTTCGACCGGGCGCTCGAAGTGTTGAAACGGGCCAAGGATGCGATCGGTTATTTGGACTTGCGCGGCTCGACCGACATCGCCAAGGTGTCGGCGATCGGCGTCGGCATGCGCAGCCATGCGGGCGTTGCCGCGCAAATGTTCAGCGCGCTTGCCGAAAAGGGCATCAATATCGAGGCGATCTCGACCTCCGAGATCAAAATCAGCGTATTGATCGACGCGGCCTACGCCGAGCTTGCGGTGCGGACCTTGCATTCCCTGTTCGGGCTGGACGGCCGCTAGCGGGCCAAAAGCGGCTAAGCTGAGGCTTCTCGAAGCTTGCTTCCCCTGAAGCTCGGTCCGCCGCTCGCCCCGCCGGCTAGGACTTGAATTATGGCCACTACGGTTGGCGCGCCTAGACAATTACTCCGCCGCCTGCGCGAGGTGATGGCGGAGCATGAGAGCGCGCAGGCGCGTCTCGACAAGATCGTCGTGCTGATCGCCTCCAATATGGTGGCCGAGGTGTGCTCGCTCTATCTCCAGCGCCGCGACGGGTCGCTCGAGCTGTTCTCCACCGAAGGTCTGAACAAGGAGGCCGTCCACAACACGCATCTGAAGCGGGGCGAGGGCCTGGTCGGCCTGATCGTCGAGCAGGCCGAGGCGATGCAGTTTCCCGACGCGCAGACGCATCCGGCCTACTCCTATCGTCCGGAAACGGGCGAGGAGATCTACCACTCCTTCTTGGGCGTCCCGATCCTGCGCGGCGGCCACGCCATCGGCGTCCTCACGGTGCAGAACCGCACCCACCGCACCTATAGCGACGAAGAGGTGGAGGCGCTGCAGACCACCGCCATGGTGCTCGCCGAGATGATCGCCTCGGGCGGGCTCGGCCCGAGCAACGAGGCCGCCTCCGACACTCGCCGGGAGGCATCGGCCCAGTTCAAGGGCGTCGCCCTATCGGAGGGCGTGGCGCTCGGGCACGCGGTACTGCACGAGCCGCGCATCGTCATCACCAAGCTGATCGCCGAGGATGTCGAGCTCGAACGGCGGCGGCTCGGCCAAGCCATCGAGGAGCTGACCGGGGTAATCGACACCATGCTCGACCGCGGCGATCTCGCCCGCGCGGGGGAGCATCGCGAGGTGCTCGAAGCCTTCCGTATGTTCGCCCACGATCACGGCTGGAAGCGGAGAATGGACGAGGCGCTGGCGACGGGGCTGACGGCGGAAGCCGCCGTCGAGCGCGTGCGCAACGATACGCGCGCCCGCATGCTGCGGCAGACCGATCCGTATTGGCGCGACCGGCTGCACGACATCGACGACCTGTCCAACCGTCTGTTGCGGCTGCTGGCCGGGGGCGTCGGCACGGCGGCGGCCGGCAACCTGCCGCAGGACACGATCCTGTTCGCCCGCACCATGGGACCGGCCGAGCTGCTCGACTACGACCGGCAGCGCCTGCGCGGGCTCGTGCTCGAGGAGGGCGGCAGCGGCAGCCACGTCGCCATCGTTGCCCGCGCGCTCGGTCTGGCCGCGCTGTCGCAGGTGAAGGGCGCGCTCGAGGCGGTCGAGCCCGGCGACGCCGTCATCGCCGACGCCGAAGGCGGCGAGCTGCATGTCCGGCCCACGGCGGAGGTGGTGGCGGCCTATGCCGACAAGGTCCGCTTCCGCGCCCGCCGTCAGGCCCAATATGCGGCGCTGCGCCACGTGCCCGCGGTCACCCTCGACGGGGAGCGCGTGTCACTGCACATGAATGCGGGGCTCCTGTTCGATCTGCCGCATCTCGATCAGTCGGGCGCGGACGGCATCGGGCTGTTCCGCACCGAGCTGCAATTCATGATCTCCTCGACCTTCCCGCGGCTCGAGCAGCAGACGCAACTCTATCGGGCGATCCTCGAGGCCGCGGGCGAGCGCCCGGTGGTGTTCCGCTCGCTCGATGTCGGCGGCGACAAGGTGCTGCCCAATTTCCGCCTGAGCAAGGAGGAGAACCCGGCGCTCGGCTGGCGCGCCATCCGCATGTCGCTCGACCGGCCGGCGCTGTTCCGCACGCAGATCCGCGCCCTGCTCCGCGCCGCGGCGGGCCGGGAGCTGCGCATCATGCTGCCGATGATCTCCGATGTGAGCGAGCTCATCGCCGCGCGCGGGCTCATTGAGCGCGAGCGCCTATTGCTCGCCGAGCACGGCCGCCCCGAGCCGAAGAAGGTGCTGGTCGGCACGATGATCGAGGTGCCGGCGCTGCTGTATCAGCTCGACCGCCTGCTGCCGCTGGCCGATTTCGCCTCGGTCGGCTCGAACGATCTCTTGCAGTTTCTGTTCGCCGCCGATCGGGGCAATGAGCGGGTCGCCGACCGGTTCGATGCGCTCAATCCGGCGGCACTCAAGGCGCTGCGCGTGATCGTCGAGGCGGCCAAGACGCACGCGGTGCCGCTCACCCTATGCGGCGAGATGGCGGGCAAGCCGCTCGAGGCTATGGTGGTGATCGGCCTTGGCTTCCGCAGCATCTCCATGGCGCCGGCCTCGGTCGGCCCGGTGAAAGCCATGATTCTGTCGCTCGATGTGGGCGATCTCAGAATCAGGCTTGACGGGCTGCTTGCCTCCGGGGCCACGTCGCTGCGCCAGGAGTTCAAGCAATACGCCGCTGAAAAGGGCGTCCAGGTATGATCGGCCGGCCGGCGCAGGTGGGATTCCGCGGCATAAGGGAGGCTTGCCAAGCGCCAGGCGATGGGCTTGTGTGTGCCAAGATTTCGCAGGACATGGGATTGGCCTCGCGATGCCGACGGAGCGAGCCCCCACGCGCCAGCTGCCGGACGCTTCGGCCGGGCGGCGCCTGCATATTCACGGGATCAAAGAAATGCCAGCCGGCTATGATGCTGAGGTGGCAGAGCTGTTCCGGGACTTTCGCGCCGCGAGCAATCTGTCGGAAGCCGACCTCGCGGCGAGACTGGCGACCCGGATCGAGGTCGTGCAGGCGCTCGAGCAGGGCGCGCTCTTTGCCCTGCCGGAATGGGCGGAGACCTGCCGGGTGGTCAATAATTACGGCCTGCTGCTCAATCTCGACGTCCGTCCGCTGCTCCGGCGCATTTATGCGCAAGTGGAGGCGGGCATCGTCGAGTTGAGGCCGAAGCCCATGCCCGATGTCCCCTTCATGATGCCGCCCGAAACGCGCGATGCGGATTTCGCCGCTGCCCCGCCGCCGCCGCCGCCTTCGCGGCCGATGCCGCAACGGACGCCGGCCTATCAACGGCAGGAGCCGCCGCCGCCGCGCCCCAATGCCGGGGCGAGGCCGCAAGGGCCCGGGCCCTACGCCGATCGGCGGGCACAGCCCCGTCCACCCCAGCCGCAACCGCCGCGGGCCCCGCAGCCGCCGCGCGCCGCTCAGCGGCCGCCAGCCATCCCGGCGCCGGCGGCGCCGACCGCGCCGAACAAGGCTGTGCGCAAATCTTCGGGGCTGGTGAAATGGGGCGTCGTCACGCTTCTTCTCTTGGGTCTTGGCATCGGCATATGGATGCTGCTCGATGAGCCCGGCCTGTTCGGACCGTCCACCGCGCAAACCGGCGCCAACGCCCCGACCAAGCCGCTCGATCCCGACGATCCGCGCAGCCGCAAGACCGACCGGCTGCCGAGCCCTAACGGCTTCTAAGCTCCCGACCTGAACACCATGACGAGCATTCCCGCCGAGAAACTCGACAGGCTCGTGGCCCGCTGGGAGAGTGTGCAGGGCACGCTGGCCGCGGGCGCCGACCAAGAAAGCTACGTGCGACTGTCGCGGGAGTTCGCCGAGCTCGATCCGATCGTCGCCACCATCAACGCGCTGCGCAAGACCATGCGCGAGTGCCAGGAGCTGGAGCAGCTCATCGAGGACCCCGCGTCGGACAAAGAGATGGCGGCGCTCGCGCGCGATGAGCTTGCCGCGCTCGAGCCGAAGGTCGAGACGCTCGAACACCAACTGAAGATTTCGCTGCTGCCCAAGGACAGCGCCGACGAAAAGAGCGCGATCCTCGAAGTGCGCGCGGGTACCGGCGGCGAGGAAGCCGCTTTGTTCGCGGGCGACCTGTTCCGCATGTATCAGCGCTATGCCGACCGCCAGGGCTGGAAGGTCGAAATTTTGTCCATGAGTGAGTCCGCCAATGGCGGCTACAAGGAGGTCATCGCCAATATTTCCGGCAAGGGCGTGTTTGCGCGGTTGAAATTCGAGTCCGGCGTGCACCGCGTGCAGCGCGTGCCGGAGACCGAGGCGCAAGGGCGCATCCATACTTCGGCGGCTACCGTCGCCGTGCTGCCCGAGGCCGAGGAGGTGGACATCAAGATCGACGACAAGGATCTGCGAATCGACGTGTTCCGGGCGAGCGGGCCGGGCGGCCAATCGGTCAACACCACCGACAGCGCCGTCCGCATCACGCATCTGCCGACCGGCGTGGTGGTCATTCAGCAGGACGAGAAGTCGCAGCATAAGAACAAGGCGAAGGCCATGCGGGTGCTGCGCGCCCGGCTGTACGACCAGGAACGGGCCAAGCAAGACGCGCTGAGGGCAGCGGACCGCCGCAGCCAGATCGGCACCGGCGATCGCTCGCAGCGTATCCGCACCTACAATTTCCCGCAAGGGCGCGTCACCGACCACCGCATCGGGCTCACGACGCATCAGCTTTATCTCGTGCTCGAAGGCGAGGCGGCGCTCGACGAGATCATCGACGCGCTGATCACCGAGCATCAGACGAGCCAGCTTTCCGCCATGCAGGAGCAGGGCCATGGGTGAGGTGGGCAGCCAAGCCCCGACGCTCGCCAAGGCATTTGCCGCCGCCGCACGGCTCCTGCGCGAGGCGGGGGCCGCTACAGCTGAGCTCGATGCGCGGCTGCTCCTTTGTCGAGCTGCCGGTGTCAGCCCGGAGGTTTTGGTGGCGGAGCCCGCGTGCCCCCTGCCGGCGGATGCGCATATCCGTTATGGCGCATGGATCGGGCGTCGTCTGGCGGGCGAGCCCGTGTCGCGCATCCTCGGGTCCCGCGAGTTCTACGGTCGCGCCTTCCTTATCGATCCAAACACGCTCGATCCCCGGCCCGACACCGAGACGCTGGTCGACGCGGCGCTGGCGATCGCGCGCCAAGCAGGCGGGCGCCCGCTCCGCCTGCTCGATCTCGGCACGGGCTCGGGCTGCCTGCTCATCACCCTGCTCACTGAGCTGCCGCAGGCCTCCGGACTCGGCGCCGATATCAGCCTGTCGGCGCTGTCGCTGGCGCGGACCAATGCGCGGCGCCTCGGGGTCGAGGGTCGCGCCGATTTCATTGCCGGCGATTGGCTCGAGCCGGTTGCCGGGACGTTCGATCTCATCGTCGCCAACCCGCCTTACCTCGCCACCGAGGAGATCGACCGGCTCCCGCGCGAGGTGGCGATGCACGACCCGCGGCTCGCCTTGGACGGCGGAGCGGACGGGCTCGAGGCCTATCGGCGCATCGCGCCAGGCGCCGCAGCGAGGCTCGCCCCCGGCGGCGCGATCCTGTTGGAGGTTGGACCGGGTCAGGCGGAGGGGGTGCTCGCCCTCCTCCGGGGGGCGGGGCTGCAAACGCCTGCCGGGCGTGGACTTTGGCGCGACCTCGCCGGGCGGGCGCGCGTCGCAGGGGCCTGGGCTCGAGCCGGCGGGCTCCATCCAAATGGTCGCAAGGCAAAAAAGGGGCTTGGAAAATCTCGATGTTCAGGCTAGCTTCTCCCAAAGCGGACGGAACACTCTCGGCCATCGGCGCTCTTAAAGAGGCGCGGGGCCGGTTGCAGACGGCAACAAGAGCGGACATCTCTGGCATCTCGATTGACGGGCGCGTGCCTCGCGGGACGTTTCAAGAGACGCTCAACCGACCATCTATCTAGAGGTGCACAGGCGCCGGACGGTCCGGGCGCCGGAGATGAACTTAGCGTTGCAGCGAAACGGCTCGAAGCCAGTTGGCGGCCTCGGGCAGCGCGCCCCCCGGGGGTAACCGGCATTGATGGGGCTATCGACCCCGTCCGGATGTGAACAAAAAGCAAAAGAAGAACTCGAGCATGGAACAGCAGCGCGGCAGTTGCCGCTTATCAGGGTAAGAACAAGCCTATGAGGCAAGGACAGCAAAATCGCCGGGGCCGCGGCCGTGGTGGCCGTAAGCCCCAAAATCCCTTGGCACGGAATTTTGAATCGAACGGACCCGACGTGAAGATCCGCGGGACCGCGGCGCATATCGCCGAGAAATATATGTCGCTCGCGCGCGATGCGCTCTCCTCCGGCGACCTGGTCGCCGCCGAGAGCTACCTTCAGCACGCCGAGCACTATAACCGCATCATCATGGCAGCCCAGTCGCAGCTCGGTCCCCAGGGCGGCCATTCGGGCGAAGGCGCCAATGGCGGCGGCGGGTTCCGGCCGCGGTGGAACGCCGACGGCTCCGATTCGCTCGACGAGGGTGGGGAGATGGACGGGTCCGACGCGATGTCGGGCGTGAACGAGGTGCTCTCCCGCGGCCGGCGCGAGCAGCCGGGCCACCGCGGTGCCAATGGCAGCGAAGGCGGCACGCGCGAGGGCTCCGACCCGGCCGATCCGCAAGCGGCGGATGAGAACGCTCCCGACCCGGTGAGCTGATCGCGCCTTCCCTACTCGTCATGCCCGGACTTGATCCGGGCATCCATGCCGTTACGTCTCGGCGGGTTGAAGCGCCAGTGGAATGGATTGCCGGGTCAAGCCCGGCCATGACGAGCGAGGGGGGCGGGCAACCTCCAGATGAGTGACCTTTTTGCCGGCGGGGCCCCGCGCTATATGCTCCGTTAAGGAGGCGGGCTTATGGAATAGCCTTGCGCTTCCGCGCCGCTTGCCGGCGGTCATTTCGCCCGCCGCATCCCAAGTGTGGCGCTCGAGGGGAGCATCATGGATTTCGAGAAATTCTCCGATCGCCTCAAAGGTTTCGTGCAGTCGGCGCAGACGCTGGCCTTGCGCGAAGGCAACCCGCAGATCACGCCCGAGCATCTGCTGAAAGTGCTGCTCGACGATCCCGAGGGCTTGGCGAGCGGGTTGATCGGCAAAGCCGGCGGGCGTCCGAAAGAGGCGCTGGAGCGGACGGAAGCCGCGCTCGCCAAGCTGCCGAAAGTGTCAGGCGGCGGCGCCTCGCAGCCGCATATGGCCCCGGCGCTCGGGCGCGTGCTCGACCAGGCCGAGCAGGTCGCGACCAAAGCCGGCGACAGCTTCGTCACCGTGGAGCGGGTGCTGCAGGCGCTCGCCATGACCCGCGAGGGCGAGTCGGCGCGCATCCTCGCCGATGCCGGCGTCACGCCGCAAAGCCTCAACGCTGCCATCAACGATTTGCGCAAGGGCCGCACCGCCAATTCCGCGTCCGCCGAGCAGGCCTATGACGCGCTCAAGCGCTATACGCGCGATTTCACCGAGGCCGCGGCCAAGGGCCAGCTCGACCCCGTCATCGGCCGCGACGAGGAGATCCGGCGCACGATCCAGGTGCTGTCGCGGCGGACCAAGAACAATCCGGTGCTGATCGGCGAGCCGGGCGTCGGCAAGACGGCCATCGTCGAGGGCCTCGCCTACCGCATCGTCAAGGGCGACGTGCCGGAGAGCCTCAAGGACAAGAAGGTGCTGGCGCTCGACATGGGCGCGCTGATTGCCGGCGCCAAATATCGCGGCGAGTTCGAGGAGCGCTTGAAGGCCGTGCTGTCGGAGATCCAGGCGGCCGGGGGTCAGGTCATCCTGTTCATCGACGAAATGCATACGCTGGTGGGCGCGGGCAAGGCGGAAGGCGCCATGGACGCGTCGAACCTGCTCAAGCCGGCGCTCGCGCGCGGCGAGCTGCATTGCGTGGGCGCCACCACGCTCGACGAATATCGCAAGAATGTGGAGAAGGACGCGGCGCTGGCGCGGCGTTTCCAGCCGATCTATGTGGCGGAGCCGACGGTCGAGGACACCATCTCCATTTTGCGCGGGCTGAAGGAGAAATACGAGCTGCATCACGGCGTGCGCATTTCCGACGCGGCGCTGGTCGCCGCCGCCGTGCTGTCCAACCGCTACATCACCGACCGCTTCCTGCCCGACAAGGCGATCGACCTGGTCGACGAGGCGGCGTCGCGCCTGCGCATGCAGGTCGATTCCAAGCCCGAGGCGCTGGACGAGCTCGACCGGCGCATCATGCAGCTCAAGATCGAGCGCGAGGCGCTGAAGAAGGAGACCGACGAGGCGTCCAAGGACCGGCTGCAGAAGCTGGAGAAGGAGCTGGTCAATCTCGAGGAGCAGGCCTCGACGCTCGCCCAGCGCTGGAGCCAGGAGAAGGAGAAGCTCGCCGGGGCGCAGAAGATCAAGGAGCAGCTCGAACAGTCCCGCCTTGAGCTCGAGCAGGCGCAACGCAAGGGCGATCTCGCCAAGGCGGGCGAGCTTGCCTATGGCGTCATCCCCGAGCTCGAAGCCAAGCTCACCGAGGTCGAGGCGAGCGAAGGCGGGGGCGGCATGGCGCAGGAGGTGGTGACGCCCGACCTCATCGCCCAGATCGTGTCGCGCTGGACCGGCATCCCGGTGGACAAGATGCTGGAGGGCGAGCGCGAGAAGCTGTTGCAGATGGAAACGCAGATCATCAAGCGGGTGGTGGGGCAGGACGAGGCGGTGCGCGCGGTGTCGACCGCGGTGCGCCGCAGCCGCGCCGGCTTGCAGGACCCCAACCGGCCGATCGGCTCGTTCATGTTTCTAGGCCCCACCGGCGTCGGCAAGACCGAGCTCTCCCGCGCGCTCGCCGAATTCCTGTTCGACGACGAGCACGCCATGATCCGCATCGACATGAGCGAATATATGGAGAAGCACTCCGTCGCGCGGCTGATCGGGGCGCCGCCCGGCTATGTCGGCTATGAAGAGGGCGGCGCGCTCACCGAGGCCGTGCGCCGGCGGCCTTATCAGGTCATTCTGTTCGACGAGATCGAGAAGGCGCATCCGGACGTGTTCAACGTGCTGTTGCAGGTGCTGGACGACGGGCGGCTCACCGACGGCCAGGGCCGCACCGTCGATTTCCGCAACACGCTCATCATCATGACCTCCAATCTCGGCGCCGAATATCTCGTCGCCCAGGCCGCGGGCGAGGACTCAGACGCCGTGCGCGAGCAGGTGATGGCGATGGTGCGGGCGCATTTCCGGCCCGAATTCCTCAACCGCGTGGACGAGATCATCCTGTTCCACCGGCTGAAGCGCGAGCAGATGACGCGCATCGTCGATATCCAGATGGAGCGGCTGGCCAAGCTGCTCGAGGACCGCAAGATCGTTCTCAAGCTCGACGACAAGGCCAGGGAGTGGCTGGGCGAGAAGGGCTATGACCCGGCCTATGGCGCGCGGCCGCTCAAGCGCGCGATCCAGAAATATGTGCAAGACCCGCTGGCCGAGATGATCCTCGAAGGCAAGGTCCATGACGGCGAGACGGTCAAGGTCACGGCCAACAAGGACGGCCTCGTCATCAACGGCCAGGCCGTGAAACTGGCGGCTTAGTCAAGCGCGTACCTTGGAGAGGATCTGGTCGCGCATGTTGCGCCCATCAATTTCCTCCTCTACGACAAGAAATAGTCCTTTGCCGTCGCTTCGGCTTTCCCAAAGACGGCCGATCGCCCGTTTCTCGTTGGTGTCGTCAACGCCCGCGCCTGCAAGAAGGGCGCCTTTGTATTCGACCACCAACAATCGACCATCAGTGAGCTGCGCTACAAAATCGGGATAGAACTTATCGCTAGCGGTCGGCAGCCAGAACGATTGAGGATGCCGGGCTACGTTACGGATCCAGAACTTGACCTGCGGCAGGCTTTCTAGGGCCTGGGCACACTGGAACTCCTCACCCGTTTCGGCCCCGTCAAAGGCAGGGACGGCATCGGCGCCTAGGAAATGTTTGGGAAAGCGGAATCGGCCCAAATAGCGGGGTCGCTTCTGATCCCCGTACATGCCGTCCCGGAAGGTAAAGCCATTGTCGAAGGCAACGTCGACTTTTGCCTCCGGCGAAAACAGATAACGTTGATAGACCGAGTCTCTTTCGGCCGCGCGAGCGGTGCTGAGTCGCTCGTGGA
This sequence comes from uncultured Alphaproteobacteria bacterium, assembly GCA_963820115.1. GTDB lineage: Bacteria > Pseudomonadota > Alphaproteobacteria > Rhizobiales > Methyloligellaceae > Methyloceanibacter. The sequence continues at coordinate 296,660 of CAWFYP010000001.1, forward strand.
GCTTCCGCGCAAGGATGAATTTCGTCCGCATCAGTGCGGCGATGCTCAGTCTCCTTGGCCCGACTAGATGCCCGATGGAATCGGTCAACCATTTTAGAAGGTCAGATTGCAGAATATCGGGTTGGCGCAATTGCCGATCCAGCCAGAGCACGAGGTTCTGCGGCGTCCAGCCTGCGACATCCACGTCGAGAGCGAGTTGCTCGGCTTCGTCAGCGAACTGATACGTGACTCGATTACCATCCACATCGATTTCGAAGCTGCGGGCAGTCTCCCGGATGGAGAACTCACCCTCATCCAAACGGGCCGGATGGTCGGAGAGGTGCCAATCGTGAAATTCCATGAAAACGTCGGTATCGGCGAACTCGAATGAGCCCTGAATCTCCGTCACAAGCCGCGGCACGACGAAAGCTTCCCCCTGCTCGGCCGGCGAGAGCTGATCCTTGATGTCGACGCGATACTTGCGTACGGCTTCCGCGAAGCGGCGGCGCTCAGACTCTGGGATCGCCGTTGTGATCGCGGTTTCGATTTCCGGAGCAACACGCCCGGTCACGGCGATTTCAACCTTTCCGTCTGCGGTTTCGGTAATGGACACGCCTTCCGTTGTCGGCGCGGCTTGCAGCGCTGATACCAGCTCGGGCGTCGCCGGCACGACATGACGAAAGACCGGCTTGGGCTTCTCGCGCTGCGCGAATAGGCCCGTATCATCAAGATGCCCTTGCGCGGGCTCGATGGCGGCCTTCGCCTCGTCCTCCTCGAAGCCCATGGCTACGAGCTTGTCGGCGAGGCTGTAAGCCGCGGTGCCGAACGACGCTTCGGAAACGTGAGCATAAGCGCGGTTTAGCGAGTCCGCCGCACGGCGTTTCGCGTAAGGCATTCGCAGCACGCGGCCGAGGAGCTGTTCAACGTCAGTCGCGCGCGCCGCGAGGCGCCCGCCGTGGTCCTTATGGATCGCGGAACCATAGGTTTGCGTCTTTCGGCGCGCCATTCCCCTCTCACTCGCGGGCGCGCATCCGGCGAGAAATTTTGTGGTGCGCGCATTCCTCCCCCTGAAAGGGGGAGGCAAAGTGGGGGTCATCAGAAGGTTGGCGCGTGCGCGACCCCCACCCCGGCCCTCCCCCTTCTAGGGGGAGGGAGAAGTGCGTACTGGATTCCCGCTTGCGCGGGAATGACAAGAAGTCCGGGCCGGACAAAAAAAGAGAGAGGAGGGAGAAGGAGGAGGAAAAGGAGAAGGAGAAGGAGGGAGAGGCTATTGCGCGGCGGCGACGCGGGTGGTGACCGGATCGAGCTGCATCAGGCCGTCGACGCGCTTGCGCTCTTTCTCGAACTCGGCGAGCTCGCGGCCCCGGAGCTGCAACCCGCGCGGGACCTGAATGGTCATGGGGTTGACGAATTTGGCGTTGACCAGGATCTCGAAATGGCAATGCGGACCGGTGGAGAGGCCGCTCGAGCCGACATAGCCGATGACCTGGCCTTGCTTCACGCTGACGCCGGGCGCGAGCCCGTCGGCGTAGCGCGAGAGATGGCCATAGGCGGTGGCGAAGCCGTTGGCGTGGCGGATGCGAATGTAATTGCCGTAGCCGCCTTGGCGTCCGACCTGTTCCACGGTGCCGTCGCCGGCGGCGAGGATCGGGGTGCCGATCGGCGCCGCCCAATCGACGCCGGTGTGCATGCGGGTGATGCCGAGCAGGGGATGCAGGCGCGGGCCGAAGCCGGAGGTGTAGCGGCCGCCCTTGACCGGATTGCGCATGAGGAACTTTTTCGCGCTGTTGCCGTGGTTGTCGTAATAGTCGACCAGGCCGTCGGGGGTGCGGAAGCGGTAGAAGCTGCGGGTGTGCCCGTCGACGGTCATCGAGGTGTAGAGCAGCTCGCCGGTGGTGTCGTGATCGTCCTGGCCGTCGGGGACGTCGAAGAAGGCCTCGAAGGTGTCGCCGGCGGAGGCCTTTTGCTTGAAGTCCACGTCGTAGGAATGGACGCGGAGCAGCTTGAGGATCATGTCGGGGGCGATGTGCTGGCTGAGCGCCGCCTCGTAGAAGCTCGTATAGAGGGTCGCGCGCTGCGGCGCGCCGTTCTTGGACTCGCCGGGCGTGCCGGGGTCGGCGGTGGTCGCGACATAGTCGCCGTGATTGTTGCGCGTGACCGTGGCGATATGCGCGTCCCCGGGGCCGAAGATGCTCACGCGCAGCGGCTCCATCTGGCCGGTGTCGCTCGGGGCCGGCACCAGGATGAGACGCACCTGCTCGCCTTGTTTCAGGTCTTGCGCGTCGAAGATGGGCTCCATGGCATCGATGACGGCCTTGGCCTGGGCGGCCTCGCCGGTCAGTTTGGTGATGATGCCGGCAAGGGTGTCGCCGCGGCCGACGGTGACCGTCTTGGTCTCGCTGCCGTCGGGGAGCTCGTCGGCGGTGTCGTCGCCGGAATCGTCGTCGGGCTCGGCGACGTTCTTCTGGATCACGGTGAGGTTCGGGGCGAGGCTCGGATCGGCCTCGGGGTGGTAGGCGACTTGCTGCATGGCGGGTTGCTCGGCGCCATCGCCAGCTGCGCCAGTCGCCGGGACGGCCGCGTAGGACAAGTTCTCCGCTGCTTCCGCCACGAGTTGGTCGACCTCGTCCGGCTTGAGCTCGACGCCGTCCTCTTGCGGCAACACGCCGCCGGTGAGGTCTTCGACATGGATGTCGACGGCCTGCGGTGCTGCGTCGGGCGAGCCGTCATCGGCGCCGATCGGCGTCGAGTTGGAATAGAGCTTGAAGGGATTGAAGGGAGGGAGGTCGGCGGTGTCGTCGGGGCGGGCGGTGGCAAGTCCGGCGACGATATGTACGTAGGGCTTGATGGTGATGTATTCGCGCGAGCCGTGGCGTTGCACCACCGTGTCATGGATGACGTCGCGGGTGGCGAAGCCGGCCGTGGTGACTTGGATGCGGTCCTCTTTCTGACCGGAAGCGTTCTGCCCGTCATGGGCGCGCGTGGCGCTCCGCACGGGCTGCAGCGCGGCGAGACTGGCGCGGCGGATCGAGCTCACCATGCCCGAGCCGTCGCCCATGTTCAGCGAGGCGTAGATGGCGATGCCGATGAGACAGACGCCGACCATGCCGGCGAGGCAGGTCGAGGCGAGCCATTTCAGCCGGCAGCCCGCGCCCTCCGCGCCGGCCTCACAGAGATAGACGGCGGGGACCGAGCGGGCGATCTCTTTGGTCGGAGAGAGATAGATGGCGGGAAGGCCACGTCCCCCGAGCGGTACGAGGGCCCGTCCTATCCTACGCGCAGTTTGGCTGCGGCGCTGAAACAACAATCCGATTTCCCCCCGTCTGCCGGGCGCCGCCAGCACGCAGTTTCAGAGCGTGCGT
>CAWFYP010000001.1:307500-1141328 GCA_963820115.1 uncultured Alphaproteobacteria bacterium
GGCTCGCCATCGAGGTCGTGGTGGTGCCGGACAAGGGCGCGTTCACCGATTTGACCATCGAGGAGATCGAGACGCGCGGGCGCGGTGCTTTCTTCATCGTCCAGCTCAACCGGCGCGACGGGGAGGCGATTACTGGGCCCGACAAGAGCTTGCGCGTCGAGGCGGGAGACGGCGTGGTGGTGGTGGGCCGCAGTGGACAGGCGATCAGCGCGCTGTTTGCCGCGCCGGCCGAGAAGGTGCGGGCAGGGCGCCTCACCTATTGAGCGGACGTATAATGCCGTGAGGCCGAATTCACCACTCCTCCGCGCATTTTCGCCTGCTCGCGGGTGCCTTAATCGACCGAGTTGGCGGTTTTCGACCGCTTGCGCTTTCCATTGGCCCCCGCCTCGCGTTACCATGGCCCGCATTGGGATCGGGGACGGGTAACATTTGCATGAAGCTTGACGGATCAAACAACAGACGGGGGTTTCTTCCGGCGTATTTCGTGTGGGGCTGCCTCCTCGGTGGTGCCTGCGCGGTGGTTGCGCTTGCCGATGAGGCCCGCGCCGATCCCCTGAATCCGTTTCGCACCTTCACCGACAGCGGCGTCGTGAGTCCGGAAGAGCGCGCCCGCCGCGACCAGGTCCGGACCGAGCTCTACGAGCGCTACAGCGCCGACTATCAAATGACGGTGCCGTTCGTAAGCGAGGCGAGCATCACCGCCTTGCAACAGGCGATCGAGCGCTACCAATCCATCGTGCAGGCGGGGGCTGGCCCACCATCCCCGACAAGGTGACGCTCAGGCCCGGCGACACGGGCGCGGAGATTGCCACGATCCGTCAGCATCTGATGATCGAAGGCGATCTGCCGCGCGATTCGGGCCGCAATCCCACCTTCGACAACGAATTCCTGGAGGGGCTCGCGCGCTTTCAGGTGCGTAGCGGATTGCGCGTGTCGGGCTTCGTCAATTCGCGCACGCTCGCCGCGCTCAACGTGCCGGCAGCGGAGCGGTTGCAGCAGCTCAAGACCAATCTTGCCCGCATCCAGGGGCTCATGAAGATCAACAAGGCGCCGCGCTACGTGCTTGTCAATGTGCCGGCCTTCGTCGCGCAGGGCGTGGAGAATGGAAGCCTCGCGATTTCCAGCAACGTGATCACGGGCAAGCCGGCCCGTCCAACGCCCGCCGTGTCGGCAAGCATCGTCGAGGTCAATTTCTATCCGACCTGGAGCGTGCCCGACACCGTTGCCCAGCAGGATCTCATCCCCAAGCTGCGCAAGGACCCGGGCTATTTCAGCGAAGAGCATTTTACCGTGCGGCCCGACTGGAAGGCAGGACCGCTCGATCCCGCGACAGTGGATTGGAACTCGCCGCAAGTGGTGAGCTACAAGTTCCGCCAGGAGCCGGGGCCGTTCAACGCGCTCGGCGTCGTGCGCATCAACATGCCGAACAAATACAGTGTCTACATGCACGACACGCCGCTCAAGCAGCTGTTCAGCCAATCGGTGCGCGCATTCTCATCGGGCTGCGTGCGCGTGGAGAAGGTGCTCGACCTCGTCGCTTGGCTGCTCGGCGACCAGAAGGGCTGGGACCTCGCGCGCGTTCAGGCGCAGGTGGATCGCGGCGAGCGGCTCGACGTCAAGTTGAGCAGGCCGGTGCCGGTACATTTCGTCTATCTCACGGCGTTCGCCACCCAGAGCGGCATGGTCGAGTTCAGGCAGGACATCTATGGCCGCGACGCGCCCGGCGCCGACGAGGCCGACGATCCGCAAAACGCGGTGGTGGCTCAGCAGCGCAGCGCCGTCACGCCGTAAGCGCGGGGTCCGCCCGGGCCGGAAACGGGGCGCGTAACGGGTCATAACGTCGCGAGACATTTCTTCGCGCGCGCGACATCACGGCGCAAGACAGCCCAATCGGCGGGGCCTACACAATAGGCCATGATTCGTCCAAGCCCTGTGCGACGCGCCGAGCTTGCCCGGGTGGCCCGGCTGGAAGCGTGCCCGTTCGGCCTCAGCCGGCTGCGTCTGGTCGAGATCGGCGTCGCGCTGCTGCTCACGCTGGCAGCCTTGATCTTCGTCGGGCTCACAGTGTGGGCGGCAGAGCAATTCGCCATGAAGGTGAGCGACGCGTGGGCGCGCCCCAGCGTGGGGCAGAGCAAGATCACCGCCGCTTACATGACCATCGCCAACAACGGCGACGTCGACGACGTCTTGCGCAGCGCGCGATCGCCGAAGGTGAAGTCGGTGGAAGTGCATCAGACCACCATGACCGCGGACGGCGTGATGCAGATGCGCAAGGCCGAAGAGGGTCTACCGATCCCGGCCGGCGGCTCGCTCGTGCTGGCGCCGGGCGGCGCGCATCTGATGCTGATCGGGCTCGAAGAGGCGCTGCAGGCGGGCGACGAGGTGATGTTGACGCTCGAATTCGCCAAGGCCGCGCCGCTCGAAGTGTCGGTGCCGGTCGCCACCGAGCCTCCGGGCGCGGACAAGGATTAGAACTCCACTTTTCACTGCTCGCGATCGTCCTCGCGCGGGGCGCGGAAGCGTTGCGGCAGCACGGGGGCGACATGACGCCGCGTCCAGTCTGAGGCGGCAGCGCCGAGGCGGGCGGCTTCGCGGTTGAGCCATCGCGCTCCCGCCACCGTCCGCGCATGCCATTCGGCCTCATCGCCCAGCCTCGGTAGGATGGCGAAGACGAGCCAATGCAGGAGCGCCACCACTAATCCCATGAACACGCCGGCGAAGACGATGTCGCTCAAGAAATGGCCGCCTTCGCCCATGCGGATGAAGCCGATGACGCCGCCGGCGAGCAATGCGGCGCCCATGAAGAGCGCGCGCCGCCGCCGCGCCAGCAAGGCGATGGCAAAGCCGAAGGCGAAGGCGGCGGACGCCTCGCCGCTCACGAAGGAGCAATTGCGCTGGCAGGTGCCGGTGCGCGCGAGCACCGGCGTGAATTGGTCGGGTCCGCCGAACTCGACGATATGCATCGGGCGCGGGCGGGCCCAATGGTCCTTCAGCACGACATTGGCGAGAAGGCCCGGCCCGAGCGCGAGCACGCTGACGAGGAACAGCCATTGCGGCAGGCCGAGCCCGAACAGATGCCACCGCGAGGCGAGGGCCAAGACGACGCCCGCCACCGCGGCCAGACTCGCCACCCAAGTCAGCAGCGTAAACAGCGCGCGGAGCTCGTCGGCGACGTCGGAGCCGTTGAGCCAGAATTGACGCGGGCCGAGGTTGAGCAGCCGGCTTAGCTCCAGATCGAGGCTCGGCCAGCCCACGAAGACGATCGCGGCGAGCGTGCCTGCAATCGCCGCGGCCGCGGCAAGCGTGAGCCGGGCGCGGGCGTCGGTCGCCGGGCTCTCCTCGCGTCGGGGATCGATCATCGCCATCATGGCTTCGGGCCCGCCAAGAGATAGAAGCTCGCCGCGCGCACGGGCGCGATCTGAGGCAGCTTTTGCTCACCCACCAAGGTCGCGGTGGCGAAGCGGCGGGTGATGGCCTCGGGCCGCTGCCGCAGCGTCGCATAGAGCAGGGGCTCCGGTGTGGCTGAACTGTAAGGCCGTGTCATCTCGAAATGATCAAGCGGCACGGCCCCGCGCCGCCACACCACGATCGGCAGCGGCACGTCACGCAGGTAATAGAGGAGCTCCGTCATGGTTTCGCGGTCGTCGGTGAGGATTGCCTTCGCCCCTTGCGCCGCGGCGAGCCTTTGCGTGGCGGCGGCGAGCTCTCGCCAGCCGAGCAGGCGGATGAGCGGATTCCGCTCCGGCTCTCCGAGCCGAGCGAGAACGGGAGCAAAGACGGGAGCGAGCGCGATGAGAAGAGCCGCGCCAAGATGCAGCGCAAGCGAGAGGCGGAACAAGCGCGGATAGGCGCGTAGCAAGCTTGCCGTCACGAGGATGGTGGCGGCCGGGTACGCCACCGCCGCCCAATTGGCGAGGGCGCGGGAGAACAGGGCCTGCGCCGTGATGAGGACCAGCACCGGCAGCGAGAAAGCGAGCAATTGGCGCTCGGGCTCGGCACAGCCGCCGCGGACGCAGCGCCAGACGATGACGAGAAGCGCGCCGAACAAAATGGGCCCGAAGGTGCCGAACTGGGCACCGAGGAATTCGAGCGCGGAGGCCAAATGGACCGGCGCTCCCCGCCAGCCGGCATTGGCGGCAGTGTGTGAGAAGGTGGCAAAGCCGTGGGTGCCGTTCCAGGCGAGGTTGGGGGCGATGATGGCGAGCGCGAGCGCGCCGGCGACAAGGCCGCGGCCTTGGCCAAGGGCGGCGCGGGCGTCCTTGTCGCGCCAGGCATCGATGGCTGCGCAGAGGAGAAAATAGACGGCGGCATATTTGGCGAGCAGGCCCATGCCGATAGCGGCGCCGACCAGGATCGCATCGGCCATGCGCCGGGTCTGGACCAGTCTGATCCAAGCGAACAGAGCGAGCGTCCAGCAAGCAAGCAACGGCACGTCGGTGGAGATCAGCCCTGAGGAGAACGAGACCCCGGGCAGGGTGGCGAAGACGATGGCCGACCAGAAGCCGATGCGCTCATCGAAGAGCGCGCGCCCGGCGAGATAGACGAGGTAGGAGGTCGCCGCGTAGAGGATGGGGGCGGGGGCGCGCACGCACCATTCGCCGTCGCCGCAGATGGAGGTGGCGCCGCGGATGATCCAGGCGATGAGGGGAGGCTTGGAGAAATAGCCAAAGGCGAGCTCGCGCGACCAAGCCCAATATTGCGCCTCATCGAAAAAGAGGTCGGTCTTAGCGAAGATCAAGGCGAGCAGGCGCAGCAGGAGCAGCGCGCCGAGCCCGATCACGAGCCAGAGCCGGTAAGGGGCTGCGGCGGCCGGGTGGAGGCCGGTCCTTGAGGCGGCCGTTTTTGTCTTGGCGATGGGCACGGGGCGCGCGCGGGGCTCGGATCGGGGTTTTGCGCCCGTTTACAGTGTTGTGCGGTGCGGTGAAAGCTTGATACTCATGCGCCCTACCGGGAGGCGCCTTTTGCCGCCCTTTCAAGAGTTTGGCTATGCGTATCTCCGTCGTCATACCGGCCTATAACGAGGCGGGAAATATCGGCCGGCTGGTCGAGGAGACCTATGCGGCCGTGCCCGCACCGGCGCTGCATGAGGTGATCGTCGTCGACGATGCGAGCGACGACGGGACGAGGACCGAGGTCAGGGCTCTGCTCAACACCCATGCTTCCTTGCGCTATCTCCGCCATGGGCGCCGGGCCGGACAAAGTGCGGCGCTGCGCTCCGGCGTCCTCGCCGCCACGGGGCCGGTGATCGCGACCATGGATGGCGACGGACAGAACGATCCCAACGACATCATGCGACTGTTCATCAAGCTCGGCACCGAGGGCAAGGAGCCCGCCATGGTCGCGGGGCTTAGGGCCGGCCGCAAGGCCAAGGGCTCGCGCAAATTGGCGTCGCGTCTCGCCAATTGGATCCGCGACCAGGTGCTTGCCGACGGTTGTCCGGATACCGGCTGCGGGCTCAAGCTTTACCGGCGCGAGGCCTATGTGGCGCTGCCCTATTTCGCCACCATGCATCGCTATCTCCCCGCCCTGTTCCTGACCTATGGTCACGAAATCGCCTATGAGGCGGTGAACGATCGGCCGCGGCTCCGGGGCGCGTCGAAATACACCAATTTCGGACGGGCCCTCATCGGGCTATATGACCTTGTCGGCGTGAGCTGGCTGCGCCGGCGGACGCTGATCCCGCCGGTCGCGGAGGAGGACCGCGGGACCCAGGATGCCGGCCGGAGGGAGGGGCGAAAGACCCGCAGCGCCGGCCAGGTCAAAGAGGTGGAGCGACATGAACGTGGCTAGCCTTGCGCATTGGTGGGCCACCACACCCACCACCGATCTCATCTGGATCACCATCGGCTTTATGGCGCAGTTCATGTTCTCGATGCGCTTCGTGGTGCAATGGCTTGCATCGGAAAAAGCGCGCGCCAGCATCGTGCCGGAGACGTTCTGGTATTTCAGCGTGTTCGGCGGCGTGTTGCTGCTCGCTTATGCCATTTACCGCATGGACCCGGTGTTCATCGTCGGCCAGGCGGCGGGCCTCGTGATCTACGTGCGTAACATCTATTTCATCTGGCTCGGCAAACGGGCGCCGAGTTCCGGCCAATGTCGTGTGACGAGCGTTGCTGGCGGCGATGAGCTTGCGCCTCGAGGATCTCAATCTCGCCGAGCAGATCGCGCTTGCGCTTTCGCTCGTCCTCATCGGCTTCCTGCTCATCGATCCCTTCATGGTCGAGCGGGCGAAGGCGCTGCCGCCCGAGGCGCGCAATGCCTTTCGGGCTTTCACCAATGTCGGCCGGTCGAACTGGATGCTGATCCCAACGGGCGCCGCGGTGGCGCTCGCGCTCGTCCTGCGCCGCACGCATCAAAGTCTGAAGCATGCCGCCGCCCACGGCCTGATCGCCAGCACCATCGGCTTCGTCTTCGTCAGCGTGGGCGGGGCCGGACTTCATCACCAATCTCACCAAGAACATCATCGGCCGCGCGCGCCCGACGCTGTTCGCCACGGAGGGGCCGTACTCGTTCAAGCTGTTTGCCTTTACGCCCGACCACGCCTCGTTCCCCTCGGGTCACGCCACCAACATCTTCGCGCTGGCCACGGTGATCGTCATTCTGTGGCCGCGCGCGCGCGTGCTCGTCTACACCGTCGCGGCTTGGGTCGCGGCGAGCCGGGTGCTGATCGGGGTGCACTATTTCACCGACGCCGTGGCGGGCGCGATCATCGGCACGGCGTTTCCCTATTGGGTGCGCGACCGCTTCGCCGCGCGCAGGTGGCTGTTCGAACAGACGCCCGCGGGGGGCTATCGCTTGCGGGGGGTGCGCACCCAGCGCTGGCTCGGCTGGCCGGAGGCGCTGGCGGCCAAGCCCGAGGATGCCGAACCAAGTGGTTCACAAACCCCGGTTTAGCGCCTATATAGACGGCAGTGGCGCGGCAACATGCTTAAGGGCTTGCCCGCGCTTCACATCTTCCTCGAACCTGCTATAGGTTCCCGCCTTCGAGCGGACCGGCGTGGCGCGGCATGCGGCCTGGCGGTTCGGTCGGAAACGTTGACTTGGCGCGGGGTGGAGCAGTCCGGTAGCTCGTCAGGCTCATAACCTGAAGGTCACAGGTTCAAATCCTGTCCCCGCAACCAATTCAGACTTCCAACAAGGCCTGCGCCAAGCAGGCCTTCTTGTTTCATGGCGCCGGCGCTACGCCGTTGAACTCGCGTCCCGATCGGCCGACACTGCGGCATTACGCCGATTCGCGCCGCGCCGAACAGCATTATGACAGGGCTTGCGCAGGCCTTGCAGCAGAGCGGCACGATCACCATTAAGAACTGAGGCAACGGTCGTCGGCGTGTCACAGCAAACTGGTCTGACTGCGGGGCTTCAGGCCGCGTCCATTGGGGAATAAGCTTCATGATTTCGCGCTTTAGGCTCCGGCATCTTCCCACTCTTGTCATCCTTGCGGCGCTCATCCAGGTCGCGGCAAGCGGTCAACTGTTCGCCGATCCGGGGAGCCCGTTCTCGACGCTGCTCGGCTCGTGGGGCGGCAGCGGCGAGTATCAGCTCAATGACGGAACGCGGGAGCGGGTCAGTTGCAACGCCTACTATACCGGCGGCGGCTCGCAGCTCGGCATGGTGATCCGCTGCACGAGCCAGGGCGCCAAGGCCATCGAGATCCGCAGCAAGCTGTCGAACAGCGGCGGCCGCATCAGCGGCAATTGGGAAGAGCGCACCTATAACGCCGAAGGCACCGCGTCGGGCAGCGCCACCGGGGACTCCATCAATCTGCAGATCAGCGGCCCGGTATCGGGCAGCATGCGCGTCTCCTACACGGCTTCGCGCCAGAGCGTGTCGATCTCGACGCGCGGCATGGCGCTCAAGAGCGTCAACATCACGCTCGGGCGGAGCTGACCGCACTTCCATGGCGAGGCCGCGCGGCGGCTCCTGCGCAGTTAACCAAGGCGGGGCCTTGCCTTTGTCGCCCAGCGCTGGCAACACCCCATGGCCTCATCTGACGCCAAAAGGAGCCTTGCGCGATGACCGCGACATTGCTTGAGGGCAAGCTCGAGGGCGAACGCCTTGCGCTCGCCGCCGGCGGATCCTGGACCGCTCCCCATGCGAGCGAATTGGAAGAGCTCGCCGCCCACTTCGCCACCGAGGCGGCCGGCGCCCGCAGCGTGTCCATCGACATGGGCGCGGTGCGTGAATTCGACACCTTCGGCGCCTGGATGCTCGAGCGCTTGAAGCGTGATTGGGCCGCGGCCGGGCGCCCGGCCTCGATCACCGGCCTGCCGGAGCACGATCGCGGTCTGCTCTCGGCCATGGATCGGGTGAATCTGGAAGCGCCGCAGGCGGCGCCCAAGCCGAACCCAATCGTTGCCGCGCTGGCGAGCCTCGGCCGGGGCGTGGTGGGCGTCGGTCAGGACGTCACGAGCTTTGCTGACATGTTGGGCGCCATCGGCGTCGCCGCCGCGCGCGTCATCCGCCATCCGCGCGATTTCCGGTTCACTTCCGCGGTGCATCAGTTCGACCGCGTCGGCTGGCAGGCAGTGCCGATCATCCTGCTCATCACCTTCCTCATCGGCGGCATCATCGAGCAGCAGGGCATCTTCCATTTCCGCAAATTCGGCGCTGAGCTCTATGCCGTGGACCTCGTCGGCATTCTCGTGTTGCGCGAGATCGGCGTGCTCATCGTCGCCATCATGGTCGCCGGCCGTTCGGGCAGCTCGTATACCGCCGAGCTCGGCTCGATGATGATGCGCGAGGAGATCGACGCGCTGAAGACCATGGGCTTCGATCCGGTCGAGGTGCTCATCCTGCCGCGTGTGCTCGTGCTCATCATCGCCTTGCCGGTGCTCACCTTCATCGGCTCGATGGCAGCGCTGTATGGCGGGGGCGTGGTCGCCTGGGTCTATGGCGGCATGAGTCCCGACATCTTCATCGCCCGGCTCACCGAGGCGATCTCGATCACCCATTTCAAGGTCGGCATGATCAAGGCACCGTTCATGGGGCTCGTGATCGGCGTGGTGGCGTGCGCGGAGGGGCTGCAAGTCAAAGGTAGCGCTGAGTCGTTGGGCTTAAAGACAACGGCGTCGGTGGTGAAGTCGATCTTCCTCGTCATCGTGCTCGACGGCGTGTTCGCCATCTTCTTCGCCTCGATCGGGATGTGATCGGTCCATGCGGGAGAAACCGGTCATCTCCGTGCGCGACCTCGTGGTGGGTTTCGACGAGCAGATCGTGCTCGACCACCTCTCCCTCGACACCTATCCGGGGGAAATCTTGGGCGTGGTCGGCGCGTCGGGCAGCGGCAAATCGGTGCTGTTGCGCACCATCATCGGCCTCCTGCCGAAGCGCGAAGGCACGATCGAGGTGCTCGGGCTCGATCTCGACCGCGCCGACGACAAGCAGCGCCGGGCCCTGGAGCGCCGCTGGGGCGTGCTGTTCCAGCAGGGCGCGCTGTTCTCTTCGCTCACCGTGCGGCAGAACGTGCAGTTTCCCATGCGCGAGAATCTGGCGCTGTCGCCGCGGCTGCTCGACGAGATGGCCCTCGCCAAGCTCGAAATGGTGGGGCTGACGCGCGCCGACGCCGATAAATTCCCGGCCGAGCTGTCGGGCGGCATGACCAAGCGCGCGGCGCTCGCCCGCGCGCTCGCGCTCGATCCTGAGATTGTGTTTCTCGACGAGCCTACCTCCGGGCTCGATCCGATCGCGGCGGGGGATTTCGACGTGCTTATCAAGACGCTGCAGCGGACGCTCGGCTTGACCGTGTTCATGGTGACCCACGACCTCGAAAGTCTGTATACCGCCTGCGACCGGGTGGCCGCGCTCGCCGACGGCAAGGTGGTGGCGGTCGGACCGATGGCGACCATGCTCGAATGCGAGCATCCCTGGGTGAGGACCTATTTCCAAGGCAAGCGCGGCGCGATGCTCGCCGAGCGGCGCGTGAGCGCTTGAAACAAGAGGCGATGGAAGAATGGAAACACGGGCCCGCTACGCGCTGATCGGAGTGTTCATGCTCGCCGTGATCGCGGCGAGCTTTGCCTTCGTCTATTGGCTGGAGCATGCCGGCGGCTTCGGTGTGCGCGAGACCTACCGCATCCGCTTTCAGAGCGCGGTGTCGGGGCTGCTGGTTGGCTCGACCGTCCTGTTCAACGGCATCAAGGTCGGCGAGGTCACCGACCTTGCGCTCGATCCGGCCGATCCGGGCCGCGTTACGGCCACCATTGCGGTGGATCGCGGCACGCCGGTGCGCGTCGACACCCAAGTCGGCGTCGAGGCGCAAGGGCTGACCGGGGGCGCGGCGGTGGCGTTGCGAGGCGGCAGCGCCGACGCGCCCGCGCTGGCTCCCGCCGACGGCGAGGCGCCGCTCCTCATCGCGCCGCCCAATGCCGGCCAGGATTGGAGCGAGCTCGCGCGCCAGGTGCTGCGCCGCCTCGATGACATCCTGTCCGACAATGCCGAGCCGGTGAAGAGCGTGATCGCCAATATCGATACCTTCGCCAAGGCGCTGGCGCGCAACTCCGACCGGGTCGACGGGATTCTCGCCGGGCTCGAACGCATGACCGGGGGGGTGGCCGGGAAACCAGTGGTGCCGATCTACGATCTTGCCGCGCCCAAGGACTTCCCCGCGCTCGCCGCGCCGCCGCATTGGCAGCTCGTGATTCCTGAGCCGACCACGCTGCTCGCCTTCAATACGGATAAGATCGCGATCGCGCCGGCGAGCGGAGAGACGACGCCGCTCGTGGACGCGCAATGGGCCGACAATCTGCCGATCCTGTTCCAGGAAAAAGTTGTGCAGGGCTTCGAGAATGCCGGTTATTCAGGCGCGGTGAGCCGGCCGCGCGACGGGTTTACCGCCGACTACCAGCTCCTCCTCGACATCAGGCGCTTCGTCATCGCCACCGCCGCGGCGCCCGAGGCCGAGATCGTCTATGTGGCCAAGGTGCTCGGGCCCGACGGCAAGATCGTCGCGGCGCGGAACTTCGAGGCCAGCGCGCCGGCCAACGCGGTCGATCCTGTCGGCGCGGTCGCGGCCCTCAACGCGGCGTTCGGCAAGAGCGTCACCGAGCTCGTGCCATGGACCGCCAGCGCGGTCGGCAAGGCGGCCGCTGCGGCGCCGAAGCCGGCGCCGTCAAGCGACGCGTCGCCCAAGGCGCCGCCGCCCTCCGACCTTTAGGCAGGCTCCGTCTTCGCGAGCGAGGTTCGGTCGCGGATTCGCCCCCGAGCTTCAACGCTACTCCGTCCTTGCAGCTGCGCGATAGCTCCCAACTGATCTGACACAAGATCGGCGCCGTCCGTCCATGCTAGGATCGGACCGGGTCCGAGCGGGGCGGATTGGCTTTGGTCGAGTAGCGAGTAAGGGTCCGAGACGGCCATGAAAGACGCCGGTCAGAACGCGGCCCGGGAGTATGAGCTCAAATTCGAGCTCGATGCCGCCGATGCCCGCAAGATCGAGACGCATCCTCTCCTGGCCGAGAGCGATGCGGAAACGCGCCGGCTGAGCTCGATCTATTTCGACACTCCCGATTTTGCCTTGCGCGAGGCGGCCATCGCCTTGCGCGTGCGCGATACGGGCCGCGGTCATGTGCAGACCATCAAGGTCGTGGGGCCGCAGCTGTTCGACCGGCTCGAATGGGAGCATCCCGTGCTAGGCTTCGACCCCGATCTTGCCGCGGCGGCGGCGACCGGTCTGGCGCCGTTCGGCGATCCCCGGCTCGGGGAGCGCTTGCGGGCCGGCTTTAGGACCACTATCGAGCGGACCGAGTTCCACGTCGTCGAAAACGGCAGCGAGATCGAGGTTGCGCTCGATCGCGGCGAGGTCGAGGCGGGTATGCTGCGCGCGCCGATCCTCGAATTGGAGCTCGAGCTGAAGCGAGGAGAGCCGGCCGAGCTCTATTTTCTCGCCCGGGAGCTCTCCGACTTCGTGCCGCTCCGGCTCGACGTCAAAACCAAGGCGGAACGAGGCTACGCGCTGCTCGATCCGGAGCGGGGGATGGTGGAGAAGGCGGCGGCGTTGAGCCTCGACCCCGGCATGACGTCGGGGGAGGCTTTCCGCATCATCGCGCAAAACTGTCTGCGCCAGATCATCGCCAATGAGGGCGCCATCGGCGTGGGCAACGCCGAGGCGCTGCACCAGACGCGCGTCGGCTTGCGGCGGATGCGCGCGGCGATCGGCGCCTTCCGGGACATGGCGCCGGGGCCCGAGCAGCAGAGGGTCAAGGGCGCGCTGAAATGGATCACCGAGGCCCTTGGTCCGGCGCGGGATCTCGACGTGTTCGCCGCCGACATATTGCAGCCGCTGCGCGCGGCCAAGGGCAACGATGGGCGCTTCGCCGACGCCCAGCGCGCGTTCCTGGAGCGGCGAGCCCAGGCTTACGAGGCTGCCACGGGAAGCATCCGCTCCGACCGCTTCCGGGCGGCGCTGCTCGACATGGCGGAATGGATTGAAGTGGGGACTTGGACCGTCGATGCCGGGCTCCACGAGCTGCGCGAGCGGCCGGTCAGGGAGCATGCGGCGGAACTCCTGGCCCGCTTGCGCAAGAAGATCCGCAAGCAAGACAAGCCGCTCAATGAGATGAACGCGGCCGGCCGGCACAAGCTCCGCATCCGGGCGAAGACTTTGCGCTATACCATCGAGTTCTTCGCGAGCCTGTTTGCGGAGAAGGAAAATCAGCGGCGCCGGGAGGCGGCCCTCAGGGCGTTGAAGGACGTGCAAGATGCGCTCGGCGCCCTCAACGATCTCGATGCTCGCAAGGTGCTTGCCGCCGACGGCCATGATTTGAGCGAGGAGGCCGTCCGCCTCTTGACCTTCGACGACCGCCAGGTGGAGGTGCTGCTCGAAAAGGCGCAAGCGGCGCGCGCCGCTTTTGCGGAGGTGAAATCCTTCTGGAAATAGGCGCCGTTTTTGCTCATTTTGCGCGTCGAAAGGGAGGATTGGCGATGAATCTCGAAGAGCTGAACAGGGTGGCGCGGGCCATGGTTGCGCCCGGCCGAGGCATTCTTGCCGCGGACGAGTCGGCCGGCACGGTCAAAAAGCGCTTCGACGCGATCGGTGTCGAATCGACGGAAGGGAACCGGCGGGACTATCGCGAGCTTCTGTTCCGGTCGCCCGGCATGGGCAACATCTCCGGCGTCATCCTGTTCGACGAGACCATCCGCCAGGCCGCCAAGGACGGCACCCCGCTCGTGAACATCATCGAGCGGGCGGGCGCGCTGCCCGGCATCAAGGTCGACAAGGGCACCCATCCATTGCCCTTTTGCCCCGGGGAGGTGGTGACCGAGGGGCTCGACGGTCTGCGCGAGCGGCTCATCGAGTATCGCGGGCTCGGGGCCAAATTTTGCAAATGGCGGGCGGTGATCCAGATCGGGGCCGGGATCCCAAGCTTTGCCTGCGTCAACGCCAACGCCCATGCGCTCGCCCACTACGCCGCGCTGTGCCAGGACGAGGACCTCGTGCCGATCGTCGAGCCCGAGGTGCTCATGGACGGCGACCACGACGTGGATCGCTGCATGGCGGTGACCGAATTCGTGCTGAAGCACGTCTATGAGCAGCTCTACCACGCCCGCGTGAAGCTCGAAGGTACTGTGCTCAAACCCAATATGGTGGTGGCGGGGAAGACATGCGCCCGCCAGCCCTCCGTCGAGGAGGTGGCCGAGAAGACGCTCCGCGTGCTCAAAGAGTGCGTGCCGGCGGCGGTGCCCGGCATCGCCTTCCTGTCGGGGGGGCAGGCGGACCTCGATGCCACGGCGCGGCTCAATGCCATGCACCAGATGGGGCCGCTCCCCTGGCCGCTCACCTTCTCCTTCAGCCGCGCGCTCCAGGCCGCGCCGCAGAAGACTTGGGCCGGGAAGCCCGAGAATGTACCCGCGGCGCAGGCCGCCTTCGCCCATCGCGCGCAGATGAACGGGCTCGCCGCCAAGGGTCAGTGGAAAGCCGAGCTTGAGCGTCAGGCGGCCTGATTCGGGTCTTTGCGGCATCCAAGGGGGCCGGGATCACGGCAGGCTCGCAAGCATGGTCTGGCGCAATTGGCCGAGCAGGAACGGCTTCTGCAGGACCGGACGGTCCCGATAGGGCCGGGCGAGGCAATCCGCCCCATAACCGGTGGCGAAGATGAAGGGGATGCCACGGTGGGCAAGGGCATCGGCCACCGGATAGACAAGCTCGCCGGCCACATTCAGGTCGAGCGCGGCGGCATCGAGCCGGCAGCCGTCGCGGAGGTCGAGCGTCTGATTTACCCGCGCCGCAGGCCCGATGACGGCACAGCCGAGGTCGGTCAGCATGTCCTCGAGCTGAAGCGCGACCAGGGCCTCGTCCTCCACCACGAGAACCCGCAACCCATTGAGATTGCGCACTTCCGCCGTCCCCGGCGTCTCGGTCATGGGCACTGTGCTCCGCCAGGGCGCGGCGAATCGGGGCCGAAGGACCCGCGACGGCCGAAATTTGACCGCGATCCGCCGAACGCTCGGGCGAGAGAGGACGCGTCCTGGCCGAACTCCCTGGTTTCCACCGTTTTTGGCCGCTCAGGCGGCCGCCTAGGGGCCGGGCAAGGGGGTTTCGGGCCCTATTTGGCGGGAGGGAGGGAGGTCCGCAAGGGCGCGGAAATCTGGTAAAAGAGAGCGGGTGAGAGGGTCGAATCCACTGCCTCAGGAATGCGCGGAGACTGCGTAGAGACTAGGCAGCGATTGGTTAATAGGCGCGGCCGGCGTCGTCGGCGAGCCGCGTCGCGGGTCTCGGCGAGGGCGCTTTGGCCGACGCCGCGATGGTTTGCATAAGTCTTTGAACTATAAGCTATTTTCGCCCTATGAGAGGGGCGCCGGGAGGGCTGAAACCTCGTTGCGGAAATGTCACAAGCGGCCAAAAACGTCCGCGCCCGCTTCGATAGCAATTTACCTTCCAAAAGGAACGCGTATAAGCAGATTTAGAACTCTCTCTTTCGGGGGGAACCGTCCGTTAACGCGGGCTTCTGCCGAAGCGGGCCGAGAGGCGAGAATCGAGAGTTTGGATTAGGCAATTTATCAGGGAAGGTGGAGATGGACATGTTTGGGGGACTGACAAAAACATCCAGCCGCATCGCCATCGCAGCCGCGCTTGGCATGACGCTCGGCGGTTTCGCCATGAGCGCTCAACCCGCCAAGGCTGCGGATCTCGGCGGCGACTGCTGCGCAGATCTCGAGGAGCGGGTGGCCGAGCTTGAGGCGACGACCGTCCGCAAGGGCAACAAGAAGGTCTCCGTGACCTTGTCCGGTTGGGTCGTCAAATTGGGGACCTGGTGGGACGACGGCAAAACGACGGGCTTCTACGTCGGCGACAAGGACACGACCCTGTCGAGCCATTTCACCATTTCCGGCCAGGCGACGATCGCTCCCGGCTGGTACGGCGGTTACAATCTGACCGTCGAGGTGCCGGGCAACAGCGCGTCGGCGGGCTTTGCCGAGAACCAGTTCGACGACAACGCTTGGAACTGGACCGGCCTGGGCGGGCTCTCGACCAACACGCTCCTGTCCTATATGTGGATCAAGAGCGACAAATACGGCACGTTGAACTGGGGCCAGCTCTCGCAGGCGACGGACAACGTGGCCCTGCTGCCTGACTTGTCGGGGACCATCATCGAAACAAACGCCGTGCTATTCGACGGCGCAGGCATGTTCATCCGGCCCAAGGGTAATGCAGGTGGCACGAATAACGCCGGTAATCTGGTGAATTTGACGTGGGGTAACGCCGTCAACTGCTTGAGCGGCGGCGGCGGTGTCGGCGCGGACTGCGAAGGCTATCCCTTTAACGGCGTCCGGTACGATACCCCGACCTTCGGCGGGTTCAGCGCTTCCGGCGGCTGGTATGAAAATTACGCCTGGGATGCCGCTCTGAAATACGCGGCTGACTGGAACAGCATCAAGGTGTCGGCGGCAGTTGGCTATACCGAGAACACCGATGAGGGCTGCAGCACCAGTTTGGGGGTATGCACGAACGGCACGGTTCTCGGTGGCGGTGGCGCTCCTAACCAGGGTTACAAAAAAGAAGTCAACACCATCCAGGTGGGCGCTTCGGTCATGCACGTTCCCTCGGGTCTGTGGGTCTATGGCCTGTATCAGCACGAGGATTGGAACGGTACGACCGGTTCGCCAACTCCCTTTAACTCAACCACCCATAACTTCTCTGGCACCGATGTGTGGTTCCTCAAGGCCGGCATCAAGCGGACCTGGACCCCGCTTGGCGCAACGGTGATCGGTGGTGAGGGCGGCCAATATGAGGACGAGTTCCTCAGCCTTGCCGGAGCCTCTTCGCTCACCGACTTCAACGGCAACAACGTCTTCACCATCAACAACGGCGGCATCACGGGCTCGACCGTCAACCGTTGGGGCGTGTTCGCCGTGCAGGAGATCGACTCGGCGGCGATGCACGTCTTTGCCCGCTGGCAGCATCTCGAGCTTCAACTGGATCACACTGGTACGGTTACCAATGGCAGCCTGAGCTTCGACGATCAGGATCTGTTCCAGGCTGGTGGCGTGATCTTCTTCTAAGCCACAAATCCGGAACTATCGAAAATGGAAGCCGCCCTTCGGGGCGGCTTCTTTTTTTGTGCGTGGGTCCAGGGGGCATTGGCTTGGCTCAATCCCTCGCCCGATCCCGGTGATGACGAACAGATTAAATGCAGCCGACCCGCCCGAGCGAGGGTTGTGGAAGGGGGGCGCTGGGGCTATCTCTGGGGCAGCGGCCATGCCTCCCTCGGGGAGTGCCCCGGGCGAGCCTTGAGATATTCATGCAGAAAGACGCCTCCAAGAACGGCTCGTCCCGCACCCCAGTCCTCACCGTGAAGGACCTGTCCTATTGGTATGGGTCGAAGCAGGCTCTCGACGATGTGAGCTTCGAGGTGTGGCCGGGTAAGGTGACGGCGCTGCTCGGCCCGAACGGTGCGGGCAAGACGACGCTGTTCTCCCTCATCACGCGCCTGTTCGATGCGCCGACCGGCCGCATCGAGATCTGCGGCCGCTCTCCTTCGGAATGGGGCTCCCGGGCGCTTGGGCCGTTGGGCGTGGTGTTCCAGCAGCCGACGCTCGACCTCGACCTCTCGGTCAAGCAGAATCTGCGATATTTCGCGGCGCTGCGCGGCCTCAAGCGCAAGGATGCCGACGAGCGCATGGCGCGCGCGCTCGACGCGCTCGACATGAAGGAGCGCATCGGCGAACGGGTCCGCGCGCTCAATGGCGGGCACCGTCGCCGGGTCGAGATCGCGCGGGCGCTGTTGCATTCGCCGAAACTCATGCTGCTCGACGAGCCGACCATCGGGCTCGACGACCCGACGCGCCGCGCCATCGTGCGCCATGTGCATGAGCTCGCGCGCACGGACAATATCGGCGTGCTCTGGGCCACCCATCTGTTCGACGAGATCGAGCCCGATGACGATCTGCTCGTCATCGACCGCGGCAAGATCGTGGCGCGTGGCGAAATGAAGGACGTGGTGGCCGAGACCGGCGCCAAAAACCTCGCCGGCGCCTTCAACCTTCTCATCGGCGGCGACACGGAAGAGGACGTCGCGGCATGAGCTTGATGCATTATGCCCGCGCCTTCAACGGCATCGTCTGGCGCGAGCTGCTGCGCTTCCTCAATCAGCGTGAGCGGTTTTTTGCTGCCTTGGTTAGGCCTTTGATCTGGCTGATTATTTTCGCCGCCGGGTTCCGCGCGGCACTGGGCATCTCGATCATCCCACCCTACCAGACCTACATCACCTACGATGTCTACATCACGCCGGGGCTGTTGGCGATGATCCAGCTGTTCAACGGCATGCAGAGCTCGCTGTCGATGGTGTACGACCGCGAGATGGGCTCAATGCGGGTGCTGCTCACCACGCCCTTGCCGCGCTGGTTCCTGCTCTTGTCACGCCTGTTCGCCGGCGTCGCCGTCTCGCTGCTGCAGGTCTATACCTTCCTGCTCGTGGCCTATTTCTGCGGCGTGGAGCTGCCACCTTGGGGCTATGTCACGGCGATCCCCGCGCTCATTCTCGCCGGCATGATGTTCGGCGCGCTCGGCATGCTGCTGTCTTCCACCATCAAGCAGCTCGAGAATTTTGCCGGGGTGATGAATTTCGTCATCTTCCCGATGTTCTTCGCCTCCTCGGCGCTCTATCCGCTGTGGAAGATGAAGGAGGGGAGCATCTGGCTGTACTATATCTGCCTGTACAACCCCTTCACCTATGCGGTCGAGCTGATCCGCTTCGCCTTCTATCTCGAGGTCAATTGGCAGGCGCTCGGCATCGTGTTCGGATGCCTCGCGGTGTTCCTCGGACTGTCGGTGTGGTTCTACGACCCGTCCTTCGGCATCCAGCAGCGAAAGGTGGCGGGGCCGGCGGCGGCTTAAGAACTTGGGCGCCGCTTAGCCGATGGCGAAATTGGCCGGGTAACGCTGCGAGAGATCGGCGTAGATCTTTTCCACCGTGGCCGCGTCGCGCTTGGCTTGGGGGATGGTGATCGGCACGCTCGCAACGACGCGGGTGGGCCGCGGCGCCAAGAGGATGAGCCGGTCGGCGAGCAGGATCGCCTCGCGGGGATTGTGGGTGACGAGGATGGCCGTGGTCGGCCGCTCCTGCCAGACTTCGAGCAGAAGGCGGCGCAGACGGTCGGCGGTGCGATCGTCAAGGGAAACGAAGGGCTCGTCCAGCAGCAAGAGGTCGGGCCGGTTGGCGAAGGCGCGGGCGAGGGCCACCCGGCGGGCGAGGCCCAGTGACAGCTCCTGGGGAAAGCGCGGCAAAATGTCCGTGATGCCGACCGCCGCGGCGAGGCGATCGAGATCGGCCTCCGAATAACCGGGCGGGGTGACAAGCTCGATATTCTGCCGCACCGTGCGCCAGGGCAAAAGCCGAGGCTCCTGGAACATCAGCCCGATCCGCGCATCCTCCGGGATATCGATCTCGCCCGTATAGCGGTCGTCGAGGCGGGCAATGATACGCAACAGCGTGGTCTTGCCGCAGCCGGACGGTCCCATCAGCACGGTCATGCTCTCCGGCTCCACATGGATGACGAGGTCGCGGATGGCCGGGACCAACGTGCCGTCGGCCCCGACATGCGTCTTGTCCTCGATGCGAATTTCAAACCGGCTTATTGCGCCAGCGGGTCGTATGTCGTTCAACGGGCTGCACCAGCAAATATTCGATTGCGAGCATGACGGCGACAAAGGCGAGCGTATAGCCAAGGATCGCCGTCACATTGAAAAGCTGAAAATTGAGATGCAGCTCGAAGCCGACGCCGTTCGGCCGCCCGAGCAGCTCGACCACGAGCACGATCTTCCAGATCAGCGAAATGCCGGAGCGCGAAGCCGCGGCGAAATAGGGCTGCAGCTGCGGCAGGGTCACGTTCCGGAGTCGCGACCAAGGCGACAGCCGATAGGCGCGCGCCATCTCCTCGAGGCCGGGATCGAGCGAGCGGGCTCCCTCGCGCAAGGTGACGATCGTATTGGGAATCTTGTTCAAGGCCACGGCACCGATCGCGGCGGCCTCATTCAGCCCGAACCAGACATAAGCGAGGATGATGACGACGAGGGCCGGCAGATTGAGGAGCACGATCAGCCAAGGGTCGAGCACCCGGTTTAGCGCCGGCGACTGGCCCATAGCCAGGCCGACGACGCTGCCGATCGCCATGGCCAAGACGAAGGAGGCAAGCACGCGCCACAGCGTAATGCCGAGCTCGGGCAAGAGGTCCCCATGTAGCGTCTCGTCGACAATGTAGTTGAGTACCGCCCCGGGTCCCGGCAGGAGCCGGCTGTGGGCGATTTCGGCGGCGATGTACCACACAAGCAGGAAGCCGAGCACGGACAGAATCGAGACGAGGGGGCCGCGCATGGAGCGCGACGCCGTGAGCGGCTCGGAACGGGCGAAGCTGACGCTCAATTCTTGTCACCCTTCCAGAAGGTACCCGGCGCAAGCTCGGTGCCGGGCCCAACCAGCTTCTCACCACCGTATTCGCGCAAGAATTGATACAGTACCTTGGCGTCGGCCTCGTTCTCGGCTGAGGAGCGCTCGGGAATGCCTTCCCGATAGCGGCGCCGCAGCGCCTCGAACGTGGCCTGATCCTCGGCCTGCATCAACGGCCTAAGCTGCTCCCAAGCCGCGTCGGAGGTGGCCAGGATCTCGTCGGCCTTGGCGGCGGCGCGGAGGAAGCCCTCGATCGCGGCGGTATGCTCCTTGGCCCAGCCCTCGCTGAAGACGTAGCCGACCATGGCGACCTCGCCCTTGGCGCCGAGCTCTTGGACGACGTCCTCGATGCCGAGCAGCTGTTTGAAACCTTGCGCCTCGAGCCGCGCCGCGTAGGGCCAGAAGTTGAGCACGGCGTCGATCGCGCCTTGCTTGGCGCGCTCGGATAGCAGCGGCGGCGCGCCGAATTCCTGCGTGGTCTCGGTGCGGAGATCGAGATTGGCGGTGCGCAGCGCGTAAGCCACGACCAACAGCCAGCTCTTGTCGAGCGGGCCGCCGGCGACGCCGATCTTCTTGCCCTTGAGATCGGACAGGGTCTTGATCGGCGAATTGGGCGGCACCATGATCGCGCCGAGCGCGGTGGTGAAGGGGGCGAAGGTGAAATCGGCGCCACCCGAGCGCTCGCGCGACACCCACAGCCAATCGGTGGCGATGATGTCGACCGAGCCGCCCTGCAGGCCCACAGTCGTCGCCAGCGTGCTCGCCAGCGGGACCACTTCGAGCTCGATGCCCTCGGCTTTGTCGAGGCCGTTCTTCTGGATGGTATCGAGGGCCCAGCTCACGGTGCCGAATTTGAGGACACCAATTTTGAGCTTGTCGGCGGCATGAGCCGACGGGCCGAGGGCCGAGCCCGCAAGGGCGCAAATCACGAAAGCCAATGGACCTAGGCGCAACGGAGACTCCTTCCGCGAGGTTCGTACTTCAGTCCTAAAATCTGGGGCTCGCCACGCATGAGCGCGAGCAGCACTGCTGCCGCGGGAAACGGCACAGGCTGCCGGGGCTTGCAACGAAACCCGGAGGCGGTATGGCGCGCAACACCGAGAGTGGCGAGGCATACTCTACTCATCCCGCCGCCTTAAGCAAGACGTCCCGCCGGGGCCTGCCAATTTTCCCAGCCACCTTGCCACGTCCCTGAAATAGCTTGGTAATCCATCGGTTTTGCTCATTGCTTGGCCGGGGCCTTGAGGCGGTAGCCGTGGCCCCGCACCGTCTCAAACAGCGGCTCGCGCTCGGCCGTGTCGATCTTGCGCCTCAGGCGGGCGATATAGACGTCGACGACATTGGTGAGGGGATCCTCGCTATAGCCCCACACCTGATTCAGGATGCGGGTGCGCGAGAACACGCGCCCCGGGGCGCTCATCAACAATTCGAGGATGGCGAGCTCCTTGGCCGTGAGCTTGATCGTCTCGGTCCCGCGTCTCACCTCGAGCAACTCCCGGTCGAGAATGAGATCGGCCACCTGCAACAGATGAGAGCTCGGCGCGAAACCATGGGCGCGCCGGTGCAACGCCTCGATGCGCGCCAAGAGCTCGTCGAAATCGAAGGGCTTGGCGAGATAATCGTCGGCGCCGAGCTTGAGGCCCTTGACCTTGTCCTCCGGCGTGTCCATGGCGGTCAGCATCAGGATCGGGGTATGGTCGCCGTCCTGGCGCAGACGTTGGCAGACGTCATAGCCATGCATGTCGGGCAGCATCAGGTCGAGCACGATCACGTCGAACTCGCCGGTCTTGGCGAGATCGAGCCCCTCGGCGCCGGAGGGGGCGACGGTCACGCCGTGATTCTCGGCCCTGAGCCCCCGATCGATGAAATCGGCGACGCGGGCCTCGTCCTCGACCAAGAGCACGTTCATGGCTCGCCTCCGGCGTTGGCGGCCGGAAAGGCGACAGTGACGATCGTGCCTTCACCCAGGCGGCTTGCCATCTCGATCCTTCCCTTATGGGCCTCGACGATCGCTTTGGCGACGGGCAAGCCAAGGCCGAGACCCTCCTCATTGAGCTCGGTCGCGTGGCCACCGCGCCGGAAGCGCTCGAAAATCCCTTCCAGCTCCTCGGGCGCAATGCCGATGCCGCGATCGGAGATGTGCACGGCGACCTCGCCGCCCTCGCTTCCTATATCGACTTTCACCTCGCCTTTGGACGGCGAATAGCGGACGGCGTTGTCGAGAAGAACCAGGAACAGCTGGCGAAGCCTGGTCGGATCGCCGCGGACGAGCTCGTGGCCTGCACCGTTGGAATAGCTGACATTGACGTTCTTGCCATGGGCGATGACCTTGGCGTCGCCGCAGACCTTCTCCAACAAAGTGCCGAGATCGATGTCCTGCAAGTTCAGCTTGGCGGCACCGGCTCCGGCGCGGGCGATGAACAGGAGATCGTTGACGAGCACCGAAAGGTGCTTGGCCTGCTCGACGATGCGGGCGATGGAACGCTTATACTCGGCGACCAGCTTGTTCTTGCCCCGCAGCGCGATATCGCCCTCGCCGCGAATGATGGTGAGCGGGGTGCGGAGCTCGTGACTGATGTCGGCGAAGAAGCCGCGCCGCGTCTCGTCGATTTTACGCAATGCCTTGTTCGCCTGGCGCAGCTCCTCGGTCCGCTCGGTTACCACGGCTTCGAGATTGGCATGGGCGCTCTCGAGAGCCTTCTGGTGCGTCTGCAAATCGTCGGCCATGCGGTTGAAGCTTTGCCCAAGCTGGGCGAACTCGTCGCGTCCGGAAATGGCGATGCGATGAGACAAGTCGCCCTCGGCCAGCGCGCGGGTGCCGCGGGCAAGCTCGGCCAAGGGGGCGCGGAGCCGGTGCAGCAGCAGCATGATCAGCGCGAGCGTGACGAGAATGGCGATGACCGCGTGCACCTGACTGATCTCTTCGAGCTGGCCCAACAGTCGCGCCGCATCGGCATCGATCCGGTCCACCTCCGCGGTCTCGTCGGCCACGGCGACCTCGATCAGCTCGTTGAGCTTTTGGTCGATGCCGCCTTTGAGCAATTCGATCAGCCTTTGCCAAGCAACGTCGGGGCGGCCGTGGCTGCGCAACTGCTCGACTTCGCCGAGCTGGTCCAGGGTGTGCTGATACTCGGCTTTGATGGCGTTGAGCCGGACGAGCTCCGCCGCCTCGTCCTTGCGCTCGTCCTTGCCCACCATGGCGATCTCCGTCTCGGTGAGCTGCTGCAGCTGGGAGAGGTCGGATTCGATCACCTTGTTGAGATAGGCGGCGCCGAGGGGCCGGTCCGAGATGCCGGTAAGGAGGGTATCGGTCCAGGCCTTGAACAATTGCTGGCTGTGGCGGGAAAGCTGCAATTGGCGCTCGAGCTCCTGATGGGCGATGCGCGAGCGGGCGAGGTGTTCGTGGGATTGCAGGACGCCCCAATAGGCGAGTCCGGCCGCCGAAAGCGACATCGTGAGCAGGAGTGCTGCGGTGATGAGGAGCTTGGTCCGGTAGCGCATCGCAAGTCTTAAAGGGGCCTTGGCTCACGGTATAGAAAGCCCAAAAGAAGGATCCTTATCTGGAGGGACAGTCTCCGGGGCACGACGGCTCGGTACTCTATACCGTCATTCCTTGAGAGTTTGCGGTGTCCTCAGGCACACGTAATGGTTTTTTCATCTCCATGTCACGTGCCATTCATGTCGGTGTCAGGCCAGGATCATCGCGGCCCCTGATAGTGCGCGCATCAATGCATGAGTTTGCTAAGCTCACGCGAATCATAATCGCGGCAAGACTCTGCTGGGGGGTGGCTCTTGCGACACGATCGGATCGACTTACCGAAATTCCGGCATTTGGCGTTGACCGCGGCCGTTTCGGCCATGGCCACGGCCGGGCTTAGCCTTGCGACGCCCCGGCCGGCCCTGGCCGAGTTCCAAATCCAGGAATCGCAATGGGATGCGGGCGAGGTCGAGCTCGAATATCGCGGCGCCTATCATTGGGGTGTCCCGGCGGTAACGGAGGCAAACCCCAACGCCAACGATCTGCGTCAGAGCCATGATCTCGAAATGCAGATGGGCATCACCGAATGGGTGCTCCTCCAGGTCAGCGGTACGCTCGACCAGCCGCTCGGCGAGAATGTGAACTTCAATACGGTTGAAATCGAGGGTGAGGTCTCGTTCATTCGGCGCGAGGGAGATGGGATTGGCCTCGCCTTCCAGGGCGGGTACGAACATCCAATCAACCGCGGCAGCCCCGAGGAAGGCCAGCCGAATGTCTGGGAGTTTGGCCCGATCGTCGAGCTCGCCAAGGGCCCGTTATTGCTGACCCTCAATCCGCTGTTCACGAGCCAGGCTGGCGAGTTCGCCGATGCCGAGGGCCTCGGCTTCGAATATGGCTGGCAGGGCAAGTATTCGCTCAATTCGCATTGGGGCGTGGGTGTGGAGATGTTCGGCGAGATCGAGGATCTCGCCAATGCCGGTTCGTTCAATTCGCAAAATCACAGCATTGGCCCAACGCTGTTCTACACCTTTGGGGGTGATGAGAACGGCAAGGGGGACGACGAGGCCAAAGGCAAAGCGGGCGATGACGACGAAAAAGCCGGCAAGGCGCCGGAGACCGAATTTTCCATGAATGTCGGTTTTCAGTTCGGCTTGACCAACGCGGCATCCGACGGGGCGTTGAAATTTCAGGGATCGCTTCAGTTCTAGGCCTCGGCGCGGAGAGCGTCGCGACTTTTGGTCTTGACGGCGAGGACCTCAGCCCGCCATCCCTCTCATCATGCTGATCAAGGTCCTGGGCTCGGCGGCGGGCGGCGGTCTGCCGCAATGGAATTGCAACGGCCGGAACTCGGCCGACGCGCGGAAGGGCGTGGCGGCGATCAAGCCGCGCACGCAAGCCTCCGTCGCGGTCAGCGCCAATGGCAAAGACTTCGTCCTGCTCAACGCCTCCCCCGATCTGCGGCAGCAGATCAATGCGACGCCCGAGCTGCATCCGGCCGCCGACGGCGCCGCGCGCAACAGCCCGATCAAGTCCGTGGTGCTGTCCAATGGCGACGTCGATGCCATCGCCGGCCTGCTCACGCTGCGCGAAGGGCAGGCCTTCACCATCTATGGCAGCGCGCGGGTGCTCGGCGTGCTCGCCAGCAACAGCGTGTTCGACGTGCTCGATCATGCCCTCGTCAAGCGCATCGCCATGCCGCTTGGCCGGTCCTTTGCCGTGGAAGGTCCGTCGGGCCCGGTCGGCCTCGAGGTCGAGGCCTTTCCGGTTCCGGGCAAGATCCCGCTTTATCTCGAGGATGCGGGGGCGGGCGCGGATTTCGGCACGCAGGAAGGCGACACGGTCGGGCTCAAACTGACGGAGGCGGCCACGGGGCGCTATTTCTTCTACGTGCCGGGCTGCGCCCAGCTCGATGAGCCGTTACGCGCGCGTCTCGCTCACGCCCCGCTCGTGTTCTTCGACGGGACGCTCTACACCAATGACGAGATGATCAAGCAAGGCCTGTTGAACAAGACCGGCGAGCGCATGGGACACATGAATATGTCGGGCGCTGGCGGCACGGTGGCGTCCTTGGCGGGGCTCGACATTAAGCGTAAGATCTTCATCCACATCAATAATTCCAATCCTACCTTGCGCGAGGACAGTGCGGAGCGAAAGGCTGTGCAGGACGCAGGTTGGGAGGTCGCCTATGATGGGATGCAGGTGAGTCTCTAACCATGTGTGGCATCGCGGGCTTTCTCGACCTCGAGCGCCGCTCCGGGCGCCAAGAGCTCGAAGCGCTCGCCGGCGCCATGGCGGCGAAGCTCGCCCATCGCGGGCCCGATGCGCACGGCGTGTTCGCCGATGCCGAGGCCGGAATCGCTTTCGGCCATACAAGGCTCTCCATCATCGATCTGTCGCCCGCGGGCGCGCAGCCGATGCGCTCGGCATGCGGGCGCGCGGTCATCACCTATAACGGCGAAATCTATAATGCCGCCGAGCTGCGGTCCGAGCTCGAGCGCGGGGGTCACCGCTTCCGCGGCCATTCCGACACCGAAATTCTGGTCGAGGCCTGCGCCGCCTGGGGCGTCGAGGCCACAATCAAGCGCGTCATGGGCATGTTTGCCTTCGCGCTGTGGGATGCAAGCGACCGTCGCCTGAGCCTGGTGCGCGACCGGCTCGGCATCAAGCCGCTCTATTTCGGCCGGCAGGACGGCCGTGTCGTGTTCGCGTCCGAGCTCAAGGCCTTCGAGGTGTTGCCGGGCTGGGCGCCCGAGCTCAATCGCGATGCGCTCGCCGCCTATCTCCGCCTTGCTTATGTGCCGACGCCGCACTCCATCTATCGCGGCATCCAAAAGCTCGCACCCGGTCATGTGGCGAGCGTCGATGCCGACGGCGTGGTGCGCAGCTCGTCCTTTTGGAGCTTGGCCGGCGCGGCCGAGCGCGGGCATGCCGCGCCGCTCGAGCTCGGGGATCAGGAGGCGGCCGACGCGCTCGAAGACCTGCTCGGCGATGCGGTCGGACGCCGTCTCGTCTCCGACGTGCCGCTCGGCGCGTTCCTGTCCGGCGGCATCGACTCCTCCGCGGTCGCCGCCATGATGCGGGCCAAGAGCAATGCCGCCGTCCGCACCTATTCGATCGGATTTGCGCAAGCAGGCTTCGACGAGGCGCCGCATGCGCGCGCCGTGGCGGCGGCGCTCGGCACCGAGCATACCGAGCTCTATGTGAGCCCGGCGGAGGCTCTTGCCGTCATTCCGGACCTGCCGGAGATCTATGACGAGCCTTTCGCCGATTCCTCGCAGGTGCCGACCTATCTCTTGGCGAAGCTCACGCGCGAGCACGTCACGGTGGCACTCTCGGGTGACGGCGGCGATGAGCTTTTCGCGGGCTACACACGACACCGTTTCGCGGGCGCTTTGAGCCGCGTGCCCGCCGGGTTGGGGCGCGTGCTCGGCTGCGGCTTGGGAGCCGCGGGGCCGGCGCTGTGGGACCGCCTGTTCAGCCTCGTCCCGGCGCGCCGGCGTCCGGGTCTCGCCGCCGACAAGATGCACAAAGTGGCGCGCATGCTCGGCGCGGGCGCCGAGGGCGGATATCGGAGCCTCGTGAGTAATTGGGAGGCGCCGGAAACGATCGTGCCGGGCGCGACCGAGCCCAAGGGCGCCATCTTCGATCCGGCGGTTGCGCGGGCGCTGCCCAATGCGCTCGACCGCATGCAATATCTCGACACGCTGACCTATCTTCCCGACGATATCCTCACCAAAGTGGATCGCGCCAGCATGGCGGTCGCCCTCGAAGTGCGCGTGCCGATCCTCGATCATCGCCTGGTCGAGTTCTCATGGCGGCTTCCGGCGCGCTTCAAGCTGCGACGCGGGCAAAGCAAGTGGGTGTTGCGGCAGGTGCTCGACCGGCATGTGCCGAGGCGGTTGGTCACGCGGCCGAAGGCGGGCTTCGCCATGCCGATCGGGAGCTGGCTCCGCGGCCCGTTGCGCGATTGGGCCGAGGATCTCTTGTCGGAGCGGCGTCTTGGCGAAGGCGGCTTGTTGAACCCCGCGCCGATCCGCGCCCGCTGGCGCGAGCATGTCGAGGGGCGCCGCAATTGGCAGGCGGCGCTATGGACGGTGCTGATGTTCCAGGCTTGGCGCGCCCCGCGCGGGGTCTAGGCCTCAGCTCAAGCGCCCGGCCTTGAGTTCCCCGAACGGCACGACGTTGTCAGAGCGGGCCTCCGGCACGGAGGCACGACCGGCCGCGGTGCCCCACGCGGATTCGATCCGCTCGGCAAAGGAACGCGAGCGCTCGCGGAACAGACGGGCGGCGCGCGTCTTGGCCTCGCGCCGCAGGGCCTTGTGGCGCTTGCGGCAGCGCTTGAGAAACGCGGCCGTGTCATCGGAGTTGCCGAACACCATGGTCGGCGTGGAAACGAGCCGGCGCAGGAGCGCGATGTCGTGGTCGTCACCCAAGACTTGCGACAGGGTGCGGGCGGTATCGGCGCGTCCCGGCAGCTCGGAGGCGGCGCAAGGGGAAAGCAACTGCATCTGCCGCCAATGGCGCTGCACGTCCTTGCGCCATTCATGGAAATCGTCGTCATTGCCGGAGCCGAAGGCGAGCTCATAGGACCGCCGCGTAGCCCGGTAGCAATGTTTGAGGCCCCTGGCGAGGGGGGTGAAATCGTCCGGATGAATGGCGAGGCCGGCGAGCGTGGGCTTGAGCTCGCGCAGGCCCCGCATGGCATCGGCGGCGGCGCTCGATTCGAGGTTCCGCTCGGCCACCTCGCGGCGCTTTTCGAGCCAGAGGCGGAGCGAGCGCAAGGGGCTCGAGCCGGCATAGGCCTCCTCGTCAGGCTCGAGCTTGCGGACGGCGTCGAGCAGGGCATTGGCGTCGCGAGCGGGCGCAAGCCCGCGGGAGATGGCCGCCAAGCGCTCGGTCACATTGGTGAAAACGGGCTCGGGCACGCCGGGGCGTACCAACAGCAGAAGAGAGCGCAGCCTTTTCAATCCCTTACGGGCGCTGTGGACGCCGCTGTGACGGTCGGGAGGCGAAGCGAGCGCGGCATGGGCGAGATCGAGCTCGGCCAGCGCTACCCGGCGCACCGCCTCACTCACCCGAATCGCGGGATCAAGACTGTAACTCATAAAGCCCCCTGGCCTGGCGAACCCCGGGATGATTCCGAGCCAACGGCCTGCGGTCAAGGCCGAAATCTGCGGCCTCAGCCGTGTGGACAGTCTGTGGATAAGTCGCGCCGCGCTTCGGTCGCAGCCAGCCATTGCCGCGCGCGGGCCTCCGGATTCAGATTTGTGACAATGTCGGTGACGACGGCGATCGAATCCGCACCGGCGGCGAGCACGGACGGCGCGCGTTCGAGCGTGATCCCGCCGATGGCGACGAGGGGACAGGCGATCTTCGCGCGCCATTCGGCGATCGCGCCCAGGCCCTGCGGCGCCCAGGGCATCGGTTTGAGCTTGGTCTCGTAAATGGGACCGAGCGCCACATAATCGGGCTCGGCCCGCAACGCCGTCGCCAGCTCGTCGGGGCTGTGCGTGCTCACGCCAAGCTTCAGGCCTGCGCGTTTGATGGCGGCGAGGCCGGCGCGGGCCAGGTCGTCCTGGCCGAGATGGACAAAACCGGCGCCGGCGCGGATGGCCTCCTGCCAATAATCGTTGACGACAAGCTCGCAATTTTGCGCGCGGCAGAGCGCGAGCGCCTCGGCGATCTCATTGGCGATGCGGGTGGCGCTCGCGTCTTTGAGGCGAAGCTGGATCAGACGCACGCCTTGGCCGACGAGCCGCGCCAGCCACGCCGCGTCGGGAACGATGGGATAGAAGGGATCGAGCCTGATCAAGGCCGTTCAGCCCTCGGCCGCTTAGGATGCGTGGTCGATCTTGAAGAAGGGCGTGCCGGCGACGGGTGTCGAGGGGGTCGCCATGTCGGACGGCTCGATCAGGCCCGCCTCGAAGGCGAGCCGGCCCGCTTCGACCGCACGGGCGAAGGCGTCGGCCATCTTTATCGGATCGCCCGCTTTGGCGATCGCCGTGTTCAGCAGCACGCCGTCAAACCCTAGCTCCATGACCTCCGCCGCATGGGAGGGGGCGCCAAGGCCGGCATCGACGATCAGCGTCACGCCGGGGAAATAAGCGCGCAGCGTCTTGAGGCTCGGCCGGTTGATCAGCCCGCGCGCCGAGCCGATGGGTGCGGCCCAGGGCATCAGCACGGTGCAGCCCGCGGCGACGAGCTTCTCGGCGGCGCTCAGATCCTCGGTGGTGTAGGGCAGCACCTCGAAGCCCTCGGCGATGAGAATGGCGGCCGCCTCGACCAGGCCGAACAAATCGGGCTGGAGGGTGTCGTCATTGGCGATGACCTCGAGCTTCACCCATGACGTGCCGAACAGCTCGCGCCCCATCTTGGCCGTCGCCACCGCCTCCTTCGCCGTGCGGCAGCCCGCGGTGTTGGGCAGCACGCGGCAGCCAAGCTCCTCGATCAGCTGCCAGAAGCCTTGGCCCGTGCGCGCGCGGGCGGATTCGCGCCGGAGCGACACGGTGACGATCTCGGTGCGCGCCGCGGCCACCACCTGCTTGAGAATCTCGGGGGAGGGGTAGCGCGCCGTGCCCAGCAGCAGCCGGGAGGAAAAGCGGGCGCCAAAGAGGTCGAGCATCAGCCGCCCTGTCTCGGCGCTACGATCTCGATGGCGTCGGCCGGGGCGAGCTTGGTCGCGGCGCGCGCGCCTGCGGCGACGAAGCTGCCATTGATGGCGGTGGCGATCTTGGCTTCGGCAAAGCCGAGCTTGGCGCAGAGCTCGTCCAAATCGCGCGCGTCGGTTACGACCGGCTCACCGTTGAGAAGGATCTGCACCGAATACCTCCGGGTCTTGCGCGCCGGTCGCGAGAAAGGCGGCGACGAGCTCAGCCATCACCGGCGCAAGCAAAAAGCCGTGCCGGTAGAGGCCGTTGACATAGATATAGCGCGGCCGCGCGATAATCCTAGGACGATTATCCGGAAAGGCAGGCCGCGCCGCGGCGCCAAAATCCAGAATTTCCGCCTCGCCGAAAGCGGGGTCGAGCGCATAGGCGGCATTCAACAGCTCGAGCGCCGAGCGTAAGGAAATGGGTCCCGCCTCCTCGCTCTCGATGAGCGTGGCGCCGATCATATACCGGCCCTCGCCCCAGGGGACGGCGTAGAGCGGAAAGCGCGGGTGCAAGAGCCGCACGGGCCGGTTGAGCGCCACCTCGCGGCTGCGCACCACGATCCGCTCGCCGCGCACGCCGCGCAAAGTGGGCAGGTCCTCGCGCGCGCCGAGCCCGCGGCAATCGATGACGATGTCGGCATCCTTCGGCGAGCCGGCCGCGGCGAGACGCAGCGTGACGCCCGCGCCAAGCGCCTGGTCGAGCAGATAGGCCAGCGCCGCCATGGGTGCGACATGGGCCTCGTCGGGATAATAGAGCGCGTTTGCAAAGCGGGCCCCGAGATCGGGCTCGAGCGCGGCAAGCTCCTCGGCGCCGACCCGGGTGAAGCCCGCGGTCATGCGGGCGAAGCGGTCGAGCAAAGCGCGGTCGCGTGGCAGCGCCACGACAAGGCTGCCATTGCCGATCGTGCCGGGATAGGTGTTGCGCCACAGCGCGATGCCGCGGAGCCCGAGCTCGCGGATTGCAGGTTCAGCGCTTTCCTCCTCGCAACGGGGGGCGAGCATGGCGCCCGCAAACGGACTGCAGGCGCCAGTGAACGGCGTCGAGGATTGTTCGTGCAGCGTGACGGAATGCCCGGCGCGGGCCAGGGTCAGCGCCTGCCACAGGCCGACGACGCCTGCGCCGCGCACGGCGATCGTTTGTTTGCTGCCGGTCATGGATCGAGCCGGTGGTTCAGTCGCCGAGCGCCACGCCTTCGCGGCGGGGGTCGGCCCCGCCTTCGAGGCCGTCGGGGCTCACGGCGATGATATGCATGCCGCTGGTGAGCGGGAGGCGCTCGACCGGATGGCCGAGAGCCTGCATCGATTTTGCGAGCCCATCCCAGGCCGCGCCCGACTCGAGCAGGAAGGCTTCGCCCATACTGCCGAAATTGACGAGCGCGGCGGCCGCTTGCGGGTCGAGGTGCCAATCGATGAGAGCCAGCAGCGCCTTCAGGTTGAACAGGATGATGGCGGAGCCGCCGGGCGAGCCAAGCAGATAGACGAGCCGCCGGCCGGCGGCGAAGACCATGGTCGGGTCCATGGTGCTGCGCGGCCGCTTTCCCGGCCCGACGGCGTTGGCCACCGGGCGCCCTTCGGCGTCGGTCGGGAGAAAAGAGAAGTCGGTGAGCTCGTTGTTGAGTAGGAAGCCGCGCACCATCAGCCGCGAGCCGAAGGATTGCTCGATGGTGGTGGTCATGGCGACCGCGTTGCCGTCGTCGTCGACGATCGAAATATGGCTCGTGCCGTGGCTCTCAATGGTCGCGTCGCGGCCGAAAGAACCTTGGCGGGTGTTGGGCGGGGTGCCGGGCGCGACGTTCGGCAGCGCGTGCTCAAGATCGATCACAGCGCGGCGCTGGGCGAGATAGGCCGGATCGAGCAGGCCCTGCACCGGAACATTCACGAAATCGCTGTCGGCGAGATAGCGGTCGCGGTCGGCATAGGCGAGGCGCTCGGCTTCGCCAATCAGATGCGCGGGCGTGGCGCCAAGCGGCGCCTGACCGAGATCGAAGGGCGCGAGCAGCCCTAGCACTTGCGCCACGGTGATGCCGCCGGAGGAGGGTGGGCCCGTGCCGCAGACCTCATAGGCGCGGTAGGCGGTGCAGATTGGCTCACGCTCGATGGCACGATAGGCGGCAAGATCAGTCTCGGCGAGCTTGCCCGGCCCGCGCGGATCACTCTCCACGGCGATGGCAATATCGCGGGCGACGTCGCCTTTATAGAAGGCGTCCGGTCCGCCGCGGGCGATCAGCTCGAAAATGTCGGCGAGCGCCGGGTTGGTGAGTGTGTCGCCGGCCGCCGGGGGATGGCCTTCGGCGCCATAGAAATAGTCGCGGGCTTGCGGGGCGAAGGTCTCGGGTCCGGCCTCGGCGAGCAGCTTGGCTAGGCGCGGCGAGATTGGAAAGCCTTGGCGCGCGAGCTTGATCGCCGGCTGAAACAGCTGGGCCCAGGGAAGCTTGCCATATTTCTCATGCCCCAGTGCAAGCGCGGCCAGCACGCCCGGCGTGCCGATCGAGCGGCCGCTTTCCATGGCGGCCTGGCGCGGCATTGGCTTGCCGTCGGCGTCGAGAAACAAATTGGGCGTGTCGGCGGCGGGCGCGGTCTCGCGGCCGTCGATGCTTTGCAAGGTCTTGGTCTTGGCCTCCCAGACGAGGAGGAAGGCGCCGCCGCCGATGCCGGAGGATTGCGGCTCGACGAGATTGAGCACCATTTGCGTGGCGATGGCGGCGTCGACCGCGCTGCCGCCCGCGCGCAAGATGTCGAGACCGGCGGCGGCGGCGAGCGGATGGGCCGCCACCACCATATGCCTCGCCGCCTTGACCAGCGGCTTCGGCGTGAAACCGGTGGCGCCTTCCGGCTGCTGGAAGGCCTGCAGCCCCGCCGGCGCGACGAGCAGCGCGCAGGCGAGGAGCGCCGCAAGCATGGCGGCGGCGGGCGGCAAATATGAGCGGGGGCGCATCATGGGCGCAGCATAGCCCTTTTGCGCGAGCTGGCCACTCCAGATGGCTTTTCGCGGCTAATGGAAGTCGCGGGATTTGGGGATGATGCGCATCGAGCGTGGATGGCGCCGGGGATGCCAGCGTGGATGGGAGCGCGCGCCGGTTTTGCGTTCCCGGGCATCTTCGCCGCCCGGATGTTTGACGTGATCGGCATTGGCGACCGGTAGGCTCAAAGCCTCGGCGTCCTGGTCAAGCAGCATGAGCCAGTCGCTGCGGTCCTCGAGCCGCTCGGCCACCACATGGATGATGTCCTCATGGCGCTGCACGCGGCCATGCACCACGACGAGGCGCGCGCCCATTACCACTTTCCGCTCCCGCTCCAGCACGTTGGGCCAGATCACCGAATTGACGACACCGGTCTCGTCCTCGATGGTCATGAACACCACCCCTTGCGCCGAGCCCGGGCGCTGGCGCACCAGCACAATTCCGGCGACGCCGGTGCGCGCGCCGTCGCGCAGCGTCTTGAGATCGATGCAAGACATGTATCGCGCTTCCACGCAGCGGCGGCGGAGGAAGCTCATGGGATGGGCTTTGAGCGACAGGCGCAAGCTGCGGTAGTCGTTCACCACATGCTCGGAGAGCGGCATGATTGGCAGCACCACTTCCGGCTCGGCGCCCGTCTCGGCGGCGCGGGCGTGATCGAACAGCGGCAGCGGCACTTCCTGCGGCAGCGCGCGCACCTCCCATAGCGCCTGCCGGCGATCGAGCCCGAGGGAGCGATAGGCGTCGGCCGCGGCGAGCCGCTCGAGTGCCGCCCGGCCGATGCCGCTTCGCCGCCACAGATCGCGCGCGTCGCGGAAGGACTCCTTCTTGCTTCCTGTGTCATGCCCGCGAAAGCGGGCATCCAGTAAACGCTGGCCTTCGTTATTAAGACCGCTGGGGTTACTGGATTGCCCGGTCAAGCCGGGCAATGACAAGCTTTGAGAAGGAGGCGCAAAAAGATGGGGATCCTGCTCGGCGGGGAGGCCGTCGCGCCGCGAGACGAGCGTCTTCGCATCGTCCTCGCGCAAGCCGTCGATCTGGCGCAGCCCCAAACGCAGCGCCAAGCTTTTCTCCCTCTCCCTGGAAGGGGGAGGGTCGGGGAGGGGGTCGGATCGGGTTGCCGCCTCGGCAAAATGACCCCCACCCGGCGCTGCACTTCGTGCATCGCCATCCTCTCCCTTGCAGGGGGAGGGATCAATCGGCTCCAGCGTGCAGTCCCACAGGCTGTGATTGATGTCCGCCTCGCGCGCCTCCACGCCATGCTCGCGCGCGCAGCGCACGATCTGCGCCGGGGCGTAGAAGCCCATGGGCTGGGCATTGAGCAGCGCGGCGGCGAACGAAGCGGGGTAATGGCATTTGAGCCACGCCGAGACGTAGACGAGATGGGCGAAGCTCGCGGCGTGGCTCTCGGGGAAGCCGTATTCGCCGAAGCCCTTGATCTGGTTGAAGCAGCGCTCGGCAAATTCGTTCGGGTAACCCCGCCTCACCATGCGTGAGACCATCTTCTCGTGCAGGCGCTCGATGGTGCCGCGGCGGCGGAAGGTGGCCATGGCACGGCGCAGCTCGTTGGCCTCGGGGCCGGAGAATTTCGCCGCCACCATGGCGAGCCGCATGGCCTGCTCCTGGAACAGCGGCACGCCCATGGTCTTGCCGAGGACTTGGCGCAGCTCGTCGGCCGGGCCGTGATCGGGATGGGGCGAGGGGAAATCGACCGGCTCGACGCCGGCGCGGCGGCGCAAATAAGGGTGCACCATGTCGCCCTGGATGGGGCCGGGGCGCACGATGGCGACCTCGATGACGAGGTCGTAGAATTTGCGCGGGCGGAGCCGCGGCAGCATATTCATTTGCGCGCGGCTCTCCACCTGGAACACGCCGACCGAATCCGCCCGGCACAGCATGTCGTAAACGGCAGGATCATCGCGCGGCACGGCGCCGAGGCTGAGCGTCCGGCCGTAATGCGCCGCGATCAGGGCGAAGGCCTTGCGGATGCAAGTGAGCATGCCGAGGCCGAGCACATCCACCTTGAGCAGGCCGAGCGCGTCGAGATCGTCCTTGTCCCATTCGATGAAGGTGCGGTCCGCCATGGCGGCGTTACCGATGGGGACGACTTCCGACAAGGGCCCCCGCGTCAGCACGAAGCCACCCACATGCTGGGAGAGATGGCGGGGGAAGCCGATCAGCTCTTGCGTCAACTCGAGGGTGCGGGCGAGCAGGGGGTCGGAGGGATCGAGCCGGGCCTGGCGGACGTAAGTCTCGGGCAGGCTCGCATTGCTCAAGCCCCAAATGGTGGTGGCGAGGGCGGCGACGGTGTCCTGGCTCAAGCCCAGCGCCTTCCCCACCTCGCGCACCGCCGAACGGCCGCGATAGGAGATCACCGTGGCGGCGAGCCCGGCACGGTCGCGGCCGTAGCGCGCATAGATATATTGGATCACCTCCTCGCGCCGCTCATGCTCGAAATCGACGTCGATATCGGGCGGCTCCTTGCGCTCGGGCGAGACGAAGCGCTCAAATAGGAGGTCGATCTCGGTCGGGTCTACATTGGTGATGGCGAGGCAGTAGCAGACGGCAGAGTTGGCGGCGGAGCCCCGGCCCTGGCAGAGGATGCTCCGCGAGCGCGCGAAATGGACGATGTCGTGCACGGTGAGGAAATAGGGCGCGTAATTGAGCTCGGCGATGAGCGCGAGCTCGCGGGTGAGCGTGTCGGCGACCTCAGCCGGGATGCCCCGGGGAAAGCGCCATCGCGCGCCTTGCCAAGTGAGATCCTCAAGATGGGCTTGCGGGCTCTTGCCTTCGGGGGCCGGCTCGTCGGGATATTCGTATTTCAGCTCGTCGAGGGAGAAGGTGCAGGCGGCCGCAATCTCGATGGTGCGGGCAAGCGCGTCTTCATGGCCCGCGAAGAGCCGGGCCATTTCCTGCGGCGGTTTCAGGTGCCGTTCGGCATTGGCTTCGAGGCGGAAGCCCGCCTCGTGAATCGTGCACTTTTCCCGAATGCAGGTGAGCACGTCCTGAAGTGCGTGCCGGTGCGGCGCGTGATAGAGCACGGCGCCGGCGGCGACGAGTGGCGTGCCGGCGCGCGACGCGAGATCGGCGAGCGCGGCGATGCGGGCGCGGTCGTCGCCGCGATAGGAATGCCGCGCGGCGAGATAAAGCGGCGCGGGCAATGCCTCCTTGAGACGCTGAAGCTCTGCCTCGAAACTTCCCTTGTCAT
The DNA here is from genome assembly GCA_963820115.1 of uncultured Alphaproteobacteria bacterium. Classification (GTDB taxonomy): domain Bacteria; phylum Pseudomonadota; class Alphaproteobacteria; order Rhizobiales; family Methyloligellaceae; genus Methyloceanibacter. The sequence continues at coordinate 343,673 of CAWFYP010000001.1, forward strand.
GCCCGTGCAGGCGGCCATCCAGCAACCGCTGGCCTTCGTTATCGAGAGAACCGTGATTACTGGATCGCCCGGTCAAGCCCGGCGATGACATTGGAGAAATGAAAGTGAAATCGTCAGGCGGCAGCACGATGAAGATCAGTCCCTCCGCGTGGGCAGCGACGTCGGCGAGGTGGAGCATGCAGTTGCCCTTGTCCGTGCGGCGCTGGCCGAGGGTGAGCAGGCGGCAGAGCCGGCCATAGGCCGCGCGATTGGTGGGATAGGCGAGCAGGCTCGGCGCGCTCGGCGCGCCGTTGAGGTCGAGGCGCGCGCCGACGATGAATTTGATCCCCACCTCCTTGGCGGCGAGATGGGCGCGCACCACACCGGCCAGGCTGTTGCGATCGGTGACGGCGATGGCGTCGAGCCCGAGTGCCTTGGCCGTCGCCACCAGCTCTTCGGGGTGGGAGCCGCCGCGCAGGAAGGAGAAATTGGTGGTGATTTCGAGCTCGGCATAGCCTGGCCTCGCGTCATTCCGTCGCAAGCCGGAATCCAGCGACGCTTGCTCCGACTCTGCTGTTCTGGATCCCGACTTTCGTCGGGATGACGGAAGAGAGGTCATTCGAAAACCCCGTGCAGATACCAGCGGGGAAGCTCGCCGGCGCTCTCCCGGTAGAGGCCTTCGCGGAACACCCAATAGCGGCGGCCGTCCTCGTCCTCGATGCGGTAATAGTCGCGGGGCCAGCCTTGCGTTTCCCGCCACCATTCGTGCGCGATGCGCTCGGGCCCTTCCGCCTTCACCACGCGGCGGGTCACGCGCCGCCAGATGAAGCGCGCGGGCGGGCCTTCCGGAATCTCGGCGATCACGTCGAGGGGCTCCGGGTCGGACAGGAGCAGCGGCGGCCGCGGCGGCTTGATGGGCGAAGCGCCCCAGGAGGAGGTGCCGGCAAAGGCCGAGCGGGTGGTTTGCGTCCGCTCCGGAACATGGCTTTGCGCCGGCGAGAGGTGACAGATCCTGTGCGAGGGCAAGCGATTGGCGAGACGGTCGATCAGCGTCGCGGCGCATTCTTTTCCGTGCGGGTCGACCAGCGTGGTTTGGGCGAGCGGGAGCGGCTCGACGAACCGGGCCTCAAGCCGCATCAGGTCGATGCCGAAGCCGACGTCCAAATTTGCGACTTTGTCGTGCAAGAGCAGGAGCAGATGCTGCGGATCGCGGGTGGGCGTGCTGAAGCCCGCCCCGATCTCGATGGCGGAGCCGTCGCTGCGGTGAATCGCCAGGCGCACGCGCTTGGCGCCCGCGTGTTGGCGTATCAGCGTGCCGCACAGCGCGGCGGCGAGATGGTCGAGGCTGGCGGCCACGCCCTCGGCCGTGATGAGAGGCTCTGGAAACGCAAGCCGCACGGCATGACAAGGCGTGGGGAGAAGGGGCGGGCGTGGCTCCTCCTTGGCACCGAGCGCCTGATCGAGGCGGAGCAGCACCGTCTCGGCGGCGTCCTTGGCGTGGAAGCGTCGCTGCAAACTCGCGCGCGGCACATCATAAAGCTGACCGATGCGCTTCAAGCCCAGCCGCTTGAGCAGGCTTACCACCGGAGGCGCGAGGCGCAAGGCTTCGACTGGGAGGGCGGTGAGCGCTGCTTTCGTCTGGCCCGGCGGGACGATGGTGTGGGGCGCGCGAGCGAAGCGGACGAGCGCGTGCGCCGCGCCCAGAGTAGGGGCAAGCGCCAGATGCGCGGTAAAGCCTAAGCCGGCAAGCCGCGCCGCGAGGTCGGCGAGGAGCGCGTCCTCGCCGCCGAAGAGATGGGGGATGCCGGTGATGTCGAGCCAGAGCCCGTCCAGGCCATCCCCATTGCGGTGGGGGCTATAGCGGCCGGCCCAGCGGGCGAGCGCTTGAAGCGCGCGGGCGTCCTTGGCCGGATCGGCCGGCGCGGTGAGAAGGTGAGGGCAGATGGCGCGCGCGTCGGCGAGGGCTTGACCGGCGCAGAGGCCCTCGCTTTCGCTCCGCGCATTGACGGCGGTGAGCAGGAGACCGCGCTCCGCGTGGCCGACCAGCGCGAAGGGCCGGTCATCCGGTGCGGATTCGGCTTTGAGCGCCGCTCTCTCCCGCCTCAGCCGTTCCAGCGGCAAAAGCGGCAGCCACACGGAAATCATACGACGCATCACTCCACTCCACGGTCCAACTTTCCCCGGGCGCCCCGCCCCGACAGCGCTCGAGTGTGAGGTGCCAACGCGGCGCGCCAGGTGCCGCCGCATCGAAGCGGGCGTGCGTGCTTGCCATGGCGGCGACGCGCCAGCGGGTGAGCGCTCCCGGCAAGCCCGCGCCGTGATGGCCGGAGAGGAGCAGGCAGGGTGTATGCGAGGCCTTGGCGGCAAGGCCGAGACGGCGGGCGATCAAGGGTGCCTTCACTTCGATTTGGGCGATCGCGGCGATCAGCGCCCGGCTTTTCAATCCTTCTTCCAGCGCCCAGGCGGCATCGTGCGCGTTGCGGGCCTCGACCAGGAGAAAGAGGCTGGGGTCGAGACCGAGGCCGGTGAGGCCGGGACCGTAAGGGCGCCCCCATTCGCGCGCGGCTTCTGCCGTTAGGCACCACAGCACGAGCCCGGACGCCTGGCCGCGCGCGAGGCCCGCACCGATGGCCGCCAGGGCGAAGGCAAGCGCCGCCGGACCATCGCGGTAGGTGGCGGCTTTGAGCTCGTGCAGGCCGCTTTGCCCGAGCGTGCCGAGGGGGAGGTCCCGTTTGTCCCTTCTGGAGGCCGGCGATGACAAGAAAGCAGGGGAAAAAGGGAAGCAGGCGGGGCGGGACGTGCCCGGTGCGGGGGGAATGGCCAGGGACACGGGAGCCCTTTCGAGCGCGCGGATACGGGCGCGTAATCGCTCGATCGGGTCTTTGGCCCCGCCTGCTCTTGCAACGCCAGGAGACGGAACGAGCTCACCTTCTGCGCCGCCTGGACGATCGTTACGCAACGCGACTTACTCCACTCGTTCTTGGTTTGTTCTAGACCTGAGTTGGCACGGAGTCAAGGAGAGGGGGATTTGGTCGGATGCATCCTGGGGGGTATTTGGAATCCGGTAACCAACACCGGCCATCATGGCCCCAAATAGCGACGGGGATTGTTCCATGCGTATCGCCAGCTTCGCCCGCGGCACCGCCGCCGCGGCCGCCATGCTTCTTGCCGGGCTGCCGGCTCCGGCTTCGGCCGGCTTCTTCGATCTCTTCTCGTCCACGCCCACCGAGGCTTCGGCCGGGCGCGAGCTCGTGGTGTTCACGCCCAAGGTCGACCCCGGTACGATCATAGTGAGCTTCGGCGACCGCCATCTCTATTATGTGCTGCCCAACAATCGCGCGATCCGCTATCCGATTGGCGCGCCCATGGGCGAGGCGCGCTGGTCCGGCGTCACCTTCGTGAGCGAGAAGCGCGTCAACCCGGTGTGGACGCCGACCCCCGACATGCGGCGCGAGAACCCGACGCTGCCGGCTTACGTTCCGGGCGGCCACCCCCTCAATCCGCTCGGGGTCCGCGCCATGTATCTCGGCAACAGCACCTATCGCATTCACGGCACCGATGCGCCGTGGACGGTGGGACAAGAGGTCTCACATGGCTGCGTGCGCATGTACAATTCGGACGTGGTCGATCTCTACGAGCGGGTGCGCGTCGGCACCCGCGTGATCGTCACTTGGCAGAGCTTCTCTTAGGCAAGAAACGCGGGGCGCAGCGGGCCAACGCGGCCCTGCGCAAGGCCTGCAAGCCTCTCCCGGCCTTTAACTCCCCGTTTACCTGAATAGGTCCGACTTTATGGGATCGGTTTAACGCGAGTTTAAGACGCGCCCGATAGGTTGGCGATCGTCCGGCCCCTTCCGGTCACTAGGGTGGTGCGGGAAACCGGTCAAAGTCTACTCATTGGGAGAGTCAAACATGAAGAGCTTGTTTGCGCGTTTTGCGAAAGACGAGTCCGGTGCCACGGCCATCGAGTATGCGCTCATCGCCGCCGGCATTGCCGTCGTCATCATCACCGCGGTGAATCTGATCGGCACGAATTTGAGTGCCATGTTCACGGGCATTGCCGGGAAGCTCACCCCGCCAACCTAAGATTATCGCGCTCCACTTCCGACGGGCCGGGCCTTGCGTAACAGCGGTGCCCGGCCTTTTTTTTGCCTTGACCGGACGGCTCGCGCGGCACTGTGCCGCCTTTCCGCCAACCCCGGCGGGTCGCCAATCCTCCATAATTGAGGCCTAACCAGATCCCTGCTTTTTAGGGGAGCTTCGAGCCTTGCCGCCGCGTGCCGCCAAGTGCCTGCGGGGACTCGCCGCCACGATTATAGCCGTGACTGCGTGCGGCCTTGCTTCGCGTGAAAGTGCCGCGCACCCCCACGTTTGGGCCGCGGTGCGGACGGAGATCGTCTTCGGTCCGGACCACCGCATCACCGGCATCCGTCACGCGTGGACCTTCGATGAGATGTATACCGCCATGGCGGTGCAGGGGCTCGACACCAATGGCGACGGGGTCTACTCCCGCGAGGAGCTGAAGCCGCTCGCCGAGGTCAACGTCAAGTCGCTCAAGGAGTTCGACTATTTCACCTTCGTGCATCTGGAAAATTCCGACGACAATCTGCCCCTCAAGGAGCCGGTGGACTATTGGCTCGACTACGACAAGAGCGTGCTCACCCTCCATTTCACCCTGCCGCTGGCGCAGCCGCTCGACCCGAAGGGGAAGGAAGTCGACGTGGACGTATACGACCCCACCTTCTTCGTTGCTTTCGGCTTCGCCAAGGAGGACCCGGTGAAGGTTGCGGGCACCCCGGCCCCGGGCTGCGGGGCCACGATCAAGCAGCCGGACGCCGATACGGAGGAAGACGCCAAGGCGCTGAGCGAGGCCTTCTTCAGCCAGCTCGGGCCGGGCTCCAATTTCGGCGCCCAATTTGCGCAGACGGCGATCATCAAATGCACCACGAAATGAGGTCAGCCATGCGAGGGACCATGAGAGCCGCGCTTTTCGCCGGTCTGGTGCTGGCGATCGGCGCCGGTTGCGCCGAAGCTCAATCCGGGCCCCCTCCCTCAGCCTTCGGGCCCGCACCGGCTGCATCGCCAAACGCGCCGTCCCCCTTCGCCGCTTCACCCGGCGCGCCTTCGGCCCCGCAAGCAGCACCGCTGTCCGCGCCAGGATTCGTCGGTGCCTTTTTCAGCTGGGTGGTCGATACGCAGCAAGCCATGCAGCGCGAGCTCACCGGCGGCGTCAAGCGGCTCAAGACCGACAATCTCTTTGCCGCCGCGGCCGGTTTGGCGGGCTTGAGCTTCCTTTATGGCGTGGTTCATGCTCTCGGCCCCGGCCATGGCAAGACGATCATTTCATCTTATGTCGTGGCCAATGAGGAGACGGTGCGGCGCGGCGTGACGATCTCGTTCATCGCCGCGGCGCTGCAGGCGACGACCGCCGTGTTGCTCATCGGCATTCTCGCCATTGCACTGAATATGAGCGGGTTCACCATCAAGGCCTGGTCGCTGCAGCTCGAGAGCGCGAGTTATGCTCTGATCGCGCTGGTTGGGCTATGGCTCCTCACGAATCAGCTGCGCGGTATCTGGCGCCGCAGGCGCGCCGCTCAGCAAACAGGGCTCGCCGCCGCACAGGTCGAACATGGACATGACCACCATGATCATCACAGCCATGATGATGATCATGGCCATGCGCACGCTCACACGCATCACGATCACACTCATCACGATGACGGCCATGACCATCACCATGCGGAGGGCGAGGCCTGCAACCACATGGTCGATCCCCAGGCGCTCGCGGGGCCGGTGTCGTGGCACAAGATCATGGCGGTGGTGTTTTCAGTCGGCATCCGGCCATGCTCCGGCGCGATCCTGGTGCTCGTCTTTGCGCTCACGCAAGGACTGTTCTGGGCGGGCGTGGCGGCGACCTTTGCCATGGCGTTCGGCACGGCCCTCACCGTCGCCGCGCTCGCCACGTTGGCGCTTGGATCGCGCGAGCTCGCGCTCAAGCTCGGCGGCCGGAGCGGGGCCTGGGCCAATGGGGTGTGGACCTTGTGCGCCCTCGGCGGCTCGACCCTCATCCTCCTGTTCGGCGTGATCCTTTTCGCGGCCTCGCTCGGGCCGGCCCGTCCGTTCTGAGAACGCGCTTGGGTAAGACGGCCATAGCGGGTGATTGCGCCCGCAGGGCGCGCATGCTCGGCTTGCGGCTCATTCTAGAATAATGTTTCTATTTGCCGCATGCGATTGGCGGCAGCGAGTAAGGCATCCTAAATCTTGAGGATGGCCGGAGGCGAAGGTTCGACCTCCGTTGTGAGCGATGGGAGACAACAATGGCGCTGCAACTTGGCGATATCGCCCCGGACTTCGAAGCCGACACCACCGAAGGGCATATCCACTTCCATGACTGGCTTGGCAATTCGTGGGGCGTGCTGTTCTCCCACCCCAAGGACTTCACGCCGGTGTGCACCACCGAGCTCGGTGCGGCGGCGAAGCTGAAACCCGAATTCGACAGACGCGGGGTCAAAATCATCGGCCTCAGCGTCGATCCGCTCGACGCCCATCGCGTGTGGTCGAAGGACATCGAGGAGACGCAGGGCTTCGCTCCCAACTTTCCGATGATCGCCGACGCCGACCGCAAGATCGCCGACCTTTACGGCATGATCCATCCGAATGCGAGCGACACGGCGACCGTGCGCTCGGTGTTCATCATCGGGCCGGACAAGAAGATCAAGCTCTCGCTCACCTATCCAGCCAGCACGGGGCGCAATTTCGATGAGATCCTGCGGGTGATCGATTCGCTGCAGCTCACCGCCAAGCATCAGGTGGCGACACCGGTCAACTGGAAGGCCGGCGAGGACGTCATCATCGTGCCCTCGGTGTCCGACGACGAGGCGCGGAAGAAATATCCGCAAGGCTGGAAAACGCAAAAACCCTATTTGCGCATCGTGCCGCAGCCCAAGAGCTAGGCCGCTTCGGGGCCGCCGTTTGCGCGGCCGGTCAGGCCCTGTAACGGAAGCCTTAACAAAACATCGAGAAACGCTTGGCCATGGCGGGGGGTTTCATGCTAAGAAAGGCTGTATACGGACTATATCCGTTTTATGACTGCGCCGGGTGAGGGGGTGCTCGTCCACTACCCCACCGACCAGGTATCGCTGGCAGGGGGCGATGTGCGATCAAGGCGGTTCAGACCCCAAAGGGGGCGGGGAAGACCTCCGCGAAACTGCCCGACACCTGGCCGCTCAGCTCGCGCCCATGGTTAAACTCGCGCGGGCAAAGGGATTCGACTTCCTCGCTTATCTTCTCGGCATGGCGCTAAAAGAGTTCGCGGCGGCTCTCGCAGGAATAGCGAGGAGGCGCGTTTTTCGACTGAGCGTTCCATCCGGACGAGACCAGCATGCCGTTGCCGAAGACCCCTGCGCTGACCGTGGACTGCGTCATTTTCGATCCTGTGGGCCGCGTGCTGCTGGTGCGCCGCAAGAATGAGCCGTTTGCCGGCAGTCATGCGCTGCCGGGCGGCTTCGTCGAGATCGGCGAGACAATCGAGGCCGCCTGCCGGCGGGAGGTCCGCGAGGAGGCAGGCGTGGAGCTCGGCGAGCTTACGCTGGTCGGCGTCTATTCCGATCCCAAGCGCGATCCGCGCGGTCACACCGTCAGCATCGCCTATGCCACCGTCCTGCCCGACGCCGCCGTTCCGCGCGCAGGGTCGGATGCGGCGAGCGCCGAATGGGTCACGGAGTGGCGGTCGCTTCGGCTTGCCTTCGATCATGCGCGCATCGTCGCCGACGCGGCAGCGATGCTCAGGCGGCCTCGTCGAGATTAGGCGTGCCGCGGCGGAAGGCCCGCGGCGAGGCGCCGAACCAGCGGCGGGCGGCGCGGCTGAAGGCGCTCAGCTCCGAATAGCCGACGCGGGCGGCGATGTCGGTGAGCTTGAGCGAGCTTTCGAAGAGATAGCGCTGGGCGAGACAGCGGCGGGTATCGTCGAGCAGGCGCGCGAAGGTGGTGCCTTCCGCCTTGAGACGGCGATGAAGCGCGTTGGCCGACAGGCCTGCCTCGGCGGCGACGGCATGCGGGCTCGTGGCGCCGCGCTCCAGACAGCGGGTGATCGCCTCGCGCATGTCCGGGAGCGGATGGTCGGCGGCGGCGCGTTGCCTTTCGATCTGTTCCTCGCAAAAGCGCGTGACGAGCTTGAACAGCTCGGCATCGGCGCCGGGAATCGGCAGCGCCAACGTGGCGCTGGTGAGGGAAAAGCTGTTGGCCTTCTGATTGAAGGCGATGCGAGGCCCGAGCCGCCGCTCATATTCGGCGAGGTCCGCGGGCTGGCGATGGGTGAGACCCACGGCCATCGGGTGCCAGCAATTGCCCACGGCGCATTGGACGCGCCACACGAAGCGCATCAGCACGAAATCGGAGAGCTGCGTCACATTCGGCATGGTCACCGCATAGGACCACTCGAGGCGACCCACGCCGGCACTTTCCACGAAGTCGAAATGGTTGGTGGTGAGCACGCGGTGATAGTGCACGAAGGACTTAAGCGCGGTGCGGAGGTCCGGCGCATTCGCCATCACATAGCCAAGTGGATTGGGGGTGAGACGGCCGGCCGCCCCATATTTGAGGTCGAAGCAAGCATCGCCCGTGGCGCGCGCGGCAAGGGCAAGGGTAAGCGCAAACCGGTCGAGCGAAACCCAGGCAAAGCCGTCGGCGCCAATGGCATCGGGAAGACCCGCCTGGCGCAGGATCCCGGTCCGGTCGCGGCCATAGGGCCTGAGCGCCTCGGCCAAGCCAGCGAAGACGAAGGCCCGGATACGCTGCTCACCGACGGGCACGTTCATGGGGTTACGCGCACCACAATCACTCTCAATCCCGTCCCCGCACCTGCATCAAAAAATTGCGCTGCGATCAAGCGCGTCTTTGGAGCGAGGTCAAATAGCCGAGGGCCAATGTCAAATACCCCCGGCAGTTTACATGACAGAATAATCCCGGTCTTGAGCTGATTCCAAGATGAATGGACGGCATGAAGAACGATGACATGGTAGGGCGCCTGGTGCGGGGCCGGGGACAGGACGGTTTCGAGCAGGCGCTGGAGACGTTGATCGCCCTTGCCGAGCGCCAGCGGCGGGATTTCCTTGCCTACCTCTTGGCCATGGCGCTGGTGCACGTGCGCGAGGGGGACGAGGATGGCGAGGGGAGGGCAAGCCCCGGCCATTGACGCCCTGCCGCAAGCCTAGGCTAGGCGGCGGCGGGCGGATGCCCTATTTAGGCACTCCAAGGATCGGAGTGCGGTGCGGATGAATGAGAGGCCAGGCGTCCGCCGCCCGGCGCCCAAAGCCGCGGCGGCCCCAACGCCCCAGCCGCCCGCGACGGCCGGGCGGAACGGCAAGATCGGCGTGCTCCTCGTCAATCTCGGTACGCCCGACGGCACCTCCTATTGGCCGATGCGGCGCTACCTCAAGGAGTTTCTCTCCGACCGTCGCGTGATCGAGACCAACCGCGTGCTGTGGTGGCTCATTCTCAATGGCATCGTGCTCACCATCCGGCCTTCACGCAGCGGGCAAAAATACCGGTCGATCTGGAACGAGGACCTGAACGAGTCCCCGTTGCGCACCATCACGCGGTCGCAAAGCGCCAAGGTCGCCGAAGCATTGGCCGCCCATGCCCCTATCGTCGTCGATTGGGCGATGCGCTACGGCAATCCGAGCATCGCCTCGCGCGTGGAGGCTCTTGCGGCACAAGGGTGCGACCGGCTGCTGGTGTTCCCGCTCTATCCGCAATATTCGGCGGCGTCGACGGCGACGGTGAACGACAAGGTGTTCGACGTGCTGCAGAGTTTGCGTGCCCAGCCGGCGCTGCGCACCGTTCCGCCCTATCCCGAAGATCCGGTCTATATCGCGGCGCTCGCGGATTCGATCCGCGCGCATCTCGCCGCTCTCGATTGGAAACCGGAATTGATCCTCGCCTCCTTCCACGGCGTGCCCAAGGCCTATGTCGACAAGGGCGATCCTTATGCGCGTCAATGCGCGGCGACGAGTGCGCTGCTTGCCGCGGCGCTTAAGCCCGACGGGATTGAGCTGCGCATGACTTTCCAATCGCGCTTCGGCCGCGCCGAATGGCTCAAGCCCTATACCGACCAGACCGTGGAAGCGCTCGCGCGCGATGGCGTGAAGCGGCTCGCCATCGTCACGCCGGGCTTCGTCACCGATTGCCTGGAGACGCTGGAGGAGATCGCGGTCGAGAATAGCGCGATCTTTCACGAGCATGGTGGCGAGAAATTCACCGCCATCCCCTGCCTCAATGACAGCGAGCGCGGCATCGGCGTGCTCGTGCATGTGATCGAGCGTGAGCTTGAGGGCTGGGTGTGACGCGCTATGATCGCCCCGTTGGGGGATGGGTCATGGGGGCGTTCAGGTTGCTGGTGGGCGCGAATTTAGTCCTGTGCTGGCTGGCTGGGTTCGCTCCGGCCTTTGCCGCGGAGGCCGGCGCCCATGCGCCAGCCGGTGGGCGGCTCGTCTATGTCACGGTTGCCGGCGCGCCGGGGGACGGGGAGGAGGCGCTCGCCGCCGCGCTCACCCGGAATCTCGTGGCGGCCGGGCTGAAACCGGCAAGCGCGTTTCAAGCCAATGTCTACGAGATCCAGGGCAGCGTGCGCGTCGCGCCGGCGCCCGGCGGCAAGGAAAGCATCCGCATCGTCTGGGTCGTTCTGGGTCCCGACGGCACGCAGCTCGGCGTGGTGAAGCAGACGAACGCGGTGCGCAAGGGCTCCCTCGACCGAAGATGGGGCGGCGCTGCCGACGCGGCGGCGGGCGAGGCGGCGCCGCAAATCGTCGGACTGATCCCCAAAGACAAGGACCACAGCCCTTAAATTCACTCCTCGACGCACCCATCTATTGGCTGCCAAAGAGGAAGGCTGGCCTATTAGCGACTGACGCCTCTGGGAGGGGTGCCAATGCTCGGCTTCAATGTCTTCGTCATTTTTCTGCTTGTCCTGTTCGTCGCCGTGGTTGCCGCGGGCGTCAAGGTCGTGCCCCAAGGCTACAACTTCACGGTGGAGCGCTTCGGCCGCTATACGCGCACGCTGCGCCCCGGTCTAACCCTGATCATCCCGTTCATCGACCGCATCGGCCGCAAGCTCAACGTGATGGAGCAGGTGGTTGAGGTGCCGAGCCAAGAAGTGATCACCAAAGACAACGCCATGGTGAAGGTGGACGGCATCGCCTTCTTCCAGGTGCTCGACGCGGCCCAGGCGAGCTACGAGGTGACGCATCTCGAATCGGCGATCCTCAACCTCACTATGACCAATATCCGGACGGTGATGGGCTCCATGGACCTGGACGAGCTCCTGTCGCAGCGCGACGAGATCAATCACCGGCTGCTCAAGGTGGTGGACGACGCCACCCATAATTGGGGCGTCAAGGTCACCCGCATCGAGATCAAGGACATTGAGCCACCACGCGACCTCGTGGACTCCATGGCGCGGCAGATGAAGGCCGAGCGCGACAAGCGCGCCGCCATTCTCGTCGCCGAAGGCGAGCGGCAGGCGGCGATCCTCACCGCCGAGGGCGCGAAGCAAGCGCAAATTCTCGCGGCGGAGGGCCGGCGTGAGGCCGCCTATCGCGATGCCGAGGCGCGGGAGCGCTCGGCGGAGGCAGAAGCCAAGGCGACACAGGTGGTGAGCGAGGCGATCGAGAAAGGCAGCGTGCAGGCGATCAACTATTTCGTCGCCAACAATTATGTCGGCGCGCTGAAGGCGCTGGCCGAGGCCAAGAACCAGAAGGTGCTGATCTTGCCGATCGAGGCCACCTCGGTGATCGGCGCCATTGCCGGCCTGGCCGAGATCGCGCGCGAGGCGTTCGGCGATACCGGCGGCAATTCCGCCTCGCCACCCAAATCGGCGCCCGGTGGCGCGCCGCGCGGCCGGCCCGGCTCGGTGCCCTCGGTGTAAGGGACATAAGCCATGAGCATGCTGGCCGATCTCGGTGCCTGGAACTGGATGATCCTGGCCGCAATCCTGTTCGTGACCGAGCTGTTGGCGCCCGGCATCTTCTTCATGTGGTTCGGCGTTGCCGCCGTCGCCACCGCTCTACTCGCGTTTCGCTACGACATCAGCTGGCAGTGGCAGTTGATCTGGTTCTGCGGGCTGTCGCTGGCGACGGTGCTGCTCGCCAACAAATATCTGCGCAAGCACCCGCTCGAGAGTGAACGGCCGCTGCTCAATGAGCGAGCGCTGCAGCATATCGGCCAGACCTTCGCCCTGGTGGATGCCATCCATAACGGGCGCGGCAGCGTGCATATCGGCGATACCATCTGGCGGGTGGAGGGGCCGGACCTGCCCAAAGGCTCGCGGGTCAAGGTGCTCGGCGCCGACGGCACCGTGCTCAAGGTGGCGCCGGCCGGCACCTCCGGGGCGGCCTAGGCGCCGCGTGCGCCCTTATACCTCGATCTCTTGGATCGAGCTGACCTGGGATGGTATTTGCGCGGTCGTATCGTTGAGAGGCCAGAGGGCCGTGGCTTCCCGGCTATGGCCATGGCCTGTGACGCTGACCTCGGTGAAGCCTGCGTCCCGCAGCCTCTGGGCAGTCATGTCATTGCTGGCAAATTGCTCCGCCCAGCCCAAAGTAAGGATGGCGCGACAGCGCCGGCCCTGATGCACCGTATATGCGGACACGGCGGCTGACCCCCTGCGACTATAGGTTGCATATTCTATGTTCTACAACCAACAAAGGGAAGCCCTAGCGCGGTCAAGCGAACCAGTCGGCGACAGCCTCGCGCCCACGGGCATCCAGCAGGAGATGCAGCTTGGTGCGGCGGAGGAGGAAATCTTCCGCATTCATGGCGTCCTCCATCTCAACCGCATGGGCGAGCTCGGCCCGCGTCACGCCGGGGGCGATTGTCTCGGCGAGCGTCGGGTCGCGGGCGACCTGGTCGTACAGCGTCTCGATCTCGTCGCCATAGGCGAAGGCCCAGCGGCGGCAGAGAACGTCGGACAGCGCGGCGGGGCCTTCGCCGGCGCGGGCGATGAGCGCTTCCCGGGTGGACGTGCCGCCATGGAGCGGCACGTCCTTCGTCCAGGGTGGTCCGGTGCGGGCGCCTAGCGCCTGGAGCGCCTCGAGCACCTCCTCGGCGAGGACCCGGTGGGTGGTGAGCTTGCCGCCATAGAGGCTGACCATGCCGCCGGTACCGTTGGCGATTTGCGCCAGCGCCCGGCTGCGGCTTACGCCTTGCGGCCGAATCTCCTTGTCGTCGGCCAACGCGCGCACGCCCGACCAGGTGAAGACAATATCGGCTGCCGTCGCGGGCGCGGCCGGGGACGCGAAGCTGCGGTTATAGGCGGCGAGCAGATACGCCTTTTCTTCCGCCGAGCAGGATGCGGCGCCCGGATCGCCCATATGGGGCACGTCGGTGGTGCCGATGATGAGGAAGCGTCCGCCGAGCCAGGGCAGCGCGAAGATGACCCGGCCGTCGGGGTCTTGCAGCGTATAGGCGTCGGCCTCGGCGGGCTCAGGCATGCGCAGCACGATGTGGCTGCCGCGCACGAGGCGCAAGGCTCGCGACGGGGGATGCGCTTTGGTAAGCGCATCGACGGCGCTTACCCATGGTCCGCTCGCATTCACCACAAAGCGGGCCTCGACGCGCCGCTTCACCCCGCGCTCTTCGAGCTCGACGCCATAGCCATCTTCCAGGGCCACGATGGCGGTGACGGCGCGGCGGTTCTTGATGTCGGCGCCGCGGGCGCGCGCGTCGAGCAGCACGGCGAGGGTGAGCCGCGCATCGTCGGTCTGGCAATCGTGATAATGGAGGACAGAGGTGAGATCCTCGCGGCGCAGGCGGGGGAGCGCTGCAATCTCCTGACGATCGAGCCTACCGCTTGCGGGCAGGCCGTCGCCAATGGAGAGCAAATCGTAGAGCGCGAGCCCGGCATGGACCATGAGGGCGGGGCGTTTCTGCCAGCGGTAGAGCGGCAGCAGAAAGCGCAGCGGCGCGACGAGGTGGGGCGCGGTCTTGAGCAGCTCGGCGCGCTCGACGAGAGACTCACGAACGAGACGAAGCTCGAGCCGCTCGAGATAGCGCAACCCGCCATGAATCAACTTGGATGAGGCCGACGAGGTGGCCCCGGCGTAGTCGCCCTGCTCGGCGAGCATGACTTTCAGCCCGCGACCCACAGCATCGCGGGCGACGGCCGCGCCGTGGATGCCACCGCCAATGACGAGAAGATCGAAGCTTTGCGTGGCCACGTCGGCGGTCGTCAGGCGACCCCGGCGCGGAGGAGATCGTGGATATGGAGGATACCCACCGGGCGGCCGTCCTCGACAACGAATAGGGCCGTGATCTTCGAAGCGTTGATCAGCTCAAGCGCGGCGCTGGCGAGCAGATCGGGCGACACGGTCTTGGGATCGGCCGTCATGATGTCGCCGGCGCGCTGGGCAAGCAGGGCGTCACCCATGTGGCGGCGCAAATCGCCGTCGGTGACGATGCCGGCGAGGCGGCCGTTGCCGTCGACCACGCCGAGACAGCCAAAGGCCTTCTCGGTCATGACCACGATGGCCTCGGCCATCATGGCGTCGGCGCGCGCCAGTGGCAGGCGGTCGGCCTTGTGCATCAAATCGCCCACGAATTTCAGCCTGGCGCCGAGCTGGCCGCCGGGATGCAAGAGCTTGAAGTCCCGGGCGGTGAAGCCTTTGCTCTCCAGGAGCGCGATGGCGAGGCAGTCGCCGAGCGCCAGCTGCATGACGGTGCTGGTGGTGGGGGCGAGCCCGTTGGGGCAGGCCTCCTTGGTTTGCGGCAGCGCCAGCACCACTTCGGCGGCGCCGGCCAGCGTGCTTTCGGCGTTGGAGGTCACGGCGATGAGGGGCACGGCGAAGCGGCGCGAATAGGACACGATATTGCCGAGCTCGACGGTCTCGCCCGACCAGGAGAAGGCAAGGATCACGTCCTGGCCGGTGATCATGCCGAGGTCGCCATGGCTCGCCTCGCTCGGATGCACGAAATAGGCGGGCGTGCCGGTGGAGGATAACGTGGCCGCGACCTTGAGCCCGATATGGCCGCTCTTGCCCATGCCGGTGACGATGACCCGGCCACGGCAGCCGCGGATGGCGGCGACGGCAAGGGCGAAGCTGGCGGCGAGCTGGCCTTGAAGCGCCGCCTCCAGCGCGCTCAAACCCTCGGTTTCGAGCTGCACCGTGCGGGTGGCCGAGGCCACGGCCGCGCTCGCGTCGCGTTCCAGGAGACGATCCTGTCTCAGGCCGACCGGCATGAATGTGCTCCCCCTAAGTCTGACCGAAAGTGGTTTTAGCACAAAAAGGGCGCCCGGAAGGCCGCCAGTTTGCGCCGTTTCGGAACAGGGCTAAACGCCCCGTTAACTCTGTTGCCCCTAGGCTTGGTGGGTCAACGGTCCGGGTAGGGGCGGGCTCCCGCTTGATTTGCGGGCGCTCGAATCCACACGCGTCTCGAGGCCGATCGGGGTCCCGTCTTTGCCGCGTCACTCTCTCACAAGCGCAAGCGGGAGCGCTCTCGCTCTAGCCTTGCTCATGGCCGGATGCGTGCCCGCTCGGGCGCAAGATTCCGGCGCGCAGCCGCTTCGCGGCAGCATTGCGCCGCAGGCGGCCGCCGACGGCGTGGGACAGGGGACCTCGCCCACGACGCCGGCGCTGGGCGCCCAGGCCGCGCCAGCGGCGCGCGCCGGGCCCAAGCCCCCCGCGGGGGGCCCGGAAGGTCTGCCGCTCGGCGGCCTCGGTGACGAGCCGGCGGGCACAAGGCCCGCGCACCCGCTCGGCGGCATGGGGGACGAGACCCCCACCGATCCGCGCGAGGGCCCCGAGGAACTGGTCGCGCCCGAGGAGAGCTTCGCCGAGGAGGAAGGGCTCACCCTGCCGGTGACGGAGGAAATCTTGCCGCGGCAGATCCACACCGCGCTCAACCCCGAGCCGCACGATCTCGACCCCTATCTCCCGATCGGCATCAGGATCGGCAGCTTTCTTCTGTTCCCGGAGGCGGCGGTCGGCACCGTTCTCACCAATAACGTGCTCGACACGCTCAGCGACACCCATGGCGACGTCGCCGCGGAGGTCGCGCCCAAAATGCGCCTCGAATCCAATTGGGCGCGCCATTCCTTCACCGCCGAGGTCAATGCCGACCAGAGCTGGTACCGGAACTATCCGATCGAAAACGAGAGCAACTATCAGGGCGTGCTGCGCGGGCGTATCGACGTGACGACTCAGACGCATCTGCGCGGCGAGGCCGAGATCTCACAAACCCAACAGGGGCCGAGCTCGATCAACCTCACCGATATTTCCGGCGCGCAGAACACCACCCTGCAGGAGCAGCATGTCACCGCCTCGGCCGACCACACCTTCAACCGGCTCACGCTCAAACTCACCGGCACGCTGGCCGACTACAATTACGACGAGGTCACCGATCCGACGCTGGTCGGCCCGGTGCCCTTCGTGGACATCAGGGATTACAGCGAGGCGGTCGGCACCTTGCGCAGCACCTATGAGTTCCAATCGGCCTGGGCGGGCTTCGTCGAGGCCGCGATGAACGAGCGGGATTACAAGGCGCCGCTCAACGAGGCCGGCTTCATGCGGGGCTCCTCCGGCTACACGGTGCAGGGCGGCGTCAATCTGCGGTTGTCCGGCACGTTGTTCGGCGAGATCAGCGCGGGCTATGGCCATCAGGATCCGATCGATGACCATTTTCAACCGATCTCCGGCCCGTTGATCAATGGCGACCTCATCTGGATGCCGTCGCCGCTCACCAAGCTCGAGTTCCTCGCCCGATCGGAGATCGACGAGACCACGCTCGTCGATTCGCTCGGCGCCATCGACCGCTTCTACGAATTGTCGCTGCAACACGCTTTCTGGCGCTATCTCGTGCTCGGCATCTATGGCTCCTACGAGGTCGCCGACTTCGTCGGCGATCCCGAGATCGACCGGCGCACCAAGGGCGGCGCCACGGCCGAGTATTATTTCAACCCGGTCATGTCGGTCTATGGGCGCTACGAGCACACGGTGTTCACCAGCACGCCCGATGCGACGAGCAATTTCGTCGAGGACGAGGTGCGGCTCGGGTTGAAGATCAGGCGATGAAACTGGCGTGGGGTGCGGTTAGCCGGCGACCGCGCGCGCGGTCGCAGCAACGCCGGACGTGATGTCGCTGTAGCGCTCGATCGGGGCCGGATAACCGATGAGATAGCCTTGCATCTCGGTGCAGCCCTCGCCCATCAGGAACAGGCGCTCGCCTTCGGTCTCGACGCCCTCGGCCAGCACCGGCATGTTAAGCGCCTGACCGAGGCTGATCACGGCCCGCACGATCTCGGCGGATTTGCCATTGGCGTCGACCCCGGAGACGAAGGTCCGGTCGATTTTGATCTTGTCGAAGGGGAAGGATTGCAGCGAGGACAGGGACGCGTAACCGATGCCGAAATCGTCCATGGCGATCTTGACCCCGAGCAGCTTCAAGCGCCGCAGCGTGTAGAGCGCGCGCGGCGGATCGCTGATGAGCACGCCCTCGGTGATCTCAAGCTCCAAGCGGCTGGGGTTGAGACCGGTTTCCAAGAGGATAGAATGCACGAGCGACGCCAAGTCCCCAAAGCGGAATTGCACCGGAGAAAGATTGACGCCGACCTGCAACTGTGAAGCCCAGGAGGCGGCTTCGCGGCAAGCCTGACGCAACACCCATTCGCCGATTTCGCCGATCATGCCGTTCTGTTCGGCCAGAGCAATGAAGCTCTGTGGCGGCACCAGCCCATGCTTGGGATGCTGCCAGCGCAACAGCGCCTCGAAGCCGAACACCTCGCCGTCGATCCTGGCTTGGGGCTGATAGTCGAGGAACAGCTCGCCATGGGCGATCGCCGAGCGGAGATCGTGCTGCAGCGCGTAGCGCTCGCGCAAGCGCTGGTCCATCTCGGGATCGAAAAAGCGCACCATGTGGCGGCCTTCGTCCTTGGCGCGATAGAGTGCCGCGTCGGCATTGGCAATCAAGGCGACGGCGTCTTTACCGTCGCGGGGAAAGACAGCCGCGCCGATGCTCAGCCCGATGGGAATGAGCTGGCCGTGAATCTGGAAATCCTCCGCCATCGCTCCGAGCACGCAATTGGCTAGCGCCGCGGCGGATTGCGGTTGTTGGCCCGCGGCCAAGAGGATGACGAATTCATCGCCGCCGACGCGGGCGACGAAGGCATCGCCGGTGGCGGCTTCCAGCCGCCGCGCTATGGCGCAGAGGAGCTGATCGCCAATCGCGTGGCCGAAGATGTCGTTGGCCTCCTTGAAATGGTCGAGGTCCACGCTGAGGACGGCGAAGCCCGTGCCGTCAGCCTCGGCGCGCTCGAAGGCCTCGGTGAGCCGGTCAGCGAGCGCTACGCGGTTCGGCAGGCCGGTCAACGCGTCGTGATGGGCAAGGTGGGCGATCTCGGCATGGCGCGCCAAGAGTTCGGCACGGGCGATCCGCATCTTCTCGCGTGCCTCGTCCAGGCTGACGGCCGCCTCTCTCACTTCCTCCTGCAGAACGTTGAAGTTCTCCGCCATCTCGCCGAGCTCATCGCGAGAATTTGGTCTCACCGGCACGATATTGACCGAAGCATGCGCGGCGTCGAGGTCGCCCCGGCCCAGAGCGGCCATGGCGCCGGTAAATTCGCGCAGCGTTCCGGAGGTCAGCCGCTTGGCGGCCTTGCTCACTTCCGTCGCCGAATAGGTGATCATGCCGGGCAGCACGAGGCCCACGCTGACGGTGAGCAAGGCGACGGCGACGAAAATATCAGCGAGCATGGCCACGAGCTCATGATGCTCGGCGGAAATGGTGTTGACGGCCAGGAGATAGGCAATGCCGTCGAGCACGAGCACGAGCACCATGGCGCCGGTAAGCTTGACGTGCAGCGTCTGGGCGAGGGCGGGAAGCCCAGCGCGGCGCCGATCCTCGATGACCCGCCAGGCGTAGAGCGCCGCTCCGGAATAGGCGAGGGCCAGGCCGAACACGACCGTCGGGAGGCCGAATTGCTCGAATCCGAGAATGGCCGACAGCAGCCAGATTACGGCGGCGCCCACGCCGAGCATGATGGTGCCGCGCGGGGCCCGGTAGGGGCGGGCCGCGTCGGGCAAATCGCGGCGCAGCAGCCAAGCGGCGATGTTCGGCATGCAGATGCCGATGAGATAGGTGAAATTGGCGGCGGCGATCATCCACACCGGGTCGCCGATGACGAGAAAGACGATCGCCGAGCCGGCGGTCAGCGAGGTGGCCGCCCAGGGGCAGTCGGTCGCCTTGATGCGCAGCGATAGGAAGCGGGGCAAGAGCCCGTCATCGGCCAGTTGCGACAGGGTGCGCGCCGCGCCGGCCAAGGGCTGCAGCGTGCCGTGGAACATATTGAACATGACGAACCAGATGGCGGCGGCCTTGCCGAGGCTGCCGAACACCGGGGCGAAGGTGGGACCGAGCACGATGGCGAGATCCTGGCCGAGCGGCTCGGGACCCAGCACGCCGAGCCACACGAGCGGGAGAACGATGAAATAGACCCCGGCCATGGCGGCTGAGGCGAGCATGGCGCGGGGGACATTGCGGTTGGGATCGACCGTCTCGCCGACATGGCAGGCGGCGGCCTCGAAGGCCGGGGCGGCGAAGCCGATCAGATAAAGTCCGGCCATCACCGCCGTGAGATCGCCGAACCAGCCCTCGAAGGGCGTCGTCAAATGGAAGTCGAAGGATTGGGTCCAATCGACCTTGCCCGTCAGGATGGGCGCGAGCGACGAGACGAAGGCGAGCGAGGCGGACGCCGCGGCTACAGGAATGGCAAGCCGCGCGACCCATTTGATGCCGCACATATTCACGAAGCTGAACAGGGCGACGATGGCGATGGCCACGGCCTCGACCGGCAGCCTGGGGAAATACCATTGTTGCAGGGCGGAGGCCGAAAGCAGCGCGGTCAGCCCGCAGGTTGGAATCCAGCCCCACCAATAGCAGGTGCCGGTGAGCGCCGAGAGCACAGGGTTGTAAGGCCGGAACGCCTCGGCGCAGGCGGCGGCAATGCCGCCCACGCGATTGGGCCACATCATGACGAGCTCGGTCCAGGCAGGAGCGGCCGCCCACCCGAGCAGGACGCCGGCGATGAGCAACGGAACGGCGGCGCTACCTTGCCCGATAATGGCTCCCTGACCGACGAACAGCGCCGTGATCAGGAAGATCATCTGATTGCTGCCGCCCATGGCGAGCGCCGTCGTGCCGATCCAGCCGAGCACGCGGGGATGCGGCGGCGTGGGCGCAATGGCGGGGAGGTGCGAGCTCATGCGTTCCGGGCAACTCTCCTGAGCCGGAAAGGGCGGTAGTCATTTCGAGGATTTGGGAAAAAGGTTGCTATGGCGTCAACCGAGCCAATGGAGCAATCAAAGCGCGGATCGGACGGCTCTCGGCGCCGGCGAGACGCCACCCAAACCGCGCCTTCGATCCATACAATTTTTGGCGAGTTGAAGAATAACGATCCCGAACGCGGAACGCGGTCAGACGAGCTTCTTGATCTCGGTGGCCAAGGTCGCGCCGAGATCGGGGCGATCGAGCGCATAGGCGACATTGGCGGTCAGGAAGCCGAGCTTGGAGCCGCAATCGAAGCTCCGCCCCTCATATTTCAATGCGTGGAAGGGTTGCCGCGGCAAGAGCTTCAGCATGGCGTCGGTGAGCTGGATCTCGCCGCCCGCGCCGGGCTCCTGCTCCCCGAGGACGGCGAAGATCTCGGGCTGAAGAATGTAGCGGCCGAGGATGGTGAGGTCGGATGGCGCCGTGCCGGGCTTCGGCTTCTCCACCATGCCGGCGATGGGGAACACGCGTCCGTCGCCTCGGCCCACGCTCACCACGCCGTAATTCTTGAGCTTCTCCGGCGCGACCTGCTCGACGGCGAGGATGTTGCCGCCGTGCCGCTCATAGACATCGAGCATCTGACCGAGGCAGCTCTTGCCTTCGGTCTTGACCAGCACGTCGGGTAGCAGAAGGGCGAAGGGCTCGTGCCCCACAAGCTCGCGCGCGCACCAGACGGCGTGGCCGAGGCCGAGTGGCTCCTGCTGGCGGGTGAAGCTCGTTTGTCCCGGACCGGGAAGATCGCGATCGAGTTCGGCAAGCTCGGCCGTCTTGCCGCGAGCGGCGAGGGTCTGCTCAAGCTCGATCTGCTTGTCGAAATGGTCCTCGATCACCCCTTTGTTGCGGCCGGTGACGAAAACGAAGTGCTCGATGCCGGCGGCGCGTGCTTCGTCCACCACGTGCTGAATCAACGGCCGGTCCACGACCGTCAGCATCTCCTTCGGCATGGCTTTGGTGGCGGGCAGGAAGCGGGTGCCAAGCCCCGCGACCGGGAACACCGCCTTGCGGACAGGAGCGGTCATTAAAGTCCTCGTTAACCGTGATGGAGCGCGTGCGGCGAGATGGGGAGCCGGAATTAGAAGTCCCTCAACCTGCTTCCGATAACAAGCCCTGAATTGCAACAGCCGCACATGCGCAAGGTTGATCCATGAGCGTCCTGGTCACGGGCGGCGCCGGCTATATCGGCAGCCATATGGTTCTCGAACTGCTCGACGCGGGCGAGGACGTGATCGTGCTGGACAATCTCTCCACCGGATTCCAATGGGCGGTGCCGGAGGGCGTACCGCTCATCATCGGCGATGTCGGCGACAGTGCGCTGGTGCGGCGGCTGCTCAAACGCAACCCCATCGACGCCATCATCCATTTCGCCGGCTCGATCGTCGTGCCGGATTCGGTCGCCGACCCGCTCGGTTATTATCTCAACAACACGTGCAAATCGCGCGCGCTCATCGCCGCGGCGGTGGAAGAGAAGGTGCCGCATTTCATCTTCTCCTCGACCGCGGCGGTCTACGGCATGCCGGAGCAAAATCCGGTGGCCGAGGATGCGCGACTTGAGCCGATCTCGCCTTACGGCAGCTCGAAGCTGATGACGGAAACCATGCTGCGCGACACCGCGCATGCTCATCCCTTACGCTACGTGGCGCTGCGCTATTTCAATGTCGCGGGCGCCGATCCCGAGCGCCGCAGCGGGCAATCGACGCCGCGCGCCACTCATCTCATTAAAGTTGCGGCGCAGACCGCGCTTGGCGAGCGCTCGCATCTCGACGTCTTCGGTATCGATTATCCCACCCCGGATGGCACGTGCGTCCGCGACTACATCCATGTGAGCGATCTCACCCGCGCCCATCTTGCCGCGCTCGAATATCTGCGCGCGGGCGGTGAGAGCCAGGTGCTCAATTGCGGCTATGGGCGGGGCTTCTCGGTGCTCGACGTCATCAATTCGGTCAAGTCCGCCGCCAACAAGGACTTTCCCGTACGCATGGGCCCGCGCCGGCCGGGCGATCCGGCCGCGCTCGTGGCTTCGGCCGACCGCATCGCCGAGGTGCTCGGCTGGAAGCCGCGCCTCGACGACCTCGACACCATCGTCGAGCATGCGCTCGCCTGGGAGCGGCGCCTGATCGAAAACCGCCAGCTCGCAGCGTCCTAGCCCCTTCGCGCCGGTCGGTGGCAGCGCGTTTTTGCCTTTTCAGCGCCGCATCCGCTGCCCACAATCGCGCCTGGGGTCGACGAATCGTAGCCCGGTGAGGATGGCGCATGGCACGCGTGGGCGGCAAGGCATTGATAGCGATGGCGGGCGCGCTGCTCGCGCTTCTCGCTGGCGTGCCGGCATCGCGTGCCGCCGACGATGTCGCTGTCTACAAGCAGGCGGTGGAGGCGCGCTTCGCCCAATGGCTCGAGGCGCTGTGGCCGGACGCCAAAGCTGCCGGCGTCTCGCGGACGGTGTTCGATGCGAACCTCAAGGGGCTCAAGCTCAACTGGTCCTTGCCGCATCTCGTGCTGCCGGATCCTGCCGCGCCCGGCGGTCCGCCCCTGCCGGCGGCGCTAAAGGAAGCGGTGGCGCCGACGCATCAGCCCGAATTCGACGCGCCCGAGGGTTATTTCAAGGACGCGGCACTTGCCGCGCTCGCGGCGCAAGGCCGGGCCAAGATGGCCGAGTGGGGCCCGAAGCTCGCCGAAATTCAGAAGCGCTATGGCGTGCCGGCGAGCGTGGTCGTGGCGATATGGGGACGGGAGACGGGTTTCGGCAAGATCGACGCGCCGTATGACGCCCTTCAGGCCATCGCCACGCAAGGCTTCATGGGGTGGCGGCCGGAGGAGTTCCGCAAGCAGATGATTGTGGCGCTCAAGATCTTGAGCGAGGGACATGCGACGCGCGCGCAGATGAAGAGCTCATGGGCCGGCGCCATGGGCTACACCCAGTTCATGCCGTCCGATTTCGAGAATTACGCCGTCGATTTCGACGGCGACGGCAGGCGCGACATCTGGGGCTCGATCGCCGACTCGCTTGCCTCCACGGGGAACTCGCTGCACACGCAGGGCTGGGACGGCTCCCAGCCTTGGGGTTACGAGGTGCGCCTGCCCAAGGATTTCGACTGCACGCTGCAAGGCCCCGATCAGGCACGCAGCGTGGCGGAGTGGGCAAAGCTCGGCGTGGTGCGTCTGAATCCGGATGGCAGCGATGGCGGTTTTGCGCCAGACAGATTGGCCGATCCCAGCTTTCTCGTGCTGCCCGCCGGCCTCAAAGGACCGGCCTTTCTCGCCACCAACAATTTCGCGGTGTTGAAGCTCTACAACAATTCCGACGTCTACGCGATTTTCGTCGGCCACGTCGCCGACATGATGGCGGCCAAGGTGCCGGCGAAATTTGCGAGCCCGTGGCAGAAGGTCGAGCGCTTCACCCGCGACCGCATGCTCCGGTTCCAGCAAGTGCTGGTGGCGCAAGGCTATGACGTGGGCAAGGTCGATGGGCTCGCCGGCTTCAAGACGCGCCAGGCGATCGGCCTCACTGAGAAGAAGCTCAAGCTTCCGCTTACCTGCTATCCGAGTAGCGCCGTGATCGATACCGTGTTGAAGGAAGCGAGTGCCGCCGCGCAATAAAGGCCGGGCGCCTAGGTTTTGCCCAGTCGGCTTGCTAGATTCCGCGCTATGCGAATCATGCGGGCGCTCAACACTTTGACTTTGCTTGCGCTTCTGGCGGGTATGCTGGGCTTTGGCTGGCCGGACCGCGCCGCCGCGGCGCAAAGCTTCGCCCAATGGGTCCAGAGCTTCTGGCCGACCGCGCGGGCCGCCGGCGTCACGCGGGCGACCTATGACCGGGCCTTTGCCGGTCTCACGCCCGATCCCGAGGTCATCGAGCAGGCCAATTACCAGCCGGAATACGTGAAGCCCATCGGCGAATATATCGACCGGGCCGTCTCCGACAAACGCATCGAGGCGGGTAAGCAGAAGCTCGAAGAGAACAAGGCGCTGCTCGACGCCATCGAGAAGAAATACGGCGTCGATCGGCACATCCTCATCGCCATTTGGGGCGTGGAATTCGAATTACGGCACCCAGCCTGGCGACAAGAACGTGATCCGCTCGCTGGCGACGCTCGCCTATTCCGGCACCAAGGCAAAGTTCGCCCGCCAGCAGCTGGTCGTCGCCTTGAAGATCTTGCAGCGCGGCGACGTCACGCTCGAGCAAATGAACGGCTCGTGGGCCGGGGCCATGGGCCACACCCAATTCATCCCCACGACCTACAACTCATATGCCGTCGACTATGACGGCGACGGCAAGCGCGACATCTGGAACGACGTGCCGGATTCGCTCGCCTCGACCGCAAGCTATCTCAAGGTTTCGGGTTGGCGTCCGGGTGAGAGCTGGGGCTATGAAGTCGAAATTCCCAAGGGCGTCAACGTCGCGCGCGTCAGCGAGGACACGGTCAAGTCACTCGGCGACTGGCAGAAGCTTGGCTTCGTGCGCGTGGGCGGCGCGGCCTATCCGAGGCTGACCGACAAGGCCACGCTGTTCGCGCCGGCCGGCGCCAACGGGCCCGTCTTCCTCGTGCTCAACAATTTCCGCTCGATTCTCCATTACAACACGGCCAAGTCCTATGCCCTGGCCGTGGGTCACCTCGCCGACCGTTTGCGAGGGGGCGCCCCGTTCGTGCATCCTTGGCCGACCGACGAGACCCATCTGGCGCTCGATCAGCGGGTCGAGCTGCAGCAGCGGCTGGCCGCCAAGGGTTTGCTGACGGGGGATGCCGACGGGGTCATCGGGCCGGCGACGCTGGAAGCGGTCCGAGCCTATCAGCGGGCCAAGAAGCTGCCGGTGGACGGATATCCGAGTATGACAATTTTGCTGCTTTTACGAAAAGAGGGGTAGGTCTTATAGTCGTGGCCGTGATCGACGTCCGCGCCAAATCGATAAAGGGATTGGCCCTCCAGCAACCTAGATCGGGCATGAAGAATGAGAGGAGGCTTGGCGTTTCGACCGCAAACAACTAGCAGCGTCCCACGCCGGGACGTATCGGGGATGACCAGCAGGGTCCGGGAGATCATGTCTCGTAGCGCGTCTTATCTTCCTCGGCATTTGCACGCGCCATGCGCGCAGCTCGCGGTGCTCGCCGCCGCCTTTTTCCTTTCGCTCGTGCTCGCCGGTCTCGGGCCGCAGCCCGCGAGCGCGCAGAGCGCCAACGAATTCCAACGCAGCTACATCAATCCCTTTCCGAGCGGCGACCGCTACCGCGTCGTGGTGCTCGGCGACTCCCTCGGCGATGGATTGTGGTCCGGCCTCTACCGCACCTTCGAGGACGATACCAACCTCGAGATCGTGAAGCGCTCGAAAGTCTCCACCGGCTTCGTGCACACCGATTATTACGACTGGAACGGCGCGCTGGGCGACATCCTGAAGAGCGAGACCTACCAGATCGCGGTAGTGATGTTCGGAGCCAACGACGACCAAGCCATCCGCGATGGCAAGGAGTGGGTCAAGCCCGGTACCGACCGCTGGACCGAGCTTTATGGCCAGCGGGTCGAGGCCTTTATCAAGAAGCTGCGGGCGGCCAATATCGCGGTCTATTGGGTCGGTCTGCCGGTGATGCGCAGCCCCGACCAGGCCACCGACGCCGAAGCCATGAACGAGATCTTTCGCGAGAAGGCCTTCATCAACGGCGCCAAGTTCATCGATACCTGGAGTGGATTTACCGACGAGGCGGGGCGCTATAGCGCCTATGGACCGGACATGTCGGGTCAGGTCAGGCGGCTTCGAGCCGATGACGGCATTCACTTCACCATGCGCGGTTATCTCAAGCTGGCCCATTTCGTGGAGAAAGAGATCCGCCGCGATTTGAGCCTTGCCAAGCTCGAGCGCAATATTCCGCTCGCCGGCACCGAGGACGAGCAGGCGAAGGTGACGGGCCATCTCGTGGCCAAGGCGCCGGCCGCGCCTCAGTCTGGACCCGATCAGCCGCAGGCGGCGGCGACGCCAGAGCTCGGCCCCAATGGTGAGTCGGCCACGCCGCAAATGCAGCAGAGCACGATCGGCGAGGTCGATGTCGTGCGACCGGTGATTTCTGACACGACGCTGCAGGCGGCGCAGACGCTGACCCCGCAAGGGGCCGCGGCTTCCATGCCGGAAAGCGAAATGATCTCGAGCGATTTGAGCGACGGCTTGACGGCGCTGGCGTCGATTTCGGCGGTGAACGATTTGTCGCTGACCTCGTCGAAACCGAGGCTGCCGCTTACGCAACGGCCATATTACAAAGTTCTCATCAAGGGTGAGCAGCTCAAGCCCAAGGCGGGAAGAGCCGACGATTTCGCTTGGCCGAACGGCTGACGTAATAAGGGCGCGCGAGTAGCGGGGTAAGCGCTCATGATGCGGGGCAAGAGGGGCCGAGAGAGCGCGCGTCCGTTTCGACCATTCCGCCGCCGGCGAACGCTGAGGCGATTTTGAGACCGGCTCAGCGCGGCAGGTCGGTCTTGCCCATGAGGAATTTGTCGATGGCGTGCGCCGCCTGGCGGCCCTCGCGGATCGCCCACACCACCAGCGACTGCCCGCGGCGCATGTCTCCGGCCACAAACACCTTGGCGCGCGAGGTGCGGTAGTCGAGGTCGCTTGCCTTGACGTTGCCGCGTTGGTCGAGGTCGAGGCCAAGCTCCTTGAGCATGCCTTCCTTCACCGGATGCACGAAGCCCATGGCGAGCAGCACGAGGTCGGCGGGGATGATGAACTCGGTGCCGGGCATGGGCTGCAACTGACCGTCGAGGCGAATGCATTCGAGCCCCGTGAGGGTGCCGTCCTCGCCTAGAAAGCGCTGGGTCGCCACGCTGAAATCGCGTTGCGCGCCTTCCGCCTGGCTCGAGGAGGTGCGCAGCTTGAGCGGCCAGTTTGGCCAGGTCAGCGCCTTGTTCTCCTTGTCCGGCGGCTGGGGGAGGATTTCGAGCTGCGTCACCGACACGGCCCCTTGGCGGAAGGCGGTGCCGATGCAGTCGGAGCCGGTGTCTCCGCCGCCGATCACCACCACCTGCTTGCCCTCGGCGAGAATGGGCTCTACATCGCCCAAAGGCTCGCCGGAAACGCGGCGGTTCTGTTGCGGCAGATAGCTCATGGCGAAATGCACGCCGCGTAGCGCGCGTCCGTCGACGGCGAGGTCGCGCGGGTGCTCGGCGCCGCCGCTGAGCAGGATCGCGTCGTGATCGCGCTCGAGGCGTGAGGCGCGAATGTCGCGGCCGACATGGACGTTGCAGTGGAAGGTCACGCCTTCGGCCCGCATCTGCTCCACGCGCCGCTCGATGAGGTATTTCTCCATCTTGAAATCGGGGATGCCGTAGCGGAGCAGGCCGCCCGGTTGGGCATTCTTCTCATAGACACGCACGTCGTGGCCGGCGCGGGCGAGCTGCTGCGCGGCGGCGAGCCCGGCGGGGCCCGAGCCGATAACGGCCACGCGCTTGCCGGTCTTGACCTCCGGCGGCCGCGGCAGAATCCAGCCCTGCTCGAAAGCCTTGTCGGCGATGGTGCATTCGATCGCCTTGATGGTGACCGGCTCGTCGATGATGTTGAGGGTGCAGGCGGCCTCGCAGGGCGCGGGGCAGATGCGGCCCGTCACCTCGGGGAAATTGTTGGTGGAGTGCAGATTCTCCGCCGCCACCTGCCAATCGGAACGGTAGACGAGGTCGTTCCAATCGGGGATCTGGTTGTTCACCGGGCAGCCGGTGTGACAATAGGGGATGCCGCAATCCATGCAGCGGGCGGCCTGGCGGGTGATCTCGCTCTCGCCGACGGGCAGAACGAATTCGTGGAAATGGCGGACGCGGTCCGCCACCGGCTCGTAGCTCCGGTCCTGGCGGTCGATCTCGAGAAAGCCCGTGATCTTGCCCATGTCGCTTCCGCTCGTTTCACCTTGGCCGCCGCAATAGGGGCGCCGCTCTCACTCAGGTTTCGCTACCAATCCCGCCGCGTCAAGCTCCGTCGCGGAGCGCGCTCGGGCTGCCGCCCGGGGCGGCCGCCTCGCTCGCCTCGCTTAAGATTATTTGCCGTTGGCGCGCAGCCCGATCTCGATCTCGGAGAGCCCCGTCCGATCCAGCACCTGCTGACGGGCCATCTCCTCCAGCGCGCGGCGGTACTCGACCGGCATCACCTTGACGAATTTGGGCAGATAGGTCGTCCAATCGTCGAGGATGGCGCGCGCCCGGGCCGAGCCCGTATAGTGCAAATGGTTCTCGATCAGCTGGTGCAGGCGCTCCTCGTCGAAACGCGTCATGTCGGTGACGTCGACCAGGCCGTGGCTTTCGAGATCGCCGGACTGATGGCCGCGCCGCTCCATGACGCTGTTTTCGCTCGGCACGGGCTCCAGATCCACC
Organism: uncultured Alphaproteobacteria bacterium; assembly: GCA_963820115.1. Taxonomy (GTDB): domain Bacteria; phylum Pseudomonadota; class Alphaproteobacteria; order Rhizobiales; family Methyloligellaceae; genus Methyloceanibacter. The sequence continues at coordinate 372,299 of CAWFYP010000001.1, forward strand.
ATGGCGAGATTGCACCGGCGCTCGAAATCGCCCGCCTCGTCGAGCACATAGGCGATGCCGCCCGACATGCCGGCGGCGAAATTGCGGCCCGTGGGGCCGATCACCACCACCACGCCGCCGGTCATATATTCGCAGCCATGGTCGCCGGTGCCCTCAACCACGGCGATGGCGCCGGAATTGCGCACGGCGAAGCGCTCGCCGGCAATGCCGCGGAAATAGCACTCACCGGCGATGGCGCCGTACAGCACCGTATTGCCGACGATGATCGACTGCTCGGGCACGATGCCGGAATTGGCAGGCGGGCGCACGATGATGCGGCCGCCGGACAGTCCCTTGCCGACATAGTCGTTGCCTTCGCCTTCGAGGTCCAAGGTCACGCCATGGGCAAGCCAGGCGCCGAAGCTCTGGCCGGCGGAGCCATGGAAGCTCACCCAGATGGTGTCCTCGGGCAGGCCGACATGGCCGTGGGCGCGGGCGATCTCACCGGACAGCATGGCGCCGGTGGCGCGATCGGCATTGCGGATCGGCAGGTCGAGCTTGACCGGCTTCTTCTCGGCGATCGCCTGACGGCACAAATCGATGAGCTTCACGTCGAGCACCTCCTCGAGCTGGTGATCCTGCCGCTCGGAATTGTAGATGGCGACGGTGGCCGGAACCTCGGGCTTGTGGAAGATGCGGCTGAAATCGAGTCCCTTCGCCTTCCAATGGTCGATGGCCTGGCTCTTATCGAGCCATTCGGTGTGGCCGATCATCTCGGCGAAGGTGCGGAAGCCGAGCGCGGCCATATGTTCGCGCACCTCCTCCGCCACGAAGAAGAAATAATTGATGACGTGCTCGGGCTTGCCCTGGAAGCGCGCGCGCAACACCGGGTCTTGGGTGGCGACGCCCACGGGGCAGGTGTTCAGATGGCATTTGCGCATCATGATGCAGCCCGCGGCGATCAAGGGCGCGGTGGCGAAGCCGAACTCGTCGGCGCCGAGCATGGCGCCGACCACCACGTCGCGGCCGGTGCGCACGCCGCCATCGACCTGGACGGCGATGCGGCCGCGCAAGCGGTTGAGCACGAGCGTCTGCTGGGTTTCGGCGAGCCCGATTTCCCAGGGGCTGCCCGCATGCTTGATCGAGGTCAGCGGCGAGGCGCCGGTGCCGCCCTCGAAGCCGGCGATGGTGACGTGGTCGGACATGGCCTTGGCCACGCCCGCGGCCACGGTTCCGACGCCCACCTCGGAAACGAGCTTGACCGACACGTCGCCGCGCGGGTTGACGTTCTTCAGATCGAAGATCAGCTGCTTCAGATCCTCGATGGAATAGATGTCGTGGTGCGGCGGCGGCGAGATCAGCCCCACGCCGGGCGTCGAATGGCGCACCTTGGCAATGATGGCATCGACCTTGTGGCCGGGCAGCTGGCCGCCCTCGCCGGGCTTGGCCCCTTGCGCCATCTTGATCTGCATCATGTCGGCGTTGATGAGATATTCGGCGGTCACGCCGAAGCGGCCCGACGCCACCTGCTTGATCTTGGAGCGCATGGAGTCGCCGTTGGGCAGCGGCTTGTAGCGGTCGGATTCCTCGCCGCCTTCGCCCGTGTTCGACTTGCCGCCGATGCGGTTCATGGCGATGGCAAGCGTGGTGTGCGCCTCGCGGCTGATGGAGCCGAAGGACATGGCTCCGGTGGCGAAGCGCTTGACGATGTCCTTGGCCGGCTCGACGTTTTCGATCGGTATGGGTTTCCGGCCCATCTCCTCGGCGGTCTTGATGCGGAACATGCCGCGCAGCGTCAGAAGCTGCTCGGTCTGATCGTTGATCTGCTTGGCGAAGGAGCGGTACTTCTCCGGCAACTCGCCGCGCACCGCGTGTTGCAAATCGGCGACCACGCCCGGGCGCCACATATGCGTCTCGCCGCGCACGCGAAAGGCATATTCGCCGCCGACTTCGAGCGCCTGCCGCAGTACCGGCGCGTCGGAGAAGGCGAGCCGGTGGCGCTCGACGGTCTCGCGCGCGATCTCCTCGAGCCCCACGCCTTCCACTTGCGTGTTGGTGCCGGTGAAATATTTGGCGATGAAGTCGGTGCGCAACCCCACGGCGTCGAAGATCTGCGCGCCGCAATAGGATTGATAGGTGGAGATGCCCATCTTCGACATCACCTTGAGCAGGCCCTTGTCGGTCGCCTTGATGTAGCGCTTGACCGCTTCCTCGGCCGTCAGCTCCTCGTCGAGCTCGGGCAGCATGGCCGCGATGGTCTCGAAGGCGAGATAGGGGTTGATCGCCTCGGCGCCGTAGCCGGCAAGGGTGGCGAATTGATGCACCTCATGCGCCTCGCCGGTCTCGACCACGAGGCCGACCGAGGTACGTAAGCCGCGGCGGATCAGATGATGATGCACGGCGCTGGTGGCCAGCAGCGAGGGGATGGGTATGCGGTCTGGCCCGGTCCCGCGGTCGGAGAGGATGATGATGGTGTCGCCGGCGCGGACGGCGGCTTCCGCCCGGTTGCACAGTCTCTCCAGCGCCGGGCCCAAGCCCGCGGCGCCATGGTCGGCGCCATAGGTGATGTCGAGGGTGACGGTGCTGAACGGATTGTCGGCGACGTCGCCGATCGAACGGATGCGCTCCAGATTGTCGTTAGTCAGAATCGGATGGGCGGCCTCAAGGCGCTTCTGCTTGGAGGTGCCTTCGAGGTCGAGGATGTTCGGCCGCGGCCCGATGAAGGTGACGAGCGACATCACCAGCTCCTCGCGAATCGGGTCGATGGGCGGGTTGGTCACCTGGGCGAAGTTCTGCTTGAAATACGTGTGCAGCAGCTTCGGCTTGCTCGACAGCACGGAGACCGGGGTGTCGTTGCCCATGGAGCCGACCGCCTCCTGGCCGGTTTGGGCCATGGGCTCCATGAGAAACTTGATGCTCTCTTGCGAATAGCCGAAGGCTTGCTGCCGGTCGAGCAGGCTCACATTGGTGCGCGGCGGCGCGGCCGGCGTGCCGGGCAGCTCATGCACGCGAATCTGGGTGCGGTCGAGCCATTGCTGATACGGGTGCGCGGAGGCGAGCTCGGCCTTGATCTCCTCGTCGGAGACGATGCAGCCCTTCTCCAGATCGATGAGCAGCATCTTGCCCGGCTGGAGCCGCCATTTCTGCACGATGCGCTCCTCGGGCACGGGCAGCACGCCCGTCTCCGACGCCATGACGACGAGGCCCTCGTCGGTGACGAAATAGCGCGCCGGCCGCAAGCCGTTGCGGTCGAGCGTGGCGCCGATCTGGCGGCCGTCGGTAAAGGCCATGGCCGCCGGCCCGTCCCACGGTTCCATCAGGCAGGCGTGGTACTCGTAGAAGGCGCGGCGCTTGGCATCCATCAGCGGATTGCCGGCCCAGGCCTCGGGGATCAGCATCATCGCCGCATGGGCGAGCGAGTAGCCGCCCTGCACCAGGAATTCGAGCGCATTGTCGAAGCAGGCGGTGTCCGACTGGCCTTCATAGGAGATCGGCCACAGCTTGGAGATGTCCTTGCCGAATAGCCGCGAGGACACGCTCGCTTGGCGCGCCGCCATCCAGTTCAAATTGCCGCGCAGGGTGTTGATCTCGCCGTTATGCGCGACCATGCGGTAGGGGTGGGACAGCTTCCACGACGGGAAGGTATTGGTCGAGAAGCGCTGATGCACGAGCGCGAGCGCCGAGGCGAATTTCGGATGATGCAGGTCGGGGTAGTAGGCACCGAGCTGGTACGCCAGGAACATGCCCTTATAGACGAGCGTGCGGCAGGAAAGCGACACGGTGTAGAAGCCGATATCGTGGCCGCCGGCCTCGCCATTGATGGTGCTCGAGATCATCTTGCGCAGGATGTAGAGCTTGCGCTCGAAATCCGCCTCATCGGCGGTGCCGGGACCGCGGCCGATGAACACCTGCCGATGCACCGGCTCGGTGGCGATAACGGTGTCGGAGAGACAGGAATTGTCGGTCGGCACGTCGCGCCAACCCAAGAGCTTCAGCCCCTCGGCGTCGACCACGCGTTGCACCACCTGCTCGCAATAGATGCGCTGGGCGGCGTTGCGCGGCATGAACAAATTGCCGACGGCGTAATGGCCGCGCTCGGGTAGCGCGATGCCGACAGCCGCGCAGGAAACCTTGAGGAAGTCGTGCGGGATTTGCACCAGGATGCCGGCGCCGTCGCCGGCGAGCGGGTCGGCGCCCGCGGCGCCGCGATGGGTCAGATTGACGAGGATCTTGAGGCCATCCTCGACGATGCGATGGCTCGCGCGGCCGTTCAGGTCGGCGACGAAGCCGACGCCACAGGCATCGTGCTCGTTCTTCGGATCATAGAGTCCTTGCGCTGGCGGCGGGCTCGGCCACACCGCGTCTTGCACTCGCGAACTTTGCCTCCTTACTGTCATCACGCATCAAGCTCGAGTTTTCCGCATCCTTCATGACGGTGCGGATCCTCAAATACAGGGGCTCCTGTCCCTCACCGCGAAAAAACCCGCCCGGATCGGCTCGGAGCGAGCACAACGCACCGGAGCGGCGGACAGCCTCAGCGGCGCTTGCGCCAGCCCCGAAAAAGCGCCGAGGCTTGAGCCACAAAGGTCAGTAACCCTGTCCTATTCGCCCTGAAAATGACAGATTTCCGGCCCGGGCACAAGCCGGATTCGCGGTCCCGCCGGGCCGTCGCCCGAGTGTAGTCACAGCAGCCTCAACAGGGTGTGACTTGATCCGGCGCCGGACCTTGTGGTGCTCCTGGCCTTCCGGCTGATCCTTGCTTTTGCCCTTCATCCAAGCGCTGAAGGATGGGGCGAGTTTGCTCCGCGCGAGCGAGGCAGCGGTGGCGCAGTCGCCCGCCTTCGATCTGGCGAGCACTCTCGCCGCGCTCATGGGAAGCGGCGCGATCGTCGGCATGGGCAAGAGCGCTGGAGGGTCAAGGCGGGAAGGGCGCCCTCAGCCCGAGAGCGCTCTTCCCAATTAGCGTGGCATATTGCCGTGCGAAGGCGCTGGCGAGACGGGCGCGCGCTGCTATAAAAGCGCCGGGCACGGCGCCGCTCGAGGGCGCCAATTTTTCGCGGCGGTTCCATGGATCTCATCGCTACTCCGAAGAATCCCATCCCGCTCGGCGTCTCGGCCGGCTTCATCAAGGGTAGGCGGCGCGCCAAGCTGCGCTTCGCGCGCTGGCCCAGCGCGTTACGCGAGCGGCGCGGCACCGTGTGCATCTTCCCGGGGCGCAGCGAGTTCATCGAGAAATATTTCGAGGTGGTGGGCGAGCTCCGCCGCCGCGGCTTTGCCGTGGCGGTGCTCGATTGGCGCGGGCAGGGAGGCTCGAGCCGGCTCGCGGGCAATTCGCTCAAGGGCCATGTGCGCAGCTTTGCCGATTACCAGGACGACCTGCTGCGCTTCATGACCGAGGTGGTGCTGCCGGATTGTCCGCCGCCTTATTTCGCGCTGGCCCATTCCATGGCAGCGGCGGTGCTGTTCAAAGCGGCGACGCTGCGTGGCTGCTGGTTCTCGCGCATGGTCATGACCGCGCCGATGCTCAAGATCCTCGAGCTGCCCATGGCGCCCAGGGCGGTGTCGGCGCTGATGTGGGCGGCAACACTGGCGGGCTTCGGCGGCGCCGCCGTGCCGGGGGGCATGAAGTCCTATCTCGCCGGTCAAGACTTCGAGGACAATCCACTCACCTCCGACCGCGAGCGCTTCTTGCGCAATCAGTCGGTGCTTGCCGCCGCGCCGCAGCTGGCGGTCGGGCCTCCGACCGTGGGCTGGCTCAGGGCCGCGCTCGGCGCCATGGCTGAAATCAACAGCGACAGCTTTCCGGGGCGCTTGCGCGTGCCGGTGCTGATGCTCGCGGCGAGCGACGACCGCATCGTCTCGAGCACGGCGATCGAGGAGCTTGCCATGCGGCTCAAGGTGGGCGCGCAGCTCGTGCTGCGGGGGTCGCGCCACGAGATCCTGCAAGAGCGGGACGCGATCCGGCAGCAATTCTGGGCGGCGTTCGACGCCTTCATTCCCGGCGCGGTGTTGAGTAAAGCGGGCTAGCCCGAGAGCACGTCCATCGCCTGCGCATGCAGGCGCCGGTCGCCGGCGGCAAGGATGCAGCCGCCCGCGCGCGCGTCGCCACCGTCCCAGGTGGTGACGATGCCGCCCGCGCGCTCGATGATGGGCATGAGCGGCAGGATGTCATAAGGCTTGAGTTCGGCCTCGACGACGAGGTCGATGTGGCCTGCCGCAAGCAGACAATAATTGTAGCAATCGCCGCCGAAGCGCCTGAGCCGCACGCGTCCGCTCAGCGCCGCGAAGCGCTGCTGCTCGTCCTTGGCGGTGAACAAATCGGGGCTGGTCGAGGCGAGAAATGCCTCACTCAAAGCGGAGCACGGCCGGGTGCGGAGGCGGTGCTCGCTGCCGTCGCGGCGGAAATAGGCCGCGTTGGCGCCGGCATAAAAGCGCTCGCCGGTGAAGGGCTGGTGCATCAGGCCGAGCAGCGGGCGGCCATGGGCCAGAAGCCCGATCAGCGTGCCCCAGAGCGGCTGCCCCATGATGAAGGCCCGGGTCCCGTCGATGGGGTCGAGGACCCAGCAATACAGGGCGTCGGCGCGTTCGGAGCCTAGCTCCTCGCCGATGATGCCATGGCCGGGATAGGCCTTGGCCAGCGTCGCGCGCATGACGGCCTCGGCCGCCCGATCGGCCTCGGTGACGGGGTCGAGCGCGCTGCCGCCTTTATGGTCAACGCGGAGGTCTGTCCGGAAATGCGGCAATATGACCGCGCTTGCCCGGTCAGCGAGGCTGTGAGCCATCCCGAGGAAGGCCTCGGAATCGGGGTCGGCGGGCGGGGCCACGGCCTCGGGGGATGGGAGCATTGTTCTTCTAAATCAACCGGTCGGAGGGCCTTTGCCGGCTGTGGGCGGCGCATTGGGGACGGTTTTCCACAGGGCTCGTGACACTATTACATCAGTTGCGCCGAAATTACCTCAGCCTAACCCTCAGAACTTGCATTTTGTGCGGCGCAATGACATATTGTTGCAACGCGGCATGACACTCCTGTCTTGCCGCTGCCCTCCTTGGGCGTTTCCTCCCTAGACTTGGGCCGTTCGGATCCATTCGGACGGCCCTTTTTTTATGTGTAATCGGGTGGGCCGGCTATTCCGCGGCAGCCCGGGGCATTTTGAACGTGGCCACGCAGGCCGCCAGCGCCGCCAAAACCTGCTCCAGGTCGCGCCTCAGCCGCTCAAACCCCGCCGATTTCTGGAAGCTCGTCTCATCCATATAGAGTGCGCGGTTGACCTCGACCTGCAGCGCATGGCGGCTCAGTTGCGGGCGTCCGTAATGCTCGGTGATGTAGCCCCCGGCGTAAGGTTTGTTGAGGGCGACGGCATAGCCCATGGCCTTGAGCTGGGCGCCCACGAGCCGCGTCAGCTCACCATGGCAGGAGGCGCCATAGCGGTCGCCCAGCACGAAATCGGGGCGCCCGCCGCCATGGTCGGCCATGGGGTTGGAGGGCATGGAGTGGCAATCGATGAGCACGGCCTGCCCGAAAGCCGCTTCCGCCTCGGCGATCAGCGCCCGCAACGTGGCGTGATAGGGCGTGTAGAGGCGATTGATGCGCTCGAGCGCCGCCCCCACGGTCAGGGGCGCGCGGTAGATCTCATCGGATTCCGAGACGATGCGGGCGATAGTGCCGAGGCCGCCTACCACGCGCACCGATTGGGTATTGGCGTAATGGGGGAGGCCGTCGCTGAACAGCGCCGGATCGAGCTCATAGGGCTCGCGGTTGACGTCGAGATAAGCGCGCGGGAAATGGGCATAGAGCAGAGGGGCGCCCATATCGGTCACGAAGCCGAACAGCTCCTCGACATAGGCATCCTCGGAGCGTCGCAGCGTCAGGGAATCGAGCCGCGAGGCGGCGAGAAAGGCCTTCGGGTAGACCCGGCCGCTATGGGGCGAGTTGAAAACGAGGGGCACCTTCAACGATGCGGGGCGGGCCACCTCGAAGGGGGGCGAAAGTTCGGTTTCGATCGCCTCCGCCTCGGTTGGGCTCATGGACGTCCTGCCGTCGCTGATCGGCCGGAACCGGCCTGGGCGCTATAGAATCGCCTGTAAACTCTGCCAATGAGAGTTGATCCTGTCTAGGCGTCTTCTGCTTGTGTCGCGTCCAAATAGACGTAATGATCGGGGGTTCAAGACGATGGGCGGAAGCGCCGCTCCAGGACCAAGGCAATTGGTCGTTTACCAAGTTAGTGTATCGCGACAGTTCGCGAGCTTACGCGTGGGGGACGAGGGATGGCGGCGAATGATCCAAGAGCGCGCAATTTGCAGCGGATTCTCCTCGCCGAGGACGACGAGGACATGCGCCGCTTCCTGGTCAAGGCGCTGGCCAAGGCCGGCTACGACGTGGTGTCGTTCGGCAACGGGCTCGAGGCCTATGAGCGGCTGAAGGAAGAGCCCTTCACGCTGCTCCTCACCGATATCGTCATGCCCGAGATGGACGGCATCGAGCTGGCACGCAAGGCAAGCGAGCTCGATCCGGATCTGAAGATCATGTTCATCACCGGCTTTGCCGCGGTGGCGCTCAACCCCGACAGCCACGCGCCAAAAGACGCCAAGATCCTGTCCAAGCCGTTCCATCTGCGCGACCTCGTCGACGAGGTGGAGCGGATGCTCGCCGCCTGAGCCGCGAGCCGGACGCCCGGTTGCCTAGACCCGGCGCGACCCGATATAGAGGTTCTCAAGGAAGCGGGCGGTTAGCTCAGCGGTAGAGCACTGTGTTGACATCGCAGGGGTCACTGGTTCGATCCCAGTACCGCCCACCATTCCTCGCCGCGGCACTTGCAAAATGACCCTTGGGCGAACGCGCAATGCCCCGCGTTGGCAGGCGCCAGGTCCGTTGACAGGGGCTGCCGCCCTTTCTATGGTCCGCCCGGCCCCTGGGGTTGCACCCCGGCCGCAATCCCTGCCAACGCCGATGGATGCTTGCCATGAAGATCAAGAATTCGCTCCGAGCCCTGCGCAAGCGGCATCGCAACAACCGCGTGGTGCGGCGGCGGGGACGTCTCTACGTCATCAACAAGACCAACCGCCGCTACAAAGCGCGGCAGGGCTAGGGCTCTGGCGGCCATGGAGCGGGTGATCGACGCGCGGGGGATGAGAGTTGCCGGCGCGGCGCTCTTGATCCTCGGGCTCACGGGCCTTGCCGCGGCCGTCCCTACGGTGCGGGCCGTCGCGCAAGAGGAACCGCCGCCCATGGACGCGGGACCGCCACAGGCCGAGCCTGTGCAGCCCGAACCGCCGGCGAGCAATCAAGACGACAAGACCGGGCGCGAGCCCGGCGCGGGGGGTGCTTCCCCCCACGGCAACTCTCCGGCCGACCTCTCGCTCGAGGATCTGCATCTCGAGCAGCCCGGCCAGCGGGCCAAAGTGCTCGACCAGCTTTACGACGAGCTCGGCCGCGCCAAGGATGCCACCGACGCGGCACCGGTCGCCGAAGTCATCGAGCAGGTGTGGAACGCCTCGGGCAGCCCCACCATCGACCTGCTGATGTCGCGGGCGCGAACCTTCATCAGCGATTCCGATCTCGACCTGGCGGCGCAGGTGCTCGACGACGTGGTCGAGCTCGCGCCGGAAGACGCCGAAGGCTGGCACCAGCGGGCCATGGTGCACTTCCTGCATAAGGACTATGCCCAGGCGGCGTCCGATTTGAAGCGGGCGCTGCTCCTCGATCCCCAGCACTACAAGGCGCTATACGGCCTCGGCAACGTGTTGATCGAGCTGGGCGACAAGAAGGGCGCGCTCGAAGCCTTCCGCAAGGCGCTCAAGGTCAATCCCTTCCTCGACGGCGCGCAGCAGAGAGTGGACGAGCTCAAGCGCGAGGTCGAGGGCCAGGATATTTAGCCCGCACGCTCCTGCTGCATTCGCGACGATTGCGGCCGCGGGCTTGAGGCGCGCGAGTCCTAGAGTTCCTCGCGGCCCTCATCGCCGACATAGGCGACGCGCAGCATGTTGGTGGCGCCGGGCGTGCCGAGCGGCACGCCGGCCGAGATGATCACCCGCTGCCCGGGCGTGGCGAAGCCCTCCTCGTAGGCGATGCGGCAGGCCTTGGCGACCATGTCGTCGAGATCCTTCGGATCGTCCGTCAGCACGCAATGGAGCCCCCACACCACCGACAGTTTCCGGGCAGTGGCGGGCACCGGGGTCAGCGCCAGGATGGACTGTTCCGGGCGCTCGCGGGCGGCGCGCAGGCTGGTCGCGCCCGAGGCGGTGTAGCAGATGATGGCCGCAAGCTTGAGCGTGGCGGCGATGGTGCGGGCGGCGGCCGAGATGGCGTCGGCGCCGGTTGCCTCGGCCTGAATGCGCTGCGCGTGAATGATGGGCTCGTAAAGCGGGTCGCGCTCCACCTCCATGGCGACGCGATCCATGGTTGCGACCGCCTCGACGGGATATTTGCCGACCGCGGATTCGGCCGAGAGCATCACCGCGTCGGCCCCTTCGAACACGGCGGTGGCCACGTCGGACACCTCGGCGCGGGTCGGGACCGGCGAGAGGATCATCGATTCCAGCATCTGGGTGGCGACGACCACGGGCTTGCCGGCATTGCGGGCGGCGCGGGTGATCTGCTTCTGCAGACCCGGCACCTTTTCGACCGGCATCTCGACGCCGAGATCGCCGCGCGCCACCATGATGCCGTCGGCGAGCTCGATGATGTCCTTGAGTTGCGTCAGCGCCGCCGGCTTCTCGATCTTGGCCATGATCGCCGACTGGCCGCGCGCGAGCTTGCGGGCTTCGGCGATGTCGTCGGCGCGCTGCACGAAGGAAAGCGCGATCCACGCCACGCCGAGCGAGACGGCCTGCTCGAGGTCGGCGCGGTCTTTCTCGGTCATGGCACCCAAGGGGAGCACCGTATCGGGGAGGCTGATGCCCTTGCGGCTCGCCAGCCTGCCGCCCGTCAGCACCTCGGCGTCGATGCGCACGTCGCTCGCCTCGACGATGCGCAAGCGGAACTTGCCGTCGTCGAGAAGCAGCGCGTGACCGGGCTCGACCGCCTCGAAGATCTCCGGATGGGGCAGATGCACGCGGCCCAGGCCCCCGACCGATTCGCGCCGGGTGAAGCTCAAGACGTCGCCCTCGGTGAGACGGATCGAGCCGGAGTCGAAATTGCCGATGCGCAGCTTGGGCCCTTGCAGATCGATGAGGATGCCGATCGGGCGCGAGAATTCACGTTCGAGCTTGCGCACGATGGCGTGCGCCTCGCGCAGGCTCTCGGGCTCCGCATGGCTCATGTTGATGCGGAACACGTCGGCGCCCGCCTCGAACATGGCGCGCATCACATCTTCATTGGTGGAGACAGGACCGAGCGTGGCGACGATCTTGACCCGGCGATTGCGCCTCATTGACTCTTCGCTTCACCCTCGGGATCGGTGAGGCGCACGGTCCAGTCGCGCTCCTCGCCGGTATCGACTTCAAAAAATCCGGTCCGCTTATAGCCGCGCTTCACGCATTCCTTGGCGTCGCGGATGGTGAAGGCCTTGTCGTCGGTGCACATATACAAGCTGCCGGCCCATTCGCCGCCGCGGTCATAATCGATGGCGTGGATATAGTAGTAGCGGGCGATGAGCACTCCCTTAAGGAGGGTCTCGCACGTATGCGAGGCCACGTTCCACCAGCCCTCGGTGGCCCAGCCCTCGACGTCCTTATAGCCGATGGCGACCCCCACCCGGCTCGCCGTGGTGTTGCAGAGCTTGAGATCGGCGCGCGCGGGCGTAGCGCCAAGCAGCATGGCTGCCGCTGCAATCCCAAACAGCGCAGCCGCCAGCGGCTTGAATGCCCCGGACCGGACTAGGCGGGAAGGAAGCATCAGTGTTTCAAGACCAATTAGGGTTAAGAAATCCGGAAGATAGCACCGAATTGGTTGCCATTGTCTGAGCAAGAGGCCGATTATAGGCCCATTCGCGGGGCGCCAAAACCGGGGGTAGATCGTGAGTAAATGCGTCGCAACCTTGGATTTTGGTCAGCTTTTTTGTTGCGGCCGACCGAGAGCCCAGGCAAGGCAATAGGGCCACCAAGACGCCAAAGCAAGACCATAGGCGGCCTCGGGAGTCCCGGCTCGACACCTTGCGACAAGACGCCTCCGCAGCCCAATCCTATCGCCGCATCGACGGGGACCGCCAACTCGGTCTCCTCATCCTGTGCGATCATGCCGACAACCATGTGCCGCCGCATTACGGCACGCTCGGGCTCGACGCCGAGACGCTCGGCCGGCATATCGCCTACGACATCGGCATCGCCGGGGTGGCGGAGCGGCTCGCACATGCGTTGGGGGCGCCCGCACTCATGGCGCGGTTCTCCCGGCTCCTGATCGATCCCAATCGCGGTCTCGACGATCCGACCCTGATCATGCAGTTGTCCGACGGCATCGTGATCCCGGGCAATGCCGTGCTCGATGCGGGCGAGCGCGAGACCCGCATCGCCCACTTTTACGCCCCCTATCACCGCGCCATCGAGGACGCCATCGAGGCGGCAATCGCCGCGGGCAAGCCGCCAATCCTGCTCTCGCTGCATAGTTTCACCCAGGCGTGGAAAAGCGTGGCGCGGCCCTGGCACGCCGCCGTGCTGTGGGACAAGGACGATCGACTCGCCGCCGGTCTGCTTGCGGGCTTGGGCGCGCTGCCCGGCATCACCGTCGGCGACAACGTGCCCTATACCGGCAAGCTGAAGGGCGACACGCTGTACCGTCATGGGACCAAGCGCGGGCTCGCGCATGCGCTGGTCGAGCTGCGCCAGGATGTGATCCTCGACGAGAAGGGGCAGGCCGAATGGGCGGAGCGGCTGGCTCACGTGCTGCGCGGCCTGCTGGCATCGCCCAAGCTTGCGCGCCGGCTGGGTGCGATCGAGCATTACGGCTCGCATTGCGATGGCCCGGTCACCGCGCAGGAGACGGGCCAAGCGACGCATGATGGGGAACGCGCGTTGGATGAGCGCGCCCGGACGGACCTCGCCCCGGCGCGGCCAAAGCGCGCGAGCAAGGCTTAAGCCCGCCACAGACGCCGGTTCGCGGGTGCGCGAAGGCCCTTTGGATAAGCTGGATAACGTCGTGCCGGCGGCTTGCGGCGGCCCAGAACCCGCACCTAAGCTCGGCCCTCGTCACCGCAATCGATTCGAGGTCGCCCGTGCTTCAGACATCAGCGAAAGACCAGCTCCGTGCCATCGTCGCCCGCATCGAGCGGCTCGAAGAGGAGAAGGCGGCGCTCGCCACCGATTTGCGCGAGGTCTATGCCGAGGCGAAAGCCAACGGCTTCGACACCAAGGCGCTGAAAGCGGTGATTCGCATTCGCAAGCAGGACGAGAACAAGCGCAAGGAGGAGGAGGCCGTGCTCGTCACCTACCTGCATGCGTTGGGCATGGCGATCGAGGCCGAGGCGGCTTAGGCGACAGCCGCGGTGATCAGCGCGCGAAAGCGGCTAGCGGGTGCTCTCAGCAAGCCGTGTCGGCGCGGGGGTCTCGGCCTCGGCATAGATGCTTCGCACGGCGTGACCCGAGAAGCGTTGTTGCGCGGCGAGCCCCTGATAGCCCGAGCTTGACCGGAAGGTGAGCGCCACCGCGCTCGTCATGTCGTCGAACAGATAATCGGTATCCTTCTGCTCGGGATGGGTGAGGGGGGCGACGGTGTGGCTATAGGTGACCGAGCGGTCGGTCATCAGGCTCGCGACCTCGAACGGAACGTAGCTCAACTCCTCGGGGTGATCGTCGTCCACATCCGGCGCGCCGACCACCTCGGCGCTCTCATAAAGCGGGAAGCTGCCGCCGTCGAGCTTGGGTGGCGCGGGCGGCGGCGTGAGGCCGCCGCCGGCGCTGGCGAACACGAAATGCTTCTTGGCCGGTTGCGGCTCGCTTGCCGGATCATCCTGAGGTGCCGCGGGCGCGTGGGCTGCGGCCGGCGTGTATGAGGCGAGGATCGGCGCCGGCGCCGGTGCCGGTGCTTGAGGCAGAGAAGCAGGCGCGTCCACCGGGGCGGCGGAAGCCAGCATGGTGTTGTGCGGCACGAGGCCCTTGGCGAGCGCCACCTGATAGTCGCGCGGCGTGATGGGCTTGCCGTCCTGCGGCAGATATTGCGAGTGGCCGCGCGGGAAGAGGGCGGCGAGCTCGAGGCGCGGCAGGCGCGGCCACATGCGCACGCGGCCGGTGTCGACATGGACGAAGGGGATGCCGGAGGTCGGGTAGTAGCCGACGCCGCCCCATTCCTGCACCAGGGCCGAATTGCGCAAGGTCTTCACCGTGACGTCTGGGAAGGTAATGTCGGCGGCCTTGCCGAGGATATGCTGGCTGTGCCTCGCCTGTCCGCCGCCGTGGCGGCGCAGCGTTTCATTGGTCGCGGCCGAGCGGTAGCCGCAAATGAGATGCACGGGCTCCTGCGAGCCGAGCTGCTGATGCAGGATCCAAATATGGTCGATGAGCTCGGGATCCATGTCGCGCTCTTGATCGCGGCGCCAGTCGCGCATGAAATGGTCGAGCTGCTTCAGCGCGGCAGGATCGTAGCGCCCGTCGCGTTTGTAGGTGACGGTGATCGTCTCCTTGGTGTGGATGTTGAACATCGAGAGGGTGCGGGTGTCGCCCGAAGCGACGGCGCCATGGATGGTGGCGGACCACGCGCCGGCGGCGGCGATGGCAAGGGCGAGGCTCGTGCCAAGCACGGCGCGGCGCGCGAAATTCCCTCGAGGCTGCATCCGCGCGTGTTCGCCTTTCCCTCTGCCGGCGTGCCCCGCCGGCCACCGGTCCTTGGCCCCCGTCAGGCCAGGCACCGTTACTGGGCAGTTTTCCTTACCGCCAGTTAAGGAACAGTTTGCGGAGAAAGCGGGTGAAAAAAAGGCGAAGAGGTTAACGCCAGCCCGACTATCCCCCGGGAAGCGTTAACCAAAATGCCTTGAAAACCGCGGCTAGAGCCGCAGTGCGGCGGCCATCCGGGAGTCGTGGCCGTAAATATCGCCATAGGTCGAGAGCGACCCGTTCGAATTCACCCAGGCTGTGAAGTAGGTGATGTAGACGGGGATCTTATGCTCCAGCGCCACATGCTGGTCGGGGCCGCCCTGGATCGCCGAGGCGACACGGCCTTGCGTCCAGCCCTGATCGTGTTTCAGCAGGACCGTGGCGAGTTGGTCGGGATTCTGCACGCGCATGCAGCCATGACTTTCGGCGCGCACGTCCTTGGCGAACAGGAACTTCTGCGTCGTGTCGTGCATGTAGATGTCGTGCTTGTTGGGGAACACGAATTTGACGTTGCCGAGCACGTTGTCGGGGCCGGGCGGCTGATAAATGTTGAGTGTGCGGATATCGACGCGGCCCCAATCGATGCTCGCCGGATCGACCTCCCGGCCGCCAATATTGATGCGCAGATTGTGACTATCGAACACGCGCGTGTTCCAGCCGCCGCCGAAGAACCAAGCGCCCTCGTCGCGGAGGTAAGGCCGGATCTCCTCGGTCTTGATTGAGTTCGGCACATACCAATAGGGATTGAACACGATCTCCTGCATGTCCTGGCTGAAGATCGCCGTCGGCTTGTCGGGCTTGCCGGCAACCACGCGCGTCGTGTGGATGACCTTGCCGTCCTCGACGACGCGCAGCATGAACTCGGGGACGTTGACGTTGACGTAATATGACCCGAGGTCGTGGGGCAGCCAGCGCCAGCGCTCCATGTTGAGCAGGATCAGGCGGATCTTGGCCGGGCTCGCGGCCTCGTGGTGCGACTGGTTCAACAGGCGGCGGGTTCCGGGGCCCACCATCCCGTCGGGGGTGGCGCCATTGGCCTGCTGGAACTCCTTGACCGCCGCATCGACCGCATCATCGAACAAATTCTCATTGACCGCGGCGACGGCGTCGGAGGTCGAGGCAATTTCGGCGGAGGATGAAATTTCGAGCCGCTGCCGCAGCAGCGCGACTTGCGGATCCTCCATACCCTTCTTGAGCACGGGGCCGTCAGGAATCTGGACGATCTTCTTGACATTGTCGTCCTTGCCGCCGCGGAGCTCGACCAGCATGTGACGCAAGGCTTCGAATTGCGGCTGATCGGGCTGGAAGCTGCGCAGATAGGCGGCGGGCTCGGACCGAATCGCAATCGATTCCAGCACCTCCAGCGGCACGGGCAGAGCGAGTGTCGGATCGAGGTTTTCCGTCAGCCGCGACGGGTCGATGCGGCCGCCGCGCGCGTCGCGCGCATAGCCGACCACGGCGAAGCTGATCTTTACCTCGGCATCGGCAAGCCAGCTCGTGGCCGAGGCGCCGTGGGGATCGAAACTGGTGGGCTTGGGAAGCTCGTAATCGCCAGGGCGCAGACCGTATTCGTCGGCCCGAGCGATCTCCTGCATGACCGCCTTGGCGCGCTCGTTCAGGCCATCGGCGTCGACCCAGAGCAGCTTCTGATCCGGCACCGAGTAATATTCGACAAGGGCCCCTTGCTCGCTTTTGCGGGCCTCGGACGCATTGGTGAATTTGGCGGAGAGGCGCTCCTGGACGGCGATGCGGATGGCGTCGGCCGGAGAGATGAGGGCCGCGGGTGCATCCGGCTCGGCCGCAACCGCCGGCAGGCTCGCCGCGACAAGGAACATCGCTAACGCAATACGGTAAAATGGCGTCATTGGTCCGCTCCTTCAGCCGAACACAGAATGATTCGGCAGGGCGAGAACCCTAACGTGGCGTGTTGGCCTTTACCATACAAGCACGCGACTTAAAGTTGCCCGACCGGCCGTTTTTTCTGCGCTGTGGCTTTCTTGTCAAGCCACGCTGCCGCTTGGTTAATTTACCCGCGCCTCGAGCCCGATCTCACGCATTTTGCGGTAGAGAGTCGAGCGGCCGATACCCAGTCTTTTGGCGATCTCCGTCATGCGGCCGCGGTAGCGTCCGAAGGCCAGCCGGATCATGTCCGCCTCGACCGCTTCGAGCGAGCGGATGTCGCCGGTTTCGCTGAGCGCGGGGATGCCGACCGCGTCGCGGCCGTTGCTCGAAGGAACGTGAATGGTGGCGGGGGCCTGCTCGGATTGGCCGAGCATCACCGGTCCGTCGATATGGGGGATCATATTCTTGGGCGCGGGTGCCGGCGGCACCGTTACACAATAGCCTTCCACATGGGCCGCGATCTGGGGGAACTCATTCACCCCGAGCGTGAGGCCGTCGGCCAAAACCACGGCGCGGAACACGGCGTTCTCGAGCTGGCGGATGTTGCCGGGCCACGTGTAGCGCTCGAGCATGGACAGCGCGTCATCCTCGATGCCGTCGATGCGCTTGCCTTCCTCGGCGGCGAAGCGGGCGATGAAATGGCGCACGAGCTCTGGCACGTCCTCAAGCCGCTCGCGCAAGGGTGGCACCCAAATGGGGAACACATTCAGCCGGTAGTAGAGGTCCTCGCGGAAGCGGCCGTCGCGGACGAGGTTGATCAGGTTTTGATTGGTGGCCGAGACGAGGCGGATGTCGACGCTCACGGTGCGCTTGGCGCCCACGGCCTCGATCTCGCCGTCTTGCAGGGCGCGGAGCAACTTCACCTGGGCGTCGAGCGGCAACTCGCCGATCTCGTCGAGGAACAGCGTGCCGCCGTCGGCCTCGACAAAGCGGCCGGCCCGTTTCTCGGTGGCGCCGGTGAAGGAGCCCTTCTCGTGGCCGAACAGGATGCTCTCGACGAGGTTCTCGGGGATGGCGCCGCAATTGACGGTGACGAACGGCTTGCCGGCGCGGGGGCTCTCACCCTGGATGGCGCGGGCGATCAGCTCCTTGCCCACGCCGCTCTCGCCCTCGATCAGGACGGGGATGGTCGAGCCGGCCGCCCGGCGGCCGAGCTCGATGACGCGGGTCATGGCCTCGGAGCCCGCGATCAGGTCGCGGAAGCCGAGCTCGCCTTTGGCCGCAGCCTTCATGCGGTTCAACTCGCCGGCCAGCGCCTCGATCTTGAGGGCGTTCTTGATGGAGACTTCGAGGCGCTCCGGGTTTACCGGCTTGACCACGAAATCGACGGCCCCGGCGCGCATGGCGGCGATGGCCGCGTCGATCGAGCCATGGGCCGTCTGGACGATGGCCGGGGGTTTCTTGGGCAAAGAGCGCATGGCCGCAAGCACCGCCAATCCGTCGGTGTCGGGCATGACGAGGTCGAGCAGGAGCAAGCAGATATCGCCCGCCCCGTCGGCCTTCAGCTCGGCCAGCGCCCGCTCGCCGCTGTCGGCGGTGGAGACGGCATAACCAAACCGTTTGATGGTCTCTTCGAGAATACGACGCTGAGCTGGGTCGTCATCGACGACCAGGACCCGTTTAGTCATGACGCAGGACTCGCTACCGTTACTTGGACGCGGGAGCAGGTTGCCATTCGGCCTGAACATGGTCGGCGGCCCCCTCTCCTGTGCCAAAACTGTGCAGTGGAAGGGTAAATATCCCCTTTATTACGGTTCGATTTTGGCGATGGCGGCATGCGCGGCCGGGGCGAATCACCCTAACGAGCCTGAGAATTGGCTCTTGCGGCGCCCGAGCGCGCTTCCCACACTAGGCCCGACCCCTCGAACCAGCGGAATCATGCGGATGCCACAGAGACTGACCTATTGGCCGCAGCACCCGGCTTACGCCACTGCCGCCAAGGCCAAGGCCAAGGCCAAGGCCAAGGCGAAGCGCGCCGCCGTCAAATCCAGGCCCAAGGCCAAGCTCGGCCCCGTGCCCGAATGGAACCTCGCCGATCTCTATAGCGGGCCCGAGGCGCCGGAGCTCAAAGCCGATCTCGCCACGTCGGAGCGGGCGGCGGACGCCATCCATGAGCGCTATGCGGGCAAGCTGACGGTGCTGCTGCGGGGCGGCAAGGGCGGGGCCGAATTCGCCGAGGCGGTGCGCGAGTTCGAAGCGCTGAACGATCTGCTGGGCCGCCTCATCTCCTATGCCAGCCTGCTCTATGCGGCCGATACCTCCGATCCCGCGCGGCAGAAATTCTTCGGCGACATGCAGGAGAAGATCACCATCATCTCATCGAAGCTGCTGTTCTTTCCGCTGGAACTCAATCGCATCGACGATGCCGTGCTCGAGACGGCCATGGCCAATTCCGAGCTCCGCCATTACCGGCCCTGGTTCGAGGATCTGCGCAAGGAGAAGCCCTATCAGCTCGACGACAAGCTGGAGCAGCTGTTCCACGAAAAGGCAGTGAGCGGCCGGGGCGCGTGGAACCGGCTGTTCAGCGAGACCATGACCTCGCTCCGGTTCAAGGTCGGTGACCAGACGCTCAGTCTCGAGCCCACGCTCAACCGCCTGCTCGATCCCAAGGAGAAGGTCCGGCGCGAGGCCGCCGAGGCGTTGGCCGGCGTGTTCAAGGACAATTCCCGTCTGTTCACGCTGATCACCAACACGCTCGCCAAGGACAAGGAGATCGCCGACCGCTGGCGCGGCTTCATCGACGTCGCGGATTCGCGGCATCTCGCCAACCGCGTCGAGAAGGAGGTGGTGGATGCGCTGGTCGCCGCCGTGCGCGAGGCGTATCCGCGTATTTCGCACCGCTATTACGCATTGAAGGCGAAATGGCTCGGCAAGAAGCGCATCGCCCATTGGGACCGCAACGCGCCATTGCCGGAGGAGCCGAGCCAAGTCATCCCCTGGGACGCGGCGAAGACGACGGTGCTCAAGGCCTATGGCGATTTCTCGCCGCGCATGGCCGGGATCGCCGGGGAATTCTTCGCCCGGCGCTGGATCGACGCGCCGGTGCGCGAGGGAAAGTCGCCCGGCGCCTTCTCCCATCCCACGGTGCCGAGCGCGCACCCTTACATCTTGCTCAACTATCAGGGGAAGCCGCGCGACGTGATGACCTTGGCGCATGAGCTCGGCCACGGCGTGCATCAGGTGCTCGCCAACTGCCAGGGACCGCTGATGGCGCCGACGCCGCTCACGCTCGCCGAGACGGCAAGTGTGTTCGGCGAGATGCTGACCTTCCGCGCGCTCTTGGACAGCGCGCCGACGCAGCGGGAGCGCCGGGCGATGCTCGCGGCCAAGGCCGAGGACATGATCAACACGGTCGTGCGCCAAATCGCCTTCTACAATTTCGAGCGCCACGTGCATAATGAGCGGCGCACGGGCGAGCTGACCACCGAGCGGCTCGGCGAAATCTGGATGGAGGTTCAGCGTGAGGCGCTCGGGCCGGCTATCGAGCTGAAGCCGGGCTACGAGACCTATTGGTCCTATATCCCGCACTTCATCCACTCGCCCTTCTACGTCTACGCCTATGCCTTTGGCGATTGCCTGGTGAACTCGCTTTACGCCGTCTACGAGAAGGCCGAGCCCGGCTTTGCCGAGCGCTATCTCGACATGCTCGCCGCCGGCGGCACCAAGCACCACAAAGAGCTGTTGAAGCCGTTCGGGCTTGACGCCTCGGAGCCGCATTTCTGGTCCATGGGGCTCAAGGTGATCGAAAATCTGATCGACGAGCTGGAGATGATTGATGCCGGACGCTGAGGGCTGGACGCCAATACCTGGCAAGGGGCTGGTCGCCATCGTCTGGTATGTGCCGATCATCGTCTGGGTGGCGGCGCTGTTGTTCGCCGCGGTCGCCATTGCGCGTGCACCGCGGCCGCTCTCGGTCGCCGTCATCGTCGACAAGCTCCTGCGCTATCTCTTCTTCTTCCCGCTCGGGGTGCAGGGATTGTGGGCATTCGTCGGACACGTCATCTACCCGGAGGAATCCGCTGCCGCGATCGGCTGGGCGCCGAGCCCGTTCCAAAGTGAAGTGGGCGTCGCCAATCTCGGGCTCGCTATCGCGTCGTTCTATGCGGCCTTCGCGGGTTATGGCGCGCGCGCGGCCGCGGCGACCGCCGCCGCCTTTTTTCTCGTCGGCGCGGGGATCGTCCACATCCAGGACATCGTCGAGGAGGGCAATTTCGCGCCGGGCAATGCCGGTCCGATTCTGCTCACCGACTTCCTCACGCCGATCGCGATCTTGGTGCTGCTGCTGATCCAGCCGAGCGGGCGGCCGACGACGGCGCCGAGCCTCGCGGCCGAGCTGGAGCGGGCGCGCAAGGATCTGCAGAAATCGCTCCAGGGCAACGGCAAGCGCTAGCCGCTCGGCCCGTGATGCGGCGTGTGGCCCCCTGGCAATCTCGCGGGCAAGCCCCACTTTCGTAACACGCCAGGGATTCGGTCATGAGTTCAGATAAAGAGCGCAACCGCCTTACCGCCCGCATCCAGCGTTATGGTCGGGTGGGCGCCAATGTCGGGGGCGTGGCCGCGCGCATCGCCGGGCGCCATTTTTTCGGGCTCGACCCCGAGCGCGACAAGGATGCCGCCTCGCTTGCCGCCGCGCTTGGCGGGCTCAAAGGTCCCATCATGAAGGTGGCGCAGCTGCTCGCCACCATCCCCGAGGCGCTGCCGGCCGAATATGCCGCCGAGCTCGGTCAGCTGCAGAGCCAGGCGCCGCCCATGGGCTGGCCCTTCGTGCGCCGGCGCATGGCGGCGGAGCTCGGCCCCGACTGGGAGGCGAAATTTGCGAGCTTCGCGCATGAGGCGGCGGCTTCAGCTTCGCTCGGGCAGGTGCATCGAGCCCGCGGCCATGACGGGGGCGAGCTTGCCGTCAAGCTGCAATATCCGGACATGCAGTCCGCGGTGGAGGCGGATCTCGCCCAGCTCGGCGTGCTGTTCTCAATCCATGCGCGCATGCGCCCGGCGATCGAGACCTCGGCGATGCGGGAGGAGATCGCCGCGCGGCTGCGCGAGGAACTCGACTACGAGCTCGAAGCCAAGCATATGCGGCTCTATGGCCTGATCTTCCGCGATGATCCGTTGATCCGCGTGCCGGAGGTGCTGCCTGAGCTTTCCACCAAGCGGCTTCTGACCATGACCTGGCTCGAAGGGAAGCGCCTGCTCGATTACACGCACCGTCCGCTCGAGGAGCGCAACCGCATCGCGCGCGCCATGTTTCGTGCCTGGTGGTACCCGTTCAGCCATTACGGCGTGATCCATGGCGATCCGCATCTCGGCAATTACACCGTGTTCGAGGACGAGCAGGGCGCGGCCGCCGGCATCAATCTGCTCGACTATGGCTGCATGCGCACCTTCGCGCCGAAATTCGTCCAAGGGGTGGTGGATCTCTATCGCGGGCTATCGACGGGTGACCGGGCGCTCATGGTGCATGCCTATGAGACGTGGGGCTTTGCCGGACTGTCCAATGAGCTGATCGATATTCTGAACATCTGGGCCAATTTCATCTACGGGCCGATGCTCGAGGACCGCGTCCGCACCATCGCCGACGAGGTGAAACCCGGCATGTACGGGCGGCGCGAAGCCTTCAAGGTGCATCAGGGGTTGCGCGACAAGGGGCCGGTCATGGTGCCGCGGGAATTCGTGTTCATGGACCGCGCGGCGATCGGGCTCGGCGGCGTGTTTCTCCACCTCGAGGCCGAGCTCAATTTTCACCGCCTGTTCGAGGACACGATCGCCGGCGCGGACATGGCCGATGTGGCGGGACGGCAGCGTGAGGCTTTTGGGGCGGCCGGCGTGCCGCTGCCCTAGGGGGCCGGCACGCCCCAAGCCCCAATATTGCCGCCGGGGCGCCCTTTGTGCTATTTCGCGCCCTGAACAGTTCAAGACCAAAGGGGAGCGTAATGAAGATCGATCCGTCCGAGGGCCATCCGTCGATGGACTATTCCGAGCATCAGCGGACCTATAGTCTGTTCCTCAAGGGGACGCTTATTCTGCTCGTGGGCGTCATCGCGATCATGGCGTTCTTGGCCATTTTCGTCGTCTGATCCGCCTTCCTGCCTGACGGCGGCGTCCTGCCGCTTTCTCCCACATCACGCGCCTTGGGCGTGGCGCCCCGGTCGTTAGCTGAGCCTGCGGAGCCATCATGATCACAATTGGCGTGCCCGCCGAAGGTGAGGACGAGCCGCGGATCGGCTTAAGCCCCGAGACGGCGAAGAAGCTCGTCAAGCTCGGCGCCAAGGTCAGGGTGCGGTCGGGCGCGGGCTTGCGCTCGCATTTCTCCGATGCCGATTACAGCGCCGCGGGCGCCGAAATCGCCGGCTCCGATGCCGAGGCGGTGAGCGGCGCCGATCTCGTGCTCACGGTGCGGCGGCCGTCGCCGACGCTGGTCAAAGCCATGCCCAAAGGTGCGGTGCTGATCGGCATGCTCGATCCTTATTCCGACGCCGAGGGCCTCGCAGCGCTCGCCAAGAATGGCGCCGCGCTCTTCGCCATGGAGCTGATACCGCGCATCAGCCGCGCCCAGAGTATGGACGTGTTGTCGAGCCAGGCGAACCTCGCCGGCTACAAGGCGGTGATCGACGCGGCCGCGCTGTTCGAGCGCGCGCTGCCGATGATGATGACGGCGGCGGGCACGGTTCCCGCCGCGCGGGTGTTCGTCATGGGCGTGGGCGTCGCCGGCCTCCAGGCCATCGCCACGGCGCGACGGCTCGGCGCCATCGTGACGGCGACCGATGTGCGCCCGGCGGTCAAGGAGCAGGTTGCCTCGCTCGGCGCCAAATTCATTGCCGTGGAGGATGAGGAGTTCAAGCAGGCGGAGACCGCGGCGGGCTATGCCAAGGAAATGTCCGACGCCTATAAGCAGAAGCAGGCGGCGCTCGTGGCCGAGCATGTGAAGAACCAGGACATCGTGATCACCACCGCTCTGATCCCGGGGCGGCCGGCGCCGCGGCTCATCTCCAAAACCATGATCGAGAGCATGCGGCCCGGCTCCATCATCGTCGATTTGGCAGTGGAGCGCGGCGGCAATGCCGAGCTTGCCAAGCCGGGCGAGATCGTCGAGCACCGGGGCGTGCGCATCATGGGCAAGCTCAATCTTCCGGGCGCGGTGCCGGTGAATGCGTCGAGCCTCTATGCGCGTAATCTGCTCGCCTTCCTCGAGCCGATGATCGACAAAGAGAAGACGGCGTTGGCCATCAATTGGGACGACGAGATCGTCAAGGGCACGCTTGTCGCCCGCGACGGCGCGATCGTGAACAAGGCGATCGTGGATAGGCTTGGCGGCGTGGCAACCCCGGCGGCGAAGCCGGCCAAAGCCGCGGTCGCCAATGGCAGCGCGAAGACTAACGGCAACGGCAAGCGCCCCAAGGGAGGCACATCATGATGAGGGCATGCGTGAGGCTCGCGCTTGGCATTATCGCCGCGGCGATGGTGGCGGAGTTGATCCTGGCCGGCAGCGCCTTCGCGCAAGACGTTCAAGCCGCTCCGGAGGGGGGGCACGATTTCGTCGCGCGCTTCTCTGTCTTCGTGCTCGCGATCTTCATCGGCTATTACGTGGTGTGGAGCGTGACGCCCGCTTTGCACACGCCGCTGATGTCGGTGACGAATGCGATCTCGTCGGTGATCGTGGTCGGCGCGCTCCTTGCCGTCTCGGTGGAGGCGGCTAACGCGGCGGCCTCCGGCGGCTGGACGGCAAAGCTGCTCGGTTTCGCCGCGCTGATCATGGCGTCGGTCAATATCTTCGGCGGCTTCCTCGTGACCCAGCGCATGCTGGGCATGTATCAGAAAAAAAAGAAGTGACGGCGGGATAGACCATGAGCTCCGATCTCGTCGCGCTGCTCTATCTCGCCGCTGGCGTCCTGTTCGTGCTGGCGCTGCGCGGCCTGTCCTCGCCCGAAACCTCGCGCCGGGGCAATTATCTCGGCATGACCGGCATGGCGATCGCCGTGCTCACCACGCTTGCGGTGTCGCACCCCGGGACGCTGTTGACCTGGATCATGATCTTGGGCGGCGTCGCCATTGGCGGCAGCATCGGCGCCGTCACCGCCCGCCGCATTCCCATGACGGCGATGCCCGAGCTAGTCGCCGCGTTCCACTCGCTCGTGGGTCTCGCCGCCGTGCTCGTGGCGGCGGCCGCCTTCTACGCGCCCGAGGCCTTCGGCATTGGCGTGCCGGGCGCCATCCACAGATCGAGCCTCATCGAGATGTCGCTCGGCATCGCCATCGGCGCCATCACCTTTACCGGCTCGATCATCGCCTTCTTGAAGCTGTCGGCGCGCATGTCGGGCAAGCCCATCATGCTGCATGGCCGGCATATTCTCAATATCGGGCTCGCGCTCGCGCTCATCGCCTGCGTGGTGATGTTCTGCCAGCAGCAGACGGAGGTTTATTTCTGGGTGATCGCCGGGCTGTCGCTGTTGCTCGGGGTGCTCATCATCATTCCCATCGGCGGCGCCGACATGCCGGTCGTGGTGTCGATGCTCAACTCCTATTCGGGGTGGGCAGCGGCCGGCATCGGCTTCACCCTCGGCAATACGGCGCTGATCATCACCGGGGCCCTGGTCGGCTCATCGGGCGCGATCCTGTCCTACATCATGTGCAAGGGCATGAACCGCTCCTTCATCAGCGTCATCTTGGGCGGGTTCGGCGGCGAGGTTGCTGGCCCGGCCCATGGCGCCGAGCAGAAGCCGGTGAAGCTCGGCTCGGCCGAGGACGCGGCGTTCCTGATGAAGAATGCGAGCAAGGTGATCATCGTGCCGGGCTACGGCATGGCGGTCGCGCAGGCGCAGCATGCGTTGCGCGAGATGGCCGACAAGCTGAAAGCGGCGGGGGTGGAGGTGAAATACGCCATCCATCCGGTGGCGGGGCGCATGCCGGGCCACATGAACGTGCTGCTCGCCGAAGCCAACGTCCCCTATGACGAGGTGTTCGAGCTCGAGGACATCAACAACGAATTCGCCCAAGCCGACGTGGCCTATGTGATCGGCGCCAATGACGTGACCAATCCGGCGGCCGAGGACGACCCTTCATCGCCGATCTACGGCATGCCGGTGCTGCAGGTGTGGAAGGCGGGCACGGTGCTGTTCAACAAGCGCTCGCTCGCCTCCGGCTATGCCGGCATCGACAATCCGCTGTTCTACCGCGACAACACCATGATGGTGCTCGGCGACGCCAAGAAGATGACCGAGGAAATTGCCAAGGCCTTGTGATTCCGGTCATTTTTCGGCCGGCTTGCGTCTCGTTCTGACCGCATCACCGCCTTGCTCACGCCTTCTGAATAGGCGAAGCCCGTCTGCGCCTCGCTTTGTGCCATAGGCCATGGGCCATGGCATGAGCCGTGCACGCACATTCCCCGACACCTGCTAACTGTCTTAGGGAGAAGGGAATCTCCGCTGCCTGCCGCGTGTTAATGCGAGTTTAGCGGATGGACTCGCCGAAACTGAACGCCGCGTTCAACTGTCGTTCAGCGAAGATAGGTTAGTCAGTTTCGTCTTTCACTCGCTGGTTTGGAAAGGTATTGGTAACCCTATGGTTGATCTTCTGCTTTCGCTCATCGTTGCCTATGGCGTGATTTGCTTTTGCGCCTTCTTGATTCACAGATACTTCGTCTACATGCCGGACTCCAAGCGCGTGGCCCCGGCCGCGACGGGACTCTCCGGCGTCCAAGAGATCACCATCCGCTCCCGCGGCGGCGTCAACCTCATTGCCTGGTACGCGCAGGCCGCCGATGACACCAAGCCCACGCTCCTCTATTTCACCGGCAATGCCGGCTCGGCGGCCACGCGCGCCCAGAAGATCGCGCGCATTCAGGCATCAGGCTACGGCGTGTTCATGCTGAATTATCGCCGCTATGGCGGCTCGGGCGGCTGGCCGACCGAGAAGAACAACATCGCCGACGCGGTCGCGGCCTATGACCGGCTGCTTAGCCTGGGGGTCGCCCGCGACGACATCGTCGCCTATGGCGAGTTGCTCGGCACGTCCGTGGCCACGCAATTGTCGCTGGAGCGGCCAGTGCGGGCCCTAGTGCTCGAGGCGCCGTTCACCTCGGTGGTGGATGTGGGCATGCTGTCCTGGGGCTTCCTGCCGCTGCGCTACCTTATGCTCGACCAGTATCGCACCATCGATCATATCGCCGCCGTGCGCACCCCGCTGCTCGTCGTGCATGGCGCGCGCGACCGTGTCATTCCCGTAGGCCAGGCCCGTCACCTCTATACCAAGGCGCGCGGCCCGAAGCGGCTCCTCATCCTGCCCCGCGGCGACCACAACGATCTGTTCGATCGCGGCGCGTGGGAGGAGATCGAGGCTCATCTTGGGCAGATGGAAGGAACGCGCGTTCCGGCGATCGCCGAGACCCGGCTTGCGGCGCGCCAGCCGCGCCATCGGGACGTCCCGGTGCAGGCTGCGCTCGAAGGCTAGAAATCCTCCGCATGAATTGTCATGGCCGGGCAGAGTCCCGGCCATGCACGCGGACGGACCTGCCGCGACGATTACCGCTCTAAGACAGCGTTGGGAAAATGTGCGGCTTAGCGGCCGCCGCCACCGCGGGGAACGCGGGGCTTGGGCGCGGCAATCAGGCCTTCGCGCTGCGCCTTCTTGCGGGCGAGCTTCCGGGCGCGGCGGATGGCTTCGGCCTTCTCGCGGGCGCGCTTCTCCGACGGCTTCTCGTAGTAATTGCGGAGCTTCATCTCGCGGAAGATGCCCTCGCGTTGCATCTTCTTCTTCAGGGCCCGTAAGGCCTGATCGACATTGTTATCGCGAACGACGACTTGCACCGCGGATCACTCCAAATGGCCGTGGAATGAGGGTAGTCGTGGGACCAAATCCCACTGGGACCGGAACTGGCCGGTCCCGCATCTCGGCTTGCTCTAACAGAAGGGCCACAACTTGTCCATAGAGCGGGGCGGGGTCAGCTCTTCGGGGTGAGGCGGGTGAAATGGCCCATCTTGCGGCCGGGGCGCGCATCCCTCTTGCCGTAAAGATGCAAGGCGATGCCTTCGTCGCCCGCGAGCTCCGGCCAGCGCTCCACCTCATCGCCGATCAGGTTGGTCATCACCGCATCGCTATGCCGGCTCGTTTCCCCGAGCGGCCAGCCGCAAATCGCCCGCACATGGTTCTCGAACTGGCTGACGAGGCAGGCGTCGAGCGTCCAGTGGCCGGAATTGTGCACCCGCGGGGCGATCTCGTTGACGAGCAGGGACGGGGTGTCGCCCTCGCCATGGAACATCTCGACGGCGAGCATGCCGACATGACCGAGCGCCGTGGCGATCTTGCCGGCGATGGCGCGGGCCTCGAAGGCGACGCTTGCGGCAATGGGCGCCGGCACTCGGCTCGTCACTAGAATGCCGTGCTCATGCACGTTCTCGATCGTGTCGTAGAATTGCATGGTCCCGTCCTGCCCGCGCACCACGAGCAAGGACAATTCACGGGAGAAGGCAACAAGACCTTCAACGATGGAAGGGGCGCCTTGCAACTCCGCCAGGGCGCCGCTCGCGTCGGTTGCGCTTCGCAGCAGGACCTGCCCCTTGCCGTCATAGCCGAGGCGCCGCGTTTTCAACAGCGCCGGAAGCTTGACGAGCTCGAGCGCGCGCTCAAACTCGGCGGCCGATGCAACGGGCGCAAAGGGGGCTGTCGCGATGCCAAGCTCATGCAAGAAGGACTTCTCGGTGAGACGGTCCTGCGCCACGGCGAAGGCGTTGGGCGGCGGATAGACCGGGGCGAGGCGGGCGGCCGCCTCCAGCGCCGCCGCGGGCACGTTCTCGAACTCGCAGGTGACGACGTCGACGCAGCCGGCGAAATTTTCGATCGCCGCCAGGTCGGTAAAATCACCGAGCGTGCGAAAGGCCGCCATGTCGAAGGCGGGCGCGTCGGTCTCGTCGGCAAAGATAAAAGTCTTCAGTCCGAGCCGCGCGGCGGCCATGGCCAGCATGCGGCCGAGCTGGCCGCCGCCCATGATGCCGATGGTGGATCCTGGCGGAAGCGCGTCAGGCATGATCCTCGGGCGCCTCGGCGACGGAAGCGGTCTGGCTCGCCCGCCACGCCGCGACGCGGGCCGCGAGCCGGGCATCGCCGAGCGCCAAGATCTGGGCCGCGAGCAGGGCGGCATTGGCGGCGCCGGCCTCGCCGATGGCGAGCGTTCCCACCGGCACGCCGGCCGGCATCTGGGCGATGGACAACAGGCTGTCGAGACCTTTGAGCGCGCGGCTCTCGATCGGCACGCCGAGCACGGGCAGCTCGGTCATGGAGGCGGTCATGCCGGGAAGATGCGCGGCACCGCCGGCGCCGGCGATGATCACCTTCAAGCCGCGTTCGCGCGCGCTTTGGGCGTAGTCGTAAAGGCGCTTGGGGGTGCGATGGGCGGAGATCACGCGGCTTTCGTACGGGACACGCAGTGCGTCGAGCACTTGGGCGGCCGCCTTCAGCGTCGGCCAGTCCGAGCGGCTGCCCATGATGATGCCGACGCTGGGCTTAGGCTCGCTCATCTCGTGCTCTCGGGGAGAGGCGGGGAGGCCTCTCGCGAAAGCGCGCGATTATAGGGAGGTGCCGACGCTTGGCAAGGCGGAAGCCTTAGCTATTCAAATCAGGCGATGATGTCGGGCAGGAGCTGGTCCTCGATGCGGGCGATTTCGTCCTTGAGGTAGAGCTTCTTCTTCTTCAGGCGCTTGAGCTGCAAGGGATCGGCGCGGCCAGAGAGCTCGAGCGCGTTGATGGCGCTGTCGAGATCGCGGTGTTCTTGCTTGAGCTTGGCCAACGTCGCCCGGAGCTCGCGAATATCCTCGCTCTCCATGGGACGTCCCTGTTCCTCGCTGCCTCCCGGGACAGGGCGGAGTATCGCGGCGAATATGGTCACGCGCAAGAGCCCGACACGGGCGCGTCGCCAGTCTGGCTGCGGCAAAAGGGGTAACCAAAAGTGAGTATTATGCCGCGCAGGCGGATTAGACAAAGCATCGCCGATTTGTCACTATGGATAGCCCGAGACCAACGACTATGGAGGTCCGATATGGCGCTTGACGCACACCTCGTGGAGCTTTCTGAGAGGCATCGTGCATTGGACCGCAAGATCGAGGAGGAGCTGGCCCGGCCAACGGCCGACGACCTCAAGATCGCGGAGTTGAAACGTCAAAAATTGCGGCTGAAGGATGAGATGGAGCGGCTCAAACACGAGACGAGCCATTAGCGCTTGGAGCGCTTGCGTGTTTTGAACAGGGGCTTTGCCGGCCTCGCGTTCGGAGAGTTTCAGCAAGGCCGTGAGGCAGGTGTTTAGCGCCGCCGCGCGGCCTTGGCGCATCTGGCGACGAGTTGGCGCAGGTGTCGGTCTTGACCCAAGTCAACGCCGGGTAGAATGAAAAAGGCTTCGCTGGTGACGATAGCGCGGAGGGTTCGGGGAATAGTGGTGCGGGGCAATCACAATTCGGCATGGCTGCTGGCGGCGCTCGCGGCGGCACCGCTTGCCGTCCTCGCGCTGCTATTCGTCGCCGTCAGGCCCGCGGCGTCGGCCGAGAAGGGCGTCGTCGACAAGGGCGAGGCCTTGGTCAAGGAGAACTGCTCGCGCTGCCACGCCATCGGCAAGGGCGGGGACAGCACCCACCCCCAAGCGCCTCCGTTCCGTTATCTGTCGCGCAATTATCCGGTCGAGGACCTCGCCGAATTGCTCGCCGAGGGCATCGTCTCGGGCCATCCGGACATGCCCGTCTTCGTGTTCGGTCCGCACGACGTCGAAGCCATCATCGAATATTTGCAGTCGATCCAGGCGCAATAGGCGGGCGAATAACGCGGCTCCGCTGAGCTGCGGCTTCACTTGGCGGCGGTGGCGATGGCGTGCGCGCGCCGCGCCCAGTGGACGAGCTCGTCAGGATCGTCGAGCAGCCGCTCCGGCGCCTCCCAATAGGACATGGCAACGGGCCGGCGCCCCTTGGGACGGTAGGTGAACGGGCCTTTCCCCTCGGCGGCGAAGGCTCCCGGGAAGGCAGCATCGGCTTTGAGGTACAAAATGTCGTCCACGATGAGAGCGAACATGACGCCGTCGGTGTAGACGCCAGCGCCGCCAAACATCGTGAGGATGGTGACCGGCCCGAACGCGGCGAGCACGTCCCGAACGTAGTCCTTATAGCCGTCGGTAACGGGCATTTGACTCATTCCACCGATTTTCGTTCCGGCGATAGCCGAAATCCCGTACAGCAATCGAGGGAACGGTTCGCTGCGGCAATCGTTATGGTACTAGACGGTGGGCACATGCGGAGAGCGCATGCCCAAAGTGTTGCCCTGGTTGTTGTTCGCCGGCGCGGCCGTTATGGCCCTTTATGCCGCGAATCCGGTCATCTTCTGGCACGGCGCCAATCCCGCCGCCGAATGTGTGGCGCGGAAGCCGCAGCCCCTCGCCGACGCAGCCAAGACCGTGCCGCCGACGGAATGTGTTCCGGTCGGCCTGGAGAGATCGACGCTGGCGCCTCCGGCCACTGCGCCGCGGCGGCAATTGGCCGAGGCAGCCGTGACGCCGGATCAAGCCGACGCCGCAAAGGCCCACGGCACCGAGCCGGTTGTGGCCCCGCCCAGGGCCGTTCCAGCGGGGCTTCCCACCGCCGGCAGCCCGCAGGTTTCGCCGGTGTCCTATGACCGAGCCCATTACGACTGGGCGGAGATCAGCCGCGCGGGTGCCTATGTGCATGCGGGCCCCTCCGTGGAGGCGGCGATCACCTCCATCTACCCGGTCGGCAGGCAGCTCCGCATTGTCAGCTACACGAATGGTTGGGTGCAGTTGCAGGATGCCGCCGGCGGTCCAAGCGGCTGGGTGTACGAGAAATATGTCACCTCCATCAGCGGCCCCAACGCGCAGCGGCAGACCGTTGCCGAAGCTGAGCCGGCCGCTTCGCCGGTCGCCCACCAGCCGGTGCCGCGTGCCCGGCCGCCGCTGCAAAAGCCGGATATCGCGCCAGCGGACGCGGCATCCGGTCCGCCGCCGCGCTGGGCGCTCGGCTATGGCGAGCCGGGGCGGCAGGCGAGCGCGGAACCGAGCAGCGACCGGCCCACGCAAGCGCGCCCGCATAATTCAAATCTGGCGGATCTCTATCTGCGCCGTTTCTACCGCGGCTATTGAGGAATCCCCCCGTCTAACGGGGTCGCGCGGGCGCGCGCCGCCCATGGTCTTGCCATTTTGACGTGCGAATTAACTCCTGGTTCGGGCTTTCCTGGTTAACTAACCGTAAGGGCCTATTCGTCCGTTCGCCTCGCCCCCCGTGGCGGAACTGGAGAATTCGCATGCAAAACAAGCTGTTATTGTCGCTGTGGATCGCGGGTGGGCTGCTCTATGCGGGCGGCACCATCTTCCTCGCCAATACGCTCTTGGGCGCCGGCACCCGCAACGTCGAAATCGCGGCGGACAAGGTGGCGACGACGCCCAAGCCGATGCAATTGGCCCAATGCGACCCGGCGCCTTCCGCTGCCGATCCGGCTAAGCCTGCGCAAGATCAGGAGAAATCCGCTGCAAGTTCAGCCGAGCCCAAGGCGAGTTCGGCACCGGCGCCGGTGAAGACCGCAGCGCTGCCGGCCGGCGGCGCGGACGCGGCGGATCAGGCCGCGGACGGCGACTTAGTGCCGCAGCTTCCGACCGCCGACGCGGCCCCGCAGCAGTCCCCGCAAGACGCGGCGTCGCCGGATGACGCGGACCAATCGGAGGCGGCCACCCCGGGGGAGACCCCCGACCAGGCACAAGCCGTGTGGATCGTGGCCACCACGGCCGATGTGCATAACCAGCCTTCGGCTCAGGCGCCGTCGATCTATTCCTTGCCCGCGGGGCGCCAGGTGCGCGTGCTTGCGCGCGACAATGGCTGGGCGCAGGTGCAAGACGTGGCGAGCGGCGGGACGGGTTGGATCGATGCGCAAATATTGGCGCCGGTCGGACGCGGCTATGGCAACGGCAATGGCGACGGGTATGACGACGCCAATGCCGAGGATCCCTATGGCCAAGAGGATTGGCGCGAGCGGCGGCGTCACCGCCAGGGCTTCTTCGGCGACTTCGTGCGCCGGGCGCTCGGCGGCTGGTAGGTCGCGGCCCGTAGCCCGTACGTCCGGTTAGGTCTCTTCTAAACGAGAGGTAGTCTCGTCTCGGGGCGGCGCTCGTCGCGCTCGTGGGCCCGGTCATCGCCATGGCCGGCATCGTGCCCGTTGCCATCATGCTCGCCGCCCACATGGCCATTGCCGTGGCGGCCGTTGGCGGGGTGGCCGTTGACGTGCTTGGCCGCCACGCGCAGCTCGCGCTCGACCGCCACGCGCGCGGCCTCGTTCTGGGTGTAGAGGCCCATATGCGCGGCGTCCTCGTCGGCCACCGGCGTCAGCGCGGCATCCATATAGAGCTTCGCGTTGGGGTCGGCCTCGATCTTGGCGACGATGCGACGCAGATGGCGCCAGCGCCGCACGAGCTTGATCGCCTTGCGCGCGGTCTCCCCGACATAGTCGGCATAGAAGGAAAGGCGCGGCGCCAGCGGCAAGCCGGGGCGGCGATCGCGGCGATATTTGACGCGGAAGATGCCCCATTGCAGCGGGTGCAGCTCCTCGATCAACACGGCGCTGGAAAACCACATCAGCACCGGCATGAGCGAGCGCACATTGATGCCGGCGGCGGCGGCGCGGCGCATGACCGTCTCCAGATGCGCGTCGGTGTAGAACATGTCCCAGGCCGAGCGATAGGCGGCCTGCCATTCGTCACGGGTCATCTTGGCGTGACCCGTGACCACGTGCTCCAGCTCGTATTTGTTCATGTCCGGATCCATCCAGACATTCTTCTCGAACAGCACTTTGTGATCCTCGGAGCCGGGCAGGGGCGTCAGCACGAAAAATTCCAGCGCATCGAGCGGCAGCTCCTGCTTGATGATGTCGAGGTCGTGGGCGATCGAGGCCGGCGTGTCGTTGGGAAAGCCGAGGATGTAGCCGGCGAAGGTCATGATGCCGACGCGCTTCCATTCGAGAAGCATCTTGCGATATTCGGTGATCTTGTTCTGGCGCTTCTTGGCCGCGATCAAATTGGCCGGGTTGATGTTCTCGAGCCCGATGAATACGCGGGTGACGCCAGCGCGGCGGGATTTCTCGATGAAGTTCGGGATCTTGTGGCACAGCGTGTCGACCTGGATCATGAAGCGGACGTCCATGCCGTCTTGTTCGCGCAAGCGGATGATGCGGTCGTAGATCGCTTCCCAGTCCTTGTTGCGGGCGAAATTGTCGTCGGTGATGAAGAAGCGCTTCACGCCTTGCGCCCAGTTCATGCGGAGGATCTGCTCCACGCTGTCGGCGGAGCGATAGCGCGACTTGCGCCCCTGTACGTTGATGATGGTGCAGAAGGAGCACTGGAAGGGACAGCCGCGGCCGGCGTCGAAGCTCGTCACGTTGCCGACGGTGCGAGTGACGAAATCGCGCGGCAGGAAGGGTGGCGAGGGCACGTCGCCGATATCCGGTAAATGCTTCATGTGGTCATAGAGGGGCGCGAGCGCGCCTCTGGCGGCATGTTCGAGCACCTCGTCGAGGCCGTCCTCCGCTTCGCCGGCGAAAATCGAGATGCCGAGCTCCTGGGCGATTTTGATGTCGGCTTGGGTCTCGTTCAGCATGGCGAGACAGCCGGACACGTGAAAGCCGCCGATCATCACTTGCACGCCCGCGGCCAGCAGCGGGCGGGCAATGTCGAGGGCGCGGGGGAACTCGTTCGATTGCACGCCGACCAGCCCGACCAAGCCGACGCCGCCATGGCGGGCGATGCGCCTGGCAATCGCTTGCGGCCGCACCCTGGTATTGGTCTCGTCGATGGCCAGTACGTCGATGGGGAGGTCGGGGCCGAGCACGTCCCGCGCGGCGGCACCGAGCGCCAGGCTATAGACGGCGGCGAGCGAGTTCGACGGCATGGTCGAGCGGAGCCATTGCACGACATAGCCGTCGGCATCGTAATGTGACGGTTTGATGAGAATGAGCTGAAAGCGCCGACCCATTGCCCTGCTCAACATGCGTCGGCTCCCCGATGAGCGGTGCGGACGGTCCGGGATCAGGGCAGACGGCCTAAGGCTGGGCCCGCTCGCTACGCCCGCGAGCCCGCACCAAATACCTCGATGATCGAAAAACCCCCGAAACGTCGCTCTTTTTACTGCCCCACGCGCCCCTCCGACACGGCGACAGCTCTTCCTCGAACTGAACCACGTTCTGGGAGGGGCGTCCAACGAATAGGCAGAGGCCCGAATGGATCTGTGGGCAGAATTCAGCCGGCGCCGGACTCCCCCAGCGCCTCTTGGCTGCGCTCGAAAGAGGCGATGTCCTTGGCAAGAAAGTAATTGAGCATGGTGCGCACCGCGGCGATCACCGCCAGCTTGCCGACGTCGCTCCAGGTGGGGGCGATGGCCGTGCGCACGATATCGGCGGCAAGAGCAAATTCGAGCGCGAGCAGGATCCAGGTGGCGAAGCGAAGCCAAATCTGGCGGCCGCGGATCGTGGTCGGCTCGCGGTTCCAAATGGCGCCGAGGAGGAGGATGAGCGCCTGCCCCGAGCCGATAGCCACCACGAGCACGGCGCCGGCCTGAATGGCCAAGGCCACGAACTCGGCGATGGTCTTGAATTGGTCTTCCAGGCCGATGGCTGATTCTCCCCCCGGGCAAAGTTTGACGCGAACCGCCGGTAGGGCGCAAGGGGAGAAGCCTATGGCGTGGCGCTCTGGGACACGGATTGCGGTGGGGCGATGGGATCGGGACCGAAGCGATTGGGACCGGCCGTGCCTTTGAGGAAGCCGAGCTGGAGGATGACCCAAGCGGCGAGGAGAAGGGTGGGCAGGAGAAGCACGTCGAGGATCGATTCCATTGTTGGGCTGGGTCCCAACAAGGTCACGAGCACAACGCCGAGGAAGGGACTAAACACGATTCCACCAGCCGCTGTGGTTGCGGTCATGCAGGCGTTTGGTGCCGATCGCCGCCAGCGACCATGCCGCGAGTGCGGTGATGAGGAGATGAAAGGGTTTCAGCGCAGGGCTCAATTCGAGCTGATCGTAGGTCCGGCCGGACAGAGATGCGGCGGCATAGATGGGGAGCGTGTCGAAAACGAGGGCGAGCACGAAGGTGGCGGCCGTCAAGCTCCAGAAACGTGCGCGCCTGATCCGGCCGTCGACGCCGGAGAAAACGTGCCGTTGGCGAACCGGCAGCAGCAAGAGCCGGATCAGCTAAAGGGGGAGGACGACGAGGAGGCCGAACGGGGACCAAAGGACGCCCTTGATCGCCGCCGTCGCGAGCTCGCCTCCGGTCACCTTGTGGGGCTTGGCGGCGGGGAACTTGCTCACCGGCACGGGGCCGAAGCGGTTCTCGCCTTCGCTTCCGGGACGGAAGCCCGCCTCGGCGATCAGCCAGATCGTGGGGACGAGGGTGATAAGCGCGCCGGCGGCAAGGAGGTACCGCGGCGGCTCGCCGCGCGCAAGGAGAGCGCAAAAGGCGAGGAGGAAGAGGGGCGCGAGCAGCCACCAGGCGCTGCGATCCCGGTCATGCAGCCTCTTGGCGTGCACGGCGGCGAGGCACCACAGCGCAAGAAGCGCGAGTGTCCCGGGCACAGGGTCATCGATAAGCGCCGAAAAATTGCCGCTCAGGGCCGGGCCGATTTCGAAGGGGTCGAAGACGATGAACAGCACGACGGCGAAGATCGGGATCGACGCCATGACGCGCCAATAATCCTTGCGCCCGATCCGGCCTACGAACCCAAAGAAAGGGTTGTCCCCTGTAAAGGCGGACGCCATCGCCTTTTTCGAATGTGCCTACATGCCGCCTCAAAGCTCGCCGGTGAGGAACTGGGCGCGGCCGTCGCCAAAGGACCAGTCCTCATCGCCATTCTCGACGATGGCGACCATCACGTCGGCGGGGGCGATGGCGCATTCGCGCTCGAGCTCCTCGCAGAGCAGCCGGTAGAAGGCTTCCTTTTGCTTCTTCTTGCGTTTGCGCGATGTGACTTGCACGACGACGAGCTTGTCGCTCCGCTCCAGCCCAAGTCCGGTGTCCTCGACGATCATGTGCGAGCGCGGATGCTCCTGCACGATCTGATAGCGGTCGCGGATGGGCACGCCGAAAGCGGCGATCACCGCGCGGTGCGCAGCATGGAGCAGGGTCTTGATCTCGGCCTCGCTGCGGCCCTCGATCAGATCGATACGGATGAGCGGCATGGCCTCAAGCCTCCTTCGCCATCTCGCGCAGCTTGAATTTCTGGATCTTGCCGGTGGAGGTTTTCGGCAGCTCGACGAACACCACGCGGCTCGGGCATTTGAAGCGGGCGAGCTTCTCCTTGCACCAGGCGATGATCTCCTCGGGCGTCACCGACGCGCCCGGCCGGGTCTCGATGAAGGCGCATGGCGTCTCGCCCCATTTCGCATCCGCCACGCCGACCACGGCGGCGGCGGCGACGGCCGGGTGCTTGTAAAGCACGTCCTCGACCTCAATCGAGGAGATGTTCTCACCGCCGGAGATGATGATGTCCTTGGAGCGGTCCTTGAGCTGGATGTAACCGTCCTCGTGCATGACGCCGAGGTCGCCGGAATGGAACCAGCCGCCGGCGAAGGCCTCCTCGGTCGCCTTCCGGTTTTTCAGATAGCCCTTCATGACGATATTGCCGCGGAACATGACCTCGCCCAGGGTGTCGCCATCGGCGGGCACCTTGTGCATGGTCTCGGGGTCCATCACGGTCAGGTCTTCGAGCGCGTGGTAGCGCACGCCCTGGCGGATGCGCTTGCCGAGCCGCGCTTCCGCCGGCAGCTCGTCCCAGGCGGCGTGCCATTCGTTGAGCGTCGCGGGTCCATAGGTCTCGGTGAGGCCGTAAAGATGGGTGAGCTCGAAGCCCGCTTCGTCCATGCGCGCGAGCACTGCGGCGGGGGGCGGGGCGGCGGCGTGGTTGAAGGCGACGCGGTGTTCGAATTCGCGGCGATCCTCGGGGCCGGCATTGAGCAGGCAGGCCATGACGAAAGGCGCGCCGGAAAGATGCGTCACTTTATGGTCGGCGATGGCGTCGTAGATGGCCTTGGCGCGCACCAGCCGCAGACAGACATGGGTGCCCGAAACGAGCGAGATCGACCAGGGGAAGCACCAGCCGTTGCAATGGAACATGGGCAGCGTCCACAGATAGACCGGGTGCTGGTCCATGCCGGTGGCGAGCGTGTTGGCGTAGCACATGAGATGCGCGCCGCGGTGGTGGTAGACGACGCCCTTGGGGTTGCCGGTGGTGCCGCTCGTATAATTGAGCGAGATCGCGTTCCATTCGTCGGGCGGCATCGTCCAGGCATGATCGGGATCGCCGGAGGCGACGAAGTCCTCATAGTCGAGGCTGCCCAGGCGCTCGCCATCCACACCGCAGATAGGGTCGCGATAGTTGATGACCGCCGGCTTCACCCGGGCCAGAGCGAGCGCCGCCTTGATCGTGGGCGCGAACTCGGTATCGGTGATGAGCACGCTCGTGTCGGCGTGATCGAGCATGAAGGCGATGGCCGCGGCATCGAGGCGGGTATTGATGGTGTGCAGCACCGCGCCCGCCATGGGCACGCCGTAATGGGCTTCGAGCATGGCGGGGGTGTTGGCGAGCATCACCGACACGGTGTCGCCCGCGCCAATGCGGCGGGCGGCCAGCGCCCCGGCAAGACGGCGGCAGCGGGCATAGAACTCGGCGTAGGTGTAACGCTGCTGGCCGTGAATGACGGCCAAATGGTCGGGATGGACGGATGCGGCGCGGGCGAGGAAGACGAGCGGGGTCAGCGGCTGAAAGTTGGCCTGGTTCTTATCGAGGCCGGTTTCGTAAGGGTTGGCCATCACTCGGGACTTGGGCGCGTTTCCTTGTCGCACCCTAGCGAAGCTCACGCCCTCCGATCAATTGCCATCGCGCGCGGGGGGCGGGCAAAAAGGCAGGCGGGGCCCGAGAACCCCACTCCCAAGGGTCCCGGGCCGCAAGCTCCCTCCAACCCACGCCGGCATCCGAGACGACAACGCCCGCAAGCGGCAGCAACGATCGGCCCGGACTCCCGAAAATCAGCGTTGCGAATAATAGGCAAGCGTCGCGGCGAACGCGAAAAACACGACGATTACCAAGGCGAGAAAGGCAAATTCGCCCGTTGTCATGATTGCACCTCGGCGTCGATCAGAGATGCAAGCATCGACGGCGAGGTTCGGCACCGCTTTGATTTAGGTCAAAGGGGACGCCGGCGGCGCGTCTAGCCGCCGGAGGGCTGCTTCAAATCTTTCAACTTGGCGAAGACGGAGGCGATATCCGGCACCTCCTCCTCCTCGTCGTGATCGGCCGCCATGGCCGCGCGCGCCTCTTGGGCAAGGGCGGTGGCGAGCGGCGCCTCGAGGAGAGGCGCGGGCTCGAGTTCAGGTGGAGGAACGGTGCCAATGCTCTCCTCGGTCGGCAGCAGCGTGCCCGCGCGGGCGGGCTCGGCGGCGCCCGACTCCTTCCGCTCGCGGTCCAGGCGGGAGGCGGCCTTCTTGACCTCGGCGTCGAGGTCGATTTGCGAGCACAGGCTGAGCGCCACCGGATCCTGGGCCAGGAGGTTGCCTGAATTCCAATGGGTGCGCTCGCGGATGGCGATGATCGTGGGCTTGGTCGTGCCGACCAGACGCATGATTTGCGAATCCTTGAGCTCGGGATGATTCTTCAGCAGCCAAAGAATGGCATTCGGCCGGTCCTGGCGGCGCGATACCGGGGTATAGCGCGGCCCGCGCTTGGTCTTTACCTCGGGCACCTCGACCTTGGGTTCGGCGAGCCTCAGGCGATAGGATGAATCCTTCTCTGCTTTCTGCATCTCCTCGCGGGTGAGCTGGCCTGATGCGATCGGGTCCATGCCCTTGATGCCATGGGCGACATCGCCATCGGCGATGCCCTTCACCTCGAGCACGTGCAGGCCGCAAAACTCGGCGATCTGCTCGAAGGTGAGCGAGGTGTTGTCGACCAGCCAAACGGCGGTCGCTTTGGGCATCAACGGGGTTCGATCCATGGTCTCAAAACCTCAAGAGGGTAACGGGGAGCCCTCGCTCCCTTCCGGCGAGAGCCAATTCATCAACATGAAGGGGAATGGCCTCTATATAGGCCGTGAGGCTTGTCTAGGCAAATGCTTCCGGGCCAGGCCCGAATTTAGTCCACCACGAGCACGATCTTGCCGATGTGATCGGCGCTATCGATACGGCGGTGGGCGGAGGCCGCGTCCTTCAGGGGGAAGGTCGAGTCGATCACCGGCTTGAATTTCCCCGCCGCGACCAGCGGCCAGACATGCTCCTCGATGCTTTGTGCCATGCGCGTCTTGGCCGCGAGGGTTTGGGCGCGGAGGGTGGAGCCCGTGAGCGTGAGCCGCCGCAGCATGAGCCGCATCAAGTTAATGTCGACCTGGGCGCCTTCGAGAAAGGCGATCTGCACGATGGTGCCGTCCTCGGCGGCGGCGCGCAAATCACGCTCGATATACGGACCGCCCACCATGTCGAGGATGACATTGGCGCCGCGCCCGCCGGTCGCTTCGCGCACCGCCTCGGCGAAATCCTCCTCATGGTAATTGACCGCCCGGTCGGCGCCGAGTTTCTCGCAGGCTGCGACCTTCGCATAGCTGCCGGCCGTGGTGATCACATGGGCGCAGAACAATTTCGCCAGCTGAATCGCCGTGGTGCCGATACCGCTCGCCCCGCCATGGACGAGCAGCCATTGGCCGGGCTTGAGGCCGCCGCGCTCGAAAACATTGTGCCACACGGTGAACACGGTCTCGGGCAGGCCAGCCGACTCGGCGAAGGAGAGGCCTTGCGGCTTGGGCAGGGTGGTGCCTTCCGGCGCCACGCAGAATTCGGCATAGCCGCCGCCATTGGTGAGCGCCACGACCTCGTCGCCGAGCTTGAAGCGGGTGGCACCCGGGCCGAGCGCGGCCACGAGGCCGGCCACTTCGAGGCCGAGCAGATCGGAGGCGCCCTTGGGTGGAGGGTAGAGGCCCTGGCGCTGGAGCACGTCGGGCCGGTTGACGCCCGCGACTTTGACCGCGATCAGCACTTCGCCCTTTCCAGGCTCGGGCACCGGCCGCAGGGCGGGAACGAGCACCTCCGGTCCCCCGGTCCCTTGCATCTCGATCGCCGTCATGGTCTTGGGCAGCATCACCATCTCCCGGCCGCATGAGGGTCCGGATTGAGCGTGTCTGCGATGCCGGGTCAAGCCCGGCCATGACCTTGGCGGGCGCGTGATGTTAGAATGCGGCCATGGATCTCAGCGAGCTTGAGCCGACGAAGCCGAAGAAACATGAGATCGGCGGCGATCTCTCCACGCTCTCCATCGGTGAGCTCAAGGAGCTGATCGCGACGCTTCAGGCCGAGATCGCCCGCGTCGAGCAGACCATGGCCGCCAAGCAATCCTCGAAAAGCGCGGCCGATGCGGCCTTCAAGCGCTAGGGCGGCGGCCGCGAACGGTTCCTTTAGGTAAATGCCGGCTTAGTCTTAACCCGATGTTAGGACTTCGCCGCTAGGCTTACGTTTATCCAGTTCTCCTGGATCTGAGTGGCTTTCCACTCTGTTTGACGCCTCCCTGTTAACTTCCTGAGCCGCCTTTGGGCGGCTCTTTTTTTGCCCGATTCCGCGGCTTAACCTTTTAGCGGCAAGCGGGCTGACGGACGCCGCGCTTGGCATACTATGCCCGCGGGCACGGCGTAGACGGGAGTAGCCATGGCGGGGAAATCAAAGAGCGGGAACCGTGAGGGAGTCACGGTCTCCTTCGGCGCGAAATTCGCGCAATCGGAGCAATTTCGCACCGTGTTCCGCGAGGGCATGGCGCTGGTCGAGGCCGCCGCCGCCTATCTCGACGGGGAGGGGCGCAAAGAGGCGCGCCGGCTCAAGCCGCCCCATTCGCTGGCTTACGCCACGGAAAGCATGCGGCTCACGACCCGGCTGATGCAGCTCGCCTCGTGGCTGCTCATTCGCCGCGCGGTGAGCGAAGGCGAGCTCACGGCCGAGCAGGCGGCGGAGGAGCAGCGCAAGATCAAGCTTCCGGTCGTGGGCAGCGGCGAGCAGCCGAGCAAGGAATGGGGCGCGCTGCCGGCACGGCTCAAAGAGCTGATCGAGCAGAGCATCAAGCTGCAGGACCGGGTGGTCCGGCTCGACCATATGCTGGGATCGAAGCAGCTGCCCCTGGGCGGAGGGAACGAGCATCCCCTCAAGTTGCAGCTCTCGCGGCTCAAGGCCGCCTTCGGTCCCGACGCCGATTAGGCGGCTATTTGAGGAAGCTCTCGTATTTCCGCTTGAAGCGGGTGAGCCGGCCGCCGCGGTCGGTGAGGTGCTGGCCGCCGCCGGTCCAGGCCGGGTGGGTCTTGGGGTCGATATCGAGCTTCAGCGTCTCCCCTTCGGCCCCTAGGGTCGAATAGGTGACGAATTCCGTGCCGTCGGTCATCACCACCTTGATGCGGTGATAGTCCGGATGGATGTCCTTCTTCATGCGAAATACCCTGTAGGTCTTGAAAATCAACGATGGTTGGCCTCGCCTATAACGGAAGTCGGCCGGCCACACAAGGCTGCGCCGGAAATGCGCGGGTCTGACCCTTGCGCTGGCCGCGCGCCCTGACGCATTCTCCGGGCCTAATCGCTTCGGACCCTTTTTGCTGGTGACAGTCAAGCCCAACGGCCAGGACCGGCAGTCGCCGGTTTCCACGCTTCGCTCCGCCGAGACGGAACGGGAGCGGCGGGCACGGCTGCGACCCCTGCTCGCGCTCATACCGTTTCTCGCCCGCTACAAGGGCATGATGGCGGCCGCGCTTCTGGCGCTGCTCGTCTCCGCCGCCGCCACCTTGGCGGTCCCGCTCGCCGTCCGCCGCATGATCGATCTCGGCTTCACCGGGATCGAGCCCGATCTGGTCGACAAATATTTCGCCACTCTGGTCGGCATCGGCCTCATCCTCGCGCTGGCAAGCGCCGCCCGCTTCTATTCGGTCAATTGGCTCGGCGAGCGCGTGGTGGCCGATATCCGCACCGACGTGTTCAAGCATCTCACCGGGCTGAGCCCCGCTTTCTACGAGGCCTCCCATTCCGGCGAGGTGATGTCGCGGCTCACCGCCGAC
Organism: uncultured Alphaproteobacteria bacterium; assembly: GCA_963820115.1. GTDB lineage: Bacteria > Pseudomonadota > Alphaproteobacteria > Rhizobiales > Methyloligellaceae > Methyloceanibacter. The sequence goes on from CAWFYP010000001.1 coordinate 414,996, forward strand.
ACCACCCAGATCAAGGCGGCGGCGAGCACGGTGATCAGCCAGGCCTTGCGCAACGCCGTTCTGCTCGTGGGCGCCGTGGCGATGATGATCGTGACGAGCCCGCGGCTGTCGCTGCTCGTGCTCATCGCCATTCCCGTCATCGTGCTGCCGTTGGTGGGCTATGGGCGGGCGGTGCGTGCGCGCTCGCGGGCGGCGCAAGACGAGCTCGCCCAGGCCTCGGCCTATGCCAGCGAAGCCTTGAGCCAGGTGCGGACGTTGCAGGCCTTCACCCATGAGGGGGCCGCAACCGCGCGGTTCCGCTCCGCGGTCGAGCGCTCCTTCGGCGCGGCGGTCGCGCGCAACCGCGCCCGCGCCGGGCTCACGGCACTCGCCATCTTCCTCGTCTTTGCCAGCGTAGTCGGCATCTTGTGGTACGGCGCCCAGGACGTGCTCGCCGGCACCATCACCGGAGGACGGCTGGGGCAGTTCGTGCTCTACGCCGTGCTGGCGGCCGCGGCCATCGGCGAGCTCAGCGAAGTGTGGGGCGAGGTGAGTCAGACGGCGGGCGCCATGGAGCGCTTGAGCGAGCTGCTCGCCATCCAGTCGCAGATCAAATCGCCGGCGCATCCGCATCCCTTGCCGCGCCCGCCGCGCGGCGAGATCGATTTCGACGACGTCTCGTTCTGCTATCCGCTGCGGCCCAGCCTGAGCGCGCTCGACGGCGTCTCCTTCCGCGTGACGCCGGGAGAGCGGGTGGCGCTGGTCGGGCCCTCGGGCGCGGGCAAGACCACGATCTTCTCGCTGCTGCTGCGCTTCTACGACGCGGATTCAGGGCAGGTGAAGATCGACGGCGTGCCGGTCAACGAGGCGGACCTCGACGCGCTCCGTGCGCGCTTTGCCATCGTGCCGCAAGACACGGCGCTGTTCGCCGACACCGTTGCCGCCAACATCGCCTATGGCGCCGATCACGCGACGCAAGCGGAGATCGAGGCCGCGGCGCGCGCGGCGTTTGCGCATGACTTCATCGCGGCGCTACCGCAAGGCTATGCCACCATGCTCGGCGAACGCGGCGTGACGCTCTCCGCCGGCCAGCGCCAGCGCATCGCCATCGCGCGCGCCGTGTTGCGCAACGCGCCGATCCTGTTGCTCGACGAGGCGACGAGCGCGCTCGATTCGGAGAGCGAGACCCTGGTGCAGCGGGCGCTCGACAAGGTGATGGAGGGGCGCACCACGCTCGTCATCGCCCACCGGCTGGCCACTGTGACCCGGGCCGACCGTATCCTCGTGCTCGACCAGGGACGGCTCGTGGAGGAGGGGACGCATCGCACGCTCATCGCCGAGGGGGGCATTTATGCGCGGCTGGCCGAGCTGCAATTCGCTCCCGACGCGGCGGAGTAGACGGTTGGCGGCGGTCGAGCCGGACTAAAGTCCTCAATCTCCTCCGCTTTCAGTCGCGCATTCCCGCACCCGTATTCAGCTCCGGTTCAGCTTGAGCTTTCTAGAGTTCGGCGCGACACTGAATGAGACTGCGGATGCCCCCCGAGGAGAGAGACATGATGCCTGCAGCACGCCCCGTCATCCTGGTTGCCGCCGCCCTCGTCTTTGGCTTCGCCGTGCAAATCGTGCCCGGCCACGCCCAGGACCCGTCGGCCGGCGAATTGATCCAATCGCTCCAGCCGAAGCCCAAATTCCGCTCCTTCGATCCGGGCCAGGGCGAGCGCGAGGTGAAGCAGCGTGAATTCGTCACGCGCCTGCAAAACATCAAGACCCGCCAGATCACCGTCGAGGAGCGGAAGGAAATTGCCGACGTCGTCAAGGACAACGATCTGCCGCAGGTCGACCTCGAAGTGTTCTTCGATTTCGATTCGTCGGCGATCACGCCCGAGGCCACGCCCCTGCTCGTCAAGCTCGGCGAGGCGCTGTCGAGCGACAAGCTCAAAGGGTCGGTGTTCATGGTCGCCGGCCACACCGACGCCAAGGGCAGCGACGCCTACAATCTCGAACTGTCCAATGCCCGCGCCCACGCGGTGCGCGACTTCCTGATCGAGAAGTTCCATATCGAGCCGAAACAGCTCGTCGCGGTCGGCTTCGGCGAGGAGCAGCTCAAGAGCAAGGACGATCCCCTGGCCTCCGAGAACCGCCGTGTGCAGGTGGTCAATTTGCAGTCCGCTCCGGTCGCCGAGAAATAGCCGCCGGCGAGGGGCCTAGCGCTCGGTGAGCTTCAGCTCGATGCGGCGGTTCTTGGCCAGTGCGGCGTCGTCTGTGCCGGAATCGATCGGCTGAAACTCGCCGAAGCCGGCCGCCACCAGCCGGTTGGCCGGCACGCCCTTGTCCATCAGATAGCGCACCACGGCGATCGCGCGCTCGGCCGACAATTCCCAGTTGGAGGGGAATTGCGGGGTGGCAATGGGGTGGATGTCGGTGTGGCCATCGACGCGCATCACCCAGGCGATGTCGGAGGGGATCTTGGTCTCGAGCTGCTTCAGCGCGTCGGCCAATTTGTCGAGCTGCGGCGCGGCATCGGGCTTCAGATCGGCTGAACCGGAATCGAACAGCACGTCGGAGGCGAACACGAAGCGGTCGCCGACGACCTGGAAGTCGGGGCGGTCGCCGAGCGCCTCTTTCAGCTTGCCGAAGAAATCGGAGCGGTAGCGGGCGAGTTCCTGCACCTTCTTCGCCAGCGCCACGTTCAGTCGCTGGCCGAGCTCGGCGATCTTGACTTGGCTGTCCTTGTCCTTGGCGTCGGAGGCGTCGAGCGCCTCCTGCAGCGAGGCGAGCTGGAGCCTCAGCGCCGCGAGTTGCTGGTTCAGCATCTCGACCTTGGCAAGCGCATCGTTGGTGATCTGCTTCTGCTGATCGAGCTGGGTGCCGAGCTCGGTGGCGCGGCCCTCGGCGTTCTCGGTCTTGCCGCCTTGCTCGCCGACGAGGCCGGTCAGGCGCGTATTCTCTTTGTCCTTCTCGGCGAGGGTTGCTTGCAGCGCGGCAAGGCTGTCCTCCACCGACTGCTTCTTGGAACGCTCGAGCGCCAACAGCTCGGTGAGCTGGGAGAGCTGACGGTTCAGGCGCGACAGCAGCGTATCCTTGCCGCTCGCCTGCTGGGTGACGAAATAGTTGGTGAGCATGAACATCGACATGAGGAAGGTCACCACCAGGAGCAGGGTGGAGAGCATGTCGACGAAGCCCGGCCAGTAATTGGCCGGCGCCGGCCGCCGTCTGGCCCGCGCGAGCGCCATGGCTATTTCCGCTCCTCGCGGGCGGGGAACTTCGCCTTGTCGGTGATCTGGCGCAGCACGGTGGCCAGCTCATGCTGCTGCTGGGCCTGCTCGTCGGCCCATTCGCGCACCACCTTCTGCTCGGCGCGCATCTGCTTGATCAGCTTCTCCACCCCTTGGGCGAGGTCCTTGACCGCGGCGCCCGAATTGTCGCCGATGAGGCGCGTCTCGATTTTCTCGGAGAGGTCGGCGAGGGAGCGCTGCATGTCGAGGAGCGCGAATCTGAGTTGCGGCGGGACGCCCACCGCGGCCGATCCTTCCGCCTGCTGCAGCTCGGTGATCCCCGACAGCCAGTCCTCGAGCTCGTTATAGAAGCGGCCCTGGGCGTGACCGGCCTGCAAATCGAGAAAGCCAAGAATCAGCGAGCCGGCAAGGCCGAACATGGAGCAGGAAAAGGCGGTGCCCATACCCTTGAGCGGTCCGGCCAAACCTTCCTTGAGTTGATCGAACAACATCGTGCTTTCGCCCGCATTGGTGTCGAGCGCACTGATGGTGTTGCCGACCGAGCCCACCGTCTGCAACAGGCCCCAGAAGGTTCCGAGCAGGCCGAGGAAGACGAGCAGGCCGACGAGATAGCGCGTCGTCTCGCGCGCCTCGTCGAGGCGGGAGGCGACGGATTCGAGCAAAGAGCGCATCGAGCCGGTGGCGAGTTGCAGATGCCCGGTGCGGTCGCGCAGCATGGTCGCCATGGGGGCAAGCAGCACCGGCGGCTGATCCTCGACCGCGAGTTCCGGATCGGAGATGCGGAAATTGTTGACCCATTTGATCTCGGGGTAGAGGCGCAACACCTGGCGGAAGGCGTAGACGATGCCGACCAGAAGCACGCCGATGATGAGGGCGTTGAGGCCGGGGTTGGCCAGGAAGCTCTTCCGCAGTTGCTGCGTCTGGCCGTCGACGATGATGGCGAGCAGGATGGCGAGGATGAGGAACAGGCTCATGCGCCAGAGGAAGACCTGCGGACTCGTCAGCTTCGCCTGATAGGTCGTTGCTGCTGGAGCCATGCCAGGTGCCGTTTTCTTGAGTCGGGCCATCGCGGGGCAGAGATTAGCCGAATACTCATGGCAGGCAAAACGGCAACCTCAGGGCGCAACGTTACGAGCGTGTCATAAGTTCCCGGGCCTGCCCGGCTGCGCCTAGGATGCGGGCGTGGCGGACGCCGCAATCGCGGTTTCGGCGCCGGCTGCTTTCAGCAACTTCAACAGCTTGCGGTGAACGGCCTCGTTGCCGGCGACCACGCTGCCCCGCTCCAGCATCCGCGTTCCGCCGTCGGCGTCCGATACATAACCGCCGGCCTCGCGCAAGATGACGATGCCCGCGGCGAGGTCCCAGGGGCGCAAGCCACGCTCCCAGAAGCCGTCGAGCCGGCCGGCGGCAGTCCAAGCGAGATCGAGCGCCGCGGCGCCCATGCGGCGCACGCCGGCGGCGCTCTGCATCATGGCGGCGAGCTCGGCGAGGAAGAGCGGGTGGTCCGGGCGACCGCGATGCGGAATGCCGGTGCCAAGGACGCAATCGGCAAGCTCGGTGCGCGCTGCCACCCGCAGGCGCCGGTCGTTGAGAAAGGCGCCCTTGCCTTTCTCGGCGGTGAAGGCCTCGTTGCTCGCCGGATTGTAGACGAGGCCGGCGACGAGCTCGCCGTCGCGTTCGAGCGCGATCGAGATGGCGAAGAGCGGGATGCCGTGCAGGAAGTTGGTGGTGCCGTCCAAGGGATCGACGATGAAGCGATGGGTGCGGTCGGCCCCTTCCACCTCGCCGCGCTCCTCCATCAGCAGGCCATAGCCCGGCCGCGCGCGGGTGAGCTCGGCGTGCAGGATCTCCTCGGCGCGGGTGTCGGCGGCGGTGACGAAGTTCGCCGGACCTTTGAGCGACACTTGCAGCTGCTCGACCTCGCCAAAGTCGCGGGCAAGGCTGCGGGCCGCTTTGCGGGCGGCGGCGAGCATCACGTTCATCAGTGCGGAAGCGGGCATCGCTCGTTTCCTGCTCTACGTCATTCCGGCGCAAGCCGGAATCCAGGGGCCGCTTGCTCGGAGTGAATTGTCTGGATACCGGCTTTCGCCAATATGACGCCAGAGGCTAGTCGGCGCGTCTCACGTAAGTGAGCTCGTTGGTATCGACCACCACCCGTTCACCCGCGCCGATGAAAGGCGGCACCAGAATGCGTACGCCGTTTTCGAGCTTGGCCGGCTTGTAGGACGAGGCCGCGGTCTGGCCCTTCACCACGGGATCGGCCTCGACCACCTCGAGCGTCACCTGGTCGGGGAGCGTGACGCCGATCGGCGTGCCCTCATGGCTCTCCACCGTCACCTTCATCCCGTCCTGCAGGAATGCCGCGCGCTCCTCAAGGAACTCGCGGCGGATGTTGATCTGGTCGTAGGTGTCCATATCCATGAACACGAGCATGTCGCCCTCGGGGTAAAGGAATTGATAGTCCTTCTGCTCGAGCCGCACGCGCTCGACCGACTCCGAGGAGCGGAAGCGCTCGTTGAGCTTGGTGCCGTCCATGGCGTTCTTCAGCTCGACTTGTGCATAGGCCGGCCCCTTGCCCGGCTTCACGTGTTGAGTTTTCACCGCGACCCAAAGGGCGCCCTTGTGCTCAATCACGTTACCGGGACGAATTTCGTTGCCGTTGATCTTCATGGAGCCGTCCGCAGGAAATTGACCGTGGGCGCCTTTAAGACGTGGGCCGCCGTCGCTTGTCAAGGGCAGGGGGCTTCCCCGCAGACTGCTATTCCGGCAAGCGCCCGGTCTTCCACTCCTCGGCGGCCTTCTCGGCGGCGGCGCGCTGTTCCTTGGTGAGTTTGGCGAGCAGAAGGTCGAGCGCGAAGTCGCTCACCCCCGCCTCGCGCGCGAGCAGGTGCCATTTGGCGGCCTCCACGGGATCGGCATCCACGGCGCGGCCCGCGGCGTAGAGATGAGCGAGCCGGTTCTGGGCCACGGGATTGCCTTGCTCGGCCGAGAGGCGGAAGAATTTGGCGGCGCGAGCCTCATCGGGGGCGATGCCCTCACCGTTGAACAGCATCACGCCATATTCGACTTGCGCCTCGGCGAGGCCCGCCTCGGCGGCACGTCCGGTCCATTCCGCCGACTTCGCCCGGTCGGGCGGGAGCCCGCGGCCCTGCTGGTAGAGGGCGCCCAGATCATATTCGGCCGGCGCGTTGCCTTGCGCGGCCGCCTTCTGCATCCATTCCGCCGCCTTCGCGTCGTCGGCGGGGCGTCCCTTGCCGCCGAGGTAGATGAGGGCAAGGTTGTATTGCGCCGAGGAATTGCCGCTCACCGCCGCTTTCTCGAAGAGATCGGCGGCGCGGGCCAGGTCCTGGGGGACACCGCGCCCTTCGGCAAGCAGGGCGCCGAGTGCGAACTGAGCGTTGGGATCGCCGAGATTGGCGGCGCTGCTATAGGCATCGGCGGCCTTGTTGAAGTCCTGCGCGGTGCCAAGGCCTTCGGCATAAATCTGGCCGAGCAGCGTGTAGGCTTCCTTGGAGCCTTTTGCTGCTTCGGTCTCGGCGAGCTTGCGCGCCGTCAGGTACTGACCCTGGGAGAAGGCCACATAGGCCGGGCTTTCGGTGGCGCGCGCGGGGGCCGTAGCGAGCAAGAGCATGAGCGCCGCAACAGAGAGGGGAGGGAACGCGCGGTGCCCGCTCACGCCGCACTCCGTGCTTGCAGCGCTGTGGCCAAGGCGGCGAGTTGCAGCGCCGCGTCGGGCGCTTGCCAGAGGCGTTCTGCGGGCGCGATGAAATCGGCGCCGAGTCCGGCAAGCAAGCGGGCCTCATCCGGGGTCTCGACGCCCATGGCAACGCAAGGCACGACAAAAATTTCCGCCCACCAGGCAATCAACTCCTCGCACTCCTGTTTCGCTTGCTGGTTGTGCATGTCGGGGGCAAAAGCCACGTAATCGGCGCCGAGCTCGGCGAGGACCATGGCGTGATGGCGGTTCTGGCCGCACGCGGCGCCGATGATGCGCTCGGGCCCCAGGCGATCGCGGGCGGCGGCATAAATCTTCGCGTCGGCGGCGATGTGCACGCCGTCGGCGGCGAGTCTCAGCGCCAGATCCACGTCCGTTTCCACAAGAAATGCAATGTCGTGCGCGCGAGCAAGGTCTAATAATTGCTCTGCCCACGTCTCATCGCGATCGGCCGGGGCCGCCCCGCTTTCACCACAGGAAAGCAGTATGCATCGAATGAGAGCGCCAGCCTCCGCGAGCAGCTGCGTGACGGAACCGAGGAGTGTTGCTAGTGGTTGTCCCGGCAGCTTGAGGTAGAGTCGGCAATGGGGCGGCGCAGGGGCCATGTCTCCATTCGCTTTCCCGCCTTGCCCCGATGTCCACCGGGCGTTAAAGGCGTCCGTCTCAAATCACATGGGCCGCAGACGTGTCAAATCTTGTCCGCGAATGCGGGTTCGGGCCGCGGAAGTGTCAAATCTTCCGTACCAAGAACGGGAGGAAGCGTTAGTATGTTGAACATAATAAGGGGCGTCACCACATTGTCATGCACCGGACAGTGTACGTCCGTGGAAGCCCCAGGTGCTCGAATTGAGCGGGGCAGCGAGCGGCAAGGGGGATTAGGTCGCTATGGCCGAATCTGACGCTCTCCAACAAGCGGCGGCGCGGCTCGGGGCAGCGTTGGACGCACTGGAAAATTTTCTCACCCCGCTGTTCAGCGATGAGGACTCGATCGCAAGCCTCAAGCAGCATTTGCACGTCATCACGGATGAGAGGGACCGCTTGCTCGCCGAGCTCGACGCCGAGCGCAGCCGCGCCCAGCGTCTCGAAGCGGCCAATGAGGAAGTGTCCGGCCGGCTCGAAGCCGTGACGGGCAGGCTGCGCGGCATCGCCGCGACAGGATAGGGCGTCGCGGGAGGATCCACCTTGGGACAAGTCAGCGTCACTCTCAACGGCCGCACCTACCGGTTGGAATGCGGTCCGGGCGAGGAAGCCCATCTCATCGCGCTTGCCGAATATCTCGGCTCGCATGTCGATACCATGAAGCAGAAATTCGGTCAGGTCGGAGACGACCGGCTGATCCTCATGGCGTCGCTGATGGTAACCGACGAGCTATGGGAGCTGCGGCGGCAAATGCAGGAGCTGAAGACGGCGATGACCGAGTTGCGCCGCGACAAATCGTCGGCGGACGAGACGGCAAAGTCGAAGCGCGCCGATATCGCCGATGCGATCGGCGCGGCCGCCGAGCGCCTGGAAATGCTGAATGAGCGCTTCGCCAGAAGCGCCGCCGAACAGCCGAGCCCGGCGGGGCAACGGCAAAATTCGCGTCCCGGCCCGCGGCGTTAGTTTCGCTTTCACGCGGCAATCGCTATATTCGGCGGTTGGCGGGCTGCGAGGTGCGTTAGGAGCACATTCCCCGGGCCCTATAAGATCCTATGGGAGCCGACCCTGACGGGGACCTTGGTCTCCGACACTCGGCGCCCACCTACGCAAGTAGGGACACCAGGGATCACGCTCCGACGGCCATCGCGGCCTCGCTACCGTCGAGCATCCAGTCCGCCACCGAGCTAGCAGATAGACGCCTCGGGAGTTGGGGCGGATCGGCGGATAAGGATGCGACTTCTGTTCTTGGGTGATGTCGTCGGGCGCTCCGGGCGGACGGCCATCGTCGAGGCGCTGCCCGGTTTGCGCGAGCGCTATCGCGCCGATTTCGTCGTGGTCAACGGCGAAAACGCCGCCGGCGGCTTCGGCATCACCGAAGCGATCCTGATCGAGCTGCTCGATGCCGGCGCCGACGTGGTGACCACCGGCAACCACGTCTGGGACCAGCGCGAGGCGCTCGTGTTCATCGAGCGCCACGACCGGCTGCTGCGGCCGGTCAATTTTCCTGAAGGCACGCCGGGCAAGGGCGCCGGTCTGTTCAAGGCGAGGAACGGCGCCGAGGTGCTCGTGGTCAACGCCATGGGACGGGTGTTCATGGCCGATCTCGATTGCCCGTTCCGCGCCGTGGAGCGGGAGCTCGAGGCGTGCGGGCTGAAGCGGGGGGCCGACGCGATCGTGATCGACTTCCACGCGGAGGCAACCTCGGAGAAGGAAGCCATGGGCTTTTTCGTCGATGGGCGCGCGAGCGCGCTGATCGGCACCCATACCCATGTGCCGACCGCCGACGAGCAAATTCTCGACGCCGGCACGGCCTATATCAGCGATGTCGGCATGTGCGGCGATTACGATTCGGTGCTCGGCATGGGCAAAGACGAGCCGCTCGCCCGTTTCCTCACCAAGATTCCGAGCGGCCGGTTCCAGCCCTCGCATGGCGAGGCCACGCTTTGCGGCGTGGGCATGGAGATCGACGACGCCACGGGGCTCGCACGCGCCATCGCCCCCATACGGCTGGGCGGCAGGCTCTCGCAGACCGAGCCTAAATTCTGGCTCGCGCCCGAATTCTCGGATCGGCCTTAAGCCGAGCGGAGCTTGTGCGAGCCGTTGAGACCGGTGGGCCGGTTATGGGCCAGGATGCGCTTCAGGCAGGCGATCGCGTCGTCGAGATGGGCGAGCGCGCTCTCGGGGTCGGCGCTCTCGTCGAACAGGGCGATGCGGGCCTTCGCCACATGGGCGGCCGCCTCGCTGCACAGCGCCGACAGCGTCGCGATCGGTTGTGCCGGCTCCGGCGCGGTGGCGATAAAAATTCTGGTCTTGCGCGGCATGGCTGCCCCCTTTGGCGTGGCGGGTTCACCGAACCCGGTCATAGCGGTCCTTTGTCGAGCCATTAGGGTTAAGGTTCCGCTAAATAAGTGGGGCCCCGGCGGAGAAATCGCCCCCGGCCTTTCTTTTCCGGGCGCCCGCTTCTATAAGTCCCGGCCTGACCGCAACGGGCCGCTAACCAACAGGGCGCGCATGGCAGGCCATTCGAAATTCAAGAACATCCAGTTCCGCAAAGGCGCTCAGGACAAGAAGCGCTCCAAGCTGTTCTCCAAGCTTGCCCGCGAGATCACCGCGGCCGCCAAGATGGGGCTGCCGGATCCGGCCATGAATGCGCGGCTACGGGGCGCGGTGCAAGCGGCGCGCGTCCAGAACATGCCCAAGGACAATATCGAGCGCGCCATCAAGAAGAGCGAGGAGGCGGGCGGCGCCAATTACGAGGAGGTGCGCTACGAGGGCTTCGGCGCGGGCGGCGTCGGCGTCATCGTCGAGGCGCTCACCGATAATCGCAACCGCACGGCGAGCGAGGTGCGCTCGATCTTCACCAAATTCGGCGGCAATCTCGGCGAGACCGGCGCGGTGTCCTTCATGTTCGACCGCGTGGGCGCGATCGAGTTCGACCCCGCGAAGAGCAGCGCCGACGCCATGCTCGAGGCGGCGATCGAGGCCGGCGCCGACGACGTCGAATCGAGCGAGGAGGGGCACGTGCTCTATTGCGACCGCGATCTTTTGCACCAGGTGGTCAAGGCGCTGGAGAGCCGCTTCGGCGAGCCGCGCAGCGTCCGCATCCTGTGGCGGCCGAAAAGTGGTGTGCCCATCAACGAGGAGGCGGGGCAGAAGGTGCTGCGCATGCTGGATAGCCTCGAGGATTCCGACGACGTGCAGAATGTGTACGCCAATTTCGAGATTGCCGACGAGGTGCTCGAGCGGTTGAGCGCCTAGACCCCGGTTGCCGCATGAGACCGTCGCGCCGATCGAAGAATGCCGGTTACCGACATTTGCGCGCGCAGGCGGCGCTGCCCGGCCGCGGCGGTCTCGCCCGCATCGGGGCCGCGGTGCGTCACACGATCGGGGGCTTGCGCGAAGGGCTCAGTACCGAGGCGGCGATCAAGCAGGAGGCCGCCATCGCTCTCGTCGCCCTCCCCTTGTCCTTTTTTGTCGCGACCAATCTGTGGATCTGGGTGGCGCTGATCGGCAGCCTGCTTTTGCTGTTGGCGACCGAATTTCTCAACACCGCCATCGAGCGGCTGTGCAACCACATCCAACCGAAGCGGCACGATGCCATCAGGGTGACCAAGGATCTCGCCTCGGCGGGCGTGTTCTTCGCTATCGCGCTCGTGGCGCTGATTTGGATCGCGGCCGTCATTGCGCGGCTTTGGATTTGAGGGCTGCGGAACCGGGCGCATCCCACGTGGCGTTTGGCGGGGAAGAGTGGCACATTCGCCGCCCGTTAGAGCGTTGTGACAAACACGGCGGTTGCCATGGTCAATCCCGCGCCCGAGCCCGCGACCATCCTGTCCAACGAGAGGCTCCGTCTGGCGCTGGCGGTGCGCGACTGGCTGCTCGGCGAGGCCCGCGAGGTCGGTGACCCCAATATCATTTTGGAGGCGGTCTCTCTGATGCTGCGGGACGCAGGCGTGCCCATCGACCGGACGACGAGCGCGGTCGAGCTGCGGCATGCCGAGCGCGCGGCCAATGCCCGCATTTGGGAGTTCGGCCGTTCCGCCCGAGAACATCTCTACGCGCATGAGCGGGGGTCCGACGCGAGCGGCAAGCGGCCACTGGCGGAGGCTCATCGCCTCAACGACTGGCTCTTCACCTGGCTGCCCGACACGCCGGACGACGCTTATGACATCGTCGCGCCGCTCAAGGCGGCCGGCTACACGCACCACATCGCCGTGCCCGTCATGTTGCCGAACGGCATGCATAACGGCTTCACCTTCGCCACGCGTGCGCCCGACGGGTTCTCGGAGCAGGATGTTGCCGTGCTGCGGTCGATCTTCCCGACGCTGGCGACTCTGCAAGAGGTCCTGGCGCTCCAGCGCGTCATGCGCGAGGTGATGCGCATGTATGTCGGCGACGAGCCGCACCTCCGGATTCTATCGGGCGACGTGAGACGCGGCGAAGTGCTGCGAATCCGCGCCGCCATTCTGTTCGCCGATATGCGCGACTTCACCGGTTTGACCGCGCATCTGTCGGAGGAGGCGGCGACGGCGCTGGTCAACGAATATTACGACTGCATCGTGCCGCCGATCGACGAGCGCGGCGGCGAGGTGCTGAAATTCATGGGCGACGGGATCTTGGCGATCTTCCGCGCCGGCGAGAGCGGCGAGATCGAGGCCTGCATGCGCGCCTTTGCCGCCGCGCGGGCGAGCCTGCTCAAGGTGGCGCGGCGCAACGACACCACCAGCAGCTCGGCTCACTTCACGGTCGGGATTGCGCTTCATTTCGGCAACGCCGCATACGGCAATGTCGGCTCCGGCGCGCGGCTCGACTATACGGTGATCGGCCGCGACGTGAACCTCGCCTCGCGCATCGCCGATCTGTGCGGCCGCCTCGGCCAAAGCCTGTTGTTGTCCAGCCCGTTCAAGAGCCACCTGTCGGAGCACGAGCTCAAAACGATCGGATCGTTCCCGCTCAAAGGGGTCGGGGAGCCGCAAACCGTGTTCGCGCCGGTCGAGCCCGAGCCAGATCGCGCCTCATGACGCCTCAGCCATTGTGGATGCCGGAGACGCGCCGGCGCTGCGGCGAGGTGAGGGTTGGAGGCGGCGCTCATCCGCGCCGCCTCCCTTCGCCTAATGCCCCGAGGAGGGCGAGGCATCTTCATTCGGACCGCCAGGGGCCCCGTCAGGTCTGGGCTCCATACCGGAATGCGGACCGAAGGGCGGTCGGTGCCAGCGATGGTGCGAGGCAAATCTCGCTTCGAGGTCCGCCACCTTGGTCAATTGCTCGGGGGTGAGCTTGCCGCGCAACGTTTCGATCGCCTTAGTGAGGACTTCCGCACTCCGCCCGCGGGCGATTGCGTTATCGGCAAGGTGTTGAGCGAGTGCGAAGGGTTCGCGCTTCTGTTCTCCGGGCGGCGTGCCCTGGGCGGCCGCCGCTGCTTGATCCGGGCGCGAAGGCGGGTTCATCACGGCGAGGAGGGCATCGGTGAAATCGCGCCACGCGTCGAGCTGGTTGGCGCGGATGCCGATCTCGGTCTCGACGGCGCCGAGCCTCATGGCGAGACGATCGGGATCTCCACGCGGAGGACCCATGGGTGGCATGAAGCCCGACCGCATGGGGTGGGTGTCGCACCGGTCTGGCGCGCCATCGTGGCTGAATGCCGGTGCCGCATCGGCGAGCATACGATCGCTGCGCTTGGCCTGACTGGTGTCAGCCATCGCCCACGCGCCATGTGCCGGCTGTACGCCCGGGGCCTCGCCCCATGCCGAGGTCAGCAGGGTCAGGCTTGCCAGTCCGAGGGCCGCCATTACGAGGATCGGTCCAATTTTGGGAGAGGTGTTCATGTTCGCGCGTCCTTAACTGTTGGCACTTTCCTCTCCTAAGGCGGTATCGTTGCCGGGATAGGTCTTGGCGTGTCTGAATGTTGCGCGCGGGCGAGATTTGTTTCGCGACATTGCTGACCGCGGCAATTGACGGCTTTCTTTACAAAAATGCGCTCGTTGTAGCCGCATTACGAGGCTAGAACGGGCGGGCAATTTGGACCGCACCGCACCGCTCGATGACCTCCAACGCGCAGCGCATTCTCATCGTCGACGACGATCCCGAAATCCGCAAACTCTTGGCCCGGTATATCGAGAGCCAGGGCTTTCGCGTTCTGCTCGCCGCCAGTTGTCGCGAGTTGCGCGAGCGACTGACGACGAACCAAGTCGACTTGGTGGTGCTCGACGTCATGTTGCCCGACGGCTCGGGGCTCGATTTGTGTCGTGACCTGCGCGCCGAGCGCTCGAATGTTCCGATCATTCTGCTGACGGCGCTGAAAGAGGATGTCGACCGCATCGTCGGCCTTGAGATTGGGGCCGACGATTATTTGGGCAAGCCCTTCAACCCGCGGGAACTCATTGCCCGGGTGAAGGCGGTGCTGCGGCGCCGCGCCGAGGTCATGCCGGTCGCGATCAAGGCCAAGCTCTACCGCTTCGAGGGGTTCACGGCAGACCTGCAAACGCGGCGGGTGATCGACCCTGCCGGCAGTGACGTCGTGCTGACCGGCGCGGAGTTCGATCTCTTGAAGACATTCCTCGACCGGCCCGGCCGGGTGCTGTCGCGCGATCAGCTGCTCGACCTCACGCATGGTCGCGAGGGCGACGTTCTCGACCGCTCCATCGACGTCCTGGTCAGCCGGCTGCGCCGCAAGCTTGGCGAGAGCGGTATGCCGCAACTGTTCAAGACGGTGCGCAATGGCGGGTATCAGTTGGCCGTGAGGGTCGACGTGCAGGAAGCGTTGCCATGAATACGTTGCGCGTCAAGATCGCCGTGCTTCTCGTCGTCGCCATCGTCTCGGTCGTGGGTCTCCTGACCTTCGCGATGCTCTCGCTGCTCGGGCCGCCGGACCCCGAGCATTCGATCGAGCCGGTAGCGCAACAGGTGGAGACGTTGGTTCGCATCGCGCAGCAGGGCAGCCACGCACTCACCTTCGAGCCGCAACCTTCGCCCGGGCATGTCCGCCAGATGACCACGCAAAGGATCCGCGCCGGTCTCGCGGCGCGCGGCTCCGATGTCGCGGTCACCGTGTCGCGCAACGGGAGAGAGGCACCGCTCGTGGTCTCGATACCGATCGACACGCGCGGCTGGCTGTGGCTGCCCATTCCGAACTTGCCGCCTCAGGGCATCCCCTGGCGTGGCCTTTTCAAATGGCTCGCGCTCATCACCTTCGGTGCCACGGCCATCGCCGTATTCGCCGCCAATCGGATGGTTCGGCCCCTCGTCGTCTTGGAGAACGCCGTGGCCTCGGTGGGGCCCGATGCCGTCTTGCCGGTGCTGCCGGAACGGGGGCCGGCGGAGGTGCGGGCGACCGCCAAGGCGCTGAACTCCCTGTCCTCGCGGCTGAAATCCGCCATGGAAAGCCGTATGCGGCTGGTCGCGGCCGCGGGACATGATCTCCGCACGCCCATGACGCGCATGCGCCTCAGGGCCGAATTCGTCGAGAACGAAGAGGAGCGTGCTTTATGGCTCAGCGATCTCGACGAATTGGAGCGCATCGCCGACAGCGCCATCTTGCTCGTGCGAGAGGAGTCGGGAAAAACCTCGCCGGAGCTGATCCAGCTCGATGAGTTGATCGGAAGCATCGGCGCCGAGCTGAGGGAGCAGAATCTCGACGTGACGAACACCAGCGTTGAGCCCGTTACCGTGTGCGCGAGCCGGCTCAAACTTAACCGGGCGCTCCGCAACCTCATGATCAATGCGGCCACCCATGGCGTGCGCGCGCGCGTCAAGGTCGATAATGGAGACGGGGCGACGGCGCGGATCATAATCGAGGACGACGGACCGGGAATTGCGCCCGATCTTATCGGTCAGGTGTTTGAGCCGTTCTTTCGCGCCGATCCGGCGCGGCGTCAGGACATTCCCGGCGCCGGTCTCGGCCTCACCATCGCGCGCGAGATCATTCAACGGGCGGGAGGATCGATCAGCATCGCCAATCGGGCCGACGGCGGCTTGCGCCAAATCGTGGAGCTGCCGAAGACTGCCGCGGCACCGCCGGTTTGAGGCGGCCGGCTCGTGCTTGGCAGGCGCGGCAGATGGCCGAACCTCTTGGCTTCGCGGGGCGAAAGTGTCAATTTCCTCTCATCCGTGAAGACCTCGCTAAGACACATATCGTCGCCCGCTGCCCTGCGTCGTGCCGCCACCACCGCCATCGGCGGGGGCCTCGGGATGAGCGGCATGGTCGGATTGGCGTTCTTGGCCAACCTTCCGTTGCTCAGCGTGCCTTTCACCACCTCCATCGTGCTGGTGATGACGGCGCCAGAGAGCACGCAGGCGCAGCCCCGAAACATCGTCGGAGGTCACTTCCTCTCTGCGCTTTGCGGACTGAGCGTCTTGGAGCTGTTTGGAAGTAGCCCTTGGTTCGCGGCCCTGGCTGTCGGGCTTAGCATCGCAGCGATGCAGCTTACGGATACGCTGCACCCACCCGCCGGCATCAACGCGTTTTTGATGGTGGTGTTGAACGAGTTCCTGGACAGTCGTGCTGATGCCGGTGACCATCGGTGCCTTCATTTTGGTGGGCTTTGCCTTCGTCTATTACCGGCTCACCTGGCCCGGGATCTGGCCCCGATTTTGGTGGGCGCCATCCGACTTGACCAACTATCCGCCTTCTTGACGAGAGGCATTCGCGGATCGCGCGGCGTGCTTGATATGAAGATCGCGTTGCGGAAACGGGATGGTAATCCCGGCGTCATTCAGGGCCGCCAGGATCGCAAAGCGCAGCTCGCTGCTGGCGTCGATCCGGTTGCGGGCATCACGGAGAAAGACCCGCAATTCGAAGTTGAGCGAGCTGTCGCCGAAGCCGGCAAAATGCACCAATGGCGGTGGCGACTTGAGCGCGCCTCGGTGCGATGCCGCCACCGCGAGCAAGGTCGAGCGCAGCAGCTCCACGTCGGTGCCATAAGCAACGCCCACGGGAATATCGAGCCGGCAACTCTTGTCGGCATGCATCCAGTTGGTCACGGGGTCGGTGATGAGGTTGGCATTGGGGATGATGACCGACTGACGGTGGATGGTCTCGATCTCGGTCGACCGCACGCTGACCTTCTTGACCATGCCCTCGTGACCGCCAACGGAAATCCAGTCGCCGATCTTTACCGGGCGCTCGACGAGCAGGATGATGCCGGAGACGAAGTTGTTGAAGATGCTCTGCAAGCCGAAGCCGATGCCGACGGATAGAGCGCCGGCGACGATGGCTAGATTGGAAAAATCGATGCCGAGATAGGACATTCCGGCCAGTGCCGAAAGGACGAAGCCCAGATAGCCCATTCCGACCCGCACCGATTCGTGCACGCCGGTATCGCTGCGCCGGCCGGTGAATACGCGCTGGACGAGCCAGCGCTGCAGAAATCGTGTCAGCACCAGCCCCAAGGCGAAGACGCCGAGGGCCATCAGTACCGACTGCAGCGAGAGCCGCAAATTGCCAAACTGGAAGCCAAAGAATGCAGCCTGAATCCAGCCCTGCACTTCCACCCAGTCGAAGCGCCATAACAGCAGCAGGATCGTGACGCCGACGACGAGAATGGCGAGGTCCAGCAACAGGCTGACGATGATGCGAATGGTGAGCAGGGAGGGTGCGCCCACGTCTTCCTCCGCGTCGGGCGCCTCCTCCACGGGACCTCCCGAGATCACGCTGACGCTGGAGATGGATTCGGCCGCCAAATGCAGCAGGTACATGATCCACAACACTCCCGCCGTGGACACGATATGCGCGCCGACAAAGCGCGCGAGGGCCTCATAGCTCAGCAGCATGGCGATGAGAATGAGGGCGGCGAGGATGGCGGTTGCGGAGAGAAGCCAGTCGCGCCAGCCGACATAAGCGTGGGCTCGCATCGGCGAGCCGCCCCGGATTGCCAACACGATGGCGGCGAGAAGAATGCCGTATAGCGCGGCCGCGAGGGCCGAGCGCAAGACGGATAGATAATAGGGGGTGAATACGACCGCATCGCTCAAAATCCAGATTTGCTCGAGCAGCCACACGGCGACGATCGTCCACAGCAGAAGGGTGAGACGCCGCACGAGGGCATCATCGACGGCCACCAGTCGCCAGGACGCGTCGGTGAGGCCAAGCGAGTGATGGGTGAGCGACATGAGCCAGCTTGCCCAGGCGGCAACCAGGCTCGCCCTCAGAAGAAAGCCGTTGGCAGAGGGGTCGGCGATCCCCGCCGCGGTGGCAATGAGATAGAAGGTCGCCAACCCCGACCAAATCGGCAGGCAGGTGCCGAGTGTCAGCCGAATGGCGGTGATGCCGCGCTGTTGTGGGGTGGGCTCGGCCGGTTTGCCTCGGGCGCGCTTGGCGGCGCGGCGTGACCGCAGGCCCTTGACGAACCGCCGCGCCGCGACCGCGGCGGCGAGTGGGGCGAGCAACAACAGGACGATCAGGAGAGGACCTTTTTCCACGGCAAGGGCCAGCCACTCGCTCAGGGCGTCGAGGGTCAGCCTGGTCTGGAGCGGGATGCGCTCGACCGCCGCCGGCAGCACATTCGAGTAAAAGTTTGGAATCGGCCTGAACAGCGAGCGCGTGAACCGGTCGCGGCGCTCGGTGTTGGCCGCATCGATGAGTTGGCTGGCACGCAGCAGGAGGACGTCGGCCTGCTTCACCCTGCCGTCGAGGGCGGAAACCTCCCGCCTGTAGCCGTTCGCGTTGCGCGGCTATTTCGGGACTCTCGGGCGGGCCGGACGCATCCGGAGCTGGGCCGAGTTGTGCTAATCGGCCTCGCGCCTCTTCGAGTTTCGGCAGGAACAGGCTCTTGCGCTCGACCATCTCCTTGCGCAGGTCCTCGAGCAGCCGCGGCAATGTCCTCAGTTCTTCATCCGCCGACAAGCGGTCGGCCACGACTTGCTCCCACCCCTTGATTCGCGCCGTCCAGGCTTCGATCGCGGTGGAGAAATCGGCGATTGCCTTGTCGTTCGAGCTCGCGACCGGCTCGGGCGCGGCTGCGGCCGGTGGGGACGGCTCTGCCGGCGCGGCACAGAGGCCGGACCCCGGTGAGAGCGGTACAAATGATGAGAGTTCGCCAAATCCGGCCCGGCATGCTTGAGGGTTCCCCTTGAGTGATTGGTGGTCCCGGCGGCCCAACGAGCCAAGCCCAAGGCGTCGCCGCAAGACGGTCGCGGCGCCACCGATCGGTGCCATCCGCTGAGGAGGCCGGCGAAGTCTACACCGTCAGCCGAGCGACATGAACAGGCTGACAAAAATAGGAATTTGGCGACTGGCGCCGTTCCAACCCAATTGCTATGCGTAAGTGCGGCGTAAGTCTTGCCTGATCAGTGTAGGCTGATCCTCTTGCCCATTGCGAGCCACCCTGCTCGAGCCGGCGGTTGAAGAACTTTCGAGATCAACCGGCCGTTGACAAAGGAGCACGCGCTGCAAATCGGTCGAACTTTGTCGGTCGCGGGGGCCGAGGGCGCCGCAACTTTGCCTGGTAGGGAACCGAGCCTGCTCGTTTCCGTCGCGCTGTTCGCGGTCTTCGTGACGGTCTGGACGCTGTATGCGGTCATCTCGGGCGCGCCCGCGGCGATTCACAACGACATGGCCGAGGCCTATGTCTGGGGGCGGGAGTTCCAGCTCGGCTATTTCCAGCATCCGCCGTTCTGGGCGTGGGTGGCAGGCCTCTGGTTCGAGGTGTTTCCCCGCACCGATTGGGCGTTCGCATTGCTGGCGACGCTCAATGCCGGGTTGGGCCTCTATGGCTCATGGATGCTCATCGGGGATTTTGCCGATGGCTACAGGCGAATGGCGGCGACGGTGCTTCTGCTGCTCACGCCGTTCTATACCTTCCTCGCGTTCAAATATAACGCCAACTCGATTTTCCTCTCGCTGTGGCCGTGGACGATGCATTTCTTCGTCCGGTCAATCGACAGCCGCCGCCTCTCCGACCCAATTCTGTTCGGCCTGTTCATGGGCGTTGCCCTGCTGTCGAAATATTTCGCGCTGATCTTGGGAGCGACGTGTTTCGTCGCCGCGATCGTTCACCCCGCACGGCGCGCCTACTTCACCTCGGCGGCACCTTACGTGTCGGCGGCGATCGCCGGCTTGCTGTTTGCGCCCCATGTTTGGTGGCTGCTGCGGAGCGAGGCTGCGACACCGGTGCAATATTTCATGAGCAAGACGGGGTTGGGCACCAAGACTGCCCTTGCCGCTTGCGCCGAGCTGCTCGCGGGCGTGGTCGGCTTCCACGCGATCGTCATAACGCTGATCGCGGTCATCAAAGGCGCACCACCAAGACCGTGGGCGGTCGCGCTCAAGGCGCGCTGGTCGGAGCCGAGATTCCGCGTCCTGACGGTTCTCGCGGTGCTGCCAGTTGTGCTCACCCTCCTCGCCGGACTGCTGTTCAGCTTGCGGCCGTCCACCAACATGGTCATCGGCATCTTCAGTCTGATGCCGCTGCTGCTGATGGAACTCGCGGACAATAAGGGAGACGAACGCCTCTATCGGGTCAGTCGCGTGCTCGTCGTAGTCGTAACGCTCGTCGTGCTGGCGCTTTCCCCGGCGATCGCCATGACCAAGATTTGGCTCGGCGACGACAACAATTATTTCGAACCGCGCAAGGAGTTGACGCGCGAGGCCACGCGGATCTGGCTCAATGCCACCGCTTCGCCGCTCGAATATGTTGCAGGTAGCCAGCGTTACGAGAACGCCATCGCGTTTTACAGCCCCGACCGGCCGCATGTTTTTATCCATTTCGATGTCCATCAGGCGCCGTGGGTGACGGCGGAAGATCTCGACCGGGCGGGGCTGTTGATTGTCTGCGCCAGGGACGATAAGCGATGCCGCAAATCGGCCGCCAAGATCGCCCCGCCTGAGGCCAGCCGGAGCGAATTGACCCTCGCCCATTCCTTCTGGGGCTACACGGCCAAACCTAAGCGGTTCACCGTGACCGTCGTGCCGCCGCGGCCCACGCGTCAACCGTGACCCACGATTAGGGGGCAGGGGAGCCCGTGTGGAGCTTGCGGACGACATAGAGCGGCCGCTGCTTGGTCTCCATGTAGATCCGGCCGACATACTCGCCGAGCAGACCGATGCCGATGAGCTGGAGGCTGCCAACGAATAGGACGGCTACCAACAGAGACGCGTAGCCGGGAACATCGATGCCGCGAATCAGCGTTCGCATCAGGATGTAGGCGGCATAGAGCAGGGTGAAGGCGGCGGTCGCGCCGCCGACATAAGCGCACAGGCGCAAAGGCGCGATGCTGAAGCTGGTCAAGCCCTCGAGCGCAAGGTTCAGAAGCGAAAGCCAGGAAAATTTGGTCGAGCCCGCGTTGCGCGCGTCTCTGCTGTAGTCGATTGTCGCGGTCTTGAAGCCCACCCAAGCGAACAGCCCCCTCATGAAGCGTTGCCGTTCCGGCAGCTGTTTGATCGCTTCAACAACTGATTTGTCCACGAGACGAAAGTCGCCGACATTCGCCGGTATCTGCACCTGCGACAGCCAATTGTGCAGGCGATAAAACAGTGTGGCCGTCCCCCGTTTCAGAGCCGTGTCCGCATCTCGGTCCTTGCGCCGGGCGAGCACGACGTCGGCGCCCTTCTGCCACGCCGCGATGAGGGCAGGGATCAGCTCCGGAGGATCTTGCAAATCGGCATCCATCGGGATGACGGCATCGCCCTGCGCCGCATCGAGGCCGGCGGTGAGCGCGGCCTCCTTGCCGAAATTGCGCGACAGCTCGATGACGCGGAAGCGCGGGTCGCGCTCGACGAGCGCGATGAGGCAAGGCAGGGTGTCGTCGCCGCTGCCGTCGTCGACGCAAATGATTTCGAAGCGCATGTCGCGGATCGCGGCCAAGGCACTGCTGAGTGCCGCGTAAAACGAGTCCACCGCCGCAGCTTCATTGTAGAAGGGCACGATGATCGAGATGAGGGCGCCTGGAGACGCCACGGGCGCGCGGGCCGAGCCTGCCGAAGCCAAAGCGTGGGGCGGACTATCCTGCACGAGCCAAACCTCCGATACACGCAACGCAGCGGCGCCAGAAACCGAACCTGGCCACGCGTCCCCAACCCTGAAAAGGGGGCTGTAACGGACCCTTATACCAACGTTCCCGCGCGGGGGCAGCCAGGACAGAAGCCCCAGGCTCTCGAAATGCATTGATCCCGGGCGGCTTTCGCGCGTCGATACGGGGCCTTCCTCGATGGGGCCTGCGCGGGGCGCGGGAGCACTTTTGAGGCCGCTCGTGCTATCACTAAAGCATGAGGGGCCAAGCGATTCGCATCATTGGCATCGATCCGGGCTTGAGGTGCACGGGCTGGGGCATCATCGATACGGATGGGGCCAAGCTCGGCTTCGTCGCTTGCGGCTCGGTCGTCTCCGATGAGGCGGAGGCGCTCGGCGTCCGCCTGCGCCAGCTGTTCGACGGCTTGCAGGAGGTGCTGGCGCGGCTCGCGCCGGTGGAAGCGGCAATCGAGCAGACCTTCGTCAATCGCGACGCCGGCGCCACGCTGAAGCTCGGGCAGGCCCGCGGCATCGCGCTGCTCGCCCCGGCGCTGCTTCGGCTGCCGATCGCCGAATATGCGCCGAACGCGGTGAAGAAGACGGTGGTGGGGGCCGGGCACGCTGGCAAGGACCAGATCCGCGCCATGGTCGCGCATCTGCTGCCGCGCGCGGTGCCCGACAGCGCCGACGCGGCCGATGCGCTCGCCATCGCCATCACCCACGCCCATTCCCGCTCTTGGCGGCGGCTCGAAGCCATCGTGGCTCTTGGCGAGATCGCGCCATGATCGGCAAGCTCACCGGGAAGCTCGACGCGATCGGGACTGGTTCGGTCATCGTCGATGTCGGCGGTGTCGGCTACGAGGTGACGCTGCCCGCCCGCACGCTCGCCTCCCTGCCGCCCGCCGGCGAAACGGTGAGCCTGGCCATCGACACCCATCTCCGCGACGACGCCATCCGGCTGTACGGCTTTGCCAGCGAGCATGAGCGCGCTTGGTTCCGGGCGCTGCAGACGGTGCAGGGGGTGGGCGCCAAGGTGGCGCTCGCCGTGCTCGGCGCGCTCACGGCAAATGACCTCGCCAACGCGGTGGCGTTGCAGGACAAGGGTCAGGTGTCCCGCTCCCCCGGGGTGGGGCCCAAGGTTGCGGCCCGCATCGTCGCCGAGCTCAAGGACAAGATGCCGAGCCTCGCGCCCGCCTTTAGGTCCGGCGCGGCGCCGATCGCGGTGCTGCCCGAGGGGCTCGAGGCCAAGGATGCGGTGTCGGCGCTTACCAATCTCGGCTATGGCCATGGCGAAGCGGCGGCGGCGATCCAGGCGGCCATCGGCAAAGCGGGGGCGCGGGCCCGGGCCGAGGAGCTGATCCGCCTGGGGCTGAAGGAGCTCGCCCAATGAGTGAGCGGATGCTCGCGGCGGCCAAGCGCGACGACGACCAGGCGGACGTTTCGCTGCGGCCGCAAAGTCTCGCCGAGTTCATCGGCCAACCCAAAGTCTGTGCCAATCTCAAGGTCTTCATCGAGGCGGCCCGCGGCCGCCGCGAGGCGCTCGACCACGTGCTGTTTGCCGGACCCCCGGGGCTGGGCAAAACGACGCTCGCCCAGATCGTGGCGCGCGAGCTCGGGGTCAATTTCCGCGCGACCTCCGGCCCCGTCATCGCGCGGGCCGGCGACCTCGCGGCGTTGCTCACCAATCTCGAGGACCGCGACGTTCTGTTCATCGACGAAATCCACCGGCTGAACTCGGCGGTGGAGGAGATCCTCTATCCCGCCATGGAGGATTTTCAGCTCGACCTCATCATCGGCGAGGGACCGGCGGCGCGGTCGGTGCGTATCGATCTCGCCCGCTTCACGCTGATCGGGGCGACCACGCGCACGGGGCTGCTCACCACGCCGCTCCGCGAGCGCTTCGGCATTCCGATCCGGCTCGAATTCTACGACGTGCCGGAGCTCGAGGAGATCGTGCGGCGCGGCGCCCGGCTGCTCGGGTTGCCGCTCACGCCGGAAGGGGCGCACGAGATCGCCCGGCGCGCGCGGGGCACGCCGCGGGTGGCAGGACGGCTGTTGCGCCGGGTGCGCGATTTCGCCTCGGTCGCGGGTGCCAGCGCCGTCGATGCCAAACTCGCCGACGGCGCGCTGGCGCAGCTCGAGGTGGATAGTCGCGGGCTCGATTCTCTCGACCACCGCTATCTGCGCTGCATCGCCGAGAATTACGGCGGCGGACCGGTGGGGATCGAGACCCTCGCCGCGGCGCTGTCGGAGCCGCGCGACGCCATCGAGGAGATCATCGAGCCCTATCTCTTGCAGCAAGGCTTCATCGCGCGGACCCCGCGCGGGCGGCTGCTCACGGGGCAGGCCTTTGCCCATCTCGGCCTGCCGCAGCCGGCGCAATCCGCCGCCCAGTTCCCCTTGTTCAACGGCGGCGAAGGATGAGCGGCAACAAAGCTTCCGGCGCGTGGCCGGATCTTGCCGGGCGGATCGAGGGAGACAGCCACACTCTCTCCATCCGCGTCTATTTCGAGGACACCGACTTCACCGGCCTCGTCTATCACGCGAACTTCCTCAAATTCTGCGAGCGGGGCCGTTCCGACTTCATCCGGCTGCTGGGCATCGACCATCGGAGCCTCGCCAAACCCAAGGAAGGCGAGCCGGCGGTGTTCGTCGTGCGCCGCATCGAGATCGATTATCTCAAGCCCGCCCGCATCGACGAGGTGCTGGAGGTGGTGACGCGCTGCACCGAGCTCGGCGGCGCCACCCTCGTGCTCGACCAGGCGGTGCGGCGGGGGGAGACGGTGCTGGCCCGGGCGCGGGTGAGTGTCGTGCTCGTGTCCAGCGCGGGCAAGCCGCAGCGTCTGGGCAGTCTCGTTCGCGGCGCGCTTCAACGGTTCGTTAACCAAGGACGGCGAACGTAGGCGGAAGACCGCGAAATTCCGCGGCTGGCCGGCTCCTGCGTGCCTCGGCGCGCAGGTTAACGAGCCCAAGTTTAGTCACATTCGCTCGGGTAAGGTCGACCGCGGGAAAAAGCGGCGCTCTCCTTCAAGTGTTGCGTCCGGCTTTCGCAGGCTTGCGGAGCCATGCTGCCGTCTCGCGCGAAGGGTCGCGACGAAGACGGCTTTTCGAGCTGTTGCCACGGGGCCCACATGAATCCGCCTGTCGCCGTCGATCTGTCGATCTGGGAGCTTTTTCAAAACGCCCATATCGTCGTCAAGATCGTGATGCTCGGGCTGCTCGCCGCTTCGGTGTGGAGCTGGGCCATCATCCTCGAGAAATTCTTCCTGTTCGCGCGGACCAAGCGGGAGACCGACAAATTCGAGCAGGTGTTCTGGTCCGGCCAGTCGCTGGAGGAGCTGTATCAGGCGCTCGGTCAGCGGCGGAACACCGGCACGGCGGCGCTGTTCGTGGCGGCGATGCGCGAATGGAAGCGCTCAATCGAGCGCGGCGGCGACGAGCGCGTGAAACCGCTGCCCGGCGTTCAGCTCCGGGTCGAGAAGGTCATGGACGTCACCATCAGCCGCGAGGTGGAGCGGCTCGAGCGGCGGCTCACCTTCCTCGCCACGGTGGGCTCGACCGCGCCCTTCGTCGGCCTGTTCGGCACGGTGTGGGGCATCATGACAAGCTTCCAGGCCATTGCCGTGAGCAAGAACACCAATCTCGCGGTGGTCGCGCCCGGCATCGCCGAGGCCCTGTTCGCCACCGCGCTCGGTCTGCTCGCGGCCATTCCGGCGGTCATTTTTTATAACAAATTCAACAGTGAAGTCTCAAGGCAGGCGGGGCGGCTCGAAGGCTTCGCCGATGAGTTCGCCGCCATCCTGTCGCGGCAGATCGACAAGACGGCCTGAGGAGCGAGCGAGGATGGGTCCGGGCGTTCAGCAAAGCGGCGGCGGATCCGGCAGACGCGCACGCCGCCGGGCGCGGCCGATGAGCGAGATCAACGTCACGCCCATGGTCGACGTGATGCTCGTGCTGCTCATCATCTTCATGGTGACGGCGCCGCTGCTCACCGTGGGCGTGCCGATCGAGCTGCCGAAATCAGAGGCGCAGCAACTCGAAGGTGACAAGGAACCGCTGACCATCACCGTCGATCCCGAGGGCAAGATCTTCCTGCAAGAGACCGAGCTGCAGCTGGACGAAATTGTGCCCAAACTGACCGCTATCAGTAAGAACGGCTATGACGAGCGCATCTTCGTGCGCGGCGACCGTCGGGTCAATTACGGCGTGGTCATGCAGGTGATGGGGACGATCAGCGCGGCGGGCTTCCATCGCATCGCGCTCGTTTCCGACCTCGAAGAGAAACCGAAATAGGAGCGCAAGAGTGCGCCGGAGCGCTTTCATCTCCATCGCGCTGCACGCCGCCATCCTCATCTGGATCTTGGTGGCGTTTCCGGTTGGCAGCGCGCTGGATGGACCGAAGATCGAGGACGTGCCGGTGGATGTCTTGACGCCGGCCGAGTTCACCAAGCTCAAAGCGGGCATGGTGGATGCCAAGGACGACGCACCGCTCGCGCCGAAGCCCGATACGCCGAAGCCGGCCGCCGTGACGGAGAAGGCGCCGCCCAAAGAACCCGATCAAGTCGCCGCCGTGCCGCCGCCGCCCGCGGCGGAAGAGAAGGTCGCGACGCCCAAGCCCGAGCCTAAGCCCGATAAGAGCGAAGCCGCGCCGGCGCCCAAGCCGGAGAAAGCGGAAGAGAAGCCGGAGCCCAAGAAGGACGAGCCGAAAAAGGCCGAAACGCCGCCCAAGCCGGCCAAAGAGGTAAAGGACGAGAAGCCCAAGAAGCCGAAGCCCGCGCCCGAGGCCAAGAAGCACGATTTCAACTCCGACCGCATCGCCGCTTTGCTCAACAAGATCCCGGATGCGGCGAAGGCGCCGCAGGCCAAGGACGCGCCCCAAGACACCCCGGACAAGCGCGTGCACGGGCAGTCGAACGGCACGCAAATGACCATGTCGGTCAATGAGATAGACGCGCTCCGGGCCCGCATCGCCCAATGCTGGAACCCGCCGCCGGGGGGGCTGGGCGCCGACGATATCGTCGTAAAGATCAGGCTCAAGCTCAATGAGGACGGCACGCTGGTCGGCTATCCATCGATCGCCAATGGCGGCGGCTCGTCCTTCTTTCAGGCCGCGGCGGACAGCGCCGTCCGCGCCGTCTACCAATGCCAACCCTATACGCTGCCGGCCGACAAATATTCGGTATGGCGCGACATGATCCTCAATTTCGACCCAAGACAGATGTACGGCAACGGCTAGACCGTCCAACTCCGCTCGAGGCCCATTTTCTTGATCGCCATGCCCAATCCTGCCATTCCGCACCCAGAGCGTCGCCGGTCCTGTCGGCGCTGGCCCGTCATGGGTCTGCTCGCGCTGGTTGTTCTCGCCGGGGCGGCGGGACAAGCCGGCGCGGTGGTCGAGCTCAACATCACCCAGGGCAATATTCAGGCGCTGCCGATCGCGATCGCCGACTTTGCCAGCGACAGCTCGCTCGATCCCAAGATCGCGCAGGAGATCTCCGAGGTGGTGGCGAGCGATCTCAAATCGTCGGGCCTATTCAGCCCGATCGATCCGGCGGCCTTCATCGAGAAGGGCGTCGACACGGAGCGGGCGCCGCGATTCGAGGATTGGCGCGTTATCAACGCCCAGGCCCTGGTCGTGGGGCGTATCGGCAGCGACGGCGGCCGGCTCAAGGCCGAGTTTCGGCTGTGGGATACCGTCGCCGGCAAGCAGCTCACCGGAGAGCAGTTCTTCACCCGGCCGCGAGAAGCAAGGCGCATCGGCCACCTGATCGCCGACGCCGTTTATGAGCGGATCACCGGAGAGAAGGGCTATTTCGACACCCGCGTCGTGTTCGTCGACGAATCGGGCCCGAAGGACAAGCGGGTGAAGCGGCTCGCGATCATGGACCAGGACGGTCACAACGTGCGGTTGCTGTCGTCCGGCCAAGATTTGGTGCTCACGCCGCGGTTCAGCCCCTCCACCCAGGACATCACCTACATGTCCTATGAGGGCGACACCCCTCGGGTCTATTTGCTCAACATCGAGACGGGGCAGAAGGAGATCGTCGGCGCCTTCCCGGGCATGACCTTTTCCCCCAATTCTCCCCCGACGGGCAGCGAATCGTCATGAGCCTTGAGGACAACGGCAACGCCAACATCTACACCATGGACCTGCGGAGCCGACGCACGACCCAGCTCACGCGCACGCCCGCCATCGATACGGCGCCCTGCTACTCGCCTGACGGGCGCCAGATCGTGTTCGAATCGGACCGCGAGGGCTCGCAGCAGATCTTCGTGATGAATGCCGACGGCTCCGGTCAGCGCCGCATTAGCTCGGGCCAGGGCAGCTATTCCACCCCGGTGTGGTCGCCGCGCGGGGACCTCGTGGCCTTCACCAAGCGGTCCGGGGGCGAATTCCTGATCGGGGTGATGAAGCCCGACGGCTCGGGCGAGCGCATCCTGACGGAGGGCTTCCACAATGAGGGGCCGACCTGGGCGCCCAATGGCCGGGTGCTGATGTTCTTCAGGGAATCGCCGGGTTCGGCGGGCGGCCCGCGCCTCTTCACCATCGACCTTACGGGCTATAATGAGCGACAGGTGGCAACGCCCTCCTTCGGCTCCGATCCGGCCTGGTCGCCGCTCATCAACTAGGCTGCGGCAAAGACCAAAATCGCCTATTCTTCAGGCCTCAAGTCCCAATCTGAGGCGCCCGGGCAACACTCGGGAAACTTCGCTTAGATGTTCCTTAACCATACTTGATCAGGGTGTCTGATGCCGCTAGCTTGGGTGGCTGCTGGAGGTTGAGATTCGGCGTTGCATTTTGGCATCAATTGCCGAGAAAACAGTCGGGGGACAGTAGTCCGTTCTTGATCTGAAACCGCCGCACCGGTACATGCAAAGACGGCTACTGCCGTTTAACCAAAGGAGAGAAGACCATGCAGGGTTTGAAGGGCGTTATCATCGTCGCCACGATCGTGGCCGCCACCGTGGCTCTCGGTGGTTGCTTCCATCACGAGAAGGCTGTGACCCACGAGCCCTTGAAGCTCGGGTCAGCCGACGTCGTGGTCGAGCAGGTTGTTCGCGTCTAAAGACGCGGCCAAGAGATTTTGCGGCGGAAGGGTGGCCTTCCGCTTCTGATGGGACATGGATGCCGGGACGCCGAAGCAAATGCGGCGGCGTCTCAGGCATCCCTTCCATTTCTAGGGGGTTAGCGAGCCCATCACGGGCCGGCCCGTTCGGGGGTTGATCGGGCGTATCACCGCCTCACCCCGCGAGCCTTGAAGAGGCCAAACTCGGCTGCCAGCCTGCTTTTTCTGAGGCACTAGGGATTCGTTAAGGAATTGCCCCTAACGATTTCCTAAAATGCTGGCTAGTGGAGTCATCAGTTCATGCGGTTAAGTGGTGGGGTAAACCGCGCCTGCAAGCTTGCGGGCGTTCTCGCCGTCGCCTTAGTGCTCGCGGCCTGCTCGCGTCAGCTGCCGCCCAAGCAATATGGCCTCGGGGGCGAAGGGCCGGCTGAACCCGGCACGTCTCAGGATTTTGCCGTCAATGTGGGCGACGTCGTCCATTTCACGGTCGACAGCTCGTCCTTGACGGGCGAGGCGCAGGGCATCCTGCGCAACCAGGCCCGATGGCTCAATCAATATCCGCAATATACCGTGACCATCGAGGGCCACGCGGATGAGCGCGGCACCCGCGAATACAACCTCGCACTCGGTGCGAGGCGGGCGATTGAGGTGAAGGGCTTCCTGGCCCAGCAAGGGGTCAGCGCGGCGCGGATACGGACCATCTCCTACGGCAAGGAGCGGCCGGTCGCCACTTGCGACGACATCTCCTGCTGGTCGCAGAACCGCCGTGCCCATACCGCGCTCAACAACCGGTCGGTCGCGCAATATTAGGCGCCGAGATCGGGCGGGTATCGATTGGTGCCGGGCGGCATCGCCGACGCCGGGCGCCAAGCGCGCCGATCACAGTTTAGCCCCAAACGCCGCCGCAAATGGCGCCCGCCGCCACAGGGCACTTCGGCGGCCCGAAATATCTTGCTATCTTGCCGCCCACCGTCGGAAGGCACTCAATCGTGACCGCTCACGCTTCCAATCGGCGCCCGCCGTCGCGCCTCGTTGCTGGCTTGGCCGCGGGATTCGTCGCGGCCTTTCTCAGCCTCTTGCCTGCCGCCGCCCTGGCCCAGGATGAGGACGTGCCGCAGGAGCCGCCTGCCGCTCCCGCCGCGCCAGCGAAGGCTGCTCCCAGCGATGCCAGCGATGCGGTCGCCAAGCGGCTCAGCCGGCTCGAGCAGCAGATGACCGATTTGCAGACGATGGTCGCCGCGCTCGAATCGCTCGTGAAAGCCAAACCCGATGCGGTGCTGCCGCAAGAGAGCGCCCCAGGACAGGGGCCGGGCGCCGGCGCCGGCGATCTCGGCGCGCGGGTCGAGGCGCTCGAAACCCAGATCGGCGCGCTCACGAGCGGGCTTGAGCAGTTGCAGGCGAGGCTGTTGGGCGGCGCACAGCCCTTGCCGCCGCCGCCTGCCGATGGCGCGCCCCCGGGACGGCAAGGCGCCACGACGCCGCCACCCGACCCCGCTTTGGCCGCCGCCGGAGGGGGCGGGGCTCCATCGTTTGAAAGCACCGTGTCGGCCGCCAACGAAGATGGACCGCAGCCGGCGGAGGAGGCCCCGCAAGATGGGGCGGGCGATCCGTCGCTGCCGCCGCTCAAGGCCGACCGGCCCCCGGCGGCGGACGACCAGCCGCAAAACCTGGCGGCGCTACCGGCGAGCGACGCCACCTCGCTTTATAACGCGGGCTATGGCTCTCTCCTGCGCCAGGATTACGGCGGCGCCGCAACCGCTTTTGCCAAGCTCGTCAGCACCTATCCCACCGATCCCTTGGCCGGGAAGGCGCAATATTGGCTGGGAGAGACCTATTACGTGCGCGGCCAGTACAAGGACGCGGCCGAGGCCTTTCTCAAAGGCTATAAGCGATTCAAGGACAGCGAGAAGGCCCCCGACAGCCTGTTGAAGCTCGGCATGGCGCTCGCGGCTCTCGGGCAGAAGAAGGAGGCCTGTTCGGCCTTCGTCGAGCTCGGCAGCAAATTTCCCTCAGCTCCCGATTATGTGCGCGATCAGGCCAGGGGCGAGCGCCGCAAGGCAGGCTGCTGAGATGGCCGTGCCGGTCTCAGCCGCCGAGGCCGAGGCGCTGCTTACGCCGCTCGGCCGCCATGCGCATGTCGCGCTCGCCGTGTCGGGCGGCCCCGACAGCATTGCCCTGCTCATTCTTGCCGCGCGCTGGCGTTCGTCCCGGGCAGGCGTGCCGCGCCTGACGGTGCTTACGGTCGATCATGGGCTCCGGCCCGAATCGAAAGCGGAAGCCCGGCTGGTCGCGCGGCTGGCGGAGAGCTTCGGGCTGCCGCAAGCCGTCCTCGATTGGGCGCATGACGAGGTCCGGCGTGGCGCCTTGCAGGAAGCGGCGCGCGCGGCGCGCTACGGCCTCATGACGGCCTACTGCCATGCGCATGACATTGCGGCCATCGTCACCGCCCACCAGCTCGACGATCAGGCCGAGACTGTGTTGATGCGTCTTGCGCGCGGCAGCGGGCTCGACGGGCTCGCCGCCATCCCGGCGGAGAGTCGCTGGGCCGGCATGCCGGTGCTGCGTCCGCTGCTCGATGTGCCCAAGGCGCGGCTCGTCGCGACGC
The DNA here is from genome assembly GCA_963820115.1 of uncultured Alphaproteobacteria bacterium. Taxonomy (GTDB): domain Bacteria; phylum Pseudomonadota; class Alphaproteobacteria; order Rhizobiales; family Methyloligellaceae; genus Methyloceanibacter. The sequence continues at coordinate 446,180 of CAWFYP010000001.1, forward strand.
TCGAAGCGGAGGGCGTCGCCTTTGCGGTGGATGCAAGCAATGACGATCCGCGTTTCGAGCGGGCGCGCTTGCGGCGCTGTGGCGATGCGCTGACGAGGCTCGGACTTTCCCCCGAGGCTCTGGCGCGCTCGGCGCGGCGGCTTGGCCGCGCGCGGACCGCGCTCGATGCGGCGGCCGAGGCACATCTTGCCGCCCATAGCCGCATGGATGCGGCAGGATTTTGTCTCTTGGACATTGAAGCGCTCGCGGCGGCGGCCGAAGAGATCGGCTTGCGGGCGCTCGCGCGCGTCATCGCCGCGGTCAGTGGCCGCGACATGCCGCCGCGCCTCGCCAAGCTCGAGACGCTGCTGGCGGCGCTGAAAGACATGCCGGCGAAGACCCACACCATGGGGGGATGCAGGTTCGAGCCGCTCGGTCAAGATCTGGGCGTGTTCCGTGAAACGCGAAGAACGGGGCTACCGGTGTTGCCGCTCGCCCCCGGGGAACGGGGCCTGTGGGACAATCGCTTCCGTGTCGCGCTCGGTGCGCTCGAGCCGGAGCCGGTTAGCGTGCGGGCACTGGGAGATGCCGGATGGCGTGAGGCGCGGTTGACGTCGCCATGGCTAGCCGCGCTGCCACGCTTTGCCGGCGCCACGCTGCCGGCCTGCTGGCGCGGCGATCGGCTGATGTTGGTGCCGGAATCTTCCGCCCGCGGCGGAACCCGCGGCTTCGTTGCGAGCTTCGTCAATGGCGGCAAAAGCGTTGAGGAAGCATGCACCTCTTTCGGTTAGCTTTACTTGGAAAAGGGGTTGCAGGCCCCTATGTTAACGAGTCCTAATGTCCAGTAAGGCTCCACAAACTCGGTGCCGGGCGCCGAGAGAGTGGCGTCTGACCCGCGAGGGAGTGAGGGACCTCAGCCAGGATCGTTTATGAATTCGAATTTTCGCAACTTCGCCATCTGGGTGTTCATCGGCCTGCTGTTGGTCGCGCTGTTCAACCTGTTCCAGAGCCCGGGCGTTCATATGCGGGGCAACGATATCAGCTTCTCGCAGCTCTTGAACGAGGTGGAAGGCGGCTCGATCCAGGACGTGACCATCGCCGGCAATCAGATCACCGGTCATTACAATGACGGGCGCAACTTTCAGACCTATGCGCCGAACGATCCGGGTCTGGTCGACAAGCTGCATGCCAAGGGTGTGAAGATCTCGGCCAAGCCGTCGGAGGACGACGTGCCGTCGCTGCTCGGCGTGCTCGTGTCCTGGTTCCCCATGCTGCTGCTCATCGCGGTGTGGATCTTCTTCATGCGTCAGATGCAGTCGGGCGGCGGCCGCGCCATGGGCTTCGGCAAATCGAAGGCGAAGCTGCTCACCGAGCGCCATGGCCGCGTCACCTTCGATGACGTGGCGGGCGTCGACGAGGCGAAGGAGGATCTGCAGGAGATCGTGGAGTTCCTGCGCGATCCCCAGAAGTTTCAGAAGCTCGGCGGGCGCATCCCGCGCGGCGCGCTGCTGGTCGGGCCTCCCGGCACCGGCAAGACGCTGCTCGCGCGCGCCATCGCCGGCGAAGCCAATGTGCCGTTCTTCACCATCTCCGGCTCCGACTTCGTCGAGATGTTCGTCGGCGTCGGCGCCAGCCGCGTGCGTGACATGTTCGATCAGGCGAAGAAGAACGCGCCCTGCATCATCTTCATCGACGAGATCGACGCGGTCGGCCGGCACCGGGGCGCGGGTCTCGGCGGCGGCAATGACGAGCGCGAGCAGACGCTCAATCAGTTGCTCGTCGAGATGGACGGCTTCGAGGCCAATGAAGGCATCATTCTTATTGCGGCGACCAACCGGCCCGACGTGCTCGATCCGGCGCTCTTGCGTCCCGGCCGCTTTGACCGGCAGGTGGTGGTGCCGCGTCCCGACATCATCGGGCGGGAGAAGATTCTCAAAGTGCATGTGCGCAAGGTGCCGCTCGCGCCCAATGTCGATTTGCGCGTGATCGCGCGCGGCACGCCCGGCTTCTCCGGCGCCGACCTCGCCAATCTCGTCAACGAGGCGGCGCTACTCGCCGCACGGCGCTCCAAGCGCCTCGTCACTCAGGTCGAGTTCGAGGACGCCAAGGACAAGGTGATGATGGGCGCCGAGCGGCGCTCCATGGTCATGACCGAGGAGGAGAAGACGCTGACCGCCTATCACGAGGGCGGCCACGTGCTCGTCGCGCTGCATCAGCCGGCGTCCGACCCCATTCACAAGGCGACGATCATCCCGCGCGGCCGTGCGCTCGGCATGGTCATGCGGCTACCGGAGCGCGATCAGCTTTCGCACACTCGCGCCAAGCTCAAGGCCGACATCACCGTGTCCATGGGCGGCCGCGTGGCGGAAGAGCTGGTGTTCGGTTATGACAAGGTCACCTCGGGCGCCTCGTCCGACATCAAGATGGCGACGATGCTCGCCCGAGCCATGGTCACCCAATACGGCATGTCCGACAAACTCGGGCCGCTCGCCTATGGCGATAACGAGGAGGAAGTGTTCCTCGGCCATTCGATCGCGCGCACGCAGAATCTGTCGGACGAGACGCAAACCATTGTCGACGAGGAAATCCACCGCCTGGTGGACGAGAGTCACGAGGAGGCGCGCAAGATCATCCAGGATAATCTGGACAATCTGCACGTGATCGCGCGCGGCTTGCTCGAATACGAGACGCTGTCGGGCGACGAGATCAAGGATCTGCTGCGCGGCAAGCCGCCGGTGCGCGAGTTCGAGACCGAGGTCACGACCCGGCCGCCTTCGGCCTCCGCCGTGCCGACCGCGGGCCGCGGCAAGAAGGCGCCGCCCGAGCCCGATACCGGGGCCATGGAGCCGCAGCCCACCACCTGAGGCTCGGTGCAGAGATTTACCGCATGCATGATGCCCGGCCTCGCGCCGGGCATCGGCTTTTTGACGGCCGCGATCACGCACGGTGCCCGAAGCGTCGCCGAATGGAGCGCTGCATGCTAAAGCGAGCGGCATGATGAGGCTCTATCTCAATCCCATCGGGCTTCTCTATGGCGCGGCGGCCAAGGCGGCGCTTGCGGAGGGGCTCGCGCTGCCGCTCGCGGGGGGACCGATCGCCTTCACCGTGGCGGAGCTGATCGAAGGCGGACCGGGCCAGGCCAAGCGGCGGCTGTTCACCGCCCCGGCGCTGGCCCAATCGCGCGACGCTGGCCTTGCCGCGCTTCTCGGCCGGGTCTCGGCGTCGCGAGCGCCTTTCGCCGGGCTCGGGTTCGACCGCCCGCGCCTCATGGGCATCGTCAATGTCACCCCGGACTTGTTTTCCGACGGCGGCCTCTACGACACGACAGAGGGCGCCGTGGCGCACGCCGCCGAGCTTGCCGCCGCCGGCGCCGACATTGTCGATGTCGGCGGAGAGTCCACGCGGCCGGGCTCGGATGCGGTCGAGGAAGAGGACGAGCTGGCCCGAATCGTCCCCGTCATCGAGGGCATTGCCGGGCTCAAAGCGGTGATTTCGATCGATACGAGCAAAGCTTCGGTGGCGCGGGCGGCGGCGGCAGCGGGGGCCAAAATCTTCAACGACGTCTCGGCGCTCAGCTACGATCCCGGCAGCCTGGCCGCCGCGGGTGAGACGGGCCTGGCGATCGTGCTCATGCATGCCAAGGGCGAGCCCAAGACCATGCAGGACAATCCCGCCTATACCGACGTGGTGCTCGAAGTGTTCGATTACCTCTCCGGGCGCATCGAGGCAGCGGTTGCGGCCGGCGTCGACCGCTGCCGCATCGCTGCCGATCCCGGCCTCGGTTTTGGCAAGACGCTCGACCACAATCTGGCGCTGCTCGCCCATACCGGCCTGTTCCACGGCCTCGGCGTGCCGCTCCTGATCGGCGCCTCGCGCAAGCGCTTCGTCGGCCTCGGCCAGGGGAAGGACCCGCGCGCGCGGGAGCCCGGGTCCTTCGCCGCAGCCATTGTCGCGGCTAGCCTGGGGGCCCAAATGTTCCGGGTTCATGACGTGGCCGGCACGGCTCAGGCGCTCGCCGTGTGGCGAGCTGGCGTCGAGGGGGGTGAGCCCCTGTAAACCTTTGATTTAACAAGTAGAAATGGTGTAACTTTTGCTTACGGTTTTTGAACGGCGGTCTGCTAAGAGGAGGAGCATAATCCCGCGAAACGCCGGGCCGAACGCGTAAGCGGGCGGCGCCATAGAGCGCCTAGGGGGGCATCGGCCATGACTCGTAAATTCTTCGGCACGGATGGAATCCGTGGCAGCGCCAACACCTATCCGATGACGTCGGAGGTGGCGCTCAAGGTCGGCATGGCCGCCGGCAAGCTGTTCACCAACGGCTCTTACCGCCATCGGGTGGTGATCGGGAAGGATACGCGGCTGTCGGGCTATATGATCGAGTCCGCGCTCGTTTCGGGCTTCACCGCCGTGGGCATGGACGTGTTCCAGTTGGGGCCGATGCCGACTCCCGCGGTGGCGATGCTGACCCGCTCGCTCCGCGCGGATCTCGGGGTGATGATCTCGGCCTCGCACAATCCCTTCGTCGACAACGGCATCAAGCTGTTCGGGCCGGACGGCTACAAGCTGTCCGATGAGAAGGAAGCGGAAATCGAGGCGCTGATGGCCGGCGATGTGGCCGAGCTGCTCGCCGATCCGGAAAAGATCGGCCGAGCGACCCGCATCGACAGCGCGCGGGAGCGCTATATCGAATTCGCCAAGCGCACGTTGCCCAAGAATATTCGCTTCGACGGCATCAGGGCGGTCATCGACTGCGCCAATGGCGCCGCCTACAAAGTGGCGCCGGAGGCCCTGTGGGAGCTGGGCGCCGAGGTGGTCAAGCTCGGCGTCGATCCCAACGGTCTGAACATCAATAAGGATTGCGGCTCAACCGCGCCGGAGGACCTCAGCCGTAAGGTCAATGAGGTGCGCGCCGATATCGGTATTGCGCTCGACGGCGATGCCGACCGTGTCGTCATCGTCGACGAGCGCGGCCGCCTGATCGACGGCGATCAGCTCATGGCGGTGATTGCCGAGACGTGGCTGCAGCGGGGGCGACTTGCCGGGGGCGGCATCGTCGCTACCGTGATGTCCAATCTCGGGCTCGAGCGGCACCTCGAAGGGCTCGGCCTCGGTTTGGCGCGCACCCCGGTTGGCGACCGCTACGTGGTCGAGCATATGCGCCAGCACGGCTACAATGTGGGCGGCGAGCAATCGGGCCATATCGTGCTGTCGGACTTCTCCACCACGGGCGACGGTCTGGTCACGGCGCTGCAAATCTTGGCGGTCGTCGCCCAGAGCGGCAAGCCGGTGAGCGAGATCTGCAGCTGCTTCGAGCCGCTGCCGCAAATCCTGAAGAATGTGCGTTACAAGAGCGGCCGCCAGCCGCTCGACAATGTCGCCGTGCGCAGAGCCATCGATGACGGCAAGTCGAAGCTCGGCCGGTCCGGGCGCCTCGTGATCCGGCCGTCCGGCACCGAGCCCGTGATTCGCGTCATGGGCGAGGGCGACGACGAGAGGCTCGTGAATACCGTCGTGTCCGACATCGTGCACGCGCTTACCGACGCCGCGGCCTAAGCCCTTTCCGCCGCTGGCGACGCAGGGGACGCACCTTGGCGTCGCGCCCGCCCGTCCCGCGTTGGGAACGCGGTTAGGGCTCCATTAACCACTCCCCTCTCATAGTCCCGGACTGGAACAGCCGTTCGCGCCAGGTCATGGCGAGGGTCCGGTCACCCCGGCTGCGGAAGAAAAAGGGGACAGAGATGGGAAACATTCGCTCGATCATCACGGCTCTGGCTCTTGTGGTGAGCGGGACGGCCGGAGCTGCGGCCGCGGATTTGGGCCTGCCGCCACCGCCGCCCGAGCCGCTGGCGGTGCCGGGGTGCTGCGGCGGGCCTTGGTACCTGAAGGGCTATCTCGGCATGGCCAATCCGCAAGTCGGCAACATCTTCACTCCGGATTATCAGAACAACGACTTCAGCGTGTTCCACAAGGAGATCAAGACGTCGCCCTTGGCTGGCGTCGGCATCGGCTACTCCCTCAATAGATGGCTCCGCTTCGACTTCACCGGCGAGTATCGGGGCTCGGCGACCTTCCTCGCCCAGGATATTTATCCTGGCGGTTTCAACTTTGAGCCGGGCACCAACGAATACACGGCCGACGTCAGGAGTTGGGTCGGGCTGTTCAACGGCTATATCGACCTCGGTACCTATCACTGCATCACGCCCTATGTCGGCGGCGGCGTCGGCTTTGCCAATGTCTCCGTGGTCGGCCTCAAGGACGTCAACGTGCCGAATAACGGCTTTGCCTTCGGACAGGATCGCAGCCAGACCAATTTCGCCTGGGGCGTCTATGGGGGTCTGGCCTACGACGTGACGCCGAGCTTCACGCTCGACTTCTCCTACCGCTACACCGATCTCGGCAGTGCCGGCAGCGGCCCGGTGAAGACCTACCAAGGCGACCTCGCCTACAATAGCTTCAAGATCGAGGACATCACCTCGCAGGACGTGATGCTCGGCATGCGCTGGAAATTCGGTTGCTGCGGCCCCGCTCCGATGCCGGTCGCGTTCAAATAAACCCCTCAATAACGCCATCCCATCTCGATCCGCCCGTCCTCGCGACGGGCGGTTTTTTTCGCTTTGCCCGGCGGGGCGAGGCCCTTGACGCTTGGAGAGGCTGACCGTATGGGCAGCAATCCCGTGCCCGGGGCCATGACGATCCCGCCAGGAGTAGAGCTCCTTTAAGTCCGCTACCGAAGCCCGCCATCCGTCCGGCGGATCCGCGCTTTTCCTCAGGCCCGTGCCGCAAGCATCCCGGCTGGTCGCTCGAGGCTTTGCGCGGCGCGCTGCTCGGACGCAACCACCGCCGGCCCGAGACGCGGGCGCGGCTCGAGCACGCCATCGCCAGGACGAAAGAGCTGCTCGAGCTCCCCGCCGATTACCGCGTGGCCATCGTGCCCGCCTCCGACACCGGCGCGGTGGAGATGGCGTTGTGGTCGCTGCTCGGCGCCAGAGGTGTTGACGTGCTCGCTTGGGAGGCGTTCAGCCAGGATTGGGTCACCGACATCGTCGAGCAGCTCAAGCTGACCGACGTACGTGCCTTCACGGCGCCCTATGGCGAGCTGCCGGATCTCGGCCAGGCCGATTTCGACCGCGACGTGGTGCTTGCGTGGAATGGGACGACATCGGGCGTCCGCGTGCCCGACGCTGATTGGATCAGAAGCGACCGCAAGGGGCTCACTATTTGCGATGCGACCTCGGCGGTGTTCGCGCAGAAGATCGATTGGTCGAAGCTCGATGCCGCGACCTTTTCCTGGCAGAAGGTGCTGGGCGGCGAGGCGCAGCACGGCATGCTGATCCTCTCGCCGCGGGCCATCGAGCGGCTTAAGAGCCATACCCCGCCCTGGCCGCTGCCGAAGCTCTTTCGCTTGACGCGCGACGGAAGGCTGATGGAGGAGCTGTTCCAAGGCTCGACCATCAACACGCCTTCGATGCTGTGCCTGGAGGACTATCTCGATGCGCTCGATTTCGTGGAGCGGGCAGGGGGGCTCGCCGCCACCATCGCCCGCGCCGACGCCAACGCCAAGGTGATCGCCGATTGGGTGGCGCGCACGCCCTGGGTCGACTTCCTGGCGCGGGTGCCCAACACCCGGTCAAACACGTCGGTCTGTCTGAAGGTGGTGGACGCGCAAGTGCTGGCGCTGCCCGAGGATGCCCGGGCCGAATTTCCGCGGGCGATAGCCGCGCTGCTCGACGCCGAGGACGTGGCCAAGGACATCGCGTCCTATCGCGATGCACCGCCGGGCTTGCGCATTTGGACCGGGGCGACGGTGGAGAAGCGCGACGTGGAAGCGCTGATGCCCTGGCTCGACTGGGCGTTCGCCGAAATAAAGCGCGCGCGGCCCAAGGTGGCGTGAGGACCGCCTTCGCGCGTCGGCGATCCTCACCCGAATATGCGGAACTCGCTAGCCCTGGTGGGCGCGCGTCTCCTGTTCATGCATCACGCCTCGGGAACCGGTTGGAGCAGGGATGTTGTGCTGACAGTCGGCGGCACTCGGCTGCTCATAGCAGTGGGAGTAGTTGGCGGAGGCCGTGACCGGGGTGAGCGTAGCAGCGCCGAGCGCCAGCGAGGCGGCGGCGAGACTTAAGGCGATATTTCTCAGCATGGGGTTCTCCTTACTTTCGATTGAGACCGTCACTTGCGTGTGGTGGTCCTTGAGAGGCGAACGCCCATGAGTCTTCCGGGTTGCGTGCGCTGAGTGTCGCGGTACGTCTTGTCGCAACAAAACCGCCCGCGACGAGCCCGTGTAGCAAGCCGCGGGCGGAATGTCGCAGGGGTCAATTTTCGGCGATCAGGCGAACAGAAGCTTCGGTCTATTCCGGCCACACATAGCCAACCACGCGCGACCGCGCATAGGTGCCGACTCCGACCTTGCGGGAGCCGGAGCGGCCGGAATGATTGCCGGAGACGAGCGTGATCGAGTTCCCGTTAACCTCCTTCACGATGCCGACGTGATGCGCCATGATGGCGAGCGCGCCGACTTGCGGACCGGACAGCCGCCGCCCGGCCTGGAGACAGGAGATGGCGGTGTCGCCGCCGCAGCCGCGTTTGCCGCTCCGTTGCAGCCACAGATTGACCGATTTGGCGCACCAGCGGCGACTCCAGCCCGTGGGGTTGGTGCCGAGGTCCTTGAGCGCGTGATTGAGCCAGGGGGAGGTGGCGTATTGCATGGCGCCGCCGATCGATCCAGCCGCACCGGGTTCGCCGGCGGCGAGCGGGTCGGCGCCGGCGGGAAGCCCCGGCAGGCACAGCAGCGTCGCCAAAAGGATGGGTACCCTCATGTTTTTGCTCCTTATTCTTGTGGAGATCAGGTCTTGCGATGGGGAAGGAAATGCCGGGTCAATCCGGCCTCAATGAGATCAATGCGGGCAGCAATGCGATCAATCATGGCGAGGCTCGCGACGCATGGCCGCGGTCTCGAAACCCTATTGCGATGTCCGGCCGGACTTACGATAGGAGCGACGTCGAGACGCTGAAGGCCCGCTACGGCACCCTGGCTTGATCGCCATGGTTGCCGCTTCGTCCCCTTCCAGGGAAGGCTGGCGCCGCCACCAATTCGCGGTCGCTTTTTGTGGTCAGAGATTGACGCGCGTTCGGCTACTACCCTTGCTCGGGGTGCGCGCGGCATTGAGGAAGGCCTTCGCCTCGGCATTGCCGCGCTTGGCGAGGAATGCAAGCCCCTCGTCATTGAGCAGGCTGGGATTTCCCGATAGATGGCGAGCTTCGACACCAAGCTCCACGATGCGGGTGGACGCTTCAACTCCAGCAAGCAGTTCCGCTTCTTCGTCTTGAGCGGCATCCGCCTTGGCGACGTCGCTGGGCGGCGTTGCCGTCTTGGCGGTCTTGGGCTGACGCCCGTCTGCTCTTTGAACGCGTGTCAGGCGGCCGTTCACGGAGGCCCCCTTCTCGACGATCAGAGATGTGCATCGAATGTCGCCAACAACACGCGCCTGCGACTTCAACACGACATCGCCGCCCCGAATCGGGCCGTCGACTTTCCCGTCCACAACAACTCGTTCCGCTTCGACAGTTCCAGCAACGTGTCCCGTGGGAGAAATCACGAGCGACGTGCAGTGCAGTTCGCCGTCCATGTGACCGTTGAGCTCCACCGACCCCTCCGCGGTGACGCTGCCTACGATTTTTAGCCCTTCGGCGATCACCGTGCCTTTTCGCTTCGACCCAAACATGGTCCCCTCCTCCGTAAAGCGGATCACCACGTGCTCGCCGATGGTCGAGACTTTGCGTGGGCCGAACTGCCGCGACTTCGCTCGCAGCACAAATGGACAAGTTTTCAAGTTACATCGTCTTGCGCTGCCAACAAATTGATAGTTAAGGTATAGTTAAATGCCGACGCTGGCCGCTTCCAGCCGGACCACGTCCGGCTTGGCAAAAAGCGGAGCGCGCGCGGCGGACCGGGATCCGCCCCGTGCCGGTTGCGGCGCCGCGGTGCTCGCGTCGGCTTTGAACCCACGCTATAAGCTGACACGGCCCCATGATCAGCGGGGCCGTTTGCGCGTCTCGCCAAGGTTTTAAAGGACTTCGCCAGTGGCCAATGTCGTGGTCGTCGGCTCCCAATGGGGCGACGAGGGCAAGGGCAAGATCGTGGATTGGCTGTCGGAGCGCGCCGACATCGTGGTGCGCTTCCAGGGCGGCCACAATGCCGGCCACACCCTCGTCGTGGACGGCACCACCTACAAGCTCTCGCTCTTGCCTTCCGGCGTCGTGCGCAAGGGCAAGCTGTCGATCATCGGCAACGGCGTGGTGGTCGATCCGTGGGCGCTCGCCGATGAGATCAAGCGAATCGAAGAGAAGGGCGTGCGCATCGGTCCGGAGAATTTGCGCGTCGCCGAGAACGCGACCCTGATCCTGCCGCTGCATCGCGAGCTCGACGCCTTGCGCGAGGCGCAAGCGGGCGACGGCCGCATCGGCACCACCAAGCGCGGCATCGGTCCGGCCTACGAGGACAAGGTCGGCCGGCGCGCGATCCGCGTTCTCGACTTGCAGGACCTGACGAGCCTGAAGCCCAAGATCGAGCGCATCCTCGCCCATCACAATCCACTCAGGCGCGGGCTCGGCCAGCCCGAGATCAGCGCCGATGCGCTGTGCAGCGAGCTTGCGGCCATCGCGCCGACGATCCTTCCTTACGTCGACACGGTGTGGGCCCTGCTCGATGCCGAGCGCCGTGCCGGCAAACGCATCCTGTTCGAGGGCGCCCAAGGCGTGCTGCTCGACATCGATCACGGCACCTATCCCTTCGTCACCTCGTCCAACACCGTGGCGGCACAAGCCGCGACCGGATCGGGACTCGGGCCCGGCGCCATCAATTATGTGCTCGGCATCACCAAGGCCTACACCACGCGGGTGGGGGAGGGGCCGTTTCCTACCGAGCTCAAGGATGAGACCGGGCGCCTGCTTGGCGAGCGCGGTCAGGAATTCGGCACCGTGACGGGTCGCGCGCGCCGCTGCGGCTGGTTCGACGCCTGCCTCGTGCGCCAGACGCGAAAAGTGGCGGGCATCGACGGCATCGCGCTCACCAAGCTCGACGTGCTCGACGGATTGCCGGAGATCAAGATTTGCGTGGGCTACCGTCTCGACAACCGCCTCATCGACTATTTGCCGGCGGCGCAGGGCCAGCAGGCCCGGGTCGAGCCGGTCTATGAGGCCATGGAAGGCTGGCAGGAATCGACGCGCGGCGCCCGCTCCTGGGCCGAGCTGCCGGCGCAATGCATCAAATATGTGCGGCGGCTGGAAGAGCTGATCGAGGCGCCGGTGGCGCTGCTGTCGACCAGCCCCAAACGCGAGGACACGATCCTCGTGCGCGATCCTTTCGTGGATTAGGTTCGGATCATGGCCGACACATTTCCCTGGAAATTGGCGTGGGTTACGGGTGCGTCGGGCGCCATCTGCGGCGAGATCGCCAAAAGGCTCGCCGCGGGCGGCGTGACGGTGGCCGCCACCGCGCGCCCGGGCGAGAAACTCAACACGCTGGCCGCCGGGAGCGAGCGGATCAAATCCTTCCCGGCAGATGTGCTGCAACCCGACGCGCTCAAGGCCTGCGTGGCGAAGATCGAAAACACGCTCGGCGCCATCGACCTCGCCCTGCTCGGCGCCGGCATGTATGTGCCGTTCGACATCCGCGCCATTGACCTCGACGGCTTTCATCGCACCATGGCGCTCAATGTCGACGGCGTGATCAACGGCATCGCGGCGGTGCTGCCGTCGATGCTGGCGCGGAAGTCAGGCCACATCGCCATCATGGGCTCGCTGTTCGGCTATGCCGGCTGGCCGGGCAATGGCAGCTACGGCGCGAGCAAGGCGGCGGTGATCAATCTCGCCGAGAGCCTTAAGCTCGAATTGGACGGGACCGGCGTCGATCTCACGCTGATCAATCCGGGCTTTGTCGATACGCCGCTCAACGCCGCCTACGACCCGAAAAAGAAGCTCTATGTGATGAGCAAGGAGCGTTGCGCGCGGAAGATCCTCAAGGAGCTTCCCCGCAAGCCCTACGAGATCGCCTTCCCGCCGCAGGTCGCGGGCTTTCTGAAGACCGTGCGCTCGCTGCCGCGGGCGGTCTCCTTTCCGCTGATCGGCTGGTTCACGCGCAGAATGGGGTAGTTGCCATGAAGCCGATGTTCGAGATGCCGGCCGCCTACCATGCCTGGGCCAATGATCGGCTCATGGTGCTCAAGACAGCATGTGTCGCGTCGCTTGCGTATTTGGCGCTCGCCTCGACCGCGTCGGCGGTGGAAATCGGCGGCAGGTATCGTGTCGCGGGATCGAATTTCGACGGTTCCCGATATGCGGGCACCGTGGACATTACGATCAGCAGCAATACGGCCTGCAGCATCGTCTGGCACACCGGTGGCGAGGATTTGACCGGCGTTTGCATGCGCGGCGCAGACAGTTTCGCCGCCGCTTACGTTGCCGGTGGTCAAGCCGGCCTCGTCCTTTATACGGTCGAAGCCGACGGCTCGCTCAACGGGGTGTGGACGGTGGCGGATCAGAATGGCGTCGGTACGGACGTGCTGACCCCCGAGCGATTCGAGCCAGCGAACCCACCCGAGTCTGTGCCCTCGGGCGCGCCCGGAGGCGGCCACGGCGAGCGCCACGGCCCGTGAGATCGTCTGCCCCGCAACACGTCCGGATGCGATGCCCGGGCGGTCATGCCGGGGGTTCGTGGCCGTATCCGGCCGGGCGCGTGGGGATCGCCGGCGGGGCCTCGGTTCAGGCGTCGGACAACAGCTCGCGGAAATAAGAGTTGAGCATCCGGTTCTTGGGATCGGCGGCGGCGCGCGCCTCGGCAAATTGCTTGAGCCGGTCGCCGAAGGCTTTGCGCACCTGGGCGGCGGTCAGGAACGGCGTCTGGTTGAGCAGCGGCACGCCACCCCGCGCGCTGCAGAAATCGTTATAGACGCGCAAGAACTCCTCCCATTCCTTGCCGCCGGTAGAGGCCGGGTCGATCGACAGCGTGGTGCCGTCCCAGCAATAAGACAGGAGCGCGTTACGGTCGGCGGCGATGGCGTAGCCCACGCTCGGCAGGTCGCAGCGGAAGCCCGTCTGTTTGGCGTAGTCTTCGCAGAAATCGCAATAATCCTGGAGGATCTTGAAATAGCTCGCTTCGCGGAAGGCCCACATGCTGAACAGGTATTTGTTGGGGCCCGGATCGCGCGGGTAATTGATGTGCTGGGCATGGGGCCAGGTGGCATCGTGGCGAACCACGTGCACGAGACCCTGGCGCAGCAGGAAAAAGTTGAGTTCGTCGGCCGCGGCGCGAAGACGCGGCGAGGTCGTGCGGCGCCGGATCCAATGGGACAGGGCCGGCCCGTATTTACGCCAGAAGCGGTTGCGGTAAGCCCAGCGCCGGCGCGATTTGGGCGGCAGGTCGGGATTGTCCTTGCGGAGCTCGACGACGATGCGCCGCGCATGGGGGAAGATGTAATACATCACCGCATAGCCTTGCGCCTTGAACACCGGGAAGCGCTTGCGGAACTCGTCGAGTCCCATGGCAAAATGGCGCACGGATAGCGCCGTGGTCCGCCGCACCCTGATCGTCACCTCGAAGATGATGCCCATCAGACCGTAGCTCGAGCGGATGATCTGCATCTCCTCGGGGTTATCCCGCTCGGTGATGGTGCGCACCTCGCCTTCCGGCGTGACCAGGCGGACACCCGTAACATAAGAGCTGATCTGGCCGAATTCGCCGGGGAAGGAGCTGTCCTTGGTGGCGGCGCAGGCCATGGCGGCGAGCGTCACATTGCCGATCTCGGTGGTGACGTAGGGCTGCAGGCCGCGCTCCTTCAGCGCATAGGAGAGATCGAGATAGGAGACGCCGCCCTCGACGGTGACCGTGTCCTCGCCGAATCTGAGGATGCGATTCATGCCCTTCATGTCGACCATAGTGCCGCCGTCGTCGCCGTTCATGCGCGCGGTGGAGTGCATCGAGCCGGCGGGTCGCACGGGCGAGGGGAAGCGCACCTCGCTGGTCATGATCTCGATCAAATCCTCCACCGAATGGGGCGTGACCAGCACCTTGGGCCGGTAGGTCCAAGTGCCGTCCCAGCTCCCAATGGTGACGTCTTGCTTGATGTCCATGAGGCCCCCGACGAAAGTGCGTGGTCGGACCATAATCGAAACGCGCGCCAAATGCAGGCCACCAAATGCCCGCGCGCTCATAGAGGTCGCTCCGGCGCGGCAAAGATTTGATGCAGATCAAGGGGCCGGCTAGCCGCGCTATTTGGCGGCGCGGCGGAGTTGGCGCGCGACGAGGCTAGGCGCCAATGCGTTGAGCAGGAATAGGGCGCGCAGGATGGCGGGCTTCACCACCGTTTGCTTGCGGGCTTCGACGCCGGCGACGATGGCCTCCGCCGCGGCCTCCGGGGACATCGGCGGCGCAAGCTTGGGGTTGACGGGGGGGAGGTGCTGCCGGCTGCCGGGGTTGTGCTGCCAATAGGCGCTTTCCACCAGGCCAAGCACGACGAGGGTGACGGTCACCCCCGTGCCCGCGAGCTCGCTCCGCAGCACCTCGGCAAAGCCGGCAAGGGCCCGGCGCGCCGCGGTATAGGCGGAGGCGCTGGGCCAGGCGAGGTAAGAGGCGGGCGAGGTGATGCAGGCGATCGCCCCGCTCCGCCGCGCCAGCATGCCGGGCAGCAGCGCGCGAGTGAGGTTGAAGGCCGCGAGATACGGCACCTCGATCATGGCGAGGGCCTCTTCCGCCGTGGTGTCGAGGAAGGGCAGCCAGCGGCCGGCGCCGGCATTGTTGATGAGGATATCGGGGGTGCCGAAGTCGCGCTCGACCCGCGCGGCGAGCTCGGCGACCGCGCTCGCATCGGCAAGGTCGATGGGGAAGGTGCGGGCCTCGCCTCCGTCCCGCTTTATGGCGGCCACCGCGCCTTCGAGGCGCTCCGCGTTGCGGGCGAGCAGGAGGACCCGGGCGCCGTGGGCGGCATAAAGCTTGGCCGTGGCCTCGCCGATCCCGCTTGAGGCGCCGGTCACGAGGACAAGCTTTGCTGCCATCTCAAACCTCGCCTCCGGCCGCTTCGGGCCCATGGCGAGCCCAGCCCACCGCTAGCGTCATGATCGCGTCCGGTGTCCCAGGAGGGGACGGAACTGTGGCCCAACGGCTACAGGCCAAATGGAACCGGCGATCGCACCAAGCAAAGAAGCTGGCAACCGACTTGCGGCGCGATAATCTTAGCCCATCTCATCGCTTCCGAGGGAGACCACACATGCAGTCGGTTTCGCGCGTATCAAGTATTGCCGTGTTGGCGGTGGGGCTGTTCGTCGCCCTCAACGCGCCGGCGCAGGCCGGGGGATGCACAAAGTTCGTCGGTACCGCCGACGGGTGGGACAAGGCCGACGCGGTGAGCGGCGCCCAGACGGCGCTGGCGGGCGCGGTCGCCGACTTCAAGGCGAAGAGCAAGGCCGCCATCAGCGTCAGCGCGATGCGCGCAAGGCCGCAGCCTTATTGGCGCTCCTCGGTGTCGGCCGATCTTTACGTGAAGCCCGACGTCGTCACGTCCAAATCCTACACCGTGTGCTGGCACGGCGTCGTCTCGCCCGTGGTGTGCTCCTCGGGCGCCAAGGTCTGCTGGTAGGCAAGCCTGGGCTCAATCTGACTGAACGTCGGCAAGCAACGGGCGCGTCCCTCGCAAAGGGCGGACGCTGCGTTGGTGCGCGCGAAAAATCAGCGCCGCGGCCGCTCACGCATGGGCGGGGATGAACAGTCCCTCGCGGGCCGGCTTCTTCATCATGAAGACGAGGGGCAGGATGGCGAACGTGACGATGCCGATGAACCAGAACAGATCGACGAAGGCGAGCATCTGCGCCTGGCGCCCGATCTCGCGGGTGATGGCGGCCATGGCCGACGGCGATTGCGGCGAAAGACCGTGCGTGGCGAGGTCGGAGAGATAGGGCGGCACGGCCGGATTGAAGGGGCTGATGTGCTCGACCAAATTGGACCAGTGAACCTGGGATTGGCGGACGAACAGCCAACTCACCACGGCGATGCCGATCGAGGAGCCGATGCCCCGCATGAGCGCATAGAGGCCCGCCGCTTCGTCGAGATTCTCGTTGGAGACGCTGCCAAAGGCCACCGAGGTCAGCGGCACGAAGAATAGCCCCATGCCGATGCCGGCGACGATGCCCGGCGAGGCGATGGCCCAGGCGTCGGCCTGCAGGTTCAATCCCGCCATTTGGATCGTGCCGATCGCCGACAGGATGATGCCGGCGGCGACCAGAATGCGCGGATCGATCCAGCGCATGAGGAAGTTGCCGGTGATGCCGAGCGTAATCGCGCTCGCTATCGCCCGCGGAATGAAAAGCATGCCGGCGTTCATGGCCGGGTATCCCATCAAACGTTGGGTGAGCAGCGGCAGCAGCGCAATGGTACCGAACAAAGTGACACCATAGGCCGTGATGGCGATGAGGCCGGCGGAGAAGTTTCGGTCTCGCAACAGCGCGAGGTCGACGATGTTGTCGCGTTTGCCCCAGCCGCGCATCAGGAAGGCGATGCCGGCAAAGCAGGTGATGGCGGCGAACGCCTGAATGAAGCGTGAGTTGAACCAATCGCGCGTCTGACCCTGGTCGAGAACGAGCTGTAGCGAGCCGACCGCGAGCACGAGGAGCGTGAGCCCGGTCCAGTCGGTGCGCAGGTGCCGGATGCCGGTGCGCGGCAGATAGCCCATGGCCAAGAGCAGGGCGAACAGGCCGATCGGCACGTTGATGTAGAACACGGCGCGCCAGACGAAGGTGTCGGTAAGCCAGCCGCCGAGAACCGGCCCGAGCACCGGGGCGACCATGATGCCGAGACCGAAAATGGCCAAGGCCTGCCCCTGCTTCGAGCGCGGGAAGGCATCGAGCAAGATAGCCTGGCTCAAGGGCAGAAGCGGCGCGCCTGAAATTCCCTGAAACAGGCGGAAAACGACCATGCTCTCCAAATTCCAGGAGACGCCGCACAGCGCCGAGGAGACGACGAAGCCGAGGATCGAGAAGATGAGCAGGCGCCGGCGTCCGAGCCGGGCCGAGAGATAGCCGGTCAGCGGCATCACCACGGCGGCGGAGACGAGGTAGGAGGTAAGCACCCAGCTGATCTGATCGGAGGTGGCGCCGAACGAGCCCAGCATATGCGGGATCGCCACGCTCACGATGGTGATGTCGAGCACCTCGAGAATGGCGGTGAGGACGACGGCGACGACGAGGGCGATCGGCGGCTTCTTGAGCGCGTCGACGTCGATCAGGGGCATGGCGGGTTTGCGAGGCGGGCGGCGACCTCGCGGGACGGCGATGCTCCGCGTCATTTTTCGTCCTGGGTGGTGTCGATGGTCACCGTGGCGCTGGCGCCGACCCGGAGCGGGCGGTCCGGGGTTGCCCCCGGGTTGGTAAGGCTGATGCGTACGGGGAAGCGCTGGGTCACCTTCACCCAGTTGCCGGTGGCGTTCTCGGGCGGGAGCACGGAAAAGGTGGCGCCGGAGCCCGCGCTGATGCTTTCGACGACCCCGTCGAAACTTGCGTCGGGATACATGTCGAGGCGAACCTTGGCCTTTTGGCCAGTCTTGATGCGGGCGAGGTCGGTTTCCTTGAAATTCGCGTCCACCCACCAATTGTCGCCCTCGATGATGGCGAATAGCGGGGTGCCCGCCTGCAGGGTGGCGCCGGGGCGCAAGGTCACATTGGACAGAATGCCGGCGGCCGGCGCGATCACGTGCGTCTTGACCTCGTCATGGGTGGCCTTGTGCAGCTGGGCCGCCGCGGCGCGAAGCTGCACCGTCGGCGTGGTCACCGTCAGCGACTTGTCTTCCGCCTTGGAATATTCGTCCTCGGCGTCTCTGTAAGCCTTGAGTGCGTCTTGCCAGCCCTTCTCGGCGTCGGTCAGGGCGGAGGAGGGCGGCTGGTCGGCGGCCTGACCGTCCATCGCCTTTTGATAGGCTTGTGCCGCGTCTTCGAGTGCGGCGCGCTTCTTCTCGAGCTCGGTCGCAGCGGCTTTCAGGCTGTCGGCCGCGGTGCCGGCGGCGGAGGCCGCGGCGTCGAACTGCGCGCGCGCGTTGCGTAATTGAGCGTTGTAGAGCGTAGGATCGATGTCGAATAAGGGATCGTCGGCCTTGACCGCTTCGTCGGTGTGCACATAGACGCGGATCACGGGCCCGGAGACCTCGGGCGCCACGCGCACGATGTCCGTGCTCACATAGGCATTCTCGGTGGTCGGGTAGAGCGCGCTGTAGCGCCAATAGACAACGGCACCACCGATGGTCGCGACAACGACGGCAGCAAGAGCGATCCACCGGATGGTGGCAAAGGCGCGGGCAGTCGTGCGGGCGTCCGTCGAAGCGTCCTAATTCACGGATTTCTACCTTCGTTGTAGCGCGGGGGCGTTTCTACGCCGTCACATCAAGATCAAGCAGGGCAAAATCATGACGAGCCTTAATCCGCCTGAGCGCAACCCGCAAGATTTCCCTTACGCTTGTTGAGATACAGCGGTGGCATGACACCCCGGTTGTTCCGGGAGGACATCTTGACCGCTTCCTCGGACCCGGCAGCACGATTTCAGGAGACTTGCCTTCGCGAGGGATCGGCTTAAATTAGGCCAATTCCAAGAGGGTGCCCGCGGGGGATAGCACGGTTTGGAGCCGATCGGCACCCTCCAATTTCAGTAAACGTTCGCGGAAAGATTGGTGCGGCGTTGGGATCAAGCGGTCCTTGCGTCTCTACGCGTAGCTTGATCGCGCGCTAGGCGCGAGCGGGCCATCGTTCGGCGAACGCGGCAAAGCATCCTTTATTCAAACATCTTGGCGCATGGGCTTGAGAAGGGGGAGGAGCACAGCATGAAGACCTCGATATTTATCGCGCGGCTGATGGGGCCGGTCTTGCTCGCCATCGGCATCGGCGTCGCGCTTGGCTTGGGCATGGAAGGCGACGGCTATATGGCCATGATGAAAGAGTTCGTGGCCAGCAAGCCGATGATTTGGGTTGTGGGCGTTCTCGCGCTCGTCGCCGGGCTTGCCATCGTCAACACGCACAATGTCTGGGAGCCGGATTGGCGCGTGATCATCACCATCCTCGGCTGGCTCGCCATCATTCGCGGCCTTGCCAGCATCGTTTTTCCCACCGCGGTCCAGACCGTAGGGGATCACATGCTGACGAGCGCGACCGGCATGATCGCCGGCGCAGCGATTACGGTGGCGCTTGGCGCCGTGCTCACCTTCATGGGCTATGAGGCGCTGTGGGCCGAGGAACGCCGTCCGCGCCGGGCCGCGCCGAGCGGTTCGCGAGCCGCCAAGCGCCCGCGCCGGCGCTGAGTCGACCGACATTCGGTTGATCGCTGCTCCGGTCGAGCCTAGAGTCAATCCGTTCCGAGGGGAGCCCCGGGAAGGGGCTGAGAGTCCGCTGCCTTTGGCCACGCCAAAGGCCCCGCGGTGACCCTTCGAACCTGATCCGGGTCGTGCCGGCGAAGGGACAGGAACGCGCATTTTCGCGCTTCTTCTCCACCAGCGACGCCCGGCCGATCCTTGCCCATGGGAGCGTGCCGATGAACAAGCCCATCCCCGCCAAAGACATGGTTCCCCCGCAGGTGACGACGGGTGCGCCGCCCGGCAGCCGCAAGGTCTATTCCGCTCCGGAAGGCTTTGACGATGTTGCAGTGCCCTTGCGCGAGATCGCGCTCACCGACGGCGAAACCTTCCGGGTCTACGACACTTCCGGTCCCTATACCGACCCGCAAGCCACCATCGACGTGCGCCAGGGGCTGCCGTCCACGCGCCGCGGCTGGGTCTTGGAGCGCGGCGGGGTCGAGGCCTATGCGGGGAGGGAGGTGAGGGCTGAGGATAATGGCTCGGTCGGTGCGGCGCACGCCGCGCGGGCCTTTGCCGCGAGGCCGGATTCGCTGCGCGGTGTTGCGGGCGCGCCCGTCACGCAACTCGAATTGGCGCGGGCCGGCATCGTCACCAAGGAGATGGCCTATGTGGCGCACCGGGAAAATCTCGGGCGCGCGCGTCAGACCGAGGAGGCAGAAGCGCGCCTCGCCGACGGGATGAGTTTCGGCGCGAGCTTGCCCGCTTTCGTCACGCCCGAATTCGTGCGCAGCGAGGTCGCCCGCGGCCGTGCCATCATCCCCGCCAATATCAACCACCCCGAATCCGAGCCGATGATCATCGGCCGCAACTTCGCGACCAAGATCAACGCCAATATCGGCAATTCGGCGGTGACCTCCTCGGTCGAGGAGGAGGTGGAGAAGATGGTGTGGGCGACCCGCTGGGGCGCCGATACCGTCATGGACCTCTCCACGGGGCGCAACATCCACACCACGCGGGAATGGATCATCCGTAACGCCGCGGTGCCCATCGGCACCGTGCCGATCTATCAGGCGCTGGAGAAAGTGGGTGGCGATCCGGTCAAGCTCGATTGGGAGGTGTATCGCGACACGCTGATCGAGCAGGCCGAGCAGGGCGTGGATTATTTCACCATCCATGCCGGCGTGCGGCTCGGTTATATCCATCTCACGGCGCCACGCGTGACCGGCATCGTGTCGCGCGGCGGCTCGATCATGGCCAAATGGTGCCTGGCGCATCATCGCGAGAGCTTCCTCTATGAGCGCTTCGCGGAGATCTGCGACATCATGCGCCGCTACGACGTGTCGTTCTCGCTCGGCGACGGGCTGCGGCCCGGCTCCATCGCCGACGCCAATGACCGCGCCCAATTCGCCGAGCTCGAGACGCTGGGCGAGCTGACGCGCATCGCCTGGGACCGCGGCTGCCAAGTGATGATCGAAGGGCCCGGCCATGTGCCGCTGCACAAGATCAAAATCAATGTGGAGAAGCAGCTCGAACTGTGCGGCGAGGCGCCGTTCTATACGCTGGGCCCGCTCGTCACCGACATCGCGCCGGCCTACGACCACATCACGAGCGCCATCGGCGCCGCCATGATCGGCTGGTTCGGCACCGCCATGCTTTGCTATGTGACGCCGAAGGAGCATCTCGGGCTGCCCAACCGCGACGACGTCAAGGCGGGGGTGATCGCCTATAAAATCGCGGCGCACGCCGCCGATCTTGCCAAGGGTCATCCGGGCGCGCAGGCGCGCGACGACGCGTTGTCCAAGGCGCGGTTCGAGTTCCGCTGGGAGGACCAGTTCAACCTGTCGCTCGATCCGGACACGGCGCGCAGCTTCCATGACGAGACGCTGCCCAAGGAAGCGCATAAGCTCGCCCATTTCTGCTCCATGTGCGGGCCGAAATTCTGCTCGATGGAGATCACGCAGCAGGTGCGCGACTACGCCGCCAAGCTCGCCGAGAAAGAGGCGGGCATGGCGGAGATGAGCGAGAAATTCCGCGCGCTCGGCGGCGAGGTCTATGTGGAAGAGGAGTGAGTGAGGGGTTGAACCCCGCTGTAATTGGAGCGAGGCTGAGGAAAGAGCACAAAACTACGAGGCGAACCATGGTGATCTACCTCGAAAATAGCTTCTGGAGCAGCACTCAGCAAAGACGCGCAACGATTTAAAAGCTGAAAACGGCTTCGCAAATGAGCTGGCACGGGGAGTAAGCGGGTTAGGGTGGGCAACTCCTCCGGCATCCCTCGGGGTCGGGGAGATATTTGCACCCAGAGAGGCAATAAGTCCTTTGTAAGGAACCCGAAGCAGATGACCTCTTTCGATAGACGTCTGAATACTTCAGGATTTCATCTCCACGGACGAACGTACATGAAATAGATATCTTGGAATTTGCGTCATAGCACTCCCAGTTCACCCGTTCTCTCTCATCTGGATACGATCCGGAGAAACTGCGTACCAAATAATCGCAGCCGTTTTGCCCACATAGGGTGGAAGGTACATCACCCATCGCGGGAGACTGGCAGATGTCAATCAGGATCAAAGACGTGGTTGCCAAAAGGAGTATTCGATCTCGGTTCCTGCTCATGGATGACCGCCACAGCTTGTCTGACTTCGGAATTATAGATTGTCTCAGATATGCGAACAAGAAGATGGCTCTTGTCGATTGCGTACGTCAAGGAGGGGTGAAGGGGCTCATGAACGGCGCTATTCGTGTTCTGTGTGCTGGCCTGGCTTTTCTTGTCAGTTTGGCGGGCCCTGCTTCAGCTGCGCCTCCCTCCGATTGTGTCAACAAATTCGCCGGAAAGTGGTCGATCCTCATTACTGCGACAGGACAGCGCTACCCCTCGACCATCAGGCCTGATGGCACAGTGAAGAGTGAGTGCTTGGGTAGCTTTCAGGATCAGCATTGGACCTGCAGCGGCAGCAGCTTCACCTTGCTCGACCCGGTTACGTTGACCTCGACGCTCTCCCCGGATGGAAGGAAGATGACAGGACCGGGCGTGATCTCGACCCGTATCGGCGAGCCTTCCGCCTCGGCAAAACCCGCCGCCAAAACGCCAACCAAACAGGCTTCTGACACGTGCTTGACCCCGCAGCCGGAGCCGGCATTCCTTGCGATAAGGCCAACGACCTGACCATTGCCGCCCGCAACGATTGCGACGGCCCGCGGAAGATTCGAATTTGCATCGAACTGCGCACTGGCAAATTGAGCTGCGCCACGAGCCCAGCTCCTGTCGCGGTGGGCCAGTCCTTCTCGCATCACGACTGTAATGTCACCAGGAGATACAGCGTGAGCGTTGGGAAATAGACGACCCTGGCAGCGCTCGCCCATTTCTGCTCGATGTGCGGGCCGAAATTCTGCTCCATGGAGATAGCGCCCCCTTTCGCGTTGTCATTCGCGACGCTAGATTCGGACTACAGCCCCGCCTCGATGGCGTGGAGCAGATCGAAGCGCAGTGCGCCGCCATTTCCGCCCGTCGAGATCACGAAGCGCACGCGGCCGTGGCTTTTCGTGTCGGCGTAGCCCGCCAGGGTGTGGACGCCGGACATGGTGCCGGTCTTGTTCAGGCCACCGTCATGGCCGTGGAGCAGCTCGGCGTGGGGGGCGAAGAGGTCGAGCACGTTGGCAAGGCCGCGGGCGGTGAAGCGGTTGTTGCGGCTGATGCCCGAGCCCTCCTCCATATGGATGTCCTTGGCGAGGCCGTTGGCGGCGAGCATCGCGTTCGCCACTTTCAGCGATTTCTCCAGGCTGACCTGTCCGCCCAGGGTCCCGCCGATCTCGAGGAAGACCTGGTTGGCGATGTAATTGTTTGAGGCGATGAGCAGCTGGACGAGGATCTGCGAAAGGGGGCGCGACTTGTGAACGTAGACCGGCTCAAGGCCTTGCGGGACGGTCCCGGTCGTGATCTTGCCCTTCACGGTGCCGCCCGCCCGCTCGATGAACGCGGCGATCAGCTCGCCGGCATATTTCAGGCTCACCGCCGGGTTCTTGCTCAGGCTGATGCGGCCGCGGCCCTGGGGACCCCGCGCCTGGAACTCGCTGATCGCCAGCGGGGTAATCGGCGTCTGCGCCTCGGCGGAGCGGACCGTCTTGCCGCTGCGCACGGCGGCAATCGTGTTGAAGTTCACCGCCAGCGCCGAGTTCAGCGCGTCATAAGCCTCGGTGGTGTCCTCGACGCCCGGGATGCGCAGGTCGGAAGGGTAGTAGCTCGAATCGAGCACGATGCCGGTGATGGGCTCCTTGCCGATGGCGGCGACGAGCTCGGTGGCGAGCGGCGCCAGCTCCTCGGAGATGAGGAAGGGATCGCCGCCCCCGCGCACATACAGCACCCGGTTCTTGTCCAGATAGAAGCGGGTCTCGAAGCGATAGTCGGGACCCAGCACCTCCAGCGCCAGCCAGGCGGTCACGATCTTGGTGACGGAGGCCGGGACGAAGGGCTTATCCGCGTTCTGGGCGATCAGCGCGTTGCCCTTTTCGTCCATCACGAGCACCAGCGCCGATGGAGCAAGCGCGGCTACCTTCTCCTTGGCTCCGGCGAGCGCCGGGGCGGGCAGCAGGAGCAGGGCGCAGGCGAGGGCGGGCAGGCGAGACCACATGGCGATTCCAGCGCGTGATGGGGGCCGTTATGGCACAAAGCCGATGAAATTTTGTCCCCGCCTATCGCCGCGGCATTAACGTCCTCACACTCCGTCCGTTGAGGGGCGCATCAGGAGGCGTCGTGAGGCGGGATGGGGTGCGGCGCCCGCGGGCCTGGTTGCGCAGATCAGGCACCCCGGGCGGCATCGGGGCTCCGCCCGGGCTCACTAAGAAGCCCTGCCAGGAGCTGGCTGACTACCGTCTGGCCTTTTCAACGCTACCGTCGTGTTCGAACGGGATGCGGGGCACTGACGGCAAAAGCGCGGCACGGTGTTCGCCAAATCGCCGCTCATGGCGCGCCGCGAGGCGCCATCGCGATCTCGCCGAGATCGCGATGCCACAGGTTTGCGCTTTTTGGCGCGCCATCCCCCCTCATTTCGAGGGAAGGTTACGCAAAGACCGGACGCATCCGCGTCGCGGCCATGCCGGCGCGCGCCCTCCTCGTGCGGCTCAAGGCGCGGTGGGCCAGGGCGCGACCGGCACCACGTCGATCGAGTTCGCCGGCGAGCCGTTGATGATCTTCGAGCTCACGGCAACATAGACGAGCACGTGGCGCTTCTCGTCCGGCAGACGGTAGATGCGCGTGCGTTTGAAGAAGATGGAGGTCTTCTGGCTGAAGGCTTCCTCGTGCTTCGGCAGCTTGGCGAGGTCGACATTGATCGGCCCGACCTGGCGGCAGGAGACCGAGAAATTGGAGGGGTCCTCGTTCAGCCCCAGGGGCTGGCCCCATCCGCCCTTGCGCGCTTGCGAGATGTAGCAGGCCACCCCCGGCACGGCGGGATCGTCGAATTCGCTGATGCAGACCTTGTCGTTCGGCGACAGCAGGTTGAAGGTCGTGCTGATGCAGGGAAGATCGTCCGCCCGCGCGACTGAAGACATCGCCAGCAGGAGTGATAGGCTGAGCCAAGGCAATCTCATGGGTAACCTCCGTGCTTCGGGCCGCGTCGCGCCTGGCCTTTTAGAAGGGGCAAAGCCGTGCGGCGCGAGATGACATATAGGAGCTCGGAAGTGCGGCGGCGATGACCAAAGACGAACGCGCCATTCGCGCGCTGGTCGCCAATTGGATGGAGGCGAGCAGAGCGGGCGACCTCGACACCATTCTGAGTTCTGATGGCCGACGACGTCATCTTCATGGTTCCGGGACGGGAGCCCTTCGGTAAGGAAGCCTTCGCCGCCGAATTGCAGGGCATGAAGGGGTTCGACATAGACGGGACGAGCGAGATCGAGGAGGTGAAGGTGTTTGGCGACTGGGCGTATCTGCGTAATCGCCTCACCGTCACGATCGCGCCTGCGGGGGGCCAGGCGATGCTGCGGCGTGCGGGCTACACGCTGTCCATCCTGCGCAAGGAGAAGGACGGGCGCTGGCTGCTCGTGCGCGACGCCAATCTGCTGGCGAAGCTGCAATAGCGTGCGCGTGATCCGAATGATACGCGCGTCCGACGGGTCGGGTCGGAAGCAAGCAAGGAGGGAAGTGCCACGATGATACCGTCCTACATCCTATGGGCGCTGCTTGGCATGGCCGGCTATTCTTTCACGACGCTGTTTGTGAAACTCGCCGAGCGCTCCGGCAGTGCTTCGACCTATATGGTGCTGGCGGTCTCCACCACCATCGTCGCTATCTTCGCCATCGTCGTCGTCGCCATGCGTGGCGAGCTCAAGCCGCTGCTGTTCGAATTGGAGCGGCCGCCGCTGCTATGGGCCATCGCCGGCGGCATTGCGCTCACCATTGCCGTGAGCTCGCTGTTCCACGCGCTCTCCTTGGGGCCGGCCAATGTCGTGGTGCCGATCTACGGCATGTTCATCGTCGGCGGCTCGCTGCTCGGGGTGGTCTTTCTGGGGGAGCCCATGACCTGGCAGAAGGTGGTTGGGCTCATCGCCGCGGCGGCCGGCGTGTTCTTGATCTCGCTTTAGGCCCAATTGGAGCCTCGGTCCGATACCACTTCAAGGTGCGGAACGCGGCGGGCGCCGCGCCGGTTATGGGCTATACTCCGAATCTAGCAAGAGGAAGAGGCCGATGGCGAAAGTCACCTACCATATCGTGCAGCACGAGGACGGCTGGGCCTACAAGGTAGGCGACGTGTTCTCCGAGACCTTTCCGAGTCACGACGCCGCGCTGTTCGCGGCGAAGCGCGCCGCCGCCGAGCAAAAAGTGCCGGGCGAGACGGTAGGCATCGAATATGAGACCGCCGACGGCGTGTGGCACGAGGAGCTCGATCCCGGGACGGACCGGCCCGAAACCGCCGTCGAGGACGAGGAGTAAAGTCGAGGCGTGATGATCGATACGCTCGGCAAGGGAGACAGGCACCTTCGCCTCAGCGTGCTCTTTGCTGCTTGGGTCGAGATCGGCTTTCTGGTTTTTCTCACGGTCTTTCTGTGGCGGCATGCCGACCCAATGGGCGACGGCATGGAGATGGTGGGGGCGAGTGCCGCCTTCATGTTCATCTTCTTGCCGTTCACGCTGCCGGCGCTGCTGCTGGCGCGGAATGGGCGGCTGCTCGTGCTCGCCGCGGCGCTGGCCGCCATCGGCGCGGTCGCCTCTTTCGCCCTTTGGCTCGAGCTGCTCGATGAGATGCATCTTCCAGCCTAAGCGGGCCGGGCACCTGGCCGGTGCGCTTCTCTTGGCCGCGCTCGGTGCCGCATCCCTCAGCGCTCGCGCCGACGAGGTCAGCGACGGCGTGAGGGCCGCGGCGCTCGCGGCGGCCGGCGGGCCAAAGCCCTTCGTCGACACGGTGTGTCCGTGGATGGAGCAGGAGGCGGAAGCAAAGGCGCTGCCGCCCATGGTCTTCGTGCGCCTGATCTGGAAGGAAAGCCGCTTCAACCCAGAAGCGGTGAGCCCGAAAGGTGCGCAAGGCATCGCCCAATTCATGCCGGCGACGGCGGAGGATCGCGGCCTCGACGATCCGTTCGAGCCGCGCGCGGCGATCGTCCACTCCGCGAGTTTGCTCGCCGATCTGGAGGGCGAGTTCGGCAATATCGGGCTCGCGGCCGCGGCCTATAACGCGGGCGCCGAGCGGGTGCGGAAATGGCTAGCGGGGACCAGCAGTCTGCCGGCCGAGACCGAGGATTACGTTCAGTTCGTCACCGGCCGCGCGGCCGAGGAGTGGAAGCTCGCCGAGACCGATCTTCCCGACACGCTCAAGAGTCCGGCCGAGCCCGTGGTCGAATCCTGCCGCAAGCTCGCGCCCTTGGTGGTGCGGGCGGTGTATGAGACGGAGCCTTTGACGGCGAGCGCGGCGTGGCGGCCTTGGGGCATCCAAGTCGCCACCGCCTTCTCCAAGGCGAGGGCGCTGTCCTGGTTTGCCCGGCTCAAGCAGAAGCACGCCGCCGTGCTTGCCGAGGCGGAACCCTTCGTGCTGCCAGAACGAAATTTGAGCCGCGGCCGGCGCTATCTCTACATGGTCCAGATCGGCGCCGACAGCCACGGCGAGGCCGAGACGCTCTGCGCGCGGCTGCGGGCGAATGGCGGCGCCTGCATCTTGCAAAAGAATTGAGGCTCGCGCTGGGCCTGAATGTCGCGGCTGGCAAAGGGGAGGCGGTGGGCTATGGTCGCTCCCACGCATCGCGCCGCAAGAGCCCGCCAGAGGTCGAACGGCGCGAGGTTATTTGAGGAAGCGTCCGATGCTGACCATCTACGAGGCCCGCGAGGGGGTGCTCTTCGCGCAGACCGGCAAGCCCAAGATTACCGAGCAGGCGGTGTGGATCGACCTCCTCAACCCCACGACGGAGGAGGAGGCCAAGATTGAGCGCGCGCTCAAGCTCGACGTGCCGACGCGGGAAGAGCAGCAGGAGATCGAGGCGTCGAGCCGGGTCTATCAGGAGGACGGCGCGCATTTCATGACGGCGACGGTGCTCTACCAGGGCGACCTGCCCGCACCGGAAACGACGCCGGTGACTTTCATCGTGGCCGGCCAGCGCCTGGTCACGTTGCGTTATGTGGATTTGCGCGCCTTCGCCCTGTTCGTGGCGCGCTGCAAGCGGTCGGAAACTCATCTGACCAACGGCACCGCGGTGCTCACCGGCCTGATCGAGACCGTCATCGACCGGCTCGCCGATTTCATCGAGCACATCCAGGCGGAGGTGGACGCGCTGTCGCGCTCGATCTTCGAGATGCGCGGCGGTCGCGCGACGATGCAGCGCCGCTTCGACGTCTCGCTCCGGTCAATCGGCCGAGAAGGGGAGATCACCTCGCTCGCGCGCGAAAGCACTCACTCGCTCGGCCGCCTGCTCACCTTCCTCACCCATGCCGCCAATGAGCGGAACGAAGACAAGCTGCTCAAGGCCCGCATCCGCACCGCGGCGCGGGACGTGCAGTCGCTCGCCGATCATGTGAGCTTCCTGTCGGGCAAGATCGTGTTCCTGCTCGACGCCACGCTCGGCATGATCAACATCCAGCAAAACGACATCATCAAGATTTTCTCGGTGGCGGCGGTCGTGTTCCTGCCGCCGACACTGGTGGCCTCGATCTACGGCATGAACTTCCACGAAATGCCCGAGCTTAGTTGGATGTTCGGCTATCCCTTCGCGCTTCTGCTGATGGTGCTATGCGCCGTGCTGCCTTATCTTTATTTCAAGCGTAAGGGCTGGCTGTGACAATTGCAGCGCGTCTCGCCATATTTCGTTTATCGTGCGGTATTATGTTTGGCGGCTGGATCGTTGGACAGACCGTCAAGAAGGACAGGCATATGAGCAAATTCCTGTATCTCGGCCTGGCTGTCGCCGCCATCGGCGCATGGCTCGGCGCAGCGCAACCGGGCCACGCGGCTCCGGGCGCGACCCTCGATGCGCCGGCGCCAGGGTTGGTGCAGCAGATCGATGCCGGCTGCTATTATTGGCGCCATCACCATCGTTATGCCTGCGGCACCCATGTGCGCGCGCCGTTCACCGACGTCGATGTCGATGGCTCGACGGATGTCGAGGCGCCGTTCACGAGCGCGCATGTCGGCCGCCGGGGCACCTGGGTGCGGGCGCCCTTCGTCGACATCTTCGTCCCGCGCTAAGCAGACCTCCGGGTCCTATCCGCGCCGCCTCGTGCGTGCCTAGCGGCCCTCTGCTCGCCATGGTAACGAGGGGCGAGCAGGGCAGGCGCAGGCATGGTGACGACCGAACTCCTTCAAGTGGCGGTGTTTCTGGCCGCCGCCGCCATTGCCGCGCCGCTCGGCCGCTTCCTGCGACTCGGCTCGGTGCTCGGCTATCTCGCGGCCGGCATCGTGATCGGCCCGTTCGGCATCGGCTTGATCTATTCGATCTACGACGTCGAGAACATCCTCCATTTCGCCGAATTCGGCGTCGTGATGTTGCTGTTCGTGATCGGGCTGGAGCTGCGCCCGCAGCGGCTGTGGAGCATGCGCTCGACTATCTTCGGGCTCGGCACGGTCCAGCTCATCGCCACCGCGATTCCGCTGGCCGCCATCGGCTTGGCGCTCAGCCTCGCCACGCGCGAGGCCGTGTTCATCGGGCTTGCTCTGTCGCTGTCCTCGACCGCGTTCGCGTTGCAATTGCTGGACGAGAATGGCGAGATCAATACGAGGCACGGCCGGGTCGCCTTCTCCATTTTGCTGTTCCAGGACCTCGCCGCCATCCCACTCATCGCGCTCGTGCCGCTGTTCGCGCCCGGGGGCACGGAGCGGCCGGCCATGGACCTTCAGGCCGCGGCGCTTGCCATCGGCACCATTCTCGGCGTGATCGTGGTCGGGCGGTTCCTGCTCAATCGGCTGTACCGTCTCGTGGCCGCCACCGGCGTGCGCGAGGCGATGACGGCAAGCGCGCTGCTTACAGTGGTGGGCGTGGCGCTGGTCATGGAGGCCGCGGGTCTCTCAGCCGCGCTCGGGGCGTTCATCGCCGGCGCGCTGCTCGCCGAATTCGGAATTTCGCCATCAGATCGAGGCGGACATCGCCCCCTTCGAAGGGTTGCTGCTCGGGCTGTTTTTCATCGCCGTGGGCATGTCCATGGACCTCACCGTGTTGCTCGGCAGCCCGCTGCAGTTGCTCGCCATCGTCGTCGGCCTCGTCGCGATCAAGGCGAGCATCCTTTATCTGCTCGGCCGCTGGTGGGGACTGAAAAATCCGGCGGCGGTGCGGCTCGGACTCGTGATCAGCCAGGGTGGGGAATTCGCTTTCGTGCTGTTCTCGGCCGGCGCGCTGGCCGGCGTCATCGGCCAATCCATGTCGAGCCTGCTGACCCTCGCCGTTAGCTTGTCGATGGCGGTGACGCCGCTGCTCCTGCTGGCCGACAAGCTGATGCGCCGCAGGGTCACGCCGGAAGCACCCGATTACGAGATGCCCCCCGGCGACGAAAGCCACGTGATCATCGCGGGCTTCGGCCGCTTCGGCCAGATCGTGGCGCGCGTGCTGCGCGCAAGGCGAATTCCCTTTACCGCGCTCGATACCAATATCGAGCAGGTCGACTTCGTGCGGCGTTTCGGCGCCAAGATCTATTACGGCGATGCGGGGCGGCTCGACATCTTGCGCGCGGCGGAAGCCGACAAGGCCCGCGCCTTCGTGCTCGCCATCGACGACGTGGAGGGCTCGCTCCGGGTCGCCGAGACCGTGCGCAAGCATTTTCCCGATCTACCCGTCTATGCGCGGGCGCGTGACCGCACCCATGTGCACCGGCTCATGGATCTCGGCATCACCAAGATCGAGCGCGAGACATTCCTGGCCGCGTTGCAGCTCACGCGCGAGGTGCTGAAGGGGTTGGGCTTGAGCGAGGCCGAGGTACGCCGGCTCACCGAGACCTTCAAGCGGCAGGACGAGCGGCGGCTGTATCAGGACTATCAATATTACACGGACCTGGAGAAGGTCCGCGCCAATGCGATGTCCCAGGCTTTGGAGCTCGAAGAGCTGTTCGCGCGCGATATCGAGGAGCAGCCCGAGGAAGACGGTCCGCTCGTCAGCGCCGAGCCGCGCGAGGATCGAGGATCGAGCTAGCCGGCGGGCGCGGGATGAGCCTCGGCCGCGGCAGCTTTCTGCACCGCCTTCTGCACCTTCTCGAAGGCGCGCACCTCGATCTGGCGGATGCGCTCGCGGCTCACGCCGAACTCGGTGGACAGTTCCTCGAGCGTCAACGGCTCCTCGGCGAGGCGCCGGGCCTCGAACACGCGGCGCTCGCGCTCGTTCAGGCCCTGGAGCGCGTCGTTGAGCATGTGGCGGCGGTGGTCCTTCTCCTCCGACTCGGCGAGCGCGGTCTCCTGGTCCATGGTCTCGTCGACCAGCCAGTCCTGCCACTCGCCGCTCTCGCTATCGTTGCGCACCGGCGCGTTGAGCGATGAGTTGCCGCCCAGCCGCCGGTTCATGGAGACCACGTCCTCCTCGGTGACGCCGAGCTGGGTGGCGATGCGCTTCACCTGATCGGGACGGAGGTCGCCCTCGTCGAGCGCCTTCAACTGGCCTTTGATCTTGCGCAGGTTGAAGAACAGCTTCTTCTGCGCCGCGGTAGTGCCCATCTTGACGAGGCTCCAGGAGCGCAGGATGTATTCCTGGATCGCCGCCCGGATCCACCACATGGCATAGGTGGCGAGCCGGAATCCCTTGTCGGGATCGAAGCGCTTCACCGCCTGCATCAGACCGACATTACCCTCGGAGACCACTTCGCCGATCGGCAAGCCATAGCCGCGATAGCCCATGGCGATGCGCGCCACGAGCCGCAAATGGGAGGTGATGAGCTTGTGGGCCGCGTCGCGGTCGCCATGCTCGCGCCAACTCTTGGCGAGCATGTACTCCTCCTGCGGCTCCAACATCGGGAACTGGCGGATCTCCTCGAGGTAACGCGTCAGTCCGCCATGCGCGCTCACACTCGGCAATGTTCTCGCAGCCATTGGAACTTCTCTCCAGCAGGCGATTTGGCCCGCGCAACCCGTGGCGCCAATGACGCGGCGCCTCGTCCTCTATAGAAGGTTTGCCGTAGTGATAAAAGACCGGCACCCCTTCACAGTTCCTTGAATGATTCCACGATTTGAGCAAGATCGCGCGGCAGTTCACTATTAAATTCCAGCAATGTCCCGGTGACCGGATGGACGAAGCCGAGCCGGGCCGCATGCAACGCTTGCCGGTGCAGCTCTGACAGTTTGTCGCGCAGCGTCTCCGGCAGACGCCCGATCTTGGTCTTGAAACCTTGGGCGTAAAGCGGGTCGCCGATGACCGGCACGCCCAAATGAGCGAGATGCACGCGCACCTGATGGGTGCGTCCCGTCTCCAGGCGGCATTCGAGCAGCGAGGCGATGGGCGCGCGCTTGGCGGGGTCACGGCCGAAACTCGCGAGCACGCGGTAATGGGTCACAGCGGGGCGTCCTTTGCCTTCGCCCACCACCGCCATCTTGGTGCGGCTCGTGGGATGACGCCCGATGGGCGCGTTAACCGTGCCGTGAGGACGCGGCGGCGCGCCCCAGACGAGCGCGAGATAGGCGCGGGTGAGCGAGCCCGAGCGGCCGTGGTCGGCAAATTCGGCGGCAAGGCCGCGATGCACCTGGTCGGTCTTGGCCACCACCAGAAGCCCGCTCGTATCCTTGTCGAGACGGTGGATGATGCCGGGCCGCGCGACGCCGCCAATGCCGGAGAGGCTCTCCCCGCAATGGGCGATGAGCGCATTGACGAGGGTCTGGTCGGCGTGGCCGGCGCCCGGATGGACGACGAGGCCGGCCGGCTTGTCGACGACAATGAGGGCGTCGTCCTCATAGACGATGTCGAGCGGAATGGCCTGGCCTTCGGGGATCGCGGGCGTGGTCGGCGGCATGATGAGCCGAAAGCGTTCGCCCGGTTTGACCCGATATTTGGGGTCCTCTATGGTCGCGCCGCCGCTCGTCACCTGCCCTTGCTTGATCAGGGCCTGCAGCCGCGTGCGGCTCAGGGCGGGCAGGGACGCGCTCAAGAAACGATCGAGCCGCAGATCGCGGTGGCTGTCACCGGCTTCGATATCGATATGCTCAAGATGAGAGGGCATGAGACCGTGAAAAAGGCGGCGGGTGATGCTGGCAACGCGCCCCTGCCGGGGACGGTGTTCACCCCGCGTCAGGTACGTCTGCTCAAAATCGCCGTGATCGTGATGGGGGTGCTGCTTGTGGGCGGCTTTGCCTTCGTGCTCGCCGCCATTGTCTATCAGGCCTCCCATGCGGGGCAAGCGGGCATGGCGCCCCCGCCCGGTTCCAGCGCGGCTCTCGGTTTCGATCTGCCCGTGGGCAAGGACGCCCAGGTCACCGCCATGTCGCTTGATGGCGGCCGCCTCGCGCTCCATCTGTCCTCGAGCGCGGGGGCCGAGATCGTGGTCATCGATCTCGGCAGCGGCAAGGTCGTGACCCGGCTGCGGCTCAAACCCCAATAGTCCTTGATCGGGTTCGGTCCCCCACGTTATAGCTTCGGACCTTGCTTGCCCGCCGATCGGAAGCCCCGTTCGTCTAGTGGCCTAGGACGCTGGCCTCTCACGCCGGAAACAGGGGTTCGAAACCCCTACGGGGCGCCAATTAAATCAAGCGCTTACCTGTCCCGGCCTCGTCAGTTTCAACTATCCCGGCCGGCGACCCGGTCATGACATTTCAATTCAGAGCTGAGCAAGTCCGCGCTTCCGGGCTAAGCGGACATCTCTGATGTGCGCGCCTAATGTCCGCTAAGCGGACATATGCGGTGAACGCAGTAAGTCGATCCTCGCTCAACTCACCATTCACCTCAGGCCACGACCTCCCGCTTGCCCCCGAGGCTCGGGATGAACGCGGCCAGGGAGGCCACGATCGCTCCGCCCAACCCGGCGATCAACCAGTCATCGAGATGCAGCGGACTGAGATGCAGAAGTCTGGCGAACGGCGCGATCTGCACGAGAAGAACCGCAGACGCTATGGTGGCCAAGACGGCAATGACCGAGCTCTGGGATCGCAGCCGGGTAAGTCCTGCCGTCATCGTAGCGCTGGCGACGACAAGCGCGACCAGGGCCATGCTTCGTGCATGTTCGACATCGTTGCTGGTGCCCAGGCTGCGCGCGTACCCCACGACAATCATCGCGATAACGAGGGCGCCAATAGAAGCGATGAGTGTCCATTCCTGCCAACTAAAGAAGCGGACCTTGCGGTTTCGCTGGACCGGGTCGAGCTTGTCAGAGGCTGGAAGCTCCTGAAAAACCAAAAGCGCTGTCGGGTGGATGATGAGCTCGAGCCAGACGACGTGCATCGGCAAATAGAGAAGCGGGAATCCGGCAAATGGCACGAGCGCGGCCGTTGCCACGAGCGGCATATGCATCATCAGCAAATAGGCGAAGCTCAACTTGAGATTGCGGAAGAGCTGGCGCCCCTCGGAAATGGCCCGAACAATCGTTCGGAAATTGTCGTCGAGAAGCACGATCGAGGCGACTTCCCGCGCCGCACGCGTGCCGCGTTCCCCCATAGCGATGCCGATATCGGCGCCCTGGAGCGCCGGAACGTCGTTCACCCCATCTCCCGTCACCGCGACGATCTCTCCTGAGGCTCTCAACGCGCGCACGAGGTCCAGCTTCTGAGCCGGTATCGCGCGCGCCACCACGTCGAACTCCTTCAGCCCGCGCGAGCTCACAAGTCCTTTCAGCTGCTCCCCCTCAATAATGGTCGGGGTCTCACCACCAAGACCGATCTCGCGGGCGATGGCGGCGGCCGTCGTCTGATGGTCGCCTGTCACCATGATGACCCGGATCCCAGCTCCCTGTGCCTTGGCAACGGCCTCCTTCACTCCGTCGCGCACCGGATCCTCGAAAGCCAATAGCCCGATGAACTGGTAGCCTCGGTCGGGCTCCCCGCCGGACCAGTGGCTGAGATTCTTCTTGGCGCAGGCCAGGACCTTGTGCCCCGCGCCCGCTAGCTCTTCGGTCTTGGCGAGCCAGGTGGTCTTCTCCTCGGGAGAAAGCGAGCTCATGGCAAAGATCGTCTCTGGCGCTCCCTTGGTGGCCACGAGAAAGCCGCCGTTGCCATCGCGAACGACGCTCACCTCACGCCGGCGGTCTTCCGTGAACGGGAACGTCGCTAGGAGAGTCTCGGTGGGACTGGCCGTCCCTTCGAGCACCGCCGCATCAATCGGGTCGCCGCTTCCTGGGCGCGATGCGATCGCTGCGCATCGCCGAAGCTCGACCGCGTCGATAGCCTCAACAGGCAGGCTATGGGCGAGCGTCACCTTGCCCTCGGTGATGGTGCCGGTCTTGTCCGAGCAGATGCAGGTGACGCGGCCGATATTCTCGATGACGACGGCGCGGCGTACGAGCGCCTGCCGGCGCGCGAGACGGTAGACGCCAACCCCGAGGAAAAACGTGAAGGCGACGGGGAACTCCTCGGGCAGTGCCGCGACCGCGAGCGTCACGGCGCTGAGGAACGCATCGAGGAGGCCGAAGCCCTGATAATACCGCGTCGCGGCAAGCGCAACACAGACGAGCACTGCGATGGCGACGAGCCCGGCGACAAGGGCACTGATGGCGCTCTGCAACGGCGTTCGCTCATGCTGTCCCTCGCGGGCAAAGCGCACGATCTCGCCATAAAGCGTCTCGCCGCCGGTGAAGGCGACCCGAAGCCGTGCTTCGCCAGTGAGGAGCCGTGTGCCCGCTGCGCCCCAATATTCGTTATCGAGGGACGTCTCACTCTCTCCGGCCGCGCCCTTGAAGGGGCGCTTGCGCACCGGCATGGCCTCGCCCGTCAGCGCGGACTCGTCGGCTTGCAGATTAACGCCGGCAACGAGCACGCCATCGGCCGGAAAAGACTCGCTCTCATTTACAATGACAAGATCGCCTGGAACGAGCCCCGCCGAAGGGATTTCCCTAGCCACCCCATCTCGCAGCACATGCGCTTGCGTGGCCAAGCGTCCGGCCAATCCCTCGGTCGTGGCCTGTGTGCGCCGGTGCAGATAGGCATCCATGCCCGCGATCGGCACCAGGGCCAAGGCAAGAACGCTCGCTTCGATATAGTCCCCGAGCCAGGCGAAGAGGAATGCGGTTGCGACAAGGAGCCAGACCATGGGGTCCCGCGCCGTGTCCCGCGCAATGTCGCCCCAGCCGGACC
This sequence comes from uncultured Alphaproteobacteria bacterium, assembly GCA_963820115.1. GTDB lineage: Bacteria > Pseudomonadota > Alphaproteobacteria > Rhizobiales > Methyloligellaceae > Methyloceanibacter. The sequence goes on from CAWFYP010000001.1 coordinate 482,139, forward strand.
TTCGATCCCCGAGGATGTCGTTGCTGCCGTAGAGGCGCTGCCGCTGCTCGACCTCATCGGCCGTCAAGCCGCGGTTGGCGTCGAAGAGCCCGGCAAGGCGGTCTGCGGGAACGAGGTGGCGCACTGATGAGGCCTCGAGGCGATTTACTTAGGGGCGGGAGGTGCACCGGGCTCAGACTGAGCGGGCGCGGCAGGCAAGCGCTTAGTCTCATCGCGGCTAGGGCCGCTTGTAGCCCGTTACCATGGCGCGAACCAAATTCTCGCGATGCACGAAGCTGGCTAGGGCCACGGCGGCGATATGGGCGAGAACGAGGGCGAGCGTGATGTTGGCTAAAACCTCGTGGACCTCCTCAATCGCCTCTCCCGTATCCTTGCTGAGCATCCCTGCAAGCGGTCCCGCTTGCTGTTCCCCACCGTAAACCAGAAGGCCCGACAGCACTGTTGCAGCCAAGAACACGAGCAGGAGCACCACCATGGCGCCGCCGCCGGGGCTGTGTCCAAGATAACGCGGAGCGCGAAGCAGGATGAGATCACGCAAGTAACGAAGCGTGGTGACCGGCCTGTAGATGAAATCCGAGAAGCGCGCATAGCGCGGCCCGATTGATCCCCAAACTACGCGCCCCACGATCAACGCGCCGACCACATAGCCCGCCCAGACGTGCTCAGTGAGCGGTTCCTCGGTGAGGTAGGCGATGGCGAAGCCCACTACCAGAACTCCAATGGAAGACCCTGACAAACGGGTCCCAGACATAGAGCCAGATTCTGATCTGGCGCGGGCATCCGTTGTCTTTAATCGTTTGGCCAGGGCCAACCTTGAGAAGAATCAAATACGGCCGCGAGAACGCCACAACCAAACCCCCGAGGGCTCCGAACAGCCTGTGTTCAATGACCAAGGTTTTAAGGGATCGCGGTAAATGGTAGGATTACGTGGCGGGAGGTTGCGCGCAAATCAGAGGAGGCGTTCATGCGTACCTCAGTCTCCATCGGAGCTTTGATACTGTTCCTCAGCGTCACGGCACTTGCGCTTGCCGCAGACGATCCGTTGATGAAGCAGGCTCAGGGCCTTTTCCAACCGATTCCCTCCGAACCGCCTGCGATCAAGGGCATCACCACGACGCCCGCAATGGTGGAGTTAGGAAAGGATCTTTATTTCGATCCGCGCCTGTCGCAGAGCCACAATATCAGCTGCAACACTTGCCATCAGATTGGGCTCGGTGGCGTGGACATGTTGCCCGTATCAATCGGGCACAAATGGCAGAAGGGTGGGAGGAACGCGCCCACGGTGCTGAACGCCGTTTTCAACGTGGCGCAATTCTGGGACGGACGAGCCGCTGACTTGAAGGCGCAAGCGGGTGGTCCCATTCAAAATCCCATCGAGATGGGGATAACCCACGAGCATGCCATCGAAATGCTTAAGGGTATCCCCGGCTATGCGCCATTGTTTATGGCCGCTTACCCGGACGACAAAGATCCCATCACCATGCCAAATGCGGTGACTGCCATTGCCGCGTTTGAGGCGACGTTGATCACTCCAAATGCCCCCTTCGACAAATACCTCCGAGGGGACGCGGACGCGCTTACGGCCGAGCAAAAGGAAGGCTTGAAGCTTTTCATCGATACGGGCTGTGCCAGCTGTCATTCGGGCATCAATGTCGGTGGTCAAATGTACGCGCCGTTTGGTGTGGTCGAAAGGCCCGGCGCCGACATCCTGCCTCCCAATGACAAGGGGCGGTTCGCGGTAACGAAGACCGTAGCGACGAGTATGTGTTCCGTGTGCCCCCGCTGCGCAATGTCGAGCTGACGCCGCCTTATTTCCACTCCGGTCAGGTGTGGGATCTAAATCAGGCCGTCGGCATCATGGCCACTGACCAGCTTGGCAAGTCGCTCAACGATGATCAGGTCACGAAGATCACTGCGTTCCTAAAGTCGTTGACAGGCGAGCAACCGCAAGTCACGTACCCGATCATGCCGCCAAGCGTGGCGACTACGCCAACGCCCCAGCCATAGCAGCTCGGGTAGTGAGCGGCAGGATGTTCATTGTCTCATCGAGGCGCTGAGGAGCGCCTTTGCCAGTTGCGGCTGCTTGTCCCAGGATCTTGTCCCAGGATTATGAAGCTCGGAACGCGAGCGCGATACACCCGCCATGGCGTTGCCTCGGATTCAATTGATCCGCGGTGCAATAGAAGCGAGGACAGCAGAAGTTTGGCACTGCGCTGACCGCTGGATGCAATGCCTGTCAGCCGGCGATTGGTCGTAGCTTCATCGTGCCGACCGCTTCCCCCTTTCAGCGACGAGTCGTTTTCGCAACGTACTAAGCAGTAGCGAAGGCGTCGTGCGGAGTGCGACTATGAGATGCTATTCCGCGCGGACGGTCCTCCTGCGTCAGTAGCCGATGCACCGATAGTAGCGGTTCCGGGGATTGAGCATTGATATGGCTCAATCCACCCGCGGAGTACGTCGTCGGGTCAGACGTAGCGCTCGCATATCGGTCGCGAGCGTCTGTGGTTCCGTGTCGGGCCACCTAGGCGGATCAAACGCAACGCGAGAAGCGATGGTGCCGGGTGGATTGCCGACGTTCCGCTATGGCACTTAGCGGACCAACTAAATCGGGAGCGGCGCGTCCGTTTCTGACCATAGAAGACATGTGGGAGATCCGCTACGCACTAGCCCTGGGAGCGGTTACATTCTACATCGGCGCTCTGAGCACACTCCGGATCGGCCGCCGCGGGGCTAGCAAGCGTGAGGCAAATGAGAAAGATGAGCCTTCAATCCTATCCTGTGTGGGACAGGCCGACGCGGTCGTTCCATTGGATCAATTTTGTTTGTGTCGTGGCGCTGGCCGCCATTGGTACCGCCATCCTCTTCGATAACGAGCTTGGTGTGACCGACAGTGGCAAGATCCTTTTGAAGACCACGCACGTTTGGTTCGGCTACGTCTTCGCCGTCAATTTGGCGTGGCGTATCGCCTGGGCCTTCATTGGCAATCGGCACGCAAGCTGGTCCGCTATTCTTCCGTTCCAGACCGGCTACGGAGCAGCGGTCAAGACCTATCTACTTGAACTGATCCGCGGCGATGTACGCCCCTACCTAGGTCACAACCCCGTTGCGCGCGCGATAATTTCGATATTCCTCATCCTCCTCATGTTGCAGGCCGTGACAGGTCTCGTTCTCGCTGGGACGGATATCTACTATCCGCCGTTCGGTCATTGGATTGCCAGCTGGATCGTAGCGCCCGGGGTCGATCCATCGACGATCGCCCCATACAACAAGACCGGCATCGATCCCACATCGTGGGAGGCGATGCGCTCATTCCGCTCAACATTTGTGACCGTCCACTACTGGAACTTCTACGCGCTTCTTGTCGCGATCGTGATCCATATCGCCGGGGTGATCGTGACGGAGCTGCGCGAAGGAGGCAGCATCGTCTCCGCCATGTTTACGGGGCGAAAGGTATTCGATCGGGAACCAGCGGACGATCTCGGGGCAAGCACCTGACAAGACACGGGGCAGGCTGAAGGATCACGAGTTCCGGCACTACCTTCGAGCCAACAAGAAGGAGACACACCTGACCGATAAATCAGCGCTCACCGGTGAACCCATCCCAGTTATCCGCCAGGAAGAGAGACCGGTCTCTCCCGAATTCATGCAGACGCACATCATCTCTAGCCCCGGCGATCTTCTCTTCTCCCTTCGCCGGGGCTTTTTTGTCGGTTCAAGCAATACGGGCAACCAATGTCGCCTAATGGCACTAAGCTGACATTGAAGGAGTCCCGTCTAATGTCCGCTGTCACTGCGGACATCAGCGGGAAGGCTGACATTAGGTCGAATGTCGATGGGTAGCCGAGTTTCAACTTTGGCCTTCTAAGAACACCTTTTTGGCGCCTGAGAAGTTGAAACTATCATTGATTTCATTCGCGAACCCCCGGGCCTCTCACGCCGGAAACAGGGGTTCGAAACCCCTACGGGGCGCCAACTACTTCAATGTGTTAGTCCAGTCCAGCCCCGAACAGTCAAACAATAGACACAACATGCAAAGGCGCCCCTGGCGGGCTCCGGGGCGGGCTACAGGCCCGCTGCCGCTCCTGTCGGGCAATGAGACGGTGCCCGTGCAGCTTCACGGCTCCACTGGCTTCCTACGGGAGGGCTGGCGTCTCATGCACCGAGCAGGCTTGCGCGGATGACTGATTGGTGGGGCTGGGTATCGTCAGCTTTCAAACTCGGTCCTTCGCGCTCCGCCGCCATCGCCGCCCTTGGCGCGGTGGTGTTCTACCTCCGCAGCAAAGACCTTTTGCCATTCGAAATCCCAGCCCTGGTGCTCATGGTCATCGGCTTGGCCGCGATAGGGTTCGGCCTCTTTGCGATCTTCGACCTCATCGCTGCCATGTTCAGAGGGCTTCAGGCCCTTGGACGGATATTTGCGCGATGTTTGGAGCATCCGCAGGCAGCGTCGCTACATCCTGCGCCACCTTGAGACGCTATCGCCCAACGAGAGGGAGATCTTCGGCCGGTTGCTCGACGTCACGCCCGGCCACATTGGCTCCGAGGACTTAGCCCGCACGGTTTTGGTGAATAAAGGAGACGCGAGCGTTTTTCTATTCGGTTTCGCGGCATCGAATGCGTCCCAAGCCACATAGGCGACGGACATCCCGGTCAAAATGAACCAGACGATAAGGGCGCTATCAACCATACTCTACCTCCTAGATCAGACATACTCTACCTCCTAGATCAGACATAGCAGTCTACCTTCACCGACGGTCGCGGCACCCGCGCCTTAAGTCGTGCATTTGGCCGCGCTGAAGCAGGGACGGAATCGGACTACGAACCTTCGATCCATTCGTCAGGCTCATTTCTTGCCGAATTCTCCCGTCAGACTTGCCACCGATGCAACGGGACTCTTCCTCTTGAGTTCTGTCATACTGGGCAATCGGGGAACGAAAGTCGCGGAAGGTGATTCTGGCATGGGTGCCTTCCAAAACGGGGGAAGGGGGCTAATGCCAAACTCGAGACGATGGATAGGGTCGCTGTTTGCGGTCCTTGCCATTCACACGGGTTCGCTTGCAACCTCAGCCGCTGCAGAAGACGACAATGAGGGGTGTCCCGACAAGAGCCAATACACCCTGTTCAATCCGACGCCCTCTAAGTGCATGCGCGAATTCGAGCCAGATCGACCGGACCTGACCAATAACCCATTCACGGTCGATGCAGGGCATGTGCAGTTAGAATCGGACCTCTTCAACTACTCGCTGTCCAGACCGGACGAGCAGGGGGCGATCACCGAAAAATTCCTGTTTGGCTCGACCAATATCAGGGTCGGGATTACCAACAACACCGAGCTGCAATTTCTCTTGCAGCCCATCAATGCAGTGCGTACGCGGTTCAAAAACCCGGCCATGACCACCTGGGACGCAGGCCCGGACGTCCTGGAGATAACCGGCAAGTACAATTTCTACGGGAACGACACATTCGAAAAGCCCGGCGCAACGGCGCTTGGCATCATCCCTTTCATAGACATTCCCACGGTGCATAACGGCGTGGGTGAGGATCGTGTCGAATGGGGCGTGGACGTTCCTTTCGCCATCAAGCTGTCGGATAAGGCAGAGCTTGAGCTCATGACAGAGTACGACTTTATCAAAAACAATCAGGGCAGCGGATATCACGTCGAATATTTCAATAGCGGATCTTTCTCGTACGAATTTACCTCGAAAATTTCCACATACTTCGAAGTCGCCACGCTTTTCGGAAATGAAGATCCGTCTGGCGGGATTGTTACCCTCGGAACAGGCATCCTCTATCAGCCTAACGGCAATACCCAAATCGATGTTGGGTCCAATTTTGGCGTGACGCGAGCCTCCGACCGCATCAACCCGTTTGTGGGGCTGACGAAGCGTTTCTAGGTCTGAAATCCTGTACACCCACGATCTCAATTTCTTCGATTGCTGCTGTTTGGCGCATCTGCCAGAGCAAGTCGCGCTCCCCAAATGGGGTGGACCTCGGACATCCCTGGCTGCATCCCCTCTGTGCGAAGGGTTGTTGCACGTATTCAGCTGTTCAATGAGGAGATTTCATTTTGTGCATCACCACCTACTCTCCAAATGGGCCCGGCAGGCCTCGATAAAAATCGTCGCCGGCCTCTGAGGTTGTTCGGGATGTCCGACGCCACCTCCGACGTCACATTCAAGCTGGATGCCGAGCTTGAATTCTGAGACTTGCGAAAGCGAGGGATGGCGCTCGACCATACAGCCATGATCGAAGACTTCTACTGGCAGGAGATTTCTCGCATGTGTTACTTCCATTCCCCGCCCTTATCGCGGCGCTCTTGACGAGCCTCACCGCGCAGGGGGCCGATGATCTATCCTTCGAATTGAGCCTCAAAGAACACAAATTCACCCCATCGGACCTGACCGGTGCAAGCCAATGGTCCTGCCATCGCGCCGCCTAAATGGATGCGATCTTGCCCGCGATGCCCCATGAGAGGGTCTGACCTGTGACAATCGATCGCCGCGGCCTTTTGAAGCTTTCTGGACTGCTCCCCCTGATTGGCGCCGCGCCGCGCTTGGCCTGGGCTGTCAGTGATCAGAAAGCCGATTACACTATTCGCATTGGCGCCGGTCTTGTGGAGCTAGCGCCCAACCATATTGTCTCGACCACGCTCTATAACGGCCAGTTCCCGGGGCCGCTCATCCGCTTCAAGGAAGGGCAGCAGACCGTCGTCGATATCTACAATAACACGTGCGTGCCAGAGCTTGTGCACTGGCACGGGCAGATGATCCCAAGCGACGTCGACGGTGCGGCGGAGGAAGGCTCGCCCTTTGTGCCGGCATGGGGCATGCGCCGGATCGCCTTCGTGCCAAAGCCGTCAGGGTTTCGCTTCTATCACACTCACGTGGTGCCCGGCGCCGACCTCAGTCGCGGCACCTATACGGGCCAGTCGGGGCCTGTCTATATCGAGCCCAAGAACGAGCCTGGGGCATACGACCGTGAGATCTTTCTGGTGATGAAAGAATTCGCGCCGTCCTTCAGCCGCGGCGGAGATATGGACACGGACATGCTCGCCCAGGGCGCGCCCATCAAGGAACTGCAAGAAATGGGGGCGAAGGCCGACGAGGAGGCCAAGGGCACACCTAAAGGATATGAGGTCGGCTATGGGCTGTTCAGCATCAACGGTAAGATGCTGGGGGCCGGCGAGCCGATCCGCGTCATACAGGGTGAGAGGGTGCTCTTCCATGTGCTCAATGCCAGCGCTACCGAGAACTCGCAGCCTGGCGCTCCAGGGCCATGTCTTTCGCGTTGTGGCGCTTGACGGCAATCCGGTTCCCACGCCGGCCGATGTGCCTGTCCTCTGGCTCGGTACCGCGGAGCGCATTTCGGCCATCGTGGAAATGAACCATCCCGGTGTCTTTGTCATGGGCGATCTGTCCGATGACGACCGTTCCCACGGCATGGGCATCGTCATCGAATATTCCGGGAGTGGGGGCAAACCGCAATGGATGAAGCCGAAGCCGTTCCGCTGGGATTACACGCGCTTCGGCAATGCCGACACGCCGACCCCGGCGCCGGACGAGACAATCGAGATCACTATCGTCAAGCACAATGCAGCTGCCAATGGCTTCAATCTATGGACGCTAAATGGCGAAGCCTTCTCTATGGAGACCATGAAGCCGCTGTACAGGTTGCAAGAAGGGCGCCGCTACCGGCTCAAGTTTCGCAATGCAAGCGATGATATTCATCCGCTGCACCTGCACCGGCACAGCTTCGAGCTGACACAAGTCGGCGGTAAACCTATGGAGGGGGTGTTGAAGGACGTGGTGATGCTTGGCGGCTTCCAGGAGCTCGAGCTTGATTTCGTGGCCGACAATCCAGGCCGCACGCTCTTTCACTGTCACGAGCAGTTGCACATGGATTTCGGCTTCATGGCGCTGTTCGATTACGCCTGAATTCACGATAGCTTGCGCACCACATTGCCGACCCCACTCACCGCTCGGCATCTCCGACTATGACAAGGAAAAGCTGCAGGAGCGCTTGGCCAAGCTCTCTGGCGGCGTGGCCGTGATCAAGGTCGGCGGTTCAAGTGAGATCGAGGTGAAGGAGAGGAAAGACCGCGTCGACGATGCACCGAACGCAACCCGTGCTGCGGTCGAGGAGGGCATCGTGCCCGGCGGCGGGGTAGCGCTCCTATGGGCTTCGAGATCGCTGAAGCTCAAAGGCGACAATGACGACCAGGAGGCGGGCATCAATATCGTGCGTCGGGCCTTGCAAGCTCCGATCCGTCAAATCGCCGAGAACGCGGGCGTCGACGGCTCAATCGTGGTCGGAAAGGTCACCGACCAGAAGTCCCCGTCCTTCGGCTATGACGCCCAGACGGACGAATATGGCGACCTGATCAAGAAAGGCATCATCGACCCGGCGAAGGTCGTGAGAGTCGCTTTGCAGGACGCGAGTTCGGTCGCCGGCCTCCTCGTAACAACGGAAGCAATGGTTGCCGAAATGCCGAAGAAGGATTCTGGCGCTCCTGCCATGCCGGGCGGTGGGATGGGTGGGATGGACTACTAAGTTCTGAGCTGGGGTGGGTCGTGTAGCCGTTTCGCGCCGGCCCATTTTTGTCCCCTCGTTTGGTCGCTGACCACTCATGTCCGCTTTGGGTCAAAAGCTGACGTGAGGCTCGTCAGCCGGCATGGCCGCTTGGGTCAAAAGCCGGCGTAACGCAAGGCAGCGTCACGATTATCGTAATCGGATTATTTGCTGTTGTTGCCGCAGAGTTATCAGCGCATCCCCCTCGTGGAGTGTAACCTCAAGGGCTGCCCTTGGCGAAGAGCGACCACACGCCCCAGGTGGGGGATGCGCTTCATCGTGATTTCTCCGATTGTTCAATGGGGGGAAGGAAGAAGGACCGACGACGAATCAAGTCGGTCAGGGCGCTTCAGCGCAGCACCAAGCTAAGGAAAAAGAAGACGGAAAGTCGGCTGGGAGGGGGCTATTGAAGGGCCATTTAGCGATGGCCATAATGTCAGCTACTGACCCAAAGTGGACATTGGCATGCGTGGCGGAAAGCCCTACTCAGCGAAACGCTTGCGATTAGAGGACCTATCCGTCCTCAGCCTCAGCCAACTCTCGCCAAGGTCTGCCTTGCGGGATGCCGAACGACCAAGATTACCGCCTGGCCTTAGTCTTTGCATAGGAGGGGGATAGTTTAGGCGATGGTGGCCGGCATCAGGCCACGCTCGGCGGCAATGAGTGCCCGATGACCAGGGACCATCGCGATCGCATACGGCGCAGCACTCCGGCGGGCAGTGCGGGCGTCGCCCAGGCTGGCGAGTTCACCGACCCGCTTGAAGCGGCCAAACGAGGGGTGGCGCTGTCGCAAGATCTAGCCGCCTCGGCAGCAGCAGATTTAAGGCAACATCAGCGCTGGCTGAAGGACGCCCTCGCCATTGAGGCCAGAAAGCGAAAGAAGCACGAGCTCTGGCTCAAGCGCCAGCAGCGGAGCGAAGAGCGGCTGGTCAAGCGGCAGCGGTTGATCCGGTCGCGCAAGCGGAAGGCCTTGGCTTTGCTGCGCGTGGCGCGTCCGATCGCGCGCGCTTTGTTGACGGGGGGGCGCAGGGCGTTGCTCTTCGGTTGCAATTTGCTGGTGTTCGTTGGCATTCGGATGGCGCGAAACATCAGAACCGCCGCGCTCGCATTGCTGAGGTTCGTAGCGATCAGCGCCCGGTGGAGTGGGCACAAGGGCCGCGTCCTCGCGCTTGCGACTTGTAGAGCAGCTACGGTCGGCGCGGCGTGGAGCGCGGAGAAGGCCGGCGTACTCGCGCGGGCGACATTCAGAGCAACATCCAGTGGCGCAGCATGGAGCGCGCAGAATATGCGCGTTCTGGCGCTTGCGAGCTTCAGAGTGGCTTCGACCGGTGCGAGGTGGGGCAGCCGGACGACGCGTGCCGTGTCAATCGCGAGTTTCAGAGCAGCTTCGGCTGGTGCAGCGTGGGGCCGACGAAACGCCCGGGCACTTGCGCGGAAGACCTTTAGCGCCGCTTCGACTGGTGCGTCGTGGAGCGGCGAAAAGGCTCGCGTAGCCGCGATGACGAGTTTCAGAGCGGCGGCAAAAGGAGCGTCTTGGAGTGGGCACCAAGCTCGGCTGGTCGTGGATCACTTCTCGCGGGCGCCCATTCCTCAAGGAGGAGAGGGGCATGACCATCAGCCGGAAGTAACGGCGAGTACCGAGACCCAGGCTGATGGCGGGGACTTGGAACAACAAGGGGCAACGCGCTGGTGAGAAGGCCAAGCACCGCCTTGATTTGCCTGCACTCAAGCGTTGTGGTTTGCCAATGGTTCACGCAAATCGGGGCTCCGCTTCGTCCGTTGCGCTAGATGTCTCTCTCTCATGGTCGTTGCACTCTGTTCGGTGCGCGATTCCTGCGCACATCAGACCATGTGGGGTGCTTGTGAATGGGACTTGACTAGACTGACTGGTCGGTCTATATCAGCCGTCATGACACATGCTGCGATCAAATCTGCCGCTAAGGCGACCGCACGAGGGCGGGGGAAGCGTACGTCGAAGGAGAAGCTCGTCCGGGCTGCTCGCAACCTGATGCTTGCTCAGGGCTATCCAATCACGAGTGTCGATGACATTATCGAAGCCGCCGGTGTAAGTAAGGGAAGCTTCTACCATTATTTCGACTCGAAGGAGGAACTCGCCCTCACGGCGATGCATGAATTTCTCGCGGATGGGGCGGCACTGATGATGGATGGCCCCTTCCGGGACATACCTGATCCTAGAAAGCGCGCTATTGCCTTCCTCAAACATATCGAACGCGTCACGACGCGGCTTTGGGATCATGGGTGCTTGCTGGTGATGTTTTCCGTCGAGTTGGCTGGAACCAGTCCGAGGGTCCGTGAAGAGACAAGCGCCGTCCTGCTTGATCTGATCAACAAGGTCGGAGCAATTCTGCGGCCATTGACCAAGGAAGGGGGCGGGAGCATGCCTACGACGGCCAGCGCAATGGCGAATATGTATATGGCGATCATCGACGGGTCCTTGGTTTACGCGCGAGCGACTGGCGACTCGAGCTGTATTGCCAGGAACCTGAAAACCTTCCGCCAGCAGATCGAAGTAATGAGCAAGGGCACGTGACGCTGCCGGAATTGGTTGGAGCACATATTTTTTTGGCAGCCGAGCTAGACCGACTGGTCAGTTTAATGGCTGACGATGTGAGACATGGGATCATGACCCAAGCTGTTTCTTCCACCGTCACGGTCTGGCCGAGGCGCAAGAGCTTCATTAGCGCCGTGGAGGCGCGCGAACTGATCGCGCTGACGGCGCCGATAACGGGTACGGCGCTGACCAATATGGGCATGTCGATCACCGATACAGTGATGATGGGCTGGAGCGGACCAGATGCCTTGGCAGCAGGTGCGGTAGTGAGCGACCTCTATTCCATCATCTATTATTTCATGGCTGGAATCTTGTCCGCCTCAGCGGTTCTAATGGCGGAGGCATTGGGCGCGCGTCGCGGCGCCGAAGTTCGTCGGGTGCTGCGCCAAGGATTCTTCGCGGCGGCGATTCTGACTATCCCCGCCTTCTTCCTGGTCTGGAACACGAGCTCACTGCTACGCTTGTTCGGCGTCGAGGAGACAGTCATCGAGTTGGGCAATGGCTATCGCCAAATGATGGCGCTGACCATCGTGCCGATGATGTTCGTTGCGGTCTGGCGTAACGCGTTTGCTGCCCTTGGACGTCCCAAGATTTTTTTGGTCGCGACCTTGTTAGCGTTGCCCGCGAATGGGCTTGCAAACGCGGTCTTTATGTTCGGCATGGGTCCTGTACCAGCGATGGGTGTCGCCGGCGCCGGATTGGCGTCGGCAATCGTCGCCACAGGGCTGGCCGTGGGCTTCGCCGCATTTGCCGTGCTCAATGACGCGATGCATCAACTCTGCTTGGTCCCACAGTGCTGGCGGGCCGACAAGCGGCACCTGACGGAGATCTTCCGCCTCGGTATCCCGATCGGATTTTCGAGTGTTGGCGAGGTGGGTGTTTATCTGGTCTCCACCGTGATCATCAGTCTATTCGGCGCGGCGGCGTTGGCGGCGCATGCCATCACCCTGAGGATGGCGGGTGTCGTCTACGCCTTGACGCTTGGACTGTCGCAGGCGGCAAGCGTGCGCGTCGGCTATGCCGTCGGTCGCGGCAACTCGCAGGGAATGGCTGAATCCGGTTGGACAGCGCTCGTCATTGGAACGGCCTGCGGTCTAGTCATCTTTGCTGTCCTCGCCGGCACCTCGGACAAGTTGCCTTGGCTATTCCTCGAGGATGGCAAGGTCGGAACGGCTGTGGTCGCCTCCACCGCCGCCGGTTTGTTGTTCTTGTTGGGCGCTCTTAACCTCGCGGTCGGACCGACCTCATCGGCCACGGCTATTCTGCGGGGCTTCAAGGACACTCGCATACCGATGGTGCTGACACTCACGGCGAAATGGGCCATCGGCATGCCCGTCGCCTTTTTCGCAGGTTTCCACCTCGGTTGGGGCGCGGGTGGCGTGTGGACAGGCCTCGTTGTAGCCGAGGCGGCGGCGGCGATTCTAATGGGCGCACGATTGTTCCGCCGCGGTATGGAGCCGCATCGCTGACCGTCATGATCGAAGCAGAGAGAGCAACCCCAATGAATCCAAACAAAGCACTTTGGGAAAAAGGCGACTTCACGCGCATTGCGGAAAGTATGAGGGAAAGCGGAGAGGCGCTTGTCAATAAGCTCGGCATCACCGAAGGGCTCAAGGTTTTGGATCTTGGGTGTGGCGACGGGACGACGGCATTGCCAGCAGCGAGATTCGGAGCGGACGTGCTCGGAGTTGATATCGCGAGGAATCTTGTCGAGGCCGGAAACAGGCGAGCAAAGTCTAAGGGCCTCACAAACTGTAAGTTTCAGGAAGGCGATGCGACCAATTTGCATGAGCTGGAAGATGATACCTTTGATCTCGTCTTGAGCATCTTTGGAGCCATGTTCGCGCCAAAGCCATTCGATGTGGCCAAGGAGATGGTGCGCGTGACCCGACCCGGAGGTCGGATCGTCATGGGGAACTGGATTCCCAACGATCCGACATTGGTGGCGCAAATCTTGAAAATCAGTTCTTCATACTCGCCGCCACCACCGGAAGGCTTCATTAGCCCCATGACGTGGGGGGTCGAGAGCAACGTCATCGAGAGATTTGCGGGCGCCGGAGTTCCAAATGAGAAGATTTCTTTCGTCAGAGACACGTACATTTTCAACTTTCCCGGCGCACCCGCAGAGCTCGTCGACGCGTTCAGAAAATACTATGGGCCAACCATGAATGCATTCGAAGCAGCGGAAAGGAACGGTCGAGCCGGTGAGTTGCAGAAGGAGCTAGAGGCTCTATTCGAAAGCCAAAACACGATCTCAAGCAGGCATACCACCTCCATTCCGGCAACCTTCTTGCGGGTTACCTGTTGCGTTTGTTGAGTCACTCAATGCGCACGACGTTGTGCTCATCTCCTGAACTGAGGCTTTGTGATCACCGGTAAGCATAAGAAGATGCGACGCAGATGTCCGCTTTGGGTCAAAAGCTGAACTTCGGATTGAACACCACCAAGGCCGCTTTTGACCCATAGCGGACCTCAGTCGAGGTCGATGCCTATGTCCACTTTTGACCCATAGCGGACATTCGGCGGCGACGAGGCACCACCCCCGCCCAAATGGCGTTCGCTCAGCAAGCAGCGATGGCTGCACGTCGCTCAAACGGCTCGCAGTTCATTCAAACAGTATCGACCCTGCTCGGTGGCCACGCTCGGACTTTCACCGCTCGCAATCGCTCGGAGCGGGCGCGCCCTGGAAGCGGGCGGTCATCCAGGCCAGGGCCGCGCCGGCACTGTCGCGCGCAGCGAAGGTATGCGTCACGCCCTGGAGCCTGATGAAGCTGACGCGGGTCCCCTGTGCGCACAAGGCCTCGCCAAAGCGAGTAGTGATCTCCGGGTTGACCGTCGTGTCGGCGGTCCCTTGCGCGATGAAGATGGGCGCGCCCGCTGGCTCTTGCCCAGGCGAATTGCGCTCCATCATCGTGCGCCAGGGCTCGACCTTTGTCGGATTGATCTTGAGGAACTGCTCATGCTGCAAAGGTCGCTCGTCGTGTTCGATGTGTTCGAATTGTGGAAGCGACTGGATACAATCCTTAGCGATCTCCTCGAAGGTCCCCATGGCGTCAGGGTCGACGAGACTGGCAACCGGCACATTTTTAAGTCTCGCCCAGGAGAGCAATGCCCAGGCGGTGATGTCTTTTCCCGAAGGACTGTTCTTGTCGGAGTCGAGGAGCTCGATGAGATAGGTTGCTGGTGCCGCCGTCGCGACGCCCACAAGCTTCAGCTCGGGGGCATAGCGGGCCGCGATCTCGCCCGCATAAAGTGCGGCATGGCCGCCTTGGCTATGACCCCACACGGCGAAGCGGTCAGTAGCGCCACTGTTGGGCATGTCGCGCGCGGCACGAACCGAATCGAGCACGGCGCGGCCCTCACTCTCCCCAATAAGATACGGGTGAATGCCGTCGGTGCCCAGGCCGGGATAGTCGGTGGCGGTCACCACATAACCCCTCGCCAGCATCGCCTCCAAACCCCAGATCAAGCCGGCGGTGTCGGGCATGAGCGACGGCGCGCATGGCGGCATCACACCTGAGGTTGGATGCGCCCATGCAATCACGTCCCGACCGCCGGGCGGCGCGGCACCATGTGGCACGAAGATGGCGCCCGAAACAGCGATCGGCTCACCATTCAATCCCGTCGAGCGGTAAAGAACGCGAAAGGCGTCGGCGGCCCCGCCACCTTCGAGCGGCCAGATCCGGATAATGGTTCCAGGTCTGCCGGGAATCTCGTCTGGCTTGACGTCGTACAGAGCTTTGGCCTCGCCCCCGAGGCTAAGACAGACGACCAAAGTTACGGCGGCTCCGAGCTTAGACACACATATGGAGTTACGCATTGGATTCCTCTGTTTACATTGGGGCCGATGATAGGCCGGACGCTGTGGTACCATCTTTGAAGCTTGTAGCTTCACCTTAGCGCGCGGCCATGTCACAAGCTTGGTTCTGGGGCTTACTCCTCGTCGCGGCAACGATGCTCCTCTCGGTTACGGGCACTTGAAGAAAAAGCATTCGGCGGTTGCGAGGTGTCGTCGAAAAGGCCACTCATTCTAGGAGCACTTTTGAACCAACCCGCTCACCTTTTCGTGCCACCAGCCACGACATGCGAGGCGCACGCTTGATCAGCAGCAGCATGTCTGCTTTGGGTCAAAAGCTGAACTTCGGATTGAACACCACCAAGGCCGCTTTTGACCCAAAGCGGACATTACGGCAACCTGCGACCAGATCGCCGCATAGCCGAGCATTATCTGCGATCTCGATGTGATTGAAGTTGGTTTTGACGTTTGTAGGGAGGGAACGATGAAACAGTCGCTTCTCCTGCTACTTAGCTCGACTGCTTTGGCACTGGTATGCGCCGCGCCGGCAACGGCTCAAGAGACTACGGGTGTCCCTGGCTCTCCCAGCGCGACAACGACCATTGATGGCAAACAATTGCCGTCGCCCGATCCAAAATTCGGTGGGGTGATCAAGGAGAAAGCCTCGGAGTCGAAGCCCTGGTGGCCGCCGCGCATCGTGCCGCCCAAGGGCGCGCCTAACGTGCTGCTCATCATGACGGATGACCAGGGCTTCGGTGCACCAAGCACCTTCGGCGGGGT
This sequence comes from uncultured Alphaproteobacteria bacterium, assembly GCA_963820115.1. Lineage (GTDB taxonomy): Bacteria > Pseudomonadota > Alphaproteobacteria > Rhizobiales > Methyloligellaceae > Methyloceanibacter. The sequence continues at coordinate 497,855 of CAWFYP010000001.1, forward strand.
CATACCCACTCCCACCATGGATCGCATCGCAAGGGAGGGACTGGGCTACACCAACTTCCATTCGACATCACTGTGCTCACCGACCCGGGCGGCGATTATCACCGGCCGTAACCATCACTCGGTTGGCAACGGGGTGGTGGGTGAAATAGCGACGGGCTTCCCGGGTTACGACTCGATCATTCCGCTTGAGAAAGGCACCATCGGTACGATCCTGAAGGGCAACGGCTATGCGACTGCGTGGTTCGGCAAGGACCACAACACGCCCTCTTTTCAATCGAGCCAGGCCGGGCCGTTCGATCAATGGCCGAACGGAATGGGCTTCGATTATTTCTACGGGTTCGTTGGCGGTGACGCCAGCCAGTGGCAACCGAATCTGTTCCGCAACACCACGGCCATTTACCCCTTCCAAGACAATCCCGGCTGGAACTTGGAGACCGCGATGGCCGACGAGGCAATTGGCTACATAAAGCAGCTCAAGGAAATCGCGCCTGGCAAGCCTTGGTTCGTCTATTACGTGCCGGGCGCTACCCACGCGCCGCATCATCCAACGCCAGAGTGGGTCAAGAAGATCAGCGCTATGCACCTCTTCGATGAGGGCTGGAACAAAGTGCGCGAGACCATCTTCGCTAACCAAAAGCGGCTGGGCATCATGCCCGCGAACGCCCAGCTCACGCCCTGGCCGAAGGAACTGCCGGAGTGGGACTCCCTCAGCTGGGACGAGAAGAAGCTCTTTATCAGGCAAGCGGACATCTATGGGGCCTATCTCGCCTACGCCGACAATGAGATCGGACGGGTCATTCAGGAGGTCGAAGACCTCGGCGAGCTCGACAACACCTTGATCATCTATATCGGTGGCGACAACGGCGCGAGCGCGGAAGGCATGCTCAATGGCACGCCGAACGAATTCACGACCTTCAACGGCGTTGCGGTGCCGGTCAAAGATCAGTTTCTTTGGTATCCGTTCTGGGGATCGGAACGGACCTTTCCGCACTATGCCGCGGAATGGGCGTGGGCGATGGACACGCCCTTTAAGTGGGTGAAGCAGGTGCCGTCACACTTCGGCGGAACCGCCCAGGGCATGGTTATTTCTTGGCCCGGCCACATTACGGACCTGGGTGGCATCCGCCGCCAATTCCACCACGTCATCGACATCGTGCCGACTATCCTCGAAGCGACCGGCATCCCGGCGCCCGATACGATCAACGGCATCAAGCAGCGCCCCATCGAAGGCGTGAGCATGGTCTACACGTGGGACAAGGCGAACGCGGACGCCCCGACCCGACACACGACGCAATACTTCGAGATGCTCGGCAATCGCGCCATCTATCACGACGGGTGGGTGGCGGCCACGACCCCTGTCACTCTCCCGTGGGAGCTGAGCACCAAGACGCCCCCGGATGTGATCACCGGATACAACTGGGAGCTTTATAACGTCCAAGAGGACCCCACCGAGTTCAGCGACCTGGCCGCCAAGATGCCGGAGAAGCTCAAGGAGATGGAGGACCTCTTCTACTCCGAGGCGAAGAAATACGATGTGCTGCCGCTCGACAACTCGACGCTCGCGCGTTGGAACACGCCGCGCCCGAGCCTCACCGCGGGTCGAACGGAGTTCACGTATTCGGGCGAGTTGGCCGGCACCCCGGCGAGCGCCGCGCCGAGCATCCTGAACAAGGCTTACACCATAACAGCCGAGGTCGAGATCCCCGACGGCGGCGCGGAAGGCATGATCGTCACTCAAGGCGGTCGCTTCGGCGGCTACGGCCTGTTCCTAAGCAAGGGCGAATTCGGTGTCGGCCGGGGTAAGGTCGTGTTCCTCTACAACCTGCTGGACCTCAAGCGCACGACGTGGGAGGGGCCCGAGCTAGAAGCCGGCAAGCACACCATTGTCTTCGAGTTCAAGCCAGACGGGCCCGGCCTGGGCAAGGGCGGCACCGGCGTATTGTCGGTGGATGGTCAGGAAGTGGCCAAAAACACGCTGGACCACACCACCCCGATCACGTTCCCGGAGGACGAATCCTTCGATGTTGGATTGGACACTCGCACCCCACTTGCGCTCGTCGAGTATCGCTACGATGTTCCGTTCAAGTTCACCGGCAAGATCGACAAGCTGACATTCAAGCTCGAACCTGAGCAGGACACGGAAGCGAAGCCCTAGCACGTTCCAGCCATGGCCAACCGAGCGCGAAAGACTGGGTGAAATCAGGGTTATGAAAACCGTGCTGAATTTCGCCGCCGTCGCCGAGGCCGCGACAGGCTTGGCGCTGCTGATTGTCCCGTCGCTCGTCGGGCATTTGTTGCTCGGCGAGAAACTCACCGGCGTCGCCGTGCCGGTCGCACGCGTGGCGGGCATCGCCCTGATCGCGCTGGCAGTCGCCTGCTGGCCAGGGCCGCCGCTGGTCGGCATGTTGACCTACAGTGCACTCGTCACGCTGTATCTTGCTTACATCGATTTCGCAGGTGGTTTGACCGGCATCTTTCTCTGGCCGGCGGTTGCTTTGCACGCGATCCTATCAGTCTTCCTTGGACGTCTTTGGCTGGCTGGCGAGCCGCGCAGGGGGCCGTAAGGTCCGCAGAGCGTTATCCGCTCTGCCCCCATTTTCAGACATCTACTTGTTCGGAAATAGCCAAGGCGTCGTCTACTTCGATGCCCAGGTACCTGACGGTGCTCTCGATCTTGGCATGACCGTGTCTTCTTCTGACGAACTGTCGCACGCTCAATCGCATAACCGTGCGGCGCGACGTCTACCGCCCTTAGACTCACGAGATCACATCCCCTAAGGCCCGCTTAAAACCTCATCGTGGCGCCAATCACCGGTCCGTAGATGACGTTATCGAATTCGAATTTGGATGCGCCCGAACCCTGCGAATAGTCTGCCGACAAGGCGCGAAATCCAACATAGCCATCGACCGGAATACCGTGGGTCACACCGAGCAGCCAGTTGTAGGTGGCAATGGCCTGCCATGTGAATTGGCTCCCAGCGCCGAAGCCGCCAACATCGCCCCGCAGCACAATCTCCTGGCTAGGCGTCAACTGATGTCGGACGCGTGCACCGATGAACGGATCGACCCAATCGACGGAGCCGGATGACGCAATCGCGCGATTTCCGGATATGGTGATACCGAGTGGGCCGTTACCCGCCACGGTAGCCGTCAAATTAGCAGAGACATCTACGCCTTGGTGCCAATAGCGTGCGCCTGCGAGAAGGTCGAAAGCTGTGGAAGCAGCGGAACCTTTGCTGCCTTGGGACCAGATTTCGTAAGCACCCCCCGCTTCGACGATCGCTAATTGATAGTCAGCCCTGACGTGGGCTCCAAACGTCGCAGTGGCTACTCTGCCGCTGACCGATCCGGTGAAGCCTCCCGAGCCGCTAAGCTGCGTGTAGACGACATCATTGAACAAGCTCAGCGAACCACGGCGGGCTTCCGCATAGCTCATCCACGCCGGCACGATAGTCGGCCAGTCGAGGTGGTCGAGAATTCTGTGTGGGGTCGACCGCTACGTCAAAAGAGCGGCCCTTGACCACCATGTCCCCCGATATCCAAGGTAGCCAAAGATAGGGCGTGAAACTGAATTGCCACTGGCTGGGTGGCGGCAGAAGTTCGGCCAACTGTTCACGCGGCTGTGGACCCAGATCGGCGCCCGACGCGGGACCCAGCGCTAGAAGCAGGCCACAAAACGTCACAGCCGCACCAACGAAGGAAACTTTTCTGACGTACGCCACTAGCAACTCCCGAATGGCGCTTGCGGAAATTGACGCCTCAAACGCTATCCAGACCGTCCCCTCAAAAAACCGGGCAGTCCTTGAGGTTACTCTCCGCGAGGGGGATGAACTGATACTCTTCAGCAACAACGGCAAAGAATCCGACTACGACAACGCCAATCATAATCGGGGAATCCTTGCCCTGAGGCCAACCCAAGCCCTAGGCGAGATGCGCATCGATCAAGCCAGCTCGCTGCTTTGGGTCAGAAGCGGAATAGGCCTCACTTCAGCTCTTGCCCCTGAGCAGACATTGCGCGACGTGCGGAGCAGACTCGCGCGGCACTTAGGATGGTCGCCATCATAGCCCTTCTGCACGTCCAGTGATATTCATCCCAAGCGCAAGCGGCAGTTCCAGTGGTCGAAGCACAGGCATGAAGCTGCCGCTGAACCAGGGTAGTAACCAATGAAACCTAAAGTCCTGAGCCTAATCGCCGCCTCTGCCGCCGTAAGGCCAATTGCCCAAAAAACGCCGCTCGTCGGCATGCTGCTCCTTGCGGTTGCCTTCCTTGCAACTCCCTTGCTGGTGCCAAGTGTGGGCAACGCTCAGGATGTAGATGCAAGAGTGGCGAAATCGATGGCGGCTTTGGAGGACCAGACGGCGAAGTTGGGAGCGCCAAAGATTGACGGAACAGACGCGGTTGGCGGCAGGGATGCCCCTGCACTGTATTTCGGCTCAACCAAAATGAACAACAACTTTACCGTGGTCGATGACGTTGCGCAGGAAGGCGGGCGAGGGATGACGGCGACGCTGTTCGTGAAGAGCGGCGATGATTACATCCGTGTCGCAACGAACGTACGGACGCGGAACGGAACCGGGCGGGCGATTGGTACTACCCTGGCTGGCCCGGCGCTCGAGTCGATCAAAGCGGGCAAAGCATACTATGGCAAGGTGCAGATTCTTGGCACGCCCCATATCAGCGGTTATGAGCTGATCAAGGACGCGGCGGGTGCAACCGTCGGCGTTTACTTCGTCGGCTACAAGAAGTGACGCCGCTCATGACACAAAGCCGACCTACGTCCTAGCCGCTTCGCCGTTTGGGGGTTTGGTATGTCGATTTGGGGAAAGTTAGCCGCCGCTGCAGCCAGACTTTCGATCGGGGGCCCGATTGGCACGCTCCTCAGCGGCGTCGCGGGGCAATGCACCAACGATCGCGAGCAGGAGCATGTTCCTGCGAAGGATCAGGTCGCCTTCACCGTGGGCGTGATCGCGCTTGGCGCCAAAATGGGCAAGGCGGACGGCGTCGTCACCATGGACGAGGTGAACGCTTTTAAGGAGGTGTTTAAAGTTCCGGAGGGCGAGATACAGAACGTCGCCCGCATTTTCAATCTCTCCAGGCAGTACGTGGCGGGCTACGAGGCCTATGCCGAACAACTGGGCGCTATGTTCAAGGGCAACCGCAAGCTGCTCGAGCATGTGCTCGAAGGCCTCTTCCATATTGCCTGGGCCGACAACAAACTGGACCCCCGCGAGGAGCAATTCTTGGCGCAGGTAGCTAAACGCTTCGGCTTCACCGATACGGAGTTCAGCTACATCAACGCGCGCCATGTCATTGCCGAGGGGCGCAATCCTTACCATGTGCTAGGAGTCATGCCGAGCGTCAGCAATGATGAACTGAAAAGCCATTACCATGGGCTTATCGCCGACAATCATCCCGACAAGCTGATCGCTCGTGGCGTGCCGAAGGAGTTCATCGCCATCGCCACCAGGAGGGCTGCCGCGATCAATGAAGCTTTTGACGCGATCGCCAAGGAGCGAGGCGTCGCGCTGCGGCGTAGGGCGCGTGGTCGGTCGTCACCGAACAATGCGGTTAACAGCGCTCCACAAGCAGGAACTCGGCAAGCACCTTCCTCCCGAGGTATCAAACCTCGTGATGTCGGTAAACGGCGGTAAGTACCTCACCTTGTCGACTCTTTTCGACACAATCGTTGGCGTTCTCCATGCCTACCCAGAGTCGACTGGTCATGTCCCGAGTTCTCCTTCCCCTTCCTTCGAAATCGCTAGGACGCGCGGGACGCGCGTGCTGCTAGTGGAAGACAACGAGATCAACCAGGAAGTCGCAATTGGCTTGCTCGAAGATGCGTCTATTCAAGTCGATTTGGCGGAGAACGGCGAGATTGCCGTCCGAATGGCGCAGGAGAACGACTACGACGCGGTGCTAATGGACATGCAGATGCCAGTGATGGACGGGATAGAGGCCACTCGAGTGATCCGATCTGATGCGCGCTTCCAGAATTTACCCATCATTGCGATGACCGCCAACGCCATGGCCGCGGATCGCGAAAAGTGCATGAAAGCAGGCATGAACGATCACATCGGCAAGCCGATCGATCCCGACCAACTGTTTAGCGTCCTGCTCCGCTGGACTGGACGTCGTGGTGCTGACACTCAATCGGAGGCATCACATGGATCCTGAAGCCGGCGCGCTCAAGATTAGTGGAATCGACACGAACTTAGGACTGAAGACGACTGGGGGCAAACGCGAGCGTTACGAGTTTCTTCTGCACAAATTCGCGGTGAAGCAAGCAGGCGCCGTCGAGGCAATTCGGGTCGCCCTCTCGGTCGGCGATGCTTCGACAGCGGAGCGTGAGGCCCACTCATTAAAGGGCGCTGCAAGTACCCTGGGCGCCACCGGTTTGGCAGAGGAGGCCGCAAAAGTCGAAACCGCGATCAAGACCGGGCAAAGTGTAAACGAGGCGCTGGCGTCCCTTTCGCATTCTCTTATGGCCGTGGTGGAAGCGATCCGAGCCGCGCTGCCTGTTTGAGGCGACGGGTCGACATCGAGGCTGTGGGGTTCATGCCCGAGCAAATCATCTCAAATGCTGCCGCCCACTTGTGCCCGAACATCGAACGCAAGTAATGTCGACCTCGGCCAGCAAGTCTGTCTTGATCGTTGACGATACTCCAACCAACATTGGGGTAATTTCTGGCATATTGAAGGATCTTTACAGGACGAAAGTTGCGACCAATGGCGAAAAGGCGCTCGTGCTCGCGACGGCTGCGGAGAAGCCGGATTTGATCTTGCTCGATGTGATGATGCCGGGCATGGACGGATACGAAGTCTGCCGCCGGCTAAAGGCCAATCCCCTCACACGCGACATCCCGGTGATCTTCCTCACCGCGAAGACCGATGCCGTGGACGAGGAAAATGGCTTTGAGGGGGGCGGTCGACTATATCCACAAACCGTTCTCGGCGCCGCTCGTGCTTGCCAGGGTCAAGACCCACCTTGCTTTGCGAGCCGCGCTCTCGGAAGCGCAGATCGCGCGCAAGCAAGCCGATGAGCTGCTGCATGCATTGCTACCGAAAAAGGCGGCCGACGAGATACGCAGCATTGGCACGGTAATTCCGCGGCGCTATGAAAACGTCGCCGTCCTCTTCTGTGACGTGACCAATTTCACGTCCTATTGCGACAAGCACGAACCGGAGGAGGTGATTTCACGGCTTGATGCGCTGTTCCTCATATTCGAACGAATTACCGCGAGACATGGGCTGGAAAAAATCAAGACAATCGGCGACGGATTCATGGCGGCAGCCGGGCTCCTTCAAGATATCAATGACCCGATCGGCTCGGCCATTCGCTGCGGCCTCGAGATGACCTCAACGCTGATCGATGCCGATCTCGGCTGGGAGGTCAGGGTCGGGGTACATGCCGGTCCCGTTGTGGCCGGCGTGGTGGGACAGGAGCGCTATCAGTTCGACATCTGGGGCGATACGGTCAATGTCGCGGCCCGCATGTCAGACAAGTCTAGCCCGGGAAGCGTCGCGGTCACCAAGGATGTCTGGGAGCAAGTCGGGCACGCTTTCACGGGAGAAGCGCTCGGCGAAATGGAAGTCAAAGGAAAGGGTACAATTTCCATATTCGGAATTCGCCCGCGAATGGTATGAAAATTGGTTTGCGGGGGAGTAGGGGTTACCTGCCTGTGCGAGGGTGCGGAGTGCCCGCGGAACTCAATGAACAGCCCATCATTGCCTAATAGAGGCCGCCGGGGCCAGGGAACACCTGGGCTGGTCGCGGCGGTGGTCTGGATGGCGGCAGCGCAGGCGGTGGTCCTGCCGTAGGTTGTTTTGGCACGCTGGACGCCGGCGAAGGTCGTCCCACCTTTGGCGGCTGGGGCAGACTGGGTTCGGCTATACCGACTGCTTCGCCTCCCTGCTTAACCTCGGCCAAACCGGGCAGCGCTTGACCAGGCTCGCTCGGCGCCGATTGGAGGGGGCCAGCCGGTGGTCCCGACGGGGGCTGCTGTCTCATCCCGACAATTTCGCCTCCCTGTTCGGTGTCAGCAGGGGCGGCGCCGGGGGGCACTTGGCTCGGCTTGAAGGCCTCCATGATGGCCGTCTTGTCGTCAGGACCGGCCGGCAAGCCGGTCTTGAGGTTGACGCGGATGAGATTGATACCGGGAGGCACCCGGAACGGAATCGGGGGCTGGTCGGCCAGCGCAATCCTGAAGAAGTCCCGGACCACCGGGGCGGAGACGTTACCGCCGGTCTCACCATGGCCGAGCGGCGCTGGATTGTCGAAACCAATGTACACGCCGACAACGAGGTCGGGCGTGCAGCCGATGAACCAGCCGTCCTTCTCGTCGTTGGTGGTGCCCGTCTTGCCGGCGATCGGCCAATTCAGGACCTTGAGTTTCTGCGCCGTGCCGCGCTGGACCACGCCTTCCATGATGTGGACCATCTGGTAGGCGGACAGCGGATCGACGATCTGCTTGCGGTCCTCGACGAGCTCGGGTTCGCCCTGCCCGGTCCAGTCCCGCGCAGCGCATTTTTCGCAGTCGCGCGTATCGTGACGCCAGACAGTGCGGCCGTAGCGGTCTTGGATCCGGTCGATCAGCGTCGCCTTCACCTGCTTGCCGCCGTTGTCGATCATCGAATAGGCGGTGACCATGCGTAGCAACGTGGTTTCGCCCGCGCCAAGCGCCATGGGCAGAAACGGCATCAGATTGTCATAGACGCCGAACCGCCGCGCATATTCGATGATGATCGGCATGCCCATTTCGTTGGCGAGGCGGACGGTCATCAGATTGCGCGAGTGCTCGATTCCGAAGCGCAGGGTCGAAGGGCCGCCCGCTTCGCCGGCTTCATAGTTTTTCGGCCGCCACGGCGGCCTGCCCGGGCCCTGGCTGATCTCGATCGGCCCATCGACGACAATACTTGCGGGCGTATAGCCATTGTCGAGCGCCGTCGTGTAGATGATGGGCTTGAACGAGGAGCCCGGCTGACGCTGCGCTTGGACGGCGCGGTTGAACTGACTCTGGTCGAAGCTGAAGCCGCCGACGAGGGCCAGCACGCGGCCGGTATGTGGATCCATGGCGACGAACGCGCCGCTTACCGCTGGAACCTGCTGAAGCGACCACTGACCCTTGACGTTGTCTTGGGCGTCCTTCGGCTCGCGCGGGGAGACATAAATCACGTCGCCCGACTTAAGCACGTCGGTAACGGTGCGGGGCGAGGCACCCATGCCGACCTTGAGCTGCGGACGCGCCCACTGCACTTCGCTAAAGACAATCTCACCCTGCTCACGGGTCTTTTCCAGCACGCCCGTGTCCGTGCGGTTCGGACGAAGCCCGATCACCGCCTTGTCCTTGGACGCATCGAGCACCACGGCGAGGCGCCAGGGGTCGATATCCGACCAGACCTTCATGGCAGCCAGCGCCTGGCCCCAATCGCCCTTAAGCTCGATCTTCTTCACCACGCCGCGCCAGCCGTGGCGATGATCGTAAGCGGTCAGTCCGTCGACGAACGTCTTGCGAGCAATACGCTGCAGTCCCGGGTCGAGTGTGGTGCGCACCGATAAGCCGCCGCCATAGAGCTTGTCCTCGCCGAATAGATCGAGGATGCCGCGGCGCACCTCCTCGGCGAAGAATTCGGAAGCGAAGATCCTCGGACCTGCCTGACGCACAGTGACGCCGAGGGGCTGCGCCTTGGCGGCCTCGCCGTCCTTTGGCTCGACGTAGCCATTCTCGACCATGCGGTCGATCACCCAGTTGCGGCGGGCAATCGCCCGCTCGGGGCTCTTGAATGGGTTGTAGCTGGATGGCGCCTTCGGCAGCGTGGCGAGATAAGCACAATCAGCTACAGTGAGTTCATTCAGGGACTTGTTCCAATAGGTCTGGGCAGCGGCAGCGATGCCATAGGCGCCGGCGCCGAGATAGATCTGGTTCAGATAAAGCGCGAGGATTTGCTCTTTGGTGAAGCTGCGCTCAATACGGACGGCGAGGATCGCCTCTTTAAGCTTGCGATCCATGGTTTGCTGACTGCTGAGTAGGAAGTTCTTGGCCACCTGCTGGGTAATGGTGGACGCGCCTTCCTTGCGCCCGCTGCTTAAATTAGTAATGGCGGCGCGCAGGATGCCCTGAATGTCGAGGCCACCATGCTCAAAGAAGTTCTTATCCTCGGCGGAGGTGAAGGCCTGAATGACGCGAGCCGGAATAGCGGTGAAGGGTACGTAGATACGTCGCTCGCGCGCGAACTCAGCGATCAAGCTCCCATCATTGGCGTGGATGCGGGTCATCACCGGCGGCTCGTATTTGGCCAGCGCTTCATAGTCGGGGAGATCCTTGGAGGCATTCCATAGCAAGAAGCCAACAGCGCCCGCGGCGACAACAAACAAGGCCAATCCGGCTGCGAAGGCATAGCCAAGGAGCCGCAACAGGATGCTGCGCTTCCGGGGCTGTCCTTCAGGCGATTTGACGGGAGCTGTAATGTCCATAAATTTCCGTCCTGTTCAGGGCTAAGGCAGTCAGCCAGCCCGTCGCGACACCGAAGAGCAGAATGACATCCGCGGTCACGTTCCTTGCAGCAGGGTAAGGTGGGGTGTGCCGTGGAGCCCCAGTATACGGTAGGGCGCTGCGCAGTTGGCGTCTAGTGCTGTTAGGGTGCGGGGATCATTCTTTGAGCCCGGGCCTAGAAATAAAAGCTGAAAACTCGTTGGCGGGTCGTGAGCATAACCTCACTCACATTAGTGACAGCCCCGCATAGTGACCAGACCGGCTATTTGTGCCGATGCCGGGTTTGGGTCATGAGCACACCGTGTGAGAGCGGTCCGCTACTTCCGTTCTCCACACCTAAAGTAGATATTGGAGTGTCCGGTACGCGCTTGTGTGTACCGAGAACCTCATCCGCATTGATTAGCTGAAGGAATCACCTAACGTCAGTGCACGATGTTTGCACTGCTCTGCTTCGTCCTAGCCGTCTTGGCCACACCGTTCAAGTCGAAGAGCCGACTTGAAGCAGAGAACATGGCACTCCGACATCAGTTGATCGTTTTGCGGCGTCAGGCACGCGGCCGGGTCCGGCTCACGAACAACGATCGCTGGTTCTTTGTCCAGCTGTTATCGATGGTTTCCGTCAATTCTGCAGGTCCTCATACGCCCACTCGTCATTGCCTGGAGAACCGCTGACTTTAGCGCGGCGGAGTTTCAAGGCAGTGTGGCATCAGTCCCACTTTCCACTATTTATTGGCACTTTGCGGACCAGGGCTCGGATGCAGACCTACGTTCAGAGGGGACGTCGGTTTTATATGCGGGTGTCAATTCGGGGCGGCTGCGGGCCCGGAGTTTGAATCTGTATCGATCGTAATCTTGGGACAGCTCGGCTTATAAGCTATTGATATCTATTGGGCTGTTTTTCTGTCCCAAAACTGTCTAATGGTTTGATTCACAATACTTTTGGCACTCCCCTACGGGGCGCCAACCCAAAAATCAGCCGTTGATCTTGCTGGATTTTTTGCCAGTTTTTGTCCCAAGATCTGGCAATTCGATTTCTTCCTGAACCAAGATGGAAGATGGTCGAAGCGGTCGAATGCGCGTGGGTGAAGAAGTGCCCGATGAGGACCACCACGCTGAACGAGAGCGTTGGGAGCAGGTCGGCGCAAGCCCTCTTGATTCTCGGCCCAAGCCCGAAGAGCCGAGCGATGCGCGTACACGCGTTCGGATAGCACTCGCCTTAGAATACATTGCCAATAGAGTTCGGCAAATTCGGAAAAGGCTCGATGAGGACGCCTAATGCCTTGTTGGCTTCCGGCCGAGAAGCACCCAGGCGCCGACGGCGAGGGATAGGTCGAGAATCGCCATTGTCGCCAGCAAATGAGGGAACACGCCAGCTATCGCAAGGGGCAAGAGGACCGCAGGTACGAACACAAATCGGTCGACCACAGAAGCAGCAACGATTTGTCGTGCGCCCGAGCGACCGCCGAATAAGTAGAACCAGCCGATGACCACAATCGTCAGACCGATCACGCGAATGAGTGCCTCCTCGTGTCCAACAAAAGGTTGATCCATGAACAGCGCCTGGGTTGCTCTCGGCCAAGCAATGAGCAGCGCTCCGAACCCCAGGTAAACGACGCCATTTATCGCCGTGTATTTGGATGCGGCGGACAAAGTTGGGGGTTTCTCGAGAAGTACCTTGATGAGTGACATTTCGAATTGTCTCCGCTGAATAACGCCGCCGCCGCCGCCGCCGCCGCCGTTAGCCGATCTTGCCGAATCCACGCAAAGGGATCAGTCTGTCTCCTGACGGCACATCAGTTGCCGTGCCCAAAAGGGGGGTGGAGCATGTCAAGCACCGTTATCAATCTAATCCTTCAGATCATAGCTGGGGCTATTGGAGGAAATGCTGCCGCATCGCAAATGGACAATGCCGACCTGGGCAAGCTCGGCAACTCCATTGCTGGGGCTCTTGGCGGCGTCGGTGGCGGACAACTTCTTGGAGCGCTAGTTCCTTCACTTGCGGCGGCTGCGAGCGGAGTCGATTTCAAAACAGTCATTGCCCAGCTGATCGGTGGTAGCGTGGGTGGTGCCATTCTCACTGTCGTCGTCGGCATGCTTAAAGGCATGATGGCGAAATAGCTGGATCCGGTTCGCGGCCCGGAGTTGGAGGTCCGATCACGCGGTTCCCCCTGCGGGGCTTCGCTCCGGGTCGTTTCTTTTCCAACTTTGTTGGAAAACGTCACATCGCTACGACACGCAGAGTGGTCGGCTTTCCTCGCCTGGCCCTGATCAATGCCACCGGTACGAAGGCGCCCGACATCGAGTTCCTGGAGCGCCACGATATCGGGTGGCAAGCGGCGATCACCTCGGCGATCCGCCGTGGGTCTGCTCGTCCGTCTGCGCCGACGCATCGGTGGACGTTGTAGGTCATGATGCGCAGCGGACCTGGCCGTGCACGCTGGCCTCGACTTCGGCTGAGGTCCGCTTCGCTGTCAACCTCGACGGTGAAGCCCATGGTGCCCCGCGACGCTCCTGTCGGGGCGTTAGATCTCACGCTCGCCTTCTTTTGGGGCGGCGGTGGCCGAGCGGGATTCCGAGCGCACGGGCCTTTTGCCTGAGAGCACCCGGGGTACGCTTGAGTGCTCGAGAGATGGTTTTGACGGGCGTTTTGTCTCTTGAGTGCTGTCTCAGTTCTTTCACATCAGCACGGGTCCAATCACGGCGAACAATGCGTTTTCTCGTGGCAATAGTTTTAGCCATCAGCTTCTCCTTTTTCACAGGCTCTGATAGCACAACTTTGGCCCTCAAAATCAGCCATTGATCTTGCTCGATTTTTTGCCGGTTTACTGGGGCACAACTGTCTCCCAGTTGCCCTCGCAGGAAAGAAACTCCGGACCTGACCATCCGATGCAGTCGTTCCGCGAATGTGTGACTCTGGCGGGATCATCCCACGACGTGATATCCGGCATCGACATAGGCAATATTTCCAGTGATCGCTTTGGCTGCGTCGCTGACCAAGAAGGCGGCCAGCGCGCCGACATCGTCGATTGATATTAAGTCTGTGTTCGGGCGCCTCTTTGACGGCGCGCTCGAGCAGCTCGTCGAAATGCTCGATCCCGGAGGCCGCTCGCGTTGCTATCGGCCCGGGCGATAGCGCATTCACGCGTATCTGCTTGGCACCGAGCTCCACCGCCATGTAGCGGACCGAGGCTTCGAGCGCCGCCTTGTCCACCTCATGCGAGACCAAATGTTATCCCTGTTCGCCGAATAGCGGCATGTGAGAGCAAAACTCGCTCGTGATCGTTCAGCTTCTTGGTTTCAAACTCTGCACAGCCTCTGCGATTAGCCGGCCAAGCTCCTGCGCCTGATGTGCGTAAGACTGGACCTGAGTTTGCGCGTAACGGCTCTGAAGGGACAGGACACCCTGGATGTCTTTGGCATTGGCGAGTTCCCGAGCCAACGCGAAACCGGCTTCCGCATTCTCCTTGGCAAACCGGATCGCCAACTCCTGGACGTCGCTGAATCCAGACGTCATCATGCTCGATGGAGCGGTCGACCACGCACTCATCGCTTGCGTCATGGCGTCCATGAATTGGGCGTAAGCCGCCCGGGCTTGCTCTACATTCTTTTCGGCGAGCTCGCGCAGTTGCTTTGGCATCTCGAAGGGCTGGTTTTGGGGCATATATTTTCTCCGTCCGGGTCCGTTTCAATCGCGAAACACTCGGCCATAATTTACGCGCTAGCTCTTATGTTCGCACGGCGAAATACATGACTGGTCGTAACCTCCGCAAAGCGCTGGTTGCGATCGCTCTCACCGGGCTCGCTCTGGGAACCATAGCCTGGTTTGCAGGTCAAGGTGTGCTGGCCAATCGGATCTGGGCCGCTGGCACGGTCCCCGTCGTCATTGGACTAGCCGTAGCGATGGTGCGCGATTTCATGGCCGGGCGGATGGGCGTCGACACGGTCGCATTCGTCTCCATGTCGGCTGCACTACTGCTTGGGCAGAACCTGGCGGGCGCGGTCGTTGCCGTGATGTACGCCGGCGGTAATATGCTTGAGGATTTTGCCGTCGCCCGCGCTGAGCGAGACCTGAAGTCCCTCGTCGATCGCGCCCCGCGCGTGGCCCATCGGCGGATCGATGACTCGGTCGAGGATGTGCCGATCGACAAAGTCGCGATCGGAGACCCGATCCTCGTGCGCGCGGGCGAGATTATTCCCGTCGACGGCGTCGTATCGGGTGCCAGTGGCATCATCGATGAGGCTGCGCTGACGGGCGAGCCTATTCCGGTTACCCGCAACAAAGGCGACCCAATTCACAGCGGTACGATCAATGCCGGGGAGACCTTTGAAATGAGAGCCACGGCAGTTGCGGGCGAAAGCACCTATGCGGGTATCGTACGCATGGTGACTGCCGCGCAGACGGCGAAAGCTCCGTTCATTCGGCTGGCCGATCGATACGCACTACTCCTATTGCCCGTTACCCTTCTGCTTGCCGGAACGGCATGGCTGCTGTCCGGCGACCCGATCCGTGGGCTCGCCGTCCTGGTGGCGGCGACGCCGTGTCCACTGATCCTTGCGGCACCTGTGGCTCTTATTGCCGGCGTCTCGCGCGCGGCGCGCCTTGGTATCCTGATCAAAGGCGGAGGTCCGCTCGAGGCGCTTGCTCGTACGCACACCGTCATGTTCGACAAGACCGGGACGCTGACCGTAGGCGGGGCACAACTCGTCGCCGTAGAGACGGCACCGGGCGAGAGTGCGGATGAGGTGCTGCAACTAGCAGGCTCCCTTGAGCAGGCGTCTCACCATGTGGTGGCCGCTGCGATCGTATCGGCAGCTCTAGCGAGGGGACTCACGCTTGAGACTCCGGACCAAGTCCGCGAAACTATGGGTTCCGGCCTTGAAGGTCTCGTTGGGGGCAAGCGGATCAAGGTGGGCTCGCATCAACTCGTCTGCGGTCAGGGACGACCTGAGAGTTGGGCTGCGCGCGCTTTGCGACGCGCATCCTGGCGGTCAGCGTTGAGCGTCTTTGTCTCGGCCGATAAACGAACGATCGGTGCAATTTTGTTGGCCGACGAGCTGAGGCCCGAAACGCCCCGGGCTGTGCAGGCGCTGCGGGGCGCCGGCGTTTCGCGGATCGTGATGGTTACCGGGGACCGCGCCGACGCGGCAGAGACCATCGGCGCCGCACTCGATCTCGATGCTGTGCTGGCCGACCGTGTACCAGCGGACAAGGTCGAAGCAGTCGCCATGGAGCAGAGGCTGCATCCAACGCTCATGGTTGGCGATGGAATCAACGATGCACCCGCGCTCGCGGCAGCGGACGTTGGCATCGCGATGGGCGCCCGAGGTGCCAGCGCCTCGTCCGAAGCAGCAGACGTCGTCATTCTTGTTGATCGCCTCGATCGGGTCTCGGACGCTGTCGTTATAGCACGGCGCGCACGTGGCATCGCCATCCAGAGTATCGGTGCCGGGATGGCGATGTCTGGGCTTGCCATGTTCGCGGCGGCCTTCGGCTGGCTCACGCCGGTAGCCAGCGCCTTGACCCAAGAAGCGATCGATATCGCCGTCATCCTCAACGCATTGCGGGCGCTCACAAGTGGAAGGGCGTTCGGACACCCGGCGATGCCGACGACGACTGCACGAGCCCTGCATCAGGACCATAAGGATCTCGAAGCAAGCCTCGATCGACTGCGCGAGATCGCCGATGCCTTGGATGATGCGGCTCCGGGCGCCGCGGTCGTCCTGATTGGGGAGGCAAACCACCTCGTCGCACGGCAGGTCGTCGAGCACGAGCGCGACGATGAGAGCCGCATCTATCCGCGTCTTGCTAAAGTCTTGCACGACAGGCCTGGCCTCGCCGCCATGAGCCGCGCCCATCGTGAAATCCTCCATTTGGCACGACTGCTGGCGAGACTGTCGGATGGGTTGAGGACCGAGGATGCAGACCGCTATCTGATCCGCGACGCGCAGCGCATTATCGAGTCGCTCGAGGCCCTGGTGCGCCTCCACAACGCTCAGGAAGAAGACATCTACGAGCAAGCCGCTTTCGACTAGATTCCAAACTCAGAAATTGCGCCCAATGGTGGCAATCCTTGGGGACGGCTCGGCGTGTAAGCTATTGATATCTATTGGGCGGTTTTTTCTGTCCTAAAAAACTTGCTAATGGCTTGATTCACAATGCTTTTGGCGCTCCCGCACGGGGCGCCACCCAAGCCATTGATCTTGACCAGCCTACTCCTGGAGCTGGTCCTGAAAAATCCCTGAAGCCCATAAGCACGGAGGTCATCGCCGGACCTACCTCTGCTTGCGGCGCCGAGCGGAGACAGGGAATTGGGGTTCCGGTATGCTCCCGGCCCAGCGTTGGTTCGGCGGGTGGGTTCACGTGCTTGAAACGATCAGTCCTGTTGTGGTTGGGCGGGCGCGTTCGGTTGCGGCGTCGTTCGAGCGCCAAGCCCGCGCCCGACCGGCGGAGACGGCGATCGAGGTCGGCGAGCGGCGGCTTACCTATGCCGAGCTCGACGAGCTGTCCGACCGATTCGCGCAACATCTGCGCGTCTTGGGGGTCACGCGCGGAGACGTCGTAGGCATCATCGCCCAACGCGGGTTGGAGACGGTTGTCGCCGCGCTCGGCACGCTGAAAGCGGGTGCCGCCTATGCGCCCATGGATTCGGAAAGTCCCGCCTTACGCATTCAGCAGCAGCTGAGCGAAGCCCAGGCGCGGGTCGTCGCCGCGCCGACGCACCTCGCGCACTTTCTCGACGGAGCCGGCTTCAAAATGGTCGCTATCGACAGGGCCGGCCGGACGCAAGGCGGCGATGGCGCGGACTATCGGCGCGACACGGTCAGCCCCGAGGATCTTTACGCGGTCATCTTCACGTCCGGATCGACGGGACGCCCCAAAGGCGTCGCCATCGAGCATGGCAATATGCTCAACCTTCTCGAAGGCGAGCGATGGCTGTTGCCGCGACCCGGCGAAGGCGTGCTGCAAGTCTGCACGCCACAGTTCGACCTCGCCGCCTATGAGATGTGGGCAACGCTGCTGTCCGGGGCGCGCCTCGTGTGCCATCCGCCCGGGCGGCCGGAACCCGCCGCCGTTTGCGCCACGGTTGCCGAACGAGACGTGACCTATTCCATGATGGCGACCGGCATCTTTCACCAGCTCGTCGAGCATGGTGCGGCCCCGCTGGCCGGCATGCGGCTGCTTCTCGTGGGTGGCGAGCCGATGATACCGGCATATGGGCGGCGGTTCCGCGCTGCGTGCCCAAATACGCGTCTCGTCAATATCTACGGTCCGACCGAGGTCACCGTCTTCGCTTGCGCCCATGAGATCGACGCGGAGATCGCGACCGCCGACATTGTCCCGGTTGGACGCGCCGCCGCGGGCGCGCGGCTGCATGTGCTCGACCAGCATGGCGCCCCGGTTGCTCGAGGCGAAGCCGGTGAACTCTGGGTCGGCGGCTCCGGCGTCACGCGCGGTTATCTGCACCGCCCCGAGCTGACAGCGGAGCGCTACCTGCCCAGCCCCTTCGGCGACGGTGATCGGCTATACCGGAGCGGGGACATCGTGCGTGATCGCGGCGATGGCGTGTTTGAGATCTTCGGTCGCCTCGATGACCAGGTCAAGGTGCGCGGCTATCGCATCGAGCCGCGCGAAATCGAGGCCGTGTTGGCCACGCATCCGGAGGTGCAGCGCGCGGTGGTGCTGGCGCGGGAGGATAGTCCCGGCCGTAAGCGCTTGGTGGCCTATGTTGTGCCCGCTGCCGGGGCGGTGGACATGAACGTTTTGCGGCGGTTCCTGGAAGAGCATCTCCCCGGCTATATGGTGCCGGTCGCGTTTGTCGCGCTCGAGCGGCTGCCCTTAACGATAAACGGCAAGGTCGATCGCAAGGCGCTGCTGCTGCCGTCGACGCGCGATGACACGAGCTCCGACGCACCCGTCTCGCCGCTCGCGGCCGACATTGCGCGCATTTTTGCCGAAGTGCTCGGCCTGCCCGCGGTCGATCCCGCCGACGACTTCCTGGCGCTTGGTGGCGATTCCTTGCTCGGGGTCCAGGCGCTGGTGCGGTTGCGGGATAGGCGCGGTCTCGAGCTTCCGCTGGCGGCGATCTTCGAAGCGCGCACGGCGACCGGCGTTGCGGCCTGGGCCGAGGCGTTCAACCCCGACGAAGCGCCGGTGCTGCCGCCGCTTCACGCGCGCCGGCATACGGTGCCCGTGCCGGCTACTGCGGGCCAAGCCAAGACACTTTTGATCAGCGAGCTGGCGGCGGAAAGCCTGCCCTATCAGAGCCAGGCCGCGCACCGCCTGATCGGCCAGATCGATGTCGGCGCGCTGGAACGCGCGTTCACGGCGATGGTGGCGCGGCACGAGATCTTGCGGACGAGATTCGAACGCGGCGCCGGCGTCTGGATTCAGCACGTGCACGAGCCGTGGCCGGTGCGGCTCGAGGTCGAGGATGTGAGCGAGGAGGCCGACCCCGAACAAGCGCTTCAGGCGCGCTTCGCCTCTGCCTTCCAGCACCGGTTCGATCCGACGCGCCTGCCTTTGGCGCGGTGGTCGCTGGTGCGGCTCGGACCCGCAGACCATGCCTTGATCATGGTCGAGCATCACGTCGTGCATGACGGCGTTACGACAGCCCGCTTTCTGACCGAACTCGCGGCGCTCTACGCCGACGAGATGGCCGGGCGTCCGCCATCGCTGCCGCCACCGGCCATCCAATATCGCGACTTTGCCGCCTGGCAGGCCGAGCTCGTGCGCAGCGAGCATGGCCGCCGGACGCTCGCTTATTGGCGCGAGCGCCTGGCCGGCGCGCCTGCGACGCTCGACCTTCCGGTCGACCGGCCCCGCGCTTCGCGCCAGACCTACCGCGGCGACACGCTGCGGATGAAGATCCCCGACGAGCTCGCCGCAGGCCTGCGGCAGCGCGCTCAGGCCTGCGGCACAACGCCCTTCGCCGTCATGCTCGCGGCCTATGGCGCGCTCCTTGCGCGCTACGGCGCGTGCGATGAGGTCGTTATTGGCTCCGGGCTCGCCAACCGGCGCACGCTGGCCAGCGAGCAAGTGCTCGGCATGGTCGTCAACACGGTCGCTCTACGCATCGATCTTGGCGGCACACCGACGGTGGGCGAGCTCATCGGGCGCGTCCACGCCACGGTGCTCGACGCTCAGGCCCATCAAGACGTGCCGTTCGAGAACGTCGTCGAGCATCTTGCCCCGACCCGCCGGGCGAACACAGCGCCACTCTACCAGACGCTGTTCTCATTCCATGACGCCGCCGTGCGGACGCTGGCGTTGCCGGGCGGCGTGCTCATACCGTGCGATGTGCGGCCGAACGGCTCGGCCAAGGCCGACCTCAACATCGTCGTGATTCATCGCCGGCGCGAGCGCGGCGCGGATATGCCTGCGGCCTATGATCGCCTGGCGGAAGACGGGCTGACCGTCGTCTGGGAATATAACCGCGATCTGTTCCATCGGGCGACCGCAGAGCACATGCTCGGCCATTACCGCCGGCTGCTGGAGCAGTTTGTCGCCGACGGCGATTGTCAGGTCGATCGGCTTGCGTTCGTCGACGCGGCCGAGTGCAAGCGGCTGCTCGCATTGGCCGGTCACACGTCCCCGTTTGAGCGCGACGCGACGGTGGGCGCCATCTTCGCGGCCCGCGCGCGCGCGCGGGCCGACGCCGTCGCGGTGAGCTTGGGCGGGGAGACGCTGAGCTATGGGCAACTCGACCGGCGCGCCAATCATCTTGCTCACCGACTGCGCCATCTCGGTGTCGAGGACGGCGCACGCGTGGCCGTCTGCCTCGAGCGGTCGCTCGATCTGATCATCGCCTTCCTTGCCATCACGAAGGCGGGTGCGGCCTATTTGCCGCTGGATCCGACTGACCCGCCCGACCGCTTGCAGCACCATGTGGACTCGCTCGGTATCGACCTCGTGCTCACGCGCGGACGCTATCGCGAGCCATTGTCCGCTGCGCCCGCCCAGCTCGTGTGCCTCGATGAGCTGCCGGACTATCTTGGGGAGGCGGAGGCGCCGCCGTCCTCGCAGGTGGGACCGCGCGACGCCCTCTATGTGATGTTCACCTCGGGCTCGACCGGCATTCCCAGGGGTGTGGAGGTTCCGCACCGCGCCGTTCTCCGGCTCGTGCGCGGCGAGGATTACGTCAGCCTCGGCCCGGAGGAAACGCTGCTCGCTCTCGCGCCGGCGGCGTTCGATGCATCCACCTTCGAGATCTGGGGCGCGCTCCTCAATGGCGGACGTCTCCTGCTCGCGCCGCCCGGCATCCTTGCGCCGAGCGAGATCGCCGAGCTTGTCACGCGCCACGGGGTGACCACGTTGTGGCTCACGGCGGGGCTCTTCCACCGGGTCGTCGACGACCACCCGGAAATGCTGCGCTCGCTGCGCCAGTTGCTCGCCGGTGGCGACGTGCTCTCGCCCGACCATGTGCGCCGGGCGCTGGCGGCGCTACCCGCCGGCGCCGTGCTCATCAACGGCTATGGACCGACCGAGGGAACCACCTTTACTTCCGTTCATCGCATGAGCCCGAGCGATGCGGTTGACGCACCGGTCCCCATCGGGCGCCCGATTGGCAATACACGGGTCTACATCCTCGATGCGAAGGGCGCCCTCGCCCCGTTTGGCGTCGCGGGCGAGCTGTGCATCGGCGGGGATGGGGTCGCGCTCGGCTATGCGGGAGACCCCGCGCTGAGCGCAGAGCGATTTCCGCCGGACCCGTTTTCATCCGAGCCCGGCGCGCGCCTGTATCGGAGCGGCGACCGCGCCCGCTGGCGCGCCGACGGGTTGCTCGAGTTCCTCGGTCGCAGCGACCGCCAAATCAAGATACGGGGCTTTCGCATCGAGCCCGCGGAGATCGAGGAGGCCATTCGCCAACATCAAGGCGTCGCCGACGTTTACGTCACCCCCTATTCCCGCGACGGCGGCCGGGAGCTCGCGGCCTATGTCGTCGCTCAGGCCGGCGCCGATCCAAGTGTCGCGGAGTTGCGCACCTACGCTACGAGCCGGTTGCCGGCCCACGCCGTCCCGACCGCCTGGAGCCGCTTGGATCGCCTACCGCTCACACCCAATGGTAAGGTCGATGTGGCCGCGCTCGCCGCGGCGCCGGTCGGCGTTGCCCGCACCAAGGGCACGGCAGCGGTGGCCGACGATTTCGAGCGGCGGTTGATCGAAATTTGGGAGCGCACCCTCGGTGCCGATGCGATCCGCCCCGATGACGACTTTTTCGACCTCGGCGGCCACTCGCTCCTGGCCGTCGCCGTGTTTGACGCCATCGAGCGGACGTTCGGACGGCGGCTGCCGCTAGCAACGATCTTCGAAGCGTCCACGGTTCGTCGCCTGGCGATGGCGCTGCGCGAGGATGGCTGGGAACTGCCGCGCGGGTCGCTGGTGGCGCTGACGCAAACCGGGACACGCCCACCCCTTTTCTTCGTCTCGGCCGGCGACGGCAACTCGGTCGGATTCGGTGCGCTCGCCCGCCGGCTCGGACCCGATCAGCCGTTTTTCGTGCTCCAGCAGCGCGGCATCAATGGTGGCGCGCCGCTGCACGTTTCCGTAAAGGCGATGGCCGCACATTACATTCGAGCGATCCGGCGCGTGCGGCCGCACGGGCCGTATTTGCTGGGCGGGCGCTGCCTCGGGGGCATCGTGGCCTATGAGATGGCACGCGAGCTCGAGGCGCGCGGCGAGACGGTGCCGCTCGTGGCCGTATTGGACTCAAGTGGCGGGCTTGGCCCGCCGCGAAATCCCCGCCTGCTCGCGGACGGGACGCCGTTTGATCGCGTCATGAACCATGCGCTGCGCAGCGACGGTCCTGCAGCGGCGCATATCGGCGACGTTTTTTCCCCGCAGGGCACGGGGCGGTTGCTGGCTTGGCTCGCCGCTCCGGTCGGCGGCGGCGTTGATGAAACCGTGAATTGCTACCTCACCAAGGTCTACGCGATGCGCAGCGATTTGCGCCGTGCCTTTCCGGATCTCGCGGGTCCCGATGCTCGCCGGCTGATAGGCTGGGCGTGGGGGCCGGGCCGAATGGAGCTTGGTCTCGCGACGAAGCTGTTGCCGCCGCCCAGCCCCTGGTCGCGCGCCCGCTGGCGCGCGGTGCGGCTCTGTGACCAGGCGATCGGACTGGCGCGGCGGATCGCCTGGCGCGCCGGCGAAGCGGCCGATCTCATTACCTTTGAACGCCGTCCCGGCGCGGTCGCCCGCCGCGTCGAGCGTGTGCGCAGGGCGAGCATGCGGGCCTGGACCGGGTACCGCGCCCGCTCTTATGGCGGCGTCGTCACCGTGATCCGCTCGCAGGAATTCCGCACGCAACATCTTCTCGACCTGTGGCAGGGAATGGATATCGCCAGCGTCGTCGAGCGCGAGGTGCTGGGCAGTCACCGGTCGATGCTGCGCGAACCGGATGTCGGCAGCCTGTCTGCCTGCATTGGCGAACTCGTCGATCGGACGCTCGATGGACCAGACCCCGTTCCTTGACTGGGCGCGAGCGCCCGACCGGCCACGGCTCGCGGGGAATGTCGTCCATATCTGGCGCCTCGAACTTTCGGCGCCGCGGGACGATCTGTCTTGGCTGCTAGCGGCCGATGAAAAAGAGCGAGCGAAACGTTTCGCGCGGGAAGCCGATCGCTGCCGCTGGACCCTCGCGCGGGGGGTTCTGCGCCTGCTGCTCTCCCGCTATGTGGATACCGATCCGCAGGCGCTTTGCTTCACGCAGGGCCGGCACGGCAAGCCCGCTCTGACCGGCGGTCCGCCCGCGCTGAACTTCAACCTGTCTCATTCCAGCGACATCGCCCTTTACGCCGTCGCCCTGGGATGTGCCGTCGGCATCGACGTGGAGCTGCCGCGGCCAGGCATCGACATTCTCGGTATCGCCGCGCGCGCGCTTGGCGACGATGTAGCGCAGCATTTGGCCACGCTCGACGCCGCGATGCGCGAGACGCAATTCTTGCGCGCATGGGTTCGTCATGAGGCGATATCGAAGTGCCGAGGCACCGGTCTCGGTGCGGCTCAGATCGACGAGGATGCGTCAGCTCTCTGCGTCACCGAACTCAAGGTCGGCCGGAAGGGCGCCGCGGCGCTCGCGATCGATGGCCCACGACGCGGGATACGCTGTTGGGTATGGGAAGGAACCAATCCGCGGCTACCCTAAGCGGAAGTTCGAGTTTGCAATTTTGGTTTGCAAACTGCTTTGCACAAAATTATGTGAAAATGGGGAGCTAGCCAAAATGCACGTTTGGCAACGGATAGGACAAGCCCTTCCTCAAGGTCTCGTGCTGCTCAAATGGCGCCTCGTATAAGGAGCAACCGGCTCCATAGATCGGGACGCAGGTTTCCTTCCTGCCGCAGTCGTCTTTCCAGCACCGCACCGAGGTGAAAAAATTCAGCATCAATCTCTCGAGGTGCAGTCTGGACGAACTCTTCAAAAAGACGATTTCGTCGGGTATTGCGCTTGCCTTCAAGAACTCGGCTACGTCTCGAACGGTTTCAAAGCGAAGAAAGCGACCATCGGCAATATCCTCGGCCGAGGCCTTAGACCGATGTGAATGTTCGCCGATGAAGATCACTTGATCCGCAACGGAACGGGCCGCCTGATAGACTTTTCGATAGGTTCGATCCGACGGCCCAGAGGTGTCGCTGATATGACCTATTACGACACGCTTACGCGGCGCGCGGAACTTTGCCAGCATGTCGAAGGTGAGGGGAAGGCTGTGGTACGGCGCCTTAGCTATATCAACGATGAATACGGGACCGCTTGCAGCACGGTGTACCGAACATCGCCCGAAGAGGGGTGCAAAACAGGCGATACGCTCGGCGATCAAAGCGGCCGGGACACCGAGCTGATGGGTGCAAGAGAATGCGGCCGCCACGGCCAAGCTCTGATGCGCGCCGGTCAAATGTGAGGTGATCTCGAACGCTTGATCGCGGTGGGTGATCGTCAGGCCGAGTTTGCCAGGCGCCTGAGATTGGACATTCGATACGACGTACGTTCCGCCAGTTTGACCGAAGGTAACAGCTCGCGCCTTGGTGAATGCAGCCATGGCGGCCACAAGCGGATCGTCATGATTGAGGATGGCCAGCCCGCTTGCCGGAAGCGCCTCGACCAATTTTTGCTTCTCTTCGGCTACCGCCTGGCAGGTCCGAAATTCGCTTTTGTGCTCGAGGGCAGCTAGGGTGACAACGCCGACCGATGGTCTGATGAGATCAATCATCGGCTGGAGGTGCCCCGGGCGTTCAGCGCCAATCTCGCCGACAAAATAGCCATTGTCTGGTGGGGGATTTTGTAAGGCCCTGCTGTGGCCCGTATAGGTGTTGTAAACTAGCCGGGTGTGGACCGGAGCCACGCCGGACAAAATATGCGAAATCAAGGCTGTCGTTGTGGACTTGCCGCTGCTCCCAGTGACGGCAATAAAGGTCGCGAGGCTCCGCCTCCTCGCATAGACGGCGCGCCACTTCCGAATGAGGCCGCGGGAATGGTCCGCGAGCTTCGCCGTCTTGCTTCGAGCGCCCCGTAAAGCCCTCACCGGCAATTCTACAAAACGCAGCACGAGCGACCCCCTTTAGCCGCTATGTGCGACGAGTTTCGGGTAGTGATCACCATTTAACATCAGCATCCCACTTTATACGTGTTTGTCCGCCGAGACGCAGACGCGGCCGAGAGGTTGAAGGTGGCGGTTTGCTAGCGCAAGCAGCTATGCCTTGTGGTCCGGCACCATACTCTTGGCGTCGAGCATAAAAACATAGCCGCGGTTGGCCTCAAGATCATGGCGCAGACAGCCCTCAAAACTGGCTAACTCCCTAGCGGAGGCCAATATTTTCGAGGGGCTTTGCCCGAGCGATTAGCGGAAATAGATGCGGATCGAATAGGACAGTCCGCCGGCAGCCAGATTTGCCGGTGGGGCCGGGAAGGGCGCGGCGCCGCGCACGGTGGCCAGCGCCATTTGATCGAGCCTGGCGCTGCCGCTCGACTGGCGGATGCGAACGGAGCGAAGCGCGCCATTCGTGCCGATGCTGAAGGTCACGGTCGCGCTGCCGCGCGCGCCTGCCGCCGGCTTGTGGCGCGCGAGCATTGAGTGGACCCGGGCGCCATAAGCCGATGTGCTCGCATGTCTGAGCGGCTCGTTGGCTGGAGCGAGCTGCATGGCGCGCGGCTCGGGCTTGGTTCGGAGAATTTGCCGGGCCTGCCGTGACGGCTCGGGCGGCTTCTTCGGGTTGGCGGTGACGGGTTTCTCGGGCGGAGTGGGCGCATCACTCTCATCGAGCGGGGCCGTGGCTGCTTCAGCGTCACCTTCGGGTCCCGCGCTTGCCGCATTGGGATCGCCGGTAGTGGGCGCGGCTTGTCCCGAATCGGCATCGGAAGTGGGCAGGGAGGGACTTGCGGCCTCCCCCGATGGCTCGGCAGTCGGAGGAGAGTCGATCGCTGCTGCAGAGGGAGAGTCAGCCTCGGCTCTCGCTGTCAATCCTTGGTCCGTGGCGACGGACGGCGAGAGTGGGTTCTCGGGAAACGGTGGCGCGCTCGGTGTGGCAGCTTGGATCGCGCCCGTGGCACCGTCACCGGCCGGTCGCGGCGGGACGGGTGCCGGCAATGGCTGTGCTTGGGAGTTGAGCGCGGCGGGTACCGGCGCCGCTATGGTTCGGGCGGGCGGCGCCGCCGCCTCGACGGTCGCTTGCGCGTCCAAGGACCCCGTCGTCACAAAGAACAGGCGGGCCAGGCAAAAGCTCGCCGCGCAGCTGCCGAGTAATAGAAGAGAGGAGTGCTTTGACACGGCCCAGGCCAGGGTTGCGGTTGGCTCCTCCCATAGGGCGGTAACAATGGTTAAGGCCCGGTAAACGAGCGTTTCACCTTGTAACGAGGCGTGCCTTAGGGCCCGGCAGGGTCGCGGCCAGTCTAAAATCCGCCAGGAACTGTGACAGATTCGTCACCAAATCCCCGGCGAAATCTGTTTTCCTGGGATCGGCCACGGGTTCAGTAGAGTACGAGGGGGCTACGTAAGATGCGTATGATCGCCGTTTTGGCGGTCCTCACTGCGCTATTCGCGCTGGGGGGCTGCTTCCACCACAATCAGGTCTATACCACCGAAGCGCCACGGCCGCTGCCGCCGCTGAAATAGGCTCAAGGGTAGGGCTTTGGCGTGGCGCTTGGCGCCACGATCCTGCCCGCCGGTTGGTCGTGTCACTCGTTGCCTGGCCGCGGGCGTGCCCGGGGCGCCGCGATATACGGCCCTGAGCCCCCAAATCTGCCTGAAGTTTAGGCGATTCAGCCGGCAAATGGCGCGGGGCTTGCCAAAAAACCGGTGAGTGTGGTGGCGCCGCTCTAGTCCCCCAGGTTTCATTGCCGCACATTAAGGTATGGCTTGCGAATCGCCTTTTTGCGATGCAGCATTGCCTAAGCGAAAGGGTTTTGTGGCCTGGAGCGATGAACGGCGCGGTCCACGAGGCTTGGAGAACTAAAAAAGATTATGGAAGTTAGGGTTTTACAAGACTTCCCTGTTAAGCTTCGGCCTCGCGTCCCGCTTCAATCGGCCGCGAACCAAAAGGCAAAGCGCGCGTTATATTGCACTGCAGCATAATTGGCGCGACTTGGGCAGAAGCCCAGGCGTCGTCGGAAGAGTGGGGAGGTTTCGTCGTAAGGGGCAGCGTTGTTGATCGAGCAAACCCAATGAGGATTGACCCATGCTCAGCAACCCCACCCTCGCCGTGACGGCGGCGCAAAACGCGATTGCCTTGGCCTCCGGACCCTTCGGTCGCCAGATGGCCGCGCTCCTTAAGCAGGGAGCCTGACCATGGGCATACACATTCCTCCCGTTCTGGTGCTCATCGTCTGCAAGGTCGTGATCGCCGGTGCGCCCGATCAAAATGCCGGCTTTACCGGCGTCGAGAATCTCGCCTGGGCCACGGAGCACGCCATGATGCTGTGCCGGCGCAACGAGGTCCCGCTCTACGATCCGGTCGAGGGCATGAAGCTCAGCGCGGGCGACGATCCGGCGCTGCCGCTCAACTCGGATTTCACCATTCCGACGCAATGCGCCCGAGCCGGGATACCGCTGGCGACCAGTTGGGACCAAGAGCACAAGAACAGTCCTTGGCGGGTGTGGCGCGTGGGTTGCCCCGCTCCCATCGTCGATACCCGGACCGGCACGCTCATCGGCTACAAGCTTCCCGAATGTAGCCATCAGGATACCGTGGTCTGCGAAACGGATTCGGCGATTTAGGGTGCCCAAGCGCGACCGGACCCGCTATTCTGTCCAAGCCTTGGTGCCATCCGAGTAGAATCCGTCAGCGGAGGGCTTGGCGTTGCCACTCTGGTCGAGGATCGCGGCAGGGATTGCGCTGGCCATCACCCTGATCGGCTTTGCCGGGTTCAAGGCCTATTCCGAGCGCCTGCTGCCTCTCGTGCAGTCCCACGGCATCACTTATTACAATGGTGACGGTCCGGCGCCGATGCCAGTCATCTGCAAGCCGCAGGACACGATCCTGGCCGCCATCCGCCAGGTGCACGCGAAATTCGATCGTCTGGCGGGGAACGAACTCGTCGCTTTCCAGGCGCGGGCACGCGACCTCAAGGGCTTGCCGCCGCTCGACGTCGACGAGCTCTATGTCATCACCGAGGACGACCAGCTCCGCAACGGCGAGATGGTGCTGTTCATCGGCCTCAAGCTCAAATGCGTGAATACGGTGTTTGGATTTTCGGCGGCGATGTATCGCGAGATTCTGGGCAAGGGGCCGAATGCCTAGGCGCATGCCGCGCGTGAAGACCGTCCGCAACCTTCGATAGCCTGTCAGTCATGACCGATGCTTCGGTGGCCGAAGATGAAGCCGTCTATGCCATAGGCGATGTGCACGGCCGCGCCGATCTGCTCACTCGCCTCTTGGCGCTGATCGGGGCGGACGCCGCGGCGAGCCCCGAGGTCGAGCGGCGGACGCTCATCTTTCTCGGCGATTATGTGGATCGCGGGCCCGACAGCCGGCCGGTGGTCGAGACGCTGCTGGCGCGCCTGCCTCCCGGCTTCGAGGCGAATTTTCTCAAGGGCAATCACGAGGACCTGCTGCTTCGGTTCCTGGAGGACGCTTCGAACCTCGACCAGTGGCGGGCCAATGGCGCCGACGCCACGTTGCGCTCTTACGGCGTTGACGTGGAGGGGCTTGCGCGCGCCGGGGCGCCGCCCGAGGCGTGGCGGCAGGCCTTCCTCGCCGCGTTGCCCGCGGCCCACCGCCGCTTCTTCGAAGGGCTCGAGCTCGTGGTTGCGAAGGACGGCTATCTGTTCGTGCATGCGGGGGTAAGGCCGGGCGTGCCGCTTGAGGCGCAGGACCCGGGCGACCTCATCTGGATCAGGGGGGCGTTCCTCAACAGCGACGCGCCGTTCGGCAAAATCGTGGTGCATGGCCACACGCCGTCGGCGGAGCCCGTCTTGCGCCAAAACCGCATCGGAATCGATACCGGCGCATGCTTCACCGATCGGCTGACCGCGCTCCGGCTTCAGGGCGACAGCAGGCGCTTTCTGCAGACTTGAGGCCCGGTCTAAGTCTCCGGGGCGTCGGCGGGAATGTCCTTGAGGCGATCGCTCAGGCTACGTCCGCGGTCTTTGGCGGCAGCACGGCGCTTGGCCCGGCGGGAAACGATCCGCTGGGCGAGCGACCGCCCGGCTTCGGGAGCCTCGTCCGCCTCGGCCACGGCTTCCGGCGGCTCCGCGGTCTCGGCGACCGCTTCGGCCGGCTCAGCCTCGGGCGCTTCGCTGCCATTGCTGCCATTGGCGCCGTGGAGCGCGGGCTGGGCGGCTTCCGGCGTGGGTTCGGGTTCGGGCGGCAGGAACTCGGCCGCCGGCGCAACCGGCTCGGGCTCGGATTCGAGCGGCGGCCACGCCTCCTCTGGCGCGGGTTCGGCGGTATAGGGGACGAAGGCGGTGGCGGCGGTCGCAACCGGCTCGGGCATCGGCTGCCCCAGGGCGGCGGCGAGGAGCTGGGCGGCAAGTTTGTCGAACTCTTGGCGCAACGCCGCGTTCTCCTCGGCATTTGCCTGTTGCCGCGTAAGCTCTTCCTTGAGCCGGGACAGCTCGGCATTGAGGCGCTGGGTTTCCTTGGTCGTCTCGGGTTCGGACTTGCCGAGGCGCAACACCCTGCCGCCACCTTCGAGCGCCCCGCGCAAGCCTTCGATCTCGCCGCGCTGGGTCTGCACCGCCGCGCGCGCCTCCTTCAGCGCCGCGGTTTGCGAGGCGACGGTGGTGCGAAGCTCGGTATTGCTCGCTTCAAGCTCGGCGATCGCCTCCTTCGCCGCCTTGATGCGGGCCTCCAGATCCGGCAGGCGCCGCTTGATGGTCTGCTCGAGCACGCGGTTGGCGTTCGCGTTCTCCTCCAACCGCCCCGTGGCGGCGGCGAGCTCGTCATTCAGGACGGCGATCTCGACCCGGCGCTTATTGGCCTGGACCAGTTCGCGCGCGGCCTTGTCCTTGGCCTTTTCCAGCGCCACCTCGACCCGGCGCAGCTCGACCGCATATTCGGCGCGCAACTGGTCCTTGTCGGCCTGGATATCGGTGACCGACATGGGCATGCTGGCTTCGATCCGGCGGGTCGTGAGCCGCACGGCCCGGCGCCACAGGGGAGGGGCGAGCATGAGCGCAAGCAGGCTCGCGACCAGGAAGCCGAGCGCTGCATACATCACAATGTCGATCATCAGACCCGCTCCCCATTCGCGCTGGCGCGTCCCTCAGGACGCCCCCAGCGGGGTAAGCATCAGCCAAGAGAACGCACGAAAGCCGTGCTGGCTCCCTCAGGCCGCCGCCGTGCTTCCTTAGCCCTAATCTAGAACGGATTCCAGGTGGGCTCGCGGGTATATTTCAGGTAGCCGATATTGGCGCCGAGCCTAAGGCCGAGGCCCGAGCGAATGGGGGCCAGCACCACATGGTCGCGGGCCAGGAAGGTCACCCCGACGCCGCCGACGAGATAGGCCGAGCCGTCGACGCCGGCATAGGTGCGGTAGATCTCGCCCGGGCTTTGCAGATTATAGACGAGCACCATGGTCTTGGAGCCCTCGCCGCCGAAATCGTAGCCGACCGAGGGGCCTTGCCAAAACACCTTATGGTCGCCCGCGTCCTTGGTATAGAGCATGCCCTCGCCGTAGCGCAGCCCGGCGATGAAGGCGCCACCCGCCTCCTCGCCGAGGATATAACCGTTCGGCCGGCCGGCGCGCTGGAAGGTGTATTCGACGGCACGGGCGAAGCCCATGGACACGCGGCCGAAGAAGCGGTGGCCCGTTTCGTTGATCTCCTCGATGGAGAAGCTGCCATGGTCCTCGGCCTCCGACGGCACATAGGGACCGTTCGCGGGACCGCCGGCCTGGGGCGCGGGCTGGTAAGGCCGGCCGGGTCCGCCGGGATCGCCATTCGACCACCCATCCGGGCTGCCGTGGCGGTAGGCGTCGGGGCCCGGGTCCGAGGGCACGGTGCCATGGGACGCGTCCGGCGGCTGAGGCGTGATCACCATCGGGCCGTCGGATTGCGCGGAAGCCGGGGCGAAGGCGGTGAGCAGCAAAATAGCGGCAAGCGCCGTGGCCGAGATTGCGGCGAGCGCAGCAGTCGATGAGAGTTCTGAGGTTCATGTCCCGTCCCCGTGGTCGGTGAAAGCCCCCCATCCAGCTCAAAGAGCTTGGCCTTCAACTCTTATGATTTGCCGAAAACTGTTACCAAACTGTGGCTAAATCCGGCGACCCCAGGCGATGAAGCTCGGATTGCGCAAGCCCGCCTCGGTCTTGCCATAGCGGAGCGGCTTGCCATCGACATCGACCACGCCGCCCCCGGCGGCCGCGAGCACCGCATGGCCCGCGGCAATGTCCCATTCCATGGTGGGGCCGAAGCGGGGATAGACGTCAGCCTCGCCGCGGGCGAGCATGACCAGCTTCAAGGACGAGCCCGCGCCCGACCGCGCCTTGATGTTGTGCTGGGCGAGGAAGGCCTCGGTCGCGGCATCGAGGTGGGAGTGGCTGACCACGGCCACGAGGCCGTCCGCCTCCGGGGCGCGGGCATGCAAGCGCCGGGTGTGGAGGGCGGCGAGGCTCGCGCCATCCTTGCTTGGGGAAAGCTCCGCCTCCACCGCCACGCCTGGCTTCGGGGTGAAGGCGAGCAGTCGGCAGGCCGGTGCGTAGACGAGGCCGAAAACGGGCTTGCCGTCCTCGATCAGCGCGACATTGACGGTAAAGTCGGTGCGCCGGTTGATGAACTCCTTGGTGCCGTCCAAGGGGTCGACGAGGAAGAAGCGGGCCGGGAGCTTCGCCGTTCGGTCGGCCGCATCCTCCTCGGAGACGACGCGGGTGGTGGGGCAAAACTGCTGCAGCGCCGCAAGGATGACCGCCTCGGCGTCGCGGTCGGCCGCCGTCACCGGGCTCGCATCGGCTTTGAGCTCCACCGTGGTGCGTTCGCCATAATGGCGCATGATGGCCGCGCCGGCGCGGGCGGCGGCATCGACGAGGGTCGCGGAGAGGGCGCCATAGTCGAGGGCATCGGGGGGCGCCGCTGTTGTGTGTCTGGGGGCGGACAAGGCAGTATGCTCGTTAGCGCTGATTCGCGGGCGTTGCGGGTCAAAGGCGG
Organism: uncultured Alphaproteobacteria bacterium; assembly: GCA_963820115.1. Classification (GTDB taxonomy): domain Bacteria; phylum Pseudomonadota; class Alphaproteobacteria; order Rhizobiales; family Methyloligellaceae; genus Methyloceanibacter. The sequence goes on from CAWFYP010000001.1 coordinate 529,913, forward strand.
TGATTTGCGGCGCGACGCCGAGGAGCGGCGCTGTGCGGGGCCGATTTAGCAGATTTTCGCGCGTGCCTCAGTCATATCTAGAAACGGGCGGAAAGTCAGGAGGAGGCCATGACGGAGTCAGCTTCGATCGGCGATCTCGAGCTCGCGGCGCTCATCTCGAGCCGCATCTGCCACGACGTCATCAATCCGGTCGGCGCCATCGCCAATGGCCTCGAAATGCTGGGCGAGGAGCCCGACGAGGCCATGCGCGAGCAGGCGCTCGATCTCATTCGCAAGAGCGCTCGCCAAGCGTCGGCCAAATTGCAATTCGCGCGGCTCGCCTTCGGCGCGGCCGGCTCGGCCGGCGCCGAGATCGATCTGCGCGACGCGGAGAAGGTCTCCCGCGACTTCGTCCAGGAGCCGAAGCACAAGCTCGAATGGCACGGGCCCGCCGTGACGCTGCCCAAGAACACGGTCAAGCTCCTGCTCAACCTCGTGGCGCTCGGCGTGGTCGCGCTGCCGCGGGGCGGCACGGTGAGCGTCGAGATCGTGGGCGAGCCTCCCAATGTCGGGTTCACCGTCAAGGCCAAGGGCGATTCGGCAAAGCTTAACGATCAGGTAAGGGATCTGCTGGCCGGCGGCGACGGCGCGGCGGTCGACGCCCATTCGATCCAGCCTTATTACGCGAGCCGGGTGGCCGCCGCCGCCGGCATGCGCCTCACGGTCGAGGTGGGACCGGCGGAGGTGGAGCTCAAGGCCGCGTAAGGCGGGGAGCCGGCGCCCGCCGAGAAATAATTCGTTTACTCAACCGAACGTAAACCAGAGTTCACCGAAAATCCCGCAAGGGCGCGAAGCGCGGCCGCGACGGCTCTTACCGGGCGCGGCCTCTGGGGTGGGCAATGGACGAGCTTCTGGGCGATTTCGTCGCCGAAACCGGAGAGAGTCTCGATCTCATTGACCGTGAGCTCGTGCGCTTCGAGCAAGAACCCGACAATACCGAGACGCTCAACACCATTTTCCGGCTGGTCCACACGGTCAAAGGCACCTGCGGCTTCATCGGCCTGCACCGGCTGGCCCAGCTCGCCCATGCCGCCGAGAACCTGATCGGCCAGTATCGCGACGGCGCCCGTGTCACCGTCGAGGGCGTCACCGTCACCCTCGCCACCATCGATCGCATCAAGCACATCCTGGCCGAGATCGAGCGCAACGGAACCGAGCCCGCGGGCTCCGACGCCGATCTCATCGGTCCGTTGGAAGCGATCGCGCGGGTCCAGAGCGGGCTCATCTTGCGCAGCGCGTATGCCGAGGAGGCTGGTGCCTTACCTGACGAGCGGCTGTTGCAGGCGGGCAAAGTGTCGCTCGACGAGCTCGAGCGCGCATGGCGGACGGCGCCGGGGCCGAAGGCGCCTCAGGGCGACGGCACCCGTGGCGAGGGCTTCACCATGGAGGCGCAGGCCCGCAGCCAAACCGTCCGCGTCAGCGTCGATACGCTCGAGCATCTGATGACCACGGTGAGCGAGCTCGTCCTCACGCGCAATCAGTTGCTCGATCTCGTGCGGCGCACCGGCGACAGCGAGTTCAAGACGCCGCTGCAGCGGCTGTCCAATGTCACCGCCGAGCTGCAAGAGGGCATCATGAAGGCCCGCATGCAGCCGATCGCCAATGCGTGGCAGAAGCTGCCCCGGCTCGTGCGCGAGCTTTCGCTCGAGCTCGGCAAGAAGATCGAGATCGAGATGGCGGGCAGCGAGACCGAGCTCGACCGCCAAGTGCTGGAGCAGATCAAGGATCCGCTCACCCACATGATCCGCAACTCGGCCGATCATGGCCTCGAGCAGCCGGCCGAGCGGGTTAAGGCGGACAAAGCCGAAACCGGGCGGATCAAGCTCAGCGCCTCGCAGCAGGGCGGCTATATCATGATCGAGTTGGCCGACGACGGGCGCGGCCTCGACGCCAAGAAGATCCGCAGCAAGGCGCTGGCGACCGGGCTGGCGACGCAAGCCGAGCTCGATCGCCTGAGCGACGCCGACACCTACAAATTCATCTTTCGCCCCGGCTTCTCCACCGCGCAGGCCGTCACCGGGGTCTCGGGTCGCGGCGTGGGCATGGATGTGGTGCGCAACAATATCGAACTCATCGGCGGCACGGTGGAGCTGAAATCCACCTCGCCCCAGGGCACCGTGTTCGTCATCAAGATTCCGCTCACGCTGGCCATCATGGCGGCGCTGATCGTCGAGGCCGGCGGCCAGCGCTTCGCCATTCCGCAGTTCAGCGTCGTGGAGCTCGTCCGCGCCGGGCCGAAATCCGAGCATCGCGTGGAGCTGATCAACGACGCGGCGGTGTTTCGCCTGCGCGACCGGCTCCTGCCGCTGCTCGACCTCTGTCAGCTGCTCGCGCTCGAAGGGGCCGAGTCCACGCTCGAACGGCTGGCGGGCGAGACGCTCACGGTGGTGGTGATGCATATCGGGGCGCGGCGCTTCGGCGTGCTGGTGGACAGCGTGTTCCGCACCGAAGAGATCGTGGTGAAACCGATGTCGAGCCTTCTGCGCGACGTCGCCGTGTTCTCGGGCAACACCATTCTCGGCGATGGCAGCGTGATCATGATCATCGACCCGAATGCGCTCGGCACGGTGGTCGCTACCGAGGGCGGGCAACGCGAGGCGCCCAGCTATGAGCAGGCCGTGTCGGCCGGCGCGAGGGACGCCACCACGGCGCTGCTCCTGTTCCGCGCGGGCTCGACGACGCTCAAGGCGGTGCCGCTGTCGCTGATCACTCGGCTGGAGGAGATCGCCAAGACTGAGATCGAGCACACCAAAGGCGGGGACGTGGTGCAATATCGCGGCGCGTTGATGCCGCTCGTCTGTATCGACGAGGCGAGCCGTGAGCGCGAGGGGCCGGTGCAGCCCGTGCTCGTGTTCACCGAGGGGCGCCGGCCGGTCGGGCTTGCCGTCGACGCCATCGTCGACATCGTCGAGGTGCCGCTCACCATCGAAATCGCCGCCGAGGAGCCCGGCCTCATTGGCACCGCCATCATCAGGGACAAGGCGGTCGAGATCGTCGACGTTTCCCATTATCTCGGCGACGCATTCGGTCGCGGCGCCGCCGCCAAGAAAGACCCGTTCGCGCGCGAGGTGAGGCTGCTGCTTATCGACGACAGCCAGTTCTTCCGCAATATGCTCGCCCCGCTGCTCACCGCGAGCGGCTACGACGTCACGCTCGCCGCCTCAGCCGAGGAGGCCCTCCGCCTCAAGGACCAGGGCGTCATTTTCGACCTGATCGTCACGGATCTGGAGATGCCGGGGATGGACGGGATCGCCTTGGCTCAGCGCATAAAGTCCGACCGCGCCTGGAGCAAGGTGCCGCTGATCGCGCTGTCCTCGCATGGCAGCCCAAGCCTCGTCGAGCGCACGCGGGCGGCGGGATTCGCCACCCATGTGGGCAAGTTCGACCGGCAAAAGCTCATGGATGCGCTGGTCGATTGCTGCAAGCAATGGGGGGCCGCGGCATGAGCGAGGATGGCTTGGAGTCGGGGCCGCAGCAGGCGAGGGAAGGCTTCGTCACCGTCGTCACCGCCGGGCAGCTGTTCGGGCTCAAGCTCAGCCGGGTGCGCGACGTGTTCGTGCCCCGGGGTCTGTCGCGCGTGCCGCTCGCGCCGCCGCAGGTCGCGGGGCTGCTCAATTTAAGGGGCCGCATCGTCACCGCCATCGATCTGCGCCAGCGACTGGGGCTTGCGCCCCGTACCGACGGCGTGGCACCGGTGGCCGTGGGCATCGAGGAGCGCGGCGAGCTCTACGGGGTCATCGTCGACAAAGTGGGCGATGTGCTGTGGCTGCCGGCGGAGACCTACGACATCAACCCCGTCAATCTCGATCCGCGCTGGGGGCGCGTTTGCGCGGGGGTCCACCGGCTCGAGCAGGGGCTGATGGTCGTGCTCGATGTCGACAAGGTGCTCGATCTTACCGGGTTGGGGTGCGGCTGCTTAGCCGGCGCGTGACCGAACCCGATCTGGGGGAAGGAAGAAACGATGAAACATTGCTTGGTGGTCGACGATAGTGCGGTGATCCGCAAGGTCGCGAAGCGCATCCTCGAGGATTTGCGCTTCACGGCGTCGGAGGCCGAGAATGGGCGCGAGGCGCTCGACCAATGTCGCGTCTCGATGCCTGACGCCGTGCTGCTCGACTGGAACATGCCGGTGATGGACGGAATCGCGTTTCTCGTGGCGCTGCGCAAGGAACGCGGCGGGGAGGTGCCGAAAGTGATCTTCTGCACCACCGAGAACGACGTCGAGCATATCACCCGCGCGATCAGCGCCGGCGCCAATGAATACATCATGAAGCCCTTCGACCGTGACATCATCGAAGCCAAGTTTCATGAGGTGGGGCTGATCTGAAGCCCATGCCCATGCTCGACGAGGGCGCGACCAGATATCCTACGGCAGCTGCGTCGAGCTGGTCGGTACCGGGCGATAAACCCATCAAGGTCATGGTCGTCGACGATTCGGCCGTCGTGCGGGGACTCGTCTCGCGCTGGATCGACGAGGAGCCGGGGCTCGTCGCCGTCGCGCGCCACGCCAACGGCCGGCTCGCGGTCGACGACGTGGCCGCGAGCGACCCCGACATCATTCTGCTCGATATCGAAATGCCGGTGATGGACGGGCTTACGGCGCTGCCGCTCTTGCTGCAGGCAAGGCCGGGAGTGAAGGTGCTCGTGGTCTCCACCCTCACGCAGCGCAATGCCGAGATCAGCTTCAAGGCGCTGTCGCTCGGGGCGCTCGACTATATCCCCAAGCCCGGCTCCAATCGCGACATCACGCTGCTGCCCGAGTTCCGTTCCGAGGTCGTTCGCAAGATCAAGGCGCTCGGCGGCGCGCGCGGGGCCGAGATGCTGCCGGATGCCGGCGAGGAGGGTGCCGCAGCGCTGTGGCAGGGAGCCCGCAAGCGCCCGTTCTCCCTGGTGCCGCCGCGCATCCTGGCCATCGGCAGCTCGACCGGCGGACCTCTGGCACTGGGCGACCTGTTCGAGCCGCTCGCGCCTAAGCTCACCCAGGTGCCGGTGGTGGTGGCGCAGCACATGCCGCCGATGTTCACCGCGATCTTGGCGGAGCGGCTTGCGCGCGCGACCGGCAAGACCGTCAAGGAAGGGGCCGACGGCGAGCGCCTCAAGCCCGCCGCCATCTATGTCGCGCCGGGCGACCGGCACATGACCGTCATGGGCGGCGGCGATACCCCCTCTTTGCGGCTGAGCGACGAGCCGCCGGTGCATTATTGCCGGCCCGCGGTCGATCCCCTGTTTGCGAGTGTCGCCAGGGCGTACGGACCGGCGGCGCTGGGCATCGTGCTCACCGGCATGGGCGCGGACGGCGCCGCGGGCGCGCTCGCCATCGCCGAAGCGGGCGGTAGCGTGATCGCCCAGGACAAGGACTCCAGCGTGGTGTGGGGCATGCCGGGCGCGGCGGTCGCGGCCGGTGCCTGCGCGGCCGTGCTGCCGCCTTTGGGGATCGCCGAGGCGGCGATCAAGCTCATGCGCGGAGAGAGGCCATGACGCCGCAGGAGTTCAACTATCTCCGCCTGATCCTGCATGAGCGCTCCGGCCTTTATCTCAGCGAGGACCGCCGGGAGCTGCTCGAGGCGCGGCTCCGTCCTGTGCTCAAGGCCTACGACCTCGGCTCGGTGGCGGCGCTCGTGCTGGCCCTGATGCGGCCCGAGGCGGAGGAGTTACGCATCCGCGTGGCCCAGGCGGTGAGCGTGCAGGAATCCTATTTCTTCCGTGACAAGGCCCCATTCGACTATTTCACAGAGAAGATGCTCCCCGCGCTGATGGAGGCCCGCGCCGGGACGCGCCAGATCAAACTGTGGTGCGCCGCCGCGGCGACGGGGCAGGAGCCTTATTCCCTCGCCATGCTGCTTGCGGACCGGGCCTGGGCCAATGCCGGCTGGACCGTCGACATCCTGGCGACCGACTTCGCCGAAGACGCTTTGCGCCGGGCGCGCAAGGGCCTCTACAGCCAGTTCGAGGTACAGCGGGGGCTGCCGGTCTCGCTCCTGATCCGACATTTTCGCAAAGCGGGAAGCGCCTGGGAGATCAACCCCTCCATCCGCGCCATGATCAAGTTCCGTCAGCACAATCTGATCGCCGACGACCACACGCTCGGCATGTTCGACGTGATCTTCTGCCGCAATGTGCTGATCTATTTCGACGAGGATACCAAGCGGCAGGTGCTGGCGCGGCTTGCCTCCCACCTCGCCGCCGACGGCTATCTCGTGCTCGGCGCGGCCGAGACGGTGACGGGTCTGTCGCGCGATTTCGCCCCGGTGCGGGAGGGCCATCACGGTATCTTCACCCTCGGCCCGGAGGCAAGGGCGGCACGGGCGAGGGGGCAGCGCGCGGGAGAGGCCTCGGCCGGGCATGGGCCCGTGGTGCGCGCCTGCGCCGGGTCCGCGCGCTAGCCGCCGCTCATTGCCGCAAGCAGGCCCCTAAAACGCCGATGGCCGGGCAAGCCGCCCGGCCATACGCAAACGCCGATGGCTAAAGGAGCGCTAGGCCGCCGCCTCGGATTCGTCTTCCGGGTTGCGCAACACATAGCCGCGGCCCCAGACGGTCTCGATATAATGCTTGCCGCCGGTCGCCGCCGCGAGCTTTTTGCGCAGCTTGCAGATGAAGACGTCGATGATCTTGAGCTCCGGCTCGTCCATGCCGCCATAGAGGTGGTTGAGGAACATTTCCTTGGTGAGGGTGGTGCCCTTGCGCAAGGAGAGGAGCTCGAGCATCTGATATTCCTTGCCGGTCAGATGCACGCGCTGGCCGTTCACGTCCACGGTCTTGGTGTCGAGATTGACCTTGAGGCCTCCGGTCTGGATCACCGACTGGGCATGGCCCTTGGACCGCCGCACGATGGCATGGATACGGGCCACCAGCTCGTCCTTATGGAAGGGCTTGGTCATATAATCGTCGGCGCCGAAGCCCAAGCCCCGGACCTTGTCCTCGATGCCGGCCAGGCCGGACAGGATGAGGATCGGGGTCTGTACCTTGCTCACCCGGAGCGTCTTCAGGACCTCGAAGCCGCTCATATCGGGCAGGTTCAGATCGAGAAGGATAATGTCGTAATCGTACAGTTTACCGAGATCGACGCCCTCTTCGCCGAGGTCCGTCGTGTACACGTTGAACCCTTCCGACTGCAGCATCAACTCGATGCTTTGCGCTGTGGCGCTGTCGTCCTCGATGAGAAGAACCCGCATCTTTAGTCCCCCGTCTTCCCGGCAGTCCGGATGCTCCGGCCTGGTAATCCCTTGCGCGACGCAGATTGGTTAATTCGAATCAACAAATTACGGGCCAATAGTTAACAAAAGCTGAGCCTGTGGCGAGCCCAAAGCACGGATTGCGTGCGCGGGCTCGCATGGGTCAAATGCCACGCATATGGTTTACCGGCCCTTAAGGCCTGTTGGCCAAGATCCCAGCTTGAGGGGTAGGGGGCTCAGCTGCATGAGTTTCAAGCAAGTGGCATGGGATTTGTATTTCTCCGTCCCGGGATCCTGTCGTGTTGAGGGTATTGAACCATGAAGTCACGGGACGGATTGATCCGCTTGAAGCGTTTCGAGGTCGATGAGAAACGCCGCAAGGCCGCCGATATCGAGATGATGATCGGCGAATTCAGCCATATGGCGACGGATTTGGACCGCCAGATCGCCATTGAGCAGGAGCGCTCGGGCGTCTCCGACACCAACCATTATGCCTACCCCACCTTCGCCAAGGCGGCGATCCAGCGGCGCGACAATCTGCTCGCCTCGGCGGCCGACCTTGAGGCCAAGCTCGCGGCGGCCAGGGCGGAGCTGGCCGAAGCCTTGGAGGAGCTTGGCAAGATCGAGCTGCTCGAGGAGCGCGATGCGCTGAAACACGAGCAGGCGCGGACGGCCGATCTCGGCGATGTCGTGGCAGGCGTGGCTCAGCGCGTGGCGAGCTGACCTCTTAATCCGGCTTCATTGACGTTTGAGCCTGCCCCGCCGGGGCGGGAATCCGGCCTTTGCGCGGTCCGGCGTGCCCCGGCCGACCGGCAGGGGCATGGGGGCTTCCCCGCCCGCGCCAATGCTATTATGGGTCGGGCGGCACTAGTCTCAGGGGAGGTCCGATGCCGTCGTTCGACATCGTGTCAAAAACCGATTTGGCGGAGGTCGACAACGCGCTCGCCAATATGGCGCGGGAGATCAGCCAGCGCTACGATTTCAAGGGCTCGGAAGCGAAAGTCGAGCGCAAGGAGGCCGAGCTTACCCTCCACGCCGACGACGAGCTCAAGCTCAAGCAGATGCACGAGCTGTTGCAGGGCCACTTTGCCCGCCGCAAGGTCGATGCCCGCGTCATCGACTATAAAGCGATCGAGAAGGCGGCCGGACAAGCGGTGCGGCAGAAGGCCGTCATTCGCCAAGGCATCGATCGGGAGCTCGCCAAGCGCCTGACCAAGGAGATCAAGGACTCCAAGCTCAAGGTCCAGGTCACGGTCCAGGGCGACGAGCTCAGGATCATGGGTAAGAAACGCGACGACCTGCAGGCGGTGATCCAGCACATCAAGGGGCTTACGCTCGAGCAGCCGCTGCAATATGTGAATTTTCGCGATTAGGCTCGCGGGATGCGGAGTGGGACTGTGAGCCGAGCGTTGCTGAGAAGAGCCGTGTGTTTTGCCGCGCTGACTTCGCTCGCGGGGTGCAGCGTGGGCACCACCGATAGCTCGGTCTCCGATAGTTCGGTGTCCGATCCCTCGGCCGGCACGGCCTCGGTCAGGACCGCGTCGATCTCCTCGGCCAAGCCCTTCGATGCCTATGTAGCGATGGGCGGGCGCATCAAGACGTGTTGGTTCAACGCCGACGATCCGCTGCTGCGCAATTACGTCTATCGCGCCGATGTGAAGTCCGGACAGCGCCAAGGTCGAGATCACCATCCACGACCGGGCCGAACTCGGCCGCGCCGGCCTGTCCACCTATGCCATCGACTTCAAGCAGGAGGGGCCGTCGACGGTGATCACCACCGAGAACCGCAAGATGCCGCCTAACCTTGCCGCCAAGATGCAATACGACATCGATCGCTGGAAGCGGGGGAGTCCGACTGCAACAAGACGATGCCGCCGGTGGCGAGCACGGCGTCCGTGCCGGCGCCGGCAGCCAAGCCCGGGGCCAAGCCGGCAAGCAAACCTGTCGCCAAGCCGGCGCCCAAGCCTGCCGCCCCATGAACCAGCTCAGGCTCTAATCTTTGGCTTCGAATTCGCGGAAACGCCGCTCCAGCTCCCATTGCTGCTGCGCTTTTTCGCTTGCCCCGAGGAAGGCCGTGCAAGAGGGGGACGGCTTGTCCGTGCTCGGCACGTCGCTGCGGCAGCCGGCAACGGCGCGGTCATAAGCGCCCTTCTCCTGCCATAGGCTGGCGCCGGGGAGAAAGCTGTATTCCAGGCTGTTGCGCACCATCGCTTTGAGGTCCGCATAGCTGAGATCATAGGTCTCGACCGCGCGGACATATTCATGGGTGAGGTCAATGCGCTCGATGCCCTCGTCGTCGGTGGAGAGCGCCACCGGAACGCCGGCCTTACGGTAGGTCGGGAAGGGATGGTCCTTGCCGGCGATGCCGAGAACGTCCGCGTTGCTGGTGAGGTTGATCTCGACCAGCACGTGCTTCGCGGCCATGTCCTGCAGGAGCTCGTCCGGGCGGTCCTCATAAATGACGTCCACGCCATGTCCGACGCGATCGGTTTTGGCCTCGTCCACCGCGAGGCGCACATGGCAGCACAGTCCCTCCGGCGGCACGAGGCCAGGCGCCAGTTCGCCGGCATGCAGGCTGACGTGAACTTTGGGATAAAGGCCGCGTAGGAAGCCCACCATGCGCATCTGCTCGGCATAGTCGGCCATGGCGGTTTGATCATCCTCCATGCCGACGAAATTAATGCCCACGACACGCGGGTCGGCCGCAGCGATCTCGAAGCCGAGCAGGGTTTGGGCAAAGACGAGCATCTTCGGTGTGTTGCGGAAAACTTCGTAGATGTAGCGCGTCCCGACCTTGCAGGCGGGGGTCGCGTCCGGCGCGCTGCAATGATCGCGCTTGTCGCGTGGCGCCTCCGCCTCGTCCCAAAAGGCGCGGGCCGCGGGTACGTCGTCTGCCAATCCCTTGGCCAGCAGCTCATCGCGTAGCGCGCCCAAATCCTCGTGCCATTGCATCCGATCGGTGATGGTGTTGAGGCGGTGCCAGGTGGGGGTGGCCATCAACTCAAGATATTGCACGTTCTGTTTGGCGGCGCGGGTGGCCACCTCGTCGAGCCACTCGCCGGTGTGGCTTGGATCGTTGCCGCCGAACTTGGTGAAGGCAGCGAAGAAATGGTCATGCCCGGTTTCGCCCGTGGCCGGGATGAAGCCGCGCATGGAGAAGGAATCGATCAGCGCGTTGTACAGGCGCTGGTTCTTGGAGAGGTCGGCGGCAGGAATGTCACCGGCCTCGCAGACCGGCTCGGGCTCCGCCCCGGCGACGATGGGCTGGGACTTGGTAAAGGCTTTGGCGGCTTGGTCGACGCAGAGGCGATCTTCACCGCCATCACGGATATGGGTTTCGGCATAGATGGCGCCACTCAGATGACTATGCAGATCGGCGCCCTTCGGCATCCGGGCGAGAAAGGCGCGGAGCGCGAGCGGGTCGGCGCGAACGCTTTCCAGTCTTTGCGCCGTGCGCTGCTCGGGGGTCGTCTCGGCGGCCGGGGCGCGAGGGGCGATGCCGGCGAGGACGAGGACGACCGCGGTAATGGGGAGGCAGGTGCCAGGGCTGCGCATGGTCTCAATCTACCACGAACAAATGATCGATCTCCTGACCGGTGTCTTGGGCCATGCGCGTCGCCACGATCAGGCGATGGCAGTGAAGCGGATCGCGCTCCAGGCATAACAGGCAGGTCGGCTCGGCTTGCGCGAGCGTCTCGGCCTCGGCGAGATCGAGCAGGGCTTCGGGTTCCTCGAGATGGGCGCGGAAGATCCGCTCGAATTCGTCGCGTTTGCCGGAGCGGGCCGCCTCGCGCCCGCGCTTCGGCGTGCCGAGGCCGCGCAAATGGCGGTAACCGATCCCGGCGGCGGCAAGATGGGCGGCGAGCTGGTTCTTGGAGAACCCCTTCTTGCGCGACACCGGCGCCGCACGGATGTCGAGCACAAGACGTATGCCCGCGTCGCGCAGCGCCTGCAAGAAGGCGGCGACGCTCGCGCCCTCATAGCCGATGGTATGGATCGCCGGCGCCGGCATGGGCGCACGATCAGGCAGGCGAGAGGAAGAGATTAGCCGCGATATTCCTGGATGCGGGTCGCGCGCAAGCCGGGCAGGCCGTGCTTGTCGATCGACCGCTGCCAGCTCAGGAACTCGTCCACGGTCAGCGTATAGCGCTCGCAAGCCTCTTCGAGGCTGATGAGCCCGCCGCGCACGGCTGCCACGACCTCCGCCTTGCGGCGGATGACCCAGCGCTTCGTATCCTTGGGTGGCAGATCGGCAATGGTCAGCGGACTGCCGTCCGGGCCAATCACATATCTGACGCGCGGCCTGTAATTCTCGGTCATCGTACTCACAACACCTTGTCTTTCGATGAGCCAACTTGGGCCGACACTAGCAAGGCGCATTTAAGATTTGCCTAAGCCTTGGGGTGAAGGAACCGCCAAGGAAATGGTCCAAACTTGCTGGTTTTCTTGAGGGTTTTCCGCGCTCTGGGGCGGGAGCCGGGGATGGCGTGCGGGCCAGCGGGAGGCGTCCTGTGCGACCTTCGCTTGCCTAAGACGTGGGCGGCCCCTATCTTCGCGGGGGCGCGTAGATGCGCGCCCTCTTGCCGCCAAACGCCATGCAGACCGGGCTTGGCCGCCCAGATTTCGCGCGCAGACCGTCCGAGTCGTTAACCCTTGGCTTCCACCTCGTCGCAGTCCCTGAACAGCCTTTATCTCCCCGGTCCCGCCGCCGGGACGCGCGTGGTCGTGGCCATGTCGGGGGGCGTCGACTCCTCGGTGGTGGCGGCGCTGCTCAAGTCCCAGGGCTATGACGTGGTCGGCATCACGCTGCAGCTCTACGATCATGGCGAGGCGGTCGGCCGCAAGGGGTCGTGTTGCGCGGGCCAGGACATCCAGGACGCGCGCCGCGTGGCCGAGGCCCTGCACATTCCGTATTACGTGCTCGATTACGAGGAGCGCTTCGCGCAATCCGTGATGGGTGCCTTCGCCGACAGCTATCTTTCTGGCGAGACGCCGGTGCCTTGCATCGCCTGCAACCAGAAGATCAAGTTCCGCGATCTGTTGCAGACGGCTGCCGACCTCGGCGCGTCGGCGCTGGCCACGGGCCATTATGTCCAGAGCAGGTCCGGGGCGGGAGGCTTCGAGCTCTACCGCGCCGCCGATCACGAGCGCGACCAGAGTTATTTCCTGTTCGCCACGACGCGGGCACAGCTCGAAATGTTGCGCTTTCCGCTCGGCGGCCTGGACAAGGAGGCGACGCGCGCGCTCGCGCGCGAATTCGGGCTGCCCACGGCGGAGAAGTCCGACAGCCAAGACATCTGCTTCGTGCCCACCGGGCGCTATACGCAGGTGATCGAGCGCTTGCGCCCGGGCGCGGCGGAAGCGGGCGACATCGTCCATGTGGACGGGCGCGTGCTCGGTCGCCATGGCGGCATCATCAATTACACCATCGGCCAGCGGCGCGGCATCGGGGTGGCGGCCAAGGAGCCGCTCTATGTGCTGAAGCTCGACTCCGAGCGCCGCCAGGTTGTGGTGGGGCCGCGCGAAGGGTTGCGCATCCGCCACATGACCTTGCGCGACGTCAATTGGCTCGGCGATGAGCCCTTGGAGGCGCTCGACGAGACGGGTAAGGATATCCTGGCGCGGGTCCGCTCGAGCGGCCCTTTGCAGCCGGCGAAGGTTTGGCGCGAGGGCGGCCGTATCCAGGTAGAGCTCGCGCGGGGCGAAGACGGGGTGGCGCCGGGACAGGCTTGCGTGTTCTATATGAGCGAGAGCGGAGGCGAACGGCTTTTGGGCGGTGGGTGGATTGCGACCGCCGGGTGCAGTGAGTGGGTGGCCGGCAAGAGCTTCAGTACGTCCGCGGCACGCGCGGCGCGGGAGTTCTGGCGGCTGGGTCGCGTTAGGCCGTCCGAGGGAGCTTCCCCGTAAGAGGGTCGCCATGCGGCGGGAACAGGTCGGAGATATCGCGTTGGCCTCAAAAACTCCGCTCGTGGACGCCCAATCGGTGCGCCACGCTTATCGTCGTTGGGCGCCGGTTTACGACTTCACCTTCGGCCAGGTCGCCGAGGCGGGCCGCAAGAACGCCGTCCAGATCGTCAACCGCCGCAAGGGCCGCGTGCTCGAAGTGGGCGTCGGCACGGGACTCTCGCTCCCCTGCTACGGCGACCATCTCAGCATCACCGGCATCGATCTTTCGCCCGAGATGCTGGCGAAGGCGCAAACCCGGGTCGAGCGCCTCGCGCTGGGCAATGTGGTGGGCTTGCACGAGATGGATGCGGGCGCGCTCAGCTTTCCGGATGAGAGCTTCGAGACCGTGGTCGCCATGTATGTGATGACGGTCGTGCCCGACCCGGAAAAGGTCATGCGCGAACTGGAGCGCGTCTGCGCCCCGGGGGGCGAAGTGATCCTGGTCAATCATTTCAGCCAGGAGCATGGGGTCCGCGGCTTCGTCGAGCGCAAGCTCGCGCCGGCCGCCGATCTCATCGGCTGGCACCCGCTGTTCGACATGGAGCAGGTGATGATGTGCGAGGATTTGCGGCTGGCCGAGCGCCGGGCGCTGCGGCCGTTCGGTCTCTTCACCATGCTCCGCTTCGTCAAGCAGCCAGGTTATGGGCTCGTGCCGGCGCCTGCGCCCGCCATGGTGCGAGCGCCGGAGAGGGCACGCCGGCCGGTCCGCGCGCGCCTGCCGGAGCCGCTCAGGGTGCGGATCAAATGGTCGGTGGCGCGCACGCTCGTGGTCGGCCGCCGTTTCCTTGACACCCGTTATTGGCGCTCCTTATATCGCCGTTTCCCGAGCCAAATGGCGGAGTAGCATCCGCGCATTCGAGAATGGCGGAGTAGCTCAGCTGGTTAGAGCAGCGGAATCATAATCCGCGTGTCGGGGGTTCGAGTCCCTCCTCCGCTACCACCGTTATCATCCAATTGCGCTCCTCTGGCGCCTCATCGTTGCCTAGGAGAAAAAGAGCGCTCGGCTCACCGTAGACCTCGATCGACATGGTCCCCTGCTTCTTGCGCGGATGCAGAACAATGCCGTCGATGAAGGTGCGCAAGATAGCAGCCGCCTGACTTGTAACCGCGGGTTCTGCGCCAAGGCTTTCCTCAAGCCGTTCAACCTTTCTGCGGAAGAGCTTAGCGAGGTCAGGAATCGGAAGCGCTTCGGCAAACGCAGGTCGATGATATTTGACGATAGCTTTCTCAAGCTCAGCCTTTTCCTGTTCGAGAGAAAGCAACGCCTGACGCAAACTGGGTGTATCTGTTCCTTCGGCAATCGCACCTACGATGCGGTCAATTTTTTTTCTGATGTCGTCGAGCTGCTTTTTGTTCTCAGAACCTAGGTTCGTTGAGCATGCCTGGAGCCGCCTCAGTTCCGAATGAAATTCGTGAACAAATTCCGCCAATAGCTCTGGTTCCAAGAGGTACATCTTGATGCCAGCTAGAACGCGGTGTTCGAGTTGACTCACCGATATTTGGCTGGCGCTAGTGCAGGTTCCTTTCTCTCGGTGTGTCGCACAGCCATACTTGCCGGGCCGTACGATCGTGAATGCACCCCCGCACTGACCGCATCTCAGAAGACCTGAAAGAAGACGCCTTGGACGCCTGCAATTCTGCGCCGGTTGGTCCCTATACCGCCTCTTCATACGTTTGACATCGTCCCAAAGTTCGTCAGAGACGATCCTCAATTCTGGAGCCTCGACACGCACCCATTCAGTCTCAGGATTTATGCGGGATATGCGTTTGCCGGTCTCGGGATCTCTTAGCATTCGCACGCGGTTATGGACGAGCTGTCCCCTGTAGAGTTCGTTTTGCAGTATGCCGTTACGTCGTCCGCGGTGACCGTTGATTGTTGAAGCGTTCCATTGTCCTCCGCGGGGTGAAGGTATGCAGTCGGCATTCAGGTCGGCGGCTATCTTGCGTGGCGATTTTCCAGTCGTGTATTCCGTGAAAATTCGACGCACGACCGTTGCTTCGTCGTTCTTAATAGAGCGCCTGCCACGCTCAACATCACCCGCATTATCCAATTCGCGCACAACCGAGTAGCCATACGAAAGACCGCCTGCCGAGAAGCCGCTAGCGATTCGCCCCCGCTGCCCGCGCCGAATTTTGGAAGCAAGATCCTTCAGAAACAGCGCATTCATAGTGCCCTTTAGGCCGATATGGAGTTCATCGACCCTTCCTTCGGCGAGGGTAAAAATAACGATCTCGTTATGGCAGAGACGCTTGAAGATTGCGGCGATGTCCTCTTGATCACGGCTGATGCGATCGAGAGCCTCCGCATAGACAAAATCAAACTCTCTCCGACTTGCATCCTGCATGAGCGATCGGATTCCCGGTCGCATCATCGACGCGCCCGAAACGGCGCGGTCACTGTAGACATGCGCCACCTCATAGCCGTCTCTCTCGATGCGCTCGCGGCAAAGGCGAACCTGGTCATCGATGCTGGCAGCATTTTGCAGGTAGGTGCTATAGCGGGCATAGATCACGGCGCGCATGGATTATCCCTCGCTCTGTTTTAAAGCTGGCCGAAGCCGGTTGCGAGCCTTGGCAAGGTGTGCCCCGAATCGTCGGCTCGCCTCGACAGATCGGGCGAGATTGTAATGCCGTTCACCGACCTCGGGCGAGGTATGCTGCAACATGCCGGGAATGAGGCCGATCTTCTCGGGGGCATCGATGGCCAAAAAGGTCGGCCCCGCACGACGGAAGTCATGAAGGCCCATGTCCTTGCCAAACTTCTTTTTGATGCGTTTCCGGACCATGGTGTAGATGCGTCCCTCGCATAAGGGGCGGCCTCTGTAGGACGACCACAGCCCGTCATGGTCGGTGTCGCCGAGGAAGCGGGGACGAATCTCTTTCAAATAGCGGATGACATGCGGACGGAGCTGCTCAGGCACCCGGAAGCTTTCCGCCCGTTTGCTTTTGGTGTCCTTCGGGAACAGGAGGATGTTGATGCCGGCGGCATCGAAGGCGATATGCCGGCTGATGGTGAGGAGAGCGATGCTTCGCCGACGCGGTTGCAAAAGGCTCAGCAGCGCCAAGATAAGTCCATCACGATACTGAATCTCGCGTTGCTTATGGCCGCTCTCCGGCAGGCTCAGCGCCTCGTCCATCAGTTCGATGCCGAAATCGAGAATAAGCACAGGAGGCACCAGCCGGTCGAAGCGATCCTCCGGCTTGGCGCGAGCGGCAAGGCGCGCGCTTGATCGAGGCAAGCCAGCGCCAATCACGCTCCGGCGCGATCAAGCGTGCCGCGTAATAGAGATTATCGATGGCGATGGCGACCGACGTCGGCCGGGTCTCAGCATCGAGATGGTCAACAAAAGCGCGCACTCGCTCGAGGATGATCCGATCCTCAGGCGTCTCGAGGAGGTCTTCCGGATGGTGCTCTTTGAGAAAGCCGAGCCACCGGCGATACGCGGTCTTGATCATCTTGCGGGTGCCTTGGGCAAGATGAGCTCCGGGCCCGGCGCTCTCGTCGAAGATGTCGCCGGGTTCATAGGCCTTGATGAACGCCTCGACGTCCGCTTCTGGCCAATCCTCAAGAGCAAGGTGCTTCAGCTTGCCCATCACGCCGCGTCCTTTTTGCCTTTGCGGCTGGGTCGTGGCTTGCGCTTGAGCTTCAGCGCTTCGCGTTGCGCAAACAGGTGTTCGCCATAGGCTCTGCTGGCGCGCCGACTCGATTGGCCGACATAGATGAGCGTCGTCTTCGCCGACGCATGTCCAAGCAGGGCTCTCGAGGTCTCGATGTCCTCCGGGTGGTCCTCGAGGTACCAGGTCGCAACTAGATGACGGAATTGATGCGGGGTCATGTGAATGCCGAGATAGCGCTCGATGGCCTTGATGATCTGCTTGGTGATGGTTCTCTGGCCCTTCAGCCGGCCCTGCTTGGTGACGAAGAGAAAGCCGTCACCCTTGAGGCGAGTCAATATGTGACGACGATACCAGCGCAGCCGTTTCGCCACGTCCTCCGGCACCTCAACCGTGTGGTCCTTCCGCGCCTTCATCTCCTCCTTAGGGAGGTGAAGGAGAAGGCGTCCTTTGGGACCGTCGGGCTCGAGGAGATGGCGCCCCCAACTCAAAGAGCTCAGATTTTGCGGTCTGAGGCCTAAAGCGAGCTGAAGGTCGATGCCGATCGCAACTTGAGCTTTGACGAAGTCGATGCGGTCCTTCTCGAGGTCCGTCGCCACCTCTGCCAATAGCTGCACGGGAAGGAAGAGGAGCTTTGCCTTTAGATGTTCCAACTCAAACTGACGCAACAGGGCCTTGTTCTTTGCGGTGAGCTCGTGGGGAAGGGAGGGGAGCTTGGAGGCGATGTCGCTTGAGTTCGGCGATCTCTTCCGCCGAGGCGTTGAGGTAACACTGGGCAACCTGGAGGAAGGTCTGCATGAGGCAAACGACGAAGGCGTTGGGCTGCTCATTCGCCTGGAGATGGTAGTGGCGGAGGATCGTCTTGACCCGTTCGGACTGCACCAGATCCGCGAGGGAGGCGATTTCATCGACGGCAACACCGCTCTGAATGAGGACCGACGCAGCCAAGCGCAGATGCTCATGCTGACTTTGGAGGGTGCTTGCAGCCAGCTTGCGGGTTGGCGCATTTGGCCTCTCGTCGAACAGATCAGGCTGCGCTCGCATGTCGAGGTAAGCTTCGACGTCACGCCGAAAGTCCGCATGCAAAGCCTCCCAGGGGAGGTGCTTGCGCGGCTGCTTGAAGGAGACGGGGGTGAGCTTGATCTTGGGCCAGATCTCGAACTTGTCGCTGGCCTCGTTCCAGATATGCGGAACCCGTCGCACCACATCGCGTGGCTTCGGGCACAAGGTCCTCGCTTCGAGCCAGGCATGAAAGTTCTGGAGCGTTGTGTCGTCGATCCGCTCAAGGGAGAGGTCCTGAAGGGCGCACCAGTTTGAAAAAGCCGCGATCCCTGTTGCCAGTCGTTTATCGCCGGCGATAGCTCGCACCAATGGACCCCAGACCGGATGTCGCCAGGCCAGGCCTCTGGGCATCCTGTCGATGATGCCGGCGAGTTCCAGGGCCCTCCTGAACAAGCTCTGTATATTGGCCCAGGTCTTCTCACCCATGCCGTGCGCGGCGGGGCGGATCTTCCGCCACGTCTCTCTTAATGAGGGCACATCCAGGCGAAGGCTCCTCGGGGACAGCCAGCCAAGTCGCAGAACCGGTTCACGGCCGATTTCAGGTCTCGACGTCGCTTCATGGCGAGATCGACGTCCTCATCTAGGACGCGCAGCAAATCTTCGGCAGTTTCGATGGTCTTCTCGTTGCCTGTCATGGTCCGTCCTCTATTGTTGTGCCTCTCCAAGTGTCAAATAATGTAAATCGGTGACATTCGGGAAACCTATCATAGAATAGATGGAACATGTTCTTGCATTGAGCTTTCCCGATGAGCTGTCATTGTCTTGAATCTCAGTCATATTTTCCTGTGCCATCATCGGCCTATTGCTTGGGTCGGAAGATGAAGAAAGCAGGCGTTCGAGATCGGCTTTTGCCACGAGTCTGGCGCCGCCGAGCTTGATGGAGGGGATGATCTCGTCGGCGATCCAGCGCCGGACCGTCCTGGGCGACATCCCGTTAGTGCGGCGATGTCGGCGGCGCGAAGGTATTCCCTGCCCCCGGTCATGACTGCTTCTCCGAGGGGATAGGCGGCGGCGGGCAGACTAATTCTGGCTGCCGCTCAATCCATTCGCGTGCGGCTTGCTGAGCGAGCAGGCGCGCGATTTCGATCAGCGCAGCTGAGGGTGCGCTTTCGGGCTTTTTGTTATTTGAGCGAACACGAGCCATCTCTCGCTAGAGATGGCAGTCCGAGCAAGCGCGCCCGATATGGCCAAATCGAATCTATTTTTGGCGGCGCTGAGCGGGGCCTTTTAGTGCGCGTTGACGGCTTCGCGCTGAGGCAGGAGATAGGTCGATTTCGAGTGGTTCGCCCGCCGCCCGCAAGAAGCGAAGAAAGCGTCCGGCGGGTTGACCGCGGCCGGGTCCTGGCCGGAGCACCGAGAAGCGCGGTTCTTCTCCTGTCATCCTCTTGTAGAGAGACATCATGTCTGCAATCCATCGAATCGCAGCGACGTCGCCCTGATGTCCCTTCGGGAGGAGGTTGGCAAACTGGCGGCTTCTTGCGCAGCTTTGTAAGCGCATGCTTCTAAGAGATCCTTGGCGTCAATTGCCTCCAACAGCTCCGCTAGCCGGCCAACTCGGGCTGTAGCATCTGTCACCTCTTCCTCGGACGAACCACTGTAGGAAGCCAAAAAGATCAAGAGCCCCTATCTCCTGGTCCGTCCGGTGCTTCGCTAAGACGACGAACGCCAAGATGCAGAAGCAGCTTCTGTGCCGCAGCCTCGACCTGTTCGTCTTCTTACGCAGCTCGAAAAGGGTTTTAGGCTTCTTAGAGCGCGTCTTGCGCAGCTCGGAAGGTTCTTTGGCCTTCTTGACCGCTGTTTGCGCAGTTCCAAGGTTGGACCTCCCTCCTTTTCGCCGGCGGTATGTTCAGCCGGTACCATGTTGCCGCCGCTTCGAACTCGTTTCTGTACTGCAGGACGTCAGCCGTACATTACGCCTACGGCGCTGGCAATCCGTTCTAAGTCTTTTTGCGAATACAGTCGGCACGGTTCGGACTCTCGAGGTCAGCGAATCATCTCTCTCTCGCGGGGAGGATAGTCCCTTCAACTGTGACCCACAGTTCGAATCTCGACATCTCAGCCACCCAGTCGCGGGATTTCCGGCTCTCTCCCCGAGACGCAGCGAATGCTCCGCAAGAAGCCGGGAATTGCGCGCCCCTAATTGGCCGGCCGGACTCTCTCACGTGACCTGGGAGAGCCCGCTTCAGCGGAAGACGCCGCTTTCTTGTCGATCTATCTCTACTCGCCAATTTCGGGGGTCACACTTCCGAGGAGGCAGATGGTCGCCACCAACAGCCGAGCATCATGTGAGGGACGCGTCTCCGGCTGCGCTCGGGCGACAGCTTCAAGCGGATGCGTTCGATCCTCAAAGATATTCTCGCCATGACATAATTCAAAGAGTGAATATCGTGGGGCCGGCTGGCGCCACCCTTCGGATATGCGTCGCTAACTGACATTTTTCGACCTACGAAGGTCCGCTCTGGGTCAGTAGCTAAGATTGCGCTGGCCCGGCCGAGACGATCCGCTTTGTGCCAATAGAGGCTGTTCGGCATGGTTTCGCCGGTCGAGAAGCTCCGACCCTTAGAGGGATTTCCTAGACCTCGCCGCCGTTTTCTCGCTGTCCCCTTTCGGGACGGCCAGCCACCGATTGCGCCTTGGCTCCTAGTCCCTCATCGGAAGTCCCTCGATTGGGCGAAAGCGGATCGTCGGAGTGACGCGAACCGCCTCAAATAATGCACCTTGCTGAAGTGAACCCGCGCCTGAAAGCGGTGGGGTCCGCTTTGGGTCAGGAGCTGACGTTACAGCGCCCGTCGAGTTGGTCTGCTTAGTGCCACAAGCGGACCCCCATCACGCCGGTCGGCTTAGCACGCGGTAACGAGGTAACAGTGAGCCGCTTCCCAAAAAGCTGGCATTTGTGCGCATGGACGGAACGTACCAGCAGCTCCGACATTATTCCTATACGGGGGGCTTGGAGCCCCTAATGGCAACAACTGAAACGTATCGCTATCGCGGTTATGAGATTGTGCCGCGGCGTGAATGGTCGAGCTGGTGTGTGAGTGTTTATTCTACGCGCTCGGATCTGCCAATCATGTCTCGGTCTACTCTGCGCTCGCTGGCGCACAGTCGGGCAGAGGCGCTCGTCGAGGCTAAGCTGAGCATTGATCGCATTCTGGCGGTCTGAACGGTTTGAGCCGAGAGACAACTGAAGGTCGAGGTACTAAGCGCCCCCTACCTCCTTCTCGCCAAAAGCCGCTCGGCTCCATCTGGGATGCGGGCTCCTTTTGCTCGGAAAGGGTTTGGGGAGGAGAAGCGTCCTGCTGGCGGGCTCCGCGCGTTTCAGCGGGGTCCTGCCCCTGTTTTACCGGCGCGATTGCGTCGCCGCGACATCGGCCGGGAAACAGGCAACAAATGGAGTGCATCAGGTTCATTTTGTTTTCCCTCGCTTCATCGCCACCGGGCGGCTTCGAGTTCTTGCCCTCCGATGTTGTGGGATCTTCACTGCGGAACCAGCCTTGCTTGTAATCCATGAAATGCAACTCCGTGCCCACCGGATAAAAACGAAGCGTCGCAGCAGACACGGACGGACCGCATGACCCTCGCCGCTTATGTTGCAATTACTGAACCGGCAGTGTTCCCGATCAACCACCCGGTATCGGCAGAACCGGCATGACCTCCACGGACTCGCCCGGAAAGATCGTGAAATGCGGGTGCTTCTCGAACAGCTTGGCGGCCGCCTCGTGTGACTCCGCGCGGACGACCATGAAGGCGCCCATCTGGTTGCTCACGTCGTCGATGCCGCGCTCGGCAATCTTTTTCGTTTTGCCGAGCGGCCCGCCCGCGTCCACAACAGCGGCATGATGCTTCTCTATCCAGGATTTCCACGCGGCCATGCCCTCTCGTTCCTTTGCGCGCCGTTCCGCCTCGGGAAGTGCCATC
This sequence comes from uncultured Alphaproteobacteria bacterium, assembly GCA_963820115.1. Classification (GTDB taxonomy): domain Bacteria; phylum Pseudomonadota; class Alphaproteobacteria; order Rhizobiales; family Methyloligellaceae; genus Methyloceanibacter. Next base: position 551,662 of record CAWFYP010000001.1, read on the forward strand.
CATGCTTTCATTCGAGGGCTGTCTTTGCTGCCAAGGAAAACAGCGAGAAATGTGTTGTTCGTACTCATGATCGTTCCTTTCCCATTCAAGTTGCAGGCTACGCCTCGCCCGTACACACGGCGGAGCGCGATGTCTCACTACTAGGCGAAATCAGCGGCCTCGAATTCGGCTCGAATTTCGATCTCTGAGTCGACTAGCATTGGATTAGGGCAGCGCTGGAGCCACTCCACCGCCTCATCGATGGACTTGACCTCCCAGAGCCAATAGCCGGCGACCTGTTCCCCTGTTGGCGCAAAGGGTCCGTCGATGACGGTGCGCTTGTCACCAGAAAAGCGCACGCGCTTTCCTTGGGATGTTGGACGTAAACCGCCACCTCCCAGCATGATGCCGGCCCTCAACAGCTCTTCGTTGTAGCTGCCCATCGCGGCCAGCAATTCGGCGCTGGGCATGACGCCGTTCTCGCTGTCCTTGGTCGCCTTTACGAACACGATGCATCGCATGTTTCACTCTCCTTCAAATCGGATTTGTGCAGTTGGTTCAATCGTAAGACCGATGTACGGGGTCGGTGGATATCAATCTCGAAGGGGGCCGCGAAGGGATCGAAGTCGCTAGGTGGCTTCGCAAGGTATGCGAGGCGCCCATCGTTTTCATCACCGGATACACGGATTGCGCTACCGTTGAGCGCATTCACGAACAGGTACCGGGAGCACCGGTGCTTTCCAAGCCGCTCTATCATGGGCGCCTTGCCAATGCCGTGACGGCAGCTATTTCGGCCTGAGATTTACCGGAGGGCGTCGACTTCGAGCGCGCCTTCTGGCATTGAAGATGCCCGCGATATTGGTGCCAACCAGATTTACCGCGGTGACGATTGCTAGGGCAATGCCGCCCAGGATCAGGCCATACTCACGGCGGTTACGCCGGACTGGTCGTTCACAAGCCGCTTCCACATGGGTCCGCTCCGGTTTCTTGGACGCCCCATTCTTAAGGAAGTATGGTTGTGAAATTGTTGCGACACGCAATTCCGCAGGCGTTGGCCAAACGCCAGCCGCCCAATCAGATCGAATCGTCAATTGGGATGTGGCTGAGAATCGGTTGCACAGATCCTTTGAAGGCATCAGCGAAAGCATTCACGAACTTACGCGCTAACGGGCGGCGAACGGGTGCCAGAGGAACCAATACTTATTGCCAATGTTACGCGCTTAGCCATCAGGGAGGGACCGATCCTCTCCGCACCCTGGTGGTCAGGTTCGACGTCTTTCACTGTCCAGGAATTCGTCGGACCGCTCCTCTTTCTAATCGGATACCTTGGAACCTCTCGACCGGGGTCGCTCCCCCGCGTGGCCGGGCTTCTGTTTTTTATCGGTAGCTTGAACAAAAACTAGGCATTCGGCGTTTCATGGGGGTTGTGTGTGTGCGTAGAGGAGAAAACTCATGAAGAGCCTTGTTTCGATGATTATTGCTCTGGGTCTTGCGGTCGCTTTCACCGCCCCAGCCTTTTCCGCCGATCCGCCTGCGACAAAGGCCGACTGCGAAAAGGCCGGCATGAAGTGGGATGACGCTGCCAAGAAGTGCAGCTAACGACGTTTAACGCGCGACAGAGCGGCGGGTCTTCGGGCCCGCCGTTTTTGCTTTGGTCGCTCGATACCTACGCCGCTTAAAGGAATTTGGCTCATGCGGGACTATCTCCTGGGTCTGGCGGTTGTGGCTGTGATCTTGATTTGGGCCCTTTATCTGTTCGACCCTGAAATTTCCCGCCGCTCGCTCTCCGACCCTACCCTTCGATGGGCATCCAGCCGCCGCCTGCACAAGCCAGGCACGAAGCGGACCAACCAGATTTTCCTCATGACGCTTTTAGGGGTTGAAGCGGCCGTCACTGATGCGCGCTCTATTGTGCGCAATGACCCAAAGCGGACGTGACAGCCAGAACGGCTCTAAAGGCGGCCTTGAGGGAGTTGTCTGCAGGTCGTGAGCAAGTTCTATCCGCTGAAGTCGTAACTTGACGAAGGTCAAGGTCGAGGATCAGGATCAGCTAGAAATAGCCAAACGATAAAATCGTCTAAAGGGAGGATTTCATGCTGCAGCAGGTCATCGATACCCTGAAAGCGCGTGTGGCCTTGCGGCCCCGCTACGAGAACTTTATCGGCGGCGAATGGGTGGCTCCGGTGGATGGCAAATATTTCGACAATATCAGCCCGGTCACCGGCAAGCCGATTTGCCAGATTGCGCGGTCGCAGGCCGCTGACATCGAGCTTGCCCTGGACGCCGCGCATAAGGCCAAGGATGCTTGGGGCAAGGCGGCGCCGGCTAAACGGGCCGAGATATTGAACAAGATTGCAGACCGTATGGAGGAGAACCTCAAGCTGCTTGCCACAGTCGAGACCATCGACAACGGCAAGCCGATCCGCGAGACGACTTTCGCCGACATCCCGCTCGCCATCGACCATTTCCGCTATTTCGCGGCCTGTTTGCGGGCGCAGGAGGGATCGCTCTCGGAGATCGATCACGATACCGTCGCCTATCATTTTCACGAGCCGCTCGGCGTGGTCGGACAGATCATCCCATGGAACTTCCCGATCCTCATGGCGGTTTGGAAGCTCGCGCCGGCCTTGGCCGCCGGCAATTGCGTGGTGCTGAAGCCGGCGGAGCAGACGCCCATGAGCATCATGGTGCTGATGGATGTCGTGGGCGATTTGTTGCCGCCCGGCGTGCTCAATGTCGTCAACGGTTTCGGCGTGGAGGCGGGCAAGCCGCTCGCCCAGAATAAGCGCATCGCCAAGGTGGCCTTCACCGGCGAGACCACGACGGGGCGGCTGATCATGCAATACGCCTCGGAGAATCTCATCCCCGTCACGCTCGAGCTCGGCGGCAAGTCGCCCAACATCTTCTTCGCCGACGTGATGGCCGAGGACGACGAATTCTTCGACAAGGCGCTCGAGGGTTTCACCATGTTCGCCTTCAATCAGGGCGAGGTTTGCACCTGCCCGTCGCGCGCGCTGGTGCAGCGCTCGATCTATGACCGGTTCATGGAGAAGGCGATCGCGCGGGTGGAGAAGATCAAGCAGGGCAATCCGCTCGAAGCCGACACCATGATGGGGGCGCAGGCCTCGAACGATCAGCTGGAGAAGATCCTCTCCTATATCGACATCGGGGTGAAGGAAGGCGCCAAGCTGCTCACCGGCGGCGAGCGGACCAAGCTCAATGGCGAGCTGGCCGAGGGCTATTACGTGCAGCCCACGGTGTTCGAAGGCACCAACCGCATGCGCATCTTCCAGGAGGAGATCTTCGGTCCGGTGCTTTCGGTGACGACCTTCGAGGACGAGGACGAGGCTCTCGCCATCGCCAACGACACGCTATACGGCCTCGGCTCCGGCGTATGGACCCGCGACATTAACTGCGCTTATCGCATGGGCCGCGGCATCCAGGCGGGACGGGTGTGGACCAATTGCTACCACCTCTACCCGGCGCATGCGGCCTTCGGCGGCTACAAGAAATCGGGCTTCGGGCGGGAGACCCACAAGATGATGCTCGACCACTATCAGCAGACCAAGAATGTCCTGGTGAGCTATAGCCCCAAGGCGCTCGGCTTCTTCTGAGCGGGCTGTCGCTTCCCTAGCAATAAGCGAACTGCGACTAGGAATGCCCGGAGATGCATCGATGAACCATGTCGGTACGAGCGCATCAACCGAATCCTCTCCTGAGGGCGCCGGTGCCGCCTTCATTGACGAGGCACTGTACTCCGCCATGTACGAAGCGTCGATGAGCGACCCCAACGAGTTCTGGGGCAAAGAGGGCAAGCGGATCGACTGGATCAAGCCCTATACACGCGTCAAGGACACGAGCTTCGACTATCCAGACGTCTCGATCAAATGGTTCGAGGACGGCACGCTCAACGTCTCAGCCAACTGCATCGACCGTCACCTGAAGAAACGGGGGAACCAGGTGGCTACGACGCCTTGCCTTTGAAAAGCCGCCTCGGCGGGTGCTTTCTCAATCCGCTAGCCTTGATGTGCCTCAACCCGCTAAAGACAAATGTACTTACAGTTATTATGCTGAATACCGCTGATTGGTTTCGACCGTGGGAGAATTGAGATGAGAAACGTATTGCCAATCGCGTTAGGCACCGCGCTGCTCGTAGCCTTCAGCGGATCGGCGCTCGCCGCCGGAGATGCCGCGAAGGGCGCAGAGTTGTTCAAAGCGACATGTGGCATTTGCCATCAGATCGGGCCTGGTGCGAAGACGCTGATCGGACCAGAGTTGAACGGCGTTGTCGGTCGCAAGGCAGCAAGCACCAATTACCCCATGTATAGCGACACCATGAAAACACTTGGGGATTTTGGTGTTGTATGGACCGAGGGGAATATCGATAGGTGGATCGCCAATCCCAAGGCCGTGCTCCCTGGTGCTTATATGACCATGTTCCCTGGGGTGCCCGACGCCAGCGACCGGGCGGACATCATCGCCTATCTGAAGACATTCCCCCCACAATGAGCTGAGCTTGAGTTCCGCGCTGCGGCTTGGTGCCGTTCCCGTTCATGAACTGGCTATTGACCTGCCACCAAGATTGCCGACAGAGGCAAGGCAGGATTAGCTCTCGAAGCTAAACATGGAGAGAAACGATGGCCGATGCTCGGGGATGGCGATTTCACATCCGGGCCCTGTCACCGCTGCCGATTTGCTCCGAGTGATCTGGCGTCCCAATCCGGATCGACGCTGTCACCATTGGGGAGCGTCTCTGCTGGTTCAAAGACGGGGGGCCTCTTGGCGAAGTTATGCCCCGGGGCAACCTGACCATCTACCGTGGAGACGACCACTATCGCGCGCATGCTCATGTCGAGGTCTGGGGAGAAGGCGAAGGCGCGCTTTCCTTTCAACTCTCGCTTCCCGACCAACAATTCGAGCGCTTGTTGAGGACAGTGTCGTTAGCCAGACGACCCTATCTTCTGCGAGTAGATGTGCATGTCGTTTGCTTTAATGAAATGGGCTTCGCAATCCTCGACGCCAATAAGCCCATACCTATAAAGCTGGACGAAATTTCCGTGAGGCAATCCACTCTAGGTCCGCTACAGCGGACTGCTTCACTTCTAAGCGGCTTCCGCTGCTGTGCTCGAAGTCCCAGCCGCTCCACCCATCCCCCACATAACGCCATCCAAATGGTCCAAGAAATGGCTCGATCATCGCCTCGACAAAGGCGCTTCGGTATTCGTTAGCAATCAAAGGCTGATCGAAAATTCGCGCGGCTAGTCGCAACGCGACTTCATTCATGAGTTAGCTCCGGAACTGCGCTTCGAACACATTTTACAATATCACCCGTCTTTGCTAAGTCGCGCTTCACAGGGCGGCTAGCTCGATCTGATGACGATGTTCACCTCGCTGGCCGGGCAAGCTCGTTAGCGCCACCGCCCGGCTTTCGGCTTGCCTCATCTTCGCTGCACCGGCGCCCGATTCACCGGCCACCATCATCAGGCGGGGACGCCATCTCGCCCGGCTACTCCCGAGAGGTCGCCCTCTATTGTGCTGCGTAAGGGGGGGGTGGCCTCTCACCTGTTAAAAGAAGCCCCGCCGGGGGGACTTATGGCGGGGCTTCCCGGCTCCTTTTGGGGGGAACCTGTGATGGGGAGGGAAGGCCCCATCATTGAGGATCTACGGCATCGCCTCGAGTCTGTCGGCTCCCCAAACCTGTCATCGACGAAATGATACTGGCTTGTCGTCAGGATCGACTGAGGATCATTGAACTGGGCCTTGAATTCGACCTCTGGCTGGAGCAAGGGATTGGAATAGACGCTCCACCGAGCGTTCCTGTTTCCTTTTTCCTCGCACCGCGCCCAGATGGTGAGCTAGGTAGCACCCGCCCCGCGTGGGGAGACGTAACGAGCCTAACTTGGAGCGAGAAACCACTGGCACTGAACGACGACAATCCTGAATAGAGTGTGCCAAGCCCGAGCTTGCTGGCGAGCGCGACAAGCCGCTGCAACGCATCTTCGAGGTCGTGGCAAGCGGGTTTGTCGCGTGCCGCCACTCCCAACGCAGCCCTGATGGCTTCCGCAGTCTGGTTGCCCAAAGTTTCCTCGAGGGCGTTGACTAGCTCGGCGTCGCTGATGGTCTCCATCGGCAGCCGCTTCTCGTAGAGCCTTGCTGCCTTCCCGCGAGTGACTTCCCCAGTCCCATTGGACGTCCGCTATGCGCTCGTGAGCGGACCTCATCGGGCTTCGGTATCGTGTCCGCTTGCTGCCAGGAACGGACATTCTGACGGGCAGTTTCGCATCCGCCAATTTGAGAGACCTCATGTAGGTCAACCGCGTCGCGGCGACAGAAACCCAGAAAATGAGCAGGGTTGTCGTGAGATTGACTGCGGGCTGCGTGTCGAGACCCGTGCGTGCTCACTTTTTATTAGGGGCTCGGGTGTATCAGCCCTGTTCGGTATACCTATGCGGGAAACCGAGTGGGACAAAAGAATGCCGTTCTTTCTGCGCAAGTACGTGAGTGCGGGACCCTTTCGGTTCAATTTTTCCAAAAGCGGCATCGGTTGTTCAGTTGGTGTGAAAGGTCTGCGTTTCGGAACTGGACCACGAGGTCACTATATTTATGCAGGGCGTGATGGGCTCTACTATCGAGCCTCATTGGGCCCTTCTGGTCCAAGGCGTCAACCGCCGCAAGATCAGACCCCTCCTTCGCCGAGAGTTGATCCCACTCCTACTGCGGAGTTGGCCGAGATTGCTTCCGGTGATGTTATCGGAATGCGAGACGAGAAATTCTCAAACTTGTTGGACGAAATCAGCGCCAAGCAAGCTCAATTCCCGATGGCAGCATTACTTCCCGGGCTCTTCGGGTTAGTTGGTGCGGTTACTGCCTACCTCTTTGGAGCTGCTGCCGGTGTAATGGTGCTGTTCCTCGCGTTGCCGGCGTGGGCGATTGGAGCTTGGTTAGATAGCTTTCAGCGCCGATCCGTTCTTTTCTACGATTTGGACGATCAGGCGTCGGCTGCCTACGAGGAAACGACCAGAGCATTCGATGAAATGATGGCCTGCGCAGGCAAGTGGCACATCGAGGCCCGAGGGGCTGTCACGGATTTGCGCACTTGGAAGCAAAACGCCGGTGCCGGTGCCATCGTCCGAAGAACACGCACCAATTTGGGCTACGCCCTTCCCAAGGTGATTGCCAGCAACATCAAGCCGGCTATGACTTAGGTCGGACGGCGAACCGTCTATTTCATGCCCGATGTCGCGTTAGTCGTTGACGGAAAGGGCGTTGGAGCCATCGGCTACCGTGAACTCAACTTGCAATGGGTTAGTTCACGATTTATCGAGGACGGCTACCTTCCATCCGACGCGCAAGTGATCGATCAAACTTGGCAGCATCCTAACAAGGAAGACGGAGGCCCTGATCGTAGGTTCAGCTCCAACCGCAGGATTCCTGTCTGTCTTTATGAGGACCTTCTCATGACCAGCGCTAGCGGTCTAAATGAGTTGATTGAGTTTTCTCGCACAGGGGTTTCTGAACCATTTGCAAGAGCATTGCAGCGGCTCGCGCGGCTGGGCGATCAATCACATGATCAATTAGAATCGAAGATTGCGACATAGGATTGCAAACCAAATTGCAAACGGACCGCGCGGCAAAGCGAGAGCGAAGAATGTCCGCTAATGGGATGGACCGGCCGTGCTCCTGAGCGTAGCCCCGAGGGGCAACTCGAAGCACGAGGAGCCATCCCATGAAGGCAACCGCCAACAGCCGCACAATGGCGACGATCGGAATCGACATCGGCAAGAACACGTTCCACCTAGTCGGTCTAGACGAGCGCGGGGCGATCATTCTGCGGCAGAAGCTGTCCCGCGGCCAGGTGGGGGGTTCGGCTTGCTAACATGCCGCCGTGCCTCGTCGGCATGGAGGCCTGCGTCGGCGCCGAGGTCCGCGAAGTATGCCCGCTCCTCAGGATCGTTGGCGGTGCAAGCAAGTTCAGCGCAGCGGCGCGCGTGTTCCAGACATTCGTTGATGTCGCCGGGCATAGGAGCCTCCGCTAACTAGATGCGGATGGCTGATTCGATTCCAACAAATTGGGCCAAGGTCAAGATCGAATTAAGTACGGTTTCGAACAACAAATGAAAAGCCTAGGGCCGCCAAGATACCCTGGGCTTTTCTGGCTCGAGAATCCTTCAGGAACGCAGGGGAGCGAATTCCTTGAAGGATGCATCGGATAACGCCGCTCGGATCGCGGGGTTCCAGCCCGCTTTATACGATCCAGCCCAATTCGCGTGCCTTGTCATTGGCCAGCTTCCACGCTTGCCCCGGCAGGTCGCTTCGAGCCTGGTCGGCCCTTTAGGATTGCTCGGCGTACTTTAGCGGCCGGTGACTTGGCCCGCTCGGACCGACGCCGCTATACGCTGAGCTAGTTGCGCTTCCGCGACCACGAGAATGCAAAGGTCCTATCAAGGCGCAGCACCAAGACAATTCAATCCCTCCTTGCTTCCTTCGATTGAGGGATCCTTAGAGAGCGCTCGGCGATAGTCGGCGATTGCCTCTTCCTTATGACCCAGAGCCTCGAAAATGTGGCCTCTAGTGTCGAGAGCATTGAAATCATTAGGACGAAGTTCTAGCGACCTTTCTGCATCAGGCAGACCTTGATCGGGCTTCCCCGCCTTGAAATAGGCCCATGCGCGCTCATTGAAGTAACCAGCGTCGCTCGGATCGAGCTCTATGGCTTTGCCATAGTCAGTGATAGCGAGATCGTATTCACCCTTACCGACATACGCAGAGGCCCGGGCAATGTAGGCATCCGAATCCTTTGGATCGAGTTCGATTGCCTTATTAGAATCGGTGATAGCGAGGTCGTATTGCTTGCTGTGAGAATAGGCAGAGCTACGGCCGCTATACGCGCCCGAATCATTTGGATTGAACTCGATGGCCTTGTTGTAATCGGCGATGGCAAGGTCGTAATCGCCTTTGTCATCATAGTCGTTGCCGCGATTGACGTAGCCACTCTTAGAGGCATTTAGTTCGATCGATTTCGTGTGATCCCGGATTGCAAGGTCGAACTTGCCTTGCTCCCGGAAGATCCAGCCTCGTCCGTTATAAGCCGCGTATTCCTTCGGATTAATCTCGAGCGCCTTGCTGTAGTCGGCGCTGGCGCGGTCGTACTCGCCTTTACGACGGTAGACGTCGGCTCTGGTTACGTAAGGGTAGGAATTCTTTGGATCTAACTCAATGGCCCTGTTGTAATCGCCGATGGCAAGGTCATACTCCTGCTCGTCGTTATAAGCGTTCCCGCGATCGACGTAGGCCACTGCATCCTTTGGATCGAGTTCGATGGCCTTATTGAGGTCGGTGATCGCGCGGTCGTATTCATTCTTGTTATCGTAGGCGCCGCCACGATTGACGTAGGCCGCTTCGTTGCGCGGGTTCTGCTGGATGAGTTTCGTGCATCCCCTTATAGCCAGATCGCTATCATCTGAATTGCAGTCTTCGGCTGGTCCCGCGAGCGTTATCGCTGTGCTGGAAAACAAAAGAAGACAGCAGACCAACATCCTAAGCAGAGAATCCATGGTCTATTCGAGCTTCTCCCTTCACAACTCATTGCACAAAGCGAAGTGTCGTATTTGCCTGCGCGGACGCGACGTCCCCTTGGAAGCCTCAATGGATCGGCGTGAGATCTCCTTGCGCGACATAACCGAGGAGCTTGCCTTCCTTGGCTACTAGGACCCAGCCTTGCTCTGAGTGGATCACAGTGACGGGCGTTTGCGCCGCCAATTTGTGGATACCGCGGGCACCCATCTGAGGCTCGATTTGGAACTCCGTGGCGTTGGAGACGACATGGGTCGCTGCCGCCGGGATCGCTAGCTTCGGCTGTGACTCGCCGAGAATGCCCGTCTGTTTCACCAAGGCGTAATCCGGCCCGCTCATCCGCACCTGCGGCACCTGCTTGTTCTCCGTAAACATCGAGACCTGAGCGTATACAAAGGCGGCTAGCTCAGTCACTTCCAGCATGCCGTCGCCATCGCTATCGGCGCGGCCTAAGGCATCGAGCACGTCATAGGTAAACAGCCCGTGGCCGCCCACGCCTTCCAGCGCAAGCTGCTCGCTGGTCGACGCGGTCATTATGGTACGTCCAGTTGCCTGGGCAAGCCGCCCGCTCGCCGCCTGTTGCTCCAACGCCTTGCCGCCGCCGGCGTCCTCCGTGAGCGATCCGCTCTCGCAGGTGTCGAACAGAAGCACGCTTTTCCGCGCCGGAATGGCGGCAAACCATTTCTGCCATTCATCCTGCGCGATGCCCTGCGCTGCGATCGAGGCGATGTCGGTAACGTGGATATCCTGCTGGCCGAAATAATAACGCCCGTCGATGGTCTTGCCGTGGCCGGCGACGTAAAACACGAACACGTCGCCTGGCTGAACCTTGGCGCTGATGGCGGTGAAGGCCGCGTTGAGACCTTCGCGTGTTACCTCCTTGTCGCGCAGCACGGTGACGTCGACGCCATCGTAAACGCCTTCGCCCGCTTTGCTCAATGCATCGGCGAGGGACTGTGCGTCCGCGACGGCGAAATCGAGCTTCAATCTCGGGTCGGCATAGTCGTTGATGCCGACGGCGAGCACGACGAGCTTCGGCTTGGGCTGGCCTTCCCATGCTTGCGTTTTGACGGTCACGACGCTAGGCACCGACGCGACCAGATTGGCCTTGTTATAGGCGACGAGTTCGATGCTGTTGCTGCCTGGCGCCAGCGCGAGATCGCGCTTCAGCTTGAGGGGGGCGCCGCCAGCAGCGGCGCTTCCGTCTTCGACACCGACGGTCACCCCGTTCAGCCGCCATTCGACCTTGCCGATGCCGCCACCACCATCTTCGATCTCGGCCTCGGCCGTGACCGGTCCCCCGGTTTGGCTCTCGCCCTTGGGTGTGAGGATGGTTACGCGTGGCGCCAAGCCGCTTGCCAGCGCCTTGGTCAGGTCGAGCTTTGCTGCGGCTTCCTTCACCTTGCCGTCGGGATCGCCCGCCAACTTCTCGCGCACAAGGTCGGGCCGATAGAGGGCTTGGTAGACCTGGTCGATGCCGGTGGTATTGAAGCCCTGAACGATATGAAGAAGCTTGGCGCCGTGTTCGGAGGCTGTGAAGAAGCCCTCTGGCGTGATGGTAACCCATTCGCCGGATTCTGCATGTAAGGTTACAACGAGGCGTTCCCCGGTCGCCACGTCGAAGACTGAGCTGGTGCCATTGCTGTTGCCGACCGCGAGGCGCCGCCCGTCGGGCGAAAAGGCAATCGATTGAGGCTGGCCGGGATTGCCCGCGAGGCTGCGAAGATATCGACCCGTGGCCGTGTCCCAGATATTGACCGTCTCACTCCCGACCATCCCCAGGACGAACAAACTCGCGTCGGGTGAGAAGGCGGTAACACTCGGATAATTACTGGTTGCTGTCGGGTGGTAAATTTTCAGGAGCTTACCTGTCCCGGGGTCAATCGCAGCAGCCGTGTAGACCGTATTCGTGCCCAGTTTTGCATCCCAGGCATCGAATTCGATCATGAGCGAACGAGAATCCGGAGCATAGCTTAGAATCGAAAAGCCAGAAGAGCCGACGCCTTTTGGCTCTGCCAGGGTAAATGCCCTCAGGGGTTTGCCGCTTTCCGCATCCCAAAATCTCATCCAGTGCTTGGCTTTGGCATAGCTCAACGCCCCCAAAGTAAGGCTATCGGGCGAGAAGGCGAGTTTATCCGCCGCACGGTAGTAGTCCGATTGCGCCGGCAGATCGTGCAGCAATTGTCCGCTCGCGGCATCCCAAACTTTGATCCTCGTGTGATCTCCCCAGAGTGTCGCCGCAAGCCAGCGCGCATTAGGCGAGATCGTAACGTTCTCGAGCGAATAGGCGGCGCAGGTGGGGCAGGCGGGCTTCTTTGGAATATCACCCCAAGCGAAGGTACGAAGGAGCGTGCCGCTCGTCGTATCCCACAATTTGATCGTGTACTCACCCGTATTGGTCGCAATGAGTAAGTGCCCCGTTGCATCCCTCGCCGCAAACTGCGCCGAACCCTGCGCGAAGCCAGGCATCGGATCATAGCTTTGCACCAGATGCCAATCGGCAGCATCCCAGACCGTCATGCCATGGGGTCCAAGAACGAGCCAGCGGTCCTGCGAAGCAGGCGTGAGGGTTATCGGAAACGAAACCCGCGAAGCAGGCGTGGGCGTTATCGAAGACGAAACATTGAGACCAAATGATCCCGGACGTGGAAGCCCGGTCGCGGTGTCAATGACCGCGATATTTGCACTGCCACAAGCGATCTGATGCCCGTCCGGAGAAAAGGCAATCGACCAAACCCATTTTACCGCGTCTAGGCTGCGGATCGGGCGGCCGCTAGCCACGTCCCAGAGAGTCACACCGCCGGGTCCGCCACCCGTCGCAATGAGATGCGAGTCGGGCGAGAAGGCGATGCCGTTGACAGATTTGACCGATGCTTTGGCCGATTGGTCGAGCGTATAGAGCAATCTGCCGGTCGCCGATTCCCACACTTTAGCAACGCCGTCGTTCCCCCCAACCAAAACGAAGTGCCCATCGGCAGAGAATGTTATGCCGGTGACCATATTGTCTGTCGAATAGGTTCCCAGGACGCGTATGACTTGGCCCGTGACCGCGTCCAAGAGCTTGACCTGCGACCCTATTCCAGACTTCGCCAAGCTCGCCCCGACCGCGCCGGAATGCGCGACCGCGATCCATTTGCCGTCAGGGGACAAGGCGAATGATTGAAATAGAGCGGGGGCGGTTGCAGAGATTGTTTGCCGGAGTGCGCCACTCGCCACGTCCCACCGACGAATGGAAGAAAAAGAGACAGTCCAGACAGAGTGGCCGTCATTTGCGAACGCAATCTGGCCTTGAACGTAGTCGCTTTGATTTCCGACGACGGGGATCGTTTGCAGAACTTGGCCGGTGGCAGCATCCCATATTTTGGCCGTGCCATCGTCGCTGACTGAAGCGATGAGCTTGCCGTCGGGCGAAATAGCTACCGACTTTGCCTCTTTCCTGTGCCCCACCAAGGTCCGTAACAACCGTCCGCTCGCCAACTCCCAGAGCTTGATCGTGCTGTCCGAGCTAGCCGTGGCAAACCAAAGCCCGTCTGGTGAGAACGCTATCGCTTTTACGGTATTCGAATGTCCGCTGTTGGCGATGATGGCCGGCTCGTCGCCTGTCTGTGCCCATACAGCGGCAGGCGGAGGCACAAACGCACTGAAGCTCAGAACGGCAATAAGGACCGCGGTTAAGCGCAGGGATGTCATGTTCAATCCCTCATCACGGGATCGGGGCCAAATTGCCTGGCGCCGCATACCGCAGCGACTTTGGCAACCAAGTGCAGAGGCAGCCAGGTCGTAGATTTCATGGTGACTTGCCTGAGCGGAGAAACTGCAAGCCGCGCGATGGCTGGATTTTAGGCTAAATCTTTCTGGCGCACTATCCGTTCATTTGTTGCCCCCGAGGGGATACAACTCACACCACACTTTCCGCTAATGGGATGGACCGGCCGTGCTCCTGAGCGTAGCCCCGAGGGGCAACTCGAAGCACGAGGAGCCATCCCATGAAGGCAACCGCCAACAGCCGCACAATGGCGACGATCGGAATCGACATCGGCAAGAACACGTTCCACCTAGTCGGTCTAGACGAGCGCGGGGCGATCATTCTGCGGCAGAAGCTGTCCCGCGGCCAGGTGGGGGTTCGGCTTGCTAACATGCCGCCGTGCCTCGTCGGCATGGAGGCCTGCGTCGGCGCCCATCATCTCAGCCGTCAGCTCCTCGCCCTCGGCCACAACGTGAAGCTGGTGCCGGGGCAGTTCGTGAAACCCTTCCTCAAGGGCCAGAAGAACGACTTCCGCGACGCCGAAGCCGTGGCCGAGGCAGTGCAGCGTCCCACCATGCGCTTTGTCCCCACCAAGAGTGTCGATCAGCTTGACCTGCAGGCACTGCATCGGGTTCCTTCGCGCCTGGTCAGCCAGCGCACTGCCATCGTCAACCAGATCCGAGCCTTCTTGCTCGAGCGCGGGATTGCCGTGCGGCAGGGCTTGCGCTTCCTGCGCCATGCGCTCCCGGACATCCTCGCCAACCGCGCCGATATCCTGACGCCGAGAATGGTGAACTTGATCGAGGATCTCGCCGGGGACTTGCATCACCTCGACCAGCGCATCGACCAGGTGACGGGCGAGATCGAGACCCTGGCTGATAATGACGAAGCTTGCCAACGGCTGATGACGGTACCCGGCATCGGCCCGATCATTGCCAGCGCCATGGTGGCTACCATCGGTCACGGCTCAGCCTTCCATCGCGGGCGCGACTTCGGTGCCTGGCTCGGCCTCGTGCCGCGACAGATCTCGACCGGCGATCGCACCATCCTCGGCCGCATCTCCAAGCGCGGGAACAGCTATCTTCGCATGCTCTTCGTGCAGGCGGCTCGGGTCGTGCTTCTGCGCCCAGCCAACTGGCCCAAACACAGCTTCGGCCGTTGGCTGAAGGCTGCCACCAAGCGCATGCATCACAACGTCGTCGCGGCGGCACTCGCCAACAAGCTCACCCGCATTGCCTGGAGCGTTCTTTACCACCGCCGCTGCTACGAGCCTCGGATCGGTGCTGAGCTCGCCTGAGGAGCTGACGATCAACGCTAACGAGTCCCACCGAGGTCTGCGAGAGGAACAGGAGATGGGGAACGGTCCAGCCGGCGCATCCGTGATCTGGTGACCCTAATGGCCCCTTCAGGCCTATCCGCTAATGAGATCGGAAGCGCGCGGATATCCATCATGGCCCGGAGCAGAAGCTCCACAAGGAGGCCGGATACATTAGCGCAAGACCAACCTCGTCATCTCTAAAAGCCTCTTGCAACGCACGGCCGGTCCATACATTTGGGTCATAAGCGGCCGTCTCACGGAGGGATGCGCCAAGTCTGCTCACCGGTTCAAATCGGACATCCAAGTCTAGCGGCTCTGCAAATTTCAAAAATGCCCCAACTTTGGCCGGATGAGAGTGGGGCAATTATGCGGAGTGCGGACTCGCCGGGGGATGTCCCACCGCTTTCTCATCCACATATGCGGAGTGCGGACTCGCCGGGGGACGTCCCACCGGTTCTCATCCATGTTGGAAGATCCGGCAAGCATCGACCGCATCGGCTTTTGCTGATCTCCGTTCACTCGTTGATTGGCGGCGAGGAGTATGCTTGCCAAAACGGGCCCTCCTCAATCGTGACCGCGAACTCAGGCCCGACGGCCCCACTCAGGGCTGCGCTGGCTTTATCTGGTCCTTTAGTTCTGCGACGGAAAGCCAGGGTTTGCGGCGATAAATCATTCGGTGGCAGTTGGCACAAACAAGCGCAAGATCGTCTATGTGAGTTCTATGTCCAACTGAGAGAGTGGCAAGTGGCTTTGTGTGATGACACTCGATAAACCCATTGCCACGGAACCCACGGTACGGTTACCCGTACAACGGTTTTCGAGACCGTGATCTAAGCTCAGATCGGTACAGGCGGCAAAGTCAACTCTCGGTGGTTGCAGGTCCCCGATTTGAACCTATACCTCAAACTTCAGGAAAGGATGCTTACGGTGGATTCGCTCCTCCGCTACCAATAAATTAAAGCATCTTAAGCCATCTGTGGTCGTCCGGGCATTATGTGTAGCAACCACCTAGCAACCTGCCCGCAGACCTTCTCCCAAAGCCCAATAATAAGCTTCCAGCGCTGCCAATGAGACGAACGGGGGGCTCGCGTGGGAAAGCTGGAAGAGCCCTACTACACCATCGTCATCGAGACCTACCGCATCAGCGAGTCCGGCCTCTCACGCCGGAAACAGGGGTTCGAAACCCCTACAGGGCGCCAACCCAAAAATCAGCCTTTGATCCTGCTCGATTTTTTGCCAGTTTTTGTCCCAAGACTTGGCGATGGTGATGTGAGCACAGGCTTTGAGTATTGTCGTATCTGGCGAAGAGCGACCACTCTCCTAGGTGGGGTTCGATATGATCAACATGACTTGCGGCCATTGTCCGGCCCTCAATCACACACTGTCGACACCACGGTTCCTCGGCGAGCCTGTGCCTTCTGATCGACTTCCAAATAGGTGACTTATACCAGGAGCGCCACAGCTCTCCTTTGCGTTGAGAGATTTGTGGCAAAGCACGATCGGCCGTGAGGCCAGCATTGTAATTGGGCATGGCGAGTACCCCCGACGACGATGATGGGCCCGGCAGGACTTGCGCCGCCTGTTCGGAAGCGATGCGCAAGTCTGACGGTCAATTCTGAGCTGATTCCCCTCGCTCGGTCCCCTTTTAGGGATTGTCGGTTTAAACGATCCTGGCGCTCGAGGGTTCCAGGTCGGGACGGCGCGGGGAGCCACTAACCGACGTGCGGAGTGAGTTCCACCCTGGCGGTCTCACATCCGTGGGAAAAAGAAACTCTGCCGGGCGCGTTAAGGGACTAGCAAAAAAGGGAAGCCCGGCGATTGGCCAAGGCTTCCCCCATAACGCCCTTTTTTCCCTCTCGTCTTCGCGCGATGTCGCCCATGATGTCGCCCATCAGGAAATAGGGCGACAGTGGCAAATCTCGGGCGGTTGTTAAATAAATCTGCGGTGTTACCGGACAGTCACACCGACCATCATGCCGGATAAAAAAAGTGCCTAACCGTTTTACGCAGTTAGGCACCAGAAGCGCTTTAGCGCGATGCGCCGGGAGGGAATCCGGCGCAAACCGGGTTACGTCGGCTAGACGGGGAGCACTAGCGATTAATGGACGTTACCCGTCTTCAACAAATAGGGCGTTTGGATGCCATTCTCAAGCCCCGCCAGCCCTCAGAACTGGGGCATTTTCGCCCACTATCCGGCTGGCAGTTAGCTATCGTTGGCGGCTCAACAACGGCTCATGGTCACGCTTTGCGTCGACCGCATTCCGATAGCCTCTGCCGCCCCCGATGAAAGATCCAACTCGACACCCGGCGTAAAGGGACCGCGATCGTTCACTCGCACCGCAACCTTGCGACCCGTCTTGGGATTCCCGATGACCAGGCAGGTACCGAACGGCAAGGACTTGTGTGCAGCTGTCCTTCCTCCCGGATTGAACGTTTCACCCGAGGCCGTGCGATGTCCCCGAAGTTCGTTGCCGTACCACGTGGCACGAACCACTTGAGCAAAAGCCGGCGTCGCTAGCCCTGTCAAAATCAACGTAAGTGCGGCGATGCGCTTCATCGTGATTTCTCCGATTGTTCAATGGGGGAAGGCAGGAGGACCGACGACGAATCAAGTCGGTCAGGTCGCTTCAGCGCAGCACCAAGCTAAGGAAAAAGAAGACGGAAAGTCGGCTGGCAAGGGGCTATTGAAGGGCCATTTAGCGATGGCCGTAATGTCAGCCTACTGACCCAAAGCAGACGTGAAAGGCTGGTCAGCTTTGGCTTCTCGCTTTGGACGAAATGGGCCTTATGCCACCCCAGCAATGTTCCTGTGGATTTCGAAATTTGCGGGCTTCCTCCATCTCCCCCAATGACGCGTATGCTAGTTCGGCACGGCAGGTTGCGGGACAACCTGCTTGGGGAGGATGTCTTCATGACCGACGTCGAAGAAATTAAAAGCCCGTTCCTGCGAAGAACCATCGAACAACGCGGCATCAAAGACGATCAGGTTATGAGCCTCCTGATCGTAGAGCGCTATCTGCGGCACCCAGAACTCGCCAACTCCATCGTAACGCTAATGCTGAGCGCCATAGATCGCGAACATCCGTTGGAAGCCGCCATCGTCCGCCGAGAGACAGAATTGGGAAGATCACTCACGGAGCAAGAGGCGAAGGCGCTTCAGGCCGATGTTCCGAAGACAGCGACTAGCTTCTGACCCAAAGCGGACACCCGTGCAGGTCGCACTTTGTACAGCGCCTAAGATAGATCGCGGCGGCCCTGACTCGGATGTGGCTAAAGTCGAAACCAAGGAATTGTGAGGTAGACGCACGCCATCATATCGCCCTCTACTTCTTTATGAGATATGCCCGCAGGTCCACCTCACTGCCGTTGAAATAGTCGCTGTCGTAGGTTCCCTGAACGCCATTGCCGTGAAGATTTTCTGCATATTGCCAAAAGCTGTATCTCGACCACGTTGGTGGTAGCGCCGGATCGCCGGTTGAGTGGTAATCAACAACCCACAAGGGGCAATCTCCAAATTGCGCCGGATTTCCAAGTTCACTCCACACCCGCGCCTTAGTGTAGATCATCGGTCTTTGACCACTGATTTTCGTTGAGACGAGCTGAATCATCTTATCAATCTGGTTGATCCGCTTCTGCACTGAAAGGCTGCACCTATTGTCGTAATCCTCTTCGATGTCGAGAGTTGGTAGTATGTCGCCAGATTGCGGCGTGTAAACTGACCAAAATTTTTTTATCAAGATCTCGGCGTTCGCATTTGGATGACAACGGAGATAAGCGCCGTGTAAAAACCCCAGACGCTGCAAGGCTCGCCGATAGTTTGCAAACCTAGGATTTGCATAGGAGGATGCTTCGCCGTTGCCCGCGTGATAAGCCTGCACAAAAACGAAGCGCGGGTTGAGCTTAGAAACCACTTCATCCCAATCGATCTCCCCGCCCCATTTTGCTAGGTCGATGCCGAACGTTCGAGGGTTGGGATTTTGAGCGAATGCCTGAAAAGGCAAACCACACGAAGTCGCCAACAAGCTCCCACTCGCGCCTAAGTGCTTGATCAGGGACCGACGGTTGAGAAGGACTTTTGGCATTGGTCGCACTTCTGAGGTCATCTGCGTTGGCTTGATGAGCCTGAACCAAGGACCATGGAAGTGAGAGTCCTCCTCACCATTTCCATAGTGCTTGCTTGCGCCGGTGCGGCAATCGCTCAGCCGCGTCCGCAGCCGCCTTGCGGTGTTCAGCCCGTCCCCGAATATGCCCAGCCCGGAAAGCCCCCCAACTTCCGTATGTGGGCTGAAGGCAATCCCGGAAAACAGTGGATGCCGCCAGCGTGCACTGGTTGGACTCCGAAGGATGGAGCCCTTGTGGCAATTGCCAGTCAGTTCCGATTTTTAGGCAACATCGACGGCCTTCTTTCCCGATTCGCCGGAATTTCAACCCTGCAGGGTCTTCAATATTGGTCCGTCACCGACAGTGGCTGGGAGACGCTCATCATCAACGCCACCGCACTCGATGGTCCTAATTTGGCTCGGCCAAGAGCGGACTTCACCGTTGCTGAGATGCGGGGTGGAGGCGACCTCTATTTCACAGAGACCGTAACAGGAGCACCCGGCCGATCATCTATCGGATGCGTGTCACCACCACGTCAACCGATATTGTGGTGGCGATTGAAAATGTCACGCCCGTGCAGATCTTCATGTTGAAGGTATTCAGCCCAGGAGATCTCCAGTCGGTGCACTTCTTGACGCGGAGTGCGCCGGGCCTCTGGGGCTACTACGCCTTAGCTCGAACAGGGGTCGCGATAGGCACTTTTATCGGGGTCAAAGAGGAGTCCTACGCGAACCGTGCATTGGCACTCTATTCGCACTTCACGGGTACGCTCATCGAGCCCGTTTGGCAGTAAGCAGCGATGATTGGTCCCAACGGATAGAGCATATCCGCCCTCTGCAGCGCCGGCGCATAAAGACTTGATATGCTCCCGTCTAGAAATAAGGCGTTGGTTGAACCGAGGCCATCGCGGAAGAGATGCGCAAATTCCCAGAAGGTAACCGCGCTTTCCGAGATCGCAAACACAACCGTGTGAGCGTCGCGAACACCGACACCGTCTCGAATTTTTCGTGAGTCGCTATCGGGAAGAATCTTCGGATGAATCTTGCCGTTTATGACCAGCATGGGACCGGACTGGGTCGCGAACTCTGTCCGCGGCTTCTGCGAAAGAAAGCGTTCCGTGGTGAGCACGCCCGCTTCTTGGCCCCTAACATAGAAGATGCCATTCGGCTTGAGATGGAAATTGCCGGGCCCGTTTGCGGTGTTGGCTCGCTTGAGCATTTTCCCATTCTCGATGTAGAGCCCCACCGGAGCTAGGTCGGTCTCGTACATGCCGGCATTCATGGCGAACACCATCGGAGCGCCGTTGAGTCTGCGGGGAAGATGGTCGAAGCCACCATATGGTTGCCCATTATCATCTTTCCAAAACAGGCGTAGCGAGTAGGCATGAAGGTCGAAGACGCAGACGATGTAGTTCAGTCCCTCGAACATGCGAGGGCTACAGGGAGAGGCAGCGGCCATTGCGTGCTCGAAGGGCGCGAAGAGCAGCAGAATCAAGAGCAAAAGGACTAGGAACCACGAGTGCTTTCGGTATCGACCTACGGGTATTGGACGGTGGTAGGCATCATCGCTCTCGAGAGCATGGGGTTGCCGCTGCCCGGCGAGGCAACCTTGATTGCAGCTGCGGTATATGCCGGCAAGACGCATCATCTGAATATTATTGCCGCGGGAGCCGCGGGGGCAATCCTCGGCGACAATATCGGATTCTGGATAGGTCGGGAAATCGGCTACCGGTTGCTGCTCCGATACGGACACTACGTGTATCTCACTGACGCCAGGAGCAAGCTCGGCCAATATCTCTTTCTCAGGCACGGCGGCAAGATCGTCTTTTTCGGTCGATTTGTCGCCATGCTGCGTGCCCTCGCAGCGCTTTTGGCTGGCGCCAATAACATGAGCTGGCCGCGGTTCTTACTCTTCAACGCTGCTGGGGCAATCGTATGGGCCGTGCTGTACGGCGGTGCCGCCTAATATTTCGGTCATGCCTTAGAGCATGTCTCGAAGCCGGCAGCTTTTGGACTGACGATCATCGTGACAACCGCCTTCGTGGCAGTATTAGTCATCATCCACCGGCACGAAGCGGAGCTCATGCGAGTGGCTGAACGCACTCTCCCGGGTCCGTTGAGAAGACCCAGGTGGAAGCCTTCAAAATCGAAGCGAGTATAGGGTCCTAAGCGGCGCCAGAACTCGCGCTCTCCAGCCGAAACTTTAGGCTCAGAGCACCAACCAGCGCGGAAAGGGATTAAGGCTCGAGCCCGGCGTGGTGACAATGCTCTCGTTGTCGGCCACCTCGGCAACGAGCTTTGGTCCTCTCGACCAAGACAGGATCATCGCTTTCTTCCCCTACACGATCCAGCCTAGTTCCCGCGCCTTGTCGTTGGCTAGTTTCCATGCGTGAGCCATGAATTCCGCCTGCGACATCTCGGATCGAGGATCACCCTCCAGCGGAAAATCCTTGGCATAGATGTGGGGATCGTTTGCCAGCCTGTCGTACGTCGCAGCGAAGCCGGTGTGCGGCAAAGTCACGACGATCGCACCGTCGTGCACTTCGACGTGCAGTCCGTAGTTAATTGTCATCGCTGGTGATTGCCTAACGACAGAAGTAAGGCTGGCCATCTGGCCCAATGAAATAGCCCGTGTGAGGATTGAAATTGGGGTAGCGATGCGCGCAGTACGTATACCAATCGGGGGTCCACGGTGGCGCTCCATAAGCCACAGGCCCGTAATATGCAGGGGGTGGGGGAGGCGGAACCACATAGACTTCGCGTGGCGCAAGAGCGCTCCCGACGACAGCGCCAATGCCAAAGCCGATGAGCCCGGCGCCGACACCGTCACCGGCTAGCGCCGGAGCCTGCAATGACAGTGCGGCGGTCCCGGCCAGTACCGCAGCCGTGAGGACCTTCACGCTTGTCTTCATCATAGGGATGTGCCCTCCAGGTGCTTGGGGGGCGAGCGTGAGCCGAGATGGTTAACGAATTGCTAGGCATCTCGTCTCACGGGGATCATCTATAGTCAGCCGACACCTACGGCGACCAGAGGGTCGCCGAGAACGACGCGGCAAACCACCAGCCGAGCTAAATGATAAAGATCGCGCCTGCGAGGCCCATCGCGATCAAGGCGACCTTAGTCGCATTCCACGTTCCGATGAGGCGCTCGCGGTCGGCTCGATGGAGTGCGGGTTGTAACCTTTCCGCCTGAGGATCGCAGGGCGTCCCGGAAGAACGTGAACCAATACCAAATCAGCGCGACCGGAACCGCCAAGTCATAAAGAACGTCGAGGCCGGGAATTGGCTCAATGGGAACGGCGACCGCCCCCGCCACGAGCGTCGCCCCCATGCGATAGGTAAAGGCTGTCAGCAAGCGCTTCAGCGGGTTGCTGTCGGGCAATTTGGAGACCACCACAATCAGCACGATGCAGAGCGCGAACATCACGGCGATGAAGATGAGCAGATCCCGGATGATGTCCATTCGCGTCAACTATCTGCCACCGGCTCAATGCACTCTTCGGTGTCGTTCTTCACGCTGTTGACCGCCCGGTTGACCGCGTAGGCTTCCATCAGAGCTGGGTCGTAGGGCTTAGAAGCGCCTTGAAGTCAGTTGCGGATCGTAGCGGGACCGAGCCACCGGTCATAGTCCTCGGCATCAGCATGACGGGCATTCGGTCATGACGGCTCGTGAGCAGGTTTGGTTTCACGATCATCGCAGGGAAAGGATGTCCTCACCAGCTAATCGAGCGAACTCCGAAAGCCGCGAATGCGAATGGTTCAAGTCCTTTCGATGGAAGCGGTAGGCTGCTTGCCATCTCGCGTTGCTGCCACTCGTAAAAGCCTGTTGCCGGTATGAGGCATCGACGCTTAGCAAAGGCCTCACGAAACAGCGGCAACTTATGCACCGTCTCGGCACGCGCATTTATGTGGGGCACCTTGGGCTTCTCCTTCATCCAGAAGGGTATCAGGCCCCAGCGCGCCATCACGACTCGCGCTCGCCGTCGCGCGGGTCGATGCGGACGATCGGTATCTGATCAGTAGGAGCGACGTTGTAGCGGAGAGGAAAGTTAGACCTCGGCAGGCGGCCGACCTGAAGAGACTGCGATAGGCATCACGAGCGATCAGATTGTCGAACCGGCCACACATCACCGGAAGATAGGCGCCTGCTTAATAAAGCAAAAGAGCAGCCGACGACGACATGGGGAACACCGCTTGAGGGGGAAGTAACTTGCACCGCGCTGGGGCGCCGTGCCTATGCGCGTTTTCGCCGAGGACGAGGCAAGGGTGAGGC
Organism: uncultured Alphaproteobacteria bacterium; assembly: GCA_963820115.1. Lineage (GTDB taxonomy): Bacteria > Pseudomonadota > Alphaproteobacteria > Rhizobiales > Methyloligellaceae > Methyloceanibacter. The sequence continues at coordinate 574,650 of CAWFYP010000001.1, forward strand.
ACTCTGAGCCTGGGACGAAGGAGGTACTTCTTGTGGCGGCTCAGTTGGGCCTTTCGCCTCGGCCTGTTCAAGAGTGGATCGGTTTCGGGCGCCAGGTCCCGCTGACTGGCTTGCACATCGACCCGGCACCAAGCCGCACAGAAATTTCATCAGACCCATCATCCACCTCAGCGCTAATCGGGTGAACTGGCCGCACCCTATTTCAAGAGAAACGCCCTCCTCACGGACTCGGTATCAAAGCCTTGTTGTCCGCCGGGTTGCCATTCGCTTCGCCCGTGGGAGCCATCTGAAGCCCCATCCCTGGCGCCATTGGGAAGCTCCCTCCTGGGCCGATCTGAAAAGTCGCCCCCGGAGCAAGTTGAAGGCTAGCGCCTGGAGTTGGTTGCGAGTTTGTTCCATCCTCGTCGAGTTGCACGGAAGGAAGCGGTGCAGGCAAGGGCTTTTCATCCGGATCGCCGAATTTCGCGGTTTTATCTGGAGATATGACCGTGGCGCCCTCCATCTCGAACGCTTGCGCGCGGTCAGAATTGGAGACCAGTGCCGCAAGCGACAGTCCCGCCGCAGCAATTGCAAGGCAAAAGACTACACGGTTCATTGGACGTGCCCCCAGGAATTGAAATCAAGCCATTGCGTCCTTCAGCGTCAAACCTCCCACAAAAGATGGGCAAACCAAGGGCGGTGCCAAAGTTCAGCATGGCGGCGTAAGTGAAGCGCAATCGAACCTGAAGCCGCAAGGTCTGGTTCGAAGCCGGTCCCCCAAGATGTCGGGAAGTCCGCTTATGGCACTTTGCGGACCAGGGCTTAGCGTGAGGAAGGAGTCCGCTATCTTTCGGATGCAGACCTATGCTCAGAGGGGACGTCGGTTTTATATGCGGGTGTCAATTCGGGGCCGGCTGCGGGCACGGAGTTTGAATTTGTATCGATCTTAATTTTGGGACAGCTCGGCTTATAAGCTATTGATATCTATTGGGCTGTTTTTCTGTCCCAAAACTGTCTAATGGTTTGATTCACAATACTTTTGGCACTCCCCTACGGGGCGCCAACCCAAAAATCAGCCGTTGATCTTGCTGGATTTTTTGCCAGTTTTTGTCCCAAGATCTGGCGATTTGATTTCTTCCTGAACCAAGATGGAAGATGGTCGAAGCGGTCGAATGCGCGTGGGTGAAGAAGTGCCCGATGAGGACCACCACGCTGAACGAGAGCGTTGGGAGCAGGTCGGCGCAAGCCCTCTTGATTCTCGGCCCAAGCCCGAAGAGCCGAGCGATGCGCGTACACGCGTTCGGATAGCACTCGCCTTAGAATACATTGCCAATAGAGTTCGGCAGATTCGGAAAAGGCTCGATGAGGACGCCTAATGCCTTGTTGGCTTCCGGCCGAGAAGCACCCAGGCGCCGACGGCGAGGGATAGGTCGAGAATCGCCATTGTCGCCAGCAAATGAGGGAACACGCCAGCTATCGCAAGGGGCAAGAGGACCGCAGGTACGAACACGAATCGGTCGACCACAGAAGCAGCAACGATTTGTCGTGCGCCCGAGCGACCGCCGAATAAGTAGAACCAGCCGATGACCACAATCGTCAGACCGATCACGCGAATGAGTGCCTCCTCGTGTCCAACAAAAGGTTGATCCATGAACAGCGCCTGGGTTGCTCTCGGCCAAGCAATGAGCAGCGCTCCGAACCCCAGGTAAACGACGCCATTTATCGCCGTGTATTTGGATGCGGCGGACAAAGTTGGGGGTTTCTCGAGAAGTACCTTGATGAGTGACATTTCGAATTGTCTCCGCTGAATAACGCCGCCGCCGCCGCCGCCGCCGCCGTTAGCCGATCTTGCCGAATCCACGCAAAGGGATCAGTCTGTCTCCTGACGGCACATCAGTTGCCGTGCCCAAAAGGGGGGTGGAGCATGTCAAGCACCGTTATCAATCTAATCCTTCAGATCATAGCTGGGGCTATTGGAGGAAATGCTGCCGCATCGCAAATGGACAATGCCGACCTGGGCAAGCTCGGCAACTCCATTGCTGGGGCTCTTGGCGGCGTCGGTGGTGGACAACTTCTTGGAGCGCTAGTTCCTTCACTTGCGGCGGCTGACTTTGTTGGAAAACGTCACATCGCTACGACACGCAGAGTGGTCGGCTTTCCTCGCCGGCTCACAGCCGCGATGCAAGAGAAGTTCTGCCGAGTGCGCGGAGGGATTAGCAAAAAGGGAAGCCCGGCGATTGGCCAAGGCTCCCCCGTAACGCCCTTTTTTCCCTCTCGTCTTCGCGCGATGTCGCCCATCAGAAAATAGGGCGACAGTGGCAAATCTCGGGCGGTTGTTAAATAAATCTGCGGTGTTACACCGACCATCATGCCGGATAAAAAAAGTGCCTAACCGTTTTACGCAGTTAGGCACCAGAAGCGCTTTAGCGCGATGCGCCGGGATTGCGGTAACCGGCTGGGGATTGTAACTGACGAGGTGTCGCAAGAACAGTAGCCCGGCCAGCGCAACCCACGAGCTGCCATTTGTGCGCATGGACGGAACGTAACAGCAGCTCAGACATTACCTATACGGGGGCTTGGAGCCCCTAATGGCAACAACTGAAACGTATCGCTATCGCGGTTATGAGATTGTGCCGCGGCGTGAATGGTCGAGCTGGTGTGCGAGTGTTTATTCTACGCGCTCGGATCTGCCAATTCTGTCTCGGTCTACTCTGCGCTCGCTGACGCACAGTCGGGCAGAGGCGCTCGTCGAGCTAAGCTGAGCATTGATCGCATTCTGGCGGTCTGAACGGTTTGAGCCGAGAGACAACTGAAGGTCGAGATACTACGCGCCCCCGCTAAAAGCCGCTCGGCTCCGTCTGGGATGCGGGCTCCGTTTGCTCGGAAAGGGTTTGGGGAGGAGCTGGCTGTATAGAAGCTTCCTGCTGGCGGGAGGCTTCGCGCGTTTCAGCGGGGTCGTGCCCCTGTTTTACCGGCGCGATTGTGTCGCCGCGACATCGGCCGGGAAACAGGCAACAAATAGAGTGCATCAGGTTCATTTTGTTTTTCCTCGCTTCGTCGCCACCCGGCGGCTTCGAGTTCTTGCCCTCCGGCAGCTCAACCAAATCCGAAAAGCGCCGACGCTGTTACGCAAGACGGAACTTACATTTTACCCCTGGTGTGCTGGCTGTCGCATCCCAGTGCATGCCTGCCTTTTCACAGGAAGCCTGAAGTCTTGGGCGCGGCCTCTCCGGCGCATGCCGATGCCGTGAATCCAACTGCGAAAATGAAAATAAGGATTGTCGCAAGGCCTTTCATGGCGCGTCTCCTTCGATTTTTGTACCCGCCAGGCTTCCTCCAAGCATGGTCTGGGCAGCTCGCTGGACTTCACTGGGAGCCCAAGCCGTTCAGTTTGAATTTGCGCATCTCGTCCATGCCGTTCGTCACATGCGCCTTGATTGGCTCGGCTGCGTCGGCCGTCACCTTGGTTGAAAGCGCCCGGACTTCCTCGGCTTGAGACGTGAGCGTAGCGAACATCTTCCGCCAATAGGCCGCCTGCACCTCCGCTATGTCGGAGAGGTTTTTAGCGCCCGCCAAGCTCTTCGCCAGGTCGAAGCCGGAATTTACATTCCGGTGGGCGATATCGATGATTTTACGGTTGAACGCTGCAGCACCTTGGCCAGCAGCGTCGAAAGTCTTCTCAAACGTTGCGACCGATGCGTCGAGCGCCTCCTTGGATCGGTCATAAAATTCGTGGGTCTGAGCCACAGACTTCGCGGCTATGGCTCGCACTCCCTCTGGAACAGAGGTGTCGAGGCCGAGCTGACCGAGTTGGGTCGTCACGTCCCGATAATTTTTGCGGGCTTGCTCGGCGGCAGCTTGGGGATTGAAGGTATCAGTCATGATAGTGCCTCTTGGGTTACGGTGTGGCGAATTCCGAGGCACGGGGCCCAGGCTCGAAGTCCACTGCGCCGCAGACCTCGAGCCCTTAGGGCACTCGACTGCTGAGAATTTCCGGAAAAGGGGGCGTGCACTGAGTTGGCACGGTAGTCTCTACCGTCAGCGCCTCGTGTCGGCGTGCCAGTGATAGACACATGGGTCTTGACGAGCGGTATTACAAGCTACGCGCGCTAAATCGTCATCATCTAGCAAAAGTTGAAGCTTCGGAGACGGAGGCGAAGTCCGCTCTGACCTCTAAATCGGTACCAACACCGACACTTTGCACGCGCGCGGAATAAGACGGCCCACTGCGTAGCTCGGCCGCCTCAGATACTTTCGCCCATATTGTATCGGCGTCCCGAGATTGTGCACGTTGTGGAGCTTGGTCTCTCAACTGAGCGAAAACCTCAGCACGGTCGCTTTGCGCGCCGTTCGATCCGCCAGAGTCAACTCGCCAAGAAGAGACCATAGAATCGGCTGTCGGTCGGGCTTGGGCAGTCCTCGCGTCAGGGCCCGGAAGAAAGTGTGTGATGACCAGTGCACCCTGCAGCGTAAACGTCCATCCCACCGATCAACAGCGAAAGCAGGCGGCGCATACATCCTCCAAGGCCCCCGCCCACACCTATATTCGGGGAGGACAAGGACGAACGGCAAGGGGATGCGGCTGCTAACGCTTCCGCAGACTTCGCTTTCGGCGCCTCCGTACCTATATGTCAGGACTACAAGACGAGGTGCATTCGCAATGAATAAGACGGCGCAGCGTATTCAAGCGAGGGCGCGCGAGCTAGCGCGATCAGGCAATTTTTTTGGCTGGCGTCCGCTTGAGTTTGAGCTGAGCTTCGAGAAAGGCTTTTCCGAAGCGCGCGACTGGCTCAACAGTGCGACCACGCAGGAAGAGCTTGATCGCCTTTGCCGAAAAGCGAGGAATGCTCAGGCTACCGCAGGCGAGGCTGCATAGCCGCCAGCAGCTCGACCCGCCGGCGTTCAATGCCGGCGGCCGGTCGGAGCGGTAGAGAACAAGGCGCAAAGAGTCCGGCCTTGGGTCATCAAGCGACGTCGGTCCTCGAGTGGTGTCCGCTCATTGTGTAGGTCCGGACATGCGTGGCTTTTATGTAGAGACGCGAGAGTGCCATCATCGGCCCTGCCATATCGCTTGAGCGTCCCCGAGCCTCCGACCCTGTTGCTTCGCAGCGGTCTCTTTAGCGTCGGCTTGGCGAAAGGTGTAACCGGCACAGCATGAATATCATCCGCCGCAACCTGGAACTGTTAGGGAGAGCGCTTAAGCTGGTGCGTCCGCGTTGGATCAGCATTTTGGTTGATGGCAACGAGGAAGATCAGGCAGCCGCCCACGCGATTGCGAAGCAGCTTAATCCAGGCCGCTATGACGTGGTGATCTACCTTCCACAATATGGCGGCTACGATCGTAATCTGCCTCGGCTCCTCACCGTCACCACCCTTGCCCGCTAGCAGCCGGACAGCAAGAAGCCCCGATACGGGGGAGTGCCGGGGCTTCCTGACGCAGTTTACTACGCAGTACTTGGAACCGGCTGCAATCGCGGGGGGCACGAGGGGGCAGGCCGGCTAAGTGTATAACTCGCGTCTCGATATTTGGTTCCACCCTTGATAGAGCCATCATCAAGCTTCAACTTGGGGGTGCGATTGGATTGGGCGCCTCTACTTTGCTTTCCGCCAATAGGCTCCTTGCGGCCTTCGATGTTGCTACCAGCCCTTGAAATTCATCGTCTACCATCCATATACCATCCATACAGATGGATGGAGGATTGCATGGGCGCTGAGGTTTATCGACTTCGCGATAAAGCAGGCGAAACCGAAAAGATCACGATCAACCTTGGTTATGTGGACCTCGGCCATATCGATCTGCTGGTGCAGGAAGGGTTTTATACCAACCGGACTGACTTCATTCGGACGGCAATCCGCAACCAGCTCTCGCGGCATGGCGAGGAGGTCAAGAAATCGATTTTGCGGCATACCCTGGACCTCGGTCTCCACCACTATACCCGCGTGGATTTGGAGTCAGTCAAAGCCGCCGGTGAGAAGCTGCATATCAAGGTGCTTGGGCTCGCAAGTATAGCCCCGGATGTGTCGCCGGCATTGGCCTTGGCAACCATCGAATCGATCACCGTGCTGGGCGCTCTTCACGCGACCAAGGAAATCAAGAGCGCGCTAGCTGATCGTATTCACTGAGCTTGCGCATCCCTTAGCCCCTCTCAAGGAACCAGGACATGAAGATGGATTTTGCTGACGCCATGCGTGCGGCAACGCAATTGACGAGCGCTCAGAAACTCATGGAAGCCACGCGCCTCATTCAAGGCGCTCTCTTGTTGGGCCGAGGAGAGCTCCCGTCAGAGTCTCCGGACGAGCAGGTTGTTGAGGGCCAAGCCATCAAACAACGGCCTATCGATCTAGCTCCGCAAATCACACAACTCGAATTCGAGGTCGCGACATGGCCGATGGGTAACGGCACCGCGACGCTCCATCAGCCTAAGCTTCCAAGCTTCGGTCTTGATGGATTGTCAGGCGTCAGGCACCGCAAGGCCCTCAAGATCCCTGACGGTGCGCAGTTCTTGAGTCGGTCCTATGCCGGCGTTGCGGGAAGCCGAAGCTACAAGCTCTATGTTCCGCACCGTCGTCGCGCAGTCAGGCCCAGATTACTGGTCATGCTGCATGGCGGCACACAGGACGCCGATGACTTCGCAGCGGGGACCCGCATGAATGCTCTCGCGGAAGAGCATGGATTGATCGTCGCATATCCAAACCAGTGCAGGAGCGCAAATGCAACCTTGTGCTGGAATTGGTTCAAGCCGGAGGATCAGATGCGCGGCTCAGGCGAGCCATTCATCATCGCCGGGATCACCAGCGAAATTGCCGCCGAATACGACATCGATCCAAAGTGCGTATACGTCGCCGGTCTGTCGGCGGGAGGCGCCATGGCGGCGGTGATGGCGGCAACCTATCCCGAGCTTTATGCCGCTGTTGGCGTCCATTCCGGCCTAGCCTACAAATGCGCCACCGATGTTGTGTCCGCCTTTGCGGCAATGCGCGGCGATACCGGCCTGCGCTACCACAGCCAGCGGAAGTCTCACTGTGGAGCAAATAATGACGCTCGCGTTCGGACCATCGTGTTCCACGGCACCGCGGATCGCATTGTCCATCCGTCGAACGCTGAAAAGATCATCAAGGCACAGGCTAAGATTGGTGACAGTGTGGAGCGCGCGAATACCCGATCTTCGGCTGGCCGGGCCTATACCCGTGCCATCCTCCGTGACAAGACCGGATCGCCCGTGGTGGCGCAATGGCTAATCCACGGAAGTGGCCATGCCTGGTCTGGCGGCAGCGCAGACGGCACTTATACCGATCCGCATGGGCCCGATGCGTCGCGCGAAATGCTGCGCTTCTTTTTTGAAGAGCCACCGATGTCGAGGGACGTTTAGAGGATCCTACAGGTAGCATGTCTGCTTATGGCACTTAGCGGACCAACTCGACAGTGGTGCTGATAATCTTGGGACAGCTCGGCGTATAAGCTATTGATATCTATTGGGCTGTTTTTCTGTCCCAAAACTGTCTAATGGTTTGATTCACAATACTTTTAAACGAGTTCAACTACTATTCAAAAAAGTGAACGCAATGTCCGCAACTCCGCTGCAATGAAACGATCGCACCCAAACTTGGAATGTAAGCGTGAAAAGAGCCATTCCGACATAGAGGTTAATCCACCTTCGCTTGGTGCTCATGCAAACCTCTCGAAAGGCCTCTGCTCATGCCGCAGGACCCAACTCGTGATACTCGGCGTCGATATTGACGCGCCACGGATCGAACCTTTTGAGGCCTAGCGCGGTGCGCGCGGCCAGCAGGCCTGTCGCCATGGCGTGATCCTGGTTGTTGTATTTGAACATGCCGGCGCGGCCGATCGGCAGCAGGTTCTCGAACTGATCGAGCCAGGCCTTGATCGTGGCGACATGATTCTGATGCCCCATCTCCATGAGCGGATAGGCCTTGTCGCTCCGCACCACGAAGCCCCCAGCCACCTGGTCTCGCTCGATCAATCCGAGCAGGATGAGCTCCGATACCGCTCGCTCGACCATCGCTTCGTCTGAGACGCTGCTGAATTTCGCCAAGGCGATTAGCGAGGAGCGCGCGATCACCCCGGCGGCCGAATGGCTAGTTGACAACTACCATGTCGTGGAGAGGCAGATCCGCGACATCCGCTCCGATCTGCCGCCGAGCTATTACCGCCAGCTGCCCAAGCTCGCTGAGGGACCGTTCGCGGGATATCCGCGCGTGCTCGGCGTAGCCTGGGCCTTCGTCGCCCACACGGATAGCCGCTTCGATCCCGAAATACTGGCCCGCTACGTGCGGGCCTACCAGGAGGTCCAGCCGCTGACCATCGGCGAACTCTGGGCGGTGGCCATCACACTGCGGATCGTGCTCGTCGAGAATCTCAGGCGGCTGGCGGAGCGGATCGTGCACAGTCGCATTTCACGCGAGAAAGCCGACAATCTCGCCGACCGGCTGCTGGGCGGTGGCGGACACGCGGCCGAACCGGTATCGGTGGTGCTCGCGGGTTACGAGCGCGCCCGGCTCCCGGACGCGTTCGCGGTCCAACTCGTGCACAGACTGCGCGACCAGGATCCGCGGATCATGCCTGCCCTAACTTGGCTCGACCAGCGTCTCGCGGCGCAAGGAACCACTGCCGACGCGGTCGTGCGCGACGAACACCAGAGGCAGGGCGCTGCGACCGTGACGGTACGCAACATCATCACCAGCATGCGCATGATCTCCGACGTCGATTGGACTGAGTTGTTCGAGCGCATCAGCTTTGTTGACGACGTGCTCGCCGCAGCGAGCGCCTTTCCCGAGATGGATTTCTCGACGCGCAACCTCTACCGCAGCGCCATCGAGGAACTGGCGCGCGGCTCGGATCGCACCGAGATCGAGATCGCGCGCCGCGCCGTGTTGGCCACAGAGCAAGCCACATATGCCGACGCGGGCGGGGTGGAAGGCCGCGGGGGCGATCCTGGCTATCATCTTCTCGGGGGAGGTCGCGCCGCGTTGGCGAAGGGACTGCTCGAGTAGTTCGGCAAATGAGCGAGCTTGGACGACATTACGTCGCGAGCGGTTCTTGCCGGTTGGCGGCATGCCGTATACGAAGGAGGAAGTTATGGTTGAAATAAAGGGACCGCTTCTGAGTGACTTAGCTGGGCGTGTGCTGAAAAATCTAAAGTTATCGGGCCACCAATGCGGCTAGCACTCTTCTGGTGTGAGTGCTAAAAGCGGCTTAACGTTCGCACCCACCCATACGAGGCAAAGAGACCCACCCATGAAATTCAAACCTCTACATGATCGCGTCGTTGTCCGCCGGATTGAAGGCGAGGAGAAGACCAAGGGCGGGATCATCATTCCCGACACCGCCAAGGAAAAGCCGCAGGAAGGCGAAGTTGTCGCCGTTGGTCCTGGCGCGCGTGACGAAGCCGGCAAGCTCATCCCATCCGATCTCAAGGCCGGTGATCGGGTGTTGTTCGGCAAGTGGTCGGGCACGGAAGTGAAGATCGACGGCGAAGAACTCCTCATCATGAAGGAATCCGACATCATGGGGGTGCTCGAAGGCGCCAAGGCCAGCAAGAAAGCCGCTTAGGTGAGACTTTCGTAAGCTCAAATTAGGAGAAGCAAAATGGCCGCCAAGGATGTCAGATTTTCCACCGACGCGCGCGACAAGATGTTGCATGGCGTCGATGTCCTCGCCAACGCCGTCAAAGTGACGCTCGGTCCCAAAGGCCGGAATGTCGTCATCGACAAGAGCTACGGGGCACCTCGCATCACCAAGGACGGCGTCACCGTCGCCAAGGAGATCGAACTCGAGGACAAGTTCGAGAACATGGGCGCGCAGATGCTGCGCGAGGTGGCCTCGAAGACCAGCGACATTGCCGGTGATGGCACCACCACCGCGACAGTGCTGGCTCAGGCGATCGTAAAGGAGGGGGTCAAGCTGGTCGCAGCTGGCATGAATCCGATGGACTTGAAGCGCGGCATCGATCTAGCCGTGGGCGAGGTCGTGGAGGACATTGCCCGGCAAGCTAAGAAGGTCAAGTCGTCGGATGAGATCGCTCAAGTCGGCACGGTCGCCGCGAATGGCGAGGAGGCGATCGGCGACATGATCTCCAAGGCCATGCAGAAGGTCGGCAATGAGGGTGTGATCACCGTGGAGGAGGCAAAGAGCCTTGAAAGCGAGCTCGAAGTGGTCGAAGGCATGCAGTTCGACCGCGGCTACATCTCCCCCTACTTCATCACCAACGCCGAGAAAATGGTGGCCGAGCTCGAGAATCCCTACATTTTGATTTACGAGAAGAAACTGTCGGGCCTTCAGGCGCTGCTGCCGCTGCTTGAGCAGGTGGTGCAGTCGAGCCGTCCTCTGCTCATCATTGCCGAGGACGTGGAGGGCGAGGCACTTGCCACGCTCGTGGTCAACAAGCTGCGCGGCGGGTTGAAGGTCGCCGCCGTCAAGGCGCCGGGCTTCGGCGACCGCCGCAAAGCCATGTTGCAGGACATCGCTGTGCTCACCAGCGGCGAACTCATCTCCGAGGACCTCGGCACCAAGCTCGAGAATGTCACCGTGCAAATGCTTGGAAAGGCCAAGCGGGTGACCATCACCAAGGACGACACCACCATCGTGGGCGGTGGCGGAAAGAAGCCCGACATCGAAGCCCGCATTGCTCAGATCAAGACGCAGATTGAGGATACGACCTCCGACTATGACAAGGAAAAGCTGCAGGAGCGCTTGGCCAAGCTCTCTGGTGGCGTGGCCGTGATCAAGGTCGGCGGTTCAAGTGAGATCGAGGTGAAGGAGAGGAAAGACCGCGTCGACGATGCGCTGAACGCGACACGCGCGGCAGTCGAAGAAGGCATCGTGCCTGGCGGCGGCGTGGCGCTGCTGTGGGCTTCGAGGTCGCTCAAGACAAAGGGCGACAATGAGGACCAGGACGCGGGCATCAATATCGTCCGCCGGGCGCTGCAGGCGCCGATCCGCCAGATCGCCGAGAATGCGGGCGTCGAGGGCTCCATCGTGGTGGGCAAGGTCACCGACCAGAAGTCCCCGTCCTTCGGCTATGATGCCCAGACGGACGAATATGGCGACCTGATCAAGAAGGGCATCATCGACCCGGCTAAGGTCGTTCGGGTCGCTTTGCAGGATGCGAGTTCGGTCGCCGGCCTCCTGGTAACCACGGAAGCGATGGTTGCCGAAATGCCGAAGAGGGATTCCGGGGCTCCGTCAATGCCGGGCGGCGGCATGGGCGGTATGGGCGGAATGGATTACTGACGTCTATACGGAGGTCGGCCATGCCAGATTCAACGATCAAAAAGGTGGAGACCAGTTCCTCACCGCGCGGGGCCAGAAATATCTCGTCGCCGGCAAGCGCGTTTCGATGCGCCTTTGGATTGAGGAGCCAGGCGGAAAGCTCAAAGTCCCAACGAAGAGGGATTACGAGACTGTGGGATAAGGAATGTCTGCTTGATCCCCAATAGCGGACGTGCGGCGAGCCTGCTCAAGGGGTCCGCTAAGTGCCACAAGCGACATCACCAGAATGTCGAAGTCAGTTCACGGTGTTCTTGTAAATCTTCCCGTCTTTCATGATGAGATTGAAATTCTTGCCCGGGTCGCCGACGAGATCGAGGTGCTCCAGCGGATTGCCGTCGACCAAGATCAGGTCGGCCAGCGCGCCTTCCTCAACGACGCCGAGCTTGCCGGGATAGGGATTGCGGAGACCGGATAGCGACAGCAATTCGGCATTGGCCGATGTCGCCATGATCAGGGCTTCGGCAGGCGTGTACCAGCGCGTGAGCAAGGCCAGGCGATTGCCCTGCTGCTCCGCCTCGCGCGCGGAAAACAAGATGTCCGTGCCGAACGCGGTTTTGAGATGGTACTTCTTTGCAAGCTTGTAGACGGTATCGGTGCCATCGATCACTTGCTTCATCTTTGCCTGCTCCGCCGGACCGAGCTGCGCTACGCCCCCCTCTCCGTCGCCGGCGAGAAACGGCTGCGTGCTGAGCCAGATGCCCTTCTCCGCCATCAGCTTCGCCGTCTGCTCGTTCATCAGGTGCCCGTGCTCGATGCATTTCACGCCGGCAGCGATCGAACGCTGGATGGACTCCGGCGTATAGGCGTGGGTGGTGACATAGGTGCCCCAATTGCCGGCCGCTTCGACCGCGGCGCGAAGCTCCACCTCGGTAAAGGTCACGACGTCGAGCGGACTGAACGGCGATGCGACACCGCCGCCGGCGGTGAGCTTGATTTGCGACGCGCCTTGCATCAGCTGCTCGCGTGCGCGCTTCCTAACCTCATCGGGACTGTCGGCGACGGCGGCTGCGCCCATCTGCTCGACGCGGGACAGCGTTCCGGGCGTCCGCGGCAGGTCGGACAACGCGCGAAAATCGCCATGACCGCCGGTGATAGTAATGACCGCGCCGGACGGATAGATGCGCGGGCCCGGCAGCAGCCCTTCGTCGATCGCGCGCTTCAGGCCGAAGACCGGCCCGCCCATGTCGCGGATGGTGGTGAAGCCGCGCAGCAATGTCGCCGTCGCTTCGGCACCGGCCAGCAGATTGAGATAGCCGATGTCGCTCGACAGAGCCACGACGGGATTGGGGCGCGCCAGCATGGCGTGCCAATGCGCGTCGATGAGGCCGGGCATCAGGGTGCGGCCTCGACCGTCGATCGTGGTGACGTTGGCATTGTCGAGGGGAATAGGCTCGGTCGAGATTTTCTCAATCGTGTTGCCGCGCACCAGCACATTCGAAGGTGCGGAAAGCGCGGAGCTCTTGCCGTCGAAGATGCGGACATTATGAAACAGAACCGTGGATGGGGCTGATGAACCGGGCTCGGCCTCGGCTCTGTTGGGGAGGAGGGAAGCGGCCAGTAGCGCCGCGAGCGCCGCGATCTGTACGCGAGACCACATGGTAACCTCTCTATGACTTCACCTCAATCGAGGCTTCCAGGATAGCTCGACCCCTCAAGACTTGGTGTATTTTCTCGCGTTTGAAAAGTCCGCTTTGGGTCAAAAGTGGACATGGGCATCGACCTCGACTGAGGTCCGCTATGGGTCAGAAGCTGACGTGATCCGGTGCGCTCGTTTTGGTCAGCTTCGTGCCAGAAGCCGACCTTCGGGGGTGGATCGACAGCTATTATGTGCAGCGCTGCATGCCGAGCGCTCCGAAATTGAGCCTTATGGGCCGGGGAGCCAGGGTCAATCAGCATAGAGTGACCGTGCCACTCCTTCGAGTCATTCTAACTTCCTGGTGCGAAGCCAGCCTTGCTTTCCCCTCGCGGACTGGTCTTTATATTATCTGTAGTAGAACCGGGGGTCAGCGATGCTACAAGCCACTTCGGCGTCCAGGAATGCAGCTGCTAGGGGCGAGCGGCCTTCGGCCCGCGGCAGCGCGCGGACCACAGCTTTGGTGAGACACGCCCGGTGACTGGTTCCATGACGACGACTCCATTCCGCTGCGCTCCAGCCTGCACGGCCGGGCGCTGGATCGAGTGTCTCGGGCTGCCAGGCTCAACCTTCTCACCACCAGCCGAGCCGCTAGTGATCGGCGTTTTGCCGGGAGAGGGAATCGGGCCCGAGGTCATAGCCGCCGCGCTTGGCGTGCTGACCTCCGTGACCTCGCGCGCGGGCATCCCGTTAAAGACTTGCGAAGTGAACGTCTCACCCGTTTGTCCCGGCGTAGCGCTGCCGGTAAACCTCATCGAGTTCTGTCAATCAGTGTTTACTTCCGGCGGCGCCATTCTGAGCGGGGCCATCAGTGGACGCTTTGTCTATGACCTCCGGAGGCGCTTTGATCTCTTCCTGAAGATCAGTCCCCTGAGGATTGCGAACGGCGTGACTGACACTTCGTGCCTCAAGCCTGATGCGGTGCGGGAATTGGACATTCTTCTCACGCGCGAGGGCACGGGCGGCGTGTATCAGGGCGGCTGGGAGGAAGATAATTGCCCTTCCCGCGGGCGGAGCGTGCGACATCACTTCACTTACACGGAGCAGCAGGTCAAGCGCTTCCTGCATGCATCGGCGCGGCTTGCCAAGCAGCGCCGCGGCGAGTTGACCGTCGTCTGGAAGAGAGTCCGGCCTGCCCTCGATCAGCAAACTTTGGCTCGCCTGTGCCGAGGACGCAGCAGCGACGCATAACGTCCAGTTAAGAATGGTCGATATCGACCTCATGGCCTATCGGCTGGTGAAAGAGGCGGGCGCGTTCGACGTTATCGCCGCGCCCAATCTTTTCGGCGACGTTCTTGCAGATCTTGGCGCGGCCCTGCTCGGCTCGCGTGGTATTTCCTACTCGGGCAATTACAGCGGAATAGGGAACGCCGTATACCAAACGAACCACGGTGCCGCGCGGGACCTTGCTGGCACGGACAACGCTAATCCCGTGGGACAAATTCTTAGCGCGGCCATGATGCTGCGCGAGAATTTCGCGCTTGATCGTGAGGCCTCAAGCATCGAAGCGGCGATTCAGTCGGTCTGGAAAGAGGGCTGGCGCACGCGAGATGTGGCCGTTCCGGGATCACGCGTGGTAGGCACCCGCGAAATGGGAGCGCGTGTGGCCGAACGGGCCGTCGCAATTCTGGAAGCGCGCTTGCCGGCGGCAGCTGCGGAGTAGGGCCCCGTGCGGCCTTTGCTTGTCCTGATCGACCTGCAGAACGACTACCTCGCTTCGCCCTATCTTGAACCTGCCGCGGGAGCCGTTGTGCATGAAGCGGGGAGCCTCCTACAATATTGTCGCGCTTCGTGCCTGCCCGTCGCCCATGTCTGGACCACTGTCGCGCGCAACCCCGATAACCGTATGCCCCACTGGAAGGCCACCAATCTCTGGCAGTGCGAAGAGGGCACGCCCGGCCACGCGCCGCCGGCGGCGCTCGCGCCCATCGACGGCGAGCCGATCGTCCACAAGACGGGGTTCAGCGCATTCGCGTTGCCGCCCTTTGCCGCCACACTGCGCGAACGCGACATCGACACGCTCGTCCTCGCAGGCGTGAAAACCCACGCCTGCATTAGGCAGTTAGCGCTCGAAGCCCTGCAGGCCGGCCTTTCTGTCTGGGTCGCAAGTGACGCGATCGCAAGCGACGATGCGGTGCATGCCGCCATCACCTGCCGTTACCTCGAGGCGCGGGGTGTCACGTTTCAACCTGCTGCCGAGCTTGCGGCCAAGCTCGCTTCGGCGAGCCATCCCAACGAAAGAGAAGACGACGCGACAAAGAGGCGGGCGCGGCCGTCGTCAGACCCCGGCGCCCTTGCGGCCAGCGCCATGTGCGCCTTTGCCGCGTCCTGGCGCGAGACATCGACGAGCACCCGCGGCGAGCTGCTGCGTCGCCTGGCTGGCCTGCTCGCGGCAAAGACTGACCCTCTTGCAACGCTGATGGCGCGTGAGATTGGCAAGCCCATACGCTTCGGCCGCGTCGAGATAGAACGCAGCGTCGAGATGCTGGAGTATATCGCGCGCCGCGGGGATATAAGCCCGACCGAGACCGGCACCGACTATGTAATACGGCGGGCGCATGGGGCGGTGGCCGTGATCACGCCCTGGAACAATCCTATCTACATCCCCCTCGGCAAGATCGCCCCCGCGGTCCTGTACGGCAACGCGGTAGTGTGGAAGCCGGCGCCGGAAGCGTTGGTCGTCTCGCGAGCCCTCTTCCAATGTTTCGCCGAGGCAGGTTGGCCTAGAGCGCTGGTGGGCCTTGCGGAGGGTGGGCACCAAGTGGCCGAGGCGCTGCTGCAGGCGGAGGAGATCGGGGCAGTGACATTTACCGGTTCCTCGCTTTCAGGCTTTGGCGTTCAGGAGATCTGCGCGCGTCGCAGGCTTCCCTTACAGGCCGAGCTCGGCGGCAACAATGCCGCGATCGTTTGGCCCGACGCAGACTTGTGTGAGACGGCACGGCTTGTCGCTGGTGGCGCCTTTGCCATGGCCGGGCAGCGCTGCACGGCAAACCGCCGCGTGATCGTGCACACGGCGTGCCGTGAAGCTTTCCTGCAAAGGCTGCTCGACGAGAGTACGCGCCTGAAATGGGGCGATCCGTTCGCGCCCGAAACCGATATAGGACCAATGGTCAGCGCCTCGCACCGAGACCGTGTGGCTGGTGCGGTCGAGCGCGCGACAAGCCAATTCGGGTCCCCGCTCCTGCCGCTCGGCGCGAGTGAGCCTGGGGTCCCGGATTTTGTCGCTCGGTTCTATCCTCCCACCGTGATCTGCTGTGACGATCGAAATGCGGAGATCGTGCAGGAGGAAACCTTCGGACCTGTTCTGGTGGTGCAAACGGCGACAGGCTTCGACGACGCAATGCGGGCCTGCAACGGGGTCCGGCAGGGGCTTGTCGCGTCCATTTTCACCAGCTCACGCGAGATCGCGCGAAAATTTCTGGCCGGGGCTGCGGCCGGCATACTCAAGATCAATCACTCCACCGCCGATGCTGCGGTAGATCTACCCTTCGGCGGATGGAAGGCTTCGGGAATCGGCGTACCCGAGCATGGCTCCTTTGACCTTGAGTTTTTCACGCGCCCGCAGACGGTGTATGGCGCGGACGTGATGACGACTGCTGCAGAGCCCGCTGTGGAGGAGCCGTGGCGCGGACATCAGAGTGTCTAAATCACCACGCCGGAATCACCAGTTTCCGCACAGGGTCTTTGCCGAACTTTTCGAAGAACATGGCGCTCCGCATGACCCGGTCTTGTTCCGGCGCATCCGTGTGTTTCATGAATTGGATCATGAGCATGAGCCGCTCCCTAGAAGAAGCGCGCCTGCCATAGTGGAAACATCGCATGGTATCGACCATGAGACCGGTCCCCGCCGGTCCGATGAGCCTCGTTGTCTCGGTGGGCGGTACGTGACGGTACATCTCCTCGTCGCTGACGCGCTCTCCCAAACGATAACCTGGAAGGATTCTCTCTGAGACATCGGCCGGGACGAACGTAAACGGGCCGCTCTCTTCATTGACGTCGTTCATTGTGAAAAGAAACTTGGCCTGACGCCGGACGTGGGGCGCATCAGGCCGTCCTCGATGGAAGAGTTGCGTTCCGCCTAATTGCGCCTCTGGTCCCTGCGGTTTCGTCAGCCAGAGCCTGGGCTTCATCAGTACGGGAATCTCGCCCATGTAATCGGCGGCGACTTGCAAGATCTCGTCAGACAATGCGAGATCGAAAAACGGCGGGGCATCTTCGTATACTGTCCCGGCAAGTAGGTCAGCGCCTCTGAAGGTCCGTGCGTCGGGCGTTACGTCAAGACCTCTCTCCTCGAACACCGTCTGGGCAAACGCTACTGCTGCCCGCAGCGGGCTAAGAACTCCAGTGGGGAGCCACGCGTAGGCTGCCGATTCCGGCACCAGATTTTCAAGCTCGGGGAGGCGAAACATTTGACGAAGCAGCTCTCGACGCTCCCCACCGAGCGTAGCTTCGGATGCCGACGATGGCGGTCCATAGGTCTCGGCGTTCATGATTATCCCCAAGCGCGTGTCCTGCGTTCCTGAAACACGCGCGCGCGAATTTGAGCATAATTCGTTCCTCCAGGCGACCGCTTTTCTCAGGGCGGGCGGCTCTAAGTGGCGCCTCAAATCACTCGCGGAAAAAGCACGTGGCGGATGGAACCTGCTTTTGCTACCAAGCTGCCAGCTGAGGAGGAGCGCGCGAGCTTGACCAATTTGGCCGACATCTTCGCCGGTCTGGCAAACCGGTGGGCGGACCGCAGGGCAATCGCATCCCCGTACTTGACCCTATCCCATGCTGAGCTCGTCGCGAGAGCGGCCCAATCGGCGCGCGAAATACGCATGCGCAACATCGATGCCGGAATGAGGGTCGGCGTCTGCCTTCGCGATGGTGCTGATACCGTCGTGCTGATGCTTGCGCTCTGGATGCTGGACGCGACGGCCGTCCCCATTGATTTCAGGACCAACGCCACCGAGCGCGCTTTGCTCGCTTCCGAATTCGACATCAGTGCGATTCTGCAAGATAGGCAAATGCAGGCCGCGGCTTACGAGTCCATCCTTGTTGATTCGTCCTGGAGCGACACGATCGCTCGGCACGATCGGACGGGGCTTTGGACGCGGGACAACCGGTCGCCACCAGCCATCATATCGTTGACCTCGGGCACGACGGCACGACCGATGGGAGTCGTCCTCGACCACGAGCAAGTGCTGCTACAGGCCATTTTCGACCTCTCGCAGCGATTTGGAGCGTCATTGCTGAACCCATTGCCTATGTGGTTCGCGGGCTCGCGCAATCATACCTTCGGTGCACTGCTCAAGGGCGCGGCCGTTTGCTTCCATCCGATCCTCTCTTCCCCACAGGAAATGGTGGAAGCTATCGTCGCTTCAAGGGCGACCTCGTTCTGCGCCGTTCCAACGATCATTCGTGGCCTGCTGGAGATTTCGGGAGACCGGCCGTCTACCCCGTTCAAGGGACTGGAGGCCCTCTACTGTTTCGGGGCGCCGATGCTTTCGGAGGAAAAGCTCCGGGCGAAGAATGCCCTATGCAGCAATTTCAGCGAAGGATACGGCTCCGGCATTTGTGGCCGCATAAGTGCGCTTACCGGTTCCGCTCTCGAAGCGCGGCCCGAAACGGTCGGCCGCGCATTGCCATTCGTGACCCTGCAGATCGTGGACGAGAATGACCGGGTTCTACCCGTTGGCGAGGCGGGTACCATTCGGCTGCGTTCACCGGGCAATGCACGCGCAATTTACGGCGAAAAGACACGCGCGTCAGGAGACAAGCTCAAGGACGGTTGGGCCTATCCCGGCGACATTGGCGCCATCGACTGCGAAGGATTCCTGCGTCTTCTGGGTCGCACCTCCGATTTCATCATCCGTGGTGGCATCAATGTGCATCCTTCGGAGATCGAAGCCGTTATTTCCGAACATGCCGCGGTGAGCGAGGTTTCCGTGGTGGGCTTTGCGCGACCCCGCGAAGGCGAGGAGATTGCGGCCTTTGTTGTGGCTGCCTCCGATCTCACCGAGGCTGCTCTTGTTGCCCATTGCCGTGCACGCCTCACTCCTGACAAGCGGCCTCGCCGATTTGTGTTCGTGGCTGAACTACCTCGCACTGCCAATGGCAATGTCTCCCGTGCGAAGCTGCGTGAGCAGATGCAAACCGACGTCCAAAGTTGAGGCCAGTGGGAACGGCGATGACTGCGTCGAGCCAGATCAAAGAGTATCGCGCATCACTCGATATCCTCATTCGTGGTTTCCAACTTTCGCGCATGATCCGGCTCGTGGCGGATCTCGAGATCGCCGATAAGCTCCCTGCCGAAGCAAACTGCACCATCTTCGACTTGGCGGCGACGTGCTCAGTCCAACCTGCTCCACTGCTTCGCATCATGCGGGCCCTCGCGGAGTTCGGGATTTTTCGAGTTAATGCGGATGCTGTCGTCTCCCATTCACCTCAATCCTTACGTCTGCGCAAGGAGGCACCGAATAGCTTGCACTACGCGGCCCGTTTCTTTGCCGCGCCGGGCTCTTGGAAGGCTTGGGGTGAGTTGGATTCCGCTCTTCTTGGTCAAATTCCCCACCAGGTGGCATGGAACGCCAAGCGCTTCGATTATCTACTCGAGCACCCCGATGAGGCCCGCCTCTACGATGCCTTCATGGCGCAGTTCCCGGACAACCGCCACGATGCGATTGCCGCCGCGTACGACTTCTCCGGCGCCCAGTTAATTGCCGACGTGGGAGGTGGCAATGGCGCGGCGCTACGCAAAATACTTGCCCGCCATCCTACCGCATGCGGCATCGTCTTCGACCGCGCCGATGTAGTCGCCGCATGGCCGCCCTCGGCACACTGGGAGGGACGCATCGCGATGCAGGGAGGAAGTTTTTTTGACCAGGTGCCTGCTGGGGCAGACTTATACCTTTTGATTGGCGTTCTACATGATTGGCCCGACGAGGATTGTTCCCGCATCCTCCGCGCCGTTCGGGCGGCGATGCACGCCGGCGCCCGGCTGCTGATCGGGGAGCAAATTCTCGATCCTGATCCCACAACCGTCAGGCCGATGACATATCTTCTTGACGTTCAAATGATGGCCATGTTCGGTTCCGCGCGAGAACGGACGGAGGCCGAGTTCGGCGAGCTGCTCGCCGCGTCCGGATTTGCACCTCCTCGCCTGATACCGACCAGTTCGCCCGTAACTATCCTTGAGGCGGTCCCCAAGTGAACAATGCGCTCGCTACGTAGCGCGATGGGGCAGATCGAGCGTCTGATCAACCAGCTCGCGAATGCACGCGGCAAGGCCCCTAACGTCTGGCTCGTGCTTCATTGATCCATGGCTGCCCGGCAACTCGCGCTCGACGATACCCGCAATATCCGTCCCGCGCCAGAGATCAAGGAGCGGCTCGCCACGATACTCCGCCGAGCGGATTAGCGTGACAACGCCACCATAAGATCCTGCGCGGTAGAAAGCCCAGGCACGGCTGGCTGCCTCGAGCACGCGTTTGCTACGCCGTTCGGCCGCGCCAGCGCGTCGCTCGCGCGTGATGAGGTCGGCAGCTTCGCCAGCACGCCACGCGATCCGCTTCGCGACCATAATCGCTTGTGATCGGAGTCGTAGGGCATGGGACAGCGCGAGCCACAGATATCTGGGTGGTCCGGGCAGCAGCTTCTCGGTCATTCCGAATCTTGCACGGCCGTGCCCCCAGGCCCAGTCTAGGAGCCGCCGTGCGTCGCGCCCCGTTGGGTCCACGAACGCGACGCGTAGGTCGTCCAACATTCCGTAGACCTCCGCGAGGTAGCGGTTAACGATGGTCCCGTTCACCCCGGTGCTGACCGGTGCAGCGAGCCAATCGAGAAGCCGAGTGGTGCCCTGGGCTGAAAAAATATCACCGATTTTCTCCGCCGCAGCGCTGTCGCGACGCAGTGCCTTGATCATCACGCGGTCAAACGGTGTCCCGTCCGCCAGCAAGCGGGGGCTTAGCGGTGGAGCGAGCGGTCCGCCCGAGTCAAGCAGGGCGACCAATGCAACTTTTTCCCCCAGCACCTCTAACTGGCGCGCCATCTCATAGGCAACGAGGCCCCCAATGCACTGCCCGCCGAGCAGATAGGGCCCATGTTGACGGATGCGTCTAATCTCACGCACATAGTGTGCCGCCATGCCCGCTATGGAGACGTGCAGCGGAGCTCCACCATCGATACCGCATTGCTGCAACGCATAGAAGGGCTGGTCAGGCCCTAGCCGATGGGCGAGTGCAGCAAAGCCAACTGCCTTTCCGCCGGCCACGGCAACGAAGAACAGCGGCGGCCGCGTGCCGGTCTGCGTGAGCGGCACCAGGGATCCCCCCGTGGAAGTTTCGGCAACGTTGGCGCCCGGCTCCGGCCTCAGCAATACAGCGATCTGGCGGGGGGAGCTGTTTTCGAGAAGGGAGGAAACAGGGACCTCATACCCGGCATGTTCGGCCACCTTCATGGTGAGGACTTCCGCGATCAGAGAATCGCCGCCGAGATCGAAGAAGTCATCGTTGGCCCCGACCCGATCTATATCGAATGCGTCCGCAAAGATTTCCGCGATCGCGGTTTCGAGATCGCCTTCCGGCGGCTCGAACGGAATCGGCAGACCAAGGCTCTCGCGCCTGATGTTACGGGTCCCTGTTCCTTCCAAGCAGCAAGCCTCCTACGACGCTCGAACACTGGCGTATTAGCATAGCGGATCCGCCAAAAGGGACAAGCGAAGCCGCTGGGTTTCGATGTTTGGGATGCGGCTTAGTCGCAGATCCAAATCCCGCAGCTTTGCCCTCTGGGCGACGTCAGTTTGCAAACCAAATTGCAAACCAACCACGCGACACATGGCGGTATTGGACATCACAAGCCAGCATTGTCAGGAGAAAAAGGGCGAACAGGAGCACACGGTTAGCTACTGGGCAGCACGGGCCAGCATGAGAATCTTAGAACTCGAAAGCCGTTGTGCGGTTATCCGCACCGTGGGTTCGAAATCCCACCCTCTCCGCCAATTTTTAGGGACGCTAGATGTTGGGCAGCGGGCTATTGCAAACCCACTGCAAACCTTTGCCTTCCCGTTTGGGCAAGCCTCCCAAATGTCTGCTTTGGGTCGAAGAGCTGCCTCGCGAACGACGAATACGAATGTCCGCTAAGTGCCAGAAGCAGACATGACGCCGCTGGCTGCCGCGGCCAGCGCCGCCAGGGAAAACGGCCACCACGATCTTGCGAAAAGACATTCGTCGCCCAAGCCTCTTGCGGGCTCAAGGGATGGCGCGTTGCGACAACATCGGGCAGCCCAGCGTCTTCTCGAAGGCGGCGACGAGTTCGTCCTCCTTCGCGACGGCGATATAGAGCCCGTTGTTTTGCTGAGCGAGGCATTTGGTCTCGGTGATGCTTTGCTCGCCCGTCCAGGAGAACCCCTTCACCCGCAAACCGATGACGTGAATTGTGAGCTGCGCGGCTTCCGCATGGAGCCGCTTGCCAAGCTCGCAGGGTGACCTTCCACATGTCTCTTCGCCATCGGTGACCAGCACGATGACGCCCGGCTTCTTGCGGTAATCGAGGACATTGGCTGCTTGCTCAACCGCCGATGTGAGTGGCGTCTTTCCAGCCGGCACCAAAGCATTGACGATGCCCATGATTAGGTCGGCAGCGTTCGGTGTCGGCTTAAGCTCAAGTTTGATGTTGCACTGGTTGTAAGGCCCTGGACCATACGTGATAAGCCCCACACGGCGAAATCGCGTGACGTTCGGCAGGACCTTGGCGAGCGCAGATCGCGCATTGTCGATGCGGCTCACCCTGCTTGTGCTGGCATATCCCCATCCGTCCCCGTACATGGAACCAGATCCATCAAAGACGATCATGGCATCTTGGCTACATAGCTGGGGTTCCGATTTCTGCGCGCGAGCAGCGACTGTGTAAGCCACAAGCACAGCTAAGGCGACTGCGGCGACCCGAATAGGGAAAAGGTGCAAACCCATGCCTAAGTGCTCCGGGAGCGGCCAAGCCTAGACTTGCAAGATGCGGCTTAGATGCGACATGCTGACCCGGCTAACCTTCTTTCGGCTAACGCGGTGAAGAGCGGTGCGATGGCTTCAGGCCGTTTCCAGGACAGGTACGGCATCTATGGGCCGAGACATTAAAAGCGCCGCGCCGATAAGGAACAGGACTGGAGGCGTGGCAGCGACTGCCCATGCGGCGATACTTTGGGGGGCAAAGGTGACGTGGTCGAGTATAAGCGAAAGCGTGCCGACGATGCCGACGGTTACCATGCCAATCGCAGGCACGAAAATCGCGCGCCAGTCTTTCGCGCGCGAGATAAGGATTAGGCCGAGTCCAAGCCCAGTGAGCGGCGACGCGAAAAGGCGCGCAGTTAGCGGCGTGATGCCGCCGGCGTCAAACCAAAACGGCTTCGCATTAGCGCCAAGAACTAGAAAAGCGAGCCCGAGCGCAACATAGATAAAGCCGAGGACGCCAAGACCGATGCGGACAAGCCGATGCGGATGCCATGGTCTCTCGCTTTCGAGCGGCGCGTCCGGTCGCGGTAGATTCCCATGCCCACCTGCCCAGAGCGGATAAGCAAAGGTCGCCGCCATCAATAAGCCGCCGCCAAAATAGTTGAGGGTAACAAGCGAGTCCGGCATGAAACGGTCGTGATGGATGGCGCCTGCCATAAGCTGCAGCACCCGATAGGTCAGCATCATCACAAGTGGGATCATCGCCACGCTGTAGCGATTAATCCAGACGATGAGGGCGGCCATTGGCACTGAAACCAGCGTGCTTGCGCCGAGCAGACGCGCGCTGAGCGGAGGCAAAGGCCATGGCCAAAGCTCGGCGATGCGGGAAGGATCGGCAAGCAGTGTGAGCCCGAAACCGAGCTGCATTAAAGCCGAAACGAGGACCACCACGCGCACCCAGTTTGGCAATCTTAGAGCCATGGCTTCGCCTCTGTGAAGTTCAACGGAGTCTTATTGACAATAGCCCGGTCGGCAAGCGCGGTCAGCCGGCTGAGCGCCGCCGCGATGCTAGCTCTTGTCTCTTCGGTTCGTTCACGCCCACTCCGGATCGACATAGGACGGCCCATGGCAACAGTCATGCGGGCCATAGGGAGCGGGACAATCAAGCGATCCCACCGTGGCAGCCTTATGTTTGGTCGTGCGGCAAAGCCTACTGGAATCACCTCAACGCCGACTTCACGAGCAAGCCAGACGGCTCCGGGCGCAACGCGGTGTGATGGTCCACGAGGCCCATCAACGGCGATGAGAACGTCGTGCCCGGCCGCAAGCGCCGCCTCCATCTTCCGCAATCCGAGCCCGCGCCTTGCGTCAGAGCCGAGTGGCACGGGACTGATCCCGCAAGCCTCAAGCCAGCCGCGCATGCCTACACCGGCCAGGCCAGAAGGGACAAAGGCCATGGCCGGTCGGTTTCGGACACTCGCATGCACCGCAAGCCCGAGCAGATTGCCCTCGTGCCAGCTGATCAAAACGACGGCCTGCGGCGGCAGGGGCGCCTCAATAATGACCGCGGTGGAGGCTGGCGTGATGACGGCACGGGAATAGAGCCCGACGAGCCGACCGAACGCAAATACCGGGGCGTCAATCAGCGTGACCCGCGATCGCGCCATAACCCGTAAAATCCTATGGCCCATGCGGGGCCGACCAGCGACCAGTGGAACAGATTGACTTGGCTGCCCAGTCGCATGCCGAAATGATAGTTGGTGAAGCTGCCGAGAATGGCGAGCAGCGTATAGAAGGCGGCAAAGGCGAGTATGAAATAGGTCGCTAAGCGGGGACGAAAGAAGCCAATATACGTGCCTACAAGCCCCCACACAAAATGGACGCCGGCATGGATGGGATCCAGGCGAAAGCCCAGAGGGAAGGTGCTTGGATCAGTGCGGAATCCATAAATCGTATAGGCGAGCAAAAGAGCGGCGCCTTGCACGAGGAAATAGACGCTGAATCGAGCAGCCCAAACGACAAGAGGCGTGACTTTGGTCCCACTCTCCGCGTCAATCTGTTGGTTCTGAGCCCGTTGTTCTTCTGCCATGGCGCCTCTTCTAAATATCTCGCGCCGGTCGCTCTCACATAACTTATCCTTTTGTGTCCCTTCTGATCAATCGGGGTGTCTACGTGCTCAACGCTTTTAATGGATTGTCCGTTTCAGGTCAGAAGCGGACGCATTGCCTCTTGTCGCGTTAGTCCGCTTTGGGGAGCGAACCTTTGCCGCCGCGAAGGTCGCCGTTCGAGGCGGGCGGCTTTGCGCCAAGCGCCAAGCCACCGCTTTCCCCACGCTCTTCCGGTGACCTCGCCCCAGTTGCAAATAGCACGCTGCCCAACATCTAGCGTCCCTAAAAATTGGCGGAGAGGGTGGGATTCGAACCCACGGTACGGGTTACCCGTACAACGGTTTTCGAGTTCTAAGATTTCTCATGCTGGCGTGTGTCGTCCTGTAGCTAAGCGTGTGCTCCAGTTCGCCATTTCTGCTCCGACTATCCTGGCTTGTGTTGTCAGGTACCATGCAGTGTCGGCGTGGTTGGTTTGCAATTTGGTTTTGCAAACTGACGTGTCGCCCGGCGCACGTGATCTGGTGACCCAAACAGCCACTTACGGCCATAACTCTACCAAATGTGTCGTCCCGAAGCCCGACGCGTAGTCGACCAGCGCAATGGCCACGGGCCTGATTTCGTAAACTGCAAGCTCCTTTGGATCTTCTGGGACGAGCCGTCTCGATTGCGGGAACCTGTCAAATAGTCGCAAAGCAAATTCTTTGGCCCTTTGTTTCTCTTGCACCCTTGCCGCTGTGCCCGACATGGATAGACCGCGAAGCTTGTGGAAGTCCTGCGCCTGGTCGACGATCGCCACTGAGACTTTGTTGTTGAGCTTAATGTTTCCGGCCTTTTGCGAGGTCGCAGCGGTCGCAAAGTACAGGATGAGATCGTCGTGGATGTAGTTGACGGTGGTGGCTTGCGGATATCCGTCAGGGCGAATGGTCGCGACCGTCATGATGTGTTGACGCCGCAAAACCTCGAGGATTGTCGACCTGAGCGCTTCATCCATATGCGAGAGGGGCTCAAAAATGTTAGATAGCGCCCAGCGACCTTGGGCTTAAGGCCGAATGCCGGGACCATCCAGAGACTATCACGAACTTCGTGTTCACACAGACATTGAACTGCGGTTCACGGTCCGCATCTAGCCGACACTTGTAGTGCCCTCAGGTTTTCGCTTTTCCTGGCGTCTTTCTCTGCTTGCAATAAAGAATTCCCTGTTCCGACCGCACAGCCCAAGAAGAAAAGCGCGGCGCCACTAAGATCGACCGCTGATAGCGTGATAGGCCCAAAGGAGGACGGCGGCACCTACGACGGCGACGAACATGCTGTAAAGATTGAAGCCCGTGATACCGGTCGCTCCAAGAGCGGTGAACAGATAGCCGCCAACGACCGCGCCGACGATACCTAGCACAATGTCGATCAGGATTCCTTGGCCAGAACCGCTGACAATTTTGCTGGCGATGAAACCTGCGATCAGCCCTAACACGATCCAAGCGAGAACCGACATGAGAATTCCTTTCCTCGATTAAATTAGCCCTGCTCCAATTCCTGGCGGGTCGGCAACCGCCCCTGGGGTGTGAGTTGATCGACTGCCTTGGGAAGGACTTGTGACAGAACGGCCACGACCTCATCCCTGGGCAGGCCCGTCCGCTTCGACAATGAATCGATAACATCCGGCCCGAGGGCGCCTGCAATATCCCCTGGGGCGGCTGTCTTATTCGGTCCGGTGTTAACCCAAGAATTGATGACATCGCCTAGCCCCGCGTCTTGAAACTGCTTCAACAAGCCACCGAGACCGCCAATCACGGCTCCGGAAGAAAGGTCGGTTCCGGTGTCGGCCTGCGACGGCGGCTTATCTGGCTGAGGCGCTTTTTGGCCGCTGCTCATGTAGCGCGCAGCCAGCAGAGCCAACAGCGCAACCATGAGAGGCTTCGTGACATTACCGCCGGGGACAGCGGGGCCGGATTGGGATCCGAAAATGTTGTCGAGCAATCCCATATTGCATACCTCCTCGCGCATCCTGGCCGATCTTGAGCGTTCCCCTAATTGTATCCTATAAAATTGATGGGCTGCTCCACAATCCACTCTAGGAGGGTCACATGAGACATTTCGCATTCGTGCTAATGCTTTCTGCGTTCGCGATCAATGGTGCCTATGCGGCGGACAGCTGCAAGGCCCAGGCCGATACCAAAAAGCTAGCCGGAGCCGCTCAGGCAAGTTTTATGAAAAAGTGCGGGTCCGACGCTAAGGCATCGTGTGACAAGCAAGCAGCGGACAAGAAGTTAGCCGGCGCCGCCAAAGACAGCTTTACCAAGAAATGCGTCAGCGACGCCACAGGGACGTAAGCAGCGCGCAGGATTTGCGGGAGTTCCAACGGGCGGCGCATCGGATCGTGGGTGCGGGCTCCTTTGGGAAGAGTGAGGCCCAGGGCTCGACTGCCGGTGCGCCGACCGTCAGCGCCTGCTCTCGGCACTTAGCAGGTCAGCTCTTAGAGGTGAAGCGGACATCCCTCCTTCGCATGCAGCCCTAACCCTGAACGGAACGCGGCCCCATGGATCGAAAAGCCTGGCTGTGTCATGATCGGCGCATGCGAGTAGTAGTGCCGACGGTCCCGTCGAAGCGAGTCGCGTTCTTGGTCGTCGCTGGTCTGTGCCTGGTCGTGGGCATTTCCCTGCGCACAGTTCAATACTTGCGCCAGCCGGCAGAGGAGGAGAAGGTCACTGCGCCGGTGGCGGAGACGACACAGTCCGTTTCTGCGGCTCCGCCTGTCCCGCAGAAGGCCCCAGTCGGACCTAACGAACAGGCTGAACAGGCTGGTCCTGCTGTTGAGCAGGCCGCGCCGGTTGAACAGGACAAACAGGCCAGTGATGCGGTTGACCAGGCGGGGGTCCCAGGGACTGGTGGTGCGGTTGAACAGGCCGAGCCGCCGGGGCCTGGGGGCTCGGGCATGATTCTCGTTTCCAAGGGGTCTATCCAGATGCTGGCAAGTCCGTCTTCTTCTGCGCCCGTCATGTATGGCTTTCCGGCAGGCCGCCCGTTCCGCTTGATTGGCCGCGATGGGAGCTTTGCTCAAATCCGGGACTTGAAAAGCGGTGCAAGCGGTTGGATCGATGAGGCCGCGGTCGAGCCCCCGCCGCGCGCGCCGGCCGTCTCGGTGCCGTCCAAGCCCAAGTCGGTCGCTGGCAAGCAAAAACCCGCGGCGGCCTCGGCGGATTCGAAGCCAAAAGCCACCAAGAAAGGCACGCAGCCCACCGCCGAGACCGAAGTGGCCGCGGAGCCGGATCCCGTTCAAACGGGCAAGCGCCCCGGATTCTTCGGCCTTGGGGACAATAGCGGCGAGGGCGGCGTTGCCGGCTTCCTGGGGAAGGTGTTCAGCCCCCTGGCGAATGGCAACGGAAACTAGCTTAGAATGAGGTTTGCGTTCCGCGGACTGGAAGCGACCATCCGCCGTCAGGGTGCCGACACGTGAGCGGATGAAGTGAGACGCGAGGCTTAAGTCCGAACCGGGTCGCTTGCCCCTAAAATTGCAAGCCTCAATTCATCAAACGACGGCGGCGCAACAGGGAGGCGAGGACTGGGCGCATCACGCCCTCTGAAGCACTTGTTTTCGAACTTCGGTGGGACGCAAACGGCATCCCTGATACGCCCAGGAAATTGGCTGTTATCCCGAGCAGGTTCCCTGTTCGTTTGCGCCGGGAATTTTCGCCATAACCGAATGATTTATTGCTTGGAATACGCAGCCTCGTTCCGCTTTTGGGACTAGAGAAGCAGAAATTCCCTGTATTTTCCCGGGTAACAGAGAACACGAGGTCGGAGACAGGTTCGCCGTTGACTGCCTCCACCGCCAAATTGCTACGGCTCTGTTATCCAAACCAATGCTGGTTCAAGCCTCGCGGCGCATGAGGGTTCAACCGTGAGCTTCACTGCTGGCCGCTGTTCGTGGAGGGTTCCGACAACGAGGGCCAGCTCGCGGGAGGGAGTCATGGATTTAACGGAAGCCTTCGATGAAGCGTCTGACACCATCTTCATCGTGCTGGGTCAAAAACATCACTCCGACCATGGCCATGCTTTTGCCGGCCGGTTCTGTCGTCAGAGCTGCTAACGGCGACGTCGTTCTCTCTTTACGCTTCTTTTCTCTGAACCTCCGACTCCCACTAGTCAGGTACGGAGCTTGAGATTGGCCGAAAGTCGTCCTTTTTCGAGGTAGAGGTCGCTGCCGAGTTGCTTGTTTCTCTTCCTAGTCAACTTCCGCCGTCCAAACACGAGACAGCCATCGCGGCATCGGCGTCTGCGCCGTGGGTATGGACACATTCACTCATGCGCAATATGGATGGAGATGTGGTCTGCCGTGGCGCTCACCTTTTCGCCGCGTCGCTAAGGCAGGCGACAAAGACGCTCGTTCAATGACGCTGCAACGGGCGGGTTTGACGCCGCCCCTGGGGACCTGGTCATGACCGACAACAAGCCGGCCGCAGACGTTACCAAGGATTGGCAAGCAACGCAGGGCCAGAAGTCCGCCGCCACGCGCCTCCGCCTTTTCGCCGCGCTCTCGTGGATCGTTGCCATTAGCGGCCAGATCGCCGGGGTTGTTTTGCTCTACCAGCACAAGTTCGACCACGGAAACCTGCCGCTGCTGATCGGCATTCTGGTCGGGATCGCGATTTTCGCAATCGCCGGCAATTTGCTGTGGAAGGCGGCCAACAGGCACGATCCGGCCCGCGCATCCGACACGTTCAGGTTCTTCTTCCAAAACCAGCTCGGCGCGATCATCACGCTGATTGCCTTCCTCCCGCTGGTTCTCCTGATCTTCACCGACAAAAACATGGATCCGCAGACCAAGAAGGTTGCCGGCGGCGTGGGCGCTGTACTGGCGGTGGTCGCGACGCTGATCGGAGTCAGCTACAGCCCCCCATCGGTCGAGCAGTACACCCAGGACATGAACACGTGCGCGGCCCAGATTAAGGCAGGGCAGCCGACCACAGCCTGTTCGCCTGACGTCGCCGCCCAGGCGCAGGAGATCGCCACGGACTCCGCCACGGTGACTGCGGCGACCAAGGACGCGGAACACCCCGCTGGTCAGGATGTCGTGTACTGGATCGCGCCGGAAAACGGAGCCAAGAAGTCCGAGACGCCGCATGTCTTCCACCTCTGCGCAGGCGTGAGTCCGCTGAATGGCAAGACCGTGAATAGCGGCTCCGTGACGGAGGCCTACGTACAGAACGCCACCCGCATCACGAAACAGATCGAGATGGAGCAGAAGCAGTGCGGGTTCTCGGTCTCGCAATGAATCCTCCCACGTTCTATCGCGCGCAGCTATTGGTCTTGTCGAGGGGGAAGGGTGCGCTACGAAGGTCTCAAAACGGACTGGCACCATTGTCTGTACCTTTCCGTCCAGCGGCGCCTAACGATGGCGGGCCAGTGATATGGCCGGCAGCGAAAATTCCTTTTGGACCGCGCCCCTGACGCAACACCCATATTGGTCACATGCCGCCGCGGCTGCGACATACTCAACCTCGCTGGTGCGGCTTTTTTGACTAGAACGGCCGGTTTTCCGCCTGTCGGCAATTCGCTGATCAATTGGCAGGGGCATGTCCGCTAGGGTCAGAAGCCGACCTCGGCTCGGCGACTGCCGGTGTCCGCTTTGTGCCACTAGCGGCATCACTGAAAATCCGCCCAAGGTTTCTCGTTCTTAGGGCGTCGGCTTCGGCCGGTACCTTTTTGGCAGGCAACTCACAAAAACGAAGAAGCCCGGCCACGGGGGGAGGACCGAGCTTCTTCTATCCGCATCATCGGTCGGGGCTTTGGGCCCCAGGAGGGGAGGGGTGTGGCCGATGGCTACAGCTGAAACGCGAATTGTGGCAGGTTGTTCCCATGGGCAAAGCCTGCCCCCATTGCGATAGCCCACTCGTTGAGATCGATCTCTACGGCGAGCATCTGATCGGCTGCGTTCAATGCAATCTTTGGGGATGGCCTGACGACAGTGACCTCTTCCGGCACCTGAAAGAGGATGACATCGCTGCGTTGAGGGAAAGGGCAAAGGCCCAATTAAAGAAGACGAAGAAGCCCGGTCCTTGCCTCTCTCTGGACCGAGCCTCCCCCCGTTTTTAGCAACGGTCAGCCAGAACACCAGACAGGAGGCCGACGGGCAATGTGTCAAACGCCCATCAGTAAGATGAGTTCCCGTAGGGTCCGCTTCGGCTCGCGGGGGCATGTCGTTGCTTTGCCAAAATCCCTGCCTACGCTATCTCTGCCGATTTTTTCGGCAGAAACACAACGGAGGAGACACCAATGAAGAGCCTTGTTTCAATCATCGTTGCTCTGGGTCTTGCAGTTGCATTTACCGCGCCCACATTCGCGGCGGATGCGCCAAAGACGAAGGCGGCCTGCGAGAAGGCCAAAATGAAGTGGGACGATGCCGCCAAGAAATGCAGCTAACTAGCGCCATCTCGATGTGATGGAGCGGCGGGCCTTTGGGCCCGCCGCTTTTGTGATCGCAGAGCCGCTTTGTCGCGGGACGCAGCGTCAGGCCAAGGTCACGTATGGGCGTACGACCGCGATTTGGAGGCATGTCTGGTCGGATACATCATGCATGGCCGGTTCCGGCGCGCGGGCCCGAGTTGGGACGGATCGTTTAGGGGACCACAGAGTCTTCCGCGTAGGAAGGCGATCGCGCTTTTCGTAGCTGAGGGGGCCTGAAGACCATGGGCTGTCGTCACCTGCTAACGAGGCATGAGGCAAGTTCCCCAGTCCAAGGCCCTATCGAAGCCATGCCAATAGCAATCGTTCCGTACGCTCTGGACATAGGCGCCAACAGCGACAAGGACGAGGAAAAGGATGAGAAGTCTCATTTGCTCCTCGCAGAAAGACCCCTGAGGCAGGCCGCACCCGCTGGGGTTTTAACCCTTACTCCGGCTCTCGGAACGGGGGTGGGGTCGAGGACCCGGATTGGACAAAAAACGAAATCGGCCGCCTTCGGTTCCCGCATTGAGGGACGCCGACCGAGGGCCTCGTGTTGTAATCTAACTGCCGTCTGCCGAGCCGGAGGAGGTGAAGATGGGTCTGTTGATTGTGCGCCATAAAGTGATGGACTACAGCAAGTGGCGCCCGCTCTTTGACGGGCACGCCGAACCCCAAAGATCCGCTGGTCTCACTAATCCCCGGGTGTTTCGCTCCGCTGACGACCCGAACGAGCTCGTGGTGATCTTCGATATGAATGACACCAAGACCGCCAAGGAATTTGCAGCGGCACCTCGGTTGCACGAGGCCATGCAGGAGGGTGGGGTGATAGATTCTCCCACCATTTTGTTTCTCGAGCCGGCATAAGAGAGACGCCGGCGCTGAGGTCGGCGTCTCACGCTCCGCGGGTCGTACCGTTCACCAGTTAGACGCAGCACGCTCTAAGCTTGGCGGTTACTCTCGATGTATCCCCACACCAGCAATATGAGGACCGCGCCGATGACCGCGCCGATCAGACCCGCGCCCTGATCGGGGCCGTACCACCCGATCGCCTGGCCGAGATAGGTTGCGATCAAGGCGCCGACGATTCCGAGAATTGTCGTGAGGATAAAGCCCTTGGGCTCGTTGTCGCCGGGGTGAATGAGTTTGGCAATCACGCCCGCAACGAAGCCGATTAGGATCACCCACAATATGTGCATCTATGCCTCCACGGAGTTCAGGCGCAACTACCTGTCGCGCGCTTCGACGACTGTGAAGAAACTCTACGGCGTAACTGTCGCGGCGGTGGTCGCCGCACCAGGGAAGTCCATATGCAAATAGCCGAAATGGACGAGCGCTCCGAAGACAACGAGGAAGAGGACCGTGTCCACGAGCGCGTTCACGAACCTGTTGTTGAATTCGATGAAGCTCCCCGCCGCATTGAGGACGAAAACAATCACGGCAGCTATCAAGACCGGCTTTAGTCCCATGAGAAGGCCCCTCCCTTTTTAGGATCAAGTGCACAAGGGCGCTCGAGCACCCAATACATACAGCAAAAATTGTGAAGGCCGTCCGCCAACTCTGCTCACGGATGCTTCTCGTTTTTCGCGGCGCGCATTCCTTCCGCAAGTGCATCGTGCTCGCACATATAGGCACCGGCTACCGTCG
The DNA here is from genome assembly GCA_963820115.1 of uncultured Alphaproteobacteria bacterium. Classification (GTDB taxonomy): domain Bacteria; phylum Pseudomonadota; class Alphaproteobacteria; order Rhizobiales; family Methyloligellaceae; genus Methyloceanibacter. The sequence continues at coordinate 607,671 of CAWFYP010000001.1, forward strand.
TGCCGTAATTGGAGGTGCCGTGGAAGTGGTAGATATCGGAGTGCGTGTTCGCCCAAACGACAGTATCAGAAGGGCAGTGCGCCCATGCGAGCATCTCAGTGGTGTATTGATTGGCTCCGGCCCCTTCGCCGGGGCACTTGAACCCATTTGACAGGCTCGGCCGACATCCGCGCTCGGGTGCCGAGGTTGTCTTGCTTGGAGCCGGTTTTGTCGGGGCAGCAGAAGGGCCGGTGGTCCGTCGCCGCGCTTGATTAATATCCGGGCAGGTCCAAAGGTTGGAAAGACTTGGGCGACAGGCGCGGCCGGATGAAGTGGGAGTCGTCTTCGTCGTCGCCGCAGGGTTTGATGTGTCTGGGCAGTGATAGAAGTTCGACAAGCTTGGGCGACACGCTCGCTCGGTCGCGTTCGCGGGTAGTGCGGGAAAAGCCAATGCAACAATGAGTGCGAAGGCAAGCAGTTTCATTCTCCGCCTCCCATGATCTGCGTCACGGCAGCTAAGCTCCAAACGCTATCCTCACCAATGCCACAACGAACGAAACTGGTACCGAAAACATTAGCGCGAGCCATACCCATTTAAGCCAGGGGCGCTCCTCGTTGTCGTTGGCAACTCGGTATTTCAGCAGCTCGGGCTCCATAGCCCAGAGTTTACTTGGCGATGCGCTGGGTTCTGACAGAATTTTTTGACCGCCGGGGATTGTCAGTCGCTTTCCTTGTCAACTGTTGCCTAAAAACCGGGCTCACGCGAGAGTGACAATGTTAGGCGCGAAGACGGCTAGCCCCCCCGGTTTGCCGTCTGAATCCCTTACGAACTCCGGTCTTCTGCCATCGTCCGGGGGTTCAATTTATGGCTGAGTCGCTTCCGCCAGAACTCGCTTCCAGCCGCGCCCAACTGCCGCAGTAGCAGAAACATTCCAGCAAAAAACTGCAGCTAATAAACTGAGCGTGGGCACGGAATCCGATGATTTCGATGAAGGTCAGAGCTCCTGGCTGCGCACGCTCGGGCTAGCGATGTTCATCTCCCTCCTTTTTGCTTGGGTAGCAATTCTGAGCTTCCTGGGTGAGGGGCCCTAGGGCGGGGTCACTCTCTGCGACATTCCCCCGAGGAGCCCTCGACCCTTCCTCCTGGGCCGGGGGCTTCTTCATTCGACGTTTCACTGCTTCACGTTGATCTGAGTGCGCCGTGCTCTCCCAACGGAGTCATGCTAAGGCAATTGCGGTGATCGTTCCCTGCGATCATCCCTTTGGTTGGGAAGCCCCGGTCGAATCCACCCGGCCGGGGCTTTCTTGTGTGAAGCGAACTAGCTTCCAACATTAAGGGAAGCGAACTAGCTTCTCAGGGTGTATCGCCGCGCGCCGGGGCGTCATTCGTCGGTGATTTGCAAGGAGCACAGAAATGGTGGAACAAACAATTCAGAGCTTCGTTGATGGGATCGCTACGCGAGCAAATGTGGATCCAGGGGCAGCAGAGACTGCAATCGGAACTATTCTATCGTTGATCCAACAGGAGGGTGACCCAAGCAAAGTAGCTCAGCTGTTCAATCACCTGCCGGGTGCAGCTGATCTCGCGCAAAAGCATCCGGTCACGGTTGGGTCGGGCGGCGGAGTGGGCGGGGCACTAAGTGGTTTGGCGGGTAAAATGATAGGGACCGACGCCGGAATAATCGTCGCAGCGATGGCGCAGCTCGAACAGACGAACCTGAGCACGCAGCAAATCAAAAACATCGGGACCGCCCTTTTGTCCTACATCAAGGACACCAATCCGGCATTGGCGAAGGAGATATTTGACGCGATTCCGAGTCTGCAAAAGCACTTCGCCTAAAATAATTAATCGCGACACAGCCGCACGACGGGTCGAGCAGGACTGCCAGGCCCTTAACTTCTGCTTGTGGCGCGAAGCTGAAGACTCGATGGGGGCAGAGCGCTTCCGCTCTGCCCTTATTTTCAGACGTCGATCTGCTCAGAAATTGCTAGGGCATCATCTACTTCGATGCCTAGGTATCGAACGGTGCTTTCGATCTTGGTATGGCCGAGGAGAAGTTGAACGGCTCGAAGATTACCTGTGCGGCGGTAGATCAGTGTAGCCTTCGTGCGTCGCAACGAGTGGGTTCCAAACAACGAGCTGTCTAGCCCGATGCGGCCAATCCATGCCGACACAAGTCGCGCATATTGTCGAGTTGTCAGGGAGCGCCCGATCTTGCGGCCTGGGAAGAGGTAGTCTCCGGAACGTCTCTGGTTGGCTACCAGGTACTCATCGATCGCTTGCCGAGTTTGTTCGGTGAGTTCGAAGCGAACGGGGCGGCTAGTCTTCTTCTGGCGAACGGTGGCACGCTCGATCGCATAACCGTGCGGCGCAACGTCTTCTACCCGCAAGTTCACGAGATCGCACCCCCTGAGTTTGCTGTCGATTGCCAGATTAAAGATAGCAAGGTCTCTCTTGGCTTCGGCAAGTTGCAGACGCGTGCGGGTGGCCAAAACGTGCTTAGGCTGCAATGGCGGCTTCTGCCCGGTTAATTTGCCCCCGTTCCAGGGAGGTCCGCTCAACCGCAAACAAGGCCGCCATTGCCGACCGAAGGGTTTGATCTGGCGCAAGGACCGCGACGTGGCCCGCGGCGTAGACAAAATAGGGAGGTGGGCCCGCAGAAACCGCAGGAGGGGAACATGGCAAATTCGAGATTGCTGTGGCCGACGAAAGAGCAATTGCGCCGTCGGTACGAGCTGATGGACTGGATGATGCAGAGGCAGCGCGTGGACACCAAGGCGGCACGCCGCGTGGATGGCGGGTTAGCCTTTCTTGAGGCTCGCGCCAAATGCCGCTACTGCCTTCACGAAGAGGAGTGCCAGCGTTGGCTGACAATTGGGGCACCTCGGAGATCTCCGGGTTTCTGCCCCAACACCACATTTTTCCTGACTTTGTCTGACCGCTTACTGATGACTGGTATGCGCGCTCGGCGCACACCGCAGCAGAGGAGTAAGCTGCGGCGCTGAGGGTGGCTAGCGTAGATGGCAGAGGGAGTCAGACGCGGTGACGGTCGCAGTGAATTTAAAGGGCTTCTCCCGAAAGTAGACTCTGCTGTCATTGCCGCACCGCTTAGCAACCCTCGTGGGTCGCACGACTGAGGTCAGCGTCCGCTTTAGGTCAAAAACGGACTTCGCCCTACGGCCGGTACCACTTCCGCTCTATCCCCAACAGCAGATATGCGTCGGTGCAGATGGGGTGTCCAAAAGGTGCCAATAGCAGACGTCTCCTCTACGACTCACTTTCCGACGAGTGCCGAACCAGCAGTCCTCTGACAGAGCATGTTGGGAGCGATAGTATGAGCGTCACGCCAGATCGCCCATTCCTTACGGCGCTCACCGCATCTGCCGCGGAGGCAGAGTTGGGCACTCTATACAATCGTGCGCTGGCGCCATCACAGGCTTCGATTATACGCCATCCAGCCCAAAAATGATCTTCGGCAGTCTTCAACTGGGTGAACGCCTTTGTGTTACTAACCTCACCTTCGATCACGTGCCTCACGACGAACATGAAATCCTCCGGCGCGCCACAAGCGAACCTCCTGCACGCGGGGTCAATCATCTTCGCCTGTTCGCAGGGACTTGGGACCAAATCGCGCACTATGTCGGATCATTTTTGCTGTCGGGACGGGTCTCGCCTTGATCCGCGTCAAGGGCCCGGCCCCAGGACAATGCTTACCTGTCCTCAAGGGAGAGAGGCAATACTATCGCCACTGGCGGCATCATCACTACCATCGCTAGTCCGCCATTATCGCGCCGCGGGTGCGGACAAGGCCTCAATCAGCGCCTCAGTCTCCTGGGTAGAAGCTTGATCGGGCAGGAAGATTTTCAAAGCATCTAGCTCCACGGTTCGGCCGCTCGCGCCCACGCGATCCGCGCGTCGCCGAAGATCCGCTGCGTTGGGTCCGATAAGCGCCCATTTTAAGCCGCGCGCAGGCAGGTTACCGGTAAAGTTGTAGTAGTCGGGCCCGGGCATGGGGATGCCGAAAATGCGTCGCTGGCTGTCGAAATTCAAATGATAGACCAGCCAATAGTCCCCGAAGAGCGCCTGCACCTGCGTCTCCGACAAGATGGCCTGCAGACGTTTGTGCTGCTCAAGTTCCGCCGTGAGCGCGGCCCGCGCCGCGGTGCCCGGCAGGCTGTACAGCATCAGGTTAAGACCGACGATTGCGACAATGGGAATTGCCGGCAGCCAACGCCTGACTTTGCCGAGTTCCGCCAAACCGAGCGCCATCAGCGGAGGTATGACGACGTAGAGGGGTAGAATGTAGCGCACCGTCCAGCCGCGAATGGAGCCGGACTGCGAGAATACATTCATCACAAGAACAAAACAGAAAACGAGCAGTCCGAGCCCGACGAGCGAGCGGACGGTTTCCGCATGAGGGTCTTGGCTCGAATGCGAGCCCTTCGCCGCCGCGACGAGCAGCCCGGCGGCGATCATGAGATAGGCCGCGAGAATGATCATGCCGACTGCTCCCCCTTGTGGGGCGGGCGCACCGGTCAGCAACATCGCAAGGTTCGTGAACAGAAAATAAGCCAGGTTTTGCCCGACGTCACCCAGCCCCGGTACCGGTTGGACGAACTTGCTGTGCAGCGAAGGAAAACCAAACAGCAAATTGAATACAAACCAAGGAAGCGCACCGATCATGAATCCAACGAGAGCGGGCCAGGCCTCGCGGATCAGGGCAAAGCCCCGTCCCCAGGCGATCCAAAGCACAGCTGGCAAGGTGATCATCAGCGATATCGGGTTAACCCAGAAGCCAACCCCGATAGCGAGGCCGAACATTAGCGCATTCCAAAAATTCGCTTTCTTGCGCCAGCACGCGGCGAAGAAGAGGGCTACCGCACATCCCGCCATGGTCGCCGTGTAGCTGTAGGGCTGGTACGTCACCGCGAGAACTTGGGCGGGCGGAATTACTGCAAACAGAAAGGCAAGACACGCTTGCGCCCGGGGCAACACCTCGCGCAGGAAGAGCGCCACGCAAAAGAGGTATAGGGCTTCAAAGAGCAGGGCGCTGAGCGCGACGCCCACTCTGCTCGGTCCCACCAGCGCGAAGATTGCTGCGGTCACATAGCACGTCGCCGCACCATGGCGCGCGTCTTGACCCGGCATGAATATCGGATGGTGGCCGTCCAGGACATGGAGGGCGCAGAGGCCGCCAAAGACGCTATCGGAATCGGCAGGAAAGGCAGCGAGGGGAAAATAGAGGGCAGCTCTGATTAAGAGCGCAACGATGAACAGGCCGGCGATGGCGAGGTCGAACGCCTCGATGCGAACCGTCCGGTAGCCAGAGTCTGAAGCGGTTCCCCGTTGCATGTCGGTCGTCTGGCCTGGGTCGGCTCGCGAACCGGTCTCGCGTTGCGCCGAACCCCATATCACACCCCGATGCCGGGGGCTCGATTTTACTCAAACCCGGGTTCCAACTTACCAGGCCGCGTTCGCTGTGTGCTACAGAGAGGAGTGCTGGGCGGAAGCCCTATAGTCGAGTTCCGGATGGCCGACTTCACCAAAATTACCGGCAAGCGCCTCCTTATCACCGGAGGAGCCGGATTCATCGGTGCGCGTCTTGCGCGGAGGGCGCTGACCTACGGCGCCGAGATACACCTTCTCGTTCGTCCCACGGCGAACCTCGATCGGGTAGCGGACATTGCCGGAGCTTTGCAGATCCATCGCGACGATCTCTGCACCACGGACGAGCTTGAAACGCTGCTCGACGCTGTCCGCCCCGAAATTATTGTTCACTTGGCCGCGTCGGGATCATCGTCGGGCGCCAAGGACCGCGGAGCGCTCTTTAGAAACAACGTCATGTTCACGCACAACCTGTTGCTAGCGACACAGCACCGAGGCGATTGCAGGCTTATCCACACGGCAAGCTCCCTTGAGCCAGGGCCGCGCACGCTCCCGATCAACGAAGACGATTCACCGGCCCCCGTGACCGCCTTTGCCGCGACCAAGGCGGCCAGCACGTTGCTTGTCCGGCATGAGGCCAGCAATGGTGATCGATCGATTGTCATTCTACGACCCTTTGCCGTCTACGGGCCCGGCGAACCGTCCTCGCGACTCATTCCGAGCGCGATCCGTGCGGGATTGTCGGGGGCATGCCTGCCTCTGACCTCGCCCGGCTATGTCCGCGACTTTGTGTATGTGGATGACGTCGCGGACGCCTATCTCGCCGCCGCCGTAACCGACGGCATCGACGGCAACATGTTCAATATCGCCAGTGGCCACGCTGCGAGCAACGAGGCCGCAGTGAAACTCGTGGGAAAACATCTCGGCAAAGAGATCGCCGTGCAGACGGGCGCATATCCCCCGCGCCCGACCGATACGACCCATTGGGTTGCCGACGTCAGCCGTGCCGCGGAAACTCTTGGATGGACGGCGCGCCATTCGCTTGACGAGGGGATCGGCAAGACCGTCGCTTGGTTCCGCGAATATGAATCCGCGTAAGTCCGGTCGACCGAACCTCACCGTCATACTGCCGGTCTTTAACAATGCGGACTCGCTGCAGCCGCTTTGCGAAGGGTTGCGCGCGGCCCTCACATCGACGGGCCTCTCTTTTGAGCTCCTATTCGTGGACGATGCCAGCACGGATGAATCGGCCGAGATCCTCGACGAGCTTGCGCGTGATTATGGAGAATTGTCCCTGCTCCAGATGAAACGGAATGTAGGCCAGCAGGCGGCCGTCCTATACGGGCTCGCTCATGCCAGCGGCGAATGTTGCGTCATCATGGACGCGGACCTGCAAGATCCTCCGGCGGCGCTGCCCCTGCTTTGGGCCGCGCGCGCGAGCGGTATCTCGGCCGTCTTCGCCGGCCGACGCGGGCGCTATCAGTCCCTCACGCGTCACCTGACCTCGCGCATTTACAAGTCGGTCCAGGGCATCGTCACCGGTCTACCGCCCGACGTCGGCATCTTCGTCCTGCTGGAACGACCTCTTGTCCAGGCATTGCTGGATTTTCGCACGAGCCATCCGATGATTCCCATCATGATTGGCTGCCTTGCTGTGCCCACGACTTCGATCCCCGTCGAGCGTCAGCGCCGGGAGCATGGCCGCTCGAGCTACCGGGGCTTGGCGCGCCTACGCGCCGGCGTGAAGGGCATTCTCTGCGTGTTGCAATATCGCTACTGGCCGGCAAAGGCGCCCTATTTGCAGCTGCATCAAGAGGACACAGTTGCAGCGTTCCGTCCGGCGCGCGTGGAAGATGGACGGCAAGCCAACCGCTCCCGCCGCAATTCAGGCAAGAGGGTCGAACCGAGGCGCCAGCAGAGTCAACCCTGATTGGCCCACTCGGCAACCGGCGCCGAGCGGGGCCTGCTCGCGCCGTAGGTCTCGATGAACGCGTCGTGCGCTCGTCCGACCGCCTCCGCACTTCGGGCGGCAAGCGAAGCCCAGCTTTCGCGCATCCGTCTGACTTCGACTTGCCAATCGCGACTGGCCCCTTCCCGCTGGAAGGAATTCCTGAGAAAGCAGAAATCGGTCTTAAGACGCTCGAGCTCGGCCATGAGCTCGAGGCAAGGGACCGGGGCACCCCCATCGATGACCGTGAGACCGCCGATACCGAACTTGGTGTGGGGAAAACACCTTCGCAGGTGATTCGCTGTACCGTCGGCCAAGGCGCGAAACACATTGCCCTCGCCGCGGCTGATCGCCAGATCGAGCAATCCCACATAGACGAAATCGAGCGGAACGCGCGCCAATTCGTCGGCGGCCAAGCAAGCGGCATCCGTCTCGAGCATGATTCCCGCCGATACGCGCCCGGCGACGATGTCGATGAAGGTTTCGGCCTGCCGCCGTGTCTCGACCATGGGCAGCAGAACATCGGTGGCGCCTGCTGCCACGGCTCTGGCCACCTCGGCTTCCGTATTTGGACCGAGCGGATTAATCCGGCAAAGTCGGCGAGTGTCAGGAAATGCCGCGACGGTGCGAAGGCTGTCCTCGTCCTCGGGTCGATCGAACGCGTTCGCCGGAACCGCGCGTTCGGGACAGCCCGTCCGATCTTCCCAATCAATAACGAAGGCGTTGATGCTGGCAGCGAGAGCGCGCGTGATCACCACCGGATCGGTGGCAAATAAGAAAAGCTCAATGGCCACTCGCCACCCGTCCTTGCACGATTTGAAAGGCGCGCGCCCAGCCTGGCATCGGAAGCGCGTCCAGCACCCGCTCGGTCGAACGTCCGATCCGAGAATTGTAGAGCGACGGCGGGAAGTTGCCGTAATAGCGGTAGCTCAAATTGGTAAAGCCTGCCGACTGCATGATCGGCGAAAGCACTCCCTCCCTCATATTGGTCGTTCCGCGCTCAACTGACCAACGCATTCGCGGCGTGAGCAGGATTTGCAGGTAGTACGGGAAATAGAAGGCTTGCGGTTCACAAAAAGCGACCACGCCGCCTGGCTTGAGCAGCCGGCGAAAGGATTGAAACGCCATTTTGAGATCGGGAAGATGGTGCAGCACAAAAAAGCCGACCACTGCATCGAATGGTCCGAGATCGGCAGGAAGATCGTCGGCTTCGGCAACGACGGCGCGGATCGACGGAAAGCGCGCCTTCAGCTCGTCGATCAACTCGGGAGAGATATCGGTCGCAACGGCTTCGACGCCCGCTCCTTCGAATAGGCAAGTGAAGCGACCCATGCCGGCACCGATCTCGATGACACGCTGGCCCGGGGTGAGTCCGCTTTCCGTCATCAAGGTCTGGAAGTGCCGCAAGATATAGGGCGTCTCGCCCGGAATCATCGTCGGCTGATCCGCGCTGCGGAAATATGCCGTCTGCCCACTCTTCTGCTCAGCAACGTTTCGCCTATCATGCATACGATGTCTCACACCCCCGGGCGAAAATTCGGATGTTCCAGCTTTTCCTCCAAGGCGACGAAAGTCCATCGGCGCGGTATCCCGGGAGACCTTGTCGCTCATAGGCGGCGGCTCCATTGACGGCGGCGCCATGAATTGTCGGCGCATCCAATACGCGACGCCGATTAGAGCCACCCCAATAAGTACGAGTTGGAAGATTTTTGTCAAAATCGTTTCGTGTCCAGATAGCGACCGTCCTAAGAGAGCTCCCAAAAGAATGATCGACGGCGCCCAAATCACTCCCGACAAAATGCTGGCTGCGTGAAAGCGTCCAGCCGGCATACGCATGATCCCCGCCGTCAGCGGAATGACCGCGCGCAGAGGTCCGACAAAACGGCCCACAAAAACGCTCCTCTCCCCGTGCTGCTCGAAAAATATAACGCCGCGCATTATGAGGTCGGGCTTGTTTCGAAACGGCCACACATGGGGAAGGACAGACCCGAATTTCTGCCCGATCCAAAATGAGACCGAATAGCCGACAACGGCTCCGACAATTCCAGACAACAACGTCGAGACAGGCTCTAGGAGATGCGCCGAAAGAAGCGCGCCAACTGCAATGAGAATGGCGGTGCCCGGAAGGACAAGACCAAGAAAGATGAATGATTCCGCGAAGGCCGTAAGAGCGATCACGAGCATGGCCCATTCAGGATTCGCCTTAATATCGGCGAGGACTTGCGCCACGAGATCGTCCATCAAGTCTCGGTAATTAGATGGGGTGCGTGCCACCAATTTCGAGCAGCTGCGAAATAATGCGAAAGAGTTGGTTAGCCCCGATCAGTCCAGCACTAGGCCGGTCGCACGCCTCTATCGAACGAGCAACATTATTACCATGCTATCAGCAAAATTGGACTCGATATTGGGGACGGCTGTCTGATAGGGAGTCCCAATTATCACGGTTTAGAGGTCGCCGGACCCGATAGGAATCCCACCCTCTCCGCTAATTCCTTGGCCGTAGACATGTCCAGGCAGCGGCGCAATGCGAACGCGCTGCAAACGTTTCGTAACGGTTCCAGAACCCTACTCAGAGTTCCGCTTTGAGCCAGACTTCGTCGGATCCTCTCAGTGTACCGTGGGACGATTTGAGCGCGTTTGAGTCGTGCTCGAGCGCTTGCCGCCGCGCTCTTCATTCGCTGGCGGGATATTTGTTTACCTTGCAGACTCTTTAGGGCTCATCCGGTACGGCCGCGTAACCATACGCAAAGTATTGTTCGCGGGCAGAAGCCAAGTCAGGACCTTAGGACCATGGTTGAGACCCAACCCTTTGGGGAACGACGAAGAGGAGAGCGCCCACAGGGGGTTATCCTTGCGCGCATTTGTGCCGTGATTGATCTCCTGGTGGAATCCGGCATGAGTGAAAAAGGCGCCGCTCGGGTAATGGCCCGAAGGATGCTCGCTGTTGGTCTGTCGGCACCCATTGGCCGACATAGGACGGGCTGGCAGCGGCTACTCGAATGGCGCGCGAAATATCTCTCGGAAAACTCGGCGAGCAATGAGGTGGTAGTGGCCTACTATGCCTTCAGTGACCTACTAGACGCTCTGCCTGCCGAAGAAAAACTAGACCGCGTGCTCGATCAAGGGTTCTGGGATCGCCGCCGCCGATCGGACTGAGTCAAATTGCGGCCGGCCTGGGCTTGGCTTGTGACTTGACGTGCGCATGTCTCGCGGGCGTCGGCCTGCCTTGCGCCAGCCTTATTCACCCCGCAACCACGGGTGGCACGGCTTTGAACCCCTTCACCCCATGTGACCCCCAAAATGACACCGGAGCAGATGTCGGACTTCGTGTTGGGTTATCTGATGATGCGTGGCAAGCAAACCGAGGACGGCGGTCTCGAGGCAACCTTAAGTGTAGAGTGCCAGGAAGCGGAGAAACCCTCGGATTTTACGTTGCTCTGGTCTAGCGAGCACGCTCGCCCTGACGACGTCATCGACATGAACAGGATACGGATCTGGAAGCATGGTCGCCTCCTGTTCGATGCCGAATTTCTCGACAACGAGTTCGGGTCCAATCGCTACCGCGTCAGTGCATTTGAGCGCGGGGCGTGGCTTGACGTAGTAGCAGCAGCGCTGATGCTGCAGCTTCGTGAAGAGGGCGATGCAATTCGGCATTGAAACGACGCAAAAAGAAGCCCCGGCCGTAAGGACCGGGGCTTCCGTTTTACCAAGGGGATCGCAGGGACCATTCACCGCGCCAACCCCCAGTTCGAGGTCCGCCACGCAGGCCCTTCTTGTTGGAAATCACCCCTGGGCGCGATAGAGGCCAGCGGCTCCGCCCCGGGGTTTTGACGCGGGCAGGGGAGAGCCGAGTGGGCGCGTTCCTCCTGCCATTTGTCAGGTTAGGCGAGGGCCGTGATCACGGCGACTGTCGCCAAGCTAAGTATTGCGAAAATTGTACTGTAGATAAGAACGCGCGGAAATTCCGCCTTGTAAAAATCTATGGTGGTAACTGCCATGTTTTTTCTCCTATTTCTAATTTTTACAAATCATTTATAGCTGAGCAATATGTTGCAATTAAGTCGCTAGCGTTCAATAGCCTAGGTCATGGTCAAAGAAATATTTTTTAAAAACTTGCTATTCATCGCCACAGCGCGCACGGTTGACATACAATTTGAATGATGGTCATTCAAAAAGAATTTTACTCATATTCGGAGCAATCAAATGGAAAATTCAACCTCAACAAATACTTCTGCCAACACGCAGAATAACGATCAGAAGCAGGCTGTTATCAAGGACATCTGCGCCAAGTGGGGCAAGTTCTCCACGCAGGACGTTTCTGCACTCAAGGGCAAGGCCGATCTCGTATCGCAGGTCGTGGCCAAATACGGCCTCACCCAGATGCAGGCTCAGACCGATGTCGACGCCCTTCTCAAGGGCCGCGCTTTCGGTTCCGCCTCCTAGCGAGTGATCCGCCGAGGCTCCTTCGCGGGGGCCTCGGTCTTGCCTTATCGCAACCCACCCAACGCGGAGACCACCCATGAATAAGTATATTCTCGCCTCCGCTTTCCTTGTGGCGCTTGCCGGCCCGGCCTTCGCCGAGGAGTTTTTTATCGCCTTCGATCCCGCGAGCCACAAATGCTCGATGATGCATAGCCAGCCCGGCTCCAACATGAAGCTGATGGGCACCTACGGCTCGAAAGCCGAGGCCCACAAGGCCATGTCCGGCATGAAGGAATGTCAGGGCTAGTAGCCCTGTTCGACTGTGCCGTAAGCTGAGTAGGAAGGGCCGGCTATTTGCCGGCCCTTTCGTTCTGGGGAGTTAGGGGATGAGATCGTAGATCATGCAGGCGCGTCTTGCGCGCTCAGCGTGGGCGCGCCGACTGAAGCATCCAGCTCCAGCGCCGCCTGCAGGTCGGAAGGCATGATGGTCACCATCTCGATGGCGGATCCGGACGGCGCCGGCACGAAAATGACCGTCGCCGCCCGATGGTGAGCCGTAAACGACAAGCCCTCCATGAGCTCTTCATCTGTCATCACCCGATAGTCGCCGGGCGGTAGCCACCGATCCACGCCCTTCAGACAAAAAGGCCGGTGGAACGTCACGGTCTTACCGCGTGTCCGTATCGTCATTGCAAGAGCCCCCGGGGTCAATGCGCGCGGCGTAGCTCATCCATGCTGCTCGCCATTTGCGCCTTGATCGGCTCGGCCGCATCGGCCGTCACCTTGGTCGAAAGCGTGCGGACCTCCTCCGCTTGAGCCGTCAGCGCGCCGAGCTGCTTGCGCCAATAGGCCGATTGCAACTCGACCATGTCGGACAGGTTCTTGGCGCCCGCCATGCTCTTGGCGAGGTCGAAGGCGGAATCGACGTTCCGCCGGGCGATATCGATGATTTTGCGGTTGAACGCCGCGGCGCCTTGGCCGGCGGCATCGATGGACCTCTCGAACGTCGCCACGGAGGCTTCGAACGCATTGGTGGAGCGGTCATAGGTCTCGCGCGTCTGCGCCACCGTCTTCTCCGCGAGCGCGCGCACGCCCTCTGGAATGGTGGTGTCGAGGCCGAGAAGGCCGAGTTGAGCCGTCACGTTGCGATAGTTGTTGCGGGCTTGGTCGGCAGAAGTTTGGGGATTGAAGGACGCAGTCATCAAAGCACCTCTTGGTTGGATCGATGGTTCGCAGGCTGGTAAGCCGCTTGCCTCCGAGCGCAAGGGGTGCCCAGTATCCGGAGATGTCGGAAAAGGGGGCGTGCACGGAGTTGGCACGGTAGTCTTCCCGTCAGCGCCTTAGGGTCGGCGTGCCAGTAGTATGCACATGGGCCTCAACTAGCGGCATTACAAGCTCTGCGCTCCTAGGCCGCACTCACTGCAAAAGCGAGCACGCACCCACGATCAGGTGCCGCGCCCCGTTCGAACTTCCGCAAATCGGTGGGAAATTCGCCGACATTGGCGAAGCGGTTCATGGGCCCGCCAATGGAGCCCGGACCGGCCTCCTGATTGGTGAGCTGCTTGCGCGTCAAGTCCATGGTGATGAGCGAATAGAAATAGAGATAGGCATCGACCCCGATGGCGTGCGCCTCCGCGGCACCGATGGCGGGCGCGGCATGCGTGGCAGGGGGCAAAGACGGTGTGAGCAGCAACCCAAGCGTCAGGGCAATGGCTGTCCGGGTCATGGCACGTTCCTCCTCCTGCAATCGGTGCGGGTCTTCTTGGGGCCGCAAACGCCGGACGAATATATACCAGAATTTCGTGATGTTTGAACGGGTTGGCAGCGCGCTTTCCTCCACCGCCAAGCCGCGTGTAGACTGGCCCCGCAATAATGGCTGGGGGTAGACGAAATGAGACGCGTGACTTGTGTGGTGTGGTGCTTGGCCGCCTTGGCGATGGTAGCCGTTCCAGTGTCGGGTGCGGTGGCCCGTGCGCTGTTCGCCTATCCGTTACAAGGCCAGAGCCCGGAGCAGCAGGAAGCCGATCGGTCGGCCTGCGCGGATTGGGCGGTCGCCCAGAGCGGCTATAGTCCGACCGGGCTCCCGATCATGGTGCGGCCGGGAATGGCAGGCGGCACGGTCACCGGCCTGATCGTCGCGACGCCGACAGGCCCGGGCATGACGGTGGCGCAAGGTCCCGCCGGCGGCTTGATCGGCGGGGTGGTCGGCCGCAACGAGGCAGCTCAGCTCGATCAGCTCTACGCCAATTATCTTGCCGCCGGAGCGACCTGCCTCACGGCGCGCGGTTACCAGGTTTCATTCTAGGGGGACGTAATGCGCGTATCGATTTCGACGGGGTTTCTGGTTGCCGCCATCTGCCTGGTCCCGGTTACGGCGTCGGCCGCCGCGAGTTCCTATCTCTGCGCCATCGGCGAGGCTTATGAATGCGTGGCGGTGGACGGATGCAAAAGGGTCGCGCTGAAAAGCGTCAACCTGTCCGCCTTCATGGTGCTCGATGTCGACAAGAAGATGTTGAGCTCGGCGACGATCGGGGAACCTTCCCGCAGCGAAGACATCGAGGGCGTGTCGGTGACCGACAAGGCAATCCTCCTCTACGGCACGCAGGGCAAGGACACGTGGAACGCGAGCATCTCGCTTAAGTCCGGCGCGCTCAGCGGCGGCATCACGAGCGGGCCGTCATCCTTCGCCGTCTTCGGCAATTGCACGCCGAAATAGCGAGCGTCCCAAGGTCAGCCTTTGATCTCTTCGATCTCGCTCGGGCGCCAGCTCTTGTTGAAGAAGGGCTCGAGCGGGCTGTAGAGCCTGAGGATCACGAACCAGCCTTTGCCGGGCACGGTCTCGATCCAATTGCCGTCCTTGACGCCTTTGGGCTTGGCCGGTGCGAAATAGACACTGGTCGAGCCGTCGGGATTGGCGGCCGCCGCCGGGCTCGGGAAGCTTTGGCTGCCCGCGCGCGGGAAGCGCTGGCTCGTCTGCAGCATCGAGCGGGTCTGGTTGTCATAGACCGTGAACGACCAGAATTTCCCTGCTGGAATTTTCGGCGGCAGCGTCACCTTATAAATCTTGGCGCCGTCGAAAGGCTGGCCGCTCGCATCGAGGATGCCGAACAGATATTGCGAGCCGATATCGGGCAGGCGCATCACCATGGCCGGGGTGACGCCGGTGGCGGCATAAAAGAAGGCGGCGCGCGCGTCGAGCGTCTTGGCGCCGGTATAGGGGAATTGCCGCACGCCCTGCTTGGTGATCTCGGGCGGCGGCCGGGTGAAGTCGTAGCCGCCGACGAAGAGCGGGTTTAGCCATTTCGAGGTCGGACTGTAATAGCCGAAGCCCTCCGACGGCCGGGCGCGAAAATCGAGCGTGCGTCCGGCGGCGTTGCCGACCGCGACCGCGTCGGTGAGAATCTTGCGCATGCGCTCGTCGGGATTGAACTTCTTGCCTTTGACGATGCCGATGGCGGCGAATTGGCCGCCGATCTCCGGCTCGAGCGCGTCGGCCGGCTGCTCCTGCACCAGCGCATCGAGCATCTCGTAATAGGAGAAGTCGTTGGGCGGGATGGTGTTCATGGCGAGCCCGGTGCCTTCGAGGAATTTCGGCGTGATCGGATCGCTCAAGCCGGCGAGCGGACCCTTGCCGGTGAGGAAGGAGCCGATGCTCGTGCCGTAGGAGCCCGGAACGTAAGGGTAGATCTTGAGCGTCTTCTTGATCGTCGCGACCGCGGGCTTCGGGTCGTTGTTGACGAGGAAGGCACGGCCGAGCAGGGCGACGGAGGTGGTGGTGGGGCGGCCGATGAAATATCCGCCCTCCGGCACCGGCCCGTCATAGCCGGGCGGCAGCAGGAGATATTTGCCGCCGAGCCCGCGATCGGGACCCGGCGCGCCGAAATCGATCACCCAGCGGAACCACAAATCGTCGAACAGCCCGAGGCTATCGGGCGGCGTCTCGACCACCATGGGACCCTTGGTGAGATCGATATTGCTGATGAAGTAGATCGTGTCGGCATTGGCGGTGAGGAACAGGGATTTGGAATCCATCAGCCCGGAGAAGATCAGGACGTCGTTGTCCTTGAGGCCCGCATCGCGCATGCCCTTGCGCGCGGCGTAGATGGAAACGCCGCGGAGGCCGTTGAGAAAGCTCGCGATGCCGCGCTGCAGATCGAGCTGGTCGTAGACCCTATCCGCCGTCTCCTGGCGCGGAATGCCGTCGTCGAAATGCAAGGTGCCGATGGCCGTGTCGGCGGTCGGGGGCGTGGTGATCGAGGGCGGGATCGCGGCCGCGGTGGCCTGAGGCGGAGCCGCGGTCGCGCCGAACGCAGCGAGCGCAAATCCGAAAAGGCTCGCCGACAGCAGCACCGCGAGCATTGAACGCGGGACCAGGGGCAGGCAGGTCATGGCCGGTTGGTCCTTTCGCGGAGGATGCAGCGGAAGCCGATATGGGAGGTCGAGGTGTCGACCGGGTGCGGATAGCGGGCCGCGGGGCGGTAGCGGTAGCAATAATTCTTGGCGCAGAGATGCGAGCCCCCCTTCAGCACCTTGCGCGGGATCTTGATCCTCGGCTGGGCCGGGTCGTAGCTGTCCTGCCGGCGGCCGCCGCGCGGATTGCTCGGCACGCAGCAGGCCTTCTTCTTCTCTTCCGGGTGGCGCGGCTGATACCAGTCGGTGGTCCATTCCCAGGTGTTGGCGATCATGTCGTAAAGGCCAAACGAATTGGTTGGGAAGGCGCCGACGGGCGAGGTGCGCTCATAGCCGTCGCTCGCCAGATTCTCCCAAGGGAACTCGCCCTGCCAGTAATTGGCCAAATAGTGGCCCTCGGGATTCGCCTCGTCGCCCCAGGCGAACTCCTTGCCTTCCAGTCCGCCGCGCGCGGCGAACTCCCATTCCGCCTCGGTGGGGAGTGCCTTGCCGGCCCAACGCGCATAGGCTTCCGCATCGCTATAGGCGATGTGCACCACGGGATGGTCGTCCTTGCCTTCGATGTTGGAGCCCGGTCCATAGGGGTGGCGCCAATTGGCGCCCGGCATGAACACCCACCAATTGCCGATATTGCCCATGTCCACGCGCGCTTTCGGCTGCACGAAGACGAGCGAGCTCGGCACGAGCGTCTCGGGCCGCGCGCCGGGATAGTCCTTGGCGTCGGGCGCGATCTCGGCAAAGGTCGTGTGGCCCGTGGCGTCGACGAAGCGGCGGAACGCGGCATTGGTGACGAGGTGCGGATCCATAAAGAAGCCGTCGACCGCCACGCGATGGACGGGGCCTTCCTCGGGATAATGGCGGTCGGAGCCCATGAGGAACTCGCCGCCGGGAATCCACGCCATGCCGGCGTGGGGATCGTCCTGCCGTTCGGCGCGCGCGGCGGTGGCTTGCGCCCGTTTGATGCGTGCGCGGCTCATGGCTCAGCAGGCTCCCGCATCGCCCGGCTCAAGGGGTGCCCTCCTTGGGCGGGGGAAAGATCGTCTTCCAGTCATTCTTCATGTCGACCACGGTCCAGCCTTTGGCGTTGGCCTCGTCCAGCGCCTTGTCGAGCCTGCCCACCTTCGAATCGCGATCATAAGCGAATTCGCGCACCGCGTCGGTGTGGTGCACGAGCCCCATGAAGCTCAAGCCGGGGCCGGCCGCGGTCCATTCCAGCATCTCCTTGTCGCCGTCGGAATTGCCGAAGGCGAAGATGGGACGGCGGCCGATGAATTTGTTGATGCCTTCGGGCTTGCCGGGGCCGTCATCGACGAAGTCGACCTTGGGCTGCTTGATCAGCACCGGGCTTGCGTCCCACATCGCATATTTGGTTTGGTCGGTGGAACCCACCACCTGCTCGGGTGGCACGCCATAGGTCTGGTCGGCGAAGATGCGCATGAACTCCTGGCCGCCGCCAGAGACGATATAGGTCTTGAAGCCATTGGCGCGAAGATAGGCGAGGAGCTCGAGCATCGGCTGATAGACGAGGTCGGTGTAGAGGCGTTTGAAGCGCGGATGCTTGGCGACCGCCAGCCAGTCGGCGACGGTCTTGTTGAATGTGTCGGTGGTCATGCCGGAATGGGTCACGGCAACGATCTCGGCCATGTCCTTCTCACTCATGGCGGCAATCGCGTTTACATTGCCGGACAGCACCGACTTGAAGGGCTCGGCCGTCTTCCATTCGGGATGCTTGGGCGCGAGGGCCTTCACCTCGTCGAGGGCGAATACGAATTGAGTGTAGAGCGGCTGCTCGACCCAGAGCGTGCCGTCATTGTCGATGGTGGCGATGCGGGCGGCCACGGGCACAAAATCGGGGCCGCCTTCCTTGGTCACGCGGGTGACGAAATCGGTGATGGATTGCTTGACCTTGCCCGCGTTCCAGGAGGGCAGGGGATCGGCAGTCTCGGTCCGGGCGTAAACGCCCGTGGCGCACAGCGCGAGCGTGAGCAGCGCGGCGAGAAGGCCGCGCCGGTCTAAGGCGAGAAGGCTCAGGAGGCGCAGAGGGCGGAGCGGCACGATCGAACCTCCTCAGAGTCCGGCAAGATATAGAAGGTAGAGCGCCGAGAAGGTCGCGTCGGAACCCGCCACGACATAGGCACCGTACTTCAAGGGAAGCGGTAAGAGCAGAAGGCCGATGACGAGGCCGATCTTTTCCACCACCGTCAAGACGAGCACGGGCTTGCGCAGTTCACGGCGATAGGCGGCCCAGATCAGGAGCGTGCCGAAACAGAACACGAGCAGCCCCCAATGGTGCATGACGGCGAGGCTGACGGCGTCGGCGGGGGGCGCCTCGAACGGCTGGTTCAAGACCACGGCCGGCAAGAAAAAAGCGGCGATCATGCTCGCCGTGGCGATGCCGGTGATCACCAGGATGGGCTTGATGTAAGCGCCGATCATGGTCTGTCGGTCCCAGACTTTCTTCGGGGTGTATAAGCGGGCGCCCCGAATGAGACGCCCGCTTTGCGTTGCATCTCTAGTCGCCGGGCTTTCCCTTGGCGATTGCGGCCTCGACCTGCTCCTTCACGGCCTGAAGATTGAACGATGCGCCCTTCTGCATCGGCGGGAACTCGATGGCGGTTTGCGCCAGCTCGCCGACCTTCTGTTGCACGTAGACAAATCGCCAGAACTCGCGAGCGTAGAACTCGTTCATGTAGGCTGGAGAGCCTTCGAGCAGATTCGAAATCGGCATCCGCTCGAACGGGTCCTGCCTGATGTTCTCCAGGATCGGCATGTTGATCGGAACCTTCGGCCCCGGCCATCCCTCCGGCTGGTCGATGAAGCGATACTTGAAGTCATCGAGACGGAGGCCACCGAGATTGGATTCGGCGAAGTACCAAATCTCATGCCGCCTCGACGGCCCCTTGCCGGCAAGCAAGTCAGTCTGGTCGTAGCCGTCGAGATGCACCTTGTAGGTCGTGCCGCTGAGATTCTTGCCAGCTTTCAGTTCGTCGATGATGTTGGAATTTCCCGCCGCCGCGACGAAAGTCGGGAACCAATCAAGCCCGGAGAAAATGCTGTTCTCGACCTTGCCCGCCGGCACCTTGCCCGGCCAGCGAACAATGCACGGCACGCGGAAACCGCCCTCGTAGACCGTGCCCTTGGTGGCACGAAACGGAGTCAGACCACCGTCAGGCCAGGTGAACACTTCAGCGCCGTTGTCGGTGGTGAAGACGACGATGGTGTTGCCGGCGATCCCCAGATCGTCGAGGCCCTTGAGCAGCTCGCCGACGTCGTCATCGAACTGAGCCATCCCTGCCTCTTCCATACCGTAATTCGTCTCCGGATTCATCATCGCCTTGTATCTCTCGGAGAGGAAGGTGAACACATGCATGCGCGTGGTGTTGTGCCAGAGGAAGAATGGCTTGCCAGACTCCTTGGCCCTCTTCATGAAGTCGACCGAGTCTTTGACCAGAACCTCGTCGAACGTGGTCATGTCATATTTGGCGTTGCCGACTCCCTCGCCCTCTCCGCCATAGGGCGTGCGCCCGGTATTGGGCCCCGGGGCAAGCGGTCCTTCATCCACGATCTTCTGCTTGCCGATCGCGCCCCAGCGCGGCTGCACAGTGGTGTCGTCCGTATCGCTCGCCCAGCAATGGACGAGGTTGCGCGGACCCACGGCGTTTCGAATGGCCGGATCGGTCGGATAGGAATACCAATATGGATCCGACATGGCATCGAGGTGATAGAGATAGCCGAAGAACTCATCGAAGCCATGCACGCAAGGAAGGTACTTGTTCAGGTCGCCGAGGTGGTTCTTGCCGAACTGGCCCGTCGTGTAGCCCATCGCCTTTAGCGCCGTGGCGATGGTCGGCGCTTGCGCCGGCAAGCCGATATCGGCGCCCGCCTGACCGACCGTCGTCATTCCGGTGCGGATCGGTAGCTCGCCGGTGATGAAATTGGCGCGGCCGGCGGTGCAGCTCGCTTCGGCGTAGTAGTCGGTGAAGCGCATTCCCTCCGAAGCCAGCCGGTCGAGGTTGGGCGTTTTGCCCGACATGATGCCTTGATGGTAGGCGCCGATGTTGAACCAGCCAATGTCGTCGCCCATGATAACGAGGATATTTGGCTGCTGCTGCTGGGGCGCTTGCGCGCTGGCGGGGTCAGACGCGGCGACGGATGCAAGCGCCGTCGCGCCCATCAGCATCGCGCGGGATGCTGAATGCAAATTCGTGAGAATGATTCTCAGCCAGGAAGTTTCACATAAAGGGATCCTCACCATTTCTGTCTGGCTGTCCTTGTTCATGGCACTCCGCACTGCTCGTGCAGTCTTGTTCGACGTTGCGCTAGCAGGAGCGCAAGGCGCCGGTCGCAATATGTTGCGGCGGTCGAGTTCTATGCCCCTGGGGGTGCGCTCGGATTTGTCCTTATCGGCTGCCATGCTGTCCTCCCATTGATAGGCGTGCACGCCTTTTTGGTCTCAATACATCAACGCGTAGCAGGTTATCGACTGCCTGTGCCCTAGCCGAATCACAAAAAGCTGTCGTGACTTTTCGACGAGAATCCCCGCTTTCCTTTGGCCGCAAGGGGTCGCCATAAGCGCGCCGGCGCGGGTGCCCGCGGAATTCCGGCCCCCGCATTGCCCCGCGGTGGAAGGGCTGTTACAAGGCCCCAAAAGCCGCGTAACGCGTAAGCGAATGGGGGGCAGCGGCGATTGGCCATGTGGGGGTCGCCGCTTCTTGAGCGGCGTGGCACGGGGAAATAGATTTTCAGCGCGAGAGCGGCGCCGTCCCTTGCGGGCGGTAGCTGTCGTCGTCGCCGTGGCGGGGCTGATGGCGCTGCTCGGGGCGCCCTCCGCGCAAGCCCGCTGCATCAGCGTGGAGGTCGGGGGCACGACGGTGCCGTGCGCGGACCCCAACCAGGCGGCCGTCGCGCGAGCGCTCGACAGCGGCGCTGGCAACACTGGCTTCAACAATCTCGTCCTCGACGTCGCGGCGCTGCCGGCGGAAGAAATCCCCTTTGCGCTCACGGAGCTCGGCAACCAGATCGCGACGGTGTTTCCCGGCATCCTGCAAGGCGACCGCCGGGCCGTGATCGCCTCGTTCATCGACCGGCTCGGCCCCTCTTGTCTGCAAAAGCAGCGTCCCGACGATCCGGCGTCATACGATCCGACGGTGTGGGCGCGCGGCCTCTACCGGAAGAGCGACATTTGGACCGCAGGCGGCGTGACCACGGGATTGGAGGCCCATCCCGATCGGCACAGCTGCGCCGGGTTCGGCTTCAACTATATGGGGACGGACGCCGAGTTCTCCGGCCTGCCGCAAGGTGCGAATCTCAACGCCTATAATCTCGGCTTTTACGGGCGCCGCGACTGGCGTCTCCTCTTCGTTGACGGCGCGGCCGCCGGGACTTACGGCACCATCGTCAGCGCGCGCGGGATCGACTTTACCCACGAGACCGCCCGTGGCAACAGCGTGGGGCTCGGCGCGGGGCTCGCCGTCGGGGTTGGCGTCGTGCTGCGCTTCGGCGCGATCACCATGGAGCCGCGCATCGGCCTCGATTACGATCACGATGCGCAGGGCGGCTTCACCGAGCGGGGGGCCGGCGCCGCCAATCTGCAACTCTCGAGTTTCGAGCACGACCTCTTCCGCAGCAGCGTGGGGACCCGCGTGGCCGGCATCCTTCCCTTTCCTTCGGGAGCGTTCATCATGCCTGAGTTCTCGGTGGCGTGGGACTACAGCCTGATCAACGAGACGGTCGAGGTGCGCGAGCGGTTCGTCGCCGCGCAAAACGCGTCATTCACCATCAGCGGGGAAGAGCAGGGCAGGAACTATTTGGCGATCGGCGGGGGCATCTCCATTCATCCGAACGACACCAACGAAGTCTTCGCGCGCTACGATTCCTTTTCCAATCAGCAGCAACAGGACCAATCCTACACCTTGGGAGCCAAATTCCGCTGGTGACGGGAGCGGGCCGAGATGGCAATCTCCGCCGCGCAAAGTGCCAGGGGCCAGTTCTCGTGTTTCTGCTCCGTATCATAGATTATGTGCCCCTCTGGCTGATCGTGATCGCCGTGGTCGGCGCGCTGGAAGCATATAGCGTCGGGCTCATGCTCGCGTGCCGGCGCAAATGGGGCCCCGACCGGCTGAAGCTCAACAACGAGGTCGCCGGGTTCAAATTCTCCGTCATCGGCGTGCTGTACGCCGTACTGCTCGGCTTCGTCGTCATCGCCGTGTGGGAAGATTATCGCAACACCGAGGCCGCGGTGCGCAACGAGGTCAAGGCGGTCGTCGACTTGAACCAGCTCTCCTACGCGCTACCGGAAGCCGGCGGGAGCGCCGTCCGGGCGTCGCTCACTTCCTACGTGGAAGAGGTCCGCAGGACCGAATGGCCTACCATGGCGCGCGGGCTGCCGAGCGTGGGGGCGCAGCATGCGCTCGCCCACCTTACCGAGGCGGTCATCAATATCCCGGCCGAGTCGCTCAAAGATCTTGCCCTCTACCAGCAAGCGCTGCACTTGCTTGCGGTCGTCGAGGACAATCGCAGCGAGCGCCTGGACAGCGCCGACGGCTCGGTGCCGCCCATTCTGTGGCTTGTGCTCATCGCCGGGGCCATGGTCACGCTCGGCTATCCCGCCTTCTTCGGCACGTCGAATTTGCTCGCTCAGACCATGATGACGGCGACGCTCGCCGCGCTCGTGGCGCTGGCGCTGTTGCCGGCGCTGCTCCTCGATTATCCCTTCACCGGGCAGGGGCGCATCCCGGTGGTCGCTTTCGAGCAGGCGTTGAAGCCATTGCCACCGCATCTCAAGGGGCAGCCACCGCCCGGATTCGAGCGGCCGCCGCAGAGGGAGTGAGGCGCCCAGCGGTTTCTGCTAAACTCGCGCCATGGCTCGCCCCGCGGTCTCCATCACCTATTGCCGGTTATGCGGGTGGCTGCTGCGCGCGAGCTGGATGGCGCAGGAGCTGCTCACCACCTTCGCCGAGGAGCTCGGCGCCGTCACCCTCATCCCCGATGCGACCGGCGGGGTGTTCGAGGTGCGCGTGGACGGCAAGCTCCTGTGGTCGCGCAAGGAGCACGGCCGCTTCCCCGACATCAAGGAGCTGAAGCATCTCGTGCGCGACGTGGTGGCGCCCGACCGCGATCTCGGCCATAGCGACGCCAAGCCCAAGCAGGGTTGATCCGCCTCGTCCCAGGGACCGTAGCCCTGGAATTAGGCCGGGCCGGCCCATACATTCCAGCGAGCCGCATCGCGCATAAAATCAAGGAAGCACAAGCCTATGGGTGAGCCCGTCATCGTCACCATTCCCCATCGCCTCGGCAAGCAGGAGGCGGTCCGCCGCCTGCAGACCGGCTTTGGCAATGTCCGCTCGACCTTCGGCCAGAAATTCGTCGTGCTCAAGGATGACTGGAACGGGGATCATCTCGATTTCCAGGCGAGTCTGCTCGGCCAGACCACGACCGGCAAGGTCGACGTGGCCGACGACCATGTCCGGCTCGAGGTCGAGCTCCCCTGGATGCTGGCCCTGCTCGCCAACAAGGCGAAGGCCATCGTGCAGAAGCAGGGTCAGCTCATGCTGGAGAGGCCGGCCAAGCCCACCAAACCGGCGTGACGTGAACCGGGCTCAGGCGATCTCGACGATCTCGGCCTCGGCGGTGCCCGCCTGCACCGAATCGCCCAGCTGCTTGCCCATCAGCGCCTGCGCCACCGGCGAGGCGTAAGACAGGGTGCCGTGGGCGGGGTCGGCCTCGTCCTCGCCGACGATGCGATAGGTCTGCCGCCGTCCGTCCTCGCGCAGGATCGTCACGGTCGCGCCGAAGCGGACCTCGCTCGTGTCCTTGGGCGGCTCCACCACTTGGGCGGTGGCCCGGCGCGAGGTCCAATAACGCAGATCCCGGTTGATCTTGGCGAGCTTGGCGCGGTCGTCGGCGTCGAGTGCGGCCGCATGCTCATGATGCAGGCGCGCGAGCTCGGCCTCGATTTGTTCCAACCCCTTGGCGGTGACGAGATTATGGGGCGAGACCGGCCGGTCCGGCAGGTCGTCATAGACCTCGCCGGGTTCGGACTCCTTGGTGAAGGCCTTGCTCATCGCGTCACTATACCACGCCGGACCCTAAGATTGTGGCTGTTCTCCCTCAGATTGCGGCGTCGTTGGGCAGTTGCCCCAAAATGGAGCAGCGGCGAAGTGGCCGGCAATTCATCTCGCCCGCTTCGGCATCACTTTGCTATGGTCTCGGCCGGTTGGCTTCGTCTTCGCGGGGGAGGGGAACGCGCCTTATGAAATACGTCATCGCAGTGATTCAGCCGCACCGGCTCGACGCCGTGCGCGAAGCGCTTGCCAGTATCGGCGTGCAGGGCATGACGGTCAGCGAGGTGCGCGGCTTCGGGCGGCAGAAGGGCCAGACCGAGATCTATCGGGGCGCCGAATACACCCTGCAATACATCCCCAAGGTGAAGCTCGAGATCGCGGTGGACGACGCCATCGCCGACCAGGTGGTTGACACCATCAGCGAGGGGGCGCGCACGGGGCATATCGGCGACGGCAAGATCTTCGTGCTGCCGCTGGAAGGCGTCATGCGCGTGCGCACCGGCGAAATGGGCGTCGACGCTCTCTAGAGTTCGTCCCGTGGACTTCAGCACCTACCGCAAACAGCTCTTCCAACAGCCGGAAGGCGGGCTCACCCTGTTGCGGAAAGTGCGCAATTTCTCCAGCTGGTTCTTCGATCTGTTGCGTAATTTCGTGCTGGTTGGAGGATTGAAATATTTCGCCGAGAAGTCCGGTAGCGCGATCCTGTTCTACCTCCATGAATTCGCGCTGGGTGTGATCTTCTTCTACTGCCTCTCCTATGCCGATCAGTGGTACGTCAACCTGTTCGGCTTTCTCGGCGATAGGCGGCTGGGCTACTGGCTCGATATCGCCTTCAATCTTGTCATCAGCGCCGCCATTTTCTTGGTGATCAACCGCGGTGCGTCGATCATCGTCGCCGAGATTTCGCGCGCGCAATATTAGCCGCTAAACCCGGGGGCGCTCGGCGGCCACGGCCTCGGTCACGGCGCGGAGCAGCGCGTGATCGCGCAATTCCTCGATGCCGACCGCCATCTTGCGCCGCCAATTGGGATGCTCGTCCACTGTGCCCGGCAGATTGGCCTGCTCCACGGTCCCCAGCGCATCGTCGAGCTGCACGGCGAAGAGACGGGAGGGGGTGCGGGCGAGGAAACGATGCGCGGCGATGAGGGCGGCGTCGGATAGGGCCGGGGCGGCCAGCGCGTGCGCGGCGGCCGGGGCCAGCAAGAGCCCCGCTTCGGCTAGGGCTTCGATGAGCTCGGTCCGCTCGGCCAAGCGGTCCTGCCGCCGGATTTCCGCCTCGGCTTTCGTCGCGCGTCCGGTTCGCACGCGCCAGTCAATATCAGTTCCCGTCCACCAGCCCTTCAGCGTCGGCAGGTCGTGGGTCGAGGCGCAGACGAGCGCCTCGCGGCGATAGTCCTCGGGTGGTTGGAAGCGTTGCCCACTGCGCCCAAAATAGAGCACCTGGTAACTGAGGAGACCGGCGCGGACCATGGTGTCGGTGAAGCCCGCCGGCACGGTGCCGAGATCCTCGCCGATGACGATGGTGCCGAATACGCAGGATTCCTCGGCGACCGCTTCGAGCAAAGCGCGGAAGGGATAGCGCACATAGGCTCCCTCTCGAGCGCTCTCGCCCTCGGGGATCCAATAAAGCCGCTGCAAGCCCATGGCGTGGTCGAGGCGGAGCGCACCCGCGTGACACATATTGGCCCCCAGCAGCGCCCGGAACGGCTCGTAGCGCGCGGCTTCCAGTCCAAGCGGTGAGAACGGCACGAGTCCCCAATCCTGACCCTCGGTGCTGAAGGGATCGGGCGGGCAGCCGATGCGGGCGGCGCGCGCCACCGCGCGTCCTTCCGACCAACTCGTGGCGCCGTCGGGCGCCACGCCGACGGCGAGGTCGAGATAAAGCCCGATGCGCATGCCGGCCGCCTTGGCCCTGCGTTGCGCGTCGGCGAGCTGCATATCGGCAATCCATTGCAGCCATTGAAAGAACGCGATGCGCTGCCGTGCGGCGCGGGCAAAGTCGCGCGCGGCGAGACTGTTGGGGTCGTGGTAGGCGTCAGGCCAGGTCAGCCAGGCGACGCTGCCGCCCTCGGCCACGAAATGCTCGGCGAGCGCCTCGTAGAGGGCGTGGTTGGCGAGCGCCTCGCCCTGCTCGCGGCAATAGCGCGCAAACGTCGCCTTGGCCGTGGGAGCCGCCGTCTTGGTGAAATGTGCGAACAACGCCTCGAGCGCGCGGAACTTGACGCGATGCACCGGGACATAATCGACGAGCTCGGTGCCGCGCAAATCCGCCAGCTCCGCGGTCAGCGCGTCGCGGTCGGCAAGCTCGGCGAAGCCCGGCACGCGGTCGGGGGCGATGTAAAGCGGGTTGAGGAAGGCGCGGCTCGACGGCGCATAGGGGCTGATGCGCGTGGGATCGGCGGGGAACAGGGCGTGCAGCGGATTGACGCCGACGAAATCGGCGCCAAGGCCCGCAATGTATTCGGCAAGCCGCGCCAAATCCTCGAAATCGCCGATGCCCCAATTGCGCGCCGAGCGCAAACCATAGAGTTGGAGCGCCAAGCCGAAGACGCGGTGATCAACGAGGAAGAGGGGCCAGAAGCCGCTTTGCGCGAGATCGACCGGGCCATCGGCTGGAGAAGCGGCGGGGGCGGTGGCCAAGCTTGACACAATTTCGCTCGCGGTCGCGGCGGGCACGCCCATGGCCGCCAGCACCTTGGCCTTGGTCGCGGGCGGCGTGGCGATCCAATCGCCCTCTTCGCTGTGATAGCCCTCGGCAATGCCGTAGCGCTCCGCCAATTGTTCGAACCTGTCCGCCACGGCTAGCCCTCCCTACCGCGATCGAGGCGGCAGACAACGGACCAAGGCGGCAGTGTGCCGTCCACAAGCGCATCGTCGGCGGCGCCATGGGCGAAGATCAGCGTGCCGCTCGTCGGCGCGGCGAGCCGGGCCGCGTCGGCGGAAAGATTGGCGGCGATGGTGAGCGCGCCGCCATGTCCGAGCCGCCAGCTCACGATGAAAGCCGGCCCATTCTGCGCCTCCACCGTGCCCGCGTTGCCGCCGATCGTGGGCAGCACCGGCACGATATGCGTCGCCCGCGCCGTGAGCAGCGCCGTAACGAGCGCGGCGCGTGATTGCCCTTGAGGACTCTGGGCAACGCCGGGGTCGAGGTGCGAGGCGGCAAAGGTGGCACGCGCATTGGGATCGGGGATGACATGGTGGGCATCGGCCGCGGTGAAGGCCTTGAAGCGATGGAACTCCTCGCTCCGTCCCTGGCGTACCGCCTCGGCGAGGCCGCCGGCAAAATCGGTGAAGAATTGAAAGGGGCGCCGCTCGCCATAATCGTCGCCCATGAACAGGAGCGGGATCTGCGGCGATAGCAGCAACAATTCGAGCGCGGCCTCGACCGCCTGCGGCGCGACCAGGCTCGTGATCCGCTCGCCAGAGGCGCGGTTGCCGGCCTGATCGTGGTTTTGCAGAAAGTTGACGAAGGCGATCGGCGGCAGATGGCGCGAGGGGGAGCCATGGGGGCGCCCGCCGCGAAAGCGCGACGGTTCGCCCTGATAGCCGAAGCCATGGGCGAGCGTCGCGGCGATGCGGGTCGCGGGCGCATCGGCGTAGTCCTGATAATAGCCGTCGCTCTCGCCCGTCAGCAGCGCGTGCATGGCGTGGTGCCAGTCGTCGTTCCATTCGGCGTCGAACAGGCGCGGGCGGTTGTCGGCATCGAATTCGAGCAGCGTGGTCGAATTGGCGTCGTCCTCGATGGTGAGATGGATGTGGCGGCCGGGGAAGCGGGCCCGCACCTCGCGGGCGATCTCGGCGAGGATCGGCTCTTCCGAGCCGTCCTCGATGTGATTGATGGCGTCGAAGCGCAAACCGTCGAAGCGGAACTCTTCAAGCCAATAAAGCGCGTTATGGAGGAAGAAATCCCGCACCGGGCGGGCGGTGAACGCGATCGCCTCGCCCCACGGCGTCTTGCGCACGGGATCGAAGAAGCGCGGCGCGGTGAGGTGGAGGTAATTCCCGTCGGGTCCGAAATGGTTATAGACCACGTCGAGAAACACCATCAGCCCGCGTTCATGCGCGGCGTCGACGAGGCGCTTCAGCCCCTCGGGGCCGCCATAGGCCGGGTGGGGCGCAAAGAGCAGTACGCCGTCATAGCCCCAGCCGCGATTGCCGCCGAATTGCGCCACCGGCAGAAGCTCGATGGCGGTGACTCCCAGAGCGGCGAGCCGGTCGAGCTCGCGCGCCACGCCGTCGAAATTTCCGCCGGCCGAGAAGGTGCCGGTATGCAGCTCGTAGAGCACGGTTTCGGCCCAGGGCCGGCCCTTCCATGCGGGCGTGCGCCAATCATAGACGCGCGGGTCGACGAGGCGGCTCGGTCCATGCACGTCGCCCAATTGCGCGCGGGCGGCGGGGTCGGGCACGCGCGCGCCGCCGGGCAGGGCAAAGGCGTAGCCCGAATCCACTGCGACCGCGTCGGTGATAAGCTCGAACCAGCCGTCATCACCGCCCTGCATGGGCAGCGTTGCGCCGGTCGCCATGGCCACGAGCGAGACCTTCTGGCATTGCGGCGCCCAGAGGCGAAAGCGCGCGCCGCGGTCCAGGATTTCGGTGCCGAAGGGCATGGCATGGGCGAAATGCGCGCTCATCCCGCGGCCCTTTCGAACAGGAGCACGCCGCGCGCGGGCACGCGGGACTTGCCTTGAGCGAGGCGTGCGCCGGGCCGGATGAGGGCGTTGGCCGAGTCGCAGAGCAGCCGCCATTTGAGCCGCCGGCCGTTGAATTCAGGAAAGACGAAATCGATCTCCTCGCCGTCGCTGTTGAAGATCACGAGCAGCAGCGAAGCCGCGTCGGCCAGCGTCAGCCCGACGCATTTGGCGATCGGGTCTTCCCAATGCTCTGGCTGCTTCGCCTCGCCGTCGGGCTTGAACCACGCCACATTGGGAATGTTGTGCGTGGCAAGCTCACCATGGAGGAAACGCGGGGCGCGCAGCAACGGCAGATCGACGCGGAGGCGTGCCAATCCGCGTGTGAAGTCGAGCAGACCGGCATTGCGCGGGTCGAGATCGCTCCAGCGCATCCAGGACAGCGCGTTGTCCTGACAATAGGCGTTGTTGTTGCCCTGTTGGGTGCGTCCCTGCTCATCGCCCATCAGCAGCATCGGCGTGCCCTGGCTGAAGAACAGGCTCGCCAGATGGGCCCGCCGCAGCCGGTCGCGCAAATCGAGCACGGCGGGATCGTGGGTCGGGCCTTCGACGCCGCAATTCCAGCTGCGGTTGTCGTCATGGCCGTCGTGATTGCTCTCACGATTGGCCGTGTTGTGCTTGTCGTTGAACGAGACGAGATCGGCCAGGGTGAAACCGTCATGGGAGGCGACATAGTTCACGCTCGCCCAAGGCTTGCGGCCGCGATTGTCGTAGAGATCGGCCGAGCCCAGGAGCCGCCGCCCGAGCGCGGGCAGCGCCCCCCTGTCCGTGCGCCAGTAAGAGCGGAGATCGTCGCGATAGCGGTCGTTCCATTCGACGAAGCGCGGCGGGAAGGCGCCGAGCTGATAGCCATCCTCGCCGAGATCCCACGGCTCGGCGATGAGCTTCACGCGGCTCAAGGTCGGGTCCTGGCCGATGACGTCGAGGAAGGGCGCGCTTGGGTCGTAGCCGCCACTTTCGCCGCGCGCGAGCGTGGTGGCGAGATCGAAGCGGAAGCCGTCCACGCCGCAACTCTCGACCCAGTAGCGGAGCGAATCCATCACCAGCTGCAACACGCGCGGATGGCCGATATTGAGCGCGTTGCCGCAGCCGGTGGTGTCGACATAATGGCGCGGGTCGGGACCGAGCCGGTAATAGCTGGCGTTGTCGATGCCGCGGAAGGAGAGCGTGGGGCCGAGCTCATTGCCTTCGGCGGTGTGGTTGTAGACCACGTCGAGCAGGACCTCGATGCCGGCGCCGTGGAGCGCATCGACCATGTCGCGGAATGCCTCGATGCCGGCGCCAGGGGTGAGGTAGCGCGCGGCCGGCGCAAAGAAGCCGATGCTGTTATAGCCCCAATAATTGCTGAGCCCGTGCTCGACCAAACGGCGGTCGTCGATGAAGGCGTGGATGGGCAAGAGCTCGATGGCGGTGACGCCGAGCTTGGTGAGATGCTCGATGGTGGTGGGATGGGCGAGGCCGGCGAAGGTGCCGCGCAAAGGCTGCGGCACATTCTGATTGAGCGCGGTCAGTCCTTTGACGTGGGCCTCGTAGATTACCGTCTGGTCCCAGGGCGTGTCGGGCCGCGCGCTATTCGGGCCCTCGGCCGCGCCGGTCACCACGCTCTTCGGCATGAAGGGGGCGCTGTCGCGCTCGTCCAGGGTGAGATCGGCCGCGCGCTTGGCGCCGACCTGATAGCCGAACAGCGCATCGTGCCAATTGAGCCCGCCGGCATAGGAGCGGGCGTAAGGGTCGAGCAGCAGCTTGTGCGGATTGAAGCGCTGGCCGTCGCGGGGGGCGTAGGGGCCGTGCACGCGGTAGCCGTAGAGCTGGCCGGGGCGGAGGCCGGAGACGTAGCCGTGCCACATCTCGTCGGTATAGTCGGGCAGGGTGAGCCGCTTGGTCTCGCGGCCATCGGCATCGAACAGGCACAGCTCGACGCGCGTCGCATGGCTCGAGAACAGCGCAAAGTTCACGCCATGGCCATCGAAGCTCGCGCCGAGCGGCCACGGCCGCCCCGACCCAAGGCGCACCTCCATGCCGCTATAGCTCCTGATGCTCGAAAATGAGGGTGGCAAGGGGCGGCAGTGTCAGGCAGAGCGAATAGGGACGCCCATGGGCGGGCACGGGCTCGGCCTCGATCATTCCGAGATTGCCGACGCCCGAACCGCCATAATCCTGCGCGTCGGTATTGATGCGCTCGACCCAACGTCCCGGGCGCGGAACGCCCACCCGATAGTCCTCGCGTACGATTGGCGTGAAGTTGCAGACCACGATCACCGGCGCCGTTTCGCCGGCGGAGCGGAGGAACGCAAGCACGCTGTTGTCGGTGTCGTTGGCTTCCACCCAGGCGAAGCCCGCGGGATCGCTGTCCATACGGTGGAGCGCGGGCGCGGCGCGAAGGAGGGCGTTGAGATTGCGCACGAGGCGCTGCACGCCCTTATGCTTGGGGTCGTCGAGCTCATGCCAGTCGAGCTCGCGGTCATGACTCCATTCGCGACTCTGGCCGAACTCGCCGCCCATGAACAAGAGCTTCTTGCCGGGATGCCCCCACATGAAAGCGAGATAGGCGCGCAAATTGGCGAAGCGCTGCCACTCGTCGCCGGGCATCTTGGCGAGCAGCGAGCCCTTGCCATGCACCACCTCGTCATGGCTGAGCGGCAGGATGAAGTTCTCCGAATAGGCATAGACGAGGCCGAAGGTGAGGAGGTTGTGGTGATATTTGCGGTGGATGGGGTCGTGGCCGATATAGGCAAGGGTGTCGTGCATCCAGCCCATGTTCCATTTGTAACCGAAGCCGAGGCCGCCGAGATATGTGGGGCGGGAGACGCCGGGCCAGGCGGTCGATTCCTCGGCGATGGTAGCGATGCCGGGGAAGGCGCCATAGAGGAGCTCGTTCAAGCGCTTGAGAAAGGCGACCGCCGCCAGATTCTCGTTGCCGCCGAATTCGTTGGGCAGCCATTCGCCGGGCGAGCGGCTGTAATCGAGATAGAGCATCGAGGCCACGGCGTCGGCGCGGAGCCCGTCGATGTCGAAATGGTCGAACCAGTAAAGCGCGTTGGCGAAGAGGAAGTTGGCGACCTCGCGGCGTCCGTAATTGTAGATCAGCGTGTTCCAATCCTGGTGGAAGCCGCGGCGCGGATCGGCGTGCTCGTAAAGGGCGGTGCCGTCGAAATCGCCGAGCCCGTGCGGGTCGGACGGGAAATGCGCCGCGACCCAATCGACGAGGACTGCGATGCCCGCCTCGTGCAGGCGGCGCACGAAGCGCGCGAAATCCTCCGGCGTGCCGAAGCGCGAGGTTGGGGCATACAGACCGAGCGGCTGATAGCCCCAGGAGCCGTCGAAGGGGAATTCGGCGACCGGCATCAGCTCGACATGCGTGAAGCCCATCTCCTGCACATAGGGGATGAGGCGGTCGGCGATGGTGTCGTAGCTCAGGAACTCTCCTTTCGGTCCGCGCCGCCACGAGCCGAGATGCATCTCGTAAATGCTGATGGGAGCGTCCACCGCATTGGCCTCTTTGCGCCGCTCGACCCAGCCCTCGACCGGGGCGCCGCGGCTGACCGGCCCGTGCACGATCGAGGCAGTCGCGGGTGGGTGCTCCTGGCGGAAGGCGACGGGGTCGGCTTTTTGCGGCAAGAGCTTGCCATCGGTGCCGAGCAGCTCGAATTTATATGGAATGCCGGGCCACAGCCCCGGAATGAAGATCTCCCAGATGCCGGCGCGGTGGCGGCGGCGCATGGGATGGCGCCTGCCGTCCCAGGCATTGAAATCGCCGATCACGCTGACGCGCAACGCGTTCGGCGCCCACACCGCGAAACCCACGCCGTCCACGCCCTCGACGTTGCGCGGCTGGGCGCCCAGGCTCTCGTAGAGCTTGAGGTGATTGCCCTCGGCGAGAAGCTCGAGATCGATCTCCGTCAGGAGCGGCGGAAAGCGATAGGGGTCGTCCGTTTCCCATTGGTCCTGGCCGCGGCGGAAGCGCAAGCGATAGGGAATGCGCCGCGTGCTTGGCAGCGGCGCGACGAAGAACCCCTCCGGGTGGATGCGGGCCAGCGTGGCGATGGTCTCGCCCCCGGCGGTGACGGCTTCGACCTCGTCCACTTCAGGTGCGAAGATGCGCAAGGATAGAGGGCGGTCATTGCCGCCATGGAGCCCGAGAATGGCGAAGGGATCGCCATGGGTGCCCCGCACGATCGCCTCGATCTCGCGCTGCTCGGGGCGAAGGACGCGCTTCGCGGTGCCAAAGCTTGCCGTCACTCCACCGTCTCCTCGGCGCGCGCGAAACTGGGCTCGATGAGTTCGAGCGCGGCCTTCAAAGGGACCGACAGCCAAACCGGCCGGTTCAGTCCCTCATAGATGATCTCGTAGAGCAGCTTGTCGATCAGGAACAGCGGCAGCAGCTCGCGGCTGGGCAGAGCGGCGGCGGGCTTGCCGGTGCCGGCCAGCGCGCGTCTATACGCTTCGAGGAAGGTGTACTCCGCCGCCGCGCGCCAATTGAGCGCCTTGGCTTCGATCTCGGCGAGTTGGCCGACGCCGCGCTGGCGCTGGCGGTCGATGGCGGTGCGGGCGGCGTAGTCGAAGGAGCGCAGCATGCCGGCTATGTCGCGCACATGCGGCCCGCGTGCGCGGCGCTCGGCGACCGGTGTATTGGGCTCGCCGCCGAAATCGACGATGTAGACGTCGTTCTCGGCGACGAGAATCTGGCGCAGATGCAGATCGTTGTGCAAACGGATCTTCTTACCCTTCACGCTCTTGGGCACGGCGGCGTCGATCCTGGCCAAAAGCGCCGCGTTCGCCTCGATCAGCCGGTCGGCGAGAGCGCGCGCCTCCTCGTCGAGGCCGTCGCGCAGTTTCGCCAAGAGCTGCATGGCTTCCTTGGCCCGCGCCAAGGTGCGCGCGTGCCATGCCTCGATATCGGCGCGGGTGATCGGCTCAGGCGCGAAGTCGGGATCGTCCGGGCTTTGCGCCAGCGCGCGATGCAGCTCGCCGGTGCGGCGGCCAACCGCTTCGAGCAGCGACAGCGAATAAGCGAGCCCGATCTCGGCCTCGTCGCTCGATTGGCCGGCGAGGCTCGCCTCCTCCAGCTCGCGATCGAGCGCGTTGACGACGACGGTCCAGCCGTCGCCTTGGTTGCGCACATGCTGGAAGGCGACGCCGAGCGCGGTTGGGGTGCCATCGGCATCGACATGTTCGACGGCGCCGAGCAGGGCCGGGCTGTTGGCAAAGCCGATACGAGTGAGGAAGCGGCCAAGCTCGATTTCGGGCTCGATGCCGCGATGCGGCTGGCGATAAAGCTTGAGGGTCGCCTGGTTGCCGACGATGAGCGAGGTATTGCTCTGCTCGCCGAGGCGTTGCACCGCGGCGGCGTCGGCAAGCTCAAGCGCCCGTAATGCCTCGCTTCCTTCGAAGCGCACCTCGCCGGCCGCGGCTTTGAGCCGCCGCTCCTCGCGCATGGCGTCGAGCAGCGCCCGAGGGAAGGCCTCGGACGCGGCGGCGTCGAGCAACACGCCGGCGCGGGCGCCGCGGCGGATCTTGGCCAGCACATAAGGGAGATTGGTATGGTCCGGGCGCAGGCTGTCTTCGCCCCAGGCAATGGCGAGCGGCAAGAAGTAGCGCTGGGTCTCGGTACCGGCGAGATCGACATCGACGGTGAGCAGTAGGAAGCTGTCGGAACCCGCGCGCTCAAGCTCGGCGATCGGCTGGGGTCGCGTGGCGGTGATGGCGACATCCTTGGCGCCGAACCAGCGCTGATGCTTCAGATAGGCCGGCAGCAGCTGGTGGGTGAGGCGTTCGAGCCGCTTCTGGTCGACCCGCTGGGCCTCGACCAAGTTCCAGCCCGCGCCGAGGACCAGCGTCTCAAGCTCGGGCAGCGGTTCGGGCACCGGCTCGTGCGCGGTGGGCAGGCTGGCGGCCTCGGCGAGCGCGAACCAATAGAAGCCGTAGGCCGGGAGCGTCAGCACGTAAGGCGTGGTGGCGATCGGTGGAAACACCGAGCGGCCGGTGAGCTCGATGGGGACGCGGCCCCTCTGGCTGCCCAGCTCAAGCTCCACGGCTTGCGCCGAGCGCGACAGATTGAACACGCATAGGATCACCTCGCCTTCATATTCGCGCACATAAGCCAGTACCTTACGGTTGCGCGGATAGAGGAAATTGAGCGTGCCGTGCCCGAACGCCTTATTGGACTGGCGCACGGCGATCATGCGTTTCATCCAATTGAGCAGCGAATTGGCGTGCTTCTGTTGCGCTTCGACGTTGACGATCTCATAGCCGTAGATCGGGTCCATGATCGGCGGCAGGAAGAGGCGCTGCGGGTCGGCGCGGGAGAAGCCGCCATTGCGGTCGGCCGACCATTGCATGGGTGTGCGCACGCCGTCGCGGTCGCCGAGATAGAAATTGTCGCCCATGCCAATCTCGTCGCCATAATAGATGACGGGTGCGCCCGGCATGGAAAAGAGCAGGCCGTTGAGCAGCTCGATCTTGCGCCGGTCATTGTCCATGAGCGGAGCAAGTCTGCGCCGGATGCCGAGATTGAGCCGGGCGCGCTGGTCGGTAGCATAAGTCTGCCACAGATAGTCGCGCTCCGAATCGGTGACCATTTCCAGCGTCAGCTCGTCGTGATTGCGCAGGAAGATCGCCCATTGGCAGGACTCGGAAATCGACGGCGTCTGGGTGATGATGTCGCTGATGGGATAACGGTCCTCGCGGGCGAGGCTCATATAGATGCGCGGCATCAGCGGGAAGTGGAACGCCATGTGGCATTCGTCGCCCTCGCCGAAATAGGGGCGCGCGTCCTCCGGCCATTGATTGGCCTCGGCGAGGAGCATGCGGTCGGGGTAGCGCGCGTCGATCTCGGCGCGGAATTTCTTCAAGATCGCATGGGTCTCGGGCAGGTTCTCGTTGTTGGTGCCCTCGCGCTCGACGAGATAGGGCACCGCGTCGAGCCGCAAGCCGTCCACGCCCATGTCGAGCCAGAAGCGCATGACGCGCAGGATGTCGACGAGCACGCGCGGATTGTCATAGTTGAGGTCGGGCTGGTGCGAATAGAAGCGGTGCCAGAAATAGGCGTTGGCCAGCGGGTCCCAGGTCCAGTTCGAGGTTTCGGTGTCGAGAAAGATGATGCGGGTGCCCTGATATTTCTGGTCGGTGTCGCTCCACACATAATAGTCGCGCCAGGTCGAGCCCGGCCGCGCCGTGCGCGCCCGCTGGAACCAGGGATGCTGATCGGAGGTGTGGTTGACGACGAGCTCGGTGATGACGCGGATGCCGCGGGCATGCGCCGCCGTCACGAGCTGGCGGAAGTCGCGCATGGTGCCATAGGTCGGGTTGATGGCGGTGTAATCGGCGATGTCGTAGCCGTCGTCGCGGAGCGGCGAGGGATAAAAGGGCAAGAGCCAGAGCGCGGTGACGCCCAGCTCCTGCAAATAATCGAGCTTCTGGGTCAGGCCGACGAGGTCGCCGACGCCGTCCTGGTTCGCATCAAAAAAGGCTTTGACGTGAACCTCGTAGATGACGGCGTTCTTGTACCAGAGCCGGTCGGTGCGATCGATCATGGCGACAATGAAGAGGCCCCGGGCCGCCCGGTCAAGAGCGGCGCGGGATCAGGCTCCCCGATTGGTGGCTAGCGCCTCAAGCGGCGCCGAGCGTCTGGGCGAAGAGGTTGCTGGGATTGGCGTCGGAGGGGGTAAAGGTCTGCAGGAAACTGTCCCGCCAATTGGCGATGTCGTAGGTCTCGATGCGCTGCATGAGCCGGTTATGGCGGGCCCAGCGCTCTTGCCGCGGCATAGTCAAGGCCCGGTCGAGCGTGACCGCCACCTCATGGATGTCATGCGGATTGACGAGCAGCGCCTCGCGCAATTGCTCGGCGGCGCCGGCAAAACGCGACAGGATGAGCACGCCCGGGTTCTCGGGCGGCTGGGCCGCGACATATTCCTTGGCGACGAGATTCATGCCGTCGCGGAGCGAGGTGACGAGGCCCACGGCGCTCTCGCGGAACAGCCGCACCAGCACGTCCTGCGGAAACGGGCGATGCAGATAGGTCACGGGCTGCCAGGCGAGGGTGGCGAAGCGGCCATTGATGCGGCCGACGAGCCCTTCGACCTCCTCGCGGATCTCCTGATAGACGGGCAGGGTCTCGCGCGTGGGCGAGGCGATCTGCACCAGCCGCACATGGCCGCGATGCTGCGGATATTCCTCGAGCAGCGTTTCGAAGGCGCGTAGGCGTTCGGGCAGTCCCTTGGTGTAGTCGAGCCGGTCAACGCCGATGATGGTCTGCATGTCCTCGCCGGCGAAGGGCAAGAGCGGTCCCTTGGCGCTTTCCTCCTCGGCCAGCTTGGCAAAACTCGCGGCGTCGATGCCGATGGGAAAGACCGAGGCTTGGGTGGTCTGCCCCTGGGCCGTGAGGAAATCGCCGTCGAGCCGCTCGCCGTCATGGAACATGGCGATGTAGCGGGCGAAATTGCCGCGGTCGGAACGGGTCTGGAAGCCCACGATGTCATAGGCCATGAGCGCCCGGCCGAGCCGTTTCTGGTAGGGCACGGCGGCGAAGATCTCCGGCGAGGGGAAGGGCGTGTGCAGGAAGAAACCGAGCCGGCAGGTGCAGCCAAGGCGGCGCAGCTCCTCGGCCAGCGGGATCAAATGATAGTCGTGCACCCAGATCATGTCGCCTTGCTTGAGCAGCGGCATCAGGGCGGCGGCGAAGCGCGCATTGACGGCGAAGTAGATCTCGCTGTCCGCCTCGTGACATTGCGCGAGGTCCAGGCGGTAATGGAGCGCAGGCCACAGGCAGCGATTGGAATAGCCGAGATAATAGCCTTCCTCTTCCTCTTGGGTGAGGTCGAGGGTGGCCACGCTGAGGTCGCCCATGGTCTCGAGTTTGGGCGGCACGTCGCGCGCGTCCTCCCGCGTCTCGCCGCTCCAGCCGAACCACAAGCCATGGGAGGCTCCGAGCGCATTGGCGAGCGCGACGGCGAGGCCCCCCGACTGATATTTAGCCGAGAGGTCGGCGACACGGTTGGAAACCACCACCAAGCGGCGCGGTTTAGCTTTGGCCTCAGGACCCTGGGATTTCACGTCAGAGCCCGGCCCGTTGGCAGGGGGCATTGGCGTGCTGGGCATACCTAATTGTACACCCATGAGATGAGATTGCACGGATTAAACTCTCCCTCAGGCTTATCTTGGATAACGCAAGACGCGGCAAAGCGTTCCGATAGTGTCCGATGCCGCGAGACAAAGGTTGCAACATTTGCTTCATATGACAGAGCCTGCAAATCGTTATGACAAGTTGTTGACAACTGATTCGTGGGCTGCGGGATCGGCGGAGAAAGCGACAGGAGAGCTCACTGATAATGTCCAAGTCTTTGCCCCGTCTTGAAGCGGATGCCGCCTTTTTCATCGATTTCGACGGAACGCTCGTGGCCATCGCCGCGCGGCCCGACCTCGTGCGGGTCGAGCCCGGCTTGATCGCGCTGTTGCGCCGCCTGATGGGCCGTTTCGGCGGGGCGGTGGCGGTGGTTACTGGGCGGCCGCTGGCGACAGTCGATGCGCTGCTCGCCCCGCTCAAGCTGCCTGTTGCCGCCGAGCATGGGTCGGTCCGGCGCGACGCGGCCGGGGTCGTGCATGGCGACGGCGAATGGGCCGCGACCATGGCGCTGGTGGCGGCACGGCTGGAGCCCTTGGTCGAGGCCAATCCCGGTCTGCTGCTCGAGCGCAAGACGGCCTCGATCGCGCTCCATTATCGTCAGTGTCCGGAGCTTGGCGAAATGTGCGCCGAAGCAGTGCAAACGGCCACCGCCGACATGCCCGAGCTTTCGGTGCTGCCCGGCAAGATGGTCTATGAGGTAAGGCCGCAAGGCGCGGATAAGGGGAGCGCAGTCGAGGCGTTTCTCGGCGAGGCGCCGTTTGCCGGGCGGGTGCCGGTCTATATCGGCGACGATGTGACCGACGAGCACGCCTTTGCCGCCGTCAATGCGCGGGGCGGCGTCACCATAAAGCTGGGCGAGGGCGAGACGCTCGCTACATACCGCGCCGCGCGGGAGGACTTTCTTGATTGGTGCGCGGCGCAAACCGCGCCGGGAAAGGGCGGGGCTTAAGGGCGGTGGGCGCCGCGGGCGGCGTCGGCCGCGAAGCGCAAATCCTTCACCAGCAGGTCGAATTCGCGGCGCTTGTCGCGGTCGTCGCGGAGCCGCAGCAGATAAGAGGGGTGCACGGTGATGACCGCCTGGCGGTGATCCGGCAGCTCGATCAGCCGCCCGCGATTGGCATTTATGGAGAGCGCCTTCCAGGTCACGGCGCGGGCGGCCGTCGCGCCGAGCGCCACCACGATGGAAGGCGCGACGATGGCAAGCTCGCGGTCGAGCCACCAGCGGCAAATATCGATCTCGCGCGTGTCGGGTTTTTTGTGGATGCGGCGCTTGCCGCGCGGCTCGTTCTTGAAATGCTTCACCGCATTGGTGATGTAGATTTCACCGCGCGCGATCCCGGCCTGCTCGAGGGCGCGGTCGAGCACCTTGCCGGCGGGGCCGACAAAGGGGCGCCCGGTCAAATCCTCCTGGTCTCCCGGCTGCTCGCCTACGAGCATGAGGGATGCGTCGGCCGGGCCTTCGCCGAACACGGTCTGGGTCGCGTTCTTATAGAGATCGCAGCGGGTACAGCTCCGCGCCTCCGCGGCGATGCGGGCGAGCGCGCGGAAAGGATCGTTGATGCGGTCGGACTTGCCGAACAGCGGCAGTTCCGCTTCTCGCCATTTCTCTGCCATGGCGGCGTCACCCCAGGGGCTTAACTCTCTTCGATGACGCGGGTTCGTCCCGTTGTCCACAGCGGAGCGCGGAGCTTCAAGAGTGCCAATGGTTACAACTCCTTGCCGCCGACCCTATATGCAGGCAGTCACGCTTAAGACCTGCTAAGCTTAAACGCGAAAGCCAACCCCATGCTCGACGATATGCCGAAATCCCACA
This sequence comes from uncultured Alphaproteobacteria bacterium, assembly GCA_963820115.1. Lineage (GTDB taxonomy): Bacteria > Pseudomonadota > Alphaproteobacteria > Rhizobiales > Methyloligellaceae > Methyloceanibacter. The sequence continues at coordinate 647,501 of CAWFYP010000001.1, forward strand.
GCGGCGCCCTCGTTGCCCGGCCGGAAGATGCGCTTGCTCATGAGGGCAAGCCGGCCGGTAAGAATCCGGCGCGGGCCAACCGCGGATCCGCCAAGGTCAAGCGCGGCTGGAGCTGGCGCCGCGAGAAGGTGGTGAAGCAGAGCGCGCTCGGCATGATGCTGAGGCCGATCGGCGTGTCGCTCGCGCTCATCCTGTCGGCCTATGCGCTGATGTCGCTCGGGGTCACTTTCTGGCGCAGCTATCAGAGCCATCTCGACCACACCGCCGCCGTGCATGCCGACAAATCGGTGCTCGACATCTTCTTCGGCGATCTCAGCCTGCCCTCCGATCCGGTCGACCTCGTGATCAAGGACGTGGACGGCAGGGTGCACAAAATGGTGGCGAGCAAGTCGGAGACCGACAAATTCGTCAACGACACCATTCTCATGCTCGACGACGAGCGCGCGCGCATCAAGCAGGCGGCGCATGAGGATCTCGACCGTTCCTTCGCGCTTGCCTTCCAGGACCGGAATCAGGCGATCAACGCTTACGCCGACTGGTTCTTCGAGTGGAAGCGCTCCTATGTGGTGCTGAAGGAGTCCATCACCTCGGCCATCACCCGCTTCTTTGAGGCCGGGAAATATCAGTCGCTCACCGAGGCGGTCGAGGCGGACGTGAACGACTACTTCTTCAAGAACTACAAGGAGCAGGTGCTGAAGCCCGAGCTGCGCGACCCCGTCATCAGCCAGGGCGTCGAGCAGGCGGTGCGCCATGCCCATGACAGCTATCGGCGGGTGATCGCCAATGGCGACATGCGGCTGCAACTGTTCCTCGCGCAGCATACGAGCCATTTGCAGGATTTGCCGGCGTCGCTGCCCGCCACCAATGTGAAGCTCGATTGGGACGCGCAGAAATGGAAGGCGCCGGTCTATCTCATGCAGGACCGCGCCTTTGACGGGATCGTCGGCATCGGCACGGCCACGGCCGCCGGCACGGTCGGTGCGCTGGCGCTCGGGCCTTCGCTCAATGCCGTGCTGGCGCAAAGCTTCGGTCAGCTGTCGCGGCGGTTCGTCACTTCGCTCGGAACGCGGCTCGCGCTGGCCGAGCAGGGCGCCGTCGCCGGCACCTTGGTGCAGCCCATGGGCGGGCAGGTGGTGGGTGCCGCGATCGGCGTGGCCATCGGGGCCGCGGTCGACTATCTCAGCAATGCCGCGAATGAGGCCTTCAACCGCGACGGCTTCGTGGCGGCCAATAATCAGGCGCTCGATGCCACCATCGCCGCCTGGAAGGCGAACCTCGAGGCCAGCATGGACGGGGCCATCGATAAATGGTTCGACGACGCTAGATCGAGCGTCGTGCTCGCGGGAAAATAGTGTATGCTTTCCCCGGCTTAAGGCCAAAAGGCTGCGGGGATGGATGAAGCTGTCAAGGCTCTAGCGCGGCCCGCCGCCTCGCGTTCGTTGCGCGAGGCGATCCGCAAAGCGCGGCTCGAGGAGGCCGGGCGCCTGGACCAGGCCGCCGACGGGCGCGACAGCGAGATCGCGCGGCTCGAGCTGCTCAAGACCGAGCTCGACGCCGTATTCGCCGAGCTGCCCCCCCATGACGACCGCTTTTGCCTCGCACTCGTGCCGAGCAAGCCGGCGCGGCTGTGGGTCGACCTGTTCACCTATGCCGCCGTGGACGACGCAAGCGGCGCCTATCTCTTCATCCGCAACAGCGAGAATGGGCGGCGCACCTTGTTCAGCTCGGCCAATGTCGGCGAAATGGCCGACCGCATCACCAACTACCTCGCGCATGAGATCGTGCGCCGCGAGCGCCAGGAGGCGGCGCTGCTCGAGCCCCTGCGCCGCGAGGACCGGGCCACTCCCGAAGAGGATGCGGGCGGTTCCGGCGCCGGGGTGATCATCGCGGCTTTCGCCATCGGGCTCTTGACCGGCGCGGCGGGGCTGTTCGCCGCGGTGTGGCTCACCGTTCCCTGAGGCTCATTTCTCCCTAAGCACGACGCGCTCGCATTCGAAGACGTGCTCGGGCTCGGCGGCCAGCGCGCGGCCCACCATCTCGCAGTGCCAGCCGCTCCCCTTGCGGGCGATGCGATATTCATTGTAGCGCGCGGCGGGCATGCGGCCTTCGACCGCCTCGGAGGCGGAGGGGACGCCGACGACGAAGGCCCGCCCGCTCATCGTATCGAGCTCGTGCACGCTCTGCTCGTGATCGTGACCATGCAGCACGAGCTCGGCGCCCGCCTCGCGCAGGATGCGGGAGAATTTGCCGGCGTCGCGCAGACCCCGCCGCCAGCTCGCTTGCCCCGGTAAAGGCGGGTGGTGGATCAAAATCACGCGAAACAAATTCTTTGCGCCGAGAGCATCCAGCGCCTCGGCGAGGGCGGTGCGCTGCGTGTCGCCGAGTTTGCCGGCGGCGATGAGCGGCATGGTGGGCAGCGCGGAGGACAGCGCCACCAGCGCCACGTCGCCGAAACGGCGGACGAAGGGGAAGCCCGAGGGCGGCGTGGTGAAGAGCGCCGCGCCGCTCCTGTTCGCCTGCATATAAGGGCGCCACAGGGTGGTGCCGCGCTCGGGGTGCAGCCGCACATAGGCGTCGTGATTGCCGGGGATGGCGGTCACCTTCCCCGGGGGTCCCAGATGGTGCAGCCATTCGGCGGCGCGGACGAATTCCTCCGGCAGGCCGAGATTGACGAGATCGCCGGTCACGGCGATGTGGTCGGGCTTCTGGGCGACGATGTCACGGGTGAGGAGATCGAGGATCTCGCGGCGGTGCACGAGCTTCCGCCCGCGGTGCCAATTGACATAGCCGAAGGCCCGCTTGCTCAGCAGGTCGCGCCGCCGCGCGCGTGGCATCGGGCTCAGATGAATGTCGGAGAGATGGGCGAGGGTGAACAAGGGTAAGGTCAATTGTGACGGGTGAGAGCCCTTTAGACTAGACGAAGGCCCTTAACACAAGGCAGGAACTGCTAGCCTTCCCAAGCGTCGCAAGGGGAAAATGGATGAGATTAAAGGTGAGGGGAAGCGCCGCCGCCTCCCGCGCGTTGAACGCGCTGTTCCGGCCCATTTGGCGGCTGCGGCGGGGGCTCACGCTCGGCGCGCAGGGCGTGGTGATCGACGCCGACGACCGCGTGCTGCTCGTGCGCCATTCCTATCGGCCGGGCTGGTGGTTTCCCGGCGGCGGCGTGGAGTGGGGCGAGACGCTTCCGACGGCGCTGGCGCGCGAGCTCGAGGAGGAGGCGGGCGTGCGCCTTACGGACGAGCCTCGGCTGCACGGCGTCTTTGCCAATTTTGCGAGCTTCCCCGGCGACCATATCGCCGTGTTCGTGGTGCGCGGTTTTGTGCGCGACGAGACGCACCGCAGGCGGGGCGAGATCGCCGAAGCGCGCATGTTCGCGCGGCACGAACTGCCGGCGGCGATCAATGCCGGCACGCGGGCGCGGCTCGCTGAGATTTTCGACGGCGTGCCGATCCGCACGAGGTGGTGAGCGCTGCGGCTTCTCGCCGGGATGGGCGCCTTCGCCGGCATGACAATCTCAAATATCGTTGGTTATGGCGTGGCGGCGAGGCGCTTGGCGATCTTGGCCACGTGATGGCCCTGGAAGCTCGCGAGGTTCAGCTCTTTCTGCGAGGGCAGGCGCGAACCGTCGGGCGCGGCGATGGTGCCGGCACCGTAGGGCGAGCCGCCTTTCACCTCGCTGACATCGGCGAGGTCGGGCGCCGAATAGGGCAGACCGACGATGACCATGCCTTGATGCAGCAGCGTCCAGTGGAAGGAGACGATGGTGGTCTCGTTGCCGCCGCCGGTCGAGGTCGAGGTGAACACGCTGCCCACCTTGCCGATCAGGGCGCCCTCCACCCACAGCGGCCCCGTCTGGTCGAGGAAGTTACGCATCTGCGAGGTCATATTGCCGAAGCGCGTCGGCGTGCCGAAGATGATGGCGTCGTAGCCGGCAAGCTCCTGCGGGTCGGCGATCGGCGCCGGCTGATCCACCTTCATGCCGGCGTTGCGCATCACCTCTTCGGGCATCAGTTCGGGAACGCGCTTGACGCTGACCTGCACGCCCTCGACCGCGCGGGCGCCATGGGCGACCGCATAAGCGAGCGTCTCGATGTGACCATAGGAGCTGTGATACAGGACGAGCAGGCGTGCCGTGTCAGCCATTTTCCTCTTGCCCCTTTCGTAAAGGGGCGCGGTCTCTCCGCCCCCTCTCCGCAGCCTAATAATTCAGCAGATGAGAAGGTGTGTCGAGAGGCGATAACATCTTTCGCGACGGCGTGTCGTTTTGAGACAGACGCGACGGGCTGGACCTCATGGCGTGGCGCGTGATAAAGGCGAGCCGACCATGGGCCTTCGGACCGATATCCACACCCTTTCGCGACGACGACACGCGGCCTGTTCGCCGTGACCCTTCGTCGCTGACGCCCTGCCTTCACGCAGAATTACCTACGCTTGCCCCGCGTCGCGGCCTGAAGGGATCATCTCCTTCAACCTTTCGGGATATCGACGCATGCAGCCCATGAGCTTTCACATTCGCCTCGAAGAGGGGAGCGACGCCGCGACCCTCTCGCAACTCTCCGCCGAAGCCTTCGGCCCGGGGCGCTTCGCGCGCACGGCCTATCGCGTACGCGAGGGCGTGGCGCCGGTCGCGCCGCTGTCCTTGACCGGCTGGCTCGACGGGCGATTGATCGGCGGGGTCCGCTTCACGCAAGTGCGCATCGGGGCGACGGACAAAGCGCTGCTGCTCGGACCGCTCGTCGTCGATCCCGCTCATGCCGGCAAGGGCTATGGCCGGGCGCTGGTGGAAGAGGGGCTCAACCGAGCGCGAGGCGAAGGTTTCGCGCTGGTGCTGCTCGTGGGCGACATGCCCTATTACGGCCGGTTCGGCTTCGCGCCCGTTGCGCCCGGCCAGATCACGCTGCCGGGGCCGATCGATCCGGCGCGGCTCTTGGCGCTCGAGCTCGAGGCCGGCGCCCTCGCCGGCGCGATCGGGCAGGTTCGGGCGTGCTCGCCTAATGGCCTTCGCGGAACCAGGTGAGGGCGATGAGGCCCAGCAGGAGGCCGAGGGCAAGAAAGCCGGTGAAGAGCGGGAACAGCCGCACGCCCTTGACGTGATAGGCGTCGCGCTGGTGCAGGCCGAGCCAATCGGAGCCATGCATGACATGGCCGCTGCGCAGCATGACGATGCGGGGTAGCTCGGCCGCGTCGTCGGCGGTGCGCCCGAGCCAGAAGCTGCCGCCGCCCGTTTCGGTGAGCAGCGGATTGAGCAGCGTGTCGGTGGCGGTGACGGCGGCAATCTCCTTGGCGTTGGCGTTGCCCACGGTCACCACGCTCGCCAGCTTATCGGCGGCCGCTCGGTAGACGCCCTGCTCGTCGGCGGTCAGCACCTTGCGCCACAGGCCCGGCTCGGCCTGGTCGAGCGTGATGGTCTCCTCCTTGCCTGACGGCGCGGTCACGGTCACCGGGCTCACCGCGTCCTTGATGGTGCGGCGTTCGATGGTGAGGGTCTGACCGCGGGCGCTCGCCTTCAGCGTCTCCTCCTCGAGGTCGGGCTCCTTCATCAGCCAGTGAGCGAGCCGGCGCAGGAGGTCGGTATAGGGCCCGCCGCCTTCATAGCCGCGCGCCCAGAGCCAGATGTGATCGGACAGCAGCAGCGCCACGCGGCCCTTGCCGCGCTGGCCGAGCACGAGCAGGGGCTTGCCCTCGCCGCCCTTCATCAGCACTTCGGCGTCTTGCGGGTCGGCGTCGACGGTGCGGAACCAGCGCCCCCAGGAGGGCTCGCCGCCGGGGCCATTGGCGGCGCCGGGAAGATCGGCGGTGACGGGATGCTTCTGCCCGAGCTCGGTGAGCTTGGCCTTGAACGGCTCCTCCACCACGCGCCCGGTGGGCACGGCGGGAAGCACCTGGCCGAGCGGCGTGCGGTAGAGGCTCAAGGGCGAGGCGTAATCGTCGCCGGCGGAGACGAGCACCGCGCCGCCGCGCTCCACATAATGGGCGACGTTTTCGAGATAGAGCAGCGGCAGCACGCCGCGGCGCTGATAGCGGTCGAAGATGATCAGGTCGAACTGATCGAGCTTCTCCTGGAACAGCTCGCGGGTGGGGAAGGCGATCAGCGACAATTGATTGATCGGCGTGCCGTCCTGCTTCTCGGGCGGCCGCAAAATGGTGAAATGCACGAGATCGACCGCGGCGTCGGATTTCAGCATGTTGCGCCAGGTGCGCTCGCCGGCATGGGGCTCGCCCGAGACGAGCAGCACGCGTAAATTCTCGCGCACGCCTTCGACGGTCAGCACGGCGCGGTTGTTGACGGTGGTGAGCTCGCCTGGGGCGGCATCGGCCTCGATCTCGACGATGTTGGGGCCGGCGTGATCGATCTTGACCGGGATCGCCACCTTCTCGCCGATGCGCACGCTTTCCGTGGTCGGCGCCTCGCCCTGACGGGTTATGGTGAGCTGGGCGGTGGTGGCGCTGCTCGGCGCCGATTCGCTGACCTTGACCTCGACCTGCTGCTCGCCGCCGACGAGACCGAAGCGCGGGGCGCGCAGCACTTCCAGCCGCCGGTCGAATTCGCCCGGCTTGCCGGTCAGAAGCGCGTGCACCGGCGCATTGAAGCCGAGCGCGGCGGCGGAGCCCGGCACGTCATGCACCTCGCCGTCGGTGATCATGACGACGCCGGCGAGCCGGTCGGGGGGGACGTCGGCGAGCGCCTTGCCGAGATCGGTGAACAGCATGGTCCCGTCGCGGTCGCTGTCGGCCGAGGTGGAGGTGGAATGCACGATGCGGAGATCGAGATCGGGGTAGGCTTTGAGGCGTTGCTCGAGCTCCTTGAGGATGGCTTGCGTGCGCTCCGTGCGGCCGGCAATCGCCTGGCTCTGGCTGTCGTCGACGACCACGGCGAGGATATCGTGCAGCGGCTCGCGATCCTCGCGTTTCAGATGCGGGTTGGCGATGGCCGCCAGGAGCAAGGCCAAGCTCAGCGCGCGCAGGACGGTGCCGCGGCGCGCGCGCCAGAACAGGAGCACGACCAGCAAAACGGCAAAGGCGCATAGCGCCCACAGCACCGGCCAGGGCACGAAGGGGAGGAATTCGACGGTCCAGCTCATGGCGCGCTACTGACCCAAACGCTCGAGCAGCGCCGGCAAATGGACCTGGTCGGCCTTGTAGTTGCCGGTGAGCGCATACATGACGATGTTGACGCCGGAGCGGAACGCCATTTCCCGCTGCACCTCGCCGCCGGGAACGACGGGATAGAGTGGACGGTTCTGTTCGTCGAGCGCCCAGGCGCTGGCGAAGTCGTTGGAGGTCACCACGATCGAGCTCACCCCGTCGGTGCGGCGGGAGCGCTCGGAGCGATCGGCCTCGTTCTCGGGCTCGGCCTCGACCCACAGCGTGCCCCCGTCATAGCGGCCGGGGAAGGTCCGCATCAGATAGAAGGATTTGGTGAGCACGTGGTTCTCGGGCACCGGCTCCAGCGGCGGGATGTCGAGCTGGCCGATCAGTTGGGTCAAGCCCTTGCTCTGCGTGTTGGTGCCGGGGATCGACGTGCCTTGGTCGCGGGTGTCGAAGATGATCAGCCCGCCCTGCTTCATATAAGTGTCGATCTTGGCGAGCGTGGCGTCGGACAGGGGCGCCGCGTCGTCGCGCACAGGCCAATAGAGTAGGGGGAAGAAGGCGAGTTCGTCCTTGTCGATATCGACGCCCATGGGATCGCCGGGCTCGAGCGCGGTGCGCGCAGTCAGCACCCGGGAAAGGCCGGCTAGGCCCTGCTCGCTCACCTGGTCGATGGCGGGATCGCCGGTGCGCACATAGGCAAGATGGGTTTTCAGCGAGGCCTTGAGCGCGAACTCATCGGCGGTCGTGGCGGTGGCGGGCGCCTGTGCGTACGCATGACCGCCTTGTAGGGGGACGAGCGCCAAGGCAAAGAGGAGCACGGCCGCGGCAGAGCGCGATCGCCGCAGCCTGATGCCTGAGCTCAGCACGAGCATGGCGAGCACGTCGATGGCGAAGAGGGCGAAGGCGGCGAGATAGAGCCAGGGCTCGAGCGGCACGGGGCGCTTCAGAGTGTAACCGGTCATCTGCGCCACGCCCTCGACATGGCCGAGCGGCGTCAGCACGGTCTTGGCGGTGATGAGGTTGAGCGCGCGCGCGGCGCCCGACGGACCGTAATAGCCGGGCGGATGGTCGGGGCCGGGCACCGTGGTATCGAGCTTGTCCGGGGCGATGGCGGCGGCGCGCGGCGGCGGCGGGGTGAGCCGGCCGAAACCGTCGAGCGTTTGGATGGGGGGAAGTGCGGTCGAGGCGGCGGGGCCGGTCTCGGCGCTGCCGCTCGTGACAGTCGTCGCCTGCTCAGCCGTGCTCGGCCCGACTTTGCTCGGCGCCATGGCGACGACGCGGCGGAGCATCTCCACGAACAAGCCGGAGAGCGGCAGGTTCGACCAATCGGAATTCGCCGTGACGTGGAACAGCACGACCCAGCCGTCACCCTGCTTGGCGGCGGTGACGAGCGGCGTGCCGTCGGCGAGCCGCGCCCAGATTTGCGCGTCCGTGGCCACGGTGGGATCGGCCAGCACCTGACGGTTGATGCGCACATCCTCCGGGATGGTCAGGCCGCGGAACGGACTGGCCTCCTCGAAGGGCGCCAGCGGTTGCGGCGTGCTCCAGGACAGCGAGCCGCCCAGCGACCGGCCGCCGCGGCGAAGCGCCCCGGGCAGCAGCTCATCGCCGCCCTGCTCGAGGCGGGGTCCGGCAAAGCGGATCAGCACGCCGCCCTGCTTCAGCCAGCCTTCGAGTGCTTCCTGGGTGCTGGCGACGAGCTTGCCGATATCGGCAAGTACGATGACGGAGACTCTCTGGTCGATGAGGTTGTGCACCGCGGTCGCCACGTTGCGGTCATTGGGCGCCACGACGTCGGCATAAGGCGAAAGCGCGCGCTGGACATAATAGAGTGGCGAGAGCAGAGGCTGGGCTTCCTCGCGCGATTCGCCGGAGACGATGCCGACCCGGTGCCACTCGGAGCGCCCGTCGAGAAGATGCACGGCGCCCGCCGATGGTTCGCCGGCGATCTCCAGCCGCGCGACCTGGTTGCGGATCTCGAGCGGCAGGTCGAAGGCGGCCTTGGTCTCGCGGGCGCCTTGCGGCACGGTAAAGCTCACCTCGCCCAGGGGATCGCCGCGGCCGGTCAGCGCGCGCACGACGCCCGCGCGAGGGCCGGGCGTGGCGCTTTGCACCTTTGCGGCAAGCTCGCTGCTGGCGCCGGTCGCCTGATCGACGGCGAGCGCGCCGTCGTCGCCCTCGGGGTTGAGGACGGAGAGGCTGCCGGTGGCGCCGGCGAGCTTCTTCAGCCGGGCGGCGAAATCTTGCGCGTCGCCATAATCGAGACCGTCGGAGAGCCAGAGCACGCTGTAATCGGTGGCGGTGCCGAGCTCGCGCTCGAGCGCAGCGGCAAGCGCGGAGCGATCGGGGGCGTAAGGCCGCGGCGCCAGGCCCGCGGCGCTTTCGCGCGCTTGGCTCGCGCTGACCGGACCGGTCACGGGGTCGCCGGGAGCGGTGGGCGCGAGCACCACGGTGTGGTCGCCGCTGGCGGCGCGGTCGATGGCCGCCTCGATCGCCTCGCGCCGGAGCGGCCAATGGGCGGCGGACGCCCAGCCATTGTCGATGACGAGAACGAGGGGACCCGCGCCGGCGATCGTTTGCCGGTCGGGGTTGAGCACGGGGCGGGCGAGCGCCAGCACGATGAGGGCGGCGAGCAGCATGCGCAGCGCCGTGAGCCACCAGGGGCTGTGCGCCGGGGTCTCCTCGGTCGACTTCAGGTCTTTCAGGAGCCGTGTCGGCGGGAACACGACGCGGTGGGGCGCGGGCGGAGTGAGCCGCAGCAGCCACCAGATGGCGGGCAGCGCCGCGAGCCCGGCGAGCAGCCAGGGCGAGAGAAAGCCGAGGGAGCCGAGCGCGATCACGGCTGCAGTTCCGTGGCAGCGGGCCGGGGGGCGCGGTAGCGATAGTCGTGCTCGAGTTCCGCGAGCTGGTTATGCAACGCGAGCACGACCTCTTCCGCCGGGCGGTCGGTGTGGTGGACGACGAAGGTCCAGCCGAGACGTTTGGCCAGCGCGATGAGCGCGGCGCGGTGATCCTTGAGGCGGGCCTGATAGCGCTCGCGCAAAGTCTCGGCGCGGCCGGCGATGACGCGGTCATGACCCTCGCTCGCGGTGAACTCGGTGCGCCCGGAATAGGGCAGCGTCTCCTCCGCGGGATCGAGCACCTGCACGAGATGGCCACGCACCTCCTGCGCCGCGATCGCTTCCAGCCGCGCGCTCGTCTCGGCGATCGGCTCGAGGAAATCGCTGAACAGAAGACATTCGGAAAAGCGGTTGAGGCGCGCGGGCGGCGGCTGGCTCGTGCTCGTGTCGGCGTTGCGCACCAGGACCTCGGCGACGCGGCGGCTCGCATTGCGGCCGATGAAGGGGGTGTTTCCGAGCACGCCCACGCGCTCGCCGCCGCGGGCGAGAAGCTCGCTCAAAGCGAGCGCGAGGACGACGACGCGGCTGTCCTTGGGCGTCGGCGACAGGGATGAGCGGAAGCGCATCGACGGCGACAGGTCCACCCACAGCCACACCGTATGCGCGGCCTCCCATTCGCGCTCGCGCACGAAGAGATGGTCGGAGCTCGCCGAGCGGCGCCAATCGATGCCGGCCGCGGAGTCGTTGTGATCGAAATGGCGGAATTGCCAGAAGGTCTCGCCGGGGCCGGCGCGGCGGCGCCCGTGAGTGCCGTGTGTGACGGTATGGGCGACGCGTTGCGACTCGACGAGAAGCGCGGGCATGCGCGCCGCCAAGGCGTGGGCTTCGGGCTCCTCGGCGGGGAAAGGCTCTCGCAGTCGCTCCGGTGATGTGGCCAAGTTGTCGATTACCCTAACGGCTCTACCAGCCGCGAAACCATGTCGCTCATCTGCACGCCTTCGGCGCGGGCGGCGAAGGTCAGCGCCATGCGGTGCTTGAGCACGGGCTCGGCGAGCTCGATCACATCGTCCACCGACGGCGCAAGGCGGCCGTCCATCATCGCCTTGGCGCGGACGGCGAGCATCAGCGCCTGGCTCGCGCGGGGACCGGGCCCCCAGGCGATCATGTCCTCGAGCTCCTGATCGATGCCGGTGCCCGGACGCGCCGAGCGCACGAGCTTGAGGATGGCGTCGACGACCTGGTCGCCGACGGGCAATTGGCGCACCAGGCGCTGGGCGACCATCAGCTCCTCGGCGGAGAGCATGGTCTTGAGCTCGCGGTCCTCGACGCCGGTGGTGGCGAACAGCATGCGCCGCTCGGCGGCCTCGTCGGGATAGGAGACGTCGATCTGCAACAGGAAGCGGTCGAGCTGCGCCTCGGGCAGGGGATAGGTGCCTTCCTGCTCGAGCGGGTTCTGGGTCGCGAGCACGTGGAAGGGCATCGGCACGTTGTGGCGGACGCCGGCCACGGTCACGTGATGCTCCTGCATGGCCTGCAACAGCGCCGATTGGGTCTTGGGGCTCGCCCGGTTGATCTCGTCGGCCATCAGCAGCTGGGTGAAGACGGGGCCCTGGATGAAGCGGAAGCTGCGCCGCCCATGGGCGTCCTCCTCCAGCACCTCGGCGCCGACGATGTCGGACGGCATGAGGTCGGGGGTGAACTGAATGCGCTTATTGGCGAGGCCGAGCACCGTGCCGAGCGTCTCGACGAGGCTCGTCTTGGCGAGGCCGGGCACGCCGATCAACAATGCGTGACCGCCGGATAGGACCGTGATGAGGGCAAGCTCGATGACGCGATCTTGGCCGAAAATGACCGTGGCGGTGGTGTCGCGCACCTTCTTGAGCTTGGCGCCGACCTCCTCGAGACGGTCGATGAGTTGGGCTTCCGTAGGGGCAAAGGCTGTCATGGGCTTCGGTGTGACTCTAGAAAGGGGCCTCGGGGACTATCTATAGAGGATAAACGCCCAGAGAAGGGCGGGAGCACTTTCGGGAGCGATTTCGCTCTTATAGTGATGGCTCGGAGGGCTCCGGCCAAGGGCAAAGAGGCCCCGCCGAGATTAAGGATTGGCAAGAAACCGAACGATGCCGGACCGGGATAAAGCGCTGCAAGATCAACCGGGCAATGGCATGGCATCGGGTGCCATCTCGGGCAATTCCGCTGCCGCCCCGGCGGCGCCCGGTAGCTGTGGCGAGAGCGGGCTCAGAATCGGCCGCGACGCCACCTGGTTCTACCAGGGAAGCCCGATCGCACGGCAGCCGCTCGTCAGGCTGTTCGCCTCGGTGCTCAAGCGCGAGGCTGACGGCCACTATTATCTCGTGACGCCGGTCGAGACGGTGCCGATCGCCGTGGACGACGCGCCGTTCCTCGCTATCGCCATGGAGATCGAGGGCCGCGGCAAGCACATGCGCATCGCTTTCCGCACCAATCTCGACGAGGTCGTCACCGCCGGGCCGGAGCACCCCTTGACCTTCCGCCGCGAGAAGGACGGGAGCTTCACGCCCTTCGTCCTCATCCGCGCCGGGCTCGATGCGCGGATCGTGCGGCCGGTCTATTATGAGCTCGTCGCGGCAGCCCAAGAGGCGAACGGCGTGCCGGGGATCTGGAGCGGGGGCCGCTTCTTCCCCTTCCCCGTGACAGAATCGGTAGCATGACGGGCGGTGCTCGCTTTGTGGTCCTGGCGCCGCTATGGTCCGGACTTGTCGCGAGAAAGGTTCTGACCAACCGATGCTCCGGATCGCTCTGATCGACGTCCTGATGTTTGCGCTGCCGTTTCTGATCTACGGCGCCTACATGCTTGTGACGCGCAGCGCGACGCCGGGAACGCTGTGGCAGGGGGCGCCGGTGCTGTGGCTCGTGGCGGCGGGCGGCACGCTCCTGCTCATCACCATGGCGACGCTGATTTCGTTTTCCGGCGGCAAGCCCGGCGGCACCTACCATCCTCCGACCTTTCAGAACGGCGTCATCAAGCCGGGCGAGATCGACTGACGGCAAGCAAGATGAGCGAGCCTGATCGCGAGCGCACGCTCGAACGTTTATCGCTCAAGGGCGCGCCCTGGCTTGAGCGCGAGGAGATTCGCGCCGTCTTCGCTGCGCTCGAGGGCGGCGGCGTCGAGACCCGCGCCGTGGGTGGCGCCGTGCGCAACACGCTGCTGGGGCAGCCCGTGACCGAGGTCGATCTTGCCACCACGGCGCTTCCCGAGGAGGTCATGGCGCGGGCGGAGAAAGCCGGCCTCAAGGCGGTACCGACCGGCATCGACCATGGCACGGTCACGCTCGTGGCCGGAGGCGTGCCGTTCGAGGTGACGACGCTTCGCCGCGACGTCGAGACCTTTGGGCGTCATGCGCGCATCGCCTACACCACAAATTGGGAGGAGGACGCCAAGCGGCGCGACTTCACCCTCAACGCGCTCTACGCCGATCGCGATGGGCGGTTGTTCGATCCGCTCGACGGTCTGGCCGATCTCGTCGCGGGACGCGTGCGCTTCATCGGCGATGCGGAGGAGCGCATCAAAGAAGATTATTTGCGCATTCTGCGCTTCTTCCGCTTCAACGCCTATTACGGCAAGGGGCCGCTCGATCCGCAGGGACTCGCGGCGGTGGTCCGCTTGCGCGCGGGGCTCGCCAAGCTTTCCGCCGAGCGGGTGGGGGCGGAGTTGCGCCGCATCCTCCTCGCCCCGCAGGCGGCGCGCGCGCTCGAGGCGCTTTACGATTACGGCCTGCTCACGGATCTGCTCGGGGGCGTGCCGCGTCTGGCCGATTTCATGCGCCTCGTCGCCATCGAGGCGGCGCTCGGCCGCGCGCCCGAACCCGCCTTGCGCCTCGCCGCGCTGGGGGTGTTCGTGGAGGAGGATGTGGCGCGGCTGACGCAGTGCTTCCGGCTGGCCAATGTCGAGCAGGCGGTGCTGACGCTCGCGGCGAAAATGGGAGCGGAAGTGCGGCGTCCCGGCGAGACCGAGGCCAGGGTCGCGCTCTATCGGCTCGGAGCGGTTGCCTATGTCTCGTCGATCTTGATCGCCTGGGTGCGGTCCGCTGCCGCCGTCGACGATCCGGATTGGCGCGCGCTGCTCGGCTTGCCCACGCGCTGGCAGGCTCCGGTCTTTCCCGTGCGCGGCGCCGACATCATCGCGCTGCTCGGCGAGCCCAAGGGCGTGGAGATCGGCAGCGCCTTGCGCCGGCTGGAGCAGATGTGGATCGAAAGCGGCTTTGCGCTCGATCGCGAGCAGCTCCTCGAAGCAGCCAAGACGCCGCGCTAATGCAGCATCACCCAGACGAGACCGATGAGCGTCGCCGCGAAAGCGAGCGCGACCGGCACGAGCGCGATCTCCAGGAGCACGTCGCGGCCGCGCAGGGGGCCGGTGGCGGTGCCGATTCGGGCGCGGAGAAAGGCGCGGAAGCTCGTGGCGGGAAGGCGCCAGCGCGGATCGTCCCGCCCATAGGTCGCGGTGAGCAGGAACAGGGCGAAGAAGATCACGAAGAACAGCGTGACGATGGCGAGGTCGAGATCCACGCCCGAACCGCGGGCGAAGTCGAGCCAGGTCACGGCGATAAACCACACCGCCGCGGCAATAACGATCTCGACGACGATGGGGTGGACGCTCGTTTCCCGCCTAGCGGCGCGGCGGTGCGGGGCATTTCGTGGGGTGTCTGACATTGAAGCCTCCATTACAGCAATGGCGGAGGCGGTCGGTCGCATCGGCGCGGACCGACTGGAGCTCGGGGACAGGGGCCAAACGCGCGGGCGCCCAAAGACGATCCCGGGCAGTTCGCCGCAGGGGCGCCGGCTAGTCCAGCCGCTCGATCAGCGCCATGGCCGCAGCCGGCGCGCGCAGCTTTCCCTCATGGATGAAGTAGATAAAGACGTCGCGGGATTTCGTCTCGGCCGCATGCTCGGCGTCGACCAGGGGAAGTTCGGCCGGTGCGCCGCCTTGCGCCCAGACCCGCGCGCACTCGGCCCAGGCGTCGAGCTCTTGCGGCGGATAGGCGGTCTCGATCCGGTCGTCACCTTTCTGTAAGCGCGCATAGACGATGTCGCCGGTGAGGTCGGGAATGGCCGGATAGTCCTCGCTCTCGGCGAAGGCCGACGCCACGCTCCGCTCGCGCAGGAGTTCGATGAATGCCGGATCGCGGAAGCTCGCATGGCGGGCCTCGACGACGTGATTGAGCTTCCGCCCCTCAAGCTGCTCGGGGAGGTGGTCGACAAATTTGGCGAGATCGGCCGCGTCGAATTTCTTGAAGGGCGGGAGTTGCCACAGCACCGGCCCGAGCTTGTCGCCCAGCTCGGCGAGGCCGGAGTTGAAAAAGCGCTTGATGAAGTCGCCGGTGTCGGCGAGCACCTTTGCTTGCGTGACAAGGCGCGGGCCTTTGACCGAGAACACGAAGTCATCCGGTGTGGCCGCGGCCCATTTGCGGAAGCTCTGCGGGCTTTGCAGCCGGTAATGGGTGGCGTTGATCTCGATCGAGGTGAGATGGGTGCTGGCGAAACCAAGCTCGAGCTTTTGCGGTAGCCCCTTGGGATAGAACACGCCGCGCCAGGGCGGATAGGTCCAGCCGCCGATGCCGGCGCGAATGCGCCCCGGTTCGGTCTTGGGACTTGGTGCCGACTTCGCCATGCAAGGTGAACGGTAGCGTTGCCGAGGGCCGCGCCGCAAAACAAAAGAGCCGGGATCGAGCGCCCGGCGTGTTCGCTGCAGGACTGCGTGCGTTCCGTTAGCAGCGCGGCCAATCTGCTGCCAAGATGCTGATTCCACAAGGGGATTCACTGGACGCGGCCGGGGCGCAAGGTTAAATTTTGTCAACGCAACAGGGACCATGCAGGGTCGCCATGACCGATGCCGCGCTCCTTCGCCAGCTCGACGGCTTCTCGCTCACGACCGCGGAGATCCTCTACCGCCTGCCCGATCATCCCGCGTTGCTGCAGAGCTATGTGTGGCAGGATTACGATCTCGCGCCGCGCTTTCCCAAGCTCACCGACTTCCTCGGCTTCTGGGCCGCCAATCTCGACGGCGCGCTCTATCGCGTGCGCGTCGCGCACCGGCGGCTGATCGCGCCCGCCGAGTTCAGCTTCGTCGCGGGCGAGCTCAGGCTCAACTAAAGGCCGCGCGATCGTCCTCTGCCTTCGTCATGCCCGGACCTGATCCGAGCATTCAGGCCGCTACCACACAGCGGCGGCGGCGCCAATGGAATGGAGGACGAGAAAGAATGACGCGGCTAATGCCCGAATTCGTAGATGTGCGACTTCTCGCGCTCGAGCACCGGCTTCAGATCGCGGAACGCGCGCGGATAGAGATAGAACGGGATGCGCGGGAACAGGTGATGGATGAGGTGGAAGTTCTGGAACATATAGAGCCAGTTCACGATCGGCTCCATGATCTTGCCCTTCA
Source organism: uncultured Alphaproteobacteria bacterium (assembly GCA_963820115.1). Lineage (GTDB taxonomy): Bacteria > Pseudomonadota > Alphaproteobacteria > Rhizobiales > Methyloligellaceae > Methyloceanibacter. Next base: position 663,852 of record CAWFYP010000001.1, read on the forward strand.
CCCAGAACACATTGGTGTCGCGATAGCGCTCATGCACCTCATGCGGCTTGTGGGTGAGATAGGCGAAGAAATAGATGATCATCGCCGAGGCGATGAAATGCGGCGCGATCCATAGCGCCAGTACCTCGCGCCACCAGCCGAACACCGAGAGCCAGAAGGCGACCGAATAGAAGATCGTGTACATGGCGACGATGTGCAGGGTGAGCGGGCGCATGCCGGGGATGTGCGCGTGGAAGGCGATGTGCTTCCAGAAATACTGGTGGTACCACCAAACGATGGTGAAGCAGCGGAACAGCACCAGGAACGGATTCTCCACCGCCACCCAATGGTCGGGATCGAGGTCGGGATTGTTGGTGTCGCGGTGGTGGGCGAGATGCATGTAGCGGAACGCCTTGTACTCATGCAATAGAAGCGCGCCGCAGACGAAGCCGACGAGATGATTGAGCCAGAGAAATTTGGAATCCTTGCCGGCGATGTTGCCGTGGCAGGCCTCGTGCAGCGGGGTCTGGTCGAGATAGAGGATGAACGAGTTAAGGATCAGCCCGAGCCAGAGCGGAATGACGCGCATGGTGGCGAGCGCGGTGACGAGGGCAAAGGCGGCGACGATGGCGATGGCCACGAACACGGTGTTCCACGCCACCATGCCTTGATAGGGCTTGACCAGTTGGAGCGCCTGGCGGTCGGCGCGGGCATTCGGCTCGTCACGGGGGGCTGCGGTCTCGACCGCGGTCGCCATACTCATCGCTTCACGGGGTCCTTCTGCTGGGCCTCGCGCGTATAGCCATTCCGGGCAGGCAGGGCGCGCTTCTGATTCGACTAGTCCCGGACAGGCGACAATTTTGCGCCCGGCCCCGGCCCCATTCAAGCCGCAATCATGGGCGGTGGCGGCCCCTGATGCCGCAGAGTAAAAAACTGGCAAAGAGGGGCCTTCCCAGGCGATGGGCCCCGGCCGGGACGCTGATTTTGCGGAGCGGGAAAGGTAAAGAGCGAGCGCCCGCCGGGGCCGTCACAGGTCCGGCAGGCGTCCTTGGACTTGGACCTAAATCGGCGCCCTACTGGCAGAAATAGGGTAGCCGGTCCGGGCCGATGAAATAGCCCGTATGCGGGTTGAAGCTGCGATAGCGCTGGGCGCAATAGGTGTACCAATCGGGCGTCCAGGGCTCCGGCCCATAGGCCGCCGGCCCGTAATAAGCGGGCGGGGGTGGGCCGTAGACCCGGGGTGCGACCAGGGCGCTGCCGACCACGGCGCCGACGCCGAGACCGACAAGTCCGGGCCCCCACCAGCCGGGGCCCCAACCGCCGCCGTGCCAGCCGCCGCCGTGCCAGCCGCCGCCGTGCCAGCCATTGCCAGCTTCCGCGGGCGCCGCGAGAGTTAGGGTGCAAAGGCCGATCAGCGCCGCGGCGCCGATGGCTTTCAAGGTCGTCTTGGTCATGACTTAAGCGTTCCTTCGATGGTCGCCCGCCAATTGCAGGGAGCGGGCGAAAGCTCAACGGCTTGAGGTTGGAGGCTCGATGCGTCCCGCCCGAAGCCAGACGAGTCAGGGAGCGTCAGCTTAACCAAGCCTTTGCGGCAAAATAGGGCCGCCAAAGTGAATCGCCTGTTAAGGACGGAAGGCACAAAAAAGCCGCCGGGCGTGAGCCCGGCGGCTGGATCTTCGCTCAGCGCGAAGCCGCAGGATCCGCGGTCTTAGGCGAGCTGGACGTTGGCGGCCTGCTTGCCGCGGCCACGCCGATCGTCCTCGATCTCGAAGGAAACCTTGTCCCCCTCATTGAGCGCGGGCACTCCGGACCGCTCGAGCGCGGAAGCATGGACGAACACGTCCTTGCCGCCGTCGTCGGGCTGAATGAAGCCGAAGCCGCGCGCGTGATTGAAAAATTTTACTGTGCCGTTGACACGAGTCATGTGGGAATCCTTTCCCGTTAGCAAGTTTCACATAACGGGCCGCGGGCCCACGCGGGGTCCCTCGGCAGTCTTGAGATGTCGGGAAAGGGTCGTGCTCTTGATAGGCGCGATAGTCACTTGCCGTCCGTCCAAGTCCGCGCCCAAAGCCTTGGGCGCCCGGTGCGCAGAAACATGAGGGATGAAGGGCGTCTTGGCAAGCGGCAATGTTGCGGCAAAGCCGAGGCCGCTCCGTATCTTAAACGCCAGATGAACGGGACCCTCAAGCCCGGTTCAGGCAGCCAAGCCTAGAGCTTCGAGCCAAGCGAAGGCGCGGGGTAATGCCCGCCCGCGAAGCCCGGAGGCTCGAAATGTGGAAGATCGCGTTCATTCTGCTGCTCGCGGCCATCGCCGTCTTGCTGGCCGGCCTCGCCTATAGCCCGCTCCCGCTGCATAAGACGATGCCGGCCATGGGCCGCGCCGAGACGGCTTACGTCTATGCCGGGGTGCGGGGATAGGGGTTTAACCCCTAAGGCCACTTCACTAGCGGCGGCATGGAGGAGAGGATCGCTTCGACATTGCCGCCGGTCTTCAGCCCGAAAATGGTGCCGCGGTCGTAGAGCAGGTTGAACTCCACATAGCGCCCGCGGCGGACGAGCTGCTCGTCGCGATCGGCTTCGGTCCAGGGCGTGGCCATGTTCCGGTGCACGATGTCGGGATAGATGTCGAAAAAGGCGCGGCCCACGCTTTGGGTCAGGGCGAAATCCGCCTCCCAATCGCCGGTGTCGAGATAGTCGTAGAAGATGCCGCCGATGCCGCGCATCTCGTTGCGGTGCGGCAGGAAGAAATACTCGTCGCACCAGCTCTTGAAGCGCGGATAGTCGGCGGAGTTCTGGCCGTCGCAGGCGTGCTGCATCGCCCCGTGGAAGGCGCGCGCATCGGGGTCGTCTTGGCTGCGGCGGCGCATGAGCATTGGGGTCAGATCGCCGCCGCCGCCGAACCAGCCTTTGCGCGTCACCACCATGCGCGTGTTCATATGGGCGGTCGGGGCGTTGGGGTTCTTGGGATGGGCGATGAAGGAGATGCCGGAGGCCCAGAAGCGTGGGTCCTCATCGGCGCCGGGAATGGCCTTGGCGAATTCCGGAGCGAAGGTGCCGTAGACGGTCGAGGTGTGGCAGCCGACCTTCTCGAACACACGCCCGCTCATGAGGCTCATCACCCCGCCGCCCGCATCGCTGCCGTCCGCGCTCGGGCGCGTCCAGGGGGTGCGGGTGAAGCGGCCGGGCATCTGCCCTTCGGTGCCGGAGAGCCCTTCGGCCTCGTCCTCGATTTTTTCCAGCGCCGCGAGGGCGTCGTCGCGCAAGCGCTCGAACCAGGCTTGCGCGCGGGTCCGCCGATCTTTCAGCGTCGTCCCTGGCCGGCGCGGCTCGCTCACCTCCTTGGTCCGTTTGGCGATTTTTGCCTCCATAACCTCCCGCGTCCTCACGAATTTTTCCACTCGGTTAAGCATGGGCGACGATCTCACCTAACCGCAAGGGAGCGTGCCCCGGCCGCGCTCACCTTGATAAGGATCAAGGCCAACGCCTCACGGGACAGGCGTGTTAGGCCCTGGAAATAAGCCCTGTGCGCCAATTTGCCCATCGCGGCAAGCCTGGACAAGTGGGGAAGCGGATGCAAGAAAGCCCTCAAAAATCTGCCGGCGCAGCCAAAGCCGGCAGCTGGAGAGGCATCGCTCGAGGCGCAGGGTTCTTGGGCCGGCATCGGCGCCGGGGGCGAAATCATTGCCCGCAGGCGCCTTGTCCTTTGGATTGTTAGGAGCCCCGCTGTCGTGGCCGATACCGACCAATCGCCTGCCCATCCATCCCTTCTTGCCGACGAGGAGCCGTCGCGCCGTGACGTCATTCTGATCGCCGCCGGCGGTTTTGCCGCCGTGGGCGCCGCCGCCGTATTGTGGCCGCTGCTCGACCAGATGAGCCCCGACCAGTCGGAGCTGTCGCTGGCCACCACCGAGATCGATCTCAGCCATGTCGAAGTGGGTCAGGCGATCACGGTGATGTGGCGCGGCAGGCCCATCTTCGTCCGCCATCGCACCGACGCGGAGATCGCGGCGGCGCAGGCCGAGCCGGTCGCCGATCTGCCCGACCCCGTCGCGCGCAACGCCAACCTTCCCGATGATGCCCCCGCCACCGACGAGAACCGCACGACCAAGGGCAAAGAGGGGTGGCTGGTGATGATCGGCATCTGCACCCATCTCGGCTGCATCCCCAAGGGCCAGGCGCCGGGCGATAACAAGGGCGCCTATGGCGGCTGGTTCTGTCCGTGCCACGGTTCGCAATACGATACGGCCGGGCGCATCCGCAAAGGCCCGGCGCCGCAGAACATGGCAATCCCGCCTTACACCTACCTCTCCGACACCAAGGTCAAGATCGGCTAGGGCCATGGCGCACGCTTCGAGCTACGTTCCCAAAAGCGGTTTCGCCCGATGGCTCGATGCGCGACTTCCCGTGGCGCGGGTCATGCACGACCAGTTCATCACCTTCCCCACGCCGCGCAATCTCAATTATTGGTGGACCTTCGGCGGCATCCTGACCTTCATGCTGGCCGCGCAGATCGCCACCGGCGTGGTGCTCGCCATGCATTACGTGCCGACGGCAGACGGCGCCTTCGACAGCGTCGAGCACATCATGCGCGATGTGAATTGGGGCTGGCTGTTGCGCTATTCGCATGCGGTCGGCGCGTCGATGTTCTTCCTCGCCGCCTATATCCACACCTTCCGTGGCCTCTATTACGGCTCCTACAAGGCGCCGCGCGAGATCCTATGGATTCTGGGCGTGCTCATCCTGCTGCTGATGATCGCCACCGCCTTCATGGGCTATTCGCTGGTGTGGGGCCAGATGAGCTTCTGGGCGGTCACGGTGATCACCAATCTGTTCTCCTCGCTCGACGCGGTGATCCCCGGGCTCGGCACGCGCCTGGTGCAATGGATCTGGGGCGGCTTCTCGGTCGGCGGGCCGACGCTCAACCGGCTCTATGCGCTGCACTATTTGTTCCCGTTCGTGATCGCGGGCGTGGTCGGCTTGCATATCTGGGCGCTGCATATTCCCGGTAACAACAATCCCACCGGCATCGACGTGAAGTCGCCCAAGGACACGATCCCGTTCCATCCCTATTACACGATCAAGGACGGCTTCGCGCTCGTGCTGTTCGTGCTCCTGTTTGCATTGCTCCTGTTTTATTTGCCGAACTGGCTCGGCCATCCGGACAATTACATTCCGGCCAATCCGATGCAGACGCCGCCGCATATCGTGCCGGAGTGGTACTTCCTGCCGTTCTACGCGATCTTGCGCGCGATCCCCAACAAGCTGCTCGGCGTCACAGCCCTGATGGGCGCCATCGGCGTGCTGTTCTTCGTGCCGTGGCTCGATACCTCCAAGGTGCGCTCCACGCGCTATCGCCCGATCTACCGCTGGTTCTTCTGGGCCTTCGCGCTCACTTGCGTCGCGCTTGGCTATTTGGGCTCGCAGCCGCCCGACGGGGTCTATCTCGTCTTCGGACGCATCTTCACCGCCTACTATTTCTTGTTCTTTCTCGTGGTGATGCCGGTGGTGGGCCGCATCGAGAAGCCCCAGACGCTGCCGGGCAGCATCACCCAATCGGTGTTGGGCGGGGAAGAAATCAAACCGGAGCCCGCGCCGCAGCGCCGTCGCATGGAGCAGGTGTTATGACGATAGGACACCGCGCGCTACCATTCGCGGCGGCGATCGTCATCGGCCTGGCGCTGCCGGGGAGCGCGATCCTTGCCGCCGACGAGGCGATGATCCCCGCGCAGGATTGGTCGTTTAGCGGACCGTTCGGGACCTATGACCGGGCGCAGCTGCAGCGCGGCTACAAGGTCTATCGCGAGATCTGCTCGAATTGCCATTCGATGCGCCTTCTGTCCTACCGCAATCTCGGCGAGCCAGGCGGACCGGAATTTCCCGCCACTGCCGTCACGGCGCTCGCGGCGCAAGACGAAGTGAGTGACGGGCCGAACGACAAGGGCGAAATGTTCAAGCGCCCGGCGCGGCCTTCGGACCGGTTCCGCTCGCCCTTCGCCAATCCGGAAGCGGCACGCCTCGCCAATGGCGGCGCCTTGCCGCCCGACCTGTCGGTGATGGCGAAGGCGAGGGAGGGCGGCCCCGACTATATCCATGCGCTGCTCACCGGCTTTCGCGCGGCGCCGCCCGGTTTCCAGCTCGCCCAGGGCATGCATTACAACGAGGCATTTCCCGGCCATCAGATCGCCATGCCGCCGCCCTTGAGCGACGGCGTCGTCGCCTATACCGACGGCACCAAGCCCACGGTCGACAATTACGCCAGGGACGTTTCCGCCTATCTGATGTGGGCGGCCGAGCCCAAGCTCGAGGAGCGGCATAAGCTCGGCATGCGGGTGATGATCTTCCTCGTCGTCTTCGCGGCGATCATGTATCTCGCCAAGCGGAGTGTGTGGGCACCGCTGCATCGCGAGGCGGCGGCCGAGAAGCATTGATGCTGAGGCTGGCGCTCGGTCTCCTGCTCGGCCTTGCCACCGCTTCCGCTCTGGCCGCCGATAGCGTTGGCGCGGCGCCCAATGACATGGTCGTGCTCACGATCTCCGGCGCCATCGCCAAGACCAATCGCGGAGCGCTGCAACCGGGCAGGGACAGCCTCTTCGCCAAGCGCGACGTCAAATTCGACCGTGCTTTCGCTTTCGACCGCGCCATGCTCAAAAGCCTGAAGCAGGAAACGGTCATGGCGCAGCCGGCGCCGCTCACCAAGCCCGCCACTTTCACCGGCCCGCGGCTGAAAGACGTGCTTGCGGCCGTGGGGGCCGAGCGCAAAAAAGTAAGCTTCATGGCGCTTGATGGCTATGTTTCGTGGCTCGACGCGGGCGATATCGATGGCTCCGACTGGATCCTCGCGCTCGATGCCGACGGCGTGCCGCTTGGCATCGGCGAGCAGGGGCCCATCTGGGTGCTCGATTCGCCCGTTACCGGCCAAACCCAGGAGGCGATGCAGCGCGCGGCGGCGCAGCAGGCGCATTGGAACTGGGCGGTGTTCTATATGAAGGTCGGCGAGTAAGGGGGGCGCATGACGAAAGCCGTGCTTGGCATCATCGGCGGGTCGGGACTTTACGATTTGCCGGGATTGGAGAAGGTGCGCGAGGAGCGCATCGGCAGCCCCTGGGGCGAGCCGTCGGCGCCGTTGCGCAGCGGCGAGATCGCCGGACTGCCGATCGTCTTCATGTCGCGCCACGACAAGGGGCACCGGCTGTCGCCCTCCGACATCAATTACCGCGCCAATATCGACGTGATAAAACGCGCGGGCGTCACCGACCTCGTATCGCTGTCGGCTTGCGGCTCGTTCAAGGAGGAGCTGCCGCCCGGCACCTTCGTGCTGGTCGATCAATTCGTCGACCGCACCTTCGCGCGCGCGAGCTCCTTCTTCGGCACCGGCTGCGTGGCGCATGTGTCCATGGCCCATCCGGTCTCGCCGCGCTTGCGCTTCCACCTTGCCGCGGCGGCGGAAGCGGAAGGTATCCCCATGGCCCGGGCCGGCACCTATGTCTGCATGGAGGGGCCGCAATTCTCCACCCTCGCCGAGAGCAACACCCATCGGCAGCTCGGCTATTCGGTGATTGGCATGACCAATCTGCCCGAGGCCAAGCTCGCGCGCGAGGCGGAGCTGTGCTACGCGACCGTGGCCATGGTCACCGATTTCGACTGCTGGCACCCCGACCATGACGCGGTCACGGTGCAGGACATCATCAAGGTGCTGACGGCCAATGCCGCCAAGGCCGCGGGTCTCGTAGCCCGGCTCGCCCGCGACTTTCCGCGTGAGCACGAGCCCTGTCCCATCGGCTCGGACCGCGCGCTCGACACCGCCATCATCACCGCGCCGGAAGCGCGCGATCCGCAGTTGTTGAAAAAACTCGACGCCGTGGCCGGCCGCGTGCTCAAGCAATCCTAGCGAGAGCGGTCAAGCGGCAGCCGGTGCTAGCCAGCCGCGCCGCCTTCGACTATAGGCTCGGGGAGCCGCGGCTCGCGCGCACGCTTTCCTCGCGGAGGTCTTGCCTCATGAACGTGACGACCGATCTGGACCTCAAAGGCCTCGTCCGCACGATTCCGGACTACCCCAAGCCCGGCATCATGTTCCGCGACATCACTACGCTGCTCGGCCATGCCAACGGCTTCCGCGCCTGCATCGAGCAGTTGGTGCGGCCCTTCACCGAACGCCGTATCGAATCGGTGGCCGGCATCGAGGCGCGCGGCTTCATTTTGGGCGGCGCCGTCGCCGACCGGCTGCATTGCAGCTTCGTGCCGATCCGCAAGAAGGGCAAGCTGCCGGCCAAGGCCATCGGCCAAGAATACGAGCTCGAATACGGCATCGACATCATCGAGATTCACGAGGACGCCATCAGGATCGACGAGCCGGTGCTGCTGGTGGACGACCTCATCGCCACCGGCGGCACGGCGGAGGCGGCGGTCAAGCTGTTGCGCAAGCTCAAGGCCGACGTAGTCGGCGCCGCCTTCGTCATCGACCTGCCCGATCTCGGCGGCTCGGCGCGGCTCGCCGAGCTCGGGGTGGAATGCCACACGCTGATGTCGTTCGAGGGCGACTGATCGCGCCGCCATGAATATCGACGGCAAGCCCTACCGCACCATCTGGCTCGAGCCCGACGGCGCCACCATCGCCATCATCGACCAGACCAAGCTGCCCTTCGCGCTCGAGACGGTCACGCTCCGCTCGCTCGAAGATGCCGCCCGGGCGATCGCCACCATGCAGGTGCGCGGCGCGCCGCTGATCGGCGCCACCGCCGCCTATGGCGTCGCGCTTGCGCTGCGTGCCGATGCCTCCGACGAGGCGCTCGACCGCGCCTGCGAGACGCTCGCCGCCACGCGCCCGACCGCCATCAATCTCCATTGGGCGCTGGAGGAGATGCGTAACGCCGTGCGCAACCAGCCACGCGAGGCACGTGGGGCCGCGGCCTATGCCCGCGCCGCGCAGATCTGCGATGAGGACGTGGAAACCAACCGCCGCATCGGCGAGCACGGGCTCGGCCTGATCCGGGCGCATTCGGAGCACAAGAAGGGCGCGCCGGTAAACATCCTCACCCATTGCAATGCGGGCTGGCTCGCGACCGTCGATTGGGGCACCGCGCTCGCCCCCATCTACCAGGCGCATGATGCCGGCATCGCCGTGCATGTGTGGGTGGACGAGACGCGGCCGCGCAATCAGGGCGCCTCGCTCACCGCGTTCGAGCTCGGCGCGCATGGGGTGCCGCATACGCTGATCGCCGACAATGCCGGCGGGCATCTGATGCAGCACAAGCGCGTCGATCTCTGCCTCGTCGGCACCGACCGCGTCACGGCCAATGGCGACGTCGCCAACAAGATCGGCACCTATTTGAAGGCGCTCGCCGCGCGCGACAACCTCGTGCCGTTTTTCGTGGCGCTGCCCGGCACGAGCATCGATTGGAACCTGGCGGACGGCAGCGCCATTCCCATCGAGGAGCGGGGCGGCGAGGAAGTCAAATTCATGACCGGCAGGCTTGCCGATGGCGGCATCGCCAGCGTGGAGATCGCGCCCGAGGGCACCACGGCCGCCAATTACGGGTTCGACGTGACGCCAGTGCGGCTCATCACCGGCTTCATCACCGAGCGCGGCGTGACCCCGGCCACGCGCGAGGGCCTGCGGCTGCTGTACCCGGAACAAGCCGGCCGCTAGCGCTGCGGCGGCCCTCCTGGGGGCATAAAGAAGCGATTTTGAAACTTGTGGTCTGTAGGATTGAGGGCTGGATTCCCGTCATGAAAATCTGTCACCATGCCGGGAACGGGCATGCCACGGGGTTATTTTATCTCTATGCGGTACGTTCTTCTCATCCTGCTTTGGCCCTGGGCCGTCACCGCCGCGCAGGCCACCGAAGCCACCGCCCCTAAGAAAGCCCCTGCGACTCCGGCGGCCAGCGTCCAAAGCCCCGCGCCAAAGCGGGCTAGCGGCGGCGACGCGATGTGGGTGAGATTGTCGAGCCAGGCGATTTTGCGCGACGGTCCATCGGTAAATGCCCGGATTCTGGCCAATGTCGATCTCGGGTCCGAAGCCAAGGTGATGTGGCGCCGGAGAGACGGGTGGGTCGAAATAAGGCTCCCCGCCAGCTCGCTCGTGGGATGGACCCGCGCGAAGAATCTCCCTCCGGCAAGCGGCGGAAGCGCGGCGGAGCAGGTCCAAAATTCCGGCACTGCCAAGGCTGAGCGCCAGACAAACGAAAAGTTGCAACCGGCGCCGCAAAAACCTGCGCGGATGGCGAGCGGGCGGAAGCACCGAAAATCGGTGGCCTCCTCGCATCGGAGCGGGCGCCACTATTCGGCCGAGCCCCAACCGGGAAGCTGGAAATGGCGCGGCGCCTATGCCCACTTCCGCACCTTCGGCTACCGCTACTATTAAGCCGTAACGGGCCGCGGCGATTTCTTCCGCTGGCGCTGTGCGACGCTGAGCGGCATCCTCCTGGATGCCCGGAACAAATCCCGGCGTGACGGGCCGGGACCGCCGGGCCCAAGAGGCGGTTGCATGGATTATCAGGAGCTGCAGAAGATCGCCGGCGATTTCGCCGCGGCGATTTTGCTCGGCGCGCTGGTCGGCATCGAGCGCGAGAAGCGCAAGAGCGAGGAGGAGCCCGACCACATCGCCGGGCTGCGCACCTTCACCCTGCTCGCGCTGCTCGGGGCTGCCGCGGCGTGGCTGACGCGGGCGCAATCCTCGCCCTGGGTCTTGGGCGTGGCCTTGCTCATCGTCGGCGCCTTCGTCGTCGTCGGCTACGCCGTCACGGCGCGAGAGCGGCCGCAATCGAGCGGGCTCACCACCGAGGTGGCGGCGATCGTCGTGTTCCTGCTCGGCGCCATGGTCATGTTCGGCTATCGCGAGCTCGCCATCGGGCTCGGCGTCATCACCGCCGCCGTGCTCGCCTATAAGGAGCCGTTGCACAGCTTCGTGGGCAAGCTCGGCTGGGACGACGTCTTTGCCGGCCTCCGGCTGCTCATCGCCACCTTCATCGCGCTGCCGCTGCTGCCCGACCGGACCGTCGACCCGTGGGGCGCGCTCAACCCCTATTCGCTGTGGCTGTTGGTGATCCTCATTTCCAGCCTGTCGCTCGTGGGTTACGCGCTCACGCGCTGGCTCGGGCCGGGGCGCGGCGCGGCGCTCACCGGGCTCGCCGGCGGGCTCGTTTCCTCCACAGCCGTCACTCTGTCCTTCGCGCGCGAAGCCCGCGACGACCCGCAAAACGCCATCGCGCTCGCCTGCGGCACTCTGATCGCCTGGGCGGTGATGTTCGCCCGCGTGTTGGTGCTGGTGGCGGTGGTCAACCTCGCGCTGCTGGCGACCGTGCTGGTCCCCTTTCTGGTCATGGGGCTCGTACTGGGGGCGTTCGCGGCGGTGCTTTATTTCCCCGAGGGCGGGGCGGACGGCACCGCAACCAAGGGAGATCTGCGCGTCACCAATCCGTTCAGCCTGACGGCGGCGGCGAAATTCGCCGCCTTCTTCGCGGTGGTCCTGCTCGCGGTGAAGATCGTGGAGCAGAGTTTTCCGCCCGGCGGCGTCTATGCCGTGGCGGCGATCGCCGGGCTAAGCGATGTCGACGCCATCACGCTGTCCATGGCGGAATCGGCCAGAAGCGGCGCCGCCGAAATGGCGGTGATCGCCATCGTCATCGCTTCGCTGGTCAACACGGTGGTGAAATGCGGCATCGCCGTCGTGCTGGGCGGATGGGTGCTGAGCCGCCCGCTGCTGTGGGCGACCGCCGCGACCCTCGCCGCTGGCCTCGCCGCCGCGCTGCTGTTGTGAGCGCCAATGAGAGCGGTCCCGGTCGGAGTGTCTGCTTCATTCGGCCAGGACCGCTTCTCGCCCCCGGCGCAAGAGTGCCGGGTTGACGCCACGGTACTCCGCGCGACCCGCGCCGCCTTTGCGCTGGATCAACAAGAAGCCCGGCCGTAGGAGCTACCGCCGGGCTTCCGGGACTCTTACTGAGCCTCCCAAAACGGCGCCGGGGAACCTCTAGACGGGGGGCTGCTAGGGGGCGTTCCGCCGGTACCTATAGGACTAACGCGTTGCGGAATCGATGGTTCCGGCCTGCCGGGCCGTTGCATTAATCGGACCTCATTGCCATCATCGGCAGTATCAATGCCGCGTCCAGATCGCGCGCTAATTCCGCCGAAGACGTATTTGAAGCGCAAGAACCTTGGCTGCTTGAACGCGTCCTGGTAGGTAACTTCACCCCAAAAATAGAATCGTTTGCCCCCCTCTAGAACTTTCTGCGCCTCGTCTATACTCAAGGCTCTTTCGTAGTAGCCGTTAAGCCCCAGTTTCTCTCCTGGGTTGAGAACCTTTGGGGCCATGAACGGTCGTCTGCCGAATTCATCGGCGGGGTGATCCACAAGAACGCCGTCCGTCCATCCTCTCACGTTATACGCTGGAGTTTGGCCGCGATTCTTAATCGTGATCACATAGTGCGGAGGTCGTTTGTCTATTTCACTGCCATCAAAATGCGGAGTGGCCGAAAGATAGGCCCGCAACTCGCGTTGGGCGTTTCCCCTAGCATCTTCGATAGCCGCCTCGGCCGCATTCGCAGACCTGTTGGCGACTTCCAAGGCTGCTTTAGTGGCCCGAAGAGTCAGAGCCACGTAGATTACACCAGCGCCGGTAATGCAGAGGCCGACAACGCTGGATACCAGCATAGCGAACGCTCAAAACGCCATCTGCTGTTGGGCTTGCAAGTCGTATTGGGTTCGCTGCTCGTCCCGTTGAGCTTTCTGCTTCTCCGCGATGCAGTGGTTATAATCAATGAGGCCCGTCATACCGTAGCAGGCCTCACGCGCCTCTTTTTGGGAGGGATCGGCTGCGTGGGGGGTTGTCAGCTCGCTCTGTTGAGCCTGTTCCTGCCTATAAGTTAGGCCCGACCAGACGATCCCGACGAGGGCTGTTACGATCAGTGCCCCAATCGCACCCTTTCGCACCCAATCGCTCTGAGACATTGGACTAGGAACGTTGCCGTGAATCCCTGACTGCTGATCATATTAGTTAGGTGATGCGATGTCTCGGTCGCGCCCTAAGAGAAGAACTAATCCCCGCCGGCAGAACCCCCTTTATCCTGCGTCTACCTCGTCCGCTGAGGGGCGCGCTCATGAGGCGTCGTGCAGAGCGGGACGGGGTGCGGCGTCCGCGGGTTCGTGCAACGCATGCATGAGCACCCGGGCGGCGCCGGGGCTCCGCCCGGGCTCACTACGAAGCCCTGCCAGGAGCTGGCTGACGACCGTCTGGCCTATGTTAAGCGCGACCCCTTCGTCGATTCTCATCCGTCGGGCAAGCGGGGCATTGACGGCGAAAGCGCGGCCCGGTGTTCGCCAAATCGCCGCTCATGGCGCGCCGCGAGGCGCCCGCCGTATCCGGCAACGGATGCGGACACCATGGGTTTGCGTCTTTCGGCGCGCCATCCCCTCGCGTGAGGGGTGAAAGGAGCAAAGCCCGGACGCATTCCCGCGTCGCGGCGACGCGCCCGCGCGCCCTTGCGGCGACTGAGGAAACTTGCCACAACGCGGCCCATGCAAAGCCAATGGAACGACAAAGCCGCGGCCGAGGCCGTCGCTGGCTACGCCAAACAGGGCGTGTCCGAGGATGTGGCGCTCCGCGTCTACACCACGCGGCTGTTGGGCCGCGATCCGCTGCTAGTGCTGCATGGGGGCGGCAATACCTCGGTCAAGACGCGGGCGCGCGACGATCTCGGGCAGGAGCACGCGGTCATCTGCGTCAAGGGTTCGGGCTGGGACATGGCCGATATCAAGCCCGCCGGGCTGCCGGCGGTGAAGCTCGAGCCGCTGCGCGCTCTGCGCGCGCTCGCCGCCTTGAGCGACGAGGCCATGGTCAATGTGCAGCGCCTCAATCTGCTCGATTCCACTGCGCCCAATCCGTCGGTCGAGACGCTGCTGCACGCCTTCCTGCCGCATAAATTCATCGACCATACCCATGCCGCCGCCGTGCTGGCGCTGGTGGATCAGCCGGACGGCGAGGCACTGGCGGCCGAGGTCTATGACGGGCGCATGGCGATCGTGCCCTATATCGCGCCGGGCTTCGGGCTGGCCAAGGCGGCGGCGGAAGTCTTCGAGCAGGATCCGCACGTCGAGGGGTTGATCCTGCACAAGCACGGCATCTTCACCTTCGGCGCCACCGCGCGCGAAGCCTATGAGCGCATGACCCTGATGGTGTCGCTCGCCGAGAGCCGTCTGCGCCAGGGGCGGCCGGTGGTGTTTTCCGCCGCCAAGCTGCCGCGGACGCTCGCGTCTCCTGCGGAGATCGCGCCCATTTTGCGCGGCGCGGCCGCGCTCACGGAAAAGGGCAAGGAGCCGATCCGCTTCATCGCCACTTTCCGCACCGGGCCCGAGATCCTCAGCTATGTGAATGGCGCCGAAATCGGCTCCTACAGCCAGCGGGGCGTGGTGACGCCGGACCACATCATCCGCACCAAGAACATGCCGCTGGTGGTGCCGCCGCCGGAGCCGGGCAGGCTCGACGCTTTCGCCGACGCGGTGCGAAAAGCGGTGGCGGAATTCGCTACGCGCTACGATGCCTATTTCGCGCGGGAGAATGCGGCGTCGGGCGGCGACAAGACCAAGCTCGATTCCAGCCCTCGCGTGGTGCTGGTGCCGGGCGTCGGGTTGTTCGGGTTGGGGCGCACGGCGAAGGATGCCGGCATGGCCGCCGATCTTGCCGAGAACACCGTGCGCGTGGTCACCGACGCCGAGGCCATCGGCAGCTACGAGCCGCTGCCCGAGAGCGATCTGTTCGCGCTCGAATATTGGAGCCTCGAGCAGGCGAAGCTGAAGGGCGCGGTGGCGAAGCCGCTCACCGGGCAGGTGGCGCTGGTCACCGGTGCCGGCGCGATCGGCGCGGCGACGGCCCGCGCGCTCGCCGCCCAGGGCGCGGCCGTGGCGGTGGTGGATATCGATGGCGATCTCGCCACGAAAGCGGGCCGCGAGGTCAAGGGGCTGGGCATGGCGTGCGACGTGACCAAGCCCGACCAGGTGAAAGTGGTGTTCGCCAAGGTCGCGGAAACATTCGGCGGCGTCGATATCGTCGTGTCCAATGCCGGCGCGGCGTGGCAGGGCCGCATCGGCGAGGTATCCGACGACATCTTGCGCCGGAGCTTCGAGCTCAATTTCTTCGCCCATCAGAGTGTGGCGCAAGAGGCGGTGCGCATCATGCTCAAGCAAGGCACCGGCGGGGTGCTCCTGTTCAACCTATCGAAGCAGGCCGTCAATCCCGGCGCCAATTTCGGTCCCTACGGCCTGCCCAAGGCAGCGGCCATGCTGCTGATGCGCCAATACGCGCTCGATTACGGCCAAGACGGCATTCGCTCCAATGGCGTGAACGCCGACCGCATCCGGAGCGGGCTCCTGACCTCGGCCATGATCGCCGCGCGGGCGAAGGCGCGGGGGATGTCGGAGGAGGAGTATATGAGCGGCAATCTGCTGCATGCCGAGGTCCTGGCCGAGGACGTGGCCCAGGCTTTCGTGGCGCTGGCGCTGGCGCGCAAGACCACGGGCCACGTGGAGACCGTGGACGGGGGCAATATCGCCGCAGCGTTGCGCTGAGATGGGCGCCGGCATCCGCAAGTGGCGGAAATTTATCGCGCTCCCGCCGCCCTGTTGCGGCCGTTCCTAAGGGAGTTTTAACCACAAGGCGCGAGGCTGGCGCTGCAGTTGAGCGCGCGAGAATCGCTTCCCTTGCGGGGGCGGGCGCGCGTCGGCTCGAATTCGCTCGTGGCTCACGCCCTCCTGAGGGACCCGCATGACCCTGCGCCTGAAGATCACCCTTGCCTTTATCGCTGCTGCGCTTGCGGGCGTCGTCCTGTCCTTCGCGCTCGCGGCGAGCATGGCGAGCATGGGGGCGGCGGCATTGATGGCGGCGTTCCTGTCGGCGGCGGCCGCGGGCACCTATGGCTATGTCTATGGCGGCAGGCTGGCCCGCGCCATGAGCGATCTTGAAGACGTGATCCTGCGCTTCATCAAATGGGACATGGACGGCAGCGTTCCTTACGTCGCGCGCACGGACGAGTTGGGTGGGCTTGCCAAGGCGCTGAAGAGCTTCCAGTCCGACGCCATTCGCTGGAGCGAGAGCCACAAGAGCGAGCAGGACAGCCAAGTGCAGGGGCGCCTCGCCTCGCAGCAGCGCACCGAGGAGTTGATCCACCAATTCCGCGGCTCGATCGCCGGCATCCTCGGCGCCTTTGCCGACAGCGCGCGGACCATGGACGAGACGGCGCGGGCATTGTCGACGCTCGCGGGCGATACCAATGAGCGCGTCATGGTGGTGGCCTCGGCTTCGGATGAGGCATCGGCCAATGTGCAGACCGTCGCCGCCACGGCCGAGGAACTTGCCGTCTCGGTGGGCGAGATCGGCGGGCGCGTGTCTACCGCGAGCCGCATCGTCAGCCAGGTCACCGACAATGCGCGCTCCGCCAACGCCAAGGTCGAGGGCCTGGCCACCGCGGCGCAGCGCATCGGCGACGTGGTGAGCCTGATTCAAGAAGTGGCGGCGCAGACCAATCTGCTCGCCCTCAACGCCACCATCGAGGCGGCGCGCGCGGGCGAAGCGGGCCGCGGCTTCGCCGTGGTGGCGAGTGAGGTGAAGACCCTGGCCGATCAGACCGCCAAGGCCACCGAGGAGATCAAACAGCAGATCGCCGCCATTCAGAACTCGACCCACGGCGCGGTCGACGCCATGCAGTCGATCGTGGTCACCATGGGCGAGGTCAACAAGCACACCCAGGAGATCGCGGGCGCGGTGCAGCAGCAATCGGCGGCGACGTCGGAAATCTCCCACAGCGTGCGCCAGGCCGCGCGCGGCACCGAGGATGTGGTGGCGCATATGCCCGGGGTGACCAAGGCGGTGGACGAGACGAGCCAATCGGCCACGCAGATGCTCGGCGTGTCGCGCGATCTGTCGCGCCAGGCCGAGCAGCTCCGCCATACGGTGGAGAATTTCCTGCGCCAGGTGGCGGCGACCGAAGCGCTCAAGCGCGCGGGCTAACGTCTTCTAGCATTTCCGCATGAACTAAGACGCTGAGGCGGCGAATTTATCCTCGCCTGCACCAACCCTCTTATCCTGTCCGCGAAACCGGATGAGGAGCGGCGCGGGTGCATGTCTCGGAGGCGAGTTGGCAGGTCAGCGCCAAGCTGCGGCGCGTCAATTGGCTGCTTAGCGCTGCAGTCGTTGAAGCCAGGCTCCGCTTCCTGCAACGCATTGTCAAAGCAGGCTTCGACCCTAATCAACCCCGCGTTCCGGTCGGCAGCCCCGACGGCGGTCAATGGACGGGCACGGGCGGCGGGGGAGGGGACACGCAGGTTGCGCAGACCCTGCCGCGCGGCGGGGGCGGAGGCTCGGGGTCCTATCGGCTACGAAGTGGGCGCTCCGTTGAGTTCACGCCGGCAGAAGAGGCGCGTGCAGTGGCCGCCGAGGCGGAAGCTGCACGGCTTCGACGTCAGGTCGAGGAGATCGATCCCGTCTGGAAGCCGAGCGCAATGCCCAAGTGCATCGCGTGGGTGGAGAACAACACATTGCCGCCGAACACATTCCCGGTGCCCCACGATCCGATCGTCAAAGCGAATCTTTGGAAGGGACCTAGGCCGCGTGGATACTGATCTGGCGTGGGATATGGTGCAGGTATCGTTTCGCGTGGGGCGGGAGCTGCGGGACCTGCTTCCGCGGCTGAAGGAGCAATGCGGCGCGGAGGAGTACAAGGATCACGCGCGGGCCATTGCCGGAGCGATCCACGGCGCCAACACGGCCCTCATCGACAGGGCGCTCGCATCTTATCCGGAGCTGGAAGCCCGCATCGAGGCGGAGCCGGCAAAGTCCGAACGCATCCTCTAGGCGATGCTCTCAAGTCGCAAATCTGAAGTGGAGCACGTCGCCGTCGCGCACGACGTAGTCCTTGCCTTCGAGGCGGAGCTTGCCCGCGTCGCGGGCGCCCGCTTCGCCGCCGAGGGCCACATAATCGGCATAGGGAATGGTCTCGGCGCGGATGAAGCCCTTCTCGAAATCGGTGTGGATCACGCCCGCGGCCTGCGGCGCGCGGGTGCCTTGCGCCACGGTCCAGGCGCGCGTCTCCTTCGGTCCGGCGGTGAAATAGGTGATGAGGCCGAGCAGCTTGTAGCCTTCGCGGATGAGGCGGTTCAGCCCCGGCTCCTTCAGGTCGAGCTCGGCGAGATAGGCGGCGCGCTCGTCGGGCGCGAGCTCGGCCAACTCCGCCTCGATCTTGGCGGAGATGATGACGCAGCCGGCGCCTTCGGCCTTGGCGCGGGCCTCCACCAATTGCGAAAAAGCGTTGCCGGCGGCGGCGGAGGCCTCGTCGACATTGGCGACATAGAGCACGGGCTTGGCGGTCAAGAGATTGAGCGCCGTGAAGGCGGCGCGGTCCTCCTCGGCGATTGCTGCGAGCCGGGCGGGCTTGCCTTCGCGCAGCAGCGTGAGCGCTTGCTCTATGAGCTCCATCGCCTTCTTGGCTTCATTGTCTTGGCCGCGCACGCGCCGCTCGAGCGTGGGAATGCGCCGCTCGAGGCTGTCGAGATCGGCGAGCATCAGCTCGGTCTCGATGGTGTCGGCGTCGGCGATGGGATCGACCTTGCCCTCGACATGGATGATGTCGCTGTCCTCGAAGCAGCGGAGCACATAGGCGATGGCGTCCACCTCGCGGATCACGGCGAGGAACTGGTTGCCGAGGCCTTCGCCCTTGGAGGCGCCACGCACGAGCCCGGCGATGTCGACGAAGGTGAGGCGAGTGGGGATCACTTCGGCGGATTTGGCGATATGGGCGAGCGCGTCGAGGCGCGGGTCGGGCACCGGCACCTCGCCGATATTGGGCTCGATGGTGCAGAACGGATAGTTGGCTGCCGCCGCGGCGGCGGTCTCGGTCAGCGCGTTGAACAGGGTGGACTTGCCCACATTGGGCAGTCCGACGATGCCGCATTTGAAGCCCATGCTAGTTGCCCATCACGCGCCGAAGAAGCGGCGCAATTTGCTGCCGAGGCTCGTATCCTTCGCCGGCGCTTCGGCTTTGGTGCGGGTCTTGGCCGCGGGCTCGCGGGGTGCGCGGGCAGGGGGCTCCTCTTCAGCGCCTGTGTCGCTTTGCATTGCGTGGGCGACGCGCGACTGGAACTTGTCGTTGCCGCCGTCAGCAAGCAAATGGGCGTCATCGGCGACGGCGCCGAGCAGCGGCTCGAGCCAGGCATAGTCCGCTTTGGGGAAGTCATGCAGCACGTAGCGCGTCACGAGCTCCTTGGATCCCGGATGGCCGATGCCGATGCGGACGCGCACATAGTCGTTGCCGATATGGGCGGTGATCGATCGCAGGCCGTTATGGCCGGCGACGCCGCCGCCAATCTTCACCCGTACCTTGCCCGGCGTCAGATCGAGCTCGTCATGGAACACGATCACATCGTCGAGCTTGAGCTTGTAGAAGCGGAGCGCTTCGCCGACGGCGCGGCCGGATTCGTTCATGAAGGTCGCGGGCTTCAACAGCAGCACGGGCGCGCGGCCCAGGCGGCCTTCGGCCACGGCGCCCTGGAAGCGCTTGCGCCAGGCGGGAAAGTCGTGAGCGGCGGCGATCGCGTCCACCGCCATGAAGCCCACATTGTGCCGGTTGAGGGCGTGCTCCGCCCCCGGATTGCCGAGGCCGACAAAGAGCTTCATGGCGTGATCCTGAAGGAGTGGGCGTGGGCCGCGATACGCTGGGCGTGCGACCTTGCCAGGAGCCAAGGACTACTCCTTCTTCTTTCCTTCCTTCTTCTCGCCCTTGTCTTTCTCTTTCTCCTTGCCCGGCTCGGCGCCCTCGCCCGGAGCGGCGGCAGCCTCGGCGCCGGGCTCGGCGGTAACCGCGGCGGCGGCGACAGGCGCGGCCTCTTCGGCGGCGCGGCCGACGATGGTCGCCACGGTGAAGTCGCGGTCGGTAATGGTGGGTCGCACCCCTTGCGGCAGCGGCACGGCGGAGATGTGCACGGCATCGCCAATTTCGAGCCCGGTCAGGTCGACGTCGAAATGGTCGGGAATGGCGTCGACCGGGCAGCGCACCTCGATATCGTGGCGCACGGCGTTCAAGATGCCGCCGCGCTTCAGACCGGGGGAAGCGGCCTCATTGATGAAATGCACCGGCACGGCCACGGTGACGAGCGCATCCTTGCCCACGCGCATGAAGTCAACATGGATGGGGAAGTCGCGCACGGGATCGAGCTGCACATCGCGCGGGATGACGCGCGTCTTGGTGCCATCGACGTCGAGGGTGAACACGGTGCTTTGGAAATGACCGGTCAGCAGCTGCAGGCTGATCGCGCGGTAATCGACGGCGATGGTCTGCGGGGCCTCCTTGGCGCCATAGAGAATGCCGGGAATGCGCCCGTCGCGGCGGAGCGACCGCGCCCCCCCTTTGCCGGTGCGCGACCGCGCCCAGGCTTTGAGTTCCATCGCCTCAGCCATGACTACCTCCGAAGCTCAAAATGACGAAGGGCCGTGAAGCGGCCCCTAAGGTTAAACGCGGCGGCTCACAGGCGGCTCGCGGGTTGGATTGGAAGGGCTTATAGCCCGAGAAGCGCGGCTCTGACAATCGTACGATTGAGCGCGGCTGCGGCCTGAATAGGCCTATTTCCGTCCCGCCACGGCCCTGGGCGAGAGCCTCGGCGAACCGTGCCCTTCGCGCTCGGCTTGCTTGACGAGTTCGGCCACGCGGGCATTAAGCGGGGCGGTGCGTCCCATGGTCTTGGCGAGCGCCAGCACCGCGCCCTGGAGATGGTCGATCTCGGTCGGGCGGCGGGCGTCGAGATCTTCCGCCATGGAGGAACGCGCCTCGGGATGAAAGGTAACGAGGCCGCGGCCGAGGAGGCGGTAGAGCCAGTCGGGCAGGCGCAGGATGGCCGGCATCAGCCGGGGATGCATGCGCTCGATGCGTGCCGGGCGAATGCCCGCCGCCGCGAGCACGGCCAAGGCCTCGTCCATCTGCCGGGCGAGCAGCAAGCGCCAATCGCGGCCGGCAAGCTCGGTGCCGAGGGTGAGACCCGACAGGCCGTTGAGGGCGTTGTTGAGATTGATGACGAGCTTGCCCCACAGCGCGCCGGTCATGTCCTTGTGCTCGGCGACGGGCGCGCCCTTCGCATCGAGCGCCGCGCGCAGGCCCGGATAGCCCGCGGCGATCCTGATGGTGCCGTTGGTCGCGCGCAGGAAGCGCGGCGGCTCACCCTCCTTGCGGGTCTGCACAACGTTAAAAGGAACCATGCCGGCGATGACGGGATGGGCGCCGTGCAGGGCCGCGCTCAGCGTCTCGGCATTGTCGACGCCGTTCTGCAGACTGACGACGACCGCGCCACCGGGGGCAAATTCGCCGATCTCGCGCGCCAGCGCCGCCGTATCGCCGCTCTTCACGGTGACGAGGATCAGCTCGGCGGCGCGCAAGGCCGTGCTCGCTTTCGTCGCAAGCTTGAGCCGCGAAGGATCGAGCAGCCGCTCGCTGCCGTCGAGATCGGCGATGCGCAAGCCATGATGAGAGAGGGCTTCGGCGAGCGGCGCGCGGAGGAGAAGCGTGACGTCGCGACCGGCCAGAGCGAGGCAGCCGCCGACATAGCAGCCGACGCTGCCGGCGCCTGCCACGACGATGCGCGGACTCGCCCTGAGGCCGGCCCGCGCCCGGTTCTCGCTTTGTCCGCGTTCGACTTCCAGCCAAGTTGGATTGCTCATGGCGCGGGCACGACCGTAAGAACGGCCGCGACGGCGGTCAACTCACGCCTTGGCCAAAGCCAGACCCTCTCCGCGGGGCGAGCCCATTGCGCAGTTCGGCTTGTCCGTCAAACGCTTGGCTTATGCGGGCCTTAAGTCCGCCAGGGATGCGCCGGCAGCTCGGTCACACCCACCACTTTGACTCCCGCCTCGGCCACGGCGTGGTCGTTCTCCACCACGCTGCCGCTGACGCCGATCGCGCCCACGAGCACGCCATCCTCGTCCACGATCGGCACGCCGCCGGGAAAGGTGATCAGCCCGTCATTGGAATGCTCGATGCCGTAAAGCGGCTTGCCCGGCTGCGACAACTGGCCAAGCTGGCCCGTCGCCATGCCGAAGAAGCAGGCGGTCTTCGCTTTCTTGATAGCGATGTCGATCGAGCCGACCCAGGCGTCGTCCATGCGCATGAAGGCTTTCAAATTGGCACCGGAATCGACCACGGCGATGCACATCTGCGTCTTCAGGCTGAGCGCCTTCTTGCGGGCGGCCGCGATGGCTTTCTCGGCATTCTCCAAATTGACGTGCATGGTGAGGCTCTCCTGGTTGGCAATGCGGGGGAAGATGATCGCGACTTGCGATCCGGCACGACTGTAAACGCCTGGGGGGCGATTTGGTGGCGGGGCGGTCGAGTTAAACGGCAAGATCGAGCGAATTGCGGCAAGGCCTCCGGACCCACAGACAGGTGGCGCCGTCCGTCGTAAGCTCAAGTCACACCGCAGCGTAGGGGACGTGTCAGCTGCGAAACGGTCCGGAAGGAGAACCATCCATGCCACAAAGCACCTACAAAGTCATCGAGGTCATCGGTACGAGCTCGAAATCCTGGGATGAGGCGGCCAAGAGCGCGGTCGAGCGCGTGGCGGAGAGTGTGCGCGACCTGCGCGTGGCCGAAGTGTTGGATCAGGACCTCGTCATCACCGACGGCAAGGTGGAGGCATACCGAACCAAGCTCAAGGTCTCGTTCAAATTTGAGGGCCATCACTGACGGCGAGCACGCGGCCCGATCAGTAGAATAGGCTCGACACCGACTTCTCTCCGGCGGTGCGGGCGATGGCCTCGCCCAAGAGCTGCGCGACCGGCAGCACGCGGATGTTGTGGGCATTCTTCACCGCCTCGCTCGGCAGGATCGAGTCGGTGATGACGAGTTCCTTCAGCCGCGAGGCCATGATGCGCGCTACCGCGCCGCCGGACAGCACGCCATGGGTGATGTAGCCCGTGACCAGCGTGGCGCCCTGGTCGAGCAGCGCCTCGGCGGCGTTCACCAGCGTGCCGCCGGAATCGACGATGTCGTCCACCAACACGCAGGTGCGGCCCTTGACGTCGCCGATGACGTTCATGACTTCGGAATCGCCCGGCCGCTCGCGGCGCTTGTCGACGATGGCCAAGGGCGCGTCGATACGTTTGGCGAGCCCGCGCGCGCGCACCACGCCGCCCACATCGGGCGAGACCACCATCAGATTGTTGGCGTCGAATATTTGATGGATGTCCTGCACCATCACTGGGGCGGCAAAGAGATTGTCGGTGGGGATGTCGAAAAAGCCCTGAATCTGTCCGGCATGGAGATCGAGCGTCAGCACGCGGTCGACGCCGGCGCGGGCGATCATATTGGCGACGAGCTTGGCTGAGATGGGCGTCCGGGGGCCCGGTTTGCGGTCCTGACGCGCATAGCCGAAATAAGGGATGACGGCGGTGATGCGGCGCGCCGACGCCCGGCGCAGCGCATCGATGAGGATGAGCAGCTCCATCAAATGGTCGTTGGCCGGCGCCGAGGTCGATTGGATGACGAACACGTCCTCGCCGCGCACGTTCTCCTGGACCTCGACGAAAATCTCCATGTCCGCAAAGCGGCGGACGATGCATTTGGAGAGTGGGGTCTTGAGGTAGGTGGCGATCGCCTCGGCGAGAGGACGGTTGCTATTGCCGGCAACCAATTTCATGCGGAGCGCTCCTCGGGGTTTGCGCCTCTCGCCCAATGGCGCTAGCGCGCGCAATCCCGCAGCGCTTGTAACAAGCGGTCATGGGCGCTGTAAACTCAACGCGAGGCGATAGGCCGGGACTGCGGCTATCCGCTCGGGTGGGAAAGAAGGTTGATAATGTCGGTAGCCGCCTTCGCGGCCGCCGCGTCGGCGATGGCGCCCCAGGGCCCGTTCAGCGATCCTTTGGGGATCGTGCTCTTCTCGACGATGGTGCCAAGTCGTTTGCCGCCCGGGGCCGTGACCAGCCAGTCGATCCGAACGCTTTGCTTGCCGCCGGTGAGGTCGGCAAGGGTAATGGTGCCCTTAACCGTGTGGGCACTGCGGTCAGGGCCGCTGGCGACCTTCACCCCACTGGCGGACAGGCGTTTCTTCAGCGCCGCGGTGAGCGACTTCTCGCCGTCACCCGGCGCCCCGGCGACGGGTGTAACCATCACGGTCATCTCGCGGGGATTGCTCGAGGCGGCGACAGGGGAGGAAGTCGCCGGTGGGGATGTGGGGGCGCTCGGCCCGGGCCCGGACGATACGGTCGTGGGCGTGCCGCCTCCGCGGCCGCCATGCGGCAGGCTGGCGGCGACTTGCGAGGCGGTCTTGTTGGCGATGTTGCGCAGCACGGTGCTGTCGACGCCGCTCCAAGGATCGCTGCCCGTCCGGTTGGGGATGGTTTCGTCGCCGGACACCCGCCCGACGCGCTGGCCCTTGGCGTCGGTCACGTCCCAGATATAGGAGATTTTTGCGCCCTTCTTCTCCGCCGACGCCACGAGATAGCCGCGCAGGGTGTAGTCGGCGGGGCCGGTGCCGGGGACCAGGACGAGCCGGCGCTCTTTGCCGGCCGCAACCAGGGCCGGGGTCAGCTGGTCGGCGATGTTGGCGGGCGCCCCGACGATGGGGGCGAGCGCCATGTGGGTCGAGGTCGAAAAAATGCTGCCGCCGCTGAAAAGGCCGCCGCTTGGTCCTCCCGACCCGCCGCCACAGGCACAAAGACTGGCAAGCGCCGTGGCGGCGAACGCCAGGGCTGCTATGCGCCTAAGCCGGCCGCGCAGGCGTCGTGGATCCGCGCCCAACAAAACACTCCCTCGTTGGCCGCAATGCACCCCGCGCGGCGGTCGTGCCTGCGTCATGGGGGCTCACAACACTCTTCCCAAACAACAGATTACCTGCCTCTTTCTGCCCGCGTCCAGGATAAGCATGGTCGCGGGGCATCCCTCGGCAGGCTATGGTGAATGACGATCAGGTGAGCAGGATGGCCGAAATTTGGCGGCCGTAATCAGGCTCGCCATGATGTTGCGACCGGCGGAAGCTGAAGAGACGGGTTTCGTCGCAATAGGTGCAAAAACCGAGATCGGCGGTGGTGCCAATTCCGCTCCGCGCCAGGCGCTCGGCGACGTAGCCCGGAAGGTCGAAATGAGGCTCGCCGGAGCTCTCGTCGTCGGCGAAGAAGGCGGCGCTGTCCGGCTCCTCGGCAAGGAAAGTGTCGCGATAGTCGGCACCCACCTCATAGGCCTTTTGCGAAATCGCGGGGCCGATGGCGGCGACGATGCGTTCGCGCTTGGCGCCGAGCTGCTCCATCGCCTCCACGGTGGAATCGAGGATGCCAGACAGGGCGCCGCGCCAGCCGGCATGGGCGGCGCCGATGATGCGAGCCTGGCGATCGCAGAAGAGGACGGGGGCGCAATCGGCGGTGAGCACCGCGACGGCAAGGCCCGGCGTGGCGGTGACCACGGCATCGGCCTCGGGTGCGCGCTCCACATCCCATGGCGCTTCGGCGATGGCGGCCTTCGCGCTGTGCGACTGAAAGGGCGTGAGCAGCCGGTCCGGTGCGGTGCCCAAGGCCTCGGCAACGCGCGCGCGGTTCTCCTGCACGTCGGCGGCATTGTCGCGCGAGCCGAGCCCGCAATTGAGGGAGGCATAGAGTCCACCCGACACGCCGCCCTGGCGGGTGAAGAAGCCGTGGCGAAGCCCGTCGAGGGCGGCAAGGTTCGGGGCTCGAAGCATGGCCGCGACTAGAATCACCCGGCGGACGGTGTCAGTCAAATACTGGCAGTAAAGGGCGGCGGCGCGGGCAGCCCGGCGCTGGTCAGCGCGAGTACCTTGAACAGCACACCCATTTGCCTTGGATCGACGAGCCGCGCGGCACCCGACGCGATGGCAGCGCGTTGCGCGGGCGCGGCTCCGGCAACCAGGCGGTCGCGGCGGGTGACGAGGCCGAGCCGCAGCAAGACCTCGCCTTGCGGCATCGGGCCGAAAGGGCGGAGTCCGAAACGGACCGCGTCGCGTTTCAGCGCGGCGAAGTCGACATGGGCGGCGAGGTCGGCCTGCCCCGGGGCGGCAAGCGGATCGGCATAATTGTGCGCGGCGACGGCCTGCAGAGTGTCGCCTGAGCCCGTCTCCTCATGGCCGTAATCGATGAAGAGGGCCGCGAGCGGCGCCGCGAGGACGCGGGCGGCAAGCGCGGCGAGGAGCGGGGTCGCCGTCGGGCGCGTCTCGAAGATCGTGCCATCGGGGGCGTCCGGCGGCAGGCCGTGAGGATTGACGGCGTCACCCTCGGTGAAGACGAAGCGCGTGTAGGGGTCGAGGCTCACGACGCGCTCGCGCCACATGCCGTCGCGCCGGACATATTGCTGGATGGGGAGGGCGTCGAGGAACTCGTTGGCGAGGACGATCAGCGGGCCCGAAGGCAGCGCATCGAGATCCGCATGCCAATGAAGCGGCACCGGCGAGGCGCGCAGCGCCTTCCGCTGCATCTCGCGCATCACCGGGCTCGACTCGACGAGTGCGACTGACACGCCGGTGAGGAAGGGCGGCACGCTGCGCCAGGCACGGAGCGCATCGGCCATGAGGACGCCGCGCCCCGGTCCGAGCTCGGCCACGGTGATGGCGGGAGGCTCACCCATGGACTGCCAGACCGCGACGCACCAAAGTCCGAGCAGCTCGCCGAAGATCTGGCTGATCTCCGGCGCGGTGATGAAGTCGCCCGCGGCTCCGATGGGTTGGCGCGCGGCGTAGACGCCTTCGCGCGCATCGAAGAGGCAGGCCTGCATGTAGTCGGCGACGCTGAGCGGCCCGTGCGCGCGGATGCGCGCCGCCAATCGCGCGGCAAGACTCTGCGCGTCGGCCGTCTCCTTCCGGGTTTGCGCGCCCATCAGGCGAGAGCGGCTTTGCGCCGCGCGCGCCAAATGAGCCACAGCCCGATTAGGATCATGGGCAACGAATAGACGATGCCTGGCGTCAGCCCATCGACGTCCATGGGGTGGCCGGGGTGATCCGGCTCGCGCACGAGCTCGAGCAGGCTGCGGAAGATGCCGTAGAAGATGAGGAAGAGACCGAACACCGTGCCGGGGCGGGTCAGCGCCTTAAATCTGTGTGTGGCGATGCGGAGGATGGTGAAGAGCACGATGCCTTCTAGCGCCGCTTCATAGAGTTGGCTCGGATGACGCGGGACATCGCCGTGTCCGGGGAACACCATGGCCCAGGGCACGTCGCTTGGCCGTCCGACCACCTCGGCATTGATGAAATTGGCGAGGCGCCCGAAGAACAGGCCAAAGGGCGTGGCGGCCGAGGCGACGTCGCCGAGCGACAGCGGGTTGATGCCTTTGGCGCGGGAAAAGAAATAGACCGCGAGCACGACGCCGAGCAGGCCGCCATGGAAGGACATGCCGCCGTTCCACACCGCGGGGATCTCGAGCGGATGCTGCCAGAAATAAGAGGGCTCATAAAAGAGCACGAAACCGAGCCGGCCGCCGACGACGATGCCGACCGTGATCCACAGCAGAAAGTCGTCGGCTTGACTGACGGTGAAGGCCGGCTTGCCGTCCCACAAAGCCGGCCGCGAAACGAGGTAGCGCCCATAGAGCCAGCCGAGCAGGATGCCTGCCATATAGGCAAGGCCGTACCAGCGGATGGTGATGGGCCCGAGTTCGAGCGCCACGGGATCAATGACGGGATAGGGGATAACGAGGAGGTCCATGGCTTGGCGGGGCCTTTCGCTCGGAGTCGCGGGCCGCGCGACCCTCGGCCGGAGGTGCGCCGGCTGTCAAGGCGC
This sequence comes from uncultured Alphaproteobacteria bacterium, assembly GCA_963820115.1. Classification (GTDB taxonomy): domain Bacteria; phylum Pseudomonadota; class Alphaproteobacteria; order Rhizobiales; family Methyloligellaceae; genus Methyloceanibacter. Next base: position 691,570 of record CAWFYP010000001.1, read on the forward strand.
CCCTTGGCCGCCGCGCGCTGGGGTATGGCTTGAATGCGGCGCGGGCGCCCCCCATAGTCGGGTCGAGGCGCGCCTTATTCCCTCGTGATCAGAAGGATTTGCTGAACGATGACGCAGACCACCGGCCGGTTCTTCGACGAGCTCGGCAAGCTCATCACCGACGCCGCGGGCGCCGCCCAGGGCGTGCGCAAGGAGGTCGAGGGCGCCGTCCGCACCCAGGCCGAGCGGGTGTTGCGGGATCTCGACATCGTGCAGCGCGAGGAGTTCGAGGCGGTCAAGGGCATGGCGCAGAAGGCACGGGAGGAGAACGACCGGCTCAAGGAGCGCATCGCCGAGCTCGAAGCTCTCGTCATCGAGCTGGCCGGGGAGAATGTCGCGCCGCCGCGTCCGCTCCGCACCAAGAGGCTGAAACGCGGCGCTTGACAGGGCGGCGCGTGCCCGCGTCCGCAGCGCGCGCGAATCGCCGCCAACCAGCGCTAGAGGGTCGGCACGTCATCCACAACTATCTTTAGGTGGTCCACAGCATTCGACTCTGCCGGCCAGACGCCCCGTTGGTGCACGCACAAACTCCAATATATAACTGATTCATCAAGCTGATTCGCGGCGGCGTGTTGCGTGCGCGGAACTCTGCTGAGGCCAACAGAGGACACGCATGTCTACCACACAAGTGAACTACGACCATTTCTCCAATCCAGTGGATATGGTCGAACATATTGCGATGACCCACGATTGGGCGTTCGAGCGAAGCAACCCCGACGAGCTCACGCTCGCGGTTGGCGGCGCGTGGTGCGATTACCATATCTCGTTGACCTGGCGGGACGATCTGGAGGCGCTGCATCTTGCTTGCGCCTTCGACTTCAAGGTCACCAGGCTGAGGCTCAGCGAGGTCTATCGGCTCCTCGCGCTCATCAACGAGCAGCTCTGGCTCGGCCATTTCGACCTGTGGAAGGAGGACGGGATGCTGCTCTACCGCCACGGCTTGCTGCTGGCGGGGGCTCGGACCCATGCCGGTCAATGCGAGGCATTGCTCCGGGCGGCGCTGGAGGCGTGCGAGCGCTATTACCAGGCCTTTCAATTCGTGCTGTGGGCCGGCAAGACGCCTGAAGAGGCTCTCACCGCCATCATGCTCGAAACGCAAGGCCACGCATGACGCTCCGCCTCGCCGGCCCGCTCCTTCTGGTGGGGGCAGGGAAGATGGGCGGGGCGCTCCTTGCCGGCTGGCTCGCCCGCGGGCTCGATCCGGCGCTCGCCTTCGTCCAGGACCCCAAGCCGCCGACTGACATGGCGGCGCTCTTGGGGCGTCATGGCATGACCGCGAGCGCGCAGCCCACGCTTCCGCGCGCACCGGCGGTGGTTGTGCTTGCCGTGAAGCCGCAGGCCGCCGAGGCGGTGCTCGCGGAACTCGCGCCGCTGATGGGCAAAGCGACCGTCCTATTGTCCATTCTCGCGGGGCGGACGCTCGCCAGTCTCGCCAAGCCGCTGCCCAAGGGCACGGCCATCGTGCGTACCATGCCCAATATGCCGGCCGCGATCGGCCAAGCCATCAGCGTGGCGTGCGCGAACAAGGCAGTGACCCGCGACCAGGCGCTCATCTGTGATACGCTGCTCGAGGCCGTCGGCCAGGTCGTGTGGATCGAGGACGAGATGCTGCTCGACGCGGTGACGGCGGTGTCGGGCAGCGGACCGGCTTACGTGTTCCTGCTCGCCGAATGTCTGGCGGAAGCGGGCGTCGCGGCGGGCCTCGACCACGCGCTGGCGAGCCGCTTGGCGCGGGCGACGGTGGCGGGCGCGGGCGAGCTGTTGCGCCGCTCCGATCTCAACGCGGCGGAGCTGCGGGCGAATGTGACCTCGCCACAGGGCACCACGGCAGCGGCGCTCGACGTGCTCATGGGCAAGCACGGTTTCCAGGATCTTCTCCTGCGCGCGGTCGCCGCCGCCAAAAAGCGGGCGAAAGAGCTGTCGTCTTAAGCACGGCTCGCGCCTTCCGTCGGCCACAGAAAGCGCCTATGTTCGGGCAAAGGAGTATTGCCCATGCTCGACGATTTTTCCAAACGTACCAAGGCGATCCGGGCCGCGCTGGAGCTTGCGGCCGAGCGCGGGTGGAACGACATCAGCCTGGCCGATATCGGCGGACGCGCCGGCTTGAGCCTCGCCGACCTCCGCCGCGAGTTCACCTGCAAGAGCGATGTGCTCAAGGCGTTCCAGGTCGAGGTCGATAGCGAGACGCTGGCCAAGGTCAGACCCGGCGGCGCCGAGCAGAGTCCACGCGACCGCCTGTTCGACATCATCATGACCCGCTTCGAGGTGATGGGGCCCTATCGGCCGGCGCTGCGACGCATCGCGGCCGATCTCTGCTGCCGTCCGGCCGAGGCGGCACCGCTCGTGTGCTCCTCGCTCGCCTCGCAATATTGGATGCTCGCGGGCACCGGTGCCAAACTCGGGGGGCTTGGCGGCGCGGTTCGCGTCACCGGCCTTTCGGCCATCTATGCCAAGGTGTTTCGCGCTTGGCTCGACGATACCTCGCCCGGCCTCGACCACACCATGGCCGTGCTCGACCGCAAGCTGCGCAAGGCCGAGCGCATGGTCACGGGACTCGAATCCGCCTGCCAAGATGTCTGCCGCTTCGCCTGCGGATTCATGCCGCGCGGCTGGGGACGGCGCGAAGGTGGCGCGGCAAACGAGCAAGCTGCCCCGAATTCGGCAGCCGGGGCCTAAAGCGCGCCGTTACTCGTTCGGGATCGGATCCTCATCGTCGGGGCCCGATGGGTCGTCGGCCGCGCCCTCCGCCGGAGGCGCGTCGGGGTCATCGAGCACGTCGATGTTGTCGTCGGCATCCTCGGCGTTCGGCGCGCCGGGATTGGCCTCGGCGGGGGGGAGCGGCACGGTTTGCGGCCCGTCGCCATCGAGCGCGGGCTCCGGCGGCGGCGACTCTCTCAAGAGCGGCTGCGCCGGAGGTGCCATTCCGCCGCCGATCGGGCCTTGGACGGTGATCTCCGACCGCGGCTGTTCCTCGTCCTGGATCTCGTTCAGCGTGGATTCCGCGAGCGCGGGGCCACCCAAAGCGCCCACGAAGAATGCCGCCAATCCGGCCGTTACCATGCGCATGTCTGTCCTCCCGAGCTTGTGCTTGTTGTCGCGAATTTCCTTAGACCGGCACCTTCAGCACGGCCTTCAACCCCCCGAGCCGCGACCGGCCCAAGGCGATATCGCCGCCATGGATACGGGCGATGTCGCGCGCGATCGCGAGCCCGAGGCCGGTCGATCCCGCGTCTTGATTGCGCGCGTGGTCGAGGCGGTAGAAGGGCCGGAACACCTGCTCGCGCTCGCCCTCCGGGATGCCGGGGCCGTCGTCCTCGACCTCGACGACGAGCGAGCCGTCCTGTCGCCCGGCGCTCACCGTGACATGGTCGGAGAAACGCACCGCGTTGTTGACGAGGTTGGCGACCGCGCGCTTGAAGGCATGGCGCTTGAGCGGCACGACGAGGGGGGCCCCCTCGACATCGATGCTGATACTGTCGGTGCCATGGGCCTGGGCTTTCACCTCGGCGAGAAGCTCGCCGATGTCGGCGCGCACGATGTCCTCGCCGGAATCGCCCTTGGCAAAGGCCAGGTAGTCCTCGAGCATGGCTTGCATCTCGTCGACGTCGGTGCGCATCGCATCGAGCTCCGGGGAATCCTCGAACATGGCGAGCTGGAGCTTGAAGCGGGTGAGCACGGTGCGCAGATCGTGACTTACGCCGGCAAGCATGGTGGTGCGCTGCTCGACATGGCGCTCGATGCGGTCGCGCATCTCGATGAAGGCTTGCGCGGCCTGACGCACCTCGCGCGCGCCGCGGGCGCGAAAGTCGGGTGGCACCGGATGACCTTTGCCGAAACTCTCTGCCGCCTCCGACAAACGCAGGATGGGCTTGATCTGGTTGCGCAGAAATAGAATCGCCACGGTGAGCAGCACGAGCGAGGTGCCGAGCATCCAGATCAGGAAGATCTGCGAGTTGGAGGCATAGGTCTGGCTGCGGCGGGCGATTACGTGCATCACCGCATGGTCGAGCTTGATGCGGATGTCGACGAGGTTGGAGCGCCCGACCGTGTCGATCCAGAACGGACGGCCGATCTGGCGGGTGAGCTCGTCCGACAGGGTGCGGTCGAGCAGGTCGAAGAAGGGCCGCGAGCGCGCCTCGGGGAGCTCCTCATTGGGGACGATCTGCACGCGCAAGCCGAGATCGTCGTCGGCGAGACGGGTCAATGTCTCGGCATCGGTGTCCTGCGGATAGGAGCGGTAGACATCGATGAGCATGGCGATGTCCTGCACCGTGGCGGTGGACAGGCGCCGGGTCACCGTCTCCCAATGGCGCTCGAGGAAGACGAAGGTGAGCACCGACTGCAAGAGAACCATCGGCGCGATGATGATGATGAGGGCGCGGGCGTAGAGGCCCTTGGGCAGGCGCTGGCCGATAGCTGCGAGGATGCGCCGCGGTAGGGGGCGGCGCGACTCCCTCAAGGGTATGGGGTTGGCGGGTGCGTCCATCATTCGGGGTAGAGAATGTAACCCTTGCCGCGCACCGTCTGGAGAAAGACGGGATTGGCAGGGTCGTTTTCGATCTTGCGTCGGAGCCGGTTGATCTGCACGTCGACGGCGCGCTCGCCGCCATTGTCGCCGTCCTTGGCAAGCTCGTGGCGGGCCACCGGAATGCCGGGACGCTGGGCGAAATAGCGCAGCAATTCGCGCTCGCGCTCCGTGAGGCGCACCGTCTCGCCGTCGCGCTTGAGCTCGCCGCGGGCGATATGGAAAACGAAATTGCCCATGCGGACCTCGCGCGAGGAGGGCGCGGCCGCCCCGCGGCGCAGCACATTGTTGACGCGCAGCAGAAGCTCGCGCGGGTCGAAAGGCTTGGCGAGGTAGTCGTCGACGCCGGTTTCCAGCCCCTCGATGCGGTGCTCGGGCTCGGCACGCGCGGTCAACATCAGGATCGGCACTTGCGATTCACGCCTGAGCGCGCGGGCGAACTCGATGCCGGATTCGTGCGGCATCATCACATCGAGAATGAGGAGATCGAAGGAGAGCCCGGCCATGGTCGCGCGCGCCGTGGCGGCGTCGATGGCGGCGGTCACGCGATAGCCATTGTCCTGCAGATAGCGGGCGAGCAGATCGCGGATGCGGCTGTCATCGTCGATCACGAGAATATGCGCCGCGTTGTCGTCAGGGCCGCGCCCGCGATGGAGCTTGACCGGCGCCGGCATGGTCATGATGTTTCCCCTTGGCCGTCCGTCTCGATGGTTGCGGGCGACGCAGCCATGATGGAGGAGACTTTGGGCCTTTCTTCGGCATTGATCATGGCCTCGAGGAAGCGCCGGAGCGAAGTCTCGGCGCCCGGGCCCGCGGCGCGTAAGGCCTCGGCGAGCCGCACGAGCTGGGGCGCCGCGAGCCGTCCGGCGAGCGCGCGGCCGGCCTCGGTGGGGTAGAGCCGCCGCTCGCGGCGATCGACGCTGCCCGCTTCCTGCACGATATAGCCCTGGTCGATGAGCTGTTTCAGCACGCGCCCCAAGCTCTGCTTGGTGATGTTGAGCACGTCGAGCAGATCGGCTACGCGCAGGCCCGAATGGCGGTTGACGAAGTGGAGCACTCGGTGATGTGCCCGGCCGAAGCCGAAATCCTTGAGAATGGCGTCGGGATCGCGGGTGAAATCGCGATAGGCGAAGAACAGCAGCTCGGCAAATTCGAGCAGCGTCGCCTCGCGCGCGGGCGTGAGTCTCGGCGCCGCGGGCCCGTCGGCGTGGCGCGGGGTGGGCCTGATCAGGGGTTCATTTATGTCAGTCATGTTGACTTAGTTTAGGGGCTGGTTTATGTCAGCCATGTTGACTTAATTCCGGCCACTAATACTCCTCGGCGCCCGCGCGCGCAATTCTCGTGCGGCACCGCAGGAAGCATAATAAGACCCCTTTGGGGACTGGGCTCGGCCCAGATTTCCAAATCGTGTGGGAGGGAGAGTTCTATGGCGACGGCCCCTTACGATCAGCGCGAGGGCTTCATCTGGCTGAACGACAAGCTGCGCCCGTGGCAGGACGCCCAGGTGCATGTCCTCACCCATGCGCTGCATTACGGCAGCGCCGTGTTCGAGGGGATGCGGGCCTATGACGGGGAAATCTTCAAGCTCACCGAGCACAGCCAGCGCCTGCATGAATCGGCCAAGATTCTCGACTTCGAGATTCCCTATTCGGTGGCCGAGATCGACAAAGCCGCGCGCGAGGTGCTGCGCGCCAACAAGCTCACCGACGCCTATGTGCGGCCGATCGCCTGGCGCGGCAGCGAGCAAATGGGCGTCGCGGCGCAAGCGACCAAGATCAATCTCGCCATCGCCGCCTGGAACTGGGGCTCCTATTTCGATCCGGCCGCCAGGGAGAAGGGCTTGCGGCTGACCTTCGCCCAATATCGCCGTCCCGATCCGCGCACGGCGCCGGCGAAGAGCAAGGCCACGGGCCTGTACATGATCTGCACCATCGAAAAGCACCGGGCGGAGCGGGAGGGCTTTGCCGACGCGCTCATGCTCGACTGGCGCGGCCAGGTCGCCGAAGCGACCGGCGCCAACATCTTCTTTGTCAAAGATGGCGTGCTGCATACGCCGGTCCCAGACTGTTTCCTCGACGGCATTACGCGCCGCACCGTGATCGGGCTCGCCAAGCAGCGGGGCCTCAAAGTGGTGGAGCGGGTCATCATGCCGGAGGAGCTCGCGGGCCTCTCGGAGTGCTTCATCACCGGCACCGCCGCCGAGGTGACGCCGGTGTCCGAGATCGGGCAATATCGCTTCGCCGTCGGCGACATCACGCGCACGCTGATGAACGACTATGCGGCGCTTGTGCATCCCGCCAAAGCCGTCGCCGCGGCGGGCTAGCTGCCGCTTTCCGCTATCGCCGGAGCGCCGGTGGCGCCGCGATCCGTGCTAGGGTCGCGGGCCATGGACCCGGAGTGCGCAAGGTCGGAACCTCCCCTATTCGACGCGGATTTCCGCGCCCATCTGCATGCTTTGCTGCGCTGGCGGCGCGACGTCCGGCAGTTCAAGCGTGCGCCGTTGCCCAAGGGCGCGATCGAGCGGCTGATCTCGCTTGCATGTCTTTCCCCCTCTGTCGGACTGAGCGAGCCCTGGCGCTTCGTGCTGGTGGAGAATGCGGGTCGCCGCGCCGCCATCCGCGCCTCATTCGAGGAGTGCAATCGGGAGGCGCTCAGCGCCCAGAGCCCGGAGCGCGCCCAACTCTATGCCCGGCTCAAGCTCGCCGGGCTCGACGACGCGCCCTGCCAAATCTCGGTCTTTGCCGACCGGTCGACGGCGCAAGGCGGCGGCCTCGGCCGGCTCACCATGCCGCAGACCCTCGATTATTCGGTGGCCATCGCCGTGCACACTTTGTGGCTGGCGGCGCGGGCGGAGGGGCTCGGCGTGGGCTGGGTGTCGATCCTCGACCCGGCGCGCATGGCCGAAATTCTCGACGTGCCAAGGGACTGGGTCTTTATCGGGCATCTCTGCGTGGGCTATCCGGCCGAGGAGCGGGATACGCCCGTGCTCGAGCGGGAAGGCTGGGAGCACCGGCGGCTGCCGGCCGGCGCGATGATGACCCGGTGAGGCAAGCGAGCGGGCTTGATCCTTCCCGGATCAAGCGGCACTGTGGGTGGAGCGGCCGAGGCCGTCGGGGGAGGGGACTATGCGTAAGGCACGCATTAGGCTGATCTTGCTATCGCTATTTGCGGTCCTGCTCGGTGCAGCCGGGACCACGCCGGTGGGCGCGGCGCCTTTGGGCGGCGGCGCGCTCCTCCCGCATCAGACCATGGTGCAGCCCGTCGTGACCTGGCGCGACTGCCAACGGATCGCTCGCTGTACCGGCTGCCGGCCCGTCTATCACTGCCGTGCGTGCAGCTATCAGAGAAAATGCAAATGGGGCATCTGCGAATGGGCGGATACATGCGTCTGGGGGCCGTATTTGCCCGTCGCCCCGCGCGGGGTGCGCGTTTATTGACGTCTATTCGGCGGCATTTCGCCTCCGCGTCCAACGTTGCTCGGCGGTCGCGTCGCGCGCATCGGCCTCGACCCAGCGAGTGCCCTCAGGTCCGGTCTCCTGCTTCCAGAACGGCGCGCGGGTCTTGAGATAATCCATCAGGAATTCCGCCGCGGCGAAGGCCGCCTCGCGATGGCTGGAGGCCGTCGCCACGAGCACGATATTGTCGCCGGGCTTGAGCTTGCCCACGCGATGGACGATGAGGCACGCCTCCAGCGGCCAGCGTGTGCGCGCCTCGGCCTCGATGCGTTGAAGCTCGGCTTCGGTCATGCCGGGATAATGCTCGAGGCTCATCTTTTCCACCTGACCGTCGGCGTCACGCACCGTGCCGAGGAAGGTGACGAGGGCGCCGATGTCGGTGCGGCCAGCCTTGAGCCGTTGCACCTCGGCGCCGAGGTCGAAATCCTCTTCCTGCACGCGGATCATATTCAGCCTCCGGTCACCGGCGGGAAGAAGGCGATCTCGCACGCGCCAACAAGGCTCGCCTCGGGCCGCGCGTGGGTCTGGTCGATGGCCGCGCGCACGACGCCGGGCCGCGCGAAGGCATCGGCGTAGTCCGGCCCGCGCGTTTTGAGCCAGGTCACGAGCGCGCCCACGGTCGTCACATGAGCGGGCAGCTCCACCTCTTCGGCGGCGACGCCCGTCTTCTCCCGGACCCAGGCGAAATAGAGGAGGCGCATGACGCTCAGTCCTTGTCTCTCATGAGGTGTCCCAGCGAGGCACGAAGATAATCATAGCCCGTATAGAGGGTGAGCAGCGCCGCGATCCACAACATCGTCAATCCGAACATGGTGGTGTAAGGCCAGATCTTGTCGCCGGCGCTGCCCGCAAGCAGGAAGCCGATGGCGAGCATCTGCACCACGGTCTTCCACTTGGCGAGGCGCGTCACCGGGACACCGACGGCGAGCGTGCCGAGGAACTCGCGCAAGCCCGAGACGAGAATCTCGCGGCACAGAATGATGACGCCCGCCCAGAGCGACCAGCCGGCGATGGTCTGGTTGGCGGCGAGCATGAGGAGCGCCGCGGCCACGATCAACTTGTCGGCGATGGGGTCGAGCATGCGGCCGATCGTACTTTGCTGCTCCCAGGCGCGGGCAAGATAGCCATCGAGGAAATCGCTGACGCCGGCGGCGATGAAGATCCACATGGCGACCCAGCGGCCCCAGTCGCCCTTGACGAAGAAGCAGGCGACCAGCGCCGGAATGGCAAGGATGCGGCCATAGGTGAGCAGGTTCGGCAGGCTGGCGAAGCGGCCGCGGCCTGCGCCGATGCGCTGCGCTGTCCTACTCATTCCCGGTTGCGCCATGTTCGACGGATTGTCCAATTTTCGCGATCCCGCGCCGCTAGCCGCGCTCATGAAAGTGATCATAGATCGTCTTCGCCATCTGCGCGCTAATGCCGGTAACGTTTTCGAGGTCGGCGATGCCGGCGCGGCTCACGGCCTTGGCCGAGCCGAAATGCTTGAGCAGCGCCCGCTTGCGCGACGGGCCGATGCCGGGGACCTCGTCGAGCGGCGACGCCGTGATGGCTTTCTTGCGCCGGGCGCGGTGGGCGCCGATGGCAAAACGGTGCGCCTCGTCGCGAAGGCGCTGCAGGCAGTAAAGCACGGGATCGCGCGACTCCAAAATCAGCGGCTCGGCGCCCTTGAGATAAATGCGTTCACGCCCGGCATTACGGTCGGGACCCTTGGCGATAGCGGCGAGTTTGATGTCGGAAAGCCCGAGCTCGTCCAGCACGCCCTGCGCGGCCGAGAGCTGCCCGGGACCGCCGTCGATCAGCACCAGATCGGGCGCCTCCCAACCCTCCACTGGGTTCTTGGCAATCTTGCCGAAGCGCCGCGTCAGCATCTCGCGCATCATGGCGTAGTCGTCTCCGGGAGCAAGATGCTCCGAGCGGATGTTGAACTTGCGATATTGACTCCTGATGAAGCCTTCGAGGCCGGCGACGATCATGGCGCCCACGGGATTGGTGCCCGAGATGTGGCTATTGTCGAATACTTCGATGCGCTCCGGTGCCTCGTCGAGCTCGAACAGCTCGGCGAGGCGCGTGAAGATCGCCGCTTGCGACGACAATTCGGCGAGGCGCCGCGCTAGGGCCTCGCGCGCATTGGTGAGCGCGTGAGCGACGAGGTCGCGCTTCTCGCCGCGTTGCGGCGCGAGCACGCCGATCTTGTGCCCGGCGCGCAGCGAGAGCGCCTCAGCCAGCAGCCGGCGTCCTTTGATGTCATGGGAAAGGAACACGAATTTGGGCGGCGGCTTGTCGTCATAGAACTGGGCGACGAAGGATTCGAGTACCTCCTCCACGGGGAGGCTCTTGTCGGCGCGGGGGAAATAGGCGCGGTTGCCCCAATTGTTGCCGGTGCGGAAGAAGAATACTTGAATGCAAGTCTGCCCCGCCTCCTGATGGGCGGCGAAGACGTCGGCCTCCTTCACGCTGACCGGGTTGATGCCCTGGCGCGACTGGATGTGGCTCAAGGCCGTCATGCGGTCTCGGAAGCTCGCCGCCCGCTCATAGTCTTCCGCCACGCTCGCTTCGTCCATGAGCGCATGCAAGCGCCGCTTCACCTCGTCGCTCTCGCCGGTGAGAAACTTCAACGCCTCGTCGACCAGCGCGGCGTAGCTCGCTTGCGAGATCTCGCCGGTGCAGGGCGCGCTGCAGCGTTTGATTTGGAAGAGCAGGCAGGGGCGCGTGCGGCTTTCGAAATAAGCGTCGGAGCAGGAGCGCAGCAGGAAGGCGCGTTGCAGGGTGTTGATGGTGCGGCCAACCGCGCCCGCCGAGGCGAAGGGACCGAAATAGTCGCCCTTGCGGCTCCGTGCACCGCGATGCTTCATGATCTGCGGGAAGTTGTGGTCGCGCGCGATGAGGATGAAGGGGAAGGATTTGTCGTCGCGGAGCACCACATTGAAGCGAGGCTGCAACCGCTTGATAAGATTGGCCTCAAGCAGCAGCGCTTCGATCTCTGTCGCCGTGGTGACGAATTCCATGCAGGCGGTATCGGCGATCATGCGGACGATGCGGTTGGTGTGGTTTCCGGCCCGTGCGTAGCTCTGCACGCGCTTCTTGAGGTGGCGCGCTTTGCCGACATAGAGGACCTCGCCGCCCGCATCGAGCATGCGGTAGACGCCGGGGCCGGCGGGCGCGGTCTTGGCGTAGCGCGCGATCACGGGCGCACCGGTCTCGACGCCGGCAAGCACTTCTTTCGCGCGCGCAACGAGCGACATTTTGGGGCGGTCGCGGTTCTCCAGCTTCATGGGAATCCTGATTAAGGCGCGGCGTCGGCCCGGCCGCGCTCGCGCCTTACGGGTGAAGGTAAGGTCTAAGCGCGGTGGGCTGCAAGGGCTCGGGATGCGCGAGATCGCTTACCAGGCGAGATGCTGGCCGCCGTCAAGAGCGACCATCTGGCCCGTCATTGAAGGCGTGGCGAGGAGGAAGTCGATCGCGGCGCAGACCTCTTCCGGCGTGCCGCCCCGGCCAAGCGGCATTGAGCGGCATTCGCGTTCGAATTCCGCCGGGGTCTGCCGATGGCTCGGCAAGACCGGTCCCGGCCCGATGGCGTTGACGCGGATGCGGGGGCTGAGTGCCTGCGCCAGGGTGCGCGTCGCCGTCCAGAGCGCCGCTTTGGCGACGGTGTAGGAGAAGAAATCCGGGGTTAGGCGCCAAACTCGCTGGTCGATCATGTTGATCACGCAACCCCGCTGCGGTTCCGGCAAGATCTCGGCAAACGCCTTGGTGAGGAAGACGGGAGCACGGAGATCGACGTTGAGATGGGCCTGCCAGCCAGCCGGATCGAGGGTGGCGATATCGTCCCACTCGAAACGGGCCGCGTTGTTGATGAGGCAGGTGGGCGCCCCAAGGCGCGAGGCGCAAGAAGCGACCAGAGGGGCAAGTGCTGCGACCTCGGCAAGATCGGCTTGCAACGCCCAGGCCTTGCCGCCCAAGGCCTCGATCGCTCTCACCAGCGTCGCCGCCTCGTCTTCGGCCTGGTGATAGTGGACCCCGACGCGCCAGCCCATTCTTGCCAAATGCAGGGCTATCGCGTGGCCGAGCCGGCGCCCCGCGCCGGTCACGAGCGCGGTTCCGGGGATGATGTCTTGCGCCATGCCGCCAAGTTACGGTGAGGGAGAATGACTCCGGCGCTGCCGCCAGCGCTCCTGTCGCTCACTCTAGGCGAGGGTTCTTGGGTAAACAATCAACTCCAAGGGACGACCGGTGACCCTTCTGAAGCGAATCTCGCAAGCGACTGAACCGGCGGCCCCTTCGACGCCATCGATAAGTCCCGCGATGTCCGCCTTCAGTTTGGGCAATTGCCAACATCTTGTGCAGGTTCCATGAATATTTGTTCGCCGCCGAGCGAGGCTAAAGCTCATTCGATCACCATTCCGCTTGGACCATTGCAGATGTGTCACACTGGTCCCATTGTTTAGAGAAACCAGGGGTTTTTTCATTGCTTCGGGAGTCGGCCGCATTATTGTAGCGCTGAACAGGGGACGTTGCGCCGCCCGAGTCGGGAGTGGTGCGGCCTCGCTGAGACGGAATTCTGTTGCAGGGACAAGGACATAACCGGGGGACTGAAGAAATGGCTCGGCAGAACACGGCATTGGGGATGTTAAGGACTAGTATTGCGGGGGCGGCACTACTTGCTGGGCTAGCAGCCCCTGCGCTCGCCGACGACAAGCTCACCTTCTCAGGCAGCGCGGCGCTCACCACCGACTACGTGTTCCGCGGCGTCTCGCAGACCGACGAGAACGGTGCCATTCAGGGTGAGTTCGACGCCACCTGGAAAATCTTCTACCTCGGCGTGTGGGGGTCGAACCTCAATTTCGGCGGCGCACAGACACAAGCCGGCCAGTTCGTCGATGTGGCGCAGCTCGAAGCGGATTGGTATGGCGGCATCCGGCCGGTATGGAAGGGCGTGACGTTCGACATCGGCGGTATCTACTACAGCTACCCCAACTCGTTCGGCCCGGCGCATCTCGACTATTTCGAGCTGAAGACCGGTGGCTCCTATACCCTCTTCGATAAGCTGACGCTCGGCCTCTTCAACTACTATTCGCCGAACAACACCGGTGATGTCGGTGCCAACGACGTGTTGGAATTCGACTGGGCGTATGCTCTCAACAAGGTCTGGGGCGTCACCCCGACTCTGAGCGGTGTGTACGGCCGGCAGTGGGCCGATTCGAACCAAGGCGGCGTCAGCTACAGCTACGTAAACGTGGGCTTGACGGTCGGCTTCTGGGAGACGCCGGCGTTAAGCGCGGACATTCGCTTCTGGGATACCGACCTCAATGGGTGCGGTGCCGCCACCATCTTCCAATGCGGGCCGCGCGTCGTGGGCACGCTCAAGGCCTCCTTCTGATTTAACTTCACCAAAAGCACTTCCCAACTTAGAAGGGCGCCGTTTTTAGCGCCCTTTTTTTCACGCGCGTCCGATGTCATATCCGCGGACATGAAGGATGCGGCTCCGGCACGACAGGTGAAGCTTGGCGACGAGGCGATTGCCAGAGCGCATGTGATCTATACTCCGCGCGCCCTTGCGCTCTACGATGCCGTCGTCCACGGCCTCTCCAATCGCCTCGCCTGGCGGTGTCCCACCGCACGGCTCTTGCAACTCTATGCCGACAATCTTTCCGCCAATCATCTCGAGGCCGGCGTTGGTACGGGGTTCTTTATCGACCGGACGGCCCGCGCCGCCTTCGAGCGTCTCGTGCTGCTCGACATCAACGCGCATTGCCTGTCCGCCGCTGCGGCGCGGCTTGAGCGATTTGCCCCGGTGCCGTGGCAGGCGAGCCTGTTCGCGCCCTGGGGCGAGGCACGCGGCTGGGACCGCGTCCCGTTCCAGTCCATCGGCCTCACTTATGTGTTGCACTGCCTGCCCGGGCCCATGACCGAGAAGCTCGGAATCGTCGACCATTTGCGCGCGGCCATGGCTCCGGGGGCTGCGCTGTTCGGCGCCACCATCCTTGGCCGGGGCATCGCCCCCAATGGGGCGGCGCGGGCGCTTCTGGCGCTCTATAATCACAAGGGCGTGTTCAACAATCGCCAGGATGATCGCGAGAGCCTGGAGCGAGGTCTGAAGCAGCGGTTCGATGCCGTCGCGATCGAGACCCAGGGCTGCGTTGCCATCTTCCGCGCGGCTTGAGGTGAGCGAGCAAGGCATGACTTCTTATCCATCCACACCGCGGCCGATCAGGCGCAGAGGTGCTGTGCTGGCGCTTCTGCTGCTTGCGGCGCTGCTCCTCTATCTCGCCTGGCGCGCTTTGCCGATCAACATTGCCATGCCGTCCAAGGAGGCAGGCTCTCCCGGCGATGCTGCGCGCGCGGCGGCCGGGCTGACCGCGCCGGCAGGCATGACGGTCAACGCCTATGCCACGGGATTGGGACCCGCGCGCATGATGGCACTCACGCCGAAGGGCGACATTCTCCTGACCGTGCCACCGAACCAGCTCTTGCTGATCAAAGCCGACCAGAACGGCGACGGACGCACCGACGGGGTGATTACGCTGCTCGACGATTTGCATAATGCGAGTGGGATCGCCCTCGACGGCGATCAGCTCTATATCGCCGTGAACGGCCGCGTGCTCCGCGTTCCCTTCGACGCCGAGGCGGGGCGCGTGACCGGAGCGGCCGAGACCGTCATCGGTTTGCCGGCTGGCGGCATGCATTGGACGCGCACGATCAAGAAGGGCCCGGACGGGTATTTCTACGTGACCATCGGCTCGGACTGTAATGTCTGCATCGAGCAGGACCCGTGGCGCGCGGCCATGATCCGCTTCAAGCCAGGCGCGACGCCGACGCTTTACGCCAGCGGCTTGCGCAACAGCGTCGGGTTCGACTGGCAGCCGGTAACTGGCGAGCTGTACGCGGTGAACAACGGCCGCGACTGGCTCGGGGACAACTTCCCGCCGGAAGAGGTCAATCGCATCGTCGAAGGCGGCTTCTATGGGTGGCCCTATCTCAACGGCGACAACGTGCCCGATCCCGATTACGGCAAAGACGTAGGCGACAGGGCCAAGACGGCGATCATGCCCGCCTACAAGCTACCGGCTCATGTGGCGCCGCTCGCGATACTCTTCCTGCGTCACGGGCGAGCGGACGCTTCCGCCGGCACGGCGTTGGTGGCGGAGCATGGAAGCTGGAACCGGTCGACGAAGGTCGGCTATCAAGTGGTGGCGCTCACCTGGCGGGACGGGGCGATCAGCGAGGCGCCCTTCCTCACCGGGTTCCTCAAGGATGGCGTGGTGTCAGGGCGCCCGGTCGATATCGCCGAGGCGCCGGACGGCACGGTCTACATCTCCGACGATTTCGGCGGCGTGATCTGGCGGGTAGCCCCACAAGCGCAAGCGCCGGGAAGCCCCGGCTAAGGCGCGTCTTAAAGGGCGCGCCCTTCTGCCATGGGATGGTCATTAACCGGCCCCTAACCCTACCCAGTTTTGCCCTTCTGTAACGTTAACCCTCGGTAAGGGTAGGCCGCTAATTTCAGGCCGTGAGCGCTGGGTTTCCGCGCGCGCTCCGCGCCCGCGCGGGTCGGGCCCGGACGGCCAATCTTGAGGGAGGCTTCTTTATGCGTACGCGATTTCACCGGGCTGTGACTCTTGCCGCCATGGGCTTGGCCGGCGCCGCGGTCTCAAGCCCAGTGCTTGGTGCCGACATGCTGCCCGGCGGCCCGCCTCCTATCTATGAAGCAGGGCCGCCGCCGTCGTCGGAGCTGTTCGCCGGTTGGTGGCTGGGCGCCACGCTCGGCGGCGGCACTTACACGACCGACTTCTCCGAAGCCAAGGACAATATCGACGGGGGCGGCATCCTCGGCGGCGGCATCGGCGGGTGGAACTGGCAAAACGGGCCCATCGTCATCGGGCTCGAGGGTGACGTGGTCGCGGCCGGCATCAACGGCAACCGCCATTTCAACGGCGGCGCCAACAATGCAAGCCCGAGCATCGACACCATGGCCGATCTTCGTTTGCGCGCGGGCGTGGCGATCATGCCGAATCTGCTGCTCTTCGCCACGGCCGGCGGCAGCTGGGCCGATGCCAGCCTGCCGATTACCGGACCGGGTGGGGCTTCGCGCGACGGCACATTCTTCGGTTGGAATGTCGGCGGCGGCGCCGAGGTCGCGTTCAGCCAGAATTGGAGCGCGCGCTTCGACTATCAGTTCACCGATTTCGACTCCAATTCGGTGTCCTATCCGGGCGGCAAGACGAAGTACGATCCCGACCTCAGCACCTATCGCGGCTCGTTCATCTACCATTTCTGAGCGCCGGACACGGCGGAAGAGGGACGCTAGCGGGTGCTTGCTTGCGGCGGGCGCAGCTCGAGCGTGTCGTGCCGACAGAGACGCTTTTCGTCTTCGTTGGTACCGCACGTCCTCGGAGTGAGATCGCGGGCGAAGCAGAAGCGGACGTCGAGCAATTCCTGGCCACGGCAGGCCACGGCCATCATGTCGGGCTTGAGCCACGCATTGGCGCCCACGAAGTCGCGCTCGATCTCGTCGGGTGACGCCTTGAGCCACTGGTCAGGATCGGTAAAGCGCGGCGGTATGGTCACCCGATTATAGAGCGCGCGCGCCACGTTGAAATATTGGCCGGGGTCGAGACCCGAGCAGGTACCATGCGCGCGATATTCATGAATGATGAGATTCTTGCCCGGCATCATCGGGAGCATGGCGTCGATCACCGCGCTTGGGACCCAGGGGCGCTCGCTTGTGGCGCAGTCCTTCGGCCAGCCCCGCTCATATTGCGGCCATAGCCCATGCAAGACGAAGGCGCGGGGATGCTGCCCCTCGCATTGACGGTCGTCCCGGCCGCGGCCTTCGCTCGCGCAATAGGCCGGCGACCAGCCGAGCACCAGCAGGTAGTAATCGAAACGTCCCGGAGGGTTGGGGGCGGATTGTTCCGGCGCCTTATGGTCCGCACCTTGCGGGACATGGTCGAGCTCTCCCGGCGTCTTCTCGACCGGGCGGAAATAGGCGGCCAACGTCACCACCACCGCCAGGATGATCAGCAGGAGGACGAGCTTAACGAGGTTCGGCCGCATCGATCGACCCAAGCGCGTACAAGATGCGGGCCCAGCTCCGGGCGCCTTTGGTAAAGCTCGCGAGGTTGTACTTCTCGTCGGGGGAATGAATGCGGTCATCGTCGAGGGCAAAGCCGATGAGCAGCGCTTGCATGCCGAGCCGCGAGCGGAACAATTCGACGATGGGGATGGACGCACCGCAGCCGATCATCATTGGCGCTTTGTCCCATTCCCGCTCGAGCGCCTCGGCCGCGGCCATGAAGGGCGGCGGTGGTTCACACCCATCGCTCAAGGCTCGAAGCATAACGTCGCGAGGAACGGCGCGTGGCGACGCCGGCGACATTCGGAGCGATGGAACAATAGGGATGGAGGTAGATGGGAGAGGAGCTATTCGCCCATTTGGACGTTGATAGCCTGAGGACCCTTGCCGCGACGGTCCGGTTCGGTCTCGAACGATACGCGCGCGCCTTCGTCGAGGGCGGGAAGACCTGATTTCTGCAAGGCCGAGATGTGCAGAAAGACATCCTTGCCGCCGTCGTCCGGCGTGATGAAGCCGAAGCCTCGCGAATGGTTGAAGAACTTGACCGTCCCGGTCTGACGCATGGGATGCTCCTTTCCCCCTTCCAAATGGTCCGGCCGCCCAAACGGCCCGCGGACCGCATCAGGCAAGTCTAGAAATCGGGGAAAGAAACCACGACCGCTCCCAAGGACCGCACGTGGCCAATTCTCCACCCGGGTTCGCAGTCTGCCCGCAAAACGACCTCACTCTAGGATCGCAAACGGGCCCTAGGCAAGACCAATTCCGAATGTCGGCGACGCTGAGGGTCGTCCGAACGATGCGGCTAGTTGGGATATGGATCGTGACTCAAGCCGCCGCTTAGCGGCTCGGGTTGCCAATCGAAATGCGGTCCGAAATCTTTCGGCGCCGGCGGCATTTCGGCCGGACCCCAGACGTCACTCAACGTCCAGGAATAACCGCCGATGCCGGGCCCGACATGGCCCGGCGTCGGGCGAGGCACGCTCGGCGGGGCGGCGTTAGGCCCGCTACCATAGTCGCCGGAGCGCGTCTCGTAGATCGGCATCGCACCGAACGCGGCCATCGACAGTGCGGCAACGATAATGAGCTTGCGAAGGGCGGGACGCTTGGACATGGCACCTAAATCCCGATGGGGCCTCCTGGTTCCGAATCACCGCAATGCTAGCGCTTTGCGGGTTAACGAATGGCGCCTCCGCGCCTTCGCAAGGTTCAAACAATCTTACGGGCAGACTTTCGCCGCGCTTGTGCACACGAAGAGCGGGCCCTTCTTGCACGACGTAGCCCCATGACCCACACGCACGACCTTCAGGCCCTGTTTGTGTGCCCAGTGGTTGATATGATGGGTGAGCTTCTTCTGCGACCGGCTGGCGGCGGCCGCTTCCGTGAGACCGCGAGCCTTGGCCGAGACCACCGCGCAACTTCCCGCCTGGGCGGGTTCGGTCGCGGCGGTATAGGCGGCGACAGCGAAAATGGCGGCGCTTGCAATGAGTAACGTCCGAATCATCTTGTGTTTCCCTCTGATGGCCGGCGGGAGAGCCCGCCTCGCGCGACTATGCAGTTTTTGGTGTTCGCTGCCTACGCTTTCCTTGCAACACTTGATTTTTCTGTTGCCTTCACATTTTTGTGTATTTTCCTGTTTTTGATTGGATTTGCCCTTGTTTTGTCGCGTGAAAGCGGTGTTCTGACAGAAGCTCGCCGGCGATGCCGAGGCGGCGCGCGTTAATCGAACGGAGGAACTAAATGAAGCCTATTCGTTTGGCGACTATGGGACTCATTGCAGCCGGTGCCATGTTCGGTGCGGTTGCTGCTTCGGCCGCGCCATTGCCTTCGGTTGGCACCCTCGCAGGGTCAGCTGTCTCGCAGGCCGTGCCGGCCGGATATTATTGCTGGTGGAGCTACGGCGTCCGGTACTGCGGGTATCGGAACTACCATCGGCGTTACTACGGATACGGACGCAGATACAGATACAACTACTAGAAGCTCGTTGGTCTGAGGACTTCTCGGCCAATCAAAAACGCCGGGCCTCGCGGCCCGGCGTTTCATTGTCTGCTTCTGGCCCGGTTCGAGGCCCGCGCTTATTCCATGAAGCCCGGGCTGCGGCCAACCACGCCCCCATAGGGGGCGGAGGCCGAGGCGAGGACCACCGGCGCGGCGGTTCCGCGGCGGGTTTCGCTCGAGCGAGGCTTGGCTAGCGCCACGACCGCATTCTTACGAGCACGCTCGCGCGCCGCGACTGCCGCCACTTTCGGGGCCGAGCGCATGAGGCCGCCCAATCCGCCGGCAACGCGCTGGTCCGACCCGGCGGACGATTTGCCGGATACGGTGACTCTGACTTGGGCCGTGCCCGAGCCCAACATGCCGAGACTAGAGGCTGCAGCCTTCGACACGTCGATGATCCTGCCGCCCACGAAGGGGCCGCGATCGTTGATCCGCACCACGACCGAGCGGCCGTTGCTCAGATTTTCAACCAGGACCTTGGTGCCGAATGGCAATGAGCGGTGGGCCGCCGTCATAGCGCTGGGGTCCATCTGCTCGCCGCTCGCAGTGCGCGAATGAAGGGCATACCAGGACGCGTGACCGACCTGGTCGGCCTTGGCTAGGTCGAGAGGTAGCATTGCCCCGGCCCAGGAAATGCCGAGGACAATGATGCTTACTCGCACTGGGTTCATGCGTCTTTGCTCCTATTCGATTGTTTTGGGAGGTTTGGGAGGAATGACCGACGACGAATCAAGCCGGTCCTGCACACGTTGGTGCACTGCGGTAACCTACGGGAGAACAGGGCGAAAGATCGGCTGGTAGGGGGTCATTGAAGGGCGATTTAGGGGCGCGCGCAAAAGTGTCGAACAGCCCGGAAAAGCGCGTTTGCGGCCGTGGCGGGGACGCAAAAAGGCGCCGGCCCCTTGGCGAGACCGGCGCCAATTTTTAACGTGTGTGGCTAAAGAGCCTTAACGGCCAGGCGCGTATTGGTCCGGTCCGTAGCCGGCGCAGGAGCCCTTGAGCCGGATGTCGCTGCCGAGGACCTGGCAGATATAGACCTTCTTCAGGGGGTTATCGCCGATCTCAGCGGCGGTCACTTTCCATCCCCGGCTCTGAGCCACGATCGCGATCTGCTGGTCGGCGCAATAGGGCGTGGCAATGGGGCCTTGGCTCGTCATTTGGAATCCTTCCTGGCAGCGGATGCGGGCGCTAGCCGGGTTTGCGGACGCGGCAGTCAGCAGCAGGAGGGCGGCGCAGCCGCAGAGTAAGGCGGATACGGATTTGGGCATCATTGTCTCCTCCGAGAGGGGCCGCGCCCCAAAGGTTCGCTTGGGTCGCTTCTCATATGGGGCCGCGGGAGCAAACCGCCAATGCGCGACACGCGACGTCGCACTGCACCATGCCTCAAGTTTATGCTTCCCGCCAACTCGCACGAATCTTCGGCATTCGTCGCCTAATCATTGCCCTTTTCAAGAATTATATCTATCTCTCGAGGGTCAGGGATTCGAAACCAAGGAAGGCTGAGAACTAACGTGACGCAGAACAAGAAGACTGCACAGGTGCAAATTCAGCAAGAGATGGCAAGCGGCCTGTCCACAAGGACGAGGGAGGGGCCGGTTGCAGGGCGCGAGCCGATGACCGGAGCGCAAGCCTCTTACTTGAAGTCATTGTGCGAGGAGGTGCGCGAGCCCAACGCCTTTCAGGAGGGCTTGAGCCAGAATGAGGCCTCGCGGCGCATCAATGCGCTGAAGGAAAAACTCCGGCTGCGCGTGCTGCCGCCGCATACGGACTAGGCTTCCAGCCTGCCGTTCGATGCGCGTTGGAAGGCGTTCGGGATGATCCCAGCGCGGACGAAACTCGCGGGTCTGAGCGCGGCGCTCGTTATCCTGCTCGCCGCATTCTGCATGGCCGCGCCCCAAGACAGTACGATGGCATTGACGCTCAGTTCTTCCGCCTTCAAGCCGCAGGGCCACATCCCCGCTAAATATACGTGTGAGGGCGACGACCTCTCGCCGCCGCTCGCCTTCGACGGCGTGCCGCCAGGCACCAAGAGCCTGGCACTCATCATCGACGATCCCGACGCACCTGATCCCGCCGCGCCGCAGCGTGTCTGGGTGCATTGGGTGGTGTACAATATTCTGCCGGACACGAAAGGTTTTGCCGAAGACGCCAACAAGGCCGGACTGCCCAAGGGCGCGGCCGTCGGAACGAACGATTTCGGGAAGACTTCCTATGGCGGGCCATGCCCGCCGATCGGCCGCCACCGTTATTTCCACAAGCTCTACGCACTCGATACCACGCTCGCGCTAAAGGCGCCGACCAAAGCCAAGCTCGAGGCGGCGATGCAAGGCCATGTGCTGGCCGAGGCGGATCTCGTTGGCACGTTCCAGAAGGGCGACCGGTAAAATTCGTTGGCAACGCCGCTCGTCCCTTGACGGATGCGCCTCGACCCCTTCAACTGCCGCCCATGGCTAGAGGCTCGCGCACCTTGATGCAGAGAGCAGCACTCGCCGGCGCCATCGCGGCGGTGCTGACCGGTTCCGCAACCGACGTATCCGCTGCACCCTGCGGCAACGGCCCCGCGGGCTTCGACAAATGGCTGCAAGGCTTCAAGCAGGAGGCCGCCGCGCAAGGCGTCTCTAACGCGGTCATCGCCCAGGCGCTCGACGGGGTGAGCTACGACCCGGCCGTGATCGCCAAGGATCGCGGGCAGTCGGTGTTCGCGCAGAACTTCCTGCAATTCTCCGACCGCATGGTGAACGGCAACCGCCTGTCGATCGGGTCGAGCCTGTTGAAGAAATACGCCGACACCTTCGGCAAGATTCAGCGAAGCTATGGGGTGCCGGGACCCGTGCTGGTCGGTTTTTGGGGGCTGGAGACCGATTTCGGCAAGGTGATGGGCAATATGGACACGCTGCGCTCGCTCGCCACGCTCGCCTATGATTGCCGCCGGCCCGACGAATTTCGCGAGCAGCTCATCGATGCCCTGAAAGTGATCCAACGGGGCGACCTTCACCCGCAAGAGATGCGCGGGCCTTGGGCAGGTGAGGTGGGTCAGTTCCAATTCGTGCCCAAGGTCTATTTCCAATATGCGGTCGACCTCGATGGCGACGGCAAGCGCGACACGATCCACAGCACGCCGGACGCGCTCGGTTCCGCGGCCAACTATCTCGACGGGCTCGGCTGGAAGCCGGGCCAGCCGTGGCTGGAAGAGGTGCGCGTGCCGCGCGACATGGATTGGAGCCAGGCCGAGCTCACCATCAAGAAGCCGCGTGCCTATTGGGCCAAGTCGGGCGTCACCTATCCGAGCGGCAAGGCGCTGCCGGCTGACAATGTACCGACCGCGCTGCTCCTGCCCATGGGACGGACCGGGCCCGCCTTCCTCGCCTATCCGAATTTCGATGTGTATCTGCAGTGGAACCAGAGCCTCGTCTATTCCACGAGCGCCGCCTATTACGCCACCCGACTAGCCGGCGCGCCGGCCATGTCGCGCGGCAACGGGCCGATCGAGGCCATGAGCCAAGCGCAGGTGAAGGAGCTGCAGCAGCTGCTCGCCAAGCGCGGCTTTGACGTGGGCAAGATCGACGGGGTGATCGGCGAGGGGACGCGCGAGGCGGTGCGCACGGTGCAGATCAAATTGGGCATGCCGGCCGATTCCTATCCGACGCCCGAGTTGCTCGCGCGGCTGCGGGGCGGTTAGGATTCAGACCTCGTTGAATGGCACCACGGGCCCAAAGAAGGCTTGAAGTTGGGCGACGTCGTAATATTCAGTCAGCCTTACCGGCCAGCCTTCCTCCAAGGTCCAGAAATTGGCCTTGACCGTATTGAGCCGCGCGCCGGTCTCCTTATGCTGGTACTGAAACGGGATCTCGACCGCGGCGTGGTCCTTTTCGAATAGGAGATCGCTCGTGTCGAAGCGCACGATCTCGTAGCGCGCGAGAATCAGGCTCCAGCGTTCGATTGACGCGTTCTTGCCACGGCGGACCCCTCCCAAGGGATGGACGGAGAGTGGGATGTGCATCACATGGCAAAAATCCTCGGGGAGGTAGGTGGCGAGCCAGTCCAGGTCCTGCGCGCGCATCGCGTCGTAAAAGTCGCCGAGAATTGTAGCCCCCAACCTGGCCATCCTCGCCCTCCCTCGACCCTAGCGCCATGTTAACACGCAGAAAGCGGGCTGGCATCAACGCCCGTCCATCCGTCCACTGACATTTTGCCCAGAGCAGAGGGTCGGATGGAACGAACGGGCTGTGCTAGACTGGTGTCAGGTCCCCAGGGGGGACCGGTCAAGGGCGACGGCGCCTAAACATTGGGGGGAACGGTCATGGAAGGCTCGCTTACAGATCTTATCGTGCAACTGGTTGCCGGCGCGGCCGGCGGGACGGCCGCCGGTGCGGCACTCAAGGATTTGAGCCTGGGCAAGCCCGGCGACGCCATTTCGGGCGCCATCGGCGGCGGGATCGTCGGTCAGATTCTTATGGCCGTGCTTGGCGCCGCGGCGGGAGGCGGCGACGTGGGCGGCATGGATGTTGCCGGCGTGGTCAAGGACATCGTCGGCGGCGGCGTTGGCGGCGCGGTGGTGATGGCTATCATCGGCTTCCTCCGCAACGCCATGATGAAGAAATAGGTAGAGCGACCGCGGCTCAAGCGATCCCTCCCCACGGGGGGAGGTGTCTACTTGCTCTTGCCTTTGAAGGCGTGGGTGCCGGGCTTGCCGCCTTTGGAGCGGCCGCGGCGCTTGTCGAACGTGGCAAGCGGCATTTCACGGTTGTGCGGGCCCATCTCGTCGAGCGTTGGCTTGTGGGGGCGGGCGAGGGGGCTCCGCGAGACTGCCTCCTCGATTTCGCCGGTCGCACGCTCCAACTCCGACTGCCGGGCGAGAGGATCGTCGGCGATGGCGAGCTGCATCTGGCGCAAACGCTTGACCTCGTCGCGGAGCCGCGCGGCCTCCTCGAATTCGAGGTCGGCGGCAGCCGCCCGCATGCGCTTCTCCATATCGGCGATGACGCCTTCGAGATTGTGCCCGATCAGCGGCTGCTCGCCTTCGCTAAAGCCGGCGCCCGCGTCCACCAGCACGTGGTCGCGCTCATAGACCGAGGCCATGATGTCGCCGATGCGTGTCTTGACGCTCTCCGGGGTGATGCCGTTCGCCTCGTTCCACGCTACCTGCTTCTCGCGCCGCCGCGCCGTCTCGGCCATCGCCCGCTCCATCGAGCCCGTGATGCCGTCGGCATAGAGAATGACGCGGCCATCGACGTTGCGGGCGGCGCGGCCGATGGTCTGGATCAGCGAGGTCTCCGAGCGCAGGAAGCCTTCCTTGTCGGCGTCGAGGATGGCCACCAGCGCGCATTCGGGGATGTCGAGCCCCTCGCGCAGCAGATTGATGCCGACCAGCACGTCGAAGGCGCCGAGCCTCAGATCGCGAATGATCTCGATGCGTTCCAGCGTCTCGACGTCGGAATGCATGTAGCGCACGCGGATGCCCTGCTCATGCATATATTCGGTCAAATCCTCGGCCATGCGCTTGGTGAGCGTCGTCACCAACACGCGATAGCCTTGGGTGACCACCTTGCGCGTCTCGTCGATCAGGTCGTCGACTTGGGTCGAGGCCGGGCGGATCAGCACGGGCGGGTCGACGAGGCCGGTCGGGCGGATGACCTGCTCGGCGAAGACGCCGCCGGTCTGTTCCAGCTCCCACGCCCCGGGCGTCGCCGAGACGAAAACGGTCTGCGGCCGCATGGCGTCCCATTCCTCGAAGCGAAGGGGGCGATTGTCCATGCAGGAAGGGAGGCGGAAGCCATATTCGGCGAGGGTGGATTTGCGCCGGTAGTCGCCGCGGAACATGCCCCCGATCTGCGGCACGGTGACGTGGCTCTCGTCGACAAAAACGAGGGCATTGTCGGGCAGATATTCGAACAAGGTCGGCGGGGGCTCGCCCGGTTTGCGCCCGGTGAGATAGCGCGAATAGTTCTCGATGCCGGCGCAGGACCCGGTTGCCTCCATCATCTCGAGGTCGAACAAAGTGCGCTGCTCGAGCCGTTGCGCCTCGAGCAGGCGCCCGGCGCGATTAAGCTCGTCGAGTCTCTGCTTCAGCTCCTCCTTGATGCCGCGCAGCGCCTGCTTCAGCGTCGGCTTTGGCGTCACGTAATGCGAATTGGCGTAGACCTTCACCAGGCTGAACTCGTCGGTCTTGGACCCGGTCAGAGGATCGAACTCGACCAGACTTTCCACCTCGTCGCCAAACAGCGAGATGCGCCAGGCGCGGTCCTCAAGGTGGGCCGGCCAAAGCTCGATGGTGTCGCCGCGCACGCGGAAGGAGCCGCGGGCGAAATTCATGTCATTCCGCCGATAATGGAGCGCCACGAGGTCGGCCATCAACTGGCGCTGCTCGATCTTGTCGCCGCGCTTGAGGGTGAAGGTCATGGCGGTATAGGTCTCGACCGAGCCGATACCGTAGATGCAAGATACGCTGGCCACGATGATCACGTCGTCGCGCTCGATCAGGGCGCGCGTCGCCGCGTGGCGCATGCGGTCGATCTGCTCGTTGATGGAGCTATCCTTCTCGATATAGGTGTCGGTGCGCGGGATGTAGGCCTCGGGCTGGTAGTAGTCGTAATAGGACACGAAATAGTGGACCGCGTTCTCCGGGAAGAAGCTCGTGAACTCGCCATAGAGCTGCGCGGCCAGCGTCTTGTTGGGCGCGAGGACCAGCGCCGGGCGCTGCGTCGCCTCGATCACCTTGGCCATGGTGAAGGTCTTGCCCGAGCCGGTGACGCCGAGCAGCACCTGCTCGCGCTCGAGTGCGTTCACTTGGGCCACGAGCTCGGCAATGGCCGAGGGCTGGTCGCCCTTGGGCTCAAGCTCGGACTCGATGCGTAAGGCAAGGCCGCCCTCGGTCTTGTCGGGGCGCGGTGGCCGGTGCGGCGTGAAGGCACTGAGAGCTTGCCCCGTGACCAGCGGATGGTTCTGGATCAGAGGCTGGGGCAATTCGCCGAAGCCCGGCTCACGGCGGTCACCGGAGAGCGGCATTCCGCTCGCTTCGCCGGTGACGGCGCGGGGCTCGGCTCTCGAGCCGAAGGTCCTGGCAACTCGATGTACCACGACCCGAATATGGCGGGGGGAAAGGGGCTTGGCTAGGGGCGCGGTGCGGTGCGACTGCGATCCGGTTCAGCGGGTCAATCGAGCCCACTCTTCCCGCACATAAGCGGTGAACGCTTGCAGCCGCTCACCCGCCACGTCCCAATTCACCATGCGGCGGGACTCGGTGCCGCCGGCACTCGCGCTTGGCGTCATGGAGTCGGAGATGAAGGCCGCGCCGACGGTGAGCAGGGCGCCGAGGATTATCCCCAAGAGTAAACGCATCGAATTGCAACACGCGTGTTGTGGATCCCTCTTGCTTAGAGATCGTATCAAACTGGCCACAATGCGGCATCTTCGTGAGCGCCCGGCTGGTGGCTGCAGCCCGCTTGTGACAACGCAATGACCTCAGGGGGACATCGCGGAACGAATTTCTTTTGCAGTGCAGCGGAAATGCAACGGCTCTCCGCGCGTTGAAATTCATGGCGTATCGACGGCAATTGCAGGCGCAACCGGCGCCGGAGTGTGCAGCTGCGCCATTCGCACGGCCGCGCACAGATTGGGTGAACGCGCGCGACGATGCATGATCGCCTGCGTCGCGTCGTGAGCAGGAGTTTGTTATCGAGACATTCCGGAACGATTGCCCGGCAATTGCCACTTTCACCTGCAATCAGCGTATAATGAAAAAAACAATTGACTCCTCATGTGGGACGGCAAGGTTGGACCAGTTAGTGTGATTCGTGCTTCTGCGCGTCCAACAAGACGGTCGCGGGCGGCAATCGAAAGAACTGGAGCAGAAACCATGGCTACGAGAACGACTGGGAAGAAGCGCACAACTGGACGCGGTGGAAGTTCGCGCAAGGGAAAGACCACCAGGCGCGCAAGTGCGGCGCGTGGAAGCGTGAGACGTAGCGCGCGCAAGACGGGCGCGAAGAGAACGGCGCGCAAGGCGACGCGCACGACGAGAGCCTCGGCGCGCAAAGGCGCAAGACGGACCTCGGCGCGGCGGAGCCCGGCGCGGAAGTCGACCGCGCGCAAGACGGCGCGGCGCCCTGCTGCTCGCCGCTCGGCGGCGCGCAAGACCGCGGCCCGCAAGACGCCGGCGCGGAAGCGAAAGGCATCGCGACCGGCAGCAAAGCGCGCTGCACCCAAGAAGAAGGCCGCGGCAGCACGGAAGCCTGCCGCCGCCACCAAGAAAGTTGCCACGCCGGCCCCGGCGCAACCGCGGCCAAGTTCCGCCCCGCAACCGATGGCGGCACGGCCCACGGGTCAGCCCGCTGGCGTCATGGGCGGTGGTGGCATGGCGCCCCGGCCGGCAAGCCCCATGGGCGGCATGGCCACGCCGTCGGCGCCCCGCCCGGGGATGCCAGGCGGCATGGGTGCGAGCCCGAGCCCGCAGCCCTATCGGCCGTCTTGGGCACGGGACGACGATAAGGATGACCTCTGAGCCCTGCTCAGGTCGAAGCGAGGAGGGCCGTACAGCCGGCTCTCCTCGTTCCGTTCCATTCATGGCGATCCGGAATCGTTGACGAGGCCGCCCAGTCCTAAGCGGTCCATGCCCTCGAGCCAATATTCGGCGAGCAGAGGCTGGCCGAGAAGATAGGTCTCGGTCGGCGTCTCGCGCCGCTCGACGGCCATCGTCACGAGCTCATCCCAATCTTCCGCGCTCGCTTCATCGCGCCCAAGCCACAACAGGGCGACGAGCTCCGCCTGCTGCAGAGGCGAGAGACCGCAAATCTCCTCCACCACCTCTTCGCGCGAGAGGTCGTCGGGCTCCTCCTGAAGCTCCAAAGCCGGTAGCGTGTCGTCGGTGGGGTTGGACGCGTCATCCGGAGTTTCAAGGGCTTCCTTCGCCATGAAGGAACGCACCTTGAGGATCAGCAGGCGTAAATAATCCGGAGCGATCGAAAGCGCGGCCATGGATACTCAACGGGTCGAGTTGTTGTCCGAACCCACTCCTGACAGGCGGCGAAGGGCGGTCCCGTCCTTATATGCCGCGGAAGAGATTGCCGGCGAGCAGCACGAGATAAGCGATGAACAGCGCCTCGAAGCCATGGCCGCTCACCACCGGAATGGCCATATGGGCGTATTGCACGAGCAAGGCGAGGATCGCGAGAACAACCGAGATGATGAACGTCGCTTTCGCGGGCGGTGTCAGCCAGAACATCCGAATTCCCCCCAAGAGTTTGCTGATAACGATCCAGTGTAGCGATCGTGGTCATCCGTGGCGAGACGGTTTGCGCGCGGGGTGATGCAAGCGGGCTAGGTGGCAGGCGCTCGTCACGTGGTCTTGGGGTTTCACGGCCAGCCGTGAGGCGAGCCCGCCGTCGGCGTTCCTGACGGCACGGGAGCCGTCAGGAGCCCCATCAGGGCGTTACAGGCCCGTCATCACGTTGCCGATGGCCAGCACGAGCCAGGCGAGAATCGCTACCCAGATCGCAAAGGGGGCGATCGCCGGAATGGCGCCCAGGGCTCCCAGCACGGCGAGCACGGCGAGAATCAATGAGATGACGAAGACTACGGTTGTCGGTGCGCTAAGGTTCATTTCTACCCCTCCCTCTTATTGACGAGCGAAATGTAATCGTTTTCTGTGCCTAAGCGAGGGATATGCTTTCGCGTCGCCCGGCCTTCGGATGCGCATTTGGGGTCGTGCAGAGGTTTCAAGAGGAGGGAAGCGATGCGTCCCATGTTGCGGCTCGTGCTGGGGCTTGGTGCTCTCGTCTTGATCCTGGTGGGGGTTGCGTTCGCGTTGCCCAGCCACGTTACCGTCTACCGCTCGGTGGTGGTCAATGCGCCGGAAGGGGTGGTGTTCACCTACCTCAACAATCTGCACAATTTCAAAGAATGGTCGCCCTGGGCGGCGCGCGATCCGCAATTGCGGGTGGCCTATGCCGGGCCGGAGCAGGGCAAAGGCGCGCATATGGAATGGTCGAGCGACAAGCGCTCGGTGGGCTCGGGCAGCTTGGAGATCACCGACAGCGCCCCCAACCACCATATCGAGCTTGCCGCGAACTATGATGGCTTGGTGGGGACGAGCACCTATGACGTTGCCCCCGCGGGCTCTGGGAGCAAGGTCACCTGGGGGTTCGGGGTGGATATGGGGGGCAACCCGTTTCGCCGCTGGAAGGGACTGATGCTCGACCGCATCCTCGGTGCCGAGCATCGTGACGGTCTTGCCAAGCTCAAGGAGCGCGTCGAGGTCGAAACGCAGCCTACGGCGCCCGTCGCCCCGCCGGCGCAAACGCTCCCGCCGCCGACCGCGGCCGCACCGCCGGATTCATCCACCCAGACTGAGCAGCCGCCCGCGGGCGCCCCGCCGGCCGATGCTGCGCCGCAAGCGGCGACCGCGCCGGCCGCCACGCCGGAACAGGCATCGAAGCCTGCCGTCAAGAAGCCGAAGCGTCACTGAGTCGGAGCTAAGAGGTCAGCCGTTAGAGCTTCTGCTCGGGAACCGGCGCCGTCGTTGCGCTGGCGTCGCTATGCGCCGCATCGATGATGAGGCGGAGGGCACTGGCCGCTGAGGGGTTAAGGGGCGTGCAGGTGAGGAGATGCGGATCGGTCTCCGGCACAGCCGTCTTTGGGCATGGCTCGGTCGGGCCCGGGACCGTCACTCTTTCCAGCGACTTCAGACCTTTGGCCGGGGTCACGCTCGGATCGCCTAGGGCGATGTCACCGAAGGCAAGATTAGGATCGGCGGCGTCCGCTGCGGCGCGAGAACCGGCTTTGAGCGGCCGCCCCCGGGCGAAGGGGGGCCTCTGCCATTCGGATTCGGTGAGCACCACGGCGCTGAGGCCGAGGCGCGGGATCGGCGACTTGGCCGCGGGCGTGGCACCGTCCCATGGCCAGGGCTGCTGAGCCGGCTCGCCTGCCAGTGCGTGGCGCCACGCACTCTGGCGCAGCGACTGGGCGATGCCGGATTTGAGGCCAGGGCCCTCGCCATGCAGAAGGCAGAGAAGCGCCACGCCACTCAGGATGGTTCCCAACCACCGCGCCCGCGCGCGGAAGAAGAGGAGGAGGAGCTGCACCGACCCCCGTTTCGGCATCAGATCCTCCTCCCTATCCGCCGCGGGGAGGCATAATCGCGGCGGTGGTAACGCCACAAGAGAAGCGTCACCGCGCTTAGCATGGCGAGTAGCAGTGCGAACATCGCGATCTGCCGGATGAAATCGTCAGGTGTGACCACGGGCGGCACGGCCAGTTGAGGCGAGGCCCCTTCCGGACCGGTGTTCTCCGGCGCGGGTGTCGCGGGCGATTGCGCGTCCGCCTCGCCGCCATCGAAGGCGGTCACGCCAGGGTCGGCGGCAGGCGCATCGGCCGGCCCGCCAGTCGCATCCATTTCTGGCCCCGGTACCGCCATGGTCTCCGCCGCGACGCCGCCCTCGGACGGCACCGCCGAAGGCGCGTAGGACGGCGCGGGAGCGGGTGCGGGCAACGCCGCAAACGCGCCGCCGCTCAGGGACCGCATGCCGCCTATGCGGGACGCTTTGGCCATGTAACCGTAACTTCCGCCCGACCCATAGGAGGCCGCCGCCTGTTGACCCTGGGCCGGGGCGCCAAAGACTTTGTCATATCGCCAGCCGTCGGGCAGGTTGACCGGCAGGTCGGTCGAGGTGACAGCTTGGCCATCGGGCCGCGACCTGGTCGTGTCAATGGCGACGAGGCTCGTCTCGCTCGAGACCAAATGGTGCTTGAGTGCCATAGCTTCGATTTCCTTGGCGATTTCCTCGGAATTGCCGTCGGCGTAAAGCTTGCCTTCCAGCGCGGCAATCTTGTTGCGGGCCCAGAGCTTGCCGACGCCCGCGCCCTCGACGGCGCCGGAGAGCTTGAACGCGGCCTGCCACGGCTTGCCGTCGAAGGTGCCGGATAGGCGCAGCGCGCCGTCGGGAGAGGCGGCCTTGGCCGACACCAATATGGGTTCCCCGGCATAGAGATCGGGCAACGGGTCGGGCCAAGCTTCGACAGCGCCCGCGCCCTGCCACTCGGCCTTGAGGCCGACCAGCACCGGCTTTTCGAGCTTGGCGAAGAGGGCGGTCATGCGCTCCAGCACCTGCGCTTCGGAGCCGATCTCGGTGAAG
This sequence comes from uncultured Alphaproteobacteria bacterium, assembly GCA_963820115.1. Taxonomy (GTDB): domain Bacteria; phylum Pseudomonadota; class Alphaproteobacteria; order Rhizobiales; family Methyloligellaceae; genus Methyloceanibacter. Next base: position 722,782 of record CAWFYP010000001.1, read on the forward strand.
GTGCCGCGGCCGAGCTCGGCCGCACGGCGCATGAAATAAGAGTTGGGCGCGGAGCCGATGCCGACGGTGAACAGGCGCGAGCGGCCGCGATGATCGGCGATCTCGGTGAACAGTTCGGCTTCGTTGCCGACCGCGCCGTCGGTGAGAAACACGATCTGACGCACATGGCTCGTATCGGCGGGTGTGCCATCTTTGAGCGCGGCTTTGAGCGCGGGCAGCATCTCGGTGCCGCCATCGGCGTCGAGCCGCGAAACGAAATGCTTGGCGATGGCGAGATTTTCTGAGGTTGTGGCGGCGGGCTCGTCGAACACCGTGTCCATGGTGTCGTCGAAGCGGATGACGTTGAATTTGTCGCCCGGGCGCAGGCGGTTCAAGGCGAAGAGGAGGCTTTCCTTGGCCTGGGGCATCGAGGTGCCGGCCATGGAGCCGGAATTGTCGATCACGAAGATGATCTCGCGCGGGAGCGGCGCCTGCGCGCTGTCAAGGCTCGGCGGAGTGACCATGGCCAGAAGATAATGCTCGCCGGCCACGGTCTCGTGGAACAGCGAGGCTTGCGGGGCGGCGGCCGCCTTCGGCTTCCACACGAGTTCGAAGTCCTTGTTGGCGGCCACCGATCCGTCGGCGAGCGCCAATGTGGCAGTCTTGTCGCCGGTCCGCTTCAGCGCGATCTGGTGGTAGGAACTCGTGACGTCGCCAAGGTCGAAGCCCGCATTGAGCGTGACCTGCAGGGTGACCGGATTGATTTTGGCGAATTTGTTGGGATCGAGCACGGGCGGGCTGATGCGGTCGCGGTCGGGCACGGGATCGCCCACGGGCGCGTGCGGGCGCCCATAGTCGACGAGGTCGACCTCTTTCGAGTTCGGATTATAGCGGGGCGCGACCACGAGAGGGAAGCGCAGGGAATAGATACCCCCGTCTTGTTTCACCGTTTCCTGATATTCAATGCGGATGACGATGGCCTCATGGGGGCCGATATTGGCCACCGAATTGGTGAAGATGTTCGGCCGCTCCTGTTCGACGAGGCTCGCCTTCTGGCCGGCGTCCCTGGCCTCGTCATAGAGCTTGCGCGCTTCCTCTCGGCCTTTGATCTCGCCTTCGATGGCCCGGCTGCCAATCTCCATGTGCAGCGCGTCGACCGCGGATTGCTCCGGCAGGGGGAAAACATAAACCCCTTCGAGCCAACGATCACTCGGGTTTGCGAAACGCTGGGTGACGATGGCGCGGGCGATGGTACCGGTGACGGTAATGTTGACGTCGGTAGCGAGGCGCGGGGCCTCGACGAATTGACCTTCCTTGCCGCTCTTAAGCAGGAGGGCGCCCGTGTTCATATCGCCGGGGGTCACGAAATTGACGGGGGTGATGGCGCTGCCGCCTGCCTCGGTCTGAGGCTGGAGGGGGTCGGCACTGGCCGATCGTGAAGGTGCCGCGCCAATGAAGCCAAGGATGAGGAAAAGCACCGCGCAATTGAACGCCAACTCTCTCAAGCAGAGAGCTTGTGGCCGCGTCAGCATTGAGTTTTATCCCTCGTGGTCCTCCGGCACGGAACAAGGGAACCACGCCATTAGGGCGCGTCTTTAACCATATTGTGGCGCGCAAACGCGGGGAGCGGGGCAGACGCGCCACAACTGTGGCCGCAATGAGTCGGCTTTGGCGGCTCCGATTGTCCCGGGGAGCTCAATTGTCGGGCAGCCAAATTACCGGCCGAGCCGGCGGGATGCGACAGAGCGGACCGGATATCGGCGCCATTGCACTTGCGGGCAAAAGCACCGGCGCTTAGGGTGCGGCCGGCTTCCGAAGCGGGGATCTTCGGGCGTCACGTCCATCCTCTTTATCGGGAGATCAGCATGGGGTTCGTCGCCCACGCGCTTGAAAGGGTCAAGCCGTCGCCAACCATGGCGATCACGAGCAAGGCACGCGAGCTGAAGGCCGCGGGCCACGACGTCATTGGACTCGGCGCCGGCGAGCCCGATTTCGACACGCCGGACAATGTCAAACAGGCGGCGATCGCGGCGATCAAGCGCGGCGAGACCAAATATACCGCCGTCGACGGCATCCCCGAGCTCAAATCCGCGATCGTCAAGAAGTTCGCGCGCGAGAACGGCCTCGACTACAAGCCGTCCGAGGTCAGCGTCGGCTCGGGCGGCAAGCAGGTGCTGTATAACGCGCTGCTCGCCACGCTCAATCCGGGGGACGAGGTGATCGTGCCCTCGCCCTATTGGGTGAGCTATCCCGATATCGTGCTGCTCACGGGGGCCACGCCGGTGATCGTGGAGACCAAGCTCGAGGACGGCTTCAAGCTCAGCCCCGCGGCGCTGACCGCGGCCATCACGCCCCGGACCAAATGGCTCATCTTCAATTCCCCGTCGAATCCAACCGGCGCCGCCTATACGCGTGAGGAGATCAAGGCGCTCACCCAAGTACTGCTCAAATACGAGCAGGTGTGGGTGCTGTCCGACGACATCTACGAGCACCTCGTCTATGACGGCTTTCAATTCACCACCCCGGCCCAAGTCGAGCCGAAGCTCAAATCCCGCACGCTCACGCTGAATGGGGTGTCCAAGGCCTATTCCATGACCGGCTGGCGCATTGGCTATGGCGCGGGCCCCGAGCCCTTGATCAAGGCCATGGCCACGCTGCAATCCCAGTCGACCTCAAATCCATGCTCGATCAGCCAATGGGCGGCGGTGGAGGCGTTGAACGGACCGCAGGATTTCCTCAAGGACTGGGTGAAGTCGTTCCAGGAGCGGCGCGACCTCGTCGTATCCATGCTCAATCAGGCCAAGGGTCTCGACTGCCCGAAGCCGGAGGGCGCCTTCTATGTCTATCCGTCCTGCGCGGGCGCCATGGGCAAGACCTCGGCCAAGGGGCAAAAGATCAGATCGGACGAGGACTTCGTCACGGCGCTGTTGCAGGAGGAGGGGGTGGCCGTGGTGCAAGGCGCGGCCTTCGGGCTTTCGCCCTTCTTCCGCATCTCCTACGCCACGGGAGCCACGGCGCTCGAGGAGGCGTGCCGGCGCATCCAGCGCTTTTGCGGCGGTCTCGGCTGAGCCACCTGCGCTATGATCGCATCGCCGTCAATTTGCAGGGGCCGGACATGAAGCTCAGCACGCGAAATCAGATCAAGGGCAAGGTGATGGAGATCCGCAAAGGGGCGGTGACGACCATCGTTTACGTTCAGATCGCGGGCGATCAGATGATCGAGGTCAGCGCGACCGTGGCCTCCACCGAGGCGCTCGGTCTGTTCGAGGGCAAGAACGTGACGCTGGTGATCAATCCGGGCGACATCATCATCGCCTGCGAATAGCCACGCAGTCCGCCCAATCCGCCATCGAACGGCCTTGCCGCGGGGCTAGAACGAAGCCCACGATGGACATGCCGATCGCCAGCCAAACACCGGTCGCGGCGGATCCCTTGTCGCGCAGCCATGTGCTCGCCGGCGGCAGGCGCGTGGGCTTCGCCGAATTTGGCGACCCGCGAGGGCTGCCGGTATTCGCGCTGCATGGGACGCCGGGCTCGCGGCTGATGTTCGCGCTCTCGCACCGGGCCGCGCGCGAGCGGGGGCTCAGGCTTATCGCCCCCGAACGCCCGGGCTACGGCTTGTCGTCCTACCGCCGATCCGCCACTTTGCTCGACCACGCCCAGGACATCGGCGCGCTGGCCGATGCATTCGGCTTCCGCCGGTTTGCGCTGGTCGGCATCTCGGGGGGCGGCCCGTACGCGGTCGCCGCCGCGTCCGCCATGCCGGAGCGGGTCGTGCTGCTCGCGCTGGTGGGGCCGGTCGGCCCCATTGCCGATCACGGGCGCCAAATGCGGCTGTCGCGCGGACACCGCCTATTGTTCGAGCGGGTGGCGCGATGGTCGTGGGCGACCCGCGCCTTCTTCCTCGGCTTGCGCCGGCTCCTGCGCACGGCGCCGGAAATCGCACATCGGGGGCTCAAGGCGCGGGTGCCCCCCTCCGACCGCGCCATTCTCGCGCGCGACGACGTCAAAGCGAATCTGCGCGCGGCGGTGCATGAAGGCCTCCGCGCGGGCGTCGAGGGCGCCGTGCAGGATGTGCGCCTGTTCTGTGCGCCTTGGGGTCTCGCGCTGTCCCGCATCGACGCCTCCTCCGTGCTGTGGCAGGGGAGCGACGACAGCATCGTGCCGCCGGACGCCGCCTATCTCTTGGCGCGGACGCTTGCCAATTGCCGGCTGGATGTCGTCCCCGGCGCCGGCCATTATTGGGTGTTCGGCCAATTCGGCTTGGTGCTCGACGCCGTCGCCGCAGCGATGCGTAGCGAGGCCAGGGCCCGATGACGCCCCGCCGGGGTGGCGCATCATTGCCATGCTTCGTTCACACTTTTGTGCGCAAACCTGCGGCGTTGTGGCGCTGGGGGCCAAAAGGCGAAGCAGCATTATATCCCCGCGGGGTGTCATTGGCGCGCGAGCTCGTGCGCCTTAGACGAGTTTCTGGGCGGCATGACCTCCGATGACCGGTAGACCAATTTTCCACGATCCGACGGGCAGGCGCGGCCGCGTCCTGGGGCGGCTTGCCTGGGCGGCAGGCACGCTCAGCGCGCTCGTCACCGTCCTTTTCATCGCCACGCTGATGGTGGCGCATCGGCCGGGAGTGGAGCGTGCCGATCCCGGGGCGCCGAGGCCGTCGATCCGTTGTGCCTGGGCGCCCACCTGCGCGACGGCGCATGCGTTGAACACGACGCCGGCCGCCGATCCCGAGCTGCTCAAGCAGGCAAACAAGCTCGCCGCCGAATTGCGGGAGAGGGAGAGAGGTTTGCGTGGCCAACGCCCGCAAGCGGAAGTGATCGACCGGCGCCCGTTGCCGGCATCGCTTGCCTCTCCCCACGACCGCTCCTTGAGCATCGGCTTTTATGTGAACTGGGACGACAACAGCTACCCGGCCTTGAAGCGGGCGCTGCCGCATCTCGATTGGCTCGTTCCGGGTTGGCTCAGCCTTGAAGGGCCGGACATGGCGGTGAAGGCCGATGTCGACGCCCGCGTACTGAACTACATCCAGGCCACCAAGCCTAACCTCCCGATCCTGCCCATGATCCAGAACGCGGTGGAGGGCAAATGGGACGGCGCGGGTCTCGCCAAGCTCTTGGCCGATCCCACCCAGCGCGCCACACGCGTCGCGGAGATCGTTGCTTTTCTCGACAAATACAAGTTCCAGGGTCTCACGGTCGACTTCGAGGAGGTGCCGGCGGCGGCGCAGAAGAATCTGCAGCTGTTCCTCACGGAAATGGCCGCTGCCTTCGCGCCGCACCAATACGTCATCGCGCTGGCGGTGCCCTTCGACGACGACGCGTGGCCCTATGCGACCTATGCCCACATCGTCGATTTCATGATGCTCATGGGTTACGACCAGCATTGGGAGGAGGGTGAGCCCGGAAGCATCGCCGGTCAAAGCTGGTTCGAGGACATTCTCGACAAGCGCATGAAGACGCTCGACCCCGAGCGCACCATCATCGCCATCGGCAGCTATGGCTACGACTGGGTGAAGGGCAAGAACGCCGACGACCTCACCTTCGAGGAGGCGGTGTTGTCGGCACGCGATTCGGAAGCCGACATCGACTTCGATCCGGAGACCAACAACCCTCACTTCTCGTTTGTCGAGGACAATGGCCAGCGCCACGACGTTTGGTTCCTGGACGGCGTCACCGCCTTCAACGAGGTCCATGCCGCCGACGTGTACCGCCTGGCCGGCTACGCCCTGTGGCGGCTTGGTTCCGAGGACCCATCGATCTGGTCGGTGCTTGGGCGTCCCTATGATGCGGCCGTGCCCGACGCCTTGGGGGAGATCGGGACGAGCGAGGACATCGATTTCGAGGGGGAGGGGGAGATCCTGCGCGTGGCCGAGCGCCCGGCGACGGGCGCGCGGGTGATGGAGATCGACAAGGACACGGGCGACGTCGTCGACCAGACCTACACCAAGATTCCCACGCCCTATGTGATCGAGCGGACCGGGGCCAAGCCAGGCGAGCTCGCGCTCACCTTCGACGATGGCCCGGACCCCGATTGGACGCCGAAGATCCTCGACATTCTGAAGGACAAGGGTGTCAAGGCGAGTTTCTTCATCATCGGCAACAACGCGCAAGCCTATCCCGACCTCGTGCAACGCATCCTCGCCGAAGGTCACGATGTGGGGAACCACACTTTCACCCACCCCAATCTCGGGGAGATGCCGAACGCGCTCGTCACTCTCGAGATCAACGCCACGCAGCGACTGTTCGAGGCTTTGACCGGGCGATCCATGCGGCTGTTCCGGGCGCCCTATTTCGGCGACGCCGAGCCGACCACGGGCGATGAGATCGCGCCGATCGAGGCCGCCCAGTCCATGGGCTATTTCTCGGTCGGGCTGCATGTCGACCCGGACGATTGGCAGCGGCCTCCGGTCGACACCATCGTCCAACGGGCCGTGGCCCAGGTCATGGATCCAAACCCAGATATCCGGGGCCATATCATCCTGCTGCACGATTCCGGCGGCGACCGCTCACGCACCGTCGCGGCGCTGCCGAAGCTCATCGATGCGCTGCGGGCCAAGGGCTATAGCTTCGTGCCGGTGTCGGAGCTTGCCGGGCTCACGCGCGATCAGGCGATGCCGCCCGTTCCCCTCACCTCGCTCGGGAGGCTCGTCGGTCTGCCGGTGTTCATGACGCTTGGCTGGCTCGGCCATCTGCTCACCAGTCTGTTCATCGTTGCCATCTGGCTCGGCGTCGCGCGGCTCCTGTTCCTGTGCGTCATCGCCTTGCGCAACCGCCGGGCGGAGGCCAAGCGCGTGCCGCCCCCCTTGCCGGAGCCCGCGCCGCTGCAGTCGGTGCTGATCCCCGCCTTCAATGAGGCCAAGGTCATCGTGCGCTCGATCGGTCACATCCTGGCGAGCGACTATCCCAATCTCGAAATCATCGTCATCGACGACGGCTCGACCGACGGCACGGCGGACCGCGTGCGGGAGCATTTTGCCGACGATCCGCGCGTCACGCTTCTGACCGTGCCCAACGGCGGCAAGGCGAGGGCGCTCAATTGCGGCTTGCGCCAGGCGCGAGGCGGCGTGGTCGTGGCGCTCGACGCCGACACGCATTTCCAGTCCGATTCCATCACCAAGCTCGTGCGCTGGTTCGCGGACCCGGACGTCGGCGCGGTGGCCGGGAACGCCAAGGTGGGCAACCGCATCAACGTCATCACTCGCTGGCAGGCGCTGGAATATGTGACGAGCCAGAATCTGGAGCGGCGTGAGCTCGCCGCCCTTGGCTGCATCACCGTCGTGCCGGGGGCCATCGGCGCCTGGCGGCGCGAGGCGTTGGAAAAGCTTGGCGGGTTCCCCGTCGACACGCTGGCCGAGGACCAAGACCTTACTATTTCCATGCTCAAGGCCGGCTACAAGGTGCTGTACGAACTCTTCTGCCATCGCCTGGACCGAGGCGCCCGACACGGTGAGGGGCCTCGTCAAGCAACGCTTCCGCTGGGCCTTCGGCACGCTGCAATGTTTGTGGAAGCATCGCGCGGTGACGCTGCGGCCGCGTTACGGCACGCTCGGGCTGGTGGCCTTGCCGCAGACCTGGCTGTTCCAGTTCCTGTTCACCCTACTTGCACCGCTCGTCGATCTCGCGCTGTTCTGGCGGCTGGCCATCTCGACCTACGACGTGCTGCAACATCCCGATCAGTTCGACAGCGATGCCCTGCGCAAGGTGCTCGTCTATTACCTCGTCTTCCTGGTCGTCGACCTTGGCGGCGCGGCGATCGCGCTCGCCATGGAGCACAAGGAGAAATGGGGTCTCGTGCCCTGGCTCGTGCTGCAGCGTTTCGGCTACCGCCAGCTGATGTATTACGTGGTGATTAAGGCGATGTTCGCCGCCGCGCTTGGGCCGCTGGTCGGCTGGGGCAAACTGGAGCGCAAATCCACGGTCGGGGCGACCGCGTAGGCGCCTCCTGGCAACGGGGCGGCCGCTCGATGCCTACAGCTTGTCGTAGGTCAAACAGCAGCAATCCTTCAATCCGTCCGGACGTATTTTGCAGGCGAGCTTTTCCTCGGCCCCCGGGCACGGTTCGGGGTTGACGTCGGCGGTCAATCCCCTCCGGCACGTCGCGGTGTAATGGACGCAATTGCCGCCCAGCAATTCTGAATTCTTCGGGCAGTGACAATCATTGGGTGGCGTCCCGACCATGCCGTGCGGGCAGGGCTGGCCCGCCGCCGGCGCTCCGCCCGGCGGCTCGCAATAGCCGGATTGGGTCGGCACCGCGAGAACCCGGTAGCCCGGAGGGCAGGCATGCTCGCCCGGCTTAACGGCCCCATTTTCCGGGAGGCCGCTTTGGGCGCCGGGAGCAGGGGCGGTCGCGTCTTGCTCCCCCGGCGGGGCTGGAGTTGAGGTGTCCGGAACGTCTTGATCGACGCCCGGGATGGCATTCTTTCCGTGCTCCACGACGCCGGGGGCCGACTTACATCCCCACGTGCCTTCGGACATGCCGCAGACGATCTTGGCTTCGAGCACAAGATGTCGCGCCGATGACGGCCGGGTAAACTGCCCGACGGCCGCGGCTTCGTCACCGCCGCCGAGCGCCAAGAGCAGCACCCAAAGCGAAGACGCCAGCACAAAGGCGAACAGCAGACGCATGGAAACTCCGTCCGATAAGGCGGCTCATATAATGGCATAGGAACCGGATCAGAACAGCCGGGTGGGGCGACCTCTCGCAGGCGACCCGCTCGTCACGGGTTGGCGCAGGCCAAGTGTCCCGAATCGGGCCTCTTGCCAGCGGGCCGTTCGCTTGACACGATAGGTTCATAAGGCGGCGCGGGGGGCTGGCGGCCTTCCCGCGCGCGTAACGCCAAGGGAGGAGATCATGGGCCAAGCGCAGGGCCAACCAGCCCGCAGCGCCCGCTGCATCGCACTGGTTGGCCCCTATCTCAGCGGTAAAACGACACTTCTCGAAGCCATCCTGGCGCGCACCGGCGCCATCAGCCGGCAGGGTTCATCGGGCGGCCAGAACACGGTCGGCGACGCCTCGGAGGAGGCCCGCCATCACGGCATGAGCGTCGAGCTCAACGTGGCCACGGTCGAATTTCTCGGCAACTCCTTTACCTTCCTCGATTGCCCCGGCTCCATCGAATTCCAGGCCGACGCTCTGAACGCGCTCACCGCCTGTGACGCGGCGGTCGTGGTGTGCGAGCCGGACGAGAAGAAGGTCCCGGCGCTGCAACTCATCCTCAAGCAGCTCGAGGATCGCGGCGTCCCCCATTTCCTCTTCATCAACAAGATCGATAAGGCCGAGGCGCGGGTGCGGGACATCGTGCCCATGCTGCAGCCGGCCTCCACCAAGCCACTCGTGCTGCGCCAGGTGCCGATCTGGGAGAACGACATCGTCACCGGGTTCATCGACCTCGCGCTCGAGCGTGCCTTCGTCTATCGCGAGCATGCGGCAAGCGAGGTGATCACCATTCCCGACGCGCTGGCCGAGCGCGAGAAGGAAGCGCGGTTCTCCATGCTGGAGAAGCTTGCCGACTATGACGACGAGCTGATGGAGCAGCTGCTTGAGGACGTGCCGCCGCCGCGGGACAAGATTTTCGATGACCTTGCCCATGAGCTGCGCGACGGTGCCATCTGCCCCGTGCTGATCGGCTCGGCGGAGAACGGCAACGGCATCCTGCGCCTGCTCAAGGCGCTGAGGCACGAAGCCCCTTTTGTCGATAGCACTGCCAATCGCCTGGGAGTCGTCGGGGCCCCTTCTTGCGCCTATGTGCTCAAGACCTTCCACACCGCCCATGGCGGCAAGCTGTCACTTGCCCGCGTGTTGACCGGCGCCTTTGCCGACGGCACCACCGTCTATGGCGGCGCGGAGGAAGAGCGCATCTCCGGCGTCTTCACCCTACTCGGCCAGGAGCCCACCAAGCGCGGCGAGGCGCATGCAGGCGACACGGTCGCCTTCGGCCGGCTGGAAAGCATCACGACCGGCGACACGCTCTCGGCGGAGAAGGGCAAGGCGAGCAAGATCGAAGTGCCGCACATCGCCGATCCGGTTTTCGGCCTCGCCATCGCCGCGCGCGAGAAGAAGGACGAGGTGAAGCTCACCGCGGCCATCGCCAAGATCATCGAGGAGGATCCCTCCATCTCCCTCACCCACAGCCAGGACATGGGCGAGATGGTGTTGTGGGGGCAGGGCGAGATGCATCTTCGCGTCGCGCTCGAGAAGCTCACGCGCAAATATGGCATCGAGGCCGACACGCGGCCGCGCGCGATTCCCTATAAGGAGACCATCCGCAAGTCGACGGAAGTGCGCGGGCGGCACAAGAAGCAGTCGGGCGGCCATGGCCAGTTCGGCGACGTGGTAGTGACCATCAAGCCGCGCCCGCGCGGGGCGGGGTTCGAGTTCAGCGATGAGATCACGGGCGGTGTAGTGCCCAAGAACTACATCCCCTCGGTCGAAATCGGCGTGCGCGACTATCTGAATTCAGGTCCGCTCGGCTTCAACGTCGTGGACGTCGGCGTATGCCTAATCGACGGCTCCTACCACTCGGTCAATTCCTCGGACATGGCCTTCCGCCAGGCGGGGCGCATCGCCGTGAGCGAGGGGCTGCCGCAATGCTCGCCGGTGCTGCTCGAGCCGGTCATGGCAGTGGAGATCGCCGTACCCTCGGACGCCACGGCCAAGATCAACGGCATCATCTCTTCCCGGCGGGGGCAGATCCTCGGCTTCGACGCGCGTCCGGGCTGGCCCGGCTGGGACCTGGTGGAGGCGCATATCCCCGAGTCGGAAATCCAGAACCTGATCGTGGAAGTGCGCTCGGCGACGGCGGGGGTGGGCACTTTCACCGCCACATTCGATCATCTCGCCGAGCTCACCGGCAAGATCGCCGACCAGGTGCTGGCCCATCGCGGCGCCAAAGCGGCTTGACGAGCGCGGCGCGGTTCGGCAGTTGTCTCGGCTTCACATAATGACCATTAGCTCTTTTGAGGTGTTCCCATGACGATCTATCCGCCCCTTGAAATCCCTGAGAACTCTTGCCGCCGGCCCCGGGCCGGGGAACACCGATCCGCGCGTATTGGAGCGCTTCGCCAAGACGGGCGTGGCCGACCATATGCAAAAGGACGTGCTCCGCGGCATGATCGAGGCCAAGGAGATGCTCCGCGAGCTATGGGGCACCAAGAACGTCTATACCTATGGCGTCGCCGGCACGGGCTTCTCGGGGCTCGACTGCGTGCTGTCGCTGATCCTGCCCGGCGACAAGGTCGTGGCGTTCCCCAACGGCACCTTCTCCGGCATCGACAGCCTGACCATCCGCATGAAGGCCGCGACCGCTGAGGAGCTTGCGGCGGACTCCCTCAATCCCAAGCCGAAAAGCGTGATCGTTGTCGAGACGCCGCACGGCCAGTCGGTCACTGGCGAAACCGTGGACAAGGCGCTTGCTGAGCACAAGCCGATGTGGGCGTTCATGGCCCATTGGGAGACCGGCTCGGGACGCATCAACGACCTGAAAGGCTTCAGCGACGCCTGCCTCAAGCACGGCGTGATGGGCATCGTCGATGCGGTGTCGAGCCTCGGGGTTGCCGACTTCAACATCGACGACTATCTGGGCGTCGTTGCCTGGGCGTCGTGTCCGCAGAAGGGCGTGCTCTCGCTGCCGCTCACCTATGCGCCGGTGAGCTTCACCGACAAGGCGATCGAGATGGTGCGCAAGCGCGGTTGCCGCACCTATGTGCACCACCCGATCCTCGACGCACGCCACTGGGGCATCATTGACGGCAAGGACGCCGCCCCCGCCTATCACCAAACCCATTCCTGCTATGCAGTGGCCGCGTTCCACGAGGCGTTGCGCATCATCCTGGGCTATGGCCGGCGCCGCAAGGCTAGCGACTACGCTTATCACGAGAGGGCGTTGCGCCAGGCGGTGGAGGCCATGGGCTGCGACGTCACCTCGAATATGACGAGCCTCATCGTGCTCAATCTGCCGGGCAAGCTCAAGGGCAAGGAGAAGGAGCTGGTGCAGGGCGCGCGCGCGCAAGGGTTCGGCATTTGGCCGACGCTCTCGGAGCCCGTCCAGGTGCGCATCGGTATTCTCAATCAGCTGAGCCCCGAGCAGATCACCGAAATCGTCGGCCGCTTCGCCGATGCCATGCTCGCCATGGGCGCCGAGTTCGATAAGCAGAAGGTGATGAACCAGCTCAAATCGTATTACGCCAAGGCCGCGTAAGACATCGGCGACTGTGCCCGCGTGGGCCGCGGGTGCCGGAACGGCTGAGGGCGGCCGCGTCAGGGGTTGATGCGGCTGATCTTCGAGCCTTCGAGCGTCAGATTGTACATCAGCCCCGTGGGGTCAAGCACGAAGCCGATGACGGGGCTCGTGATCTTGTCGGTGTCGATGGAGGCGCCGGCGCCGATGGTGATCAAGGCGACCGATCCGTCGACGCCGACCTTCCAGCCGGCCTTGCGGTCGAAGCTGGTAAGCGCGTTGGGGGTCATGAACATGATGATGACGGTGCGCGCCTGGGCGCCGAACTGAAAGCCGAACGACGCCGAGACGAGATTGTAAAAGCCTGCGGTTCTACCGGCGACGAGTAGCGCCCCTTCGCCATATTCCCCGCCGAAGCCGAAGCCTGCTTTCACCACGGTGGGGAAGACCAGGATGCCAGCGGCATGATTGGCGAGATCGCGGCCGCCCGGCACCTGACGGAAGAAATCGTTAAGGCTGGCGTGAACGTCGGCGTTGATCCGCGCGGCCGAGGCCCGAGCGCCGCTCGGGGGCCAAACCAGGATCGCCGCGGCGGCAAGCACGGCAATCAGGACTGCCCGTTGGATGATCCTCATGGGTGCGACCTCCCCGAATCAATTCTCGTTGAATTGCGCGAACCTAACACGGCAATGGGGCAGGGATAGGTCGGCCGCCAACGATGTTGCGATGCGGTATGACGACTCTGTCGCACGGCGCTTCGCCCGCACGCCGCTTCTATCGTCCACCGCTTCTTTGCTAATGTCCGGCAGCCGCGTCGGGAGTATTGCGCAATGGGTTCGCCGTCTGTTGGTATCGCCGCCCGTCATATCGCGGGGCGCATAGCCCTCGTCTTGGCTGTGCTTCTTGGTTGCCACGCGGCATCGCGCGCCGAGGACAAGCCGCCTCCGTGCATTGACGATGCGATGATCGTGTTCGACGCCTCGGGGTCGATGTCCGGTAACCAGACCCTCGGCATTCCCAATTCGCGCGCCCGCATTGACGAGGCACGCTCCGCTCTCGCCCAGGTGTTGCCCAACGCCACCAAGTTTCGCCGCGTGGGTCTCGTGACCTACGGGCCCGGGCCGTACAACCAGTGCAACGTGAAACTCAATTTCAAGCCCACGCCCAATGCCGCCCTGCCCATCATGAGCGCGGTGAACTCCATCGTTCCCGCCGGCAAGACACCGTTGACCGAAGGCATCGAGACGGCAGCCGAGGCCCTCGACTACCGTACCAAGCCGGGCGTCATAGTGGTGATCACGGATGGCGAGGAGACCTGTGGCCGATCCCCGTGCCAGCTTGGCCAGCAACTGCATGCTGCGGCTTTCAAGCTCATCATCCACACGATTGCGTTTCAATATGAAAACTTTTCGTGGACCGGCGGAAACAGCGCCATGGATTTGAAATGCGTGGCCGACGCGAATGATGGCCTCTACATCAAGGCCAACAGCGAAGAGGAACTCGTCAAGGCGCTGGAGAAGACGCTCGACTGCCCGATGGTCTCCATGGCGCCGCTAAAGCAATTGCCGCTGCGCTAGCGCGCGGTCGCAGCAAGAGTAAGGCGTGAGCCTTTCAGTTGGGCTTCGCGGCGGGTGCGGAGCCACAGGGCACGGCCGAGATCGTGCAGTTGCTATAGAGACCCTGATTGACGCAGGACATTTGCGGGTCCTTGGCCGTCTCCAATTTTGCGTCGCTATAGATGGCGGTCGCCTTGGCCAGCCATTCCTTCTGCGCCGCCTCGATGGATTGCTCGGGCGAGGGGGCGAAGCTCGGGCCCCGCGCAGTGATTGGTTCGCCGGCACATTGTTGCTCGGCCGCGTTTCCGGCCGATGGCGCGAGTGCCGATATGGCGAGGACCAACATTGATCGGACGATAGAAGCGACCTTCGACATCGGGCCTTTCCTTCCCCAACGAGGGCTCGATCACTAGCATGGAACCCGGTCATCCCGCCACGCAGGTTGCAAGGGGCGTGCGGAGTCCCTTTGTCTCAGCCAGCGGGGCCGAAGCCTCGGACCGCGGGCGACGGCAAGTCCTGGGCGCCGATGAGTTCATCATGGCGCACAAGCCCGAGGTCCACATCCCTGTCCGGCAGGATCGCGATCGTTTGGGGGCCGATGCAAATGACGACGTGGTTTTGCTTTGGGGCCGCGAGCCGCGCCCAGGCTTTCAATTGCGAATAAAAAAGCTCCGCCTTCCACGCGTCCGGCCGGCTCGGATCGACATGAGCCGCGAGCGTTGTTCCCTCCGCCTCGGCCTGCACGCCGAAGCCTTAGCCTTCGGTGAGCGCGGTGCGGACCGCAGCGAGATCGCGCAGCGCGGCCTCGCCGAGCTTCGGGAATTTGGGATCGATTGCCTCCAATTGCTCAACCATTGCCGCGGCGACGATGAGGCGGGTGAACCATTTGTGATCGGCGGGCACCACATACCAGGGCGCCTCCGGTGTCGCGGTCGCGCGGATCATATCGTCATAGGCAGCCATGAATTGATCCCACAGCTTGCGCTCGCCCACGTCGCCGGCATTGAACTTCCACTGCTTGGCCGGATCGTCGATGCGGGCGAGCAGTCGCTTCTTTTGCTCTTTCTTTGAGACATGGAGGAAGAGCTTGATCGGCACGATGCCATTGCGGGCGAGATGTCGCTCGAAGTCGTTGATGTCTTCGAAGCGCTCCTGCCAGATATTCTTGGTGATGAGTTTGGGCGGCAGGCCCTGGCGCTCGAGCAGCTCCTTGTGCACGCGCACAACCAGCACCTCCTCGTAATAGGAGCGGTTGAAGATACCGATATGCCCGCGCCGCGGCAGCGCCACCGCCGCACGCCAGAGGAAATCGTGGTCGAGCTCGAGCTCGCTCGGCGCCTTGAAGGAATGTACGTCGCAGCCTTGCGGATTGACACCCGACATCACGTGCTTGATGACGCCGTCCTTGCCTGCCGCGTCGAGTGCCTGGAGGATGACGAGGATCGCCCAAGTGTGGTCGGCATAGAGCCGCTCCTGCAGGGCGGCGAGGCGGTTGACCCCTTCAGCGAGAATCGCCTTGGCCTCGGCCTTCTTGATGTCGATGCCGCAGGTATCGGATGGATCGATCTTGGCTAGCTCAAACTCGCTGCCTTTGCGAATGCGATAGCGCTTGAGAATGTCGGATATGAGCATCGTACCGCCTTGGGATTGGCTGGGCGGGGCTTAGGCTAACCCATTGCGCCAGACCTTGGCGACGCTGAACTGAAGGAAGCGACGCCCTTTTCCGATCCATGCTCAGAAGCGGGTGGTCAGATCGGTCAGCCAGGCGGGGGAGGCGGCGACGAGCTTCACCTCCACGGTCTTGTCGAGGCCGCTGACGATGAAGAGGCCGGTCGCGATCAATACCGCACCGAGCGTCATCTTGGCGCCGGTTCCTGCCGCGTGCAGTCGGCTGCGCCAGTGCATCAAGACCTCCCGCGACAGCAGCCCCAAGACAAGAAGGGGGAGCGCGGCGCCCATGCCGAAGACGAGCATGGTCACGGCGACGTGGCTGAGGTCCTTGCCTTGGGCGGCGAGAACGGAAGCGGCGCCGAGGGTGGGGCCGACGCAGGGGCTCCACACTGCGCCGAGTAGAAGGCCGACCAGGAATTGACCCGTGACGCCCGGCAGGGTTGCGCCGCCCCATTGCTGTTCCATCCAATTGCTCACCGGGCCCGCGGCCACCGCGACCCGCTGCTGCAGGGACGGCATCACCAGCACGATGCCGATGGCGATCAGCACGATGGCGGCGGCGGAGCGGAATAGGCCGGCGTCAAGTCCGATGGAGAAGCCGATGGTGGCGATGAACAATCCGACGGTGACGAAGGAGAGGGCGACGCCGGCGGCGAGCGCCACGGGTCCCCACCGATACGCCGATGCCGCCGAGCCGAAGACGATGGGAAGGAGCGGCAACACGCAAGGCGAGAGCACCGACAGCAGGCCGGCGAGAAAGGCAAAGCTGAGGACGCCCCATCCCATGGCGCGCGCTTACAGCGCCCTTTTCACCAACTCGCTGATCGCGCCGGCATTGGTGCTGCCGACGGAGCGGCCTTCCTCGGTGGCGCCCTTGAATACGATCAAGGTGCTCTGCTGTTGCACGTTCAGCGCCCGAAGGGCCGGCTTCTGGGTATCGAAATCCACATCGAAGATGGTGAGGTCCTTGTATTCCGGCTGCGCAGCCAAAGATTGGATGATGGGCTTTTGTGCGCGGCAGGTAGGGCACCAGGGCGCGGAAACGTCAACAAGGATGGATTTCCCCGCGGCCTGAGCCGCGGCAAAGGCCGATTCCTCGAACGGCATACGCTCGGCGGCAAATGATGTGGCCGTCCAACAGGCGGCGGCCAAGATGAGCAGGCAGGCGAGAAGCAGTCTCTTGGGCGTCGCGGACATGATTGATCTTCTCCGGGGTTGAATGAGACGGTTGGGACGGAGGCGAGACCCGGGAGCGGCCACCGCGCCCGAGCCTCGTTCCGAAGACGATCAGCCGTGCGTTAGCGTACCGCCCTTGGCGACGCATGACGATTTGCCGAGAAGCACGAAGCCCCTGCCCTTGCAGGCGTTCTGGCCCTTACAAGCATTGGCCAGCGACTTGCAGCTGCCATGGCCCTTGCAGGCATTGACCCCGAAGCACTTGACCATGTACGCGGCGCTGGCCGGCGCTATCGGGGCCGCCATGCCGACCACCAACAAGGCGGCCGCGGTGGCAAGAGTCACTCCCGATCTTGCAATGAGTTTCATGTTTTGCATTCCCCTCGCTTCAGGTTGCGGTAAGTCCCTGAGACCAGTTCGCGCGCATTTCCGCAGCTTGCGGCGGAGCGCTAAAATGGTCTCGTCAGCAAACCATTCCTCCGCACGACACCACTAGCGGGCCGGGGACGAACCCTTTCCGGCAGCGGTGCAGCGATGGGTGCTGCGGGTGGAGCGACGCTAGCAGGGCCGGGGCCGGGTGCGGATTCACATTCGCTCACTTCACGGAGAGCGGCTGGTCACTGCGCATCACGGCTGCGCGAACAGACGGCTTACTCCGCGGCCTCGGTCAGAGCATCGAGGCCGGCGAGATGGCGCTCGGCGTCGAGCGCGGCCATGCAGCCCATGCCCGCCGCCGTCACCGCCTGGCGATAGACGTCATCGGCCACGTCGCCGGCGGCAAACACGCCGGGCACGCTGGTCGCGGTCGAGCGGGGCGCGGTGAGAATGTAGCCCGAGGGCTTCATGTCGATCTGCCCCTTGAACAGCTGTGTCTGCGGCACATGGCCGATCGCGATGAACACGCCGTCGATGGGCAGGCTCGTGAACTCACTGGTGAGGGTGCTCTTAAGCTTCACCCCGGTCGCGGTGCGCGGATCCTCGTGGCCCGTGACCTCGGCCAACTCGGAATTCCACAGAACGTCGATCTTCGGATTGGCGAATAGGCGTTCCTGCAAGATCTTCTCCGCGCGCAAGGCGCCACGCCGATGCACCAGTATCACTTTCTCGGCGATGTTGGCGAGATAGAGCGCCTCCTCGACCGCGGTGTTGCCGCCGCCGATCACGATGACCTTCTTGCCGCGGAAGAAGAAGCCGTCGCAGGTGGCGCAGGCCGAGACGCCGTATCCCTTGAAGCGGTCTTCCGAGGGCAAGCCGAGCCAGCGCGCTTGGGCGCCCGTGGCGATGATGAGGGTGTCGGCGGTGTATTCGGTGCCGCTGTCGCCCTTGAGCCAGAAGGGTTGGCGCTTGAGGTCCACGGCGTCGATATGGTCGGCGACGATCTCGGTGCCGACATGCATGGCCTGAACGCGCATCTGATCCATGAGCCAGGGCCCCTGGATGATTTCGGCAAAGCCCGGGTAGTTCTCCACGTCGGTGGTGGTCGTCATCTGCCCGCCAGCCTCGATGCCTTCGATGAGGAGCGGCTTCAGCATGGCGCGGGCGGCATAGATGCCCGCCGTGTAACCGGCAGGACCGGAGCCGATGATAATGAGCTTGGAGTGACGGGATGCCTGAGAGGCCATTGCAGCGGGCCTTTATCATGGGACAGGATGAGAAGAGGTAAGCGCGAAGGTGCGGTCGCGCAACTCACGCCCACGAGAGGGTGAATGAGGCTTGGGTTTTAAGGTGAAACACGCCTGGTCGCACGGCGACCCCCGCTGGACACGCGCCAGGCCGAAAAGTCTAGTAGGCGTCGGCCATCTTCTTGAAGCGCGCCGAGATCTTGTGGCGCAAGGCGTGGAAGCCCCGGCGGCCCTCCGACACCATCCAGTTCATCTGGATCGAGCGGCGCACGCCCTCGAAGGGCTCATGGCCGTGCCAGGATCTCTCCGAGCGCCGGAATATGAGCAACGTGCCATCGTCTGGTGGCACCTGCTCGACATAGTCGGCGAGATCGCTTTCGCTGCGCAAGAGCCTAAGCTTACCGTGTTCGTGCGGCCACAATTCGTTGAGATAGAGCAGCACGGTGATGATCTTGTCTTTGGAGTCGGTGTGGATCTTGCCGTCGGAGGCCCGGCAATAGCCGCGCAGCGAGTACATTTTCGGCTTGCCGGCCAGCGCTACGCCGAATTTTCCTTCGACCGCCCGCTCGAAATCCGGCCCGTCCATCTGGTCGATAACCGCCCGCAGCATCGGCGGCACCGTGATCGAATCGAGGGGATAGGAGCCGCCCTTGAGGTCGGGATAGCTATCGATCACGCGGGAAAGGCTGGCGGCTTTGAGGAAGTTCGGGACCACGACATAGTCGAACGGGTCGCTTTTCAGCTTGGCGCTCTGCACGCGGTCGATATCTATATGCGTCATTGTCCCCACTCCTCGCCGTCAATCCTTGCCTGCCGACCGCGTCAGCCAGCGCCGCTCGATCTCGCGAGCGATCAGGGCGGCGGAATCTAGCGGCACGTAACGCCAGCTTTCAAGTCGCTCGAAAACGGCCGGCAACGGTCGCGTCGCGCCATGACACCGCAAGGCATTGTGAAAGCGAGCGAATTTGGCCGAGCCGCCTTCCGGCTCAAAAACATACACTGGACGCGCGGTCGCGCAAGCCTCGCCGGTCATATTTACGGAGTCGGCCGTGACAATCAGCAGGTCGGCGTGCGCCAGAAAGAGCACGTAAGGGTTGTCGCTGGTGCCCTCCCATACAATGCGGGGCGCACCTTCGGTCGCCCGCGTGACGGCATACATGAGCGCCGCTGGCGTGCGCCGAGAGCCCGTGACGAGGAAGCTCGTGCCAAGCCGCTTGAGCGAGGCGAGTGCAACCTCGAGCCGTTCCATGCTTGCGACGTCGAAACGATAGGCGGCGTTCGGTCCGCCCAGCATCACCGCCACACGCGGGGAGGGCAGGGCGGCCACCTCACGCGGCGGCGAGGCGCGCAAGCCTTCCAAGCGCTTCGGCCCGAAGCTATGCGGCGCCGTGAGCGTAACGAACATATTGTTGCCGCTCAGGCCGTCATGCTCCGGCACGGCGATGAGATCGGCTGTTTTCGGGCCCGTGCGTGGATTCTGGATCACGACCGCGAAGGTCGCAGGGCCGGCCAGCCGGCGGATTGCGCGAATATAGGGGATGCTCTGCCGCCCGGTCGCAAGCACGAGGTCCGGCCAGGGCGCGGTAAAGCGGCCGCCGGGGCGCCCGACACCGTCCTTCGGATCCGGCGGCCCCCATGGCGCGAGCAGGGACCATTGTCGCCGCGCCGCCACGTGCTTGAGGGCAATTGCGACGCCGAGCGCCTCAGCCACCCCCAGCACCTGCACATCCATGCCTATCTTGCCGTCCGTGATCAGCCAAGCGGGGCGCCCGGCGAGCGCCCCCGTGGCCAACCCGAGCGACTGCGCGGCCGGGCCCGGGTCAGGTGTGCTGGCTTCGGAGGCCCTCACCTCACCGCCGCCAAAATTTCCGGAAAGAAAAGCGCTCAATTTCATTTCGATTCTTGTGGCTGGAGGACGTAAAATTGCGCGAACGACTGCGAGTCAGTGACGTCTGATTGCCGCCTTCTAGCCCGCAGCCCCCCATTCGTCCAGGGAGCAGCCACGATGCGTTCAGCCCGTCTCGATGCCACCGATTGGCGGATCTTGCGCGAATTGCAGACGGATGGCCGCATCACCAATATCGAGCTCGCGCGCCGGGTCGGCATCTCGGCGCCGCCCTGCCTGCGCCGCGTGCGGGCGCTGGCGGAAGCCGGCATCATCCGCGGCTATACAGCGCGCCTGAACGACAAAGCGCTCGGCTTCGATGTGACCGCCTTCGCCATGGTGGGACTGCACAGCCAGGCCGAGGCCGACCTCGTCGCCTTCGAGGAGTGGGTGCGGGGTTCGACCATCGTGCGCGACTGCTACATGCTATCGGGCGAGATCGACTTCATGCTGAAATGCGTGGCGCCCGATCTGACGGCGTTTCAGGAGTTCATCATTCACGAGCTGACCGCGGCGCCCAATGTGGCAAGCGTCAAGACCTCGCTCGTCATCCGCTCGTCCAAGCACGCTCCCGGCGTGCCCATCGAGTTGACTCCCACGGCCGGCGGCCCAATCTCCTAACCATGGATCGACTCCGCGCCAGCGGTCAGATGCGAAACGACAATCCAGTCCTTGTCGAGGTGGTGCGGGGTGCGCTGATCGAGAGTGCCCATCGCGGCGTAATCGCCATCGCGGATGCCGACGGACGCGTGCTGCTTGCGCTCGGCGGGATCGAGCGTCCGGTGTTTCCCCGCTCCGCCGTCAAGGCGTTTCAGGCGATGCCGCTCGTCGAGAGCGGTGCCGCGGACGCTTTCGCGCTTGGCAAGGCGGAGCTCGCGATCGCGTGCGCGTCCCATAGCGGTGATGCCATCCATATCGAGGCGGTGCGGAGCCTGCTCGATAAAGCGGGCGTGGACGAGTCGCTGCTCGCTTGCGGGGCGCATTGGCCGCTCAGCGAGGCCGCCCAACGTGGGATCGCCCGCGCCGGCAGCACTCCGCGGCCGATCCATAACAATTGCTCGGGCAAGCATGCCGGCATGCTGGCGACGGTCGTCCAGCTCGGGGTCCGGCTGCAAGGCTACGAGCGACCTGACCACCCCGTGCAGATTGAAATTGCGCGCGTGATTTCAGAGCTTTGCGGAGTCCGGTTGGAAGCAGGTCAGATGGGCGTCGATGGCTGCTCAGTGCCGACTTATGCCGTGCCGCTCGCCGCGCTCGCCACGGGCTTTGCTAGGCTCGGTGCCCCCGCGGGCCTCGCCACGCCGCGACAAGAGGCGGCGCGACGCCTCGTGCAGGCCTGCTTCGACAAGCCGGCGCTGGTGGCGGGGGAGGGGCGGTTCGATACCATCGCCCTACGCGGGCTCGCCCCTGCCGTCTTCTGCAAAGGCGGCGCGGAAGGCGTCCATTGCGCGGCGTTGCCGGAGCTTGGGCTCGGTATCGCGCTCAAGATCGACGATGGCGCCAAGCGCGGAGCGGAGGCGGCGATGGCCCATCTCTTCGCTGCCTTGGTTCCCGGCGCCGACACGGCACTGGCGGATTTTCTCGACGGCGATGTGCGCAATTGGAAGGGGCAAAGGGCGGGAGGAATCAAGGCGAGTGCCGTGCTCGCCGAGGCGGCCGCGGAACTTGCCGGGCGCCATCATTCGGCGCCAAACCGCATGCTACGTTGATTGCACCACGGGAAGTGGGGCCGGCGAACTCGTCCATGTGCGTGGCCCATAAACAGCGGGGGTTTACCCCGCGCGGGAGGAAGAAGCCGATGCGTCTGACACGATTATTCGCGGCGGCCTTAGCGGGTTTGGCCGCAATGACGGCGGGAGTTGAGCTCAGCTACGCTCAGCCCGTCTCTCCGCCAGGTGGGCAGCTCCGCTGCGACGTCGAGGGCGGCGTAAGCTTCTTCGTCGGATCGAGCCGCCGGCTCGATTGCGTGTTCACGCCGACCGACAGGCCGCCGGAATTTTACAAAGGCAGGATCAACCGCGTGGGCGTCGATATCGGCTTCCAATCCGCGGGCGTGATCTTGTGGGCGGTGCTATCGCCCGGACTGACCCTGGGGCCGGGGGCGCTCGAGGGCAATTATGTCGGCGCGTCGGCGGCGGTGGCGGCGGGCGTCGGCGCCGGCGCCAATGCGCTCGTGGGCGGCAACAAGGTCGTGCTCAACCCAGTCAGCGTGAGCGGCAATATCGGCATCAACGTCGCCGCGGGGATTGCCGACATCGCCCTGACCTATGTGGTGGGTCCTCCGCCGACAATTCGCCAATATGTGCCGTTTGGCCGCTAGTTACAGGCTAGCGCGCGACGTTGGCGTAGATGGCGAGATTGCGATAGGCCTCGGCGCTCGCCTGGGTAAGGTCGGGGCCGATCGGCGTGGCACCGTCCATGGCGCGGATGGCGCCGTCCTTGGCGCCGGTGATCAGGTTGTCGGTGATCAGGGCCGTGCCGGCGGAAGCCGCGGTGGAAACGCCGATACCGATATGAGAATCGCGGATGAGGTTGTCGGTGACGCTTACGTCGCGCAGATAGCTGCCCCAGCCGATGAGGATGCCGTAAGCGGGCGCCCCTTCGACCACATTGCTGCTGACCACGCTGTCGGCCTCCACGGCGATGCCGATGCCGCGCGAATCCACGTCCTTGCGGAAGAAAAGGTTGCGGATGAGATTGCCCTGCACCACGGCGAGGCGTCCGCCTTGCTTGAAGTTGGTGACGGAGATGCCCATCGCCGCCTTGTCGACGAGATTGTTGGCGATGACCACGCCCTCGAAGGCGAATTCGGCGTAAAGGGCGACCTCGCCCATGCGGGCGCAGGAATTGCCGATCATCTGGCAGTTGGACCCCGCATCGGAGCGGATGGCGGAGAACGCGCAATCGGCGATGCGGTTGGCGCTCACCATCACCGAGCCAGCCCGAAACACGTTGATACCGTTGCCGTTTTGGCCGCTGCCGCCGCTCTTGGCGGCGATGCGCTCGACGCGGTTGGCGGTGACGAGGGTGCCGTCCTCGCCGGGTTCCGAGCGCCACACAAGAATGCCGTTGTCGCCGCAATCGCGCACATGATTGTGGCTGATCTCGAGGCCTAAGGCGTCTTCGCTGAACAGCCCCGCCTTCGCGATATCGCCCATCTCGCAGTCGCTGATCCGTCCGGCGACTTGCCGGAGCACCGCGCCATCGCCGCCGCTTGACAGGAAGCGGCAGCCGGAGATTTCGATTTCTTTAGACGCCGTGGCGCTGAGGAGCGCACCGCCGTCGCCGAGCGGCTTGCTGTCGCCGTCGAGGACAAGTCCCTCGAGACGGACGCCGTCGGCCTGCTCGATATTGAGGATCGCGCTTCCGGTGCCGCCATAGCGCAGGACCGACCGGCCCGGCACGCCTTGCATCTGAGTCCCGGCCTTCAGTTTGAGGGCGCCGGTGGCGTAAACGCCGGGCGGGAGGAAGCACGGCGTTCCCGACTGGGCGGCGTCGTCGAGTGCCTGTTGCAGCTGGGCGCTTTGATCGATGCTGCCACCGTCGGGCACGAGGCCGTAGGTGCTGAAGGCTTGCGGTATCTCGGCCGTGCGCGCGCGAGCGGTCCGCGGGCCGGTAGTAGCGGCGATACCAAGGCCCAGCGTTCCGAGCATCAGCTGGCGACGGCCGACGGTCATTCTGCCGCGACCTTTGTCGCATTGACGGCGAGGGCAAAGGCCAGCGCGGCTTCGGCGCCGCGCAGCAGCTCGTCGTGGTGGAGGGGGCCGCCCTGAGGTGTTGCCAAGGGGATATGCACGAAGACGGCGTGGCATGGTGTCGGTTGCCGGCGCGCCCAGTCGAGCGAGAGATAATAAAGGAAATTGCAGAGGTAGCGCCCGGCGGAGCGGGACGCTGCGGCAGCAATACCATTCTGCCTCAGATGGGCGGCGAGACGGTCCGTGGGAAAAAGTGAATCGAGCCGGTCGCGCCCCGCAGGGATGATCGAACCACAGCCGGGCAGCGCGCCCGCCGCATCGGCTCGGGGCAGGATGCGATTATGCGCCGAACGCTCGATGCGGAAACTACTAGCAGGGGGCGAGAGGCCGAAATGAAGCATGAGCTGCGGCTTCAGCGTCTCGAGCAGGCGCGGCGCGCGCGCGGAGACCGCGGCCCATTCGGTGGGCAGTATCTCGGCGTCCAAGGAGACTTCGCGTTGCCGCGCGAGCGCCGAGGAGGCGAGCGTTTCCGCGAGCCAGGCGGACGGGTTTTCTGGCGCCCCCGGAAAGGGACCAAAGCCGGTGAGGAGAACCTTCGTCTTGACCATGGCTCGACTTACAAGCGGCGCTCCCGAGAGGGAAGGAAATTCGCCGGTTGCGGCTAATCCGGCTGCCGCGGCCCGATCTCGGCGAGACGGGCGAGTTCGGCTGCCGCCGCCGTCGGGGTCATCTCGCCGGCCCGGACCTTCGCTTCCATCTCGCTCCAATGGCGGGCGGCGCGGCGGCTGCCGCGGAAGGCCGCGAGCAGCCTTTGTTCGAACAGCTCGCGCATCCAGGCCGCCGCCTGATCGCTACGCCGCTTGGCGAGCGCACCGGATGACGCAAGCGCCGCTTGCCGCGCCTCGACCTTGTGCCACAGCTCGTCGAGAGCGGTGTTCTCGCGCGCCGAAACCGTGAGCACCACCGGCGACCAGTCGGGGTTGCCGGCGGCGAGGATGTGCAGCCCGGCGCGATATTCGAGCGCGGCGCGCTCGGCGCGATGGATGTTGTCGCCGTCGGCCTTGTTCACGGCAATGATGTCGGCGAGCTCGAGCAGTCCCCGCTTGATGCCTTGCAACTCGTCGCCGGCTCCCGGTAGCGCCACCACCACGAAGACGTCGACCATGTTCGCCACGGCCATCTCCGACTGGCCGACGCCGACCGTCTCCACCAGCACGACGTCGTAGCCGGCGGCCTCGACCAGCGCGATCGTCTCGCGCGTGGTCTTGGTCACGCCGCCCAGACTGTCGCCCGCCGGAGAGGGGCGGATGAAGGCGCCGGCTTCGGTGGCGAGGCGCCCCATGCGGGTCTTGTCGCCCAGGATCGAGCCGCCACTCTTGGACGAACTCGGGTCGACCGCGAGCACGGCCACCTTGCGGCCTTGGGCCACGAGATTGAAGCCGAGTTGATCAATGAGCGTCGATTTGCCCGCACCGGGCACGCCCGAGATGCCGACGCGCATGGCCTTACCGGTCAGGGATAGAAGGCGGTCGAGCAGCGCCTGCGCGCGGGCCTGGTCCTCAGGCTTAACGCTCTCGACCAGGGTGATGGCGCGGGCGAGCGCCACGCGGTCGCCAGCCTCCACCGCCTCCACCATGCGATCAACGCTGCTCGAGGAATTGTCGCGTGCCTGCATGGCATGCGCGTAGGGGCAAACCGGGCCAAGCGCAAGATGGATTTGGCCGGGAAACGCCAGGATCGCCGCGTCCCGGCTCCGCCTCAGCGGCGCAACACGCCGATCGCCTTGCCGGCGAAGCTCAGACGCTCGGCCATCACCGTAATCACATAGGTCAGCAAGGCCTGGCCGAGCGCGCGATTGGCGCCGGCGAGGCGCTCGTAAGCCTCGACGCTAAGGGCATAGACGACACTGTCGGCCTCGGCCTGGATGGTCGCGCTCCGCACCTGTCGCGTGATCAGGCCCATCTCGCCGATGGTGGTGTGGGGTCCAAGACTACGCACGCGGATCGAGCGGCCATCGTTGAACTTGACGATGATGCCGACGCGCCCGTCAAGGATGAAATGCATGCCGTCGGCGGGGTCGCCTTGCGCGGCGATGATGTCGCCCTCATGGAAGTGAAGTCGCGCGCAATTCCGTGCGAGCTCCTCGGCGATGAGGGCGGCGAAGGAGAGCCCGTAGGCGACCGACATGATTCTGGTAGCGAGGCCGGCGAAGATGTCTGTCGAGGTCGCCCAGAATCGTCTCGTAACCGAGCCCGTGCCGACACCAGCAACGCTATCGACCGTCATTCAACCTGCCCCCGAGCCGCGGCGGCCCCCCCGCGCGACCCTCCCCAGGACTCGCGCTTGGGCCTACTCCGCCGCTTGCGTGGTCTTCTTGCCTTGGCTCGCGCACAGCTTGCCGAGGAGGTCAATGGCGGCCTCGGCGATGGACGTGCCCGGGCCGAAGATCGCCTTGGCGCCCGAGGCATAGAGCTCCTCATAATCCTGCGGCGGAATCACGCCACCCACCACGATCATGATGTCGCCGCGACCTTGCGCCTCAAGCGCGTCACGAAGCGCAGGAACGAGCGTCAAATGCCCGGCAGCGAGCGAGGACACGCCAACGATGTGCACGTCGTTCTCGATGGCCTGGCGGGCGGCCTCCTCGGGCGTCTGGAACAGCGGACCGATATCGACGTCGAAGCCGAGATCGGCGAAGGCGGATGCGATCACCTTTTGGCCACGGTCGTGGCCGTCCTGGCCCATCTTGGCGACGAGAATACGGGGCCTGCGCCCGTGCTCGTTTTCGAAGCTCTCCACCAGCTCCTTGATCCGGGTAAGGCTTCCATCCATGCGTTCGATCTCCGCCTTGTAGACGCCGGTGACGGCGGAAACGTTCGCCCGATGCCGGCCGTAAACCTTTTCCAGCGCGTAGGAAATCTCGCCTACGGTCGCCTTGGCGCGGGCTGCTTCGACCGCGCCTTCGAGCAAATTGCCGGTGCCTGTCTCGGCGTAATGGGTGAGCGCGTCAAGGGCCGCCGCGACCTTCTTTTCGTCGCGCTCCGATTTGAGTCGCGCCAGCTTGTCGAGCTGTTGGTGGCGGACAGCGCGGTTGTCGACTTTGAGGATGGCGATGTCGGCCTCTTCCTCGGGGCGGTATTTGTTCACGCCGACGATGGTCTGGCGCTTGGAATCGATGCGGCCTTGGGTGGCGGCTGCCGCCTGCTCGATATTGCGCTTGGGGATGCCGGCCTCAATGGCGCGCGCCATGCCGCCCAATTTATCCACCTCGGCAATGTGCGCAAGCGCGCGGGCGGCCAGGTCATGGGTGAGGCGCTCGACATAGAAGCTGCCGCCCCAGGGGTCGATGATGCGGGTGGTGCCGGATTCCACCTGCAGGATGAGCTGGGTGTTGCGGGCGATGCGGGCGGAGAAATCCGTGGGCAGCGCCAGCGCCTCGTCGAGCGCGTTGGTGTGCAGCGACTGGGTGTGACCTTGGGTGGCAGCCATGGCCTCGACGCAAGTGCGCACGACGTTGTTGAACACGTCCTGCGCGGCGAGACTCCAGCCGCTGGTCTGACAATGGGTGCGTAACGTCAGCGAACGCGGGTCCTTGGGCTTGAACTCGGCCATCAGCCCGGCCCACAGCATGCGTGCGGCGCGGAGCTTGGCGATCTCCATGAAGAAATTCATGCCCACCGCCCAGAAGAAGGAGAGCCGTGGCGCGAAGGCGTCCACATCGAGGCCGGCCTTGAGCCCGGCGCGCACATATTCGACGCCATCGGCGAGCGTGTAGGCGAGCTCGAGGTCGGCGGTCGCTCCCGCCTCCTGCATGTGATAGCCGGAAATGGAGATGGAGTTGAACTTCGGCATCTTCTGGCTCGTATAGGCGAAGATGTCGGAGACGATGCGCATGGAAGGGGCGGGCGGATAGATGTAGGTATTCCGCACCATGAACTCTTTGAGGATGTCGTTTTGGATGGTGCCGGAGAGCTGATCGGACGGCACGCCTTGCTCCTCGCCGGCGACGATGAACAGCGCGAGCACGGGCAGCACCGCGCCGTTCATGGTCATCGACACCGAGACCTTGTCGAGCGGGATGCCGTCGAACAGCGTGCGCATGTCGTAGATGGAATCGATGGCGACCCCCGCCATGCCGACATCGCCGGTGACGCGCGGATGATCCGAATCGTAGCCGCGATGGGTGGCGAGGTCGAAGGCGACGGAGATGCCTTGCTGCCCGCCAGCGAGATTGCGGCGGTAGAAGGCGTTGGAGTCCTCGGCGGTGGAGAAGCCGGCATATTGGCGGATCGTCCAGGGCCGCTGCACATACATGGTGGGGTAGGGGCCGCGCAAGAACGGTGCTTGTCCCGGGTAGGTGTCGAGGAAATCGAGGCCGGCGAGATCGTCCGCGCCATAGGCGGGCTTGACGGCGATACCTTCCGGCGTCGGCCAGGGCGCGGCCTCGGCCGGCGATGCGGTGGGTGCTCCGCTCGAAGCGTCGAAGGCGATCTTGGCGAAGGCCGGGATGCGGCTCATGCGTCCAGTCTTTCATAGGCTTGTTGCAGCAGCTCAAGCGTATCACAGCCCTGATGAAGGAATGCGCCAATCCCGGCCGCGGCCAAGGCCTTCCGGTTGTCGCCCGGCTTGCCGGCCAGATAGAGGGACTTGGCGCCTGCCGCAGCGAGGGCCTTGGCGGCATCGGCCGCCTCGCGCTCGTAGACCGTGTCCGAGGAGCAGAGGCAGGCGAGTTTCGCGCCAGAATTTTTCGAATCCTTTCACTACGTTGCTGCCGTCTCCTGGCACGGCTTCGATGCCGCCCGCTTCGAACAGGCTCTTGGCGAAGCCGGCCCGCGTATTGAAATCGGCCCGGCGTCCGAGGCAGGCGAGGAAGACCCTCGGCCGGCTGCCGGTGCCAGCGAGGACGGCATCGCTTCGATCGCGCAGACGCTCGAAGGGTTCGGCGAGGCGGATACGGGGCAGGGCTCCCGTGCTGGCTCCATCCGATGACGACGCTTGAGCAGCCTCCAGCACGCTCACTATGTCCTCGGCGAGATCGGGAAAGTCGCTCGTGCCGATCAGCATGTCCTTGCGGCGAGCGATATCCGTCTCGCGCTTGGTGCGGATCGCGGCCACGTTACGCTGGATCAGGCCTTGTTCGAGTGCGGCCGCCGCGCCGCCCGCTTGCTCGATCTCCTGGAACAGCGTCCATCCCTTCCTACACAGGGCATCGGTCAGAGCCTCGATGGCGCCGGAACCGGCGGCCGGGTCGGCGACGCGGTGGAGATTCGATTCCTCGATGAGGATGGTTTGCGTATTGCGGGCAATGCGGCGGGCAAAGGCGTCAGGAAGCCCAAGCGCGGCGCTGAACGGGAGTAGGGTCACGGCATCGGCGCCGCCGGTTGCCGCGGCAAGTGCGGCAATGGTGGCGCGCACGATGTTGCCATGCGGATCGCGCTTCGTCATCATGCGCCAAGCGGTCTCCGCCGCGACGAAGGCCGGTTGAGATGCCAGGCCGCAGGCCTGCTCGACACGCGCCCACAATTTGCGCAAGGCGCGAAACTTGGCGATGGTCAGAAACTGATCCTGGTCGGCGGCGAGGCGGAAGAAGATGAAGCGGCGGGCATCGTCGAGCGCGATGCCGCTCGCTTCCATGGCGCGGAGATAGGCGAGGCCGACGGCGAGCGCGAAGGCGAGCTCCTGCGCCTCCGACCCGCCGGCGGCGTGGATGGGCCGCGCATCGGCCAGCGCGAAAGGTCCGTGGAACCCTTGGCTCGCGAAATCGGCAATGAGACCGGTGACGATGGGCGCAAGCTCGCTCCAGGGCCGCGCGATGCCGCGCGTGGCCATGGCGCCAATGGGATCGAAGCCGAAGCGGATATCCACCGAAGCGGGCGCAAGTCCCAACGTCTTGACGCGCCGCGCGACGATTTGCGAGGCGTCCCGCGAGGGCGGCCCGAATTCAAGGTCGAGCGCGATCCCGGCGTCGAGATGAATGTCGCGCAGCGTCCGGCCGATCGCGTCTTCAGTCGCCGCCAGCGCGTAGCCGTAATCGCTGGTGGACCCAGGGAAGACGAGCACGACACCGTTGGCACCATTGCTCAAATCATCGAGAATCTGCGCGTTGGCGGCTTGGGCGTCGGGAAGATCGACCCGCGGCATGACGGCCCAGGGCGTGCCGGCGGCGCGGGCCTCGATGAGGTATGCCTTCTTGGCGCGCGGGTAAAGCGGCTCGATAACAAGGCCGTCATAGGTGGTGGAGCGGAGAGACTCAAAGCGCGCGCCCTTCAGCGCCTCGGCGACCAGCGCCTGCCACGCCGCTTCCCGCGCGGGACCCTCCTGCAAAGTTGAATCCGCCATTGATGTTCGAACCTTACGTCTGTCTTCCCCCTCCTAGCACGAAGCCAAAGGCCCGAGAAACCCATGGCTGCGGGGCAGGTAGGAGGGCCGCGACGGCCGGACCTCTTTGCGGGATCGCCCCGCTGCCGCTAAAGTCCTGCCCGTGAACAGGAGAAGCGGTCATGGCCAAGCGCAAGGCGCAAAGCGACAAGGGTGCAAAACCCGACTCGGCGATTGAGGTTGGCGGTGGCAAGGCGCCTGCCGACAGCGTCTATCTCGGGCAAAGCGAGAAGCCCGAATTCATCTATCTTCGCTTGGCCAACCGCCACGGGCTGATCACCGGCGCCACCGGCACCGGCAAGACCGTCACCTTGCAAGGATTGGCGGAGGGCTTTTCCGATCAGGGGGTTCCGGTCTTCTGTGCCGACGTTAAGAGCGATCTTTCGGGTCTTGCCGAGGAGGGCGAAGCGAAACCATGGATCGTGGAGCGCGCCAAGGAGATCGGCTTCAAGAATGAGTTTAAGGGTTACCCCGTGATCTTCTGGGACCTGTTCGGCGAGCAGGGCACGCCGATCCGCGCCACGATCACGGAGATGGGGGCGCTGCTGTTATCGCGGCTGATGAACCTCAGCGAGGCGCAGGAGGGCGTGCTCAACATCGCCTTCAAGATCGCCGACGAGGAGAAGCTGCCGCTGCTTAATCTCAAGGACTTACAGGCGCTGCTAGAGGATCTGGCTGCGCGTGCCGACCACCTCACCACGAAATACGGCAATATCACCAAGGCGTCGGTGGGCTCGATTCAACGATCGCTGCTCGTGCTCGAGCAGCAGGGCGGCGCGCATTTCTTCGGCGAGCCCCCGCTCAAGATCAAGGACCTGATGCGGACGGCGCGTGACGGGCGCGGCTATATCAGCATCCTCGCCGCGCAGAAGCTGATGGATTCACCGCGGCTCTACGCGACCTTCCTCTTGTTCCTGATGTCGGAGTTGTTCGAGGAAATGCCGGAGGTGGGCGATCCCGACAAGCCGAAGCTCGTGTTTTTCTTCGACGAGGCCCATCTGCTGTTCAAGGACGCGCCCAAGGCGCTATTGCAAAAGGTCGAGCAGGTGGTGCGGCTGATCCGGTCGAAGGGCGTCGGCGTCTATTTCGTCACGCAGACCCCCTCGATGTGCCCGACACGGTGTCGAGCCAGCTCGGCAATCGCGTACAGCACGCGCTACGGGCCTTCACGCCGATCGAGCAAAAAGCGGTGAAGGCGGCGGCGACGACCTTCCGTGCCAACCCTGCCTTCGACACGGAGAAGGCGATCATGGAGCTCGGCGTCGGCGAGGCGCTGGTCTCGACGCTCGACGCCAAAGGCCAGCCGACCATCGTCGAACGCACGCTCATAAGACCGCCGAACTCGCGCGTTGGTCCGATCACCGATGCCGAGCGCAAGGCGGTCATCAAGGCAAGCCCGGTGGCGGGTGTGTATGACGAGACCGTCGACCGCGAGTCGGCGTCTGAAATCCTGGAGAAGGAGACGTCGGAGCGCGCGGATGCTGGTTCCGCCGGTGGCGATGCGCCGGATCGCGCTCGGATGGGTTCTGGACCACTCTTGGCAAACAGCTCGTCAAGTCTGTCGTTCCCGCCGCGACGCGGCTCGGCGAGAAGGTGCTCAAGGATTCGCTCAAAAAGGGAGGGCGCGGCGGCGGCGGCGGGTTCGGCGGCGGCATTACCGGTTAGCCGAACAATGGATGGCCGTGCGCGCGTAGATCTTCGAGCAGCTTAGCGGTGTGATCGTAGGCGCGCGCCGAAAGCTCGGCGTGGCGGTGCCAATCCATGACCCCCACATTCTCGGGGAGCGGGGGCGTAATCAGCAAGTCTCCCGGCGTGAGGGTGTCGGCGAGGCGCTCGCGCCGTACCATCAGGCTCCGCAAGAGCACCGTGGCGATGCCGGGCGCCCGTGGCAGACGGCGGCGGCCGAAGGGATTGAGCATGTGCAAGAGCAAACGCCCGCGCGAGGGAAGGGCGGCATAATCGACGGTGCCGGTGCGCAGCTCCTCGGATCTCAAATTGACCACGAGGTTCGGCCCGCTTTTCAAGCCGCGCATGGATCTGACCGGCACATTGTCGAGCAGCGATCCATCCACCAGCATGCGACCGTCCTCGCAATAGAACGGCGGCAAGAGACCCGGAATCGAGCTCGTGGCGCGTACCGCCTTCCACACCGGTCCACGGGTGATGAGTTGGAGCGTGTTGCTGGCGAGGCAGGTGGAAACGGCGAAATAGCCGGTCCACAAATCCTCGATCTCGGTGTCGCCGTAATGGGTCTTGAGTGCCCGGTCAAAGATTGTGTGGTCGAGCAGACCATAGCGGGGCCAGGTCAGGCGCTTGAGTGCGCGGGATTTGAGGAAGATATCCGCGGTGCGGGCGCTCACCTCGTCGGGGCTTGCGCCCATGGCGAAGGCCGCGGCCATGGCGCCGCCGCCGCTCGTGCCACCGAACATGTCGGGAGCGATCCCGGCTTCGACGAGGGCCCTGTAGACGCCAATATGGGCGGCGCAAAGCGCCCCGCCGCCGGCCGCGACGAAGCCCAGCGCATTGCCGGTGATGAAGCGGGCCAGCCGGTCGTAATCGGCGTCGGCACCGGTCACCACATGGTGGTGGAGAGCGACGGCGCGCGTATCGAGCCAGCGCGCCGTGCCGGAAAGAGGGGCGCGAGCGTCGTGCAATAGCACTAGCCTGCGAGCCTCGGCGGGGTGGATGTCGAAGGCAAAGCGCTCGAGCGCGGTCAAGTCACAGGCGGGGGCCGCGTGATCGGCGACGAGGAGCACCTGATCGGCCTGGCGAATGGTCTTGCGACTGAAAGGCGTGAGTTCGGTATCGGCGAAATAGAGCACGTAATGATAGCGAAGCTCCTGCTTGTTCAGCCAGCTCGTGACGGCGTCGGACTCGAGCGTTGCGGAGGAAAGTGCCGGTTCGTGCGGAAAGGCGGCGGCAACCGTTTCGGAATCGACGACGGAGACCTCGCCATAGCGGGCGAGGGCGCGCGTAAGCCGCGTGCGAAACTCTTGCGGGACCAGAGAACCAACGGTGCCGATCACCGTAAGGGTGCGCGGATGGAACTGCGGCGTTCCTTCGTCGCCGGCAAGAATATCGGCAAGACGGCGGGCAAGCATGACTGCGATCGGTTTCAAGATGGCGGGATGGCGCTTGGCAAGCGCTACGAAGTCGGCGTGGGGAAGCTTGAGCACGATAGAGTCGCGCAGCGCGGTGACCGTGGCGGTGCGGGTGCCGTCGGCGAAGAAGGCGATTTCTCCGATTGGGGCGCCCCCGCCGATCTCGGCCAAGCGGCGGCTGTTGACATCGACGGCAAAGCGGCCCGAGGCCACGAGATAGAGCGCGTCGGCCGGGTCGCCCTGGCGCATCAGCACGACGCCGCGGCGCACCGGCACGGTGACGAGATGCTGCTCGAGCTCGGCAAGCGCGTCAGTCGGCAGGTCTCGAAAGGCCGCGACAAGCGCGAGCGATGGCCGCCGAGGCGGCCGCATCTCCCCCGAAGACGCTCCGTTACGCAACGTGGTCCTCGCTTCTCGCGGCTCGTCTTAGGACCATAGCGCGGAAGCGGGTCGGGGAGGCTTGAAAACCAAACGGGCGGCACCTCGGCCGCCCATGGGAAGATGGCACGAACGCTGACGGGCTATTTGGGCGCCTTGTCCAGCATCTCCTCGACATGCTCCCAATTCACGAGCGTGTCGAACCAGGTCTCGAGATATTTGGGCCGCAAATTGCGGTAGTCGATGTAATAGGAGTGCTCCCACACGTCACAGCCGAGCAGCGGCCAGCCGCCATGGACGAGCGGGTTCTCGCCGTTGGGGGTTTTGGTGATCTCGAGCTTGCCGTTCTTGAGGCTGAGCCAGCACCAGCCCGAGCCGAACTGGGTCTTGCCCGCCTCGATGAAGTCATTGCGGAACTTGTCGTAGCCCCCGAGGTCGCGGTCGACCATGGCTTGCAGCTTGGCCGGCAGCTTCTTGCCGCCTCCGCCCGCCTTCATCCAGGGCCAGAAATGGCTGTGGTTGAAGTGCTGACCGGCATTGTTGAAGATGCCAGGGTTCTTGCCGTAGCTCGCCTTGACGATGTCCTCGCAGGCTCATGCCCTCGAAGCCCGAGCCTGGCAGCAGCTTGTTCAGCGCGTCGACATAGGCCTGGTGGTGCTTATCATGATGATAATGCAGGGTTTCCGCCGACATAGCGGGCTGCAAGGCTTCATAGGCGTAAGGAAGCGGGGGAAGTTCGAAAGCCAATGGAGGTCTCCGGAATTATTGGGGGCGCAGGAAAAAGCCCTCGGAAACCTAAAGGTTCCAACGGGTCGAGGCAAGTCAGCCCCTGAGGAGCGTGAAAAGAGCGCGAAGGCTTCAAGAAGCCCCCGCGCTCGATGCAGCAAAAGTTTTGGGCGTGCGGGTCGAGCTTGGCGCAGTCCCCATGAAGGGGGCATGAAGCGCATATGAAACCTAAATGAAGAGAGAGAAGGTGGACGCGGAGCCCCTGAACTCCGCGCCCGGTGCCGAGGAAGGTTCATCCATGTCAGTACAGGGATCTGACGCTTCGGACTTTGCCTCGGCGCGGCTGAACCCAGCATGAACCGGGCAGGCAGGGTTGGTTCACAATCGCGGCTCGTGAAGAGCGGGTTACTTCACCAACGCCTGGAGCTCTTTGAACTCCGGCGTGCCGGCGCGCTCGAGCCATTCGAAGATCACCATTTCGCTGTCGACCACGTCGGCGCCCCCTTTAGGCATCCGAGCAAGCGCGAGCCTGCGGCTCGTCTTGGTGCGCGATCCCACCGCGTCGGCAGCGATGAAGGCCTCAAAGCCCTGTTCCTCGAGATCGATCGCGGTCTGGGTCACGCAGACATGGGCTTCGATGCCGCCGACCACGACCTGCGGCCGGCCCCGGCGCCTGATGTCGTGCAGCCGGTCGCGCAGGGACGCGTTTCTGAGGCAGGAGAACTCGAGTTTGTCGTGGACCACTCCCGCATTGCCGAGGGCCTCGATCAGCGGCGTGGCCGTCGGGCCGAGACCGGTCGGATATTGCTGCGAGAGGGTAATCGGGATGCCGAGCGCCTTGGCCGCCTGCACCAGGCGCACGCAACGCTCGAGCACGCGCTCATGGCCGGACACCGCCGCAAGCAACTTGTCCTGGACGTCGATGATGAGGAGCTGAGACTTGTCGCGGGCAATAAGCATGGGCAGATCGCGGTGATCATCGTGGCGGGCGGGTAGTGTGGCATAAACCGGCCGGGGTGGCCTAGTGCTCAGGCGCGCCGCCTGTCGCTATTCCGCGAGCGCAGACGATGAGGCGATCTTGAGCGCGAAGGCATAGGCGAGCGCCACTTCCTTCAGGCGCTCGAAGCGGCCGGACGCACCGGCGTGGCCCGCCTCCATATTGGTGCGCAAGAGCAGCAGCTTGGTATCGGTCTTGAGCGCGCGGAGCTTCGCCACCCATTTGGCGGGTTCCCAATAGGTGACGCGCGGGTCGGTGAGGCCGGCGAGTGCCAGGATATGCGGATAGGCCGCCGCACTTACTTTGTCGTAGGGCGAGTAGGCGGCGATGACGCGATAATCCCTCTCGCTCGCGATGGGGTTGCCCCATTCCGGCCATTCGGGCGGCGTGAGCGGCAGGCTCGCATCGAGCATGGTGGTGAGCACGTCGACAAAGGGCACCTCGGCGATGATGCCGAGAAAAAGCCCGGGCGCCATGTTGGCGACGGCGCCCATCAGCATGCCGCCGGCGCTTCCGCCCTGGGCGACGATGCGGCCACGGCTCGTGAATCCTTCGCGCGCGAGATATTCGCCGGCAGCGATGAAATCGGTAAAGCTATTCACCTTCTTCTCGCGCTTGCCTTCGCGGTACCAGCGATAGCCCTTGTCCTTGCCGCCACGCACATGAGCGATGGCATAGACGAAGCCACGATCGACGAGGCTCAATGCATTGGTGGAGAAACCGGCCGGGATCGACATGCCATAGGCGCCATAGCCGTAGAGCAAGAGCGGAGCGGCGCCGTCGAGCGGCGTGTCCTTGCGGTAGAGCAGCGAGACCGGAACGGTCTCACCGTCCGCTGCGGGCGCCATCACCCGGCGGGTGACATAGGCCGCGGGGTCATGGCCGCTCGGCACCTCTTGCGTCTTGCGCAAAGTCCGCGCGCGACTCTCCATGTCGTAGTCGAACACTTGCGCGGGCGTGGTCATGGAGGAGTAGGTGTAGCGCAAACTCGGCGTGTCATATTCGAAGCCGGGCGAGATGCCGAGTGCGTAGGCATCCTCGGCAAAGGAAATCGCGTGCTCCTCGCCGTCGATAAAGCGGCGCACCGCGATGCGGGGCAAGCCGTCCTCGCGTTCGAGCCTG
Organism: uncultured Alphaproteobacteria bacterium; assembly: GCA_963820115.1. Taxonomy (GTDB): domain Bacteria; phylum Pseudomonadota; class Alphaproteobacteria; order Rhizobiales; family Methyloligellaceae; genus Methyloceanibacter. The sequence continues at coordinate 759,249 of CAWFYP010000001.1, forward strand.
ACGAGATGATTTTTGAACGCGGCCATGTCGAGGATGAGGCGACCGGGGAGATGCGGCTCGATTTCGCGCCAGTGCTCGCGGCCGGGGGTGGCGAGCGGCGCCTCGACGATGCGGTAATCCTCGGCGCCGTCCGAGTTGGTGAGGATGATGAGCTTGTCGCCATGATGCTCGACGGAATAATCGTGTTTGGGCTCGCGCGGCGCGACCAAGCGGGGGGTGCCAAGTGGGTTGGCCGCATCGATCAGGCTCACCTCCGCGGTCTCATGGTCATGCACGTTGAGCAGCAGGAAGCGGCGGCTTTGGGTCGCCCCGAGCCCGAGGAAGAAAGCAGGGTCGGGCTGCTCGTGGAGCACGAGGTCGGCGCGCTCGGAGCCGAGGGCATGGTGCAGCAGTCGGCGGGGGCGGTGCTCGTCGTCGAGCCACACATAGAGAAGCGTGCGATTGTCGGCGGCCCATTCGAAGCTGCCGTTATTGTCGACAATCCGCGAATCGACGAGTTTTCCCGTCGCAGTCTCGATGACATGGATGGTGAAGAATTCCGAGCCCTTGGTGTCGACCGCGTAGGCCATGAAGGCGTGGTCGGGACTGTGAGTGGCGCCGGCGAGGCGGAAATAGGCGTGGTCGCGCGCAAGCGCGTTGCCGTCAACGAGCACCCTATCCTCGCCGCCGTCGCGCGGCCGGCGGCAGAAGAGCGGTTGCTGGCCGCCGGTCACGAAGCGGGTGTAGTAGGCGAAGGCTCCGTCGGGGGCGGGCACGCTCGCATCGTCCTCCTTGATGCGGCCCTTCATCTCGGCGAATAACCTTCGTTGCAGCTCCTCCGTCTCGGCCATCATGGCCGCCGTGTAAGCGTTCTCGGCTTCGAGATGCGTCCTTATCTCAGGATCGAGCAGAGACGGATCGCGCATCACCGCCTGCCAGTTCGGCGCGCGGAGCCACGCGTAATCGTCGACCCGCGCGATGCCGTGATGGGAGGCGGTGGAAGGAAGACGCCGGGCGCGAGGCGGCGACGGCGCCCGCGGCGCCTGAGACGATAGGACCGTCATGGTTCGAGATTATTTGTTGCCCTTGCCGCCCGTCTCGTCAGGGGCAAGCTCGAGTGCGCAACCGTTGATGCAATAGCGTAAACCCGTCGGATTCGGTCCATCAGGAAACACATGGCCGAGATGCGCCGCGCATTGGGCGCAGTGCACTTCGGTGCGTCGCATGAATAGGGAGCGGTCCTCGTGCTCGCCCACAGCTTCGGTGGCCGCCGGCGCGAAAAAGCTCGGCCAGCCCGTGCCGGAATCAAATTTCGTCGCAGACCTGAACAGCGGCGCGCCACAGCCGGCGCAGCGATACATGCCTTGGCGCTTCTCGTCGTGATAGGGATGGCTGAAAGCGCGCTCGGTGCCGTGTTTGCGCATGACATGAAACTGTTCCGGCGTCAGAACTTGGCGCCATTCGGCATCGGACTTGGTCACGGGGCTCGGCTGATCTTGTTTGGCCTCGGTCGACTTGCGCATGGATGTTTGTTCCCGGTTTTTGATCGCTTGCTGCCCTAATATATGGATTGCGCCGTGTTCCCCTAGGGGTCTGAGCTCCAGTCACGGGGGCTTGATGGAAAGCTATCGCCCTGACCAACAACTGGGCAGTTGTGACGAGGGACAGCCCTTGTTCAGTGGTTGCAGGCGTTTGTGAATTATACCGGGGGGAGCAACGATAAAGGACGCTCCCGCACAATAGTCGCTCGTTTGTTCATCATATTTGTTCAGCCTATAGTTCTCATGAGAAACGATGCATTGCCATTTTGTGAAATGGTGGTATAGGGACGCTATAAGTGTGTCGTCCCATATGAAGCACATTCTGTAGTTGCGAAGACAGTGCAGCTTCGCGTCACAAAATCGGCGTAATCTGATGACTCAAGAGTTCGCGCGGGTCACGGATACGGTTGAGCAGCCGAGAGAGCCACGTCAAGCTTGGTTGCACAGGGGTTAACAGGATCAAAGGAGCGGCTTGATGGAACAGAATCTGGAGAAGAACGAGCTTGTCGAGCTCACGGCCGAGATTGTCTCCGCCTATGTCAGCAACAATACCGTGGTTGCCACCGACCTACCTGGGGTGATCCACAACGTGTTCGACGCTCTCAGCAAGGCATCCTCGGCCTCCGGGATGCCGGCGCGGGAGGAGCTCCGGCCTGCGGTTCCGCTCAAGAAGTCCGTGACGCCCGAATATATTATCTGCCTCGAGGACGGGAAGAAGTTCAAGTCGCTCAAGCGGCACCTGCGTACCCATTACGATCTGTCCCCGGAAGAGTATCGGGAGAAATGGGGCCTGCCGCATGACTATCCGATGGTCGCCCCCAACTATGCGGCGGCGCGGTCGGATCTCGCCAAGCGCATGGGCCTTGGCCAACGGCGCCGTTAGGCGGCGAATCAGAATTCTTGGCAGCGCGGCGCGCTTGTCGCCGCGCGCCTGCCGCCCAGGACGAAGGCCGTCCTCCAAATCGGGTAGGCGCCTTGATTTGTGAACACAACCTATTGTGATTCTTCAGGAATTCTGGTTTACTGGTCTTGCATGCGCGCGGCCAAGTCCACATAGTCTCTCCGATGCGGCGATTCGCAAGACGATCTGCGGGTCGAAATGAGGGGGAGGCCAATGCCGTCCGGACGAGCCTTTCGGGCCCAGTTGGTGACGCCAGGACAGCGTGAGCTTTACGATTATTGGCTTTCTTGTGCGGGCATCCGGCCTATGCCGGCCCGCTCCGATCTCGACCCGTTGCGGGTCCCAAAACTCCTGCCATCCATGGGTTTGATCGATGTCGGGCATGGGCTCGCCGGCGCTTCGTTTCGCCTGGCGGGGACGCGTCTGCACGACATCTATGGCGAGGAGCTCACGGGCAAATCGATCGATCAGATCTTCTCTGGCCGGGCTGCCGACTATTGGCAGCGTGTGCATAAGAGCGTGATCGAGAGCGGCGTGCCTCGCCACGGCGTGGTGCGCGGCCCGGTCGAGGGCCGCGATCATGTGGTGCTGTTTTGGCTGCGGCTGCCATTGTCGGAAGCGGGTGGCCGCGTCGACCGTATCCTCACCTTCGACACGGCGGGTCCTACCGAGACGCTCAAGGCGAGTGGCGGCGCGAGCTTGCTACGCTACCCGGTTATTCAGCCGCCTCTTCGCGTCCAGCCGCGCCGGGTGCAGTACGGCTGAGAGCGCCCGCGGCGCGTGCCTGCGCGGCGCGCTCGCCTTCATAGGCGCTCAACAGGGCTAGGTGGCGGTTCAAATCGTAGCTCCAATGACTGGCAAGGGCGCGGCGCGCCGCTCGGCGCGGAGCGCCCGCCGCAGAGCGCCCGCCGCAGCTTGACGATGATGTGGAGGCGTCCCGCTTCGCTTCGATCCTCAAGCTCATGCGGCCACAGCGCGATTAGCTTCGGCAGGTCGCGGGCCCGAACATAGGCGCGCGATCCGGCCTTGACCCTCGTGTCGCGGCGGCGCTGCGGGTTCGTCCGCGGTCTCGCGTCTGAGGGCTTTGCCCGTTGCGTCCTTCCCGTCATTTTGGTCCTCCTTCGCCGACGCCCGAGAATGCGCGCTCGAAGCCCGGCTCTTATCCTCCTGCACCCCCCACGATGCCGCGGTCTTCGGCGACGACGTGCTTGCCGCCAAGGAGCGCGTGATGCGTGCGCTCGATGCGGTGGGGCCGAAGCTTGCCAGCGTGCTCATCGATGTGTGCTGCGAGCTCAAGGGCCTCGAAGAGGCCGAGAAGGCGCAAGGCTGGCCGCAACGGGCGGGCAAGGTCGTGTTGCAGATCGCGCTCACGCGTCTTGCCCGGCACTATGGGCTGACCGGCGCCGCGGCGCAGGGCGAGGGCAAAGGCCGGCGCTTGCGCCATTGGGGCGCCTCGGACTACCGGCCGACGCTTGAGGCGTGGAAAAGCGATCAGTGAAGTTTGGCGTTGGCTATTGCGTCGCTCGCGTCGTGGCGGATGCGCTTCACCATGGCCATGAGGCCATTGGAACGTTGCGGCGTCAGATGCTCCGTCAGATGGAGCTGGCCGAGGGAGCGCGTGGCGTCGAGCTCGAGAATGTCGTCGGCGCGCTTGCCCGAAAAGAGGGCGAACAAGATGGCGATCAGGCCACGGACGATATGGGCGTCGCTGTCCCCGTGAAAGACGAGGCGCGGCACCCCGCCGTCGGGCTTGACCCCGGTTGCGAGCCAAACTTGGCTCACGCAGCCTTGCACCTTGTTTTCGGCGCTGCGTTCGGTTTCGGACAGGGGCTCGAGCTTGTGCCCAAGTTCGATGACGTAGCGGTAGCGGTCCTCCCAATCGTCGAGCAGCTCAAAATCGGCGAGGATATCCTCGAAGCTCGTGAGCTGCGGCGTGTCGTCAAGGGGCGCTGCCTGTTCGTGCTCCATGCCAGGAATATAGGGGGGTTCGGCGCGCGGCGCGACCCGGCTGACAAAATTTGGGCGCGCATTTGAGCGGGAAAGGGCAAAAACCCGTCTCAAATGCGCGCCCGGGGCAGGCGGGGGCTGCCTTAAACTCAAGACCTATCGTCACCCGCAAAAAGCCGCAGGAACGATTCGCGACAAAAAACCTTACGTGCCCGCGTGGCGGGCTAAGCCCCAAGCCGGCTCAAGGTCCGCCGGATCGAGCGTATTTTGTGAGCTCACCGCAGCCGCGGCTGCCGGTGCCTCGGGGTCGGGTTCCTGCTCCCAGCTCGCCGCGGCGGGTGCCGGGGCAGCCTCAGGTTCCGGTGCCGTCGTCTCGCTCGCGCTTGAAGCTCCGGTCCGCTCCTTGATGAAGCCCATCAGCATCTGCGCGCCGAATTGCGCCTTGTGCACGAACACGCTGAAGGCATCCTTGCCCTTGTCGCAGACGCCGGGGTTGCGGTCGCAGAAACCGGACACGTCCTTCACCGCCGCTTCCGCCGTCCCATAGACTTCGCTCTGCTGCTGCTGATCGTTCGGAAGCAGCAGAACAAGGATCATGAGCCAAAAGGCCGTCCTGATCAGAAACATCATCTTGCCCATCCTCCCTGGCCGGCGGGTGCCCCGCTCTAGCCGTTTTCCAGAGATTGGAGCACTATAGCGCAGAGAAAATAAGCAAGCTTGACGCTTGCTCGGCAATTTTACCTCTAAGTTTATGAAATGTTGCAGGAGACTAGAGTTACGAAGACTGGCGTAACTTGTTATCAACCACATTCAAGATTTGGTAAGATTTTAGCGGTTGCCCGGCTCTTTCGTTTAAAACGCGGATTTCATCCGGCCGCCGGCAGTAGTGCCGACTTTATGCTTCCTTAAGCGGAGGCCTTAATAATTGCGGCCAGACAGTCGGAGGGACGCAGCGGCAATCGCCCGCTGCGAGATGCGCGTGATCGGTCGTGAGAGTGTACGCGGGCTTGGCGTCTATTTTGCCTCGCTGGTGCACGAATCTGTCCGCGGCGACATCCTGGCCACGGCCCGCCATCAATCCTTCATCGCCTCGCATCTCCTGGGCGGGCTGCTCGCGCTGTGCGTCTTCCCCGTCTATCTGGTGCTCGCCGGCAAGCCGTCGCTTTTAGGCGCCCTCGGCTTCCTTTGGTTCCTGTCTCCCATCGCCATCGCCATCTTCCTCTCGCGGACGGGCAGACTTGCGGCGGCCCATTTCATTTCGGCGGCGAACTTCGCCGGCCTCGTCACCTATTCGGCTTGGCTCACCGGCGGCGTCCAATCTTTTCTCATCCCGTGGATGGCCGTGGTTCCCTTGGAGGGAGCGCTCTCGACCGAGCGGCGTGTCGTCGCCTGGTCAGCCGCGGTCGCCTGCCTTGGCCTCATCGTGCTGATTGCCGCCGGCGCGCTGGGCTATGTGACGGCGGCGACGCTGCCGCTGTCGCCGGCGCTGCTCGCCTGCCTCGGCGTGATGTCGGCCACGGCCTATGCGGCCGGGCTTGCGATCACCATCCAGCACGTGCATCTCCGCTCCGAGCAGGCCGTGCGCGTGGGCGAGGAACGCTATCGCTTGCTGGCAGAGAATGCGACCGACATGATCACGCAGCATGATGAGCGCGGCCGGGTCGTGTTCGCTTCTCATGCGGCGCAGCAGCTTCTCGGCGAAGCCCTCGGCAAGCTCTATGGCGATGGCCTGTTCGAACGCGTGCATGTCGCCGACCGGCCTGCCTATCTTACCGCGCTGTCGCGCTGTATCGCCGACAATGAGCCGATCGCGGTGGAGTTCCGGCTGCGCCGCGCCGGCACCGCTGGTCAAGCCGGCTATTTCTGGGTCGAGATGCGATGCCGGCCGCTCACGACCGAGGGCGCGCAAGATGGCGAGCCCCGCCGCCCCGGCCTCGTTGCCGTCACGCGCGATATTTCCGAGCGTAAGGCACATGAGGCCGACCTCAAGCGCACCCGCGACGAGGCGGAGAGCTCGAGCCGCGCCAAGTCTCTATTCCTCGCCAATATGAGTCACGAGCTGCGCACGCCGCTCAACGCTGTCATCGGTTTCTCGGAGATCCTCAACCGCGAGCTGTTCGGATCGCTTGGCGAGGCGCGCTACCGCGACTATGCCCGACTTATCCATGAAAGCGGCGAGCACCTCCTCAACGTCGTCAATGACATTCTCGACATGTCGAAGATCGAGGCCGGCAAGTTCAAGATCGTCAAGGAGCCGTTCGACGTCGGCCCGCTCGTCACGTCGTGCTGCGAGATCATGCGTCACACGGCCGAGAAGAAGGAGATCCGGCTCTTGACCGACGTGGGGCCGAGTTTGCCGGAACTCCCTGCCGACAAGCGCGCCTGCAAGCAAATGCTGCTCAACGTGCTGTCGAACGCGATCAAGTTCACCGATCCTGGCGGATGGGTGCGCGTCTCGGCGCGGCTCGAAAAGGACGCCATCGTGCTGATCGTGGCCGATAACGGCATCGGCATCGCCGAGCAAGATTTGCCGAAGCTTGGTACCCCTTTCGTACAGGCGGACAATTCCTACGACCGAAGCTATGAGGGCGCAGGTCTCGGTCTTTCGGTCGTGAAAGGACTGGCGCGGCTCCATGGCGGCGGCCTCGAGATCGAAAGCCGGCTCGGCGAGGGCACCACGGCCAGCATCACCCTGCCGCTGGATGGCGGCGGCGAATTGGTGGAACCCAAGGAATCGATCGTTAGGGTCTCGGCGGCATGACCGCGCTCAAGCCGATCCCAGCGACGAACGCCTCGTTTAACAACTCTTTAGCTTCGGTGGCCAAGATGGGTCAGGGAACTCTTGCGAACGCCCGGCGACGCCCGACGGCCTATCGAGTTGACCGTGAGTGATGAGCTTATTACCCGCACGGCTATTTTTTCTGGCGTTTGTCGGCCTGGTCGGCGGCATCATTTACAACGCCCTCTACCTCCAGGACCTGCACAGCGCCACTGGGCCCGCGGTGCTTGCCCTGCCTCAGGCAGGGAGCCAGCTTTCATCTGTGACCGTCAAGGGCGAGGGGGCCGAGCCACCGGCTCTTCCCGCCGTGAGCACGGACTTATCGGCAGCGCCGGGCCAGCAAGTGCCGGAGCAGCTGGCCAAGGCGGTGCAGCGGGAGCTCGGCCAGCGCGGCTACGATGCGGGGACGCCGGACGGCCTGTTAGGCGACCAGACCCGCAACGCGATCTCATCGTTCCAGAAAGATCACGGCTTGACCGTGACCGGCGTGCCCTCCGACGAGCTGCTGCGCCAGATCCTGCTCGGCGATACGGTCAAGGCCGCGGCCGCGACCGGTGCTGTCGCGCCGCAACACGTTGATGCTGTGCCTCAGGGCGATTCCACGGTGCGAGCGGTGCAGCAAATCCTCGCCGACCTCGGTTACGCGCCGGGACCGGTCGACGGCGCGGTGGGAAGCACCACCGAGACCGCGATCAGTGCCTTCCAGCGCGACCGCAAGATCGCGGTCACCGGGCAAATCTCGCCGGAGCTCTTGCGCGAGATCAAGCGCGTTACCGGCCGCAACCTCGCCGAGGCCAGCGCGCCGCGGCGCTGACGCGCGCCTGACCGCCATGCGCCTCAAAAGCGAAATCTGGGTCAGGGCCTATTTGCGCATATGCCAGGCGGCGGGCGCTCCGGTAGTGATCGTCAGGCACGGGGAGGAGGCGGCCGGAGCCATTTTCATCGTGATCGATCTCCTCGACGGCAGCGTGCATCTCTACGTTCCTGCACCGGCAGGTCTCGAGGGGAGCGAGACCGAGCGGAGATGGGTGCGCTCGGCCGGCGCCAAAGGACTAAGCCGCAAGGAGGCCGACATCTATCTGGCGCGGGAGGCGCGGTTCGATTCCGACCTGTGGGTGATCGAAGTGGAGGATAGGAAAGGGCGGAACTTTCTGGGCGACGCCGCCATTGAGGAGTGACGCTAGGCGCTCATCCAACTCGCATCGGCGTGGCTTAGGAGTTTATTAACCTTACCGGCGCCTTAATGGTGCGAGGCGCCCATTAGCGCAGTTGGGCAGCGGTCTCGCGGGGGCGGGACCAGGAGAGGGGGAATGGCAAGCATCTTGGAATTCCGGCGGCCCGACGATCGGCCGGCACAGGCGCAAAGCGACGCCGATGGCGCGCGGGGCGAGATCATCATCTTCCCCGGGGTGCGGATCGAGCGCCAGGATTTAGGGGGCAGTCCGCAGGGGATCGGCGCGCCACCCCGCAAGCGGGCCCAACGACGGCGCAGGCGCTAGAGGCTGCTTCTGCCAGCGTGAAGTCGGGTGGTCAGTGCGAATGCGGGCCGCAATAGGCGCCCTTCAAGGCGTCCTCGGCGCGGGCCGCGCGACTGGCGCCGGCTAAGGGCGCCCGGATCATCGCGATCCCTTCGGATACCGGTGATTTCACCACGACGACCTCATCGGCGTCCTCCGGCGCATCGACCCCCGCTTCCGCCACCGGCTGGTCTTCCTTGGCAATAACGAGATCGACTCGGCCGCGCTGCATGTCCGTGCCGGCAACGGTGTAGAAATTGTCGCCCTCCTGCGTGTAGAACGCGATGAGCCACAGATCGTCCGGCACCGTGGCTCTGAGCCGCACGGGGCCTTCGGCCAAATTGAAGCGGCAAAAAGCATAGCGGACGTCAGGCGCCATCATGGGCATGACCTGCTGCCCCGGGCTCGGCGCCGGCAGCATAATCATCGCGTTGGCAGGCCCAAGCGGCGCAAGCCGCGCCCAGGCGTTCTTGGGCGCGAGCTTCGGCAGCGACAGCACGGCGATGATGTGGATCAGCCCGGCGAGCACAAGGCCGAGCAGAACATAGATGAGCGGAATTCTCATTCGCATGATTTGCGCTCGATCTTCGGCAGGCGCTCGTCTGGAATGCGTCCCATGCCCGCCGCGTCGGTGTCGCGGGGACCGTAGACGCGCAGCATGAGCATGAGGCCGCGGTCCGGGCTGTCGCCGCTCGGCAGCCAATTCTCGGGGCGGGCGTTGCGGGCGAGGTTGATGCGGTAGGTCCCGTCGGCATGGCGGATCGACTCGTCGCTGTTGAAGCTGAAGCGCTTCGATGGATTGTCAATCAGCGAACCCTCATCGTCATAGACGGCCAGGGACCACCAGCGGGCATCGAGGGGGGAGCCCTCGATCAAATAATCGCACGCCGCGGTCAGTGCGCGTCCCTCACTATCGGTATTGGCGACGAAATAGCGCGCGACGGTGGACGTCAGGGGGAGCCGCCCACTGCGCGCCAAATGCGCCTTGGTGTAGGAGTCGGCGATCGGGTTGCCCTCGCTCACCCAGCTCGCCCAGGGTCCGGCGCGAGCGGTGGTCAGCGGCGAGCCGTGGTCGATCATGTACCAGGCCGAGCCGATGCCGAGCAGAAGCGCGACCATGAAGGTCGCGACCACATCGAGAAAGGTGCGCATCGAGGAGGCCGGCCTTACGGGTGCCCCCAGCCCCTCGCCAAGCCCTGCGCCCGCGGAGGGATAGAACAGCTTGTCGAGCGGTCGCACGAGCTTGTCTTGTCTAGGGTTGGACCGGCGCGCCGCCGCCGTCCGGTCCGCTGGAATTTGCCGGCGCCGCCGGCCTTGCACCGCCGTCGCTTGTGGCCGATGCGAGGCTGGGCTGCGGCTTGCCGCCCGGGGCGGCAGGCGCTTCAGCACGATCCGGCCGCCGCGTCTGGCTCGGGTCGAGCGGACGGGCCTCCTTGAGCAGGCTGCCGATTTTCTCCAGCACCTGACGCGTGCCTTGCGACATGTCCTTCACGCTTTCGGGCGTGGGGGCTGCGGCGGGGACGCTTCCCGCCGTCGCGTCCTCGGCAGCGCGTTGTGCGGCGGCAATGCGCTCCTGCTCGGCCACTTGGACTGGATGCAACGCTATGCCGGGGATTTGTGGGATGTTGTCGGTGTCGTGGGCCATAACCATGAAGTCATGCCAGGCCTGGGCGGGGAAGCTGCCGCCGGTCACCCTTGCCATGGGGCTGAAGTCGTCATTGCCCATCCACACGCCGGTGACGTACTGGCCGGTGAAGCCCATGAACCAACCGTCGCGCCAAGACGAGCTCGTGCCAGTCTTGCCAACGTTGTAGGTGAAATCGAGCTGGGTGCGCCTGCCGGTTCCGTAAGTCACCACTCCTTGCAGCATGGTGTTCAGTTCCTCGACGGCCTTCTCATCGAAGATCCGGTGGGGCGGCGGTTCATCGCGGTCGTGAGAATAAAGAAGCTCACCCTGCAGCGTGTGGATTTCGTCGATGCCGTAGGCGTGCACCGACATCCCGCCGGAGCGAAAGACCGCATAGTTTTGGGTATGTTCGAGGGGGGTCAATCCCTGATCGCCGAGCGCCAAGGAGCAGGTCTTTTTGAGACGCGTGATGCCCAACTTGTTCATGGTGGCAATGACCTTCTCCCTCCCGACCGCGAGGGAGACCTTCACCGCGATGGTATTGATCGAGTGCGCGAGCGCGTCCTTTAACATCATGGTGTTGCTTTCACCGGACGCATAATTGTGCGGGGACCAGCGCCCGCAAACGGCGCCATTGCCGTTGACCACTGTGGTCGGCTTGTAGCCGTTCTCAAGTGCAGTGATGTACACATAAGGCTTAAAGGAGGAGCCAGGCTGGCGGTAGGCGTGGCTCGCGCGGTTGAACTGGCTCTCGCCATAATCTTTGCCGCCGACGAGTGCCCGCACGGCGCCGTCAGGTTCCATAACGACCATTGCCCCCTGCTCGAAAGAGCGGGCGCGGCCATATTGCTGGATTACCTGCTGCACCGATTGCTCGGCCATTTTTTGCAGGCCAACATCGACGGTAGTCTTGGCGAGCAGGATGTGCTCCTTGCGGCCCTGCATCAGCCGTTGCACCTCCTCGAAGGCCCAGTCGAGAAACCAGTCGGGGCTGTAATACTCGCCGCGCTCGACGATCCTCGCCGGGTTCATGCGGGCGCCATAGACCTGACCCTCGGTGAGGTAGCCCGCCTCCACCATGTTGGTCAGCACCTCGTTCGCGCGGGCGCGCGACGCGGCGAGGTTGATATGCGGGGCATAGCGCGTCGGCGCCTTAAACATGCCGGCAAGCATCGCCGCCTCGGCCAGGTTCACGTCACGGATCGACTTGCCGAAGTAGAATTGCGCCGCGGCCTCCACCCCGTAGGAGCCGCCGCCGAGATAAGCGCGATCGAAATAGAGCTTGAGGATCTCGGGCTTGGTGTAATGCGACTCGAGATAGACGGCGATGAAGGCCTCTTTGATCTTGCGTCCAAGCGAGCGCTCGGGCGACAGGAACATGTTCTTGGCGAGCTGTTGCGTCAGCGAGCTGCCACCCTGCACGACGGTGTTGGCGTGAGCGTTGGCCGCGAGTGCCCGGAAGGTGCCCATGACGTCGACGCCGAAATGCTCATAGAAACGCCGGTCCTCGGTGGCGAGCGTCGCCTTGATCATATAGTCGGGGAGCTCGTTGAGCGGCACGGAGTTGTCGCGTAATAGGCCGCGCTTGCCGATCTCGTTATTGAAGCGGTCGAGGAAGGTGACGCTGTAGTCGTCGGCCAGGTTCATCTTGCCTTGGGCGATCTCGAAGGAGGGGATGGCGAAGGCGACGATGACGGCCATGCCCCCGGTGCCGAGGGTCAGCCCCTCGCAGGCGAGCTCGTTGAGGGCGCGAGTGAAGCCCTTGACCTCGAAGCGGCCGAAGAAGCTGGAATAGCCGCTCCACCAATCCTTGAGCCGGGTCCAGACGCCGTACAGTCCCGAATCGATCCAGGAATCGATGGCGAGCCAGTCGACCAGTTTGCGTCGCCGATTGCCGGGTAGGAAGTCGCTCACTTTGCCAACCTATGCGCGCGGCGCGCCGGGGGCGAGACCGCGGGCCCAATTATAGTGCCCCGCAGACGGCGGGAAAGGCTGCTCAAGCTACCTCGTGATTGAGGCGTTTTGGAGAGAATCGGCCCCGGGCGCAAGAGCCAAAGTAAAAGGGCGCGATCTTCGCCGCCGCGACCTGCGGTTACCAATTCCGCGCCATCATATTCTTGCGTATAGTCGCCACGCAGAAATGAGGGAGGACGGCATGGCTAGGAACGAAAGATCGGGGGAGACGGCAGGCAAGCTCGCATCGAAGGCGCTCCGGGATCCGGGCTCGCTGAGCCAGGCGGAGATCAAGACGCTTGCCGCATCCGTGCTGACCCAGCGTCCGGATCATGCGAAATCAGCGAAGGCGAAGCCGGCGAGCAAGCCGAAGCCGCGTTCGCGCTGAGTTTGACCATGCGCTGAACGGCGGCGGTGGGAATGGTGGTCAGACCCGAGGCCTGATCGAAGTCTCCGCTGCCGTCGCTCGCGCCGAGATTAGGCGCAAGCACCTTGGCGTTGGCGTCGTCCTGCACGAGAAAGCCAACCGAGACGCAGCGGTGAGGCAGGTGGTTGCCGATCTGATGCAGCCATTGCCAGGCGGACATGGGCTGTCCGCTGTCGACCCATTCGATCAACACCAGGGGCGGCGTTTCGAGCGTAACCATGCGCCGATCCTGGCAGAGAATTGCTTAGACAGCGTCGGCCGGCCGGCGCGAATTTGCCGAAAAGTTTAGCGATGCGCCGTCACTGGCTGACGTCGTAGCCCTTCGTCTTCATGCACGCCGCGTAATTGGCGTCGTAAGCCCCCGGCCGCAGCCGGCTCAGCATGGCGAGGACCGAGCCCATGGTCTTGGTGCTCGCCTCGCTCCGGCAAGCGTTTATGGCGCTCTTATACGCTTGGGTCGGGTCTTCGGCGGCGTTCTGGTCCTTGCCCCCGCCCTTCTTGGAATGCTTGGACTTATCCGCGTCGGCGCTTGTCTTATCCGCCTCGGCGGTGGCGGCGGGCGTCGTGGTCAGGCGCGGCGGGGGAGGTGGCGGGGGACTGCAGCCCGCGAGCAGAAGCCCGAGCAGGCACGCGGCCAATCCCACTCGCATCTTCGCCATGGATGGAACTCGGACCCTGGTTTCTTCCGTCAGTATCGCAAGTCGAGGCGGAGGCCGCTAGGGCGCTAGTCCCGGCCCCGGCAGGCATCAACGAAAGTTGAGGCTGAAAAATGAAGGCCCGGTTGCCGCGGCGAATTGAGGAGATGCGGCATAATGCGCGACGTCCATGCTCGCCGCGCACCGGGCGCCGGGTAATTTTCCCGCTACCACAGACGGGGAACGAGCCGATAGGGGACGCGGCGCACATAATCGGCGTAGCCCTCGAGCTCGGCCGTGAGCGTGCGCTCCTCAAACACGGCGCGGATGGCGATCAGGAGGATGAGGACGAGCGACAGAAGAAGACCCCACCACGAGCCGAGCAAAAGGGGAGCGCCGATCATCACCGAGATGGCGCCGGCATACATCGGGTGGCGCATATAGCGATAGGGACCGGTGCTCACCACTTTGTGGCCGCGCTCTTTCTGGATCTTGACCACCGGCGCGGCGAAGCGGTTCTCGCGCATCACGAGCCCCACCCAATAGCACCCCACAAGGATGAGCACGGCACCCAGCATTTGGAGGCCAAGGGGCATGTGCGACCAGCGGTAGCGCCCGGCGTCGAGGCCCATGAGCACGATCCAGCCGAGCCAAAGCGGGAGCATGACGCTCATCAGCGCCCGGTCCCACGGCTTCTGCCCGCGTTGGATCATCGGCCGCAGGCGCTCGGCGAGCAGACCCGGGTCGTTGCGCAGGAGCCATGGGCCGCCCCAGCAACTCACCGCCGCCACCAGACCGAGATAGACCCACGCCGCCGGCCAATCCAGGCGCCCGGCGGCCACGAACAGCAGGAGGCCGAGCAGGAGGAGCGAGAGGGCGGTGCGGACAATGAGCTTGCGCATGAGATCGGCATGGGAGGGGGGAGGCGAGGTCATGGCCCAAGACTTAAGCCGGATTGGTGATCGAACCAAGGCGTCCGCCGCCGGCTCGGGCAGCCGCCGATGGCTCTCGTCAAAGGGGGCAAGCCCCTCTAGCATCGACCCCGTATCTATCAATCTGAAGCAATCTGGGAAGGAGGGCGTTCAGATGCGAATTCGCGCAATAATGATGTGGGGCTTGGTCGCCTTTGGCGGCGCGCAGGGATTGTCGTCTGGCTCGGCGCTCGCGGCCGGTTGCGACCAGGGCTCCAGCGACGAACGCATTGCCTGTCTGACCCAGGCGTTAAGCGGGCTCGAGGCCAAACTCGCCGCTCTGACGCAAGAGGTGGCGGCGAAGGCGAACATGACCGACGTGTTGAAGTGGAACGACCGGGTGGCGCTGCGCAACGAGGACATGCGCATTTTTCCGCGCTGTCTCGACAATCCGGGACCGAATTCCACCAACCTTACCGACGTGTTTGCCAATTCCTGCGCCAAGGTGCCGGCGCAGACCTGGATGCTCGCCAAGCCTTATCAATAGGCGCCGCCACGGCGGGCGTGCCGAGACGGTTAAGGGGGCGGTTTTGTCGCGGAGGTTCCGAGGAACTCCCCGGGTGCGCCTCGCGTTTGGTAGTTGAGAGGCAAGTCAACCCTTAAGGAGAGACCATCATGATGAGGACCACGATCATTTCCGCCGTGGCGGGCACTTTTCTGCTTGGCCTCGGCGGCGCGGCCTATGCCGTGACCGGCGAGTTCAACAATATGTGCGCCGAGGGCCTTGCCCTGCACAAGGACATCAAGACCGACTGCACCATCAACGGAGAGTACAAGGGCAAGACCTATTGCTTCGGCAGTGCCCAGGCCAAGACCGACTTCATGAAGAACCCCGACGCCAACGTGAAGAAGGCCGAGACCTATTACAGCAAGCATCAGGGCTAGCCTGACGCGCCGCTAACGGTTCGCGGACTCTAAAGTTCGAGGATCTCAAGGACGGCAAATCGTGAAGGCCTGTCGCTCGTTTGCCGCGAGCGGCGGGCCTTTGCTTTGCTCCTGCACAGCGGAAGGCAATGCAGCTAAATTCGTGGATGGCCGGGACAAGCCCGGCCATGACGAGGCCGGGTGCTTGGCGAAGCAATTGCCAGGGACGACGCCCCGGTCAATGAGAGCCGCGCCCGAGAATGTCGAAATCGGCTTCCTGCAAATGATATTTCATCACCACGTTGGAGGATTCGGCGAGCGCGCGCTGACAGGCCTCATGCGCGGCGCGCTGCTCGTCCTCGCCAAGCGGCCCTTGGGTCTTGGCCTTGTCGCCGGCATCGAGGCAAGTATCGAAATCGTTGGCGCGCGCGGGCGCCGGTGACAGCGCCAATGCCGCAGCGATGGCGAAGAGCAGGATCATCCTTCGAGCAGCCATGCGGGGGGGCTCCGTGGCGATCGACCTCGCCGGCTGTCGCGGCGGCTAACGGTTGAGCGCGCCGCCGATTTTCGCCGCGACGTATCTCAGGACCGCGTCGTCGACCACTTTTTGCTCCGCGTCGGTTACGTAGTCCGTATTGTAGTCCTCGGGCTGGCGCGGCAGCTCCAACGCCGGCAGCTCCCCGGCCATCACCTTCTGACTCAGGCGCAAGAAGCCGCGCGTGTCGATAAAGCTCTTCTGGGCGTCCGCACCTTTTAGGGTCTGATAGGTCGCGGCCTCCGGCGGCGTGAGCTCGGCGGGCGAGAGCGAAATCGGCGCCGTGGCCCAGGCGGAGGCGCAGGCGATGAGGCTGACAGCGATGGCGAGGAGGAAGGTGCGCATGGGTTCAGGGTAGCATCGTGCGGATCGGCCAGAAAGGGCGCGCGAAGGCATCTAAGGCAAGCACAGCATCACCTATCGGCAGAAGCCGCAAACGCTTAGGCAGAAAGCTAAGCATTTTGTAATGTGGAGGAAACGCCGCGAATCTGGAAACCGTCACATTGGTCGCCGTCCGTTTCCTCAGGACGGAGAGACATTGCCCGTGGCAAGGGGCAACATGCTCCGGAAAGGAGGTGATTGAGAATGGCAAGTAAGGTTGTCTGCCGTCCCCGAAGGACGGAGAGAAAGCCTGGGCCGAAGAACGTGCGCGTCCACACGCATACGCGTTCGACGCCCAAGCCTATCAAAAAGAACTGCGGTAAGTAGCGTCCAGCGTTACTGACCGTGCTTCGACGGACGGCGGCCACCCTTGCTTGATTCTGCGGTGACCGTCGAGCGCTTTCCTTTCTTTCCCACTTTAGATTCATCATGCGGCTTGTGCGGCATCCGCACTAGGCGCTCCATGATGCGCCGGGTTTCATCTAGCTCTTTTACGGGGCCTTGCCATGTCCGTTATCAATCCAGTGCCGCAAGGCCGCTGGGGACGAACTCCAGCGAGGCAAAATGAGGGCTTGCGGGCCATCGTTCATCGGCGGTTCATTCGCTCGCCCTTATGGTTTCTCGCGTGGGGATTGCCGAGCGGACTGGAGCTATGCGGCGGGTCGTCAAACAAGCGGTCATCGCGGCGCTCGCCGGTGTGGCGTTATCGGCCGCGGGCGACGCCGCCGAGCAGAACTGCCTCCCCTGGAGCGCGGCGGGACCGGTCATCGCCCAGCATTCGCTGCTACCCGCGAACGTCATTTACCAGATGGTGCAGTCGCGCATGGGCGGCCAGATCATCCATGCGAGCCTGTGCCAGGATGGAGGGCGCTTCATTTACAAGCTTGTGGTGCTGGGGACCAAGGGCGACGTGAGCAACGTCACCGTTGACGCTCTCACCGGTCAGCCTTAGACGAAGAACGTTAGGGTGGAGGACGGAGTTTGCGACTCCTCGTCGTCGAAGACGACCCCGACCTCAACCGTCAGCTCGTGACGGCGTTGAGCGACGCGGGCTACGCCGTCGACACCGCCTTCGACGGTGAGGAGGGCCAATTCCTCGGCGATACCGAACCTTACGACGCTGTGGTGCTCGATCTCGGCCTGCCCAAGAAGGACGGCTTGAGCGTGCTCGAGCAGTGGCGCCGCGACGACCGCAAGATGCCGGTGCTCATCCTCACGGCGCGCGAGCGATGGAGCGACAAGGTGGCCGGCATGGACGCCGGCGCCGACGACTACGTCGCCAAGCCGTTCCATATGGAGGAGGTGCTGGCCCGCATCCGCGCATTGCTGCGGCGCTCGGCCGGACACGCCCGCAACGAGATGGAGTGCGGTCCGCTCCGGCTCGACACCAAGTCCTCGCGCGTGACCGTCGACGGGCAGGCGGTGAAGCTCACCTCGCACGAGTACCGTGTGCTCGCTTATCTCATGCTGCATAAAGAGCGCGTGGTGTCGCGCACCGAGCTCGTCGAGCATCTCTATGAGCAGGATTTCGACCGCGATTCGAATACGGTCGAGGTCTTCATCGGGCGCTTGCGCAAGAAGCTCCCGCTCGATCTGATCAAGACGGTCCGGGGGCTCGGTTATCGCCTCTCCGACCACGCCGATGAGGCTTAACTCCCTCGCCTTCCGCCTGTTCGCTTCCGCCGCGGCGTGGACGCTCGTCGTCGTGCCGCTGGCCGCCATCCTGCTCATCTCCCTCTACCGCCATGCCGTCGAGCGCAATTTCGACGCCCGTCTCAACGTCTATCTGACGAGCCTCATCGCCTCGACCACGACGGAAGGCGCGACCACCCCCAAGCAACCCGCCAATCTCGGCGAGCCCGCCTTCACCATCCCGTTCTCGGGCTGGTACTGGCAAATCAAGCCGCTCGACGGCGCCGCACGCCCCCTGTTCGTTTCCAACTCGCTCCTCGATCAGCAGCTCAAACTGCCGAGCGCGAACGACGTCGCGGCCGATGCCACTCTCGCACGCCACGCTTATGCGCCGGGCCCGCGGGGGCAGCGCTTACGCATCGTCGAGCGCGAGATCCGGCCGGGGGGCGGAACCTCCACGCGCTATTCCTATGCCATCGCCGGCGATGCCGGAGAGATCGATCGCGATATCACCGAATTCACCACCATGCTGATCGCCGCGCTGGCGCTGCTCAGCGTGGGACTGGTGGTCGCCACGCTGTTCCAGGTGCGGTTCGGGCTCGCGCCGTTGCGCGCGGTTCGCCATGCCCTCGCCGCCATTCGCTCGGGCGAGGCGGAGAAGCTCGAAGGGCAGTTGCCCGACGAGATCCAGCCGCTGCAACAAGAGCTGAACGCGCTGATCCAGTCCAATCGCGACGTGGTCGAGCGCGCCCGCACCCATGTCGGCAATCTCGCCCACGCCTTGAAGACGCCGCTCAGCGTGATCGCCAACGAGGCGCGCGGAAATGACGGGCCATTTGCCGCCAAGGTGATCGAGCAGGCAGACATCATGCGCACCCAGATCACGCACCACCTCGATCGCGCCCGGGTCGCGGCCCGCTCGGGCGCCATCGGCGACATCACCGATGTCGAAGCGGCGCTGGCGGCGCTCAAGCGTGCGCTCGAGCGCATCTATGACGGCCGCGGGCTCGCGCTCGAGATGAGCACCGGGCCGGGGCTCAAATTCCAGGGCGAGAAGCAGGATTTCGAGGAGATGGTGGGCAACCTGCTGGACAATGCCTGTAAGTGGGCCAAGTCACAGGTGCGCCTCGAAGCGGCGCAGGCCGATGGCGCCCGCTATTTCACCGTGCTCGTCGACGATGACGGCCCCGGGCTGAATGCGGCCGAACGGGAGAAGGCGGTGAAGCGCGGCCAGCGGCTCGACGAGTCGAAGCCGGGCTCGGGTCTCGGGCTGTCCATCGTGGCCGATCTCGCCCATCTCTATAAAGGGCGCCTGCGGCTGGAACCCTCGCCGCAAGGGGGCTTGCGCGCGCGGCTCGAGCTCCCCGCCGCTTGACGTCCTGCTTTCGTCCTGGCGGCAACCAAATTCAGCCCGGATTTATTGTTTGTTTAACGTGGTTAGCGACGATCGACCGTGGCCGCCGATCGGGGCTAGGCGGGCGGCGCGTTTGAGGGCGTAATCCATGCGTATCACAGCGTCCCTGGTGGCCATCGCCATGCTTCCGACCCTGGTCGGGGCGTGCGGGACAGGCAACAACGAAGGCACCGGCACCATCGTCGGGGCGCTCGCCGGCGGGGTGGCCGGCAATCAATTCGGCAAGGGCCGCGGTAACGTTGCCGCCACGGTAGGCGGAGCAGTCATCGGCGGCATTATCGGTAACCAGATCGGCCACGAATCGGCCACGATATGGACGAGCGGGACCGCCGCATGGCCGCCGCGGCCGAATACCGGGCGCTCGAATATGGCCAGACCGGCTCGGCGACCCCCTGGAACAACCCATCCAATCGCCATAGCGGCCAGATGTGCCCGGCCAGTATTATTCCGAAGGCGGCCAATTCTGCCGCCCCTATACCCACACCATCTATAGTGACGGCGCCCCGCAGATTGCGCGCGGCAGGGCCTGCCGGGATCAAAACGGCACCTGGCGCACGGTCGGCTAGCGCTTCCCAAGAGCGCCCAAAGCTTGCCGGGAATTTAGTCGCGGTCGCCCTCCCGAAGCTTGCCCCTCCTTACGTCTTTCCCCTATGCCTACCTCCAGCCTGGCAATGGTGGAGGAGAGTGTGCTGCTGTTTGTGCTTTTTGCGTGTTTGACGGCGCTCGTGCTGTTTTTCCTGTTGCGGCCGCTCCTCGGCACGCGCGGCAGTGAGGCGGCGCGCGAAGCGTTCAACGCCGCCGTCTATCGCGATCAGCTCAGCGAGGTGGACAGCGACCGCGAGCGCGGGCTGATCGCCGAACCGGAAGCGAAGGCCGCTCGCGTCGAGATCGGCCGGCGCCTGCTCGCCACCGACGAGCACGAGCGTGCCGCAACGCGCAAACCTCCCGAGACGCCATCGCGCCTGGTCATGATCGCCGTGGCCGCGGCGCTGCCCGCCCTCGCGCTCGGGCTGTATCTCGTCTACGGCTCCCCGCGGCTGCCCGGTCAGCCGCTCGCCGCGCGCCTGCAAGACCCCGCCAGCGACAAGAATATCGAGGCGCTCGTCGCCCGCGTCGAAGCCCGATTGCGCGAGCATCCGGAAGAGGGCGAGGGCTGGGACGTGATCGCGCCGGTCTATCTCGCCTCGCGGCGCTACACCGACGCGGCCGAGGCCTACGATCACGCGCTGCGCCTGCTCGGCTCCTCGGCTAAGCGTCTCTCCGGTTACGGCCAAGCGCTGGTGCTCGCCAATGACGGCGTGGTGAGCGAGGACGCGCGCAATGCGCTCGAGCGCGCGCTCGTGCTCGATCCCGAGCTCATCGAGCCGCGCATTCTCCTCGCCATCGCCAAGGAGCAGGATGGCAAATTCGCCGCCGCGATCGAGGATTGGCGCGCGCTGCTCGCCAAGGGAGGGGGCGAGGCGCCGTGGCGCGACATGGTCAAGCAGCGGATCGCCACCGACGAAGCCCATCTTGGCGGCAGGCCGGTGGCCGAAGCGGAGAAGCCGGGTCCGGAAGGCGCTGCGCCGCAAAGCGAGCGGGGGCCGAGCGCGGGCGACGTCGCCACGGCCGAGGCCATGAGTCCCGCCGCGCGCCAGGCGATGATCGAGAAGATGGTGCAGGGGCTCGCCGCCCGGCTCGACCAGAACGGCAACGATATTGTCGGCTGGCTCAAGCTCGTCCGAGCCTATAGCGTGCTCGACCGCAAGGACGACGCGGCCAAGGCGCTGGCCAAAGCGAGAACTCAGTTCAGCGGCGACGCGCAAGCCTTGCAGCAGCTCGACGCGCTTGCGGCCGAGCTCGGGCTTAAATCGTAAGGCGGAGGATCGAGGTGACACGCAAGCAGCGCAGAGGCGTCCTCATCGGCACGTGCCTCGCCGTGCTCGCGCTCGCCGTGGGCCTCGTGCTGTTCGCCTTGCGCGATTCCATCGTGTTCTTCTACAGCCCGAGCGAGGTGGCGGCGATGCAAGTAAGTCCCGGCCAACGCTTTCGCCTTGGGGGTCTCGTGGAGGATGGCAGTCTGAAGCGCGACGAGGGGACGACGGTGCGCTTTGCCATCACCGACCGCGCCAAGACGCTTGCCGTCACCTATACCGGCGTGCTGCCCGATCTCTTCCGCGAAGGGCAAGGGGTGGTGGCCGAGGGCACGTTGCAGGCGGACGGCGTGTTCCATGCCGACAGCGTGCTCGCCAAGCATGACGAGAAATACATGCCGCCCGAGGTGGCGGAGAAACTCAAGAAGCAAGGGCTGTGGCGCGGCGACACGCAAGCCGGCAGCCCGCAAGCGCCGGCGAAGGTGAATTAGGCCATGATCCCCGAGCTCGGCCATTACGCTCTGATCCTCGCGCTCGGCGTCGCCTTGGTGCAGACGGTGCTGCCGTTCATCGGCGCGCGGCGGCACGATCCACAGCTCATGGCGATCGCGGTGCCGGCGGCGCAGATGCAGCTGCTCCTCATAGCCATCGCCTTTGGCGCGCTGATGACCGCCCACATCACCTCCGACTTCTCGGTGATGAATGTCTGGGCCAATTCCCATTCCTCGAAGCCGCTGCTCTACAAGATCGCGGGCGTGTGGGGGAACCATGAAGGCTCCATGGTGCTGTGGGTGCTGATCCTCGCTGTGTTCGGCGCCGCGGTGGCGAGCTTCGGATCGAACCTGCCGCCGGAGCTGCGCGCCAATGTGCTTGCGGTGCAGGGCTCGATCGCGGCGGCGTTTTTGCTCTTTATCATCACCACGTCGAACCCGTTCGTGCGGCTCGACCCCGCACCCTTCGACGGCAACGGGCTCAATCCGGTGCTGCAGGATCCCGCGCTCGCCTTCCATCCGCCGTTTCTCTACACGGGCTATGTCGGCTTCTCGATGGCGTTCTCCTTTGCCATTGCCGCGCTGATCGAGGGCAAAGTGGATGCCGCCTGGGCGCGCTGGGTCAGGCCGTGGACGCTCGCCGCCTGGATGTTCCTCACCCTCGGCATCGCCATGGGCTCGTGGTGGGCCTATTACGAGCTCGGCTGGGGCGGTTTCTGGTTTTGGGACCCGGTGGAGAACGCCTCCTTCATGCCTTGGCTCGCGGGCACGGCGCTGTTGCATTCGGCGCTGGTTATGGAGAAGCGAGATGCGCTCAAAGTGTGGACCATCCTGCTCGCCATCATCACCTTCTCCTTGAGCCTGATGGGGACCTTCCTCGTCCGCTCGGGCGTGCTCACTTCGGTGCATGCCTTTGCCGTGGACCCGGCGCGCGGCGTCTTCATCCTCGCCATCATGGGTCTGTTCATCGGCGGCGCCTTCGTGCTGTTTGCTTGGCGCGCGCCGCTTCTCGCCCAAGGCGGCCTGTTCGCGCCGATCAGCCGGGAGGGCGCGCTTGTCCTTAACAATCTTCTGCTCACCGCGGCGTGCGCCGCGGTGTTCGTCGGCACGCTCTATCCGCTGGCGCTCGAATCCCTCACCCAGGACAAGATCTCGGTCGGGCCGCCCTTCTTCAATTACACCTTCGTGCCGCTGATCGTGCCGCTGCTGCTGGTGGTGCCGTTCGGTCCGCTGCTTGCCTGGAAGCGGGGCGACGCGCTCGCTGCCGCACAGCGTCTTGCCGCGGCGGCCGGGCTGGCGCTGCTCGCCGCAATCGCCGTCTTGGCGTTCACCGGGCGAGGCCCGTGGCTCGCGCCTTTGGGCATCGGTCTCGGGGTGTGGCTGATCGCCGGCGCGCTGTCGGAGATCGTCTATCGCACGCGGCTGTTCGAAGTCTCCTCGGCCGAGGCGTGGCGCAGGCTCGGCAATCTGCCGCGCTCGGCCTATGGCAGCGCGCTCGCACATGCCGGGCTCGGGCTCGCGGTGATCGGCATCGTGGCCACCACGGCGTGGCGCGAGGAGGCGATCGTGGCGCTGCCGCCGGGCGGGACCGTCGACATCGCCGGCTATCATCTGGTGTTCGACGGCGTCGCTCCGCGCCAGGGGCCGAACTACCGGGAGCGGGTGGGGCTGTTAAAGGTCACGCGCGGAGGCGAACCGGTGACCGAGCTCAGCCCGTCGAAACGCGAGTTCGCGGTGGAGCGGAACACGACCACCGAAGCCGGCATCCATGTGGCCTGGCGCGGCGATCTCTATGTCGTGCTGGGCGACCAGCTGAAGGACGGGGCCTATAGCGTCCGGGTTTATTTCAACCCGCTGGTGCGGTTGATCTGGCTCGGCGCCGTGGTGATGTTCGTGGGGGGCGGCATCTCGCTGTCGGACCGGCGCTTGCGCGTGGGGGCACCGAAGCGGGCCGCGGCGAAGACGCGCCGGCTCGCCGCGGCGGAGTAGAGGCCATGCTGCGCCGGCCGGCTCTTTTTCTTCTGACCTTGTTTGTCGTTCTGCTGGCGTTTCTTCCCGCGCGCGCGGTCGAACCCGACGAGGTGCTTGCCGATCCCGGACTCGAAGCTCGCGCCCGCCACATCTCGGAGGGGCTGCGCTGCCTCGTCTGCCAGAATCAGTCGATCGACGATTCGGAGGCGCCGCTGGCCAAGGACCTCCGCCTGCTCGTGCGCGACCGGCTGAAGGCGGGCGACAGCGATCAACAGATCATCGATTACGTCGTCGCCCGCTACGGGGAGTTCGTGCTGCTCAAGCCGCGCTTTGAAGCGCGTACTTGGGTGCTGTGGCTGGCGACGCCCGCATTGTTTCTCGCCGCGCTGTTTACCATCGTGCTCGCCGCCCGGCGGCGCGGAACTGGCGACGGGCCGAAGCCGTTGAGTGCGGCGGAGCAGCGCCGGCTGAAGCGCTTGCTCGATCAATCCTGACGCGGGCGCTCCGCCCCTTGTCAGCGGCCCAACCTTACCGAAATTTAATACCCTCGAAACGGCTGGGTAATTGGCAAACGCCTATATGTTGGCCCAGACGCCTTCGTTTACCGGTAGGGACGCCGGGCAAGTCCACAAATTTCCGCTTCCTAAGAGGTGACACATGACGCATTCCGACCAGAGCCCGCCCGCGCCGATGAGCGCGCGCCCGCGGACGCTTATTCGCAGGCCGGCGCTGCTCGCGGCCGTCGCCCTGATCGCCGCCGGCGCATTGGGGTATACGCTCGGCAACGGCGTGCCTTTCGCCGCCGCCGACCCCGCGCCGACCATCGAAACCCCCTACGGCCGCGCGCCGATGACCTTCGCCGACATCGTGCAGAAGGTCACGCCGGCGGTAGTCAGCATCAACGTCAAGGGCGACGCCAAGGTCGCCGACAACGATCTGCAAATTCCGGGCATGCCCGACATTCCCGAGGACAGCCCGCTCTACGACTTCTTCAAGCATTTCCGCCAGGGCCAGCCCAAGGGCGGCGCGCCCGTGCCGCATCCGACGCTAGCGCAAGGATCGGGCTTCTTCATCTCGCCCGACGGCTTCGTGGTGACCAACAATCACGTGGTCGAGGACGCCGAGGACATCTCGGTGACGCTCGAGAACGGCGACAAATATCCGGCCACCCTGGTCGGCGCCGATGCGCGCACCGACGTGGCCCTGATCAAGGTCAAGGCGGACGGCAAGACATTCCCCTTCGTCAAGTTCTCCGACAAGGATCCGCGGGTCGGCGACTGGGTGCTGGCCATCGGCAATCCCTTCGGCCTCGGCGGCACGGTGACGGCCGGCATCATCTCGGCTCATAACCGGGATATCGGCTCAGGTCCCTACGACTATCTGCAAATCGATGCGGCCGTGAACCGCGGCAATTCCGGCGGTCCGTCCTTCGATCTCGACGGCCAGGTCGTGGGCATGAACACCGCAATCTTCTCGCCCTCCGGCGGCAATGTCGGTATCGCCTTCGCGGTCCCGGCGGCGCTCGTCAAGGAGGTCGTGGGGCAACTGCAAGCGCACGGCACCGTCGACCGCGGCTGGCTCGGCGTGGTCATCCAGAACGTGACCGATGACATCGCCAACTCCGTTGGCCTCAAGGAAGCCAAGGGAGCCATGATCACCAAGGTGTCCGAGGACGGACCGGCGGCCAAACAGGACGTCAAGGCCGGCGACGTCATCGTCGAAGTGAATGGCGAGACGATCGACGATTCTCGCGACCTCGCGCGTAAGATCGCCGAGCTGCATCCCAACACCGACGTCAAGCTCACCATCATGCGTTATGGCGAGAAGCACAATGTCGACATGAAGTTGGGTACCTTCCCGAACGGCAAGAAGCTTGCCTCGCTCGAGGAGGACAAGCCGGACGCGACGACGGGTGAGCAGATGAAGGATCTGGGGCTCTCGCTCGCTCCCGCGGGCAAGATCCCTGGCGCCGGCGAAGAGGGCGTGGTCATCACCGAGGTCGCGCCCAACAGCGACGCCGCCGACAAGGGCCTTAAGCCCGGCGATGTCATCCTCGAGGTCGCCGGCGAGACCGTGTCGCAGCCCGGCGACGTCGCCAAGGGCGTGCAGAAGGCGATCGACAAGGCCAAGGACAAGGACAAGGTCAACGTTCTCGTCAAGGTTAAGTCCGGCGATCAGCAGCGCTTTGTCGCGCTATCCCTGAAGAAGGCGTAACAATCGTCTTCTAGCCGGAGGGCGGCGTGGTTTCCCCCCGACCGCGCCGCCCACCTCTCCCTTGCGCGAGGCCGGCTCCTACTTCCCTCGGTTCGAGCCGGGCGGCTTCCTGCGGAGAACTCTAACCATGCGTGTGCTGGTGATCGAGGACGATCAGGAAACCGCGACGTTCCTCAAGCGGGCGCTGAAGGAATCGGGCCATGTGGCGGAGTATGCCGCCGACGGCCAGACCGGGCTCGACTTGGCGCGAGCCAACGCCTTCGACGTACTCATCGTCGACCGCATGCTGCCGAAATGCGACGGACTTGCCGTTATCGGCACCTTGCGCGCCGAGGAGGTGCGGACGCCCGCGCTGATCTTGAGCGCGCTCGGCGAGGTCGACGACCGGGTTAAAGGCCTGCGCGCCGGCGGCGACGACTATCTCACCAAGCCCTATGCGTTCAGCGAGTTGCTTGCCCGTATCGAGGCGCTGGCGCGCCGATCTTCGCCCGAGGAGGGGAGCACCCGTCTCGTCGTCGGAGATCTCGTGCTCGACCGCCTGTCGCATAAGGTGACGCGGGCGGGCGATCCTATTATCTTGCAGCCGCGTGAGTTCCGTTTGCTGGAATATCTCATGAAGCATGCGGGCCAGGTGGTGACTCGCACCATGTTGCTTGAGAATGTTTGGGACTATCATTTCGATCCGCAGACCAACGTCATCGACGTGCACATCTCGCGGCTGCGGTCGAAGATCGACAAGAATTTTGGCAATCCTCTCCTGCACACGGTGCGCGGCGCCGGCTACACCATCCGTGACAGCGCTCACTAAGCTTTTCCGCACCACTACGTTCCGCTTGTCGCTGATCTATGTTGCGCTGTTCGGTGCGGCGGCCGTCGTGGCCATCTTCTACATCTATTGGAACACGACGGTTCTACTGACCCGTCAGCTGCATCAGACCATCGATGCCGAGCTGAAAGGGCTCGCCGAGCAGTACAAAGCCGGTGGGCGAGACCAGCTCGTGCGTATCGTGGCCGAGCGCAGCGAGACCCCAGGCAACAGCCTTTATCTCGTGGCCGATGCGCAAGGCCACCGCATCGCCGGCAATCTCAGCGCCGTCTCACCCGAGCTGTGGAATAGCGTCGGACCCGTGGAGTTTGTCTATAGCCGGCCCGCGCCCGGGGGGACGGAAGCAAGACTGGCCTTCGCCAATGTGTTTCGTCTCCCGGGCGACTATCGCCTGATCGTCGGCCGCGACATCGAGGAGCGGCGCGAATTGGCGCGCGTGATCCGCTCGGTCATGCTGTGGGGTCTCGGGGTGATGGCGCTGTTCGGCCTGGGCGGCGGCTATATCGTGAGCCGCAACTTGTTGGCGCGGATCGACGCGGTCGCCGCCACTACCCGCACCATCATGGAAGGCGATCTGACCGGCCGGCTGCCGGTGAACGGCTCGGGCGACGAGCTCGACCGCCTGTCGGAGAGCCTCAACCTCATGCTCGTGCGCATCGAGCAGCTTATGGCCGGCATGCGCGAGGTTTCCGACAATATCGCCCACGACCTCAAGACGCCGCTCAACCGCCTGCGCAACCGGGTGGAGGCGGCGTTGCGTGAAGTCTTACGGGGAGCCGGCCTATCGCGAGGCGCTGGAACGCACCATCGAAGAGGCGGACGGCCTCATCAAGACCTTCAACGCGCTGCTCTCCATCGCGCGGCTGGAGGCGGGCGCCGGGGGCGACAACCGCGACGTCCTCGATGTGTCGGCGCTGCTGCGCGAGCTGGCCGAGCTTTACGAGCCGGTGGCGGAGGAGCGCGGCCTCGTGCTAAGGGCTGACGCGGCGAAGCCGATCCTGATCCGCGCCGATCGGCAATTGCTCGGTCAAGCCATTGCCAATCTCATCGACAACGCAATCAAATATGGCGGTCCGGCGGGAGCGCATGCCGGCAATGGAGCGGAGATCGCCGTGGAGGCGGAGGCCAAGGGAGGAATGGCAAATATCGTGGTGACCGACCGGGGACCCGGCGTTCCCGTCGCCGAGCGCGAGCGGGTGCTCGAGCGCTTCGTGCGCCTCGAGGCGAGCCGGTCCGAGCCCGGCAGCGGGCTCGGTCTCAGTCTCGTCTCCGCCGTGGCGCGGCTGCATGGCGGCCGCCTCCAGCTTGAGGACAACGCGCCCGGCCTTCGCGTCGTCCTGTCGCTGCCGGTCGAGGGCAATGCCAGCCTCAACGGCGCGCAGGCTCACGCGACGCCAGGGGTCGAGCTCGGCCGGACGTGACGTGACGGCGTTCTGCGAGCGCATCGAGACCGCTCCGCTCGTCTTTGACGGCGCCAGAGCCGCCGACGTGCTCGATACTCTCGCCAAGGCGTTTGCCGAGGACCCCAGGCTCGCAGCCTCTCGCGACCTCATCGCCGGCGATCACCGGGTCCGCGCCCTGCTGGCCGGCGCCTTCTCCGCCTCGCCCTACCTCGCCGCGCTCGCGTCCCGCAATTCCAGCCTGCTGGCCGAATGTCTCGTCCGCGACCCCGACGCGCATCTTGAAGAGGCGCGCGTCGATCTCGCCGCCGCCCTTGCGCAAGCCGCGACGGCGAAGGACGCTATGAGTCTGCTGCGGCGCTTCAAGCGGCGTATCGCGCTTTTGGTGGGACTTGCCGATCTCGGCCAGGTCTGGTCGACGCGAGCCACGCTGGCCACGATGAGCATCGCCGCCGAGACGGCGGTGCGGGAGGCGGTGCGCTTCCTATTCCGCCAGGCGCGCGAAGCGGGCCAACTCCTCCCCACGTCCGACCCCTCCGCCACCGATGGCTATTTCGTTCTTGCCATGGGCAAACTCGGCGGCTTCGAGCTAAATTATTCCAGCGACATCGACATCATCGTGTTCTACGACGCCCGGCGCGCAAAGCTCGCCCCCGATGTCGAGGCGCAAGGCTTCTTCGTGCGCCTCACCCGCGAGCTTGTGCGGCTGCTACAGGAACATACCGCCGACGGCTACGCCTTTCGCACCGATCTCAGGCTGCGGCCCGACCCCGGCGCCACCCAGATCGCGCTCTCCACGGAAGCGGGCCTCGTCTATTACGAGAGCTTTGGCCAGAACTGGGAGCGGGCCGCGTTGATCAAAGCGCGGGTGGTGGCGGGCGACACCGAGGCCGGGGAAGCGTTCTTGCGCGAGCTCGGCCCGTTCATCTGGCGCAGATATCTCGACTTCGCGGCCATCGCCGACATCCACGCTATGAAGCGGCGGGTACATGCGTTCAAGGGCCATGGCGCGATCGCGGTCGCCGGTCACGACATCAAGCTTGGACGCGGAGGCATTCGCGATATCGAGTTCTTCGCCCAGACCCAGCAGCTCATCGCCGGGGGACGGCATCCGGAGCTGCGCATGCGCGGCACGATCGAGACGCTCGAGCGGCTCGCGGCGGACAAATGGATCAGTGGGCAGGCGGCGGCGGATCTTACCCGCGCCTATCTCTTTTTGCGCCGGGTCGAGAACCGGCTGCAGATGATCGCCGACCAGCAGACGCATAGTCTCCCGGTGGACGCCGAGGAGCTCCGCCGTGTCGCGGCACTCATGGGCTTCGCCCATACCGAGGCTTTTGCCGATGCCTTGATCAAGGAGCTCACCGCGGTCGAGACCCATTACGAAGCGCTGTTCGAAAAGCTGCCTGAGGTCCCTCGGGGCCCGCGCATCGTCTTTCAGGGCGAAGAGAAGGATCCCGACTCCGTCGCGGCCTTGGAGCGCCTCGGGTTCCACAATCCGGCCGAGGCAATGGCTGCCATTCGCGCCTGGCAATCGGGACGCTATCCCGCCACCCGCAGCACGCAGGCCCGCGAGCGGCTGACCGAGTTCTTGCCGCATCTGCTCGACGCGTTCGGCCGCACGGCGGAGCCCGATTTCGCGCTCGCGACTTTCGACCGCGTTATCGCCGGGATGCCCGCCGGCTTGCCGCTGTTTTCCTTGCTCGCCGCCAATCCAAGCCTGCTCCGCCTCGTGGCCGATATCATGGGCACGGCGCCGCGGCTGGCGCAGATCGTCGGCCGGAGGCCGCGATTGCTCGATGCCGTGCTCGATCCGGGATTCTTCGGGGCGGTACCGACGCAAACCAGGCTCAAGGAGTTGGTCAAGGTCGCGATCAATCAGGCCAGGGATTATCAGGAGGCGCTGGACCGGGCGCGGATCGTCGGCCGCGAGCAGGGCTTTTTGATCGGTGTGCGCGTGCTGTCGGGCACGATCTCGGCAGGGCAGGCGGGGATCGCCTATGCCGCGCTCGCCGAGACGCTGATCGAGGCGCTGGCGACTACGGTCGAGGCCGAGCTCGTGCGCCAGCATGGGCGCGTGCCGGGAGGCCAGGCGGCGGTCGTGGCCATGGGCAAGCTCGGCGGGCGCGAGATGACCGCGGCCTCAGATCTCGACCTGATTGTGGTCTACGACTTTGCCGAGGGGGCGCAGTCGGACGGACCGAAGAGCCTCACCGGGAGCCAGTACTATACCCGCTTCACCCAGCGGCTGATCAGCGCGCTCTCCGCGCCGACCGGCGAGGGCTCCCTCTATCAGGTGGACATGCGGCTCAGGCCCTCCGGCAATCAGGGTCCGGTCGCCACCAAGCTGTCGAGCTTCGCCGACTATCAATCGAACTCGGCCTGGACGTGGGAGCATCTGGCACTAACGCGCGCCCGCGTCATCTCAGGTCCGCCGAGCTTGCGCCGGGTCATCGGCGATACGATCCACGAAATGCTGGCGAGGCCGCGCGACCGGGCGGCGGTAGCGGTGGATGTGCGCGCCATGCGGGCCAAGATCGAGGCGGAAAAGGGCACGAACGACATCTGGGATCTGAAGCAGGCGCCGGGCGGCCTGGTCGATGTCGAGTTCCTCACCCAGTTCCTCGAGCTCGTGAGCGCGCACGCACATTCGCAGGTGCTGGACCAGAACATTGCAGCCGCGCTGTCCAAGCTGGTGCAGGCGCGGGTCATCGGCCTCGCCGAGGCCGAGCGCCTGGTGCCCGCGGTCGACCTCTATAACGCGCTCACCCAATGCTTGCGGCTTTGCCTCGACAAGCCCTTCGTTCCGGACGAAGCGCCGCGCGCGCTCAAAGATCTGCTCGCGCGGGCAGCCGACATGCCGGATTTCGCGACGCTCGAAGTCACGTTGAAAAACTCGCTCGGTGTGGTGAAGGGGGCCTTCGACCGTCTCGTCGGTTAGCCAAGTCAGGCGGTGGCGAGGGCGGCGTCTTCGGCCTGGGCTTCGGGGATTTGCGCCTGCACGGGCAGAGTGCAGCTCACCGTGGTTCCCTGGCCTTCGCGGCTCTTGATCTGCAAGGTTCCGCCATGCAGATCGACGAGCGCGCGAGAGATGGCGAGGCCAAGCCCGCTTCCCTGATGGGATTTGGAGAACTGGTTCTCCACCTGCTCGAAGGGGCGCCCGAGCTTGGCGATGTCGGCCGCCGGGATGCCGATGCCGGTATCCTTGAAGGCGATGCGCACGACGTCCTTCGACCGCGACAGATGCACGTCCACGCTGCCGCCGTCACGGGTAAACTTGACCGCATTGGCGAGGAGGTTGAGGCATACCTGCTTGATCGCGCGGCGGTCGGCTTCGAGCATCAGGCGCGCGGGGCCGTGACGAGCAAGGGCGATGTTGCGCTCGCCGGCAGCCTGGCCGACCACCTTCATGCTGTCCTCGATGATGTCGGCCACGTCGACGGAGGAGATATCGAGGCTCATGCGCCCGGCCTCGATCTTGGACATGTCGAGGATGTCGTTGATTACTTCGAGCAGGAAGTTGCCGCTCGCATGGATGTCGCGGGCATATTCCTGATATTTGGCGTGGCCGAGCGGCCCGAACAGCGCGCGCTGCATCACCTCGGAGAAGCCGATCACGGCGTTGAGCGGGGTGCGGAGCTCATGGCTGATATTGGCGAGGAACTCCGATTTGGCCCGGTTGGCCGCCTCCGCCCGGTTCTTCTCCAGCGCATATTTCTCGGCGAGGTCGACGAGCTGCTGCTTCTGCTGCTCGAGCTCGCGGCGGGACAGCCTAAGCTCGGCGACGCTGGCGCGAAGCTGCCGCTCGCTCTCGGCCAGCCGTTGCTGGCTCTCCTTGAGCACGGTCACGTCGGTGCCGACGCTGACATAGCCGCCGTCGCGGGTGCGGCGCTCGTTGATGTGCAGCCAGCGGCCGTCCTCGAGCTGGGCCTCATAGGTGCGGAACTCGTCCCCGTCTTTGCCGTCGACCGCGATGCGCTTGCGCACGATCGGTTCGGAGGCCGAGGCGATCAAATCGTCATAGCCGGTGCCGGGACGGATCACCTCGTCGGGCAGGCCGTGAAATTGCTGATATTTCGAGTTGCACATGACGAGCTGGTTCTGGTTGTCCCAGAGCACGAAGGCTTCGGAAATGGTCTCGACGGCGTCGCGCAAGCGCGCATTGGCGTCGGCCGATTCCGGTACCAGATCCTGGTCGGCGGCGATGGCGATGGCCGTGAGATGAGGCTCGTGGCTCGGGGCCGTGCGCGTGATGTGGCCGCGCAGGCGGAAGCGGAGCCAGTGCCCGTCGGCATGGCGCAAGCGAAAACTGTGATCGAAATCCCGGTCGCCGGAGCGAAGCTTGCGCTCGATCTCGCCGCACAGATCGTCGGCCGGGTGGAGCGCGTGCGCGATCTCGCGGAAAGCCATGGCGCCGCCACGCGGGTGCTGGCCGAGAAGCCGGAACATCGGCTTCGACCAATGCACATGGCCGCGGGCGAGATTCCACCGCCAGACGCCGCAGCCGGGCAGCGCCTCGGTGATCTCGCCGGCGACGGCGTCCTCCTCCTCGCGCGGGGTGGCATCGACGAGAAACCAGAGGGCGCCGCCGAGCAAGACGAGGACCAGGCCGCCGCAGATGAGAATGGTGGTCTCGATCCGGGCGTCGCGCCGCCAATCGCCGAGGGCCGCGTCGATGTCCTGGATAAAGGCGAGCTGCACGTCGGTGTTGGGGATGTCGCGCACGGTGACGATGGCGTCGGTGCCGTCGGTCAGCGTCAGGCGCAACACGCCGGCGTCGGCGCCGAAGGTGGTAAGCGGCTGCTCTGGCCCGATGATGGACATGAGATTGCCGGGTACGGCCGCGTCGAGCGGAGCCCGGGCTTGGATGTCTCCGGCGGCGTCGGCCAGAAGCGCCGTGCGGCCGTCGGTCGTGGCCCCTTTGGCCAGACTGACGGCAAGCGCCTTTTGCCAGTTGCCGCTCGAAGCAAGGGCCTGGTTTCCGAGCTGGGCGGCGGTGAGGTCGGCGAAAAGGGCGAGCTGCGCTTGTGCCGACGCGAGCGCCGTGCGCTTGCCATGGGCGAGCTGAGTCGCAAGGCCGGCGGCGGCGAGCAGCAAAAAGGCCGCGATCA
This sequence comes from uncultured Alphaproteobacteria bacterium, assembly GCA_963820115.1. Classification (GTDB taxonomy): domain Bacteria; phylum Pseudomonadota; class Alphaproteobacteria; order Rhizobiales; family Methyloligellaceae; genus Methyloceanibacter. The sequence goes on from CAWFYP010000001.1 coordinate 792,218, forward strand.
GAAACGGGACGATACGGCGCAGCTGCCCGGCTTGAGGTCGGTACCGGCGAAAGCCCGTGCGGAGCTCCTGCCAGGGCGTCCCCACGAGCGCAAACAACTCCTCACGCGCGGAACGGGTCCGCGGCATTCGGTCCCCCTTGTTGAAGCTCTCCTGCGTGAAACGGAGAACTGCCGCATCTCCGAATCGCCTGTCATTTGAGGCGATGCGGATGTTGTCTGTCCAGCTAAAAACTGTGGAGAATAGGTTAATAACCGGTTGACAGAGAACGAATCTAGATCGGGCCCATGGTCTTGGTCACGATCTCGTAGCTGTCGGTGGAAAGCTCCTGCCGCGCCAGCCGCTCCAGCGTCTCCTTGGCGCGCGCCCGGCGCAGCGGCTCGAGGATGCGCCAACTTTCGAAGGCGCCGAGCAGGCGGGCGGCCACATGCGGGTTGAAACGGTCGATCTCAAGCGCCGTGTCGGCCAAGAGCGCGTAGCCCTCGCCGTCGGCGTGATTAAACCCGGTGGGATTGCCATGCACGAAGGTTCCGAGCAGGGCGCGCACGCGGTTCGGATTCTTGAGGGAGAATTTGGGATGGGCGAGAAGCGCGCGCACGGTCTCGACGGAGCTGGGGCGGGCGGCGCGCGCCTGCACCGCAAACCATTTGTCGAGCACGAGCGGCTCGTCCTGCCAGCGCGCGTAGAAATGGGCGAGCGCTTCCTCGCTGGCCTCGCTGTCGATCTCGGCAAGGAGGGCAAGCGCGGTGATGGCATCGGTCATGTTCGACGCTTGGCGATAGTGGCGGACGGCGCGGTCGATTTCCGCGCTCTCCTTGGTGGCTAGGAGGAGGTCGAGCACGGCGCCGCGCAGAGCACGCTTGCCGGTGCTCTGTGGGTCCGGCGAGTAGGGACCGGGCGTGGCGCTCCGATCATAGAGCTCGCTCAGCGTCTCCCGCATGCGGCGGCCGATCGTGGTGCGAAGCGCCTCGCGCGCGGTGCGCACCGCATCGGTGTCGACATCGCGGCCAAGCTCGCGCGCGATGTCGGATTCGCTCGGCAGCTTCAAGAGCTCGGCGCGATAGGCGGCGGGCAGCGTGTCCGCCGCAGCGCCCGCGGCGAGCGTCTCGGCCAGATGGCGCGGCTCCTTGCCGTCAGCGAGATCGGCCACGTTGCCCGTGCGCGCGGCGGCAGTGAGCAGGGTCGTGGCGTAGCTCTGGGCTGCCTGCCAGCGGTTGAACGGGTCGGAATCGTGCAGCATCAGGAACTCGATCTGCGCAAGCTCGAGATTGGCGGTGAGCCTGACGGGCGCGGAGAAATCGCGCAGCAAGGAAGGAATAGGTTGCGCGGGGATGTCGCGGAAGCGAAACACCTGCTCACGGTCGCCAATTTCGAGCAAGCCGTCGGGCGGCACGGTGCCGTCGTCGAGCACGAGTGGCAGGTCGTCGCCATTGGGACCGAGTAGGCCCACCTTCAGCGGGATCAGCATCGGCTCCTTCTTGGTCTGGCCGGGCGTGGCGGGCATGACCTGACTCACGGCAAGGCGCGCGGTCTTGCTGCGCGCGTCATAATCGAGCGAGCAGGCAAGCTCGGGCGTGCCGGCTTGCGTATACCAGAGCATGAATTGCGACAGGTCGCGGTCCGACGCGTCGGCCATGGCGTCGACGAAATCCTCGACCGTCACCGCCTGCCCGTCATGACGCTCGAAATAAAGGTCGAGGCCGCGGCGGAAGGTGTCGCGGCCGAGCAGGGTCTGCAACATGCGACAGAGCTCGGCGCCCTTCTCGTAGACTGTCGCCGTGTAGAAATTGTTGATCTCGATATAGGAGGCCGGCCGCACGGGATGGGCGAGGGGGCCGGCGTCCTCCGGGAATTGGTGCGTCTTCAGCATGCGCACATCGAGGATGCGCTTCACGGGCCCAGAGCGGAGCGCGGTGGTGAATTCCTGATCGCGAAACACGGTCAGCCCTTCCTTGAGACAGAGCTGAAACCAATCGCGGCAGGTGACGCGGTCTCCCGTCCAATTGTGGAAATATTCGTGAGCGATCACGGCTTCAATGGCGCCATAGTCGGCGTCGCTCGCGGTATCCGGCCGCGCCAAGATGAGCTTGTCGTTGAAGATGTTGAGGCCCTTGTTCTCCATCGCCCCCATGTTGAAGTCGGCCACGGCAACGATGTTGAACACGTCGAGATCGTATTCCCGACCAAAGCGCTCCTCGTCGAAGCGCATGGCGCGCTTCAGGGACTCCATGGCCCAGGCGCAGCGGTCTTCCTTGCCGCGCTCCACATAGATGCCGAGCTCCACGTCGCGGCCCGATTGGGTGGTGAAGCCATCGGCGATATGGGCGAGATCGCCGCCGACAAGCGCGAATAGATAAGACGGCTTTGGGAAGGGATCGTGCCAGACGGCGAAGTGCCGGTCGGTGCCGGGGACCTCGCCCGCGGCAATCGGATTGCCGTTGGCGAGCAGCACCGGGGTTCCCCGGCGTGGCGCTTCGATGCGGACGGTAAACACCGAGAGCACATCCGGGCGGTCGAGAAAATAGGTGATGCGGCGGAAGCCTTCCGGCTCGCATTGGGTGCAATAGGTGCCGCGCGAACGATAAAGGCCGGAGAGCGCGGTGTTGGCCTCGGGGTTGCAGATTGTCACGAGGTCGAGGTTGAAAGGCTGCCCCGGCACGGCGAGGATGGTGAGCGATTTCTCGTCGAGCTCATAGGCGTCGGGCGAGAGCGGCGCGCCGTCAAGCGCGATGCTCTCAAGCGTCAACCCTTCGCCGTCGAGTGTCAGGGGAAGGCCGCCGGTCGAGACTTTCGGATTGGGGCGAAGCCTGAGCTTGGAGCGGATGCGCGTGGCGGTCGGGTCGAGCACCACGTCAAGATCCGCTTCCTCCACGAGATAGGCAGGTGGAGCGTAGTCCTTGAGCAGCTTCGGCCGGCGTCCCGACTGATCCATGGGCGGCTCCCTTCGCCCTGGCTCTTAGGCCTCAAAGCGCGCCAAGCCAAGGCCCGAGCGTGACGGGATCAGGGCTCGCAGCAATCGATAGCGGTGTCAGTCGGAGACTTCGCTCAACACGCGTCTGGCGATCTGAGCGAGTTTGGTCAGATCGTCGCTCAGATTTTCCGGTTCCTGCTCGGCATGCTGGACGAACTCTTCGAGCAGCTTTTGGAAGACGGGTGCGCGCGAGATGATCTGCGCCTGCCGTTCGACGCGATAGGGATCGAGGTCGTATTCCGATCCCGGAACCCGCCAGCCGCCCCAATCCCGTTCGCTGGTCACGACCATGGGGTGGGTGCCGGGATAAGGATGATGGCCGCATTGCTCGGCGCTTTTCCAGCAATTCTGGCCGCGTACCACCCGCCATGGACCCCCGGCGCTGTATTGGGAGCCGTTCTGCAGCGCGAGCAACTCCTCTTCCAATTCATCCTGGGCGAATTCGCGCCCCATGCCGCAGTCATAGGCGATCTTGATCGGCTCGTCGCAGCCCCTGATCCATTTCGGCACCACGGACTCCACGTAAGCCCAGGTGCCGACGGGTTTGACGAAAACGCGCTGCGCTTTATGAAACTTGGCTTTAGCCATCGTTCGACGCCCTGAATTCTTAAACCATCCGCCGGGGGGCCAGGCTTGATGCCAAGGTTGCCCAGGAGGGGGAGGGAAACTCCGTAGTCGGAGCCTAGCGGCGAAAAGTTAAAATTTGGCCGCCATGCCTTGGTTTGACCGGGGCTGGCCGCCATCGGCGGCTTGGCGGTGCCCCATTTAGGCTGACGCCCGCGGATACTTGCCGTATGAGCGTCTCGCCATGGCCGCGCCCCAAACCGACCCGTCCCCGAGGCTGTTCCTCCCGTCGAAGGCCTATGGGATCGCGCTTGCCGCACTCGTTCTCTTGGCACTCGGCCTCGCGCTCTTCCTCCGTTACTGCATCATCCAGAACACGCCGATCGGCTTGGCGTGCGAGGCGGGCGAGGAGAGTCTTACCTGCACGGCGCGGCTCGCCGTCATTCTGCTCTTCGTGCGGGATGCGTTCGGCTGGACCGCGCTTGCGTCCGCCATCGTGCAGCTCATCCGTCCGAACCGGGTCACCTTCGCCATCGGCCTCGTCGCGGGCGCGCTCGGGCTCGTGCTCTACAATCTTCGCCTTTCGGCGCTGGCGGTGGCGCTGTTGCTGCTCAGTCGCGCGCGCCTCCGGTCCGCACCGACGCGGTCGGAGGACGCATCCGTGCCGGCAGACCGGACCACACGCGCAGCACGCTCTCCGTCGGCCGAAGGGTAAAGGACAGGACGAGCAGCAGGCTCGCGAACCACAACGCCTGCCAATTGGCGATTCCCTCATTGACGGTGATGAACAGTGCCGATCCCGCAAGCAGCGCGGCAATGGTCGTCTCCGCCGCGCCGGTGGGGGGTGAAAGATTGGCCCGGCCGCCGCCGGTCGCGAGCACGAGCACGGCGAGCGCCGTAACCGGTCCGGTGAGCGCGGCAAAGGGGAAGTCCTTATAGCGAGGGTCGAAGACGAGTCCGAGGGCCACATGGATCGCGGCGACCACGAGTGCGGCGAGCAGGATCGCAAGCAGCACCTCATTGCGGGCGGTCTGCCGCCATAGCGGCGGATTGAGCGCGAGTGCCAAGGAGGGGAGCGGCGCCCCTCGCGCCAGCGTGAAGGCCGCAAGGAGTGGAACGCCAAGCGCGAGCGCGAGCAACGCCAAAGCCCGGAAGCGATCGCCCGCCTCGGGCACCACCATGGGAAACGTCACGATAGCCCAGCCGATGACGATGCCCGCGCCAAGGGCGATCGCGGCGATGGCGAGATGCGTCTGCGGGTCTCGTTCCAACCGGCCGCGCTGGCCGAGCCATCCGGCGAGGAAGACAAGGAATGCGGCGGCAATGCCGAGCCCCGCTTCGAGCTGCCAGTCCGGGTGATTGGAGACGGGGGCGCCCCAGCGGAATTTTTGCGTGCGGGTCGCGTCGTCGAACAGGCCCCAATAGCCGCCGGTCATCCCCTCGATGAGGCGCTTCCAAGGTTGGTCATAGGCCTCGATGAGGTTCACCTTCCAGCTGCTCTCCTCGGCCGCCGCCACGACGCCAGAAAGAACGCGGGCTTGATTGGCGGGAGAGGGCAGAGCGGGCCCGCGCATGCGGCCCTCGCTCGGCCAGCCGACCTCGCCAATCAGGAGCTCCTTGCCGGGAAAGGCCTGCGCCAGCTTCTCCCGCACCTCCCGCACATGGGCAACGGCGTCGCGCGCGCTCACCGGATCGTCCTCCCAATAGGGCAGGATGTGGATGGTGACGAAGTCGACGGCGTTGGCGAGCTCAGGCGCCTTCAGCCAATACTCCCACACATCGGCATAGGTCACGGGCAAGCCCCCGCGCCGGCGCACCTCCTTGAGATAATCTCTGATGTGAGCGGGGGAGAGTTCGCCCCGCAGCAGCGCCTCGTTGCCGACGATGAAGGCCTCGACGACGCCTGGATAGCGCCGGGCGAGCGTGAGCGCCGCCTCGATCTCGCGCCGGTTCTCGGCGCGGTTCCGCCCGAGCCAAATCCCCTGCAGTTCCTTCAGATTGTGACGTCCGGCGAGCTTCGTGATCCTCCCTTGCACCCTGGCGGCGGAGTAGGTGCGGATGCAGGAGGTGAGCGGCGACAGGCGCTCCAAATCGGCCTCGAGCTCGGCGTCCGATACATGGAGGGCGGGGGTGAAAGGCCCCTGCTCGCCATGGAAGGGCGCGTAGGAGACGCAGTTAAGCTTACGGCCGTCGGTGAGGGGCGAGGGCGGCATGGGGACCGGGCGCCCCATCCCATACCAGAAGGTGGCGATGGAGGCGGCCACGAGAGCGAAGATCAGGACGGGACGGAGCATGGAGAGGTTGTCGGAGCGGGCGAGGATGCGACGAATAGCAGCTTTGTGCACTGCGGGGAACTGATTGCTCTGGTTTGTGCGGGTGCGAAGTGCTAAAGGAGGGATATTGCCGCTGGACCGCCAAAATTCTGTTGTCCAATGCAAAATCCCTGTCGCAATCCTCTCGGGCTGGGCACCCATCCATGCGCTTCGTATCTTGCACCGCCGCATTCCTAGCAGGCGGTCTTTTATTGACGGCCGCCGCGACCGTCACGGCTCACGCTGAAGAAGGCGGACAGAAACCACCGGATCAGGGGCAGGCGGAGCAGAAGCCGGCTTCCCAAGGCGAAGCGAAGGCCGTCGATCAAGCGACGGCCGAGCGTCAAGCGCTGGAGAAAGACCTCGCGGAATATCGGGAAGCCGCGGCCAAGCTCGCAAGCTCGGCCGGAGCGCCTGAATGCGTTTGGACCGGGCGAAGGATTGCAAGTCTCTTATGGCGTGACGATATAGATACGGCACAGCGCTATGTCGCGCTGTACGACCGGTTTGGTTGCTCCTCGGAGCATCTAAAGCTCGCCTTCCGCTGCCTCATCCGGCAAGGCCCCCTCGATCCCAAGGCGACCGATCGGCTCGCCTCGCGAGTGCAGGGCTGCTGGATCGCGCCGGACGAGCCAACAACAGCGTCGAGTCAGGCAACGACCGGCTCGACCATAAAGGGCGGAACAATCCCGAATTAAACGCGTTTTAGTGACGCAACTCTCGGCGGCATCGAAACAAGCCGGGGACTAGCAGGCCGGACCGAAGCTGGAAGACTCCAAATCAATGCGCAGCGTCGTTGTTGTCGTTGTGGTTGCTCTTGCAACCGCCTTGCATGCGGCGGCCTGGTTCCTGACGCAGGAACAGGTCACGCCGCCGAATACCGGCGGCCGCGTGGCGAGCGTCTCCTACTCGCCGACCCATGCGGGTCAGAACGGCGCCATCGAGCGGGTGACGCCAGAGGATATCAAGGCCGACCTTGACGTGATCGCGCCCCATACGCGGGCGATCAGAACCTATTCCTCGACCAACGGCATGGAGCTCGTGCCCGACATCGCCTCGCGGCTTGGCTTGCGGGTCACGCTGGGCGCGTGGATCGATGGCTGGCCTGAGCAAGACGAGCGTGAGATCGAGAGCGCCATCGCGCTTGCCAAAAGCTATCGTAATGTCGACGGCATCATCGTCGGCAACGAGACGCTGTACCGGAACTCGATCCTGCACCGGGGTGAGAACGTCCAGGACCTCATCGCCAAGATCCAACGCGTGAAGCGTGAGGTCTCGGTGCCGGTCTCCACGGCCGAGGTGTGGAACGTCTGGCTCGACCATCCTGAGCTCGTCTCCGCCGTCGATTATCTCGCCGTTCATATCCTGCCGTATTGGGAGGGAATTCCCGGCGACGCCGCCGTGGATCACGCCATGAAAGTCTACCAGCGCCTGCGCCAGGCTTATCCCGGCAAGCGCATCGTGATCGCGGAGTTCGGCTGGCCGAGCGCCGGACTCAACCGCAAGGCCGCCGTACCGAGCCCGCTCACCGAGGCGCAAGTCGTGCGCGATTTCATCACCCGGGCCGAGGCGATGGGGATCGAATATTCGATCGTCGAGGGCTTCGATCAGCCGTGGAAGACATTCGAAGGGAGCGTCGGCGCCTATTGGGGTCTGTTCGATGCCGGACGCCACGCGAAATTCGCGCTCGACGGAGCGGTGCACCGCCCCAATTGGACGTTGAAGGCGGTGGCGGCGGTGATCTTTGGCTTGCTGCTGTCGTTGCCGATCTTCGTCATCGCGCGGGTCACGCCGGTGCAGGCAGGCGTGCTCGCGCTGACCGCGCATGGGATCGGTGCCTGGTCGTCCAACGTCATCGATTATTGGGTGACGCACTATTTTGTCCTTGGCGCGCAGATCGCCATGATCGTCGGCTCGGCCCTGCTCATCCCTCTGCTGTTGATCATGAAGCAGCGCATCGAGGAGCTGGCGGCGGTGCTGTTCGGGAGCAAACCCGGGCGCCTGCTCCCGGCGAGCGCCGCCGGCGCGCAGGCGGGCAATTCCGCTTCGCTGACGCGCGCCCCGCTCGTCTCCATCCACATTCCGGCCTGCTGCGAGCCGCCGGAGATGCTCCGGCAGACGCTCGACAGCGTCGCCAAACTCGACTGGCCGAACTTCGAATGCATCGTGGTCGTCAATAACACGCCGGACGCCGCCCTATGGCGGCCGGTGGAGGAGCACTGCCGCGCGCTCGGCTCGCGCTTCAAATTCGTCCATGTGGAGCAGCTGCCGGGCTTCAAGGCGGGAGCACTCAGGCTCGCGCTCGAGCATAGCTCGCCCGAAGCCGAGATCGTGGGCGTGCTCGATGCGGACTATGCGGTCGATCCCAGCTGGCTGGCCGACCTCGTTCCCGCCTTCGCCGACCCCGCGGTCGGGCTGGTCCAGGCGCCCCAGGATCACCGCGACGGGGACAAGACCGTCGTCCATGGGGCGATGAACCGCGAATATGCCGGGTTCTTCGACATCGGCATGGTGCAGCGTAACGAGGTCAACGCCATCATCACCCACGGCACCATGTGCTTGATCCGGCGCGCGGCGCTGCTCGATGCGGGTAATTGGTCGAGCGACACCATCGTCGAGGACGCCGATCTCGGGGTCACGCTGCTGGAGCGGGGCTGGCGGGCGCACTACACCCGCCGGCGCTATGGCTGGGGTTTGTTGCCGTCCGATTTTGCCGCCTATCAGCGGCAGCGGCACCGCTGGGCCTATGGCGGCGTGCAGCTGATCAAGAAGCACTGGCGCAACTTTCTCCCCGGCCGCAGTCAGCTCACCCCGAAGCAGCGCGCCGCTTTTCTGTTCGGCTGGCTCACTTGGCTCGGGGCCGAGAGCCTTGGCGTCGTGCTCGCCATCCTCAATCTGATCTGGATGCCGCTCGTCGCCTATTGGGGCATCGCGGTGCCGGAGGCGGTGCTCACCCTGCCGGTGCTCGCCACCTTCGCCATCATGCTGCTCCACTTCATGGTGCTTTACCGGACGCGGGTCGGGGCGCCGATCTTCGCCTCCCTCGGCGCCGCATTCTCCGCCATGGCGTTGCAGCTTACCGTCGGCAAGGCCGTGGCCCGAGGCCTGATCTTCGACGAGCTTCCCTTCATGCGCACGACCAAGGGGGGCGCACGATGCTGCTCGGGCGCTCGCTTCCCGGCCCTGTGGGAGGGCGTGCTCGGCGGCCTGCTCTTGCTCGGGTCCGCGGTTCTTTACTTCAGCAACGAGCAGCAGGTGCGCGAGTTCTCGATCTTCAGCGCGGTGATGTTGGTGCAGAGCCTGCCCTTCCTCGCGGCCGTGCTGATGGCTGCCTTCGAGCGGTCGCCGCTCAACGAGTTCGCGACTTGGCGCAAGCTTGCCGCGCTCTCGACCTATCGGCCGCGGTTGCCGCGCGGACCGCAGCCGACCGCGGGACCGCCCGCCGGCGGTGGCGTCGAGATCGTGCCCTAATCGAGGTCGATGCGGCGCAGCCGTAGCGCGTTGCCCACTACCGAGAGTGAGGACAAGCTCATGGCCGCAGCGGCGATCATGGGCGAGAGCGTCAGGCCGATAAAGGGGTAGAGCACGCCAGCCGCGATCGGCACGCCAAGCGCGTTATAGGCGAAGGCGAAGAGCAGGTTCTCTTTGATGTTGCGCATGGTGGCGCGGGCGAGCGTCACGCCGCGCACCACGCCGCGAAGATCGCCCTTCAGAAGCGTCAGACCTGCGCTTTCCATGGCCACGTCGGCGCCGGTGCCCATGGCGATGCCGACATCGGCGCGGGCGAGCGCCGGCGCGTCGTTGATGCCGTCGCCGGCCATGGCGACGATGGCGCCGTTGCGCTGCAGATCGCCGATCAGCTTGAGTTTGTCGCCGGGGCTGAGGCCCGCCGCGACCTCATCGATGCCGAGCCGCGCCGCCACGGCCTTGGCGGTAGTGGGATTGTCACCTGTGGCCATGACGAGCTTCAAGCCCAGCGCATGGAGCTTGGCGATCGCCTCGGCGCTCGACGGCTTGATGGCATCGGCGACGGCGACCAGCCCGGCGAGCTTGCCGTCGATGCCCAAGAACATCACGGTCTCGCCTTCGGCGCGGCGCGCCTCGGCGGCGCCGGCCAGCGGCGCAATGTCGATCTTGCCCTGTTGCATCAGCTTGGCATTGCCAAAGAGAGCGGTGCGGCCGTCGATTTCCGCTTGCACCCCCGCGCCGGTGACGGATGCGAAGCCTTTCGCTTTTTCTATTCCCACGCCCCGCGCCCCGGCGCCTGTGAGGATCGCTTCGGCGAGGGGATGCTCGCTGCCTGCCTCGAGCGCGGCGGCGATGCGCAGCACCTCGCCGGAGGCGAAGCCCGGCGCCGCCTCGATCTCGGTGAGGGAGGGCCTGCCTTCGGTGAGGGTGCCGGTCTTGTCGATCACCAGGGTTGTTACGGAGGCGAGCCGCTCCAGCGCCTCGGCATTGCGCACGAGCACGCCGGCTTGGGCGCCCCTTCCCATGGCGACCATGATGGAGATGGGCGTGGCAAGGCCGAGCGCGCAGGGACAGGCGATGATCAGCACGCTGACGCCGGCGACAAGCGCGTAAGCGAGCTGGGGCGCGGGCCCCATCAGCAGCCAGGCCAGAAAGGCAAGTACCGCGACGAGCATGACCGCCGGCACGAAATAGCCGGAGACGGTGTCGGCGAGGCTCTGGATTGGCGCGCGCGAGCGCTGTGCCGCCGCCACCATGGCGACCACTTGGGCAAGGGTGGTCTCGGCGCCGGTGCGGTCGACGCGCATGTCGAAGCTGCCGGTGCCGTTGAGCGTGCCGCCGGTGATCTTGTCGCCCTTGACCTTCTCGACCGGCACGGGCTCACCGGTCAGCATCAACTCATCGACCGCGCTTCTGCCCTCGGTGACGGTGCCGTCGATGGGGATCTTGTCGCCCGGGCGGACGCGGACGATGTCGCCGGTCTTGACCTCGGCGAGCGGCACGGTTTCGGTCTTGCTGCCGGGGAGCACGCGCAACGCCGTCTTGGGCGCGAGATCGAGCAGGGCGCGGATGGCGCCGCCGGTGCGGAGCCGCGCGCGCAGCTCGAGCACCTGGCCGAGCAGCACGAGCGAAACGATGACGGCCGCGGCCTCGAAATAGACGGGCACGGTGCCATGGGCGTCGCGCATGGCGGCGGGGAAGAGGGAAGGGGCTGCCGTGGCGACGAGGCTGTAAAGGAAGGCCGCGCCGGTGCCGAGCCCGATCAGGGTAAACATATTGAGGCGGCCGGTCAGCAGCGACCGCCAGCCGCGCTGGAAGAACGGCCAGCCGCACCACAGCACGGCGGGCACGGCCAGCGCCAATTGCAGCCATTGCTTGGCGTGGGCGCCGAGGATGGGGAGCAGGTCGAGGCCGAACACATGCTGCCCCATGTCGAGGGCGACGAGGAACAGCGCCAAGGGCGCGCCGACCGTAAGCCGGCGGGTGAAGTCCTCGAGCTCCGGGTTCTCCTCGCCTTCTGGCGCCACGCCCATGGGCTCGAGCGCCATGCCGCAGATCGGGCAGGCGCCCGGACCCTCCTGCACGATCTCCGGATGCATGGGGCAGGTGTAGAGGGTGCCGAGCGGCAGCGGCTTCGGTTCTTCGCGCTGGTCCAAATAACGCGTGGGCTCGGCGGCAAATTTGGTGCGGCAACCCTCCGAGCAGAAATGGTAAGTCTGCCCCGCATAGTCGTAGCTGGGCTTGCCGGCATGGGTGTCCACCGTCATCCCGCAGACCGGATCGGTGGCATTATGGGCGGCGGAGGGCTTGGCGGATCGGGGCACGGCTTCGGCTTTCACTGGAGCGGACAGGAATAAGGTGGTGTGCTTACGCAATTCTGATCAAGGGGGGAACCGACAATGGGGTGCAGCAGCCGGCAGATACTCATCCTTGCCCTTGGGCTTCTGGGTGCGCTCGTCATCGGTCTCGGCATCGGCTATCTCGCTTGGGGCTGGCCGCACGATTGGTACCGGGTCGATCTCGCCAAATTGCCGCCCGGCCCGGAAAGCGGGCTCATCCGCGACGGCTCCGAGCTCATCGTCAATACGGCGCGCTATATCGGCAAGAGCGCCGAGGACCCGTCGAAGCGTTTCGCCGGCAACGACCTTGCCTGCGTGAACTGCCATTTGAAGGCGGGGCTGCAACCCTTCGGTGCGCCCTTCGTCTCCACCTTCGCCACCTTCCCCATGATGGTGGACGATCAGGTCTTGACGCTGACGGACCGGATCAATGGCTGCATGCGGCGGAGCATGAACGGCAGGGATTTGCCGCTCGATAGCCATGAGATGGAGGCGCTCGTCGCCTATCTCAAGTTGCTCGGCAAAGGCTCACCGGAAAGTGTACGCATCGCCGGCATGGGACTGAAATCATTGCCGGACGCGCCGCTCGCCCCCGACGCCACGCGCGGCAGCAAGGTCTATGCCAATTTGTGCGCCAACTGCCATAAATCGGACGGCCAGGGAGAGCGGGCGCCAGCGCCGCACATCGGCTACTCGATCCCGCCGCTCTGGGGCGACGATTCGTTCAATAGCGGGGCAGGCATGGCCAAGGTCGCTTATGCGGCGGCCTATATTCGCGCCAACATGCCCTTCGGCATCTCCTATCTCGACCCGGTGTTGACGGTGCAGCAGGGGTGGGACGTGGCGGCCTTCATGGCGGCGCAGCCCCGGCCGCATGAGCCGCCCGAGGCTGCGTCGCGTATTCATTAGGCCGGCAAGTCGCCTGATTAAGTCGCTGATACGAGACTCCAAATCCTAATCGGCAGGCGGCAGCTATACGAAACCCACCCGCCCCGCTATGAATATTTCTTGACCGACAAGGGCAAAGCGCTCGGCCCCGTGCTCAAGGCGCTGCATAATTGGGGCGAGCGCTATATATAGACCGGAATCAGCCGCCTTGCCCAATAAGCTCTTGAAAGCAAACTCACATCGCTTCTGTGTCGCCCCGATGATGGAGTGGACCGACCGCCACTGCCGCTTTTTCCTGCGGCTGATCTCCAAGCGCACGGTCCTCTATACTGAGATGGTGACGGCTGACGCGATCCTGCGCGGCAAGCTCGAGCGGCTGCTCCAATTCAATCCGGCCGAGCACCCGGTGGCGCTGCAGATCGGCGGCAGCGATCCGCATGCGCTCGCCGAGGCGGCACGGATCGGCGCCGCGTTCGGCTATGACGAGATCAATCTCAATGTCGGCTGTCCGTCGGACCGCGTGCAGTCGGGAAAATTCGGGGCCTGTCTCATGGCCGAGCCCGCGCTCGTGGCCGACTGCATCGCCGCCATGGAGGCGAGAGCGGGGGTGCCGGTGACGGTGAAATGCCGCATCGGTATCGACGACCAGGACGCCGAGGAGAGCCTCGATGCCTTCATCGACGCGGTCGCGCAAGGCGGCTGCCGCATCTTCATCCTGCATGCGCGCAAGGCCTGGCTTCAGGGGTTAAGCCCGAAGGAGAATCGCGACGTGCCGCCGATCGATTATGGGCGCGTCTATCGGATGAAGGCGCGGCGTCCGGACCTCACCATCATCGTCAATGGCGGCATCGCTTCGCTCGACGACGCGGCGCAGCATCTCAGCCATGTCGATGGCGTGATGCTCGGGCGTGCCGCCTATCAGGATCCCTATCTGCTCGCGGGCGTGGATGCGGCGGTTTACGGCGTGGCGGAGGCGCCGCCGTCGCGGCTCGAGGTGCTCGACCGGTTCATGCCATATGTGGCGGCGGAGCTTGGGCGGGGCGCCCGGCTCAATCGGTTGACGCGACATATCCTCGGGCTGTTTCACGGCCAGCCGCGCGCGCGGAGCTTCCGCCGGCTGTTGGCGGAGCGGGCCCATGTCGACGGGGCCGGCATCGAGGTGTTGCAGGCTGCGCGCCGCATCATCGCCGGCGAAAGCCGCACGGCCATCGCCGCCGAATAAAAGAGTTGCGATACCGATCAGCTGGACTGGCGTGAGGGCCGCTTGCGCTCGAATAGGGCGAGCAGGCCGGGCACGTCGAGGAAGCGCGCCGTTTGCAGGCAGTAATCGCGATAGGGCGCGCCGTAGCGCTGCTTCAGCCAATCCTCCTCGACCATGGCCATCAGCACATAGGCGCCGGTCATCACCATGGACATTACAATGGTGAGGATCGAATTGGCGCCGATCGACAGGCCGATCAGCCCGACGATCGAGGCGGTGTATTGCGGGTTGCGGCTGAAGCGGTAGAGGCCGCCGGTGACGAGGCCGTCGGCGCCGCAATAGGTGTTGCCGAGGCCGAGATTGAAATAGCCGCACACCGTGATGAAGAGGCCGATGAGGCCGAGCGGCAGGCCGGGAATGAAGCGCGTCCAGTCGAGCAGCGGCGTGCTGTTCCAATCGAGAATGGCGACGACGAAGCTCGCGACCATGCCGCCGCGGAACAGGCTCCAAAAGGTGAGGCTCTGCCAGCTGCCCGGTGCCGGCGTCGGCCAAATGCGGAAGGGCGGCGCGACCAGAGTGCGGAGCAGCAGGAGATCGAGGGTGATGCCTAGGAGAAGGCCGGTGGCGAAAACGAGGTATGTGATCATGGCGCCAGCGCAAAAAAGCAGATTCGTTTTGCAGATTTGCGACGTTGCGCTGACGGTTTTGTTACGGCGGCCGGGGCCCGGTCGCTTGCGTCAGATCTTCTGATTGTAAGCGCCGATTTCGGGCTGCTTGGCCAGCTCCTGGTCGATTTCGGCGAACATCTCCCGCATCTTCGCCTCGGAGACGGGGCTCTCGACCACCACGACGAGCTCGGGCTTGTTGGAGGAAGCGCGCACGAGGCCCCAGGTGCCGTCGTCGAGCACGATGCGGATGCCATTCACGGTGATCAGCTCGGCGATCTTCTCGCCGGCCAACATGCCGCCATTGGCCGCGACCTTCTTGAAGTGATCGACGACGCGATCGACCACGGCATATTTCACCTCGTCGGCGCAATGGGGCGACATGGTGGGCGATTGCCAAGTGCGGGGCAGGGCGCGACGCAGATCGGCGAGTGACTTGCCCGGATTGCGGTCGAGCATGTCGAGCACGGCGAACGCGGCGATGAGGCCGTCGTCATAGCCGCGGCCGAGCGGTGGGTTGAAGAAGAAATGACCGGACTTCTCGAAGCCCACCAGCGCGCCGGTCTCGTGGCTGTAGCGCTTGATATAAGAGTGGCCGGTCTTCCAATAATGCGTCGTGGCGCCTTGCTGCTTGAGCACGGGATCGGTGAGGAACAGGCCGGTGGATTTCACGTCGACGACGAAGAGGGCATCCTTATTGCGGGCGGAGATGTCGCGGGCAAGCATGACGCCGACTTTGTCGGCGAAAATTTCTTCGCCTTCATTGTCGACCACGCCGCAGCGATCGCCGTCGCCGTCGAAGGCGAGGCCGAGATCGGCGCCGTGCGCGAGCACCGCGTCGCGCGTGGCGTGGAGCATGCCCATATCCTCGGGATTCGGGTTGTGGGCGGGGAAGGTGTAGTCGAGTTCGCAATTGAGCGGAATCACCGTACAGCCGAGCGCGGCCAGCACGTGGGGGGCAAAGGCACCCGCCGTGCCGTTGCCGCAGGAGACCACGACCTTCAGCGGCCGGGCGAGCTTCGGGCGCTCGAGCAGGTCGGTCATGTAGCGCTCGGCCATGTCGGGCACGAAGATATAGCGGCCGCCGCCGGGGCATGCGACGCGGCCCTCGAGCACGAGCTCCTTCAGCGCGGTCATGTCCTCCGGGGCGAAGGTGAGCGGACGCTCCATGCCCATCTTGATGCCGGTCCAGCCATTGTCGTTATGGCTCGCGGTGACCATGGCCACGCCTTCGACGTCGAGATCGAATTGGGCGAAATAGGCCATGGGCGACAGCGCCAAGCCGATGTCGTGGACCTCGGCGCCGCCGGCGAGCAGCCCGGTCATAAGCGCGGCCTTGATCGCGGCCGAATAGGAGCGGTAGTCGTGGCCGACCACGACGCGCGGGGGCACGCCCCGCGCCCGCATCAGCGTGGCGAGGCCCGCGCCCACCGCTCCCATGCCTTGGAGGTTGATCTCCTCGGGATAGCGCCAGCGGGCGTCATATTCGCGAAAGCCGGTAGCCTTCACGAAAGGAACGCGCTCGAACTCGGCGGTGTTGGGAATGAGGTCTTGGCGGGGCTTGGGAAACATGCGGCCTATTGCTTAGTCGATTTTCCGCCTGTCACCAACCGCGCGCATTAACGTCCGGTTCCCTGCGAAACCCCCCGGTTGCGCCTATTGCACCAGGACGAGCTCGTGTCCCTGGATCTGAAAGCTTCTGAGCCGGCCCAAGAAGCTCATGCCGAGCAGATTGACGCCAAGCGCGCCGCGTTCGGCGACGGCGGCGGGAATGTCATGCAGGGTGATGTCGTCGACGCGGACGCGGTCGAGCGTGACGGGCGCCACGCGGGAGACGCCATTCGCCGTCTGCACCCGGCCCGAGAATTCGAGGCTATGGGGTGACAGTCCGAGCCGCTCGGCGTCCTCGAAGGTCAGGACCACGAGGGTGGCGCCGGTATCGGCCATCAGCGTCACCGGGCGCTCATTGACCGCAGCATCGAAGACGAAATGACCCCGGTCGTCGGCCTTGAGCCGCACCTCGCGCGCAAAGTCCGGGCGGTCGCGCTGCACAGCCGCGCTTTCCAGCGCCGCCGGCTCAGTATGCGGACCGAAGGCGCCGACGATATCGCCGTAAAAATAGATGAGCCCGATGGCGGCAAGCGCCGCGCTTGCCCAGAGCAGTCCTTCCTTGAGGGCGTGTTTGGCCGCTGAACCCACGGGATCGGACACTCCAAGTCACACGGGCGACGCGCGCAACGCATCTCAGCCGCGCAAGGTGAGGAAATCGCCGGAAAATTCATATGAGCGGAGGCGGCTTAAGAAAGTCATACCGAGCAGGCTTTGGGTGAGGGCGCCGGGTTGCGCCACCAGGGCGTCAACGTCCTTGCGGTCGAGCGGGCCGACCGCGACCTTGCTAAGCCTCACCCGCGCGGCAAGCGTGCGGCCATTGGCGGTGGCCACGGGCACGGTAAAGCTGGGTCGTTTCAGCTCGATACCGATTTTGGCCGCATCTTCAGCCCGGAGCACGATGGACGATGCGCCGGTGTCGACGACCATGGAAATGGGGTTGCCGTTCACCTTCACCGTCGCGGCGAAGTGACCGTCGAGACGGCGCCTGATCTTCACCTCGGTCGCGCCGTTCTCGCTCTCCTCGACGACCATGGAGGTGCCGGGTACAAGCTCGCCCATCACCCGGCCGGCGATCGGAGCGAGCTCTTCGCGATACGTATAAAGCGTGACGAGGCCAAGCCCGAGCGCGAGCCAGGTGACCGCATCGCGCAGCATGTTGCCGGAGCGGCCGCTATAGCGGGCAAGCAGTCCGCCGCCGATGAAGATGAGCAGGGCTGCGCCGATCGCCAGATAGCCGAAGGTCTCGCTGTCGAAGCCGGCAATGGTAGCGGTGTCACCATGGGCGATGAGGAGCACTGCACCAAGCGCAAGGATGAAGAGGGCAATCCAGCTCGACACGGGCTCTAGTCCTTCGCTTCCGCAGGCTGCTTCCGCCGTTGCGGCAAGGCGACCATGATGGCGCGCCGCTCTCGCGGGCTCATCTCCGCCCAGCGGGCGATTTGATCCAAGGTGCGGCCGCAGCCGATACACAGCCCGGAGCGGGGATCCATCTCGCAAATATCGATGCAGGGAGTTTCCAAGGGCACGCGGGCTCTACTCAGTCCTGGCCTCCAACCTATGTAGGGAAGGAAGCCGGCAGTGGCAATCGCATCAATTAGCGCCGTGCGCCGCCCATCCGCCATGCGCTGCGCGGCGGCTCGGGCGCGGCCTCGCCGGGCTCCAACAGCCGCGGCAAAGCCTCCATGATCCGCTTGCGCGGGAAGGTAATGATCACCTCGGTGCCGTAGCGGAGCTTGCTCTTGAGCTCGAAGGTGCCGTTATGCAGCTCGGTCAGGCCCTTGGTGATGGGCAGACCGAGCCCGGTGCCGCCTTCGGCGGTCTGATGGGCGAGCGAGCCTTGGCCGAAGCTCTTCATCACGCGCGGGATCTCGTGCTCGGGAATGCCGGGGCCCGTATCCTTGACGCTCAGGAACTGGCCGCCGTCATGTGTGCGGCCTACGGTCAGGGTGATGGTGCCGCCGGTCGGCGTGAACTTGATGGCGTTGGACAAGAGGTTGAGGCAGATCTGGCGCAGCGCCCGCTCATCGGCCCAGAGCTGCTGGAGATTGGGCTCGATCGCCTCGACGATCCGGAGCCCCTTGTTCTCGGCTCTGAGGCGGATCAGCCGATGGCAGTCCTCCACCACGTCGCCGAGGGTAACCGGGCCTTCATGCAACTCGTAGCGCCCGGCCTCGATGCGGCTGATGTCGAGAATCTCGTTGATCAGGTTGAGGAGATGTTGGCCGCTGTGATGGATGTCGTTGGCGTATTCCTTGTAGGTCGGATTCTCGTGCGGCCCCAGGATCTCCGAGCGCATGATCTCGGAGAAGCCGAGAATAGCGTTGAGCGGCGTGCGCAGCTCATGGCTCATGGTGGCGAGGAAGCGCGACTTGGCCACGTTC
The DNA here is from genome assembly GCA_963820115.1 of uncultured Alphaproteobacteria bacterium. Lineage (GTDB taxonomy): Bacteria > Pseudomonadota > Alphaproteobacteria > Rhizobiales > Methyloligellaceae > Methyloceanibacter. The sequence continues at coordinate 810,616 of CAWFYP010000001.1, forward strand.
GCTTCCTCGGCCCTGAGGCGCGCGTCGTCGGAGTTCGACTTGGCCTGTTCGAGCTCGGCGATCAGCGCGTCCTTCTCGGCGCGAAACTCGAGCATGGCGACGACGGTCGAGTTCAGGCCATTCATCAGCCAGATAAAGTAGATGTGCACGCCGACGGCCATCGCCGCCATGGCCCAGTAGAACGGGTTGTCGAGTAGGGCGAAGCGGATGACGATCGCCGCCGTCATCGGCAACGTTCCGGCATAGACGATAGGCATCACCGTCGAGGCGAACAGCATGCGCATCGAGATGACGACGAGCAGGGTGGCGAAGATGAAAGTGTGCGCCGATTCCCCTTGCGTGCCCGCGCTGACGAAGGCGACGGCCGCCCAGCAGACGCCGTAGAGAAATTCCGCGGCGGTGATCTTGGCGCGCCAGATCGGTGTCGTGGAATCGTCGCGCGGGGCCTTGGCGAACTGCCGGCACAGGCTGATGACGATGCCCTTGGACACGAACACGGTCGCCAGCCACAGCATGAGCTGCTCGGCCGGCGCCCAGAACATGGCGCCCATGGCGACGATGATGGCGAGCAGCGGCGTGGTGACCGCGGCTGAAAGCTCGTTGCGCACGAACATCAGCAAGAGCTCGTATTCGAACTCTGGCTTGAAGCCGGACTTGTAGGTGAGCTTCTCGCGGGCTTCCGTGACGCTGCGGGAGGAGCGCCGCTTGGCCTTCACTCCCGCCTGTGCGGAAGGCCGTGCCCCGGCTGCTGCTGTCATCCTCGATCCAACCCGCGACTGAACTCGACGAACTCAAGCGGCACGGCGCTTTCCCGTTAGGAAGCGCGATTCCTGGGCCACGCCGTCGCTTAGCCTCAACTATCGGCGGAATTCCCTAACGGTGCGTTTACCCTCGCTTCGTCCTGGCACGAGCCTCGAAGCGTTGCCTCGCGGTCGCCTTATGCTTAAGGCTTGATTAAGGGGACTGGCCGGCGAGGAGGATCATGCAACTTACCATCATCGGCTGCGGCGATGCCTTCGGCGCGGGAGCCCGGCTGCAGACCTCGTTCCACGTCCGCACCGCCGGCGCGAGCTTTCTCATCGATTGCGGCACCACGACGCTGATCGGCATGCACAGGCTTAACCTGGCGCCGGAAACGATCGACACCGTCTTCGTCTCGCATTTGCATGGAGACCATTTTGGCGGCCTTCCTTGGCTCCTGGTCGATGCGATTTATGTGAGCAAGCGGACGCGCCCTCTCGTCGTGGTCGGGCCGCGCGGCGTCGAGCAGCGGTTCGTGACGGCAACCGAGGCGCTCTATCCGGGTGTGAGCGGCGCGAAGCGGGGGTTTGCGCTCGAGTTCATCGAATATGAGGAGCGGCGGCCGCGCGACATTGGCGGCGTCAGGGTCACGCCCTTCGAGGTGAGGCATCCTTCCGGCGCGCCGCCCTATGCGCTCCGCTTCGACATCGAGGGGAAGGTGCTGACCTTTACCGGCGACACCGGCTGGACCGAGAGCCTGATCGATGCGGCGCAGGGCGCCGATCTCCTGATCAGCGAATGCTTCCAATACGATGTGAAGCTCGACATTCATCTCGATTACCGGACGATCGATACCAATTATGCGCGGCTAGGGGCGCGGCGCGTGCTGCTCACGCATATGGGCGCGGCGATGCTAGCGCGGATCGGCGACGTCGATGCCTCGCGCTATCTCCTCGCCGAGGACGGCATGAGCCTTTCCCTGTAGGGATCTCTCTCAAAATCCGCTTGTGGTTCGTAGAAAAATAATCTACCGATTTTGGAGAGAGCGGCCTCGTACGCAAAAATCATCCCATTTTTCCCACTGTTAAGCAAAAAAATTGTTAGCTACCGCCATGCTCGACCGAATGGACCGCAAAATCCTCGACATCCTGCAGAAGGACTGCACGATGCCCGTGGCCGAGATCGGCAAGCAGATTGGCCTGTCCACCACGCCGTGCTGGCGGCGCATCCAGAAGCTCGAAGAGTCGGGCGTCATCCAGCGGCGCGTGGCGGTGCTCGATCCCAAACGCGTCAATGTCGGGGTGACGGTGTTCGTCTCCATCACCACGAGCCATCACACGCAGGACTGGCTCGACCGTTTCCACGCGGCGTTGCGGGAGTTTCCCGAGGTGGTCGAGTTCTACCGCATGAGCGGGCAGGTCGATTATCTCTTGCGCGTGGTGGTGCCGGACATCGAGCGCTATGACGAATTCTACAAGCGGCTGATCGCCAAGATCGAGCTGTCCGACGTAAGCTCCGCCTTTGCCATGGAGCAGATCAAATACACCACCGCCCTGCCGCTCGATTACGCGCTGGCCGCCAAGGTGGAGTGAGCCTATTTCCGCTCCAAGAGCGCGATCAGGCTTGAGGTGTCCCAGCGCCTGCCGCCCATGGCCTGGATTTCGCCATAGAACTGATCGACCAGCGCGGTCACGGGGAGCTCGGCGCCATTGGTGCGCGCCTCCTCGAAAACGAGCGCGAAATCCTTGCGTACCCAGTCCACGGCGAAGCCGAAATCGAACTTGCCCTCGATCATGGTCTGCCAGCGGTTCTCCATCTGCCAAGATTGGGCGGCCCCTTTGGCGATCGTGGCGATGACCTTCGGGATATCGAGGTCCGCGCGGCGCGCGAAATGAAGCGCCTCGGCGAGACTCTGGATCAGGCCGCCGATGCAGATCTGGTTCACCATTTTGGAGAGCTGGCCTGCGCCTGACGGGCCGATCAGCGTGACGGAGCGGGCGTAAGCGGAGATCACCGGCTCGGCTTGGCGAAAATCATCCGCCTCGCCGCCGACCATCACGGTGAGCGTACCGGTCTCGGCGCCCGACTGGCCGCCCGAGACCGGTGCGTCCAGCGCGCCGGCGCCGCGGGCGCGCGCCGCGGCATGGAGCTCACGGGCAATCTTGGCCGAGGCGGTGGTGTGATCGACGAACACGGCGCCGGGCTTGAGTGCAGGGAAGGCCCCATTTACCCCTAGCGTCACCTCACTAAGGTCGTCGTCATTGCCGACGCAGGTGAAGACGAAATCCGCGCCCGCGGCGGCGTCGGCGGGCGTCGCGGCGGCGGTGCCGCCGAAGCGCGCGAGGAAGGCCTCGGCCTTGGCGCGGGTACGGTTGAACACCACGAGCTCGTGGTTCCCGCGCGTCTTGAGATGGCCGGCCATGGGGAAGCCCATGGTGCCGAGCCCGATAAAGGCGACTTTGCTCATTGGTGCAGCCCATCCGCTGAACTGTCATTGCCCGGCTCGACCGGGCAATCCAGTAACCACTGACTTGGGTTAAGCGCCAATTACGGGAGTTACTGGATGCCCCACCTTCGCGGGCACGACAAAAAAGGATGAGATTGCTATGCCCGCGCGGGGCAGTTCTGCAGAACCTGCCAAGCGGTGTGGACTAGCTGATCGGCTGGTCGGGGAAGGCGAGCTGCTCGCGCGCGCGCCACTCATTGGTGACGTAGTTGATGATCAGTGAGGTGCGCACGCCCTTGATCGGCCGCTTCTCGAATCCGTGAAAGGTGTTGTCGGCGGGCACGAAGATCATGGCGGCATTGGGCGCGAAGGGCGAGCGGCCGACGCGCTTCTTGTCGGCACTGTAGATATCGGTGCCGAGGTCGTGGTGGCCCGGGTCCTTCGACATATAGAGCAGCATGGTGAAGACCTTTACGCCGAGGTCGCTATGCGGCTCGAGCCAGAAGCCGTCGATATCTTGGGCGTACTCGATGCGGAGATAGGTGCCGGCGAGGTTGGTGCCGAACGCCTTCTCGATGTGGCTGGTCAGGCGCTTGTCCTGGAACGCCTGCGCGACCGCCTCGCAGACGGGGAAACGCTTGCGGTTCTCGACGTCGAAATATCGGCGCGTATTGTTGTGCAGTTCGCGCTTGCCGGAGACGCCCTCGAGGGACGGGGCTTCGAAGGGCAGAGCCAGCATGTCGTCGAGGGTGTCGGCTGGGACGCAACCCTTGAGCGACCAATTGCGATAGGGCTGCTCGGCGCGCTGTCCGGAATCGATGCTCCTGATGAAGGTGCGAACGACATCGTCGGCGCCGCTCTTCACGCCGTGCTCGGGCTCCCGCTTTACCGCGACGTTGTCCCTCATGATGGGTAACTCTCCCTCGAAAACCTAAGCTGACGGCCACTTGCGCGAGGGCCAGGCCATCCCCTTTAGGGCTCTTAGCACCCATGGGGCGCCCGCGCAAATCGGGCCTGACCCTCGCGTTACAGCAGGCCGGGGCTCGGTTTTAGACGCGGGCGAGGCGGAATCCTTGATCTTGGACAAAGCGGGTAGTGGGGGCCTAGGCTAGGGCCTCCACTTCGCGTGGACGCCAGCGCGGGAAGGCCATGGAAGGTCAATCATCGGAAGCTTGCCACGCGTCGACCCATTTCGGGCCGTCGCCGCTGCCGCGGTCGGGATGGGCCGCGGGGCTCGTTCTTCTCGCCGTGCTGTGCCTCGCGTGGGCGTGGCTGTTCCGCATGGATGCCCTCGGCCAGATTCTGATCTGCCGCGGCACGGCCGCCGGGTTTCCGGCCAGCGCCGGCATGTGGGCGGTCATGATGGTCGCCATGATGATTCCATCGGCGCTGCCCATGATCCTGACCTACGCCCAGCTCGCGGCGCGGCGGGAACCGCGATCATCGCGGCTTGGCGTCGTGGCGGTGTTCGCCAGTGTGTACCTCGTGACCTGGAGCGCCTTTGGCGTCGCGGCGGCGGCGGCGGAGTGGTTGTTGCGCGGGGAGGGGGTGATGCGCGACGGGCAGCTCGCGAGCCCGCTCCATGCCGGCGCGCTGTTAGTCGTGGCCGGCCTTTATCAATGGTCGGCGCTGAAGACGCATTGCCTTTCGCGCTGCCGGTCGCCTTTGAGCTTTCTGCTTGAGCGCTACCGCGGTGGCTATCGCGGGGCGGTGGGGCTTGGGCTCACGCACAGCGCGCTGTGCGCCGGCTGTTGCTGGCTGCTGATGCTGCTCGCCTTCGTCGGGGGCGCCATGAGCCTCGCCTGGATGGTGGTGCTCACGCTCCTCGTCGCGGCGGAGAAGATGCTGCGCGCCGAGACCGTTATCGTGCACGCCGCGGCGCTCGCGCTGCTCGGCGCGGGAACCGTGCTCGTGCTTGGTTCGATGTGGTGAGTGCTAGTTGAAGTTCACCCAGCGGAAATGCTTCGCTTCCAAATCATCGGACGCTGCGTCCTCCGATACCTCCGCGGCGGCCTCCTCGCTGCGCAGGCATTTGGCGAGAAGCTCGAGCAGCGAGGCGTGCAACTCGCGCTCGGCGCCGAACTGCGGCGGGTTGGCGGCCAGGAATACTAGAATTTCCGCATAGTCAGGCATGTGGACCCCCGTCCTTTCCCCAGCCTCAATCAGGGTGACTAACCCGTGTGTCGGAACTTTGTTCCGTTCGAGGGGGAAGGGTGAACCACGGTACCCTGCGAGGGGGTTCTGTCCCAGCTGTGCCGCCCCCATTCGCGCCCCCGTGTCGCGGCGACCGAGCCTCCGAAAATGGTACATTGCGCGTGCTTTTCTTTATTTCGGCGGGGAGGACGGTCGTATGAGAAAACTCATTATGGTGTTGGCGGCAGCATCGCTCGTGCTGGGAGTCTTGGCCATGCAGGCAGGAGCGCAAGACGGAACTGCCAGCATCCATGCGCTCAAGAACGCATCCCCGATCGTCAAACTGGCAGCCTGTAACGGATACACCGGTAACTGTGGTTGTGCGCCGGGCTGGATCAGTGCGTGTGCGCACCGTTGTTGCCACTGCGTTCCCTGCCGATAGCGGCGGGTTGGCAAAATAGCGACATTCGTGGATGAGGGCCGCCGTGTCGGCGGCTCTATTCAAGACGCGTCGGCGTAGACCCTCAAGCCCCAAGGCGATAGCGCCCGATGAGCCGCAACGGCGCGCGGCCGCCCGGATCGCCGAACAGCGACAGGCCGTCGACGCTCACGCCCGTGGCACAGATCTCCTCGAGCACAGGCCATAGCGCCTGCGAGACGCGCTCCAAATGAGCGGTGTCGAGCGGGCCGGTGAGGGTGATGGAGAAGCGGTATTCGCTCAACACATGCGGGTCGCCGAAGCTCTTCAGCAAAAGACGCTGATAGTCGGTGAGCTGTGGATTCCGCGCCTCCTCCTCCTCGTGCTCACTCAGATGGGCGGTGGCAAATCCATCGAAGGCGCCGACACATTGCGCGGCGAGCCATTCAAGGGCGGGGGTGCGCTCGACGGGACGCAGCACGAGGTAGCGTCCGGCGCGCGCAAGAGTTCAGCGGGCCGGTGGCAACGGCCTTCCGCCGCTTGGCAAAACTGATGAGCCGCGCCTTGAGCGCATCGGGGCCCATGCCCTCGCGCAGCACGAAGGGTGCCCTGAACACGGAATGCAACCCGTTATAGCGCGACGCCGTGGCCGGCAGCCGCGCGAAGCTCGCGCCGGTCAGCCCCGTGGTGGAAAAGGCTTGCAAGGTAGCGCCGTCATTGGCCCGGCCGAACCAGGACCGTCCAAACGAGGCCAGCGCCGTCCCGGGTTGCGGCGTGTAGAAGATGGCGTAGCGCACGAAGCTCGAACGGCACTCAGGCGCGCCCTTGGCCTCGGAATGATGGGCACGGTTGAGCATCGGTTTTCCTCCCATTGGGGCCCGCGAGGAGCACCCGCATTTGCTGCGCCGCAGCAGAGCAGCCTTGCATTCTCCAACTACCACCGTCCTATGGCGCCGCCGCGACAGGTTCAGGGCGAGAGCGAGGCCGGGCGATGAAGAGTTGATGAATCACGGTGCTAGGTTGAGGCAAATTGACTCATTGGAGACAAGACGGCCTCTTACCAGCCGTCGGCAAATCCGCTAGCAAGGGCGCCCGCGGACCATGGCGCCGCATCCGAGCGGTCATTAAGACGCATGATCGAGCTTTACACCTGGGGGACGCCGAACGGACGGAAGGTATCGATCATGCTGGAGGAGGTGGGGCTTCCCTACCGCGTGCATCCGATCGACATCACCAAGCGCCACCAATTCGATTCCGAGTTCCTTAAGATCGCGCCCAACAACAAGATCCCGGCCATCGTCGATACCGACAACGGACTGTATCTGATGGAATCGGGCGCGATCCTGCTCTATCTCGCCGAGAAGACGGGGGAACTCTGGCCGCAAACCTTTCCCGACAAATGGCGCGTGGTGGAATGGCTGATGTGGCAGGTGGGGGGACCCGGACCTTTTCTCGGCCAGGCTCACCATTTCGTGTACTTCAATCCCGGCAAGAGCGCCTATGCCGAGGAGCGCTACGGGAAGGAAGCGAAGCGGCTGTGGGGCGTGCTCGAACGCCGGCTTGCCGAGGTCGAGTATGTCGCCGGCGATTATTCCATCGCCGATGTCGCGATTTGGCCGTGGATCGCGCAATTCGCCTGGCAAGGCGTGCGCTTTGCCGACTACCCCCAGGTGAAACGCTGGTATTCGGTCATCGCGGCGCGGCCGGCGGTGCAACGGGGTTGGAACGTGCCCAAGGGGGATGACCTCTTACCGCTACCGTGAAGCGGGTTGACTGTAGCCGGGCACGCGGCAGCTGTGGCAAAATGAGACATGTCCGAGCTTCGGGGCCCGGGTGGGGGTGGCGCCGGGACGAATGCGCGCTCGGGCGAAGAGGTGAGCAACGAATGAGGAGGACATCATGACGCGCGACGGATCCTTGCACGCGGCCAAGGCCGCTCTGCTGGCGGGTCTCACGCTCATATTTGCCAGTCTGTGGTCGACCGCCCCAGCTTCGGCGCAGGTTGTGGAACGCGGCATTCAAGGCGGCGTGGTCGGCGCCATTATCGGCGGCATCGTCGGCGGCGGCAGGGGTGCCGGAACCGGCGCGGCCATCGGCGCTGGAGTGGGCGTGGTCACGGGCGCGGCGGAAGCCAACGCCAATGCGCGGGCCCGGGAAGAGTATGATGGTCCGCCACCATCTCCTGGGCCAGGATATGGGCCCGGTCCGGGCAACCTCGTCTACAATACGCAGCTCTCGCTCAATCGCCTCGGCTACGATCCGGGTCCGCCGGACGGCGTCATGGGACAGCGCACCGCGCAGGCGATCAGCCAATATCAATACACCAATCGTCTGCCGGTGACCGGGCAGCCGTCGCCTCAGTTGCTCGACTTTATGGTCAGACAAGGCGGCTAGCCCGCGAGTGCCGGAGGCTCGTCCGAATTTCAAGAACGTCTCAGCTTTCAAGATGGGCGCGGGCAGTCGAGCCTGCCGATGACTGGAGAGGGTGATGCAGAAAGTGATGATGGTCGCGTGTGCGCTTGCGGGCTTGGCGGTGTTGGCCACCGGCGCGTTGTCGGACGATAAGGCCGCGGCGGTGAAAGAGCGGCGGCATCTGATGAAGGAGGTCGTGGCGCCGGCGGCCAAGCTTGGCGGTCAGATGGTGAAGGGGGTGGAGCCGTTCGATGCCGACAAAGCCGCCAAGGCGATGACCGACATCAGTGGCGTCCCCGATAAATATGTGACGCTGTTCCCCGAGGGTACCGCGCACGGGCAGATCGCCGACAGCGAAGCGAAACCCGCGATCTGGGAGGATTTCGACAAGTTTAAATCGATCGCCGCGAAGCTCAAGGACGCGAGCGCCAAGGCGGCGGGCGCGGCGGCCCAGGGGCAGGGCACCTTCACGGCCGCTTTCAACGATATGACCAAGGTCTGCAAGGAGTGCCACGAGACCTTCCGCGAAAAGATCGATAAGTGATAGAACGGCTGCCTCGAGCGGCCGTTCGCGTTTAGGGGAGGATGCGCTTGCGCAGAGCCTTGTGGGCGCTGCTCGCGCTGGTGTTCGCCGGCGCGGTCGGCTTCTATGTGTTGACCGTGCCGCGATCGATACCGGCTTCGGCGCTGCCGGCGCATACGCCCGACATTGCCAATGGCGAGTACATGTTCATCGCCGGCGGTTGTGCCGAATGTCACGCCGCTCCGGTAAAGAAATGCAACGATCCCAAGACGCAAGACAAGACCGTGCTTACGGGGGGCCGCTGCCTGACGACGCCGTTTGGCACTTTCAACGTGCCCAACATCTCGCCCGACAAGGCGCATGGCATCGGCAATTGGAGCACGCTCGACTTCGTCACCGCCATGAAGCTTGGGGTCGGCCCGGGCGGCGAGCATCTCTATCCGGCCTTCCCGTACACGTCCTATCAGCGCATGCGCGATGAGGATTTGATCGACCTCAAGGCCTATCTCGACACGTTGCCCGCTTCGAGCAACGCCGTGCCGCCGCACGATCTCGTGTTCCCGTTCAATATCCGCAGAGCGCTCGGCCTTTGGCAGCTCCTTTATGTGGACGGCAGGACGTTTGTGCCCGATCCCAAGTCGAGTGACGTGGTCAATCGCGGCGCCTATCTCGTGCAGGGCCCCGGCCATTGCAGCGAGTGTCATACGTCGCGCAACTTGATGGGCGGCAAGGTCGAGTCGCTCGGCTTTGCCGGCGCGCGCAACCCCGAAGGCAAGGGCACGATTCCCAACATCACGCCGAGCGACGACGGCATCGGCGATTGGAGCCTCGAAGACATTACCTATCTTCTGGAGACGGGCAACACGCCCGATTTCGATGTCATTGGCGGCTCGATGGTGGCGGTGCAGGAGAATATGGCGAAGCTCCGGCCAGCCGATCGCGCAGCGATCGCCGCCTATCTCAAGACGCTGCCGCCGCTGCCGGACGCGGTGCCGAAATCCGAGCAGAAATCCGATAAGGATAAAAATCAGGGGACGCCGGCGCGACGCCCGGCGGGGCCGGCGACAAGGAGCCGGGAAGCTCGGATTATTGAGCAACGGAAAGAGTCATGGGTCAGCGTCGCGAGAGAGGAGGGCGTGGGGAAGGTGGCCTGCTCGCGTTGCTTCTGCCGATCGCTCTATGCCTCATTCCTTGCGCCGCCAAGGCCGAGCTCTACGGGCTCGTCGTCGGGATCGACGACTACCTGCTTCCCGCCAATCATCTCGACGGTGCCGTGAACGATGCGAAGGACATCTCGCAGTCGCTTCAGCGTGCGGGAGCCAAGGAGGTGGTGACATTGCTTAATGACGATGCGCGGAAGGCGCGTATCGTTGCCGAATGGGAGCGCCTCGTCGGCAAGGCCAAGCCGGGCGACACGTTTATCTTCAGCTACGCCGGGCACGGAGGACAGGAGCCGGCGCCGCCGGACCGTCACGACAAGACGACCATTGAAAGTTTCTTGCTCGGTCATTTTGCTCCGAGCGGACCGGGGACGAACGAGCGTATCGTCGACGATGAGGTTTTCGCGTGGCTCCAGGCGGCCGACAAGAAGGGCGTCAAGGTCGTGTTCGTCGCCAATTCTTGCCATAGCGGGGGCATGGAGCGGAGCGCCAGCGCTCCGGGAGTGAAATTTCGCCGCATGCAGGTTCCCGCGATCACCGATGACCAGCTCAAATTTCCCCCGCCTGAAGTGTCCAAGCTGACTCCGGACGATTTTCAGAACATCACCTTCGTGGCGGCGGTGCCCCCCGACAAGCTCGTTCCGGAGGTCGACATCGAGGGTCAGAAGAGAGGCGCGCTGAGTTGGGCCTTCTCACGCGCGATGGAAGGACGCGCCGACAAGGACGGCGACGGCAAGGTGACCGAATTCGAGCTGCTGAGCTTCATCGTGCCGGCCGTGCATGCGCTGGTCGAGAGCCAGCAGACGCCGTCGGTGTTGCCGCTCAGGGCACGGTCGGTGCCGTTGCTCACGCTGCGCGAAAGCAAAGCGCCGAAAGCCCCGGCCGCCGATGCCAACTCCGACGCTCTCAAGCTCAAGGTCGCGGTGGAGGGAGAGGATGCATCGCCGCTCGCCGATCTCCCCTATGTGGAAGTGGTCGCCGACAAGACGCAGGCCGACCTCGTGTGGTCCGCGGACGGCACGGTCGAGCATGTTGTCGGCGGCGTCGTAGCGGAGCATATCGATGCCGGCGGAATCAAGGGCGTCGCCTCGAAATGGGCGGCACTGAAATGGCTCAAGCATCAGGCGTCGCTCGTACCGGTGCAGGCGACGCTCGCGAGCGGCAATCAGCGCTACAAAGTGGGCGACGTCGTGCAGATCGGCATCAGCGATGCGAAATATCCCCATCTCACCCTGTTCAATCTGCCGCCGGACGGCCGCGTCGAATTCTTCATTCCCGATCCGGCCAAGCCTCAGGAGGCGGCGCAGGATTGGAGCCTCGAGCCGATCCATGAGCGCTTCAAGGTCGACAAGCCGCCTTTCGGCGCCGAGCACATGGTCGCGATCTTCTCCAAGGACGACCTAGCCGACCTGCATGCCGCGCTCGCCTCGATGACCACGCCGGCGCGGGCCGAGGCGTTGCGTCCGATGTTGGAGCAGGCGCTTTCGGGGCATGATGTGCAGATTGGCATTCTTGACATCTATACCGGTAATGGGGGCTGATCTCATGGGGCCCATGGACTGGTCGGTTATCGGAGCCACCGGGCCACTTTTTCGGCAGAGCCGTTCATGCAGCGTTCAGTTGGCGATCGCTAAGGAAACAGGATGCTGAGCTCTCCATGCAAAGGGAGGTTACAATGACTTGGCGCTCGTTGATGGCTGCGCTTGCGGTTGCGGCGCTGACTTGCACGCTGTTCGGCTCGACCTGGGCGAGCGAGCAGATCATCCTGGCCGCCGGTCCGGGCGAGAGTCCGGATGCGGGCGCAACGGCTCCCGGCGAGGCGCCGGAGGCGGCACCGGCCGCCGAGCCTGGGAATGACACCGGCGACGAGCCGCCGAGCGATGCCTCCGCCGGGCAGGGCGCCGATGAGACGGCCGCCCCCGAAGAGGCCAAGCCGGAACCGGGGGAGAAGAGCGAGGAGGCAAAAGAGCCGTCGGGCGGCGGCGAGGCCGAGAAACCGGCAGCGGAAGCAAAACCGGCGGCGGAAGAAAAACCCGCAGCGAAGGAGGAAGCCGGGGAAACTGCACCGCAGGCTCCGACAGCCGCAGCCAAGGCAGCGGTGGAGAAGGTGAAGTCGGGAGACATTCCCGTCCCCTCCGATCCGGTCGCGCTTGCTGCGTTCGACGCGCTGGAGAAGAATTGCTCGCGGTGTCATCAGGCCGGCCCCACGCTGAAGCGGGCGAAGCCAGCCAAGAATTTCGGCAACATCCTCCATCTCGACGAACTCGCCAAGGATCCGAGTTTCATCCTTCCGGGGAACCCGGACGGCTCGAAGCTCTTCATTCAGGTGGCGAAGAAGGAGATGCCCTACGATTGCTATCAGGAATTCGATTGCAAGGCCGAGCCGAGCGAGAAGGACATCCAGGCGATCTATGACTGGATCAAGGGTCTCGGTGCGTTCGTCGCCGCCGCCTGCACCGGCCGCAAGCCGATTGACGAAGAGGACATCGTGTCGGCGATCGCGGCCGATATCGACCAGCAGCAAGAGCATCGCCGCAAAGGCATGCGCTACATCACCCTGTCCCATTTCTACAATGCCTGCGCGCCGGAAACCGACATGGTGCGCTATCGCCAGGGCGTGGTGAAACTGCTCAACAGCCTCAGTCGCGAACCTGACGTGCTCAAGATGCGCACCGTCGATAAAGAGCAGACGATCGTCGCCTTCAATCTCGACGATCTCGGCTGGACCGAGGACGATTGGAACAAGATCATCAGCACTTATCCTTATGCGATGAAGCCGGACTCCACGGTGTACAAGACCGTGGAGGAGGAGACCAATACGCCGCTCGCCTGGGTTCGCGGCGACTGGTTCGCCTTCACCGCATCGCGGCCGCCGCTCTATTACGATTTGCTCAAGTTGCCGGCGAAATTCGACGACTTCACCAAGGACGAGAAGGTCGACATCAAGAGCGACATCGAGAAGTTTCTCGTCAAGCGCGCGGGCTTCCAGAACTCCGGCGTGTCCAAGCACAACCGGCTGATCGAACGGCATGGCCTGCCTACCGGCTATTTTTGGACGTCGTACGACTTCAAGGGCGACAAGCCGGAGCAGAGTCTGTTCATCCATCCGCTCGGGCCGGACGGTCCGGACGCCTTTCACCATGATGGCGGGGAGACGATCTTCAGCCTGCCCAACGGTTTCCAGGGCTACTATCTGAACACGTCCAAGGGCGTCCGCCTGGACAAGGGCCCGACCGAGATCGTGATCGACGACAGCCAGCTCGACCGCGCGGTCACCAATGGCATCTCCTGCATGGGCTGCCACAACCAAGGTATCCGCCAGGCGACCGACGACATCCGCAAGCACGTGCTCAGCGATCGCAACTTCTCCAAAGAGACGCGCAACCTAGTCGAGGCCCTGTATCCGGCGCCCGAGGAGATGAAGGAGTTTATGGATGGCGATGCCAACCACTACCGCGATGCCTTGCGGCGGGCTGGGCTCGACCCCGAGCTCGATTCGCAGAAGGTCGGCGTGGAGAGCGTCAACTTCCTGTCCAAGGCCTATGAGAAGTCGGTCGATCTCAGGCTCGCCGCGGCTGAATTTGGACTGGCGACCGATGCCTTCGCCGAGGGCTTGACCAATGCGGGCGGAGAGGACGCGCAGCTCAAGCGCCGGCTCGAGCAAGGCGTGCTGCCGCGCGAAATTCTGGAAGCCGATTTCAAGGATCTAATCGTCAAGGTCTCCGACAACGAGCCGATTGACATCGCCGGACAGCCCGCCGATGTGGCCAAGGTCGGCGGCAAGACCAAGGAGGAGACCCACGATTTCGACCTCGCTCTCACATCCGACCGCAACGACTACAAGGTCAACGACCTGCCGGTGTTCTCGATTGTTTCGAAGGAGGACTGCCACCTCACGCTGATCGACGTCGATGCGAGCGGCGAGGGCACCGTCATCTTCCCCAACAAGTTCCAGCAGGACAATCTCCTGCCGGCCGGGAAGGAGACCAAGTTCCCGGCGGCCGATGCGCCGTTCCAGTTCCGCCTCAAGGATCCGGGCACCGAGACGGTGATCGCGATCTGCAATGCCACGGGCAAGGACGTCGACGGTATCAAGCACGACTTCAAGAAGCGGCAGTTCACCGATCTGGGGAACTACCGCCAGTTCCTGACCCGGGAGATCGTGGTCGAGGGCGCCGAGAAAGTCGCCGAAGGCCAAAAGGAGAAGGACAAGGAGAAGCCCGGCGCAACCGGCGCTGACATCCTGTCGCGCACTGCGATCAAGCTCGTGGTCAAATAAGCTCCGAGTTGAGATGAGCAGGGAGACGCGTGGCGCGTCTCTCTGCTCAGTTCGGGCAGTTCGGCATTCACGCCATCGCAATCCACTGGTTTCGTGCAGTCGGCCCTTGGCCTGCCTAGGGACCCGGCGCATAGTAGGGGCATAGTGAACGACCCCGCAACTCGATCGTTGGGCTAGTGCGTAAGAGGAACGTCATGGCGGGGAGGCTGCGACGCCGCGGGCGACGACGATTGGTCCCCGTTGCCGTTCTTGTCCTTGCCTCAGCCACACTTCTTCCGTCGGATCTGCCGGCCGAGCCGTGGAGCCGGTCGCAGACGGAGCCCTTCCGGTCCTTCCAATTCGGACACCCGCAGGTGAAGGCGCGCGCCTCGCGCGGCGCCGAAATCGCCTGCGCCTTCCCGTGGAGCTATTCGCGGGGCCTTGGCCGCTGCATCTGCATCCGCGAGGGATACAGTCTGCAGCACGGGAGTTGCGCCCCCATGGGCGCGAGCGCGTTGTGCCGGGACAATGAGCGCTGGTCGGGGCAGGACAATGCTTGTGTGTGCGCGGGCGGCCTGCATCGCGACGGTGAGGCTTGCGTGGGCGAAACGCCCATCACCGGGGCGGTGGCGCCGGCGGAAAGCGAGCCCCAGGCAACGGCACCGGGTCCGGCGAGCGAGGAAACCCCGCGGGCGGCGGGGACGAAGCGCGCGCAACGCTGCTTCGCCCAGCTCGGCCTGTACAAGGGACCGGTCGACGGCGCGGGCAATCGCGACACGTGGACTGCCTATTGGTATTTCAAGCACGCGAACGGACTGGTCGCCTATCGCGATTTCCTCGCCGGGCCCGTGCAGGAGAAGATTGCCGCGCTGTGCAAAGAGGGAGAAGAGGCCGCGATGTCTGCCGCTGAACCCGTGCCCGCGCCTGCGACTGCCGAGGAGACGCGTCCGCCGTTGCCGGTTGCCCAGGAGATCGCGGCGCCACGCAAGACCAGTCCCGGCATCGATTGCCTGCCTGCCGACCTGCTCGCTCAGCTCCGCCGCAGCCATGGCCGCGCGGTCACGGTGAAGGCGTGCGAGCCGTTCTGTCTGCCCGCGCCGCGGGGGCTCGATCAGAGCGAGCTTGCCGTGCTCGCAGCGCGCAGCGGCGTCGAGTGGTGCAGCGGCTGCGTGGCCATTGACGGGCGCCTCGCGCTCGAAGACGTGCAGCGCATCGAGCGCGCCGCCAATGTGCAGCTCTGTGCGACGCCGCCCAAGCAGTTGCCCCGTCATGCTGGCAGCGCGGAGCCGGACCAAAAACCCTATACCAGGGTGCGGGAGCTGTACCGGTCGCTGCCCCCGGCGGCCGAGGACGAGACGGCGATCGCGATCGTCATCGGCAACCGCAACTACACCACGTTGCCGGCGAGCGAGACCTCACGCAACGATGCCGACGCCATCTATGCGGTGCTGACCGAGCATCTCGGTTATCTTCAGGACAATGTCATCCTGCTGCGCGACGCCAAGAGAGCCGATTTCGACCGGGTGTTCGGCACGGCGTCGGAGCCGGGTGGGGAACTTGCCGGTCTCGTCCGCGCCCACCCCGGCGCCAGGGTGCTGCTGTACTATTCGGGGCTCGGCGCCACCGACGCCGCGCAGACCGAGACATACCTCCTTCCCGTCGATGCCGAGCGCTATCGGGAGGAACGGAGCGGCTATTCGCTCGCCTCGCTCTATGCGGCTTTGAGTCAGATCGAGGCCAAGTCGGTGCTCGTGCTGCTCGAGGCGGAGTTCGGCCGCGATCGCGGCGCCTATGTGCTCCCGCCGAACGCTCCCGAGACGACGAAGAGCGTCTTGCCCGATGGGCCGCTCGGCGGCCTGACCGTGCTCGCGGCGTCCGACCGCGGACAACGAACCCTCGTCGATGTGAACTATGACATCGGCCTGTTCACGCGCTATCTGATCGAGGGGCTGGCCGGCAATGCCGACTTGGCGCCCATCGGCAATGGGGACGGCAAGCTCGATAGCTCGGAGCTGTACATCTTCACCGCCGATATGGTCGAGCTAGCTGCCCGCAAGACCTACGGGCTGTTGCAGAATCCGGTCTATAGCAGCGCTTCCACGGCGGTTGTGAGCGCTGGCAGCAGCGGTCCGCTCGCGGCCAAGCCCTAGGCGGTCCGGGCTCTCCAGGGCCCCTTTGCGAAAACCGCTTTACAAGCGGCCCAGGATTGCATACGGACCACGCGCTCGCGGCGGTTTCGCTCGGGTCAGCATTGGCAATGGCAATCTCGTGTGGGAGTAGACATGGGATGGACGTTTTCACTTCTGCCGCGGAGCTTCTCCGTCATCATCGCCCCGAACGCCCGGTCCTGGCCTTAAGGCCCCACGCCGCGGTTCGCGCCGCGCGTTGGTTCCTCGACAACTTTCCCGGCCGGGTCCTGTACGCCGCCAAGGCCAATGACGCGCCGCCGATCGTTGAGGCGCTGGCTCGTGCGGGCATCCGCGCCTTCGACGTGGCGTCGATGGTCGAGATCGACCGGCTCGCGCCGGTGCCCGGCGCTGAACTCTATTTCATGAACCCGGTGAAGTCGCGCGTGGCGATCGCGCGCGCCTATCACGACAGGGGGGTCAAGAGCTTCGCCTTCGACAGCGACGACGAGCTCGACAAGATCATGGAGGAGACGGGGCAGGCGAGGGACCTCACCCTTTTTCTGCGCGTGGCCTGTCCCAATACCCACAGCCTCATTCCGCTCGAAGGCAAATTCGGGGTGTCGAGTACGGACGCGCCCGCGCTGCTTTTGCGCGCGCGCCAGCTTGCGCAGCGCTTGGGCATCACCTTCCATGTGGGCTCGCAGGCCGTCGTGCCCGCGGCCTTCGGCGACGCCTTGCGCCAAGTGGGCCAGCTGATCGTGGCCTCCGGTGTGCTCGTGGACGCCATCGATATCGGCGGCGGCTTTCCCAGCCGCTATCCCCATTCCAATCCGCCCGACCTCGCTTCCTTCATGGCGGAGGTGGTCAGGGCGGCCGACGAGCTCGCGGTCAGGCATTCCTGCGAACTTCTGTGCGAGCCCGGCCGGGCGCTCGTAGCGGAGGCGGAGTCCGTGATCGTGCGCGTCGACGCGCGCCGGGATCATGCCCTCTACATCAACGACGGCGCCTTCGGCACCCTGTTCGACGCGGCCTATTCGAGCTTCCGCTTCCCGGCGCGGCTCATCGGCGCTCCGGCCAGGAAGCGCGAGGCGGAGGCCGAGTTCTCGCTCTACGGCCCCACCTGCGACAGCTCCGACTATATGCCGGGGCCGTTCGTGCTGCCGGAATTGGTCACGGAGGGCGATTATCTGGAGATCGGTCAGATCGGTGCTTATGGCCGCGTCTTGGCGAATCGTTTCAACGGCTTCGGCGAATATGAGGAGGTTGTCCTCGAGGACGCGCCCCTGCTGTCCATGTATGGCGCTTTGCCGGGCGAGGCCGTCGCGGAGACGGCTCCGGAGCGCGGGCGGCGCAAGGCGCGCGCCTGATCTCAGCGCTGCGATGCGCGAGAGATAATCCTTGCGGCTCTAACAGGGCTTCAGCGCGGCAAGCGCGTCGACGACGCCCAGCACGAGCTTGTTATTCGACTGGTTAGGATTGGCTGCCCACCATTTGAGCATCTTCTGCGTGATATCGTGCGCGTTGAGGAGACCGACGCATGGCGGGAGCTTATGGGCTTGCACCCCTGTTTGCAGCAAGACGGCGGCCAATCGATCGCATTTGGCGGCGTCGGCCGTACAGACCGCTACGAACTCCGCCACAGTACCCGGTTCGGCCGCGCCCGCAGGTGCCGCTAGAGTGGTGAGGAGAAGATGGTTCATCATTCCGATCAGTGGCACCAGACGCATGAAGGTCCCCGTAGTTGCTCGGCGTGTGGAAGTGCGATCAATGGCGCGAAACAAGGAATTGGATGGTGGGCGGTACTGGACTTCGAACCAGTGACCCCTGCGATGTGAACACAGTGCTCTACCAGCTGAGCTAACCGCCCGCCCGGGTCCAGCCGGATTTAGCGATTGGGCCGGCGATAAGTCAAGGAACCCGCCGGTGGCGGGTTCCACAAATTTGTTTCGAAGGAGGCTTATTTCTTGCCGAGCATGGCCTCGACGGTGCCGAGCGTCTTGGTGGCGCCGGCGAGGTCGCCCTCGGTACATTGTGCGTCGGCCTGATCGAGAAGCTCATTGACTTTGTCGTTGTCAGCGTCGCTCAGCGCATTGGCCTCCACCTTGTTCTGCACGTCGGCTTCGGTGGCCGCCAGTTGCTGGCTGCACTGGTCGTCGCCCTCCTGGCCCGCGGGGGGCTCATCGACGGCATAGGCGGCGCTTCCCATGAGGCAGGCCAGGCTAACGCCGATAAAGGCACGTCTGAGCATCGCATTTCCTCCTTGGACGAAGCGGCAAGAGGCCCGAGATTCAAGGCGGGTGAAGCTGGACTTTGACTATGGCCCTTCGTTGAGAGCACTCCGGTCGAAATAAGGCAAATCTGTGGCGCGGGCGGCGGCGCTACGCTTCAGCGCCGCGCAACAGGATCACGGCGCGGGGGACGAGCTCGTCGAAATGATCGATCACCGCATTGGGCGCGAGCGCGTCAAGCGGGTGGGCCGCATAACCAAAACTCACCAGGATCGCCTTCACCCGCGCGGCCTTGGCGGTGGCGAGATCGACCTCGCTGTCACCGACCATGATGGCGCGCGCAGGGGTGCCGCGCGCGCGCGCGATCACTCCGGTCAGGTGCTCGGGATGGGGCTTGGCCACGGCAAACGTATCGCGCCCGGCAATGGCGGCGAAATAGGCGTCGAGCTTGAGCGCTTTGAGCAGCTTCAAAGTGAGGACCTCTCGTTTGTTGGTGCACACCGCAAGCTTGGCCCCGGCCGAGCTGAGGGTTTCGAGCGCCGTCACCGCGCCGGGGAAGGGCGCGCTGTGGGCGGCGATGTTGGCCTCGTAATGCACGAGGAAATCGGCAAGCATGGCATCCACATCGTCGCTCGCCTGCGAGCGCCGCAAGCCCTCCTCGATCATGGCGCGGGCGCCGAAGGCGACCGAGGAGCGGATGCTCGCCGCCGGCACGGGCGCGTGGCCGCGGCGCGTCAGCGTTTCGTTCAAGGCGTTGGTGAGGTCGGGCGCCGTGTCGACGAGGGTGCCGTCCAGATCGAAGACGATCGTGGCGTCTTTGAGCGGAGTGTGTTGCATCAAGGCGTGTCGTAACGTAGAAGGCGGCGAAGGGGAATGGCGGCGACGTCCAGCATCTCGTGAGCCCGCGTCTCTCTGTCCATGGACCTCAGCGATCCTTCCTTAATCAAAGAGCAGTGCCTGATCGGCGGCGCGTGGATGGGCACGCCCGCCCTTGGGGTGAGCAACCCCGCGACGGGTGGTCTAATCGCCCGTGTGCCCGATCTGGGCGCTACGGAGACGCGCCAAGCGATCGAGGCGGCAGCCGAGGCTTTCCCCGCCTGGAGCCGCAAGCTGGCTAAGGAGCGCGCGGCGATTTTGCGCCGCTGGCACGAGCTCCAGATCGCCCACGCGCAAGACCTCGCGCTGCTG
The DNA here is from genome assembly GCA_963820115.1 of uncultured Alphaproteobacteria bacterium. Taxonomy (GTDB): domain Bacteria; phylum Pseudomonadota; class Alphaproteobacteria; order Rhizobiales; family Methyloligellaceae; genus Methyloceanibacter. The sequence goes on from CAWFYP010000001.1 coordinate 830,252, forward strand.
ATGACGAGCGAGCAGGGCAAGCCTTTGGCCGAGGCGCGCGCCGAGGTGGACTATGCCGCCTCCTTCACCGAGTTTTTCGGCGAGGAGGCGAAACGCGTCTACGGCGAGATCATCCCGACGCATCGGCAAAGTGGCCGCATCCTCGTGATCAAGCAGCCGGTCGGCGTGGTGGGCGCCATCACGCCGTGGAACTTCCCGCTGGCCATGATCACCCGCAAGATTTCGCCCGCGCTTGCCGCGGGCTGCACCGTGGTGGTCAAGCCCGCGCCGGAGACGCCGCTTTCGGCGCTGGCCTTGGCCGAGCTTGGCATGCGTGCCGGTCTCCCGCCGGGGGTGCTCAACGTCGTCACCGGCGATGCGGTCGACATCGGCGGCGAGCTCACCGCCAATCCACTCGTGCGCATGATTACCTTCACCGGCTCGACCGAGGTGGGCAGGCTGCTGATGCGGCAGGCCGCGGGCACGGTGAAGAAGCTTTCGCTCGAGCTTGGGGGCAATGCGCCCTTCATCGTGTTCGATGACGCCGATCTCGACGCGGCGGTCTCCGGCGCGCTCGCCTCCAAATATCGCAATTCCGGCCAGACCTGCGTTTGCGCCAACCGCATTTTGGTGCAGGACAGGATCTACGACCGCTTCGCGGAGCGGCTGGCGGCCGAGGTGAGCAAGCTCGTGGTGGGGGAGGGGATCAAGCCAGGCGTGACGCAAGGGCCGTTGATCAATGACGCGGCCGTCGCCAAGGTCGAGGCGCATGTGCGGGATGCGGTGGCGCACGGCGCGCGCGTGATGGTGGGCGGCAACGCGCTCGGAGGCACTTTCTACGAACCGACCGTGCTGATCGATGTGACGCCGGCCATGCAGCTCGCGCAGGAGGAGACCTTCGGCCCCGTCGCGCCGCTGTTCCACTTTGGCGATGAGGCGGAAGCCATCGCCATCGCCAACGGTACGCCCTTCGGCCTTGCGGCCTATCTCTATACCCGCGATCTCGCCCGCGCCTTTCGCGTGGCCGAGGCGCTGGAATACGGCATTGTGGGGGTCAATGAGGGGCTCATTTCAACCGAGCTCGCGCCTTTTGGCGGCGTCAAGCAATCGGGCCTTGGCCGGGAGGGCTCCCATCATGGTATCGAGGAATTTCTCGAGTTGAAGTACATCCTCATGGGTGGACTTGAATTCTTGAAGGCCTGATGCTGGAGGGAGCGGTGCGCAGGGCTGACGATCTCAAGGAGAGCGCCGCGCTGCGCGCGCTCGATCTCGTCCAGGACGGCATGCGGCTCGGGCTCGGAACCGGCTCGACGGCGGCCCGCTTCGTCGCGGCGCTCGGTCACAGGGTTGCTCAGGGTTTGCAGGTTCTCTGCGTGCCGACCTCCGAGGTCACCCGCGCGCTAGCCATGCGCCTTGGTATTCCGCTGACCACCCTTGATGAGACGCCGCACCTGCACCTCACCATCGACGGTGCCGACGAGATCGACGATCAGCTCCGCCTGATCAAGGGCGGCGGCGGCGCGCTGCTCAGGGAGAAGATCGTGGCGACGGCCTCGGACAAGATGGTGGTCATCGCCGATACGAGCAAATTCGTGGAGACGCTGGGGCGGTTTCCGCTTCCCGTCGAGGTGGTGCGGTTCGGCGTCGCGTCCACGCTAAGACTGGTCGAGGCGATCGCCGCGCAAGCCGGCTGCGAGGGCGAGATCGCGCTCCGCCGCGACAAGAGCGGCGAGCCCTTCGTCAGCGATGAGGGTAATTTCATCCTCGATTGCGCCTTCGGCCGCATTCCTGAGCCCGAGGTGCTGGCTTTCGCACTGAAGCGTGTGCCGGGGGTGGTTGAGCATGGCCTCTTCCTCGGTATCGCCGATGGGGCGATCCTTGCGGGGGAGGCAGGCGTGAGGCTGTTGGAGCGGCCAGAGTGAGGGAGGACCGGGCGATGCGTTGTTTGTCGATGCAAGGGATGGGGCGACGCTTCCTATTGGGCGCGGTGCTGGCCGGGCTCATGCTGCCGGCGCGCGCGGACGCGCCTGATGCGCAGCGTATTGCGCTGGCCAAGTCTTATTTGGAGGTCACGAAGCAGACGATCACGGCCGAGCAGCTCGCAGACGTTGTCGTCCAGGCGGCGGTCCAGAAGAATCCCGCGCTCAAAGATCCGCTCGCGGAGATCGTGCCGCCGCTCGTGCCGCAGTTTAAGCCGTATATCTCGACCATGATGGATGAAATCGCGCGACTCTATGCGTCGAAATTCACCGCCGACGAGCTCACCGCCATTATCGCTTTCTACAAAACCCCGGCGGGCGCCAAACTCGCCGAGCAAAATTCAGCGCTTGAAGCCGAAGTGGGGCAGATCAGCCGGCGGTGGGGAGCGCGCTTCGGGGACGATCTGCGTGAGGCAATGCGCAAGGAGCTGGACGCGCGAGGCATCAAGCCGTGATTTCAGACAGAGCGGGAGCTTAGTTTGACCGGAAACGATTTCGACCTGTTCGTGATTGGCGCGGGCTCGGGCGGGGTGCGCGCGAGCCGGCTCGCGGCTGAGCTCGGCGCCAAAGTCGGCATTGCCGAGGAATATCGCGTCGGGGGCACTTGCGTGATCCGCGGCTGCGTGCCGAAGAAGCTGCTCGTCTATGGCAGTCGCTATGCAGCGAGTTTCGCCGACGCGGCCGCCTTCGGCTGGAGCTGCGAGACGCTCCGCTTCGACTGGCCGACCCTGATCGGCAACGTCAGGCGCGAGGTCGACCGGCTGAACGGCATCTATACCAGAACGCTCGAGAAGGCCGGCGTCGATCTCGTGCTGGCCCGGGCCAAGCTCGAGGACCCGCACACGGTGAGCCTCGCCAATCGCGACGCGCCGATACGCGCCAAGACCATCCTGATCGCCACTGGCGGCCACCCGATGATCCCGAAGCTCCCCGGCTCCGAGCATTTCATCAACTCCAACGAGTGCTTTCAGCTCGAGCACTTGCCGCCGAGCATCTGCATCGTCGGGGGGGGTTATATCGGCATGGAGTTCGCATCGATCTTCGCCGGGCTTGGCGTCAAGGTCAGCGTGATCCACCGTGGCGATCAGATTTTACGCAATTTCGACGGCGATCTGCGCGACGCGCTGGCGGAAACCATGCGCAAGCGCGGGATCGACATCCGCATCGATACCGACATCGACCGCATCGACAATGAGGCGCAAGGCTATCGTGTCCATTTCAAGCGCGGCGACAGCCTCGTGGCGGATCTGGTGATGGCGGCAACCGGTCGGCTTCCCAATACCATGGGGCTCGGCCTGCGGGAGGCCGGCGTCGAGCTAGGCTGGAACGGGCATGTCGTGGTGAACGAATATTCGCGCTCCTCGGTGGACAATATCTACGCCGTGGGCGACGTGACCGACCGGGTGAATTTGACGCCGGTGGCGATCCATGAGGCGACTGCCTTCGCCGAGACCGTGTTCAACGACACGCCCACCCCGGTCGATCACACCACGATTCCGACCGCCGTATTTTCGGATCCGGAAATTGGCACCGTGGGGCTGTCGGAGGAGCAGGCGCGGGAGATGGGCCATGTGGTCGACGTCTATAAGATCTCGTTCAAGCCACTCAAATACACTCTCGCCGGACGTGACGAGAAAATGCTGATGAAGCTCGTGGTCGATATGGCATCTGACAAAGTGCTCGGCTGCCATGTGCTCGGGCCGGACGCCGCCGAGATCGTGCAGATGGCCGCGATATCCATGCGGCTCGGCGTTACCAAGGCGCAGTTCGACGCGACCATGCCGCTCCACCCAAGCGCGGGCGAGGAACTCGTCACGTTGCGGCACAAATGGCAAGCGCCGCCACCGATGGCCGGGTCCGATGCGGCGGCTTGAGGACAAGGTCGCGCTCGTCACCGGCGGGGCTGCCGGCATCGGCCGCGCCATCGCCGAGACCTTCGCGCGGGAGGGAGCCCATGTGGTGATCGCCGATCGCGACGGTGAGGGGGCGCGGGAGGTGGCCGAGACCATCACCCGGAGCAATGGCTCGGCGGCGGCGCACGTCACGGACGTCACCAGCACCGATGAGGTGAAGGCGCTGATGGCGAGCATCGGTGAGGCCTTCGGCCGCCTCGACGTGCTGGTCAACAATGCCGGGGCGGGCGAGCGCGCCGATTTTCGTCATCTCAGCGACGAGGCCTGGGACAAGGTTTGGCAGGTCAATCTCGACGGCACCGTGCGCTGCGCGAGGGAGGCCTTCGCCCTGCTGAAAGCCTCGGGCAACGCCTCGGTGATCAACCTCTCCTCGGTCATGGCGACCAAGCATACAAGGCAAATGGCGGTCTATTCGGCGACCAAGGGGGCGGTGGCGGCGCTGTCGCGGAGCCTCGCGGTCGAATATGCGCCCTACGGCATCCGCGTGAATCATCTCTGCCCGGGCTATGTGGAGACGGCGCTGATCGGCCGCTATCTTGCCAATGCGGCCATCGCCAAGGCGCTGCTCACCCAGACGCCGCTCAGGCGCTTCGGCACGCCGCAGGACATCGCCAATGCCGCCCTGTTCCTCGCCTCCGACGAGGCGGCCTATATCACCGGCGCCGGCCTGCATGTCGATGGGGGCATGGGCGTGACGCTGTAGTGAAGCAACCGGGTTGGCGCATAAATTGGGCTAGCGGCGCTTCGTTCCGGATTTCGCCGATGTGGCGGCGGCTTCCGGCACCTTCACCGTCTCCTCGATGATGCCGTCGACCACGGCGACGAGCGCCTCCTGCTCGCTGCCGCCGAGCTTTTTCACCGCATCGTAGCGAGCGAGCTGGCGGTCGGCGCTCGTGCCACGAGCGAGGATGGTGCGGGCGTGGGCCATTTCGGCGACGCAGCCGAAATAGGCGGCATCCTCGGCGACGAGGTCGAACAGCTCTTCGAGCAAGGTCGGGAAGGGGACCACGACGCCCTTGCCGAAATCGACCAGCCCCTGTTCGATGCCGTAGCGCTGCGCGCGCCAGCGGTTCTCGCGCACGAGGAAGGGTGGGTAGTAGCGCCAGCGCTGGTTCTCCCGGCGCAAGCGATAGAGCATGCGGCAGAGGCAGCGGAACAGTGTGGCGATGGCGATGCTGTCCTCCAGTAGCGGACAGACATCGGTGATGCGCATCTCGAGCGTGGGGAAGCGCGCCGACAGGCGTAAGTCCCACCAGATCTTGGTCGCGTCCTCGATCAGCCCCGCATTCACCAAGAGCTCGATGGTGCGCGCATATTCCGAATAGCTGCCGAATTGCGAGGGCATGCCGGTGCGGGGCAGCTCGTCGAATACCGACAGCCGGTAGGATTTGAGCCCGGTGGCATAGCCTTGCCAGAAGGGCGAGGAGGTGGACAGCGCCAGCAGATGGGGGAGGAAATAGGCGGCCTGACTCAAGATATCGATGCGCAGATCGTCGTCCTCGATGCCGACATGGACGTGCATGCCGCAAATGACGAGCCGCCGCGCCACCTGCTGCAAATCCTTGGCGAGGATGTTGTAGCGCTCCTTGTCGGTGTGCTGCTGGGTCCACCATTTGGCGAAGGGGTGGGTGGAGGCGGCGATGGGGGCGAGGCCGAACTCATCGGCGATTGCCGCGACCGTGCCGCGCAAATGGGCGAGCTCGGCGCGGGCCTCCTGCACCGAGTGGCAGACGCGGGTGCCGACCTCGATCTGTGAGCGCAGGAATTCGGGGCTAACCTGGCCGCGCAGCGCCTCCTCGCATTTGGCGAGCAGGCCGGGCGGCGGCTCGGGCGCGAGGTCGCGGGTTTCCTTGTCGACGAGGAGATATTCCTCCTCGATGCCGACGGTGAAGCTTGGTTCGCGGATGGCCATGGCGCCGCATGGTGGCACAGCTGAAGGAGAGCGGGTAGCCGGTTCGCGCGCGGCTAGACGAGGCGGCCGAGAACGACGCCGACGAGATAGGCCATGGCAGCGGCGGTGATGCCGATGAGGAAGGTTTCGAGCCCGGCCTTCCACCAGGGCGATGGCGACCAGCGGCTGCGCATCGAGCCGATGAAGAAGAAGGTGAGCCCGGTCATGATCGTCGAGTCCCAGATGGTGCCGGGAAGACCGAGGATGAAGGGCAGAAGCGGGATCGACCCGAACAGGAGGAAGGCGGCGAAGGTCAGAAGCGCCGCCTTGACCGGAGACCGGTTGATCGGCGGCAGGCCGTGCTCCTCGGTCATCATGGTTTCGATCCAGCGGTCGCGCTTGCCGGTGATCACCTGCACCGCGCTTTCCAGCGCTTGGCCCTCGAAGCCCTTGGCTTGAAAGATCTGCCGGATCTCCTCGCGCTCGCCGTCGGGCGCAAACTCGACGTGGCGCTCCTCCATGCGGCGCACTTGCTCATATTCCTCGATCTCGGCCTTGGTCCCAGTGAAGTTGGCGGCGGCCATGGAGAAGCCGTCGGCGAACAGGTTGGCGGCGCCGAGGATGAGCAAGGCTTTGGTGGACAGCTCCGCGCCCACCACGCCCGCGACCACGGCAAAGGTGGTGACGGTGCCGTCGATGCCGCCATAGACCCAGTCGCGCAGATAGCTGACGCGCGGGCCCTCCTTGAGGCGCTTGGCGATCTCCCGCGGGTTATGGCCGTGCTCGAGATGGCGAGGGTCCACGGGACGCTCCTGTTAGCGGCAATGTGGGTTAGCGGCTATGTGGCACGGGCGGTGGTAGCGGGCAAGGCTCGCTCCCTGCCGGACGGCGCGCGGGGTGCTATCCTCGGGCCCGGGAGGATGAACCCTATGCTATATTTGTTCGCCAAGGCCGCGCTCTCGGGCATTATCATTGCGGCGGCGTCGGAGATCGCCCGCCGCAGCCCGACCTATGGCGCGTTGATCGTGTCGCTGCCGCTCATCTCGATCCTTGCCATGGTCTGGCTCTGGCGCGATACGGGGGATCCGACGCGCATCGCGGCGCTGTCGCAAGGTACGTTCTGGCTCGTGCTGCCGACCTTGCCGATGTTCCTGGTCCTGGCCGCGTTGCTGCGCATGGGCGTCGGCTTTTGGCTCGCCATGGGCGCGTCCTGTCTGCTGACGGTCGGGCTCTATCTGCTGAGCCTTTGGGCACTGCCGCGATTGGGCATCAGTCTTTAACGGGCTCGTGCTAGCCAGTTCGGCGTGAAGCGCCTATATAGCGTGGACTTTTCAAGGAGAGCCTATCCCATGGCACCGCGTTGGGCCCCGGACAGTTGGCGGTCGAAGCCGATCGAGCAGGCCCCGGTCTACCCGGATGAGACTGCGCTCGCTCAGGTCGAGCAGCAGCTCGCCACCTTCCCGCCGCTCGTCTTTGCCGGGGAGGCGCGGCAGCTGAAGGCCGAGCTCGCACGGGTGGCAGGCGGCGAGGCATTTCTGTTGCAGGGGGGCGATTGCGCGGAAAGCTTCGCCGAGCACCGCGCCGACTTAATCCGTGACTTCTTTCGCGTCTTGCTGCAGATGGCAGTCGTACTCACTTATGCCGGCGGTTCCCCGGTGGTGAAGCTCGGACGCATCGCCGGCCAATTTGCCAAACCCCGCTCCGCGCCGACCGAAGTCCAGAACGGCAAGGAGCTGCCGAGCTATCGCGGCGACATCGTCAACGGTATCGAGTTCACCGAAGCGGCGCGCGTCCCCGACCCGCAGCGCATGCTGATGGCTTACCGGCAGTCTGCCGCCACGCTCAATCTTTTGCGCGCCTTTGCGCAAGGGGGCTACGCCAATCTCGATCATGTGCATCGGTGGAATCTGGGCTTCGTCAAGGATAGCCCGGCCGGGCACCGCTATCAGGAGCTCGCCGAACGCATCACTGAATGCTTGCGCTTCATGCGCGCCTGCGGGGTCGCGCCGGAGAACACGCCGCAGCTGCGCTCTACCAGCGTCTATACCAGCCACGAGGCGCTGCTGCTCGACTACGAACAGGCATTCACCCGCATCGATTCTACCTCGGGCGATTGGTACGCGACCTCGGGGCATTTCCTCTGGGTCGGCGATCGCACGCGCGCGCTGGATCAGGCCCACATCGATTATCTGCGCGGCATCAAAAATCCGATCGGAGCGAAGATCGGCCCGAGCATTGGCGCGGACGAGCTCTTGCAGCTCATCGATGCGCTGAACCCGGCCAACGAACCGGGGCGCTTCACCCTCATCTGCCGCTTCGGCGCGGACAAAGTCGGCAAGCATCTGCCGGCGTTGATCCGTGCGGTGAAGCGCGAGGGCAAGAGCGTGGTATGGGCGTGCGATCCAATGCACGGCAACACCATCAAGGCCGCGGGCGGCTACAAGACGCGCCCGTTCGATCTGATCCTGCGGGAGGTCGAAGCCTTCTTCGACATCCATCGCAGCGAGGGGACGCATGCGGGCGGGTTGCACGTCGAGATGACCGGCCAGAACGTAACCGAATGCGTGGGCGGGGCGAAGGCCGTCAGCGAGACCGACCTTTCCGACCGCTACCACACTCATTGCGATCCGCGGCTCAATGCCGACCAGTCGCTCGAGCTCGCCTTCATCGTCGCCGAGCGGCTGAAGCGGGAGCGCGAGGGGCGGCCCGAGCCGGAAATCTCCATCGCGGCCGGAGAGTAGGCCCCGCGCGTCTGCCTCCTTGGCCGCTTGCCAGTGTGACGTCTGCCACTAAGTTCCGCACATGCCGAAAGAGATCAGAGACAGCTTCAAGCTGGCGCTCGCGCAACTCAACCCCGTCGTGGGCGACATTGATGGCAATGCCGGCAAAGTGCGCGCGGCGCGGGCGGAAGCTGCCGCGCAAGGCGCCGATCTCGTCGCCTGCACCGAATTGTTCCTCACCGGCTACCCGATAGAGGACCTCGTGCTCAAGCCTGCCTTGCTAAAGGCGGCGCGCGAGGCGTGTGAGGCGCTCGCCCGCGAGACCAGGGATGGCGGTCCGGCCGTGCTCCTCGGGCTGCCTTGGGCGGAGGGAGCCTTCGTCTACAACGCCGTGGCCTTGTTGGATCAGGGCCGCATCGAGGCCGTCCGGTATAAGAATAATCTGCCCAATTACGGCGTGTTCGACGAGAAGCGGGTCTTCGCGCCGGGTCCGCTGCCCGAGCCCATCCTGGTGCGCGGCCTGTCTGTCGGCGTGCCGGTCTGCGAGGACATTTGGAGCGAGGAGGTCTGCGCCACGCTCGCCAAGGGAGGCGCGGCCCTCCTCATTGTGCCCAACGGTTCACCCTATTGGATGGACAAGCAGGGCCAGCGCTACGAGGTGGCGCGGGCGCGCGTCGTGGAGACAGGACTGCCGATCGCTTACGTCAATCAGGTCGGTGGTCAGGATGAGCTCGTGTTCGACGGCGCCTCCTTCGTCATCAACGGCGACGGCAGGCTCGCCGTGCAGATGCCGGCCTGGGACGAGGCGGTGGGCATTACCGGATGGCGGCGGGAGGGGAAGCGCTGGCGTTGCGTGCCGGGCACGATCGTCGAGGTCGAGCAGGGGGAGGCTGCCAACTATCTCGCCTGCGTCACGGGCTTGCGCGACTACGTCGACAAGAACGGCTTTCCCGGCGTGGTGCTCGGCCTCTCCGGCGGCATCGACTCGGCCTTGTGCGCGGCGATGGCCGTGGATGCGCTGGGGTCCAAGCGCGTCCATTGCGTCATGCTCCCCTACCGCTATACCAGCAATGAGAGCCTGAACGACGCGGCGGCCTGCGCCGAAATCCTCGGCGTGCGCTACGACATCCTGCCTATCGCGACGGCGGTCGACGGGCTCAATGGGGCGCTCGCTGGCATCTTCGCCGGAACCGCGTCCGGGCCGACCGAGGAAAATCTGCAGAGCCGGGCGCGCGGCACGCTGCTCATGGCGCTTTCCAACAAGTTCGGGCCGATGGTGCTTACCACCGGCAACAAATCCGAGGTGTCCGTCGGCTATGCCACCATCTATGGCGACATGAATGGCGGCTTCAATCCGATCAAGGATTTGTACAAGACGCAGGTCTATGCGCTCGCGCGCTACCGCAATGCCGCGCGCCCCAAGGGTTGCCTCGGGCCCGAGGCCGTCGTCGTTCCGGAGAACATCCTGACCAAGGCGCCGACCGCGGAGCTTAAACCCGGCCAGCGCGATCAGGACACGCTGCCGCCCTATGACGTGCTCGACGACATTCTCAATTGCCTGGTCGAGCTCGAAATGCCGCTGCCGGAGATCGTGGCGCGGGGGCATGCGCCGGAGCTGGTGAAGAAGGTCGAGCGCATGCTCTATCTCGCCGAGTATAAACGGCGGCAGGCGGCGCCGGGCGTCAAGATCACGCAGAAGAATTTCGGCCGCGACCGCCGCTATCCCATCACCAACAAATTCCGCGAGCGGCTATGACGGCCACAGGCTCGGCGCGGCTTGAGGGCCAGAGCGCCTGATTGGGACTATTGCGGCGCGGGCGTCTTGGTCTTGGCTATGCTCGATTGCGGCCCCGCAGGGGCAGGCGCAGCAGCGGCAGGTTGAGCCGGCGGCGCGGGTGCCGGCTTGGCCTCGGCCGCCGCCTCGGTCTTGGCCGGGGGGGTCGCGCCGGTGACATCGATGTCGAGTGGCGGTGGAGCGCCCGGTGCCGCCGCCGGGGCTGCCGGAGCCGCGGCCTTCTTCGTCGCGACCTTGGCACCGCCTTTGGTCGGCGGCGTGGCCTCGGCCTTCTTATTCGCCTGCTCGATCTCGGTGGGATTGTACTCCGCTTCCTTGCACGAGCAGCCGGCCGTGTAGGATTTGCGGTATTTGAAGGCCACCGGCAGGTCCTTGTAGGCCGAGCCGTTCAGCGAGATGGCCTGCTCGATCTCCTGACCCGGGTTGCGATAGACGTAAAGCTCGGCCGGGGCGGCGCAATTCTGTTGGCACTGCGTTGCGTCCTGGGAAAAGCGGCTGGCATAGGTGGAATAGCTGACCGGATAGAAGAAGCCGTCGCATAGCCGGACGCAGACGGTGCGATAGGGCGCGTTCGGGTTGATGCTGCGCGAGATTGACGTGTCGACCCCGGGCTCGACTTCCTCGCCGCCGCCGCCGCCGAACCAATCGAACAAGCCGCCCCCGCCGCTGCGCTGACGCGACGCCTGCTGCGGAGCTTGGCCGTTGCACCCGCTGCGGGCGAGCGCATCCTGCAGCTCGGCCTGACGGCGGCGGTTGCCGCCGCCACCGAGGATCGCCTGGCGCTGTTGCTGCAGCTGATCGAGCTGGCGGCTCGCGTCCTCCATGCGGGCGCTCATCTGCAGGCATTTCGGACTGCGTACCAGCCCGCGCCCAAAGATGAAAAAACTCTCATAACAGCCCGCATCATCCATGGCCGCGCGCGTGCCTTGATAGACGCGATTGGTGTCTTGAATTTGCTTCTCGATGCCGGGCAAGGCGTCGCGGCCGCCACCGCCGCCGCTCTGGCCGGAGAGTTCCTGTTGCAGCTGCATGCAGCGGATCTGTTGATCGCTCATCGGCTGGGCAAGCGCGAGGCCGGCAGCGCCTGCGACCACGCTCGCGCAGAGGAGGCCAAGCGCGCCACGCTTGTGGCCGCTGGCCAAGCGCGCGGGCGCGAAAAGCAGACGCTGGAACCCCTTTTGGGCGCTCACTCTCGATCTCCCCGTGGCGGCAGGTGAGGCATTATGCGCCCCCCAGTTTGGCGGTCAATGCGGCATCAATAAGATGCTGTGAAGATGGCGTGCTTGACCCTTTTCCAGTTTACCGCCATAACCAGCCCATGTTGATGCAACCGATCCTTATGACTTTCTGCGGCATCATTCCAGGCTAGCAACAGCTGGCCGGGTCGTTCTCCTTTATACTTTCACAATCTTCCGGAAATTAGAGAACCGAACGCCCGCCGGCCGGCAGCCAAAGGGGCTCGTTCGTGACGTTGAAGCTTTACAACACGCTCACCCGCAAGAAGGAGCCGTTTCGGCCCTTGGACGCGCACAATGTGCGCCTCTATGTGTGCGGGCCGACGGTCTACGACTTCGCCCATATCGGCAATGCCCGGCCGGTCATCGTCTTCGACGTGCTATTCCGTCTGTTGCGGCACCGCTTTGGCGCTGAGCACGTCACCTATGTGCGCAATATCACCGACGTGGACGACAAGATCAATGCGCGCGCGGCGCAAGACTATCCCGACCTGCCGCTAAACGAGGCGATTCGCAAGGTTACCGAGAAGACCGTAGGCCAATTCCATGCCGATGTGGACGCGCTTGGCTGCCTGCGCCCGACCGTCGAGCCGCGGGCGACCGAGCATATCGCCCAGATGAAGGGGATGATCGAGCGGCTGGTCGAGAATGGTTGCGCTTATGTGGCGGAGGACCACGTCCTCTTCCAGGTCGCGGCGATGCCCGACTACGGCAAGCTCTCTTCCCGCTCGCTCGACGAGATGATCGCGGGCGCCCGGGTCGAGGTGGCGCCGTTCAAGCGCGATCCCATGGACTTCGTGCTGTGGAAGCCGTCGAAGCCGGGCGAGCCATCATGGCCGTCGCCCGCCGGCATCAGCGTCCCGGGGCGCCCCGGCTGGCATATCGAGTGCTCGGCCATGGCGGAAGCCCATCTCGGGACGACCTTCGACATCCATGGCGGCGGCATCGACCTCGTCTTTCCCCATCATGAGAACGAGATCGCACAGTCGCGCTGCGCGCATGGCACCAAGATCATGGCGCAGGTCTGGATGCATAACGGCTTCCTCCAGGTGGAGGGGGAGAAGATGGCCAAGTCTGCCGGCAACTTCGTCACCGTGCATGAGCTTTTGACGGGCTGGGAAGGCTACGCCTGGCCGGGCGAAGCGGTTCGCTTCAACATGCTGCGGACGCATTACCGCCAGCCGCTCGACTGGACGACGGTCGGACTCGACGAGGCGCATAAGACCTTGTGGGAATGGTACAGCGATCTCGATCGCCATGCGGGTGAAGGCGGTATTCCGGGCCCCGTGCTCGATGCGCTGTCCGACGATCTCAACACGCCCAAGGCCATCACCGAGATGCACAAGCTTCACAGTGCGGGCAAATATGCGGGCCTGCGTGCGGCGCTTGCCTTCTTGGGCTTCTCAGGCGAGCGTGTGAACATCGAGCGTGTGAACATCGGAAGAACGGCTTCCGCCGTGGGAGCGGCTCATGGTGGCTCGAGCGCCAAAGCGGTATGCGATATTCGGATCGATGATCTGATCGAAGCGCGCAACGCGGCGCGCGCGGCGAAGGACTTCAAGGAGGCTGACCGCATTCGCGCCGAACTCGAAGCCATGGGCATCGAATTGAAAGACGCGAAAGACCCAAAGACCGGCGAACTGGTCACCACCTGGGAGGTCGCGCGATGAGCACGCGGTTCTTCAAGGACGTGCCGTTCAAAGGCTCGCGCGGCACCTATTTCGTCATCAAGCTCCTCATCCTCGTGCTGGCGGTACTGCTCGCGCTGCATTTCATCTTCGGCGTTGTGTAGAGAAACGACATGGCACGCGAACGGCTCTATCTTTACGACACGACGTTGCGCGACGGCGCGCAGACCCATGGCGTCGATTTCTCGCTCGAGGACAAGGCGCTGATCGCGGGCGAGCTCGATGCGCTCGGCATCGACTATATCGAGGGGGGTTATCCCGGCGCCAATCCAACCGATACGCGCCTCTTCGCCGAGCCGCATCCGCTCGGGCATGCCACGCTTACCGCCTTCGGCATGACCAAGCGGCCGGGGCGCTCGATCGCCAACGACCCGGGCTTCCAGGCGGTGCTCGCGGCGCAGGTGCGCGCAATCACGCTCGTGGCCAAAGCTTGGGATTTCCATGTTGAGGTGGCGCTCGGCATCTCCAATGAGGAGAACGTCGCCGGCATCAAAGAGTCGGTCGAGGCGGTGGTGGGGACGGGCCGCGAGGCGCTGGTCGATTGCGAGCATTTCTTCGACGGCTACAAGGCCAATGCCCCTTACGCGCTGCTGTGCGCCAAGACCGCGTATGCGGCCGGCGCGCGCTGGGTCGTGTTGTGCGACACCAATGGCGGCACGCTGCCGGAGGAGATCGAAGGCATCGTCACCGAGGTGGCGAAGCATGTCCCGGGCGATCATCTCGGCATCCATGTGCATAACGATACCGACAATGGCGTGGCCAATTCGCTCGCCGCCGTGCGCGCCGGCGCGCGCCAAATCCAAGGCACGCTGAACGGGCTCGGCGAGCGCTGCGGCAATGCCAACCTCACCTCCATCATCCCCACACTGATGCTGAAGTCGGACTATGCCGACCGCTTCGAGACCGGCGTGACGCCGGAGAAGCTGCGCACGCTCACCCACGCCTCGCGCATTCTCGACGAGATTCTAAATCGCGCGCCCGACCGCAACGCGCCTTATGTCGGCGAGTCGGCCTTCGCCCATAAAGGCGGCATCCATGTCTCCGCCGTGCAGAAGGACCCGCGCACCTATGAGCACGTTCCGCCCGAGGCGGTGGGCAACCGCCGCAAGCTGCTTGTCTCCGATCAGGCCGGCCGCTCCAACATCTTCGCCGAGCTCGAGCGCATCGGCATCGTCACGCCGAAGGACGATCCGCGCATTGCCCGGCTGCTCGACGAGGTGAAAGAGCGCGAGGCCGCGGGCTACGCCTATGAGGCGGCGGACGCGTCGTTCGAGCTGCTCGCCCGCCGCATGCTCGGCAACGTGCCGCATTTTTTCGAGGTCGATTCCTTCCGTGTCATGGTGGAGCGGCGGCACAACGCGGTCGGCGAGCTCGTTACCGTGTCGGAGGCGACGGTCAAGGTGCGCATCGACGGCGACATCGTGCTGTCGGTTGGCGAGGGCAACGGTCCGGTGAACGCGCTCGACACGGCGCTGCGCAAGGATCTTGGACCGTATCAGAGCTATATCTCCGACCTCGAGCTCGTGGACTATAAAGTGCGTATCCTGACCGGGGGTACCGACGCCACTACCCGCGTTCTGATCGAAAGCCGCGACGGGGAGGGGAACCGCTGGTTTACCGTGGGCGTCTCGCCCAATATCGTCGATGCCTCGTTCGAGGCGCTCATCGATTCGATCAATTACAAGCTGATCCGCGACGGCGCGCCCGCGCCCAATTAGAATTTCGCGGCGAGATGGTCCTCGGCGCGCTTTTCGCCTTCCTCGCCGCGGGAGGCGAGAGCGCGCGCGATCGTCGGAATGATCTCGTCGATGCGGGCGACAGTCTGGAGATGGAGGCCAAGCCCCTTGCGGATAAAGCCCTCGGCCTTCATCCTCTCGAACAAAGCGAGGAGCGGGTCCCAGAAACCGTCAATATTGGCGAGCACGATGGGTCTCGCGTGGCGGCCGAGTTGGGACCAGGTGAGCTGCTCGACGAATTCCTCCAGCGTGCCGAGACCGCCCGGCAGCGCCACGAAGGCGTCGGACTTGGTGAACATCAGCTGCTTCCGCTGATGCATGTCCTCCACCACGACGAGCTCTTGCGCCTCGATCAGCATGTGCTCGCGCTCGCTCAAGAAGCCCGGGATGATACCGGTGACGTAGCCGCCATGGTGCAGCACGGAACGGGCAATCTCGCCCATGAGCCCGAGACTGCCACCGCCATAGACGAGGCCGATATGGTTATCGGCCAGCAGGCGGCCGAACCCCCGCGCGGCCTCGGTGAAGGCCGGGTTCCGGCCCGATCCCGAGCCGCAATAAACGCAGATATTTTGGATGGTTGAGCTCTTTTGCATCGGCCCATCTGGCATTGGGCCTAAGCGCCCGTCAAGAAACGAGGCGCGGCGATCAACCCGGTTGGCAGGGCCGTGACGGACCGTTAGGTTGCCCCAACGATACGGGGCACGTGGCCTTTTGGCCCAAGCCCCAAAAAAGCGCGCTCCATGGGAGGTCGCGTCAGAGGAGTGGATATGATCGGCAGTAAAGTCATTGCAATGCTCGCCGCCCTGGTCGTCATCGTCGGCGTCGCCGCGGCGGGGCTCTATGTTTACCGGCAGCAGCCCGAAGCGCCGCAAGCAGCCGGGGGCGTGGCGAGGAGCGAGGGTCCGGCGCCCATGCCGGAGCAGCCGAAGCCGCAGACCGAGATGAAGAGCGAGGCGAAGATTCCGACAGCGGTGCCGAGCTTCGATATCGTCCGCATCGAGCCTTCGGGCGAGGGCGTGCTCGCCGGCCGCGCCGAGCCTGGCTGGCAGGTCAATATCGAGGATCAGGGCGCCAAGATCGCGTCCGCTTCTGCCGATGCGGAGGGAGCTTGGACCGTGGTGCTGGAGAAGCCGCTTCCCGCGGGCGACCATACCCTGTCGGTCCAATCCGTCTCGCCGGACGGCGTCCGTCTTCTGGCCTCGCAGCAGGCGGTGCCCGTTACGGTTGGCAAGAAAGAGGCGGTCGCCGCGCTGCCGACGTCCGAAGAGCCCGGTAGCACAGCATCGGAATCTGCGCCAGCGAGTGCGGACGCGACCGGGGCCACGCCTGGTGCGGCCGAGCCGCAGGTTGAGAGCGCACCGCCTGCCGAGACTACCGCCGCCGCGCCTGTCGGGGAAGAAGCCCAAACCTCCCCGCCGCCGGAACCCGCGCCGGAAAGCACGGCGCAGACCGAGACGCCGGCCGAAGCGACGCCGACACAAACGGCACAAGCCGAGACGCCGGCCGAGCCAGAGCCGGTCGTTCCTCCTTCCGCCGCGGAGGAGTCCGCCGCGCCGCAATCGGAGGCGTCGCCTCCGGAGGTGCGAAAAGGTCCCCCAGTCCGCATCAGAGCCGTCGACTTTGACGAAAAGGGCGCCGGCAGGATCGTGCTGAGCGGCACCGGTGATCCCGGCGCTCACGTGCTCGTTTATCTCGACGAGCAGCCCTTCGGTCAGTTCATCATCAGCGATGACGGCACGTGGCAGATGGAGAAGGACGGCGAGCTTCCGCTCGGCCAGCATGTCTTCAATGCTGACCTCCTCGACAAGACGACCGGCATCGTCTTGGGCCGCACCTCCGTCTCCGTGGAGCGGCGTCCGCCTGTGTCGAAGGAAACGAAGTCGCCGGGAGAGGCGACGCCCGAGGAGCCCGCCACCAAGCATGAAGCCGCGCCGCCAAGGGCCGAAGCCGAACCGGCCCTCACTCCGGCAGAGCAAGCTGCGGCGCCGCAACCGGCCGCGCCCGAGCCGGCTTCACCACCGGCTGCTACGCCCGCGACGGCCGCCCCGGAGGCAGCAGTGCCGCAAGTAGCTGCCGCCGAGGAAAGCGGGCTGCCCGCCAAGCCGGCCCTGCGCCACAAGAAGCACCGGCCGCATGTCTACACCATCCGGCGCGGGGACACACTGTGGGCGCTGGCCGAGCGCTATTTTGGCGGCGGCTGGCATTACGTCACGATCTACCGCGAGAACCGCAAGCACATCCACAATCCGAACCGGATCTATCCGAAGCAAACGGTGCGGATTCCGAAGCGTTGAGGCGCCCCGCGCGGCCGCTTGGCGGGGGCGGCGCCCACGCCTATATCTACCTCACCAAGGGCAGCGCCTTGACGCTGCCCTTTTTGCCGCGCTGATCCGCGGATGAAAAGCGATCCCATGCGAGACCGGCTACCTCAAACAAGAAGCGATGCGGTGATGGCCGCGCGGGCCGGCCATATCACCGTGCTACGCGAGCTGCTCCCCTATGTATGGCCCGCCGGTCGCCCGGATTTGCGTCAGCGCGTGGTTTTTGCGCTGTTGGCGCTGGTGGTCGCCAAGGCCGTCACGCTGGTCGCGCCCATCGCCTATAAAACTGTCGTCGATCTCTTGACCGGCGAGGCCAGCGGCAAAGAGATCACCGCCATTGGACTCGCGGCGAGCCCGGTCTTCCTCATCATCGCCTATGGCGCGGCGCGGGTGATGATGGTGGTGTTTGCCCAGTTCCGCGACGTCTGGTTCACGGTCGTCGCGCAAAATGCCGTTCGCCAACTCGCCAAGCGCACCTTCCGGCATCTGCACGCGCTGTCCCTGCGTTTCCATCTGGAGCGCCGCACCGGCGGCTTGAACCGCGTCATCGAGCGCGGGATCACGGGTGTCGACACCATCGTGCGCATGGCCGTGCTCAACTCGATTCCGACAGCGGTCGAGCTCGTCATGATCTCGGGCCTCGTCGCCTATTATTTCGGCTGGGTCTACGTCCTCGTCGTGCTGGCGACGGTGGGACTCTATGTCTGGTTCACCTTCTGGGCCAGCGAGCGGCGCATCGTCATCCGCCGCGACATGAACGAGTTGGACAGCGAGGCCCATTCCAAGGCGGTCGACAGTCTGCTCAATTACGAGACGGTAAAATATTTCGGCAATGAGGAATTGGAGGCGCAGAGATTCGACGCCTCCATGGCCCGCTACGAGAAGGCGGCGATTCGCACCTACACCTCGCTCGGATTCCTCAATTCGGGCCAGGCGATCATCTTCACCGCCGGCACAGTGGTCTGCATGCTGCTCGCGGCGCGCGACGTGGCCAATAGCGTGTTGACGATCGGCGATTTCGTGATGATCAACGCGATCCTGATGCAGCTCTATCTGCCGCTCAATTTTATGGGCATGGTCTATCGCGAGATCAAGCAGGGCCTGATCGACATCGAGACCATGTTCGCGCTGCTGCACGAGCCGCCCGAGATCGTCGACCGGCCAGGCGCCAAGGCGCTGGTGGTAAACAAGGGCGCGATCAAATTCGAGAACGTCTCCTTCGCCTACGATCCGGAGCGGCAGATCCTCAAGAATGTCAGTTTCGACGTGCCGGCCGGAAAGATGGTGGCCATCGTCGGGCCCTCGGGCGCCGGCAAGTCCACCATTTCGCGCATCCTGTTCCGCTTCTACGAGCTCTCGGGCGGGCGCGTGCTCATTGACGGCCAGAATATCAGCGACGTGACGCAGAGCTCGCTGCGCGCGGCCATCGGTATGGTCCCCCAGGACACGGTGCTGTTCAACGACACGATCGAATACAACATCCGCTATGGCCGGCCCGATGCGACCGTGCGGCAGGTGCGCGACGCCGCGCGGCTGGCCCAGATCGACGATTTCATCACGACGCTGCCGCAGGGTTACGACGCGCTCGTGGGCGAGCGGGGCTTGAAGCTCTCCGGCGGCGAGAAGCAGCGCGTGGCCATCGCCCGCACCATCCTCAAAGCGCCGCCGATCCTCATGCTGGACGAGGCGACCTCGGCGTTGGACAGCCATACCGAGAAGGAAATCCAGGACGCGCTCGAGCGGGTGGCGCGCGAGCGCACCAGCCTCGTGATCGCGCATCGGCTCTCCACCGTGGTTCATGCCGACAACATCATCGTGCTCGACCATGGTGAGATCGTCGAGCAGGGCACGCATCCGGAGCTGCTGGCGAAGCGGGGGCTCTATGCCAGCCTGTGGGCGCGACAGCGCGAGGCGGACGAGGCGCGCGAGCGGCTCGCCCAGGTGATCGAGCACGATGCCGAACTTGAGTCACGCGCGGCCGAGCGGCTGGAGGACGAGGCGCTTGCCTCCAATTGATGCACAGGTGACATGAACGATCGCCACACCATTCTCGACAGCGTGACGGGTGCGCTCGTCCCGATCCATCGCGACGGATATAAGTTCGTCTTCGCCTTGGCCCTGGTGACCCTGCTCCTTTTCCTGGTGCTGCCGCCGCTGGGATGGCTCGGTGCAATCGCCACCGCTTGGTGCGTCTATTTCTTTCGCGACCCCGACCGGATGATGCCTGGCCGCCCAGGGCTCGTGGTCAGCGCCGCCGACGGCAAGATCGTGGGGCTCGATCGGACGCCGCCGCCACGGGAATTTGCCATGAGCGGCGAACCGCTCACCCGCATCTCAGTGTTCCTGTCGATCTTCGACGTGCATATCGTGCGCGCGCCGGTCGCCGGCCGCATCACCAAGAGCGCCTATGTGCCGGGGAAATTCTTGAATGCCGAGTTCAACAAGGCGAGCGAGGAAAATGAGCGCCGCGCGCTCCTGATCGGGACACCCGAGGGGGGCACGGTCGGCATCGTGCTGATCGCCGGACTCATCGCGAGGCGGATCGTGACTTTCGTCAATGAGGGCGATAGCGTGCGGGCGGGCGATCGGATCGGCCTGATCCGCTTCGGCAGTCGCGTCGATGTCTATCTGCCGGCCGACGCGAAGCCTCTCGTCGCGGTGGGGCAGACGGCCATCGGCGGCGAGACGGTGCTGGGCGAGTTCGCTGCCCGCGCAGTAGCGCCCGAGCCGGTCGGTCCACAAGGTTAGTCAATCGAGGTCGTAACCTGCATGTTTCCGCCCTTTGATCCCGAACGCGAGGAGCGCAAGGCGCGTCAGCTCGTTTTCGCGCGCCGCGGCCAGGTGCCGGTGCGCGTCCTCATTCCCAATATTTTCACGCTGCTCGGGCTGTGCGCGGGCCTCACGGCCATCCGCATGGCGATCGAGCATCGCTGGGACTTGGCCGTCGCGGCGCTCGTCTTCGCCGCTTTCCTCGATGGCATCGACGGCCGCATCGCCCGACTGCTCAAGGCTTCGTCCCGCTTCGGCGCCGAGCTCGATAGCCTCGCCGACTTCGTCAATTTCGGCGTGGCGCCCGCCATCATCATCTTCAACTGGGCGCTCGAGGATCTGCACAGCATGGGGTGGATCGCCGTGCTCGTGTTCGCCGTGTGCGCGGCGCTTAGGCTCGCGCGCTTCAACGTGGCGCTGGAGGCGCCGGACCTGCCGGCCTGGAAGAGCAGCTATTTCGTGGGCGTACCCGCACCCGCGGGGGCCATCATTTTGCTGTTGCCCATCTATGCTCAGGATCTCGGCCTGCATGTGCCGAGCCTTACGCCCCTCGTGCTCGTCTATACCCTGGCCATTGCGCTCTTGATGGTGAGCCGGGTGCCCACTTTTTCGGGCAAGCTGCTCGGGCAGAGGATCGCGCGGGAGCATGTGCTGCCGGTGTTCGTGCTCGCGGCGATGTTCGTCGCCGTGCTGCTGACCTACCCGTTCCTCACCCTGGCGGTGGGCTCGCTCCTTTATCTCGTCATGATCCCGGTCAGCGCCTGGCGCTATTTTCACCTCGAACGGACGGCGGAGCAGAAGGCGAAAGCGCAGAACGGCAAGGGCGCCAAGGATGTGCCGGCGCCGTCTCCTCCGGCCGGCTAGACGCCCTTGCGTCAAATGCAAGCGTCGCTCTCGCCAGGCGGGAGTACGCCGGTCACGTCGTAGATGAGCCCACCCGGCGCGAGCATGGCCTTTAGGTGCTTGGCGCCGAGCGCGGTGATGGCGTCATGGCGCACGGCAAGCACGATGGCCTGAAAGGGGCCGGAGGGAAGCGTGCCGGTGAGGCGCAAGCCGTATTCGTGCAGCGCTGCATCCTGATCGGCTACGGGGTCGTAGATCACCACATCTACGAAGCCTTTGAGCTCGCGCACGAGATCGGCCACCTTGGTGTTGCGCGTGTCGGGGCAATTCTCCTTGAAGGTGAAGCCCATCACCAAGACCCGCGCGTCGTCCATCTTGATCTTGGCGCGCAGCATCGCCTTGATGACGTCACGGGCGATGAAGCCCGCCATGCCGTCATTGATGCGGCGGCCGGCCAAGATCATCTCGGGATGAAAGCCGATCGATTGCGCCTTGTGGGTCAGATAATACGGATCGACGCCGATGCAGTGGCCGCCGACGAGGCCCGGCCGATAGGCGTGGAAGTTCCATTTGGTGGCGGAGGCCGCCAACACCTCGCGCGTGTCGAGGCCGAGATCCTTGAACAGCATGGCGAGTTCGTTGATCAGGGCGATATTCACGTCGCGCTGGATGTTCTCGATGACCTTCGCCGCCTCGGCGACGCGGATCGAGCTCACCTTGTGGGTGCCGGCGGTTACCACGCTGCCATAGACGCGGTCGACGAGGTCGGCCGCCTCGGGCGTGGAGCCGGAGGTTACCTTGACGATGCCCGGCAGGCGGTGCTGGAGGTCGCCGGGATTGATGCGCTCGGGCGAATAGCCGGCAAAGAAGTCGCGGTTATAGGTGAGGCGGGAGGCGCGCTCCAGAATGGGAACGCAGACCTCCTCCGTGGCGCCCGGATAGACCGTGGATTCGTAAACCACCACGTCGCCCGGCGACAGCACGGTGCCCACGGTCTCACTCGCGGCCATCAAGGCGCCGAGATCGGGCCGCTTGGCTTGATCGATGGGCGTCGGCACCGTGACGATATAGAAGTTGCAAGCTCCGAGTGCGTTGATGTCGGCGGTGAAGGAGAGGTGGCGGGCGGCGGTAAATTCCTCGTCGGTCACCTCGCCGGTGCGGTCGCGATGGAGCCCAAGCTCGGCAACGCGGGCGCCATTGACGTCGAAGCCGGTGACGGGGAAGCGGCGCGCGAGATAGACCGCGAGCGGCAGGCCGACATAGCCGAGCCCGATGATGCCGATGCGCACGTCCTCGAGCGCCGGGGGCTTGGCGTGGCTTGCGGCGGGGCGAGGCTGGGTCTTGGGATGCTCGTTCATCGGCGGCAGCGGCCCGTCTGGGTGGAGGGGTGGCTTAGCATTTCAGGGGGCCCAGGCAAAGACGGCGTTCGGGGGCCTTATGCCCCCTCAAAATTTGTCCTTGCTCGCCCAAGATGCTAAGGCGAAGTGCGTTTTTTCGGGGGACGAAAGCCGGCGATGCAGACCAGCCTTTCCACCTATCTCCGCGAGCTCGAGGCCGAGAGCATCCGCATCATGCGCGAGGTGGCGGCGGAGTTCCGCCATCCGGTGATGCTCTATTCCATCGGCAAGGACTCTTCGGTGATGCTGCATTTGGCGCTCAAGGCCTTCTATCCCGCCAAGCCGCCTTTTCCGCTCTTGCATATCGATACGACGTGGAAATTCCGCGAGATGATCGCCTTCCGCGACCGAGAGACGCGCCGGCTTGGGCTCGACTTGATCGTGCATGTCAACGAGCAGGGCGTGCGCGATGGCATGTCGCCGATCACGCATGGCAGCACGCTCTACACCGACGTGATGAAGACGCAAGGTTTGAAGCAGGCGCTCGAGCTACACCAATTCGACGCGGCCTTCGGCGGGGCGCGGCGCGACGAGGAGAAGTCGCGCGCCAAGGAGCGGATCTTCTCGTTCCGCAACGCGGCGCATGCGTGGGACCCGAAGCGGCAGCGGCCAGAGCTCTGGCACCTCGCCAATACGCTGATCAAGCCCGGCGAGAGCATGCGCGTGTTCCCGCTGTCGAATTGGACCGAGCTCGACGTGTGGACCTACATCCATCTCGAGAACATTCCCGTGGTGCCGCTCTATTTCGCGGCGGAGCGGCCAGTGATCGAGCGCGACGGCATGCTGGTTCTGGTCGACGATGAGCGCTTGCCCATCGATCCCGGCGAGAAGCCGAAATTGCGCAAGGTGCGCTTCCGCACGCTGGGTTGCTATCCGCTGACCGGCGCCATCTTGTCCGACGCTGCCACGGTGCCCGAGATCATCGAGGAGCTAGTGGCGACGCGATCCTCGGAGCGTCAGGGCCGACTCATCGATCACGATCAATCGGGCTCGATGGAGAAGAAGAAGCAAGAGGGCTATTTCTAATGTCCCATCTCAGCCTCGTCGATACCGCGCGCGAAAGCGCCGAGGAGCGCCTCAAGGCCCGGCTTGCGGCCGAGGAGGATCGCGGCCTGCTCCGCTTCCTCACCTGCGGCAGCGTCGACGACGGCAAGAGCACGCTGATCGGCCGCCTGCTCTACGATTCGGCGCAAGTCTACGAGGATCAGTTGCAAAGCGCCGAGCGCGACAGCCGCCGCCACGGCACGATCGGGGGCGGGGCGCTCGATCTCGCGCTGCTGGTGGACGGGCTCCAGGCCGAGCGCGAGCAAGGCATTACCATCGACGTCGCCTACCGCTATTTCTCCTCGCCGCGGCGGAAATTCATCGTCGCCGATACGCCCGGCCATGTTCAGTACACGCGCAACATGGCAACGGGAGCGTCGAATTGCGACTTCGCCGTGCTGCTGGTCGATGCGCGCACTGGCGTGCTCACGCAAACGCGGCGCCATGCGTGCATCGTATCGCTGCTCGGCATCCGCAAGCTCGCGGTCGCCGTGAACAAGATGGACCTCGCGGAATTCGATCAGGCGCGCTTCCAGGAGATTGCCGAGGAGTTCACGCGCTTCGCCGCGCCGCTCGGCTTCGAGCAGATCGCCTGCATTCCGATCTCGGCACTGAGGGGCGACAATGTGTGCGCGCCAAGCGCGCATATGCATTGGTATCATGGGCCCACGCTGCTCGGCCATTTGGAGACGGTGGAGGTCGCGCGGGCCGAGAAGGAGCAGCCGTTCCGCTTTCCCGTGCAATGGGTGAACCGGCCCCATCTCGATTTTCGCGGTTATACGGGGACCGTGGCCAGCGGCGCGATCCGGCCGGGCGATGAAGTGGTGATCGAGCCTTCCGGCCGGCGCGTGCATGTGGCCCGCATCGTCACCGCCGACGGCGACCTTGAGCTTGCCCGTAGCGGCGACGCAGTGACGCTCACCTTCGCCGAGGAAGTGGACATCAGTCGCGGCGACGTGCTGGCCACGTCCGGAGCGCGGCCGCAGGTCGCCGACCAGATCGCGGCGCGCATTGTCTGGTTCGACGAGGAGCCGATGCTGCCCGGCCGCACCTATACGCTGAAATGCGGCTGCCAATCCGTGACGGCCACGATCTCGAGCCTGAAATACAAGCTCAACGTGGACAATCTCGACCACGTGGCCGGCAAGACGCTCGAGCTCAACGAGGTCGGCAGCTGCAATCTGAGCACCGGCAAGGTTCTGGTCTTCGACCCTTACGCGGAGAATGCCGAGACCGGCAGCTTCATCTTGATCGACCGCTTCACCCATGCCACGGTGGCGGCGGGGATGATCGAGTTCGGCTTGAGACGCGCCACGAACATCCAATGGCAGGCGTTGGATATCGACAAGCAGGCGCGTGCGGGGCTCAAGGGTCAGCAATCCTGCGTGCTGTGGCTGACGGGGCTGTCGGGTTCCGGCAAGTCCACGCTCGCCAATACGCTCGAGAAGCGGCTCTACGCGCTCGGCCGGCACACTTACGTGCTCGACGGCGACAATGTCCGCCACGGACTCAACAAGGATCTCGGCTTCACCGATGCCGACCGGGTCGAAAACATCCGCCGGGTGGCGGAGACGGCCAAGCTGTTCGTGGAGGCGGGCCTCATCGTCATGGTGTCGTTCATCTCGCCGTTCCGCTCCGAGCGGCGCATGGCGCGGGATCTATTCCACGAGGGCGAATTCGTCGAGATTTTCGTCGACACTCCGCTTGAGGTCTGCGAGGCGCGCGATCCAAAGGGCCTCTACCGCAAGGCGCGTGCCGGGTTGATCCGTAATTTTACCGGCATCGATTCCGACTATGAGGCGCCGGAACAGGCCGAGCTTGCTCTAAAGACGACCGACACCACGGCGGAGGCGCTGGCCGACACGGTGCTCGCCGAGCTCAGGCGGCGTCACGTGATCTAGGCAGTCTAGGCCGCAGCCGCTGTTCCCCCGATTTCAGTCCCTCGCGATGGCGGCTGCGGCCCTCCTTCTGCTCGTCTGCGGGATTAATCCGCCAGACTAGCGAGGATTTTCAAGCGCTCCTTGGCGTTCTCATTCCCGCTCTCCGAGGCTTGCTCGTACCAGCCGCGGGCGCGGGCCGGATCGCCACCCATGCCGCGTGCGCCGAGGCCGGTCAGGACTTGCGGGTCGTAGCTCTGCGCGAGCTCGTAAGCCGCCTCGGCCTCGCCTTGCTCGGCGAGGTGGAGGAGCAGCAGCCTCGCGCCGGCGACGTCGCCCTCGCCAAGCGCCGTCCGGGCGCGGGCGAGGAGGGGAGAGGGCGCGGGCGCCACGGTCTTGATCCCGGGGTCGAGACTCATCAGCGCAAGATCGAGCAGCGCCGCGGGCCAGTCTTGGGAGAGCGACGCCGAGGAGAATGTGCCCGCGGCCGGCTCAACCCGCAGCAGGAGACGCTGCCGCGACTGGGCCGTCTTGCTCGTGCCGAGCAGATAGACATCGACGGGATAATCCCCGCTCGCGCCGTTGCCGTTCGGCGCCTCGTCCACGAGCAGCGTAAGATCGGGAACCTCTCCGTCCTTGACGATCCAGGCCCCGCTCGCATTGCGGTCGCCGGCCGACAGCCGCGCCTCGTCGGGCAGGCCGCGCAGTAGGAGATACCGCGCCTGGCGTTGGGGCAGGAGAGGAGCAAGGGCGAGCGGCCGTCCGGCTTGCACCAGGATCACCGATGCTGGCGTTGACGGCGCCTCTGCCCGCAGCGCGGCGTCGCGGAGCCACGCGGCATGCATGTCATCCGCCCCGGCGCGCGCCGGGAGCAGGAGAGGTTCACTCTTGTTGCGGCGATTGGCGATCTGCTGCGCGGTCATCAGCGCCGGGTCCGTCCGCGGCGGCTGCCAGGCGACGGAGGTGGAATGACCGGGTGCGGGCGGCTGGTCGTGGCGCGGGGTCGCGAGGCTCGTGACCATTACGACGCCCGCGACGGTCAGAACCGTTGCCGCGGCAAGGGAGCCAGCCACGATCAGGCTCGCCTGACGTTGCCGCCGCCGGAAGTCGAGCAGCAGCGCCTGCATGTGGACTTGCGGCTTGAGGTCGGAGGTGTCGGGGTCGAACGGCACGCCGGCGGCAAGGGCCTCGGCGTCGCTCATGGCCGCATGGGGAGGCGGGGCCGGATCCCGGTCTTCGAGGAGGCTGAAGGCCTCGACATCCGGACAGGTCATCTCGATGTTTCCGCTCGACAAGGCCTCGAGGCGGGCGTGCAGCGAGTCCGGATAGGTGACGGCGATTGGCGCCGGCATGGCGCGGGGTGCGGGCCTAGGCGCCCCGAGGAATGCAGGCGGGGGAGGGCCTGCCTCGGCATTGAATGGCCGCACGGCGGGCGTGGGGGAACCAATCATGGTCTTGCTCCATCATGTTCGACCGGCGCGCGGGGGTCTCACCCTCGCGCCGGTCACGCCCCTTTCCCCCTTTGGCAGCGCGCTAGTGCCCCTTCGCGCGCTGCCACTCCATGAAGCCCTTGAACAGGGCCTCTTTCTGATCCTTGCTCATCGGCAAAGGCGGGACGCCCGCGGCGCTCGCCTCGACGCCCGTCCGCGCCACGTTCCCGTTGGTTGCGGCAGGCGGATCCTCCTCGCGCGGCTGCGCCAGCCAAGCCTGAGCCGCGGGCGCCCGTTCCCAGCCGGGCAGTGTCGCGGCAAGATTGACCTCGCGCCATTTCGGATGATGGCCTTGACGCTCGAGCTCGGCAAAGTGCGAGAACAGCGTCGTAATGAACCGGTCGAGGCGGGCGCGCGCCTCCTTGTCGTCCTGGCGCGGAGCGGCCAGCAGCACCATGCCGGTGGCCAGCGCAGGCACCTCCGCCTCCGTCTCGATCAGATTGGGATAGTCGTCATGGCCGAAGCTCGTGGGGAGGTAGCGCTCCTGAAATGCCGTGGCGAAGGGAACGGGCAGGAGATGGAGGCCCAGCCCCGCTGGAATATCGGCGATAAGCGGCACCGGCTTGCCGCCGACGATGACGAGGGCGGCGATGTCACCGCGTTTCACCCCCGCAAGGGCGGCGCTGGCGTCGAGCGCTTCGGGCTTGACCTCGATCGCAAGCGCCTTGAACAGGCGCTCGGCGGTGGCGGCCGAGCTTGCGCCGGCCGGTCCGAAATTGACCTTCTGCCCGGCAAGGCCGGTCAGGCTAGAAATGTCCCGCCGCGCCAAGATATGGACCTCTTGCGGCCCTAACCGCGCGACCAGCGCCACTTTGGCAGGCAGGCTGGCGCCGAATTCCCGCTCGGCGGCTGCGGCCAGGGCATCGGTCGAGACGAAGGCCACATCGATCGCGGGCTCGGTGATGAGCCGGGTGAGGTTGCCGATCCCCGCATCGCCCTTGATCGGGAGAATGTTCAAGGAGGATTCGCCGGCGAAGAGCTTGGTCAGGTCGTCGGCGAGCGCGGATTCGGTTCCCGCAACCTCGCCACCGATCAAGCGGAACGTCGCTTCGTCACCGCCTGAGCTCTTCGCACCGGCCGCTTCGGCGCGTCCGGCGGGAGCAAAGGCGAGGAGAACGAGGCCGAAGAGAATACGCAATACAAAAGACGCCATCACACCGCTCTCTCCCCGCTAAAGGTGGCGCGCGTGACCGAAGACCGAGAGCGGAGGTGCCAAAACGATACGCCGCCCAAGCAGGGGCGAGACCTCTTCCGCTCGAAGTCCTCGTGCCGACCCTCTGTCGGCGTTCCGTGTCGCGTGAGCCCCCCGTTGGGGCAAAAGGCGTTTTCTTCGTTGGGGAAAACGTTAACGCCGGACTGGGGCGCCACCTCGACGTCATTGCGGCAAAGTCAGGGCTTGGGTCCGATTGAGTCGGTAACCCGTTCCGGCGCGATCAGTTCGCGGCCCCGGCAAGTTCCTGCATCATCCTCGCGTAGAGCCGGTAGGCGAGGGCCGCAAAGCCGAGCCGCGCGGCGATGGCGGCCGGCAAAATGAAGCGGGCATAGACGCACAACAGTCGCGGCGCACGCGCCTCGGCGGGCAAGCGGTCTAGAATGACCGGCGCCTCGGCGTAATAGCGCGCGATGGCCTCTTGGCCGCCCGGACGTTTGGCGAGCACGGCGTCGCGATAGCGCCGAAGGGTGCTGAGCTCGAAGCAATCATCGCCAAGGCCGAGAAGCTCGCAGCAGGCGCTGGTGATGAAGCAGCCCTGCGGCGGGTTACAGCTTTGTGCCGCATATTGTTGCGCAAGGTCCGTCTGCTTGTCGGTGGCCCAGGCCAGCGCCTTCCGCAAGGTCTCGCAATCGAGCTTCGCGCGGCATTCCTCCGCCTCGCCCAATTTGACCGCCAGCTCGAGGCTGCGGCCGTCGCGGAACAGGGGCGTGGCGGCGAGCGGCAGGATCACGGTCACCTTGTCGTCGTGGATTTCGGTGCAGGTGCCGCATAGGGGCTCGTCCACCGCCACCTTACCGTCTTCGCCACGTAGGATCAGGCGGTTCTCGGGCTTGATCAGAAAGGGCTTGGGGAGCGGCGTCTTGTCGGGGTCGCCGTAAAGGACGAGCTTGGCGTCGAAATTGGCGCCCACGGAAATCTCGGCGCGCAGGTCGCATTTGTCGGGGTTGGCGAAGGCAAGCTGGCCGATGCGCGCCCCGGCCTGATCCTGCGTCGCCACGCCCTTCCACGGGCCGATGGCCTGGGTGGCGAAGCAATCGGGGATTTTGGCAAGCGCGCGGGGAGGGAAGGGGACGAGGCGCAGGCCCGCGGTGGCGGCAAGGAGGGCGAGCACACGGCGGCGCGTATTGATGAGCATGGCCGGCCTCGCTTATCGGAAACAGGGGTCCCATTCAAGGAGACAGGCTCCCGCGAGGCGGTTCGTCTCCCACGCGCGTGAGGGGAACAGCGACCGCCAGGCTACTCGGCGGCGAGCCTCACATATTGGCCGTTGGCGACGGGGCAGCGGGCCCAGAGCTCCTCGAGCGCGTGGATGAGTGCGGTCATTTGCGCGTCGGTATGGACGGGCGAAGGGGTCAACCGCATGCGCTCGGTGCCGCGCGGCACGGTCGGATAATTGATCGGCTGCACATAGATGCCGTAACGCTCGAGCAGCATATCGGTCACCGCCTTGCAGTGGACGGGATCGCCCACCATGACCGGCACGATATGGCTCGGATTATCCATCACCGGAAGTCCGGCCTCGGTAAGGCGCTGCTTCAGCGTGCCGGCGCGCTCCCTGAGCCGCGCGCGCTCGATCTCGCTTTGCTTCAGATGGCGGATGCTTGCAAGGGCTCCGGCGGCGATGGCCGGGGCGAGCGAGGTGGTGAAGATGAAGCCCGGCGCATAGGAGCGGATGGCGTCGCAGCAGGCTCGGCTCGCGGCGATATAGCCGCCCATGACGCCGAAGCCCTTGGCGAGCGTGCCGTTGATGATGTCGAGGTGGTCCATCACGCCGTCGCGCTCGGCGATGCCGCCGCCGCGCGGACCGTAAAGCCCCACCGCGTGCACCTCGTCGAGATAAGTGAGCGCGTTGTACTTGGCGGCAAGATCGCAGATCTCCTTGATCGGTGCGATATGGCCGTCCATGGAGTAGACGCTCTCGAACACGATGATTTTCGGCGTCGCAAGGGGAACCGCGCGCAGCAGCTCCTCCAAATGCTCGACGTCGCTGTGGCGGAAGATGTGCTTGGTGCCGCCGCCGCGTCTGATGCCGGCGATCATCGAGGCATGGTTCTTCTCGTCGGAGAAGATCATAAGCCCCGGAATCAGGTGCTGGAGCGTGGAGAGGGTGGCGTCGTTGGCGATATAGGCGGAGGTGAAGAGAAGCGCCGCTTCCTTGCCGTGCAGATCGGCCAGCTCGGCCTCGAGCTCGACATGGTAATGGGTGGTGCCGGAGATGTTGCGCGTGCCGCCGGAGCCTGCGCCCACCGCCTCGATCGCCTCGTGCATGGCAGTGCGGACCACCGGGTGCTGGCTCATGCCGAGATAATCGTTGGAGCACCACACGGTGACGTCGCGGACGCCGGTTCCGGTGAATTGGTCGGCCGTAGGATAGGCGCCGCAGCGGCGCTTCAGCTCGGCGAAGACGCGGTAGCGGCCCTCGGCGTGCAAGGCTTCGAGGTGCTCACGGAAAAAACCCTCATAATCCATTTCGATCTCCCCGACGTGCTGAGCCGTCTTCTTCGTCTCAGCCAGCCTTTCCAAGCCCTTGAGCCCGATAAGGCTGCCTCGCTCAACCGTCGTTCATTCTCCCGGCACGTTCTAACCAGGGAGTTACTACCACCCAGCCTCTCCCCCTTCAAATAAAGGCTCCCGAGCGCCCTCGCAACGGCGGTGGCAGGTCGTCGCAGGCCCTTATGCGGGTGAGAGGCCGGCCGATCCTTGATTTGCCTCAAGGGCGCCGGGTCCAGGATCGGGGCTTCGCGGGGCGGGACGGGTGGCTGGGGGACTAGGATTTCGAACCTAGACTGGCGGAGTCAGAGTTCGCTGTCCTACCGTTAGACGATCCCCCACCTGATGTTCAGGTTGATCAACGCGAGCGGATCTTCAAAGGTGCCGGTAGCGTCGATCGCTTGCTGAGCCTGCCGTTCTAGCCGCGGGGCGCGCGGCTTGGCAAGCCTCCCGGGCCTTGGGCACGCCTGCTCGCCGGAAGGAGCGGCGCCGCCCGTCCACCAATCGTTTAACCCTTTGTCACAATTATTGAGCGATTAATTGGGTGCTCCGCTGCTCAAGCAGCCAGCCATGCCCATGTCAATGCCAGGTCGTTCCCATGCAGGCGTTGTCGCTTAATCTTGATCGTCTCACTGCCGCGCTGAAAGCGCTGCGGCAGACCCACGATCACGATGCGGAGGACAAGACGGTTCTCGGCGCGAAATGTCTCGCCGTGCTGATCCATCAGCTCAGCGAGGGCGGGCTCGCACAGGAGGAACTGCAACCGCTCATCGACCTTGAGACCTATTTGCGCGGTCGGCGCCAAGGGAATCAGCCCGAGGTGGCTCCCGAGCGGCGCCGGAGTGGGGCGCCAAGCGAGACTGTGCTGGCCCGCATCGCCGCCATGATCGACGTTCTGGTCAAGGCCGGATACGACGAAGGAGAGGCGGCGCAGATGGCCATGCGCCGCATGCTTGCCGCCGGCCTTGCCCCGCCGTTACGAGGCGGCGATTCGCGGGGCTGGAGGCGCCTGCTTGCCTGGCGCACCGAACTCACTCAAGGCTTCGGTTCAGCCCAGGCAAGGAGCGAGTATCAAGCCTTCACTCGTGAGCTCGAGGCGATACCCGCGGGCGAGCGGCTGAAGCGCGTTCTCGACGAGCAGCTCTGGGACCGCCGGCGCAGTCCACGCTAATTTCCCGCGACCGGTAGCTTGCCCTCTAATCGCAAGCCGAACCCCGCTTCACGGGAAGTCCAGCAGGCGGAGAGACCACGATCTTGGCGCTCTCCATCGTCAGGCGCTCCTCGCAGCGCAATAACTCATCGCCGGTGCCGGCTACATACAGATCCACGTGACGCTTGTTCTCGGCCCAATCGGCGGAGCATTCCACGCAGGTGTCTTCCATGACGTAATACCGCTTCAACGCGGGGACATAGACCTTGGTGCCGGGCGCCAAGAATTTGGTGTCGGTTGCGAGCGTCCCGGGGCGAGCATAAGTGCCCACATCCTCACTCGCGGAAGTGTGGACGACGCCGTGGGAAATGGCTGCGGTGCCGAGATGGGTCGGATCGCCGTCGTCATTGTCGTCGAAGCCGTAGAACGTCACATAGGTCGAGACAACATGCGGGTAAGAGGGGGCGGGGAAGATCCACAGCGCCACCATGGCTGCCGATGCGATCAGGAAAAGCCTGCCCACGCGAATCTGTGTCATGCCACTATCCCTCTCTGCGGGTTGGTCGCTGACCGCTCCCGAGTTCGGGACCGCGATAGGCGTCGGAGAGTGGTACGCCTTTGGGGAAAATTGCGAGCAAAAATTGGGCATCACTCTGGCGCGTCCTGTGGCGGAGCGAAGCAGGGTCGAGTGTGACCCGGCGGAAACTCTGTGGAGAACCCGCTTTACCTGCCCTCTCAGCTTGGTAGAGTAGAACGATAAGATAGTCCCGCCGCTGGCCATGATCCCTACTGAGGGTGCCGGCAGTTTGGGCATGAGAGGTTATCACCGTGACTGGGCCGAGCGGCGATCCCCGCGCGGCTGCCATAATTCCGCGTGAGCTTAGAGCCAAGCGGAGCGAGACCGATGACTGCGGGGGTGGTGGCGGTCCGGCGCATGTCGCGGCGCTGCAACACGCGCCGGCTGACGGCCTCTTGGGGGCAGCCCAGGGCAGAACGGACAGGGCGTCAGCCCGTGATGTTGCCGTTCCGGTTTACGGCGCGCTCGATCTCGGCACTAACAATTGCCGGCTGTTGATCGCGCGACCCTCGCGCCGCGGCTTCCTCGTCATCGATGCTTTCTCCCGCATCATTCGCCTCGGCGAGGGGGTGATCGGTTCGGGCCGGCTGTCCGATACCGCCATGAGCCGCACTATCGAGGCGCTTAAGGTGTGCGCCGAGAAGATGCGCCGCCGAGGCGTGTCGCGCTCGCGCCTGATCGCCACGGAGGCCTGCCGCATCGCCGCCAATGGGGCGGAATTCATCGACAGGGTTCGCCGCGACACCGGGCTCGCCCTCGAGATCGTGAGCCAGGAGACCGAGGCGAAGCTCGCGGTCTCGGGCTGCGCTTCGCTCATCGATCGCAATTGCGACCGAGTGCTCGTCTTCGATATCGGCGGGGGCAGCTCGGAGCTGATCTGGCTCGATCTCAGCGGTCTCAATCGGCCGTGGCGCCGCTCCATCTACGATCGTCTCGACGTGCAGAACTGCATTTCCGCCTGGATCTCGCTGCCGATCGGGGTGGTGAGCCTCGCCGAGCGTCATGGCGGCCGCGAGGTGACGCGCGCGAATTACGAGGCCATGGTGGCCGATGTGATGCGGGCCGTCGCGCCATTCGAAGCCGAGCACCGCTTCGCGGAGAAGGTCGCGAGCGGCGGCATGCATTTCCTCGGTACCTCCGGCACGGTCACGACCATGGCCGGCATTCATCTGCGCCTGCCCGCCTATGAGCGCTCCCGCGTCGATGGCTGCTGGCTCACGAGCGGCGAGGTGCGCACGGTCTCCGACAGCCTGATCGCCATGAGCTACGCCGACCGCGCGGCGCAACCGTGCATCGGGCACGAGCGGGCCGACCTCGTGCTTGCGGGTTGCGCGATTCTCGAGGCGCTACTGCGGATTTGGCCGTGCGAGCGGTTGCGCGTCGCCGATCGAGGGCTGCGCGAAGGCATTCTCGCCATGCTCATGGCGGAGGACGGTCACGACCGCCGCGCCGCTGGCCGACATCACGCCCACCGGCGCGTGGGGGGCACAAGGCAGGGGTCGGGCTAGCGCGGCTCTCACGCTTGCGAGGCGGAATCTTGGGGAACTCTGAGCGGCCGGGCGCGCACGGACAGGCTCGATCCCGCCTCTTGCGGCAACGCCGCGAAGACGAAGGCCGAGGTGGCGGCGATGGCCGCGACCAGGATGAAGGCGCTGGCGAAATCGCCTGCCACCACATTCGTCGCTTCGCGTCCCATGCGCTCGGCCTCAAGCACGAGCGCGCCCACCGCCACGCCCGCCGACATGGAGAGCTGCTGCGCCACCGAGGCGAAGCTCGTGGCCCGGCTCATCGCCTTAGGCTCGATATCGGCATAGGCGATCGTGTTGATGCTGGTGAATTGCAGCGACTTGAAGAAGCCGCCGACGAGCAGCACGGCGAAGATGACCATGTGGGACAGTCCCGGCACGAACAGCGCCGAGGCGGCGAGGAAGCCGGCCGAGATGAGGGCGTTGACCACCAGCACACGGCGGAAGCCGAAGCGCCGCAGGATGCGGGCCGCCGTGGTCTTCATGGTGACGGCGCCGATGGCGCCCGCGACGGTGAGCAGTCCCGATCGGAAGGGCGTCATGCCGAAGCCGAGCTGGAACAGGAGCGGCAGCAGGAAGGGCATGGCGCCGATGCCGATGCGATAGAGAAAGCCGCCTACGAGACTCGCGTAGAAGGTCTCCACCTTGAGCAGGCGCAGATCGATAAGCGGCGCCTTGGCAACGCGGGCATGGCGGATATAGAGCCACGTACACATGCCGCCGACGGCCAGCAGCGCGGTGACACCCCAGATCGGCAACAGCCCCTGGCCGATGGTGGTGAGACCGAAGGCGAGCCCGGCCAGCCCAATGCCGGAAAGGACGAAGCCCCTGAGGTCGAGCGGCGGCAGGTCTTGCTCGCGCACATTGGTGATGAAATAGGTGGCCAGGATCACGCCGAGCACGCCGACCGGAATGTTGATCCAGAAGATCCAGCGCCATGAGGTATAGGTGGTGATGAAGCCACCGAGCGGCGGCCCGATCACCGGCCCGAGTAGCGCCGGAATCGTGAGCCAGGCGAGTGCTGAGATCAGCTCGCTCTTCGGCACGGAGCGCAAGATGACCAGCCGCCCGACCGGCACCATCATGGCGCCGCCCAGTCCTTGCAGGATACGGAACAGCACGAAGTCGGGTAGGCCGTGGGAGAAGCCGCACAGGGCCGAGCCGAGGGTGAAGACCACGATCGCCGCGCGGAAGACCGTGCGTGCGCCGAAGCGGTCGGCGACCCATCCGCTCAAAGGGATGAACACGGCGAGGGAAAGAAGGTAGGAGGTAAGCGCGAGCTTGAGCGCGATGGGATCCTGGTGAAGATCCGCCGCGATTGCCGGCAGCGACGTTGCGATCACCGTCGAGTCCATTGTCTCCATGAAGAGAGCGACGGCGACGATGAGCGTGACGAAGTAGCGGGGCATATATCAGGGGTTAGAAGGGGCCAATAAGGCGCAGATGGGGCGGATGGCCCCCATCGGTCAAGGGCTTAGGCGAATGGACGAGATTAACGAATGGTAAGAGAGACGCGAAAAGGGAGCGGGGGCGCGAGCGGGCGGCGGCTCGCGGTCAAGCTCAAGACCGCCAAGGGCCGCAAGATCGCCTCCACGCGCTGGCTGCAACGCCAGCTGAACGACCCTTACGTGGCCGAGGCGAAGGCGCGGGGCTATCGCTCGCGCGCGGCGTTCAAGCTTGCCGAGATCGACGACAGGTATCGCATCCTGAAAGGCGGTATGAGCGTGGTCGATTTGGGGGCTGCGCCCGGTGGCTGGAGTCAGGTGGCGGCGATGCGGGTTCGCGCCGGGGAGGGACCAGGCCGCGTGCTCGCCGTCGATCTCGCCGCCATCGAGCCCGTTCCCGGTGTGGAGGTGTTGGCGCTCGATATGAGCGAGGCGGCCGCCGCCGAGGCGATTGCCGGGGTGCTGGGGGGCGTTAAGGCCGATGTGGTGCTGTCGGATATGGCCGCGCCCGCGACCGGGCACCGCCAGACGGATCATTTGCGCGTCGTGGCGCTGGTCGAGGCCGCGCTCGACCTTGCCGAAGGCGTGCTCGCGCCGGGGGGTAGCTTTCTCGCCAAAGTGTTTCAGGGGGGCGCGGGTCAGGACCTCGTGGCGCGCCTCAAGCGCTCCTTCGCCAGAGTGAGCCATGTGAAGCCCAAAGCCTCACGCGCGGAATCGCCCGAAATTTATGTGCTCGCCACCGGTTTTCGCGGGGGCGTCAATACACCGAAAGCAAAAGGCCCCCGTCCATGACGAGGGCCTCTGCGTCAGATCATGATGCCGGGTAGGTCAGCCGGCGCAGGCGTAGTAGCGATTCCACCACACGGGACTGCCGGTGATGATGGCCTGGCGGCGTAGCCAGTAGCAATCGTCATAGCCATAATCGTCGTAATAGCCGTAGCCGCCGCCATAGAGGTAGGGGCCATAGAA
This sequence comes from uncultured Alphaproteobacteria bacterium, assembly GCA_963820115.1. GTDB lineage: Bacteria > Pseudomonadota > Alphaproteobacteria > Rhizobiales > Methyloligellaceae > Methyloceanibacter. The sequence continues at coordinate 866,302 of CAWFYP010000001.1, forward strand.
ACGGCGGTAGCGGCGGTGGTGACCATTCCAATTGTCGTGGTTGCCTTTCCAGGCATAGGACTGATAGTGGCGCCCGCGGCCGCTATAGGCTTTGTCGAAGCCCCGCCCGGCATAGACGTGGGACCGCCCGGAATAGGAAAAGCTCGGGCCGGTGTGGAAGCGGGCGCCGCCGCCGGGAAACGCTTGCGCGTGGCCCATGTGGACGCCGCCCATTTGGCCGCCACCGGCAAAATGGGGGCCGCCACCGCCGCCACCGCCGTGGCCGCCGCCGCCGCCTCCGCCCTTAACGAGCGTGAGAACAGCGGGCGCGGCCGGAGTTAAGGACGTCGCTGCGCCGGATGGGGCGGCTGCACCTTGGGTAGCGGGCAGGAAGAGAAGGCCGCTCGCGAGAGCAGCCATTACCATAGAGGACGTTTTCACTATCGATCTCCTTGATGTCGGCTTGGACGCCAAACCGGGTGATCCGGCGCGTCGCCTCGACAGGTAAAATTGGGATCGGGGCCAGAGGTTCCAAAGCGACCGATTGGCTCAGAGTGGTGTAATTTCCGCTCACGGCTTTGTTTCTGCCAAAACGCGGCGACCGCTGCTAGGCTAAGGCCCATATTCCAAGTGCGAAGCGGAGTGGGCGATGCAGCTCGAGATCGTGAAGGACTATTACGGCAAGGTCCTGAAAAGCTCGAAGGACTTGAAGACCTCGGCGTGCTGTGACGGCGGCGCCGTCCCCGACTATCTCGAGCCTGTCTTGGCCAACGTGCATCCCGAGGTCAGGGACAAATATTACGGCTGCGGCATCGTGTTGCCGGCCGCGCTCCAAGGCCGCCGCGTTCTCGATCTCGGCTCGGGTTCCGGGCGCGATGTCTATCTCCTGGCCCAGCTCGTGGGGCGTGAGGGCGAGGTGGTCGGCGTCGACATGACCGACGAGCAACTCGCCACCGCCAATGCCCATGTCGATTGGCACATGCGTCAATTCGGCTATGACCGCAGCAATGTCCGTTTTCTCAAAGGCTATATCGAGAAGCTCGGGGAACTCGGTCTTGAGCCGCAAAGCTTCGACGTGATCGTCTCCAACTGCGTGATCAATCTCTCGGTGGACAAGGAAGCAGTGCTGCGTGGCGCCTTCGACCTGCTCAAGCCGGGCGGCGAACTCTATTTCGCCGACGTCTATTGCGACCGGCGGCTGCCCGAGGCGGTGCGCGCCGATCCCTTGCTCTATGGCGAATGTCTGGGCGGCGCGCTCTATTGGAGCGACTTTCTGCCGATGGCCAAGCGTGTGGGCTTCCTCGATCCGCGCCTCGTGACGAGCCGCCCGATCACGGTCGAGAACGAGGCCATGCGGCGGAAGCTGGGCGAGGCAAAGTTCTTCTCCGCCACCTATCGCCTGTTCAAGCTCGAGGGGCTGGAGACAGCGTGCGAGGATTACGGCCAGGCGGTGGTCTATAAAGGCGGCGTGGCGGAGCAGGGGCAGGCCTTCGTGCTCGATGGCCATCATGTGATCGAGCGGGGTAGGGTATTCCCGGTCTGCGGCAATAGCTGGCGTATGCTGGCCGAGACGCGCTTTGCACCTCACTTCGACTTTATCGGCGATTTCTCCACCCATTACGGTATCTTCCCCGGCTGCGGGACGCAGGTTCCGTTTGTGACGGCGGCAGCCGCCTCCACACCGGCCGCAGCGAAATCAAGCGGCGGGTGCTGTTAAGGGGCAGCCGATTCCGCCAGGGCTGGGGGAGGGGAATGGAGCGCTTCGACTTGACGCGGCGCCTCGTGGCGGAGGCGCTGGGGACCGGCATACTCGTCATGGCCGTGGTGGGCTCCGGCATCATGGCGGCCAAGCTTGCGGGCGGCAACGGCGCCGTCGCGCTTCTGTGCAACACGGTTGCGACCGGCGCGGTGCTGTTCGTCATCATCACCATCTTTGCGCCCATCTCAGGCGCGCATTTCAATCCGGCGGTGACGCTCGTGACGATGCTGCGGGGCGAGCTCGGCAGTGGCCCGGCGCTCGGCTATGTGGGGGTGCAGATCCTGGGCGGCTGCGCCGGCGCGATCCTCGCTCATCTCATGTTCGGCCTCGATCTTCTGCAATTCGGCTCGACGGCGCGGACGGGGCTCGGTCAATGGGCGGGTGAGTTCATCGCCACCTTTGGCCTGATCGCAACCATCCTCGGTTGTGTCCGCTTCAGGCCCGAGGCGGTGGCGACGGCGGTCGGTCTCTACATCACCGCCGCCTATTGGTTCACCTCGTCCACTTCTTTCGCCAATCCGGCCGTGACCATTGCGCGCTCCATCAGCGACACTTTCGCCGGCATCGCGCCGCGCGACGTGGCGCCGTTCATCACCGCCGAGCTGCTCGGTGCGCTAGCGGCCGCTTGGCTGTTTGCCTGGCTGCTTACGTCACTCGCGGGGAAGGCGACCAAGCCCAAGTGACGCGCGGCACCGAGCTGCGCGCTTCCCAGAGCCCGGACAAGCTGCTATAGGAAGCCGCCAACCGGTGTGGCCGCCGAGCGCCCGCCATTCATGAGGTTGGCCGATGCCCGAAGGGCGGTTCCCAAATAATTCCGTCGTCGCACTGACTTTCGACGACGTGCTCATCCGGCCGGCCGCGTCCGACGTGCTGCCGAGCGCCGTCGATGTCTCGACGCGGCTGACCCGCAGCATTTTCCTGCATATCCCGGTGTTGTCGTCCGCCATGGACACGGTGACCGAGGCGCGGCTCGCCATCGCCATGGCGCAAGCGGGCGGGCTCGGCGTCATTCACCGCAATTTCGATCCCGAGGTGCAAGCGGCCGAAGTGGCGCAGGTGAAGAAGTTCGAATCCGGCATGGTGGTAAATCCGGTAACCATCGCGCCCAACGCCTCGCTCGCCGACGCGCTCAAGCTGATGGCCGACCACCAGATCTCCGGCATCCCGGTGGTCGAGCCGAAGCGGAACGGCGGGCGGGAAGGTAAGCTTGTCGGCATCCTCACCAACCGCGATGTGCGCTTTGCCACCAATCCGGACCAGCCGGTGCATGAGCTGATGACCAAGGAGAAGCTCATCACCGTCCGGGAGAATGTCGACATGGAGGGGGCCAAGCGTCTCCTGCATCAACATCGTATCGAAAAGCTGATCGTCGTGAATGACGACTACGCTTGCGTCGGCCTCATCACGGTGAAGGACATCGAGAAGGCGAGGGTCCATCCCAACGCCTGCAAGGACGAGCAGGGACGCTTGCGCGTGGCGGCGGCGACGAGCGTGGGGGACGAAGGCTTCGCCCGCGCCGAGCGGCTGATGGATGCCGGTTGCGACCTGATCGTCGTGGACACCGCCCATGGCCATCAGGCCCGCGTTATCGAGGCGGTCGGGCGCATCAAGCGGCAGTCGAACGCGGCACAGGTGATGGCCGGTAACGTGGCCACGGCGGAAGGAGCGCGCGCGCTGATCGATGCGGGCGCCGATGCCATCAAAGTGGGCATCGGCCCGGGCTCGATCTGCACCACGCGCATCGTGGCGGGCGTGGGCGTGCCGCAACTCACCGCTCTCCTCGAGACGGTCGCAATCGCCAAGAAGAACGACGTGCCGGTAATTTCCGACGGCGGGATCAAATATTCGGGCGATCTCGCCAAGGCGCTGGCCGCCGGCGCCGACAGCGTGATGATCGGGTCGCTGCTGGCCGGCACCGACGAAAGCCCGGGCGAGGTTTACCTCTATCAGGGCCGTTCCTATAAGGCCTATCGCGGCATGGGCGCGATCGGGGCCATGGCGCGGGGCTCAGCCGACCGTTACTTCCAGCAGGACATCAAGGACACGCTCAAGCTCGTGCCGGAAGGCATCGAGGGGCAGGTGCCCTATAAGGGGCCGGTGGCAAGCGTGCTGCATCAGCTGATCGGCGGCCTGCGCGCATCGATGGGCTATACCGGAGCACGGACGCTCAAGGAATTCCACGAGCGCGCCGAGTTCATCCGCATCTCGACGGCCTCCTTGCGCGAGAGTCACGTGCATGACGTGACCATCACGCGGGAGTCGCCCAACTATCCGCGCGAGGGCTGAACGTCCGACGCCGGCGCGGATCGGCTATTCGATGCCGAGCTTCTTGATTTCCTCGACGATGCCGGGCTCGAGCTTGATGGCGATGGCGATATCGGCGCTGCCGTCGGTGGGCTTGCCCTTGCGGCTCTTCACTACGCCGCGGCCGAGCAGGGCAGAGGCGTTGCTCTCCTGGATCTTGAGCGCGGTATCGAAATCCTGGCCGGCGTGGTCAAGGTCGTTCTTCAGCACGTAGATCCAACCGCGGTCGATATAGCCCTTGACGGCTTGCGGGTCGCGCTTGACGACCTCGCTATAATCCGCGACCGAGCGGTCATAATCCTTCTTTTGCCGGTAAAGCTCGGCGCGCTTGGAATAGCCCTGGGTCGAGTCCGGGTCGAGCTTGACTTTCTGATCGAGCTCGGCGATGGCGCGATCGACATCACCCTTGCCGCTGAAGATTGCGCCGCGCAGCAAGTAGAAGTCGCCGCGGCTGGCGTCGAGCCTGATCGCCTCGTCCACGTCGGTCATTGCCTTGTCGTGGTCCTTCTTGGCCTCATAGGCCGCCGCGCGCATGAAGAAGCTGTTGGCGACGGTGGGATCGATTCGGATCGCCTCATCGAGCTCGGTGACCGCGCCATCCAAATTTCCCGTCGCCGACATGCCGATGGCGCGGATGGTGTGGGCCTTCACGACGCGGTCTTGGTCGGAGGGGTTGGTGGCGAGGAAGGCCTCGCAGGCCGCGAGCACGTCCTTGATGGAGCCTTTGGCGTCGAAGCAGACATCGGCGTCGTCGGCCTGCGCGAGCAGGGGCGTAAAGAGCAGGCCGCCAGCCAGGGCAAAGGCCCCGAACAAATGCATCTGGCGAGGGCAAAAACGCATGGAACCCTCCTTGAAACCCTGGGGAATGTGGCTTTTGCCTAGCTTTAACGGCGCACGCGCCCCGGCGTCAATTGAACTTCCGTCCATGTGGCCATTAACACTATCAAGCCGCCGTGCGAGAAGTCCCGAGGGCGGAGTATAACGCAAGGCCGGAAGACGGGGTGCGGCGCACGGCCCCGCCAGGGCAGGGAGAGCCTCATGACCGTTCAAGCCATTCTCGTGCCGATGTTCGTGCAGGTGGCGCTGACCTTCGTGCTCCTCTTTTGGATGGGCGTGCTGCGCTTGCGCGCGCTTCGCTTCGGTCATGTGAACCCGCAGCAGGTGGCGCTTCGGGAGCCCAACTGGCCGCCCCGGGTGCTGCAGGTGGGCAACGCCTTTCACAATCAGCTCGAGCTGCCGCTTCTGTTCTACACGGTAATCCTGCTCGGGCTGCAGACCCAGACACTCGACGTGGTGCTGCTGGTGCTCAGCTGGATGTTCGTGCTGTCGCGCCTCGTCCACACCTACATCCATGTCACCTCCAACCGGCTCGATCACCGCACCGCCGTGTTCGGCGTGGGCGCCATCGCCCTCCTGCTCATGTGGGTGATCGTGTTCGCACGCATCCTCCTGCTCGCTGCGACCTGATGACTCCAGGGGCCCGGGTGGCGGCGGCCATCGAGGTGCTGGCCGATATCGAGGCGCGCAAGCGCCCGGCGGCCGAGGCCCTGAAGGATTGGGGGCTTGGCCATCGCTTCGCGGGCTCGGGCGACCGGGCGGCGATCGGCAATCTCGTCTTCGACGCGCTCCGCACTCGCGCCTTCAGCGCCTATGTCATGGGGGAGGATTCCCCGCGCGCGATCGTGTTGCGCACCCTCATCCAGGGCTGGAAGGAAACGCCGGAGGCCGTGGCGGCGCTCGCCGATGGCAGCCGGCACGCGCCGCCGCCGCTCACTGAGGCGGAGCTGGCGGGGCTCGCCCGCGCGATGCCGCCGGAGGCTCCGGGGCATATTCGCGGCGACTATCCGCAATGGCTGGCGCCCGAATTCGAGCGCGCTTTTGGCGCTCATGCCGGCCAGGAGGGGGCGGCGCTTGCCTGCCGCGCCCCGGTCGATCTCAGGACCAACACGCTCAAAGCCACGCGCGAGAAGGTGCTGAAGGCGCTTCGCCGCTTCGATCCCGCGCCCAGCCCTCATTCCCCGCTCGGCGTTCGCGTCGCGCACGGCCCCGGCCCCGCCAAGAGCCCCCATGTCGAGGCCGAGGCCGGCCACGGCAAGGGCTGGTACGAAGTCCAAGACGAGGGTTCGCAGGTCGCGACGCTGTTGGCTCAGGCCGCGCCCCGCCAGCAGGTCCTAGACCTCTGCGCCGGGGCCGGCGGCAAAACCTTGGCCCTTGCCGCGCAAATGGAGAATACCGGCCAGCTCTACGCCTATGATTCCGACCGCATGCGGCTCCGGCCCATCTTCGAGCGGCTGAAGCGGGCCGGCGCGCGTAACGTGCAGGTGCTGCCGGCGGGGGAGGCCGGGGTACTCGAGGCGCTTGCCGGCAAAATGGACCGCGTGCTCATCGATGCCCCGTGCACGGGCTCTGGGGTATGGCGGCGGCGGCCGGACGCCAAATGGCGCCTTGGCCCACAGATGCTCGAGGCGCGCCTGGCCGAGCAGCGGGCGGTGCTCGATGCGGGCGCTCCCCTCGTCAAGCCAGGTGGCCGGCTTGTCTATATTACCTGCTCGGTGCTGCCGCCGGAGAACCGCGACCAGGTCGAGGCCTTCCTCGCCCGCCATCCCGAGTTCCATCTCGTGCCTTGGCGCGAGGTCTGGCAGGCGGCGCTCGGCGCCCCAACGCTCGCCTCGGCCGACGGCTCGGAGGGGGGCTTGCTGATGACCCCCTTGAGGCATGGCACCGACGGCTTCTTCGTGACGGTGCTGGAACGGAGCTCTTAGCTCCGAGGGAAGGCGCGCCGCGCGTGCGAGCTGGCAACGTCCGGCAAAAAAAATCGGGCGCGACCCCATTACCACTTGAAATTGTTTGGGAGGTCGCCGAAATGAATCGCGCTTTTTGCGGAACCAGAGTCGGCGGTTGGCGCCACCATCGTCCCGCGAAAGCACGGAGGGGACGCACATCCCATGAATTTGCTTCAGGTCGAGCCCGAAGAGCCACCCAGTCGCCCGACGGCGGCACCTCAACTTCTCCCCGAATCCCATACCCCCATTAAATCGCTATTGCCCACGACGGCGCAACGTCTTGGCGCGCTGTCCGCGCGCCTCGAGCGCTTCCCGCTGGGGCCGGCGACGCGGGCTTTCCGCAAGCGCTTCTTCCCCGAGATCGACCTCCTGCAATGGAGCGACTGGCGCTGGCAGGCAAGGAGCCGCATCCGCTCGCTCGCCGAGCTCGAGCGCATCTTCGTGCTCTCTGACGATGAGCGCGACGCGGTGATCCGCCATGAGGGCGCGCTGCCGCTCGGCATCACCCCCTATTATGCGAGCCTGATGGCCCGCGAGGATGCGGCCGAGCCGCTTCGGCGCACCCACATCCCGGTCGGCACCGAATATCTCCAAGCGCCGGGCGAGGCCGACGACCCGCTCGGCGAAGACGGCCATTCGGTCGTGCCAGGCCTCGTGCATCGCTACCCGGACCGGGTGCTGTTTCTGGCCACGGGCTTCTGCTCGACCTATTGCCGCTATTGCACCCGTTCGCGCATGGTGGGCGAGCCCGGCGGCGACTATTCCTTCAGCCGGCCGCAATGGGAGCAGGCGCTCGATTATATCGCCGAGCATACCGAGGTGCGCGACGTACTCATCTCCGGCGGCGATCCGCTGACGCTCTCCGACGAGCGGCTCGACTATCTGCTCGGGCGGCTCCGGGCCATCAAACATGTCGAGTTCGTGCGGCTGGGCACCAAGGTGCCGGTGGTGCTGCCGATGCGCATCACCCGTGCCTTGATTCGCGTCTTGAAGAAGCATCATCCTCTATGGATGAGCCTCCATTTCACCCATCCGGCCGAGCTCACGCCGGAGGTGAGCGAGGCTACCGCGCGGCTGGCCGACGCCGGCATCCCGCTCGGCAGCCAGACGGTTTTGCTCAAGGACATCAACGACTCCGTCGATACGTTGAAAACTTTGTTCCACGGGTTGCTGCGGCGGCGCGTGCGGCCTTACTACCTCTATCAATGCGACCCGATCTCGGGCTCGTCGCATTTCCGCACCTCGGTCGATAAAGGACTCGAGATCATGCAGGGCTTGCGCGGCCACACCACGGGTTACGCCGTGCCGACCTACGTGATCGACGCGCCGGGCGGCGGCGGGAAGATTCCGCTGCTGCCCAACTTTGTGGTGGGCCGCGAGGGCGACGACCTGCTGCTCAAGAACTTCGAGGGCAAGACCTATCGCTACACCGATCCGGAAGGGACGGTGGGCGCCGATCGGGTCTGGGACAGCGGAGCGCTCTGATGCGCATCGCTCTCGTCTACGATCTCCGCGACGATTACCGCGCGCTCGGCTTTTCCGAGGAGGAGATCGCCGAGTTCGACAGCGTGGAAACCGTCGACCAGCTGCAGACCGCGCTCGAGGCGCTCGGCTGCGCGGTCGAGAGGGTGGGGCGCGGGCAAAGTCTTGCCGCCCGCTTCGTTGGGGGCGAGCGGTTCGATCTCGTCTTCTCCATCGCCGAAGGGGTGAGGGGGCGGTCGCGCGAGGCGCAAGTGCCGGCGCTATGCGAGCTGTTCGATCAGCCTTACCTTTTCTCCGACCCGCTGACGCTCGCCGCCGCCCTCGACAAGGCGGTGGCCAAGCAACTCGTGGCGACTGCCGGCGTGCCGACCCCCAGCTTTGCCGTGGCCGAGACGAGCGCGCGCGAGCTTGCCGGCTGGACCGGGTTCCCCGCCTTCGTCAAGCCGCTCGCCGAGGGCACCGGCAAAGGCTGCGAGGCGGCCTCGCTCGTTGAGACGCCGGCCGAGCTCGAAGCGGCGGCGGCGAAGGTGCTCACGCGCTTCCGCCAGCCGGCGCTGGTCGAATCATATTTGCCGGGACGCGAATTCACGGTCGGCATCGTCGGCAACGGCACCGATGCGCGCGTGCTCGGCGTGTGCGAGATCCTGCTCAAGGAGCAGGCCGAGGCCAATGTCTACTCGCTGCACAACAAGGAACTGTGCGAGGAATTGGTGATCTATGCGCCCGCCGATGACGATGAAGCGCGGCTCGCCGGCACGCGGGCGCTCACCGCTTATCACGCGCTGCAATGCCGGGACGCTGGCCGCATCGATTTCCGCTCCGACGCATCGGGCGCGCCCTACTTCCTTGAGGCGAACCCGCTCCCGGGGCTCAACCCGCATCATTCGGATCTGCCGATCCTTGCCGCGCAGAACGGCGTTGAATTCGTGGCGCTGATCGGCCTGATCCTCGATGTCGGGCTCGCCCGCCACGGGCTCGCGCGAGCCGACAAGCGACGGAGGCGCGCCTAATGGCGCACGCGGTGCGGGGCTTCGTTCCGGTCCTGCATGCGGCGACAACCGATCGCCCAGACGAGATCGACACCCTCAACGCGGCGCAGGCGGTGGCAGGCGCGCTGCGGCAACTCGGCCACGCCACCGAGATCATCGCGCTCGATCTCGATCTCACTCCCCTCGAGGAATTGCCGCGGCGGCGGCCGCTCACCGTGTTCAATCTCGTCGATGCGGTGCGGGGCGATACGCGGCTCGCGCCCATGGTGCCTGCCGTCTTGGAGGGGTTGGGCCTGGCCTATACCGGCGCGCGGACCAGCGCTTGGCTCGGCACTTTGTCCAAGATCGCAACCAAGCAGACGCTTCTCTCTCACGGCCTGCCGACGCCCGCTTGGTCGGAAGACGGCGCCGGCCTCGACCGCGACGCCCGCATCATCGTCAAGCCCGTGTTCGAGCATGGCTCGCTCGGGCTCGACGCGAGCTCGGTGGTGCGGGGGGCCGCGGCCGGCCAAGCCATCAAGGAGCGCGCGCTCCGCTGGAACACCGAGCATTTTGCGGAAAGCTATATCGAGGGCCGCGAGTTTAACCTCGCTTTGCTTGAGCGCGACGGCGTGGTCGAGGTGCTGCCCATCGCCGAGATGCTGTTCGAGGGCTTCGCGGCCGCCGAGCCGCGCATTGTCGGTTATGACGCGAAATGGGCGACGGAAAGCGCCGCCTATATCGGGACGCCCCGCCGCTTCGGGCTCGAGTGCGACGAGTCCGCGCTTGCCGCCAAGCTCGGCGAGCTCGCACGCGCCTGCTGGTCGTGCTTCGGCCTCACCGGTTACGCCCGCGTCGATTTCCGCGTGGACGCGCGCGATGCGCTTTTCATCCTCGAGGTCAATGTCAATCCATGCCTCAGCCCCGATGCGGGCTTTGCCGCGGCCGCGGTCGAAGCCGGGCTCTCTTTCGAGGCCATGATCGGCCGCATCGTCGAATGCACGGCTCGGGTCTTGCCAGCAACCGCCTGACATGTCAGGCCCGTATCATGCTCCGCATCCGTAAAGTGGCCGACGCCACGACGGCGGCCAACCGTTCGGCCATCGAGGCCGCGCAGAAGATCATGCGGGAACAGTTCCCGCTGATGCCCGATTACGACGTCGCCAAGCTGCCCGACCAGCTGTCGAACCCGCTCAAGCACCGTTTCGTGGCGCGCCTGTTCGTGGCGGAGAATGCGCGCGACCAGACGCTTGGCGTGGCGCTCCTGCTCTACGCGCCGGATATCGGCTTCTCCTATCTCGAGATTATCTCCACCGCGCCCGGGCGCATGGGCGGCGGCATCGGCGCGGCGCTCTATGAGCGGGTGCGTGAGGAGGTCCGTGCGCTTGGCACCCAGCTTTATTTCGAATGTTTGCCCGACGATCCGGAGCTCAGTCCCAATGCCGAGATCCGGGCCAGCAATGCCGCGCGGCTCAAATTCTACGAGCGCTATGGCGCGCGGCCGATCGTCAACACCGCCTATGAGATGCCGATCACGCCGGGCACGACCGACCCGCCTTATCTCATGCTCGATCCGCTCGGGGCCGGCGATCTCCCCGGTCGCGACAAGCTCAAGAAAATCGTGCGCGCGATCCTGGAGCGGAAATACGGCTCGCCGCCGGCCTATGTGCAGTTGGTGGTCAACTCGATCAAGGACGATCCGATCCGTTTGCGCGAGCCGCGCTACATCAAGTCGCGGCGCGCCCCCAAGGGCGAGGTCCGCGCGCCGTCGGAGCCGCATATCGCGCTCGTGCTCAACGACGACCACACCATCCACCATGTGCAGGACCGCGGCTATGTCGAGGCGCCGGTGCGCATCCGCTCGATCATGGCCGAGCTCAATCCTTCCGGCCTGTTCGAGAAGGTGCCGGCCAAGCGCTTCTCCGACCGTCATATCCGCGCCGTGCATGACGGCCGCCTCGTCGATTACATCCGCAAGGCCTGCTTCATGGCCGGCCCCAAGAAGTCGATCTATCCTTACGTATTCCCGACGCGGAACCCGGCGCGCGCGCCCAAGGACGAGACCGTGCTCGCCGGCTATTACTGCATCGACACATTCACGCCGCTCAACCAGAACGCCTATCTTGCCGCCCGCTCGGCGGTGGATTGCGCGCTCACCGCGGCGGAGAGGGTGCTGGAAGGGGTGGGGCTGGCTTACGCGCTGGTGCGCCCGCCGGGCCACCACGCCGAGACGCACACTTTCGGCGGCTTCTGCTATTTCAACAATGCGGCCATCGCGGCGAACTTGCTCGCGCGCTACGGCAAGGTCGCCATCCTCGATATCGACTATCACCATGGCAACGGACAGCAGGAGATCTTCTATACGCGGTCCGACGTGCTCACCGTCTCCATCCACGGCCATCCGAGCTTCGCTTATCCTTATTTCACCGGGTTCCGCGACGAGACGGGGATCGGTCCGGGCGCCGGTTACAATCTGAACCTGCCGTTGCCCGAGCATGTCACGCCCGAGCAGCACCGCCACGCGGTGATGGAAGCGTTGCGCCGTATCCGCCGTTTCGCGCCCGCCTTTCTCGTGGTTTCGCTCGGCTTCGATACGGCGCGCGGCGATCCCACCGGCACGTGGTCCAATCGCGCCCGCGATTTCGAGCAGCTCGGTCACATGATCGGCGAACAGGGCTATCCGACTCTCGTGATGCAGGAGGGTGGCTACCGCGTGCGCACGCTCGGCAGCAATGCCCGCAATTTTTTCACCGGTCTCGTCACCGGCCATTCGGCGGCCCGGCAGGTGGCACCTGCGCTTGCGCGCAGCGCCGCGGTGCCGAAGGGGCCGAGCGGGCATGGGCGGAATGGGCTCGAATGGCGGAGCGCGGTGATGGCCGACGATCCGGGGCGGGTGCGCTCGCTCGTGGCGTCGACCGGCTTCTTCAACGCGGCGGAGGTGGAGATCGCGGGCGAGCTCGTGCAGGAGCGCCTGGTCAAGGGCATCCGCTCCGGCTACCACTTCATCTTGGCCGAGCGCGGGTCGGCGCTCGTGGCCTATGCTTGCTATGGGCCGATCGAGGGGACGCAAGGGTCGTTCGATCTTTATTGGATTGCGGTTGCGCCCGAGGAGCAGGGCAAGGGCCTCGGCCCGCAAGTGTTCGCCCGCGCCGAAGCCGCCATGCGCAAAGCCGGCGCCAAGCACATTTATGCCGATACCTCGACCGCGGACCGCTATGCGGGGACCCGCGGCTTCTATCAACGCATGGGCTTCGAGGAGGAAGCGCGGCTGACCGACTTCTACGGGCCGGGCGACGGCAAGGTCATCTACGTGAAGGGACTTGCCCCCTCCACTGCCCCCCGGCCAACGAAGGATAGAGGCGGTTGACTCCGCGGGCACAGCCGGAGGATCGTCGCCAGGACGTGACGATCCGACCGGTGAGGGGGGTTATGCAAAAAGATCGACGCGCGGTGATCGCGCTGCTCGCTTGCGGCGCGGTCTTGCTTGCCGCGCGCGGCACGCTGGTCGGCGAGGCGTTGGCCCGGAGCCGGCGCGCCAAAAGCTCAGGCGGCTCCAGGACCGCCAAGGCGCCGAGCGACGACTTCCAGCATCTGAAGCCAGGACACTTCGCCTGGCATCCCGAACGGTCGCCCAATGGTCCGGTCGCCATCATCGTCTCGGTGCCGAAGCAGCGCGTATTCGTCTATCGCAACGGCATCCTGATCGGCGTCTCCACCTGCTCGACGGGCAAGTCCGGCTACGAGACCCCGACCGGAGTTTTCACCGTTCTGGAGAAAGACAAGGAGCATTATTCGAATGAGTTCAACGACGCGCCCATGCCGCATATGCAGCGGCTCACCTGGGAGGGCATCGCGCTCCATGCCGGCAAGCTGCCGGGCTATCCCGCGAGCCATGGCTGCGTTCGCCTCCCGGCCAAATTCGCCGAAACCCTCTTCGCCGCGACGCAAGTGGGAACGCCGATCATCATCGCCGGCGACACCACCGACCCGGCGTCGGTGAAGGATCCCGGTCCGCTTCTCGGGTCGGACGCCAAACAAACGATGGATACCAAAATGGGGAAGAAGAAGGCGGCGGCGGCAGCCTCGAACGCGGTCACGGCGATCCTCGTCTCACGGGCCGACAATCGCATGTATGTGCTGCAGAACGGCACTATCGTCGCCGAGGGCGACGCCAATATCCAAGACCCGTCGAAGCCGCTAGGCTCGAATGTGTTCGTGTGGCAGGGCGGCGATCTGGAGGGGTCGACCTGGGAGGGGATGGGCTTCTACGCCGATGCGGGAGGGGCGGTGGCGCCGAACACCGCCGTGATCGAGCGCATTGACGGCTCGCCCGAGGTCATGGACACCATCAAGAAGCGGATCAAGCCCGGAACCGTGCTCGTGACCACGGACCTTCCAGCCACGCCCGACACGCGCACAGCCAAGGACTTCGTGGTGATGGACGGCCCCGCCCGCTGAGCGTCGCGGGGTTCGCTTGCCGATTCGGCGGCGCTGTTATAACCAGCGCCATGACGGACCATCCGGACAAAGTCCTGATCGTCGATTTCGGGGCGCAATACACCCAGCTCATCGCCCGGCGCGTGCGCGAGGCGGGCGTCTATTCCGAGATCGTGCCCTTCGACCGCGCCGAGGCCGCGCTCAAACCCGTCGCACCCAAAGCCATCATTCTCTCCGGCGGACCGGCCAGCGTGCATGAGGCAGGCACGCCGCGCGTGCCGCGAGCGGTGTTCGAGGCAGGCGTGCCGGTGCTCGGCATCTGCTATGGCGAGCAGGCCATGGTGGCGGCGCTCGGCGGTACGGTCGAAGGCGGGCACACCCGCGAATTCGGCCGTGCCGCGCTTGAGATCACCGGCGCGACGCCGCTGTTCGATGGCGTCTGGCAGCCGGGGGAGCGGGCGCCGGTGTGGATGAGCCATGGCGACCGCGTGACCAAGCTGCCGCCGGGCTTCCGCGCCGTCGCTGTGTCCAATGGCGCGCCCTTCGCGGCAATCGCCGACGATGCGCGCCGCCTCTATGGCGTCCAGTTCCACCCCGAAGTGGTGCATACGCCGGATGGTGCCGCGCTCATCGCCAATTTCGTGCGCAAGATCGCAGGGCTCCCGGGCGATTGGTCCATGGCGCAGTTCCGCGCGAGCGAGGTGGCGCGCATCCGCACGCAGGTGGGCAGGGGCCGCGTCATTTGCGGGCTGTCCGGGGGCGTCGATTCCTCCGTCGCGGCGCTCCTCATCCACGAGGCGATCGGCGATCAGCTCACCTGCATTTTCGTGGATCACGGGCTGCTCCGCCAAGGCGAGGCAGAGGAGGTGGAGCGCCTGTTCCGAGGGGCTTACAACATTCCGCTCGTGGCGGTCGATGCCTCCGCGCGCTTTCTCGCCGCGCTCAAAGGCGTCACCGATCCGGAGGAGAAGCGCAAGACCATCGGCCGTCTGTTCGTGGAGGTGTTCGAGGAGGAGGCGGAACGCGTGGGCGAGGTCGACTTCCTTGCCCAAGGCACGCTCTATCCCGACGTGATCGAAAGCGTGTCGTTCACCGGCGGCCCGTCGGTCACCATCAAGTCGCACCATAATGTCGGCGGCCTGCCGGAGCGCATGCGGCTCAAGCTGATCGAGCCCTTGCGCGAGCTGTTCAAGGACGAGGTGCGGGCGCTTGGCCGCGAGCTCGGCTTGCCGCCGGCGTTCGTCAATCGCCATCCCTTCCCGGGGCCGGGGCTCGCCATCCGCGTGCCGGGCGAAGTGACGGAAGAGAAGCTCGCCATTTTGCGCCGGGCCGATGCCATCTATCTCGACGAGATCAGAAAGGCTGGACTGTACGATACGATCTGGCAGGCCTTCGCCGTGCTGCTTCCAGTACGGACCGTGGGCGTGATGGGCGACGCGCGGACCTACGATTATGTGTGCGCGCTGCGGGCCGTGACCTCCACCGACGGCATGACCGCCGATTATTACGATTTCTCCCACGCGTTTCTGGGGCACGCGGCGCGGCGCATCATCAACGAGGTGCGCGGCATCAACCGCGTGGTCTACGACATTACCTCCAAGCCGCCCGGCACCATCGAGTGGGAGTAGGGAGCCGCCTTCCTTTCCCGATTGACGCGAGCGCCCGCCTCAGCTTTGCTCTTGCCGGATAGGGCCAGAAGGCCAAAGGGGGGATGGGCTATGAACTTCGATTTCAAGCAATTCTATCTGTCCGCGCAGGGCCGCGTGAACCGGCAGCAATGGTGGCTGCGGCTCGTGCTCCCCGTCTTCGTCATCAGCGTGGTGCTAACCCTGATCGACGTGGCGATCGGCACCTATAGTTCGCAAAATGGCGGCGGCGTTTTGAGCGGCCTGTTCGCGCTTGCCGTGCTGATCCCCTCGATCCTCGTCGACATCAAGCGTTGGCATGACCGCGACAAGTCGGGCTGGTGGATGCTGATCCTGCTCGTGCCCATCATCGGCGCGATCTGGGCCTTGATCGAGCTTGGCTTCCTCGCCGGCACGCCGGGGCCGAACCGGTTCGGTCCGCCGGCCACCGACTGATCGAGGCGCGCAACGCGGGGAAGTCCATGGCACTCCTCATCGTCGGCGTCATCCTGTTTCTCGGCCTGCATTTGCTGCCGACCGTCCCCGATTTGCGCCAAAGCCTCATCGGCCGCCTCGGGAAGGGCGGCTATAAGGGCCTGTTCGCGCTGCTCTCGATCGCGACCTTTGTCCTCCTCGTCTATGGCTTCGCGCATGCGCCTCTGATCCGGATCTGGTCGCCGCCCCCTTGGACGCGGTGGGTCGCCATCGTGCTGATGATCCCGGCCTTCGTCTTGCTCGTCGCCGCCTATGTGCCGGGCCAGATCAAGGCACGCGTCAAACACCCCTTTGTCGATGCGATCAGCACCTGGGCGCTCGCTCATCTCATCGCCAATGGCGACCTCGCCTCGATCGTGCTGTTCGCCTCGTTTCTCGCTTATGCCGTGTTTGACCGCATCACCCTGAAGCACCGGGCGACGACCGGGCTCGTCATCGTGCCCGCCACGGGACCGGCGCGCAACGATGTCATCGCCGTGGTGGCGGGCCTTGCACTCTACGTGATCTTTCTCGTCTGGCTGCACCCTTTGCTGATCGGCACCGCGCCGCTGCAATGAGCGTCCCTGCGGCTTTTTTGCACTGCAAAAAGCTCCTATATCTGCCATAAGAACAGCCCTCGGACCTCCCTCAAGGAGCATGGGACGTGCCTGACGAATTCGCTTCCAAGCGGGTGACCGCACCGGATATCGCCAAGCGTAAGGGCGGAACGCCGATCGTGGCGCTCACCGCTTACCACGCCCACACCGCGCGCATCATCGACCCCTATGTGGACATGCTGCTCGTGGGCGATTCCCTCGGCATGGTGATGCACGGCTATGAGACGACCGTGCCGGTGCCGCTCGACCTCATGATCATGCACGCCCAGGCCGTGGTGCGCGGCTCCTCCAGGGCGCTCGTCGTGGTGGACATGCCGTTCGGCTCCTATGAAGAGAGCCCTTCGGTCGCCTTCCGCAACGCGGCGCGCGTGCTGAAGGAGACCGGCTGCGGCGCCGTCAAGATCGAAGGCGGCGTCCATATGGCCGAGACCATCCGCTATTTGGCCGAGCGCGGCATCCCGGTGATGAGCCATATCGGCTTGACCCCGCAGGCCGTGAATATGATCGGCAGCTTCAAGCCGCGCGGGCGCTTCCGCTCCGAGTGGGGCGCCTTCGAGGCGGATGCGCGCGCGGTCGCCGACGCCGGCGCGTTCGCCGTGGTGCTCGAGGCGCTGGCCGAGCTCTTGGCCGCGCGCATCACCAAACAGATTCCGATCCCGACCATCGGCATCGGTGCGTCGGCCGAGTGCGACGGGCAGATCCTCGTGCTCGAGGACATGCTCGGGCTGTCGCCGCGCGTGCCTAAATTCGTCAAGGAATATGCCGCGCTTGGCGAAGGCATCGAGACGGCGGTGAAGGCCTTTGCGGGAGAGGTCCGCAACAGAATCTTCCCCTCCGCGGACTACACCTATCCGATGTGCGACGAGCCGGCCGAAGTCACGAAAAAGACCAAAATGACAGGCAGTTAGCCTGTTCTGAAGGGCCGCAATTTTCTCGATTTGCTGAGCTTCCTCGGCGGTTTGCCTTGCGCCGGCGGGAGGCCTTCACTATAGGCGGGCGGGGAAGGGGTCAAAGACGGCGCCTTCGATCCGACCTGTCCCCTCTAGCTTCTTTGAGTCCGCTGCCGATGAGTGACCGTGATTTCTTTCGCGAGGTGGACGAGGCCGTCCGCCAAGAGCGCTACAAGCAGCTCTGGGATCGCTATGGCCTTTACGCCATCGCACTCGCCGTTCTGGTCGTGGCTGGCGTCGCGGGCTACAAGGGCTGGTCTTATTGGCAGGAGCGCAGAGCGCAGGAGGCCGGCGACCAGTTCACCGACGCCTTGGCGCTCGCGACTGGGGGCGATACGGCAAAGGCGCAAGAGATCTTCGCCAAGCTGGCCGAGGACGGTCCCAAGGGTTACCAGACGCTGGCGCGTCTGCAGCTGGCCGCGGCGCAAGCCGGAGCGGGCGACACCGACAAGGCAGTCGCCACCTATGACGGGCTCGCCAAGGACAGCGACGTCGATCCCATCCTGCAAGGCAATGCCGAGATTCAGGCCGCGACACTCAAGCTTGAGACCGCGGACTATGCCGAAATGCAGCAGCGCCTGAAAGCGCTCGCCGAGGGCGACAGCCCGTGGCGCTATTCGGCGCGCGAGCTGCTCGGCCTCTCCGCCTATAGGCTCAACAACATGGTGGAGGCCGAGAAACAGTTCAGCGCGCTGATCGGCGACCAAAACACACCGTCCAATCTGCGCGAGCGTGCCAACATGATGGTGAGCCTGATCGTCGGCCAGCCGCAGTCGTTGAGCACCACGGCGAAGTAGCATGAAGGTGGCTCGAAGGTGAGCCAGGGTGGAAGACGGGGCATAGCTTGGTCGCTGGTGAGCGTCGTGCTCGTCGCGGCGCTCGGTGCCAGCCTGGGCGGCTGTTCGAGCCTGTCCGCGATCAAGAATCCGTTCAAGAAGGATAAGGTGCCGCTTCCGGGCGAGCGTATCGCCGTCATCGCCGAGGATGATGCGAGCACCATTGATCGCAGCGCCAAGCCCATCGCGCTGCCTGCGCCCGCCCCTAACGCCGCTTGGTCGCAGCCGGGCGGCGTGCCGGCCAACAATCCCGGCAACCTCGTCCTCGCCGACAACCTGCAAAAGGTGTGGTCCGCCGACGCCGGTACGGGTTCCTCGTCGAAGGGACGTTTGAGCGCCATCCCTCTTGTCGCCGACGGCAAGGTCTTCACTCTCGACGCGGCCGGCGACGTCTCGGCATTCGCTTCGGTCAGCGGCGCCAGGCTATGGTCGACCAGCGTGACGCCGGAGCACGAGAAGAGCCGTGAGGGTTTCGGCGGTGGGCTTGCGCTCGACGGTGGCCAGCTCTACGCCGCCACGGGCTATGGCACGGTGGTCGCGCTCAACCCCGACAACGGCTCGGTGGTTTGGACCAAGAAGATGGGCGACCCCATCCGCAATTCGCCCACGGCGGCCGCGGGCAAGATCTTCTTCGTATCGTCGGATAATCTCCTGCATTGCCTGAGCGCCACGGACGGCGCCGAGTTGTGGAGCGCGCGCGGCCTACCGCAACCGGCGACGCTGCTGTCCAATGCGAGCCCCGCGGTCGGCGGCAATATTGTCGTCGCTCCTTTCCCGGCGGGCGATGTCGCCGCCTACCAGATCGCTAATGGACAACAGGCCTGGACCCAATCGCTGTCGGGGACGAGCGAGACGGACGCATCGGCGATTCTGGCCGACCCGGCGCGGCCGGTGATCGATCACGGCGTGGTGTTTGCGGTGAGCCATGGGGGAAAGATGATCGCCAGCTCCGAGGCGACCGGCGAGCGCCTGTGGACGCGAAACCTCGCCGGTACGCAGATGCCTTGGCCGGCCGGCGACGTGGTCTATGTCGTGGATGTCACGGGGAAGTTGCTCGCCTTGACCCGCACCGAGGGCAAGCTCCGCTGGATCACCGATCTTCCCATCAGCTCGCGCTGGAGCGGGCCGGTGCTGGCCGGGGGCAGGCTGTGGCTCGTCTCGGCGGAGGGGCTTTTGGTCGGCGTCGACGCGAAGACCGGCGAGGTGGTGAGCAAGATCGACCTCGGCACGGAGGTCTTCGTCTCGCCCATTGTGGCGGCGGGGCGCATGTATATTCTGACCGACAATGCCAACCTGATCGCGCTCAACTAGGCATTCGGCCCGGCATTGGCTGGGCTACCCCGACCCCGAACTCTGCCCTGACCCGCCCATGCCGCTCACCATTGCCATTGTCGGCCGGCCGAATGTGGGCAAGTCCACGCTGTTCAACCGCCTCGCTGGCAAGAGGCTCGCGCTCGTCGACGACCAGCCGGGGCTGACCCGCGACCGGCGCGAGGCCGAGTTGAGCATTGCCGGGCGCGCGGTGCGGCTCATCGATACAGCCGGGCTCGAGGCTGGCGAGGAGGGGCTCACCGCCCGTATGCGCGCGCAGACCAAGGCCGCAATCGACCAGGCCGACCTTGTTCTCTTCCTCATCGACGCGCGTGCCGGCCTGACCGGCGCCGACGAGACCTTCGCCGAGCTGGTGCGCCGTTCGGGCAAGAGCGTGATCCTCGCCGCCAACAAATGCGAGGGGAGGGCGGCGGAGCCCGGCCGGCTCGAAGCCTTTGCGCTCGGACTTGGCGATCCGTTGCCCATTTCCGCCGAGCACGGTACGGGGCTTGGCGATCTCGCCGACGCCATCGAGCAGCTGGCGGGAGAGGCGCCCGGGCGCGCCGTAGACAGGGCCGAGGTCGCGGAGGAGGTGGAGGAAGCGCACCCGTTGCGCATCGCCATTGTCGGACGCCCCAATGTCGGCAAATCGACGCTCGTCAACAGCCTGCTCGGGCAAGAACGCCTGATCACGGGACCCGAGGCCGGCATTACCCGCGACGCCATCGCCGTCGAGCTCGATTGGAAGGGACGCCCCTTGCGCCTGTTCGATACCGCTGGGCTCCGGCGCAAGATGCGGATGGAGGGGAAGGCCGAGGAGTTGTCGGTGGGCGATGCCTTGCGCGCGATCCGCTTCGCCGAGGTGGTGGTCCTCGTACTCGACTGCGAGCAGTCCTTCGAGAAGCAGGATCTGCAGATCGCCGACCTCATCATCGAGGAGGGGCGCGCCCTCGTGGTCGCCCTGAACAAATGGGACCTCGTGCGCGAGCCGCAAAAGCGCCTGGCCGAGTTGAGGGAGACCTGCGAGCGGCTGCTGCCGCAGATCAGGGGCGTGCCGCTCGTGCCCATCTCCGGCCTCACCGGCCGCGGGCTCGACAAGCTGCTCGCCGCGGTATTCCTCGCCGAGGAATTGTGGAACCGGAGGCTGCCCACGCGCGCCCTAAATGAATGGCTGCAAGGCGCGGCGGAAGCGCATCCGCCGCCCGCCGTCGCCGGTCGCCGCATCAAGCTCCGCTATATGACGGAGGCCAATGCCCGCCCGCCGACCTTCATCCTGTTTTGCTCGCGGCCGAAGGCGGTGCCGGATTCCTATTCGCGGTATCTCGTCAACTCCTTGCGCGAGGCGTTCGACATGAAGGGCGTGCCGATCCGGCTGCATTTGCGCAAAGGCGCCAACCCGTTCGCGCGTGGGGGCAAGGAGTGATGGGCGAGGCGGCTGTCACGGAAGTTTATTTCTATCATCTGGAGCGCCAGACGCTGGAGGACGTGCTGCCGGGCTTGCTCGAACGCTCGCTCGAGCGGGGCTGGCGTGCGGCTGTGCAGGCGGCGAGCGAGGAGCGGGTCGAAGCGCTGAACACGCTGCTGTGGACCTATCGCGAGGACAGCTTCCTCGCCCATGGTACGAGCCGCGACGGGCCGCCCGCGGCGCATCCCATCTATCTCACCACCGAGGAGGACAACCCCAACGCGGCGCAAGTCCGTTTTCTCGTCGACGGCGCGATGCTTGCCGATGCTTCGGCTTACACGCGCGTCGTCTTCCTGTTCGACGGGCGCGATGCGGAGGCGACAGCGCGGGCGCGGGAGGAGTGGCAGGCGGCAAAGGCGAAGGGCTTCGAGGTCGGATATTGGCAGCAGGACGGAAACGGCCGCTGGCAGAAAAGGGCGTGAGCCTCCTCGTTTGGCCGCGGACTTTTGGCCGGGCGTAAGCCTTTTGGCCGGGCCGCGTCATGCGCCTTGTGACTGTCATCCTGGCCCGCTATAAGCCCGCATCCTTTCAATGTGCTAGGGGACTGCGCGGCCATGGCCAGCGAACGAACACTTATAATCATCAAGCCGGACGCCACGGAGCGGAACCTCACCGGGCAGATCACCGCACGGCTCGAGGCCGCGGGCCTGCGGGTCATCGCGCAGAAGCGCGTGTGGTGGAAGAAGAAGGACGCCAGGAAGTTCTACGAGGTGCATAAAGGCCAGCCCTTCTATAAGACGCTCGTCGATTTCATGACCTCTGGCCCGATCGTGCTCAAAGTGCTGGAGGGCGAGAACGCCATCGCCAGGACGCGCGAGGTGATGGGTGAGACGAGTCCGGTTGACGCCGCACCAGGCACCATCCGCAAAGATTTCGGCGTCAATATCGGTCGCAACTCCATTCACGGCTCCGACAGCCCAGAAACGGCCAAACGCGAGATCGCGCTGTGCTTCAAGAAGAGCGAGATCGTGGGGTAGCGACGCCTCGGGCAATTTAGCGTCCAAAAATGCCCGATCGCTTGAGGAGCCAAAGCACGAGTGCCGAGGCTCCGACAAGGATCACTATCGACCAAAAAAAGCCGTGGGCATTCTGGGTGAGCGGCACGCCGCCGACATTCATGCCGAAGATCCCGGCAATCAAGCTCGCCGGCAAGAACACGGTCGTGACGATGGCGAGCACATGAAGATTGCGATTAGTCTGCTCGGCGGTTTTAATCGTGACCTCTTCCTGCAGGAGCTGCGCCCCGTCGCGCAAGGAGACGATCTCCGTGTCAAGCCAATCGAGCCGCTGGCTCAATTTGGCCGCCGCCAGGGGGAACGCAATGTTGTGGCGGAGGTCGAGCTCGAAGCGCTGCATGAGGGCGCGCAGAATCACAAGCTGCCGATGCAGGCGCACATTGGTGCGGCGCGCCCGGCCCAGCACTTGGCGGCCCTCGTCTACGTCGTCGGCAAGGATCCGTTCCTCGATGCGATCGAGCCTCCGGGCCACGTCCTCCGCATAGTGGTCGATGGCGTCGATCCCATACTCCCCACCTAGACTTTCGAAGACGATGTGAGACGGACAAGACCAATCCTCGATCTTGAATATGACGTTCCGATAACAGTCCGGTATTCTGCTACCGCGCAGATGACAGGACTGCCGGGACAACACCGACGGGGCGCCGACGAAGCGGTTTCTCGCGGCGCGGGTGATACAGTAGGCTCGGGGCCGAGCGTTGAAGCGGCTTGGCGGGGAGTTGGGGAGGGGAAGACGATGAGCGTTGAGCTTCAGCAGATCGACCAAATCCCGAGGCGCGAGCCGTCTCCGAAGCGAAGCGTAAAATCGCGGGTGCTTGACGAGGCAAAAAACTTCGTCGGCATTTTCATTTATCTCACCGTCGTGTTCGGCCTGTTCGTGCTGCATGAATGGGTGGTCCTGAGCAACAACCACCTGACCTATCGATTTTACGGCTTCGCCCTCATCAACGCGTTGATCCTCGCCAAGATCATGCTGGTCGCCGAAGGGTTGCATTTCGCCGAGAAATTCGAGGCCAAGCCGCTCATCTTTCCCATCCTGTACAAAGCTCTCGCCTTCACCGTGTTGCTCATGGGCGCCTATGTTGTCGAAGCGACCGCCGTCGCAATGTTCCATGGTGCGAGCGCCGCGCAGGCCATCCCGAGGATCGGCGGTGGAACGATCGGCGGCATAGCCGCGGTCGCAATAATCATGTGCGTTGCGCTCATTCCCTTCTTCGCCTTCAGAGAGCTCAGCCGGGTGTATGGCGAGGCCGAACTTCACGCGCTGCTCTTTACCCGTGGAACCGGGGCGCAGCATAAGGCGAGCAGAACAGGGGGCTGAAAATGCGGACCAAGGCCAGGGCTCAAGCTGAGCAGAGGGCCGGCATCCGCCCGGGTGCCGAAAGCCGCGATGCGCATAAGCGCTTCCGTCACTTGCAGGAGCGATGGCGCGATCCGCTTCTCACCGTACTTACGCTCCTGCTCGCGCTCCTGATGTTTGTCATCGCCCCGCTTCACGCGGCGGGTATCGTCGCAAGCCCCGATCTCGGATTCGCCGTCGCGCTCGTGGTTATCGGCGCTGTTCTGCTCCAGTCGGGAATGTCGGCCGCTGTTGTGGTGATGCTCGTGGCCTTTGGGCTGGCCGCCGCGGCTGCCGTGCTGCGGCTCGCCCATCACACGCGGCTCGATCTCTATCTCGATGCCAGCGCCTGGATTCTCATCGGGCTCGCCTTGAGCTGGGTGGTTGCCAAGGCGGTGTTCGCGTCCGGGCGGATCAACTATCACCGCATCATGGGCGCCATCTTGCTCTATTTGACTATCGGCCTGACCTTTGTGGCCCTTTACACGTTTGTCGGCTTGCTCTTCGCCGACGCCTTTTCCGGGATGCCCATAACAGACACTCGGACGCTGACAAGCACATTGATCTTTTTCAGCTTCGGGACGTTAACGACCGCCGGGTCCGGCGATATTGCGCCGCTGCATCCAATCGCCCGGAGCCTGTTTAATTTGGAGGCGATGATCGGTCAGCTTTATCCCGCAACGCTGCTGGCGCGGTTAGTGACGCTCGAGATCGAGGGCGAAGGCCGGGCGTGACGCTCGGCCGGGGGCCACATCGCGGCGCAGGGTCGGGCGAGCCCGTGCCTTGCATGCTAGGCTGCAGCGGACTGACAGGAGAGCTGGCATGAGCCTCAGCGATACCCGCCACCACCAGCGCTTTCCCGTGCTCGATGCGGGGCAGATGGAGACGGCCAAACGTTTTGCGAGCGGCCCGGCGCGCGATTTCGCGCCCGGCGAAATGGTGTTCGACATAGGCGAGCGCCACGCGCCAGCCTGGCTCGTCCTCACAGGCTCGATCGATGTGATGCGCCGCGACGGCCTCGATCGCGAGGCGGCGATCACCACCCATCACGCCGGCCAATTCTCGGGCGAGGTGAGCCAGCTCGCCGGGCGCCAGTCGCTCGCCTCGGGCCGGGCGGGCGCGGAGGGCTGCACCGCGCTGCCCTTCGATGCCGCGCATGTGCGGGCGCTGATGGTGGGCTCGGCGGAAGTGGGCGAGATCATGATGCGCGCTTTCATTCTCCGCCGGGTCGGACTCATTGAGCAAGGCGGCGTGGGCTCGGTGTTGGTGGGCAGGCCGGGCAGCGCAGACCTCACCCGGCTCGAAGGCTTCCTTCGCCGCAACGGCTATCCCGTGACCGTGATGGATGCCTCCAAGGATCCGGAGGCGCTGGCCGTGATCGAGCAGTTCGGGGTTCTGCCGGAGGAGTTGCCGATCATGCTCTGCCCGAACGGGACATTGCGGCGGCGGCCGAGCGATGCGGAGGCCGGTGTCTGTCTCGGCATCACGCCCGAGCTCGATCCTGACACGGTGTTCGATGTGGCCGTGGTGGGTGCGGGCCCCGCGGGGCTAGCGACCGCCGTCTATGCGGGGTCGGAGGGTCTCTCGGTCGTCGTGCTCGACAGCCGCGCCATCGGCGGTCAGGCCGGCGCCTCGGCGCGGATCGAGAATTATCTCGGTTTCCCGACCGGCATTTCCGGCATGGCGCTGGCCGGACGCGCCTTCAATCAGGCGTTGAAATTCGGCGTCGAGATCGCCATTCCGCTGGAAGTGGCGCGGCTCGATTGCGGCGGTTCCGACGGGCGGGGCTGCGCGTCCCTGCGGCTGGAGCTCACTAATGGCGATGCCATCCGCGCGCGGACGGTGGTCGTCGCCTCGGGCGCGCGCTACCGCCGGCCGCAGATTTCGAACCTCGAAAGCTTCGAGGGCACGGGCGTTTCCTATTGGGCCTCGCCGGTGGAGGCCAAACTCTGTGCGGGCGAGGAGGTGGCGCTCGTCGGCGGCGGCAATTCGGCGGGGCAGGCGGTGGTGTTCCTGGCGCCCAAGGTCGAGCGCCTGCATCTCGTGGTGCGGGGCGAGGGATTGGAAGCCTCGATGTCGCGCTATCTCATCGATCGCATCGCGGCGCTGCCCAATGTGGAGCTGCACACGCAGACCGAGATCGTCGGCTTGGAAGGCGACGCGGCGGGTGGTCTTACGGGGGGCGTGTTCCGCGACCGCCGGACCGGCACCACGCACACTTGCCCGCTTCGCCACATCTTCCTGTTCATCGGCGCCGACCCGAATGCCGGCTGGCTCGACGGCTGCGTCGCGGTCGACGGCAAAGGCTTCGTGGTGACGGGAACCGACTTCGCCGACGGCGCAGGCATGGCCCGCGCGGTGCTGCCGCTCGAGACGAGCTGGCCCGGCGTCTTCGCCATCGGCGACGTGCGCGCGGGCTCGACCAAA
Source organism: uncultured Alphaproteobacteria bacterium (assembly GCA_963820115.1). Taxonomy (GTDB): domain Bacteria; phylum Pseudomonadota; class Alphaproteobacteria; order Rhizobiales; family Methyloligellaceae; genus Methyloceanibacter. The sequence goes on from CAWFYP010000001.1 coordinate 892,074, forward strand.
CGGGTGGCGGCGGCGGTGGGCGAGGGGGCGGCCGTGGTCGCGCAAATTCACAGCGTGCTCGCGGCCGTACAGGCGTAAGAGACGCCTTGCGCTCGCGGCAGGATAAGAATGGGACGAGTGGACGCATGAACCTTTCACGCGCGTCGATCATTGCCATTGGCGCGTCCTTGATGGCCATGGCCTGCACCGGAGAGGTGCGGGCCGATTGCCTGAATTCGCATGCCGTCGACAATTGCCTGATCGGCACGTGGCAACAGACCGGCGGCGGAGCGGCGGAATGGATGCGCCAGAATCTGAAGATGGCGCAGGTCGGCGTGACGGCCAACGCGCTGATGACCTTCAACGGCGACGGCACCTTCTCGACGTCCAAGGCCGATGCGAGCGCGCATGTCGTGGCGAAGGAGGGCAGGCCTATGGAAGCGACCGGTCAGATGAGCTCGGAAGGCAGCGGTCAATGGTCCATCGAGGAGGGAAAGCTCAATCTGTGCATGAGTGCGGTCAATTCCAGCGGCAAGGTTCAGATGCAGGGGCCCAACGGCATGGCGACGAAGGTGCCGATGCCGCAAATGAAGCCGGCAGCCACGGCGCTGACCTACACGTGCGACGGCAACACGCTGTCGACGGTCCAGCCGATGCCACGCAACACGACGATGACGACGACCTATACGCGCATGCCCTGAGGGGCACCGCTATTCGCCGCCCGCGATCTAGCTCAGCGCGTGGATCTTGAAGGGGAGGCCGCCTTTGGGGCAGAGCGTCACGGTGGCGTGGATCTTGGCCGGCATGGGACCGACATATTCCGGCGTGTAGCGGCGGAGCAGCTGCACTAGCGCCAGCGTGTTCTCGATCTGCGACAGGGCGCCGCCGATGCAGGCGCGCTTGCCGGCCGCGAAGGGCAGGTAGCTGTATTTCACCCGCTTCTTCGCCCGCTCGGGCGCGAAGCGCTCGGGATCGAACTTCTCCGGCTCGTCCCAATATTTCGGGTTGTGGTGGGCGATATAGGTGAGGATCACCACCTTGTCGCCAGCCTTGATCTTGTGGCCCTCGATCTCGTCGTCGCCGGCGGAGATGCGGATCAAGGCCCAGATCGGCGGGAACAGCCGCATGGTCTCCTGGATCACCATGCGCGTATAAGTGAGCTGCTGCACCTCGTTCCATTCGGGGTCGCGCTCGCCGCATACGGCGCGGGCTTCGGCGCGAATGCGCTCGAGCGCTTCGGGGTGCATCGACAGGAGATAGAGCGACCAGGCGAGCGTCAGCGCCGTGGTCTCGGTTCCGGCCCAGAGATATTGCTTCATCTCGTCGATCACCTGCTGGCGATCGAATTCGGGGAACGTGGAATCGGCTTCGGCGGCTTCGAGCATGTGGAGGAGAGTCTTCTCGCGGTGCTCGAGCACGCCCGACCCGATCACCGTCTCGGGCATGGCGCCCCAGACCTCCATCGCCTTGGCCGCGTCCTCTTGCGTGATCTCTTCAAGCTGGCCGCGCACATTCTTCAGCCGGATGGATTTGTGGTTCATCACGTCGGTGTAGGTCTTGACCTGGCTGAAGACGAAATGCGGATTGAAGGGCATCTCGCGATCGAACAGCGCCTTGCACACCATGTCGGCGGCGAGCGTCCAGGTCTCCTCCACCATCTCGATGGTCTCGCCGGTCGAGGCGAACTTCGCCCAGCGCGCCATCTTGGAGCGGATCGCATCCATCAAATAGGGGAAGTACTCCTCGAACATGTTCGGATGGAAGGCGGGCTGCTGGGGGCTGCGCACCTTCTGCCACAGCGCGCCGTCGATGGTGATCATGCTCTTGCCGAAGATCGGCCGGAGCCCGTCGAAATATTTGATGTAGTTGTCGGCATTGTCGACGAGCACGCGCTGAGAATGCGCCGGCTCGGAGAGCAGCACGATGCGGTGGTTCTTGAGGTTGATCGGAACCACGCCGCCATATTTTTCGCTGAGCGCCATGAGAACCTGCATGGGGTTCTCCTGGCTCAAGAGCGGGGTCAACTTGAACCAGATGCTCTGCTCTTCGCCCAGGCCATGTGAGGGAGCATAGGCAGCCGTCATATCCGCCATTTACACCATCCCCCTTTCTCCATGGTCAATATGGGCGGCTCTGGGCACGGTTGCGCCCACCACCAGATCCAAGCAACGCGCGAGCGCTCCCTTCGCGCTTGAGGCGCGTATGGGGACCGCAATCCCTCGGATGAATCTTAGTCTGTAGCACCGGGCAGTCGGCATTGTCCATCATTGGCACAGCGATCGGCCCCGCATCTTGTGGTGCGACAAGCCGCCACGTCTAGAAGATGAAGTCACGGCCGTTAATGATTTGGATCAAAGCGTCCGAAGAAGGGGCGGCGAGAACAGCGCGGCCTGCTCGGATTCCGCTTCGGTTCCCACCACGCGCTCGCCTTCAATGCGCACGGCGCCCGAAACAAAAAGTGCAAGCGCATGAGGATAAACGCGATGCTCGGCCTGCAAGACGCGGGCGGCGAGCGTGTCCGATGTGTCCCGGGCGAGCACCGGGACCGCGGCCTGGGCGACAATGGGTCCAGCGTCCATTTCCGGGCGAACCACATGCACAGTGCAGCCTGAGAGCTTGCAGCCCGCCGCGAGGACGCGCGCATGGGTATCGAGCCCGGGGAAGGCGGGGAGCAGCGACGGGTGGATGTTGAGATGACGATTCCACCAGCGGTCGACGAAGCCATGGGTGTGCAGCCGCAAGAAGCCCGCATTGCAGAGGAGTTCGACACCCGCGTCGCCCAGCGCCTCGTCCAGGGCGGCATCGAAATCCGCGCGCGAGGCGAAGTCCTTGTGATTGACGATGCGGGTGGGGATGCCGGCGGCTTCGGCGTGGGCGAGCCCCGCGGCTGTCGGCACGTTGGCGATGACGAGCGCGATGGCGGCGGGATAGTCGGGCGCCGTGCAGGCTTCGATCAGGGCTTGCAGATTCGAGCCCCGGCCGGAGATGAGGACGCCCACACGTTTCTTGGTCAAATGCCCGCCCTGCCTTCTGCCAATGTGCCCGTGAAGACGATCGGCGCCTTGCCCTTGCGCTTGACGAGACGGCCGATAACCCGCGGCGCTTCGCGCTCAACGCGCAGCGACTCCATAACCCTATGGGCATCGCGGGCCGCGACCACGATGACGAGCCCCACGCCGCAGTTAAACGTGCGCAGCATTTCGTCCGGGCTCAGGCCCGCTTCCCGTTGCAGCCAGGCGAAGACGGGCGGCAGCGCGATCGCGCCGAGGTCGATTTCCGCGGCGAGCGTGTCGGGCAGCACACGTGGGATGTTGTCGGTGAGGCCGCCGCCGGTGATGTGGGCGAGCGCCTTGACGGCACGGGTTCGGCGAATCGTTTCAAGGACCTGGCGCACATAGATGCGGGTCGGTGTCAGCAGCGCATCGCCCAGGGTCTTGTCCGGCGCAAAGGGCGCGGGCGCGGCCCAATCGAGGCCCGCTTGCGCCACCATGCGGCGCACGAGCGAGAAGCCGTTGGCATGGACCCCGGAGGAGGGGAGCGCGAGGACGATATCGCCCGCCGTGAGATTCTTGCGCGGCAAGAGCAGGTCGCGCTCCACCGCGCCGACGCAGAAGCCCGCGAGATCGTAATCGCCCGGTGCGTAAAGTCCCGGCATCTCCGCCGTCTCGCCGCCGATCAGGGCGCAGCCTGCCTCGCGGCACCCGTTCGCGATGCCGGCGATTACGCGTGCTGCCACGCCGACGTCGAGCTTGCTACAGGCGAAATAGTCGAGAAAGAACAGCGGCTCGGCGCCCTGCACGACGAGATCGTTGACGTTCATGGCGACGAGGTCGATGCCAATGCCGTCATGGGCGCCGGTGTCAACGGCAAGCTTGAGCTTGGTGCCGACGCCGTCGGTCGCGGCGACGAGCACGGGATCTGAGAAGCCGCAGGCCGCGAGATCGAATAGGCCGCCAAAGCCGCCGATGCCGCCCATCAGACCCTTGCGCTTCGTCTTCGCGGCAAGCGGGCCGATGGCCTTGACCAGCGCGTTGCCGGCGTCGATGTCGACGCCCGCATCGCGATAGGTCGTGGTCCGTTTCGACTTGGATTTGGCCGGCACCTTGGCGCCATTTGAGGGTGCACCTTGGCGTCGTTTTCGCATAAACAGACAGGGCTCGCCAGCTTCAAGCGGAGGCAAACTGCCGTGGCGGCGCCCTATTTCCAAGGTTTACCAAGCGAGCCCGGATGGTTGACCGACAGAGTCGCGCGATGATCGCAGTTTCCTGCCGCATGGGGGCCCTTGCTCCCGCCGCGGCGATTCTCGGGACACTGGCCGTCGGGATGCCTGTTCCCGCCTTTGCCGCCGACAGCCCTTACGCGGTGGCCAAGGTGATGGTCGATACGAGCGCCAAGGACGCCGTCGCCGCCAAGGAGACGGCGCTTGCCGATGCCGAGGCGCGCGCCGTCGACACGGTGCTCAGGCGGCTCGTGCCGTTTGCCTCCTATCCGCAGTTGCCCAACCTCGCCCAGGACGATGTGGAGGGGCTCGTCTACAACGTCTCCTTCCGCCGCGAGCAGAATTCCACCACGCGCTATCTCGCCACCCTCGATGTGAACCTCAACGAGCAGGCGGTGCAGCAGCTGCTCGCCAATTTCAGCCTGCCCTATAGCGAGGCGCGGGCCCCGCGGATCAAGATCCTGCCGATCGTGTTCGAGGGCGACGCGGTCCAACGCGACGGGGCCGGCGGCTGGCGCCAAGCCTGGGCCGATCTCGATCTCGCCAACGCCATGGCGCCCGCCGAGCTCGTCAACCTGCCTCCCACGCTCGATGCGACGACGGTGAAGGCGATCCTTGGCGGCAACGCCGCCGCCTATGCCAAGCTGCAAAGTGCGTTTGGCGATGAGCCGCTCGTCATCGCCGTGGGCGAGGGGATCGAGGGCGGCAAATTCGCCATGCGTCTCGTGGGCGCCGATGGCGTGGGCGCGATCAATTTCGGCCGCGTAACCAAGGTGCAAGGCGGCGATTACAAGACCGCAGCCCGCGATGCCGCGGCGCTTGGCCAGGGCGTGCTGGAAAATCGCTGGAAGGTGATGCAATCGGCGCCTGGCGCGGCGCAAGCGTCCCGCGAGGAAGGGCAATCGCCGTCCGCGCCGCAAGGCGAACCCGAGCGCAACGTGGTGGCGGTGGTGGAGTTCTCCGGTCTCAAGGAATGGCAGGACATCCGCGCCCGGCTCATGCACGTTACCGGCATCCAGGGGCTCGAGGTCAACGCGCTTTCGGCGCGGACCGCCTCGATCACGTTCGACTATGCGGGTTCGCTCGGCCGCCTGCAAAAGGAGCTCGACCAGGACGGCTTCGCCTTCGAGAATCGGGCCGATGCCTTTGTCATCCACACCCGCTGAGGCGGCCGGAAGGGTCACAAATCTGCTAAATCTTAGGACTTCAATAGTCGAGCCGGGGTTTGATGGGGAGACGACCATTAGGAGTTTGAGCACTCGTGAATATTCCTAACACGCTCACCCTGGCGCGCATCGTGCTCGTGCCGTTTGTCGTGTGGCTGATCATCTCCCATGAGATGGCGGCGGCCTTCGTGTTGTTCATGCTCGCCGGCTTCTCCGACGCGGCCGACGGCTATCTCGCCAAACGCTTCGGCTGGCATACCGAGCTTGGCGCCTATCTCGATCCCATCGCCGACAAGGCGCTCCTCGTCAGCATCTATGTGACGCTCGGCTTTGCCGGGCAGCTGCCGGTCTGGCTCGTGATCGCCGTGGTCAGCCGGGACATCCTCATCATCGGCGCCTTCATCCTGTCCTGGATGCTGTCGCGTCCGGTCACCGTCTATCCGCTGCTGGTCAGCAAGGCCAATACGCTGTCTCAGATCGTGCTCGCCGGACTCGTGCTCGCCGAGCTTGGCCTCGGGCTCGGACTCGATCGGTTTGTCGCCGTGTTCATCTGGGTCACGGGCGCGCTCACCATCGTCTCGGCGGCCGCCTATTTCTGGGAGTGGCTCAAGCACATGGCAAGTTACGAGCCTACGCCTGCGCCGCTGCCCACGCGCAAGAGCCATCGGGCCTCGCTCAAGACCGGCGAGCGCTCGCGGGTCAGGGCCTCGTGACGCTCAACCAGCTGGTTCTCGATTTGCCGCATCGCGCCGCCCATGGCGCGGAAGATTTCCTCGTCAGCGATTGCAACCTCGCCGCCGTGCGCCTCGTCGACGCCTGGCCCGAGTGGCCGGACAATGTACAGCTCTTGATCGGGCCGCCGGCGAGCGGCAAGACGCATTTGGCAAAAGTCTGGCAGGCGCGGTCGGGTGCCCGCGCCCTCAGCGATAGCTCACTCGACATCGGGCGCATCGACGGGGCGGGGCGTGGGACGGCGCTCGTGGTGGAGGATATCGACCGCGCCGGCCATGGCGAGCAGGCGCTGTTCCACCTGCTGAATCTCGCACGCGAGAAGGGGCTGTTCGTGCTGCTGACCGCGCGCGAGCCGCCCGTTCGCTTCGGCTGCGCGCTGCCGGACCTTTTGTCCCGGCTCAACGGCCTGCCGGTGGTGCAGATCGGCGCTCCCGACGAGGCCCTGCTGAAGACGGTGATGCTCAAGCATTTCGCCGACCGGCAGATCGATATCGACCCTAAGGTGCTCGATTTCCTCGCGCTCCGTGTCGAGCGGTCGCTCGAAGCCGCAGCCCTCGCCGTGGCCGCCGTGGACCGGGCAGCACTTGCCTCGGGCCGCAAGATCAGCCGCCAGCTCGTGGCCGAGGCGCTCGCCATGACCCCCCTGCCCGAGGAAGGGCCCGGCGCGTAAGGGGCGCTTTATTGGGGGCGCCCGTAACGCTAATGATACAGTTCCGGCCGTAGATTAGGCATCTAACGGCGGGGCAAACCGCCGAAAATACGAGGCGATGAATGAACTTGCCAGAACGGGTGCAGCCGCTTGATGATGGCGCGGGCGTTGCGGTCTTCGGGCCGAGCCGCTTCTTCAACCGCGAGCTGTCGTGGCTGCACTTTAACAAGCGCGTGCTCGAAGAGGCGGCGAATGAGCGCCATCCGCTGCTCGAGCGCCTGCGCTTCCTCTCCATCTCCGCCTCCAATTTGGACGAGTTCTACATGGTGCGGGTCGCGGGCCTGCGCGGACAGGTGATCGCCGGCATCGAGACGCCGAGCCAGGACGGCCTAACCCCCACCGAGCAACTCGACCGCATCAACCGCTTTGTCGCCGAGTTGACCGCCGAGCAGCAGGAGGATTGGTTCAAGCTCAAGGGACTGTTGGCCGACGCGGGCATCCATGTGCTGCAGGCCGACGATCTTTCGCCGGCGGAGCGCACTTGGCTCGAGGACCACTTCCTCAGCCACATTTTCCCCGTGCTTACGCCGATCGCGGTCGATCCCGCGCATCCGTTCCCATTCATTCCGAATTTCGGCTTCACCCTCGGGCTGGAGCTCGTGCGCGAGGGCTCGCTCAAGGCGATGCACGCGCTGCTGCCGATCCCGCCGCAGCTCGACCGCTTCATCCGCCTGCCGACCGGCGAGGGGACCGAGGCGCCGATCCGCTTCATCCGGCTGGAGACCGTGGTCGGCATCTTCGTGCCGCGCCTCTTTCCCGGCTATCGGGTGCGAAGCCAGGGCGCATTCCGGGTCTTGCGCGACAGTGACATCGAGATCCAGGAAGAGGCCGAAGATCTCGTGCGGCTGTTCGAGACGGCGCTGAAGCGGCGCCGCCGCGGCTCGGTGATCCGGCTTGAGATCGAGGCCTCCATGCCTTCGCGGCTTCAGCGCTTCGTCATGCAGGAGCTGAAAGTCACAGAGCGCGAGTGCTTCGTGCAGAAGGGGCTGATCGGACTCACCGACATCCACCAGTTGATCGTGCCGGAGCGGCCTGACCTTAAGTTCGAGCCTTATGTCGGCCGCTTTCCGGAGCGCATCCGCGAATATCACGGCGATTGCTTCGCCGCCATCCGCAAGAAGGACATCGTCGTCCACCACCCTTACGAGACCTTCGACGTCGTGCTGCAATTCCTGAAGCAGGCGACGGCCGATCCCGACGTGGTGGCGATCAAGTGGACGCTGTATCGCACGAGCAAGACCTCGCCCATCATCGAGGCATTGAAGGAGGCGGCCGAGGCGGGGAAGTCGGTGACCGCCGTGGTCGAGCTCAAGGCCCGCTTCGACGAGGAGGCCAACATCAAATGGGCGCGCGACCTCGAAAGCGCGGGCGTGCAAGTGGTATACGGTTTCCTCGAGCTCAAGACCCATGCCAAGCTCAGCCTGATTGTGCGGCGCGAGCGGGGCGAGCTCGTCACCTATTGCCATCTCGGCACCGGCAATTATCACCAGGTGACCGCCAAGATTTACACCGACCTGTCCTTCTTCACCGCCGACCGCATCATCGGTAACGACGTTTCGCGAATCTTCAATTTCGTGACGGGCTATGCCGAGCCCGCCGAGCTCGAGGTCATGGCCGTGTCGCCGCATGGCATCAAGGCGCGCATCATCGATCATATCCGCGAAGAGATGTATCATGCCAAGGCGGGCAGGCCGGCGGCGATCTGGATGAAGATGAACTCTCTCGTCGATGCCGAGATCATCGATGCGCTTTATGAAGCGAGCCAGGCCGGGGTCGAGATCGACCTCGTGGTGCGCGGCATTTGCTGCTTGCGGCCGGGCGTGCCCCATCTTTCCGAGAATATCCACGTCAAGAGCATTGTTGGCCGGTTCCTTGAGCATTCCCGTATTTATTGCTTCGGCGCCGGACACGGCCTTCCCCATCGCAAGGCGGTGGTCTATATCAGCTCAGCCGATATGATGCCGCGCAACCTCGACCGCCGCGTGGAAGCGATGGTGCCGATCAAGAACCCGACGGTGCACGAGCAGATCCTCGATCAGATCATGGTCGCCAACCTCAAGGACAACATGCAAAGCTGGCGCGTGCGCCCCGACGGCAGCTCCGTGCGCTTGAAGCCCGGAACGCAGGAGCCGTTCAGCGCGCAGGACTATTTCATGACCAACCCGAGCCTGTCCGGCCGTGGCACGTCCTTGAAGGAGGACATGCCGCCGCGCTTCGCGCGCCTCGCCGAGACCGGCTGACGCCGTCCGCGCCGCGAGGCCCATGGTGCGCAGGACCGATCTCAGCCCCGTCGCCGTGGTGGACATCGGATCGAACTCGGTTCGGCTCGTGGTCTATGAGGGCGCGACCAGGGCGCCCAGCCCCTTGTTCAACGAGAAGGTGCTGTGCGGGCTCGGGCGCACGATCGCCACGACCGGGCGGTTGGCCGCCGACGCAATTCCGCGGGCGCTCCGGGCGCTGCGGCGGTTTCGCGCGCTCATCGATCAGATCGGCGCGCACCACATCGAGGCCATCGCCACGGCAGCGGTGCGCGAGGCGGAGAACGGCGCCGACTTCGTCGCCCAGGCCGAGCGCGTGTTGGATGTGCCGATCCGCGTGCTCACCGGCCCGGAGGAGGCGGAGCTCGCGGCCTTAGGCATCGTCGCCGGTATTCATAATGCCGACGGGATCGCGGGCGACCTTGGCGGCGGCAGCCTCGAGCTGATCGATGTGCGTGCCGGGGGATTGGCGCAGGCCGCGACGCTCCCGCTCGGGGGCTTGCGCCTGATCGACGCGTCGGGCGGCAGCCTGAAACGCGCGCGCGAAATCGTCGATGCGGAGTTCGCCAAGATCGACTGGCTGGAGCAGGGCGCCGGCCGCGACTTCTACGCCATCGGCGGGACGTGGCGGGCGCTTGCGCGCCTGCACATGGTGCAGACCAACTATCCCCTGAACGTGATGCACAATTACCGCATCGATACCGCCGATGCGCTCAAATTCGCGAGCCTGCTCGACCATCAGTCGCAGAGCTCGCTGGCCGGCATTCGCGACATCTCGAGCGCCCGGCGCGAGACCGTGCCCTACGGCGCGCTCGTGCTCGAGCGGCTGCTCAAGCAGATGAAGCCAAAGGCCGTGGTGGTGTCGGTGTTCGGCATCCGCGAAGGCCTACTCTACAGCCTGTTGCCGGAGGTGGAGCGGCGCAAGGACCCGCTGCTTGCGGCCTGCGAGGATTTGGCGCGGCGCAGATCACGCTCGGTCGACAGCGCTTATGAGCTATGCTTCTGGACCGACGCGCTGTTCCGTGCGCCGGGGCTCACCGAGACGCCGGAGCAGAGGCGGCTGCGCCATGCCGCCTGCCTGCTCTCGGATATCGGCTGGCGCGCCCATCCCGAATATCGTGGGGTGCAGAGCCTCAATCTCGTGGCGCACGGCAATTTCGTCGGCGTCGATCATCCCGGCCGGGCCTTCCTCGGGCTCACCGTCTATTATCGCGCCGAGGGCATCGTCAAGGACGAGCTCAGCCAAAGCATGATGGCGCTCGTCGACAAGGACATGCTGAAGCGGGCGCGCATTCTCGGCGCCGCGTTCCGAGCCGCGCATACGGTGTCGGCGGCCATGCCCGGCGTGCTCACCAATACACCCATCGCTTACGAGGGAAACCGCCTCGTGTGGACGTTGCCTGAGCCCTATTCGAACCTCGAAGGTGAGCGGGTCGAACGCCGCTTCAAGGAGCTGGCCAAGCTGCTCGACCGCGATGGCGAGATCCGCGTCGGCTCCTCGGTACAACTCGCAGCGAGCTAGAGCTTGCTGGACGACGGCGCCCTTCCCAAATCATTATGCCGGCTGGGGAATTGTCCCGCGCCGGTTAGGAAGGCCCGCTGAGGCGGTAACATCGATCGATGGCAGAGGATCCCTATACCGTTCTCGGCGTCGCGCGCACGGCGAGCGCCGACGACATCGTCAAGGCGTACCGCAAGCTCGCCAAGAAATACCACCCGGACCTCAACCCCGGGGACAAGATGGCGGAAGAGAAGTTCAAGCAGGTCAACGCCGCCAACGACATTCTGGGCGATGCGGACAAGCGCGGGCGCTTCGATCGGGGCGAGATCGACGCCTCAGGCCAGGAGCGGCCGCAGCAGCGCTATTACCGCGAATATGCCGGCGGCGAGGACGGCGCGCGCTATCGCTCCAGCGCGGGCTTCGAGGATCTCGGCGCCTTCAGCGATCTATTCGGCGACATCTTCGAGCGGCATGGCGCGGGCGGCGCACGCGGCGGCGGGCGCTTTTCCATGCGCGGGCAAGACGCGCAATATCGGCTGGAGATCGATTTCCTCGAGGCGGTGAACGGCGCCAAGAAGCGCATCACGCTGCCCGACGGCGGCACGCTCGATGTCAGTTTGCCTGCAGGGGTCGCCGACGGCCAGGTGCTCCGGCTCAAGGGCAAGGGCATGCCGGGCATGGGCGAGGGCGGCCCGGGCGACGCGCTGGTCGAGGTGATGATCCGGCCGCATTCGGTGTTCAAGCGCGAGGGCGACGATATCGCGGTCGAGGTGCCAATCAGCTTCGACGAGGCCGTGCTTGGCGGCAAGGTCGAGGTGCCGACCATCACGGGGCGCGTGTTCGCCACGGTGCCGCCGGGCGCCAATAGCGGTCAGATTCTGCGCTTGAAGGGGCGCGGGGTGAAGACGAAGCGCGGCCATGGCGATCAGCTGGTCAAGCTCGAAGTCGTCATGCCCGAGCGGATCGATTCCGAGCTCAAAGCCTTTGCCGAGGAATGGCGGGAGAAGCACCGCTACGACCCACGGCGCAAGCTGAAGGAGCAGGCATGATGCTCACCGAACGCGATGTGGTAGCGAGGGTTCAGCATCTCACCGTGACGCGGCTCAGGGTGTGGGTGGCGCAGGGCTGGATCAGGCCCAAAGTAGACGCGGACCAGGGCTTCACCGAGGCTGACATGGCGCGGGCCGCGCTCATCTGCGACTTGGAAGACCGGCTCGGCTTCGCCGAGGAGGACGTGCCGGTGCTGCTCAATTTGATCGACCAGATCCACGGGCTGCGTTCCGAGCTCGTGACCTTGCTCGAGGTCGTCGAAACGCTGCCTGAGGACGTGCGCACCACGGTCAGGATGCGCATCACCACGCGCAAGGGACCCATGCGCTGATGCCGCGGTCCCTGGCCGGAGCAATTGGCTTCCTGCTGGCGGTGGGCGTGCTCACCTTCATCAGCTTGCGCTTCGTGCTCGGCCGGCTCCCCGGCGACATCGTGGTCGATCGCGGCGGTGGCTCATATTTCTACGCGCCGTTTACAACCGCGATCCTGATCAGCCTCCTGCTAAGTCTGGTCCTTTGGCTGTTCCGCCGGTAGCACCGTCACCTCGCCCTTCTTGATGACGAGGGCAAGCTCGCCGCGCTTGAGCGCGAGCGCGTCGTCGCCGAATAGCTTCTTGCGCCAGCCGCGCAACACGGCCACGTCGGCCTCGTCGGAGCGGGCGATCTCTTCCAGCTCGTCGCTGGTGGCGATCAGCTTCGGCGCCACGCCATGGCGCCCGGCGGTGGCCTTGAGCAGGACGCGCAGCAGGTCGACCACGGCCTGCGCCTCGGGCGGCATCGGCTCGCCCCGTTCGATCGGCGGCACGGTCTTGGGATCGCGTGCGAGTCCTTTGCCCACGGCATCAAGCACGGCGCGCCCGCGGGCAGAGCGGGCAAAACCGTTATGCAGGGTGCGTAGCGAGCCGAGCTCCTCCACATTGCGCGGCGCTTGGCTGGCGATATCGTAGAGTGCCTCGTCTTTCAGAATGCGGGAGCGGGGCACATCCTGGCCTTGCGCCTCGCGCTCGCGCCAAGCGGCAAGCTCCATCAGAACGCCGAGGGCCTTCGGCGTCTTGATACGCATTTTGAGCCGCTTCCACGCCTGCTCGGGATGGAGCTCATAGGTGGCCGGATCGGTGAGGACCGCCATCTCCTCATTGAGCCAGGTCGCGCGCTCGGATTTGTCGAGCTGCGACTTGAGCTTGGGGTAGAGGTCGCGGAGGTGGGTGACGTCACCGATGGCGTAGGTAAGCTGGCGGTCGGAGAGGGGGCGGCGGCTCCAATCGGTAAAGCGGGAGCTCTTGTCCAGATTGCGGTTGAGCATCCGCCGGGCCAGCATGGAATAGCTCACGGCCTCGCCGAAGCCGCACACCATGGCCGCGACCTGGGTGTCGAAGATCGGGTGCGGCACGATTCCGGCAAGATGATGCACGATTTCAATGTCTTGGCGGGCCGAGTGGAAGACCTTCAGCACCTTCTCGTTCACCATGAGGGCGAAGAATGGGGCCAGGTCGAGCTCGGGCGAAAGGCTGTCGATCAGCACCTCGGTGCCCTCGGCGGCCATTTGGACCAGGCAGAGCTTGGGCCAGAAGGTCTGCTCCCGCATGAACTCGGTATCGAGAGCAACGAAGGGGGATTGGGCGAGCCGGTTGCAGGCCGCTTCGAGCTCGTCGGTACGCGTGATGAGATGCATGTCGGCGCGGGATATAGCCTAAGCGCACGCCAAAGGCCAAGGGTAGCGATGGAATTAAGAGGGTAGGCGCGGGCTTTTGGGGCTCGCCTTGACAAGGCCCGCCGCCCATGCGCTGTTCCGCCGGCGCTGATCCAAGCCATTTTTCGGCCTGCCAACCCCCATGCATCCCTATCGCACCAAGACTTGCGGCGAGCTTCGGCAGAAGAATGTCGGGGAGACCGTGCGGCTCGCGGGCTGGGTCCACCGCGTGCGCGACCATGGCGGGCTGCTGTTCATCGATCTCCGCGACCATTACGGCCTTACTCAATGCGTGGCGGACCCCAAATCCCCCGCTTTCGCCGAGGCCGAGCGGTTGAAGCCGGAATGGGTGGTGCGCGTGGATGGCGAGGTGGTGGCCCGCTCGCCCGACACGGTCAACCCGAACCTGCCCACCGGCGAGGTCGAGGTCAGGATCAAGTCGCTCGAGATCCTGGCGGAGGCGGCCGAGCTGCCGCTGCCGGTGTTCGGGGAGCCGGAATATCCGGAGGAAACGCGGCTTAAATACCGCTTCCTCGATTTGCGCCGCGAGCGGCTGCATCGCAACATCATGAAGCGGCAGGATATCATCTGGTCGTTGCGCCAGCGCATGCGCGAGGCGGGGTTCTTCGAGTTCCAGACCCCGATCCTCACCGCCTCTTCGCCCGAAGGCGCGCGCGACTATCTCGTGCCGTCGCGCACCCATCCGGGCAAGTTCTACGCGCTGCCGCAGGCGCCGCAGCAATTCAAGCAGCTGATCATGGTGGCGGGCTTCGACCGCTATTTTCAGATCGCGCCGTGCTTCCGCGACGAGGACGCCCGCGCCGACCGGTCGCCCGGCGAGTTCTACCAGCTCGACATCGAGATGAGCTTCGTCACCCAGGACGACGTGTTCGCCGCGATCGAGCCCGTGCTGCGCGGGCTGTTCGAGGAGTTCGGCGGCGGCAAGCCCGTGACCAAGAAATTTCCCCGCATCCCTTATGCGGAGGCCATGCGCAAATACGGCACCGACAAGCCGGATTTGCGCAACCCGATCGAGATGGACGACGTGACCGAGCAGTTCCGCGGCGGCGGCTTCAAAATCTTTGCCGGCATGATCGACATGGATGTGAACACGCGAATCTGGGCGATCCCGGCGCAAAGGCGGCGGCTCACGCGCCTTTTGCGACCGCATGAATTCTTGGGCGCAAAGCGAGGGTCAGCCGGGCCTCGGTTACATCTTCTGGCGCGACGGCGAGGGGGCGGGTCCGATCGCGAAGAATTCGGGCCGGAGCGGACCGATGCCATTTGCACTCAGCTTGGTCTTGGCGACGGCGATGCCGCGTTCTTCGTTGCCGGACTGCCCAAGGAGTTCGCCGATTTTGCCGGGCGGGCGCGCACGCGCATCGGCGAGGAGCTCGGGCTCGTCGCCAAGGATCGCTTCGACTTCTGCTGGATCGTCGACTTCCCGATGTATGAGTGGAACGCGGAGGAGGAAAAGATCGACTTCTCCCACAATCCGTTCTCCATGCCGCAAGGCGGCCTCGAGGCACTGGAGACCCAGGAGCCGGAAGACATCCTCGCCTATCAATACGACGTGGTGTGCAACGGGGTCGAGCTGTCGTCGGGCGCGATCCGCAATCACAAGCCCGAGATCATGGAGAAGGCGTTTGCCATCGCCGGCTACAGCGGCGAAGAGCTCGAGAGCCGCTTCGGCGGCATGCTGCGGGCGCTGCAATATGGCGCGCCCCCCCATGGCGGCATCGCGCCCGGCATCGACCGCATGGTCATGTTGCTATGCGGGGAGGAGAATTTGCGCGAGGTGGTGATGTTCCCGATGAACCAGCAGGCGGAGGATCTGCTGATGGGGGCACCGTCCGAGGCCCTGCCCAAGCACTTGAAAGAACTGCATATCAAGCTCGATTTGCCGAAAAAGTAGCGCGCCGGCCACATGGCTGTGACTTCTTAACCCAACTTTCCCGCTTGGCGAGAGGCAGAGTCATTTCATATCGTTAGCCGCAAGGGCTCAGGCCTTGGGCGCCGAAGGAGCCCGTCCAGGAGGAACATATGCGTATCAGCGTCATTCTCGCCGCCGCCGCTTCGCTTGTGCTTGCCACCGGCATGGCTTCTGCCGCGCCCGCCGGCAAGCTCAACACGGATGCCTTCCTTGCCGCTTGCGCGAAAGATGAGAACGTCACCGACATGGCCGGCTTGGAAGCGGGCTCAAAAGTCACGGCGCAAGCCTATTGCGAGTGCGTCGCCGGCAAAGTCCAGGGGAGCAAGCTGAGCCAGGCCGATGTCGACATGCTGACCAAGGTGCACAAGGACGAGGTGACCGACGAGGACGCGAAGAACTATCCCACGCTCGAGGATTTGCTCACGACCAGCGAAGGCTTCGAGGATTCCTGCAAGCAGAGCCTTGGCCTCCCGGCGGACGAGGAGGATGAGGCGCCGGATGAGGGAGCGCCTGCCGACGATTCCTCGCCGCCGGAGTGAGGTCTCGCGGCTTCATTGCAGGGCGCGCGTGCCCGCCGCAACGCCAGGCGATGCGATGATGGTCCGCAGCGGCCGTCGCCGCGAGCGCGCTTGAGCGACCGGTCGAGGCCCTCTTGCCGATCCGATAACTTCTCCCCGTCGCTGCAACCAAAGCGCCACACTTGGCGTTAGCTAGCAGCCGCAAGTCGCGCGTGGGAAGCGGCAAAGCGGGGGCCACTTCCCGCCGGGCGCGGGGCTCGATGGAAAGGACGGGGACCATGGGCTTGAGCGAGCATGTCTTCCTCTATTGCGAGCGCGGCACGAGCAGTGAGCTCTGGGCCGAGCCATTCAATGCGGCGAGCAACGGCGCTTTTATCCTCGCCGCGATCGCCGGCCTTCTCCTGCTCTTGCGGCGCAAGGCGAACGGAGAGGGCGCCGACCAATTCCTGTTCGTAGCGCTCGTCTTCCTCATTGGGCTTGGGAGCCTCGCCTTCCACGTCTTTGCCACCGGGGCCACGGAACTCGCCGACGTCACCCCGATTGACGTGTTCATGCTCGTCTATCTCGGCTTCGCACTGAACCGGTTTTTGGGCGTGCCCGCCGGCTGGACCGTGCTCCTCCTGATCGGCTTTACCGGGCTCGTCGTCGTGACAATGCAACTCAAATGCTGGAGCGGGGCGATTGGATTTGCCGGGCCGGAGGTGGCAGGGGCGGGGGTTTGCTTCAACGGCAGCCTCGTCTATCTGCCGGCGCTGTTTGCCCTGCTCGTGGTCGGCGCGATGCTGCGCGAGCGGGGCCACCCGGCCGCGTCCTATCTGCTGTGGGCCGCTCTCGTCTTCGCCGTCTCCGTGACCTTGCGCTCGCTCGATTTGGCGCTGTGCGATGCCTTTACCATCGGCGGGAAGAAGGTCGGCACCCATTTCGCCTGGCATTTATTGAACGCGGTCGTGCTGTTCCTGCTCATTCGAGCGAGCCTGTTCGCGGGCGCGGCGGCCGGCGAGAGCGAGAAGAGGCGAGCGGCGCCGGAAGTGCTGACGCCGCCCAGGAGCTTCACCACATAAGGTTTTGGCAGGTTTTTGGCTGGATACCGGTTCGGCGAGCGATTAGACGCTTGGGACTTGAGCCGCAGGCACTCTAAGCTTGCCGGCTCAACCAGCGGACGTGGTGGAACTGGTAGACACACAGGACTTAAAATCCTGAGGCCTTACAGCCGTCCGGGTTCGAGTCCCGGCGTCCGCACCACCTGCCCATCTCAGCCTCGACAAAAAGGCCCCGGCTTCATAGGCTCATGCGAGCCGCCGGCCGACAAGGCAGCATCGAGGGAGGGTATGAGCGATGAACGAGCAGCCGGCGCGCAGGACGTTTTTCGGCGGATGTCCGCATGATTGCCCCGACACCTGCGCCATGATCTATGAGGTCGAGGGCGGCCGGCTGGTGGAGGTCAGGGGTAACAAAGAGCACCCCATGACGCGCGGCGGGCTGTGCGTGAAGCTCAAGGATTATCACGACCATCACTACAATCCCGACCGCGTGCTCTACCCCTTGCGGCGCACCGGGCCCAAGGGCTCGCGCCAATTCGCGCGCATCTCTTGGGACGACGCCATCGCCGAGATCACCACGCGGTGGACGGAGATCATCGGCAAATACGGCTCGCAAGCCATCATGCCTTACTCCTATCTCGGCAATGAGGGGCTGGTGCAGGGGCTGACCGCGGGGGACGCCTTCTTCAACAGACTCGGCTCGACGGTCAACGAGAAGACCTTCTGCGCCTCGGGCTCGTCCACCGCCTGGCTGCTGACGGTCGGCCCCACCGGCGG
Organism: uncultured Alphaproteobacteria bacterium; assembly: GCA_963820115.1. Taxonomy (GTDB): domain Bacteria; phylum Pseudomonadota; class Alphaproteobacteria; order Rhizobiales; family Methyloligellaceae; genus Methyloceanibacter. The sequence continues at coordinate 909,645 of CAWFYP010000001.1, forward strand.
CGTCGATCCGGAAAGCTTCACTCACTCGAAATATATCGTGATCTGGGCGTGCAACTCGATCTCGACCAATCTGCACCATTGGCCCTTCGTGCTCGAGGCACAGAAGAAGGGCGCCAAATTGGTGGTGATCGACAGCTACCGCTCGCGCACGGCCAAACAGGCCGACTGGCATATCATGCCGAAACCCGGCACCGACGGTGCGCTGGCCATGGGCATCATCGCCGCGCTGATCGAGAACGGCCAAGTCGACCAAGAATGGGTCAATGCCCATACGGTCGGCTTTCCCGAGCTTGCCGCGCGCGCCGCCGAGTTTATGCCCGACTATGTGGAACGGATCACGGGCGTTCCGGCGGCCGACATTGCGCGGTTCGCACGGGAATTCGCCACCATCCAGCCTTATCCGCATGGGCGTGGCGCTTGAGCGCCATGCCGGCGGCGGCCAGACCATCCGTGCCGTGTGCGCGATCCCGGCGCTCACCGGCTCGTGGCGGCGTGTGGGCGGCGGGTTGTTGCAGATGCCGCTATGGGAATTTCCGGTCGACTGGGCGGCCGTGTCGCGGCCCGACTTCATTCGCCCCGGCACCCGCGTCGTGAACAATCTCCAGCTCGGCCGCGCGCTCACGGGCGGCATGCAGCTCGATCCCCCGATCATGGGGCTCTTTATTTACAACACCAATCCGGTGAGCCAGGCGCCCGAAACCAACAAGATCGTGCAGGGGCTTTCCCGCGAGGATCTGTTCTTTGTGACAGCCGAGCATTTCGTCACTGACACGGCGGCCTATGCCGACATCGTGCTGCCCGCGACCATGGCCGGCGAGCATGACGACATGATGTTCTCCTGGGGTCATTTCTATCTCACCATCAACGAGCAGGCGATCGAGCCCTGCGGCGAGGCGAAGTCGAACGCGGAGATTTTCCGGCGGCTTGCCCGGGCCATGGGCTACGACGATCCACAATTCACAATGAGCGACATGGAGCTCGCCGAGCATTATTTGCAATGGGACGCTCCGCAGATGGGCGGCGTCGACATGGACTATTTCCGCCGCCACGGCTATTTCCACCTTGCCGTCGGCACGCCGGACGACCGGCTGCCGCATGCGGAGGGCAAGTTCCCCACGCCCTCGGGCAAGGTCGAATTTTTGGTCAAGGACGCCAAGAACTTCGTGGCCCCGCCGTTCCGCATGATGTACGAGGCGATGCAGTCGGGCGAGGCGGTCGATCCGCTGCCGGGCTATGTGCCGCCGCGGGAAAGCACCGCCAGCAATCCCGATCTTGCCAAGCGATATCCGCTGAACGTGATCTCGCCCAAGAGCCACGGCTTCCTCAACTCCTGCTATGCCAATGAGCCGCACAAGATTTGGGGGCAGGGCGAGCAGTTCGTGATGATCAGCCCGGCGGACGCCGCCCATCGCAGCATCCGCGATGGCGATCCGGTGCGCGTGTTCAACGATCGCGGCGACTTCGAGGGACTCGCGCGAGTCACCGACGACGTGCAGAGCGGCGTGATCGTGGCGACGCTCGGTTATTGGCGTAGCCTCAACCGCTCCGACGGCTCGGTGAATTGCATCTCCTCGGCGGAGTTCTGCGGGCTCGGCCGGGCGCCGACCTTCTCGGACAACCTCGTGCAGGTCACGCGCGTGAACTGACCACCATGGCGGCGGCAATCGATGTGGATTCCGCGGCACCTTGGCGGGACGGTAAAGCCCTCGAATGGGCGCGACATGAGGCCTCAGGGCGCAATGGGGCGGCACGCTGGCGTGCGCCGCGCCCGCACCCCATTCTCTCGGCAATGCAATTGCCGCAAAATCGATAAGAGGAGGACCCGATGAATAAGGACGTCAAGGAGCGCCGCAAGGCGCCGCTCACCACGCCCACCGATCTCGGCGACAATGCCCGCCGCGACATCACCGGCGCGCTCAACATGCTACTTGCCGACACCTTCGCGCTGTACATGAAAACCAAGAATTTCCATTGGCATGTGAGCGGGCCGCATTTCCGCGACTATCATCTCCTGTTCGACGAGCAAGCCGACCAGATTTTCGCCACCACCGACGAGATCGCCGAGCGAGTGCGGAAGGTCGGCGGCACGACGTTGCACTCGATCGGCGGCATCGCGCGGTTGCAACGCATCCCCGACAATGACGCGGATTATGTCGATCCGCTCGACATGCTGGCGGAACTGCGCTCCGACAATCAGGCCCTGATCGCCAGCATGCGCGAGACCCACGACCTATGCGACGGGGAAGGCGACGTGGCGACGACGAGCCTGATCGAAGTGTGGATCGACCAGGCCGAGCGGCGCGTATGGTTCCTGTTCGAGGCGAGCCGAAGGGGCGATCCCGGCCATTAGGCCTGGCCTCCGGCCATTGCTGCGGAACTTTTGTCCAATTGCCGCGCTTTCTTCCGTGACCGCGGCAATCGTGGCCCCCCTATTTGTGGAGCAGAGCAACCATGAAAAACCTGTGGATGACCGGCCTTGCCCTCGCGGCCGCGCTTGCGCTTGCCTCGTGCGGTGCGCCGAGCACGCCAGACTTCGTGCAGAAGGTCGCCATGAGCGACCTGTATGAGGTCGCGGCCGGTAAGATCGCCGCTGAGAAGGGGCAGTCGGAGGCGGGCAAACAGTTCGGCCAGCACATGGTCGAGGCGCATAGTCAGACTACGCAGGAGCTGAAGGGGATCGTCCAGGCCGAGAACATCAAAGTGGACCTGCCGACCGAGCTCGACTCCACGCATAAACAACTGATCGATGAGCTGAACGCGGCATCGGCTGCGGATTTCGACAAGACCTACAGGAAGCAGCAGGTCAAGGTGCACAAGCAGGCGGTCGATTTGTTCGAGAGCTATGCCAAGAAGGGCGACAATGCCGCGGTGAAGCAATTCGCGGCCAAGACGCTGCCGGTGATCGAAGAGCATCTCGAGACGGCGAAGAAGCTAAAATCCTAGCGGGGTTTCTACCCATTCCAGTGCAAATTAGACGCGCTGTCTCCGCGGAGGAGGCGGCGCGTTCTTTTCAGGCGCCGGGAGTGAAGACCGACGGCGCGCGCGGGTTGGACTTTGGAGCTGGTGCCGCTATAGAGCGAGCCTCACCCTTTGCGGAGGTCTCCGAGCCCGTGCCCACGCGCTTCATTCGCCGCTCGACCTTGCAGCAATTCCTCGAATCCGAGGCTTCGGGCGGGCTCGTGCTCATGGGGAGCGCAGCGCTTGCGCTCATCGTGGCGAATTCGCCGCTTGCGATCCTTTATGGCGAGGCGCTGCACACGAAGCTCGGCGGCCTCGACGTCTTGCATTGGATCAATGACGGGTTGATGGCGCTGTTCTTTCTGCTGGTGGGGCTCGAGATCAAGCGCGAGATGCTCGTGGGCGAGCTCGACAGCTGGTCCCGGCGCGCGCTGCCGGTAATCGCCGCCATCGGCGGCATGGCCGCGCCGGCACTGATCTTCGCCGCGTTCAACTGGCAGAGTCCGGAGACCCTGCGCGGCTGGGCGATCCCCACCGCCACCGACATCGCCTTTGCGCTCGGCGTGTTGTCGCTGCTCGGCTCGCGGGTGCCGGGTTCGCTCAAAGTGTTTCTCACCTCCCTCGCCATCATCGACGATCTCGGCGCGATCCTGATCATCGCGCTGTTCTATGCCTCCGACCTGTCCCTTTCCGCACTCGCGCTCGCCGGGGCGGCGGCCGCCATACTTTTCGCCCTCAATCTATTGGGTGTGGCGCGACTCGCGCCCTATCTGCTGCTCGGCCTCGTCCTGTGGGTCGGCATGCTCTTTTCCGGCATTCACGCCAGCCTTGCCGGCGTCGTGCTCGCCGCCGCCCTCCCCATCGGCCCGATCCGCGAGACGCCGGGCGCCAGCTCGCTGCTGCATAGCGTGGAGAACGCGCTTGGACCGTGGGTGGCCTTCCTCGTGCTGCCGATCTTTGGCTTCGCCAATGCCGGCGTGTCCTTCGGCGGCCTTAGCCTTGCCTCGCTCACCGCGCCGCTCTCGCTCGGCATCGTGCTTGGCCTCTTTCTCGGTAAGCAGCTCGGCATTTTGGGCGCGGTGGGGCTCGCGCGGCTGACGGGTCTTGCTTCCCTTCCGGCGCAAGCCACATGGCGCGAGCTTTACGGGGTGGCGATCCTGTGCGGCATCGGTTTCACCATGAGTCTCTTCATCGGCTTGCTTGCCTTCGCTGATGCGGAGCGTGAGGCCATGACCAAGCTCGCCGTGCTCCTGGGCTCGCTGCTCTCGGCGCTGTTCGGCGTTGCCATCTTGCTCATGCGCCCGCGGCACTCGGCCTAAGGCTCATTTGCCGTTGGTGCCATACAGCCAGGCGAAGCTGTCGAGCAGGCTATGCGGGCTCCGGCGGCGCAGCGCCATGTCTCGGACAAGGCGTAACGGCGTGCCGAAATGATAAAGGCCGCCCATTCGCGCCGAGCGGCGCTGGATTCGTACGGCGCGGGGTGCGCGCAAGGCCTCATAGTGAGAGAATGCGAGCGCGGGATCGCCCGCATCGGCCTTGAGACAGCGCGCGAGCGTAACGGCGTCCTCGATGGCGAGGGCCGCGCCTTGGGCGAGGAAAGGCAGCACGGGATGGGCCGCGTCGCCGAGTAGCGCGATCCGGCCTGCGCTCCACCGGCGCAAGGGCCGCAGCGTGTGCAGCGACCAGGCCCGCCAGCCTTGGGCCATTTCCAGCAGCGATCGCGGGGCGGTGGACCAGCGGGTGAATTGCGCGCGGAGTGCGACCGGATCGGCCAGCGCATTCCAGTTCGCGGGATCGAGAGCTGGCGCGGTGCGGGCGCGATCGACGATGGCGACGAGGTTCAACTCCTTGCCGCCGCGTACCGGGTAATGGACGAGATGGGCGCCGGGACCGAGCCAAAGCCCGACGATGGAGGCATCGAAGGGAGCGGGCAGCCGCGTGCGGGGCAGCAGAGTGCGCCAGGCGGTCTGGCCGGTGGGGCGCGGTGCGGCACCGGGGGCGATGCGAGCCCGCAAAGTGGACCAGAGACCGTCGGCGGCGATCAGGATCGATCCTGTCGCCTTTTGCCCGCGGGCGCCGTGAGCGGTGACGCTCGCGCCTGTCTCCGCGACCCCGGTGACCGCGAAACCTCGGTTGAGCTCGAGCGCGGCACGGTCGCGGCAGCGCTCGAGAAGGACGGCATGCAGGTCGGCGCGGTGCACAGTGAGATAGGGCCCGCCGTAACGCGCCTCGATCTCGCGCCCGAGCGGCATGGTAGCGAGCTGCTTGCCGGAGAGCGCGTCGAACAGAATGAGCGCCTCGGGGCGAGAGGCGTAGGGCTCGATGGCGTCGAGCGCGCCGATGGCGCGAAGGGCCCGGGCGGCATTCGGCCCGAGCTGGATGCCGGCACCACTCTCCTCGGCGAAATTGGAGCGCTCCAGCACGGCCACGGATTGCGGCGCCAGCGCAAGACTCAAGGCGAGACCGCCGATGCCGCCGCCGGCGATGAGGATTGGACTGTCGCCGGAGCGCTTCGCCTTGGAACGAGCGTTCAAGCCTCGGGCGCACCTGCCGGCGCGGTGGCCTCGAACGCGCAGCCGGCGGGATCGCTTGCCGTCGCCTTCAGGGCCGGATCGTGGACGAAGAGGGTCGAGCAATAGGGGCAGACGATCTCCCGCTCCGCGCCCATATCGAGGTAGACATGGGGATGGTCGAAAGGCGGGCTCGCGCCCATGCACTGGAATTCCTTAACGCCGATGCGGATCTGGTTGACGCCGCGATCGTTGACGAGATGGGGAACGAGAGTTGGTGCCATGGGGTCCGGGGTAAGGAACGCGCTGAAACCGCGCCGCGAGCATAATCGGCGAAGGGCTTGAAGGATAGGCTCCAATGCCGAGCTTCGATTCGGACGGCGTGCGCATCGATTTCCTCGATGAGGGGGAGGGGGAACCGATCCTGCTCATCCACGGCTTCGCCTCCAACGTCGCCACCAATTGGGTCGGGCCGGAATGGGTGCGCGCGCTGAAAGAGGCCGGCCGCCGCGTCGTCGCCTATGACAATCGCGGGCACGGGCGAAGCGAGAAGCTCTACGATCCGGAGGTCTATGGCGCGCCGTCCATGGCGGAGGACGGGCGCCGCCTGCTCGATCATCTCGGCATCGCCCGCGCCGATGTCATGGGCTATTCCATGGGCGCCCGCATCGCCGCGTTTCTTGCCCTCAGACATCCCGCGCGCCTGCGCAGCCTCGTGCTCGCCGGGCTCGGCATCAACATGGTGCGCGGCATGGTGGGCACCGGCCCCATCGCGCATGCGCTCGAAGCACCGCGTAGCGAGGATGTGGCCAACGAGACGGCGCGCAGCTTTCGGGCCTTTGCCGAATCGACGGGAAGCGACCTCAAGGCGCTTGCCGCCTGTATCAGGGGTCCGCGCGAGAAGATCAACGCGGCCGATCTCGCCACCATCGCGGTTCCCACCCTGGTTGCGGTGGGCAGCGAGGATGTGATCGCGGGCTCCGGCGCCGGCCTTGCAAATCTGATTCCCGGCGCACAATTCCTCGATATCCCCGGCCGCGATCACATGCGGACAGTAGGGGATGCGCGCTTCAAACAGGGTGTGCTCGACTTTTTAACCAAGCGGCGCTAGTCCATTCAAAATCATGCTATATCCCCGGCGGCGTGGGGAGCGAAACGAGGTTCCGTGATGCAAAAAGCCTTCAAGGCGGCAGGACCGCAGATCAAGGCCTACGACCCGATCTGGACCCAGGTGCGGCAGGAAGCCGAAGAGGCGAGCGCGGCGGAGCCTGCGCTTGCGGGCTTCATCTATGCCACGATTCTGAGCGAGCCGCGTTTCGAGGATGCCGTCTCCCATCGCATCGCGCAGCGCTTGCAGAATTCCGTCGATGCGGGCCTCCTGCTCAAGACCTTCCGCGAGGTGCTGGCCGCCGAACCTAGCCTCGCCGACACCTTTCGCGCCGACATCATGGCCGTCGCGAAACGCGACCCGGCATGCCGCCGGCTGATCGAGCCTCTGCTCTTTTTCAAGGGCTACCATGCGCTCGAGACCTATCGCTTCGCCCATTCGCTATGGCAGGCGGGGCGCAAGGACTTCGCCCTTTATCTGCAGAGCCTCTGTTCGCGCGTCTTCCAGGTGGACATCCATCCTGCCGCGCGCATCGGCAAGGGCGTGATGTTCGACCACGCGACCGGCATCGTCATTGGCGAGACCGCGGCGATCGGCGACAATTGCTCGCTCTTGCACGGGGTCACGCTCGGCGGCACCGGCAATGAGAAAGGCGACCGCCATCCCAAGATCGGGCGGGGCGTGATGATGGGCTCGGGCGCCAAGATCCTCGGCAACATCACCATCGGCGACTGCGTCCGGGTGGCAGCGGGGAGCGTGGTGCTCAATAATGTGCGGGCGCGGCGCACAGTGGCGGGGGTTCCGGCCCGCGATATCGGCCCAGCCGGCTGCGAGGAGCCCGCCCTAACCATGGATCAACGCGTCACCGACGACGGAAGCTCGTGAAGAGCGTGGAGATCGAGGCGCGAAGGGGGAACAGGTGACACGAGACGAGATCATCAAGCTTGAGCGCTATCTGCAGCGGATGTTCCGCATGAGCGACCTGCAGGTGAAGCAAAGGCCGCAAAAGGACGATTCCGCCGAGGTTTATCTCGGCGAGGAGTTCATCGGCGTCCTGTTCCGCGACGAGGATGAGGGCGAGACCGCCTATCAATTCCAGATGGCAATCCTCGATTACGATCTGAAGGGCTAACCGCCACGTGCCAACACGGCACGCGCATTAACCACTCCTTAAGAATGGGCGCGTTGGGCGCGGGTCCCCTCGCTACACTGCCGGCTCAGATAGGCTTGGCGGCGGGGCGTCGGTGCAAACTCTGGCCATTTACCTCTATGTGACAGCAGTGGGCTTCGTCGCCGCGGGGCTGTTGGCGAGCTTCGTTCAGCTCGTCTCGGGCGAGCCCTTGCGCTTCAGCCTTGAGCCCGATTCCGTGCTAGCCTCGATCGTGGGTGTGCTGTTACGCGTGCTGGCGGGGCCGGTCATCCTCATGCGCAACGCCTGGCGCGGGCGTCGGCTCGAAGCCCGGGCGCCAATTTGGCTTGGCCTCTCCATCCTCTTCGCCGGACTGTGGAGCCTGTTCTCCGGCACGCTCGTGCTCGCGGCCATCTTCAGTCTCTGACGGCCCCCCGCCAAAAAAAAGGAGCCGACCTCTTGCGAGGCCGGCTCTAGGAAAGGCCCGGTTGGGTCGGGGATGGGTGGGGGATCGTCACCGGGCCTTTATCGGGGAATTGAGTTTGCTCAGGGAGACGAGTGCTTGTCCTTCTAGTGGTTGTAGGAGGCGGACACTGACGGCTGCGTGGTCTGGTTCGGCGGCAGGAGCGAGATCCAGACGAGCGGATTGCGTTCGGACTGGCGCTTGACGAAGGTGTAGGGCGTCTCGCTGTAGCGCACGATCGAGGGGCGCTTGTTGTCGAGGATGAGGTCGCCCGCGTCGGTACGCACCGTCAGCACGGCGTGGCCTTCGTTGTTCTCGTCACGCACGACGGTGATAAGCAGCGTGCTCTCGGGCCAGCCGCGCCGGATCAGCATCAGGCGCTTGAGGAGCACGTAGTCCTCGCAGTCGCCGCGGTCCTTCGGGTAGGTCCAATACTCGACCTTGCCGTAGACTTCGAGGTCGGTGGCAGGCTTGATCGTGGTGTTGACGAAGCTGTTCACCTGCTCGAGCTCCGCCACCTTGCGGGGGTTGAGCTGGATGAGATCGGCGAACGGACCGGAATAACGGCAATCGGCGTTGTGCTCGCGGCAGAAATTCACATAGCCGATGGGCGGCAAGGTCTCGGCGAAGACCTGCATGAAGGCGGCTTTCTGCACGAAGGTCGTCTTCTGAACGAAGGCGGTCTTCTGTACCGTAACCTCAGGTGCAAGCGCGATCGTGTGGTCGTTGGTGACGTCGGCTGGCAGCGATGAGATGAACATCAAGAACGCCGCACCCAAAAGAAAATGTCGCATTTAAACCCCCCCCTGTTCTTGAGGGGCACTATCGCAAAAAGGTTTTTCGATCCCGATAAAGAAAGCCTGGAGTTTAAAGCAGTATTGGAAAGGTATTTTTAGTGAGACTTACGCAAGTTTGAATGTTCTCATAGTTAGCTAAAATTTTAGCAATTTGGAGAACAAAGCAGTATCCTTGTTCCCGGCGCCCCATTTTCCAATGGGGAGTAGCGGGTTTCAACATTCGCGGAAGCGGGATGAGGCCGCCTAGCCGAAGGAGCGGGCGAGGCTGTCGGGGTCTTGCAGGTCGGCGAATTGGATGGCCACGCCCTGGTCGTGATGGCGCACGACACGGCCCCGCATGCGCCCGAGAATGACCATGGTGTCGAGCGGCGGCCGCACCGTGCTTGCGATCGAGGCGCCGCTCAGCGACACGTCGATGACACGGCAGGGATGGACCTCGCCATTGGGCAGGATCAGTCTCGAGGAGGGATTGCGCGGCACCACGCGCTCGTGCTGGCGCTCCTCGGCGAGCCCCAGCATCTCCTGATTGATTATCCAGGTGAGCATATTGGCAATTTTCTCGCGCTTGAAGAGGCTTGCCAGGATGCGGAGGGCAAAGCCGCCTTCGAAGGAACGTGCGACTACGCCCTCGATTCGGCCGAAATTATCGAGATAGCAGACCACCCGTTCGCCCTCGGCGCAGGTGACGGGGGAGAGCAGGGCCATGCCGCCCGGCGACATGTTAATGATTTGGCAGGGATATTCTTGCTTGTCCTCGCGCATGAAGCGGCCGAAGACGCGCACCGGCACCCGCCGGTGCTTGCGGCGGTCGGGCACGATTTTGGGGAGCGGCCGGTCGGCGTGGCCGGCGAATTGGCGCTTGGGACGCACCCGCGCGGGCACGGCGGCAGCCGCCTGCTCGACATTTGCGATGTTCGCAGTCGTCATTGGCCTTCGGAAGCTGACGGTGAGGCTTTCCTTAGGCTAATGGCTGCGCAGTTAAGGAACGTCTAAGCTGTTGGCGGCAGGGTAATTTATCCCTGGTTGCAGTCCTCGCGCGGGGACACCGTGCCCTTGCGGCACCCCTAATCCAAGCCGCCCTCATAGACGCGGAAGCGCCGGCGCGCGAGGTGCACGATTTCGCTCGGTGCCGGATGGGCCATGGGCGCCGGTTCGGCGAGCATCTTGGCGCCGTCGGGCCAATGCAGATGCACCTCGATGATCTCTTGGAGCGTCAAGGGCGCGGCGCCGAGCCAGAAAGGCGGCTCGATGGCGGTCACCGCACCCAGCACGCGGTTGATGGTGTCGGTCGTATGGGTGAGGGGCAGGAGCACGAGCTCGAATTTCGCCCGGCGATGCGTCTCGGTATAGGCGTAAAACAGGACCTGCCCGACCGCGCCGTCGCTGGACACGCTCCGCAGCAGCGAGGCGAACGCATCCCGGTCCTTGGGGCTCCACAGGCTCATCAAGTCGGTGCCTCTGAGCTCGCGGCCGAAACATTCGCAGATCCTGGTGCCAGCCAATCGGAAGCGATAGGAGCGCAGGCCCGTCAGCTCGGCGATGAAGGTCTCCGGCAGAAGGGACGCGATCTTGGCCGGTTCGATTTCGAAACGGCGGGGCGCAACACGCCCGTTGCGCACGCGGTCCCAATACGCGTAAAGCTGCCTACTCGTTAACTGCTGCATGCCACCCGACCCGACGAAAAACGCTACACCTAGCCTCCGAGCGCGCCCAATCCTCCGCCAAGCCAAGGTAAACATCCTAATTTGGCACAGAGGGCCGAGACACCGATGCCCGGGGACCTAAGAAAGCAGGGAGCATGCCAGCGCTCGCCGGGTGCGCGCTTGCGGGCCGGCGGCCGCGGGTCATGTTTAAGCGGTGATTTTCCCGGCCTTCCGTCTTGGTTGCGGCGGCACGCCTAGCGCGAGATGAGACATGCAAGATTTTGGGCCGTCCCCGGGCTCCGACCGCACCCCCATCTTCAACGTGCCCGCTGGCGTGCTGTGGGCCGCGGCGGTGATGATCGCGGTGCAAATCGTCATCGTGCTCTTACCCGAACAGGCCGCGCTCACTCTCGTGCGCATGCTCGCTTTCATCCCGGCGCGCTATAGCGGTGAGGCGGCGGCGCTGCCGGGCGGCTATCCGGCTTGCATCACGTCCTTCGTGACCTACATGGTGGTGCATGCGGGGTGGCTGCATCTCGGCGTCAATCTCGCCTGGATGGTGGCTTTCGGGAGCGCGGTGGCGCGGCGGGTGGGCGACCGCACCTTCTTCACCTTCTCCATCCTGTGTGGCATTGCCGGCGCGCTCACCCATCTTGCCTTCCATTTCGGCGAGCTCGCGCCCGTCGTCGGCGCCTCGGCCGCCATCTCGGGTCAGATGGCCGCGGCCCTCCGCTTCGTGTTTGGCGCGACGCGGTTCAAGGGGGAGGGGGAAGGCCACCCCGACTTCACCCAGGCTCCGCTTGCCACCCTCGGCCAGACCTTCGGCGACCCCCGCATCCTCGCCGTCCTCGGCATTTGGATCGTCATCAACGTGATCTTCGGCTACACGGCGGGGCCGATCGTGGGGGCCGAGGGAGGGATCGCCTGGGAAGCCCATATCGGAGGCTTCCTGTTCGGCTTGCTGTCCTTCGGCTATTTCGACCGGGAGAGCGAGGCCCGCGAGGAACCGCTCCTACCCCGCTAAAGGCAAGGAATTTCGGCTAGTTCGTTTGCGCTCTCTTGCGCGGCTCCCCGGTCCAGGACAGAATGTCGCAGGCCATCGGGGCGGAAGCTCCCGAGGCTTGGGAGGAACGAGTATGAATGTCGCGGCAATTCTGAAGCTGAAAGGCAGGAACGTCGTCACCATTGCGTCCGAAGTGTCGCTGCTCGACGTGGCCAGGCTGCTGCAAGAAAAACGGATCGGCTGCATCGTCATCGAAGGCGACGACGGCAAGGTCGCGGGCATCGTGTCGGAGCGCGATATCGTGCGCGCGATCGGGGAATCCGGGGCCAAGGTCCTGAAGGAGCCCGTCGCGAACTACATGACGCGGGCGGTGGTCACGGCACGGGAAGCCGATACGATCGACCGGCTGATGTCGGAGATGACGACCCACCATTTCCGCCACATGCCGATCGTCGAGCGGGGGCGGCTCGTCGGCCTCGTCTCCATCGGCGATGTGGTCAAAATGAGGATCGCCGAGGCCGAGATGGAAGCGGCAGCCATGCGGGAATACATCACCACGGGCTAGCCGCCCGCGCGGGCCGCCTCAGGCGACCAGCGCGCGCACCACGTGCTTCAGCTCCTCGATCTGCTTTTCGGTCGCCGTCGCGCCGAGCGCGATGGCTTCGGCGCCGCGGTGGAACTCGAACAGCCCGATGCCCCCAACTTTGGGCGAGATGGTGACGTCGGGCGGATCGCCCGCGAGCCGCGAGCGCGCAATGCGATCCTGCGTGATATTGATCGCGTCCATCATCACCGAGGAAATGCCCGGTGCGCCATTGCCGCGGCCGAAGATTTGCCGGTGCAACAGATGCACGGCGGCGCGGCCGTTGCTGCCTGGGAGACGCGCGTCCTCGATGGCGGCGAGCGGATCGGCGTAAGCCGCCTGATCATGGATGACGCTGCCCTTGCCGAACACGTCGGAATTGAGATTGACGGCGATGACGATGCGGGCGCCGAGCGCGCGGCAGACCGATACGGGAATGGGATTGACCAGCGCGCCGTCGATCAGCCAGCGGCCGTTGATCTGAACCGGGCGAAAGATTCCGGGCAGCGCGAAGGAGGCTTTGAGCGCGTTGACCAGGCTGCCCTTGTTGAGCCACACCTCATGACCGGTGCCGAGCTCGGTGGCAACGGCGACGAATTTGCGCTCGAGCTGCTCGATGGTGAAATCCTGCAAATGGTCGTGCAGTCGCGCCGAGAGACGCTGGCCCGTGAGCAGGCCGGAGCCGCCGAAATTGAAATCGAGGAAGCCGAAGACGCGGCGGCGGGTGAGGCTCTTGGCGAAGTCCTCGAGCGCGTCGAGCCGGTCGGTGACATAGCAGGCGCCGGCCACCGCACCTATCGAGGTCCCGGCGACGATATCGGGCCTGAAGCCTGCCTCGGCTAGCTTGCGCAGCACGCCGATGTGGGCCCAGCCCCGCGCGGCGCCGCCGCCCAGGGCGATGCCTATCTTCGGTCTTCCCACGTCGTCCATGGTGCCAATCCCAAGCGCGCCAACATTACTCCTGACGCTTTAAATTTCCCTTTGCGGCGTGAGGATGACCATAAACGTCTGCGGGGTCGAACAGCTGCTCGGCATCGACGAAACGCAGCGTAAGGCCGGCGGCGGGATCAGTGCCGAGGGGCACGGCTCGGTAGAAGCAGGAGCGGCGCCCGGTGTGGCAGCACGCCTCCGCGCCTGCCGGCTCGACCTTGAGCAAAAGCGTGTCCTGGTCGCAATCGATGCGCATCTCCACGACCCGCTGGACGTTTCCGCTCTCCTCGCCCTTGCGCCAGAGCTTCTGGCGCGACCGCGACCAATAATGCGCCTCGCCGGTCTTCAGCGTGCGGGCGAAAGCCTCGGCGTTCATATAAGCGAGCATCAGCACCTCGCCGCTCGCGGCCGAGGTAACGACGACGGGGAGGAGGCCGTCGGCATCGAATTTGGGGGCGAAGCTCGTTCCCGTCTCGATCTCGGCCGCGGTACCGCGGGGAGGGAAGCTTGCGGACTGGCTCACCGGAGGCGTCGCAGGCGCGCCGCTAAAGGCGGCTGCGCTCCGTCGCCAGCATCATGAAGCGGGCCTGCTGGGCCGGGTCTTCCTTGAAGATGCCGGTGAACTGGGTGGTGATGGTGGCGACGTCGGCCTTCTTCACGCCGCGGATCGACATACATTGATGCACGGCCTCGATCATCACCGCCACGCCTTTCGGCTTCAGCGCCTTGTCGATGGTCTCGGCGATCTGAGCGGTCATGGTCTCCTGCGTCTGGAGTCGGCGGGCGAATACCTCGACCACGCGGGCGAGCTTGGAGATGCCCACCACGCGGTCGGTCGGGAAATAGGCGACATGCGCCTTGCCGATGAAGGGGATCATGTGGTGCTCGCAATGGGAGTGCACTTCGATGTCGCGCAGCATGACGATGTCGTCATAGCCCGCCACCTCATCGAAGGTGCGCGAGAGCACGTCGAGGGCGCATTCGTCATAGCCCGCGAAAAACTCGTCATAGGCGTTGATCACGCGCTTCGGCGTATCGCGCAAGCCTTCGCGCACGGGGTCGTCGCCGGCATAAGCGATCAGCGTGCGAACGGCGTCCTCGGCCTCCTCGCGCGACGGACGGGCGATGGCCGGCCCGCGCCCGATGCCCGGTTGCGACCGCGTCGGAAGTTTCTTGACCGTGGCGTCCATTCTCGACTTTCCCTGCCTCACTCAACGCAAAAGGACCGGCGCCCGTTTCAGCGAGCGGTTGAAAGACTACTATAACGAGAGGGCCAAGAGCCTTAACATCGGGCCGATGCGCCCCCGGGCCTCACTTCCGCGATCAAACCTGCATATATAATGCGTGAACTCTGCCCGCAAGGCGAGCCCTGCTCAGGTAAAATTGAGGCCCCATGGCGCTTCCCGAAGACCTCTATAGCCAGCGTATCCTGGAGCTCGCCGCAAATATGCCGCGGGCGAAGCGGCTGGCCCACCCTCAGGCAAGCGCCACGACCCGCTCCAAGCTGTGCGGCAGCACCGTCACCGTCGACCTCGTCATGGAGGGGGATGTGGTGACCGATTATGGCCAACAGGTGAAGGCCTGCCTCTTGGGCCAGTCCGCCGCCGCGATCATGGGCCGGGAGATCGTGGGCTCGAGCGCGGCCGAGCTGCGTGCGGTTGGAGCCGCCATGCGCAAGATGCTGAAGGCGGGGGGGAAGCCACCGCAAGGACGGTGGAGCGATTTCGCCGTGCTCGAGGCGGTCAAGGATTACAAAGCCCGTCAGCCTTCGACGCTGCTCGTGTTCGACGCTGTGGAGCAGGCGATCGCCGAGATCGAGGCCAAGCGCGGCGCGGCGGCGACGCGCGAGGCCTCCGAGCACCATGTCTGAGGCGCTCCATCGGCGCGGGCCGGAGATCGAGCCGCTGTCCGCGCGCATCGCCAAGAGGATGATGCTCGCGCCCATCGCACTCTACCGCTCGACATTGTCGCCGCTGCTCGGCGTCAATTGCCGGCATCTGCCGTCTTGCGCCGATTATGCGCGCGAGGCGATCGAGACGAACGGGGCGTGGAAGGGCTTGTGGCTTGCGGTTGGCAGGCTTTGCCGCTGCCAGCCTTGGGGCAGCCACGGTTTCGACCCCGTCCCCAATCTCAGCGGGGAGCATCACCCACTCGCGCCCTGGCGCTATGGGCGGTGGACCGGGCCCCGTGACAGCGGTGTGAAATCCGGCTAGAACGCCCGCATTCCATCAATCTCTTACCTGCGCCCGTACGCAGGAGTGAGAGGACAGAGAGCATGATTTCCCTGACCTTCCCCGACGGTTCCAAACGCGACTTCAAGCCCGGCGTCACGGGCCGCGAGGTGGCGGAGCAGATCGCCAAGTCGCTCGCCAAAAAGGCGGTGGCGGTCGAGCTCGACGGCCACTTGCGCGACCTCGCCGAGCCGATCAAGGCCCCGGCTAAGATCCGCATTCTCACTCGCGACGATCCCGAGGCGCTGGCGCTCATCCGCCACGACGCCGCTCATGTCATGGCCGAGGCCGTGCAAGAGCTCTATCCCGGCACGCAGGTTACCATTGGGCCGGTGATCGAGAACGGCTTCTATTACGATTTCGCGCGCGATGAGCCCTTCACGCCCGAAGATTTGCCGGTCATCGAGGCCAAGATGCGCGAGATCATTGCCCGGGACCAGCCTTTCAGTTGCGAGGTGATCGATCGCAAAAAAGCGAAAGAGCTGTTTCGCAAGAAGGGCGAGCTGTTCAAGCTCGAGCTGATCGACGCGATCCCCGAAGGCGAGGACGTCAAGCTCTACGCCCAAGGCGACTGGCTCGATCTCTGCCGCGGTCCGCATATGAGTTCCATCGGCAAAGTCGGCAAGGCGTTCAAGCTCTTGAAGATCGCAGGGGCCTATTGGCGCGGCGATTCCAACAATCCCATGCTCCAGCGCATCTATGGCACCGCCTGGGCGAGCGAAGAGGACCTGGCAGCCTATCTTCACCAGCTCGAAGAGGCGGAGAAGCGCGACCATCGCCGTTTGGGCCGCGAGATGGATCTGTTCCATTTCCAGGAAGAAGCGCCGGGCGCCGTGTTCTGGCACGCCAAGGGCTGGGCGCTGTTCCAGGCATTGATCGGCTATATGCGCCGGCGCCAGCAGGCTAACGGCTATTTCGAGGTGAACTCGCCCGACATGATGGAGCGCTCACTGTGGGAGCAGTCGGGGCATTGGGAGAAGTTCGGCGACCATATGTACGTCACCGAGACGCCGGACGAGCGCATCTACGCCTGCAAGCCCATGAATTGCCCGGGGCATGTGCAGATCTTCAAACATGGGCTCAAGAGCTATCGCGACCTGCCACTCCGCATCGCCGAGTTTGGCAAGGTGCATCGCTACGAGCCGTCAGGGGCGCTGCACGGTCTGTTGCGCGTGCGGCACTTCACCCAGGATGATGCGCATATTTTCTGTACCGAAGAGCAGATCACCGAGGAATGCGTGAAGCTGAACGAGCAGCTGCTCTCGATCTATCGCGATTTCGGCTTCGAGGACGTGCGCATCAAATTCTCCGATCGGCCGGAGAAGCGGGTCGGTGCCGACGCCGCGTGGGACAAGGCGGAGGCGGCACTCAAGCGCTCGGTGGAGGCGGCGGGGCTCAAATACGAGCTCAACCCGGGAGAGGGCGCTTTCTACGGGCCGAAGCTCGAATATGTGTTGCGCGACACGATCGGGCGGGAGTGGCAATGCGGCACGATTCAGGTGGACCTCAATATGCCGGAGCGGCTCGGCGCCTATTATATCGGCCCAAGCGGGGAGAAGATCGCGCCAGTGATGATCCACCGGGCCATGTTCGGCTCGCTCGAGCGCTTCACCGGCATCCTCATCGAGCATTATGCCGGGCATTTGCCGTTATGGCTCGCGCCCGTGCAGGCGATGGTCGCCACCATCGTCTCGGATGCCGACGCCTATGCGGAGGAGGTGCTTGCGGCGCTCATTGCCGCAGGTCTGCGCGCCGAGGCCGATCTGCGCAACGAGAAGATCAATTACAAAGTGCGCGAGCATTCGCTGGCCAAGGTGCCGGTGCTGCTCGTGGTCGGCAAGCGCGAGACCGAGGAGAAGACAGTGTCGCTGCGCCGGCTCGGGTCGCAGCAGCAAGAGGTAATGAGTCTCGACGCCGCAATCCGCATGCTTTCAGGCGAGGCGGTGCCCCCGGATCTCAAACACGCGCAGGAGCGGGCGGCCTAGCGCGCGCTGCGTCAGTTCAACTTTGGGTGGAGCAGCGCGCCCGGGTTGAGCAAGGGGCCGCTCGGGCTTGGCGGCGCAGCCTGTCCGTCAAAACCCATAGCTGAGTCAGGACCGGCGGGCGCTTCGCCCGTGCCGTCGGCGGTGGCCGCCGGCGGCGGGGGCGGGTTGGTAATGGCGCGCAAGGCCTCGGGCGTGGCTGGTCCCGCCTCCATGGCGACCTCGACCTGTTTGGCCTCGCCTGTCCCCACGTCGAAACTTTGCGTATAGCTCGCGTCGCCATGCCGGGCGACGACGGCATAGCTCCCGGCGGCAAGGATGCAGCTCGGTATCGCACCCGCGATCTCCTTCACCACGTCGCCGGTCTTGGTGAGGAGGGTCCATTGGGTATCGGCGAGCGCCTCGCCGCCCGCGCTCTGCACGAGCTTGAAGGTGATCTTGGAGGCCGCGTGCTTGATCCTGGCGTCGGTCACCTTGCCGGGCTCCACGGTCACGTCCGCCCGTACCGTCGCATTGGCGTCGCCATAATGACTCACGATGTGATAGGCGCCGGCGTTAAGCCTGATCACGATTTCGGGCTTGGCGTCGCCGAGGATGGTGTGGCGGTTGCCGAACTGGTCTTCCTCATCGGAGAGGATGTCGAAATGGACGCTCCCCAGCGGGAGCGGCTCGCCATTGGCCAGCGCCGCCGAGAGCTTGAGGCCGCCGGAATTGAGGACGAAGGTCTCATCGACCGACCTCCCGCTCTCGACCTTGATCTTCTTGGTGAGGTTGGAGAGGCCGTAGGCCGCGTTGACGAAATATTCGCCGGGGAGAAGCGCCGCCGTGGGCATCGCCTCGCGATGGGTGCTGACGAGTTTGTATTGGCCGCCGGGTCCCGGAGTGTTCTTGAACACCCGCCAAATCAGTCCCGACTGCACTTTGGGTCCACCTTCGGTGAGCAGCGCATGGAGGGTGACGGGGACCGGCAATTGGAGCTGTGCCGGGGCGGCTTGTGGCGTCGCCAGCGCGGTGGCGCTGCCTGGTCCCGGCGGCGGGGAGGGTGATTTCGGCACCGCGCCCTGCGGCGGGCTTGGCGATTTCTGCATGTCGCTTTGTGGCGCGGATGGTTTCGGGGCGGCGTCAGCCGGTGGCTCTGCGGATGCGGAAGGTGTGGGCGCCGGCGGGGGCGGCTCGGCCTGAGCGGCGCCAGCCGGAGCCGCAGCGCCGGCATCAGCAGCCGGCGGGTTCGCGGGAAGCGGCGCCGACGCCGGGGCGGGGCCGGCTCCGCCGGTCGGCGGCGCGGCCGCGGTGGGGGCGGGGGCCCGCGGTTGCGCCACGACCGCAAGGATGCTGTCCAGGCCCTTGCTGAGGCCTTCCGCATCGGTCGCGGTAATGAACTCGCCGCCGCTCGCCTCCGCGATGCAGCTCAATGCCTTGAACTCGTCCCCCGCTTTGGTGGGGAAGGCGAGCACATGGACGCGCAAGCCCGGGATCGTTTGCTTCAAGGCCTGCGCGGTCGTGCACATATCGGCCTTGCAGCCGTCGGGACCGTCGGTGATGAGCACGATATCGAGCGGGCCGCTCTTTCCTTTGGCGGCCTCGGCGGCGGCTTGCAGGGAGGCGGCGACCGGCCTGTCTCCCTGCGGCTTGAAACCGAATAAGAGTTTCGATTGGGTCTTGGCGTCGAGCTCGCCTGGCTCGGCAATGGTCTGGGTGCTGGCGCAGGAAGCGGCCGGCCGGTGGCCGAACGCGACGAGGCCGAAGGCGATCTTGTCTTGATAGGCGGCGATCGCCTTGCCGAGGCTGTTGCGCACGAGCCCCACTTTGCTCGTGCCGCCCACCTTCGCCCACATGCCGCGCGAGGCGTCGAGCACCACCATGGCGGTAGGCGCGTTTGGCGCTGCGGTCGGAGCGGGCGGCGCCTCCTGAGCCATCGCGGCAACGGCGACCAAGCACGCCATGGGCAAGAGCAGGAGCTCTGCGCAGCGCTTCCCCCGCATTCCCCGTCCTTCCGTATCGGCTGCCGCTCGCCGCTTATAGCCCCTCCGGCGCGTGTGGTTCAGTGAAATTCGGGTAGGACTGCGGCGGTTTTGCGGTCGAAAGCCCGCTCGTTTTCCCCGCCGGAACAGGGCGATAGGGCATTGTTTGCACCGAAGTTTCCAGTTAGGCATCGCGACCGGCCGAAGGGGCCGCTGGGACGCATGCATGACCAATCCAACGCTCGACCTTCTCTTGTGCCGCCGCTCGGTGTCGGCGAACAGTCTCGGCGAGCCCGGCCCGAACGAGGCCGAGCTCAGGCTCATCTTGAGCGCTGCCGCGCGTGTCCCCGACCACAAGAAGCTCGTGCCCTGGCGCTTCATCGTGTTCCAGGGCGAGGCGCGCGCCGCCTTCGGCGCGGTGCTCGCCGCAATCTGCCGCGCGGAGGAGAAAGATGTCGGGCAATTCCGGCTCGAGACGGAAGCCAACCGCTTCTTGCGGGCGCCGGTGGTGATCGCAGTCGTCTCGCGCGTCGTCGAGAATCCGGCCGCTCCGCAATGGGAGCAAATTCTCTCGGCGGGCGCCGCCTGCCAGAATCTCGTCATCGCCGCCACGAGTTTGGGGTTTGGCCTCCAGTGGATCACCGAATGGTACGCCTACAGCAAGGGCGTGCGCGGGGCGCTCAAGCTGGCGCCGAATGAGCGCGTGGCGGGCTTCCTCTATATCGGCACGGCGAAGGAGAAGCCCGACGAGCGCGAGCGGCCGGCGCTCGCCGATATCGTCACGGCGTGGGAGCCTTAATAGCCGAACTGCTCCGAAAGGATGCGCTCGGCAAGGGTGTGGCCGGGATCGAACATCATGAAGATGTCCACGTCCGTGGCCTCCTGCACCTCGACCTTGAGCACGTCGCGGAACTCGGTGGCATCGGCCACCGCGCTCACCGGGCGCTTGTTCGCCTCCAGCACTTCGATAACCACTTTCGCCGTATTCGGCAGGAGCGCGCCACGCCAGCGCCGCGGGCGGAAGGGGCTGATCGGAGTGAGCACGAGTAGCGGCGCGTTGATAGGTAGGATCGGGCCGTGGGCCGAGAGGTTGTAGGCGGTACTACCCGCCGGCGTCGACACGAGCACGCCGTCGCAGATGAGCTCGTCGAGCCGCACGATGCCGTCCACGGCGATCTTCAGCTTGGCGGCTTGGTAGATCTGGCGGAACAGCGATACCTCGTTGATGGCGAGCGCCTCGTGCTTGCCCTTCACGTCGTGGGCCGTCATGCGCAAAGGATGGATGACGGTGGTCTCGGCCTTTTCCAGCCGCTCGAGCAGGCCGTTCTCCCGATAGTCGTTGAGGAGGAAGCCGACCGAGCCCCGGTTCATCCCATAAATGGGGGTGCGGCTCATGAGGTGGCGGTGCATGGTCTGCAGCATCAGCCCGTCGCCGCCAAGGGCGACGATAATATCGGCCTGGTCGAGCGGCGCGTTGCCGTAGCGCTCGGCGAGCTTGACCTGCGCGGCGAGCGCCTCTTCGGTGTCGCTGGCGACGAAGGCAATTTTCTTGAAGCGCGGCATGGCGGCGATGGAGCTTGGAGCGGGACCTTGGAGGGGGCACTATAAACGCGAGGCCGGCCCCTCATGGCAAGCTTCCTCGCTCGGGTCGCTGGAATGGTGAATCCATGGACAATGGCGATCAGCCGGTGCTCATTTACACGACCTTCGCCTCGCTCGATGACGCCAAACGCGTGGGCGATGCGCTGGTAACGGGCCGGCTCGCGGCCTGCGTCAATATCTTTCCGGGCATGATCTCGATCTTCGAGTGGAAGGGCGCGCGGGAGGAGACAAGCGAGGCCGCCATGATCATCAAGACGCGAAGGTCGCTGACCGAGCGGGTGCTGGCCGAGACGAGGCGGCTGCACCCTTACGAGCTTCCAGCTCTGCTGGTCCTGCCGACCGAGGGCGGCAGCGCCGATTATTGCGCCTGGATCGTCGGCCAGACAATTGAAGCGGAGCCGCGGTGAGACGCACACGGCCATGAGCGGGCGCGACTTCGTCCTCGCCATCGACCAAGGCACGACGAGCACGCGCGCCATCCTTTACGATCGCGAGGGTCGGGCGAGGGCGAAGGCGCAACGGCCGCTGACGCAATTCTATGCGTCGCCGGGATGGGTCGAGCACGATCCCGAGGAGATCTGGCAATCGGTGCTCGCAACGGGGCGCGAAGCGCTCCGCGAATACGGACCCGAGCGGGTCGCGGCCATCGGCCTGACCAATCAGCGCGAGACGACGCTCGTTTGGGAGCGGGCTACGGGCAAGCCCCTCGCCAATGCCATCGTCTGGCAGGACCGGCGCACGGCCCCGCTCTGCACCGAGCTCATCGCCGAGGGGTGGGGACCCCATGTGGCGGAGACGACCGGGCTCGTTATCGATCCCTATTTCTCGGCCACCAAGCTTGCCTGGTTGCTCGCCAACATTCCCGGGCTCGCCGATCGCGCGGCGCGGGGCGAGGTGTGTTTCGGCACCGTGGATAGCTTCCTTTTGTTCAAGCTCACGGGCGGGGCGCTGCACGCGAGTGACGCGAGCAACGCCGCCCGCACGCTGCTGTTCGACATCCGCTCAGGGGAATGGGACGAGCGGCTGCTCACCCGCCTCGCTATCCCGCACGCCGTGTTGCCGGAGGTCCGCGACAGCCAGGGCGATTTCGGCATGACCGCGCCCGAGCATTTCGGCGCCCCCATTCCAATCCGTGGCGTAGCGGGCGATCAGCAGGCGGCGGCCTTTGGGCAAGCCTGCTTCGCGCCCGGCATGCGGAAGGCGACCTATGGCACGGGCTGCTTCGTGCTCGCCAATACGGGGGAGGCGAAGCTTGCCTCGGCGAGCCGCATGCTCGCCACCATCTTCCATCAGCGCGAAGGCGAGCGCGTCTATGCGCTGGAAGGGGCGATCTTCATGGCGGGAGCCACGGTGCAGTGGTTGCGCGACAGTCTCGGCCTGATCGGGACCGCGGCCGAGAGCGAGGCGCTCGCCGAAGCCTCCGACCCGAATTCGGGCGTGATGCTGGTGCCGGCCTTTCAGGGGCTCGGTGCGCCCTTCTGGGACGCCGAGGCGCGAGCGGCGATCCTGGGGCTGACCCGCGCCGCCTCTAAGGCGGATATCGTGGCGGCGGGCCTCGAGGCGGTCGCGTTCCAGACCCGCGATCTCATTGACGCCATGGGCGCGGACATGGCGGCGAGCGGCATTCCCATGCCGTTGGCCTTACGCGTGGATGGTGGCATGACGGAGAATCGCTGGTTTCTCCAGCGTCTGGCCGACATTCTGGGCGAGCGCGTCGAGGTTGCCGCCAGCCCGGAGACGACGGCGCTCGGCGCCGCCTATCTCGCCGGCCAGGAAGCGGGCCTCTATGGCAGCCAGGAGGAGCTTGCCCGCCTCACCGCGCCCGCGCGCGCCTTAGAGCCGCGCATGGGGGCGGATGAGCGGGAGGACCGCTATCGCGCCTGGCTGGAGGCGATCGCCCGGGTCCGCTCGACGCTCTGAGCGAGCGCGCCGCGCTGCCGGCCCCAGCAAAGTGAATGTTAAGGCTAACCTGTTTAGCTCTTTCGCCACTGTCTTAAGGCGCTCGGGGGTGAGGCTTAAGCTTCGGCACAGCGCTTGCAGAAAGCCCAACGAGCCTTTGTTTCGGTAGCGTTTAGTCGTGGAGTAGCCGGTGTTCTTGCTCAGTCCTGCGTCGCGCCACGCTCGGGCGATCCCCCGCCCCATCTTAACCAAACCGGCGCCCGCGCCGTCCTTCGCCGGCCGCCTGCAGCGCTTCGTGCTCGGCGCCTTGTGGAGCCTGAAGCCGCCGCGGCTCTACGGGGTGGCGGCGACGCTTGGCCTCGTCGCCAAGCATTATGCCGGTTTAGGTCTACGCCGCAGCACGTTGCCCGATCCTGCGCGGGCCTTGCGCCGGCCCGATGGTCTTGCCGGCATCGCAGGCGCGTTGAGCCTGCCGGTGTTGCAGGAGGCCTATGCCCGGGGTCTCTTTCCGCAGGCCCATATCGGGCCGCAAAAATGGTGGGCGCCGCGGGAGCGTATGGCACTTTTCATCGAGGAGTTTCATATCGAGAAGACTCTTCGCCGCCGTCTGCGGCAACAGGAGTTCCGCGTCAGTTTCGATGAGGATTTCGACGGCGTGATCCACGCTTGCGCCGAGCCGCGCCTCGGGCGGGCACATGTCACCTGGATCCGCGCCGATATCATCGAGGCCTTTAGGCGTGCTTTCGCTGCGGGCGTTGCCCATTCGGTCGAGGTCTGGGACGAGGAGGGCGCGCTCGTGGGAGGGGCCTATGGCCTAGCCGTCGGCCGCGTGTTCTTCACCGAATCCCAGTTCGCCCGCAGGCGCGACGCTTCGAAAGTGGGCTTCGCCACGCTCAATTGTCATCTGCAGCGCTGGGGCTATGTGCTCAATGACGGCAAGCTGTTGACGGGCCATCTCAGCCAGATGGGCTTCACCCTGATCCCGCGGGCGACATTCAACGCGCTGCTCGCCAAAGCGTGCCGGGAGAAGGGCAGGGAGGGGCGGTGGGCGGTCGATCAAAGCCTCGACGTGGCCCGCTGGAATCCGAAAGCCATGAGCCTCGCCGCCTGACGCACACTGCCGCAGCGGGAGAATGTCATTATACTGTCACGGACTCTTGGCTCTTTGACCCCGGGGGTATGTGACCATGACGCTTGCCGCGATCGACTTTCAGCTGCTGGCCAATGCTGGCTTTCCGCCCATGCGCTTCCAACCGGGCGACGCCATCTTCGAGGAGGGCTCGAAGGGCGACACCATGTTCGTCATCCGCTCGGGCGAGGTCATCATCGAGCGGGCGGGCAAGGTGATGGAAACCGTGCCGCCGGGCGGCATTTTCGGCGAGATGGCGCTCATCGACGGATCGCCAAGGAGTGCCACGGCGCGGGCGAAGACCGAATGCGAGGTGGCGCCCGTCACCGAGAAGAGCTTCCTCTTCCTCGTGCATGAGACGCCGTTTTTCGCTATTGCTGTGATGCGCACGCTGGCCGACCGCTTGCGGCGCTTGAACGAACGGATCTGACGGCCTCGTATCGCCGCGGATCGGCGGATTCAGCCATTTTTGCCTTGCATTGTGGCCCGCCCCGGCCATGATCGGGCGCGCGCACGTCAACCCTCTCGCGTCCCGAACAAAGCCCTTGCTGTCGCTTGCCGAATTGGCGCTGAAACGCCCGCGTAACCTCGATGCGTCTACGCTCGGGCGGGACGCGTTGGCAGGCGTTATCTCGGCCGTCGTGCAAATCGCCTATTGCATCTCCTTCAGCGCCCTCATCTTCACCGGCGATATTGCCGGTGGTTTTTCGCTCGGGCTCGCCGCGCTGATCATGGGCACGGCGGTGACGGGTGTGGTGATCGCGCTCACCTCGACGCTCTCGCCGGCTAATGGCGGACCGGATTCCCCGGCCGTGGCGGTGATGAGCGTGCTCGCAGGCTCCATGGCGGCTGCGCTTGCCGCCAAGGGGGCGAGCAATGTCGACGTCATCATCAATGTGCTGGTGGCGCTGTCGGTCAGCACGCTGTTGACCGGCATCCTCCTCTACGGGATCGGCGCGCTGAAGCTCGGACAATGGTTGCGCTTTATTCCCTACCCGGTGATCGGAGGCTTTCTTGCCGGATCGGGCCTGCTTCTCATCACCGGCGGTATGGAGGTGGTGAGCCAGACCAACCTCACTCTGTCCCCGTCGTCGTGGCAGATTCTGTATTCGCCGCTCTATGCGCCCCAGATCGTGGTCGGCGCGCTGTTTGCCGTCTCGATCCCACTCGTTAGCCGATGGGTGCCGAGTTTTCTTGCCCTCCCGCTTGCCTTCGTCGCCTTCCTCGTCGTTCTTGACCTCGGCCTGTTCGGCTTTGTGGAGGACGAGAGCGTGCGCAGCGCCTGGTTCCTGCCCAGCCTCGGCGAGCTTGCCCTGTGGTGGCCGATCTCCGCCGTCTTGCGCCACCAAGTTGATTGGGGAGTGATCGCCCAGAGCAGCGCCGAGATTGGCTCGGTGTGCGCGATCATGGCCATCGCGCTGTTGCTCGATGTCTCCAGTCTCGAGGTGGCGCGGCACAAGGCCGCCGACCTCGACAAGGAATTTCGTACCAATGGCCTCGCCAATATGCTCGCCGCCGTGCTCGGCGGGTTGGCGGGCTCGCTATCGATGAACGGTTGCCTGCTGCTCGATGAGTCGGGCGCTACCACGCGCTGGGCCGGCACCATCGTCGGCGTCGTCTGTGCACTGATCCTGTTCTCCGGGGCCGATGTCGGCAGCTTCGTGCCCAAGGCGATCCTCGGCGGCATGCTCGCTTATCTCGGCGCGATTATCTTGGCCGAGCTCGCTGCCTCGCCCGCGCAGCGCTCTTGGGTGGACTGGGGGCTTGCCATAACGATCATGCTGGTGATTGCCAATTTCGGTTACTTCCAGGGCGTGATGCTCGGCGTCGTCGCCTCCTGCCTCATGTTCGCGCTGAGCTATAGCCGCATCGGCGTTATCCGCCGCCACCTCACGCGGCGGGAATTCTCGAGCAATGTCGAGCGCGCGCCGGAGCAGACCAAGCTGTTGAGCGAGGAAGGCGCAAGGGTGCATGTGTTCTGGCTCTCCGGCTTCATCTTCTTCGGCTCGTCGAACGGCCTGTTCGAGCGCATCCGGCGCGTCATCGACCAGCAGACCGACAAACCGGTCGGCTTCGTGCTGCTCGATTTCGGCGCCGTGCCCGGTCTCGATTCCTCGGCGCTGTTGAGCCTCGTCAAGCTCCGCAACTATTGCGAGGAGCATGGCGTGACGCTTGCCTTTTCAGGCTTGACCGAGGGTATGGCGACGGGGTTCCAGAAGGCTGGGTTCTTCGGCAGCGATGCCCCGCATCAGGTATTCGGCAGCCGCAACGAGGCGCTCGAGTGGTGCGAGGACATGCTTCTGATGCACCATGAGGTCGGCGAGGCCTCTGTCCACAGCTTCGAGACGTGGATCGCGGCCGAGTTGGGGGGCTTGGCCGACATGTCCCGCATCGCGCCTTATCTCGAGCGTCACGAGCTGCAGATCGGCGAGCCCGTGTTCCGGCAAGGCGAGCCCTCCGATTCCATCGTGCTGCTCGCCTCGGGCTGCATCGCCATCACCATCGATGATGAGCAGGGGCGTCCCATCCGGCTCCGGCGCATGGTCGGCTATACGGTGGTGGGGGAGATGGGCTTCTATCGCCGGATGCCGCGCACCGCGAACGTGATCGCCGAGCAGCCGAGCGTGGTCTACCGGCTGACGCGCGAGGCCTTCAACGCTATCGAGCAGGCCGATCCCGCCGGCGCGTCGGCCTTCCACAAGCTCATCATCCGCCTGCTCGCAGACCGGCTGGAATTCGCCAATCGGGAAATCTCGGCGCTCGTCTAGGAGGCCGCGCTCGCAGCGGCGCCAGCGGCCACGAGCACGCCGACGATGACGAGATAGGTGAGGCCATGCACGAATTGGTCGGTGCCGAGCGCATACCAGAAGCCTCGGTCGCGCGCGGTCCAGTGGTTGCGATGGGTGACCTGCTCTTTCAGCCAATCGAGGTGATAGTGCAGCGCGAACTCGCCGACCGCGATGGCGGCGACGAGGGCGAGCGAGGCGGGCGCGAGCACGAGATAGACGAACGGCGTGAGCGCCGTATGGATCGCGGCATGGATAAAGCCGCCGGGATGGCCGTAGGTCCCCTTGTTCAAATATTGATAGGGGGTCTGCAGATAGAAATCGGCGACCATGTGCTTGGCCAAGAGCACGGCCATTGCGGCAAGGACGAGCAGGACGAGCTGTGGCATCGGCGCTATTTGCTGAGGGCCTCGGCGCCGCCGTCCCAATCGGGCGGGGGAGGGTTTTGGCGGAAGAAGGCGATACGGTCCCGGTACAGCGCATAAAGCCTGTTGAGGCGGCTTCCGTCCAGGGCCTCGCATTGGCGGCTCAAGGCATCGGCCGCGTCCCAGGCTTGCGCGCGGAAGTTGCGCAGGAACTCCGTGTGGCGGTCGGTCAGGTCGATAAAGGCCGATGACTGCTTAACGGCCTGGTCACCAAGCAGTGAGAAGACGCGTGTGGCTTCGGTCTTGCCCTTGACCTTCAGCAGGTCGATCTCGAGGAAGGCGAAACCGGGTGCGCGTTTGGTGGTGGATTCGCCCACGATGGTCACGAGGTCGTAGGTTTTGGACTGACCTTCGAGCCGCGAGGCGACGTTGACGTTGTCGCCGATCACCGAATAGTCGAAGCGCGTTTCCGAGCCGAGATTGCCGACGCAGCAAATGCCGGTGTTGAGGCCGATGCCGAGCTTGACCGGCTTGAAGGAACGTCCCTTGGCGTCGGCCTCCTCGCGCCACCTCGCATTGAGGTCCTGCATCTCGCCCATCATGCGCAACGCCGCGCGGCAGGCGTGGCTTGGATGCTCGCTGTCGTCGAGCGGCGCGTTCCAGAAGGCCATCACCGCATCGCCCATGAACTTGTCGATGGTGCCTTGCTCCTCGAGGATGATGTTGCTCAAGGGCGTGAACAGGCTGTTGAGGAAGCGGGTGAGTTCTTCGGCGTCGAGACCCTCGGAGATGGAGGTGAAGCCGCGCACGTCGCTGAACAGCAGCGTCATGTCGCGCGTCTCGCCGCCAAGCTTGAGTCGCGACGGGTCGCCGGCGAGCCGTTCGACGAGCGCGGGCGCCATGTAATGGCTGAAGGCGTTGCGCACGCGGTTCCGTTCCCGCTCGGTGCGCAGGAACATGAACAGGGTGCCGGCCACGTAAATCGCGATGAGGGAAAGGGCGGGATAGACCGGATCGACGAGCCAGCCGAGCACGTCGAAGGCATACCAGGACACGCCGACCACCGCGGCAATGGCGATCACGACCAGAACCGCGCTACCCGCCGCCCCGGTGCGGTAGATGAGGAAGGCGATGAGGGTGCCGAGCGCGAGGATGTAGAAGAGCTCGGCGGGCTCGGCGAAATCGGGACGCTGCAGGAACGCGCCTTGCAGGATCTGCTCGATGGCCTGGGCGTGCAGCTCGACGCCGGGCACCGAGGCATCGAGCGGGGTGGCTCTGAGGTCGAGGAGGCCCGCGGCACTCGTGCCGATGATCACGAGGCGGCCTTCGATGTCGTCCTTGCCGATCTCGCCATTGAGCACGCGCCAAGCGGGCAAATAGCGGGCCTTGGCCTCGCGCGTGAACCTCATCCACATCTGGCCATTGGCTTCGGTCGGCACCTCGTAGTCACCGACGCGGATGCGGGCGATGCCGGTCTTCTCGCCGAAGGCGGTCTCGCCGCTCGCGCCCGAGGACTTCACCACGAAGGTCGAGGCACCCTGTGCCAGCCGCAGCATATCGGCGGCGAGGGAGGGGTAGAGCTGGTCGCCGATGCGCACCAGCATGGGCATGCGGCGGATGATCTGGTCGTGCTCGGGCAGCCAGTTGAGCGAGCCCGCCCCCGAGGCGCCGGCCTGCAATTCGGGCAGGCTCGCGGCGGCGCCGGGATAAGTGGGCGCAAACAGTCTCGGATCATCGCCGCCATGGGCGAAGCCCGCTTTGCTCACGGGAATGGAGGTGCCCTGCGGCGTGGCAATGAAGCCGAGCGATACGGGAGCGTGGCCGATCGCTTCGGCGAAGACATGATCGTTGGAGGGAAGCTTCTCCACTTCCTCGCGCAAGCTCTGCAACGCATCGGATTTTGGCCAGAAATGCAGTGCGTTGGCGGGCGACAGGCGGTCGGGCTCGGGAAACACCATGTCGAAGCCGATGGCCGCTGCGCCGTTGGCGGCAAGCTTCGTCACGAGCTCGGCCAGCACTGTGCGCGGCCAGGGCCATTGTCCGACCTGCTTCAGGGATTCCTCGTCGATATCGACGATACGCACGGGGAGGCTCGGATCGTAGGGGCGGGGACTGATCTGCTGATAGCTGTCGAAGACGAGGGAGCGCATCCGCGCCACGGGACTGGGATCCCAGATGCGCAAGGCGAGCGCGCCCGTAATGACCGCCCCCAAAATGAGGACATAGAGGAGACGGGTACCCATACCGTTTGCCCGACCTCGACCCGAGGAAGCCGCGCGGGGACCCGCGCGGGTGGCAAAGCCTAGTCGATGGCGGAAGTGTGCTCCAGTGCCATCTTGGCGTCGTCAGAGGGGGTTGACGGTCGGTTTTCAAGGCGTGGCGCCCGTTACGGCCGCCGCCATTGAATGGGAGGACGGAATGCACTAGGAAGCGCGGGAGCCTCCAGCCACAGCGTTCAATTCAGGGTCGTACCTTCGTGAATATCTGCATGATCGGGGCAGGGTATGTCGGCCTCGTCTCCGCCGCCTGTTTTTCCGAATTCGGTTGGAATGTCGCTTGCGTCGACAAGGATGCGAGCCGGATCGAGCAGCTGCGCCATGGGCGCGTGCCGATCTACGAGCCGCGTCTCGACGAGCTGCTCGAGCGCAATCTGCGCATGGGTCGCATCCGCTTCACCACCGATCTCGCCGATGCGGTGCGCGACGCCGATCTCGTCTTCCTGGCCGTCGGGACGCCGATGCGGCGGGGCGACGGCCATGCCGATTTGAGCTTCGTGTTCCAGGCGGTGGAGGATCTGGCGCCACATCTTGACGGCTTCACCGTAATCGCCACCAAGTCGACGGTGCCCGTGGGCACGAGCCGGGAGATCGAGCGGAGGCTCCGTGGACTGCGCCCCGACGCCGACTTCGCCCTTTGCTCCAACCCCGAATTCTTGCGCGAAGGCTCGGCCATCTATGACTTCACCCATCCCGACCGCGTGCTGGTCGGCTGCGACGAGCCCCGGGCGCAGGCGCTGATGGAGCGGCTCTATAAGCCGCTCGCGCTGCGCAACGCGCCCGTGATGTTCGTCGCCCGCGAATCGGCGGAGCTCGCCAAATATGCGGCCAACGCCTTCCTCGCCATGAAGATCAGCTTCATCAACGAAATTGCCGATCTGTGCGAGGCGGTGGACGCCAATGTGCAGGAAGTAGCGACTGCGATCGGCGCCGATGGGCGCATCGGCGACAAGTTCCTCCATCCGGGGCCCGGCTATGGAGGCTCGTGCTTTCCCAAGGACGTTGCCGCCTTGATTCGTACCGCGCGCGAGGCGCGCTCGCCGCTGTCGCTCATCGAGCAGGTGCAGACGGTCAATTCCGAGCGCAAGATCGCCATGGCGAGCCGGGTCGAGCACGCGCTCGGCGGGTCCCTGGCCGGCAAGACGGTGGCGATCTTCGGCATCGCCTTCAAGCCCGACACCGACGACGTGCGCGAGGCGCCTAGTCTCACGGTCATCCCGATGCTGCAGGGAAAGGGTGCGGTCGTTCGTGCCTACGACCCCGAGGCCGCCGAAAACGCCGAGGCGCTGTTGCCGGACGTGATCTGGTGCAAGAGCCCGCTCGAGGCGGCGGACCAGGCCGATGCCGTCGTGGTGCTGACGGAATGGAACGAGTTTCGCGCGCTCGATCTTGATCTGCTGCGGGCGCGCATGCGGGGCGACGTGCTCGTCGACCTGCGCAATGTCTATCTTCCGGCCCAGGCGGAGGCCGCAGGCTTCACTTATGCGAGCATCGGGCGCTAGGCGCGAGGAAGCGACTCTAGACCGGCAGGGTTAGTGGGACGGCTGATAGGTCTGCGGGAACAGCCGCTGCAGCTCGTTCACTTCGTCGCCCCCCGGGCGGTGCGGCCTTGACGGTTCCGCCTCGGTCCTCGGGCGATAGGGCGCTTGCCTCTGAACCTGAGCTTTGTAGCGCGGGCGGCCCTTGGGCTCGACATGGGGGACTACCGCCTGCTCGATCCGGCAATGGGCGCCGGTCCAGCCCTTGATCGCCTCAAGCGTCTCAGGCGCTGGCTCGTCAAGCCCGAGGTCGAGCTTGGCCGTCTCGTTGAAGCGCTGGAGGGCGCTTTGCGACCGGCCGCCCCAAGTGCCGCTGATGCGGCCGCGGTAGCAGTCGAGGGATTTGAGCGCGGTGACGATATCCGTGGCGAGCTGCTCGCGGCTCACGCCGTCGGGGAGCGGGGCTGCAGGTGGCGTGGTGGCCGCGGGCGTTTCGGCCTCGACTGCACCCTCCACGGTAGCGACCTTGGTGTTGGGCGCCGGGGCGGGCGTGGCGTCGGCAGCCGGTTCCACGGCGATGACGCGGTTGGCTTCCGGAGCCTGCGCGTCTGGTGTGGGCTTGGCCGAAGATGTGTCGGGGGGCGGTGGCGTCGCGTCCGCTTGGGTGTCAGAGGGTGCGCTGGCTTTGGTCTCGGCCGCAAGTTTCTGCTTCAACAGGTCAAGCTGCTCCTGCTGCGATTTAAGCGCGGCGCCCTGGTCGGTCTGCAGGCGTGCGATCTCCTTCTGTAACGCCGCGATCTGCGTGCCCGAAGCGGCGGAATCGTCACTGGCGGTCTTGGGCACCCCCGGCTTGAAGAAGAATTGCCCGGTCAGCGAGGAGTTTTCCCACGGCACCTGCTTGCCGTCGGTCGTCTTGAGCACGTCGTTGCGCACCTCGATCATCACGTCGTTGACGCTTTCGCCCTCATCGGTGATGTGGCGTAAGAGGGCGCCCGTGAAGGGACTGTTACGCCCCTCGCCATCGAGCGCCACGTCCTCGGGGCGGGTGGAGAATGCGATCATCATCCCGACCGCCTTCTCGACGCGCGCAAGCCCGCGGGCAACGGTAAGGGAGCGGCTCGAGGTGGCGAGATGGGTGGCGAGCGGGTTGTTGCGGCAGGCGTCGAGGAAAACAAGGCTCAAGCGGCTGCTCCGCTCCATTTGCTTGAGGACGAGGTTGAGCTCCACGGTCTCGAAATCGACATCGGCCTCCGATTTAAGGGCAGCATCGACGGGCGCGAGGTAATTCCTGCCGTCAACGGCGAGGCCGTGACCGGCATAATAGAAAAGGCCGACATCGGAACCGACGAGCTTGTCGCCGAAGGTGCGGATGCGGCTCTCCATCTCGGCCTTGGTCAGGTCGATGCCGTCGATTACTTCGAAGCCGAGCTCGCGCAGCTTGGCGGCCATGTCGGTCGCGTCGTTGCTCGGATTGCGCAACGGCGCCGTATGCTGATAGGCGGAATTGCCGATGACCAGCGCCACCCGCTTCTCCGCGGCGGCGCCGTGCAGGGTCAAGAGCAGGGCTCCGATTCCGGCGACACAGGTAATGACGTGCTTGAGCATGGACGCCTCCATCGGCTCGCAACTGCCTTAGCGCATGGGAGCCGCGTTTTTGCTCTTTCTAGCGAGCGCGCCGTGAACGGGAGCTGAACGCGTCGCGGCGTGCTTGGGGCCTAGAACGCCGCTCGGCCTTCCCAAGCGACGTCGCGCCAAGTGTAATGAGGGCGCGGGCGAAGTCAACGAAGGGCGCCGAACCCCTGGACAGGCGCCACTATTCCGCCGCGCGTGAGATCGGCGTTGCGGCTCCCTGGGGCAGCCTTCGCGATACGGCCGGGTCGAGCCGTCCGCCTTCGAGCTCGGCGGTGGCCATAGGCCCGAAGGCATGCAGGAGGCGCCGCGTCAGACGCCGGTAGGCATAGTAATTGACCTCGAGCCGATGCCGGTCGCTCGGAACGTAGCCGACATTGGAGAGGCGGGTGCCACCCTGGGCCTTCAGCTTGCGGAACCAGGCGGCGCGTTCATGATGCTCGGAGGCGGCGACGAGGAAGCTCGCGACGAGCCGCGATTGGGCATCGGCGACGCGCCAGATGCTGCCATTGGCCTGGATCAGGCCCACGGCGAATAAATCGTCGAGCTCGGGATGGAAGATGTTGAGGAACAGCCTCGGCCGGCCGTCGGCGCCGAAGAGCAAGCCATTGTCGATGAAGGTATTGGCGATCTGATAGCCGGTGGCATAGACGACGAGATCGGCCTCGATCTCGCTGCCGTCGACAAAGCGGACGGTGCTGCCCTCGAACTCGGCGATGTCGGGCTTGATGCCGATGCGGCCATGGGCGACGAGCTGCGGCAGCACCGTGTTCATGGTCGGGTGGGTGTCCATGATGCGATGCTCGGGCTCGGGTAGACCGTAGCGGGCGTTGGAGCCCACCATGAGGCGCTGCCAGAAGGTGTAGAGGCGATTGCGAAGGAAGCGCGGCATGGGCAGCTTCTCGCAGAAATTGACGATGCCGTCGGTGGGACGCCCGAGCATGAATTTGGGCACGAAATAGGTGCCGCGGCGCATGCTCTGATGGACGGAACGGGCGACGCTCGTGGCGTCAACCACGATGTCGCAGGCGGAATTGCCGGCGCCAACCACGAGCACCCGCTTGTCGGCGAGTTCCTGCACGTGGCGGTAGTCACGCGAATGCATGATCTTGCCGGTGAACTTGCCCGGGATCTTCGGCATGCGGGGAACGTCGTGATGGCCGTTGGCGATCACGAGCGCGCGATAAAAGCGGGGACGCGCCTCGCCCTTGATTTTTACACTCCAGCCGCCGCCCGGCGCGCGCTCGGCACGCTCGACGGTGGTGTTGAGTGCAACCTGGTCGAGAATGCCGAATTCCTTCGCGTAGCTGCGCAAATAAGCGAGCGCTTCGCGGTGGGAGGGGTAGATGGGCAGCTCGTCGGGCATCGGGTAATCCGCGAAGCCGGTATATTTTCGCGACGAGACGAGATAGGTGGTGTCATAGACGACGCCGGTGTTGGTGGCCTCGTTCCACAGTCCCCCAATATCCTTCTCCCGCTCGAGACAGTCGAACGGGATGCCACGCTCGCGAAACGTCTTGGCCGTCGCCAATCCGGAAGATCCGGCGCCGATGATACAGACCTTGTCCGTGTGGCTCTTGATATCCATTAAACCTGCATTCCCTGACCTTGAACCTGCTCGTCTCTAGTTAAGCATCCTTGATGGGTCCTCGCGCGTTTAGCGTCAATCCCCGCCCACCCGGTGCGGCATATGATGCGCCAATGACCTAGGCCCATAAAAGACTTTGGAATTCTGGAGTCATGACGCTAAACTTAAAAACAGCGACTCGACACGGCGGAGGGCGCATCATGCGTCTGCCAGTGTTTATAACGGCTGTTATGCTCGTTATCGGGCTGTTTTGCGGCACCGCCTCAGCCCGTCCTATGTGGCTACCTACGATCGATAATCCCTATTGCTCGATTACGACTTATCTCCTGCCCGATCTACCCGAGCAAGCCATGTCGACGATCGACACGAGCGACAAGCCGATCATCGTTGTCAGCGCGCTCACCATGAACGAGACCCGCGCCTATGGCCGGTTCCTCATGGCGCATGAATGCTGCCACCACACCCTCGGCCATGTGAACAACATGCACCGGGAACTCGGCCATTTGGGGCCGCAGCCCTTCTTCTATATCGCCCCGGCGTTGAAGCGGATGGAGCTCGAGGCCGATTGCTGCGCGGTCAAGATGCTGAAGCAGACGCATGAGCCCGAGAGCATCGAGGCGGCGCGCCAGGCCATGGCGAATTTCGGCACGTCGCCGACCGGCGCCTACTATCCGACCGGCGTCGAGCGGGCGGCGAATATCGCGAACTGCGCCGCGCAAGATTAGCGTCGCGTTGCGGTCTCTTCCGGATCGGTTCATCTCTTGCTAACGGCGCTCGTCGGCTACCGGCTTCCCGCCGGAGGGGCGGGGGTCCAGCTCGATCGCCATATTCTAGCGTCGACACTTGGTTCCTCTTTGCGATGGATCATAGTTTTGCCGTGCTGGGCAAGCCTACCCATGACCCTCCCTGCCTTTAAGGACTTGACGCCTAAGGTCCGTGTTCGGGTTCTCGACGGCGGGGCGCTCCTCCCGACGGTCTTGGGACGTGTTATGCTTAGGGACGCGGTGGTGATGAGGAGGCGCCCGTGACGTCGCGGAAGATCGTGTCGCTGCCGGCGCCAAGTCTCAGTCTAAGGCGGGGAACCGCCCGGCTTCTCGTCGCGCTGATCGGCGTCGCCACCCTGGGCGGCGCCGCCGCGGCGCAAGAGGCGGAGGCGCCCAACAGCCATTGGCTCCGGGTCTGCGCCGACCCCGACAACATGCCGTTCTCGAATGAAAAGGGCGAGGGCTTCGAGAACAAGCTCGCCGAGCTTCTGGCCGCCAAGCTCGATCGGCAAGTGGTCTATAGCTGGTTCCCCGAGGCGCCGGGGGCCACGCCGATCCGGCCGCTGCGGGACAGTTGCGATCTCGTCCTAGGCTATGCGCAAGGCACCGGGCTGGTCGAGGATACCAATCCCTATTATCACACCTCCTATGTACTGCTGTACCGGCGGAACGATGCAAGTCTTGCCGGTGTGGATACTCTGTCCGATCCAAGGCTCAAGCAGAAGCGGATCGGCGTCTTCGCCCGCACGCCGCCGGCGAGCATCCTCGCCGCCAATGGCCTCGGGGACAATGCCAAGCCATTCGAGACTGCCGGCACGAGCTCGTCGAAGGCAGCGGTGGACATGATCGCCGAGATCGCCAAGGGCGAGGTCGACGCCGGCCTGTTATGGGGCCCGATCGGCGGCTATTACGCCCAGCGATCGCCCGTGCCACTCGCGGTCGTGCCGCTGACCAAGGAGAAAGTGGGACCGCGCCTTCTGTTCGACATCACCATGGGCATCCGCCCCGGCGAGCCGCAGTGGAAACACACGGTCAACAAGCTGATCGCGGAGAATGAAGGCGACATCAACGCGATCTTGCGCGGGTACGGCGTGCCGCTGCTGGACGAGCAGGGCGAAACGCTGCGCATGGCGCCCGCCGAACGCTGAAGCTCGCGGCTTAGGCGAGCCTGCGCAGGGGGAGCCGCTCCTTACATCTTGCACTTGCTTTCCGGCTCGTCGATGCCGAGCGTGTCCATCTCGATGTCGGGATGGCTCGCATGGGGAAAGCCCCGCTGCGGCGATAGCGACACCGGCACCTTGTCGGTGGCGATGAGGATCGGCTGGCGGAACTGGCCGTCCCAAGGGCGGTAGGTCTGCTTAACGCCCTTGAAGGGTGCCAGCTGGAAGTCGTCGCTGGTGATAAAGCCGGCGATGGTGGCGAAATCGGCGCCGTGATTGCGCGTCACAGTCTCGCCGACCGTGCGCGCGGCGACATAGGCCTGATAGTCGATCGGCAGCATCAGCCGCTTATAGTCCTTCTCGAAATGATTGTTGGCTTGGGTCGCGCCCCATTTCTCGTGGCCGGGGCTCCAGGTCGTGGCAAGGAGGCCCGTGGTGCCCGCCACCGGCACGAAATGCTCGGCCCCGCCGCGATAGGGCACGAACGGCCCCCACAGCTGCTCCTCGTCGGCGACGATGATCACCTGATAGTCGGGTGCGGCGTGGGCGGCGCTAGCGCCATCCTCTTTAGGCGGGATCTTGCCCATGGCGTCGCGCTTGCCGCCCGAGATGTCCTTATATTCGCGCTCATCGACGATGGTGGCGCCGAAGCGCGTGGCCGCGCGCTTGATCGAATCGGCATAGGCGATATCGGCAGGCGTGGAGCCGCGCACGAGCAGCCAGTTGGTCCATTTGTTGGCCACGAGATATTGCGCGAGCGCATCGGCCAGCATGTAGCGGTCGGGCACGGTGTGGAGCACGTTCTTGCGACAATTCTCCTGGCGGAGCGAGACGTCGGTGGCGCGGATGTTGAAGAGGAGGACTTCCTTGCCCTTGGCCCAGTCGGAGAGCTTGATCAGCGTCGCGGCCGGCGCATCGACGATGATAAAATGATGGCCGCTCTCCACGAATTTTTGCAAGGCCTCGACGGCTGCGTCGGGCGAAGCCACGGTGCTCACGTCGAGAGTGTAAACGTCGCCCGTGAATTGGCCACCGGCGTTGTTCTCGTCGAGCGCCATCTTGGCGCCGGCGATCCCTGCATCATGCGGTTCGACATCCATGCGCGAGGAAGGCCGCGGATGCTCGACCGTTTCCCGCAAATAGCCGATGGGCACGGGCGTCATGGGCGGCGATTGCGGCATCTGCACCTGGACGCCCCCGTCCGGCTTCTCTGCCGCGGGCGCTGCGGCGGTGGGAGGGGCGCCGGCCGTCTCATCGGCGGCCAAAGCAGGCAGGCCGGCGCAGGCCCATAGCGCAAGGGCGCAGCCAAGCGCAGCAGGGGTCGAAGCGGTGAGGCGGCGAAGGGGAAGCGAAGACAACATGAATCACCACACCAAATCTGGAGGCCGTCAGGGTTGAGCGTGCCCGTCTTGGCCATGGATGCCGAGCCGGAGGCCGGCCAAGCGGGAGTGTCATGGTAGCGACAAAAAAATAGGCATTGCAAGGTTTGGAAGCCTGGCCAGGGAAATCCGGTAGCAATCCACGGTAAAGAGCTCGGATTTCAACGGTTTCTGGCATGTGGTAGCCTGGCTGCCGAGCACGATCCGCCCCATTCGCGGCACGCAGCATCGTCCTCGCCCAAATGAGGGTTTGGCTTGGGGGTGCAGCAATGGAATTTTCGATTGGATCGGCCGTAGGCTTCGGCTGGGAGACGTTCAAAAGGCGCCCCTGGTTTTTTGTGGGGTCGAGCCTTGTTATCGTGCTCGTCTATCTTGCGGCCGGAGGGATCAGCAGTGGGATAAATGCGGCGCTGACGGGTGCTGCAAATCAGCCAACGCTCGTCGGCTCCGTGGTCAATCTTCTTCTAACCACCCTTATCAGCATGGGCGTCACCGCGTTCTATCTGAAGGCGCATGACGACCCGGATGCGGTCTCGCTCTCCGCGCTGTGGCATCCGCAGCCATTCTGGACATATCTCGGGGCGTCCATTCTTCTTGGACTGGCAATTGCCGTCGGATTCCTATTGCTCATCGTGCCGGGGATTATCTTCACGCTAATGTTCATGTTCACGACTTTTATCGTGATTGATCGCGAGCTGGGTCCGGTCGAGGCGATGAAAGAGAGCCGGCGCATCACGCACGGCTACAAATGGCGACTGCTGGGCTTTGGCCTCGTGCTGGCGCTCGTAAATCTGCTGGGCATTCTTGCCCTCGTCATCGGCCTTCTTGTTTCGATACCGGTCTCGTCACTCGCATTTGCTCACGCCTACCGGACTCTAGGCCCGCGAGCGGTGCCGGATGCCGTGATGGCGGCCGCAGCCTCGTAAGCGGAATTTGCGATGAATGGAGAGCGAACGTCAGCGCGCCCGCAGCCGCCCGTAACGATGCGGCTCAGGGCTCGACCATCGCCGGCTCACGCTCTGCCGGATTGGTGACGGCAGCGGCATTGCGTGGGTTGCGGTAGACGAAGGGCGCGGGCGGCTTCCCAGCCTCGGCACGGGCCAGGGCCACCATCTCGCCGTGATAGGGCGACAGCGCGCAGGCGGGATCGGTATTGCGCGGGTCGGCGGTGATGGCCATGGCCTGGCAGCGGCAGCCGCCCCAATCGATCTCCTTGAAGGCGCAGGAGCGGCATGGCTCCTTCATCCAAGCGGTGCCGCGAAAGGCGTTGAACGCCTCGGAGTTGAGCCAGATGTCGAGCAGCGGCTGGTCCTGAACATTGTCGAATTTGAGGCCGGGGATGGTCTCGGCCGCGTGGCAGGGGAGCACCTTGCCGGCCGGGGTGATGTTCATGAAGCCCTTGCCCCAACCGCCCATGCAGGGCTTCGGGCGCTTGGCATAGTAATCCGGCACCACCATGTCGATGGTGAGCACACCTTTCAGCCGCTCGCGCTCGCGCTCGACGAGCTCGACCGACTGAATGGTCTGCTCATAGGTCGGGATCAGTGCCGCGCGGTTCAGATAGGCCCAACCGTAATATTGCACATGGGCGATTTCGAGCCGCTGGGCGCCGAGCTTGACGGCGAGGTCGACATAGCGGCCAACATTGTGGATGTTCTGCCGGTGGATGGGGGCGTTGACGGTGAGGGGCAGCCCCATCTCAATCACCCAGCGGGCAACGTCGAGCTTCTTCTGGGTGGCGCCGGGATAGGCGCCAATGCGCTCGGCGTTCTCGGGATCAACGTCCTGAAACGATATTTGGACGTGATCGAGCCCGCGTTGCTTGAGGTCCTCAAGCCGCGCGCGCGTAAGGGTAACGGCGGCCGTGATCAGATTGCTGTAAAGCCCCGCCTCCGAGGCGGCCGAGACGATGTCCTCGAGGTCCTTGCGCGCCGTCGGCTCGCCGCCGGAGAGATGAACCTGCAAGATGCCCATCTCGCCCGCCTGCTTCATCACCGAGACCCACATCTCGGTGGACAGCTCCTTATTAACGCGTTCGAGCTCGAGCGGATTGGAGCAATAGCTGCATTGCAAAGGACAGCGATGGGTGAGCTCGGTGAGCAGGCCCACGGGCGCGCGGGCACACAGCGCCTCGGTGGCGCTGCCGCTCACGCCCTCGGTGGGCTCGTCGTCCACGACGGCGGTCTCGCAATGCTCCTTCAGATCCATCGCGCTCATGCCTTTATATATCCCTTGTCGGCGAGGCCTTGCAGCAGATCGAGCACGTCGGCACGAATGACATCGGCCGGGGCTGAATAATCCTGTGCCAGGGCTTCGACGATTTCCTCCACGGTTCGTTTGCCGTCGCACAGCTTAAGCACGGCGACGGCGGTTTGATCAGGCGTGAGCACCCGCTCCGGCGCCAACAAGATCCACCGACCGCGCCCCGCGTCGTGGCGGAGCTTCAAATAGGCCGGCAGATGCGGCCGCGTCTCCTGGCTCACAATGAGACGTCCAGGCGACGCGGCGTCATCCGTCATGCTTTGGCCGGCACGAAGGCGCCCGGGGGAATCATCCCCGGCTCGACATAAGCCACGTGCAGCGCATCGAGCTGCGCCCAAAGCACATTACATTTGAATTTGAGCGCATCGAGCACGCCGGCTTGCGCCTCGGGCGTGCGTGCGTTGCGCTTCACATAGTCGAGAGCGAAATCCGCGTCGCGCGGTGCCTGCGTCAGCCGGCGTTTGAAATATTGCATTACGTCGTCGCTGATGAAGTCGTAATTCTCGAGCATGCCCGAGATGCGCTCTTTGTGAATCTTGGGTGCGAACAGCTCGGTGAGTGAGGAGGCGACCGCCTCGACCAGGGTCTTCTCGCGCACGAAGTTGACATAGGCCTCGACGGCGAAGCGGGTCTCCGGCAGGGCGCCCTTCATGGAGATGACGTAGTCGCGATTGAGGCCGAGCCCGTCAGTCAGCACAAGCCAGCGCTCGATGCCGCCTTCCTCCTCGCCAAAGCCGTCATGGTCCATGATGCGATGGATCCAATCGCGCCGGAGCGCCCGGTCGTGGCAGCGGCTCATGAGCGCCGCATCCTTGCGGGGAACCGCCGACTGATAGCAATAGCGGTTGAGTGCCCAGGCCTGCACCTGGCCTTTGTTCAGCTTGCCGCCATGCAGCAGATTATGAAAGCGATGTTTGTCGTGGTAGCGCTCGGCGCCGATGGCGCGAAGCTCGCCCTCGAGCTCTTCCGGGCTCATGATCTTGGTCACGGCTGCACCTCTGTTCGGGTCAATGCAATGCGAGGACTTCCGTAGCGCATTCCACGATCGCGGCCTTGACGCATCTCAACGCTGCCGAGACTAGCCCGGACAAGTTTTTCATAATCGGAGCGCCAGTCTAGTTGATACGTAAGAGTTCCCGCCCAAGATCGCATGACATCTGCATGAACACTGGCTGCATGTCACATTAAGAAAATCTGAACGGGAAGATTTGGCAAGCCGTTTCGGCTGCGTGGCAAGCGATTTGACCATCTCCCCCAGGATCTAGGCGGGGGCGGAGGGTTCGCTCCCCGGAATCGAAGCGGCGGCCCCGCATACGCCGGACCGCCGCTCTTGTCTTCCGAGATGAGTTGGGACGGACTAAGCGCGATCCAGCTCGGCCGGCAGGTAACTCGTCACCTCCATACCGGACTCCGTCTCCTCAATCGTCGGCTTGTGCCACTCACGCATTTTAGGCTCTCCTTCTTGCGGTTTCAGGCTCAAGCGTAGCCCCGCAGCCGGCACCCTCACGTCGCTCAGGTCGGCCACGCGAGCACTGGACTTCAATATGGTAAGCGGCTGTGATAATTTCCAATCGTATTTCCTTATAGTGAGGATAAGCGGTTCTTATAGGCGATGGTGACGCTCCGGCAGTTGCGATATCTCGAGGCGCTCGCCGAGACACATCATTTCGGCCATGCGGCCGAGGCCTGCGCCGTCAGCCAGCCGGCCCTCAGCATGCAGATCAGGGAGCTTGAAGATGAGCTCCAAGTTGGACTCGTGGAGCGGCGCAAATCGGGCGTGGCGTTCACCGAGCAGGGCGAGGAGGTGGCGCGGCGCGCCCGGACCATCCTCGCCTCGGTGCGAGATTTGCTCGACTACGCCCAGCATCGTGATGGAGTACTGTCGGGCTCGCTCAAGCTCGGCGCCATTCCTTCCATCGCGCCCTACCTGCTGCCGGCGGCGCTGCCCGAGCTGCAGCGGCGCTTCCCCACGCTCACTCTGCAGCTGCGCGAGACCATTACCGAGACCTTGGTGCATGAGCTCGTGACCGGCGCTCTCGATTTGATCCTGATCGCGCTGCCGATCGAGCATCCGGAGGTGGAGACGCTGCGGCTGTTCGACGACAAATTCATCCTCGCCGTGCAAGCCACGCGTGCCAATAAGCGCATGCGCCACGCGACCCCGAGCATGCTTGCGCGAGAGCGCCTGCTGTTGCTCGAGGAAGGCCATTGCCTGCGCGACCAGGCGCTGTCTTTTTGCCGCCTGGTGACGCCGGAGGCACGCGACAGTTTCGGCGCATCGAGCCTCGCCACCATCGTGCAGTTGGTCGCTAACGGCTATGGCGTCACGCTGTTGCCGGAGATGGCGATCTCTAACGAGGTGCATCATGGCAGCGCCATCCGCCTCATCCGCTTCGCCGGGCTGGAGCCCAAGCGGGAGATCGGCCTTGCCTGGCGCAAGACGTCTCCGCGCAAGGCCGACTTCGCTCAGTTCGCGCAGTTGCTCAAGGACGTCGCGCCCCACGCCGTCAAGGTGTGAGGGGGCGCATTTTTGCGTGTTTCGTTGGGGGACGCTCGCGGATGATGTTCTTGGTATCGGCGACGCTGGCGGGGAGCCTTGTGCTTAGCCTCGTCATGCGCGTGTCCCGGGTGTCGGAGTTCTATGCGGGAACGGGCGAGCTCAGCCCGGCGGTCAACGGTTTCGCCATCGCCGTCTCGGCCATGGCCGTTGTTCTCATGTTCGGTTTGGCGGGAGGCCAGAACGACTTTGCCATCTTCGCCGGCCTGTTCGGAGGGTTGCTGTTAAGCGCGCTCCTGCTCGCGTCGCCGCTCCAGCGCTTCGGCGGCTATACCTTGCCCGACTTCCTGGCGGAGCGGTTCGGCGGGGGCGACGCCCGCATTGTCGGCATCGTCGCCATCCTCGCCACGTCGCTGCCGCTGCTCGTGGCGGCGCTGTGGCTCGCGGGGCTGGTGACGGCGCAGTCTTTCGGGATGGAACTTGGTAGCGGCGTTCTCATCGTCGCCGCCGTGCTTTTCATCGCCATGCTGCCCGGCGGCATGCGCTCGCTTTCGCTCACGCAGGTCGGGCTTGGGGTGGTGCTGATCCTGTTGGTCGGCCTCGCGGCCATCGGATTGGGAGTCGCGCCCCTGGCGCCGAATATCGGAAGCGAGGCACCCGAGAATTGGCATCAGGCGACGGCGCTCGCCATCGCGCTTGCGCTCGGCTCCGCCGTGCTGCCGCATCTCCTGATGCGATCCATCTGCGTGAGCTCGCCTCAGGCCGCGCGCTTCTCCTTTGCCTGGGCGTTGCTCTGCCTCATTCCGCTGAGCTTCGCGCCTTGCGCGTTCCGGGCGGGTCTGTCCTTGGCCACAGGGGAGGGGCCGGTTTTGGCATCGGGCCTGCTCGCGGCGTTCGGTGTGGCCGCATTGCTTGCCGCGAGCCTCATCGCGGCGTCGGGCTTGGCCTTCGCTATCGCCAACATTCTCTCCTACGACGTCTACTATAAGAGCCTCGGCTCTGGCGCCCCGCCCTTCCGGCGCCTCGTCGCCGCTCGAATTGGCCTTGCGCTCGCATTGGGGCTGGCAGGGTGGATTGCGTGCCGTGCCGGACCCGAGATGCTGCGAGCGGCGGCGTCGGGCCTTTCGCTTGCGGCAAGCGTCCTCTTGCCCCCGCTTGTGCTCGGATTGTGGTGGGGGCGCGCCAATGGACAAGGTGCCACAGCGGGCATGGTGGCAGGGCTTGCGGTCTGTCTCTACTACCTGCTCGCGCCGCGCTACATCCCGATTATTTTCTACGAGACGTCGAGCTTTCTCTCCGACGCGACGCCCGAGGACGCGGCACGCTATCTCCTGCTGAAGAAGGCCGCGCTGCTCGCGGGCGGCCCCGCCAAGGCCTGGGCCCTAGCGGCGTGGGAGGAAAAAGCGCGCGCGCTCGCCAATTGGGGCGGCGTCGACCGCGCCTGCGCCGCTCTGTTCGCGGTCCCTGGGGGCTTCCTCGTGACGATCGTGGTCAGCCTCGTCACACCCGCGCCTGCGGTGGATGCGCAGCGCGCCGTCGCCGAACTCGGCGCTCCCGTTACGGAGAGGACGACGTAGTCTCGCCGGAGGCGGGAGGATTGGAGGCCGATTGCGGCTCGCC
Source organism: uncultured Alphaproteobacteria bacterium (assembly GCA_963820115.1). Classification (GTDB taxonomy): domain Bacteria; phylum Pseudomonadota; class Alphaproteobacteria; order Rhizobiales; family Methyloligellaceae; genus Methyloceanibacter. Next base: position 953,377 of record CAWFYP010000001.1, read on the forward strand.
GCCCAGCAGGCGGAAGGAATCGCGGAAGCGCTCGGCGTCGTCGCCGGTGGCGTGGTTCTTGGGTCCCGCCGAGACCAGCAGATAAACGCGATCGCCCGCCGGCACGATGTCGAGGAGGTGATTGAGCTCGCCCTTGCCGTCGTCGGCAATCGCCTCATAGCCCGCATGCTCGGCGATGGTGACCGGCCCCTTCTTGCGCAAGCGCGTCTGGCTGCCCTTGGCGTAGGCGCTCGCCACTTTGAGATAATATTCGTTGTCGGGCGGGTTCGGCGCCCTGCCTTCGGGATATTCGAGCACCACGACCTGATAGGCCTCGTCGCTACCGACGCCGACTTGGAAGTCATATTGAATGAGCGGGTCCTGTCCCGCGACCGGCGTCGTCGTTACTTGCGGCGTTCCGGGAAACTCGATGGCGAAGCCGCGTTCGGGCGACTGGAACAGGGTCCATTGCGTCTCGGGCGGGGTCGGCGCCGGCTGATCCTCGGCCAGCCCGCTTCCGCCCGCGGCCATCAGTATCGCCATTGCCATCAGTGTTTTCCGCATCGTCATCGGCACGTTCCCTTATCCTTGGCGTCGTTCGCGATTTGTCATCTTAGCGGATCGGGGGATGGGCTTCATCCCCGAGCGGCCCGCAGGAGCTACTCGTCCGTCAGCCTTCCGAGGCGGCGGCCTTCGCCGCACGGTCATAGAGGATCTTGGCATCTTCCTTCAGCGCCGCGCGCGTCTGCGGCCGCATATAAAGCATGTGCCCGCCGAGATAGGTCTTGACCTCGATGGTAGCGGCGCCGGTGAGGGGCGGCAGCTGGTTCACGAGATAGGCGGTGGCGAAATAGGGCGTGATGAGGTCGGTATAGCCGCCGGCGATGAGCACCTGCAGGGACGGATTGTTCGCGCGGGCCTCCTGGATGTCGTCGATCACGTCGGCAAAGCCCTGCCGCGTCGGGCTCGTGCCGAAATCCCATTTGTTGCGCACGTCGCGATTGAGCAGGCGGTAGGGCTGATCGGTGTGGAAGTCGAGCTCGCTGCCTGCATATTGGATGAAGGCCGAGGTCCAGAGCGGCGCGGTCGCGTCGAGCACGGGATCGGGGCCGTGCGGCCAGTCGCTGGCCGGGTTCGGGTCGGGCCCGCTGACGCTACCGTCGTAGCGGCTCAGTACCTGCCCGTGGGTGCGATCGAATTCCTTGATGAAGAAGGAGGGCGAGATGCGGGCGAGGCGGCGCGTGACGAGGTCAAGAGGAAGTCCGGTGAGCTCGGCGACTTTGGCGCTGGCCCGCTTGCCGCCCTCTTCGGCACCCGAGGCGAGCGCCACCATATAGTCGGACAGCGCGTAGCTCTCGACGCCTTCGAGGGCTTTGCCGAGCGCGTCGCGTCCGCTGACACCCTTATTCTCGAGATTGACCGCGGCAAAGGAGGGCAGCGTCAGTGCCCAAGTGAGCGGATCGTAGTCCGGTCCGTTCAGCAGCGCGAAGTCGAGCGCGGGCGAAATGAGCACCATGCCGGAGGGCGAGATGCCGCCGGATTTTTGCAGCTTGTGGGTGAGCGCAGCGGCGCGGAACCCGCCATAGCTTTCGCCGACGAAGAATACGGGCGAGACCATGCGGCCGGCGTGGATGAGATAGCGGCGCACGAAGTCGGACAGGGCGTCGGTGTCCTGCTCCACGCCCCAGAATTTCTCCTCGTCCTTGGGATCGGCGGCGCGGCTATAGCCCGTGCCGACGGGATCGACGAAGACGAGGTCGGTCATGTCGAGCCAGGTGTTGGGGTTGTCGAGCAGGCGGGGAGGAGGCCCACGGAGTTCGCCCTTGTCGTTGACCTCGACGGCACGGGGTCCGATGCCGCCGAGATGCAGATAGGCGGCGGCAGCGCCCGGGCCGCCATTGAACACGAAGGTAATGGGCCGCTTCACGTCGAGCGGCTCGGCCGCGTAGGCGACATAGAAGATGACGGCGGTCGGCTTGCCGCCCGCTTCGCCATGCGCCGGCAGGCTGCCGGCCTCGGCGGTGTAGTTCAGGGTCCTGTCGCCGAGGTGCAGCGCGTGATGGGTCTTGGCCGTCGGTGGCAGGAGGTCGGCTACTTTTGGCGGCGTGGCCTCGGCCGCAGGTTGCGCGACGGCGTGGGTCTCGGCGCCTTGCTGTGGCGCGGTGGTCGGGGTCGTGGGCAGATTGGCGTCACTCAGCGCAGCGCTGGGAATGGCGAGGAGGGTAAGCAGGGCCGCCGCCTGGAGTCGGCGCGCGAGGCGGGGGGAGAGCTCTGTCACGTCAGGGTGCTCCTCGTGAACATCATAAGGTTGATTGGAGCTTGGAAGCGTTGACAGAGGCTTAGCGCAAGGAAAAGGCCACCTCAAGGCAAGGAAGCGGCGCGTCGGTTTGCCGTCGGGCAGTCAGAGCGCGCCAACGGCGATGAGAAGGCCGGCGAGAAAAAGCAGTAGGGAGGCAGTGATCAAGCCGAGGCCCTAAGCGCCGCATCACGGTGCCGATGCCGCTCGATTGGCCCGAAGCGAGCGCGCCTTGCGCCACATAAGCGTTGACGAAAGTGGCCAAAAAGACACCGAGACCAAAGATCAGGATCGCCAATTTCAAGCGCCAAAGGCCGGGCGAGAGCGCCGGATCGGCGGGCGTACGCGCCAGGACCGCCAGAAAGATGAATAGGGTAATGGCGGCGGCACCGTTCAGCAGCAGCCCTGCCTGAATTGCCGAGCGCGCCAAGTTCACGCGCAGCTCGCCAGCGCGCTAGAGGAAATCCATCCGAGTGACGGCGCAAAAGTCTCAATGCCGACGGCGATGCTAGAGCCGATCAAAAGGCCCGTCAGGGAGAATGGTGCGCGGCTTGGCGCTTGCGGGTCTCGTCATCGATCGTGCTGTAGGCTGCCTTCAGCTTCGTACGTGAGGAGGCATCATTCACGGTTTGGTTGGCGTGCTCGCACGCCAAATGGGCCGCCGCCAGAGCCTTGTCGGTGACGTCGCCGCCCGCTTCCAGCGTCGTCGAAACGTCCAGACATTGGGCGAGATCTTTGTCGCCGGCGCGAGCCACCCCCACGCCAAGCATCGTTCCGAGAAGGGCAGCCAGGACCAGCCAAGTCTTGCGCATGGTTCACCCTATCACGAGGGCGGATGCGCGGCCATCGGTCAGCGGTCGCGTCCGGCCCACACGTAGTTCGCCACGGTCCGCTTGAGGAAATTGTAAGCAGGGCGCCCCATGAGCGCGACCGCGGCGATCTTGGTCAGGAACGGCGTAGCGCCGAGAAGGCCCGTCAGCCCGGATTTGATGACCGGATGGAGGTCGGTCATAACCGCGACCGGAATGAGCGACCAAGCCGCGTAGCCGCCAACCATGAGCGCGACGCCGATGCCAAAGCGCCAGCCAAGATGGGCGGGGCGGTCTGGTTGCTCGCTGCTGACTGTCACGGCACCCTCTTCAAACGACCCCATTTGGTCGCCCAACAATGCGACATTAGCGTGGCCTCGTGGCCAGTCGAGCTTTTCCAAGGTTTTCCCCCGAGAACACAGCGGATTTCCCGCTTCCCTATTTTCGCATGAAGGGAATTCCCAAGACCTTAATGCGCCTTGCGAATGCGCCCGGCTGGCTCAAGGAATCCAGCAGCTGGGGCCGGCGCAGTTGGCCAGTTTGTCGTGGAGGCCCCGCAGACTGGCCAGATCCGCCGCATAGGACGCGTTGGCCGCCTCGTTACGGAGCTCGTAAGGGTCGGCGGCAAGATCGTAGAGCTCTTCCAGGCCGCCGCTATATTTCACGTATTTTCGTGTCGGTGTCCTGACGCCGAGGAACCGAAGCTTCGGATTTTGGAAGCGGGTGATGGCGTCCTCGATGAGGAGCGCGCTGCGCCAGGGCGCCTGCGCATCGGCAAAGAGCGGCCGGAGCGAGCGCCCGTCGGGAGTGAGGCCGGGAGTGGCACCCGCCAAATCCTCGATCGTGGCGACCACGTCGAGATTGTTGACGAGCTGTGCACGCGCCTCGTTGGCGGGGATGCCGGGGCCCCGGATGATGAGCGGGACCTTGATCGATGCTTCATAGGGGGCAATTTTTCCGACCAGGCGGTGGTCACCGAATAGAAAGCCGTTGTCGGAGGTGTAGATGATGACCGTGTCGTCGAGCTTGCCGGACCGGTCCAATGCATCGACCACGGCCGCGACGAGATCGTCCACCGATTGGAGGGCCTGGAGCGTCGCGCGGTAGCTCGTGGTCAGATTGGCTTTGTCCTCCTCGGTGAGCGGGGGATAGCGCAACCCCTTGCCGTTCACGTTCCGCTCGTTATAGGCGGGGCCGGTCGGAAGGGGCACGTCGCTTAAGGCATGCTGATATTTCGGCGCCGGCAACGCCGTCTTACCCTCGGTGTGGACCGCCTTGGTGACGATCAGCATGAAGAAGGGATCAGGCGATTTCGCCTCATCGGCGATGAAGCGCACGGCCCGGTCTTTGAACACATCGGTCGAATAGTCGCTCGGAGCGTGGTCGAAATTCAGAATCGTGCCGTTGTCATTGATCGCATAATCGAAATATTTCACGCGCGACCCGGTGACGGCATACCAGAGGTCCCAGCCGGGCGGCACCCAGTCGGGTGGATTGCCGACATAGGGACTTTTGACGTCGATGTTCAAATGTTCGCCGATGAAGCCGAGCCAGGAGCCGAACGTGCTCTGTTGGCCGTAGCGGTTCAGATATTTGCCGATCAACGCCGTCTTGTAACCCTTGGCCTTGAGCCACACGGGCAGCGCGTTTGCTTCCTTGTTCTTGAACGCCTCCCAGCCGCCGCCATCCAGCGGACTGTTCGATTTGATGCCATGATTGTGTGCGCTTTGGCCGGTAAGGAAGGAGGCGCGGCTCGGACAGCATAAAGAGAGGTTCACGAAGCTGTTGGTGAAGGTGAGGCCGTGCTCGGCCAAAAGCGCATGGGTTTTCGGCATATAGGCCATCGAGCCCGTATCCTCCTGATCGTCGGTCATGATGACGACGATGTTCGGAGCCGCCGCGGCCAAGGTCGTGGAGGACAGGAGCAGGAGGGCGGCGCCGAGAATACGCATGGAGTTGGCCAGATGTCGGATTGGCAGTTGGATGAAGCATCGGTGTTGGTCAATTTGAAGGCAACGGGCCATCATGCGACGTTTTGGGGCCGGCACGGCCAGCATGGCGATGGCCGGGGCTTGAGCCGCAGCGCCGGCTGGCGTATCGCTCCCGACCAAGGTTCACGCTTCGTTGGGAGTCCGCATGAACGTCACTAGGGAGGTTGCCCGCGCTCCCATGCGCAAGGGAGCGCTCCTCGGCTTTGCCCTGCTGCTGACCGGGCCGCTTGCGGCGTGCGTGACCCAGGAGCAGGCGCAAGCGAACCGCGCCGCGGCGCAAGCCGCGCTCGAGGAGAAGGAAGACGCCCAATGCCGGGAAGGCGGCACATCGCCGACGAGCCCCGCTTATGAGGATTGCCGTAAGCGATTGGCGGAGCGCCGCGCCGAGCAGGATGCCGCCCAGGAGCGGCGGCGGGAGTCCTTTCAGCGCACGCTTGGCGAAGGCACCTCTAACGGCCTTTGAGAGGCGTTGGCCCACTTAGAGCTGACACGCCTAATCGTCCTTGGGCGGATGCGGGCCGTCGCCATCGGCGTTGCCTTTCTTGATCTGAAACGAGGTCAAGATCGCGGAGCCCGATCCGACCATCGTCGGCACCGAGATGCGGTATGGCAGGTACAAGGCGGTCGACGGCAGCGGCACCAGCGCCACCTCGATCGCGTCGGTGTGGGACAGATATTCGATGGCGCCATTGTCGGGCCGGTATCCGGCGATGGGGACGAATTGAACCTGGCACACGGCGGCGAAACCGGAATAGCCGGTCGGCGCGTCGATCTCGACCCGCACCCGCTCTTTCGGCGTGAGGACAAGGTCGAACCGCCGCTCGCCGTCGAAGACCGGGATCGTCTCGTTGCAGACTTTCAAATCGGCATCGCGAATATTGGGACGCGGGCGGAGAAAGGCGCCGGTCATCGGGTCGAGCACGCCCTTGAGCTGCTCTGCGGTGACCGGGATGTCGCGAGGGTTGGGACGTTTCTTAGGCGAGATCGAGACATCGGTGGCGGCGCCGCCGCTGAAGGCAATGCGCACGTCGCCGCGCTTGTCACCCCCTGAATAGTTCAATTTGTATTTCGATGGCTTGGGGCCGGACTTGGCGATCTTGCCCCAACTCGCGGTCGTGCCCTGCCAGCGGGAAATGAGCCCTGCGAGAATGGAGAAACGTCCGTCGCCCTTCATTTGGTAGTCGGAGCCCTTCAGGGCCATCCGCAGACGCACATCGCCGAAAGGTAGGCCGACGAAATAGACGCGATAGGTGGCGTTGATCCGCACGGTTTCCGGAGGGCTGTCCTTGGCCAATGCGCCGTCACTCTGCAACCCCGCGGCGAGGAGCAGAAGACCCAACGTGACGATGACCCTCGAATGCATGGCTGGCTTTGCGCGTAGCGGCGGCGCCCCTGAGGCGGGGGCAATATTGCATTAGCGCCTCGATGATGGCACGGGTTGGGCCCCAGAGGGCCATGGGAATGGCGGGGTGGCGGAACTGGAGAAGCGTGATAGAACCCCCAGTCCGAATGGAGAGGGAGACGGGAATGATGTGTTATCGCTCAAGACTGCCCGCCGCCTTCGTTTTGGTCCTTTGTTTCCTGGCGCCGTCCGCCGCCTGGGCACAGGCGGGGACCATAAGCAAGGGCATGCAGAATAATTGCGCCAATGATTACAAGAAGTTCTGCGGCGATTACGGCCTGCAAACCTCGGCGCTCAACCTGTGCATGCGTAAGGCAGGCCCGGGCTTGTCGCCGGCCTGCGTTCAGGCGCTGGTGGCGGCGGGAAAGGTCTCGCAAGCCGAAGTGGATCGCGTGAAGGCGCAGGCGAAAGGACGGGCGGAGCCCGCTAAGGTTGAGTAGCGGATATTCGATCCAACAATTCCTCGAGCCCTGGCGGGAGCCCCCATCACGCCTCTTTCCCGCTCAGCCAGCGCTGCTCGACACCGACCAAGGAGCGACCCCGATCATGAAAAAAGTTCTCTGCTTGAGCGTATTCGTTGCCCTGACGCTGACGGGCCATGCCGCCTTTGCCGCCGATGATTGCACGAAGATCACGGCGACGGGTCACCCCCAATACCCGGCCATCGCCTTCCGCGACGGCGACAAGATTGTGGGCGCCGCAGCGAGCCTCGTCGAGGCCGTCGGCAAACAACTCAATGTCCCGGTCGAGTCGAAATTCATGGGCACGTGGTCCAATGCGCAGGCCGCGGCGCGCGACGGCAAGGCCGACTTGATCTTCGGCATTTATTACAATGACGAGCGCGCCACCTATCTCGATTATGTCAAACCGGCCTTCATGTTCGACCCCGTGGTCGTGTTCGTGGCCAAGGGCAAGGGCTTCCCCTTCAAGGGTCAGGATGACTTGGTCGGCAAGAAGGGCGTCACCAACCAAGGCGAAAGCTACGGCACCGAGTTCGATGCCTTTATCAAGGATAAGCTGACCGTCGCCCGCGCCGACGGCGTCGATGACGCGCTCCAGGATCTCGTGTCCGGGAAGGCCGACTATATGATTGCCGGCTACTATCCCGGCATCGCCGAAGCGGCGAAAGCGGGCCTTAGCGACAAAATCGAACCGCTCGATCCGGCCTTGCTCTCCGCCGAAATGTTCGTCGCCTTCTCGAAGAAGTCGCCTTGCCGATCTTTGGCGCCACAATTCGGCCAGGCCATCGCGGAAATGACGACCGACGGCCGCTTCAGCAAAATGCTGACCGATGCGGAAATCACCTGGGAGAACGCCCAGCGGCCGAAGAAATGATCCGCCCGTAAGGAGCGAGGTAGAGCGCTTCACAACCGGGCCGCTGAATTAAGCGTTGGCTTACCACAGACGCAGAAGTCGCTCCCGCGAGGCAACGGCTCGGTAACAATGCTCCCTTAAGGATGTTACGTCCAAGAAACAGGAGCGCGCCGCTATGCGTCTGCCGTTTGTTCGGTTCTTGAAGGACCAATCCGGCGCCACCGCCGTTGAATACGGCCTCATCCTCGGCGGCATCGCCGTGGCGATCTTGGCGGCGCTGAGCCTAATCGGCACCAACATCGCGGGCATCTTCAATTCCGTCGCCAACGATCTGAAGCTTGGCTAGTCGGGCACCGTCTTAATCCACGGCTCGTGCTTGGTCGATTTTCCTGGCCAGCCCTCCGGCCTGTCTAATAGCCGGGGGATGGCGCCGGGAATTGGCCGGGCGCGGCAGCCAGAGTCGTCGCCCTGCCATCGCCGGGAACAGGGCACCGTCAATCGCGGCACCTCCGACTATCCGCCGGACAGTTCAATTCGCGGGTATGCGAGATGTAGATGCCGTCATATCGACAGTCGCGTTTGACGAGGTCCCGGTCCTCATCGCTGATGCCGATCACGATGGGTAAGAAAACCGCGGAGCCATCGTCGGCATTCTTGGCGAACATGCCCTGAAACTTGGTTCCATTCACGTGGCCGCACACGACCAATTGACTGTCGAGGCTCATGCCGGCCCGGTAGCTGTCACCGAAGCTGGCGGGGTCTTTCAGGTTTGCGGCGATGCCCTGCTGAACGATCTTTATCTGCGCCGCCGATAGGGTGACGGGCTTGAGTGGCCCTTCGAAGGTGCGGCTCGGAGCGTCAGCCTCGCTCGGAGCGCCGGCCTCGGTTCCGTTGGTCGTGGCGCAGCCGCTCAGGAGGAGCAGAGCGACGATCATGGACCGTGGCCAGACCATCCAATCCCCACCCGTTTCTCTTGGGCTAACGTCCTTGAGATTCCGACTTAAAGCTAACCGCAGCACCGTCTTGAGCATGGGCATTTCTTGGTCCTTTTCGCTCCTGGCTATGCGCTGCGGCATACTCGGTCGAGTGCTTCCGAAGTGACGAGGATGCGGCCCGCGTCGTCGACGCTGGCACCCGAGTCGAAAGCATCGCTTGCGACCTGCTCGATGAGCTCTCGATAGGCCTCGAAAACCTTGTCGTCGGTCCCCTCGAAATGAACGCGCGCCGCATGATCTCGGAGCGCCTCATGGCTCACCCTGCAAATCACCGTGTCGCCAGTGTCGTCCGTCATCAAGAACCGAACGCCATCTTGTACTAGGTACTCGTCCTTAAGCCGTTTGAGAGGCATATCCGCGCTCCTCAACTGCGCGACCCGCGACTTGCGCAGTCTATCATCGCGCGCGGCTCTTTTGCGCTAGTATCGGGGATGACCGAGAAGCGAGAGCTTCGCGTCGAGGTGCACGGCGATCAGATTGTCGTTAGCCTACCGCGCTCGTTGTACCGGGTGACGTATTACAAGCCGGCCAAGTCTCCGCAGCTCCTCGCTTGGGACATCCCCGACAAAGAGGATCGGTATGCGCCGATGAAGTTGGCAGACTTCCTCGCCAAAGCGTGGAAGCTCGCCAACGAGCTCGTGAGTTGGAATGGATCGTGTAGAAGAGCGCCGCCTTCGGCCAGCGCCCCTTTGCTGTGCACTTAGAGGCCAGAGACACAGTGGCTTCGGCCGACGCCGTTTCGTTAGCTGAGCTTCAGATCATTCGCGACTAATGAAACCAATCGTCACAACGCTCGTGGCCCTGGAACTCGTAGTTGGGTTTTCCGGATCCGTGTTCGCCGCCACCCCTAAAACGAAGGTGGCTACCGTCTCGCGCCAGATGCGGAGAGCGAAGGGCCGGCCAGATGGGACAGCTGAAGGTCCGCTCGCCTCCCATATGGTGCGCCACGTCAGCGGGGGGCGTTTTTGTAATCAGTAGGTCGGGGGTTCGAATCCTCCAGCCGGCACCAAATCTATTGTCGTGGCAATCCTGGCTGCACTAAACCTCGTTGGCACCAACATCGCCGGCATCTTCAATGCAGGATAGCGCTCTACACGATCCACCCCAGTTCGCGACGCTTCCGAGCGAGGGGCTTTGACGTATGACGTTTGGCCACGCATTAGCTTACAAGCAAAAAGGCGCCGGCCGAAGCCGACGCCACAGGCTCTTACATCCCCATGGCCTTGTGGGCCTCTTCCATGTGCTTCATGCATTCCGCGGTGTCACCCTTCTTCATCGCGGTCTTGGACATATCGAGAGCCGTCGTTGCCTCCTTCATTTTAGCGGCGTCGGTCATCTTGGCGATCATTTCGTCCATCAGTTTCATATGGGCATCGTTGCAGAGATCCTGTGCGGCATAAGCAGGACTGAAGGCTATAACGATTAGAAATGCGGCACCCAGGAATATCCTGAACGTGGTCTCTACTCCTTCACGGGTTGACCGAAGGCGTTGAGTTTATCACCGAACAGGTAAGAAGGCGCCGGCCGAAACAACGCCCTCACCCGCTTAGAGCGCCTCGCAAAAAGCCGAGTAGTTGGGTTACGCTTGCATCGTGAGCCAGTTCAGCCTTCAGGGCGGTCGGACCGCCTGACGTGGTGAACTGCACGAGCGACGACACCATTGAGAGAAGGGTAACAATCCCAGCGCCTACCCAAGCTGCCAACGGCAAACGCGTCCTTACTGGAAGAGTGTCCGCAAATTTGGTCATGGCAATCTCCCTCGTGAGGTCGCCCCTCCTATGCGAAAAACGCTGCCGAGCGCGCTCAGTTCCCCGAAAGCGAATGAAATAGGCGCCGGCCGAAGCCGACTTTCGGAACTCATTTCGCTCAGACCAGCGGGAACCACGAAGGTCCAATCGCAGTTTGGGAAAGAGAATATCCGTCGACAGGGCGGGAACACATGTACCACATCATTTTTTGGACGCTGATTGCCGCGAATATCGTCGTGTCCGTCATTGCCATCGCGCAGTGGTATCGGGACGAGAGGAAGTTGGGCACGCCTCTCCGGCCGAAGCGGACGCGGCCTTAGCCTCCGCCTAGCAGCGCCGGCAGCTTGGCAATGTTATTCGCGCGCCGCTCGTTCATCAGCGTTTGCCTGGAGCAAAGTCCACAAATTCTCGGACTGGCGCCGCTCGCGCTTTAATCAGTTCTCGCGTGAGATATGCCACGTCGAACACCGTGGCCCCCGCCGGCTTCGTCCAAGCGGCGCGCTGCGCTTTTGGAGTGAGTGCTACTTCGACGCTCGAATGGGCAAGCGGATAAGCCCCTCTGATTACGGCAGCGCATAGGCGAGTCCATCGCCTTCCCAATCGTCAGGTTCGCGTTCCTCAGCTTCAAATGTTGTTATGACGTCGGCGATGTTTTCGACAACTCTGTGCTTTTGCGCCATGAGTTCGAGCAAATGGGCATCTGGCTCATCTTGGTCAGGCATCGCGAGAGCCCTCCATAGGATGACTATATCAAATAAAAAGGGCGCCGGCCGAAGCCGACGCCCTCAATTGGGATCCGCAGAGCTTTAGAATATATTGTTTTAGGAAGTGGGATGCCCGAGAGATGCCCTTGGCTCGGCCACGGACAGTAATAGTTGCCGTGCTCGCCCTGAGCGGTTGCACAGCGTCCACTGAAGGTTTTGAGGGCCCCCTCGATCCTGTCACCTTATCCCCAGCGCAAATTAAACTTGTCCAGCAAGGCATCGCCAAAAGTCTAAAAGACCCAGTCTCCGCCGGTCTGGTTTCCGGTTATAGAGCGGGCTCCAATTCGAACCATCAGATAGCGGTCTGCGGGAACGTGAATGGAAAGCAATTTGTGGGGCTATTTTTTCTAGAAGCCAATGGCTCACCGGTATTCCTTCCCATGATGATTGGCGGCACCGAGGCGGAAGACGACATTGTCAATCGTAACTGCCGAGCTGATGGCATTTACCTAGACGCTCAAGGCAACGGTTCGAGGTCAAGGGCGAAGTAAGGGCGCCGGCCGAAGCCCACGGTCCCGGATTGCGCTTACTTAGTAGGCGTAGGGACGATAGGGCTGATAGTAGCCGTAGCCGTAGTAACCGCTGGGTCGCTCCGCTCCGTAGTAATGGTAACGGGGCAGATACGGATATGCACGCTGCCTGTAGGTGCGCCGGTATCTAACATCTTCCATCAAGCTCAGACTGCGCGTCGGTCCCACAGCCAACTCGGCTGGCGCGGCCAATGCTGAGTTGCGCCCCTCAACCGGGAAAAAGGCTGAAAGGTACGTGGCGAGACAGAAACAAAACAGCCGAAGCCGATGCCCGAGCTGCTTAGGAGAATGTTCATCACTTCGCGGAAATGCTAGAAGCATGGAGACGTCGATACATCTGATTGAGCAAATAATCCGCGCCAAGACGGCTTTGCACCTCAAGCTCGTCGCACATCGAAAAGACGGCAAGGTCGATATCGGGGGACAGCGCATAGATGACCTGCTCGCAGAGGTGGATGCTGGACTCTCGAGCTACGAGCGGATGATCGTTCTTTTCAAGAACGAGGTCGCCGCTGCAGTTATGGCGTCGTTTACGGACGCCGAATAAGCACCTCCCGAGTTCATAGAGAGAGGCGCCGGCTGAAGCCCGATTCCGTTACTTGCATTGAATTAGTTCTCCATTGGGTCCGCGATGGGCGCCGCGGCAGTCGGGAATGGTGACGCCGGGATTAGAGTGACCTTTGTGACCGGGAGCGCAGTTAGGGTCGCTACCATTGCAGACGGATTTATCCTGCTTCAGGTTTCCGGCGAGGGCATCGCTGCCGGCGATGAGATTTGCCGCAAGCAAGATCGCGGCTATTGCGAGGGCCGACAGCATCGTTGAGTTCATGATCCAATCTCTCCTGGGGTTCCGACGAATGGAAGGCTTATAACACGGGCCGAAGCCGGCCAGACTATTCCTTCGTGGGCACTAACAGGTCCGGTAATTCCTTTGCATGAGCGCGCAGCAATTCGTCCTGCTGGTCAGAAATCTGCTGCAATACCGCTGGGGTGAGCGGCCCCTTCGTTTCCAATTTGGATAACAGGTCTAGGTAGTAGGCCAAGAACACGCCTAATGGGGGCATGCGTCCGCCGCGCGCTATCGCAACGTCAAGCCGGATCTTGTAGTCGGCCAGCGCGATGTTTGTTGCCTGAAGAATTTTCGCCCGCTTGTCCTCAGTGCGCGCTTGAACGTAGGAAGTAGCTATGGACGCGCCTGCGCCTATTAGGGCACCGACCAAACCCGCGGCCAAAGGAAGGTAGACGTCAAGCTGATCGGACACGGCGGCAGCCTACCGTTTCCGCTTCTCGGCTGCCAAGCAAAAGGAGGCCGGCCAAAGCCAACGCTCGCTCGATTACGCACCTTGGAAAACCAGAACTGCACCGAGATGGCGAAGACGGGTGCTGTCTCAATTTGCGTCCAAGTGTCCTAACTCGCGTTCGCCGGAGACGTCGCATTCTCTCTATTGCGGAAGTCCTGCAAAGGAGGAAGCTTATGAAAAAAATCATGATGGTTTTGGCGGCAGCGTCGCTCGCGCTGGGAGTAATGGCCTTACAGGCGGGAGCACAGGACGGAACTGCCAGCATCCATGCGCTCAAGAACGCATCCCCGATCGTCAAACAGACGTCATGTCGCGGATACACTGGTGGCTGTGGTTGTGCACCGGGTTGGATCAGTGCGTGTCGCGACCGTTGTTGCCGGTGCGTTCGCTGCTAGTAAGCAGTGGATCGGCAAATAGCGACAATCGCATAACCCATTGCGACGGCAGCCGCCCCGATCGTTGCGGCGACGGTGCGGCGGTTCACTGATCTCGTGCTACTTGTGGAATCGGTCATGATCGCAATCCTCCTTATTCCGGTTGCGGTATGGCAAGTCGTGCCGGGAATGGACTGCAACCCATTCCCGGTGCGCGAACTCCGGACAGTAGGGTGCAAATCTCTACAGGGGAGCGGCTGGTCCACGATACGGACAGCCTGGTTATACCGTGCTGAAAAGTGCTCCCTCCCAGCCCGCGACCTTCCCAAACGGGGGAGGGGAGGAAAGCGGAAAGCGGAGCTGTGCCTGAAACGCGAAGTCTGCTTGGTGCCGCGTCCGGCCCCTGTAAAGAGGGCGGGGGGTCTAGCGGAAGGGAGAACTGTGCCCACTTGGAGATCTGCGCTTGCAGGCACCAAAAGCAGCGATCGGATATGAGAAGCCCCAACTAACCTCCGTCGACGCAAAGGTTGAAGGCTCGATTGATCTCGAGGAGCTGGTCCTCATGAGCTATGAGACGAGTCGTGCAGCGAAGGGATAGTGCCGTTCCACCACCCGCTTCGCACCTGCGCTGACCTCCTATATGCTTGCGTGGACTCGCATGGGAGCTAGCCACGATGGCGACACGATACCGGTCTGAGGTCACGGTCGAACTTCAACGATATCTTGACGAGTTGGCCAAGGAAGGCGGCCTAGTGATAACCGTGACTTGGCTCCCCAAAGATGCGCAAGACGGACCTGGATACCTCATCGTCAGCGAGCACGAAGACAAGTGATGCTTAAAAACCCTACGGGTCGACGTAATGCTTCTCAGCCCAGCAGAGCATAACCGAATCGCGGCGGCTTACGAGAAGGCCGCGCTGGACCAGTGCTTGTCACAGGAAGAGCGGGCAGAGGACGCCCGCAAAGCCAAGTTGTTTCGGTGGCTGGCCGAGAGGGCCCATCGGCTGCGCTTCAGCCGATAATTGCCCGTTCCCGACCCTTCTCGCTACACAATCCACCCGAGCTCGCGGGCCTTAGCGACTGCAGCTTGAAAGGCCGCCGCGCGAAATTCGTAGATCGCTCTAACGTGAGCATCGTGCTCACTCGATCCGCGCACCATCAGAAGGTGCGGGAGATCCTCGGGCTTTTGGTAGACGGCCGAGAAGGCCGTGCCGGGCCTCGTGATTCTGAAGAAGCCGAGCGCGTGTCCCAGCGTGCCGCAGAGCTTTCTGGCGTCCAAGACAGAAAGCGCACCGGAGATATCGTGGCCACTAAAGTTGCGGTAGTTGTTTTTTGGCCGACAGCATTCCTGGTGAACGGAGACGATGCCCAGACTGCGGAGCTGGCGCGACTTAAGGGCGAGTTCGAAACCATCCAACAGGTTTCAATCCGTAAGAGCTGCGCGACTCGGTTTCAGGCTCAGCTGGCGCCACCGCCAAGGCGGGCCACCGCTGAGACACCAAGCTACGCTCCGCATTGAGCAATCGTTAGACAAGCTCAAGGACTCGGGCCTGCCGACGACAGCCGCTAGTGAACCCTGCGCGTCGGGCGCGGCTTGGACTGCCTGCTTGAGACCATTGCGCGCTCCTTGGGAGCCTTGTCGCCCATGCGACGGCGAACCGCCTCCCGCACTTTGGCTTGGCCCTTCGCCTGCATACTCTTCTTGAGCGCATCCATGATGTTGATGACGGGGGCTGTCTTAGGTTCCTCGGTCACCTCGACCTCGGGTGCGCGCTGCTCGATCTTCGCGCGGACGAGCTCGTGGACGGCGCGGGCATATTCGTTCGGCATCGTCTCTGGCTCGAACGGGCCGACTTCGCGCTCGATCAACTCGGCCGCGATTTTTACCGCCTCTCGCGATGGCTTCGCCTCGATCTTGCCGAAGAACTCTTCGTCGGGCCGGACCTCATCCTCGTAGCGGAGGATCCCCAAGAGCAGCCCGCGCCCAAGCGCGCGGATACCGACCAGGTGCTCACGCCCGCCCATGACGATCTGGCCCACTGCGACCCTGTCCGACTTGGCGAGCGCGTTCCGAAGGACCGTGTAGCCTTCGAGCGCATCGTCGCCGTCAGGCAGGAGGTAATATGGCTTCTCCCAAAACTGGGTCGGGATATCCGTGGCCTCCACGAAGCGGCCCAGGTCGATGGTGTGCTTCGCCTCGAGCTGAGGTCGTTGATCTCCTCGGGCTTGAGCAGGACGTAGTGGCCCTTCGCGTATTCGTAGCCCTTGATGATCTCATCGTCGGGCACGGGCTTGATGCCGGCAGGCGTCTCGATGCCCTTCTGGTACTTGATCGGCTCCCCGCTCTCGCGATGGATCATTCGGAAGCTGATCGCGCCCTCGGTCGTTTCCGCCGGGTACATTTTCACCGGCACGAGGACAAGGGAGAGACGGAGATTGCCTGACCAGACGGGGATGGGAGCCATGACGCAGAACCGGTTACCTGGTTCGAATCTGGGCTTCCCGGGGGACCCCGCAAGTGAACAAAGCCGGATTGGAGAAATTTTCTAGACGATCCACGCGGGCTGCGCGCCCCAGCGCACGGTCAGACCAGACAAACAACCCCCCGGGGCGAGGAGAGACTCGCCCCGGGGGGAGGGCTACCAAAGGCTATATGCAGGGTGCAGGTAGTTCAATCTACCCTAATTTGAGTGGCTCATGAGTCACGGCTTTCTCATGGTGAAAGCAGCCGCCGAGGGCGACCGTTGCCGTGGTGAGAGCAAGTATGATCAGGAAAGCACGCATTTCAGTCCCCCCACTTCGCGAATCTAGATTGACTGAGTTTAAGAGACTCCCGCAACGAAGGCTGTGACAGTTTAGATACAGTCCTCTCAAAAAGCTGTTCAGCAGCCCGCGTGTCCCACCTCTGCATCACTGGAAGTTTCGACCTGGCTCAGCGTCTTTGGGAGACGAGCAAATGCGCTGCGCGGTCAAGCAAACCGTTACACAATCCACGAGCTCGCGCGCCTTGCGGGTCGCCGCATCGAAGGCGTGGGCGCGAGACTCCGATATCACGGGGCTGATAATGCTCGGATCGAGCCAGATTTCGCCATTCCTCACTTCAATGTGCAAGTCCACGGGGCCCGTTGCAGTGCCGCCAAAGACTGAAGCCCGACAGGAAGCTGAGTTGTCAGGTAACCACAGCAAAAAGGGCATCGGCTGAAGCCGCTGCATCGAACGTATCACCCGAAACGTGTTCTTCGGTGTGTGGCGCATTGCGACGACAGCCGCCCCGATGGCGGCGGTCGCGGCACGGCGGTTCATGGGTTTCAACATGTCATCCTCCTTTGGTGGCGTGTGTTACCTCGCTAGTTACCTTCGGAGGGAGAAGAACGTGGGCTGAATTATCTAAACCCTTGATGTATTTGGTGCCGGCTGGAGGATTCGAACCCCCGACCTACTGATTACAAATCAGAGGTCGAGCCTTTCCTTCAGTGTCAGGCACCTTCCTAAAAGCCCGATTCTTCAACAATCCTCATTCCACGCGTTTCTCATACGTTCTTGTTGTTTCCTCTCGGCGTGCTTACTATGTGCTTACTGGCGACACAAGCCGGAGGCCCGACGTTGGCGCGTGGCGCCAGCAGGCTCCCCGGCTTCGGGCTCAAAATCACGCCGGCGGCCCGGAAAGTTTACCTCGTCCAATACAGGCTGGGAGGGCGCAAAGGACGGACGCGGCGCGTTACCATTGGACAGCATGGGGAGCTGACGCCAACGGCGGCCCGCACTGAGGCCAAGCGGTTGCTTGGCGAGGTTGCAGCTGGACGCGACCCCGCTGCCGAACGCGACACGTCAAAGGCTGATAAGTCGTTGGCTGTGGTGCTCGATCAATTCATGGCTGAGCACGTCAGGCCTAAGCTAAAGACGAGCACGGCGAGGGAGTATGAGCGGACCGCGAGGCTCTATATCGCGCCACGCCTTGGGCGACGACTCATCGGTGAACTAAAGCGCCAGGACATTGCCAAGCTGCACCACGAGCCCAAGCTTTTCGGATGGGCTGAAAGGCACGGGCTACGGCCGGATGGCTCCAACCCCTGCCGGCACGTCGAGAAGTACCGTGAGGGACGGCGTTAGCGCTTCCTGAGCCAAGCAGAGCTCGCAAGGCTGGGTGACGCGCTACGCGAGGTTGAGCAAGACAAGAGCTGCTCCCCGTGGGCGATAGCTGCAATTCTGGTGAACCTCGAGAAACCTTGGCGGCGTATCCGTGCGGCAGCAAACCTGGGACGTGAGGCTGCATGACTTGCGTCATTCGTTTGCGAGCGTGGCGGCATCGGGTGGACAGAGCCTAGTCCTCATTGGCAAAATGCTCGGCCATTCCCAGCCAGCGACCACGGCGCGCTATGCACATCTTGCCGATGATCCTGTGAAAGCGGCGAGCGATGCCGTGGGCAAGCACATTGCTGCGGCGATGGGCGGCGGAACGAGCGGCGAGGTTGTTGACCTACCAAGGTCGCGGAGAGCAGTTCCCAAGCTTGATCGGTAAATCATGGTCGCCGGAATGTCCGCTTTGCCCCCGAAAGCCGACATGCAGACTAGCAGGCACCACGTCCGCTAAGTGCCATAAGCAGACGTTCCTCAGAAGTACGGATCGATTACACGCCACACTTGCGCAATGTAGTTACTTCAAGCGCTGCGATCGCAACACGCAGAAAAGGGGGCGCCTGTGAGCTTGGGTACTCCATCGGCATGTAGAAGTCCCACGACGCGAGCGTCCTACGCTGTTCTTCTGATCCTCGCATTATCCGGCTTTGTGACCTCCTTCGGCGCTCATATTGTCGCCACCAATTTGCCGTCCTACGCCGTAGCCGCGCACATCGGCCCCTTCATGATCGGCCTCTTGATCGGTGTCTATGACTTCGCCGAGCTGTTCGGCAAACCGACGGCTGGTGTCATCGCCGACCGACACGGCATGAAGCGAACCCTCCTCGCCGGCCTCGTTATCTTCGTTGTCGGTTCGCTGCTGTACCTCGTGCTTCCGGCTAGCTTTTTGCTGCTCGTGCGCTTTGTGCAGGGCCTCGGGGCGGCGGCGCTGTCGACGGTTTCGATTGCTCTCGTGGCTCGCTATTTCTCGGCCGGTCGAGGGAAAGCGTTCGGAATCTACAATGCCGTAAAAGGTGCGGGCTACGTGATCGCCCCTGCGCTCGGCGGCTTCATCGCTCAGCATTACGGATTCGCGATGATCTTTGTGATATCGAGCATCCTCGCAATCGTTGCCCTGTTGCTCAGTCTCTTTCTCCCGAGCGACCCCGCCAGTCGTGGTCAACTCAAGGACGACGATCACGAGATTTCGCTGAAGCAGTTTTTTTTGATTTTCAAAGACCCGCGCCTGTCGCCGGTCTACGCCGTGATCCTCGTCAACATGTTCCTTGTTGGCATCATGTTTGGCTTTCTGCCCGTATACCTTCACTCAATCGGTTACAGCCCGCTGCAATCGGGCACGGCGGTGAGCGCGGTGACTCTCAGCTACCTCCTGGTCCAGCCGCTTGCCGGGCATCTTGCAGATACGTTTGACACCCGGATAACGGTGCTCGCCGGCCTCATCGCCGCCGCGCTCGCAACGATTGCCGTGGTGTTTTCGTCCGGCACCTTGCTCATCGTCATCGCCGTCATCGCCGGCTTGGGGATTGGGACGGTGTGGACGAACAGTGACGCGCTAGTCGGGCAGCTCGCCAGCGAGAGCCAGCTCGGGGCGAGCATGGGAGCGGCTCAGTCGTTCAAGGAATTGGGGGACATGGTCGGGCCGCTTTCCGTTGGCTTGCTAGCCCAACTCTTTGGCGTGCGCGCCGGGTTCGTGACCTGCGGCGCGGTTGCCCTCCTACTCTTGATCCCGCTCGCCATCACGCAGAGGACCCCACCATCGGGCAGCGGTTAAATGGCTTCCGCCGGCTTATTAACCGCGTCTGACATAGTCGCGCACTCTCAAAGACGATTGCGTGTTGGGGCTGAATTGCGAGATCGATTTGGACAGCTCCGCTGACGAATGTCCGCTATGGGTCATTAGCGGACATTAGAGCACGGATCTGGGATGTCCGCTTCATCCCCTAAGTGCGGACATGCTCAGCGTCCGCATCAATGTCTGCAAAGTGCCATTAGCGGACTCCGCCAACCTCGACGGTGCCTCAGCAGCGACGGTGGTCGCTGAGGTTAGGACAGGTGCAATACACGGCTCCCCTTCCTGAACTATTTGCTTCGGGTTATAAGTGGTGACGAAGGGCAGCTTTTGTCGCCTTCCCCAACGGTGGAAGTTGCTCTAATTTGTGTGGGAAGAAATTGAAATCCTGTTCAGAATGACATCGAGGACTTCCCGTGTTCATGTCGATCGTTAGGAGTTATGCCGATGTCAAGAGGGTTTGTTTTGATTCTGGTTTGTTGCGCGTCGCTATTTTCGTTCAGCATCCAAGCCTCACCCATTTTCTTCGTACCGGTGCAAAAAGCGGCGCCTAATTTCACGTTGGTGCGCGGCTTTTGTGGCCTGGGCTTCCATCGCGGTCCCTATGGCTATTGTATGCGAAACGGCACCGTAGCTGTGCCTCCCGTGGTAGTGGCGCCGTCGCCTGTAGTAGTTGCGCCATCGCCGGTGGTCGTGGTCCCGGCGGCGCCGGTAGTAGTTGCCCCGATTGTGTGCCCCTACGGCTACGTCCTTGGTCCCTATGGCCGCTGCTTGCTGTACTGATGGGCGTCTATAGCGCCCAACATAACTTCATTTCCGTACAACACGCTGGATAACCAGCCACTCTTAAGGAGACGTCATGCGCATCGCCCGTCACCGCTTCATCACGGTTTTTAGCATGGCACTCGCGGCAGCAGTGAGCTTGGGTGCCTTGAGCCAAAATGTTGTTGCGCAAGAAGCAACGTCGCCCGACGAGAGCCTGAAGCAGATAGCCCTAACAGATGCGCAGATTGAGAGCTACATCGCCGCTCAAAAGGACATGGTGCCAATCATTGCCAAGGCGCCTAAAGGCGACCAGCGAGATCCCAAAATCATGGAGCAACTTGAAGCAGTCGCTAAGAAATACAAGTTCGCAAATTACGCTGAGTTCGATGATGTTGCTGGGAACATCGGCCTGATTATGAGTGGAATCGATCCGGACACAAAAAAATATGTAGGCCCAGACGCCGTTATCAAAAAGGAGATCGCCTCGATAGATAGTGAAAAGTTGGCGCCTAACGACAAGAAGGGACAACTTGACGAATTGCAGTCAGAACTGAAATCGCCCCCCGAACCCGTCAAATTCCCTACCAATATCGATCTCGTGGTGAAGAATTACGACAAGCTCAACGCCGAAATGCCGCCAGTTCGATAGGACCCCGTGGGGGTATTCACAACAAGCGTACGCCAGTCCGCCGGAGCAGGTGGTCGGCATAACGTACAGCTACAACAGCGACGGCAAGCCGATGCTGACCAAGGATCCCAAGCTCCTTGCTCAACGACGACGATGCCGGCAATCCCGAAGGCGACGAGGCGAAAAAGGACGGGTGGATCTTCATCAGCATGAAGCACGACTGGAAGAGAGTTTTTGCGTTTGATAGCACTCCCAAAGCGCCGTGCGGCCGCCAGCTGAGAAGCGGCCAATTGAACTTAAAAAAAGACAACCACCGAAGGAGGAAGTGATGAGTAACGAAGTGATGAGTAATGATGGCTCTCCGGGCATTTTGAACGCGCCCCCAGAGGAAGCGTCATGGCTTAAATCCAGCCTTGCGAGCTTAGGGTCGGCGTCTCGCGCAGTGCTTCTGGGCGCAACCGCGTTGGTATCGGTGTGCGCATCCGACCCGGCCAGTGCACAACAACCGGCGCCTACGCAACCGAATATTCTCTTCATCATGGGTGATGACATCGGCTGGATGCAGCCTAGCATCTATCACGAGGGCATCGCTGTCGGAGAAACGCCCAACATCGACCGCATCGGGCATGAAGGCGCGAAGTTCATGACCTACTATGCCGAGCAGAGCTGCACGGCTGGGCGTACTGCGTTCATCACCGGCATGCATCCGGTGCGCGTCGGCATGGTTCTCCCGGAAATTCCCGGAAGCCCGTCCTACCTGCGGCCCGGTACACCCTCACTCGCCAAGTTCTTGCTCGATCTTGGCTACACAACCGGCGAGTTCGGCAAGAACCATCTCGGAGATCACACCGACTCCCTGCCCACGGCGCACGGGTTCCAAGAATTTTGGGGCTATCTTTATCACCTCGACGCCATGCAAGGGGTGAGCTTCCCCGACATCAACAAGTCCCCGATGGATCAGACCATCGCGCCACCTTGCATGAACACGCCCATCCCGGGCTTATCCGATGTTCCGGGCGCCGTCGATCCCAAGACAACAACTTGCCTGACACCCCCGCGTCCGGTGATGTTGTGCAAATCGTCTGACGGCACTGGGGCGAACCAATTTTGCCAGGACGAGGGACCGCTGACATTGAAGCGGTCAGAGACGGTGGACGACGAGATCTCGGCGAAGGTTATCGATTTCCTCGATCGCAACGATCCGAAGAAGACCAACAAGCCATTCTTCGTTTGGTACAACCCGGCGCGCATGCACATTACGACCATGCTGCCGGAAAAATACATGGACATGGTCGGTCAGAAGGGCGGCAAGGACTGGGGCGTCAACGAAGCCGCCATGAAGCAGTTGGATGACAATATCGGCTACGTGCTCAAGAAGCTCGAGGACATGGGGCAGCTTGACAATACCATTGTCGTCTTCACCACCGACAACGGCGCCGAGACCATCACCTTTCCGGACGGCGGCACGACACCCTTCAAGGGCGGTAAGCTCAGCACCTGGGAAGGCGGCATGCGCGTTCCCTGCGTCGTCCGCTGGCCGGGGCACATTAAGCCTGGCACGGTCTTGAACGATATGTTCTCCGCCCTCGACTGGGTACCCACCTTCGTCGACATCGCGGGTGGTCCTAAGGGTGATGCGCTGAAGAAGGAGATCGAAGCCGGTAAATATCCTGGGATCGTCAAGACGACCCTCGATGGTTTCGACCAGAGCGATTACCTGGAAGGCAAATCGGAAAAGTCCGCACGCGATGTGTTCTTCTACTATTCAGGTAAGGATCCGTCGGCGGTCCGGTACAAGAATTGGAAGATGTACTTCGCCATGGTTTCCGACGCCCCAGCGGGCTTCATCCATGGCGTGGTTCCCTATCACTGGACCCAGGTCGTCAACATCAAGCGTGATCCCTTCGAGACTTCGGTCGGCGATCAGCAGAAGACGCTGTTTGGCATGGCCGGAGCTCTCGCCGGACCAGTCACGGCCTACGTCTATGACTGGAACATGCTGCCTATCGGTCAGCAGCTTTGGCTGAAGGACCTCCAAACCTACGTCGACTTCCCGCCGATGCAGGACCCGGCCAGCTACAATTTGGAACAAGTGCTGCAGCAGGTCCGGGACATGAAATCGGCCGGTCTCGGACGTGATTAAGGCCTTGTGACAGTGACGGGCGTCCGCATAGAGCGGACGCCCGTTCCTGTTTACGTGTTGGGAGTCGTTAGCCGCCATCCTTTCGAGAGCTTCCACGATGCCACTCATCCGAGACCTTAGCGCGCCCATTCTTGCTACTAGGGGCCGCGGCGTTCAAGTTTTGGGAATCTGGCTTGCCTAACATACCGCCCGAAGTTGGAGGGGGGGGGTTCACCAATGACGTGTTATGGCTCGAAATTGCTTATTGCCCCGATTGCGTCATCCGGCTCCGTCGATTGGGTCGATCCGTTCATCGGTGCACGCGTCCGACATCAGTTGACGCCTAGCCAGGAGATTGTGCTGCGGGGCGATGTTGGCGGCTTGATCCAGAAATGGAGCGAGGGGTTAATGCTGACAACAGGCTCGCAGCTCAAGGCAGCACGTGCCCTGGCTGGCATGACGCGGACTGAACTGGCTAGCCTCGCCAGGCTAGACGTGAGCACCATTGCCGAAATGGAGGCGCGTGCGGGCGAGACGTTGCACTCATCGTTCGAGACGGTGCATGCCGTGCAAAAGGTGCTTGAGGCCGCCGGCGTAGAGTTTCTCAACGGGGAATCGCCGGGGGTTCGGCTGAAAAAAAGGGGATGAGCCTAGATTCAGATTTCCACGTCGAGGTGGTAGACGATGAAATCGTCGTAGGCTTGCCCCGGTCGGGCTATTCAGTGATTTATTACAAGCCGCAAAAATCTCCGCGGCTATAAGC
This sequence comes from uncultured Alphaproteobacteria bacterium, assembly GCA_963820115.1. Lineage (GTDB taxonomy): Bacteria > Pseudomonadota > Alphaproteobacteria > Rhizobiales > Methyloligellaceae > Methyloceanibacter. Next base: position 977,084 of record CAWFYP010000001.1, read on the forward strand.
TGGGAGCGACTTAACTTTTGCCCCGAAATCCTGGAGGTTTTGGCCAAGAACGGCATTGAGGTCGAGGTCTTACAGCGCCCGTCGGGTATTTCTCAGAAAAAGAACCTTTCAAGGGCAGGCCGGTGATGAATTCTATCCTCGACGACATCGAACTCCAGGCGCTGCAAGACGCGCTTGATGATGAATACAGGGCGCATACGACTTATGACCAGGTGATCCGTGACTTTGGTCCGGTGCGCCCGTTCGCCAATATCGTCGATGCGGAGGCGCGGCATGTCTCGGCACTATTATCCCTGTTTGATAAGTATGGGATTGCGCCACCCGCCAACCGATGGCCGGGGAAGGTTCCTCGCTTTTCAGGCGTTCATGAGGCCTGCACAGCCGCCATTCAGGGAGAAATCGATAATGTTGCGCTCTACGATCGCGTGCTGAAAACTACCCGGCGGTCTGACATCCTCTCCGTGTACCAGACCCTGCGCTCGGCCTCGCTGGATCGGCATCTGCCCGCGTTCCAGCGCTGCGCACAGCGCTCTCCCGGGCGCGGCATGTGATGCGTTCCGTCACCCGTCATCCGGAAAGCCATCTCGTTTCGCGCATCGGTTGGCTGCGGGCAGCCGTGCTAGGCGCCAATGACGGCATCGTTTCGACTGCCAGCCTGATCGTAGTTTGCTCGCGGAAACACGCGCTCCAACCACAGCCCTCTTACGGCCGCAAGTACTTAGAACTGGGGGGTTACGTTGGGACTTGGAGGAACAACCCCATGCACTCGCCACTACACCAAGCGCCAAGATGCGGAGCCCGGACCCGCCGCGGGAGCTCTTGCCAATCGCCGGCAATGCCGAACGGGTGCTGCCGGATGCATGGCGGGAAGTCACCAGGCGCACCAAAGGGAAATCGTAACGCGTGGAAGCATGGCCACTACTCGGCAGAGGCTCTCGCCATGCGAAGGCTCGTCAGGCAATTGCTATCCGATGCCAGGGACGTGATAGAGCGCTTCTGAGGCACGAAACCGCCCCTCGGTGCTTACTATGTGCTTACTAATGGCTGTGATGCTGGCGAGTATGCCTATTAACACATTGATTTTATTGGTGCCGGCTGGAGGATTCGAACCCCCGACCTACTGATTACAAATCAGCCGCTCTACCAACTGAGCTAAGCCGGCGCCTTATCCCATTATATAGGCCGATCGACGCCCCGCGACCCTAGTAGCAATAGTCCCAATAGCCCCGCGTCATCGAGGGATCGGTCCAATACCAGCAGAATTGCGGCCCAGGAGGCGGGGGCGCCACGCCCACCGCACCGACGCCGAGAATGGTGCCGAGCACGATGCCGCCGATGAAGTCGCCGTAATAGGGCTTGCGCTGCCAATATCTCACATGGCCGCCATGGTAGTTCTTGCCGTTCCAGTTCTTACCCTGCTTGTTCTTGTTGTTCTTGTTGCCATGGCCGACAAGCGTAAGCAGCGCGGGGCCGCCATTCTCCAGGCCTTGGGGCGGTGCTGCGCCGGCCAAAGCCGATTCCGGCGGCTCGGCGATGCATAGGCCAAGCGCAAGTGACGCGCCGAGCAGCGCGCTTGCGCGCTTCAGGTGGTTAGGGCCGGCCGACAGCTTCATCGCATGCGCCATGTTGGACTACTCCTGTTCGCGTCCGATGGATCGCGGGGAGAGTACACAAGGGCGTTTGGTTGCGAAAGCGCTGCCATCGCCTCAAGCCGGGGGGAGGCCGTTCCAGGGAGTCGCGAGGCTCCGCGGCCCTCAGAACTTGTAGCTCACATCGCCGAACACGCCGAAGCGCTGCGTCGTATAGTCGGGCAGATCCACGGTCGTGTCGAAGTTCGTGAATTTGGATTTGCCATCGGTGATTTCGGCCCACCAATAGCGCACGCCGCTGCCTACCGACCAGCAGGGGGTCAGGTCCATGCGCAGCTGGGCTTCGAGCTGATAGCCCCAACCGGAACCGCTGTCGTTGATATTGGGGCCTGGCCCGAGATCGTTGCGCAGGCGATGGCTATCCTCATTGGTGATATGAACGTAAGGCAGCGCCGCAGCATCGCCAATGAAGGTGAAGCGGTCTAACAACTTGACCTGAAGCTCGCCGCCAATTCTGAGCCCGGCGAAATCTTGCGTGTCGCTGACGACTTTTGTTCCGAAGGGGACGGAAAGGGAGCCGGCCGGCCCGCAATTGAAGACGTCTAGATTGACCGGCTTGCAGCGCGCGCCCCAGGCTTCGATCTGCTCCTGCCAGAGATTGAATCCCATATACGGACCGAACGAGACCCTCGTCGGACCGTCCATGAGAGTAAAGCGCTTGCCGACATCGAGAGTGCCATAGAGGAAACCGTTGCCGTCGAGGTTGCTCGAGGTGTTGCCGACGAGCGTTTGGCCGGTGAAGAAGTCCCGGTCGTCGAGGGTGCCGCCTCCAAGAAGGCCGCCGCCGACGAAGCCCTTGGCGAACCAGTTGGCCTCGGTGCGCGCGCGGAAGACGAACTCGGCCGTGTTGGCCTTTACATTGTCGTAAGTGAGCGTCGAGGTCGGGCTCCCGAGCGCGGGATCATACTTGCTCGAATCGATGCTGAATTTGGTCCGGCCTTCGCTCCACCAATAGCGGGCGCCAATTTCGAAGTGCGGCTCGATCATTCCCGGCAAAGGAATGAGGTTGGGTGTGGGCACCGCGATCTCTGGAGGCGGGGGTGGTCCCCATGCCGGGGGCGGCGGCATGTCCAACGATGCCGCCTGCGCGCCGCTCACAACGCAAACGCTGACCAGCAGTGCTGCGACAAGTCGCTTGCTCATGTCCCTAAGGCCCCGGATCACCGACCGTGGCGATGACAATGCGGGGGCGTTGGTTAAAAGGGGCTTAAGGCCTGACTCAGGATGACACGGAATGGCGGGCGGCTAGACCCGTGCCGCGCGCCGGCTATTTGCGGCTTGCCAGGATCCCGGCGAGGAAGGCGATGGCGAGCAACGTCACGGGGCCGACCTGCTGCATGGCCTTGCCGACGCTCTGATCGACGAGAGCCATGCCCTCGCTCGCGGCGGTAAGCGGGGTGGGCGGTGCGGGGCGCGACCTCCGCCCGAAGAGCGGCACCGAGGCGAGGACGAGAAGTCCGATCAGCGCGAGCGCGGCGGCAATGATGCCCGCGGCCTCGACCGGGGTAAATTGATAGAAGGAGACGAGGACGTGATAAGCGGCGAGCAGCCCAAAGCCTGCCGCGACGATGAGGATGACAATGGCGACGGCGACGACGATCGCTTGCCGGAGCGAGCGCTCGAAGCTTTGCTTCAAGCGTGCCCCGATCTGCAAGGACGATAGCAGGGAGAGCGCAAGCCGCAGCATGACTGTCTGCTAGCGCCGGGTGAAGACGCCAAACAGGAAACCCAACCCGGCGGCGATGGCCATGGCCGAAAGGGGGTTGCGCCTGATTGCTTCCTCGGCCTCGGCAGCGGTCTCCATGGCCTTGTCTTGCGCGCGGCCAAGTTGCTTGTTGGCGATGCGGCCGACCGTCGAACTGAGGCTCTGGATGTCGGCGCGGATCGCTTCGATCTGCGCGTTGAGGTCTTCAGCGTCCCGGGCTGCAGACTTGCCGGCGCCCGAGCGCATGTTGGTGTCGGTGGACGACATCGGTACTTCCTTCCCTGTGAGAGCGTGTTGGCTTGGCGAGGTATGAGTAACGTCGCTGCCGCTCTTTCGTTCCTGAATGGCCGCGCAAGTCGCGCAAGTATGGGCGCCGCGTCTTAAAATTAGATGGAGACGCCTAGGGCTTGATACAACAAGACGGTGACCGTCTTGCTGCGGCACCGGTCGAGCGGGCCGGCGGCAGCGGTTTTTGTCCGCGACGGGGCGGTGACGATGGTCTAAAGTCGCCAACGCCGAAGGATGCAAGGTGAGGTCGGCCGTGGGCTTGGGGAAATACGCGCTAGCCATTGTCGCCTCCTTGAGTTTTCTATTCATCTGCGCGCCGAAGCCGGTCGCAGCCGCAGGAGTTGGCCGGGTCGGGGCGGTCGCCCGCGGTGATGCGCCCTTCTTGGCCCGCGCCCATTTCCGGCGCACCACGTCTTATTATTGCTATCCACGCAATTATTGGTGGTTCTACCGGCCCTATACGACGGCCGATGCGGACTTTGAGCGCTGCATGCCCTATTTCCATTATCCCGCCTTTGAGGGGCGGCCGCCGAGACCCGATCGTCAGATGAAATAGTCACGTCGCCAGGAGGAGATCGGGCCCCGCCTAGATCGCGAATGCCGTTTCACGGCGCCGAGGAAGGGTCGAAGCAGCAACTGGAGGTGTGACTATGCGCAAACTGATCATCGCGGCCGCCGCGCTCGGTACGGCGGTGTTGCTCGGCGTATCCCTGGCTCTCGCCGCGGGGGCCGGCAGCGCTGCAAGACTCCCCGATGCCGTCAAGACCATGCGCGCGGGCGTGGAACTCGTCGGCTACAAACATTGCGACGATTCCGGCTGCTACTACTGCCAGTACCGGGAATGCGAGAGGTACTACGATTGCGGCTATTACAAGCGCTGCTGCGCCAGCTATCACTACTCCGACTGCTCGCCATACTCGGGCGGCGGCGGTGGATACGGATACAGGAGACACCACTATCAGGGCGGTGGTGGCGGATATTAGCGCCCCACCAGTTCGCCATGAAATCGACGGGCGGCTGCGGCCGCCCGTCTCATTTTGAGGCTGCTCTTTAATCTTCCTTTTGAGCTTGAGAGCTCTTTCCGCACTCCCGGCTATCCCGCAAACGCGCCGAAATTAACTCAACCGATACTCGGGGCGCGTAACCCTAAATCACCTGCGGCTGGTCGAAGGATTCGACTGCGGGCCAGCCAGACGGGGGTCGTTGCGTTCAGTGGAGTCGCAGAAATGAGAGTTGTGTTGAGTTTTGCTGCCGTCTTGGCGCTGGCGGTCGGTTTGAATCTGGGGACGGCAGATTCTGCCAATGCCTGGTGCGGCTGGCGGTGCCGTGGTGTGGTGGCGGCGCCGGTGGTCATCGCGCCGCCGGTTGTCGCGGTGCCGGTGCCGGCGCCGATCCCGATCGCGAGGCCCTGCGGGGGCGGTTGCGGCGGGGCTTATTATTACCCATACTATTACGCCTATTATAACAGTTGTAACGCCGGCCTCGGCAGCTGCTATTGGCGCCGGGACTGCTGGTACGACGCTTTCGGCCGCCGCTTCTGCAACTAGGCGCCACTGCGCCCGTCGCGGGCGGCCGTGCCGAGCTGCTGAACTGAACATCCAGTCGCTGAGCTGAACCAGGGAGGGGCGCCGCGCCCCTCCCGCATTCGCGCGCGCGTCCCGTCATCGGCGCGGCCGCTAGCGCGCGGCCACTCTCGCCCAATGGAGCGCGATCGCCGCGGCGTTGGAGACGTTGAGGCTCGCCAACGGTCCCTTGGTGTCGATGCGGCAGAGCGCGTCGCAGCTCGCGCGCGTGAGTTGGCGCAGGCCCTTTCCCTCCGCGCCAAACACGAGCGCGAGCGGTAGGGGCAGGGGCGTTTGCTCGAGTGTGTGCGGGGCATCTTCGGCGAGCCCGACCCGGGTGAAGCCCTGCTCGCCGAGCTCGGTCAGAGCTCGCGACAGGTTTTTCACTAGGATCACCGGCACGAGGTCAAGCGCACCGCTGGCGGATTTGGCGAGCGCGCCTGATAGCGGTGGGCTGTGCCGCTCGGGCAGCACGACCCCGGCCGCGCCGAAGGCCGCCGCGGAGCGCAGCACAGCGCCGACATTGTGCGGATCCGTCACCTGATCGAGCACGATGAGGATGCCTTCGGGCTTCACCGTGTCGAGTGTCGCGGGGAGGAGCGGCCCGGTCTCGAGCACGACGCCCTGATGCACGGTGTCGGCACCGAGCAGCCGGTCGAGTTCGCGCGGGGTGGCCGGCTCCGCTTCGACGCCCCGCGCCCGCAAGGCGGCTTCGAGCCGGCGCGCGGCATTTTCGGTGGCGCGCAATCGCGTGATCGGACGGCCCTTGTTGGCCAAGGCAGCCTCCACCGCATGCAGGCCATAAAGGAAGACGCGGTCGGGCGCGTGGCGGTGCGGCGCTCGGTCGTCTCTGCCGCCGCGGTTTGGCGGCCGCCGCATCCGCTTGGGCTTATGACGCTGCATGGAGAGGGGGCGCCCTTCAAAATCGGCGTAGTGGAACTCAGGCGATGTGAATCAGCGCAAGGTTAAAGAATTTTGGCTCGGAGCGCCCGGATTAGAGTTGACAGGGGTTCGGACGCTCCGCATAACCAGCAAAACCGGACCCTGCCGGCGACGGCGGGGCGTTTTTGCTTGGTTATTTTCAACAGACCGACAATCCATCTTGACTGAGGAGGGGTGCCCGAGTGGCTAAAGGGGACGGGCTGTAAACCCGTTGGCTATGCCTACGTAGGTTCGAATCCTACCCCCTCCACCAAGAGCCTCTTCGCGCCGAGATGGATGCGGGTGTAGCTCAATGGTAGAGCAGCAGCCTTCCAAGCTGAGGACGAGGGTTCGATTCCCTTCACCCGCTCCAACCATTGATCAGGGCGGCGAGACGTCAGTGGATGCATCGATAGGAGTGTAGCTCAACTGGCTAGAGCACCGGTCTCCAAAACCGGGGGTTGGGGGTTCGAGTCCCTCCACTCCTGCCACGGGTGACGGAAACGTGCAGGACGACGGGAGAGCGGCGTTAAGGACATCAGATGGCGAGGACCAATCCATTCGAGTTTCTGCAGCAGGTGAGGACCGAGGTCGCCAAGGTCACTTGGCCGACGCGACGGGAGACGGTGATCACCACGATCATGGTGCTGCTGATGTCGCTGGCGGCGGCGCTGTTCTTCCTCGCCGCCGACTTTGTAATACGAAACCTCATCAGCCTTGTCTTGGGCGTGGGCCAGTAACGGACCGAAGAAAAAGAGCGGCAAAGAGGCGGCCTCAACTCCAATGACAATGCGGTGGTACATCGTGCACGCTTACTCCAACTTCGAGCGCAAGGTCGCCGAGTCGATCAAGGAGCGTGCGGCCGCGGCGGGGCTCTCCGATCAATTCGAGGAGGTGCTCGTGCCGATGGAGGAGGTCGTGGAGATGCGGCGCGGCCGGAAGGTCGCGTCGGAGCGGAAGTTCTTTCCGGGCTACGTGCTCGTCAAGATGGAACTGAACGACCAGACCTATCATCTGATCAAGGCCACGCCCAAGGTCACGGGATTTCTCGGCACCGAGAACAAGCCGATCCCGATCACCGAGGAGGAGGCCGGGCGCATCTTGCAGCAAGTGCAGGAAGGTGTGGAGCGGCCGAAGCCCTCGGTCACCTTCGAGATCGGCGAGCAGGTGCGGGTCGCCGACGGACCCTTCGCCTCGTTCAACGGTCTCGTCGAGGAGGTCGACGAGGAGCGGGCGCGGCTCAAGGTGGCCGTGTCGATCTTCGGCCGGGCGACCCCCGTCGAGCTCGAATACGGGCAGGTTGAGAAGCTTTGAGCGGAAGTGAGTGAGCGGCGAGCCGCGAAAGAAGAGTAGACCATGGCGAAGAAGATCGAGGGTTATATCAAACTGCAGGTGCCGGCGGGGCAGGCGAATCCATCGCCGCCGATCGGGCCAGCGCTCGGCCAGCGCGGCGTCAACATCCCGGAGTTCTGCAAGCAGTTCAACGCGGCGACGCAGAAGCTCGAGCCGGGGGCACCCATCCCGACGGTGATCACGGTCTATGCCGACCGCTCCTTCACCTTCGAGATGAAGACGCCACCGGCGTCTTATCTGCTTAAGCGGGCAGCCAAGATCGGCAAGGGGTCGCAAACGCCGGGGCGGAATGTCGCGGGTAGCGTGACGCAGGCGCAGCTCCGCGAAATCGCCGAGGTTAAGATGAAAGATTTGAATGCCAACAGCGTCGAGCAGGCGATGAAGATCGTGGCGGGCTCAGCCCGCTCGATGGGGCTCGAGGTGCAGGAGTAGACCATGAGCAAACCCGGCAAACGTTTTCGCGCGGCACGGGAAACGATCGACCGCGATCGCGCCTATCCGATCGAGGAGGCGGTGAAGCTGGTCAAGAACGGGGCGAAAGCCAAGTTCGACGAGACGATCGAGGTCGCCATGAATCTCGGCGTCGATCCGCGCCACGCCGATCAGATGGTGCGGGGGGTCTGCCAGTTGCCGAACGGCTCGGGCCGTAAGCTCAAAGTGGCGGTGTTCGCCAAGGGGCCCAAGGCCGAGGAAGCCAAAAAGGCCGGCGCCGATATCGTCGGGGCGGAGGATCTGGTCGAGCAGGTGCAGAAGGGCGTCATCGATTTCGACCGCTGCATCGCCACCCCGGACATGATGCCGCTCGTCGGCCGGCTCGGCAAGGTGCTGGGGCCCCGCGGATTGATGCCGAACCCCAAGGTCGGTACTGTTACCACGGATGTCGCCGAAGCGGTGCGCGGCGCCAAGGGCGGCGCGGTCGAGTTCCGGGTCGAGAAGGCGGGCATCCTGCAGGCGGGCGTTGGCAAGGCGTCATTCACGGAAGCGGCGCTCGTGGAGAACATCCGCGCCTTCGCCGACGCGGTGATGAAGGCAAAACCATCGGGCGCCAAGGGCACCTTCGTGAAGCGCATCGCCATCGCTTCGACCATGGGACCCGGCGTGAAGATCGAGCCCGCGAGCTTAGGCTCCGGGTAGGCAAGAAGAGTTTTCCGGGCTTGGCTCGCGTCAAGTCCGGGAAGGGCCGCTTCGGTAAAACGAGGCGGTCCAAACCTGTCCGAGATTGCAGGTGCGGGAAACCGCTTAAGCCTTTCGGCCTGCATGAGATGGGGAAACAACGGTTCAGGGTTTCGGACGTGCCGGACCTCAAGATCGGTTTGGACCTCGTAAGTGGCTCGAGCGCTTTCTGGCGTGCGGGCTGGACAGGCAACGGAGCGCCGCTCGGAAGAGCGGGCGCGGGCTGCCGTCCGCTCCCACACTTCCTCGGCAAGTGCGACGAGGCGAAAGGACGATGACCTTTCGCCGCAACGAACGGAGTGAGCAGTGGAGAGAGCAGAGAAGCGCGAGATCGTGACGGCGCTTCATGACGTCTTCGCCAAGACCGGCGTCGTCGTCGTGGCTCACTATGCGGGCCTCACGGTTGCCGACATGACCAGGCTTCGCCGCGACATGCGCAGCGTCGGGGCTCAAGTCAAGGTCGCCAAGAACAGGCTCGTCAAGCTCGCCCTGGAAGGGACCGACGCCAAGGGAATTGCGGATTTGCTGCGGGGACCGACCTGCATCGCTTATTCCGCGGACCCGATAGCGGCACCCAAGGTCGCCGTCAAATTCGCCAAGGCGAACGAGAAGTTCGTCATTTTGGGCGGAACGATGGGGACCACGGTGCTCGATTCCAAAGGGGTCAGCTCGCTCGCCGACCTGCCCTCGCTCGACGAGCTTCGGGGCAAGCTGATCGGTCTCGTGCAGGCGCCGGCGAGCAAGATCGCCCGCATCCTCAATGAGCCTGCCGGTCAGCTCGCCCGCGTGTTCGCGGCCTATGGCAAGACGGCGGCATGACGCATCGAACCTAACAATCGAGTCGAACTTACGAGGTTAATACTATGGCTAACTTGGAAAAAATCGTCGACGAGCTCTCCGGGCTCACGGTCCTCGAGGCCGCCGAACTCGCGAAGCTGCTGGAAGAGAAATGGGGCGTTTCCGCCGCCGCGCCTGTGGCCATGATGGCTGCCGGCGGGGCCGGTGCGCCCGCCGCCGCGGTCGAGGAGAAGACGGAGTTCAACGTCATTCTCACCGGCGCTGGCGCGCAAAAGATCAATGTCATCAAAGAGGTACGTGCCATTACCAGTCTCGGCCTGAAGGAGGCGAAAGACCTCGTTGAAGGCGCACCCAAGCCGGTCAAGGAAGGGGTGACCAAGGACGAGGCGGAGAAGATCAAGAAGCAGCTCGAAGCGGCCGGTGCCACTGTCGAGTTGAAGTAAAGTAAGGGTTGAATTACGCCCGGGCGGAGCCCATATACACCTCCCGGTACCCGCCCGGGCCAACCCGAAATCAGTGCAGTGACGGTTCGCCAGAGCCTCCCGTGAGGGGGGAGGTTCCGGTGAGCCGTCTTTACGGCCAGCCTCAAGCCTACAGGCGCGAAAGGACCCCCATGCCGCAGCAGACGATGACGAGTGGGCATAAGCGTTTGCGGAAAATGTTCGGCCGCATCCATGAGGTGGCCGAGATGCCGAACCTCATCGAGGTGCAGAAGCAATCCTACGACCAGTTCCTCATGGTCTATGAGCCCGAGGGCGGCCGCCCCGACGAGGGCCTGCAGGCGGTGTTCCGCTCAGTGTTCCCGATCCGCGATTTCGGCGAGCGCGCCCAGCTCGAATTCGTCCGCTTTGCCTTCGAGATGCCGAAATACGACGTGGACGAGTGTCAGCAGCGCGGCATGACCTTCGCCGCGCCGCTCAAGGTGACGCTGCGGCTCATTGTGTTCGATGTCAATGAGGAGACCGGCGCCCGCTCGGTCAAGGACATCAAGGAGCAGGATGTCTATATGGGCGACATGCCGTTCATGACCTCGAACGGCACCTTTATCATCAACGGCACCGAGCGCGTGATCGTCTCGCAGATGCACCGCTCGCCCGGCGTGTTCTTCGATCACGACCGCGGCAAGACCCATTCATCCGGCAAGCTGCTGTTTGCCGCGCGCATCATTCCCTATCGCGGCTCCTGGCTCGACTTCGAGTTCGACGCCAAGGACATCGTCTATGTGCGAATCGACCGGCGGCGCAAGCTCCCGGTGACGACGCTGCTCTATGCGCTCGGCATGGAAGACGAGGAGATCCTCGCCACCTTCTACGACCGCATCACGCTCAAAGCCACGAAAGAGGGCTGGCGCATGCCGTTCAAGCCGGATCGCATGCGCGGCATCAAGCCGACCAGCGATCTGATCGACGCCAAAACCGGCAAGGTCGCCATCGAGGCCGGCCGCAAGGTCACCGCGCGGCTCGCCAAGAAGCTCGCCGATGAAGGCTTGAAGGAGCTCTTGATCAGCGACGAGGATCTTTATGGCCGCTACCTCGCCGAGGACATCCTCAACCTCGAGACGGGCGAGATCTATGGCGAGGCGGGCGAGGAGCTCGAGGCGAAGCTCGTTGCCAAGCTCAAGGAGCTCGGCCTCAAGGAGATTCCGGTTCTCGACATCGATCACGTCAATGTCGGGGGCTTCATCCGCAACACGCTTGCCATCGACAAAAACTCCAGCCCGGAGGAGGCGTTGCTCGACATCTACCGGGTGATGCGCCCGGGCGAGCCACCGACGCCGGAAGCGGCGGCGACGCTGTTCAAGGGCATCTTCTTCGATCCGGAGCGCTACGATTTGTCGGCTGTGGGCCGGGTGAAGATGAATATGCGGCTCGACCTCGACTGTCCGGATACGGTGCGCACGTTGCGCAAGGAGGACATCCTCGCCGTGATCAAGACGCTGGTGGGCCTGCGCGACGGCAAGGGCGAGATCGACGATATCGATCATCTCGGCAACCGCCGGGTGCGCTCGGTCGGCGAACTCATGGAGAACCAGTATCGCGTGGGTCTCCTGCGCATGGAGCGCGCCATCAAGGAGCGCATGAGCTCGGTCGATATCGACACGGTGATGCCGCAGGACCTGATCAACGCCAAACCGGCGGCGGCCGCGGTGCGCGAGTTCTTCGGCTCCTCGCAGCTTTCCCAGTTCATGGACCAGACAAACCCCTTGTCGGAGATCACCCATAAGCGGCGGCTGTCGGCGCTTGGGCCGGGCGGTCTCACCCGCGAGCGTGCGGGCTTCGAGGTGCGCGACGTGCATCCCACCCATTACGGCCGCATCTGCCCGATCGAGACGCCGGAGGGGCCGAATATCGGTCTCATCAACTCGCTCGCCACTTATGCGCGGGTGAACAAATATGGCTTCATCGAGAGCCCGTACCGGCGCGTGGTGAAGGCCAAGGTGACGGACGAGGTGGTTTATCTCTCGGCCATGGAGGAGGCGCGCTACGTCATTGCTCAGGCCAACGCCAAGCTCAACCCGAACGGCACCTTCGCCGAGGAGCTGATCGTGTGCCGGCATGCGGGCGATGTCGAACTCGAGCCGCCGGAGAAGGTCGATCTCATCGACGTGTCGCCGAAGCAGCTCGTGTCGGTGGCGGCGGCGCTCATCCCGTTCCTCGAGAATGACGACGCCAACCGCGCGTTGATGGGCTCCAACATGCAGCGCCAGGCGGTGCCGCTGATCACGGCGGAAGCGCCCTTGGTCGGCACCGGCATGGAAGACGTAGTGGCGCGCGATTCGGGCGCGGCCATCGGCGCTCGCCGCACCGGCGTGGTGGATCAGGTCGATGCCACGCGTATTGTGGTGCGGGCGACCGAGGAGACCGATCCTTCCAAGTCGGGCGTCGACATCTACAATTTGCGCAAGTTCCAGCGCTCGAACCAGAACACTTGCATCAACCAGCGCCCGCTGGTGCGCGTGGGCGATGCCGTGCAAGCAGGCGAGATCATCGCCGACGGACCGTCCACCGATCTCGGCGAGCTCGCGCTTGGGCGTAACGTGCTCGTCGCCTTCATGCCGTGGATGGGCTACAATTTTGAGGACTCGATCCTCATCTCCGAGCGCGTCGTGCGCGACGACGTGTTCACCTCGATCCATATCGAGGAGTTCGAGGTGATGGCCCGTGATACCAAGCTCGGGCCGGAGGAGATCACTCGCGACATTCCCAACGTCTCGGAGGAGGCGCTCAAGAATCTCGACGAGGCGGGCATCGTCTATATCGGCGCCGAGGTCAATCCGGGCGACATCCTGGTGGGCAAGATCACGCCCAAGGGCGAAAGCCCAATGACGCCGGAGGAGAAGCTGCTCCGCGCCATATTCGGCGAGAAGGCGTCCGACGTGCGCGACACCTCGCTCAAACTGCCGCCGGGGGTGACCGGCACGGTGGTCGAGGTGCGCGTGTTCAATCGCCACGGCGTCGAGAAGGACGAGCGCGCCATGGCCATCGAGCGGGAAGAGATCGAGCGGCTCGCCAAGGACCGCGACGACGAGCTCGCGATCCTCGATCGCAACGTCTATGGCCGTCTCAAGGACGTGCTCATGCACAAGGTGGTGGCCAAGGGGCCGAAGGGCATCAAGAAGGACGCCAAGATCACCGAGGCCTTGCTCGACGAGGTGGCGCGCAGCCATTGGTGGGAGATCGCGCTCAAGAACGAGAAGGCCATGGCCGAGGTCGAGGCTATCGGCCGCCAATATGAAGAGGCGAAGAAGCGGCTCGAGCAGCGCTTCGTCGACAAGGTCGACAAGCTGCAGCGCGGCGACGAGCTGCCGCCCGGCGTGATGAAGATGGTCAAGGTCTTCGTCGCGGTAAAGCGCAAGATCCAGCCCGGCGACAAGATGGCCGGCCGTCACGGCAATAAGGGCGTGATCAGCATGATCGTGCCCATCGAAGACATGCCCTATCTGGAGGACGGCACGCCGATCGACATCGTGCTCAATCCGCTCGGCGTGCCGAGCCGCATGAATGTGGGCCAGATCCTCGAGACCCATCTCGGCTGGGCGTGCCGTGGCTTGGGCCGTAAGATCGGCGAGGCGCTCGACGCCTATCACGAGACGCACAAGGTGAAGCCGCTCAAGGATCTGCTCAAATCCATCTATGGCGAGGACAAGAGGGTGGCCGCGTTCAAGGAGGACGAGGCGGTCGAGGTGAGCGAGACGTTGCGCGCGGGCGTTCCGGTCGCCACGCCCGTGTTCGACGGGGCGCATGAAGGCGACGTCACGGCGTTGCTCGTGGCGGCCGATCTCGACGGCTCAGGCCAGGTGACGCTCTATGACGGGCGCACCGGCGAGGAGTTCGAACGCAAGGTGACCGTGGGCTACATCTATATGCTGAAGCTCCATCACCTCGTGGACGACAAGATCCACGCCCGCTCGATCGGGCCCTACAGCCTCGTCACCCAGCAGCCGCTCGGCGGCAAGGCGCAGTTCGGCGGCCAGCGCTTCGGTGAGATGGAGGTGTGGGCGCTCGAGGCCTATGGCGCCGCTTACACGCTGCAGGAGATGCTCACGGTGAAGTCCGACGACGTGGCCGGCCGCACCAAGGTCTATGAGGCGATCGTGCGCGGCGACGACACCTTCGAGGCGGGCATTCCTGAAATCCTTCAACGTCCTCGTCAAGGAGATGCGGGCGCTCGGGCTCAACGTGGAATTGGTGCAGCCGCGGCCGGAAGAGACGCCGGCGCGGCCGAGACTGCCGGCGGCCGAATAACCGGCCGCAAGGCTTAGCGAGACAGAGCAAGAAGCATGTTTTGGGCGGCACGGCCGCCCCCGGGAGACCAGAGAATGAACCAAGACATCGTCAATCTCTTCGGTCCTCAGGTCCAGCAGCAGAATTTCGATCAGATCCGGATCGGCATCGCCAGCCCGGAAAAGATCCGCTCCTGGTCCTATGGGGAGATCAAGAAGCCGGAGACGATCAATTACCGCACCTTCAAGCCCGAGCGCGACGGCCTGTTCTGCGCGCGCATCTTCGGGCCGGTGAAGGACTATGAGTGCTTGTGCGGCAAGTACAAGCGCATGAAATACAAGGGCGTCATCTGCGAGAAGTGCGGCGTCGAGGTGACGCTCGCCAAGGTGCGGCGCGAACGCATGGGCCACATCGAGCTCGCTGCGCCCGTGGCCCATATCTGGTTCCTCAAGTCGCTGCCGTCGCGCATCGGCCTCCTGCTCGACATGACGCTCAAGGATCTCGAGCGCGTGCTCTATTTCGAGCATTACATCGTGCTCGAGCCGGGTTTGACCACGCTGAAGCCGCTGCAGCTCCTGAGCGAGGAGGATTATCTCCGCGCGCAGGAGGAGTTCGGCGAGGATTCCTTCACCGCGTCGATCGGCGCGGAAGCCATCCGCGAACTCTTGATCGGCCTCGACCTGGAGAAGATCCGCGACGAGCTGCGTCAGGAGATCGCCGAGTCGACCTCCGAGCTCAAGCCCAAGAAGCTCGCCAAGCGCTTGAAGGTGGTGGAGGCGTTCATCGAGTTGGGCAACCGGCCCGAATGGATGATCATGACCGAGATTCCGGTGATTCCCCCGGAGCTTAGGCCGCTCGTGCCGCTCGATGGCGGCCGCTTCGCCACCTCGGATCTGAACGATCTCTACCGCCGCGTGATCAACCGTAACAACCGTCTGAAGCGGTTGATGGAGCTGCGCGCGCCCGACATCATCATCCGCAACGAGAAGCGCATGCTGCAAGAGGCGGTGGACGCGCTGTTCGACAACGGACGGCGTGGACGCGTCATCACCGGCGCCAACAAGCGGCCGCTGAAGTCGCTCGCCGACATGCTCAAAGGCAAGCAGGGCCGCTTCCGCCAGAATCTGCTCGGCAAGCGCGTCGACTATTCGGGCCGCTCGGTGATCGTGGTGGGCCCCGAGCTCAAGCTGCATCAATGCGGGCTGCCGAAGAAAATGGCGCTCGAGCTGTTCAAGCCGTTCATCTATGCGCGGCTCGACGCCAAGGGCCACGCCGCCACGGTCAAGCAGGCAAAAAAGCTCGTCGAGAAGGAGAAGCCCGAAGTGTGGGATATCCTCGACGAGGTGATCCGCGAGCATCCGGTGCTGCTCAACCGCGCGCCGACGCTGCACCGATTGGGCATCCAGGCGTTCGAGCCGGTGCTAATCGAGGGCAAGGCGATCCAGCTGCATCCGCTTGTCTGCGCCGCCTTTAACGCCGATTTCGACGGCGACCAGATGGCGGTGCACGTGCCGTTGTCGCTCGAGGCCCAGCTCGAGGCGCGCGTGTTGATGATGTCGACCAACAACATCCTGCACCCGGCCAACGGCTCGCCGATCATCGTGCCGTCCCAGGACATCGTGCTCGGCATCTATTACCTGTCGCTCGCCATGGACAACGAGCCCGGCGAGGGCATGGCCTTCGGCAGCATGTCGGAGATCCATCATGCGCTCGACGCCAAGGTCGTGACCCTGCACACCAAGATCAAAGGCCGGTTCCGCTCGCTGGATCCGAAGGGCAAGCTTATGTCGAATATCTACGACACGACGCCCGGACGCATGCTGTTGGGCGAGCTGTTGCCGCGCAGCCCCGAGGTGAGCTTCGATCTCGTCAATCGGGCGCTGACCAAGAAAGACATCTCCAACATGATCGACGTGGTCTATCGCCATTGCGGTCAAAAGGAGACGGTGATCTTCTGCGACCGGATCATGGGGCTCGGCTTCTCCTATGCCTGCCGCGCCGGCATCTCGTTCGGCAAGGACGACATGGTGATCCCGGAGACCAAGGACGCCATAGTGCAGAAGACGTCCGACCTCGTGCGCGAATATGAGCAGCAATACAATGACGGCCTCATCACCCGTGGCGAGAAGTACAACAAGGTGGTCGACACCTGGACGGAGTGCACCGAGCAGGTGGCCAAGGAGATGATGAAGCGCATCTCCGCGGTGGAGCGCGATGCCAAGACCGGCCGCGAGAAGCCGATCAACTCCATCTATATGATGTCGCATTCGGGCGCGCGGGGCTCGCCCGCGCAGATGAAGCAGCTTGCCGGCATGCGCGGTCTGATGACCAAGCCGTCGGGCGAGATCATCGAGACGCCGATCATCTCCAACTTCAAGGAGGGGCTGTCGGTGCTCGAATATTTCAACTCGACGCACGGTGCGCGCAAGGGGTTGGCCGACACGGCGCTGAAGACCGCCAATTCGGGCTATCTCACGCGGCGCCTGGTCGACGTGGCGCAGGACTGCATCGTCACCGAAGACGATTGCGGCACGACCGAGGGCATCACCGCGCGCGCCATCATGGAGGCGGGCGAGGTGACCGTCTCGCTCGGCCAGCGCGTGCTCGGACGCACGGCGGCCACGAACGTCAAGAATCCGTCCACTGGCAAGGTGGTGGTGAAGGCGGGCGAGCTGATCGAGGAGGAGCAGGTCGAGGCTCTGGAGACGGCGAAAGTGCAAGAGGTCCGCATCCGCTCGGCGCTCACTTGCGAGACGCGGAACGGCATCTGCGGCAAGTGCTATGGGCGCGATCTCGCCCGCGGCACGCCGGTCAATCTCGGCGAGGCGGTGGGCGTCATCGCCGCGCAGTCGATCGGGGAGCCGGGCACGCAGCTCACCATGCGCACCTTCCATCTGGGCGGCGTGGCGAGCTCCAAGGTGGTGGATCAGTCGTCGCTCGAGTCGAATTTCGACGGCACGGTGAAGATCAAGCAGCGTAACGTGGTGCAGGATTCGCAGGGGCGTCTCATGGTCATGGGACGCAACACCACCCTCGTCGTGCTGGACGAGGATGGGACCGAGCGGGCAGTGCACCGGTTGCCCTACGGCACACATTTGCGCGTCGACGACGGCGCCAAGGTCAAGCGCGGCGACCAACTCGCCGAGTGGGACCCCTATACGCGTCCGGTGCTCACCGAGATCGACGGCATCATCGACTTCGAGGATCTGGTGGAAGGCGTCTCGGTCAGCGAACGGCGGGACGAGTCCACGGGTATCACCAATAGCGTCATCATCGATTGGCGGGCGTCGCCGCGCGGCGTCGATCTGCGGCCGGCGACGGTGATCAAGGACAAGAAGGGCAAGATCGGCAAGCTCGGCCGGGGCGGCGAGGCGCGCTACCTGCTTCCCGTCGAGGCGATCCTGTCGGTCGAGCACAATCAAGAGGTGCACGCCGGCGACGTGCTGGCTCGTATTCCGACGGAGAGTGCCAAGACCCGCGACATCACCGGCGGCTTGCCGCGAGTGGCGGAGCTGTTCGAGGCGCGGCGGCCTAAGGACCACGCCATCATCGCCGAGGTGTCCGGCACGGTACAGCTCGGGCGCGACTATAAGAACAAGCGGCGCATCACCATCGTGCCCGATGACGGTCAGGAGCCGGTCGAGTATCTCATTCCCAAGGGCCGCCATCTTGCCGTGCAGGAAGGCGATCCGATCGAGAAGGGCGAGTTCCTACTCGACGGTCATCCGGCGCCGCACGACATCCTGGCGATCAAGGGCGTGGAGGAGCTTGCCAACTACCTCGTCAACGAGATCCAAGAGGTGTACCGGCTGCAGGGCGTGACGATCAACGACAAGCATATCGAGGTGATCGTCCGGCAGATGTTGCAGAAGACCGAGGTCGAGAATCCCGGCACCACCGGCTTCCTCAAGGGCGAGCAGGTGGACCGACTGGACCTCGAAGACGCCAACATCGCCGCGGTTGAGGCCGGCGGCGAGGCCGCGACCGGGCAGCCGGTTCTGCTCGGCATCACCAAGGCCTCGTTGCAGACCCGCTCCTTCATCTCGGCGGCCTCCTTCCAGGAGACCACAAGAGTGCTCACCGATGCCGCGGTCCTCGGCAAGACGGACGCGCTCGAAGGGTTGAAGGAAAACGTCATCGTCGGCCGCCTGATCCCGGCCGGCACGGGCGGCATGCTCACGCGGCTGAACAAGGTCGCCTCGCATCGGGACGACCTCATCCTTGAGGAGCGGCAGCGAAGCGAGGGCGAGCAGCTCGACCACGAGGAGGAGACGCCAACGGAGCGCGAGGCGGTCTAGCCCAGGGGCCGGAAGTCAGTTGCAGATCTCAGAAGCCGTTCAAGCCGGCGGCTTCTGATTTCTTGCTCCTGATCTTTGATTTCTCGCCTCTCAACCCTTGACGATGCGAGAATCAGCCTGATAAAACCCGCGAACTCTCGCGGCAGGCGGTAGCCTTCAAAGTCCCGAGTTTTTGCCCTCGGGCGTAGGCTAAACGCTGCCGGATTAACCGGACCAAATTCGGGCGCATGACCTTGGGGCCTGACCTCCAAGGTCCTCTGATTTGGAAGCGCCGAAAGGCGGAGGGGTGTTGCCCCTCGCTTTGGGCTCTTGAATGTCGTGGGCCATTTGGCCCGCTATGGATGATGATTGGACGCAAGGCTTAAAGATGCCGACGATACAACAGCTTATCCGCAAGCCGCGGCGCCAGCCGGTGAAGCGGAACAAGGTGCCGGCCATGCAGGCCTGCCCCCAAAAGCGGGGTGTCTGTACGCGCGTCTATACGACGACGCCGAAGAAGCCCAACTCGGCCTTGCGCAAGGTGGCCCGCGTCCGCCTCACCAACGGCCTCGAGGTGACGAGCTACATCCCGGGTGAGGGACATAATTTGCAGGAGCACTCGGTAGTGCTGATCCGCGGCGGCCGCGTCAAGGATCTGCCCGGCGTGCGCTATCACATCATCCGCGGCGTGCTCGACACCCAAGGCGTAGGCGATCGCCGCCAGCGGCGGTCGAAATACGGCGCCAAGCGGCCGAAGTGATCTGAAACAAAGCGAGGGTCACCAGGCCGAAGCCGGCCGGGACCCTTAGGAACGAAGGACCAAGGACTTCTAGATCATGTCGCGACGGCGCCGAGCAGACAAACGCGAGGTCATTCCCGATCCCAAGTTCGGGGACATCGTGCTCACCAAGTTCATGAACTCCATCATGCAGGAGGGCAAGAAGTCGGTGGCCGAGCGTATTGTCTATGGCGCGCTCGAGCAGATGGAGCGCAAGAGCAAGCAGAATCCCGTGGAGCTGTTCCACGAAGCGCTGCGCAACGTCATGCCCGCGCTCGAGGTCCGGTCGCGTCGGGTCGGCGGCGCCACCTATCAGGTGCCGGTCGAGGTCAGGAACGATCGCCGTCAGGCGCTCGCCATCCGCTGGATCATCGCTTCGGCGCGCGGGCGCAACGAGAACACCATGGTCGAGCGCCTGTCAGGCGAGCTGCTCGACGCCGCCAATAACCGCGGAACGGCGGTGAAGAAGCGCGAGGACACCCACCGCATGGCGGAGGCGAACCGCGCCTTTTCCCATTACCGCTGGTAACAGAGGTCAAGGATTTCGACGATGCCACGCGTTACCCCGCTTCAGGACTACCGCAATATCGGGATCATGGCGCATATCGACGCCGGCAAGACCACGACCACCGAGCGGGTCCTCTATTATACCGGCAAGAGCCATAAGATCGGCGAGGTGCATGACGGCGCTGCCACCATGGATTGGATGGAGCAAGAGCAGGAGCGCGGCATCACCATCACGTCGGCGGCCACCACCGCCTATTGGAACGACAAGCGCATCAACATCATCGATACGCCGGGCCATGTCGACTTCACCATCGAGGTGGAGCGCTCCTTGCGCGTGCTCGACGGCGCCGTGGCTTTGCTCGACGCCAATCAGGGCGTAGAGCCGCAGACCGAGACGGTATGGCGCCAGGCTGACAAATACGGCGTACCGCGCATGATCTTCGTCAACAAGATGGACAAGATCGGCGCCGACTTCTTCCTCTCGGTGCAGATGGTGAAGGATCGCCTCGGCGCCAATCCGATCGTACTGCAGCTGCCGCTCGGCGTGGAGTTCGAGCTTCGCCGGCATCATCGATCTCATCCGTATGAAGGCGGTGGTGTGGGACGACGAGTCGCTCGGCGCCGATTTCCATGACGAAGAGATCCCGGCCGATCTCGTCGATCAAGCCAAGAAATATCGCGAGGCGCTGGTGGAGCAGGCGGTCGAGCTCGACGAGGCCGCGACCGAAGCCTATCTCGAGGGCACGATGCCGAACGAGGCCGAGCTTAAGGCGCTCATTCGCAAGGGGACCGTGACCAACGTCTTCGTGCCAATTCTGTGCGGCTCGGCGTTCAAAAACAAGGGCGTGCAGCCCATGCTCGACGCCGTGGTCGACTATCTGCCGTCGCCGCTCGACGTGCCGCCGATGAAAGGCATCGACTTCAAGACCGGCGAGGAGGCGACGCGCGCGCCTTCGGACGCCGAGCCGCTCTCCATGCTGGCCTTCAAGATCATGAACGACCCGTTCGTTGGCTCGCTCACCTTCTGCCGCATCTATTCGGGGAAGGTAGAAACCGGCACGACCCTCATCAACACGGTGAAGGACAGGAAAGAGCGCATCGGCCGCATGCTGCTGATGCATGCCAATCACCGCGAGGACATCAAAGAAGCCTATACCGGCGATATCGTGGCGCTGGCCGGTCTCAAGGACGTGACTACCGGCGACACGCTGTGCGATCCCGCCAAGCCCGTGATCCTCGAGCGTATGGAGTTCCCCGATCCCGTGATCGAGGTGGCGGTCGAGCCCAAGACCAAGGGCGACCAGGAGAAGCTTGGGGTTGCCCTGCATCGCTTGGCGCAGGAGGATCCGTCCTTCCGCGTCTCGGTGGACCATGAATCCGGCCAGACCATCATCAAGGGCATGGGCGAGCTGCATCTCGACATCATCGTCGACCGCATGCGCCGCGAGTTCAAAGTTGAGGCCAATGTCGGCGCGCCGCAAGTGGCCTTCCGCGAGACCGTGTCCAAGCGGAGCGAGATCGACTACACGCATAAGAAGCAGACGGGCGGCTCGGGCCAGTTCGCCCGCGTCAAGCTCGTCATCGAGCCGAACGAGCAGGGCAAGGGCTACGAGTTCGTCAACAAGGTGGTCGGCGGCAACGTGCCCAAGGAATATGTGCCCGGCGTGCAGAAGGGCGTGCAGAGCGTCATCGAGGCGGGCGTGCTCGCGGGCTTCCCCATGCTCGACGTCAAGGTGACGCTCATCGACGGCGCCTATCACGACGTGGATTCGAGCGTGATGGCGTTCGAGATCGCGAGCCGCGCCGCCACCCGCGAGGGTGCGCTCAAGGCGGCGCCGAAGCTGCTCGAGCCGATCATGCGGGTCGAGGTGGTGACGCCCGAGGATTTCGTCGGCAGCGTCATCGGCGACCTCACCAGCCGCCGCGGCCAGGTGCGAGGGCAAGAGACGCGCGGCAATGCCGTGGTGATCAACGCCATGGTGCCGCTCGCCAACATGTTCAGCTATGTGAACAACCTGCGTTCCATGAGTCAGGGGCGGGCGCAATACACCATGCAGTTCGATCACTACGCGCAGGCGCCGCAGGGCGTCGCCGAAGAGGTCAAGGCGAAATTTGCTTGAAGCCGCGCGCGGGGCATCCGTCCCGCGGGCAGAGTTTGTTGTTTTAGGTTGAAGGATGGAGAGCCACGATGGCCAAGGAAAAATTCCAGCGTAACAAGCCGCACTGCAACATCGGCACCATTGGTCATGTCGATCACGGCAAGACCACGCTGACGGCGGCGATCACCAAGGTGCTGGCCGAGAAGGGCGGCGCCAAGTTCAC
Organism: uncultured Alphaproteobacteria bacterium; assembly: GCA_963820115.1. Lineage (GTDB taxonomy): Bacteria > Pseudomonadota > Alphaproteobacteria > Rhizobiales > Methyloligellaceae > Methyloceanibacter. The sequence goes on from CAWFYP010000001.1 coordinate 999,141, forward strand.
CGCCTATGACGAGATCGACAAGGCGCCGGAAGAGAAGGCGCGCGGCATTACCATCTCGACCGCTCACGTCGAATACGAGACCGGCAAGCGCCACTACGCCCATGTCGACTGTCCCGGCCACGCCGACTATGTGAAGAACATGATCACCGGCGCGGCGCAGATGGACGGCGCCATCCTGGTGGTCTCGGCGGCCGACGGCCCGATGCCGCAGACCCGCGAGCACATCCTGCTCGCGCGTCAGGTCGGCGTGCCGGCGCTCGTCGTCTATCTGAACAAGGTCGACATGGTGGACGACCCCGAGCTGCTCGACCTGGTCGAGCTCGAGGTGCGCGAGCTGCTGTCCAAATACGAGTATCCGGGCGACGAGATTCCGATCGTCAAGGGCTCGGCGCTTGCCGCGCTCGAGGGCAAGGACGATGAGATGGGCAAGAACTCGATCATGGCGCTGATGGATGCGGTCGATTCCTACATCCCGCAGCCGGACCGTCCGAAGGACAAGCCCTTCCTCATGCCGATCGAAGACGTGTTCTCGATCTCGGGACGCGGCACCGTGGTCACCGGCCGCATCGAGCGGGGCGTGGTCAAGGTGGGTGAGGAAGTCGAGATCGTCGGCATCCGGCCCACCACCAAGACCGTGGTCACGGGCGTCGAGATGTTCCGCAAGTTGCTCGACCAGGGTGAGGCCGGCGACAATGTCGGCTGCCTGCTTCGCGGCGTGGACCGCGAGGGTGTGGAGCGCGGCCAGGTGCTGTGCAAGCCGGGCTCGGTCAAGCCGCACACCAAGTTCAAGGCCGAGGCCTATATCCTCACCAAGGAAGAGGGTGGGCGCCACACGCCGTTCTTCGGCAATTACCGTCCCCAATTCTATTTCCGCACCACCGACGTGACCGGCGTGGTCGAGCTGCCGGAAGGTACGGAAATGGTGATGCCGGGCGACAATATCGCCATGACGGTGTCGTTGATCGTGCCGATCGCCATGGAGGAGAAACTCCGTTTCGCCATTCGCGAAGGCGGCCGCACCGTCGGCGCGGGCGTGGTCGCGTCGATCATCGAGTAAAGGGAAGGCGATGGGCGCGCTGCCGTAAAGGCGGCGCGCCGCTTCATTGGGAGCATCGGGATGCAAAGCCAGAATATCAGGATCAGGCTCAAAGCCTTCGATCACCGCATCCTCGATGCGTCGACCAAGGAGATCGTCAACACGGCGAAACGCACGGGTGCCGAGGTGCGCGGACCTATACCGCTGCCGACGCGCATCGAGAAGTTCACCGTCAACCGCTCGCCGCATATCGACAAGAAAAGCCGTGAGCAGTTCGAGATGCGCACGCACAAGCGCCTGCTCGACATCGTCGATCCCACGCCGCAGACGGTCGATGCGCTGATGAAGCTCGATCTCGCGGCCGGTGTCGACGTCGAGATCAAGCTCTAGGCGGCGAAGCGAGGCAAGGAAACAAGACCGATGCGATCAGGTGTCATCGCACAAAAGGTCGGCATGACCAGGATCTTTACCGATGCCGGGGAGCACATCCCGGTGACGGTGCTGAAGCTCGACAACTGCCAAGTGGTCGGCCAGCGCACCGCGGAGAAGAATGGCTATACCGCGCTGCAGCTCGGCGCCGGGCGCCCCAAGGTGAAGCGGCTGACGCGCGCCGCGCGCGGCCATTTTGCCGTGTCCAACGTCGAGCCGAAGCGGCGGCTGGCCGAGTTCCGGGTGAGCCCGGAGAATCTGATCGACGTGGGCGCGGAGATCACCGCCGACCATTTCGTCGAAGGGCAATTCGTGGACGTGTCCGGCACCTCGATCGGCAAGGGTTTCGCCGGGGCGATGAAGCGCCACGGATTCCACGGCTTGCGGGCGAGCCACGGCGTGTCGGTGAGCCATAGAAGTCACGGCTCGACTGGCCAGCGCCAGGATCCGGGCAAGGTGTTCAAGGGCAAGAAGATGGCCGGCCATATGGGCGACGTGAACGTCACCACGCAGAATTTGCGGGTGGTGAAGACGGACCCCGCCCGCGGGCTGATCATGATCCGCGGCGCGGTGCCGGGGGCCAAAGGCGGCTGGGTGCTGTTGCGCGACGCGGTGAAGCGGAGTTTGCCCGAGGCGGCGCCCAAGCCCGGCGCCTTTCGCAAGGCCTCCGGCGCGGAGCCCGCGGCTAAATCCGCGTCCCCATCGGAGCAGGCAGAGGTCGGGGGTGAGGCGCAATGAAAGCCGACGTGACCACACTCGACGCCAAGAAGGCGGGGACCGTGGAGCTCCCGGACCATGTGTTCGGACTCGAGCCCAGGCCCGACATCCTGCATCGCATGGTGCGCTACCAGCTCGCCAAGCGGCGGAGCGGGACGGTCTCGGTGCAGGATCGCTCGGAGGTCAATTACACCGGGGCTAAGCTCTACCGGCAGAAGGGCACGGGCCGCGCGCGCCACGGCAGCCGCCGGGCCAATCTGTTCCGCGGCGGCGGCAAGTCGTTCGGGCCGAAGCCGCGCAGCCATGCGATCGACCTGCCGAAGAAGGTGCGCGCGCTCGCGCTGAAACACGCGCTGTCGTCGAAGGCCAAGGCGCAGGAGCTGATCGTCCTCGACAAATGCGAGCTGAAGGACGGCAAGACCAAAGAGCTCAAGGCGCGCTTCGTGAAGCTCGGCTTGGGGTCGGTCCTGATCGTGGACGGCGCCGAGGTGCAGGCCGATTTCGCCCGCGCCGCCCGCAACCTGCCACATGTGGACGTGCTGCCGATCGCCGGCCTCAACGTCTACGACATCCTCGCCCACGACAAGCTCGTGCTGAGTAAGGCGGCGCTCGAGGCCTTGGAGGCGAGGTTCAAATGAGTGCGCTCTCCGCCTACGACGTGATCCTTGCGCCGGTCATCACCGAGAAAGCGAGCATGGCGTCGGAGCACAATCAGGTGATCTTCAAGGTGCGTCGCGATGCCACCAAGACGGAGATCAAGGCCGCCATCGAGCAGCTGTTCAAGGTCAAGGTGCTGGCCGTGAATACGCTCACCCGTAAGGGCAAGACCAAGCGCTTCCGGGGCATCAAGGGCAGGCAGCAGGACGTCAAGAAAGCGATCGTGAGGCTCGCCGAAGGCGACAAGATCGACGTGACAACGAGGATCTGATCGCCATGGCCCTCAAAACCTACAAACCCACCACGCCGAGCCAAAGGCAGCTCGTGCTCGTCGACCGCAGCCATCTGTGGAAAGGCAAGCCGGTCAAGGCGCTCACCGAAGGTCTCAGCAAGTCCGGCGGGCGCAACAATCACGGCCGCGTCACCATGTGGCATCGCGGTGGCGGACATAAGCGCAGCTATCGCGTGGTCGATTTCAAGCGCCGCAAATTCGGCGTGCCGGGCACCGTCGAGCGGCTCGAATTCGATCCGAACCGCACCGCCTTCATTGCGCTCATCCGCTACGAGGACGGCGAGCTCGCCTATATCCTCGCGCCGCAACGGCTTGGCCCGGGCGACACGGTCGTCGCCGACGAGCGCGCCGACGTGAAGCCGGGCAACGCCATGCCGCTCGCCAACATGCCGATCGGCACCATCGTGCACAATGTCGAGATGAAAATGGGCAAGGGCGGCCAGATCGCGCGCGCCGCCGGCACCTATGTGCAGCTTGTGGGCCGCGATGCGGGCTACGCGATCCTGCGGCTGAATTCCGGCGAGACGCGCATGGTACCGGCCGCCTGCATGGCAACGGTGGGGGCGGTGTCCAATCCGGACAATTCCAACGTTTCCATCGGCAAGGCGGGACGCTCGCGCTGGAAGGGGCGGAAGCCCGTGGTGCGCGGCGTGGCGATGAACCCGATCGACCATCCTCACGGCGGCGGCGAGGGCCGCACCTCCGGCGGACGGCATCCCGTGACCCCGTGGGGCAAGTCGACCAAGGGCAAGAAGACCCGCCACAATCGGTCGACCGACCAGTTCATTCTGCGCAGCCGGCATCAGAAGAAGAAGGGATAGAGGCCGTGTCACGTTCAGTATGGAAAGGTCCGTTTGTCGACGGATACCTCTTGAAGAAGGCGGAGAAGGCGCGGGGCAGTGGCTCCGCTGCCGTGATCAAGATGTGGTCGCGCCGCTCGACGATCCTGCCCCAATTCGTGGGGCTGACCTTCGGCGTGCATAACGGGCTGAAACACATCCCGGTGCTCGTCACCGAGGACATGATCGGCCACAAATTCGGTGAGTTCGCGCCGACGCGGACCTTCCACGGGCATGCGGCCGACCGCAAGGCGAAGAGGGTGAAGGCGTAATGGGCAAGCCGCATCGCGAGCGCGTCCTCAACGATAATGAGGCAAGAGCGGTGACGAAGCTGCTGCGTGTGAGCCCGCGCAAGCTCAACCTGCTCGCCCAGCTGATCCGGGGCAAGAAGGTGGACCGAGCGCTCGCCGATCTCACCTTTTCGCGCAAGCGCGTGGCGAAGGATGTGAAGAAGACGCTGCAATCGGCGATCGCCAATGCCGAGAACAATCATGACCTCGATGTCGACGCGCTCGTCGTCTCCGAGGCCTATGTGGGTAAAGGGCTGGTGATGAAGCGGATGCGCGCTCGCGCGCGGGGTCGCTCGGGCCGCATCGAGAAACCGTTCGCGCAGATCACCGTGGTGCTGCGCCAAGTCGAGGACGTCGCCTAATGGGACAGAAAGTCAATCCGATCGGCTTGCGCCTCGGGGTGAACCGCACCTGGGATTCGCGCTGGTTTGCCTCGCGCGGCGAATATGCGCGGCTGTTGCACGAGGATCTCAAGATCCGCGAGCACATCCGCAGCTCGCGCAAGCAGGCCGGCATCTCCAAGGTGGTGATCGAGCGCCCACACAAGAAATGCCGTGTAACCGTGCATACGGCCCGACCCGGCATCCTGATCGGCAAGAAGGGCACCGATATCGAGAAGCTCCGCCGCGAACTCGCCGGCATGACCGACTTAGAGGTGCATCTCAACATCGTCGAGGTGCGGAAGCCGGAGATCGACGCAACGCTGGTGGCCGAGGGCATTGCCCAGCAGCTCGAGCGCCGCGTCGCCTTCCGTCGCGCCATGAAACGCGCGGTGCAATCGGCGATGCGCATGGGCGCGCTCGGCATCCGCATCAATTGCGGCGGCCGGCTCGGCGGCGCGGAGATTGCGCGCATGGAGTGGTATCGCGAGGGTCGGGTGCCGCTGCATACGCTGCGCGCGGACGTCGATTACGGCACGGCGCTGGGGCGCACTGCCTATGGCATCATCGGCGTGAAGGTGTGGATCTTCAAAGGCGAGATCATGGAGCATGACCCGATGGCGCAAGAGCATCGGGCGCTCGAGGCGCAGGACAGCGGACGCTCCACCGGGCGACGCGAAACCGCTCCGGCGCAAGGCTAAGGCAAGGTTAGACGACGATGTTGCAACCGAAGCGCACCAAGTACCGCAAGGCCCACAAAGGCCGCATCAAGGGTACCGCATCGAGCGCGGCGAGCCTCGCCTTCGGCACGTTCGGGCTGAAGGCGCAGGAGCCGGCCCGTATAACCGCCCGCCAAATCGAGGCGGCGCGGCGGGCCATGACGCGGCAGATGAAGCGGTCCGGGCGCGTGTGGATCCGCATCTTTCCCGACGTACCGGTGTCGAAGAAGCCGACCGAGGTGCGCATGGGTAAGGGCAAGGGCACGCCTGAGCTGTGGGTGGTGCGGGTTAAGCCCGGCCGCATCATGTTCGAGATCGACGGGGTCGGCGATGCGGTGGCGCGCGAGGCGCTGAGGCTTGCCGCCGCCAAACTGCCGATCAAGACGCGCGTCGTCGCGCGCGTGGAGGCGTAGTCATGAGAGCGGGTCAGGTGCGCGACATGACGCCGGATCAGCGCGACGACGAGCTCGTCAAGCTGAAGAAGGAACAGTTCAATCTGCGTTTTCAGGCGGCGTCCGGCCAGCTTGAGAACACGGCGCGGGTGCGACAGATCAGGCGCGACATCGCCCGCATCCAGACGATCACGCGGCAAGCGCCGAAGGTGGAAGTCAAGCCCAAAACGGAGGCGAAGACCGCCAGGGCCAAGGCCAAGAGTTAGGAAAGACGATGCCGAAACGAGTGCTGCAAGGGGTCGTGATCAGCGACAAGAACGACAAGACGGTCGTGGTGCGCGTGGAGCGGCGCTTTACCCATCCCTTGTTGCAGAAGACGGTGCGGCGGACCAAGCACTACCACGCCCATGACGAGAAGAATGAGTTCAAGGTGGGCGAGATGGTGTGGATCGAGGAGTGTCCGCCGATCTCCAAGCAGAAGCGGTGGTCGGTGCTGCCACGTGAGCGGGCAATAGGCTAGGAACGATTTCGAGGCCCCGCGCGAAGCGGGCTTAAGCGAAGGCAAATGCCATGATTCAGATGCAGACCAATCTCGACGTCGCCGACAATTCCGGCGCGCGCCGCGTGCAATGCATCAAGGTGCTCGGCGGCTCCAAGCGCAAATATGCCTCGATCGGCGACACTATCGTGGTGTCGGTGAAGGAGGCTATCCCGCGCGGCCGCGTCAAGAAGGGCCAGGTGATGAAGGCGGTGGTGGTGCGTACGGCCAAGGGCGTGCGCCGCCCCGACGGCTCGATCATCCGCTTCGACCGCAACGCGGCCGTCCTCGTCAATCCGCAGGGCGAGCCCGTGGGCACGCGTATCTTCGGGCCGGTGACGCGCGAGCTCAGAGCCAAAAAGCACATGAAGATCGTGTCGCTCGCGCCGGAGGTGCTCTAGCGATGCCCAAGCTCAAAATGAAGAAGGGTGACCACGTGGTGGTGATCACCGGCAAGGATAAGGGCAAGAAGGGCGAGGTGCTCAGGGTCATCCCGTCGGAGAACCGCGCCATCGTCAAGGGTGTGGGCATGGTCAGGCGCCACCAGCGGCAGACGGCGAGCCAAGACGGCGGCATCATCGCCAAGGAAGCCGCCATCCATATCTCTAATCTCGCGCTTGAGGATCCCAAGGACGGGAAGCCCACGCGCGTCGGCTACAAGTTTCTGAAGGATGGGCGCAAGGTTCGCTTTGCCAGGCGCTCGGGCGAGGTCATCGATGGCTGAGCAGAAGAAGGACGCTTATACGCCCCGGCTGCAGCAGCACTACCAAGACGTGGTGCGCGAGGAGCTCGCCAAGGAGTTTGGCTACACCAACCCCATGCAGGTGCCGCGGCTTGACAAGGTCGTGCTCAATATGGGCGTGGGCGAGGGGGTCGGCGACCATAAGAAGGTCACCGCCGCCGCCGCCGACCTCGGGCTCATCGCCGGGCAGCGGCCGGTGATCACCAAGGCGCGCAAGTCGATCGCCGCCTTCAAGCTGCGCGAGGGCATGGCCATCGGCGCCAAGGTCACGCTGCGCAAGCACCGCATGTACGAGTTCATCGACCGGCTGGTGACCATCGCCCTGCCGCGGGTGCGCGACTTCCGGGGCTTGAGCCCCAAGAGCTTCGACGGGCGGGGCAATTTTTCGCTCGGCCTCAAGGAGCACATCATCTTTCCCGAGATCGAATACGACAAGGTCGAGGACGTCTTGGGCATGGACATCATCGTTTGCACCACGGCGCGTAACGACGACGAGGCGCGCGCCCTGCTTAAGGGTTTGAATTTTCCATTCCGCAGCTAGGGAGCGTTCCCGGCTTTCGGAAAAGGAGGAGTGAATGGCAAAGACGAGCATGGTCGAGCGGAACAAGAAGCGGCGCCGCCTGGCCGACAAATTCAAGGCGCGCCGGACGCGGCTCAAGGCGATCGCCGCCGACCGCAAGCTTCCGGCCGAGGAGCGTTTCGCGGCCCGGCTCAAGCTGGCCGAGCTGCCGCGCAATTCTTCGCCCACGCGTGTTCGCAACCGTTGCGATCTGACGGGCCGTCCGCGCGGCTATTACCGCAAGCTCAGAATGTCGCGCATTGCGCTGCGCGACCTCGCGAGCCAAGGACTGATTCCCGGCATGGTCAAATCGAGCTGGTAGGACTGATGAGCATCAATGATCCCCTAGGCGACATGCTCGCCCGCATCCGCAACGCGCAGATGCGTTACAAGACCAAGGTGACGACGCCGGCCTCCAGCTTGCGCGAGCACGTGCTCGATGTGCTGGTGGAGGAGGGCTATATCCGCGGCTATGCCCGCGTGGATTATGACGGCGGCCGCTCGGAATTCGAGATCGAGCTCAAATATTTCGACGGCGAGCCGGTGATCAAGGAGATCAAGCGGATCTCGACCCCGGGCCGGCGGGTCTATTCCTCGGTGCGCGACTTGCCGACCGTGGCCAATGGGCTCGGCGTCGCCATATTGTCGACGCCCAAAGGCGTCATGTCGGATGCGCGCGCGCGGACCGAGAATGTCGGCGGCGAAATCCTTTGCAACGTGTTCTAGGGCGGAAGCCAGGACGAAGGCCTGAACTATGTCGCGGATCGGAAAAAAGCCGGTGGCAATTCCAGGGGGCGTAACCGCCGCCGTGAACGGCCAGGAGGTCAAGGTCAAGGGCCCCAAGGGCGAGCTCACGCACGTGCTGGTCGATTCCATCATGGCCAAGCTCGACAAGGATGGGGTCGCGGTGACCCCGCGCGAAGACAGTAACGAGGCGCGCGCGATGTGGGGCATGTCGCGCACGCTGATCGCCAACCTCGTCGCCGGCGTGACCGAGGGCTTCACCAAGAAGCTCGAGATCACGGGTGTGGGTTATCGCGCCGCGGTGCAGGGCGCCAATTTGCAGCTGCAGCTTGGCTACAGCCACGACATCGCCTATCCCATTCCGCAAGGCATTCAGGTCCAGTGCCCGAAGCCGACCGAGATCATCATCACCGGCATCGACAAGCAGAAGGTGGGACAGGTCGCCGCCGAGATCCGGCGCTACCGGCCGCCCGAGCCCTATAAGGGCAAGGGCATCCGCTATTCGGGCGAGTTCATCCTTCGCAAAGAGGGCAAGAAGAAGTAACGGCCATGAGTACGCTGAACGACAATTTCGTCCGCCGCTCCAAGCGGGTGCGGCAATCGCTGCGGCGGGCGGCCAACGGCCGCGTGCGGCTATCGGTATTCCGCTCATCGAAGCATATCTATGCCCAGGTGATCGACGACAACGCGGGGCGCACCATGGCGGCCGCCTCCACGCTCGACAAGGACCTCAAGGGCGCGCTCAAGAAGGGCAGCGATCTCGAGGCGGCGCAAGCGGTGGGCAGGTTGGTCGCGGAGCGGGCGCTCGCCGCGGGCGTCAAGAACGTGATCTTCGACCGCGGCGGTTATCTTTACCATGGGCGCGTGAAGGCGCTCGCCGATGCGGCCCGCGAGGCGGGCTTGAGCTTCTAAAGGATCGAGAGCATGGATCGCAAAGGGGGCCGTGGCCCGCAATCACGAGGGCCGCAAGGCCGAGACCGCGACGACCGCGACAGCGAGTTCGTCGACAAGCTCGTGCACATTAATCGCGTGGCCAAGGTGGTCAAGGGCGGACGGCGCTTCGGCTTTGCCGCGCTCGTCGTCGTCGGCGACCAGAAGGGCCGCGTGGGCTTTGGTCACGGCAAGGCCCGCGAGGTGCCCGAGGCGATCCGCAAGGCGACCGAGGCGGCCAAGCGCGGCCTGGTCAAGGTGCCGTTGCGCGAAGGCCGCACGCTACATCACGACGTCACCGGCCAGCACGGGGCCGGCCGCGTCGTGTTGCGGGCGGCGCCTCCCGGCACCGGCATCATCGCCGGCGGCCCGATGCGCGCCGTGTTCGAGACGCTCGGCATCCAGGACGTGGTCGCCAAGTCGCTGGGAAGCTCGAATCCATACAACATGATCCGGGCGACCTTCGACGCGCTGCGCCACGAGGATAGCCCGCGGGGCGTGGCGGCGCGGCGCGGCAAGAAGGTGAGCGAGATCGTATCGCGGCGGCATGATCGGGCGGGCGACGCCCCCGGCGCCGCCGAGGCGCAAGGATAAAGGCCATGGCCGACGCAGCGAAGAGGAAGACCATCATTGTGGAGCAGATCGGCAGCCCGATCCGGCGGCCGTCCGTCCAGCGCGCGACCTTGATCGGGCTCGGCCTCAACAAGATGCATAAGCGCCGGACGCTTATCGATAGCCCGCAGGTGCGCGGCATGGTCGCCAAGATCAGTCACCTCGTGCGCATCGTGGACGAAGAGGCGGGAGCGTAAGAGGCGAGCCATGCGACTGAATGAGATCACCGATCGACCCGGCGCCACGCGACCCAAGAAGCGGCTTGGACGCGGCATCGGCTCCGGCCTCGGCAAGACGTCGGGCCGTGGCGTCAAAGGCCAGAAGGCGCGCTCGGGAGTGGCCATCAAGGGCTTCGAGGGCGGCCAGATGCCGCTCCACCGGCGGCTGCCCAAGCGCGGCTTCAACAACATCTTCGCCAAGCGCTACAACGAGGTCAATCTCGGTCGGGTGCAAGCCGCGATCGATGCGGGCCTGATCGACGCCAAGCAGCCGGTCACGGCCGCGGCGCTGGTCAAAGCGGGCCTCATGCGGCGGGCGAAGGACGGGGTGCGGCTGCTCGGCAGCGGCGAGATCAAAGCCAAGGTGGCGTTCGAAGTCGCGGGCGCTTCGGCCAGCGCGATCAAGGCGGTGGAAGCCGCAGGCGGCACGGTGACGCTCAAATCCATCACCGGGCGTGAGCGGCCTCCTGGCGATGCGATCAAGGCGAAGCGCCGGGCCGACAAGCGCGTGACGGATTTGGCCAAGGCGGAAGCGAAGGCCGGACGGGGCCCCAAGGCCAAGGGCGAGCCGCAAGGCGACGAGGCCGAGGCGGGCGCCACCAAGGAGGCGAAGCCCGCAAAGCCCAAGCCGGAGGCTGACGCCGCCGAGAAGAAGGGCAAGCCGGCCGAAGGCAAGGCCGGCGAGGCCAAGGCGCCGAAGGCCAAGAAGGACAGGACTTAAACCGATCTCATGGCGGCGCCGCTGCCGCCCCGCTTTCCCTCGGCAAGGGAAGGGAACGCCTGATGGTTTCCGCCGCCGAACAGCTAGTCTCCAATCTCAATTTCGCGGCCTTCGCCAAGGCCGACGAGCTCAAGAAGCGCATCTGGTTCACGCTCGGCGCGCTGCTCGTATACCGGCTCGGCACCTATATCCCGATCCCGGGCATCAACCCGCAGGCGCTGGCCGAGGTGTTCCGGCAGAACCAGTCGGGCATCCTCGGCATGTTCAACATGTTCTCGGGTGGCGCGGTTGGGCGCATGGCGATCTTCGCGCTCAACATCATGCCCTATATCTCGGCCTCGATCATCATCCAGCTGCTCACCACGGTCTCGCCGCATCTTGAGAACCTCAAGAAGGAAGGTGAGCAGGGGCGGCGGCAGATCAACCAATACACCCGCTACGGCACCGTGCTGCTGGCGGCGTTACAGGGGTACGGCATTGCCGTGGGGCTCGAAGGCGCGGGCCATGTCGTGCTGAGTCCCGGCCTCTTCTTCCGCATCACCACCGTGTTCACGCTGGTCGGCGGCACCGTGTTCCTGATGTGGCTCGGCGAGCAGATCACGGCGCGCGGCGTCGGCAACGGTATTTCTCTTATCATCTTCGCCGGCATCGTGGCGCAGTTGCCGCATGCCGTGGCCGGAACGCTCGAGCTCGGCCGCCAAGGAGCGCTGTCGACGACGCTGATCATCCTACTGCTCATCATGGCCATCGTGGTGGTGGCCATCATCGTCTTCATGGAGCGGGCGCAGCGGCGGCTGCTCGTGCAATATCCGAAGCGCCAAGTGGGCAACCGAATGATTCAGGGCGATGCCTCGCATCTGCCGCTTAAGCTCAACAGCGCGGGCGTGATCCCGCCGATCTTTGCCTCCTCGCTTTTGCTCCTGCCCATCACGGTCGCGAACTTCTCCGCCGGCCAGGGACCGGAATGGCTGACGACGGTCACCGCCATGCTCGGACGCGGGCAGCCGCTGCACATCGTTCTCTATATCGCCATGATCATCTTCTTCGCCTTCTTCTATACGGCGGTCGTGTTCAACCCGAAGGACACGGCGGACAATCTGAAGAAATATGGTGGCTTCCTTCCCGGCATTAGGCCCGGCGAGCGCACCGCGGAATATATCGACTATGTGCTCACGCGAATCACGGTGGTGGGCGCCATCTATCTCGCCGCCGTTTGCGTCTTGCCCGAGATCCTCATCTCCTATGCCGGCGTGCCCTTCTATTTCGGCGGCACGTCGCTGCTCATCGTGGTGAGCGTCACCATGGACACAGTCGCCCAAGTTCAGAGCCACCTGCTCGCGCACCAATATGAAGGCCTGATCAAGCGCGCGAGGCTCAAGGGAGCGCGGCGGCGATGAATGTCGTCCTGCTCGGCCCTCCTGGCGCGGGCAAAGGGACCCAAGCCAAGCTGCTCGAAGACGCGCGTTCCCTGGTCAAGCTTTCCACCGGCGACATGCTGCGGGCGGCCGTGGCCGCCGGCACTGAGCTCGGCCGCAAGGCGGGCGACATCATGGAGCGCGGCCAGCTTGTCCCCGACGACGTCGTGATCGGTTTGATTGCCGAGCGCATGGATGCAGACGGCAAGGCGGTAGGGTTCATCCTCGACGGATTTCCCCGCACCATTGCCCAGGCCGAGGCGCTCGACCGGCTGCTTGAGGAGCGGGGGAAGCAATTGGACGCCGTGGTCGAGATGCGGGTCGACGACGACGCCCTGGTCAAGCGCATCACGGGACGCTTTGCCTGCGCCGATTGCGGGGAGGGCTATCACGACCCTTTCAAGATGCCGAAGGTGCCGGGGGTATGCGACCGCTGCGGCGGCAGCGAGTTCGTGCGGCGCCGCGACGACACGGAGGAGGTGGTGCGCGCAAGATTGAAGGCCTATCACACGCAAACCGAGCCCCTGATCGACTATTATGGCCACCAGGGCAAGCTCAAGACGGTGGACGGGATGGCTAATATCCAGTCGGTGCAGAAGCAAATCCTTGGAGCACTAAATGGTTTAGGCTGACCGGGGCGCCGCTCCCGGTTGACCTTGTCAAGCGGAATCGCTAGATAGGGCTCGATCCAGTGTTGGATAGGGCCGACTGGCTCCGGGGGATTTAGGCTTCCGAGGTCGGTTTTGTTGCGTTTCATCGGTAAAACCCCTTCAATTTCAGCACGTTAAACGTGCCTTGAGGAGAGGACTTCGTGGCCCGTATCGCAGGTGTGAATATCCCGACCAATAAGCGGGTCGAGGTGGCGCTGACCTATATCCATGGGATCGGCGACACATTCGCCCAAGAAATTTGCGCCAAGGTCAAGATTCCGCCGGAGCGCCGCGTCAGCCAGCTCACGGAATCGGAGGTCATGCAAATTCGTGAGGTCATCGACCGGGACTATGCCGTCGAAGGCGACCTGAGGCGCGAAGTCGCCATGAATATCAAGCGCTTGATGGATCTTGGCTGCTATCGTGGTCTGAGACATCGGCGTGGGCTCCCGGTGCGCGGGCAGCGGACCCACACCAATGCGCGCACCCGTAAAGGCCCCGCCAAGCCGATCGCCGGAAAGAAGAAGTAGTCGTTTACGTCGCGCGGCGAAGCGTCGCTGCCGCCGCTCAGTCAATAAACGCAGGAATAAAGCATGGCCACTCAGGACAAGACGCGCGTTCGTCGCCGCGAGAAGAAAAACATCACCTCCGGCGTCGCCCATGTGCAGGCGAGCTTCAACAACACCATGATCACCATCACCGACGCTCAAGGCAACACCATCTCCTGGTCGTCGGCCGGCGCCATGGGCTTCAAGGGCTCGCGCAAGTCCACGCCCTATGCGGCGCAGGTCGCCGCCGAGGATGCCGGCAAGAAGGCCATGGAGCACGGGATGAAGAATCTCGAGATCGAGGTCAGGGGCCCGGGTTCGGGCCGAGAGTCGGCCTTGCGGGCGCTGCAGGCGGCAGGCTTCACCATCATCTCCATTCGGGACGTGACGCCCATCCCACATAATGGTTGCCGGCCGCGTAAGCGCCGGCGCGTCTAAGAGTTAGAGGAAGGCACAACCGCGCATGTTGGATATTGATATTCGCGAGCCGGCGCAGACGGCCCGGCTCAAGGACCAGGAAAGGGCGACCCAGGTGCTGCAGAAGAACTGGCAAGATCTCATCAAGCCCACCAAGCTCAACGTCCTCTCGGGTCGCGATCCGCAGCGCTTCGCCACGGTCGTCGCCGAGCCGCTCGAGCGCGGATTTGGGCTCACTCTCGGCAACGCGCTGCGGCGCGTGCTGCTGTCGTCGCTGCAAGGTGCGGCCATCACCTCGGTGCATATCGACGGCGTCCTGCACGAATTCTCCTCGATCGCGGGCGTGCGCGAGGACGTGACCGACATTGTGCTCAACATCAAGGAGATCGCGCTCCGTCAGCACGCTGAGGGCGTGAAGCGCCTGGTGTTGAAGAAGGAGGGCCCCGGCGTGGTCAAGGCCGGCGATATCGATCCTGTTGCCGATATCGAGATCCTCAACCCCGACCACGTGATCTGCACGCTCGATCAGGGCGGCTCCATTCGCATGGAGTTCACCACTTCGACCGGCAAGGGTTATGTGCCGGCCGAGCGCAACCGTCCCGACGACGCGCCGATCGGATTCATCCCCGTCAATTCGCTGTTCAGCCCGGTGCGCAAGGTGTCCTATCGGGTGGAGAATACCCGCGAGGGCCAGATCCTCGACTACGACAAGCTCACCATGGAGATCGAGACCGACGGCTCGGTGCGTCCGGAGGACACGGTCGCGCTTGCCGCGCGCGTGGTGCAGGACCAGTTGTCGGTATTCGTGAATTTCGAGGAGCCGAAGAAGGAGACGACCTTCGAGCGCCAGCCCGAGCTCGTGTTCAACGCGGCGCTGCTCAAGAAGGTCGACGAGCTCGAATTGTCGGTGCGCTCGGCCAACTGTCTCAAGAATGACAACATCGTCTATATCGGCGACCTCATTCAAAAGACCGAGGCGGAAATGCTGCGCACGCCGAATTTCGGCCGCAAGTCGCTCAACGAGATCAAGGAAGTGCTGGCCTCGATGGGGCTCCATCTCGGCATGGAAGTGCCGGATTGGCCGCCCGAGAATATCGAGGAGCTGGCCAAGCGGTTCGAGGATCATTACTGATCGAGCGTTAGGCGTGCCGGTTGCCGGCCTCGCGCAGCGGAGGGAATTATCATGCGTCATCGCAATGCGGGCCGGAAGCTCAACCGCACCGCCAGCCATCGCCGGGCGCTCTTTTCGAGCATGGCCGCGGCGCTCATCAAGCACGAGCAGATCGTCACCACGCTGCCCAAGGCCAAAGAGTTGAAGCGCGTCGCCGACCGGCTGATCACGCTCGCCAAGCGGGGCAATTTGCATTCCCGCCGGCTGGCGCTATCCCGAGTGCGGGACGAGGCCATGGTGGGCAAGCTGTTCGACACGCTCGGGCCCCGTTACGCCGACCGGCCGGGCGGCTATACGCGGGTGTTGAAGGCGGGGTTCCGCTATGGCGACGCGGCGCCCATGGCGCTGATCGAGCTCGTCGATCGCGATCCGGCCGCGCTAGGTGCCGATTCCGGCCCAGTTCAGAGCACCGAAGACGGCAAAGCGGCCGCATAGGCGCAAGCCTTTGCGTGTCCCTCGGTCTCGACAATCTTAGGGTTGGCTAGGGAAAGCGGCGCGCCGCGCGGCTGCGGCGCGCCTAATGTCGTCTACTTATCGTCGTCGTTGTCGTCTTTGTCTTTGCCGCCGGTCTGGCCAGTCTTGGCATCGTGCGCGGCAATGGCCGCTTGCTTGATGCCTTTGACGCCACCCTGGAGGATGGTCGTGATCTTCTTCTTGGCCTCGTCGTCGCTCGCGCCATTGGCGTCGAAATCGGCCTGCCAAAAGATCACTGTGCGATCGGGCTCGTCGTCCGCTTCGACCCACAGCTTGGCCTTGTAGTTCTTGACCGGGAGGGGGCTCTCGACGATCTCGTAGCTATAACTAAGATCGTCCTTGGCGGTGAGCTTCTCCTTGATCTTGCCGCCGTCCTTCAGCGTCAGGGTGCGGATAACGGCGTCGCCATCCTTCTCCTCGACGCAATTGCTGACGATTTCGGCATACCAATCTTTGATCGAGCAGAACTCCCCGGCGACGGCCCAGACCTCCGGGGGCAAGCCCGGCGCCTCGGTCCGCTTCTTGACCGTGATCGCGTAGGCTGAGACGCTGCCGAACAGGAGCGCGACCATGGCGACCAAGGTCAGTTTCATCATGCGCATGCGTTTTCTCCCACGAGAACTTGATTGTCGAAAACACGCCCGGGCGCATCTTAGTAGAAACAAGTAGGGCGGCAAACCCTTGACCCCTTGATTTCGGCCGTGGGAGGACCAGTTTTCCTGTTACGCCAGCTTGGGTTATAGGAGTGGCGAGAAGTCTGCCACGAACCCCCATCCACGAACGCCATTTGCTCATGCGCTTTCCTGCCATTGCCTTGCAAACGCTCGCCGCCGCGGGTCTTCTCGTTGGCGGCTTTGCCCACCTCGCTTCCGCGGAATCCCCGCGCGTGGTGCCCGAGAGCCAGATTGCCATCAAGCAGTCCTTCGCCCCGGTGGTGAAGAAGGCGGCGCCTGCCGTGGTCAATGTCTATGTGCGCCACAGGGTCGAGACGATGGTCTCGCCCTTCTTTCGCGATCCGCTCTTCGGGCAGCTCTTCGGACAGCATTTCGGCGTCCCGCAGGAGCGTATCCAGAACTCGCTAGGTTCCGGCGTGCTTGCCAGCCCCGAAGGGTTCGTCGTCACCAACAACCATGTCATTCAGGGGAGCGGCGAGGAGGAGATCACCGTGGCGCTCTCCGATGGGCGCGAGTTTCCTGCCAAGGTCGTGGTCACGGACGAGCAGAGCGATCTCGCTGTGCTTCGCCTCGACGCCAAGGGCGTGCAGTTTCCTTCGATCCAATTCAGCGATTCCGACGACCTCGAGGTTGGCGACATCGTTCTGGCGATCGGCGATCCGTTCGGCGTCGGTCAAACCGTCACGAGCGGCATCGTTTCGGCGCTGGCCCGCACCCAGGTCAGCACCTCCAATTATCAGTTCTTCATCCAGACCGACGCGGCCATCAATCCGGGCAATTCGGGTGGCGCTCTGGTCGATATGGACGGCAGGCTGGTCGGCATCAACACCGCCATCTTCTCCCGCAGCGGCGGCTCCCTCGGTATCGGCTTTGCGATCCCCTCCAACTTGGTGAAGCTTGTGGTGCAGTCGGCAATCAAGGGCGGCAAGATCGAGCGGCCCTGGTTCGGCGCCTCGCTCCAGCCGGTCACCCCCGATATTGCCGAGACGCTCGGGCTGGAACGGCCGTCTGGCGCCCTCATTGCCAAGGTTCATGCCAAGGGCCCGGCGGCGCGCGCCGGTCTCGTCGCCGGCGACGTGGTGGTCAGCGTCGACGACAAGGACGTGCAGGATCCGCAAGCCCTGCAATACCGCTTCGTCACCAAGGGCGTCGGCGGGGAGGTTCAGCTTGGCGTGTTGCGTAAAGGGCAGAAGCTCAAGACCACCATCGCGCTCGTGGCGCCGGTCGAGGATCCGCCGCGCGACGCACGCGAGCTTGGGGGGCATCATCCGCTCACCGGCTGCAAGGTCGCCAATCTGTCGCCGGCCGTGGCCCAGGAACTCGGCATGGACGACGATGCGCGGCTCGGCGTGGTGGTGCTGGATGTCGCAGACAAGACGCCGGCGGCGCGGATCGGGGTGAAGCGTGGCGACATTGTGCTGGCCGTCAACAACGAGAAGGTGAAGTCGGTCGCCGAGTTGGTCACCGTGCTGGAGCGGCCCGACGATGCTTGGCGGCTGTCGCTTGAGCGGGGCGGCAAAGTGTTCAATCTCGCCATTCAAGGCTAAGGCCATGGCCACGCTATTCGAGGCGGCGGGTCTCGATCGGAACGCTCCGCGGCCGCTGGCGGACGAGTTGCGCCCGGCCACGCTGGCCGAGGTTATCGGCCAGGACCATCTGCTTGGCTCCCAGGGCATGCTCGCCCGCATGGTCAAGGCGAAGCGCTTGAGCTCGGTGATCTTCTGGGGGCCGCCGGGGACGGGCAAGACCACCGTCGCGCGCCTGCTCGCCCAGGTCACCGATCTGCATTTCGAGCAGCTCTCCGCCATCCAGGCCGGCGTGCAGGATCTGCGCAAAGTGTTCGAGACGGCGCGCGGGCGCCGCGAGCATGGCCGCGGCACGCTGCTGTTCGTCGATGAGATCCACCGCTTCAACCGCGCGCAGCAGGATGCCTTCCTTCCCTATATGGAGGACGGCACGATCATCCTGGTCGGCGCTACCACCGAGAACCCCTCCTTCGAGCTTAATTCGGCGCTTCTGTCGCGCGCCACCGTGCTTACCTTCAGGCGCCTCGACGAGGCGGCGCTTACGCTTCTGCTCGCGCGGGCCGAGGCCCATGCGGGACGGAAGCTCCCGCTCGCGCCGGACGCGCGGGAGACGCTCATCGCCATGGCCGACGGCGACGGCCGCGCCCTCATCACGCTCGCCGAGGACGTTCTGCTCGCGACCAAGGAGGCCAAGGGCAACGTGCTCACCCGCGCGGAGCTCGTTGAGCTCGTGCAGCGGCGCGCGCCACTCTACGACAAGTCGCAGGACGGGCACTACAATTTGATCAGCGCCTTGCACAAATCGGTGCGTGGCTCCGACCCCGACGCATCGCTGTATTGGCTCGCCCGCATGCTCGCCGGCGGCGAGGACCCCCTCTATATCGCGCGGCGCCTCGTGCGCATGGCGGTCGAGGATATCGGCATGGCCGACCCGCAAGCGCTGGTGCAAACCAACGCCGCCAAGGACGCCTATGACTTCTTGGGCAGTCCGGAAGGCGAGCTCGCGCTCGCGCAAGCCACCGTCTATCTCGCTACAGCGCCGAAATCGAATGCGGCTTATTTGGCCTTCGGCGCCGCTTCGCGCGCGGCCAAGGAAGGTGGTTCGCTGTCGCCGCCGAAGCATATCCTAAACGCGCCGACCAAGCTGATGAAGCAGGAGGGCTATGGTAGCGGCTACGCCTACGACCACGGCGAGGACGAGGCGTTCTCGGGGCAGAACTATTTCCCCGACGGCATGGAGCGCCCGCTGTTCTATGCGCCCACGGCCTACGGCTACGAGGCCGAAATCAAGGAGCGGCTGGAGCGCTGGGCCAAGTTGCGCAAAGAGCGCGAAACGCCCTGATCCGGCCTAGTCGAGGCGCTCGGTGCCGTATTGGATGACCTTGACCTTCTCCGTGGTCACCAGCGCGCTCCCCATCATGCCTTCGATCGCGGCAACGAAATTGCCGATGGCCTCCTCGCTGTCGACGATCTCGATGACGAGCGGCAGGTCCTGCGACAGGCGCAAGATCTTGGTGGTATGCAGCACGCTCGAATGGCCGAAGCCCATGGGCCCGCGCAAGACGGTCGCACCGGCGAGATGCATCTCGCGTGCCTTGAGCACGATCGCTTCATAGAGCGGCCGGTGATCGGCCTTGTCGTCCTCGCCGATGAAGATGCGCAAGAGCACGGCGTCGCGGGAGAGCGGCATGGTCAGATCCACTTCAGAGAGTTGATCGACGCGGCAAGGGCGTAGCCGGCCCAGACTGCGACAAGACAGGCAGCGACGGATAGGGCGATATTGGCGGCGGCCAGCCCCAACTCGCCGTCCTGGACCAGGCTGAGGGTCTGTAGGCTGAAAGAGGAGAACGTGGTGAAGCCGCCACAGAAGCCGAACATCACGAATTGCCGGGTGTGCGTGTCGGCGAAGATGCGGCCGTCGGGCCCCGTAAGCGTGGCGAAGAAGCCGATGATGAAAGAGCCCACGATATTGACGATGATCGTGCCCCAGGGGAAGGTCTCGCCGATCAGCCGTGCGGCTAGGCCCGAGCACGCATAGCGGGCCATCCCACCAAGCGCGCTGCCGACGGCAATCAAGACATAGCTCAGCATACGATCTCCTGCGGGCGCCTTGGGCCGCCCGTCTATATAGACTGAGTCGGCGCGAGCTGCTTCGGCCGCTCGGTCGAACTCTTCGTCGAACTCGGCGATGGCCAGCGCCTCGTCGTCGCCGGCAGGCTGCGGCAGCAAATGGCGCGGCAGGAAGAAGGCATTGGCGATCAGGGTGGGGACCACGGCACTGCCGATCACGCCGGCCACGAGGATGGAATATTGCCCCTGGTCGATGATGTGGTGCGATAGGCCGTAGAGCGAGGAGATGGTGCCGAAGGTGAGCCCCGTCGACATCAGCAGTGTCGTATACATCGCCTCCGGCTGCGGCGTCTTGTAGGCCTTGGTCATCGGGAACACGCCCACGAATTTCGTGACCATCTTGACCATGAGGAGAAGCACGAAGGCGAAGGGGGCGGCGATCAGCGCCGGGATCGAGACGAAGGACCCCGCGCGGATGAAATAGAACGGGGTGAGGAAGCCGAACGTCAGCGTGCGCAGCCGGCGGATGAGCGCGTGGTCCTTGCCCACGGTTCCGGCAAGCACCATGCCGATGATATAGGCGGGCAGCACCGCTTCGCTGTCGGCCCAGGCGGCCAGGGCGCCGAGACCGAACAGGCACAGCAGCAGGAATTTGGTCTCGAGCTCGGACGGCCGGTTGCCGTAGAGCTTGAAGAAGCGCGGGGTGAGCCAAGGCAGCACGGCGAAGATGGCGACGGCGACTGCGGCGAAGACCAACGTCCTCATGGTGAAGGGCGCAAAGATGAAGCCGAGCGCGAGCACCGTGCCGAGATCGT
The DNA here is from genome assembly GCA_963820115.1 of uncultured Alphaproteobacteria bacterium. Taxonomy (GTDB): domain Bacteria; phylum Pseudomonadota; class Alphaproteobacteria; order Rhizobiales; family Methyloligellaceae; genus Methyloceanibacter. The sequence continues at coordinate 1,019,716 of CAWFYP010000001.1, forward strand.
TGACGAAGCAGGCGGCGAGAACGGTCTTGCCGTATTCGGTCTTGTTCAGCCCGAATTCGAGCATCACAGCGTAGACCACGGCAACGGAGGTGGTCGATAACGCCACGCCGCCGAGCCAGCTCGGCATCGGTTCCCAGCCGAGGAGGAAATAGGCTGCCGCGGCGCAGCCGAAAAAGGGAAAGAAAAAGCCGGCCAGGCCGACGGCGGTCGCCTCCTTCCATTTACGCTTGAAAACATCGGGATCGAGCTCGGCCCCGGCAAGAAAGGTGAGCACGATGGCGCCCGCGCCGGACAGGACATTGACCCAGGTCTCGTCGGTGCCGAGCACCGTGGCGCCAATGGCCGCGCCGATGATGAGCTGCGCGATGGTTCCGACGATGATCTCCGACAGCGCGGTGGAAACGCGCAGCCAGATCGACAGGAGCGACGCGAGTAGCGCGAGCCCGAGCCACAATGCCGCCAACGCCCAAATAGCCGTCATGCCTTGCCTCCACGGTTTGGCGTCCGCAAGGGTGGTGCGCAGGCGGCTTGGGGTCTGGCCAACAAAAACCCGCCTGGCGGCGGGTTCGCGGACTAAGCTCCCCACCGCATATCGAGGATGCGGTAGGAGTCATTAGCCATCGGCGGTTCCGGGGGGACTCCATCCCCTTCGAACGGTTGCACATAGTGTAGCGGGGATTTCGCGCCGATCAAGCGCATCGCGCGGACATGTTGTCCTAGGTGGTAAACTCTTCCCCAACCGTGAGAATCAGCGGCGAGGACATGACAGGCGTCGAGACAAAAGAGGTCGGCCGCGACGAGGATGGGATGCGGCTCGACCGCTGGTTCAAGACCCATTACGCGTCGCTCCCCCATAGCCGGCTCGAGAAGCTCCTGCGCACCGGTCAGGTGCGCGTCGATGGCGGCCGCGTCAAGGCGAGCACGCGGCTCGCCGCGGGCCAGATGGTGCGCGTGCCGCCGCTGCCGGACGTGGCGCGGCTGCCGGCAAAGCCCACTTTGTCCAAGGCCGATCGCGACTTTCTTGCGTCGATCACCCTGTATGAAGATGACGACCTCCTGGTGCTCAACAAGCCGCCGGGGCTGGCGGTGCAGGGCGGCACCAAGACGGCGCAGCATCTCGACCGGCTGCTCGGGGCTCTAGGGGACGGGCCGGAGACGCGGCCGCGCCTGGTGCACCGGCTCGACCGTGACACTTCGGGCGTGCTCGTCGTGGCCAAGCGCCGCTCGGTGGCGGCGAAGCTCGGCCGCGCCTTTCAGACAAGGTCGGTGCGCAAAATCTATTGGGCGATCGTCAAGGGCGTGCCCAAGCCGCCGCAGGGCAAGGTCGAGGCGGCGCTGGTCAAGTCCGCCGGGCCTGAGGGCGACCGGGTGCGGAAGGCGCGCCCGGGCGAGCAGGACCGCGCCCAATCGGCGGTCACCTATTACGCGGTGGTGGATCGGGCGGCGCAGACCGCGTCCTTCGTTTCGCTCAAACCGGTCACGGGGCGGCAGCACCAACTGCGGGCCCATATGGCCATTCTCGGCCATCCCATCCTGGGCGACGAGAAATATCGGGGCGAACGAGACCTGCCCGAAGGCATGGACAACAGGCTGCATTTGCATGCGCGGCGTATCAGCTTCCCGCATCCCTCCGGCGAGGGCGTCGTGGATGTGACGGCGCCGCTGCCGGAGCACATGCGGCGAAGTTTCGCCCTGTTCGGTTTTGCCGAAGCCCGTGAGGCGGATGAGGGCGTCCGCGCGTTATGAACGTGACTTGGCTCATGCGCTTGGAAACGAAGAGGAACGAGAAATGCGCGAGAAAGGATCCTGGTTCGTGCGCTTTGCTCAAGGGGTGTCCCACGTCACCGGTCGCCCCGGGGCCTTTTTGCTGGCGGTCGCGAGCATCGGCATCTGGGCTCTGTTGGGGCCCCTGTTCGGCTATAGCGATACTTGGCAATTGGTCATCAACACGGCGACCACCATCATTACTTTTCTCATGGTATTCGTGATCCAAAATACCCAGAACCGCGACACGGCCTCCTTGCACATCAAGCTCGATGAGCTGATTCTGGTCACGCAAAAGGCCCGTAACAAGCTGCTCGATCTGGATGCGCTCGATGATGTGGAGCTGGAGAAAATGAAGAAGGCCTATGGCCGGATGGCCCGCGAAAGGGTTGCCGGCACCAAGAGCCGCTCTCGCCATGGCGCGGCGGCGAAGCGCGCATCGTCCCGAACGCGCAAAGGCTGAGGGGCGACGTGGCGGGCTCCGGTAAGACCGTGGGCGCAAGCGGATCGGCTAAAAAGCCGAGTCTTCCCAAGCGGTTTTATCAGGAGGTGGCGGTCGTGCCCGACGCGGGCGGCGTCTCGGTGCGGCTCGACGGCAAGGCGATCCGCACCCCCGGCAAGGCGCCGCTTGTGCTGCCCAACGCCGCTCTGGCCGAGGCGGTCGCCGCGGAGTGGCGGGCGCAAGGGGAGCGCATCGCGCCAGAAACCATGCCGCTCACCAAGCTCGCCAACAGCGTGATCGACGGGGCCAAGGGTCGCGAGGCGGAAATCATTGGCGATATGCTCGGCTATGCGGGCTCCGATCTCGTTTGCTACCGCGCCGAGGCGCCGGAGGCGCTCACCGCGGCGCAGGCAAAACAGTGGGACCCGTTGGTTGCTTTTGCCGAGAAGAAGCTCAAGGCGCCGCTGCGCCTTGCCCACGGGCTCATGCATGCGAAACAGCCGCAGGCATCGCTTGCGGCTATCAGGGAGAGGCTTGAGCGTTTCGACGCCTGGGGGTTGGCCGCGCTCCATGTCCTCACCGGGCTCAGCGGCTCGGCGCTGGTGGCGCTCGCCGTGGCGCTCGGGGACCTCACGCCCGAGGAGGCGTGGGAAGCGGCCCATGTCGACGAGGATTGGCAGATCAGCCAATGGGGCGAGGACGAGGAGGCGGCCGAGCGGCGCGCGCGCCATTTACGCGACTTCGCCGCCGCGGCGGGGATGCTGCGCCTGTTGTAGGGCTGAGAGCACGTCTGGCGTTCCGTCCCCCAAAGGGGACCATGCGTGCGCCATTTGCGCCATCTAAGCCCCATGCTATGCCGTCAGGGGCTGTCACGAGGCGAGGGGCCTGCACCATCATGAAAGAAGTCCTGGAAGAGCTTGAAATCCGGCGCGACCGAGCGCGGGCGGGCGGGGGGCCGAAGCGCACCGAGGCCCAGCATGCCCGTGGCAAGCTCACGGCGCGGGAGCGGCTCGACCTCCTGCTCGACGAGGGCTCCTTCGAGGAGTTCGACATGTATGTCGAGCACCGCTGCACCGATTTCGGCATGGCCGAGACCAAAGTCCCCGGCGACGGGGTGGTGACCGGTTGGGGCACCATCAACGGCCGCGTCACCTATGTTTTCGCCAAGGATTTCACTGTGTTCGGCGGCTCGCTGTCCGAAGCCCACGCCAACAAGATGATCAAGATTCAGGACATGGCGATCCAGAATCGCGCGCCCATCATCGGGCTGTTCGACGCGGGCGGCGCGCGCATCCAGGAGGGGGTGGCGGCGCTCGGCGGCTATGGCGAGGTGTTCACCCGCAACGTGCTCGCCTCGGGCGTGATCCCGCAAATCTCGGTGATCATGGGGCCCTGCGCCGGCGGCGACGTCTATTCCCCGGCCATGACCGACTTCATCTTCATGGTCAAGGACACCTCCTACATGTTCGTCACCGGCCCCGACGTGGTGAAGACGGTGACCAAGGAAGAGGTGACCGCCGAAGAGCTTGGCGGCGCCATCGTGCACACGACCAAATCATCGATCGCCGACGGGGCCTATGACAATGACGTGGAGACGCTGCTGCAGCTCCGCCGGCTGATGGATTTCCTGCCGTCCAACAACCAGTCCGGCGTGCCGGAGCTGCCGACGCGCGACTCCTGGGACCGGGACGAGCCGTCGCTCGATACGCTGATCCCCAACCAGCCCAACAAGCCCTACGACATCAAGGAGCTAATCCATAAGGTGGTCGACGAGGGAGATTTCTTCGAGATCCAAGAGGCCTTCGCGCGCAACATGGTGGTGGGCTTCGCGCGCATGGAAGGCCGCACCATCGGCATCGTCGCCAACCAGCCCATGATGCTCGCGGGCGTGCTCGATTCCGACGCCTCGCGCAAAGCCGCGCGCTTCGTGCGCTTCTGCGACTGCTTCCAAATTCCGCTCATCACCTTCGTCGACGTGCCGGGCTTCCTGCCGGGCACCGACCAGGAATATGGCGGCCTGATCAAGCACGGCGCCAAGCTGCTGTTTGCCTTCGCCGAGGCGACGGTGCCCAAGGTGACGGTGATCACGCGCAAGGCCTATGGCGGCGCCTATGACGTCATGTCATCGAAGCATATCAGAGGCGATGTAAACTACGCTTGGCCGTCGGCCGAGATCGCGGTGATGGGGGCCAAGGGCGCGGTGGAGATCCTGTATCGCGCCGAGCTCAACGACCCGGCCAAGATCAAGAAGCGCATCGACGAATATCAGAAGCGCTTCGCCAACCCGTTCGTGGCGGCGGAGCGGGGCTATATCGACGAGGTGATCATGCCCCACTCAACGCGCAAGCGCGTCGCCCGGGCGTTGCAGATGCTGCGCCACAAGCGGGTCGAGAACCCCTGGAAAAAACACGACAACATTCCGTTGTGAGTCAGCGGGATATTCGCTAACACGCTGGTTAAGAAGGAAGTGGCATGTCCCGATTGGGTTATCGACTTGTTCTGGCGTGTTGCGCGGCGTCGCTCCCGATGGGGGCTCATGCGGCCATCAGCCTCTCGAACTTTTTGAAGAATTATTACACCGAATATCAAGTGGTTAGAGACTGCACGGCGCGTAATCACTTGTCGTCGGCCGACGAGGCAAAGGCCAAAGAGGCGATCGCCAAGATTGAGTCCTATTATTTGCATCGTGACGCATCGATCAAGAAAGACAGTTTGATGAAAGTGGCGGTGGCCCACAAGAACGCGGCCTTCAAGATGATGTTGGAGACCGACAAGGTCGATATGCGGCAATTCTGCCGTGGATCTCTCAACGACCTCGTCAGCAAGGTCCATGACATCGAGGCCGACGCCGCTGCGAAGTAAGTCCAGTCGAGGCGTCGCACCACCGGGAGAACGTCAATGAGCAAGACCGTCCGCTACGCCTTGTGTGCCCTCGCCATTATGTGCGCGAGTTCTGGTCCGTTGTCAGCGGAAACGGCCGCCATTTCTGGTCCGCCAAGTCATTCCGGCAAATTCAGCCCGTTCATTCAGCTCGCTAAGGATTGCAAGGCCGACGGGAAGTCCTGCAAGGCAAACGGGCAATGTTGTTCCGGCAACTGCCAAAAAGCGACCGACGCGGCGAAGGGGACCTGCCTCCACGGCGATTAGGACCGGAATTGCCCCACCCGCCTAACGTCGCAAAGGATGGGGCCGCATGCTTCGAGACGCGGCCTTGCGGCCGCTCCTCGGCATGGGGGCGCGCTCAGGCGTCTTTCCAATAGGGCTTGGCGCGGAGCCGCTCGAGCCACGCGGCGATGTTCTGGTATCGGCTGATATCGAACCCCAAGCGGGCCGGCGCGGTGTCGAGCCACGGCCCGATCAGAAAGTCGACCACGCTCAAAGGTCCGACCATGTAGTCGCGGGTCTCGAGCTGCTGGTCCAGCACGGGGAGAAAGCGGTCGAGGCGCGCATGAGCGTCGGCGATGATGCCGGGATCGTTGCCCGGTTGCTTCAGCACGTTTGGCTTGATCAGGAGCTCCCAGGCGAGCGCAATCAGGGCGGCCTCGGGGCCGCCGACCCACCAGCAGGTCCATTGATCGACCAGCGCCCGGGTCTTGGCGTCGGTGCCGGCAAGTCCGCGTTCGGGTTGTTTCGCGGCGAGATATTTCAGGATCGCGGGCGATTCCCAAAGAACGAAGCCGTCATCTTCGAGGGTCGGAATCCTCCCATTGGGATTCATGGCCAGGTAGCCGGGCGTGCGCGTCTCGCCGATGCGCGGATCGACCGCGACCTTATGCAGCGGGATGCCGAGCTCGGCCGCGAGTAGGCGCACTTTCCGCGCATGCGGCGAGGGCTGAAGCTCGTAGAGGGTGATGGTCATGGGGCGCCTCTTATAGGTCGGTGCGCCTATTTTGGCCAAGGTGGTTCATTGGGTCCCTGTTCAACTCCCCGTCATTAACGGATTGTCCCGGTTTGCAACGTTGGCGGGGGGCTGCTATCCCCTTGACCCTGGCCGGCAGGGCGCAATTTTGCCCTTCTGCAATGGCTAGGTTCCCCGGCCGGCGGGATCCGGTGCCGCCGCCAACCAATAGCCGCTAACCATGATCAAGCGCTTCGTCATTGCTGCCATTGTCGTCGGCCTCGTGCTCGGCGGGATCAGCTATTTCAACTTCATGCTCAAGCCGCAGATGATCGGCGAGTTCATGAAGAAGATGGTGCCGCCGCCGGCCACCGTCACGACCGAACCGGCCAAGAGCGAAGACTGGGTCGACCGGCTGCATTCCATCGGCACGCTCATCGCCATCCAAGGCATCGACGTGGCGCCCGAGGTCGGCGGCATCGTCAGCAATTATTATTTCGACAGCGGCCAGGACGTTCGGAAGGGCGACAAGCTCATTCAGCTCGACACCTCGGTGGAGGAGGCGGATCTGATGAGCAACAGGGCGCAGCTGGCCGAGGCCAACGCCGATTATGCCCGCCAGTCCACCCTGGTGAAGAAGGGCAGCGTGTCGCAATCCGTGCTCGACCAGACCGTGGCCAAGCGCGACTCCGCCGCCGCCGCCGTGCAGCGCGTGGAAGCCATCATCGCCCAGAAGAATATCGGTGCGCCCTTTGCCGGCCGGCTCGGCCTCCGCCGCATGGAGAAGGGGCAATATGTGTCACCCGGTCAGTCGCTCGTGTGGCTGCAGGCGCTCGATCCAATCTGGATCGACTTCCCGATGCCGGAAGGCGAGCTCGGCAAATTCAAAGTGGGCTCGCCGATCGAGCTCGTCGTCGATGCCTATCCCGGCGAAATATTCAGGGGCGAGGTTGAGGCGCTTGACGCCCGCGTCAATCAGGACAGCCGCACGCTCATGGTGCGGGGACAGCTGCCGAATCCGGACCACAAGCTCTTGCCCGGCATGTTCGCCAATGCGGCCGTGCTCGAAGGGGAGCCAAAGTCGGTCGTCACCGTGCCGCGCACGGCGCTGACCTATGGGCTTTATGGCGACAGCGTGTGGGTCGTGAAGCAGGCGCCGCCCAAACCGGCCGAGCCGGGCGCCGCCGCCGCGGCCGAGGCCGAGGGGTCATTGATGGTGGAGCGGCGCTTCGTCCGCGTCGGGCCGGTGCAAGGCGACCGCGTCGCCATCGTCGAGGGCGTGAAGGAAGGCGAGGACGTGGTGACGAGCGGCCAGCTCAAGCTGCACCCCGACTCGCCCGTCAAGGTCGACAACAGCCAGGCGCTCAAGCCGCCGGCGGAACGGCCCAAGCAGTAGGCTTCTCATGCGCTTCACCGACATTTTCATCAAGCGGCCGGTGCTTGCCAGTGTGGTGAGCTTGCTGATCCTGCTCATCGGGGCGCAGGCGGGGTTCAAGCTGCCAATTCGTCAGTATCCGGAGCTTTCCAACACCACCATCACCGTCAGCACGACCTATCCGGGCGCCAATGCCGACCTCATCCAGGGCTTCATCACCGTGCCGATTCAGCAGGCGGTGGCGAGCACGGAGGGCATCGACACGCTGGTCTCGACGTCGACGCAGAATGTGAGCACGGTCACGCTCAATCTGAAGCTCGATGCCAATCCCGACCGGGCCATGACCGACGTGTTGTCGAAGGTGGCGCAGGTGAAGGGCATTCTACCGCGCGAGGCCGACGATTCGGTCGTCACCAAGAAGACGGGCGACGGCTATGCGCTCATGTATCTGTCGTTCAACTCCAAGGTGATGAACGGCTCGCAGATAAGCGATTATCTGAACCGCGTGGTGCAGCCGAAGCTGCAGACCATCGACGGCGTGGCCAATGCGGAAATTCTCGGCGGCCAGGTGTTCGCCATGCGCATCTGGCTCGATCCGGATCGCATGGCCGCGCGGGGCGTCACGCCGCTCGACGTGAAGAAGGCGCTCGCCGCCAACAACTTCACCTCGGCGCCGGGCCAGGTGAAGGCCGATTTCGTGCAGACCAATATCGACGCCAAGACCTCGCTGACCGATCCGGACTGCATTTGGCCGCTTGGTGGTGCTGAACCGCGGCGACGCGCTGGTGCGCTTGGGCGATGTGGCGACCATCGAGCTTGGGCCGCAGAGCTCCGATTCCTCGTCGGTGTTCGACGGGTTGAAGGCGGTGTTCATCGGCGTCTACGCCACGCCCACCGCCAATCCGCTGACAGTGATCAGCAACATGCGAAAAATGGTACCGGAAATTCAGCGCGAGCTGCCGCCGGGCCTGGAAGCGGCCGTCGCCTATGACGCCACCAATTTCATCCGCGCCTCGCTGTGGGAAGTGGTGAAGACCCTGGGGGAGGCGACGCTGATCGTCATCGTGGTGATCTTTCTGTTCCTCGGCAATCTGCGCTCGACCATCATCCCCATCGTTACCATCCCGCTGTCGCTTATCGGCGTGCTCGGGCTGCTGCTGGGGCTCGGCTATTCCATCAATCTGATGACGCTGCTCGCGCTCGTGCTGGCCATCGGGCTCGTGGTCGACGACGCCATTGTCGTGGTGGAGAACATCTACCGGCACATCGAGGAGGGCAAGAAGCCGTTCGAGGCGGCGTTGTTGGGCGCGCGCGAGATCGTCTACCCGGTCATCGCCATGACCATCACGCTCGCCGCCGTGTTCGCGCCGATCGGCTTCGTGTCGGGCCTGACCGGCGCTCTGTTCCGCGAATTCGCCTTCACGCTCGCGGGCGCGGTGATCGTGTCCGGGGTGATCGCGCTCACGCTCTCGCCCATGATGTGCTCGCGCCTGCTCAAATCCCATGACGCCGGTGGCGGCGGCAGGTTCACGCGGTTCCTGGACCGCATGTTCGAGGGGCTGAAGCAGCGCTACCAACGGCGACTCGGCCGTACCCTGAAATATCGCCCGGTGACCTTGCTCGTGCTCGCCGGCGTGATCGCCGGCACCGGCATCATGTATATGACGTCGCAGAAAGAGCTCGCGCCGGAAGAGGACCAGGGCATCCTGTTCACCCTCATCAAGACGCCGCAATACGCCAATCTGGATTATCTCGAGGACGCGACGCAGCAACTCTACCGCGTCTATAGCAGCGTGCCCGAGAAGGAGCACGTCTTCACCATCAACGGCATGGGCGACGTGCATCAGGGCTTCGCCGGCATCCTGCTCAAGCCGTGGGGCGAGCGGAAGCGCAATCAGAAGGCCGTGCTGCAGGATCTCTCGCCCAAGATTTCCAGCCTCGCGCCCGCACTGGCACTGTCCTTCTCGCCGCCGGCACTGCCGGGATCGACCGGCGGTCCGCCGGTGCAGTTCGTGATCACCACGACCAGCGATTTCCGCCAGCTCGCCGACGTGCTTGCCGATGTGGAAAAATCGGCGCGCGAGAGCGGGTTGTTCATCTTCTCCGATTCCGATCTCCGCTTCGAGACGCCGCAAATCGAGTTCCATATCGACCACGACAAGGCGAACCGGCTCGGCATCTCCATGGCCGATATCGGCGATTCGCTCGCCACTTTGCTCGGCGGCAACTATGTCAATCTGTTCGATCTGTATGGACGGAGCTATCGCGTGATCCCGCAGGTGCCGCGCGATTACCGGGTAAACGAGAGCTGGCTCACCCGCTACCAGATCCGCACCGCGTCCGGCGCGCTCGTGCCGCTGTCCAATGTCGCCACGGTGACGAAGACGGTGCAGCCGAACGCGCTCACCAATTTCCAGCAGCTCAACTCGGCGACGCTGTCGGCGGTGCCGTTCCCGGGCCGCACGGTGGGCGAGGCCATCGCCTTCCTCAAGCAGAAGGCGGAAAGTTTCCCGGAAGGGTTCAGTTACGACTTCCAGGGGGAGAGCCGGCAATTCGTGCAGGAGGGAAACACGCTCGTCTACACCTTCTTGTTCGCGCTGATCGTGATCTTCCTCGTGCTCGCCGCCCAGTATGAGAGCTTCCGCGACCCGTTCATCATCCTCGTCGCGCTGCCGACGTCGATGTTCGGCGCGCTCTTGCCCCTCAATGCCGGGCTCGCCACGATCAATATCTATACGCAGATCGGGCTCGTCACCCTGATTGGCCTCATCTCCAAGCATGGCATCTTGATGGTGGATTTCGCCAACAAGCTGCAAGTTGAGCAGGGCTATTCGCGGGTGGCGGCAATCGAGCATGCCGCGGCCATCAGGCTCCGGCCCATCCTGATGACTACGGCCGCCATGGTGGTGGCGATGGTGCCCCTCCTGATCGCGCGCGGCGCGGGCGCCGCGAGCCGATTCGACATCGGGCTCGTCATCGCCGGCGGCATGATGGTCGGCACGCTGTTCACCCTGATCATCACGCCGGCGATCTATACCTTCCTCGCCAAGGACCATCAGCGGCTAAAGGCTAAGGCCGCCGCGGCGGATGCTGCGGAAAAGGCCTCCAGTGCGGCGGAGACTGAGACGCTGGAGGAGTTGGATGCCGCCGCCGAGTTCAGGGGTCCTGTTCCCGGGCGAGCCGGAGCCGGCGCCGGCGGGAGGGCACTCGGCCGAGGTGCTGGCCTTCAGCTCGGCGGCAGAGGCGGCCAAGAGCGCGGCAGAGGCCGGGGGGCGAAAGGGAGGCCGCAAGCCGGCTAAGCGGAAGCCGCTGACGCCCGCCGCCGAATAGCACCGGTTTACTCATCCGCGCCAAGCCTCTAGAAGAGCCGAGCTAAGGGCGCGCGGGGAGTTCATGTTCGAAAAGCTTCTGATCGCCAACCGGGGCGAAATCGCCTGCCGCATAATCAAGACGGCGCGGCGGCTCGGCATCGCCACCGTTGCCGTCTATTCCGAAGCCGACCGTGACGCGCTCCATGTGGACATGGCTGACGAGGCCGTCTGCATCGGTCCTGCGCCGGCCGCCCAATCCTATCTCGACATCGCCAAGATCGTGGCCGCCGCCAAAGCGACGGGCGCCGATGCCGTCCATCCGGGCTACGGCTTCCTGTCGGAGAACGCGGCCTTCGCGCGCGCCCTCGAGGAGGCCGGCATCGCCTTCGTTGGACCGAATCTCAAGGCCATCGAGGCCATGGGCGACAAGATCGAATCGAAGAAGCTCGCGGCGAAGGCGAAGGTCTCCACCGCGCCGGGCCATCTCGGCGTCATCGCCGACGTCAAGGAGGCGGTGAAGATCGCCGGCGAGATCGGCTATCCGGTGATGATCAAGGCCTCGGCCGGCGGCGGCGGCAAGGGCATGCGCGTCGCCTGGAGCAAGAAGGAAGTAGCGGAAGGCTTCGCCGCGTCGAAATCGGAGGCGAAATCGAGCTTCGGCGACGACCGCGTGTTCATCGAGAAATATATCGAGGAGCCGCGCCACATCGAAATTCAGGTGCTCGGCGACAAGCATGGCAATGTGATCCATTTGGGTGAGCGCGAATGCTCGATCCAGCGGCGCAATCAGAAGGTGCTCGAAGAGGCGCCGAGCCCGTTCATCGACGCCAAGACCCGGGCGGCGATGGGCGCGCAAGCGGTGGCCCTGTCCAAGGCCGTTGGTTATGACTCCGCCGGCACCGTCGAGTTCATCGTCGACCGGAACCGCCATTTCTATTTTCTGGAGATGAACACGCGGCTGCAGGTGGAGCATCCGGTAACCGAGCTCGTCACCGGTCTCGACCTCGTCGAGGAAATGCTCAGAGTGGCGGGGGGTGAGAAGCTCCGCCTCAAACAGAAGGACGTCAAGCTCGAAGGCTCGGCGATCGAGGCGCGCATCTATGCCGAGGACCCGACGCGCAATTTCATGCCCTCCACGGGGCGGCTCGTCCGCTTCCGGCCGCCATGGCTGGGCAAGGTCCGCGGCGTCACCACGCGGCTCGATAGCGGCGTCGAGGAGGGCGGCGAGATTTCGGTCTATTATGACCCGATGATCGCCAAGCTCGTCACCCACGCGCCGAAGCGGCTCGCCGCCATCGACGCCATGGGCGCCGCGCTCGATGCCTTCGCCATCGATGGTTTCCGGCACAACATCCCGTTTCTCGCGGTGCTGATGCGCAATGCACGCTGGCGGGAGGGGCACCTGTCCACCAAATTCATCGCCGAGGAGTTCCCGGAAGGGTTCAGGGCGCCGGTGCCGGAAGGCGCGGCGCGGGATGCGCTCGTGGCGGTGGCGGCGGCGATCGATCATTTGAGCAATGAGCGGCGCCGCGCCATTACCCAGCAGATGTTCGGCGAGCCCGTCCGTTTTGCCGAGATCCGCATCGTCGAACTGGAAGGGCAGCGCGAACGCGTCACGGTGGCGACGGATTCCGGGGGCGCGACGGTCGTCACGGTCGGGCAGGAGGGGAAGAAGTCGCGTGAGGTTCGTCTGGTCTCGTCGTGGTGGTTCGGCGCGCCGGTGTGGGAGGGCACCATCAACGGCAAGGGGGCCGCGGTGCAGGTGCGCCCGATCCTGAACGGAGTCCGGCTCATCTATCGGGGCATCGAGGTCGAGGCGCGGGTCTATACCGAGGCCGAAGCAGCGCTGCTGGCGCTCATGCCGGTGAAGGAGAAGCCAGATACCTCCAAGCTGCTGCTCTGTCCCATGCCCGGCCTCGTCGTCTTGCTCAATGTGAGCGAGGGGCAGGAGGTCGCCGCCGGCGACGCGCTATGCATCGTCGAGGCGATGAAGATGGAGAACGTGCTACGCGCCGAGCGCGACGGGACCGTGGCCAAAGTGCTGGCCAAGCCCGGGGACAGCCTCAATGTGGATGCGGTGATCCTCGAATTTGCCTGAGGCTCCGCGCGGGCGCATCTTGAAGCCATGTCGGGCAAGGACGAAACGCGGCGCACCGATCCGATCAGGACCGTCACGGTGAGGATCGAAGGCCGGGTGCAGGGCGTGTTCTACCGCGCCTGGACCGAGCAGGTTGCGCGCCGCCTCGGTCTCGACGGCTCGGTGCGCAATTGCCGCGACGGCAGCGTCGAGGCGGTGTTCTCAGGCCCGGCGAGCCAGGTCGAGGCGATGCTGAAGCGTTGCACCGACGGGCCGCCTGACGCGGCGGTCGAGGCCGTGGTCGTGAGGCATGAAGGGGGCACGGTGGCGCGCGGCTTCAAGGTGCTGCCGACCGGGTGAGGGAGGTTTCGCCGAACACCGGCCTGAAGGCAGCGCCGAGCGCCGCATCGACTTGGTCCATGTCGGTCTTGCGCCCGAGCGCGGCGAGGCTCGTGACGGGGGTGTCGTTGAGCCCGCAAGGCACGATGCCGGCAAAATGACTTAAGTCCGGATCGACGTTGAGGCTCACGCCATGCAGGCTCACCCAGCGGCGCAGGCGGACGCCGATGCTCGCGATCTTCGCGCCATCCACGAAGATACCGATTTGGCCCAGGCGGCGCTCGCCCGCCACGCCGAGTCGCATAAGCGCCGCGAGCAGCCAGTCCTCGAGCCCGGTCACGAAGGCTCGCACGTCGCGGGCGCGGGACGAGAGATCGAGCATCACATAGGCCACGCGCTGACCCGGGCCGTGATAGGTGTAGCGTCCGCCGCGGCCGCTTCTGAATACGGGCAGGCGGTCGGGCGCGAGCAGCTCCGACGGCCGCGCGCTCGTGCCGGCGGTGTAAAGCGGAGGGTGCTCCAGCAGCCACACGCATTCGGAGGCCTCGCCGCGGGCGATCGCTTCCGCGCGCGCGTCCATGGCGGCAAGCGCCTCGGGGTAGGGGATCGGAGCTCCGCTCCGCCGCCACTCCACTCCGCGGTCGTCGGCCGCAGGGGAAGGGGCTCTTGGCCTGGCGTGCAGGGTCATGGCGGTCCCAGCATAGGCTGCCGGGGGCCAAGTCCAAGCCTAACCTTGCACCCCCATTGGAGGTTTGCTAAGGCAGCAGGCCCCCGTACGCGCTTGCCACTGGGGTAGCCTATAGCCATATCCGGGGCCGAAGCTTCGGGATCCTTTGAGTTTGACGCGTGAGCTGATCCGAAAAGTCGGCAACTTTTCGGGGCCATGCTTTGCGGTCGTGGCGGAACTGGTAGACGCGCAGCGTTGAGGTCGCTGTGAGCTTGCTCGTGGAGGTTCGAGTCCTCTCGACCGCACCACTTTTCAAATCGAGTGTTGATTTCATTACGTTTTTTCTCCTTCCGCCCGCACCTGCAGCTCAGGTGCGGGAATAGATGTTCCGCTGGCGTTCAGTTTTCCCATTGCCTGAGCGGCGAGACGCTTTCTGTTGGCGGCCCTGACGTAGTGCGCCGCCATCTTCGGGTCGGTCCATCCGAAGATTGCCATGAGCTCGAACTCGGTCGCTCTATTCTCGGCGGCGCGTGTCGCCGCGACCTTGCGTAGACCGTGCGCGGCTTGCTTCGGTACGTTCACACCGGCGTCCTTGCATGCTTTTTTGAACAGGTTGCCAAAGCTCTCCTTGGTCAGGGGACGCCCGCGCTCGCCACAGATGAAGGCGAGATCGCCACAGGGGCCGGCGTCGAGCGTCCGTTGCAGCACCGGCAAAATCGGCAAGTTGACCTCGACGGTGAAGCCGCCCTTCTCATTCTTGAGTGTGGCAACACCATTGCGGACATGCTGGCGACCGAGACGCGCAGCATCGCCACGGCGAAGGCCGGTGTAGAGCAACACGTCGAGCCATACCCGTTGCCGGGTGCCAATGGGCCAGCGTGCCTCATAGGCTTCAAGGTCAGCCTCGGTCCACGCCTTGAAGCCTTCGGTTTTCTTGCGCGGCGGGTTATGCACGCCAGCAGTCGGGTCGGTTTTGACCAGACCAGCCTTGTGCGTCCATCGGAAGAGGCCACGCATGGCGTCGAGGAAGTTCCGGGCTTGGGCCGGTGTGGCAGATCTCCGCTCCTTACCGGCTTCGACGGTCGCGGCGGTGATCTTGGCGTAAGGCTCTTGCCCGGCCGTCTCGAGCACACCAACGAAGATGTTGTCGCGCTGGCGTCGTGTAGCGGCTGAAAGCTCGCTCCAAGCCGTCGTCTCACGATAGCGAGCGATTAACCAAGCCAAAGTACTATTCGATGGTGCAGCCTTACGGATCGGGACGCCAGACAGTGCGGCTCGGTGAGCTTCTTCAAATTCGGGCGTTCCGTATTCTGCCGTGATCCTGGTGCGCGGCCCATGATCTTGGCGCACATACCAGACGGCCTTGCCGTGGCGGGTGGTCTCTCGTTGAAGATATGGTGGGCGAGGGCGTGGCATTAGAGGATGATCTCATCCGTGTCTTCGGCCAGAGTGAATTTATCATCCTGGATGGATCCAGCCCTCAGGATCATGGTGCCTTCGGGCGTGACCTCGCAAGTTACAGACTGAAAACCGGCAGCCTTGGCCGCCCGGAAGGCGGCGGCAAGGGGCAGGGGGCGCTTGCGGTCCCGCTTGACCTCCAAACCTTTGCTTGGGCTACTTGCCATCTATTCGCTCACTTCAGGTCGCTCGGGCCATTTCGTGCGCCTGGTCGCACATGGACTACCAATAAAAGACCTCGTCACAAAGGGAGAATCGCTAACAAAATCAAATGAGTATCCCAGAAATTATGTTTCAGAATTTTCGGGTTTCCTATAGCGCGCAGATAAGCCGAACATCGCGGCCAGGTTGTCAATCAGATCACCTTTGGGGTAGGGGACGAGTTCCTTCCGAAGCTTGGAGTACCGATGCTGGAGGCTCTTCGCCGAAAAGCGATGCCACACATCCGGCTGTCTCTTTCTGAGGGTGCGGATGGCGTCAGCCGTACCTCTCTTTCGCTCTAGTTTGACTTGGGTCAGAGCTATCAGGAGTTCATGGTCTGTGGGCGTCCCCTTCCGTCTGCCTTTTGGCCCTTTCTTGGGGAGAGCACCCTCGACAACCTCCATTCCCCGCACATGTTGCCTGGCCAAACGAAACGCCAAGTGGAACCACCTGAGATGGCTCCTACGAGGTATCTTGAAATGGTCTAGGAGCAGGAAAAGTTTTCCGAATTGCTCCGCGACGATCCGCGCGTCCTCTTCGCGACCGAGGCGCTCTTGCTGTTCTGGCCCTCCACGGAGCATGAGCTCCAACTTAGAGGCTCGGACAATCGGATCCTTTAGCTGACCACTGTACGGACGACTCGGTGATGTGAGGTGGAACCGTTTGAGCAGAGCCTCGCGTTCGACGTCCGCATCAATTGGTTGACCGCGTGAACTGCGCGAGCGGTCCCCCGGTTTCCTCACCCTCTTGCGTGCGGACGAGGTTTTGGCCTTCTTCGGCAAGGTGCGCGCCCTCCAACAGGGTCTGAGGCATCCGCGCAAACAATAGCACGCGAGCATCAGCGTCGCGCTGTAGGTACACCGCGGCAAAACTTGTCGAATGTGAGAGCTCGCGTCTACCGCCGCGCGTCGAATCAAAGCATGCTGACACCTCTCCTCCAGCCGCAACTATCTGTCGCTCCATGCTTGGACAACGAACTTACGCACGCAAATTCTTCCGCGGCCGGCCTGGCAGGCCACGGAAAATCAAAAAGCCAAAGCCGCAGGTCTGCGGCGCGCGTCCAGGATTCGAGAATACTCGCAAGTTGTGCCAGACGTAGCAGGCGTCGAACACGCCGTTGATCTCCTGCTCGGGCTCGAGCACGTTCTTGAATGTGATGATCTGAAACAGCGTGGCGAGCAGGATGGTGTCCTTGTCCGGCACGCAAATGCCCATGGCCTTGCGGAAGAAGCGCTCATGGCGACGGGCTACGAATGGGTCGAGGCACGGGCCAGTCGAGACGAGCCACGGGTTCCGGATTGGTGTTGCACCAGGTAACAAGGCGCACGGCAGGCTTCATGCAGCAGGCGGACCCAGGAAGAGCTCTGTCCCTACAAGGGCAAGCCGCGAATGCTCCGCCCCGACCGAGGTGCCCTCCTGGCGCGACCGTTCCATTTGCGCAAGCCGTGGAGCGAGAAGAACGAGCAGTCTTATGAGCGGTGGGGTTGCGCCTCTCTTGTGCAATAGCGCGCCAATGCAGCGCTGGACATTGCTTGTGCCGGAGAGCCTCGCGTTCCCGGCTCTGATGGAGGCCTACGCGGTCAACCGCGCCGTCAACAGCGTCGAGAATGACACCGAAGATTGCATCGAGGCGGTAGAGGATTGCATCGAGGCGGTAACTGACTGATCCTTCACCCATGGCAAGTCGCTTTAAACAGTGGAAACGGAGATTTTGTAATACTGCCCGGAGACCCCTCGGCCTAACATCAGCCCTTCTCGCGACGAGGGGGCGTATGCCTGACGGGGAGGATTGCTATGACCCACCCACAAATCTACCCAAGGGCTATCCCTTACAGGTCGATCCTCGGTCTGATATGTCGCGAGCAGAGTTTTTGGCCAAGGCTTGCTCTTTGGCCAACGACGAAGCGCGAGATCGTCTAGGGCCAACAAGCATGATCGTCTCTTGGTTCAGGCGACCAAAGCTCGTTACCGAGGTGGTGGGTGACGAGATCATCGTCATGATGCCGGGCTCGAGCTTCAAGGTGAGCTATATGAAGGCGGGCGCAGGACAGCTCGTGGCGTCCTGGCGCTCGCGTGGGTCGTTGCAAATGACAAGGCGCGTGAGCTCGGGTGGATCGATTAGCGCGTGGCTTCAGTGCTTTCCACCTTTGAAGGAGAGATCACCTTCGGGCGTTGTGCGGTTCGTGCCGGATCGAGAGCGGCCAGATACTCACACACCGCGCGAGTGTTGATCGCGGGCCGCACCGGTCGACCGGCTCGTTGCCAGCGACGCCATGATAGCGATACGCATCAGCCTCCCCAAACCGGCCCTTTCTATTAAAGCCCAGGGCGGGCTGCACCGTGGAAGGCAGCGGTTCCGCGATCATACTTGAATAAGAATGTCGTTGTTCGAGAAACTAGGAGCACAACCGTCATGCGAATGCTTATCGGTCGGTTCGCGAAGGACCAATCCGGCGTCACCGCGGTTGAGTATGGGCTGATCCTCATGAGGGTCGCGGCTACTGGCGTAGCGGAGTTTGGATTGGGTTCTAATCGTTGATAGCGCGACTTTGACCGGGCGGCCCGCCGTTCAACGGCGGGCCGTTTTGGTTGTGTCAACCGCCCGCGGATTGGCGAGATCGGCGCTGCTTTAGTGCAGCGACAAGTCTCGTAGGCGCGGATGCGTCAACAAGGTTTCGACCAAAGCCTTGGCCTCAGGGTTTGTTTCGTGACGCAGCCTGCGTAGTAGGCGGCGATACATTTCGCCCTCATTGGTCCGCAGGTCGTCGATGATACTTTCGAGGAATGTCTCGTCGTCATCACTCATTGGCGGGGCCCTTGAAGGCTGGTTGCGTGGAGCTAAACGCGGTCGATCGCAGTATTGTTCGGCCCGCTTGCCGTCGGTTTGCCCGTACTGGAACCGAAGGGCAGCCGAGTTCGTTTTTCGTGCAATCCGGTCCTCGAACCCCACCCCTCCCGTTCCGAGAGCCGGAGTAAGCTCGGCCGGCCGCTGCAGGGGTCCGGTATGCAATGAGACTCCTCATCCTTTTCCTCGTCCTTATCGCCATAGGCGCTTACGTTCAGAGCGTACGGAACGACTGCTACTGGCACGGCTTCGATAGGAGCTTGGAGTGGGGCACTTGCCTCGTGCCTCGGTAACGCGTTCGCCCTTTCGCCCCGCCGGCGCTGGTCCGCCCCCGGAATGAGCGGCCGGCCCCTTGGCCTTTTGCCTTTGCAGGAGTGAGATACTAAGGAAACTTTGTGGCGACCTTTCGTGATCAACGGCAAGTGCCACCAGTGCGGGCCCCAAATTGGCACCGCCAGAATAGAGGGCGCGCGGCATCGGCCGCTCCGATTTCGGGGTCCGGGTCTCGCCTAGCGGAACTTCGCAGGCCTTGGTCCGTTGAAGAGTAGATAACCCTTCAATGGCCAGCGCCTACCTGGCCCAAACATCACGAGGATGCCCCAGATGACGACCGCCAACGAAGCCTTCCGCAAAGCCGCCAATTCCCCTGCCGGGCGCCACGCCCAAGAAAGCGCCAGGGAAGCGCGCGAGACCGTGATGTCCGCCGCCCATTCTGCCAAGGAAACGGCCGAGGAGATTGGCGATTCGATTGGCGATCAGGTGAGTGAGTTCGCCTCCGACGCGGCCCGGAAAGCCGGCGACCTCGCCTCTGATGTTTCGCGCCGCGTCGGCAAGCGGTATGGGCGGGCGCGAGATGTCGCGATGGATGCCTATGATGAGGTGCATGAGCGCGCGGCCGAAAACCCGCATATCACTTTGGCGCTCGCTCTCGGGCTTGGCTTTCTGGTTGGCATCGTTCTCGCCCGCCGCTAGCCTCCGGAACGCGCTGAAGCGGGTAGCCCCTTTGACGGCATAAGGACGGGGGTGTGCTGTGCGCTACAAATTTTTACTTCGTCCTTCCAATACGCCTCGATCCGGGCCCGAACGTTTAGCGTTCTGGCTTTCTCCGCCGTGACGACGTCTTGGTACGTTTGGATGCTCCGCCGGTATTATCCTCCCCATCGGGCAGGTTGAAATGGTGCATGATTCGGTGGAAGAGCGGCGCCAATATCAAGCCGGTGAGACCGATCAGCAAGAGTCCCGAATAGAGCGCATAGATACCGGCGAAGACCTTTCCACCCTGAGTCTTGGGCTCACTATAAGGTCCCATGCCGCCAAGGATCATCGCCGTCTGGTCGAAGGCATCAAGCCAACCCGAGCCCTCAATGTAGTGGTAGCCGGCCATGCCACCGATCAGCGAAATCAAAATCAGTCCGAGGGCGATCCCAATGTTGATGAGCAGCCGCCGCGCAAAGAGCCAGCGCGGAGCAAGGGGTTCGCCCCGGCGCTCAAATGTTGAGAAGAGGCCCATGATCTTGTCCTGCGGTCTGTGCCACTTTGAGTGTTCTTCCATCCGTTGCGGAGAGATGCAAGAGAGTCGCACGCGGGATGGCGCGGTCACAGGCGTTGCCCAGCGAGGCGTAGCATCGACAACCCACTGCTCTGCTTGCTCATGTTGACGGAAAAGGATTCAGAGGAGCAGCGCGCTCAGCGTCGGCTGCAAACCGAGGCCGCGCTCCGCGAAGGCGAGTTCAATTTCCAGCTTTTGGCGGATTCCATCCCGCAGCTAGCTTGGATGGCCCATGGCGACGGTTGGATCTTCTGGTACAACCGCCGCTGGTTCGATTACACCGGGACGAATCTCCGCGAGATGGAGGGCTGGGGGTGGCGCAGCGTACACCACCCGGACCATGTCGACCGTGTCGTTGCCCGGATACAACGCTCCTGGGAAACTGGCGAACCCTGGGAAGACACTTTTCCCCTCAAAAGCCGCGACGGACAATGGCGATGGTTTCTCTCTCGTGCCCTACCGGTGCGCGACGAGGCCGGCCAAGTGGTCTGCTGGTTCGGCACTAATACTGATATTACCGCCTTGCGCGAGGCCGACGAGCGTCAGCATCTCCTGCTTAACGAGCTCAATCACCGGGTCAAGAACACGCTTGCGGCTGTGCAATCGCTTTCGCAACAGTCGGCCCGCAATGCGGAATCCGTCACGACATTCCAACAGAAATTCGAGCCGCGCCTTTTGGCGCTTTCACGGACCCACAGCCTGCTCGCGCGCGATGCTTGGCGGGGCGCAAGCCTGATGGAGGTGATTTCCGGGACGCTGGCGCCCTTCATGAGCCAAGACGAGTCAAGCAGGCTCGAGCTGGGAGGTCCTGATGTTCGCTTAGGGCCGACTGCTGCCGTCACTCTCGGCATGGCCATTCACGAGCTTGCAACCAATGCCGTCAAATACGGTGCGTTGTCGGTTCCCGAGGGAGGCATTGAGGTAACTTGGGACTTCGACCTCGAGGGAGGACAATCTCCGGCGCTCAATCTGATTTGGCGCGAGCACGGGGGACCTCGCATCACGTCATCCGGGCGACGAGGCTTTGGCACAAGGCTGATCGAGAAAGCCGTGCCCGCGGAGTTGGACGGAGAGGCGCGGCTAGAGCTCAATAAATCTGGCGTCATCTGCTCCATGCGGTTGCCTCTATCCCGTAAGGTGGCGATCGGGTGATGGCGTCGAGTGCACCTGTCGATGACCCACCTGTCCGGCTCCTATTGGTGGAAGATGAGGCGTTGGTGTCCATGCTGCTGGAAGACCAGCTCGCCGAGCTTGGTTTTGAAGTCGTCGGACCGGCTGCCACAGTGGACCACGCACTTGAGATTTGCCACAGCGAGCCGATCGATGGGGCTGTGCTAGATGTCAATCTCGGTGGAGGGCAGCGGTCGGATCAGGTCGCCGACTTCCTCGCTTCCAAAGGCATCCCATTTGTATTCGTAACCGGTTATGGCGAGGCCGGGCTGCATGCCCGACACGCCGATAGGGCCGTTTTACAGAAGCCGTTTTCCCTGCCCGAATTGCGCCGGCTAATCCTGCAGAATCTCCTTGCGTCCGCTTTGCCACGTCGCGGGGCCATTGAGCGAAAGAATCCATCCGCCACGTAGCATTGGCGGTTCTATGCCCGGTACCTGTGGTCCTCCGACCGAGGGATCGTGAGCGGCGTCGCCTATTGTAAGGCGAGATGTTCTAGGGGCAGCGTCAGGTCGATAACCAAGCCTTCCGTCCGCCAATCCTCGGAGAGAAGACCGCCAAATTGGCCTGTTACGGTTCGCTGGGCGAGCGCGCTTCCGAAACCTTTATGGCTGGGTAGGTCATTGACTGGCGGTCCCCCCTGTTCGTGCCACTTCAATCGGAGCACATTGTCATCGGTGGAGCAGCCGACGTGGATGCGTCCCACCGGAGATGAGAGAGCCCCATGCTTGACGGCGTTCGTCGCAAACTCGTGGAGCAAGAGAGCGAGTCCGGTTATTGCACTTTTGCGAATTGAAAGATCGCAGCCGCTGACAACGAGACGCTCAGCGCCAGTATTTAGGTAGGGCGCAAAGATCGCCTGGATCAGTGCATGCAAAGTTATGTCCTCGTTTATGTCCGAAGTATCGATGAGCCCGATACGCGTGAGGCCGTGGGCGCGCGAGAGAGCTTCGATCCGACCCCTGAGCGCTTCGGCCATGTCCGCTGGCGTTTTGGCCGCGCGGGCACTCAGCGTGACGAGGCCGTTCGTGACTGCAAATAGGTTCTTGATGCGATGAACTCATCTCGGCAAAGAGGAGATCTTGCTCGACCTGATGCCGTTTGCGATCGGTTATATCACGCGCAATTTTTGACGCGCCTACGATCCGGCCATCGGAATCCTTGATGGGCGATACGCTAAGAGAAATATCAACCAAGCTCCCATCTTTGCGCTGGCGGACTGTTTCGTAGGGGTCGATACGCTCGCCACGCCGAATGCGGGATATGATTTCCGGTTCCTCATCATGGCGGTCTTCTGGGATTAACGTCTTCACCGATTTTCCAACGATCTCCTCCTTCGTGTAACCGAAAAGCCGCTCGGCACCCCGGTTCCAAGTGTTGATTGTTCCGTCCAAGTTCTTGCTGATGATTGCGTCGTCAGACGTTTCAACGATTAACGCAAGTTGAGCTGCGAGGTGCTGCGCGCGTTTTCGCTCAGTTATGTCAACGAGCATATTGAGCGCGCCGAGCAGCCCGCCCATTTCGTCCCGCAAGGGCGTCGGATAGGCCAGGAACGAGATGCGGGTGCCGTCAGGCCGCTCCGTGATCGCTTCCGCACCATTGATTGGGCGACCCTGCTTCAGAGCGCTAGCCATGGGACATTCGTCGAACGGCATTGGCCGGCCGTCGGGCCAATAAAGACGCCAAGCACCGTACCATTCCTTCTCGCCGAGGGTGGGATGAAAGCCCCAAAGGTTCGCCGCGGCCTCATTGTAAAATGTAAGCCGTCCCTCGGGATCGGTCGCATAAATCGCCCCCGGTAAGGCGTTCAGCATATCCGAGTAACCGGGAGGCAAGCCCATGTGGGACTGGGCAACCTGTATCTGCTCTGCGGCCGGCTCAGAAAGTAGGGGCAAGGACATGACCTGCGACTCCTCGATGCACTCGACCAATACGGATAGGGACGGGCTACCTCTCTAACTCTGTCTTCTTACCGTGCGATGGTCGTCCGTCGCCGCGCTTTGCTTTTGCAGTGACGCCGAACTGGCTCGATTTCGCGCCTGGCTTGGCTACGGAAAACCCCTCAGCGGCGAGTCCTCGCTGCAGCAATTCTCGGACCGCGGCTGCTCGACTGGGCATCCGATGCTTAAAGCGAAAATCATCGACCAAAAGCAACTCCTCTGGCGTCAGCATTATCTGGAGGCGCTCGCCGCGATATCTGCTCTCGGACACAGGACCCTCCTTTCGTTAGACAACGGGGTGATCGACACACTCTATGACAACGACTACCTGTTAGTCAAAAGCTAAAATGGCGAAAGGGGGACTCACGCTCACATCAAGTAAAAATAGTAGTTTTAGCTAGATGGAATACGGTATGTCTGGTTTTCTTTAGAACTGTGTAAGTATCTCTTGACTCAGTCAAACACCTAGCTAAACTCTTCACGTGCTAAAAATGGACGTATTAGTTGGAGTTACGGTCGATGGGCCCGCTTGTGGCCTATGCGGGACCATAACCCGTCTCTTTGGCTCGGAGAGCCACCCGGTCGACAACCAGCTTAGCGTCCTCACTTATGTGTGCGAGGGCTGCGACACTCTCCAAGTGGAAACGGTCTGCTCGCCTGTGACGCGGATCGTGGGGCGTCAAGAGCAAGCCGTCAGGCCGTCCATGCTGATGGCTCATGGCGGTTTCGACGCAGAAACGACGAGCTTGCTTGGCGCGGCATTTGATGTGGCGTGGCAGACATTAGTGAGCTCGCGAACCATTCTTGCAATGGAGCCCCAAGCGACTTCAACGCGCGAATTATTGGCAACGAGCATCATATCTTCCGCCAGCGCGGGCGAGAGAGATTTGAACCAGCTCGTGCAACGGGCCCTGGCCCAACTCAATAGCTCTCGACCTTGCCGTGTGGCCCCTCTTGCCGTAGCCTCGTCCCCCTCGCTCAAGGGGCCTTAGGCTTAAATTGTAGCAGGGGGGTAGCCCATGAGCCGGCTTGAGCGCGAGATCAACCTCGGAATGACCCCCCACGATCGACTGGCCGACGGCCGGAACATTTGGGCGGCACCGGCATTGCTCTATAGACGGTGGGCTCAGGAGCCCGGTCTTATGAATGAGGATGCCTGCCGCTATCGCGGTTACGACATTATTCCCAGGCGTGAATGGTCGCATTGGTGCGTTGGCATCTACCCGACGCGTCCCGATCTGCCGATACTCGCGCGATCTACCCTAAGGAACCTGGCGGCCAACAGGAAGGATGCGTTAAGCGCCGCTAAGCAACGAGTCGACAAGCTTCTGGCAACGCTTGACGAGCGGCGCTTTTGAGGCCTTTCGATCCGGTGACTTGTTAGAATTCCTCATCACCGACCTCTGCGGCCAGCGTCTTCAAAAAACTCCTAGTCCTCGTCCCGATGCAGCCCGCCCAGGGCGGCGGCGGCGCTGGCGATGAACGCTCCGATAAAAAACGAAAGCGACGTAATGACTGCGAAGCTCGTCGCGGCATTCGTTTGCGTAACCTCTGCCGGAGAGGCAGCCGTTGCGGCAACTGTGGCGGAGCCCGCGACTGAAAATAGCGCCGACATCAGCACTGTGGCCAAGGCCCATGCCAAGAAGCCATGCGCGGTATCACGAAAAAAAATCTCGTCAGTCCGAATGCCGACCCACTTTATGCGTAAGCGACCGGTGAGGTACCCGCCCACGGCCGACGAAAGCCATTGGATCACGATCAAGCCGATCGCGGCGGCGATGCCAAAGGTCGCCGGCGATGCCGTCGTGAATGTCCAAGGTCGTACCGCAGCAAGGCCGGCTGCCGAGGCCAAGGTTACAAGCATGATGGTGACGCCGATCGCGCCAAGTGCGCCACCGGCAATTGCAGTCCATTCGACGGCGGAAGCAGAGCTCTCCACAGACCGTTCCGCTACTCGCTCGGCATTTCTTGTCGGGGTTGCCATTGCCACACCTAATGCCAGAACAGCGCGAGCAAAATGATGATGGGAATTGGAACACCGAGCAGCCAGAGAAGTATTGAGCGACCCATTGGTCACGTCCTTTCCACGAGATGCGAAATGCCTAAAACGACGAAGTCAATTCCGCGGATTCATTCCTAGTGGGCAGCTCGTCGCGCGCGAGGGGTTGATTTGCGCTTGGTCGGCGTCCGACTAGATGCGCGCTTCCTGCCGCCAATCGATTTTTGGTGGACGCGGCCCGTCGCCCGGCGATTGACACCGCCACCCTCCGCCAGGGTGGTGAGCTTCTTGTCGGCGGCCTTTTCTTCCTTGAGGTTGGCGTTCAACAGGCTGACTACATTGTCGTGGCCCAGCGCCTGTGCCCATGCAATGAGAGTGCCGTAGCGCGTGATTTCGTAATGCTCCACCGCCTGGGCGCTGCCAATGAGTGCTGCGTCGAGCACTTTCTTGTCGTCAACCTCGCCGGAAACCTCGTCCGCCTCCTTGATGAGGCCATCGATGGCGGGGCAATCAACTCCTTTCGGCTTCTGACCGATCTTGCCAAAGACTTGGACGAGGCGCTTCACCTGGTTCTCGGTCTCGCGCAGATGCGCCCGCAATCCGGCTGCGAGCTCGCGGCTCGTAGCTTTCTCGATCATCTTTGGCAGTGATTTCACGATCTGGTTCTCGGCGTAGTACACGTCCTCGAGGGTATAGAGGAACAGATCCTCCATCGTTTTGATGTCCTTGGTGAACAGCCCCATGGGATTTGCGGTCCTTCCATTCCTAATCTGGGATGCGTAGGCAAGCGTTGTCAGTTTTGTAACGACGTTGCGAGGCCTTTGTTCCAAGCAACGACGGGTCTTTTGCGCCCGACCCAGCCATTGGCGCTGAAGATGCATTTCTCGGCGTTCACACCGTGCTCGATGCCGTTGGGTCGGCGGCAGCGTGCGCGTTCGACACACTTAGCAGCGAGACAGCGACGGCCATGATGGATAAGCCGGCGGCGCCCGGACAACGTCGGATCGCCAGTGTTCTTATTTCAGCGCCACAAACCATCCATGAGAGGTGGAACTAGCAGCGTCGCATCGTGATTTTCTAAGTCGTGAGCATGCCGATCGCGTGGGCCGCACCCCATGAAAGATCTAACTCGATTCCCGTTGTGAACGGCCCGCGGTCGTTCACCGTGACCCGCACACTCTTACCCGTCCTAGGATTTGCGATGACGAGGCAAGTGCCAAAGGGCAGACCCTTATGAGCCGCCGTGAGCCCATTAGGATCGAAGATTTCACCGGACGCGGTTCGATGTCCTCTAAGTTCGTTCCCGTACCACGTGGCACGTACCTGATCGGCAAAGGCGTAGGACGTAACAAACGACAGAGTGGTGGCAAGCCAGAAAATTCGAATCATCGGGTGGATTCCCTTCAGCGGTTGCCCTCCGAAGGGTGAACGCAGCGGAGGTCCGCGGGTTCGGTTTCAAAGTGTGCTTGCTCGCGCGAAGCTACGGTGCTTGTCCGATGGCCCCCTTCGCTGGCGATCGGAGTTTTCTGTTCGACGATCGCGGGTTCCGCAGACGATTTTGTGGAGTCGGAGCGGCAGTGTAGGCGCCACAGTTGTCGGTCCGGACGCTGGAGGTGCGGCGTCGCTTGGAACAACCTTCGACAATTGGCGTTTTAGCTGAGGCCATCGGCGATATCTCTTCCCCTCCCAGGTAGTCCAACCGATGGTGCGAACTGCAAGAAGCTCGGTCCTCCCCCGTGGCCGGGCTTCTTCTTTGTGCGATCGCTGCTGCGTCGGCGCGTGCATTAGCTTGCATTCGAACGAGAAGCAGAAGAGCAAGCGGCTACCAACAGCGTTCGAACTTGGTGATACGAAAAACTGCTTGAGGGTGAAATACCGGAAGCAAGAAGCTCCGGTTAGTTGCCTCGGAGGGAACTATTTGACGAGGGACCGCGTTCCTAGGTCTGCCTCGTCGTGATCGGAATGGACCTTGGAAAGTTTGCCCGACAATCCCAACGAATATCGCGAGCAAGCGCGCTATTTCTCTGACCTGTGTCGTAAAGCTGCTTCCGCGGACGACAAAGAGCACTTCGCCGCCCTTGCGAACGGCTGGCTCAGGTTGGCCGGTGAGATTGAAGGCGCCCAGACCTTCCTGCATGTCCTAAATCAACTTGAGTTCGAGGAGCCCAAATATTTTGATGAGCGGGAATATCCTCACGCGGCTTGAAGCGTACGATCGTGATGGGCAAGCCAAAGGCAACCCGAAAAGAATGGCCGTCCAAATTGACCCTCTCCACCCCGTCTCCGACCCATGCGGATCGCATCAAGAGAGACACGAGGGGGCCGAAGGCCGCGTACCTACGCCTCAGGAAGCTCGGCTCGCATTAATGTTATCTCTAGCACTAGTTGCTGTGCTCGCTTGGGCTTTCCTTTGTTCGCTGACATGACCCGCTCTTCTCAAGCGGCTCCTCTGACTGCGACACTATCCCCAGCTTTATCATTGTGTTCCACGTTGGCTTCGTCCCGACCTGCTGAATGAGCGTCTTCGAGCGCCTTCAAGAGCGCATCGTAGAAATCTGACAAGTTGTTGATCCTGTTGTCCGGTCCAACAAACTTTTAGATCAAGGCGAGCGTTGCGGTAGTGGCGTCCATACATTGAACCTCCTATGGTAGTAGCCGAAGCAGGTTGCTTGCAGGAAACGATCACACCAAGAGTCCGTTCCAAATTCGTCCCGATTCAGAGAACCCCCGAAGCACATCTGGACCAGCCGGGTCGCTGGGCTCCCAGCCGGCAAGTTTTGCCACGACGGCCCTAAGCGCGTGAAGAAGCCTCGGCCGCTGGAAAGGGAGCCGAGGCTTCTCCGCCCTATATGGGCACCGGCGGCCTCGGGGGATCAGGGGACAACAGGACCGCCGATATCATCACAACCAATCAGCGAAAATTCGGTTGCGTGTCATTATTTCGAAAACAAGAGCCAAACGACGCAACTCTCCCCTGTCAGCATTTCGCCGCTTTGCTTGCAGCTTTTTCGATTGCCGCGACGTTCGGATAGCCAGGAGCGACGAGCCAGCTCCCGCCGACGCATAGCACCGAATCGAGCGCCAACCAGTCAGGGACCGTCGCTTGGGTTATGCCGCCGGTCGGACAGAAGCGGCACCGCCGAAAGGGGGCGGCGAGCGCTTGAAGTGTCGGTATGCCGCCCATTGCCATGGCCGGAAAAAACTTAAACTTGCTCAAGCCCATATCCAGTCCGCGCATGATATCGGTCGCGGTGGCGATGCCTGGCAGGAACGGAATCTTGGAGGTGATGACCGCCTCGGCGAGCGGTTGCGTGAGGCCAGGGGAAACGATAAAGCGCGCGCCCGCGTTCAGACTTGCCTCCAAATCATGCGCGTTGAGCACGGTCCCGGCGCCGACAATCGCGCCTTCGACCCCTGCCATCTCGCGGATCGCGTCGAGTGCAACGGGCGTGCGCAAGGTTACCTCCAACGCGCGCAAGCCGCCGGCAATCAGCGCTTCGGCAATCGGACGCGCATGCGCGACGTCATCAATGGAGAGCACCGGGATGACGGGCCCGAGCCTCATGACGGCATCGATAGTGTTCATTGGCCTCGCGCTCGCTCGCGTCACCGCGCCTACAGTCCCGCCGCCGCAAGCATTGCCGATGCTCCAAGCTCCGCGTTGTCCGCGCCGCGACGCATGAAAGCGAAAAGTTCGCGCCCGGTACCGAGCGCCGGCGCCGGGGAAACCGCATCGTCGCGGGCGGCCCATTCGCCATCATCGACCAGCGCGCTCAACTCACCGCGATTGGCGCAAAGTCGGACGATATCGCCGTCGCGGAGTTTGGCGAGCGGTCCACCGCCAAAGGCTTCGGGGCTGACATGAATCGCGGCCGGGACCTTGCCCGACGCCCCCGACATGCGCCCATCGGTGACCAGCGCTACCCGAAGACCCCGATCTTGCAGCACGCCGAGGGAGGGTGTGAGCTTGTGGAGCTCGGGCATGCCGTTCGCCCGCGGGCCTTGGAAACGCACCACGACCACCGTGTCGTGGTCGAACTCGCCCGCCTTGAACGCCGTCACCACGGCATCTTGATCGGAAAAGATCCGCGCTGGGGCCTCGATCGTCCAACGCGACGAGTCTACAGCGCTGGTCTTGAAGGTCGCACGGCCGAGATTGCCTTGGACGAGGCGCATCCCGCCATCGGGATTGAACGGTTTGCACGCCGGCCGCAGCATGGTCTCATCGAGCGGCGCGGAGGGTGCATCCCTCCAGACGAGTTCGCCGCCTTCCAGCCTGGGATCGCGGGCATAATCGCTGAGGTCGTCGGCTGCCACGGTCATGATATCGCGGTGAAGCAGTCCTGCATCCAACAGGGTGGCAATCGTGAACGCCATACCTCCCGCCGCCTGGAAGTCGTTCACGTCGCCCGAACCATTCGGATAGATCCGCGCGACTAGCGGCACGGCCGCCGACAGCCGGTCGATATCCTCCCAGTCGATCAATATTCCCGCCGCGCGAGCGATCGCCGGCAAGTGGATCGCATGATTGGTGGACCCTCCCGTCGCGAGCAAACCGACCGCGGCGTTGACGATCGCCCTTTCGTCGACCACTCGGCCGAGCGGCCGATAATCATTGCCATCCCAGCCGATCTCCGCCAGCCGGTATATTGCGGCGCGGGTCAGCTCCTGGCGCAGCTTGGTACCTGGATTTACGAATGCAGCGCCGGGGACGTGAAGCCCCATCACCTCCATCATCATCTGGTTCGAGTTGGCCGTGCCGTAAAAGGTGCAGGTGCCCGCGCCGTGATAGGAGGCGACCTCCGCATCGAGGAGCTCCGCGCGTCCGATCTTGGCTTCGGCATAGAGCTGGCGGATGCGCTGCTTCTCCTTGTTGGCGAGACCGGAGGGCATCGGGCCGGCCGGGACCAGGATCGCCGGGAGATGACCGAAGCGGAGCGCACCGATCAGGAGCCCGGGCACGATCTTGTCGCAGATGCCAAGCAGCGCCACGGCCTCGAACATGCCGTGGCTGAGAGCAATGGCGGTCGAAAGCGCGATGGTGTCGCGGCTGAACAGCGACAGCTCCATGCCGCGCTGGCCCTGAGTCACGCCGTCGCACATCGCCGGTACCCCGCCGGCGACCTGCGCCGTCGCACCCACCTCGCGTGCGAAAAGCTTCATCTGATCGGGGTAACCGCCATAGGGCTGATGCGCCGAAAGCATGTCGTTATAGGCGGTGACGACGCCGATATTCATGGCCCGGCCGCCGCGGATCGCGGGCTTGTCGTCGCCCGCCGCGGCAAAACCGTGCGCGAGATTCCCGCAGGACAAAATGGGGCGGTCGACCCCGGACTCCCGCTCACGCGTGATCAAATCGAGATAGGCGCCCCGCGAGATACGGGAGCGTTCGATGATTCTTTGGGTCACGGCCTCGATTATGGGATGCAGGCTCATCGCGCGCTCCAATGAATAGTGATGGGACTCTTGGCATTCCCGAGGACACGACCGATGGGCGTTGCTGCAAGCGGGCCATCCTTGATGGCGCATTCCACGACAGCGCGCTTCTTGGCGCCGGAAATGGCAAGCAACAGGGCGCGCGCAGACAGGATCGCGGCGCAACTCAGCGTGACGCGCGCGACCGGTGCTTCGGCGGGCAGTGGATCGGGCATCAGTCCGATGACCCTCCGGGTTGAAGGGCCGTCGAGCGCCTCCTCGAGATCGGGACCGGGAAAAATTGAAGCGGTGTGACCGTCGGTGCCAACGCCTAGCCAAACAAGGTCCGGCGGCCATTTGAGATTGGCCAGATAGGAATCGGCCGCCTTGCCTGCCAAACGATAATCGGCTCTTTCCGCCGCGATCGGCAGAACCCGCGCGCCTTTTGGTTGGAAATGTCGCGCGATCATCGTCACATTGCTCAACGGGCTGTCGAGAGGAACCAAGCGTTCGTCGGTCGGAATAATCGTCACTTCGCTCCAATCGATCTCTGCTCCTGCCAGTCGCGCGAAGATCGGAATTGGCGATTTGCCGCCGGGCAGCGCGATCAGCGCGTGACGGCGGGCGTCGAGCGCATTCTTGATGATGCGACCGATGTCGTCGGCGACCGCGCCTGCCATCTGGGCGGGAGTGTCATGGTCCCGCCAATTGGCCTCAATCATGCCAACTCACTCCGTCGCACTTGGTCAACCCGATTGCGGCAGACGGGCCCCACGTGCCTGCGGCATAGGAAATCGGCTTCATGTTGCCGGAGGCCCAGGCATCGCGTATGCCGTCGATCCATTCCCATTGCGCCTCTACCTCGTCGCGCCGTACGAAAAGGGTCGGATCTCCCTCGATGAGATCGAGCAGCAACCGTTCATAAGAGATTCGGCGACGCGCGCCGGCAAAGGCACTGGTCAGCGATAGGTCGAGCGGTACCTCGCGCAAGCGAATACCGTCGCGGTCGAGGCCCGGCTCCTTCGCCATCACCAAGAGACGGATGTTTTCCTCCGGCTGCAGACGCATAATGAGTTTGTTCGGTTCCACCGCGGCGCCCCTGCTCTCGAAGATCGAATGTGGGACGCGACGGAACTGAATGAAAATCTCCGACTGTCGGCTTGGCAGCCGCTTGCCGGTCCTGAGATAAAAGGGCACCCCCTTCCACCGCCAATTGTCCATATGGGCTTTCAGCGCCACGAAGGTTTCGGTGCTGGACGGCTTTCCCAGCTCGTCGCTATAGCCGGGGACCGCCAGGCCGCGAACCACACCCGGAGAGTATTGGCCGATGACGCTGTGCGTAGCGGCGGTCGCCTTGTCGATGGGTCGTAGCGAGCGCAGCACCTTCACCTTCTCATCACGTACCGCGGCGGCGTTGAATTGCGCCGGCGGTTCCATCGCAACCAGCGCCAGCAGCTGGAGCATGTGGTTTTGCACCATGTCGCGAAGAGCTCCGGCATCGTCGTAAAAGTCGACGCGGCCCTCGAGACCGACCGTCTCCGACACCGTGATTTGCACATGGTCAATTTCGGTCGCGTTCCACAGCGGCTCGAACAGTCGGTTGCCAAAGCGAAGAGCGAGCAAATTCTGCACGGTCTCCTTGCCCAGATAGTGATCGATCCTGAAGGTTCGCTCCTCGGGGAAAGCGGCGAGCACGGCGTCATTGATCGTGCGAGAGGAGGCGAGGTCGTGGCCCAGGGGCTTTTCCAGACCGATCCGTACGTTTGTCCCGGTCAGTCCAGCCGATTGCAGTCCGGAGATGGTGGGCGGAAAAAGCGCCGGCGCCGTAGACAGGAAGATCGCGACGTTTTGCGCTTCGCCGTTGCCGAGGGCTTGCGACAGGCCGCCAAAACTTCTGGAATCGGACGCGTCCAATGGGACATAGCGGAGACGTTTCAGAAAATCTGAATTGGTGCCTGATAAATGACGGTCGGGTGGCAGGTATTTGGCGAGCGCTGCGCCAGCAAGCGCGCGAAAGCCTTCGCTATTCATGTCGCCGAGTGCAGTGCCCAGGATCGTAAGCTCCGGCGAGACCAGCCGATCGGCATGGAGCGCAAAGAGCGACGGCATCAACATTCGCTGAGCATGATCGCCAGTCGCACCGAAAAGCAGCAAAGAATCGGCCGTCAAGCTCATGGTGCTCCTAGCGCTTCCAGAAACGAAGTCGAAGGCATCGAGGCCGGCATCGGGCCAAATCTAACCGCTCGTGACCGCTCGGATGATCCGGAGCGAGCTCAGTTAACCTCTCGACCTCGTCGATGTGGCTCAGGAAGCCGCCGGGGTTCGGGACGACCCCTCAAGCGGTTGTGTTTGGGCCAACTGAACCAACAACCATGGGCAGCAAATTCGGTTCCGTGCCGCGTCACAAAGGCAGACGGGCAGGGTGTGGGCAGAGGGCGATTCGCTCGCTTCAAGCCGCTTTGCGGGACAGCCGACCCATTTCCCGCATCACCAAGCGGCGATAGAGACCATCGCGTTGCATGAGATGATCCGGCGGCCCATCTTGGACGACTTGCCCCTCTTGCAGCACGACGATGCGATCATAGCTGCGCAAGGTGGGTAGGCTATGGGCAATGGCAATGACCGTCCGCCCCCGCATGAGGCGACTCAGTGCTTCGCGGATCAGCTCCTCGGAATCGACATCGAGTGCCGAGGTGGCCTCATCCAGCAAGAGGATCGAAGCGTCCTTTAGGAAGGCCCGGGCGATCGCAATACGCTGCCGCTGCCCGCCGGACAGCTTGATACCACGGTCGCCCACGATGGTTGCGAGACCCTGTGGCATGGCTTCAATGAAATCATCACATCGCGCCGCCATGGCCGCCTTCAACACCTGCGCATCGGAGGCGTCCGGCCTCCCATAGCGGATATTCTCCATGATGGAGCGATGAAACAGCGAGATATCCTGCGGTACGACGGACATCGCTTGGCGCACGCTATCTTGCGTCACGCGGGAAATGTCTTGGCCATCGATCAGAACTTGACCGCCCTGCAGGTCGTAGGAGCGCTGTAGCAATCCGAACAGAGTGGACTTGCCGCTGCCCGAGGGACCAGTCAGCCCCACGCGCTCGCCCGGCTCGACGCGCAGGCTAAAGTCGCTGAAGACATGGCAGCCGTCCGGGTATCGGAACGACACGTTCTTGAATGCTACGCTGGAGGCGCGCCTCACGAGCGGCGTGGCCTCCGGGTGGTCGCGCAGCTCATGCGGGATGAGAAGCGTCGCGAGGGCTTCCGAGAGCCGCGCCATGTGCTGGGTTACGTCAACGAGCGCCACCGCCAAGTCGCGCGTGGCGTGCAGCACCGAGATCCCGAGCGTGCAGACAAGCACGACATCACCCGTGGTCGCGGTGCCCTTCCGCCATAACGTGATTGCCCATGCCAGCAATCCAACCGTGAGCAAGATCGTGATAAAAGCATGCAGCAGTCGCAGCTTTTCGAGATAAAAAAGGCTCCGCTGCCGGGTGACCATTTCACGGCGCACTGTCTTTTCGAACCGGCGTTGCTCGCGATCGAGGCCGCAAAAAGCCCGCACCAGAGGCATGTTGCCGATAACGTCAACCATCTCGCCGTCCACGGCAGCGGCCTTGTCAGCAAATTTGTGGTGGAGTGGCTTGCCGGCGGCGGCGAGGCGGAACATCAGGACAATCACGAAGCCCGCAACGGCGACCAGAACACCTGCCATAGGCATGCTGACGGTCAAGACGACGGCAATCGCACCCACCGTGGCGATGCACGGCGGCAGCACGTTGTAAACGGTCATTTGCTCGATGGTGTAGACCGCGTTGGACGTGGCCGTGATCCGGCTCGTCAACATTCCCGGCAGCCGGTCCAAGAAATAGGTGGGGGCATGTCCGGTCAGGTGGCGGAAGAGATCGCGGCGCAAATCTCCCGTGACCCTTACGAAAGTGTAACTGCTGATCCAACCGGCCAGCCGCCACAGCAAATTATCCACGCCGATCAGAACGGCGAGGACGATGAACGGGCTCCATACGCTGGCGACCTTGGGTCCCTCTGCCAGCGTGTCGATGAGATATTTGACGCCGTATTGCGTGGCCACCGAACAAGCGACCGCTCCGAGCACCGCGCTGAGGATGGCGAGATGCGCAACCCAGTGTTGCCGCAGATAGCGGCCAATGAAGGCCAACGGTCGATCGGCGTAGTTGCAAAGATCGTTCATCAACGCACTTGCTCCGTTCAGCCAAGACGCCAGTTGAGATTGATGACGTCGCCTTACCTTGCTGAGGGCAACGCTTGTGGCCTGACTCGGTTCTCGCTTTTTGGGCGGATTTCCCAGGACCGGTGAGCACTGCTCCTGGGCAAATGGTGAGAGATTTCGGCGAACTAGTGCCGCGGTCTGGGTCACAATGTCACGCCGCGCTCGTCTCAGGTGACAAGCGCTTGAGCGCTCGATCGGATGTCACGACTGTCTCCGGCATGAACGCCCAAACCGCACAGAACGCCGCAGCGGCAACGCCGGCCAAGATGAGAAAAGCAGCAGCACTGCCAAAGGAATTGGCGGTGTAGCCCGCGATCAACGGGCTGAACGACGCGCCGAGGCCTACCCCGGTGCCGACGGTGCCTTGCGCAAGATTAAAGTGTCCTGTTCCGCGCGTGACGTCGGCAATGATCAGCGGAACTAGCACCCCCAATGCGGCGGCAGAGATGCCGTCGAGCAGCTGCCCGGCCAACAGCGCATAGTGGCTCGAGGCGAAGGCCAGCAAGATGCCGCGGGCCGGCAGTGCCGCGAAACCGATGAGGAGGAATGGACGCCGGCCCCAGCATTGAGCATGACGTCCGATCCACGGGGAAAAGAGCGCCACCACGATCTGGGGCACGACGATGCAGGCACCCACCAACGCTGTCGCCCATTCGTTCGAACGCATGGTGACTATGCTTGCCGTCAGCGGAAGCATGGCGGCGTTGGCGAGGTGAAACAATACGAGACAGCCGGCAAAAACGATGAGTGCGCGGTTCTCGGCCAGGCCGCGCAAGGTGGCCGAAGGGTCCCCTGGATGCGGCTTCGGTTTGCCGCCATGGGCCCTCACAGGGTCAATTTCGCGGGCGCGGATGAAGCTCAGCGCGCAGAGCATTGGCAGGCAAAGCAGGACGGTGACGACGAAAACACCGCGGCTGGATACGAAATAGCCGACCGCGCCCATTCCCGCTGCCGCAACACCGGTACCGATCGCGGCAAACCTCGCGTTGCGTCCTAGTCTTTCACCCAGGGCGGCGTGACCAACGAGCCCTAGGCTGATTGCGCCGACGGCCGGTCCCAAGATGCAACTCGCAGCGGCATGCAGCACCTTGGCTGCCAAGACCGCCGCGAAGATGGGCCAAGCCAGGATCGTTGCCGCGCTTGCGCCGATTCCCAAGATTCCGAGCGCGGCCACCACACGTTCGGACCGCGCGGCATCGACGAATGCACCGCCGGGCATTTGACCGGCAAGCGCGACGATGCCACCGGCAGTCAGAACCAGGCCGATATCGGCTTGCGTCCATTTGTGCACCGTCAAATAGACGGCAATAAAAGGTCCGAAGCCGGTCTGCACATCAGCGAGAAAAAACACGAACCAATCGAGACCGCTCAGGCTCCGGCGCGAAGGGCCTGGCCGGGAAAGCGGGACGAGAGCCCTGTGCCGGTCTGAGGCTTCCGCCGATACCGCGAAACTTGCAGCGTCGGAGCCCCCCGGCCGGCCATCGTCGTCGAGCGGCCAGGCGGCCAACTTAGTTTCCGGTAGGGGGATTTTCCGGCGCTTCAGGCGGAGTTTCCGCTGCGCCGAGCACCACGACCGGCTCGCCCGGCCGGTATTCGGGTGCCAATCTCACCTGATCGCGGGTGAGCTCCACGATAACGTGGTCCGTCTTGCCGTCGGGCGGAAACCGCAATGCGCTCCAATCCACGGCGATCTTGCGGCTGCCGACGCCGAGAAAACCGCCAAAATCGATGACCGCGGCCCGGACCCGGCCGTCTCGATTCACGATCACATCGACGATCCGCCCCATATCCTCGCCGGCGGTGCTGCGCACGCTCTTGCCGAGAATGCCCTCCACCTCGCGGTCGTCGATGACCGTTGCCGGCGTTCCATCCTTGGTGACGGCGGGCATATCCCCTTCGGCATCATGCGCCGGGGAGCCGGGGCTGTCGGGCGCGGTGGCGGCAGGCTGCGGCACCGATTGCGCGACCCGCCACGCCCAGACTTGGCCAGGCATTGCCGACAGCGCAAGTAATGTCATCACCGTCATCACCAATGTTCGGAGCAGGGTAACCATGCGCAAGACCTCCCAAAGCTAAACTCCGACGGGTGCGTCGCGGTTCGGTCATGGAGCTTTTTTTGCGCATGCGCGTTCACGCTATGACTTGGGCGGATCGGCTCTTCCGCGTTGGGACGCCCTATGAGGCATATTGCGACAAGAATTGCGCGGCGAGTACGGCAAGTCCGAGCTCGCCGCCATCACTGACCGGGCGTGGATTGAGAACGGGAAACACTCGGCGGTAACCCTTGTCGCTCGATTCGTGAAGGAGAATTGATCGATGCGGATTGCACAAATTGGGCCCCTGATCGAAAGCGTGCCGCCGAAATGCTATGGCGGCACGGAGCGCATCGTTTCCTATCTGACCGAAGAACTGGTCAAGCAGGGGCATCAGGTCACGCTCTTTGCGAGTGGCGACTCGTTGACGTCGGCAGAACTCGTCCCGTGCACAGGCGGAGCGTTGCGACTCACACGGACGGTGCAGGATCCCATTCCCTACTACCTGCTCATGCTCGACAAGGTGCGCGAGAGGGCGGACGACTTCGATATTCTCCATTTCCACATCGACCAGTTTCATTTTCCCATCTTCCGGACGATAGCTCGCCGGACACTGACTACGCTTCACGGCCGTCAGGATCTGCCGGACTTGCAGGCGCTGTATCGCGGCTTCAGCGAGATGCCGCTTGTGTCGATCTCCGACGCGCAACGGGAGCCGGCTCCCACGGCGAATTTCACTGCCACCGTCTATCATGGGATACCCACCGAGTTGCATGACGCCAAGCTCGAGGGGCGGGGCGGCTACCTTGCTTTTCTTGGACGCATCTGCCCGGAAAAAAGAGTTGATCATGCTATCGCCATCGCGAGAAGCGTCGCGCTCCCTCTGAAAATCGCCGCCAAAATCGATAAAGTCGACGAGGCCTATTTCCGCGAGCAGATAGCGCCGCTGCTGACCGGATCCGATGTGGAGTTTGTCGGTGAGATCAACGAGCAGGCCAAAACCGCCTTTCTCGGGGAGGCGTGCGCGCTGCTCTTCCCAATTGACTGGCCGGAACCGTTTGGACTGGCGATGATCGAATCCATGGCGTGCGGCACGCCGGTGCTTGCCTTCCGCCGGGGTTCCGTGCCGGAAGTCATCGATGAAGGCGTGACCGGGGCTATCGTCGAGACGCGTGAAGAGGCTATAAAGGCGTTGCCGCTCGTGTTGTCGCTCGATCGCCGGACCGTGCGGCGACGGTTCGAGGAGCGCTTTTCGGCCGCACGCATGGCCCGCGACTATCTTGAGGTGTATCGATCCTTACTTGGCGCGCCGACAATGCCACAGCTTAGCGAGCAAGGGGTAAGGCAGCAGGTCTATTTGAGTCAGACCAACGGCAAGCAATCGCATATAGATTAGTCTCGAGGCGCCGAGAGTGGAATTTTTCGTCGATAGGGTCGCAGAACCCGTCTTCTCCACTGACGCGCAAGGGTCCTCGGCCAGACCACGGCAAACGCTCAAGCACGGCGACAGCTTCGCGGTGCTCGATAGCCACGGCGACATTGGCGCGTCCGTGGGCGAAGCCGACGGCCTTTTTCATTGCGATACGAGGTTTCTGTCTCACCTTGAGCTTCGTGTGAATCGCATGGCGCCGCTGCTGTTGGGATCTAATCTTAGCGACGACAACACGACGTTGAATGTCGACTTGACCAATCCCGACATCATCAGCGATCGGCTCGTATTGCGAAAGGACACGCTCCACATCGTTCGCACGACCTTCCTTTGGGAAGGAAGACTTTATCAGCGGGTTGGGATCCGCAATCATAGTGAAGAAGCCGTCGATCTCGAGGCCTCCATCCTTTTCGCCAGTGATTTCGCCGACATCTTCGAGGTGCGCGGATTCGAACGGACCCGGCGAGGCGCGTTTGAGGTCGAGCGCGCGAGCGCGAACGCCATGGTCCTTAATTATACAGGCCTCGACGGTGCGACGCGGTCCACTGCGCTCCGCTTCGATCCGGATCCGACGCGACTGACGGGGGGCGTGGCCCATTATCGGCTCAATCTGGCACCGAAGGAGAGGACGTCAATCTTCGTCGTGGCGAGCTGCAATCCGCACGAGACGACCAGTCCCCTGGGCTTTTTCAAGGCGATGTTGGTTGCTCGGCGCGATTTGAAGCTCTCTGCGCGCCGCGCAGCGGCCGTTGCCACTTCGAACGACATCTTCAACGAGATGCTGTGCCGTTCTGTCGCCGACCTTTACATGCTCCTGACCGATACGCCGGAAGGCCCATACCCTTATGCCGGCATCCCCTGGTATTCGACCACGTTCGGACGCGACGGCCTCATTACCGCGCTTGAGATGCTGTGGCTCGACCCAAGCATTGCACGTGGCGTGTTGCGCCGGCTTGCCGCCTATCAAGCGGCGGCCGTCGATCCACTTTCCGATGCCGAGCCGGGTAAGATCGTGCACGAGATGCGGGGCGGCGAGCTCGCAGCTTTGCGTGAAGTTCCATTCGGCCTCTACTATGGCAGCGTCAACTCCACCCCGCTCTTTGTCCTTCTTGCGGGTTTCTATGTGGAACGTACTGGGGACCACGCGACATTTGTCGAGCTATGGCCCGCGATCGAGGCGGCGCTTGCCTGGATTGATGGCCCGGGCGACCCGGACAAAGACGGCTTCACCGAATATCACCGCGCATCGGACGAGGGCCTCGCCAATCAGGGCTGGAAGGATTCGCATGATGCGATCTTCCATGCCGACGGCCGCCTTGCCGAGGGGCCGATCGCGCTCGCTGAAGTGCAGGGCTACGTCTATGCGGCAAAGCTCCTCGCTGCGAAAGGCGCAAGGCGTCTCGGCTTCGAGCGGAGGGCGGACGAGCTGGAAGGCGAGGCCCAACAGCTTGCGCTTCGCTTCGAGCGGGCTTTCTGGTGCCCGGAAATCGAGACCTTCGCCGTTGCCCTCGATGGAGCAAAGCAGCCCTGTCGCGTGCGAACCTCGAATGCGGGTCAGCTCTTGTTCACCGGTATCGCAAAACCGGAGCACGCCGCCAAGATTGTGGAGGGACTGCTCGGCCCCGGGTTTTTCTCCGGCTGGGGCATTCGCACCGTGTCACGCTGGGAATCCCGCTACAACCCGATGTCCTACCACAACGGCTCGATCTGGCCGCACGACAACGCGCTCATCGCCTTGGGCTTCGCGCGCTATGGGCACAAGGCTTCTATCGATCCGGTATTCAAGGGCCTGTTTGAGGCCGCGAGCTACATGGATCTGCGCCGGCTTCCCGAACTGTTCTGCGGCTTTCAACGTCGGAGAGGGCGGGGCCCCACTCTTTACCCTGTGGCTTGCTCACCGCAGGCTTGGGCAAGCGGCGCCCCGCTGTTGATGCTCCAAGCTTCTCTCGGACTGGAGTTCGATCCCGCGCAAGACGAAATTCGGTTCCGGGACCCTCATCTTCCCTCGTTCCTCGAATGGGTGTCGTTCCGCAATTTGCGCCTTGGCAACTCAAGTGTGGACGTCAGGGCATACCGCCACGCCAAAAAGGTCTCAATCGAGGTCGTCCGCATCCAAGGAACGAGTCGTGTTTCGGTGGTCGACGGGGCTTCCACAAAAATATCATGAGGCTTACGCGCGCCGCTTGCCTGGAACTAACGTCCTGTCCGAGTGTTATTTCGTAAGCCTGTAAACGCGAGGGCAGAATACCCATGCTCAGACCGCACCGAATGGCATTTTCGCCGACTGCGCTCTCCGTTTTGGACCACATTATGGATGAGGTCACGGAGGAGCTGGTCGCTGATCAGGTCCTCTCGCGCGGCAAACTTGGCGACGCCCGCGCGCGACTGGCTCAAAAGATCTTCACCCTTGCCTCGTCGGGTTGGAGTGATGCTCAGATCAAGCAGCTTCTTTCCCGGGCCTTACGGAATGAACGATCCAGCGCACGAAGATAGTGACTGGTCGGCCAGGCAGACGCAAGTCGGACGAAGACAACTCTCAGGAACATCTTGGCCAGCAGCGCGCCGACCTGCAACAACCTACCCACGAAGAGTTCAGGCATGGCAGGTCGCGATCCGCGGACCAAGCCAATTGCTGCACCAAGTCCTCAGGGAGAGTAAGTACTCAGGCGCCCCGGAACTATTTTGGGATGCTCAATTTAAGTCCTGGAAGCCCGGCTGTGGCTCCTCGGTCGGGCTTCTTGCCGCGTCGCTTCGTGCGTTGGGCTGTGGCCCTCTAACCTCCGGAATAACCACCAATGATGGGTAGTACCTCGCCGGTGATGTAACTCGAACAACTCGGGGCGGCGAGGAAAACAAAGGCGGGCGCTATCTCCTCGGGCTGGGCCGGACGCTTCATCGGCGTGTCGCTGCCGAATTTGGCAATTCTCTCCGCCGATTTGTCGGCCGGATTAAGCGGCGTCCAAACCGGACCGGGTGCCACCGCATTGACGCGGATGCCGCGGTCGATCAGATGCGTTGCCAGTGAGCGCGTAAAAGCGTGAATACCGCCCTTGGTCATGGAATAGTCGAGCAGATCCTTATTGCCGAGGAGACCGGTGACCGAGCCCGTCATGACGATTGAGCTACCGTTCCGCATCTTGGGTACGGCCGCTCTCGCCATGTAAAAATAGCCATATAGATTAGTCTTGATCGTCCGGTCGAAATGCTCGTCGGTAAGATCCTCGAAGCTATTGACGTGCTTCTGAAAGGCGGCGTTGTTCACTAGGACATCGAGCTTGCCGAGCTCGGCCACGGCTTCGTCGACTGCTTGCCGGCAAAATTCCGGATCGGCGACGTCGCCCGCGAGCAGAATGCAGCGACGACCCTCCTTTTCCACCGCGCGTTTGGTTTCCTTCGCGTCGTCACGCTCATCGAGATAAGCGACCGCTACATCGGCGCCCTCGCGCGCGAAGAGCACCGCGACAGAGCGGCCGATGCCCAAATCCGCGCCTGTCACGAGTGCCACCATGTCTTGAAGCTTGCCGGAGCCCTTGTAGTACGGCGCGTCATACATCGGCTGTAGGTCGAGATCGGCCTCGCGGCCCGGCTTCTTGAGATGCTGCTCAGGGAGCGGCGGCGCGGGATAGACGCGCGCCCCGGCCTGCATCGCCCTCGAGGCTTTCCGCTCGTTCTTGCTCTTCTTATCGGAGCGATCGACTTCGCGCTAAATCGCGCGCTCCTTCGCCGCGACGCGTTCGGCCTTTTCGATAAAGGACGATGAAAGTTTGGGGGGCGCTTTGGTCATTGGGAAAATGTCCGACTGATGACCGGGGCCGCAAGCAATGCGGCCCCGGTCCTAGGGAGATTAGTCAGGCGTATTGGAGGTCGGGTTGGGCTTCGACGGATCTGCAGCTGAAGACGACGAAGGAGCCGAACTCTGCTCCTTTGCGCCCTTCGACTTGTCCATCTCGCCCGATTGCGGCGTTAAGTCGTCGGCCGCCGTGGCGCCCGACGAGTGCGATGACGGAGGAGAAGAACTCTGCTGGGCACCGCCCGTAGACGTATCAGCAGAACCGGACGGCGGAACCGTCGCGGCTTTGGAAGCTTCCGGCGACACGCTCTTCGTGGTGGGCATCCCGGACTCGTTCGGCGAGTCCGCAGCTAAGGTCGGCATAGCCCCGAGAAGCAGGGCAACCGCCGTGCACGTGAATAAACGAGTCGTAGTTTCTCTCCTTGGTCTCGCCCCTGGCAGAAGAAACGTTAGCGTCTTTGGATCGTTCCCATGGGAGTAAACGCAGACGTCGCGGAACCAGCGCGTACGTCGCGAGTTGATGGAGCTGCAACCGGCTGGAGGGTCTGCATATGTCAACCGGAACTCTTCTTCTTATTATTCTCGTCGTGCTTTTGATCGGTGCGTTGCCGACATGGCCTTATAGCGCCAGCTGGGGTCCGTATCCCGCGGGCGGTCTCGGCCTCGTCCTCGTGATCATCCTCGTTCTCGTGCTGTTGGGAAGGTTCTGACAAGCCTTCCTTTCATTACTATGGAGCATCTCCGGGAGTTGCGGTTCCATCGATGTATGGGCACCGCAACTTCCCGCATACTGAGTGGCCGCGCTGTCCTGGACAGGGCAGGGCGGTCCGATAATGCAGGAACTTTCCGAAGCCTCTGGGCTTTTAGCTCGCGCGCCGGCTTTCCTTCGAGGACCTTCATGTATCCAACGGTGTGCAGGGCTTTGATGTTAGTGGTGAGCCTTGGCACTATCGTGCTTGGAACACAGGCTGATGCGCGCGAGCTGCGCGTCTGCGCCGATCCGAATAATCTTCCGTTCAGCAACGAGCGCGGCGAGGGCTTTGAGAACAAGATCGCCGAGTTGATCGCGAACGAGCTCGGCGCGAAGCTCAGCTACACTTGGTGGGCGCAGCGGCGCGGATTCGTGCGCAATACATTGAATGCCAATCTTTGCGACCTCGTGACCGGTACGACCAACGGTATGGAAATGTTGCGCACTACGCGTCCCTATTATCGGTCCGGTTATGCCTTCGTCACCCGGGCGGATGGTCCGGACGTCTCGTCGCTCGATGATCCGCTCCTGCACAAGCTCAAGATCGGCATCCAACTTGTGGGCCAGGACGGCGCCAACCCGCCACCGGCTGAGGCCCTCGCCAAGAGGGGTATCGTCAATAATGTGCGCGGTTTTCTTGTCTACGGGGACTACCGGGATGCCAATCCAGCCGCGTCGATTATGGATGCAGTGGCGGAGGGCGATATCGACGTTGCCATCGTCTGGGGCCCGCTCGCCGGCTATTTCGCGCGTCGTGAGAGAGTGCCACTGCGGGTTCGATTGGTCACTCCGGAGATCGACGGGCCGCGCCTATATATGAGCTTCGACATCAATATGGGCGTGCGCCGGGACGACACGGCTTTGCGCGACGAGATCAACGGCGCACTAATCCGCCTAAAGCCGCAGATCGATGCCATTCTTGCCGGATTTGGCGTGCCGCGTGCCGACCACCCAGTCTCGCCTGCCATCCAGCAAGCCAAAGGCGTGGTTACATCCGTTCCTTGATGCCGACTGTGATGAGCCACCAATTGACGGGATAGCTCGTGGCAAATCCGGCCAGCATGGCGATCTGCATAACGTGAATTCCGGTGTATTGACTTCCGGCGTCGCGCCGAGCAGGCGACGAAAAACATAAAACTGGGCGATGGCCATCAGGCCATACATGCCGACCTGCCACGCGGTAAGAGACAACGCGTCGGCCTGCAGCGCAGCGACAAGTCCCTGCCAAGGTGAAAGCTGGCGCATCGGCTTGATAGTGAAATATTGGAAACCGATGCCGATTACGAAGGCGAAGATATAATCGAGAATCCAAACAGCAAATATTTTTTCACTAAACAGCGTTTGCCAGCCGAACCACACGGCGACCGCCGGAACAAAGAAAACAAGCCATTCGGCGACGATGTCGCCGAGCGTGCAGCCGCTGCCGCAATGCAACGCGCCTTTGGC
The DNA here is from genome assembly GCA_963820115.1 of uncultured Alphaproteobacteria bacterium. Lineage (GTDB taxonomy): Bacteria > Pseudomonadota > Alphaproteobacteria > Rhizobiales > Methyloligellaceae > Methyloceanibacter. Next base: position 1,063,807 of record CAWFYP010000001.1, read on the forward strand.
CACCATGATGGGAAATGGCGTGTCCTGCTCGGCAGGCTGCAGCTTATGGCGGCGTTTCGCCGCTTGCACCTGGTGCTGTGTCGCCAGACGGCCATAGGCGAAATAGAACCAGAGGGCGAGTGCGCTTCCGAATAGTGCAGTGATTGGCCACACGAGGTTCATGATCCAAATATGTTGCGGACGCCGCGTCTCGTCGATGGCGCGCGTCTCTCTTGGTCGCCTTCGCCTGCGCGGCGCGTGGATCCCGCCCGACGAAAAATTGGGTCCGTCTCAGTGCATGGCAACATTAATCGCCCCACGCATAACGGGCAAACCTGCGACAAAGCGGCTTCTCGGTGGCGAGAAGGGAACGGACTCGGCGCCTAACGGTTTGTCGTGCAGCACTTGAACCTTATCACTTGCCAAATCCGAACCGTCGGGACCAGTTAGGAGACGCGTCCGTGCAGGATCGCCGGTTCAATACATTCAGGCAACTGCTAGTGCCTCTATGTATTGCGGTTCTTTTCGTCGCCGCGGGGGCGGACGCATCACCATCTCTCCATGCGGGTGCGGAAGTTTTCATGCACTCGGGCTGCTTCGCCTGTCATGGCGAAATGGGCTATGGAGGTGCCGGTCCAAGATTTCGCGGCGATAAGCTCCTCTCCGCCGACGACTATGTGATCGGACAAATTCTAATCGGTCGGGGCATTATGCCAGCGTTCGGCCCCAAACTTTCCGATCAGCAAATCGCTGCCGTTGCGACGTATGTCCGCAATAGTTGGGGCAACCGGTTCGGCGCAATCGCGCCGGATCAAGTGGCGAAGATGCGCAAGACTCTGAACGAAAAAAGTTCGGCGCCCTCGTCGCAATAAACGGATCCAAGGGAGAAGAGTCGTGATCACGGACAGACCAGGCTTTCGCATTTATCGCAACGCCTTTCTGGCCTCGGCCTTCATCCTCTTTGGCGCATTAAGTCCTGGACGCGTCTCGGCCGACCCTCAGGCCACCACGGAGCCAGAACCTGTATATCCATCCGCCGGCCCAGTAGAAGGTGCCGCTTTAAACGCTCAAAAACCAAGCATGCCCGAAGTGCCTTCGACATCACCAGCTCCCGCCGCCGCGCCGGTTGCGCCGGCGACGGAGCCCGAAGGAAAGACAACGATCTTCGGCGCAGAGCCAGCGGACATCAATACGAATGCTGCCGCAAGTGCGACTGGCGACTCTACCGATCTCGAGGCGTTCAGCCGCGACCCCAAGCAATGGCCGATGCCGGCAAGAAACTACTCGAGTACCCGCTACAGCGAACTCGACCAAATCAACACGCAGACCGTCGGCAAACTGCAGATGGCTTGGACTTTCTCCCTCGGTACCAACAAGGGTCAGGAAGCGGCACCGCTCATCGTCGACAACGTCCTCTATGTCATCGGTCCCTATCCTAATGAAGTCTTTGCGCTCGATGCGACGACCGGCGATCTCAAATGGAGCTACACACCCAAGCCAAATCCGGCAGCGCAAGGGGTGGCTTGTTGCGATGTGGTAACGAGGGGCCTCGCCTACGACAAAGGCAAGATCTATATCGCCACGCTCGACGATCACGCGGTGGCGCTCGACGCCAAGACGGGGCTGGAGGTTTGGCATACTAAGCTCGGCGACATCAACAAAGGTGAGACGATCACGATGGCGCCCCTCGTCGCCAAGGGAAAGGTCTTCATCGGTAACAGCGGCGGCGAAATGGGCGTGCGCGGCTGGGTGACAGCGCTCGATGAGAAAAGCGGCGCCGTCGTCTGGCGCGCTTACTCGACCGGTCCAGATAAGGACGTGCTGATCGGCGACGACTTCAAACCCTTCTACAATTCGATGAAGGGCAAGGACCTCGGTGTCTCCACTTGGCCGCCGGACCATTGGAAGATCGGAGGGGGCACCGTCTGGGGATGGATCAGCTACGACCCCGAGCTCAATCTCATCTATTACGGTACCGCCAATCCGGGGCCCTGGAACAGCAATCAGCGCCCCGGAGACAATCTCTGGACGACGACGATCTTCGCGCGCGATGCCGATACGGGCGCCGCCAAGTGGGCCTACCAAGTAAATCCGCACGATTTGTGGGATTACGACGAGATCAACGAGAATGTGCTGCTCGATCTCACGATCGACGGTCAGCCGCGTAAGGCGCTCGTTCATATCGGCCGCAATGGCCATATGTATGTGATGGATCGACAAACCGGCGAGGTGCTGTCAGCAGAGCCCTACGACACGGTGACTTCGATCAAGTCCATCGATCTGAAGACGGGGCGTCCGGTTCTCAACGAGGCGATGCATCCGGACCTTGAAAAGGTCATTCATGACGTTTGTCCCGCCTCTCCGGGCGCCAAGGACTGGCAGCCGACCGCGTGGTCGCCGCGGACGCAGCTGCTCTACGTGCCGCACCAACACTTGTGTATGAACTACAAGACCTCCGAGGTGGGCTATATCGCCGGCACGCCTTTCCTTGGCGTGACGGGCGACATGTATGCGGGGCCCGGCGGCTATCGCGGCGAGTTCATGGCCTGGGATCCGGTTGCCAAGAAGAAAGTCTGGGCGATCCGTGAAAACTTCCCCGTATGGAGCGGCACCATGGTGACAGCAGGGGATGTCGCCTTCTACGGCACCATGGACCGCTGGTTTAAAGCAGTGAATGCCAAGACCGGCGAGCTGTTATGGAAATTTCATGCTGGATCGGGATTCATCGGCCAGCCTGTGACCTATCAGGGCAGCGATGGCCGGCAATATGTCGCTATTCTGTCCGGCGTCGGCGGGTGGTCTGGCGCTGTCGCCAACGCAGAAATCGACCCGCGCGTGCGCAACGGTGCGCTCGGCATGACCGGAGCCGTTCAAGACCTGCCGGCCTACACCAAAGGCGGCAGTGAACTGCTCGTATTCGCTGTTCCGAAATCGTCGACGGTCCAGGCCCAGGCCGCGCACTAAAGGAGGCCGCAATGTTCAGATCTCTCCTCTTCTTGGCTGGCATGGCCGCGATTGGGAGCGCCTTCGCACAATCGCAAAAGCCTCCACCTGGCGATACCGCCCCGCTCCCGTCTCCCTCACAACTGATTCAAGTTCCAGTGAGCAAGATTTTGCCTGGCGACGTCGATCTCACGCCCAAAATCGACAATCCCGTGGCCAACGATCCCGAGGCCGCGACGCGCGGCATGAAATTCTTCGCCAATTTCAACTGTATTGGTTGCCACGCCGACAATGGCGGCGGCGGTATGGGGCCGGCACTCTCCAACCGCGCTTTTATTTATGGCGGGAAGCCGGAGCAGATCTATCTCACCATCGCCCAAGGGAGGCCGAACGGAATGCCGGCATGGGGCGCGGTGCTGCCGAGCAGCGTGATCTGGGATCTGGTGGCCTATGTTAAAAGCATCAGCAATGCGCCGAAGGACGAATGGGGCAAGACGACCTCACTCGATGCCATGAAGATCGAGCAAGTGCCCGCCGAGCTTCAGCCCACTCCCGATCCGTGGAAATATACGCAACCCTTTACCGACGGTCAGAAACCTGGCGGAGGCTGAGGGTGCATATGAGCGCTGATCGGTCATTGGAGCCTTGGCGATGAGCGGCGTTCATTGGCGCTGCGCCGCGTTGGAAATAGCGTCGGCTGGGATAGTCGCTGGCGCGTCTCCGGCATACGCCGATATGCCAATGACCTATTTGCGGTCCTTCGGCATCAAGGCTGACGAGGTTCTGCCGCTGACCTGGGGATTGATGATCATCTCGATGCTCGTCGTGGTGATCGTATCCGCACTTCTGATCCGCGCTTTGATCGTGACCCGTGCCCCGGAGCTAACCGCCTCCGAGCGCCTGCCCGTGGAGCGTCCGGAAGGGGGCCTCGCCTGGATCTATATCGGCGTCGGCATCTCGACCGTCGTGCTATTCGGCGCGGCGATCTGGACCATGGTGACGCTTGCGGCCGTCGGCCAGCCACCCGAGAAGCCCGCCTTCGCCATCGAGGTGACCGGCCATCAATGGTGGTGGCAGGTGCGTTACCTCAGCGATATGCCGTCGCAGAGCTTCACCACCGCCAACGAGATTCATATTCCCGTGGGCAAGCCCGTCGCAGTGCGGCTGAAAAGCGCCGATGTAATCCATTCTTTCTGGATTCCGGCATTGACCGGCAAGACCGATCTCATTCCCGGCCAGACTAACCTGACCTGGCTCGAGGCCAAGGACGCGGGCGACTTTCGTGGGCAATGCAGCGAATATTGCGGCGAGCAGCACGCGCATATGGCGTTGCTCGTGGTGGCGAGCCCGCCGGACAAGTTCGAGGCCTGGCGGCAAGATCAGCTTAAGGGCGCGACCCAGCCAATCGCCGAAGCGGTGCAAGAGGGAGAAACGGCCTTCATTGGCCGCTGCGGCATCTGCCATACCGTGCGCGGCACGCCGGCTGGTGGCATTATCGGGCCCGATCTCAGTCATCTCATGACGCGCCAGACGATCGCCGCTGGAACCCTACCCAATAACGTCGGCGATCTTGCGGGTTGGATCGCGAATCCGCAAGGCATCAAACCCGGCAGTCACATGCCCCAAACCGAAGTCACACCTGGCCAGTTACAGCACATCGTCGCCTATCTGCACACGCTGAAGTGAGGAGCGGGAGCATGGCTGTCACCGAGTATTATCGTGAGCCGGTAATCGCCGATCAAAGTCCACAGCCGGCTCTCGCCGGCAAGCTCGAGCGAATTCTGGTCGACCGAGCCGGGGCTGCTCGGTTGGCTGTCCAGCGTCGATCACAAAGAGATCGGCATCCGCTATCTCGTCACCGCCTTTGCCTTTCTGATCCTCGGCGGCATCGAGGCGCTGATCTTTCGCGTGCAGCTCGCCCAGCCGGAGCAGCATCTCCTCACGCCCGAGCAATACGATCAGTTGTTCTCGATGCACGGTATCACCATGATTTTCCTCTATGCCGGACCCATCCTCTCGGGCTTCAGCAATTACCTTTGGCCGCTGCTGCTTGGGGCGCGCGACATGGCGCTGCCGCGGCTGAACGCATTTTCCTACTGGGTCTATCTGTTCGCCGGCCTGTTCATCTATGCGAGCTTCCTCGTCGGCGCGGCGCCGAATGACGGTTGGTTCAACTACGTCCCTTACGCCTCGCTTCAGTTCAATCCGGGGCCGAACATGGATTTCTATGCGCTCGGTCTGATCTTCCTCGGTCTATCAACGACCGTTGGCGCTATTAATTTCATGGTGACGATGTTCCGTATGCGCGCTCCGGGAATGTCGATCAACCGAGTGCCGATCATGGTGTGGGGCACGCTGACCGCATCGGCTGGAAATCTGTTGGCCGTGCCGGCGGTGAGCCTCGCCTTCTTCCTGCTGTGGCTCGACCGCCAATTTGGCACCCATTTCTATAATGACCCTGGCCCCGGCCATCCGCTGCTGTGGCAGCACCTCTTCTGGATGTTTGGCCACCCTTGGGTTTACGCCATCGTGCTGCCGGCCATGGGCATCGTCTCCGACGCGTTGCCGGTGTTTTGCCGCCGGCCGCTCGTGGGCTACACCGCCGTGGCGCTTTCCACGGTGCTCACCATGATCCTGGGCTTCGGGGTGTGGCTGCACCATATGTTCGCCACCGGCTTGCCCGACACGGCGCTGTCTTTCTTCAGCGCCGCCTCGATGGTCATCGCCATCCCGAGTGCGGTAGCTGTGTTCGCCTGGCTTGCCACGATCGCCACTGGGCGCATTGTATTTCGCACGCCATTTCTATTCTTCGCCGGCTTCATCGTGCTCTTCGTCATCGGCGGCGTGTCCGGCTTCATGACCGGCTCGGTGCCGGTCGACTGGCAGCTCACCGACACCTATTTCGTCGTCGCCCACATTCACTACGTGCTGATCGGCATCAATCTTTTCCCGGTGATGGGCGGCATCTATTTCTGGTTCCCGAAAATGACCGGTCGGATGATGGACGAGCGCCTCGGGAAATGGAGTTTCTGGACGAGCTTTATCGGCTTCAATCTCGGCTTCTTTCCCATGCACATTACGGGCCTTATGGGGATGCCGCGGCGCGTCTATACCTATCCCGAGGGGCTCGGCTGGGACACGCTCAACTTGATCACCACCATCGGCTCCTTCGTGCTGGCCGTTGGCATCCTCATGTTCCTAGTCAATATCGTCGCGAGCCTGAGGCGCGGCGCCGTGGCCGGTCCCAATCCTTGGGATGCCCCGACGTTGGAATGGGCGACGCCGTCTCCGCCTCCCTCCTACAATTTCGCTGTCATTCCGGTGGTGGCCAGCCGACATCCCCTCTGGGAAGACCGACTGCAAGAGCAAGAGGACCGATCCTCAATCGAGCGCGGTTTCGTGCTCGATCACGGGCGAGAGGTGCTCGCCACCACGCCGCTCGATGCCGAACCCGATGTAATCTTGAAGATGCCGGGTGACAGTCCGTTGCCGCTGCTACTCGCGCTGGCCCTTGTGGCCATGTTGACGGCCCTGCTTGTCCACAGTTGGTGGATCGCGGCGCTGTTAGGGCTGGCGAGCCTCGGAACAGTAGTGGCGTGGCTCTGGCCGCGCGCGTCCCTCGGCCAAGTGGCGGAGGTGGGTCATGGCTGAGGCGATCATCCGCGAGGGCGAACTTCCGGTCGGCAGCATCCATCATCGCAACAATGGCTGGTGGGCGGTGCTGTTCATCATCCTTACCGAGGGAGCGCTCTTCGTCTATCTGCTGTTTGCTTATTATTATCTCGCTATCCAACCTCATGCGGCGTGGCTTCCCGGCGGTCCGCCGAGCTTGCATCTAGCGCTGCCCAACACATTCATACTGCTCGCGAGCAGCTTGGCTGCCTGGTGGGGCGAGCAGGGCATACGCCACGGCAACAACGGACGACTGTCGTTAGGATTGCTCGGCGCGCTGGTGTTGGGGATCGTCTTTGTTCTCGTCCAACTCATGGAATGGCACAGCAAGCCCTTCAGCTTTTCTTCGAGTTCCTATAGCTCGCTCTATTTCACCATTACGGGCTTTCACATGGCTCACGTTGTGGCAGGTCTCCTGATGCTCGCGACTCTGCTCCTGTGGTCGGCGCTCGGCATGTTCGACCGCTGGCGTCACGCGCCGATCTCAGTCGGAATCATCTATTGGCATTTCGTCGATGCAGTCTGGCTTGCGGTGTTCCTGACCTTCTACGTCACTCCCTATCTTGGATTGGGCCATGGCTGAGGCGCGCGCCGAACTGGACACGGTAGATCATCCTGCGCCCCATCGTGGCCGGGTCAATCTCGGCGCGCTGATCGTGGGGCTTGCCGCGGCTCCTCTCGCTTGGGGCGCGCAGCTCGTGATCAATTATGGACTGGCAAGTCATGTCTGCTTTCCCGGCGAAAGCCCCCGGCTGACCGTGCTGCCCGGCTGGGGGGCCGTCTGGCTGGGTCTGCTGATCGTCGAAGCCATTGCGCTCGCTCTCGCGCTCGCAGGCGCCGCGACCGCCTATCGGAGCTGGCGCGCCACGCGGCAAGAATCGGAAGGCGATACGGAAGATGCAGTCGAGGCCGGCAGGGGTCGCACGCGTTTCCTGTCCCTCTGGGGCTTGATGACGAGTATCGGCTTTGCCGTCGCTATCGGCTTCAGCCTGATCGGTCTTTTCGCGGTGCCGTTATGTGGCTTCTGAGACTAAAGCTCGCCATCGCCACGGCGCTCAGCTATTGCAGCGCGCGCCACGTACGCCCGGCACCCGACGCCTCTCTGCAATGGTCCTTCTCGCCGCTCGTGCTCGCAGGTGTGGCCCTGCCGCTCGCGCTCTATACGCTCGGTCTTTACCGCACTTCTGAGCAGGTGCCGGCGCGATTGCCAGACCGGCTGCATATCGGCGGCTTCTTCGCCGGGATAATCGTGGTTTTCGTGGCTCTGTGCTCGCCGGTCGAGACCTTAGGCGACACGATCTTTTCCATGCACATGGCGCAGCACATCATTCTGATGATGGCGGCGCCTCCTCTGCTGGTGTGGAGCCATCCATGGCCGATGTTCCGTGCCGCCTTCTCGCCCCGCTGGCAGCAGCGAATCGCAGAGGTATGGGCGGCCTCGCGTCTTGATCTTGTCGCCACTTTCATCATGCATCCGGTCGTCGTGTGGTTACTGTTCTGTGGCTCCTTCGTGTTTTGGCATCTGCCCGTCCCTTATGATCTGGGGCTAAACTACGAACTCGCCCACACGCTCGAGCACGCAAGCTTCCTCCTCACGGCGCTCGCCTTTTGGACCATCATTATCGAGCCTTCGGGCAATAGGCGGCTGAGCTATGCGACGACGTTGCTTTACCTGGTTGTGACTGTCGTCATCAGCGACATGCCTGGCGCGCTGATGGTGCTTTCCCCGCGGCCGCTCTACCCGATCCATGCCTCGGGGGCTGCGAGCTGGGGCATGACCTTGATGCAGGACCAACAGCTTGCGGGCCTCATCATGTGGATCCCGGCAGGCGCGATCTATATCGCTGCCGCAATCTGGCTGTTCGTGAAGCTACTCGAAGAGTCCGAAAAGCGCACAATCAGGTTGCATCGCTCGATACCGATTGCAGCCGTGACCCTTCTGCTGCCGCTGTTGCTCGGAGGCTGTCGCTTGGGCGGGCACGATCGGACGACGAGTTTCGGCGGCGATTGGCACCGCGGTGGCAAACTGATCAGGCAGGCCGGATGCGGTGCGTGCCACATCGTGCCGGGCATCGATGGCGCCAACGGGCTCGTGGGGCCGCCGCTCAATCAGATTGGCGCACGAGTTTATATTGCAGGCGTGCTCCGCAATACGCCCGACAACATGATCCACTGGCTACGCGATCCCCAGAGCGTCGTGCCCAATAATGCCATGCCCAACATGGGCCTTAGTGAGCAACAGGCCCGCGACATCGCCGCCTATCTCTACGCCTTACAGTGACTGCTCACACACGCCGCTATGATGGTTCTGCGCGTAACATTGGCAATCAGACTATCGCCACGCATCAGCGCGTGAGTTCGTGAATGCCTTCGCGGACGCTTTCAAACGACCGATGGAACCGATTCTCGGCCACATCCCAATTGACGATCCGATCCGATTGGGTCGCTACCATTTGACCGGCAACCGCCGGTGCTTCCTCGGTCGTCCAACTATCGGCAATAAAGGTCGCGAGGACCAGCAGTGCCATTCCGCAGATAATGCCGGCCAGGAAGTGCACCGCTTTACCTCGACTTTTTGCGCTTCTTGTTGCTCTTCCCGGCTTTGCTTAGAGCAATGGCAACGGCCTGCTTCTGAGGCTTGCCGTGCTTCATCTCCGTTTTGATATTGGAACTGACGGTCTTGCGGGACGACCCCTTCTTGAGTGGCATGACACGCTCCTTGTATGGGCACACGATCATCAACCCAGAGTCCAGGCTCAAGTTCCCCGCTAAAATCAGGGGCTCCTTGCTACCGACAGGTTCCCTAAAACGGCTCGGGCGGTCGGCGGCTCACACAAGCATCAGCCGAAATGATTCCCGATTGGAACGGATCGGACTTCCGCCCGTTTATTAAACTCCCACCCTCAATTAAAGGAGGGAAGAATGGTGTATTGATGCTTTGCACCGGCCGGCACCAACCATGAGTCCCCTGGCTTGAGAGTCAAAGTTTGACCTTCCACATCGAGGCGTGCGCGGCCGGAGATAACATAGCCTACGGTTTCGTACTCTCTAGCCGTGGGAGCTTTGGGCTCACCTTCCGCTCCCTCTCTCCAAAGACATTTCGCGTAGCTCGCCAGCGATGTGGGGTCTGCCGGTTAAGTTCTTAAGGCATGCGGGTCGTCCTGAAATGCCCAATCAAAGAGATGAGGAGCAGGACTAGGAAGACGAAGAATAATATCTTCGCAATGCCGGCGAACGCCACGGAAATGCCCCCGAAGCCCACGGCACCGGCGACGAGGGCAATAATAAGACAAACTAGAGCCCAATATAACATCGTGAAACTCCTCTGTGTGCCTCTCGCTGATCAGAACTCTTTCGCTAAGGGTTCGTTCCCAAAAAGGCCCGAGGCTTTCACGCGTTTCAAGAATTTCTTGTCGCTGGGAGTCAGGTCGGTTGCCTATCCCGGGTTTGAATGTGCATCGCGATAGTAATTTGCAAAGGGTTGTTGCTAAGGAAAAAAATAAGAGATAGACGCGAGCCGGCCGATTGGCTCGGTCAACCGGATAGAGATCACAGAGTTAAGGAGCTTCCAATTGGGCACCGATCAGTATCATGAGCCGGCCGAGGAACTTTCTCAAAAGATTCGCACCTTCGCCCGGATGATAACGGCTCTTGTCGAGGAGGCGGAAGCTATCGGTTGGTACGAGCAGCGGATATCTCTAGAAAGGGACGCCGCCGCGTGCGCCATCATGAAGGATGCGCAAAAAGAAGAGTTCAAACATTTTGCCATGGACCTCGAATTTCTTCTCCGACAGAAGCCGGACTGGCGAAAGATACTGAAGGGCATCGTTTTGATAAACGGCGATATCGTCAAGAACGCGGAAAAGGCGGAAAAAGCAGCTGAATAGCTTGTTGCGGCCCGGTGGCGGAATCATCCCACAACGCGATATTCCGCATCGACATAGGCGATATTTCCAGTGATCGCTTTGGCTGCCTCGCTGACCAGGAAGGCGGCCAGCGCGCCGACATCGTCGATTGATATAAGTCTGTGTTCAGGCGGCTCTTTGACGGCGCGCTCGAGCAGCTCGTCGAAATGCTCGATCCCGGAGAAGGTCGTCCATCTCCCAATCGCCCGTCTTGGTCCCAATCGCCCGTCTTGCTCAACGTCTCAGAAGGCTCCTGTCCACGCGCGCGCCCGCGCCGCCTCAGTGGTCGGGAACACTCTCACGCACGCGTGCCAGGAGGTCGAAGGCGATGAACGCCGGTGACGTGTCGAGAGTCCAACGGCCGAGGAGGACGTCGAGTGGGCTGCGTCGCACCATCAGCGGGCGCGCTTGGTCTGTAAGCTGCGCAAGAAGCTCGCGACAGCGACTGGCGGCAAGCACTATATCGAAACGGTTTGGGGACGTGGCTATATGCTCCGCATCCCAGAGGACGCATCTGAGATCGCTGCGTGAGCCTGTGACTGACGGCATTCAAATGCAGCCTATCCTTTTCTTCCTCATCCTCCTCGCCCTCGGCGCTTACATACAGAGCAAGCGTAACGATTGCTATTGGCGTGGCTTCGATAGGAGTTTGGAGTGGGGCACTTGCCTCGTTAGCAGATGACAAACGGTCGGCATGACCTTCAGGTCGAGGTGGTGGACGACCAGATCATTGTTGCTTTGATAGGCACCGCCTACGCAGTCATCTACTACAAGCGGGACAGCGACTCACAGCTTTACGCCAAGGATTATCCCGTCCAAGTCGATCCTCGGTCTCAAATGTCGCAAGCAGAGTTTCTTGCCAAGGCGTGGAAGCTGGCCCACGACAAAGCGCGCGAGCTCGGATGGATCGTGTAGGGCGCGCGTTTGCTCACGGAGGATCGAACATGTCGACCGAGCAGAATGCCAGCAACACGACCGCCCCAACTCAATTCCTGCAGGTGAGCAATGACACCTATGCTTACCGTCGCTTCGGGTCTGGCCCAGGGCTTCCCCTACTGTTTCTTCAACACTTCACCGGAACACTCGATAATTGGGATCCTGCGGTCACCGACCCCCTGGCGTCTGGACGAGAGGTTATTCTGTTCGAAAGCGCGGGTCTCGGACGGTCCACAGGCAAGGTGCCTGACACGATCGCCGGTATGGCGAAGCATGCATTGGCCTTCTTGGACGGGCTTGGGCTCGCATCCTGCGACGTTCTCGGTTTCTCACTCGGCGGCATGGTCGCGCAGCAGATGGCGCAGGACCAACCCTCTATTTTTCGGCGGATGATCCTCGTTGGCACGGCACCCCGGGGTGGAGAAGAGATCATGCACCTCGATAAGCCCAGCCTCGCAAAGTATCTCGGCGATCCCAAGCTCCAAGGATACGCCATCCTGCAGAAGATCTTCTTTGCGCCGACGGAATCGAGCCAAAAGGCTGGTGCGGCCTTTATCGAAAGGCTGAGCCAGCGCAGGGAGGATCGCGAGCCTGTCTCAGGGCCGGCGGTCGCCCAAGCCCAAATGGCGGCCTTTCGCACTCCGACGCGCGGCATTAGCGGGCAGGGGTGAGACCTGCGGTCAAACCGCCTAAGGCACCGCTGGTTGTTGTTCACTGTTCGGGAAAGCGTTGAGCCAAGCTATAGATTATTCCCTGCCTAACCCCACCTTCACTCCCTGTGGCGGGGCCACTTGCAAAAGGCGTAAGTTTGCATTGCACAGATGGTAGGAAACCATGAAGTCGATAGAGTTGGGGGTAATCCCCTAGTTTGGGAAAGCCTCAAGTACGCAGAGAGGACTTGGCGTAGCGACAATGCGGCCGATGCGAAGTCCGGCTGATACCAATACATCCCGAAATTCCTCGGATGATCGCTCCTTGCCTCCGACTGTCAGCAGCAGCATTTCGATGTCTAGCATTTTTGCTGGCGTTGGAGCCGGGTCACTCTGAATGACCATCTCGCATATCAGCACGCGTCCATGCGCGGGAAGCTGATCGCGCAGTAGCGTCAGGATCTTGATGCAGTCGTCGTCGCTCCAGTTGTGGAGGATGTGCTTCAGAGCGTATGCATCGCACCCACCAGGTGCGCGCGCGAAAAAGCTGCCGGACTCGAGATGAATTCGACCTTCGCAACCGGCAAATTGGCTTGGGGAAACCGTGGCAAGGACTTCAGGAAGCTCGTACAGCAAACCTTGCATGTGGGCATATTGTCTCAAAATTTCCGCTAAAAATAAGCCGTGCCCGCCGCCAATGTCTGCCAGCCTTTGTATTCCACTGAAATCGTATGTCTCCAGGATCGCCTGACTTGAGACGGCAGAGGAGTTGGTCATGGCCCGATGAAAGGTGTTCGCTTGATCGGGCTGTTCTGCCAACAGTTCAAACATGTTTCTCCCATAGGCCTTGGTCACGCCGTCTTCACCGGTACGAACACAATTGGCGAAGTGTTCATAGGCCCTCGTCGTCCACTCATCCCCCCGCAGAATTGCCCTGTGGCGAGCCGAGTCCTTGTGATCACTCCTTAAGAGCGCTCCAACGGCCGTCAGAGAGAATTGTCGTTCCGTCTGTTTAAACACGCCGACACTGGAGAGCATTCGCATCACTCGATAGAGTGAGTCCGTTTGAGCGCCAACTTTCTCTGCCAGTAGGTCAATTGAAACGGGCGTTGCGCTCATGTGGTCCGCAACTCCGAGCCGCGCAACCGCGGCGATGGAGTAAGCAATTTGCTTGCCGAAAAGCAATTGCATCAACCTGGCACTAGGGGGCAGCGCTGTTGTGACGGGGTCTTCAAACACTGTATTGTTCAGCCCTTCCACATTGATCTCTCCGCCAAGCGGAGGCCCGAGGTGAGTGCATGCACACCGTCAAATACCGATTGTTTGAGCCTAGGCTGGGGCCACGTCGAACGAAACTTGAAGTTCCTGGATGGGCTGGGAAACGCGAACCGCGCAAGGACGGCTCGCGCGAATATGCTTGGCATTGTGTCCCCTTTTCCGAAAGCGCGCGGTACGGAATTGAGCTTTTCTATCCGTTTGACAACGAGTTGCATGTGACGACCCGAGATGGTCACTTGCTGCTCGAAGGAGACTTTGGACCCGATCCAGAAATAGGAGTTCAGTGGCCGCCATTCAGAAATTTTGGCGATCAGTTCTATACCTATCAGATACTCCTCGACGTGAAAGTCGAAGAGGGCCTGGCGATGCGGATAGAACCGCATCCGCGTTTTTACACTGACCAGACAGACACTGCCCCGATAGCCGTTCCCGCCTTGTTGCGGAGATGGTGGCCGATGATGAATTTTGCGGTTTTCAAATCTCCAGCGGAGGGGAGAACGCATATTTTCCGACTGGGTGAACCATTCGCCCAAATCATAGTCATCCCTGCGGAATCGGATTTCGAACTGGTCGAAATGAATGAAGAAGAGGCCGCGGAGCGGGAACTGCAGTCCAGGCGGATTCACGAAAGCCGAGATACGCTATCCGCAAACACCAAATGGGTTTCGTCCACCAGTACAGTGTTCGACGGGACCTATCGCCATCTATTGAGCGCAGCGAAAGCAAAAGGCAAAAAGCAGGACTAAGAAGCAGAGGACTCGTGCCGGGCCACTAACGCATCGGCCCGGCACGAGTAGGCCTGCTCAGTCGTAGTGGTGATGATGGTGGTGATGATGATGATGATGATATTTGCGATAGTGATGATGATGGTGATGATGATGGTACCACCACCAGTAGTTATGATGGTGATGGTGATGATGATGGTGATCGTAAGCGAGCTTTACGTTGGGTTTCGAGCCATTCTGGCGATCCGCCGCGGCAGCGGCAGCGTTTGCGACTCGCAAAACAGCGGCAGCGTTTGGAATAGGATCGAGCAACTCGCCGTATGACTTCGCCTTCGGAAGTGGAGAGTTGCTATCCGGTACTTGGACGGCTTGAGCAGTCGTGAACGACAATAACCCCGAAATGGCGCTAACCAGCCCTACTGCATACTTTTTATCCATAAAAACCTCCTACTTATGCGGCGCGAAGGCCTGTATCGCCCGTCCACGCCTAAAATCGAAACCAGGGACTAACCGGCTTTGTTCCTGGGAATATAATTGGAATTCGCGCGCGACCTCGTGATTTGCAGCTTTCAGCGTTAAGTCCGTCCCCGGCTCGACCGCCCTACTGAACTATAGCTGAACGGGAGCCAGCGCGCACGATGGACGGTCTTCAGGCGATTTAGGCACCTTTTGCGCCGGAGCTAATCGAAGGGGCGCGCAGCGCCCGAAATATCACTCAGGTCGTGTTCGTTCCGTACGCATCCCTATTACAACGAGTGCTTTTTTCCCAACGGAGTTCATTGGTTTGGCGGAGTGGGATTTCGAGCGCACAGCCCTTTGGGTTCTGTGTCTTCAGCGAACGGCGCAGCAGGGGTTTTTTGGGGGCTGGGTCAGAAGCGGACGTTAGCGCGACGCACAAACCGATATCGCGGCCATTGGGGATACTAGCTGATAGAGGAGATCCGCCCGCGGACTTGCAGCCAGTTGAAGATGCACCAACATATTGCGGCCCATGCTGCACCGATGCACCACCCGGCGAGTACATCGGTCGGATAGTGAACGCCAAGATAAACGCGGCTGACGCCGACCGCGATAGTGAGCAGGATCGCCATACCCAGAAAATATATCTTGAAGTTGAGTGGACGATGAAGACTCGCAAGAAGGGCGCCGAGCGTGAGATAGGTAATGGCGGATAAGGTTGCGTGTCCACTGGGGAAGCTTGTGGTGAAAACACGCGTCGCGTGAAACACAACATCAGGGCGTGGGCGCTCAAAGACCAGTTTAAGCGCATTGCTGAGCAGCATCCCCCCTCCAACCGCTGCCAAAATCCAAAAAGCGGCCGCGCGCTGATGCGACATGACGAGATAGACAAGCACCGCGGACGTGATGATGCTGAGGACTGCGTAACTGCCCAGAGCGGTAATGTCCCGAGCCATCCCCTTAACCCAAGGCGGCCCGATAGGGTTTGTCAAATCATTGGCCTCCCGGAAAAAGAGAAGGATGCTTTGGTCGAATTTTGTGCTGTCGCCCTCCAGTACCTCCTCGGCAATATGGCCGAATGCAAGTACCAGGGCCCCGATCGCGAAGATCATCGTCAGCATCCAGATTTCAGGTCTGTCGAAGCGCATCGACCGGTGTCTCCAATTAAGCTCCGACAGTCCAAAGGAATGGTGCCTGGTCGTGATATTATGAACGTTCGTTGCGACGTCCGGGTATGAGCAAATCAAAGCTTCGAGTCTTGGTTTTGGTCAACCCTCGAGCTTCGCGGGCCGAAGCCGCTCTGCCGGCCCTTTCCTCTTGGTTTTCCGACAATTGCGACGCGATCACCGTCGTGGCCCAGTCCAGTGAGGAGTGCACTCGGGAGCTAACGGCACAAGGGCCAATGGCAGACTTAATTGTGATCGCGGGTGGGGATGGGACAATTTTCAAAGCGCTGCCTCATCTACTCAAGCTCCAGAAGCCCTTTGCCGTCCTTCCCCTCGGCACCGCGAACGATTTTGCTCGGACCATTGGTCTGCCAGAAGATCCCCTTCAGGCAGCTCAAGTCGCCCTAAATGGGCAGAAGCGTCGGATCGATGTGGGATTTGTCAATGACTATCCTTACCTCAACGTCGCGAGCGTCGGCGTGGCGGCCAGAGTGGCCAAGCTGCAGTCGAAAGAATTGAAGCACAGGTGGCGTGGGGTCGCGTATGCGATAGCTCTAATGCGGGCGATACGCGAGTTACGGCCCTTCTTCGTTGACGTGGAACTGAATGAAGCACCCGCTTGGTCAGGAATAGTTCATCAGGTCAGCGTGGGCAATGGTCGCTATCACGGAGGAGGCCTCACCGTCGCGAAAAACGCCGCCATAGATGACGGCCTGCTCAATCTCTATATCGTCTATCCAGGTCGGTTCTGGCAGCTCGTCGCCTCCCTTGGCCACCTCAAGTTCGGTCTTCCTAAGCCCGAAGTGCTAACGAGGCTAACAGCAAGCACCGTTACTGTGCGTACCTATCGGCCTCGGACCGTTGACGCTGACGGTGAACTTCCGACAAAGACCCCCGCAAAGTTTGAGGTGCGCACGAAGGCGCTGACAGTCGTAGCGCCGGAACGAAATCTCTAGGCTAACAAAAGACCCGGGGAACTCCATGGGAAGCAGGCAGATCCTTCGCTTTGGCGTCCCAAGCAGAGACCCTTGGCCATGACGCGTAATCCGAAACCCGTGATGGTCATAGATGAGGGGAAAAGCCGCCCCCTTCATGAGGCCAAATACGATGCGTTCTACGGCTCGCAGGGACCGTTGCCCGAACGTATGAGGATACTACTCTGTTTGCTCGACGGTGCTGAGCGGCGGCATAGCCTAAAGATGAGATGGTCAGGCCAAGCGCGCGCCCCCGCAATTGGACGAGGCCGCAAGAGCCGCGAAGAGTTTTCTTAGGCGCTTATATCAGCGGCACTGGTTTCACGCTCTCGATAAGCGCATCACCGCAAATTCCGCCGATGCTGCGAAAGCCGAATTGAAGGAACCTTAAGAGTCACGTGGGAGCTACATGTGTTGGCACAAAGCGGACACCGCCTCGACTTTGGCGGGTTCCGCTAACGCCATCCAGGGTTTCTTCTTGCAAGCCTTCGGGCGCTCGGCCTGCTGCAGCGCCGCACGGATACCCAGCTATTGTAATTGCCTCAGAATGGCCCCAAAAACGTGCACTCTGGGCCGTCAACAACCAGTACCCACGGAGAGTTAAAGTCGCGTCTCCCCCTTGCAAAGCACGGAGGCGGTCCTGATGGACTCTCAATATCCTCCCCATTGCTATGACGAACAGGGCCTGTTGGTTCTTGAAACAGTTTTGACGGATGTCTGGGTGACACTGCGAGTGCACGACCCCTTCCACGAATGGGAGAAGGCGAGTGAACTGAGAAGCCTTCTGGCAGAGAGAGTTATGACTTCTAGCTGATATCGGCGTCACCGATCCTGAAGAGCTCCGGCAAAAAGTCCTAGAGAACCTATCCTCAGTTGATTTCGTGAGAGTTGCTGGCCCACGCTTTTTCCGTCAACGGTCAGGGAAGCGCTACTTCTCTAAGCTCGCTTCTTTTTGGAGCGGCGATGACCGAGGGGGATTCCGAGAGCGCGGGCCTTTTGTCTCAGAGAACCCGGTGTACGCTTGAGGGCACGCGAGATTGTTTTGACTCGCGTTTTGTCTTTCGAGTGCTGTCTTAGCTCTTTGACATCAGCACGCGTCCAATCCCGGCGGACAACACGCTTTCTCCTGGCAACAGTTTTGGCCATCATCTTCTCCTCTTTTATATGCAAACTCTAGTCACACAATACGGTGCAGGGGGAGATAAATAAAGACCAGAGGCTCACCACGGGTCTTTTCGCACTTCGGGATCAGTTAAGCGACCGTTTTTGGGGACCTTACCAACAACATTCTCGACGGGCTTATATGCGCTTCGCGGTAGACCGACATAAATCTCTCCGAGTTTCGACATCCGGTCATGCTTGCGTCGGTACGCTTTCTTTGCATGTTGGTCTGGATTGCGAACGCATCGCCAACCGATTTTGCGCCGATCAACGGCTCAAAGGGGAGATTGCCTCATCGAACCAAAAAAAACGCGATCGATGACCGGCTTCATGCAATTGGCAGTCGTTTGGCAAGGTCGTCGTGAGCCTCAACTAAGGTCGGAAACAGAACCCTCAAAAAAGTTGGTCGACCGTGTCGAATCCGTCGGTGCTGGTTCATCGTGGATTCACTGGGGGGTCGTCGATAAGCGTCCAATGGCCCTAGTTACAGGCAAGGGGACAAGAAAATGCGTTTCATGATGCTGATGATCCCGGAAGTTTACAGCCAGCCCATTTCTCCGGACTTCATGCCCGACATGGAGGCCGTTGCGAAGATGGGCAAATACAATGAGGAGCTACGGAAAGCGGGCGTCCTGCTGGCGCTCGACGGTCTCACACCACCATCCGCCGGTGCGCGAGTTTCATTTGCGGGTAGTAAGCCAAAGGTCATGGACGGGCCCTTTGCGGAAGCGAAGGAGGTTGTGGGGGGCTATTGGATGATCCAGGCGAACTCCCGTGCCGAAGCGATCGAATGGGCGAAACGTTGCCCGGCCGGCGCTAACGACGTGATCGAAATACGCCGAGTGCACGAAATGTCAGATTTCGGACCGGACGCGGCGCGCGAAAACCGCTAACAGAAGCAAGGGATCACACAAGAACTCCAGAACTTCGGTCGAACGGCACACTTGCGTCGTTGGCGTGAAGTGATTTTATCGGCGGCCAAGAGGCCGCCGATATACAAACGACTCGCGCAAAAACACGAGGAGCTCGCGCGCACGATCGAAACACTGCAGGAGACGCCGGACCCCGGCGTCGCGCTGGATGATGACGTGGGTGATGATCTTCTCGGCCTGATATTCACGGCATGCCATCCGCTGCTGTCGAAGGAGGCGCGTGTTGCGACGCCTTGCTACTCAGCGCCGGAACGATGCGCGGTGAGAGGCGTCGGCTTCGGCCGGCGGCTTATTCTAAGACTCAACTGTCACGGTTGGCGCTGAGTTCAAAGTCCCCGCTTTGAGCCGCCATCACTTGTCATGGGAGCGCCGAGCGCCCACCGCCGCCCTGGCCGGATTCTCAGATTAAGTCGATAGAAGTAAAATTGGGCAGGGAGGGGTCGTTAGAATCGCCGCAGCAGTGTCTCCAAGGAACAGCTTATCGCCGAGCCGCCGGCTCACCCCCATCACGATAAGGTCGTGCGCGCCCTTTTTGGCTTCCGCAATAATTGCGTTGGCAGGATTAGTACCTGAGAGAGTGCGGGTCTCTATCTTCATGTCGTAGCGAGCCGCCATTTCAGTAATATCCTTTAGAATTTCTCGCGCATGACGCGGACCCGACCGCTTGCTCGCCACCTTACCTCGCTTCGGCCGGCCCACATAAAGCGCCGTGATTGTACCGTCCCTGCCAAGAGAAAAGGCCATCTCGGCGGCTCGCCGCGAAACATCGGTACCAGTAATCGGTACGAGCATGTTGAGCCCGTTCGCGACGGCTGCGTCCAATCGCTCGTCTTGTGCGACAACGATCGCTAGCGGGCCTTCGAAGGCCAATGCAATGCTGTCGATCTCAGGATTGAAGGCGCCATTTGCCATCTGCATTTTGTCTATGCCAACGAACAGCAGATCGTAGCCTTTTTTTGCCTCGGTCGTGACGGCTTCCTCATTGGATGCTGCTTCAAGTGTTTTGCGAAGGATCACCTCGACCGGGGCGGGCTGCTCATCCTTGGGCGTCTTACTGCTTTCCGCCGCCCCTTTAATTGTGTCCTTGATCAGGGTTTCGGCCTGTGTTGGGTCGTTTTGATCTCTGCGAGGGCCGCTTTCCTTCGTCAGTGGGATGACGGTGATCGGCATGCCGCGCCTGCCCGCAAGAAGGCCGGCAATATAAGAGGTGAATTGGCCATTTGGACTTTCATCTACCGCCAATAGAAGCCGTTCTAGGTTTGGAACGAATTCCTTGGCTTCCGCCTCTTCGCGCTCCAGGCGCTTCTTTTCGGTTACGCGCAATGGCACCCGCGACAAGGCCCAGCGCAGCATAGGCGGCATCGCCATGGTTGTTGTCACCGCCATCGTGACGATCATGGTGTAAAGGTTTTGGCTGAGCGCGCCCATGGAAAGGCCGATCGTCGCGACAATGATCTCGGTCGAGCCCCGCGCGTTCATTCCGCATCCGATGGCTATCGCCTCGCGCCGGCTCAAGCCGCCAAATTTGGCGCCGAGGAAAGCGCCAGCAAACTTGCCAAGACTTGCGACTGCGATCAGCCCAAGAGACAGGAGCAAAAGATCCAAGTGCTTTAGGATGGTCAGGTCCGTGCTCAGTCCGGCCATCCCAAAAAACACCGGCATAAAGAACGCAAGAATCAGGCCCCGCAATTGCGCGTCAATATACTTCGTCAGGATCGGCGACTCGCTTATTAATACACCAGCCACAAAGGCCCCGAGCACGGTGTGAACGCCAATAAAGTGGGTCGTCAGCGCCATGCTGATCATGACCACCAGGATGGTGGTGATCACAGGGAAGTCGCTCTCAAAGTTGTCGTTGGTCCATCGGATTAGGAAGGATACGAATTGGCGTCCCATGGTGAAGCTCGCTACCAAAAACACAGCCGTTCCGATCAGGCTCCTCGACACACTGGCGAAGTCAATATGTCCAGCAGCGGCGAGGCTGAAGGTGATCGCGATAATGATCCAGCCGATCGTGTCCTCCAGGATTGCGGAAGCCAGGATTATCTGACCGAGATTGCGCCGGTCGAACTCCATCTCGCGGACGACGACCGCGACGATCTTGATGGAAGAAATTGAGAGCGCGGTGCCGAGGAAGAGGGAGGTCAGAAGTCGCTTCTCCGGGTCTGGCAGCAAGGAATCCGGCAGCAGCCAACCAAGGGCAACACCGCAGGCGAGTGGAATGGCGACGCCGGTCAGTGAGATGCCTATTGCGGCTCGTCCGACCCGTCGGACGAGCTTGAGGTCGGTCTCCATTCCGCTCAACAGGAGGAGCAAGAGGATGCCAACTTGGGAAATGGCATCGAGCATTGAGCCTTGCTCTCTGGAAGAGGCAAAAAGCCAATGCTGAAAATCCGGATAAAGCCAGCCGAGGACGGACGGTCCAAGCAGGATACCGGCGAGCAACTGTCCCATGACGGAGGGCTGACCGATGCGGTTCATTGCCTCGCCGAGGAGCCGGCCAACCAGAATTAAGGCTACGAGAGCCGCGAAGAACGTGACCTCCGTGGAAGTCTTCGCGTCTGCGGCGGCGTAAGCATTGGATGCGCACAATGTCGCGATGGTGATGCTAACGAGGTAGACGCCGGCGCGGGTTAGGGTGTCCCCAATCGACTCCCGTCGGGCACATTGCGTTACCGTGTCAAACAAGGTGGAGGTTTTCAGTTGGCGACCTGTGCGCGTCTTTCAGCCGACTGCGACCAAAGCCTACGGCCAGAGAGGCCCAGCGCGCTAACGCAGGCTGTCGTTTGGAGTTCCACCAGTCCTTGTTCTTTTACCGCAACGATCCCGAGACGTACCGCGCCATTCGCTGAACTGCCAAATTTCAAAGCTTTGCGCGCTCATGCTTGTTTGCCGGTTGAGCGCAATGAGAATCGCGTCTTCGGCAATAGGGCACCCGTACGGTGCGGAGACCACATTTGCCCCCCACTTCGCCGGCAAGTTGGCGCGATCCGGATGCTTGAGGCCAGGGAATGCCGAGAGGGCGCCGATGGGACCAAGTCGGCGCCCCCCATTTCGCGCACGCTTGGATGAGTGCAGGGAGTCGCGCGCTTATTCGTGTAACGCAGTTGAACTGGGGCGGATCGATTTTCTGCTTTCCTCGGAACGATTACTTCGCCGAGCTTGTGCAGTTTCGTACCGAAAGGATTTTTTTGACCAGCGCGCCCTTACGCGCGGTTCCGATGCTCAAAGGCTAACAAGGCGCCCTCAAAAGTGCGCGAGCTTAGTTGGGTCGTGTAGGGTCAACAAATCTTGGTTCAGGCGACCAAAGCTCGTTACCGAGGTCGTGGGCGACGAGATCATTGTCACGATGCCGGGCTCGAGCTTCAAGGTGACCTATATGAACGCGGGCAACGGACATCTCGTGGCGAACTCGTTCGAACTCGAGCAAGACTCCCGACGAGAAGACCAAAGTTGCCTTCCCGAAATTCCTGGCGCTCGCGTGGGTCGCCGCAAACGATAAGGCGCGCGAGCTCGGGTGGATCGGGTAGGGTCGGTTGGCGGCAGCTTTTGCGGCTCGTGCTCGAACCGCGCCCTTTGCGCTAGTATTTACGGATGACCGAGAAGCGTGACCTTCGCGTCGAGGTGCTCGTCCGTGGGCCTCGCCAGCCGCGAAACTTGGCCGCTCAGCTCCGCCGCGCCCTCGGCAAGCTTGGCGGCATGGTTTTTACGACTGTCGCGCCATCCCTTCAGCGCCAGCTCGCTGATGAAGTCGGCCAACCGCGCAACGAAGGCCCCGTCGATTTTCAGGTTGAACGGCGACTGCGCGAACTGCTCGCGATTGCGTACGAACACGCTGCATTGACCCATCAGCGAGATGGCGGCACACGTGACGTCCTGGTCCGAAGTTCCGGGCGGAAGGAAACGCCGCACGAGCTCGGTGGCGCTGGCGAGAAACGGCATGGCGCCCGTCGTGACGAAATTGGTCAGCACCTTGCTGGGTCGGACGTTCTCCCACGCGAATATGCGGATGTAGCGGCTCATCTGATCGCGGGCAAGGAGCGGACGCAGCTGCTGATGCACGAAGCTTCGCAAGGCCTCCTCGCGCGGCATTTCCTTAAGCCGCTCGGGGTCGAACGCTTGTGCCGTCATAGCCCCGCTGGGCGAACAGGGCGACTGCGGCCTTCATGAGGCTGCTGCGCGTGTATTCGGACGGGCGGGACATTGGCATCCAGTTTAAAATTCAAACAAGTGTTTGAATTAAGCTTACGCGCGCCCGCCCGCCAATGCAATCGCCGGATCACGCTGCGAGGCGGCCCCCCCTCTGCGGCGACCTACAATGATGATTTTCCCTTTCCGCCCATCCCCACCGGTCATTCTTTAGTCACAAACGAGTGTTTTAATTTCAAATGACCGTTTGAAACGGATTGTGATGTTACGTGATCGGTGGATCGAAATGGCAAAATCGAGGGAAATGGTTCAATCCGTCAATGTGTCGCCGACCAAGGGCTTCGTGGCCTGGCAGGCGCTAACCAAGGCGTTGTTCGGCGACTACCACCCCGAACTGCACTATATGCGCGGCCCGGGGCCCAAATGGCACGAGAAGCATGATCGGGCCGAGACTAACGGCGCGTCTCCGGCCGTGACTAGAGCATTGATGGCGGGTCTTCGGCCCTGAGCCGATAGCTCCTCCCCGCCATGCGGCCTCCTCTAGAGCAACATCGAGCAGAGTGAATGGGGAACTCAGCCGCGCCTCAACGCGCGGCGAGAGAGGCGATCCCCTTGGGTCACGCCAAATCATTGGCGGAAGAAGGGCGGCAGATTTCTCAGCACGGACTCGCCCTTGCGCACGCATGGCTGCCCACCTCAGTTCAACGGTAGAAGAGGAGGATGGAGTCCCTACTGCCAAAAGAGTCATGGCAATCTCCCTCGTGAGATTGCCCCTCCTGCCTGTAGGGATGCTTGATAAAACCGTCGGCAAAGGGACGCAGCAAGTCGGCCTAAGATGGGCCCGTTTTCATTTCCCTAGGGAGCTGTCAATCCAGCGGCGCGCTACCGCCAACGCCTCCTTCCCGGACGCTGCTGGGATGCGCGCGCCATGCTGGCCGAGAATTGGCAGGTCTGGCCGCGTGGCGGTCACTTGTACAAGCCACGCACTAGCCGTCCCCCCCGCTTTGATCTTATACCCGCGATATTCTACTTCGCACTCGGGCACTCCATTCGGATTGCCAATTACTAAGCGGGCAATTTCCTTCCCTTTTTCACTTGTAACGGATAGGGCTCGATGGTGCGAAGGAGCATCTCCCTCAAGCTCATCGACCATGGCGAAAGCCTGATCTAGAGCCTCTCCGATATCAGCGAAAGACTCCCCCTTTTTGTCCTCATAGAAGCTGTCTTGGCTGATAAAATGAAAAAAGTAGCGCAAAAGCTCCACCTCCGGCGTTTTACCGCAAGTGGCGTCGCTTTTTGTGGATTGAAGCTCGGACGATTACGAGGTCTTAGGCAAGCGTGACCGAAGCCAATTTCGTTGCTGAATCGACGCAGCGGCCAACTGGGATACCCTTGCTTGGGAATATCCACTGGGGCGCGCACATTTGTATATTCTACGAAACGAAACAGGACTTACTCGATACAGCCACTGCCTACTTCGAGGCGGGCTTGAACAGCAATGAGTTTTGCCTTTGGGCGGTGTCAGACCCGCTGAACGCGATGGATGCAGAGAAGGCGCTGCGGCGTGGCATACGAGATTTCGATTCCCGCCTCGCTGGGGGACAGTTTGAGATCGTTGAGGGGTACGAATGGTATCTCAAAGGAAATGAATTTGATCCCCAGCGCGTTACGGGCGGTTGGCATGACAAGCTCAATGAGGCCTTGAATAGAGGCTACGAGGGGATGAGAGCCAGCGGCAATGCGTTTTGGTTCGAAGCCAACCAGTGGAAGGATTTTTGCGAGTACGAGAAGGAGCTAGACCGGTCTCTGGCGGGTAGAAGGATGATTGTGATGTGCACCTATTCATTGGGGAAGAGCAGGGCGATTGAGATCCTAGATGTGGCGCGAGCACATGACTTCACTTTGGCGAGACGGCATGGCGAGTGGGAATTTTTGGAGACGCCAGAACTCCGGGAAGCCAAGCGCGAACTTAAGAAATTAAATGGTGCTGTCGACGTTCTTTCAAATCCCTTCCCCGGCTCTCAACTCCTTACGACACGAGAGCGAGCTGTCTTGGCTCAGCTCGTGAGGGGCGCGACCGGCAAAGAAGCGGGGCGTGCGCTCAACATCAGCCATCGCACCGTGGAATTTCACCGCACGAATATATCGAAAAAGCTCGGTGCCAAGAATCTCGTCGATCTCGTGCGTAAAGTGGCAAGCGGAGCTGGCTAGCCCGGTCGTATGGGGTAGATGCCGCGACCTCCCTTTTTCAGGCAAAACGACCAGTGGTGCGGTGTCCGCCGCCAATCTGCGGCGCCCGCTTGTGCTTGTGCGGGTGATACCGGCGATTACCGCGGAATCGAATGTTGACCCCCAAATGCCGCCGGGAGTTTTCGAATCGAGGGGCTGCTTTGGGTCAGAAGCTGATGTTACAACAGCCGAGCGAGTCCGCCCGCTTTGTGCCGAAGCAGACTTGATCCCCGAACTCCTAAGCCGCGCGGGCACTTACAAGCTCGCCTGGATGAAACGGCTGTTGACGCATGCGGCCGATCTTTGCGCCCTTGATGCGCCCGTCGTGCTCGCAGGTGATTTCAATGTGGTGCCCACCGACGCGCATGCTATTGACTCACCGCAAGCTGCTGCAGTCGAAGGCCATCGCCATTGAGAACGATCTTGGAGCGAAGGGCGATCTCGACAGGCAGCTTGCCTAGCACCTCGCCATCGACTTGAACCGGAGTGGCGGGATCGCCCTGGCTCAGACATCGGCCATCGCGCTCCCCGGATGCTTGCCTGCCCTTTGAGGCAGAATAAGAATGAGTACAATGATGAGACCCGCGATGACCGCCGAGGCAACGGGACGGCTCAAAGCGAGCCCACCATGTTCCAGGGGTTTGTCGAGGAAATCGCCGACAGTGGCACCGAGCGGCCGGGTCAGAATAAACGCGGCCCAGAACAGCAGGACCCGCGACACGTTCGTCCAGAAATAGGTCGCAGCGATCACCGCCAGCCCTGCACCGAAGACGAGTGCCCCACCTTCGTAGCCAAGGCCCGACGTGTCGGCGATCCAATCCCCGAGCGCAGTCCCTAAGGTCTGGGAAAACGTAATTGCCGCCCAGTAAAATGCCTCCACTCGTGGTGTGCTCACTGTGTTCACCGAGATTGTGCCTTCGGACCGGTACCAGAGCGCCAGAATCGCCACGAGGCAGGTAAGCAGCAGCAGCGAGCCGCCCGAGTAGCCAATGCCGAGCGAGCGATCAGCAAAGTCGGCCATCGTGGTACCGAAGGTGGTGGAGGCAACGATAGTGGCCCAATAAAGGAAAGGGTGGAACTTAGGGGCTACGATTTGCGCTATCACCAGCACAATGAGGAGGGCAAGAAAGATGGCCGTACCGGTCAGATAACCCCAGCCGAGGGTCATAGTGACGGTATCGCCGCCTGTCTCACCGAGGGTCGTGGCAAGAATCTTAATGATCCAAAAACCGAGTGTGACCTCGGGAACTTTGGTGGCGTTGTGCTGAGCACCACTGGCGTAATGCTCAGCACCGCGTGTCATCTCGTTTTCCAATTTGGTGGGCCACTAGTCGGGGTGAGGACCCTCTTTGCTGTTTTCGAGAACATCGCCCGTCTGCGCATCGACGCCGACTTCGTAGACGTGTCCGCCGCTCTTGATATCGAAAGAGTAGCGCAGGCCACTGCCGCCTCTTTCCTTCTCCAACTCCTCGTCGGTTATCGTCCCGGGGTGGGCTTTCAAGGCAATTGAGCGGGCTTGATCGATCGTGACTTTGGCGTTTGATGCCAGCTTCTGGCCGCTATAGGCGAAAGCGCTGGTAGGCAATGACGTTAATGCGAGCACGGCCACACACCACATCAGGTCTTTGGTCTTAGTCATGAAGGTCCTCCAAGTTCGTGAAGACGGGGATTTGTGTCTAGTGTTCCCCCTATGACAGGCCTCGCGGCTGTCAATGAACATAGAGAATCTACTGTGGGGCCGCTTTTCCGGAGCCTTACAAATAAGTAAGCTGGCAAATAAGTAAGCTGGCACAGGCTGGCGGAGCGATCTGGCATAATAACTACCTCATCAAGCCCCACGCCTCCTCCGACTGATCGCAACGCTCTTAGTGCTCGCGCGTGGCTGCCGCCGAACAAGGTGACACGAAATTGCGGAGCGACCTTACAGATTTTTAAAGTTCGGGCCAGGTCCTCCCAAACGTCGATCTCCAACCATGCGCTGCAATGCTGTGCAATGATGTGTGGGGAGAACAGGAATGAAACCGACCAACGATCCCAATTGAGCGGCAATACGCATTTGAGGACTTCGCTCTCGCAGGCTGAGGTTCGTTGAAGCCGAGCAAGCACCGTACATGAAAATTCTGTTGATCGAAGACGACGATGTGACGGCGGGGCATATTATTAAAAGCCTCCGCCAACACGGGCACGTTGTCGATTATGCGCCAAACGGTCGGGACGGGCTTTTCCTTGCCGCTGGCGAAAACTACGATGTCATGATCGTTGACCGGATGCTGCCAGGTATCGACGGGCTTGGTGTCGTCAAGACCATTCGCGGCGCAGGGGTGAAGACGCCGGTCCTATTTCTCACGACGCTTGGCGGCATCGACGATCGTGTAGAGGGGCTCGAGGCAGGCGGGGATGATTACCTCGTCAAGCCGTTTTCTTTCGCCGAACTCATTGCCCGGGTGAATGCACTAGCGCGCCGGGCGCCATTGACTGAAATCCAAACTTCCCTACAGGTGGCCGATCTGGAACTGGACCTTCCGAAGCGAAGCGTGGCAAGAGGCGGTAGGAGGATTGAGCTGCAGCCGCAGGAGTTCAAGCTTCTGGAGTACTTGATGCGCCATGCTGGGCGTGTCGTGACACGCACTATGCTTCTAGAGAACGTCTGGGAATTTCACTTCGATCCTCAGACGACGGTCGTCGAAACTCATATCAGCCGCTTGCGAAGCAAGATCGATCAAGGTTTCTCGAAGCCCCTGATCCACACCGTGCGCGGCTCGGGTTATTGCATCCGTGAAGACGCCTAAATTCATCCGCACGAGCAGCTTCCGTCTAGCGGCCATTTATGCAGGTCTCTTCGCCGCATCCACAGCCATGCTCTTTGGTATCGTTTACTGGACGACGACGAAGGCATTGCGCGAACAAGTTCGACTGTCGCTCCAGAACGAGATGGCGTCGCTCGAAGCGAAGTTTGCGACGAGGCAGCCGGGTGAACTATCCACCGAAATCGAGCAACGCCTCGCTTCCGGAAAGCCTCAGCCTTTCTACTACGGGCTTCAGGACTCACTAGGACACCCTCTCGCTGGCAATCTTGCGAATCTCGGGGGGTTCGAAGGATGGCGGGAAGAACTGCCAGTCGATGATGACAAGCACGAGGACGACGATGCAACGGGCGAACACTCCTACCCTGTCCTTTTCGCACTCGGGCGTAGACTGCCTAGCGGCGAGTACTTGACGATCGCGACAGACGCTTCCCGAATAGACGAAGCGCAGGAGGCGATAACGAACTCATTCGCGTGGGCCACGGCAGCCACATTGCTGCTCGCGTTGGCGGGCGGCGTCGTACTCAGTCAAGGCTTCCTGCGTCGCGTCGACGAAATCAATCGGACCACGCGGGCAATTATGAGGGGTGATCTCGCCGATCGAATTCGAACCACCGGGTCTGGTGATGAGCTCGATCAACTCGGACGCAATCTGAATGACATGCTGGATCGTCTTCAGGGTCTGATGGACGGCCTCAAGCAGGTCTCAACTGACATCGCACATGACCTGAGGACACCGCTGAGCCGATTAAAGCAGCGGCTTGAAGCAGTCCGCTCAGAAGCAAACTCAGTCCAAGAGTATAAGGAGGCAGTCGACCAGGCTGTACAGGACGCCGACATGGCTCTGTCCACATTCGGCGCCCTTCTGAGAATCGCGCAGATCGAGTCCCGCACGCGTCGGGCGAATTTCTCCGATCTCGATCTATCCTCGCTCCTAGCAAACCTGGCCATCACATACTCCGCCGTTGCCGAGGACATGGGTAAGACCCTCGTTTCCTCAATCGGCCCAGACATTCACGTTCGTGGAGATCGAGAACTACTCACCCAGCTATTCGTCAATCTGATCGAGAACGCGCTCCGCCATACGCCAGATGGAGCAACGGTTAGGGTCTCCCTTACGCACCGGGACCAGAGACCATTCGCAGGGGTAGGCGACAACGGGCCGGGGATTCCCGAAAGCGAACGCAGAAATGTCTTCAAGCGCTTCTACCGGCTGGAACGCAGCCGAAGTACGCCAGGAAGTGGACTTGGACTTGCCTTGGTCGCTGCCGTAGCCGATCTCCATGCCGCTCGAATTGAGCTCGACAACGATCCGGGGCTCAAGGTCGCGCTACAATTCAAAGACTGATGACGCTTACCATTATGCAGTACACAGCATGTTACACGCTCGCTGCAGGACTGCCGGCCGCGGCCACCGTCTGCTGCGCCGGTCGACCTTCGGGAAAGTGACGACCCGGCACTTACGATAGAGAGAATGTCTGCTTCTGGCACCTTGCAGACATGAATGCCGACACTCAGCATGTCCGCTCTTAGAGGGTGAAGCGGACATCCCCGATCCGCGCTCTAGCGTCTGCTCGTGACCCAAAGCGGAAGCTGGAAATTCAGGCGTAGGGAATAGCTCACCTTACGGTTACCAACCACGGTTTTAATTTGACGTAGCTCCAGCTGTGGAGTCAGTTTGAGGTCAACAACGCCCCCGAAAACTATGGCGCCAGCCTTAGAGGCTGGCAACCATCTGCTAGGGGCGGCCTCAGTGCCGGGCGCCTTGGACATCTGCAAACGGTGCAGCAGCGCCCGAGATGACAAGGAAACTTAAGCCAATGATCTACGACGATTCTGATCGAGGCCTGGCCTCGATCGCATGCGCCACGGCGGTAGCAGTGGCGTTGTGCTTTGGTACAGCCCTCGCCGCGTCCGCGGCCGAGACTTCAACCAATGCGACAATGGGGACGCCCGCCACTGGCGAATTCGACAACAGTTCGGTTATGGATCTCGCCTCAGGGCAGATGGTGAAGACTGATTGCTCGATCAATTGGACGGCGCCCGATGGCAAGGTCTATTGCTTCTCCACCGAGGCTTCGAAAGAAACCTTCCTCAAGAGCCCGGACGAGAACATCCAGAAGGCAAAGGAGTTCGTCCTCGCTAAGGACCTTGCCAAGGACAACGCCGCCCCCGTCGCGTCTGAACAGCCTGCCGAGCAAGGCGGCTTGGTGAAGCTGACCAAGGAGTTCACCGAGGATGACGTGAACAAGGCACTAGCCGACGTGCTCGCCAAGCGTTCGAAGGACGGCGTTTTCGTCTTTCACGACCCCAAGCTCGACGAGGATCTCAATCTCATTTTCGAGAAGACCCGGATCGTGCGCGGCATGACCGGCTATGGCTGGTTCGACAACGCCATCTTCCACGACAAGGACGAGCCCAAGAAGCAATACGCCATCGATTTTTGGTTCAAGCCCGACGGCGATCAGCTGAAGCTGATGGACATCCGCGTGCAGAAGGGCCCGAAGCAGGAAGGCGACGGCTGGGTCATGATCACGCGCATGCCGGTGGCGTGGTGGTGGCTGCCGGTAGAGGAGCATCCGGGCGACACGGAGGTGACGCGCGCCTGGCAGGTCATGGCCGCGATCCACAAATACGTCGCCGACCATAAGGACGCGAATGGCGATCTCGACGTCAAGGATCCTAAGGGCGATAGCGTGCCGCTCGAATTCGTCGAAATCCACCAGCCGGTGCGGCATCTGAAGAAGGAGGGGGAATATTTCGTGTGCACCGACTTCCGCAAGCCCGGCAGCAAGGACGAATATTACGACATCGACTTTTGGGTGAACCAGAAGACCGGCAAGCTCGAGGTCGACAACGTCAAGATGCACAAGGTCCCAGTGCAGGAGGACGGCATCTGGACGCAAAAGCCCCTCTACACTTTCGAGGGGATGGATTTCGACGTCACCAACTGATCCGGAAGCGTGCATCGAGAGCCCCCGCGGGACCGCACCCGGCTCCATCCGGCGCGAGTGTGTCGACCATCTCGTCGTCTTGGGAGAAGCGCATCTGCGCCGAACCCTGCGAGCTCATGCTCGCTATTACAACGAGATCAGAACCCACCGGTCACTGGATAAGGATGTGCGGGTCTCTCGCCCCTTAGAGAATCGCATGATCAAGGTGCAAATAACGCTGGTTGCGAGTCCGGGATTTGAACCTACACATCGCGGCCGGAAGAACGCCACGCTGGTTCAATCGCCCGTCAATTGATCAAGGATGTCCTGGTATCGGCGAACCGCATCAAACGATGCCCCCCTGTTGTAATGCTTCTCCACGGTACGTTGGTCGGTGTGCTGGAGAAGCACTGAAGCGATGCCCATGCGGGCGCCAGCGTTGATCACCACCGTGTAGACGGCGCAGTCCCGAAACAGGTGAGGGTTGACCGCGACGCCGAGTTCTCTGCGCGTCGTCTCGGTGATGATGTGGCCCACATAGGTATAGGCAAGTGATCCACCCTTGACGGATGGCCAGAACGAATCATCGGAAGGATGAAAAACCGAGCGCCAATGCCCAAGCCACCGCTCAATAGCTTCGGCAATGATTTCAGGAACCGGCCGTTCGTCGGGACGCTCGCTTTTGGTCTCATCTGCCGCAAGGACGATCCACCATGTCTCACCGATGAGACGTAGCTGGCGCCCGACACACAACTCTGCAAGGTTGCGCAGCCTGATCGGGCAAAGCGCAAGGAGGGCGATCATCAGGCCATCGCGCACCAGCCGGGCGCGGCCAAGCTCGGTGAGGTGATTGCTCGTTTCGCCACGTTTGATCAGCTCGAGCCCGAGCGCCAGCAGCCGCCCGGAGGAGACGATGCGATGATATTTCGGCCGCGGCCGTGCCACGTAGCGGAGATCGGCCTCGATCTCCGCCAGCCAGACACGGTCGCGCCCGGGTGCAAGGATCTCAGCAATTCGCCGGATCTTGCCGATATAGCTCGCGCGTGTGACCGAACCGACACGTCCATGCAAGTGATGGAGAAAGGCGTCCATGATTTCGGGGCTCACATGAGCGCCAGCCTCGGCATCCTGGTCGAGCAAGCCGTTTCGGTGGCAGAACTCAAGCAGATAGCCGTACGCCCTTACCAAGCTCGCCTGGGTCGATGCTTTCATGCGGGCGGCGGCGCCGCCAGGTCTCAAACGCTGCGCCGCGACGCAGGCTTGCGTCCAGACTTCGCGCTCAGCGGCCGGCCAGTCGCATGGACGGAGGGCTCGGATTTTCTCAGGCATGGAGCTTCGTCCTGGTGAGCTTGGCCGGTGCTTCACCCCGTGCCAGGTCGGTGACCATCTCGCCAAAGAGGCGCGTGGCCTCAATTGTCTCCAAGCCGATATAGAAATTCTTAGTGGTGACGATGCTGCGGTGTCCGAGCACGCGACGGACCAGCTCATAATTGCCGGGATCCGCCTTGAGCATGATATGGGCCGCGGCATGGCGGAACTGGTGTGGCGTGATCTCCAGCCCGAGCTCCTTCCAAAGCCGCTCCGAGATCTGTCCCGATAGGGTGTTCGTGCCCTTGTGCTCCCGACCGGCCCCGGCGAAGAGCCAGTCGTGGTTGAACCCCCGCATCAAGTGCGGCCGGTGCTGGTGGATATAGTCGTCGATTAGGGCCGTCGTGGTCTCGTCGAATGCAAACTCCAGGGCCACCCCGTTCTTCACGTCATAGTCGGGAAAGACGAGCATGTAGAGTGCGCCTGGGCTGCCAGGTCTGATCAGATTGATACCGATGCGGATCGAGGCGAGGTTCTGCGTTCGGATGGGCGCCCGAATGAGAATCAGGATGGCGATGGCGAGCTGCGCGGTAACGGCGGCCTTGACGGGCATGGCTTGGCGGTTCGCCCGCGCCTCCGCCATCAGTCTTGGCACGAGCCGCACCACCTCTCGCCACACATCGCTGTGGGCGATCTCGCGGATCAGCCTGCGGTTCTTCTCGGTGAGGCCGCCCGAGCGATATTCCTCGAGGCAGATCCGGATCTCGTCGAGGCGCGCGATCTCGTCCTCGGTCAATCCACACTCGCGGGCAAGCGCCAGCAGCTTCCAGGCAAGATCGATGGTGTAAAGGGTCGGCGTATCACCGTTCTTCTGCTAATAGTGCTCGATAATGACCTCGGCGCGGTCGGGATGGACAAGGTCGGAGAGCGAACTGAGGTCTGCGAGGGGAATGCCTGCCTCGACCGCGGCCCTGACGGTTGCTATTACCTCACGCTTCCGCATGGCGATGGTCGATGGCGCGCACGGCCGCGCCATCCGTCCGCTGGCCGTCCGGTGACGCTTGGCAAGGAGTACGCAATGGGAATCGATGTCCCGTCGTAGCCCCTCCGGGAAATCCTCCCAACCTGGTCCCGTGAAGCCCTTGGCATAGGCGGGTTCGGTCAACATGACCTTGGGCCAGCCGGGAATCGTTGCGGCACCGGCATTCCAATGCCTGACCAAAGCCCTGTGTTGTGAGAGGGGCAGCATTCAGAAGCTCCTTTCCTTGCGATAGGCGATGAAGGCCTCGACATGGCTGTCACGGACCTCCTCGGGCGCAACGCCATGGGCTGAGAGGAAGCGGAAGAACGGCGACAGCATGTCCCGCGCATAACGGTCCACGACCTGCCCCCAGAGCAATCGATAGCAATTGTCCATCGGTGCCTTGCGCCCGCAGCCAGGCGTCTGCCGGTTGAACCAAAGAAGGGCGCTGCGAACATTGGCCCTGTGGTTGGCGAAGGTCTTGGCATTGACCCCGAGCCTCGCAGGATGGAGCTTCTTCACTGCAGGGCCGATGGCCGCGATCCTGGTCGGGATCATGCTAAGCGGCCGATGGAGATATCCACCCATCTGGCCCAGCGATGTCGGCCAGTGGCGCTTCTCACAAGAGCCGAGATCATCAGCCTTTGAGATCGCTTCGATCACGTCAGTGAAGGAGGGCTCGCCAATGAGCGCCAGAAGCTTCGCTGGGGGTTCGATTGCGTTCATTGGGACCTCCTCAGGTTAGCCGCTGTTGCATTAGGCAGCATGCAATTGGACGATACTGCTTTTTGGGACGACATTACAGTAGTATTATTCATCAATACAGCTATACAGTTTCCTAATCACAGTATTATTTCAGGCTTGTCGTAGGATGTTCCTTCTTGTTGTTTGACATGAATTCAGATTGGTCTTTCGCAGGATCGTCGTACTCGCTCGTTGATGTGAAGGTGCGCTCGGCGGCCCAGGCGTCGAGGTCCGACTTTCGGTAGAGGATTTTGCGCTTGCTTGGGCGGAGGAATCTGGGGCCACCGCCGTACACACGCAATTTGTCAAGGTAGCTTTTGCTGACCCGAAGATAGGCGGCAGCCTCAGCAGGCGTCAGCAGTAGGTCGTGGGTTCTGTCATCAGAGCGGGCTGCTTGATGGAGGATCGAGGGAGGTGCTTTCGGACATCCGCGAACTGGCTTGTCTTGAGCTCCTGTAGATTTGTGGCGCAGCGCCGTGTCCCGACCGGGTAGCGTCTGCTTTTTGAGCGGCGACTCGGGTGCGGGCGCCGCTAGGATTTCGTTTTGCGCATCGAAGGCGCCGTTACGCCCGCACCTTTCGCCAAGTGGTTGATCAAGCGGGACTGTGGCACAACTCTCGACCGCACCATTCTCCTCTTAAGGCTTAGGTGTCTTGAGCGCGGCGCCCTCTTGGGGCTTCAAAGTGGCGACGCCGTCCGGCTTCGCCACCATATGCACGAGGCGATAACCGCGCTTCTGCAGCTCGTCGAGCAGCACCGGCAGGGCGCGCGCCGTGGCCGTCTCGGTGTCGTGGAACAGGATGATCCCTTTGCCCTTGCTTTGCAGCCGGGCGAGCGTCCGCTTCACGATCTGATCGGCACCGATCAGCATCCAATCGTCGGTGCCGATGTCGCAGGAGATGATGGCGACGTTGCGGCTGCCGAGATAGGCATTGAGCGTGTCGGAATTGTTGAGGCCTGGATAGCGGAAGAAGGGGGCCACGCGTCCCCCCGAGGCTTCCTTCAGCGCGGCGAAGCCACGGTCGATGTCTTGCTCCGCCTGATCGAGCGGCAGACGACCGAGATTGCGTGGATGGGAGTAGCTGTGCGAGGCGACGGTGTTGCCGCGGTCGGCCACCTCCTTGGTCAGCTCGGGATAGGCCGCGGCCGATTTGCCGACCTCGAAGAACGTGGCCTTGGCGCAATGCTGGTCGAGCGCGTCGAGAACCTTCTCGGTGGTGCGCGGGCTCGGCCCGTCGTCGAAGGTTAGCACCACTTCCATGGGGCTCAAGTCGAGCGTCGACGGATATTGGTAAGTGCCGTAGCGGGGTCCGCCGATGGGATCGACCTCGATGACGCGCGAGACACCGAGTGCGTGCGGGTTGCCCGGGCAGGTCGCCTCCTCTTGCGCCGAGGCTCCCCGCCCGCAAGCCGCGATAAGAAGTAGCGCCAGGGCTGGCGCCAAGCGACGCGATACCATTACCTGCCCTTCACTCCCCCGAGTTAGCCATTTTTGGCTGGAGATTTGCACAAAACAAGGGTCTAGTTGCGCCCGCGGCGCGCCTTTGGTCGCAGCCCGGAGGCGGCAACGCGCTTCCCCGCGCGTTCCCGGTTCTGGTCATTCGGCGCGACGCTCCCGCTTGATTTCTCGATTAGTGCGATCGGACAACGGATGCAGGACGCCGCCGGCGAAGTTCAGTTGCGCGACGAGGAGGGGGCGCTGCGGCCCGACTTCCTGCACGCCATCGAGGACGCGCTCGAGGCCGGCGACAAAGCCCGCGTGCGCGAGCTGGCGCTGCCTCTGCACGAAGCCGACCTCGCCGATCTGATCGAGCTGCTCCGGCCCGAGCAGCGCGAATCCCTCATCGCCATCCTCGGTCGCGACTTCAACGCGGCAGCGCTGTCCGAGCTCGACGAGGGCGTGCGCGACCAGGTGCTCGAGGCGATGCCGAACGAGAAGGTCGCCGAGGCGCTGCAGCAGCTCGATTCCGACGAGGCCGTCTACCTCATCGAGGACCTCGACGAGAAGGATCAATCCGACATCCTCGCCAAGCTGCCCTCCTTCGAGCGGGCAGCGCTCGAGCGCAGCCTCGAATATCCAGAGGACTCGGCCGGTCGCCTCATGCAGACCGATCTCATTGCCGTGCCGCCGTTCTGGTCGGTGGGGCAGACGATCGATCACATGCGGACCACTGCCGACCTGCCGGACCGCTTCTACGAGGTGTTCGTCGTCGATCCGTCCTATCACCTCATCGGCTCGGTCGCCCTTTATCGACTGCTGCGCACGCAGCGGCCGGTGACCATCGAGGCCATCACCGACCAGGACATCCATCCCATCGAGGTCGAGTCCGATCAGGAGGAGGTGGCGCGGCTGTTCGAGCGCTATAACCTCACCTCGGCGCCGGTGGTCGATGCCGATCGGCGGCTCGTCGGCGTCATCACCGCCGACGATATCGTCGAGGTCATCCAGGAAGAGGCCGGCGAGGACATCCTCAGGCTCGGCGGCGTGGCGGGGGAATCGGTCTCCGATCCGGTGCTGGAGACCACCAAGCGGCGGTTCATCTGGCTGTTCGTCAATCTCGGCACCGCCATTCTCGCCTCCCTGGTCATCAGCCTGTTCGACGCCACCATCCAGCAGATGGTGGCGCTCGCCGTGCTGATGCCGATCGTGGCGTCCATGGGGGGCAATGCCGGCACGCAGACCATGACCGTGGCGGTGCGCGCGCTCGCGACCCAGGATCTAGGCCCGGTGAACGCGATACGTGTCATCGGCCGCGAGACCGTGGTCGGCCTGCTCAACGGGCTGCTCTTCGCCGTGATCATGGGGGTGATTGCCTTTTATTGGTTCGGCAGCGGCCAACTCGGTCTCGTCATCGGCGCGGCCATGATCATCAACCTCCTGGTGGCCGCGCTGTCTGGGATCCTCATTCCGCTTGGCCTTTCCGCGCTCGACCTCGATCCCGCCATCGCGTCGGGCGTGTTCGTCACCATGATGACGGATTGCGTCGGCTTCTTCGCCTTTCTCGGCCTGGCGGCGCTCTGGCTCGGCTAACCCGACAACATTTCGGATACGCGCATGTTCTTCTATCTCGCCAAAGTGCTGTGGTTCATTGTCCAACCGTCGACCCTGATCGCGCTCCTGATCGGCTACGGCGCCATTCTGATTTGGACAGGGTGGGCGCGATGGGGCCGGCGCTTCGTGACTATCGGCGCGATCCTTCTGTTGGTCGCGGGCCTGTCGCCGCTCGGCAATGCGCTGATCCTTCCGCTCGAGGACCGTTTCCCGCGCGCCGATCTCGCCGCGGGACCCGCGCCGACAGGCCTCATCATGCTGGGGGGCGCCGACGACCGCCTCGTCGGCAAGGCGCGCGGCGTGCCGGCGCTGAACGAGGCGGCCGAGCGCGTCTATGAGACGGTGCTGCTCGCCAAGCGCTTCCCCGAGGCGAAGGTCGCCTTCAGCGGCGGCAATACCGGCATTCTCTATTCGAGCGACAGCGAAGCGGAGGGAGAGCGTCCGCTGCTTGTGGGCCTCGGCATCACTCCCGACCGGCTGATCATCGAAGACAAGGCCCGCGACACCTATGAGAACGCCACCTTCCTCAAAACCATGCTCGGCAAGCAGGACCTGCTCGGTCCCAACCGACGCTGGCTCCTGATCACCTCGGCCTATCACATGCCGCGCGCCATGGGCGTATTTCGCAAAGCAGGGCTCAAGGTCGAGCCGTGGCCGGTGGACTATCGCACGCGGGGGCCGGCGGATTTGACGCGTCCCTTCGACAAGGTGTCCGAAGGTCTGCGCCGGGTGGACATCGCCACGCGCGAATGGGTGGGGCTCTTGGCCTATTGGGTGACTGGCCGCATCGACACGCTGTTCCCGGGGCCGTAATCCGCCTCGGGTTGCGATTTCGGCGCTAAGCCGTCCGGCAGCTCGCCAGCATTCCTGAGTTGACCCAGCCCTTGAGGTAAGAGGCGGCGCGGAGCTCTGCGTCGTCGGCGCCGCCGAAGGTCGCCACCATCTCGCACAGCACGCCGAAGCACACGCCTTGGGCGGCCTCATTCCACATCATGGCCTCCTCAGGCGGGAGGCGGCGGAAGCGGGCCATGAAGTCTTGCCGCCAGACAATGACGGCCTCGGACTCGCCGAGCTGGCGCGGCTTGGGGGGTGTGGTCTCGCCATGCAAGGCGGTCCACAGATCGGCGGCGTTGGTGCGGAAGGTAAGGCGGATCCCGGTCGGATGGGGCGCAAAGACGAGCCGCGGCCAATCCTCCGGCGCGAGCGCGGCCAGTCGCTCCATGGTCAGAGGCTCGGCGTCCGGCCCGTCAAAGGCATCCCCGAGGGCCTTTTCGATCGCGGCGATCTCGGCCAGCTCCTTGTGCTTGGCGTAAGGCTGTGCCTCGCGCAGGAAGCGCGGCATATGGCGGCCGAAATCGCGCGCGCTTCGGCGGTCGGAGGGATAAGCGGCGATATAGGCGCGGGTGAGCGTGGCGAAGGTGGCGTCGCCGACATAGGCGTGGAGCTGCTCGTAATCCTCGCCCAGCACCTCCATGAGGCGGAGCACATAGGCGTTGCGGTAGACGCCAAACAGGATAGTGCGGTCCTCGCGGTCGCTGTCCTTGATCTCGGCGAGGACCGTGTCGTCGCCGGCGAGCAGCCCGCGCTGGAAGCGGTCTTGCAGGTCTTTGAGACCGTTCACGCCGCGGCTCCCAACCGCTCCGCGCCCAGCACCTCGGTGGCGATGCCGCGGGCATGATTGAGCTCGTCAACAAGCTCGGCCAGCGGCGGGATATTGTCGTCGCGCTCGATCATGGTCGAGACCGGGCCGAAATGCTCGACGGCGGCGCGGTAGAGATCCCACACTTCGGGGCAGACCGGGTGGTCGTGGGTATCGACGATGTGACTTTCCTCTTGGCTGTGGCCCGCCACATGGAACTGCACCACGCGGTCACGGGGAACGCCGCGGAGAAAAGCCGCCGCATCGAAGCCGTGGTTGAAGGCGCTCACATAGACGTTGTTGACATCGAACAGGAGCCAGCAATCGGCGCGGTTCGCGACCTCGGCCACGAACTCCCACTCGGTCATTTCCGATTGGCCGAAGGTCACGTAGCTCGACACATTCTCGAGCGTCAGGCGCCGGCCGAGGAAGTCCTGCACTTGGGTGACGCGGTCAACCACGTGATCGAGAGCTTCCTCGGTGTAGGGGATGGGCAACAGGTCGTGCAGGTTCACGCCATGCACGCCGGTCCAGCACAGATGATCGGAGATCCATTTAGGGTGGACACGCGCGGCGAGGGTCTTCAGCTTCTGCAGATAATCGAGGTCGAGCGGCGCGGTCGAGGCGATGGAGAGCGAGACGCCGTGCATGACGACGGGGTAGCGCTCACAGATCTGATCGAGCATGCGCAGGGGCTGGCCGCCCTGCACCATGTAGTTCTCCGAGATCACTTCGAACCAATCGACCTTGGGCGCGCCGTCCAGGATCTCCGCATAATGCTGGGGCCGGAGGCCGAGGCCAAATCCGAGAAAAGGAGGCTTGGTCGTGCTCATCGCTGCAGCTCCAGGGCTTGGGCCGAGGGTGGCCGGCCGCATCGTGCGACCGGCCGGCGTGCTTAGAGTGCTAGCTCGGCTGGAACTGGCCGCTCTGGCCGTTGCACTCTTCCGCGGTCATGGCGAGCCAGCCCTGACCTTTGCAGGCATTATGGCCCTTGCAGTCGTTCTTGGCACTCTTGCAAGCGCCCTGGCCCTTACAGCCATTGACGCCGAAGCACTGGCCCTTGACGGTGTCGGCTGTGGCGGCGCCAATCAGGGTTGCGCCCGAGATGATCAGGGCGGCCGCGGTCATGGCAATCGTGGCGCCGGATTTCTGGGTGAGCTTCATCTTCCTCTCCTGTGAATTGTTGCAGGCGTGTGTGGCGGAAGGCCGCCAAGACGAGCTATAGCCGTGATCTGATGCGGCTCCGCGTCACTCCTGTTCACGCTTGCGTCACGGGAGCCTCACTCAGCTTCACGGCGGCGTCAACATCGAGCGTCAGCGGGAAAAACAGGCCCATGCCGGTCCATCTTCTCAAGCTTTGCGTCGGCGTCGACACGGTCCAGGAGCTGAAGGACTGGCAGGTCGAGAGGCTGGCGCGCTTGCGCAAGGAGGGCAAGAGGCCGGAGCTGCGTCACCGTACCCTGCAAACGCCGAGGCGGCGGCAGGAGCTGCTCAAGGGCGGCTCGCTCTATTGGGTGATCAAGGGCTTCGTGCTCGTGCGCCAGCGGGTGCTGGACCTCGTGCCGGACGTTAAGGACGACGGCAGCCCATGCTGCGCTATCGTGCTCGATGCAACGCTTGTCGCCACGCGGGCACAAGCGCGGCGCGCCTTTCAAGGCTGGCGCTATCTGTCCGCCACCGACGCGCCGCCCGATCGGGGCTCGGTGGCGGACACCGATAAGGACATGCCCGCGACCATGCGCGCCGCGCTGCGCGAGCTTCGCCTCATCGACGGCTAGCCTAATTCTTGGACGGCACGGGCACGTTGTCGATCAGCCGCGTCTTGGTGAGATAGGCGGCGCCGAGCACGCGCGCCGGACCTTTGAGGGGACCTCGGAGCGGCGCGAGCGTCTCGGGATCGCGGATTGCCACATAGTCCACGCGGAACCCCGCCGCCTCGAGCTTGAAGCGCCCGGCCTCGGCCGCGCTGTCGCAGCCGCCACCCTTGGCGAGATCGGCGGCCACCTCGCTCAAAGTCTTGAACAGAATCGGCGCCGTCTTGCGTTCGGCGGGCGAGAGATAGGCATTGCGCGACGAGAGTGCGAGCCCGTCTGACTCGCGCACGATCGGGCCCGGCACGATCTCGACCTCGATGTTGAGATCGCGGACGAGCTGCTTGATGATGAGGAGCTGCTGATAGTCCTTCTCGCCGAACACCGCCACGTCAGGCGCGGCTTGCAGCAGGAGCTTGGTCACAACCGTGGCCACGCCGTCGAAATGATTGGGTCGGGCCGCGCCGCAGAGATCTTGGGTGAGGCTCGGCAGGCTCACTTTGGTGGCGAAGCCCGGCGGGTACATTTCCTCGCGGCTCGGGGCATAGAGGAGATGGGCGGCGGTTGCCGCGAGCTTCTCCCGGTCGGTCGCCTCGTCGCGGGGGTAGCGCGCGAGATCCTCGCGCGGCCCAAACTGGATGGGATTGAGGAAAATCGAGACCACCACGCGCGCGGCGTGGCGCTTGGCGACGTCGGTCAAAGAGAGATGGCCCGCATGCAGCGCGCCCATGGTGGGCACGAGCGCGACGGTTTCGCCCGCTTTGCGCCATGCGGCAATGCGGGCTCGCAGGTCGTGGAGCGTCCGGACGGTCGGGATTGGGGTGGGCACTAAGGGTTCCGCCGCGAGGATTGACGCCGGTGGCGACGATAGCAGCCTCGCCGTGCTGCCGCCAATACCGGGGCAGGGCGCCCTCACCCTGAGGCAAGCCGGAAGGCCAAGCCTCAGGGTGAGACATCACGGGGGAGGTCGAAAGGCGGGTTTTCCCGGCTGCAAAAATGGGTAACGCGCCTCTCAGCTTATTTCATGGGGGGTGCGGAAAGCGGCGGGGGCGGCGGAAGCGCCTCTGCGGTGTAGACTGCACTGTGATGGAAGCAGCCGCCCAACATGGCCGAAGCGGCAAGGGCGACAATGGCTAGAATGATGCGCATGACTGAGTTCCCTCTGTACTGAACTGAACCATGCGTATTTCACGCTGTTTTGCTTAGAAAAGGATTAATGGGCGAACCGTTTTGAGCCGCAGCCGACATCGGGGCCAGGACGCGATCGGCGAGGCGCTGCTTGCCGAGGAAGGCCCGCTCGTCGACGCCCTGATCGAGCGGGGGCGGATGAGCGCGGCGGAGCAGCGGCGGATCGAAGCGCTTGCGACCGATCTCGTCATGGCGGCGCGGGCGGGGCGCGGCGAGGCGGGCGGCGTCGATTCGTTCCTGCACGAATATGGGCTGTCGAGCGAGGAGGGGGTGCTGCTGCTCTGTCTCGCCGAAGCGCTGCTGCGCATTCCCGACGCCGCGACCGCCGACCGGCTGATCGCGGGTACCGTCGGCAGCGGCGATTGGGCGCGGCATCTCGGCCATTCGGATTCGCTCCTCGTCAATGCCTCAACCTTTGGGCTGATGCTCACCGGACGCGTGGTCGATTGGGGCGAGAGCCAAGGACGCAATCTCGGCAGTGCGGTGCAACGTCTCACCGGGCGCAGCGGCGAGCCGGTGATCCGCCAGGCGTTGCGCCAGGCCATGCGCATTCTCGGCGGCCAGTTCGTGTTGGGGCAGACCATCGAGGAGGCGCTGGCCAAGGCGGATAGCGCGACGGAGGCCGGCTACCGCTTCTCCTTCGACATGCTGGGGGAGGCGGCGCGCACGGCCGAGGATGCCGGGCGCTACAACGCGCGGTACACCAACGCGATCGCAACCATCGCGGCCAGGGCCGGGCACCCGTTCTTGCGCACGGAGTCCGCGCTGATGGCGCGCCCCGGCCTCTCGGTCAAGCTCTCCGCGCTCCATCCCCGCTATCATCCGGCACAGGCGGAGCGGCTGCGCGCAGAGCTTCTGCCGCGCCTGCGCGATCTGGCCATGCAGGCGAGGGCGGCATGGCTGCCGCTAACCATCGATGCCGAGGAAGCCGACAAGCTCGCGCTCAGCCTCACTTTGTTCGAGAAACTTGCCATGGACCCCGCGCTCGAAGGCTGGAACGGGCTCGGGCTCGCGGTGCAAGCCTATAGCAAGCGCACGCTGCCGGTGATCGACTGGCTGGCGGAGATTGCCGCCGCGGCCGGCCGGCGCCTGCCCGTGCGCCTGGTCAAGGGCGCCTATTGGGACAGCGAGATCAAATGGGCGCAGGAGGCGGGGCTCGCCGGCTACCCGGTCTTCACGCGCAAGGTCAATACCGACGTCGCCTATCTCGCCGCCGCCCGCGCGCTGCTCGCGCGCGAGGA
Source organism: uncultured Alphaproteobacteria bacterium (assembly GCA_963820115.1). Taxonomy (GTDB): domain Bacteria; phylum Pseudomonadota; class Alphaproteobacteria; order Rhizobiales; family Methyloligellaceae; genus Methyloceanibacter. The sequence goes on from CAWFYP010000001.1 coordinate 1,106,706, forward strand.
CGCCTTCTATCCGCAATTCGCCACCCATAACGCGCACACCATCGCCGCCGTCGCCGTGCTCGCCGGGGATCGCGATTTCGAGTTCCAGCGCCTTTTCGGCATGGGCGAGGTGCTGCACCGGGAGGTGGTGAAAGAGGACGGGCTTGGCAAACCTTGCCGCATCTATGCGCCGGTCGGCGGCCATGAGGATCTGCTTGCTTATCTCGTGCGGAGGCTTTTGGAGAATGGCGCCAATGCCTCCTTCGTCAACCGCATCGCCGACGATGCCGCCCCGGTCGCCGCCATCATCGCCGATCCGGTGGCGAAGGCGGCAGCGCTCGAGCTCAAGGCCAATCCGCTGATCCCGGGTCCACCCGATCTGTATCTGCCTGAGCGGACGAACAGTCTGGGGCTGCCACTATGGGAGCCCGGCGTGCGGGAGCCCTTGCGGGCCGCCATCAAAGAGGCGCTTGCCGCGCCCGCCGCGGCTGGGCCGATCGTGGCGGGCGAAGAGGTGCAAAGGGGCGAGGCGGTCGAGATCGTTTCGCCCCATGACCGAAGCGTGGTCGTCGGCATTTGCCGCTCCGCCGACGCCGACGCGATCGATGCGGCACTGACGGCGGCAAAGGGCGCGGCGGCCGCCTGGGACGAATTAGGCGGCGCCAAGCGTGCCGAGATTCTCGACCGCGCCGCCGATCTGTTCGAGGCTGAGCGCGCGGCGCTGATGGGTCTCATGGTGCGGGAGGCGGGCAAGACGCTCGCCAATGCGCAGAGCGATCTCCGCGAGGCGGTCGATCATCTGCGCTACAGCGCGGCGGAGGTGCGGCGACAATTTGCGGGTCCGCTGCCGCTGCCGGGGCCGACGGGCGAGAAGAACGAGCTCTGCTTGCATGGGCGCGGCGTGTTCGCCGCCATCTCGCCGTGGAACTTCCCGCTTGCCATCTTTACCGGTCAAGTGGCCGCGGCGCTCGGCGCCGGCAATGCGGTGGTGGCGAAGGCCGCCGAGCAGACGCCGCTTACCGCCGCGCGTGCGGTGAAGCTCCTGCATCGCGCGGGCGTGCCGCCCGACGTACTGCATCTTCTCCCCGGCCGAGGCGAGACGGTCGGTGCGGCGCTGGTGGCCGACCGCCGCGTCGATGGCGTCGTCTTCACCGGCGGCACCGATACCGGCATAGCCATCAACCGGGCGCTGGCGGCGCGGGACGGCCCGATCATCCCGCTCATCGCCGAGACCGGCGGGGTCAATGCCATGATCGTCGATTCCTCCGCGCTGCCCGAGCAGGTGGTGGACGACGCGCTCAGCTCCGCTTTCGACTGCGCGGGCCAACGCTGCTCCGCGCTGCGCGTATTGTTCCTGCAAGACGACGTGGCCGACATCATGCTCGCCATGCTGCTCGGCGCCGCGCGGGAGCTTAAGATCGGCGACCCGCTCGACTATTCGACCGATGTGGGGCCGCTGATCGACGCGGAAGCGCAAGCCACGCTTGAGGCTCACAAGGACAAGATGCGCCGCGAGGCACGCGAGCTCATCGACTTGCCTCTTCCCGCGGAGGCGGCGCGAGGCACCTTTGTCTCCCCGGCCATCTACGAGATCCCGTCGCTCGCCATGATGACGCGCGAAGTGTTCGGGCCGATCCTGCATGTGGTGCGGTTTCAAGGCGACCGGCTCGGGGAGGTGTGCGAGGCGATCAATGCCACGGGCTACGGCCTTACCCTTGGTCTGCACAGCCGTATCCAAGCGACCGCCGATTTCGTCGGGAGCCGCGTGAAGGTCGGCAATTTTTACGTCAACCGCAACCAGATCGGCGCCGTGGTGGGGGTGCAGCCCTTCGGCGGCGAAGGCCTGTCGGGCACCGGGCCCAAGGCCGGCGGGCCGCATTACCTGGCGCGTTTCGCGGTGGAGCGGGTGCGCTCCACCGACCTTACGGCGTCGGGGGGCAATGCGAGGCTGCTAGCCGCGGGTGCCGACGAGGCCTGATCCAGCTCGAGGCACATTGCCGCGCGCGGGCGGAGGGTCCATCTTTAGCAAGGATTGAGAAGGAGGCATGCCGCATGGCGGCGGGGTCGAAAACACCGGCTGAAAGGGCGCGGGGTACATCGGCGGAGGGCACGCCCGCGCGCGCCCGCTCGAGCGCAACCGAGGTCGAGGCTTTCCTCGAACGGGTAAAGACACTTCAGCCCGCGGGCTCGGGCGAGGGGCGGCTCATCTTCGCCATGGATGCGACCATGAGTAGGCAGCCCTCCTGGGACATGGCGCTCGAGCTGCAGGCCGATATGTTCCAGGCGGTCAAAGCGATCGGCGGACTCGACGTGCAGCTCGTCTATTTCCGGGGGCTCGACGAATGCCTCGCGAGCAAATGGGTGCGGGACCCCGACACGCTTGCCCGGTTGATGCGGCAGGTCTCCTGCCAGGGCGGCTACACGCAAATCCGCAAGGTGCTGTCGCATGCGCGGCGAGAGGCCGAGCGGGCCAAGGTCGGCGCCCTCGTCTATGTCGGCGACTGCATGGAGGAGGATGTGGACGAGCTCGGCAAGCGCGCGGGCGAGCTCGGTCTGCTCGGCGTGCCCGCGTTCATGTTCCAAGAGGGACACGAGCCGCGCGCGGAGCGCGCATTCAAGGAGATTGCGCGGCTGACGCGCGGCGCGTATTGTCCCTTCGACGCAGGCTCGGCCAAGCAGTTGCGCGAGCTGCTCAAGGCGGTCGCGGTCTATGCCAGCGGCGGGCGCAAGGCGCTTGCCGCGTTGAGCGAAGAGTCGAAGAGCGGCGCGGCCATGCGGCTGCTCGAGCAGCTCGGCTGACGCGTTAGACCCTCATGGTCTTCTTCCTCGCCGGCCTTCTCCTCCTCCTGCTCATCATCTTCGGCGGGCGCCTGTTCGCGACCGCCGACCCGCGGCGGTTGGCTGGAGCCTTGCGCCGGCTTGGCGGCATCGTGGCGCTCGCGATTGCCGCCTTTCTCACGGCACGCGGGGTGCTGGCGCTCGCCATTCCGCTTGCCGTGTTCGGCTTCGCGCTGGTGAGTGGACGCAACCTCGGCTTCGGCGGTTCATTCGGAACGGGCCGCAAATCACCCGGGCAGAAATCCGAGATCCGCACCGAATGGCTGGTGATGGAGCTCGACCATGACACCGGCCGCATGGAGGGGCGCTGTCTCAAGGGAAAGTTTGCTGGCCGCGCGCTGCCGGGGTTGAGTGAGGCCGAACTCCTGCTCCTGCTCGATGAGCTGCGCGCGCAAAGCGGCCAGGATGCGGTGCTGCTCGAAGCCTATCTCGACCGGCGTCTCCCAGGCTGGCGGGACAAAGGCGCCGCGGGAGGGACGCGCGAAGAGAAGCGCGGGGCTCGTGCCGGCCGTATGAGCGCCGAGGAGGCCTTCGCCGTGCTTGGGCTCGAGCCCGGGGCCAAGGCGGAGCAGATCCGCGATGCCCATCGGCGGCTGATGAAGAAGCTGCATCCGGATCAGGGTGGCTCGAACTATCTCGCCGCCCGGATCAACGAGGCGAAAGAGGTTCTGCTCGGAGGTAAATAGGGCTGGGCGCGCGCCTAATTGGCCTGCATCACGATGCAGTCCAGCGCCATGCGCTTGAGCGAGGCGCAAGTGGTCTTGGCATCGGTTTGCGAAAAGCCGGCGAAGCGCGCGCGGTACCAATCGGTCGTGTCCTTGCGGAAGCTGAGCGTGACCGGGCGATGGCCGTCCAGCAGCTTGGCGGCGCGATTTTGTACTTCATCGAGCCGGCTCGTGGCCTCGGCCTCGGAGGTGAAGGCGCCCACCTGGACGTGGAAGGGGCCGAGAGCCGTCGCGCTCCTCTTGGACGGGCTGGCGGGCGGCGGGGTCGCCGTAATGGGCACCGTCCGGACCTGGACGATCGCAGGCGTGGCACGAATGGGCGGCGATGCCGCATCGGCAAAGGCGAAGGCAGGCTTCGGCGCGGCCGTGGGCGCCGGCGGTGGCGCGGGCTTGGCGAGCGCCACCAAGGCCGGCGCGGCGGAATTGGCGGCGAGCGCCTGCGGAAAGTGCTTGTCGAGGAGGGCGCGCATGGCGGCGTCGCGCTGGCCGCCGGTCCTGCCGCCCAGCACCACGGCGACCAGATGCTTGTCGTCGCGCCGCACCGAGGCCACGAGGTTGTAACCGCTCGCCCGCGTATAACCGGTCTTGATCCCGTCGGTGCCGCGATAGCCGAACAGGAGATGGTTGTGGTTGCGGAAGGCGCGGCCGCGATAGACGAAGGTCCTCGACGCGAACACCGAATAATATTCGGGGAAGTCGCGGATCAGATGCTCGGCCAGGATGGCCATGTCCCGCGCCGTGGTGACTTGCTCTGGGTCGGGCAGACCCGAGGCGTTGCGGAAGGTGGTGTCGATCATGCCGAGCGCCCGAGCCTTAGCCGTCATCACGCGAGCGAAGTTCTCTTCCGTCCCCGCGAGATTCTCGGCGATGGTCACGGCGGCATCGTTGGCGGATTGGGTGACAAGCGCCTTGACGGCATCGGCAGCCCGGATCGTCTCGCCGGGTTTCAGCCCGAGCTTGGTCGGCGACTGGCTCGCGGCGTAAGGCGTCACCACGAGCTCCGAATCGGGAGTGATTGAGCCCGCCCGCAAATAAGAGAACAGGATGTAGAGCGTCATCATCTTGGTCAGCGAGGCCGGGCCGTGGGCGGCGTCCGGCGCCTGGGCATAAAGGACGCGGCCGGCATTCATGTCGATGACGATGGCAGCGGCGATCGCGGCACCGCCGCCGTGCGACCGGCGAGACCGCGCATCGGCCTCGCTCAAGGGAGCGAGCGTGGCCGAGAGAGCCACGATCAGCGCCAGCGCGACCTGCAGGAACCGCGCTGCCCAGGAATTAGGCTGAAGCCAAACCAAAGACCCACATGAAGGCCAAGGCCTTCCCCCGCTGACGAACCTTCCCTCGCGTTCGACAGGCCCGGCGCGTTTCCCCCGCGCATCCCCGCCGCTCGGTCCTGCTTTAACCCGATCTCAGGGCCTCAACGCGTCCTCAAAGAGGCTAAAATCTGGCGATTGCCAAAGAGTTAAGCTCGCGCAAGGAAAATTATTGTGCGGTGCAAAAATTTCTGTTGACCATAATTGTGCAATGCATATATACCCGTTCGCGTCTGCAACACATCACCGCATTGCGGTTTGCGAAGAGGGCTTCCGATGCTCAAGGGTTTCGAAGAGTTCCAGAAAGTAGGCAAAGACGGCTTCGATGCTGCCGTCCGTTCGTTCGGCGAGGTCAATAAGGGCTTTCAGGCCATTGCCGCCGAGGTCACCGACTATTCCAAGAAGGCGTTCGAGGATTCGACGCGCGCTTTCGAGCAGCTGATCGGCGCCAAGTCCATCGAGGCGGCGATCGAGATTCAGTCCCAATATGCCAAGAAGGCTTACGACACGTACATGGCCGAGATGTCCAAGCTTGGCGAGATGTATGTCGGCCTGGCCAAGGACGCTTACAAGCCGGTCGAGTCCGCCTTCGCGAAGAAGGTCGGCTAACGCCCGCGTCCAGCTCACCCTTCCACAAAAAAGGCCCGGGGCGCGACCCCGGGTCTTTTTTTTTGCCGTTTTCCTGTCGGCAACTCCCGCTATGTTAGTCTTGAAGGTCGGGTGAGCCGGTTTGCGCCGGGCTTGCGCGAAGCAACTAGGATGGATCAGGATAGCAGTCCGGACGTTCGACCGCCTGCCTTGGAAAATGCGATACGGGATGCCACATAGGGGTTGACGATGGCGCGAAACGGCGACAATCGCCGGGGCGACGACACCGGCACCCATATTATTACCAAGACGCGTCCGAAGACGAAGCGGCCGAGCCTGTACAAGGTCCTGCTTCTCAACGACGACTACACGCCGATGGATTTCGTCGTGTACGTGCTCGAACGCTTCTTCAACAAGCCGCCGGAAGAGGCGACCCGCATCATGCTGCACGTCCATCAGAAGGGCGTCGGCATCTGTGGAGTCTACACATTTGAAGTCGCCGAGACTAAGGTAGCACAGGTGACGAGCTTTGCTCGGCAGCACGAGCATCCGCTGCAGTGCACGATGGAGAAAGAGTAGGACCCAAGTGGCTTCGTTCTCGACCAGTCTCGAGCAGGCTTTGAGGCGCGCGCTGCAATACGCCAATGAACGCAGCCACGAATATGCCACGCTCGAGCATCTGCTTCTCTCCCTGATCGACGACCGTGACGCCGCGGCGGTGATGCGCGCTTGCGACGTCGATCTCGATCTGCTGCGCGACAAGCTCACCGGCTATATCGACGGCGAGCTGTCGGGGCTGGTGCTCGATGCCCATGGCGACGCGCAGCCGACGGCCGGGTTCCAGCGCGTCATCCACCGCGCTGTGGCTCATGTCCAGTCCTCGGGCCGCGAGGAGGTCACCGGCGCCAACGTGCTCGTCGCCATCTTCGCCGAGCGTGAGAGCCACGCCGCGTTCTTCCTGCAAGAGCAGCACATGACGCGCTTCGACGCGGTCAACTATATCAGCCACGGTATCGCCAAGCGGTCCGGCATGTCCGAGCCGCGTACGGTGCGCGGCGTCGACGACGACGCGGCCACGGTGGAGGGCGGCGAGGACAAGAAGCGCGGTGCCGACGCGCTCGAGGTCTATTGCATCAACCTCAATCAGAAGGCGCGCGCCGGCCGCATCGATCCCCTGATCGGGCGGGGGCCGGAGATCCAGCGCACCATCCAAGTGCTGTGCCGGCGGCAGAAGAACAACCCGCTGTTCGTGGGCGATCCCGGCGTGGGCAAGACGGCCATCGCCGAGGGGCTCGCGCGCCGCATCGTCATGGGCGATGTGCCCGACGTACTGTCCGATTCCACCATCTTTCAGCTCGACATGGGCGCGCTCTTGGCCGGCACCCGTTACCGCGGCGATTTCGAGGAGCGGCTCAAGGCGGTGATGCGCGAGATCGAGAACTATCCCGGCGCCATCATGTTCATCGACGAGATCCACACGGTGATCGGCGCGGGCGCCACCTCGGGCGGCGCCATGGACGCGTCCAACCTGCTCAAGCCCGCGCTGCAATCGGGTACGCTCCGCTGCATCGGCTCGACCACCTATAAGGAGTACCGCCAGCATTTCGAGAAGGACCGGGCGCTCGTCCGGCGCTTCCAGAAGATCGACGTGAACGAGCCCTCGGTGCCCGACGCGATCGAGATCCTCAAAGGTCTCAAGCCCTATTTCGAGGATTTCCACCGCGTGCGCTATACGAGCCAGGCGATTAAATCGGCAGTGGAGCTGTCGGCCAAATACATCCACGACCGCAAGCTCCCCGACAAGGCGATCGACGTGATCGACGAGACCGGCGCCTCGCAGATGCTGTTGCCCGAGCGGCAGCGGCGCAAGACCATCGGGGTCAAGGAGGTCGAGTCGACCATCGCCACCATGGCCCGCATTCCGCCCAAGACGGTGTCGAAATCCGACGCCGAGGTGCTGCGCGCCATCGACCAGGATTTGAAGCGGGTCGTGTTCGGCCAGGACAAGGCGATCGAGGCGCTGGCCGCCGCGATCAAGCTGTCGCGCGCCGGGCTCCGCGAGCCGGAGAAGCCCATCGGCTGCTACATGTTCTCCGGCCCCACCGGCGTCGGCAAGACCGAGGTCGCGCGCCAGCTTGCGCTTCTTCTCGGCGTAGAGCTGCTGCGCTTCGACATGAGCGAATATATGGAGCGCCACACCGTGTCGCGGCTGATCGGCGCGCCGCCCGGCTATGTTGGCTTCGATCAGGGCGGTCTGCTCACCGACGGCATCGACCAGCATCCGCACTCGGTGCTGTTGCTCGACGAGATCGAGAAGGCGCATCCGGATTTGTTCAACATCCTGTTGCAGATCATGGATCACGGCAAGCTCACCGATCACAACGGCAAGCGCGTCGACTTCCAGAACGTGATCCTGATCATGACCACCAATGCCGGGGCGACCGACCTCGCCAAGGCGGCCATCGGCTTCAACCGATCGAAGCGTGAGGGCGACGATCAGGAGGCGATCACGCGGCTGTTCAGCCCGGAGTTTCGCAACCGGCTCGACTCCATTATTCCATTCGCCAATCTGCCGCCTGAGGTCATCGCCAAGGTGGTGGAGAAGTTTGTGTTCCAGCTCGAGGCCCAGCTCGGCGACCGCAACATCACCATCGAGCTCACGCCGGAGGCGAATAAATGGCTCGCCGAGCGTGGCTATGACGACAAATTCGGCGCGCGGCCGCTCGCGCGCGTCATTCAGGAGCACATCAAGAAGCCGCTCGCCGAGGAGATCCTGTTCGGCAAGCTCAAGGATGGCGGCATCGTGCGCGTGCTGGTGGAGCAGAAGGACGGCGCCGACATGCTCGGCTTCGAATATTTGAAGCCCGATGCGCCGATCAAGCCGCGCGACCCCGAGGATGTGGAAGGGGGCGACCCCGATCCCGGGCAGGGCGGCGCAGGAGCGGTTGCCAAGCCGAAGCGTGGTGGTTCACGGCGAGGCCCCAGCCCGCGCGCGTCCAAGCGCAAGGCGAGCACAAGCCCCGTGCCCAAGGTCCCACTCGGTTCGCGCTGAGGCCAGCTAGGCCGCAAGCACCTTCCTGATCTTGTCCGCGGTCTTGGCGAGGTCGGCCTGGTCGGCCATCTGCCCGGTATGGGGCTTCAATGGCACGCCCTCCTTCACCGGCACGATATGGACGTGGAGGTGGAACACGGTCTGGCCGGCGGTGGCACCGTTGAATTGTTGGATCAGCACCCCTTGCGCGCCCACGGCGTCGCGGATCTGGGGCGCGAGCTTCTTGACCACGGCCATCAGTCTGGCCAGCGCCGGCGGCGAGATGTCGAACAGATCGCGCGCCTGCTCCTTGGTGACCACGAGCGCGTGGCCTTCTGAGCGCGGCATGATGTCGAGGAAGACGAGCGTGTCGTCGTCCTCATAGAGCTTGTGGCAGGGAATCTCGCCGTTGAGGATCTTGGCGAAGATGTTGCTCGGATCGTAGGCCATGGCGCGTCCCGGTCTCTTTCCTTGTCATCGCCGGGCTTGACCCGGCGATCCAGTAAACATCCCCAGAAACTTATAGCGAACCACCTTGGATCAGAAGACAGTCTTCTTGCCTCATTCCCTCCATTGATCCGCGTCATGGTGGAGATCGGCGGCGGCGGTTAGCTCAAGGATCGGTTCTGGCGCGCTGCTCTGCGGCCCCCACGCATTACCCAGGAGAGTCCCATGTCCATGCTGAAAGTGATCGAGGTTCTGGCCGAGTCCGACAAGAGCTGGGAAGACGCCGCCCAGACCGCCGTGGCGCGGGCAAACGAGACCGTGCGCAATGTTCGCTCCCTCTACATCAAGAACATGGAAGCCAAGGTGGAGAAGGGAAAGATCACCAAATATCGCATCAACGGCAAAATCTCATTCACGCTCGGGGATTAGCGGCGCCGGCGGCGCTTCACTCCGCGTCATGCCGGAACGGCGATTCCTCGGCGAGCAGCGCCGTCTCCTGCGCCACCGCTGCGCGCTCGCGCTTGAGATAGTCGGCGACTGCGCGCCGCAAGCCCGGATCGGCGATGTAATGGGCGCTGTAAGTAGGCGTGGGGAGGTAGCCGCGGGCGAGCTTGTGCTCCCCCTGGGCGCCGGCCTCGACGCGTACGAGCTTGTGTCGAATGGCAAAGTCGATGGCCTGGTAATAGCAGATTTCGAAATGCAAACAGGGGTGCTCCTCGATTGCCCCCCAATAGCGGCCATAGAGGGCGTCGGCGCCGATGATGTTGAGCGCGCCCGCCACGTAGCGGCCGGCGTGCTTGGCGAGCACGAGCAGGATCTGATCGGCCATGGTCGTGCCGATCAGGCTAAAGAAGCGGCGATTGAGATAGGGCATGCCCCATTTGCGCGCGCCCGTGTCCACGTAGAAGGCGAAGAAGGCGTCCCAATGGGCCTCGGTGAGATCGCGCCCCGTCACCCATTCGATGTCGATGCCGCCTGCGCGCGCCTCGCGACGCTCTTTGCGGATGGCTTTGCGCTTGCGTGAGGCGAGCGCGTTCAAGAAATCGTCGAAGCTCGCATAGCCTTCGTTACGCCAATGGAATTGCTGGTCGGTGCGTTGCAGCCAGCCAAGCTTGCCGGCGAGTTGCCATTCGGGCTCGGTGAGAAAAGTGACATGCAGCGACGACACGCCCGATTGCTCGGTGAGCATGGCGCCCGCCTGCAAGAGGATCGCTTGCCGCGCCGCCCTATCGGGACCCTCGGGCACGAGCAGGCGCTTGCCGGTCACCGGCGTGAAGGGGACGGCCGATTGCAGCTTTGGATAGTAGCTGCCGCCAGCCCGCGCATAGGCATCGGCCCAGCCATGGTCGAAGACATATTCGCCATAGGAGTGGGACTTCAGATAGCAGGGCATCGCCCCCATGAGACGCCCCGCGCCGTCCTCGAGCAGGAGGTGGCGGGGCAGCCAGCCCGTGTCGGCGGCGGCCGAGCCGCTCACTTCCAAGGCGGACAAAAAGGCACGGGTTATGAATGGGTTATCCCCTGTTCCCCGCGCGCATTCATCCCAGTCGGAAGCGGGCACATCGGCAATGCGGGAGACGACCCGCACCACGGCCTTCTCGATATCACCCATGGCCTACGGCACCACTCCTTCGAAGATCATCGCATCCGCATAGCGCATGGCGCGCGCTCGATCGGCGGCGTTGCGCACCGTCCAGGTCAAAAGCGGCAGCCCGAACATTGCGCGCGCGAGCGCCGGGGCGAGCGCCGGCAGCGCCTTGACATCGTAGGCGACGAAGTGGGGCCGGGCGAAGGCCGCGGTGAGCAAATGACGCATGGCAAAACGCTGCAGGGGCGAGAGTTGCGACCAATGATCCGCGTCCTCGAAGCGTTCGCCGACGAGGCCGCGAGGGAGCGCGGGCGCCAAAGCGCGAAACGCCGCGATTGAATGCGGGTCGAAGGACATCACTGCCACATGGCCCCGATAGGGCGCGAGCGCCTGCGCGATATTGGCCTCGAATTGCCGATCTTCGCCCCACAGGCTCTTGATTTCGAGCAGGAGCGGCACGCGTCCGGCGACGAGCGCGAGCAAATCGGGAAGCGACAGGATGCGATCCGCGCTACCCTTCAACGGAATAGTGGAAAGCTCGCGCGCGTCCCGCGCCAACACCGGCCCCGTCGCCGCGGTCAGGCGGTCGAGCGTCCGGTCATGGAACACGATCGGCAGGCGGTCGGCCGTACATTGCAGGTCGAGTTCGATGGCATAGCCGTGGGCGATTGCCGCCTTCACGGCCGAAGCGCTGTTCTCGATGATGCCGTGCGGCCCATCGTGCAGGCCGCGATGGGCGATGGGCCGCTTCAGCCAGTCGAGCTCGGCCATGGCGCGCTCCGCCGCCGTCAGTCCACGGCGAAGATCGCGTCGATCTCGACGGCCGCGCCCAGCGGCAGGCTCGCGCAGCCTATAGCAACGCGGGTGTGGCGTCCCTTGGGCCCGAGGATCTCCACCAAGAGGTTTGAGGCGCCGTTGATCACCTTGGCGTGGTCGGCGAAATCGGGGGTCGCATTGACATAGCCCGTGAGGCGCAGACATTGCACGATGCGGTCGAGATCGCGCAGCGCCGACTTCGCCTGGGCGAGCACGTTCAGCAGGCATAGCCTCGCCGCCGCCTCGCCCCGATCCAGGCTAAGACCGTCACCGAGCTTCCCCGCGACGGCGACGTGGCCCCCTTCCATCGGCAGCTGGCCGGAGATGAAAAGCTGGCCGTTGAGGTGAAGGAAGGGCACATAATTGGCGAGCGGAGCCGCTACCTCGGGCAAAGCGAGATCGAGGGCCTTCAGTCTGGCTTCGATCTCCCCAACCATGGGACCTCCGGCTGCCGAATGGGCGCCCCGGCCCGACCATCGAGCAATTTCGCCCCTTCCGCAAGCCGTGCGAGCGGCCTTGTCGAGCCTGCCGGTTGGTGCGAGAAATCCCGCTTGGCCCTAAGTGGGCCGGCGAGGTCGTGTCGATGGGTAGGGCGGGTATGGTCAATCTCGGCAAGCAACTGTCAGCGCCCGTTGCCCTGGCCGTCCTGCTTGCGGCGCTCCTGTCCGGCCGGGCCGAGGCCCTGGCGGCCAAAGAGCCGACCAAGCTCGTGGCCCACCGCGCCGTCTATGAGATGAGCCTCGACGACGCCCGCCAAGCCACGGGCATCACCGGCATCGATGGGCGCATGGTGTTCGAATTCTCCGGCTCCGAATGCGACGGCTACACGCTCAACATGCGCATGGTCACGCAGATGACGGACTCGCAGGGGCAGAACAATCTGACCGACCTCCGCTCGTCCACCTGGGAAGACGGCAATGGCCAGAAATTCCGTTTCCAGTCGTCGCAATATCTCAACGACAAGCTCGGCGACGTGACCATGGGCCGCGCGGTGCGCGAGCCGCCCGATGCCAAGGTCAAGGTCAGCCTGAGCCAGCCCTCCCGCGCGGAGCTCGATCTGTCGGGCCAGATCCTGTTCCCGACGCAGCACAGCCTCGCCTTGATCGAGGCGGCCGAGGCGGGCAAGCCGCTGCTGCAAGCCAAGATCTATGACGGCTCGGAGAAGGGGCAGAAGGTCTATGAGACCACGGCCTTCATCGGAAAGCCGATCGCGGCGGGAGCCGACGCCGGGCTCGAGGCGGTGGCCAAGGAGAAGGGGCTTGGCGAGCTCGTCTCCTGGCCGGTGTCGATCGGCTATTTCGAGCCCAAGGGCGGCGATCTGACGCCGAGCTACCAGATCGATTTTCGCCTCTATGCCAATGGGGTGAGCCGTGACCTGCTCATCGATTACGGCGACTTCTCGATCCACGGCACGCTGAGCTCGCTCGAATACCTCAAGTCCGAAGCCTGCCACTAGGGGCGGTTGCGGCGCGTCCCCACGCACGCTACCTTTTTCGTGTTTCGGCGCGCACCAAGTCCAAAAAAACGCTGATTCCCGCGAGGTTTGCCACCCCTCTAAAGATTTTGGTTACGGGTTTACGGTCAAATCGGCGCTCCTTGAGAAGAGGGAGCAGTCGCATGTTCTGGAGGCCGGGATTTGCCCGCAGCGCCATGGCGCTTCCGCCCAAGATCGCCCATCATGGCTTAGTCGAATCGCCGGGGCCGCGGCCTATGAGCAAGACCGTTCTCATCGTCGAGGACAACGAGCTGAACATGAAGTTGTTTCATGATCTTCTCGATGCCCATGGCTACAAAACGCTGCAAACGCGGAACGGTATGGAGGCTCTGGCGCTCGCGCGCGAGCATCATCCCGACCTCATCCTCATGGATATTCAGTTGCCGGAGGTCTCGGGACTCGAGGTCACCAAATGGCTGAAGGAGGACGATCAGCTGCGCCAGATTCCCGTCGTCGCGGTCACCGCCTTCGCCATGAAGGGCGACGAGGAGCGCATCCGCGAAGGGGGTTGCGAGGCCTATATCTCCAAGCCGATCTCGGTGACGATGTTCCTCGACACGGTCAAACAGTTCATCGGCGAGGCGCGGTAAGACCGATGACTGCCCGCGTTCTCGTCGTCGATGACGTTGACGCCAACGTCAAGCTGCTCGAGGCACGCCTTACAGCCGACTATTTCGAGGTGGTCACGGCCCATAGCGGGCCGGAAGCGCTGCAGATCTGCGCGCGGGAGCGCGCCGACGTGGTGCTGCTCGATGTGATGATGCCCGGCATGGACGGATTCGAGGTTTGCCGGCGTCTCAAGGCCGAGCCGCGCTCGCAGCACATCCCGGTCATCATGGTCACCGCGCTCGATCAGCCTTCCGACCGGGTGAAGGGGCTCGAGGCGGGAGCCGACGACTTCCTCACCAAGCCGGTCGACGATCTTGCCCTGATTACGCGGGTCAAGAACCTGGCGCGGCTCAAAATGCTGACCGACGAGATGCTCATGCGGGCCTCGACCGAGGAACAGATGGGCTTCGCCGGCGGCATGACCATGCGGCTCGATCAGCTTGGGTTCGGGGGGCGTATTCTGCTGGTCGAGGACCGCGACCGTTCCGCCGAGCGCATCGTGGGTGCGCTCAGCCCCGACTACACCCTGGAGCGGGAGACCGACTTGGCGCGGGCGTTGCTGCGGTTGCCGGACGGCAATTTCGATTTGATGATCGTGAGCCTCAGCCTCGACCATGCCGACGGATTGCGCCTGTGCTCCCAAGTGCGCTCGCTCGAGCGCACGCGCCACCTGCCGCTCCTCATCATCGTCGAGCCGGGTGACGACGCTCGCTTGCTGCGCGGCCTCGATATGGGGGTGAACGACTATATCGTGCGGCCGGTCGACCCGAATGAGCTGGTCGCGCGCGTGCGCACGCAGATGAAGCGCAAGCGCTACACCGATTTCCTTCGCACGCGGCTCGAGGAGACGGTGGAGATGGCGATCCTCGATCCACTGACCGATCTGCACAACCGCAGATACATGACGAGCCATCTCAAGACGCTGTTCGAGGAGGCATCGCAGCGAGGCAAGCCGCTGTCGATCTTGGTACTCGACATCGATCACTTCAAGGCGGTCAATGACGGCCACGGCCACGCCGCGGGCGACAGCGTGCTGCGGGAGTTCGCCTCGCGGCTGCGCCGCAATATTCGCGGCATCGACCTCGCTTGCCGTCTGGGCGGTGAGGAATTCGTGGTGGTGATGCCCGAAACCGACCTCGCCAAGGCCTATCTCGTGGGCGAGCGCTTGCGCCAATGCATCGCCGCGGCGCCATTCTATGCCGGGGAGACGGTTGGTGTGCTTCAGGTCACCGCAAGCGTGGGCGTCGCCGCGCTCGAATTCGCCGATGACACGCCCGAGCTTATCCTTAGGCGGGCAGACCAGGCGCTTTATTGCGCGAAGCGCGATGGACGCAACCGGGTCGTTTCCGACGCGGCATAAGATAGTTTGAAGGGGGCTTTGCGCTCTATCGCAAGCGTCTGATGGGATTACGGCGGCAGCTTGATACCATTACTGAAGCCTTCATCTTAAGGCTTTACAATGGCTCAGATTTTATCATATTAAGCACGGTAAGAGGTTTAATCTTGGCCCTCGGCCGCCCGCGCTATGATTTGAGCTTGCGCTGACGGAATCGGGCGGGTGAGGTAAAATATGCGATAAAGGGGGCGATTCGCGCCGGGGGAGGTCCCCCTGACGAGGAAGCCTCTACTCGAAGCCATTTTTAGAAATTTGAGATAACCCTGCGGAGTGCTCAGGTCCGCCGCATCTCCTGGGTCCGTAGGGTTCGGCCGGCTGGACCGCGGTTGAGTGGCCTCCTCGTTAGCGCCGCGTTCCGGCCGGCCACCCTTTACCAATGAAGTCAGTCCCGCAGATCCCTTTGGATTCTCCTGCTACCCTGCCATGGGGCGGGACTGGCCTTGTTTGGCCAGGCGCGGCGCGGGCGGCCGCCGGGCAGGAGGGTCGCAACCCTCCAGAGCCACTATTTGATTTTAGCTTCCTTGAACTCGACGTGCTTGCGCGCGACCGGATCGTATTTCTTCATGACGAGCTTCTCGGTCAGATTGCGCGGATTTTTCTTGGTGACGTAGTAATAGCCCGTGCCTGCGGTGCTCACGAGCTTGATCTTCTGGGTGACCGGCTTGGCCATGGCGTCCTCGATGAGGCTGATGCAAAAGTCGAGCGAACCCTACTGACTGGTAGGGGGAAGTCAAGGCTAGCGCTCCTTGAGCGCTTCCTCGAAGGTTCCGATCGCCTCTTCCTTGAAATCCGGATCGAAGCCGTGCATGCGCAGCGCCCATTGCAGGGCGACAAGCGCGCCTTTGACGCATGGCAGCAGCAAGAGCGCGAGCGCCACGGTCAAAGGCAGCCACAGCGCCGCATGCACCCAGAGTGGCGGCCGGTAGGTCATCTCGACGAGGAGCACAAGGCTCACCACTACATGGCCGACGATGATCATGGTGAAATAAGGCGGCGCGTCGTCGGCGCGGTGATGATGCAGCTCCTCGCCGCAAGCGGGGCAGGTATCGGCCACCTTCAGATAGCGACGGAACAGGGCGCCTTGGCCGCAAGTCGGGCATTTCAGCCGCGCGCCGCGTAACATCGAGCGCAGGATGGGGCGCCCGTCGGCGGGCCGGCTCGGCTGGTAGACCTCGCTAGGGGCGCTCAATCTCGGCATGCTGACACCTGTGCTTCGACATCCTTAGCCCCATTTGGAGGCCCCACTTTGCCCTGTCAACGGCGCCTGCTGCCGCGGCCGCCGCGGGTCGCTTGCGGCCCCCCGCGGTTGCGTCCAAGGCGCGGACGCGTGGGCTTGGCGCCGATCGAGCTGCCTTCGCTCAACATCTCGAAGCGGAGCGCGCCCGCGCTCGGGATCGCCTCGACCAGGCGAACCTCCGCCGGATCGCCGAGCCGATAGGCCAATCCGGTTTCCTCGCCCACCAGCGCCTGGCGCACCTCGTCATGATAGAAATATTCGTTGCCGATGGAGGAGGCAGGCACGAAGCCGTCGGCGCCGGTCTCGGCAAGGCGCACGAACAGACCGGTGCGCGTGAGGCCGGAGACGCGCGCGGGAAATTTCGCGCCGATGCGGTCGGCAAGATAGGCGGCAATCAAGCGGTCGGACGTGTCTCGCTCGGCGAGCATGGCGCGGCGCTCGGTCGCCGAGATGTGCTCGGCGATCGCTGTGAGCTCGTCCATCTCGGCGTCGGTCAGGCCGCCGTCGCCGAGATCGAGCGCGCGAATGAGGGCGCGATGCACGATCAGATCGGCATAGCGCCGGATGGGCGAGGTGAAATGGGCGTAGCGGCGCAGATTGAGCCCGAAATGGCCGAAATTATTCGGGCTGTATTCGGCCTGCGCCTGGCTGCGCAGGACCACCTCGCTCACCAGGTCGGCGACGTTACTGGAACGCGTTTCGGCGAGGATGCGATTGAACTCGGCAGGCTTCAGCGTGCCCGATTTCGGGATCTTCAGCCCGATGGTGGCAAGGAATTCTCCGAGTGCCGCGAGCTTCTCCTTCGAGGGCGCGTCATGCACGCGGTAGATGAGCGGCGTGCGCTTGGCCTCGAGTGTCTCCGCCGCCGCCACATTGGCCGCGATCATGAACTCTTCGATCAGGCGATGGGCGTCGAGGTGGGGAGGGCTCACCACGCCCTTCACGCGCCCCTCGTCATCGAGCAGGATTTTGCGCTCGGGCAGGTCGAGATCGAGGGGCCCGCGTTCGGCGCGGGCGCGGGCGAGACTGCCATAGGCGCCCCAGAGCGGCCGCAGCACCGGATCGAGCAGGGGGCCGGTCACCTCGTCTGTGCGTCCGTCGATGGCGCTTTGCGCTTGGTTGTAAGTGAGGCTGGCCGCCGAGCGCATCAAAGCGCGGAAGAAGCGATGGCTTTTCTTCCGCCCATGCTGGTCGAAGATCATGCGCAGCGCGATGCAGGCGCGTGCCTCGCTCTCTTTCAGCGAGCAGAGCTCGTTGGAGATGCGTTCGGGCAGCATGGGCACGACGCGGTCGGGGAAATAGACCGAGTTGCCGCGCGATTTGGCCTCCTTGTCGAGCGCGCTCGCCGGCCGGACGTAAGCCGAGACGTCGGCGATGGCGACGATGACCACCCAGCCGCCGCGATTGTTGGGGTCGGGATCGGCTTCGGCGAACACCGCGTCGTCATGGTCGCGGGCGTCGGCGGGATCGATGGTGATGAGGGGGATATGACGTAGATCCTCCCGCCGCTTCAGCTCGGGCGGTTTGGCTGCGTCGGCCTCGGCGAGCGCCGCGTGCGGGAAGGTATCGGGGATGCCGTGGGCGTGGATGGCGATCAGGCTCGTCGCCCGCTCGTCCTGTGGATTGCCGAGGCGGGCCGTGACGCGGGCCGATTGCTGGCCGAACCGCGCCGAGCCCGCAAGCTCGAAGCGGACGAGCTCGCCCGTCTCCGCGTCGTGCGTGTCGCCACGCGCCACGCGCCATTCCTTCAACTGCTTGCGGTCGATGGGATCGATGAGGCCGGCGCCGCCGGCAAGGCTGCGAAAGATGCCGAGCTGGGGACGTGCGGCGCGCGGCAGCCGCTTGATCACGCGCCCCTGGTAAGGATAGTCGGCATCGGCCCGATGCGGCGTGATGCGGGTGAGCACGCGGTCGCCGATGCCCGCCGCCGGGCCGGCCTGCCGCTTCGGCTCGCTGATCAGGATTTTGGGCGGGGGTCCGTGCTCTTCGCCCCAGCTGACGGGTCGCGCCACGAATTCGCCGTCCCGGTCGCGCGCCACGATCTCAAGCACCGTCACGGAGGGGAGCACGCCCGGCCGCTCAAGCTTGCGGCGCGAGCCCGCGATCAGCCCGTCATCGGCCATGCCGCGGAGCAGCGCCTTCAGGGCGATGCGATCGGCGCCCTTGATGCCGAAGGCGCGGGCAATCTCGCGCTTGCCCACTTGCGCGTTGGCGCCTTGCAGAAAGTCGAGGATCTCTTGCTGGGAGGGGAGCTTGCCCGCGGCCGGTTTGCGCGCGGCACTTGGTTTCTTGGCCGCTTGGGGCTTGGTCACGAGTTAAGTGCCGGGTGCGTTCAGCTCGCCGTCTCTTCGACGGCCTCTTTTTCCTTACTCTCTTTTTTCGTCTTACTCGCCTTCTTCGCCTTGCGCACGGGTTTCTTTGCCGGTCCCTTGGCGCTTCGTTCGGCAATCAGCTCAACCGCCTCGGCCAGCGTCACCTCTTCCGGCGCGCGGTCCTTGGGGAGGGTCGCGTTGATCTTGCCATGCTTGACGTAAGGCCCGTAGCGGCCGCTCAGCACTTCCACCTTGCCGCCAAGCTCGGGATGCTCGCCAAGCTCTTTGATCACGGTGGCCCCGCGCCGGATGCGGCCCGCGGCCTTCTCAGCAAGTAGGGTCACGGCGCGATTGATGCCGACATCGAAGACCTCCTCCGGCGCGCCGAGGCTCGCATATTTGCCCTCGTGGTGGATGTAAGGGCCGAAGCGGCCGAAGCCGGCCAGGATCGGCTTGCCGGTCTCCGGGTGCAGGCCCACCTCGCGGGGAAGCGACAGAAGCGCCAGCGCCTTGGGGAGCTCCAGCGTTTCGGGATCGGTGCCCTTGGGGATCGAGGCGCGCTTCGGCTTCTCCTTGCCGTTCTCGCCGAGCTGAACATAGGGGCCGAAGCGGCCCGTGCGCAGCGTCACGTCGAGTCCGCTGTCGGGGTCGGTGCCAAGGGGCTTGCCGTCGGCGCCGAAGGCCGCACTCTTGTCGCCGGTATCGGCCAGCGGACGGGTGTAGCGGCAGTCGGGATAGTTGGAGCAGCCGATGAAGGCGCCATATTTGCCAATCTTGAGGCTGAGGCGCCCCGCGGCACAGGAGGGGCAGGCGCGCGGATCGCCGCCCGGGACCGTGCCGGGGAAGATATGCGGCTCCAGCATGTCGTTCAGCGCATCGAGCACCTGGGTGATGCGCAAATCGCCGATGTCGTTCACGGCGGCGATGAACTCGCGCCAGAAATCGCGCAGCACGTCCTTCCATTCGAGCTCGCCCGCCGAGATGCGATCGAGCTTCTCTTCGAGGTCGGCGGTGAAGTCGTATTCGACGTAGCGGCGGAAGAAGCTCTCGAGGAAGGCGGTGACGAGCCGGCCTTTGTCCTCGGGCACGAGGCGGCGCTTGTCGATCCGCACATATTCGCGGTCGCGCAGCACGTTGAGCGTCGAGGCATAGGTCGACGGCCGGCCGATGCCGAGCTCCTCCATCTTCTTGATCAGCGTTGCCTCGCTGTAGCGGGGCGGCGGCTCGGTGAAATGCTGCTTCGCCTCGATGGCACGTGCGTCGAGGGCATCACCCGTGGCGAGGGGGGGCAGGCGGCCATCCTCGCCGTCGCCATCCTTGTCCTCCTCATAGAGCTTGAGGAAGCCGTCAAAGCGGATGACCTGCCCCGTGGCGCGCAGGCCGTAGAGCTTGCCGTCGCTGCCCTTGACCTCGATCTCGGCGGTGGTGCGCTCGATCTCGGCATTGGCGGCTTGGCTCGCCAGCGTCCGCTGCCAGATGAGCTTATAGAGCTTGGCGGCATCGGCTTCGAGGTAGCGGGACACCTTGTCCGGCTCCTTGGTGAAATCGGTTGGTCGGATGGCCTCATGGGCCTCCTGCGCATTCTTAGCCTTGGTCTCGTATTGGCGCGGGGAGGCCGGGACGTAGGGCTTGCCATAGAGGCGCTCGACCGTGCGTCGTACCTGGGCGACGGCCTCCGGCACGATCTGTACCCCGTCGGTCCGCATATAGGTGATGAGGCCCTCGCTCTCGGCGCCGAGATCGACCCCCTCATAGAGGCGCTGGGCAAGCTGCATGGTCTGCCGCGGGGAGAAGCCGAGCTTGGAGGAGGCTTCCTGCTGCAGGGTCGAGGTGGTGAAAGGCGCGGGCGGGGTCCGGCGCTGCGCCTTGCTCTCGACGCCGGTGACGGTGAAGCGTCCGCCCTCGAGCGCCGCCTTGATGCGCGCGGCGGTCTCGCCGTCGGCGACGTCGAACTTCTCGAGCTTGGTGCCATCGATGGCGACGAGGCGGGCGCCAAAGGTCTCCGCCTTGGCGGTGGCCAGCTCGGCCAGGATCGACCAATATTCCTGAGTCTTGAATTGCTCGATCTCGAGCTCGCGGTCGCAGACGAGCCGAAGGGCTACCGACTGCACCCTGCCGGCGGAACGGGCGCCCGGCAATTTCCGCCACAGCACGGGCGACAAAGTGAAGCCCACGAGATAGTCGAGCGCACGGCGCGCCAGATAAGCATTGACCAAGGGACGGTCGATGGCACGCGGATGACGCATGGCCTCCAGCACGGCCTCTTTGGTCACGGCGTTGAACACCACCCGCTCGACCTCGACCTTGTCCAAGGCCTTCTTGCGGTCGAGCACCTGATAAACGTGCCAGGAGATGGCCTCCCCCTCGCGGTCGGGGTCGGTGGCGAGGATGAGCTTGCTCGCGCCCTTCAGCGCCTTGACGATCTCCTCCAGCCGCTTGGCCGCCTTGGGCTCCACGTCCCAATGCATCTCGAAATCCTTGTCGGGCAACACCGATCCGTTCTTCGACGGCAGGTCGCGCACATGGCCGTAGGAGGCGATCACGTGATAGCCCGAGCCGAGATATTTGTTGACGGTCTTTGCCTTGGCAGGCGATTCGACGATGACGATGTTCATTGAACTTTCCTGGGGCCCGCGCGAGGCGTCGGGCTTTGAGGCGGCCGCCGTAGCAACTCTTACCCTCGGATTGGTGCGAAAATGGTGTCTGTAGGCCCCAGTGTCAATTTTGGCTCGCCTCAATTGACAACCTTGGGAGGCATGGAATAATTAGCACAACTTAAAGGTGCGGGCGTTTAAGCAATTCGGCGGCTCTTGCCGGTGCTTTCATCCATGCATTGGGAAGCGGGGCTTAATCCATGGGCGTGAGACACAACACCGCGGTCCCGCAGGCCTTTTCCCCGGAAATCAGGCGCCTGCCGTGAGCTCACCCGCCCAAGATGCCGAGCCCACGCGCCAGGAGGCTGCCGAGTATATCGCCTCGATGCTCGACAGCCTCAAGCTGCTGGCCCAAGTCGCTCAGTTAACCTTCCTCGCTTATTTGATCAGTATGGCGCTGGAACAGGCCCAGGACGAGAAGTCTCGCCGCGACTGACGCCTTAGGCATCCCCATCGATCAGCGAGACGAGCTGCTGGCCATGGCGCTGCAGGCGCCCAGCAAGGTCGAGCTCGAGCGGCACGATATGCACGTCCCGCGCGCCCAGCCCCGTGGTGCGGATCAGCTCGTCGATATCGACCGGGCTCGGTCCGAGCGCGGCCACGATCCGCTCGCGCTCGCTCTGGCCGATATCGGGCAGGGGCTTCGGCGCCGCGCTCTCATCGGAGGAGGCGAGCTCGGTCGGTTCGGGCGCGCGGCCCAAGATCGGTGCGAGTGCCTCGACGATGTCGCGCGCGCAAGTGACGGGCCCCGCGCCTTGCTTGAGCAGATTGTTGGCTCCGGCGGAGCGCGGGTCGAGCGGGCTGCCCGGCACGGCAAAGACCTCGCGTCCCTGCTCGCCGGCCAAGCGTGCGGTGATCAGTGAGCCCGAGCGTTCCGCCGCTTCCACCACGACGACGCCGAGCGCCGCTCGGCCTCGGCTAGTTCGGCTTCGGCTTCCGCCGCGCTGCAGATGCGGATCGCGTGACGGCTGCCGCCGCGGCGGGAGAGCGTCGGCACGGCCGCGAGCGCCGCGCCCGCGCCGCCAAACTGGTTGACCAGTGCGCGGAACGTGGCGGGGCCGATATTCTCGCTGCGGATGAGGCGAAGCCATGCGAGGCGCTGTTCGCGCGTCAGCCGTGCGGGCGGGGCGCTCACCCGTCGCGGGGCTAGCGGGCCGTCTTGCCAATGCGTGCCTCCTCGCCGCTCAGGAGGCGCGCAATATTCGCCGCGTGGCGCCAGAAGAGTAAAAAAGTGAGCAGGAGGAAGAGCGCCGCGAGACGCCATTCGCCGAGGAGCGCGGAGAGTAGCGGAACGCTTGCGCTGGCCACGAGGGCAGAGAGGGAGGAGTAGCGGGTCGCGAGCGCCACCGCGAGCCACAGCGCGCAGAAGACGATGCCGAGCGGCCAGCAGAGGCCGAGCAGCACGCCGATATAGGTGGCGACGCCCTTGCCGCCGCGGAAGCCGAGCCAGATGGGAAACACATGGCCGAGAAAGGCGCCGAGCCCCCCGAGCATGGCCCCGTCTGGCCCCCAATGGGCGCCGATGAGGACAGCGGCGGTGCCCTTCAGCGCATCGAGCAGGAGCGTGAGCGCGGCAAGCCCCTTATGCCCGGTGCGCAAGACGTTGGTGGCTCCGATATTGCCGGAGCCGATGGCGCGCAGATCACCGAGGCCGGCGAGCTTGGCCAGGAGCAGGCCAAACGGTATCGAGCCCAAAAGATAGCCGCAGGCAGAAGCGAGAACTGGTCCGAGCAGGAGGCTTTCATTGGCCGCTACCGTCATCGACCGACCTTCGAAATTACCTAGCTGCCGCGCGGCTCAGCGTAATTATATACGGCCCGCCCGGCAACGAGGGTCAGAAGCGCCCGGCCTTGCAGGCGGGCCTGATCGAAGGGCGTATTCTTGGAGCGCGACTGCAGCAGCTCGGGCTCGACGGTGAAGGGCCGATCGAGGTCGATGAGCACGAGATCGGCGGGGGCGCCGGGCGCGAGACGCCCCGCGGCGAGATCGAGCAGTTTGGCGGGGTTGGTCGACAGTGCCCGCATGAGGGCGACGAGATCGACCGCGCCATTGTGATAGAGACGCAAGGAGGCGGCAAGCAGCGTCTCGAGGCCGATGGCGCCGTCGGCAGCCTCGGCGAATGGCCGGCGCTTGCCTTCCGCGCCCCGCGGATCATGGGCGGAGACGATGACGTCGATGTCGCCTCGCGCCACGCCCTCGACCAGGGCCAAGCGGTCATCCTCAGAGCGCAGCGGCGGCCGCACTTTGAAGAAGGTTCGGTAGGAACCGATGTCGTTCTCGTTGAGGGTGAGGTGGTTGACCGACACGCCGCAGGTCACGGGCAGCCCCTTCGCCTTGGCCAGGCGGATGATATCGAGGGAGGCACGACAAGAGATCTGCCCCGCGTGATAGCGGGCGCCGGTGAGCTCGACGAGGTGCAGATCGCGCTGGAGAATGATGGTCTCGGCAGCGGCGGGGATGCCGCGCAGGCCGAGCCTGGTCGCGACCTCGCCCTCATGCATCACCCCGTCCTTGCCGAGCGAGGGCTCCTCCAATTGATGCACGATCAGCGCGCCGAAGTCACGGGCGTAGGCGAGCACGTTGCGCATCACCTTGGCGTTGGCAAGGCTCGTCTTGCCGTTGGTGAAGGCGATGGCGCCCGCTTCGTGCAACAGCCCGATCTCGGCCATCTCCTCGCCGAGCAGCCCCTTGGTCATTGCTGCCATGGGGTGGACATTGACCACCGCCGTGTCGCGCGCGCGCCTGAGGATAAAATCGACCAAGGCCACGTCGTCGATCACGGGATCGGTATTGGGCATGCAGATCATGGTGGTGACGCCGCCCGCGGCGGCCGCGCGGCTCGCCGTGGCGAGCGTCTCGCGATGCTCGTGGCCGGGCTCGCCGGTGAACACCATCATGTCGATGAGGCCGGGGGCGAGCACATTGCCGCCGCAATCCAGGACCATCGCCTCGCCGACGGCGCCCGCGGCGATATGGGGTCCGAGATCGGCGATACGGCCGTCCCGCATCAGCACGCCGCCCTGCTGATCGAGGCGGGAGTGAGGATCGATCAGCCGCGCATTGACGAGAGCGGCCGGTCGCGCGGGCCGGTCCAGTTCGCGGTTGGGCGCGTGCAGGGTCATCGGTTCGGCAGATGTTGGGCGAGCGCCTGGAGCACGGCCATGCGTACGGCCACACCCATCTCCACCTGCTCGCGGATGGCGCTTCGCGCATCGTCGGCGACCGCGGAGTTGATCTCCACGCCCCGGTTCATGGGGCCCGGATGCATCACCATGGCGTCGGGCTTGGCGCGAGCGAGCTTGTCGTAGTCCAACCCAAAGAAGTGGAAATATTCCCGAGTGCTCGGGATGAGGCTCGAGGTCATGCGCTCGCGCTGCAGCCGCAGCATCATGACGACGTCGGCGTCGGCGAGGCCCGCTGCCATGGAGGTATGGACCTCGACGCCGAGCCGCTCGATGCCGGAGGCGAGCAGGGTGGAGGGCGCGACCACGCGCACGCGGGCGCCGAGCGCGTTGAGCAGAAGGATGTTGGAACGCGCGACGCGCGAATGCTGGATATCACCGCAAATCGCCACGATAAGACCGCCAATCCTGCCCTTGTGGCGGCGAATGGTTAGGGCATCGAGCAGGGCCTGGGTGGGATGCTCATGGCTGCCGTCGCCGGCGTTGATCACCGAGCAATCGACCTTCTGGGCGAGCAATTCGACCGCGCCCGCCGCATGATGGCGGACTACAAGCAGATCGGGGCGCATGGCGTTGAGGGTCACCGCGGTGTCGATGAGGGTCTCGCCCTTCTGCACCGAGGAGGTCCCGACCTGCATGTTCATCACGTCGGCGCCGAGGCGCTTGCCGGCAAGCTCGAAGGAGCTTTGCGTCCGGGTCGAGGCCTCGAAGAAAAGATTGATTAGGGTGCGGCCGCGGAGATCGTCGCGTTTCTTGGCGATCTGGCGGTTGACGCTGGCGGCCGCTTCCGCAAGATCGAGCAGCGAAACGATCTCGCCCCGCGAAAGACCTTCGATTCCAAGAAGATGGCGGTGAGGAAATGCGAGTTCGGTGGATTCGGCCGCAATGCTCATTAAAGGAGACTGTATAGGCCGAGTTTTGCCGGGCGGCAAGCCGGCCCGCAGGTCAAGCGTTTCACCCCGCCTATCACGCGTGCGGGCCTTGCTGGTAGAAGGCGAGGCGGTGACTGCTCCCCTGAAGCCGCCGGTCCGAGATTTCAATAAGTTACGGTTTACCTATGGCGACGAATTATCGAGACTCCCGCGCGGGGGCCAGCAGGGCGAAGCCTTTTCATCAAGGCGTCGCCCGGATGCGTTTGGTGGGGGACGGTCACAAGGTCGGTCGGGCGGAGGCTTAAGACCATGATGAGCGTGCCTTTCGTTCTATTCGCTTGCGGGCTCGGCGCGGCATGGACGCGACGGCGCACCGCTGCCCTGGGCTTTTGGGTCGCAGGCGTGGTGATGCTGCTCGTGCTGTTCCGCTTGCATGCGACGGACGTGCTGAACATCGCGCTCTGACGCGAGGACACCAACGTGACGCCGGACCTGTCGCGGTTGCTCAATGCGCTTGGCCTCATGGCCATCGACACAATCTTGGTGCTGGCCTTCGCCGATCAACTTTGGTTCCGCGATCTGCCTTGTGCCCTCTGCATCCTGCAGCGGGTCGGTTTCATCGCCGCCGGGTTCGGGCTGGCGCTCAACCTTGTCTTCGGCCCGCGGCCGAGCCATTACGGGATCACGATCTTGGGCGCGGCTGCGGGCGCCATCGTGTCGGCGCGACAGGTTCTCCTGCACATCGTCCCGGGCTCGGGCGCCTATGGCAACCCGATCTTCGGCATGCATCTCTACACTTGGGCGCTGATCGCCTTTGCGCTCATCATTGTCGGCACCGCCGTCATGATGCTTTTCGACCGGCAATTCGTCGCGACGGAATGGCCGGCCTTCCGTCCACGCATATTGCCCGTCTCGGCCTTCATGGTGTTCGCCGCGCTGGTGGTGGCCAATATCATTTCCACGCTGGCGATTTGCGGCATGGGGCTCTGCCCCGAAAATCCCGGTGGCTATCTCATCTTCAACGACAATCTCAGCCTAACCCTGCTGCATCAGTCGCCTTAGCCGGTCGAGTGCGCCCTGCAGAATGTAGGCTGCGGCCATGCGGTCGATGACTTCGGCACGGCGCTTGCGCGTGGCGTCGGCCTCGAGCAGTTGGCGCTCGACCGCCGCGGTGGACAGCCGCTCGTCCCAGAACGCTATCGGCACCTCGATCAGCGAGCCGAGATTGCGGGCGAAGGCGCGGGTCGATTGCGCGCGCGGGCCTTCGCTGCCGTCGAGATTGAAGGGCAGGCCGACGATCAAGGCGCCCACCTCGTTCGCTTCGATGATGTGGCGAATGATCTTGGCGTCGGCGGTAAATTTCGTGCGCCTGATCGTATCAAAGGGCGTGGCGATGGAGCGGCTCACGTCGGACAGCGCCAGGCCGACAGTCTTGGTGCCGACGTCGAGCCCGAGCAGGCGCGCATCCTTGGGCAGGAGCGCCGGCAAGTCTTCGATGGCAATAACTGGTGCTTCGGTCACTGCGGGTGCGTGTCGCGGTTGTCAGATGGGCTCAGTTTCCTATAGTCCCTACGCGGCTCCCGCGCATTGGATATAGCGTCATGAAGGTCACCTGGCTCGGCCATTCCTGTTTCCGCATCGATACGGGCAAGAGCAGCATCCTGCTCGATCCGTTTCTCACCGGCAATCCGACCTTCGAGGACACCGGGCTCACCGTGCACGGCGCCACCAAGGGCGTCACCCATGTGGCGCTCACCCACGGCCATGACGACCATACGGGCGATGCCGTGAACATCTGCAAAGAAACGGGCGCGCCGCTGCTCGCCGTGTTCGAGCTTGCCATGCACATGGCCGGTCTTGGGGTGCAGAAGATCGATCCCGGCAATACCGGCGGCACGCTGTTCCACGAGGATTTCGACCTCACCTTCGTTCCCGCCTGGCACTCCTCCTCGACCATGGTCGAGGGAAACGCGGTCTATCTCGGCGCTTGTTGCGGCCTCGTTATCAGGACGCGCGAGGGCAAGACCGTCTACCATATGGGCGACACGGCAAACTTCTCCGACATGGCCCTGATCAACGAGATCTACCGGCCAGAGATCGGCTTTGTGCCGATCGGCGACCGCTTCACCATGGGGGCCAAAACGGCGGCGTTCGCCTGCAAGCGCTATTTCCAGTTCGAGACCGTAGTGCCTTGCCATTACGGCACCTTTCCCATGCTCGATCAGACGGCGGATAAATTCGTCGCGGAGATGGGCGGCAATATCGTGCGCGTGCCCGAGGTGGGCGTCCCCTTCGAGGTCTGATGGTCCGCAGTCTGGGCGGTCATACCGGCGAAAGCCGGTAGCCAAGGCCGAGAATCAGAGCCCTGGCTCCGACGGATTCCGGCTTGCGCCGGAATGACGCAAAACAAGCCAAGTTGATGCTGCTCGGGCGCGGTGCTACTCCTGCACTCCGTTCAAAGCCTCTGAGCCTCTCTATGTCCGTCGATCGCGCCACCGTCCACCGCATCGCGCGTCTTGCCCGCATCGCCATCACCGAGGATGAGGCGAAGCGGCTGGAGAAGGAGCTCAACGGCATCCTCGATTGGGTTGCCCAGCTGGATGAGATCGATACCGAGGGCGTCGAGCCCATGACCAGCGTGGTGGCCATGACCATGAAAAAGCGCAAGGACGCGGTGACCGACGGCAATTGCGCCGACGACATCCTCGAGAACGCGCCCGCCGTGGACGACCATTATTTCGTCGTGCCCAAGATTGTCGAATAGGAGAAGCGCGATGCGTTACACCGTTGTTTGCATGTTGGCGATTTGGCTCGCAAGCGCGGGAGGCGCCGCGGCGCAAGGCCTGCCCGAGGGGACTTTCGCCTCGACGGAAGAAGGCTGCACCAAGCTTGCAGCGAAGACGCAAGCCGAGCTTGGCGATGATTTCGACTTCACCGTTCTCACCAGCAAGGGATTGACCGGCTACGAGCAGGCTTGCGATTTCGTCAGCGTGACGGCGCATAATGCGACGAGCTGGGTTGCCACCGCCTTTTGCGACGAGGCTGGCTACACCTATCCCGATCTGTTCGCGATCGTGCAGAAAGAGGAGGGCAAGCTCGCCGTCACGCGCATGACCGACCTCACGCAGCAGAGCGCCAGCGAGTTGCCGGGAGATTCAGAGAATTCCGAGGCGGCGGACCAGGACGAGAGCGCCGCCGATGCGGCGAAGTCACCTCACCTGGAGGGGGGCGAGGATAAGGACCAGTCGGCGGGGGAGGATGCCTCCGACCAGACGAGCCCCTATGTCCGCTGCCAGAACGTCAAGCAGTAGCCCCGTGGCCGAGCTCACCCAACTTTCCATCGCCGAGGCGCGCGCGGCGCTGAAGCGCAAGGACGTCTCGGCGCAAGAGCTGACGCGTGCGCATCTTGCCGCCATCGAGGCGGCGAACGCGGCGCTCAATGCCTTCATCCTCGTGACGCCCGAGCGCGCGCTAGACATGGCGAAAGCCGCGGACGCGCGGCTGGCGAAGGGCGAGGGGGGGCCGCTTGAGGGCATTCCGCTCGGCATCAAGGATCTGTTCGCGACCCGCGGCGTGCGCACCACCGCCTGCTCGCACATCCTCGACGGCTTCACGCCGACTTACGAGTTGACCGTCACCGCCAATCTGTGGGAAGCGGGCGCGGTGATGCTCGGCAAGCTCAATAATGACGAATTCGCCATGGGTTCCTCCAACGAGACGAGCTTCTATGGCCCGGTGGTCAATCCCTGGCGGCGCAAGGGCTCCGACGCCAAGCTCGTGCCCGGCGGATCGTCGGGGGGATCCTCGGCGGCGGTGGCGGCCCGGCTGTGCATGGGGGCGACCGCGACCGATACGGGCGGCTCGATCCGTCAGCCCGCCGCCGTGACCGGCACCGTCGGCATCAAGCCCACTTATGGCCGTTGCTCGCGCTGGGGAATCGTGGCCTTTGCGTCCTCGCTCGACCAGGCGGGTCCGCTCGCGCGCAATGTCAAGGACGCGGCGATCCTGCTCGGCGCGATGGCCGGTCACGATCCCAAGGACACGACAAGCGTGGACGCGCCCGTGCCGGACTACGCTTCCGCTCTGGGCAAGGGCGTGAAGGGGCTGACGGTCGGCATCCCCAGGGAATACCGTGTGGCGGGCATGGCGCCGGAGATCGAGGCGCTGTGGGAGCAGGGCGTGGCGTGGCTCAAGGCGGCGGGTGCCAAGATCAAAGAGGTGAGCCTGCCGCACACCAAATATGCGCTGCCGTCCTATTATATTGTGGCGCCGGCCGAGGCCTCGTCCAACCTCGCCCGTTATGACGGCGTGCGCTACGGCTTGCGCGAGCCGGGCAAGGACGTGATCTCCATGTATGAGAACACGCGCGCCGCGGGCTTCGGCCAGGAAGTGAAGCGTCGCATCCTGATCGGCACCTATGTGCTGTCGGCGGGTTATTACGATGCCTATTATCTGAAAGCCCAGAAGCTGCGCACGCTGATCAAGCGCGATTTCGACCGAGCGTTCAAAGACGTCGACGTGATTTTGACGCCGACGACGCCGGGGCCTGCCTTTGCCATCGGCGAGAAATCGGGCGACCCGGTTGAGATGTATTTGAACGACATTTTCACCGTGACGGTGAACATGGCCGGGCTGCCGGGCATGAGCGTGCCGGCGGGCCTATCGAGCGAGGGCACGCCCTTGGGGCTGCAGCTCATCGGCAAGCCCTTCGATGAGGAGACGCTGTTCCGTGTGGGCGCGGTGATCGAAGAGGCGGCGGGGCCGCTCGCCAAGCCCCAGGATTGGTGGAGCAAGGCGGCATGAATGACGTCCAGAACCAAAAACGCCTCGTCACCTCGGGCAGCCCCTACGAGCCCGTCATCGGCTTCTCTCGCGCGGTGCGCGTGGGCAATGTCGTCGCCGTGGGCGGGACCACGGCAGGCTCGGGCGGTAAGATGGTGGGCAAGGGCGACCCCGCGGCGCAGACCCGCGCGATCTTGGACATCATCGCCAAGGCCCTGGCGGACGCAGGCGCCTCGCTCGACCAGGTCGTCCGCACGCGCATCTATCTGACGGACATCGCTCATTGGGAGGCGGTTGCCCGCGCCCATGGCGAAATATTCAAGGACATCAGACCGGCCTGCTCGATCTTGCAGGTGTCGCGCTTCATCGATCCGGATTGGCTCGTCGAGATCGAGGCCGACGCCGTCGTGCCGGACGTTGCCGGCTAGAGGAGATTTCGCTTATGTCACCGCGCGCCGCGAAGGATTGCTCGAACATGGATGAGGTGCGGACGGAGATCGACCGCATCGACGAGGCCCTGGTCGATCTCATCGGCGAGCGCTTCGGCTATGTCGACCGCGCCTGGCAGCTCAAGCAGTCGCCGGCGGAAGCGCGCGTGCCCTGGCGCATCCAGCAAGTGATCGACCGTGTGAAGGCCCGTGCGGCGCAGAAGCGCTTGCCGCCCGAGCTGGTCGAGGCCTTGTGGCGGCAGATGATCGGCTGGTTCGTCCAGTATGAGGAGGAGAAGCTGCAGCACTACGAAGACGGCAAGAAGTAGCGCCGGACATCGACATGCAGGAACGGGCGAAACAGAGCAACCTGATCGAAGGCGAGACCGGCCCTTGGGAGGTGGTGATCGGCATGGAGGTGCATGCGCAGATCGTCTCCAAGTCGAAGCTGTTCTCGGGCGCCTCGACCGAATTCGGCGGCGAGCCCAACTCTCATGTGAGCCCGGTGGACGCCGCCATGCCCGGCATGCTGCCGGTCATCAACGCGGAATGCATCGCGCAAGCAATCCGCACCGGGCTCGGGCTGAAGGCGCAGATCAACCTCAATTCGGTGTTCGACCGGAAGAACTATTTCTATCCCGACCTGCCGCAGGGCTATCAGATCAGCCAATATAAAAATCCCATCGTCGGCGAGGGAGAGGTCATCGTCGATCTTCTCGACGGCGAGCGCGTCACGGTCGGCATCGAGCGGCTGCATCTGGAGCAGGACGCGGGCAAGAGCCTGCACGACCAGCACCCGAAATTCTCCTATGTGGATCTGAACCGCTCGGGTGTCGCGCTGATGGAAATCGTGTCGAAGCCCGATCTGCGCTCCTCCGAGCAGGCCCGCGCCTATCTCACCAAGCTCCGCACCATCATGCGCTATCTTGGCACCTGCGACGGCAATATGGACGAAGGCTCGTTGCGCGCCGACGTCAATGTGTCGGTGCGCAAGCCGGGCGCCCCGCTCGGCACCCGCTGCGAGATCAAGAACGTCAATTCGATCCGCTTCATCGGCCAGGCCATCGAGCACGAGGCGCGGCGGCAGATCGAGATCCTGGAGGAGGGCGGGAGCATCCATCAGGAGACGCGGCTGTTCGACGCCAAGAGCGGGGAGACGCGCTCGATGCGCTCGAAGGAAGAGGCGCATGACTACCGCTATTTCCCGGACCCGGACCTCCTGCCGCTCGAACTCACGCAAGCCTATGTGGACGCGCTGGCCAAGGAGTTGCCCGAGCTGCCAGATGCCAAGCGCGTGCGCTTCATCGCGGCCTACGGGCTCAGCCCTTACGACGCCGACGTGCTGATCGCTGAGAAGGAGGCCGCCGATTATTTCGAGGCAGTGGCCAAGAGCCGCGACGCCAAGCAGGCGGCAAATTGGGTGGTCAACGAGCTGTTCGGGCGCCTCAACAAGGAAGGCAAGAGCATCGTCGCGAGCCCGGTAGCGGCGGATAAGCTCGGAACCATCCTCGACCTCATCAAGGATGGCACCATCTCCGGCAAGATCGCCAAGGATGTGTTCGACATCGTCTTTACCGAGGGCGGCGACCCGCGCGCGATCGTGGCGGCGCGCGGGCTAACCCAGGTTACCGATTTGGGGGCGATCGAGGCGGCGGTGGATCAGGTCATCGCCGCCAATCCCGACAAAGTGGAGCAGGCTAAGGCGAAGCCCGCACTTGCCGGTTGGTTCGTTGGCCAGGTGATGAAGGCCACGGGCGGCAAAGCGAGCCCGCAAGCGGTGAACGACCTCTTGAAGAAGAAGCTCGGCATCGAGTAGGGCGCAGCGGCTTCCATGACCCACGCGATCCGCGTCCATGACTATGGCGGGCCCGAAGTGCTCCGTTGGGAGGAAGTCGAAATCGGCGAGCCGGGCCCGGGCCAGGTGCGTATCCGGCAGACGGCGGTCGGGCTCAACTTCATCGACATTTACGGGCGCACGGGTCTCTACCCGCAGCCGTCCTTCCCCTTCATCCCCGGTATGGAGGGGGCGGGCGTCGTGACGGCCGTGGGCGAGGGCGTGCGCGATCTCAAACCGGGCCGGCGCGTGGCCTATGCCGGCCAAATCGGCGCCTATGCCGAAGAACGGCTCATCGCCGCCGAGCGCGTGGTGAAGCTGCCGGACACGATCGACGACCGTGTCGCGGCCGCGATCATGCTCCAGGGCATGACCGCGCAATATCTCTTGCGCCGGACTTACAAGGTCGGGCCGGGCACGACGCTCTTGTTCCATGCCGCGGCCGGCGGCGTCGGGCTGATTGCCTGCCAATGGGCGGCCTCGCTCGGCGCGACCGTGATCGGAACCGTCGGCTCGGCGGGCAAGGCGCTGATCGCGCGGGCGCATGGATGCACCCACGCCATCAATTACCGGGAGGAAGATTTCGTCGCCGCAGTGAAGGCCTTGACCGACGGCAAGGGCGTCGACGTCGTCTACGACTTGATCGGCAAGGACACCTTCCCCGCCTCACTCGATTGCCTGAAGCCGCTGGGGCTTTGGGTGAGCTTTGGCCAAGCCTCGGGGCCGGTGCCGGAGTTCAAGATCACGCTCCTGTCGCAGAAGGGGTCGCTCTACGCGACGCGACCCTCGCTCGGCAATTATACGGCGACGCGCAAGGATCTGGTCGAGACCGCCAAGGATTTGTTCGCGGTGGTGACAGGCGGCAAGGTGAAGGTCGCCATCAATCAGACCTATCCGCTCGCCGAGGCGGCCCGCGCCCAGCATGATCTCGAAGCGCGGCTCACCACGGGTTCGACGCTGCTTTTGCCGTAGGCGGCTTCCATATCGCCCGCTACCAAAATTGTTCTTGGTTATTGGCGCGTCACTTTGCTTGGTCAAGGAATCCTTGCGAAGCCGCGAGCTTAACTAATGGCCCGCTGGCAGCTTGAGCATGTAAACCAATATTACCGGCCATTAGAACCTCAGTGATTTTGCGTTAATCACGGCGCTTCAGAAGTTGTTGAAGGTCGTCTCCCATGATCAGCCCATCGGAGGGACAGCACAGATCCCAGCAGACACGCAGGGAATACGTGGTTGTTCGACATCTACTGGGACGAGTGTTAAAGAGGGGAATGTGAGATGGCACGTATGGTCATTTCGTCGGAAAAGGTCGAGCTGGCCGCGCAGACGGGTGCGCCGGATGCCCTTTTCGAGCTCGGGATGCTTTATGCAACCGGCCGGGATGGGACGCCCGACCTCGTTGTGGCGCATAAATGGTTCAACCTCGCGGCCTTGCGGGGGAACCGGGAGGCCTTGCTCCATCGCATGGAGCTTGCGCAGGAAATGTCAGTGAGCGAGATCGCCGAAGCGCAGAAGCTCGCGCGGGAGTGGATGTCCACCCACTAGTCATGAGCGGCACGGGGATCGCGAACGACGCTTCGCTGTGTCCTCCGCTCAGCGGCCGCTGCAATTGAAGAAAAAGGACCGCAGGCACCAATAGGTGGTGCGGGCGGCGCTGCCGACGACAGCGCCGGTGCTCTGAGCCGCTTGCTTCACTCTCTGGCTAGTCGACCGGGGCGGCGGACCGACATCCGCCGGCGGCACACTCGCCGTTTGCACCGGAGGCGGGGGCAGAGGCGCCCGCGACTGGCCCGGCGGCGGCAACGCGGTGCGCGCGTCCGGGGCCACGGATTGGGGCGGCTCCGTCGTATCGCCAAAAGTATTGCGCCAGCGCTGGCGTGAGGCGCTCATGGCGCGGCTGGTGAGCTCGACCAGGGTTTTGGGCTCATCGCCTTTGGCTTGCGGCTTGGCGAAGGCCGCCTGCTCGCGGGCCACTCGCCGCATCAGCTTCTGAACCCGCGGATCCTCGGCGACTTCATTGGGGAGCGAGGGGCCGTTATAGCTGTAGACCTTGGTTGCGCCGTTGCAGCCCTCGATCTTGCTCGTGGCGGCGCAGGAGGCGTGCTTTCTCTCCTTGGCGGTGCGGACGATGCAATAGAGCTTGAAGGCGTCGTTCTGGCTCGAGCCTTCGCCCGTCACCCGGCAGAGATAGGTCTGGTCGGGCCCCTGGCAGGTGACGCAGAAGGTCGCTTCACCGGCGTGGGCGGCGGGCAGGGCAGGGGCCAACACGACCGCGACGAGCGCGGCCAACAGCCCTTTCAGCGAGAGGCGGCACCGCATGGCGCGGCAGAATCCCCGTTTGATTTGCGTCGTTGCGAGTTTAGCACGTGAGTTGGGCCGGCAGACCCCTTTTTGGCCTTTTGGCTCGCCGGCAGCCTAGGCGCCAATCTGGGCAAGCTCTGGGCTCGATGGGCCGATGTTGACCCCACACGGCGCAATCGCTAGGTCTCTTTGGTCC
>CAWFYP010000002.1:0-1300742 GCA_963820115.1 uncultured Alphaproteobacteria bacterium
ATTAGCGGACATACTGATAAGTCTGCGCCATGTTCGCTTTACCCCCCAATAGCGGACGTTGGGCGGCACATCCGAGTCAGCATTTAGCCCGTCGGTTTATGAGTGCACGCCCTAAAGGTGGGCGCGCCACGAAGTAGAAAAGTTTAGGCTCCGGATAAGGGCAAAGCCGTCCATCCATTGAACTCCGAGTTGATCACAAACATCGGGAAATGTGACGATTTGCTCGCATTCTTCGGGGTTTGGATACTTCGGCCGTTACCACGCAGCGCTCCGCAGGGTCCGGCAGGCCATAAGCAATCAGAAAGGGATCGCGGCCAGCGGGATGTCCGGACGGCGCGCTGCGCGCGTGTAATTCTTGTGCTTCAAACTTGCTGGAGCCGCTTCCCGCTCCGACGCGTGTAGCGGCGCATTGCAAACGCGCTGCAAACATTTCGGAGCGGCACCAGAACTGGGTACCGCGGTCTCGGCAAGCCGCAGTTCCGGGATGTCCCATTAGCGGACCTTCAAACAACAATTAGGATCGGACTTCCATCGGCGCGTAGGTGCGCTCTGTGGCGCCAGTATAAAGCTGGCGCGGCCTGCCGATCCGCTGCGACGGATCGTCGATCATCTCCTTCCAGTGCGCAATCCAGCCCGCCGTTCGGGCGATCGCGTACAGCACGGTAAACATTTCGGTCGGGAAACCGAGCGCCTTCAACGTTATCGCCGAATAGAAGTCGAGATTAGGACTAAGCCTCTTCTCGACAAAGTAGTCATCCGAAAGCGCGACCCGCTCAAGCTCAACCGCCACCTTAAATAGCGGGTCGTCGCGATGATGACGCCCCACAGTTTCCAGCACCTCGTGCAAGGCCTTCCGCATGATCTTCGCTCTTGGGTCATTGGTCTTGTACACGCGATAGCCAAAACCCAGGAGTCGAAACGGATCGCTCTCGTCCTTGGCGCGCTTGATGTATTCCGGGATGCGATCGACTGATCCGATCTCCTTCAACATCAGCAGCACCGCCTCGGTGGCACCGCCGTGTACAGGTCCCCAGAGACAGGCAATGCCCGCTGAAATGCAGGCATAGGGGTTGGCTCCCGACGATCCTGCAAGGCGTACAGTAGCGGTCGATGCGCTCTGCTCATGGTCAGCGTGAAGGATAAAGAACTGTCTCATGGCGCTGGCGAGAGCGGGGTCGACCTCGTATTCCTCGCTTGGCACCGCAAAGCACATATGCAGGAAATTCGCCGAGTATTTCAGCTCGTTCCTTGGATAGATGAACGGCTGGCCGATAGAATATTTGTAAGCCATCGAGGCAATGGTCGGCATTTTCCCGATCATGCGGATACTTGCCAACTCACGCTGCGCTGGATCCCTGATATCGATCGAGTCGTGATAGAACGCCGAGAGTGCCCCGACCACGCCGACCATGACCGCCATAGGATGCGCGTCGCGACGGAACCCGGAGTAGAACCGGGTCATCTGCTCGTGCACCATAGCGTGCTTGACGACGCGGTGTTCAAACGCCTCGTACTGTTGGGCAGTCGGCAGCTCGCCGTAGAGCAGGAGGTAACATGTTTCAAGAAAGGTGCTGTGCTCAGCGAGTTGTTCGATCGGATAACCGCGATAGAGTGCTATCCCCTTGTCGAAGTCGATGAACGTGATCTTCGACTCGCAGCTTGCGGTAGAGGTGAAGCCTGGGTCATAGGTGAAGCAGCCCGTGTCCTGATAAAGGGTACTGATATTGACCACGTCGGGTCCTAACGTGCCCTTGCGCATCGGTAAGTCGTACCTAATGCCGGCGATCAAGACTGATGCCTCGGCAGTGCCGTTCTCGGTAGCGCCTTTCGTGCGGAACTTATCGGCAACGGTCATCTATAATGCCCTCTG
Source organism: uncultured Alphaproteobacteria bacterium (assembly GCA_963820115.1). Taxonomy (GTDB): domain Bacteria; phylum Pseudomonadota; class Alphaproteobacteria; order Rhizobiales; family Methyloligellaceae; genus Methyloceanibacter. Next base: position 1,871 of record CAWFYP010000002.1, read on the forward strand.
TACTGTCTTAGCAGACCAACAAGGCGAGGCACAGACCACGAAGAGGATTAGGCACGCGGCAGGGCAGCGCACGGGTGCCAGTGCCGGCGGTCCCGGCAATGGTGAGTGTTGCTCTTAACCCGCATCTTTTTTGAGGGTGCTGACAGGCTAACGTTAGCAATTGTCCGGTTCGAGGTTAGTTTGGGGCACATTGCGGGGAGTGTCCATGCAGCCAATCAGCTTTAAACGGCATAGGTTTCCGCCCGACGGTTTGGCTCTATTTCCGGTTCACCGTGAGCTTTCGGGATGTGGAGGAAGTGCTGGCTCAGCGAGGGATCGACGTCAGCAACGAGACTGTCCGCTGCTGGTCTCTCAAGTTTGGCCGGTTCTTTGCTCAGAACCTTCGCCGTTCCAGGACCAAGCCAACCGGTCGCTGGCACCTGGACGAAATGGTCGTAAAGATTCGCGGAAATCGGATGTGGCTCTGGCGGGCTGTGGACGACGAGGGCGAAGTTCTCGATGTCCTAGTTCAGAAACGCCGCAATACAAAGGCTGCGTTGAGGTTATTGCGCAAATTGCTCAAGAACCAGGGCATCCATCCGGAGACGCTTACGACGGATAGACTGCCTTCGTATGGCGCCGCGTGACGCAAACTAGGCTGTCGCGATCGCCACCGACCCGGACGGATGCTCGCTAACAATCGAGCGGAGAATTCTCATTTAATTATTCGACGACGGGAGCGCAAACAGCAAACAGCAAAAGTTCAAGTCACAATCTTCAGCCCAGAGGTTTCTCGCCACCCACGCCGCCGTCTACAACAACTTTAACGTCCAACGTCACCTTATCCGCCGATCCACCCTTCGTCTCTTCCAAGTCGAAGCTGATCGAACCTGGGCGGCCGCAACTTCTGCGGCATGAGCGATTACACTCGGGTTGCCTGTTAGCGGATTTTGCGAGTTAACTTGTCAGTACCAGACCGAGAACCTCTGCCCCTGAGCAAAGTACAAACCTCCCAGAAGCCAGGGTTTTGACAGAGATCAAGGACCAGGATCAAGGCGGGGCCGGCGCGCGCCACCCGTGCGACTACGCAAAACCCGAGCTGCGAGGGAGACGCTTGATGGCGGCGCGGCCACCGATATGCTGACCGGCGCCCTTGGCAACGACAATCAAACAGGCGGGCTTCTTGAGGGACATTCCGGTGATCGCCTCAGCGGATCTGCGGGCCCGAGTAGCGGTCGGGTTTCTCAGTGCCTCCCTATTGAGCGTCTTCTTTTTGGCGGTGAGCTATCCAGGAAATCTTTCACCGGACAGCATTGATAGCTGGACTGATGCCATCAGCGGAGAAATTGAGGCCATAAAGCCTCCGCTAATTACCCTGCTGCAGAGAGCAATTTATCTTTTAACCCCAAGCTTAAATTCCGCTGTAGCAAGCTTTAGTTTTATTCAAGGAACTCTATTTTGGGGCGCTATATTCTTTTTCATAGCAGTATCAGTCCCAAATTTGATGCGATGTTTACTGGGCTGGCTCATCTCGGCCCTGGTCTTTCCACTTTGGCCCTACACGGTTGTGCACTGGACTGACGTTTGGGTCGCAATCTTTGGAGTGTCTGGGCTCGCTCTCTTAGAACTCCATTTTCAATCGGGTTTTAGAAAGGCTTCCTTTCTCTTGGCCGCTACACTTCTGTTTTTCTTTGCCGCTTCAGCCCGGTACAACGCCTCATCAATTGCGCTGGTCTTGGCATTGCCCTATTTTCGATTTTTGAGATTTCAGTTCTCCCAGATTGTCTCGTTTACAATGTCGGCTGGCGTTGTGGCCATTGTAATGCTGGGACCACATGTATTTCTTTTACTTCCACAGGTAACCTCAGTTCCAAATATGCTGCCGTCTGTCATAATAAATGGGTACCTAGGCACAATTCACTATTCAAATCGCCGAGCCGAGTTGATTAAATCAGAAGCTCCAATTTTCGACGCCAAACTAGGAAAGGGACAGCTGCAGGGCGCCTTGCGTTTTTACAAACCTTATTTCGATTACTCATTATTGGAGGAGAACGGAATTGATTTTGATAATCTCAGCGAGCATGGAAGCTTTCTGCCGACCGCTATGTGGCGCGTGGTTATGGCCTCCCCCGAAGGATACATCCGGCACAAAAGTCGAGAGCTTTATGGACTTCTCGATACCTGCTCCGTCTTCAGGCCCTATAGCTGGGGCATTGAGGCCAACGACCTTGGACTGCAGCAACGGCCTCTTATTCCTGGTGCCGGCAAATTTATTGAAAGCTGGCTGGCAGCAATGTCTGACTCAATAGTTTACAAGCATTGGTTTGTCATGCTTTTAGGCATATTGACCATCATTGCGACCAGAGGCGCATATCCATTATTATTGCCCGTCCTTTTTGGATTGCTATACGCGATCCCCTACATAATGCTAGACGTAGCCTCAGAGTGGCGCTACTTGATGCCGACTTATTTGACAAATTATTTGGGAATACTGCTTTTATTTTTAAACCAGGTGTGGAACAGACTTTCGTGCGGTCCTTATTGGAGGAATTGGTAGTGGCCGTGGCCCATCATGTTTAGCCGGCCGGTAAGCTAATTCCCCTTGTCTGCGGGACCGACTCGGCCTGCCCACGGGTAGGTAATCAAAGGTCCGTTGCTAGCACTTCTGCGACATTCACGCGGCGCGGTGCAATGTCCGACGGCCGCTCGGAAGCGGACATCTCGCGCATCGCCGATCCGGCGGCCTGTATGAGTAATGCGTGCTGTCAGACTGGAACGCTTATGAGTGGAGGCACAGGTCGAGTTCAAGCCGGGGTTATGACGAAACTATGTGATTTTTTTTAGCAACGCATCCGATTCGATTATTGCAGTGATTTCGATTGGTTAGGCTCAATTGACACGCTATCGGCAGCGCAACGCAAAGCTCGGCGGCTTGCCCGATTTTTAACACTCTCTTGCTAACTATTATCGGAGATAGGGCCCACATAGAGACGGGGCAGCCCATGCATGCAAACGTGACGCGCGACCAGTTCGAGGTCAGAGGCGATACCATTGTCCATCTACCGACGCGAGCGGAGTTTATCCCCACTCGCGGCAGCATCGGCTCCGTTGTCGTTTGGACCGGCGAGCTCGGCATGAGTCTTCCGACCGGAGAGCGCTATAGCTACGCCGAAGTACTTGCGGCCGTAAGAGGGCTGTGGTTGGAGCGCGTGTTTCCGCCTGAGTTGATCCCGATCGGTGCGTGAACGACGCCGACGCTCGGACGGAAGACTGCCAGCATTGAAGAGAACGGCGCGACTGTTTGCCGTCACAGGGACTGGCATGGCAAGGCCCCTGAAGCTCTTGTTTCCGAACTTCGGTGGGAAGCGAGTGGGCATCCCTGACACGCCCAGGAAATTCGCTGCTATCTCGAGCAAGTTCCCTGTTCTTTTGCGTAGGGAATTTCGCCATAACCGCCTGATTTAGGCGTGGAAAACGCAGCCTTTTGGGGCTTGAGCAGCAGAAATTCCCTGTATTTTCCCGTGTAACAGGGAATAGGAGGCCGGAGACAGGTTCGCCGATGACTGCCTCCACCGCCACTTCCTTCGCCGGTGGCTGTCTAGGTAGCGGCGCAATGCAAACACGCTGCAGACGTTTCACAACGGCTCTGAACGCTATTCAGAGTCCGCACTGAGCCTGTAAGCGGACCTGGCCATCGGCAAGTCTCAGGTCCGTTAGGTGCCATAGGCGGACACTCGATGCAGTCAGCGGCTGACCAAATGAGAGACGCGCCCTCAGTGCCTCTACCGGTCGACGGGATAGTTCATGGATAGCGCTCTTACCGTCCGAGAACTCCAGACCAGGCTTCAGCAGCAACTTCATGTGCGTCGTGATCGATTAGGTCGCCATGGGACAATACGATCTGCCGAAAGTCCCACGCCAATATGCGCCGAAGCGACTTCGCCGCCGAGATCCGGTCGTTCCACCCCATCCGGTATTCGGGCGCGGGCTTGGGATTCCCCCACATGCGCAACACATATTTGAACCAGAACTTCAACGCACCCCCAATGTTGGGCGTCGCGTCGGTGAAGTTCTCGATGAGGTCAACAAGGATCAGAGTGCGGCTGGCGCGGTGATACATCGCAACCTCGCGCATGATGCGCGTCCCTTGCACGAGCACCTGGTCGATTTCCCCAATCCAGTCCGCGGGCGCTCGATCGCCGAGAATGCCATCGTACTTCAGATCGGGCCGTTTCCTCTCGCTGCCCGGGCAGATCCACGTCTTAGCGGCTGGAAATGCGGTCTGCGCCGAGGTTGCGTGCAAATGGTGGAAATTTCCAGGGACGACAATGTGGGCCACCGGACCGAGCGCCAAGATTTCTTCGGCTATGGCCGCGGTGATGTGGCAGGACGAATGCAGCATGATCTGGCCAGAGGCGAGGCGGATCGTCGTCATACGTGCCTCGAACCTCGTACCCGCCAGTCGAACGGGATACGTGCAAAGCCATATCTGATCGGCAATGTAGCTGGTAAGTAGCATCGCGTTTCCTCCCTCGCATCTGCACGAAGGCGCAGCGTCAAACATACGGCTGATGGTTTGTTTGGTCGACGTTGGACGAACGGCGATGAGGCGCCAACTGGCAGGACGCCAGGCGCGAACGTGTGCCCGCATCGCAAGAAGCATTTCGATTCCCGGGACGAGAGCCGTACCGCATTCATGGCCGAATATCGACGTGCATCCGGCGACAAGCCATTGCTAACCGAGCCGTTGCACTCACTGACCGACACGACGAAAGGTCGGCTTCGGGTCATTAGCAGACATGAGCGAACGGCTCTGGGATGTCCGCATTACCCTCAACATCGGACCTGTGAGAGTAAGAGAGTTTGCAACCGAACCACGCGGCACAGCACAGTATCAGGCGTCACACTCTAGGATTTTGGAAGATAGGCATTTGTGGGGCATACCGAAAGTCTGCCGGGCTCTCTCGTACCACGCCGCCCCTCGCTAGCGAGACTCGTCGCAGCCATACAAATAGCCAACCATCGCAATACACACTAACGCTACTAGTGCCATCGTTGTGATAACCACAAGGCATAAAGCTGGTCCCGAATCTTACGAACGGAAAATGAAGAAGCCCCGGACGGGGGAGCACGGAGCTTCTTCGGTTCCTTGGGAAGGAACAAGTGATGGGAGGGATGATTCCACCACCGCCCGCACATAACACCCCGCGAGTTGAGAACAACCCCGGTGAGGCCGAACATTTTGTCACAATGTTGAGGGAAAGCCCGGCCAGATGGATTCGACCTGGGCTTCCCAACCAAAGGAGCGATCGCTGGCAGCGGCAGTTGCGAAAGTATTTGGTCAGGGGAGGTCGCCCCGCGCTAGACGCCTAGCGCCAGCGCACGACGGTTTCTCTCGCCTCTTCGGCCCGCGCCTCAATGTCGAGCAGTCGCAAAGCTGGCTTGTACCGCTCGGCAATCTCCCGCTTGCCGCGCTCCCACGCGCTCACGAGCGATCTTGCCACGCCAACCTTTTCGGCAATCTCCCGCTGAGAAAGCCCGGATAGTATCAGGTCGCGCAAAAGCTTCTGATCCTCAATCATGCCGATACAGGTGGTGGCACGCGCCAAAAAAGGCAAGGGATCGCCTGCCGACTCGGTTGCCATTCCTTGTGCGAATTTCGTGTCCGCGACCAGAAAACTTGAAGCACCGAGGCGCCCTGAGGCGGACTCACCGCGCCCCGCGCCTAATCGAAACGGGGCCCACGCTTGCCGGTGACGATGTCCCAGGCGACGTTAATCTGCTTTAGCCTGCGTTCCCGCATGCGGCGATCTTCGTCTGTGTGTGCGAGATCAGGGTGCCAAGTCTGCCGAAGCCGATTGATGGTCTTCTTAAGCACGTCCTTTGGGGTTTCAGGACTTGCACCCAATACCCGCAAGGCATCAACTCGCGTCGAGGGCAGCCATTCTCCATCCTCGCTGAAGTTCCGACGAGCATCGGCGGCTTTCTCCTGTGCGGGGACGGCTGCAAAGCGGGTACGGGGTCGCGACGCAACGCCGCGATCGAGAAAGACCAAGGCGCGTCCCTGCTCCAAAGGATTGGTCCATAGCAGCAACACGGCCAAGATGAGCAGGAGTCCCGCAACCCCCACTCCCACTTTCTCCAACGAGAGCCTATGGCCTGCGGGACGATCGAACGGTGGAATTGAGGACGTGATCTCGACATCCCGGTCTGCTGCGCTTTGCGTCTGCGACGCCGGAGCCGCCCTGGAATTAGCCGCGCTGGCAGCAGTTTTCGAATCTGTGATAGCGCCTTCTCGCACCACTGCGTTCGGCTCGGTCGTATCATTCTGATGACGAACGGGAGCCACGCTCGTGAGTGCTCCGGTCGGGGCGGTTTTCGGTCCAGGCATATTCGCGAGCTGGACGCCAATTCCAAGCGTCGGGGCAAAGCCCGGCGGCAAGCTGACAACTCCCGAATCGTCCCATGAACGACCGCCGCCGCACGGCCAACGCGGGGCATATTCCCAAGGCCCATAACTGAAACGCATGCCAAAGGAACAGGGCGCGCCCTCACCCCTAGCCCACCACGGCCGTATTCTTACGTAGAGCCTGCCTTCGCTTACCCAAGTACGGTGCGGGCGCCACTTGGTCATGGCATCGACGACCGACAACCAAGAGACCTTTGCGCCAGCACAGTCGAGATCAAACCTGTGCAACATCCAGCTTCTGCAAAGTTCAGGCCTCTTCGGAGCACATGCCGTGTAGAGCTGGTGGTCGGCCGCCCCGAAAATTGGATACGCTCGGTCGGGAGCGGGTGTAAGCTCCACCTTTCCACCAACGGCCTTACACGTATAGGGCATGATGAGCCGCTCGTCCGCGAGGGACGCACTGCTCACTAAAATTGACAGTGCGGCGCCACCGAAGATGGCCAAACAGCTCGCAAATGTACGCATTGGCGACCCCCAAACAGAGCCAGCATCCGCGAGCGGAGGTCTGTCGGTCAGTTATCGACCAGAGATGACCTGTTTGTCGCCTAGCTTGTATCGACAGACCTTTCCAAATCGTTGTCTTTTGCATCGGAACGCGTCAAGGTGGATCTAACAGGCGCCGCACTTTCGCGACTGTCTGAGCTCACCAAAGTTTCCGAACTACCTATTCTGTTCGAGAGGGACAAAACTCATCGGCCTTTTTGGATCTCCTCGCTAGCGCCAAGCGCTACGATTTGACCGCCGCCTCGTGGCGCGCCTCCGTTTCGGCGGCGCAGGCGTCATGCACGCATGTCATGAAGTAGCCGCGGCCCGCGCCATCCTTGATGACATGGTCGATGCACTGGTCGGTGAGAAAACCTGCCACGAACACGTCCTCGATGCCGACATTGCGCAGGAGGTAATCGAGATTGGTCGAGTTGAACGCCGACGACGAGGTCTTGGACAGCACGATCTCATCCTTTTTGGGCGCGATGTCCTCGATCACGCGCGCTTCCCACGAGCCTTTTGCGATGTTGAAGCCTGAGAGCTTGTAATCAAGGCTGCGATCCCGGCCGTCTTGTGTGAGGTTCTCGATCACCGTGTAGATGACTTCGAGCCGAGCGCGCCGGAAGGAATCCAACAGCCTGCGAATGTTAGGGATGACGCGCGTGGTGGCCGCGGCGCGAAACTCTGGCTTGGCTTTAACTAGCGCCGGACCGAAGGTGCCGTTCTGCACGTCGACAATGAGAAAGGCGGCGCGGCCCTTGACGATCGGCCGGTCGCGGGTGAGGGGCTCAGCTGCCATGATGCCGGTCTTTCGGTATCTCGGCCTCCATAACAAGCCCTGTGTTACGGTTTGAGCATAGTGAGATCAGGAAATCTTCACGGCAATTTGCCCTCAGTCCGCTTTGGCGCGATAAGCGGACATGCCCCGGCGAGAGTTTGCAAACCAAATTACAAACCAATTGTACGGGACGGCCAAATACTAGGCATCACAAGATGGGGCGTTCGGATCGAAAATGCCGAACCAAACCGAACGGTTAGCTACCACGCGGCACTGGGCGGCAGCACGAGAATCTTAGAACTCACCGTTGTGCGGGTAACCGTACCGTGGATTCAAATCCCACCCTAATGAGAGCCAAAGTCATTCCCCGCGAAGTCGCAGCTTGCATGCGCACCATAACCGAGATTCGGAATGGACATTGGCGTCGGCGCCCTGAGCGTCGCCAGCCTCTTTCTCAAGCCAGCCGATCAAAAAAGAACCCCGCGTCAGGGAGAGAAGCGGGGCTAGTCGATCACATCAACGAGAGTTGCAAGTTAGGGGCGGACCGCGATTCGCTCAACCTCGCGCTGTGGCTGTCCACAGAATACTCGAAGGCTCTCTGCGTAAAATCTTAGGTTGGCGGCGTGAGCTTCCCTGCAATGCCCGTAAACATGGCGCTTATATTCGTGCCAACAAGATTTACCGCGGTGATAATGGCAACGGCGATGCCTGCGGCGATGAGACCGTACTCGATGGCCGTGGCAGCTAACTCGTCCTTGGCAAAACGCGCAAGTAACCTCTTCATGTTGGCTCTCCCAATGATCTTTTGACCGAGTTTTCTGAACCAGTCTGGTGACCGGAAGGGCTGGACAATCGTCAACCTATGGGGTGCGTCCTTAGTCCCGTGAGGTAGCTCGCGCCGGCGACTTAAGGGCATGCAACCGAGTATTGCCGGTGGGTCTAGTTCTACTGCTAGGCCCGGCTGCCCTCGCACTAAACACAGGTCGCTTGAGATTGCCTGACCTGGAGCCCACGTCTGCTATTGGCACAAAGCGGACATGCGCCAAGACGAGCCTCACGTCTGCTTTTGACCCCAAGCGGACACGTTTCGGGAAAAGGCCGAACGCAGACAGGAGCGCCGCCACCGGCGCAAGCCTCACCTAGTTGTGAAGCGTAATTTCATTGTAGGGCAGATACGATCAACGTGCCGGGGGAGGTTTCGGCATAAGGAGACCAAAAATGCCTTACCTCCTCGTCAAGACGACTTTGGTTGCTGTTATCCTTGGTCTGTTCGCCTTTTTCGCTCAGGCCGAAGCGACGCCGCGATTCCCCCTAAATGAGATCACTACGCTGGTCACACCAGTCGGTTATGGCCGTGGATACGGCGGATATGGCCGTGGATACGGTGGATACGGCGGATACGGCGGCCGGTATAGCCGCTGGCATGGTGGGTTCGGCGGCGGGTACGGTGGGTATGGCGGCGGATATGGCCGTGGATACGGCGGATACGGCCGTGGATGTGGCCGCGACTACTACTGACGACAGTAGAGAGTCAAGAGCTGATTAGAGGCTCTTGCCTCTCGCCGCGGTCGTGCGCGTTGCGGCATCGCCGGAAGGATAGCCTTCCACCTCGACGATGCGACCACTTAGCCAGCCCGTCGCAAGATCATGGACCACCACAGGCCCGGCGCAGAGGTTCGATACTCCGTGCGGCTAGCGTCAGGAGGCCGCCTCGGCGTAGGCCAGCACCTCTCGCAAACGGCCCGTGTTGACATCGAAAATGAAGCCCCGCACGGGAACTTCTTTCGAAATCCAGGGATGCGACCGGACCATCTCGATCTGGTCCTTAGTTTGCTGCTCCGGATCCTTGAAGGCGAAGAAGCGCATCGGGGCGGGTGTTGCGTCCCCAGTCAGCTTGGAGAATTTGGCGTTTAACTCTGCATCGGTAAAGGTCGTAAACCCGCAACCAGTATGATTGAGGAGCATGATCTCTTTGCTGCCAAGCACCCGCGTCGATACAACCAGCTCCGCCAGAACATCCTCGGTAACGTTTGGCCCCCCGGTTCGGATCACGTCGATGTCGGCCTGCTTCAGTCCAAGAATTCCCGGAAGGTCCGAAAGACGAGGATCCATGCAAGTCACGACCACAATTTTCGGCCGCGGAGGCCCTTCCCCCCACTTTGGATTATACGTGCTCGCATAGCGTTCATTGGCTTTCAGCGCTTGGTCGATAATGCTCATGGCTATCTCCATCTTGATCGCCCCGGCTACGGATTAAACCGATGGCCTGCGCTCGCGCGCGTTCGCAAAAGGACCACTCAGGGCAACGCCGAAGAGCCGGGTCGGGAGACCAGCAGTGTGGAGCGCCGAGAGCGCCCTTCCTATTAATAGCGCAAGCGCCAAACCCCGAACCGGTTGATCCGTTCCTGCCTCGCGCAGGAGTGGGCGATTTGCCGCATCGTCGATGGCTTTATCTTCGAAGCGGTCGGCCATCGATGACCAGTCGGTCAGTCCGCACCGAGGTGCCGGTCGCCTTGGCGAGGTGCTCGATGCCGCCCTCGCCCTTGACCAGCCCGCGGGCCATGGCATCGGCCGTCGCCATCGGTCGCTTGAGCAGGCCGGCGTCAAACCGGATGCCGGGCCAGGGATGGCCGACCCGGATGTTGTCGCCCATGATCTCCGCGCGGGTGCGGCGTTCCGCCGGCGTTTCGTCCGCCAACTGCGGCAGCAGGACCTCCCGCGGGGTCCAACGCGGATCGCACAGCCCGACGCGCATGAGGTTGCACGCGAAGGCGATCGCCCAGTCGACTTTCTGCCGGTACGACATCATCAGCGGATCGATATAGTAGGAATACACAAACACGATCCCGTCGCTGACTTCCACGCCGTGCACGGTGGCGTCGACCATGGTCGGCAGATAGCGCCCCATCGTTTCGAAGGCTTCGCCGACCGTGCGCGAGGCCAGGGCGACGTTGCCGACGACGCCGGCGTGCCTCGGCTCGTACTGGGCGCCGAACTTCAAACCGAATTGCGGATCGGCTAGGAGATCGGCGCAGATCTCCAAGAGCTCCAAAAAACGGATGAGCGGCACGCGCCGATCGGGATCGCTCAGGTCGCCGGGATCGAGACCGGCGCGGCGCAACGCGTCACCCGCGTTGGCCCCGCGTGAGCGCATGTAGGCGTCGAGGCCGTAGACAACGCTGGCCAGATTGATGGTCGGCGCGGCGAGCTTGGCCGCGGCGTGTCTATCCGTCGTCATTGGCGCGATCTCGCAAGGCTTTGGCGGAGTATATCAAGACCGCCTTCCCTTTGCCGACTACCTCAAGCGGCACAGAATACGGCCGCTTCCGGCCGTGCCATGCGAATTGCAAAAGGACCGGATCATGACCCAATTTACACCACCGCCCGCGCCGAGCGAGATCGAAGCCTTCATCGGCCAGGTCGTTACCGACCTGAGCGCCGCTTTTTCCGGCGTGCTGGTCAATGTGGGGCGCAAGCTCGGCCTGTATCAGGCGATGGCCGACCTCGGCGCCTGTACGTCGGTAGCGCTCGCCGAAGCAACCGGCATTCGCGAGCGCTATGTCCGCGAGTGGCTCGCCAACCAAGCGGCCGGCGGCTATGTCGCCTACGATCCCGGGACGCAGACTTACGCCCTGCCGCCGGCGCAGGCGATGGTCCTAGCGCTCGACCAAAGCCCCATTTTCATGGCGCCTGCTTTCGAGGTCGCGGCCTCGTTCTGGCTCGATGAAAACCAGATCGTCGAGACCTTCCGCTCGGGCGAAGGTCTGGGCTGGCACGCGCATAACCATCGCATGTTCTGCGGCACCGAGAGCTTCTTCCGCACCGGCTATCGCGAGCATCTGGTGAGCGAGTGGCTGCCAGCGCTTGAGGGCGTCGTCGAGCGCTTGAAGCGCGGCGCCCGGGTCGCCGACATCGGCTGCGGACACGGCGCCTCCACCATCGTGATGGCGCAGGCGTTCCCCAAGTCGAGCTTCATCGGCCTGGATTATCACGACGCATCGATCGCGACCGCGCGCAAGCGCGCCGCCGAGCACGGCGTGACGGGCAACATCGCGTTCGAGGTCAAGGCCGCGACCGAGTTCGACGGCCACGACTTCGACCTCATCTGCTTCATGGACTGCCTGCACGATCTCGGCGATCCGGTCGGCGCGCTCGCGCGCTGCCGCAAGGCGATCAAGCCCGACGGCAAAATACTGCTGGTAGAGCCCTATGCCGGCGACCGGCTGGAGGAGAACCTGAACCCGATCGGCCGCATGTACTACGCCGCCTCGGCCATGGCGTGCACGCCGAACTCGCTGTCGCAGGAGGTCGGGCGCGGCCTCGGTGCGCAGGCGGGCGAAGAGCGCCTACGCAAGGTGGCGCGGGAAGCCGGGCTTTCCAACCTGCGGCGCGCCGCGCAGACGCCGGTCAACCTGATCCTCGAACTGACCCCCTAAGCGTCACCTTGGGGTCATTCGCCGACGCGGTGCAAAGGGCCATTTTGCCAACCGGACCGCGAGTTCGAATCCAATCCGGTCCGCCAACTAGTCTTGCTGTTTTGGGCGAAAAAATCGGCTCACAAAAATCATCGCGAAGTGTCCGGAGGTTAGCCTCCTGAGAACTCGCCACAACCGACCCGAGAGAGCCCGTTTGGTCTCCCCACGGGCTGTTTCCACGCAATTTTCTCTAGTGGCCGCTTCGCGGTTCGGTTCTTTTCGTGAAAAATCGCGGACCGCGGTTAGCGGATCTACTCAGGGAAAGATTTTAAGGTCCACTCATCTCTAGGTTCCAGACCTTCCCACCTGAGACGCTCAGGGCCACGCCTAGCTACAACATCGGGCAGTGAGGGCTGTGAAATTTACAGCTGAGATGCTGACCCCTGACGGCTTTCAAGATCCGCTGATATCGCTCAGCGCTGAGCGAACTCGCTCTCGAAGCGATGGTCGCTCCCGTCCGCAAGGAGACAGCAAAACAGCGCACGGTCCTCAGGATGATCGAACTGCATCGTTAGAGAGAGCACTTCAGGTTTATTGGAACCGGCGCGCCAGCCCGCTGCCAGGCGAAAAAAAACCGACTCCCGCGACACGATCAGCAGTTGGTGTGCCAAACGACAGGCGCTTGGGGAGCGGCGGCGCTCCCCGCCGCGGCTTCGGGCTGTTTTTTCGGCATTTTGCGAGAGCTGAGTGATCTCAATGAATGTCGTCGAGTTTGTCAGCAAGCTTTCGCCAGGCTATGCGCTTGAAGCCCTTTTTGCCACGAGCGCTTTTCCACCCGAAGGTGCCCTGTCCTATTTCGATTGTGCCGAGCAGCTCGTCACGGTCGCGTACCCTGAGCGTTACAGCTGCTCCCGCTTTTGCGATGTCCCATGCGTTCAAGGAAATGTTGACCGCATATCTTGCTCGGATCTTCCTGGCCTTTGCTGGCATTCGATGGATTCCTTCTCAAACTCCTGTTAAAAGCGCGCCCTTCATCCGCGCCGTCCGCGCTCCGGTCGAGGCCAAAGTGGGAGTCCATAATCCGAATAGCGGTACCAAGGAGCACGTGAACCGCGGCGACTGGCCCGATCAACTGGGCTAAGCGAGCGCTCGTGCTGTTGACGGCTTGCTTTGCTTTAGGCACATCAAACCCGAACGTAGGCCGGGCGATTATCGTCATTTTGGTCGGATCCGATCCCATCGCCGTCCGACGCATCTCGATGGTGTTCTTGTCGGCCTAGTGAAACGGCTCATGGCATATCGTACACGAGGAACACGAGTGCAACGAAGTCGAGGATCGCTTATCAACGGATCCCTGATGCGCCGGGAAAATTCCCTGTTATTTCAGAGAAAATTCCCTGCTTTGCGGTTTAGGGAATCTCGCACCAACTAACTGATTTTTGATCAGAAAAACGAGGCCCATCACGGTTCGTCGGGGTGAATCGGCGGAAATTTCCTGTATTTTCCCGCTTAACAGGGACGTCCGGAGACGGGTTCGCCGTTGACTGCCTCCACCGCCAATTTCTTAGCGGTGGATGTGGTCGGACCGTGGCACATTGCAAACGCGCTGCAAGCGTTTCACAGCGGCGCGAAGGGCCTATCCAAAGTCCGCATTGAGTCTGTAAGCGGACATGTGCGCGTCGGCAAACCTCAGGTCCGTTAAGTGCCAGCGGACGTCCGGCCCCCGCGATTGGGTCGCCCTGCTTTACCTGCACTGCTTTAGAACGATCCCAGCGCCGAACTGAGCACGATCACAGTCGCGAGAGCCAAGATGGCCCCTACGATGGCGCCCATGAAAATATCGAAATAACCTTCGCGATGACTTACCCTGCAGACCGCGAGCAGCGTCACCACGGCTCCATTGTGCGGCAGGCTATCGAGGGTTCCAGCGCTCATCACAGCGACCCGGTGCAAGAGCGCGGGTTCGATCCCATGTTCGGCGGCCAAACGCAGATAGGTCTCGCCCAGCGCATCGAGCACGATGGTCTTCGGTGCGTCTTTGATCACCGACTTCCTGCTTTCCGGAAACGGCGACACCAGTCCCCTTTTTCTCACGAGGGCTCCGATTTTCTGACCCGCTCTGTTGCCAACTATCTTCTTTACAGCCTTTCCTATAGCGCTCCGAACCGAGCTGCCTCCATTCCGTAAAAGTAAAAGCCGGAGGCGCAAAGGTATCCGCCCATTATGGGCTGCACGTATGACGGCGTGTAAATCTTTGGGACTCGTCTTCCAACTAAGATTGGTAAGGACGTCGGCCTCGCCAAACTCCTCCCGAAGAACCTCGTAGTGGTTTTTGTTGAACAGCTGCAAGCAGTCCGGCCTGCCGAATATTCCAGCTGGATCGCGTAGGCCCTCCGATAATTCGTCAAGCAGGCCCCAGAATCCGTTTCCCAAAATTGCCTTGAAGTCCGCCGCACGCTCAAGCAAGACGCCAAGCGTTTCAAGTTGCTCCGCCTTCGAGCGTTCCCTGGCTTCTGCACGGCTGCTTGGCAACTTGAGAAGCGACTCACAATGGCTAAAGTAGTTGGCGTTATGAAGCCTGTAGGCCGATAGGGGCCGATTAATCAGCGCGGAGCCACCAAGTGCGTGGCAGAAATGATTGAGGTGGTTGTCTGCGGCACGAATATAGATTCGGTCTTTCGGCTTGTGGTGAATAAGCGCAAGCACGCTGCGGCGGTACATATTTGAAGTACCAGGCCCCCAGATCCATCCTCTCGCAGCGACGTATGTGGCTACGGATTGTGCCAACTGTTCATAGTCGGCATCGGAAACTATGGACAGCCTGGGCGAGGCATTGAGCGGGCGGAATCCACGGACAAGGGGGTCCGGAACGGTATTAAACGCCGCGTAGCTGGAAGTCAGCAATCGGCCCTCGGCACTCATTTCCAGGACATTGCTCGACGTTAGCGCAACACTATGAGGAAGGGCGAGGTGGACCTGGACGTGAGATGACACGTAGTTGGGGAAAAGAATATCGTCCGCGTCAACGACAGCCACGAACTCCCCACGGATCGATTCAAATATGTCGAGGAAGGCGCCGAGCTGTCCAAGGTTCTTTTCTAGCTGGATGACTTGGAATCGTTTGTCATCGCCGACATGCTTGGTAATGACTTCGCGGCTGGCGTCTGTTGACCCATTGTCAACAATGATCGCGTCTAGCGAGGGATAATCCTGGCGTTTCAAGGAGTCGATTGTTGCCCCGACATATTGGGCATAGTTCCGATTGATCACGACCAGGGAAACGAGTGGGGGCTGAACAGCATCGCCCCACTCGCTGGCGGTCCATTTGATCGCCGCATCCTCGATCAACGCAGCCCCCTGCACTTTCCCCAATTCGAGTGCATGCCAGTCTGACGTGTTTGCGCTCAGGTCAGCCCCCCTCGCTCCCGAACGTACCAACCCCAGGCGTAGCTCTCCCCAGACCGCCGCGTCGCATTTCATCCGACCAAATCCCACACCAACCGAATGATCGGGTTTCGCTGCCGTCACTGTAGATCGTTAAAGTCCTCCCGCACAGAGTCTGAACTTTAAAAGGTACCACGCGACAATCATTTCGGGTGCATGCGCGATCCAAAGCCCAGTGTGACCCCCCAAGACTTTGCTGGTGTGCCGCTCTCATCCGCGCTCTTGAGCCAACTTGGCGTTTGACGGAAGTCGCCGCTGAGCCCCATCATAACACCGCCAACGACCCTGCCGTCCAAGCAAGCATCTGGTTCTTAATACATGACGCGCAGCTATGCGGCACAAGGAATGACCCACGATTTAGGCGCATAATGCGAATTCTGGTCGTAATTCCCCATTATTTCGGACCCAGCCATCCCCGTTACAATCAGGCTGAACTCGGTAGTTACATTGAGCCGCTCGGGCGGATCGCGGCTCTGAGCGAGCTCATCGTGGGACTTCGCCGGCATTTTGGGCCCCGCCGCTATAGTTCAAATGGGCGGCCTGTTCTTGCGGAAATGGAACTGCCGGAGCCTCGGCTCGACATCGTCATTTCGACGATACGCGGACACGGAGTGCTCGATGAGCTCGGGTTCGCGCCGGGGACTTTTGAGGTCGAGTATGTCAAATGCGAGCCGCCGTGGTTAGGGTTCCACTGCCATAGGTCGTTGCGCGAGCGGTTTGGAGACCATGATTTCTATTGCTATATGGAAGACGATCTCAACATCCACGACCCGGCATTCTTCGATAAGCTAACGTGGTTTCAGCAGAACTTCGGTCACAGGACGCTGCTTCAGCCTGTTCGATACGAAATGCCGACGACCGGTTCCTCGGTTAAATGTATCATTGACCCGGAACTGCCGGAATCAGCCTATGCACCCTTTCGGCGAGCGGGACAGCAACGGGAACTTGAAGGCGTCTGGAACGGCCATCACCAGGTTTTCTCTTTGCCATCCAACCCGCACGCTGCGTCGTTCTTCCTCACCAAGGAGCAGATGGACTACTGGATCCAGCAGCCAATCTTCGACGATGCCGACAATTCCTGGGTGGGCCCGCTGGAAAGTGCGGCAACGTTCTCAATCGGTCGTGTGTTTGATATCTATAAGCCGCTTCGTCCTGACCCATTTTTCCTTGAAGTGCACCACTTCGGCTCTCGCTATGCGTGCCATTTCCTGCCCGGTGGCGGCCAATATGGCGAACCCCCGCTACTCGCCATCGCACAAAATGCGGTGCGCGTAGCCATGTATCCGAGTCGGGAGCTTTCCGGCGGCGGCAACCTTTTCGGCAATGACACTTCCTTTTCGGAACTCGTCCGGCACTGCCTTGAGCAAGGCACCGCTGCCGAAAGCCGTGGGCGGTTGCATCGGCTCGAAGGCGAATTGGTGAGTCTCAAAAACCAGCAGCTTGATCAGGTCCGGTCCTTGCGTTGGCTGCTGCGCACACTATACGAAGAGTTGTCGCGACGTTGGCGCCGCCGCGGTCCGGAATGATCGTCGCGCAAGAATGTTTCCCATCAATCAGCGTCCGGGGGGACGATGCTAAGGGGCGAGGTAAGCGTGCGCGGCAGCCAGCACGGTCCCATTGCTGATTATCGCCCTGATTGGCCTCGGTACGCTCGTTCAACTCGCCAAACATAATGGATACGTCCATACCTGGTCTGCGGCGTGGATGTTTTTGGCGGCAGGAGAGAAGAACGTCGCGCCAAGCGCTTCTTAACCCCTCGTCTGCACGGAAGTTCGACGGCTTTCCATAACATGTAGGACAGGATCAAAGTCAGACCGACACAGATGGCCAGACCTGAATAATCGGGTTCGGTTTGTGGCCAATGCTTCGCATAGAAGCGGAAAACGATCTGATGCAGGAGATAGACCGAATAGCTGATTTCGCCAAGAAGCACGGCCAATTTGGTGCTCAGAAGTCGTGACAGCCAGCCGTAACCAAGCCCCAGAATCATAATCAGGAGAACGAGGACCGGGAAGTTGGAAGCATACACGGCCCATTCCGTCCATACTCCAGGACCAAGCTGGCTGTAGAGAATGGCGAATCCCGGCGTTGAGGTGAGAAAGTGCCAAACGAGCGCTATCACCGCAATCTCTGCGGCGGTCGCGAGAACGACAAGAGTTTTTGGGCTACGCTCTTTGAAGGCAACTCCGTATGGCCTTAGCCATGCAAAGGCGGAATAGGCCACCATGCCACTGACGAACTCTAACAGCCGCGCGAGCGGGTTGATGCAAAGCAGCCCGTGAGTTGTCGGAATATTGTGCGGCGAATATCCGACCTGCATCGATGTCACCCTCGCAAACGTACAGAGCAGGATAAGGAGCCCGAGGACCGCAAGCCATTTCCACCAAAACGTCCGCGTCCAGTTCCAGATGAGCAGCGGGAACATAAGGTAGAAAAAGAACTCGGTCGAAATGCTCCACGAGACGCTGTTATAACTGAAATACCAGGGCGCCGATGGGATCCAGCCATGCACCATTAGGACATTAGCCGGGAACCTCTCATTGATCTCATTCCCGAGCGCAATAACTACCAAGAGCAGCGCGACGGCATGTGCAGGCCATATCCGGATAACGCGTAAAGCGAGAAAATGTTTGGTCGCATCCCAGCTCTCAAGTCTGGGATAGACGTGGGCAAGGATAAAACCCGAGAGGACAAAGAACAGCGACACGCCGTGGTCAAACGAGACTGCAGGAAGCGGGATATGAAGATCGCTCTTGGAGTGCGCCGCGAGGATAAGCACCGCCGCAAGAAAACGAAGCCCAGTCAACGCCGGCAATTTTTCGACTTGCCCCACAGGTGCCCCCTCGGTTTGTCCTAAGTTTATATTGTGAAGAGTATTGGGGGGAACTCACTTATTCGGAGACAGCTCTTTATGTGCAGCAACGGGCTTTGGTTGATTCCGGCTTGCTTCAGAAGGTATGGCGATGCGCGATATCGTCCAAAAGCTGTGGGGCCTCTTTCGCCGCTCAACAGCCGCTCAACCCGGCTCGGCAACGCAGTTGTGATCATTTCCAACATCACAACGACGCCTGAGCCCGTCCTCGGCAGGCTCTAACCAGCGCGGCGCGGGCGGCAGCGACGACAGCGGTGTGCTTTTTCATCCGCGTTTCCCCAGCGGCGTAACAATCTCATGTAGTTCGTCCGACAATTGGCTAGGCAGTTTTTTGCGGAAAATTCGGCGAGGCTGCGGTAGTACCATTGCGTCTGCTCCTTGGGCTAGCTGAAGCGTGCCCAAGTTCTTTCACCGATCTCCTTCTTTCTAAGGTCACGAAGGATCGCAGCGAATTTGGCGCGTGCCGGGCTTTCGCCATCCGCACCTCAGAACAGTTTTCAGGCAGAGAATGCGCGACCGGGGAGTCCTCACTCGCAACGCTGCGATCATTCGCAATGCGCTTCCAAGCGTGTTCCGCTTGGAGCTATTCGGAATCCTATTTCTAGTCATATTGGGCGTTGCGCTTCGTTTTCGGCAATATCTGTTCAATCGTTCGTTTTGGTTCGACGAAGCTTCCCTCGCCTTGAATGTGGTCGATCGCGACGTCACCACGCTTCTCACCGAGCGCTTGGCTTATCTCCAGACTGCGCCACCGGGGTTTCTTGTAGCCGCACGCGCGATGGTAGTGGTGCTGGGACCATTTGATTGGGCGCTTCGGCTGGTTCCCTTCATTGCCGGAGTCTCCATCGTTGTGCTTGCAGTCATATTGGCCAGGCGCGAATTAGCCTCGACTATCGCCAGGTTGACATTTGTTGGCCTCGTCGCGTTGTCGCCGGTTCTGATCTTCTATTCGAGCGAATTCAAGCCGTACTCATCTGATGCCCTTGCTGCCCTCGCGATTTTGGTGGTCGTCTCGTGCCGCTCATCTCCCTACGGCACCTGGCTCCTCGCCGGCACCGGCTTTGTTGCCCTGGCTTCCTCCCTCCCGGCCATCTTCGTCGCGGCTCCCTCGGGACTCCTCCTTCTGTGCGAGGCCGTGCGATCACGTCGGTATAAGCAGGTCCTAGTCGTGGGTCTCGCCTGGCTGGTTGGAGCCGCGCTACATGGCGCCTATACCTGGCAGGCAGGCGCCGATCGTAAGTTCTTCGTGGATTGGTGGGTAAGGTACGGTGGCTTTCCGCTTTCTCCACCCGATTCCGTCGCGGACTTGCTCTGGTATCCAGAGGCGTTTTTGAGATTTATCTATATGGCCTTTAAAACTCCATCGTTTGCCGGTCCAGAGTTTAACGAAGCGCTCTCTGACCCTACGGGCTTGGGGTTGGCAATCGCGTTTGCGGTATCGCTCGCGCTGGCTTTCATATGGCGCCGCTCAACGGGTCTCCTTGCAGCCGCCGCCATTCTCTTGACGCTCATCGCATCAGCTTTCGAGATCTATCCATTTTCCACTCGTGCGGTACTTTTTCTCGTGCCACTCGCCTTTTTCATAATCGCGGCCGCGATAGATGTGGTGGACTTCAAGCTTGGTTGGATCACGTCGAGCTTTTGTGCTCTTCTGTTGTTCTTCGCGATGGCGCCGATCTCGCTAAAGGTCTTGGTCGAGCCGAGGGCTCCATTCGCCACGAAATTTAAGGAAGCGCTTCACGTTGTAGCGGAGAATTCGATCAGCGGCGATGCACTCGCGATTGAGCCTTGGAGTGGGAGAGTGTTCGAATTTTACAGCCGCTTCCACGCGCCAAAGCTTCCGACGTTTATAGCCGACGATGCCCGCTCAATGTTGGAGCGCGCTAAGACTGAGGGTTATCACCGGATCTGGTACCTCGAATCGAGCCCCGTCAGCCCGAATGCAGTTCACCTGATCGAAGAGGTTGGTGACGAGACTCCCATCGTCTTTACTTGGCGCAGAAGCGGTACACGATTGGTGGTTTTTGATTTTGGGCCGCAATAGCGCGCTGACGCGCTCAACGAGAGCGGCATTACATGATCGGACCCCTGAATCTCCGAAATGCGCTTATCAGAGCGGGCGCGAATTTTACGACGCCTTGCTTGATCAGCTTGACGTGTTGCCGGAGGTTTGTTGTCGCCTGTAGCTTTCGAGCAACGGCGAGGGTGCACTTGAATAGCAGCGCGCGTTGGCTTTGGCTGCGCACAACCAATGACGACGACTGGTTGGAGTAATTGGTCCCGAAAAATTCGCCGCCAGCACAGGCCGTTTGGCGTCGACATCCACGCAGAAGCAGGATTTAAGTTGAGGATGGGACGTGACGTGGTGATCATAGGCGGCGGACCATCAGGTCTTGCCGCCACATATGAGGCCGCCGGTCAGGGGGCGTCCGTAAGCGTATTCGAACGGCTCGACATCGTCGGCGGTCTATCCCGCACCATTCCGTTCCAAGGCAACCGCTTCGACATCGGGCCACATCGCTTCTTCACGAAGAATGCAGAGGTGCGCGAGCTCTTCAAAAACGTGCTTGGTGATGAAGCGATCCGGGTGGCCAGGCAGACCCGCATCCTCAATGACGGAAAATATTTCGATTACCCGCTAACGCCCTTGAACGCGATGTTGGGCGTCGGGCTCGCGTCAGGGACCGTGATAGCAGCAAGCTATGCGGCGGCTCGCATCAGGGCCGCAAGGAGGCCTGTGCCGATAAATAGCTTCGAGGATTGGGTGGTCGATCGGTTCGGGCGGCGTTTGTTCGAGAAATTCTTCAAGGGATATACCGAGAAAGTCTGGGGCATTCCGTGCAGTCAAATCGGCGCCGACTGGGCGGCTCAACGCATCAAGGGCCTGAGCCTTGCGAGTGCGGTGCGGAACGCGGTGTTCAAGGACAGGCCCGGCCAGATCAAGACCTTGGTCGATGAGTTCGTCTATCCCCGGCTCGGCGCGGGCCAGACCTATGAGCTGATGGCGGCGGCGGTCGAAGGCCTGAAGGGCGAGGTGAAGACCGGGGCGCCGATCACCCAGCTGCGGCGCGAAGGCAATTGCGTCGTCGCTGCAACCGTAGAAAGCGCAGCCGGAGCTTATGACGTTGAGGGGCGGTATTTCCTCATCAGCGCGCCACTCACCGATCTGGTCGAGATGTTCGAGCCCAAAGCTCCGCAGGAGGTTCGCGCGGCGGCACGGACGCTGCGCTATCGCGAGCATATCGGCGTCAATCTCCTGATCGAGGGGCGCCCGTTCCCCGACAACTGGATTTATGTGCATAGCGGCGCAGTCGAGCTCGCGCGCATCGCCAATTACCGAAACTTCTCGCCTGCCATGGCAGCCGACGGTTTGAGCCCACTCACCGTGGAATATTTCGCCTTCTGTGGCGACAAATTCAGCAGCGCCTCAGACGAAGCGATGGTCGAGCGAGCGGTATCGGAGCTCATCCTGCTCGGATTGATCGAGCGAGACCAGGTGGCTGAGGGCTTCGTGGTGCGGAGCGACAAGGCCTATCCGCTCATGGAGATGGGGCATCAGAGTCATGTCGCCACGATCAAGGCCTGGCTCGATCAGTTCGAGAACCTGCTGCCGATCGGCCGCGCCGGCATGTTCAAATACAACAACCAGGATCACGCCATGGCGACAGGCCTGCTGGCCGCGCGCACCGCGCTGGGCCTCAAACGGTTCGACCCGTGGCGCGTCAATATTGACGCCGAATATCACGAGTCCGGTGCTGCAGTTTGAGCGAGGATTCTCGAAAGGCTTACATCGTTACGCCGGTAGACATGGCTAAACAGTGACATGACATAAGGCGGCTCACCCCTCCGTGAGCAGAAACGCTATCATCGGACCCCCACCTCCCCGCTGCGTCTGCTCGGAGTGACGCCATCAGATCCTGCTTCGTCGTTAAGCTAAGCACAATTCCCTGTTCAGCCTCCCGAACTTCCCTGTTCCGATTCTCAGGGAATTCGTAGGAAACGCCTTGAATTTGTTCACGACGCGAGCGCTATACAGCCGCGCACCGGCATCAAACGCCAAATTTCCCTGTATTTTCCTGCGAAACAGGGAATACCCAAACGGAGACGGGTTCGCCGATGACTGCCTCCACCACCAATGGCTTCCGGCGCCTCGCCTATCGGCGCGAGAACCAGTGCGAAAATAACCCCGGTTGGTCGAGCCCCATCGGATAGCCATAGTCGAAGCGCCGGGCCGACCGTAACTCGGAACCCCTAGCAGATCGCGGCCGATTCCCATCGGTCCGAGGCTTCGCCGTGGCTTGCTTTGTCTTGGCCGGGGCTGGCTTGGCCTTGGCTTGCTCCGCCTCGGCTGGCGGTTCCTTGGCCCAGACCAGGAAGTCGTCGCCCTCGGGCAAAATCGCCGAATCGACACTGGTGTCGGCGATGATGAGCGAGGACCCCGGCGTCAGCCTCTCGGAGATCTTCTGACGAATGTCGTCGGGGATCTCAATGCGGTCGAGCGCGCTCACCGCGTCCCCTCCCTCGACGCTGAGCGCCATCCATCGCGTCTTGGTATCCGCGGGCGTGAATTTCACCGCCGTAAAGATGTGGGTGCCAAGCGGCTCGCTTGGATTGCGGAACGCGATGGGCGCGTCGAAGGCGCGGCTGAACCCCTGCCGAACGAAGAGGTGCCCTTCGGGAGGCTCGCTCTGACCGGCGACCTGGTAGATCTTTTGCACGAAATCGTCGGTGAAGGCCCCGTTCTCGGTCAGTCCATTCGCTTTCTGGAAGGCTTCGATTGCCGCGACGGTCGCCTTTCCGAACGTGCCGTCGAAGTTCTGCGGCGCGAGATAGCCCATGGCCGAAAGAAGGTGCTGCACCCCGATAAGCGTGTCGCGCTGGGTCCGTCGCGTCACGAGGATGCGTAACGGCGCGTCGCCCATGACGCCGCCGCCGCTGTCGCCGCGCGCGGCCCGCTCGGAACTGCCGGCGGCGACCAGCTCGGATGGGGACAGAACTTCGATCGTCGCATCGCGCTGCGCGGTAAGAGCGATGGGCACAACCGCGTCTCCGGCGACCACTTCCGACACGTCTCGCGATCGGCGCTGCGGAATGCGCTCAACATGCGCCATCGCCAACGCAAAAGGCCTACGAACGGGCTGGAACAGCTTGGCGTCCTCGATGGGTTTCGGCGTAACTCTGTCGTTCGCCACGACCACGGTTTGGCCCACATTCGTCATCTGGAACAGCTTGGGCGCGAAGGAAAAGGGTAGGCGGATGCAGCCATGGGAGGCCGGATAGCCCGGCACGACACCGGCATGGAGCGCCGTGCCGGATCGCGTGAGCCGTTGCATCCACGGCATCGGCGCGCCGCTATAGATGTTGGAGCGATGGAATCTCTGCTTCTCGAGAATGCTGAATATGCCGGTCTTGGTGTCATGGCCCGGCATTCCGCTCGACACTTTGGAGCTCGTAATGAGCGTGGTGCCCCGATAGACATCGATCGTCTGATCGCTCAAGGAGACGCTCAGCGTCAGGGGCTCGACATCCGCACGATCGGCGGCCTTCGGCGCCGTTGCCCATGGCGGCGGCGTTCGCTCGCGCACCGACGTCAAAGAGACGTTCGCGCCGGGCGGCAAAGCGGTCAGCACCGACCGCCTTATGGCCGAGGACGGCAAGCAGGTTCGCCGCCGGAGCGTCTCATGCAAGAGCGCGACGGTGGAGGACTCGAACGCCTGCCCCGCAAGCGCCTCGGCGGGCACATCGATGGCGTGCGTGATCGCAGAGTCGGGGATGACCGCCGCATTCGACGAACTCGATATTGCGGCTCGGCGCGATTCGAATGTCGGCGACACCGATGCGAGCAGCGGCGCGCCCTCAAAGGCGCGATTGCTCTTGAGCTCGGCAGCGCTCTCGTCCGTCAGCGTTCTGGCGGCGCTCGGCTGGACCAGACTTACCAGCTCGACCCGATCGACGGTGCGGATGGGTGAAGCCGGCACTGTGATGGCGGATGTCCGCTCGGTGAGCGATATGTGCTGCCACACCCTGGCGATGAGCAGCACCGCCGCGATGACAAGGACGACGACCATCCACACCGACCGGCCGTAGGAATGGGCCTGCCACACGCTTGCCCCCGCCGCAGGTCTTGTGTGCGGTCTGAGGTCATGACCGTTCAGTGCCGCGGAGTCCGGGGTCTGCGTTCTCGCCACTGACCATGCCACCGAGCCCTGAAGATGCGGCGGAAGGATCGTGGAATGGCTACCGGTCGTTCCCTTGAGCTGCGATGCGGTGAGGTTCTTGGCGTTCTTTAGGCTCGAGCCACACAGATTGACCTTGGTCAGGTCGGCCCCGGCAAAATCCGCGTAATCAAGACAGGCATTGCTCAAATTGGCAGCGCGAAGGTTGGCCCGATTGAGCCGCGCATGCGTAAGGTTCGCGCCCGACATATCCGAGGCCTCGAGGTCGGCTGCCGCGAGCTTCGAGAAACGCAAGCTCGCGCCGCGCGAATTGAGTCGCGTGAGATTGGCGCCCTCGAAACTGGCATAGTCCAGACACGCATGACTCAAATTAGCAGTCGTGAGGTTGGCCTTATCGAGCCGCGCATGCGCAAGATCGGCGCCGGATATATCGGCGGCTTCGAGATCTGCATTCGTCAGGGTGGCGAAGCGCAACAGGGAGTTGTGCAGCAACGCTCCCCTGAGGTTGATGGGCTTGCCCTTGCGGGGCGCCAAGTGGCGTTCGCTCGACTCAAGAGCGATGTCGGTCAGATTCGGAACCGTGGAGGGGTTTTTCCGACGCCAAGCGTTCCACGCTTTGGGCCCGCGACGCAAAATCCCTGCATGATTGGGGGCAGGTGACAAGGCTACTCACCGACGCGATTGACCGTCCAATTCTAAGCGGGATCGGACGCTGAATCCCATCCCTTCCGGGAACCTTCGGCCCGCAAACTCTCCGAAATAAAAGTCGCGTGCCTTACAAGCACCACCACGCGCCCAACCTGGCCGCCTCGCTTTATTTGCTCAATTGCGTCTTGGTCAGGGAGCTGGTGGTTATGTCGGCCAGACAACTCGGTAGGGTGCCCGCCTCGCCGCTGCATTCCAGCACGTCGTTGATCAGCAAGCTGCCCACTTGGTCGCACGGCATGTCGATGTCGAACAGCTTCACCGATCGCTTTTGCGACTTCAGCGGCCCGAGATCGAGGGCAAAGCGGCGCCCGATGACCCCGTCGGGCTGAAACAGCACCAGATCCAGTTTGAGGACCTGATACGCCGTCGCGCTGCTATTGGTGACCACAAGATAGGCGCGGCAGCTGTCTTTCTGCGGCTCGAGCTTGTTCAGCTCGAGGGCGAGCGCGCCGGCCTCGGCATCGGCGGCAACGGTGAAAGAGAGCATTGCCGAAACGGCGAGCGTGAAGACAAAACTACGCAGCTCGACCCCCCGATAGACACGCATTTCAACCGAACCAATCGCAAGCCAAAAAAGCAGAACGAGCGCATGCCCCACTCGGGGACACAATGCTTACGGGCCTCGGGTAGTTCCACGCTTCCTTCCGGGTTGAGAAATCGCCGAGCCTCACGCCTCACGCCGATAGCTTTGGCCGAGATTTCATCCAATCCCACGCCTACCTGACGACGTAGACAATTCTCCTAGCGGCCGGCTCGACCAGAACCCTTTGGCCGTTGATGTAAGAATAGACGTAAGGCGACGCCGGGACGGGATAGACCGGCACCGCCGCCGGCAAGGTCGCGCCAACCATCACTTCGCCGTCGACTAGGACCGGTTGAATCGGCTGAGCCGTAACGTATGAAAGCACTTCCGGGGCCGGCGCGATCGGCTCGACCAGTCCGACGCTCGCTGGAACTGCGACCATGGCGCCAACCGGCGGCGTGGCGACGACCTGCCCGACGGCCGCGGGCACGACCACCGGAATCCCGAGCTCGGCGCCGGCCACTTGAAGATTCGTGAGCTTGCCGCCCGCGCTGGTGACCAGATACTCGGCCGAGGCCCAGCCGGTCAGCCCCCCGACGGCGACGGCGCACCACGTATAACTGGCGACGCACCCGGAAATCTCTGAGGGGACCTTGGGCTGCATCTCGCCAACCACCGGATATTGAAAGCCTGGGCCGCTGCGCACATTGAGATGGCCGGGGGCATAGGCGGTCAGCGCCGAGGCCGGACCTGCGATCAGGACGGCGGCCACGAGCGAAGCGAGACCGATTATGGCATGGGTATGTTGCATTCTGCTGCTCCCTTATACGCGACGGTGTTTCGAGCCAATCTGTGCCTCATGACGCATTGGTTTTGCAAACCGATTTGCCAACCAACCATATAGCAAAGGGCCGTACTGGGCACCACAAGCTGAGCGCGTTGGAGCAGAAATGCCGAACCAGAGCACGCGCTTAGCTATTGCGCGGCACTGGTTGCCATGGGACTCTTGGAACTCGAAAGCCGCTATATGCGCAAGGGTCCGTGGGTGCGAACCCCTCCCTCTCCGCCAGTTGTCTGGCCGGATCGAGCTAACGCGCTGCGCGGTTCGAGCGCGAGCGATCCGAACGCAGATCGGCGCCCGAATGCTCGGAGGCGGGTTATCGTTGGCGCATCCAGGAGGAGCGAGACGGCCGTGCAGGTCAAGGGCAGGGAGAAGGATCGCGAGGCGGTGCACCGCACCGAGCGAGAGCGAGACTGGTATATTAGTCGTGCCCTCGCCTTCATCATCCTGCTCAACGGGTTTGCGGCTCTCCTGCTCGTGGCGGCGCTGGCTTTTGTCCCTCAATCGACGACGGACCCCCACCGGCTGGCCTGGGCCATGATGGTGTTTGGGTCCGGCGCCATAGCGGGGTTGTTGAGTTCGCTCCTTGCCTATTTCGGGCGCGCTTTGGTGGGTGAGATGCCGAGCCGCGTCGTCATTCGGGATATGTTGCGTGTCGGCGCGATCGTTGCCGCGGTCGGCTCCGGCGCGGCATTTCTGATGGGCTTGAACATGGTGGTGCTTACGGCTCCCGAGAGTTCCAGCGCCCGTCCGAAGACCAAATCTCAGGCTCCAAACGCCACCCCCACTCGAAATCCGGGGCTGATCCTGTTACGGCTCGAGCTCGAGGCCGATAATAATCGTCCTGCGTAATGCCATTCCCGGCGATAGGCTGATCTGCAATCCCCCACACCGCCCCGAGGTCGCGCCGCATGAGAATGCCCTCCGATGCTCGGAATTCCCGCGCGCGCCCTACACTCGCTTCGAGAACGAGCTCCGTGCGGCGAAAGGCAGTTAGCTTTGGCCTCATCGGCGCGATCAATACTCTCGTCGATCTGGCGGTCTTCTGGATCGCTTTGACGCTGATTGGGCTGGTCCCGCTGCTCGCCAATTTGGCGTCCTGGCTCGTGGCGGTTTCCGGCTCTTATTTCATGAATTGCTTCACCACATTCGCGGCAGAGTCGGGACGAAAGGCAACGGTCCGGACTTATGCGGGGTTCGTCGCCTCCGGCATGGCCGGCTTCGCGATGAGCAGTGCCGCGCTCCTGATCGCGGCAATGTTCATGAGCATTTTAGCTGCCAAGCTTCTTGCGGTCGCCGTCAGCTTCGCGGTGAATTTTTCGCTATCGCACTTTGTGATTTTCCGTCCGCGTCTGCCATCGAACGAAGAGGCGGGTTGACGACGTCCCGAGCCGCGAGGAAGGCTGCCACGAGAACGACTGAGACGAGTCCGCGACTAAGCAAACCCGGTACCGCGTGTCGACTGACATCGCGGACTGGGATCGCGCAGCCATCGCCGGTGTGACCGGCTCGTCGCGCGGTCCGTCGCTACGCGGTCTCCCGCTCCCTTGACCGCTCCAGGACGGCGTCAGCTTCCGCCAGAAAATCCCGATCCAACATTCTCAGGGTGTCGAGATACGCGGACCTTCCTGGCTCTCCGTCGGCATCGTCGGCGAAACCGTCAAGGAAATTGGCGAGCGCCAGTTTGACGCCAATCCCCACGAGTCCTTGCGATGGCGTCTGCGCGATAATGTGCTGAATTACCTCGACCCGATTATGCCGGAGCCCGCGTTCCCGTTCGTCCATGGCCGACATCTCGGTGTCCAGAGCCTTGAGCCACTCCCGCCACCATTGCAACAACTCAACATCGCTCTTCGTCGCAGCATGCGATTTGCTGGTCATTGGAACCCCCTTACGCAATACACACAGACCCGGCCGGGGCCGCATCAGACCGAGGCTGCAACTCTAATCTGCCACGGGCAGCCTTAGTAATTGTGACAAATTGGGTTTCGGCATCGCCAGCGAATACGGCCATGGCCAAGTTCGCTGTCTGTTCGCTTCCCTGCCGGCCTCTTTTTGCCTCGATGCGGGCCGGAAAAACGTCTGTGGCAGAAAGGACACCTGCCGAAACAATTTATCGCGGCTTGCATTTTGCAAGGCGCCATTTGAGCGGCCGGCCTGAGGCTCGCAAAACGCGACCACCCCCTCCTGGCTTGAGCAGCCCGCGAAGGGATTGAAACGCCTGGAGATCGGGAAGCGCTGGCTCGCAATGTCCTATCTGTGTCACAAGCAGTCGCAACAGGCCGAATAGGCTCGATGCATCCGAGACTTTAGCGGAAGGAGCATCTCCACTCCCCCGGCCTCCGTCAGCCCCGAAGACAACCTCCTGGACCTCCGATGCGACTCCTCCTGGTTGCCGACCTGCATTACGCGCTGCCGCAATTCGATTGGGTCCTCGATAAGGCCGCCGATTTCGACGTGGTGGTCCTGGCCGGCGACCATCTCGATGTCGCCTCGATCGTGGACGGGCGCGCGCAAAGCGTCGTGGTGCGGAAATATTTCAGCCGGCTGCGCGCCAAGACGCGGCTGCTGATCTGCTCCGGCAACCACGATCTCGATTCGAAGAACGACGCCGGCGAGAAGGTGGCGCGTTGGCTGGGGGTCGCGCAGCACGAAGGCGTCCCCTCCGACGGCGAGTCCTTCGTCCTCGACGAGACGCTGTTCACCATCTGCCCGTGGTGGGACGGTCCCATCGTGCGGGACGGCATCGGGGCCCAACTTGCCGACGCCGCCTCGCGGCGGACCAAGTGCTGGATCTGGGTCCATCACGCTCCGCCGGCGCAATCGCCCATCAGCTGGGGCGGCGCGCGCTATTTCGGCGATGTCGAGTTGAGAGCCTGGATCGACCAATATCGACCGGACATCGTTCTATCCGGCCACGTGCATCAATCGCCCTTCATCCCCGACGGCTCGTGGGTCGATCGCATCGGCCCCACTTGGGTGTTCAATGCCGGGCAACAGCCGGGCGCGTTGCCGACCCATATCGTCATCGACACCGACGCCGGCGAGGCGATGTGGTTCTCCGCGGTGAGCCATCAATTCGTCCGCCTCGACCGGCCGCTCGAGCGCCCGGTGCCGCGGCTGGAGGCGATTCCGGATTGGCTCAGAGTCGCGGATCGGTTTCCCGTTCCGGGCCGAGCGTGAACTCCTCATGCTGCTGGTGGATCAGCGTTTCGAGAACTTCCCCCACCATGCCGAGATGATTGCCGTGTCCCTCGAACTGCCGCTTCAGATCGACGAGATAGGTGGTCGCGGCGTTGAGCCGCTCGGCGAGCAACCGGCCCAAGAAGAAGGCGATCTCCGGATTGGATTTGAGAAAGCTCGCGGCGTCGTCGAACACATAGACCCGGATCGGCGATTTGGCCCGCACGGTGGCCGTGTGCGGCCGGTTGAGCAGCACGGACATTTCGCCGAACACCGCACCGGCATCGTCGACGACCGCCACCTCGGTCTCGCCGCGCAGCACCTCGACGCGGCCCTGGGCCAGAATATAGAGCCGGCCCGAACTCTCCCCCTCGGACAGAAGAATTGTTCCGGCGGGGAACTCCTGGATCGCGGCGCCGGCGCAGATGTCGAGGATCGAGGCCAAACGTCTTGTTCCGTGGTGCGGTCGCGGCCGGATCAGCCCGGGAAATTTCGCCTGTCACCACAGGATATTGGCTGCAAGGTGAGCCGGCAACCGTTGAAACGCAACGGCCGTTGCCGCGCCGGGCAGCGCAAGAGGCGGCAGCCGACCTGGCCGACGCCTCGAGCGAGCAAACCGCCTAATAGCAGGTCCAGACCCAACCCGCCGGGGTCCACAGCCAGCAGCTACCGCCCCAGCCGTACCAGTGGCCATTCCACCACCGGCCGCCATGACCGTGCCAATAACCGTGCCAATATTTGTTGTGACCGCCATGTCCGTGGCCGTGGCCGTGTCCGTGGCCGTGGCCGCGTCCGTGCACATAGGCATGGCCATGTCCGTGGCCGTGGCCATGGCCGTGGCCATGACCGGCATGCTGGCCGTGACCGTGACCGCCGTGACCGTGGCCGTGGCCGCCGTGACCATGCCCGCCATGGCCTTTGGCAAAGCCGGCGATCGGGAACAGCAAGGCAGCGCCGAGGGCCGCGGCCAGTGCGAGATTTCTAGTCATTAGCAATGTCTCCGGTTTCGTGGGTGAGGGCAGGTGGGAAAAACCCTTGAGGAACGCATGAGTTCCGCACCCTGCCCAAGCCGGCGCAGTGTGGGGTCTTGAGGTGATTTTTCCGTTTACTCCGGCTGTGGCAGAGTACGCCGCGTGATCCCGATGCTCGATCCAGCCTCCGCCGCCCGCGCTCTGGCGCTCGCGCGCGAAAGCCTTGCCCGGCCCGGCGCCCCGAGCGAGCTGCCGGCGCGGCTGCTCGTAGTGGATGTCGAGCGTCAGACCGCAATCTGGCTCGACAACGCGCAAGCGGTCGCCGCGTGGCGCGTCTCCACCGCGCGCAACGGCGTCGGCGGCGAGCAGAATTCCTACCGCACCCCGCCCGGCTGGCATCGCGTGCAGCGCAAGATCGGCGCCGACGCCGCTCCCGGGACGGTGTTCGTCTCGCGCGCGCCGACCGGAGAAGCGTGGCAAGGCGAGGCGCGCGACGACGATCTCATCCTCACCCGCATCCTCACC
Source organism: uncultured Alphaproteobacteria bacterium (assembly GCA_963820115.1). GTDB lineage: Bacteria > Pseudomonadota > Alphaproteobacteria > Rhizobiales > Methyloligellaceae > Methyloceanibacter. The sequence goes on from CAWFYP010000002.1 coordinate 33,241, forward strand.
CTCGACGGGCTCGAGGATGGCGTGAACCGGGGCGAAGGCCACGATTCCCTTGCCCGTTACATCTATCTACACGGCACCAATCACGAAGCCCTGCTCGGGCGCCCCCTCTCCCATGGCTGCGTGCGGCTGTCGAACGTCGATATCTGCGCCCTATTCGCGCAGATGCGCGAAGGCGACCATGTGCTCATCGCCGCGCCGGGTGCGCTTGCCATCCCCGACCCTCTAGGGCTCCGCCGCTTCCATTATGCGGGGCTCGCCGGCTCGGGCATGAGCGCGCTCGCCCAGATCCAAGTCATGAAGGGCGGCCATGCGAGCGGCAGCGATCGCGCCTTCGACCAGGGCGAGCGGGCCGAACTGCGGGCGGAGCTCCAGCGCCTCGGCATCGTCGTCCTGCCGCAGGACGGCTCGGGTCTCGGCCCCGATTGTGCCGCGCTCGTCATCTCGACCGCCGTGGAACAGCAAGTCGCCGACGTGGTGGCGGCCAAGCGGGCCGGCATTCCCATCGTCCATCGCTCCGAGCTGCTCGCTCATTTCGTCGCCACGCACCGTACGGTGGCGGTGAGCGGCACGAGCGGCAAGTCCACGGTCACGGCCATGGTGTTCGAGATCCTGCGCGCAACCGGCCGCGATCCCTCGGTGATCACCGGCGGCGAGTTGCCGCTGTTGCAGGCTGAAGGCCTGCCCGGCAACGCCTGGGCCGGACGCTCGGACCTCCTGGTCGTCGAGGCCGATGAGAGCGACGGCTCGCTGGTGCGCTATGCCCCCGCGGTGGGCGTGATCCTCAATCTGCAGCGCGACCACAAGGAGATGGCCGAGGTCGCCGCCATGTTCGCGGTGCTGCGCGCCCGCGCCCGCGAGGCGCTCGTGGTCGGCGACGCCGAGAATCTGGACGCGCTTGCCGGCGGCGCGCTCCGATTCGGTCTCACCGCCCGCGCCGATATACGCGGCGAGGATGTGGAGCTGGCCGCGGCCGGCAGCCGCTTTCGCGTGGACGATGTGAGTTTCACCCTAAGGGTGCCGGGCTTGCACAATGTGCTGAACGCGCTCGCCGCTATCGCCACGTGTCGGACCCTCGGCGTGCCGCTTGCCGAGATGGGACTGCCGCTCGCGCGCTTTCACGGCGTGGGTCGGCGGTTTCAGACCGTCGGCAGCGCCCGCGGCATAATTGTGATCGACGATTTCGCCCACAACGCCGACAAGATCGCCGCCGCGCTCAAGACCGCCCGTCTCGGCGGCGGCCGCGTGCTGGCGATCTACCAGCCGCATGGCTATGGCCCGACGCGGTTTCTGCGCCAGGATTTCGTCACCACCTTCGCCCACGAGCTTGGGAGCGACGATCGCCTGTGGATGCTGGAGGTGTTCTACGCCGGCGGCACGGCAAGCCGCGACTTTTCCGCCGCCGACATCGTGGCCGAGATCGCCGGCCGTGGGTGCCAGGCCGAGTTCGTACCCTCGCGCGCCTGGCTCATCACCCGCATCGCCAAGGAAGCGCGTGAGGGCGACCTCGTGCTGGTGATGGGCGCGCGCGATCCATCCCTCACCGATCTCGCCCGCGCCATCCTGAAGGAAATCGCCGATGCCCCGGGCGAAGCGGCGTCTCCCGCCCGCGCCAGGACCTAGTCGCCGGCAAATCCGCCAAGCGAATTGGCGATATCGCTGCTGCTGCTCGCGGTGCGTCGTGCCGGCGTCGAGGTAGAGGCGGAGGCGTTCGCGTCCTCCGTCGGCACCGTGGTGTCGGGCGGCGGAATCGCAAATCCCCCGGCACTGCCGAACAGGGCGGCGGCCATCTTGTTGTCGAGCCCGTAGAGGTCGGCGAAACTCGCGACCTTGCCGGTCTCGTCCGCCACCGCCGTGAAATAGACCATATGCACCGGAATCTTATGGTCGATGGTGACCGGCTTGTTGACGCCGTTATCCCATAGCTCCTTGACCTGGCTCGGCGACCATCCCTTGTCCTCGGCTAGCAGCACCTCGGCGAAGCGCTCGGGCTTCTCCATGCGCACGCATTCATGCCCAATCGCCCGCGACGCTTTTTGGAAATATTTTTTCCGCACCGGGAGCGTGTCGTGCATGTAGACGGTGTGCCGGTTGGGGAACAGGAACTTCACCTTGCCGAGAACGTTCTCGGGTCCACTCCTCTGGCTGAAGGTGTAATTGAGAACGTTGACGTGGCCCCAATCGACCTTGCTCGCGTCCACCGGCGTGCCTTGATAGCTCACCGAGAGTTTGTGAATTCTGAGGATCTCGAGGCTCCCCTCGCGCAACGGCGGCGCGAGGTTCTCCGAGACCACGGTCGGCGGCGCGATCCAATCGGGATTGAACACGATGGTCTTCATGTCGGCGGTGAACATGGGCGTGGCATAGGCGCTCGTGCCGACGAGAGTCTTGTCGGCATAGATCGGCTTGCCGTCCTTGATCACGTAGACCATGAATTCGGGCGAATTGTTCCACACATAGAGCGCGCCGAGATCCTCCGGCATCCACCGCCAGCGCTCCATGTTGATGATGAGGCGCTTGATGTCGTGGTCGCTGCCGGCCGGCTTGCCGCTGTCGGTTTTGCCGCGCGCCTTGAGCAGCGCCTGGCGCAGGCGCTCGAACTGCTCATGCTTCGGATGCAGAGAGCGGAGATAGGCGTCCGGCTCTTCCGCCGCCGCGATCTCGGACAACACCTCCTTCGGGTCGCGCAAAGGCGGCGCCTCATCGAACCGGTCGCTGATCTCGGGCGGGTTGAGCCGCCCGCCGCGGGCGAAGCGCGCATATTTCAGCAGCGCGAAATCGAGCTTGAGCTCGGCGGCCGCCTCGGCGTCAGCATCTTTCGGCAGTTCGCCCGGCGCCGGCTGGTCGAAGGCGGCGGCGTCCAAGCCCCAATCGTCGGCGTTGCCGATCTCGAAGATCGCCGCCTGCCCCTTGGCGGTGAATCCCATGTCGGTGATCCATAGCGGTCCGCTGCGCTGGCCGTAGAAGGCGACGAGCGCCGCGACGTCGTCGGGATTGGCGCCCTTGATCACGCTCGCATCGGCGAGCTTGGCGCGAAGGCTGGTCACCACGGCATCCGCCGGCACCGGCTGGGGTGCGGCCTCGGCGACCGGGGGAGGCAAAGCCTCCGGCGCAGCTTCGGGCACGGCCGGCGTCGCCGCCGATGGCGCGACCGGCTCGGCGGCAACCGGCTCGGGCGGAGGCGACGGGGTCGGTGCCGGGTCGGGCGGTTTGAGCGCCGGGTCGAGCGACGGCGGCGAAAGCGCGGGTTGCGCCGTATCTTGGGCGCAAGCGGGCGCCGCGGCGGCCAAACCCAAGGCTTGAGCCGTTGCCAGCAGGACCGCGACCAGGAAAACTCCGCGCATCCCCGTCCCCTTTAGCGGCCGAGATTAGCGCCCGAGCCGACCCTCTTCCACCCCCGAATCGCCCGCGGTGGAGAAGTTCAGGCCGACCGCCAGGCGGGGGGCGCCGACCGTTCCGGGGCCTTGAGCCGCCTTTCGGCCAGAATACCGAACAGGAGCCCGAGCGCGGCCCACATCAGGGCCTGGGTGCCGAGCGAGGCCATGCGGAATTTCCATAAGACCATTGCCGGAAAGTCCGGCGGCACCTCATTGATATCGGGCAGCGCGAGCAGGGCGGTCACGATGATGCCGGCGAACAGCCCGGCGCCCATCAGCGTCCCGTTGAGCGCGCCATACCTCTCGGCCAGCCGCCTTCCCATGGCGACGGCAACCACAAGCCCGCCGAGCGAGATCAGCAGCATCAGGAAATAGAGGCCGGTTCGCAAGCCGATGGTGGCGCCCTCGCCCACGGCAGGCGGGTTCGCGGGATATTTCAGGCTCGGCACGTAATACAGCGCGGCGAAGGCGGCGACCGCGAGCAGAAGCGCCAACAGGCGCGGCCCGACCGCGCCGACGCGCCCATAAAGGAAGGCGAAGGCTAGCGCGAACAACCCGCCCATGGCGGCGCCATAGACGATCACGGCAGTCAACAGGCCGACCGTGCTTTGCACTTTGCGGCTGACCAGTTCCTCGTCGCCATGGTCGTGGGCGGCTGTGGCTTGCCCGTCCTCGTCGCCGGCCTGCTCATGGTGGTGGGCGGGTGCCCCGGCCGCGTCGTGCTGCTGCCCGAAGGCGATGGCGCGGTCGACCTCAGGCTCGCCGAAGACTTTGGCGAAACCGAAGGCGAGCAAGCCGGCCACGAGCCCGGCGATCATCCCGCGGATGAGAAGATCTCTGACCATGATGCAATCCCCTAGCGGCTAATGGCAGGGGAAGCCGAGCAAATGGCGCCCGTCATGGGTGAATTCATGCACATACATGCCGGAGAAGATCGATAGCGCCCCTTGCTCGACGCCGACGAGATAGAGGAGCGTCAAGAGCAGGCCGGCGAAAATCAGCCAGGGCGCGAACTCGCGCGCCGGGATGGCTACGGGGCGCGCGACGGGTGCAGTGACGGTTTTGACCATGGCGACCTCCAAGGGATGCTGCGTCCCGCTTGAGTGCTTCGAGCCACGAAGGGAGGTCTGACTTTCGGTCACCGTGCCTCAAGGCACGACCCGATCACAGTGGCGCGACCGTGCCGGACTCTGCACCGGCTTCCCCGCTTCGCTGTTAACCACCGTAGGAGGCGGCGCCGGGCGCGTCAAGCGAGTGCGTCCTCTGCCGCCGCCACCCTTCCAGATGCTGGCGATTGTGCGCGGGCGGGGCCCGGCATATTCTGAATGGTGCCCGACACCTGGGGTGGGAGCGGTACGTGAAAAAAGCGCAGACGCGATACCCCGGATTCATGGGTCTTGGCGTCGTGGGATCGACTTTGCTGCTAACCGTCTCCCTCGCCGATCCCGCGGCGGCATTCTCGGCCCTGCAAAACACATGCTTCAACGGACCGACCGACCAGCGGATTGCGGCCTGTACCAAGCTGATCGAAACCGATTCCGATTCAATTTGGAGCACCGCCTATCACGATAGCCGCGGCAATGCCCTGGCCGACAAACATGAATGCGACCGTGCCCTAGCCGACTTGGATATCGCCGTCGCGCAGTGGAAAGAATCCGACGGTGGGGGGAAAGGTTGGTCCTCCGCCAACGCGCTTCTGGACCGAGGCAATGTTTGGCTCACCTGCAAAGGCGACACCGACAAAGCTTTGCAAGATTATGAGGCGTCTCGAGATGCCTGCCCGGGCGAATGCGAGGCCACGCAGAGTTCGATAGCCATCGCTTTGTATAACAAAGGTGATCTTGACCGTTCGATCGCGGAATTCGACTCGGCCATCGCGATGGCAAAGCGCATCGGCAAGAAGGCCGACAAGAATCGCTCGATGTCGCTGTCCAACCGCGGGGTCGCGCGGCGAGACAAGCGGGATTTCGATCGCGCGCTTGCCGATTTCACCGAAGCGCTGAAGGTCGATCCTTCCAATCATTTCGCCTATACGGGACGTGGCGAGACGCTCCGATTGAGAGGCGATCTTCGCGGCTCGCTTGCCGATCTCAACAAGGGCATCCAGCTCGATCCGAAGAGTCCGCTCAAATATGCGATGCGGTGTCGAACCTATCGCTATCTCGGCGATATCGACCACGCTAAGGCCGATTGCGATAAGGCCATTAAATTCGGCATCGATTTCCCGCCGGGCTACACGGAACGAGGTTTGGTCTTTGAGAAGAGCGGCGACAGCGCGCGCGCGAAGGCGGACTTCGAAGCGGCGCTCACGCAAGCCGGGGCCGGGCTCGGGCCTCTGGCCGACGAGGCGCACGCGACAGCACGAGCCCGCCTTGCGGCGCTTGGCGCCGGCATTCCGCAGCCCGTCATCCCCGCCGCGCCCGGCAAGGCGGACACGCCGAACGCGATCCCGACACCGCCGATCGCAATTCCGGCGGCGACCGGCGCTCCGGCGCCGGAAGGGCGCCGCGTCGCCCTCGTCATCGGCAATTCCAGCTACACGATCGGCACGCTGCCCAACCCGCAGCACGACGCCGAGGCAATCGCGGATGTGTTGAAGAACGTGGGCTTCGCCAGCGTGACCTTGGTCAAGGACGCGAACCGGGAAGCCCTCGTCAATGCTCTGCGCGCCTTTGCCGATGAGGCCGAAAAGTCGGATTGGGCGGTCGTCTATTACGCGGGCCATGGCGTGGAGATCGGTGGCGCGAACTATCTCCTGCCCATCGACGTGAAGCTCGCCACCGATCGCGACGTGCAGTTCGAGGCCATTCCGCTCGATCAGGTGCTTGCCTCTATCGAGCAGGCGAAGAGGCTGCGGCTCGTGCTCCTCGATGCCTGCCGCGACAATCCCTTTGTCGCGAATATGCGCCGCACGCCGAGCCCGGAGCCCGTCGCGCTCGACGCCTCCGCTGCCGGAAGCACGGCGACGCGTTCCGTGGGGAGGGGATTGGGACGTATCACCCTCAATTCGCAAAGCGGGATGCTCGTTTTCTACGCCGCCAAGGACGGTCAGACCGCGCTCGATGGTGAAGGAGCGGACAGCCCGTTCGCGGTCGCCTTGGCGCAGAGGCTCGCCACGCCGGGAGTCGAGATCAACAAGCTCCTGCGCCTCGTTCGCGACGACGTGATGGAAGCAACCGCCGGCCGGCAGGAGCCGTACACTTACGGCTCTCTGCCGGGCAGTGAGGACTTCTTCTTCGTCGCCGGCAGGTAGAGTTGGTTGGGCCGAAACCGCGTCAAGCGAGCGCGTCCGCGAGGAATTGCCACGCCTCCGCGCTGCCGGGGATGCCGAAGCGCAGCCAGTCGCGGCGATAATCGAACTGGCGCACGAGAATACCCGCCTCGCCGAGGCGCCCGAACAGTGTGGCCGCGTGACCGCTCGCGACGAGGCGGAACAATAATGTGCCGCCGACAAGCTCGAGCCCCGCTTGCCGCAGCAAAGCGTCGAGGCGATCCGCGTCCCGGCGAAGTCGCTTGCGGGTTGCATCGAGCCATGTGCGGTCGCCGAGCGCGCCGGTACCGATGGCGATGGCGGGCCCCGACACGGGCCAAGGTCCGAGCGCCGCGCGCAACGACGCCGCGATGTCCGGCGCGGCGAGGGCAAAGCCGAGACGGAGCCCGCCGAGACCGTAACTTTTGGACAACGAGCGCAACACCACCAGACGCGACTGCGGCAGATGCGGCGCGAGGCTGAGAGGCCCCTCCTCCAGATCGGCGAAAAACTCATCCACCACGATCAGTCCCAGCCGCATCTTGCTGCGTAACTGCGAGAGGATCGCGGCGGGCTCCCACCGCCGGCCGTCGGGGTTGTTCGGATTGCACAGCACGCACGCGCTAGCCGCGCCGATCTCATCGAGGCTCGCGATCTCGCGCACCGCGCTCCCGGCGGTGGCGAAGGCACCCGCATACTCGCTATAGGTTGGTGACAGGATTGCCACCGTCGGCACCGGAACGAGGCGCGGCAAGAGCCCGATCAGGCTTTGCGAGCCTGGTATCGCCACCACCAGCGAAGGGTCCGCCACGCCATAGGCGCGCGCTGCGACCGCCTCGAGACTTGCGATCTCCTCAGGCTCCGGCAGCCGCGTCCAGGCCTCCTCGGCCAATGTCGGCACCGGATAGGGGACCGGGTTGAGGCCGGTGGACAGATCGATGAACGGCTCGGGCGCTTTGGGGAACAGCCGCCGCGCGGCGGCGAGGCGCCCGCCATGCGCAAGGCTCTCGGCGGCGGCGGGCGATGTGCTAGGCGTAAGCCGATCCATGAGCCTGTCGTTCAACCTTCTCACCGTCTTCTGCGCCCTCATCATCGAGGCAGCGCTCGGCTTTCCGCAAGGCCTGTTACGGCGCGTCAAGCATCCCGTGATCTGGATGGGCGCCCTGCTCACCCGTCTCGAAGCGCGGCTGAACCAGGCGAGCCTGCCCGCCGCGCAGCAGCGCCGCAATGGCCTGCTCGCCCTTGCCGCCCTGTTGCTCGTCGCCGCCCTGCTCGCGCTCGCGCTGCAATCCACTTTGCAATGGCTGCTGCCCGCCCCGCTCGCGCTTGTCGCCCTCGCGCTCGTGACCAGCTCGCTGATCGCGCAAACGAGCCTCTATGCCCATGTTGCAGCGGTGGCCGACACGCTGGACGGGGGTGCCCTGGTCAGCGCCCGCGCGGCCGTGGCCAGGATCGTCGGCCGCGACACCCACGACCTCGACGCCGCGGGGGTGGCGCGTGCCGCCATCGAAAGCCTCGCCGAGAATTTCTCCGACGGGGTCGTGGCGCCTTCGCTGTGGTGCGCGCTCGCCGGCCTGCCCGGCATCGCCGCCTATAAGGCGGCCAATACCGCCGACAGCATGATCGGCCATCTCTCCCCGCGCTATCGCGATTTCGGCTTTGCCGCCGCCAAGCTCGACGATGGGCTCAACCTCCCCGCTTCGCGCCTCGCCGCGTTATTGCTCATGCTCGCCGCATCCTTTCATGGCTATGCCGATGCGCGGGCCGCGCTGGCTATCGTCCGGCGCGATGCGAGCCGCCACCGCTCACCCAATGCCGGCTGGCCCGAGGCGGCCATGGCCGGCGCCCTGGGCCTAAAGCTGTCCGGCCCCCGCGCCTATGGCGGCAGCCTCACCGAGGATGCGTGGATCGGCGCGGGCCGCGAGCAGGCAACCCCTGCCGACATTCGCCGCGCCCTCAAGCTCTACGGCACGGCCTGCGCCCTGCAAATTTTCCTCTATGGCCTGATCGCGCTCCTCGTCATCGCGCGAGGCTGAGCAGCGCATCGACATCCATATGCGCTTCGAGATGGGCGGCGAGCGCGTCGAGCGTCTGCTCCACGCCCGCTCCGTAACCGACACCGGCGGATGTGCCGCCGAGCCGCGCGATCCACGCCGCACGCTGCCGGTCGTCGGCAAAGAAGCCATGCACATAGGTTCCGGCCACGCGCCCGTCCGGCGACACGGCGCCGTCAAGATGTCCATCGCTGAACCGCACCAACGGCATGGCGGTCGCGGGTCCCGTGGTCACGCCCATATGCATTTCATAGCCCTGCACCGATACGCCGTCGGCAACGGTCTCGCCCGACCTTTCGGCCAACCGCTTCTCGCCGCTGATGGTGGTTTCCGCCTTGAGCAGACCGAGGCCCGGCACGGTCCCGGGCGCGCCCTCGATCCCTTGCGGATCGGCGAGCGTGCGGCCAAGCATCTGATAGCCGCCGCACAGTCCGAGCACATAGCCGCCCCGCCGCACATGCGCGGCGATGTCGATGTCCCAGCCTTCGGCGCGGAGCGCGGCGAGGTCGGCGATGGTCGTCTTCGACCCCGGCACCACGATGAGAGCGCAGGCGGGGATGGGCGAACCGCGCTCGACCATGATCACGTCCAGCCCGGGCTCGGCCGCCAGCGGGTCGAGATCGTCGAAATTGGCGATGTGGGGCAGCAGCGGCACGGCAATCCTGATCTTGCCGTTGGGATGAGCGCCACTGCCGCCCATCAGATCCAAGGCATCTTCCGCGGGCAGGCGCCGGGCGTCGGCGAAGAACGGCACGAGCCCGAGCGCGGCCCAGCCGGTGCGCGCGGCGATCTCGGCCATGCCCTCGGCGAACAGCGAGAGGTCGCCCCGCATGCGGTTGACGATGAAACCCTGGACGAGCGCGGCATCCTCTGGCGCGAGCACGGCCTTGGTGCCGACCAGGCTCGCGATCACCCCGCCCCGGTCGATATCGCCGACCACGACCACCGGCGCGCCCGCCGCGCGGGCAAAGCCCATATTGGCGATGTCGTTGGCGCGGAGGTTGATCTCCGAGGCGCTGCCCGCGCCTTCCACCAGCACGATATCGGCCTCGCTTTTGAGGCGGGCGAAACTCTCCAGCACGTAAGGCAAGAGCTTCGGTTTCAAATCTTGCAACTCGCGCGCATTCGCCGTGCCGAACAGCTTGCCCTGCACGATGATTTGCGCGCCGATCTCGCTCTGCGGCTTGAGCAGCACCGGGTTCATATGCACCGAGGGCGCCACCCGCGCCGCGCGCGCCTGCAGCGCCTGGGCCCGGCCGATTTCCCCGCCTTCCGCCGTCACCGCCGCGTTGTTGGACATATTCTGCGGTTTGAACGGCCGCACGCTCAAGTCCCGCTTCACCAGCGCCCGTGCAAGCCCGGTGACGAGGAGCGACTTGCCGACGCTCGATCCCGTGCCCTGCAGCATGACGGCGCGCGCGGCCATCTAGAACTCGATGCCCTCTTGCGCCTTCACGCCGGCGGCGAAGTGATGCTTCACCAGCGTCATCTCGGTGACCAGGTCGGCCGCTTCGATCAGCGCCGGCTTGGCGTTCCGGCCCGTGACCACGACATGCAGATCGGGCCGGCGGGCTTTGAGCGTCGCCACCACCTCGTCGAGCGGCAGGTAATCGTAGCGCAGCGCGATGTTGAGCTCGTCGAGCACGAGCAATTTGAGATCCGGCTCCGCCATCAGCGCCTGCGCCGTCTCCCACGCTTTGGCCGCGGCCGCCATGTCGCGGGCCTTGTCCTGGGTCTCCCAGGTGAAACCTTCGCCGAGCGTTTGCCACGTCACGAGATCGCCGAAACCTTCGAGCACGCGCCGCTCGCCCGTGTCCCACGCCCCCTTGATGAACTGCACCACGGCGCATCTCTTGCCGCGCCCGACCATGCGCAGCACGAGCCCGAAGGCCGCCGTCGATTTGCCCTTGCCGGTGCCGGTATGGACGATGAGCAGTCCCTTCTCGGCGATAGCCTTGCCGGCGACTTCGGCGTCCTGCGCCGCCTTACGCTTGGCCATCTTGGCGCGATGGCGCTCCTCTTCGTCTTGGGCTTTGGGCTCGGTCATGGCTTCACGGTCAAAGGCAGCCCCGCCACCATGAGAACGACCTGTCCGGCACGCGCGGCGAGGCGCTGGTTCAAGACCCCTGCTCTATCACGAAAGGCGCGGCCGAGCGGCGTCTCCGGCACGATGCCGAGGCCGACCTCGTTGGCGACCAGGATGGTGGGGGCGGTTCGCGCCCGCAGCGCCGTCTCGAGCCCGATGATCGCCAGATCGAGATCGTGGTCACCCAGCATCAGATTGGAGAGCCACAGCGTCAGGCAATCGACCACCGCCGCCGCTTCGGCCGGCGCTTGGCCGATGGCCCCGGCAAGATCGATCGGCGCCTCTAGCACGATCCACCCTTCGCCGCGCGTCGCCTGATGCAGCGCGATCCGCTCGGCCATCTCCGCATCGCGCGCCTCGGCGGTGGCGATCATGACCCAAGGCGCCGGCACCGAGCGCGCCAAGCTCTGCGCGTAACCGCTCTTGCCGGAGCGGGCCCCGCCGAGGACCAAGGTCACGAATGGGTTTGGCGTAATTCCCTGCGTCGCCATGCTCGATGAAACATCCCGACTGCCGCTGATCGGGCGACCATAGCCCGCTGGCCGCGCATTCCGAACCATCATTGACAGCGCGGGCGCGCCGCCCTTTAGTTGGCGCTCATGACGGTCTCCTCACTTTGAGGAGTCAAAAGGGAATGCGGTGCGGGGCGACCCCCCAATTCCGCAGCTGCCCCCGCAACTGTAAGCGGAGAGCGAACGCGTCAATCGACCACTGGGCCATGGCCCGGGAAGGCGACGCGTCAGCGAAGGATCCGCGAGCCAGGAGACCTGCCGTCCGACATTTCAAGCCGCAAGGCCGGGCGGGGTGCCCTGGCGCGAAGCGGTGGCCGGCTTGCCGGCTTGGGACCATCCCTTTCGCCAACCCTGCACCCCGGGGGACGCCGAGAGTGTCGGATGCGGGTCTGCCGGCCGAAGACCGGCCCAATCTCTATATCTGCCTGTCCTGCCGGCGCGATGGGACCGCGCGCGAGGCCGAAGGCGCGCCGACGGACGGGCGGCGACTGTTCGAGGCGGTCGAAGCGCTGTTGGCGGAGATGGGCGAGGCCGCGCCGGTAGAGGCCGTGCCCACGCTCTGCTTCGCCAATTGCGAGCAGGGCTGCTCGGCGGCCATCGGGACGCCCGGCAAATGGTCCTATCTCATGGGCAGGCTCGGGCCGGAACATGCGGCCGATCTCCTCACCTACGCGACCGCCTATCGGCAGGCCCGCGCCGGCGTGGTGTTGCCGTCGGGACGTCCCGCCTCCCTGCAGCACACCGTCATCGCCCGCTTCCCGGCCCATCTCGACGCCGATTATCTCGCCGCGATGCGGCTCGCCGCCATGAAGGACGCCGCCGAATGAAAAATGCCGCGCGCATTCCCGCCACCATCATCACCGGCTTTCTCGGCGCCGGGAAGACGACGCTGGTGCGGCATCTGTTGGAGACGGCGCGGGGCTTGCGCCTGGCCATCATCGTCAACGAATTCGGCAGCGTCGGCATCGACGGCGAGACCTTGCGCGGCTGCGGCATCGCGAGCTGCCCCGAGGAGAATATCGTCGAGCTCGCCAATGGCTGCCTGTGCTGCACCGTGGCCGAGGATTTCATCCCCACCATGCAGGCGCTGATCGACCGGCCGGAGCCGCCCGAGCACATCCTCATCGAGACCTCGGGGCTGGCGCTGCCGAAGCCTCTGGTCAAGGCCTTCGACTGGCCGTCCATCCGCTCGCGCCTCACCGTGGACGGCGTCATTGCCGTGGTCGACGCGCCGGCGGTGGCGCAAGGCCGCTTCGCCGACGATCCCGATGCGGTCGCGCGGCAGCGCGCGGCGGATCCCTCCGTCGATCACGACAATCCGCTCGCCGAGGTTTACGAGGACCAGCTCATGGCCGCCGATCTGATCGTGCTCAACAAGACCGATCTGATCGACGCTGGCACGAGCGCCAGGCTGCGCGACGAGGTGACGGCCATCGTCCCGCGCGCGGTGAAGCTCGTGCTGGCGCGGGAAGGAAAAGTGGATGCGAGCATTCTGCTCGGTCTTGCCGCCGCCGCCGAGGACGATCTCGCCGCGCGGCCCTCCCATCATGATGCGCTCGGCACCCATGAGCATGACGATTTCGAAAGCTTCGTCATGGACCTGCCCGAGATCGACGACGCCGACACGCTGCTCAACCGGCTCAAAGCCGTCGCCGAGATTCATCACGTGCTGCGCATGAAGGGCTTCGCCGCCGTGACCGGCAAGCCGCTCCGCCTTCATTTGCAAGGGGTGGGCGCCCGCTTCCGCGCCGCCTTCGACCGCCCCTGGAGCTTGGACGAGCCCCGCCGGGGTCAGCTCGTCATCATCGGCGAAACCGGGCTCGACCGCGCGGCCATCGAAGCCGCGATCCGGGGCTAGGGCCATGCATCTGCTTGTTCGCGAGACCCGGGGGCTGGACGAGGCCGAGACCGCCATCGATCTCAGGCACTCCCCCGCCGATCTCGTGTTCCTTTCCTTCAGCGACAGCGATCTTGCCGCGGCGGCGTTTTGCTGGGAGGCCGCGCGCGGCGCGCTGCCCTCGCTGCGCCTCGTCAATCTCGCCAAGCTCCGCCACCCGATGTCGGTCGATCTCTATGTCGAGCAGGTGATCGCGCGCGCGCGCTGCGTGATGGTGCGGCTCTTGGGTGGCCTCGATTATTGGCGCTACGGCGCCGAGGAAGTGGCCCATGCCGCCCGCGCGGCCGGGATTCCGCTCGCGCTGCTGCCCGGCGATGGCCGTGACGATGCGCGTCTCGCCAGACTGTCGACAATGGCGGACGACGTGCTCGCCCGCCTCGACGATTATTTTTCCGCCGGCGGTCCCACCAATATGCGCCGCGCCCTCGATCTTGCCGCGCATCTGGCCGGCCTCGCCCCCGACCTCGCTTTGCCGCCCGAGCCCATGCCGCCGCACGGCATCCAGGCCCTCGATGTGGCAGAGGTGCCGGGACGCCCGCTCGCCATCATCGTGTTCTATCGCGCCTATCTGCTGGCGGGCGATCTGGCGCCGGTCGACGCGCTGGCCTGCGCGCTCGCGGCCCAAGGCCTCAATGTCCGCGCGCTCTATGTCGGCAGCCTCAAGGATCGCGCGACGAGCACCTTCGTCCTCGAGACATTGCGCGAGTGGCAGCCGAGCATCGTGCTCAACACCACCGCCTTCTCCGCCCGCCTCGACGACGCGCCCTCGCCGCTCGAAGCCGCCGGCGTTCCGGTGTTGCAGGCGATCTTCGCCGGCTCCGACCGCGAGGCGTGGGAGAAGGCGCCGCGCGGCCTGAGCCAGGCCGACCTCGCCATGCAAGTGGTGCTGCCCGAGCTCGACGGGCGGCTGCTCACCACCATCGTCTCCTTCAAGGCGGAAGCAGCGAGCGTCGCCGCTTTGGAATTTGCCCGCGTCGCGCATAAGCCCGACCCAGACGGCATCGCCGCCGTGGCCAAGCGCGCCGCGCTATGGACGCGGCTTGCCGCCACGCCGCGGTCGATGCGCCGCCTCGCGCTGGTGCTGTCCGACTATCCCGGCGCGGGCGGCCAGGCGGCGCACGCGGTCGGCCTCGACGCCATCGCCAGCACGGCGGAGATTTTGCGCCTCCTCGCCCAGGAGGGCTTCGACGTCGGCGGTGATCCGCCGAACGAAGTAAATCTCGTCGCGTCCTTATGCGAGGCCGACCCCCTCCCCTTCCTGAGCCTTGCCGATTATCGGCGCCTCTCCGCGACGCTCGGCGAGAATGTGTCCGGCAAGATCGAGGACGCCTGGGGCGCGGCCGAAGACGACCCCGGCCTCGATGGCGACCATTTCACTCTGCGCTTTGCCCGCTTCGGCAAGCTCATCGCCGCCATTCAGCCCGACCGGGGAAATGCGCTCGACCGCAAAGCGAGCTACCACGACCCCGATTTGCCGCCGCGCCATGCCTATTTCGCCTTCTATCTCTGGCTGCGCGAGATCGAGGCCATCCATGCGCTGATCCATCTCGGCACTCACGGCACACTGGAATGGCTGCCCGGCAAGGCGGTGGCCCTGTCGCGCGCCTGCTTTCCCGCGGCGCTGCTCGGCGAACTGCCTTTGATCTATCCCTTCATCGTCAACAATCCGGGCGAAGCGGCCGCCGCCAAACGCCGGCTCGGGGCCGTGACCATCGGCCACCTCACCCCGCCATTGAAGTCGGCGGGCCTCGGCGCGGAGGGCGCCGAGCTCGAGCGGCTGATCGATGAGTTTGCCGCCGCCGACGGCCTCGATCGCCGCCGCACCGGGCTGCTGCGCGCCGAAATTATCACCCGCGCCGACAGTCTGGGCCTGCTCGGCGAGGCGGGCGTGCAACCCTCCATGAGCGAGGACGACCGGCTCGCCCGCCTCGACGCCTATCTCTGCGACGTGAAAGATTTGCAGATCAGGGACGGGCTGCACGTGTTCGGCCGCACCCCCGATCCTGACCGCCGCGCCGAGCATCTGGCCGCGCTTGCCGCCTCCAATCCGGGCGTGCCGCAGCTTACCCTCGCCGCCCGCCTCGATGCCGCGGCGAGCTGCGAGCGCGACGCGCTCATTGCCGCGCTCGACGGCAAATTCGTGAGCCCCGGCCCCGCCGGCGCGCCGACCCGCGGCCGCGCCGACGTGCTGCCCACCGGACGCAATCTCTATGCCGTCGATCCGCGCGCGATCCCGGCGCGCTCCGCCGTGCTGCTCGCCGAGAAGGCCGCCGCCGAATTGCTCCGCCGCCATTTGCAGGATCACGGCGAATGGCCGCGCGCCCTGCTCATGGATGTGTGGGGCAGCGCCACCATGCGCACCGGCGGCGAGGATCTGGCACTCGCGCTCCTGCTCATGGGCGCGCGGCCGGTCTGGGATAACGGCTCCGCCCGCGTCACCGGCATCGAGATCCTGGCGCTTGCCGAGCTCGACCGCCCGCGCGTGGACGTGACCTTGCGCATCTCGGGCCTGTTCCGCGACGCCTTCGAGACGCAGATCGCCCTGTTCGACGAGGCCGTGCGCGCCATCGCCGCCCGCGACGAGCCCGACGAATGGAACCCGCTCGCCGCTTCCGCGCGCGGGCTTGAAGGCGATGCCTTCCGCCGCGCCACCGCCCGCATCTACGGTGCCGCACTTGGCAGTTATGGCGCGGGCGTCGAGGCGCTGGTCGAGCGCGGCGCGTGGCACACACGCGCCAATCTCGGGCTCGATTATCTCACTGCCTCCGCCACCGCCTATGGCAAGGACCTCGACGGGGTGGACGACAGGGAAGGCTTTGCCGCGCGCGTGCGCGACGCCGACGCCTTCCTGCATCAGCAGGATCATGCCGAAATCGACTTGCTCGAAAGCCTCGACTATGCGGCCTTCGAGGGCGGCTTTGCCGCCGCCGCGCTGAGCCTCGGCACTGCGCCCGCTTTGTACCACGCCGATCTCTCGCGGCCCGACGCGCCGCGGGTCCGTACGCTCACCGAGGAGATCGCCCGCATCGTGCGCGGCCGCGCGGCGAACCCGGTCTGGATTGAGGGCATGATGCGTCACGGCTATCGCGGCGCAGCGGAAGTGACGCGCTGCGTCGAGGGCCTGTTCGCCTTTGCCGCCACGCTGCCCGCCCGCCTCGACCGCCAATTCGACCTGCTGTTCGATGCGACCCTCGGCGACGAGATCGTGGACGATTTCCTGCGCCAGGCGAACCCGGATGCGCGCTCGGCCATGGCCGCGCGTTTCGACGAGGCGATCGCGCGCGATCTGTGGCGGCCGCGCCGCAACTCGATTGCGCCGATCCTGGCCGGAGCGCGGCCATGAACATCGCCCCCGCGCCCAAGGGCTGGTGCCCCACTCTGCTCGCGCCCATGGCCTCGGGCGATGGCTGGCTGGTGCGCGTCAAACCAACCGCCGCCACCCTCAGCGCCGCGGCGGCGCGCATCGTTGCCGAGGCCGCGCGCGAGCACGGCAACGGCCATATCGACCTCACCTCGCGGGGCAATCTGCAGCTCCGCGGATTGACGCCGCAATCCGCCGGGCCCGCGGCGGAGAAGATTATTGCCGCTTGTCTGGCAAATCCTGATCCAACCATCGAGATGGTTCGCAACGTCATGGCGAGCCCGCTCGGGCGAGACGATCCGAGTGAAGCGTTGGACGCTCACGCCCTCGCCGTCGAAATCGAGGCGATGCTGACGGCGGAATCCGCGCTGCACGATCTGCCGGCGAAATTCGGCTTTCTCGTCGATGGCGGCGGCGCGCTACCGCTCATCGGCATCGCCACCGACATCATGCTGCGCGCCCATGGCAGCCGCATCTCCCTTCAGCTCGACGGCGGCGCGCTGGCCGCGCCCTGTCCGGCCTCTGCCGCCGTGGCCTCGGCCAAGGCCGTGGCGCTTACCTTCCTGGCCCTCGCAGCCGAACGCGTCGAGCGTCCCACGCGCATGCGGACCTTGGTCATGGCGATCGGCGAGGCGGCGATCTTCGCCGCGGCAAATCTCCCGACGATTTCCTTGCCATCGTCGTCGGCGGCTGCCGCTTCACCCATCGGTTTCGTCCCCTTTGCCCGCGCGGGGCGCGGCGCCTTCGGTGCCGGGCTCCCCTTCGGCCGCATCGCGGCCGACACGCTCGC
Organism: uncultured Alphaproteobacteria bacterium; assembly: GCA_963820115.1. Taxonomy (GTDB): domain Bacteria; phylum Pseudomonadota; class Alphaproteobacteria; order Rhizobiales; family Methyloligellaceae; genus Methyloceanibacter. The sequence goes on from CAWFYP010000002.1 coordinate 50,565, forward strand.
TGCGCTTGCCGACCTCGCCGAGATCTGGGGGGAGGGCCATTTGCGCACCACGCCGTGGCGCGTGCTGCTCCTGCCTGGCGTCCAATCGAACGACGCCGCGCGCCTGGCCGAGTCCGTTCGCGCGCTCGGGCTCATCACCGACCCGGCCGATCCTCGGCTGACCGTTTTCGCCTGCGTCGGCGCGCCGTCCTGTGCCGGCGCCAGCGTCGCGACCCGCGCCACTGCCGCGCGCCTCGCGTCCCTCATGCCTCCCGGCCGCACGCTCCATGTCTCCGGCTGCGGCAAGGGCTGCGCCCACGCCGGCCCCGCCGCGCTTACGCTAATCGGCCGCGACGGCCATTACGATCTCGTACGCCAGGGCAGCCCCGGCGACACCCCCGCCCGCACCGGACTCAGCGTCGAGCAGATCGTCGCCGCGCTCCGTGCCGAGCAGGAGGCGAGCCCATGAGCGCGCAACAGGATTACCCCCGCGACGGCGCCGAGATCTATCGCCGCTCCTTCGCCATCATCCGCGCCGAGGCCGATCTCGCCCGCTTCACGCCGGACGAGACGCGCGTGGCGGTCCGCATCATCCATGCCTGCGGCATGGTGGAGATCGCCCGCGATCTGGTCTTCTCCGCCGATTTCACCACTGCCGCGCGCGCCGCGCTGCTGGCCGGCAAGCCCGTGCTGTGCAATTCCAAGATGGTGGCGAACGGCATCACCCGCGCGCGGCTCCCTGCCGGCAACGACATTGTCTGCACCCTGACCGCGCCCGATATCGCCGAACGCGCCGCTGAGCTCGGCACCACCCGCTCCGCCGCCGCCCTCGATCTGTGGCGCGACCGCCTCGACGGCGCGCTGGTCGCCGTCGGCAATGCGCCGACCGCGCTTTACCGCCTGCTCGAGCTGATCGAGTCGGGCGTACCGAGACCGGCGGCGATCATCGGCATGCCCGTGGGCTTCGTCGGCGCCGCGGAGTCTAAAGAAGCGCTTGCCGCGCAAAGCCGCATCCCCTTCCTCATCGTCCGCGGACGCAAGGGTGGCAGCGCCATGGCCGTGGCCGCCGTCAATGCGCTGGCCAGCGAGGTGGAGTGATGGAGAGACGCGGCACGCTTTACGGCGTCGGCGTCGGCCCGGGCGACCCCGAGCTCATGTCGCTCAAGGCCGCGCGCATCCTCAAAGCCGTGGCCGTCGTCGCCTTCTTCGCCAAGAAGGGCGCCGCTGGCAACGCGCGCCGCGCCGTCGACGGCCACCTCAACGAAGCGGCCGAGCTGATCCGCTTCGATTACCCCTTCACCATTGAGTTGCCGGAGACCGACCCCGACTACCGCGCGGCGCTTGGCGCCTTCTACGACGAGGCGGCCGCGACGCTCTCGGCACGGCTCGACCGCGGGCAGGACGTGGCCGTGCTCTGCGCCGGCGATCCCTTCTTCTATGGCTCCTACGCCCATCTCCATGAGCGGCTCGCCGGCAGCCAGTCTTGCGAGGTCGTGCCCGGCATCACCGCCATGAGCGGCTGCTGGACGCGCGCCGCCATGCCCATGATTTGCGGCGACGGGATGCTCGCCGTGCTCTCCGGCACGCTTGCCGCGGACGCGCTCGAGCAGCGCCTCGCCGCCTGCGACGCCGTGGTCATCATGAAGGTGGGGCGCAACCTTGCCAAAATCAGGCAGGCGCTTGCCCGCGCCGGCAAGCTTGACCGCGCCGTCTATGTCGAGCGCGGCACCATGCCCGAGGAGCGCATCGTCCGGCTGGCCGAGAAGCCCGACGACGAGGCCGCCTATTTCGGGCTCGTGCTGGTGCCGGGCTTACGGAGGCCGCTATGACCGGGCGCCTCGCCATTGTCGGCCTTGGCCCCGGCGCGCCCGAACTTGTGACCCCGCAGTCCGCCACGGCGGTCACCGCCGCCACCGACCTCGTCGGCTATGGTCCCTATCTCGACCGCGTGCCGCACCGCGCCGGCCAACGCCGCCATGCCTCGGACAATCGCCAGGAGCTCGCGCGCGCGCGCCACGCCCTTGATCTTGCCGCGACCGGACGCAGCGTCGCCCTCGTTTCCTCCGGCGATCCCGGCATCTTCGCCATGGCGAGCGCGACCTTCGAGGCGATCGTGACGGGCGAGCCGGCCTGGCGCGACATCGAAGTGACCGTGGTACCCGGCGTCTCCGCCATGCTGGCTGCCGCCGCGCGTATCGGCGCCCCGCTCGGCCACGATTTCTGCGTACTGTCGCTGTCGGACAATCTCAAGCCCTGGGAGACGGTGCTGGCGCGGCTGGAAGCGGCGGCAGCAGCCGATTTCGTCATCGTGCTCTATAACGCGGCGTCGAAGGCGCGGCCCTGGCAGCTCGGCGATGCCCTGCACACCGTCGCCCGCCACCGCGCCGCCACGACGCCGGTGATCTTTGCCCGCGCCGTGAGCCAGCCCGATGAGACGATCGAGATCGCCCCGCTCGCGGCGGCGAGCTCCATCGCGGCCGACATGCGCACGCTGATCATCATCGGCTCGAGCGCCACGCGGCTTGTCGAGCGCGGCAGAGGCGCGCCCTTCGTCTACACGCCGCGTCACGCGGAGCTGGTCGCGCCATGAGCCTGATCGAGCCAGTCCAGCGCCGCCGCCACACTCGCCACGCTTTCGGGCGCCTCGGGCAGCTCGGGGCGCTGCACCATGATCACCGGGAGACCGAGTGCTCGCGCCGCTTCGAGCTTGGCCTTGGTGGCTTCGCCGCCGGAATTCTTGCTGACGACGACATCGATTCTCTTCTGCTCGAGCAGCACCCGTTCGGCCTCGAAGACGAAGGGCCCGCGCGCAAGGATCAGCTCCGTGCTCGGCGGCAGTTCGGTTGGCGCCGGCGCCTCGACGCTGCGGATCAGATAGAAATGCTGCGGCGCCGCCACGAACGGATCGAGCTCGTCGCGTCCCGTGGTCAGGAACACGCGCTGCGGCGCCGGGCCGAGCGCGGCGGCGGCCTCGTCAAGATCACCGGCCATGATCCAATCGTCACCCTGCGCCGCCACCCAGGGCGGTCGGCGGATGGCAAGCAACCGAACCCCGGCCTCCCGCGCCGCCGCGATGGCATGCGCCTTCATCTGCACGGCGAAGGGATGCGTGGCGTCGATCACCCGATCGATGCGCTCCTCGGCCAGAAAGCGCGCCAGCCCCGCAACGCCGCCAAATCCCCCGCGCCGCACCGTCACGGGAAGGGGCACCGGCTGCTCGGTCCGGCCGGCCAGCGACAGGACAATGTCATACCGGGCATCGCCGGCGAGCGCCCGCGCCAGCGCCGCCGCCTCGCCGCTGCCACCTACGATCAGAAGCTTGGTTGGGCCCATCGCGCCGCCGAGGTTGCATCATGACGGCATCCGGTCAACAGCGCTGGCTCGCCCTGGTCGGCCTCGGTGAGGACGGCGTCGAAGGCCTGACCCCGGCGGCACGCGCGCTCATCGCCAATGCGGTGCTTGTCGTGGGAGGCAAACGCCACCTCGCGCTTGCCGATGGACTGCCGCAGGGCGAGCGTCTTGCTTGGGCAAACCCCATCGCCGAGACCATTCCCGCCATCCTCGCTTATCGCGGCGCGCCGGTGGCGGTGCTCGCCTCGGGCGATCCGTATTGCTTCGGTGTCGGGGGTCTGCTCGCGCGTCACGTGCCGCGTGAGGAAACCATCTGTGTCCCTGCGCCCTCGTCGCTGTCGCTCGCCTGCGCCCGGCTCGGCTGGGCGCTCGACGATGTGGCGACCCTCTCGCTGTGCGGCCGGCCGGTAGAGACGCTGGCACCGGCGCTGCAACCAACGCGCCGCCTGCTCGTCCTGTCCGCCGACGCGACGACGCCCGCCACAATTGCCCGCTACCTGACCGCTCGCGGCTTCGGACCCTCTCTCTTGCATGTGCTCGAAGCCTTGGGCGGCCCGCAGGAGCGCATGCGAAGCACGCGCGCCGAAAATTTCGGCTTCAACGATGTGCAGGCGCTGAACCTCGTCGCCGTCGAAATCGAGGCGGGCGCGGACGCCAAGATCATCCCGCTCAGCGCCGGACTGCCCGACGAATTGTTCGAGCAAGACGGCCAGCTCACCAAGCGCGAGATCCGCGCCGTCACCCTGTCCTCGCTCGCGCCGCATGCCGGCGGGCTATTATGGGATATCGGCTGCGGCTCGGGCTCGATCGGGATCGAATGGCTGCTGCGCCATCCCGCCAATCGCGCCATTGCCATCGAGCGCGATCCGACCCGCGCCGCCCGCGCCGCGCGCAACGCCACCGAGCTTGGCGCGCCGCGCCTGGAGATCGTCACCGGCTCCGCACCCGAGGCGCTGACGCATCTGCCCGCGCCGGACGCTATCTTCATCGGCGGCGGCGGCGAATCCGACACGATCGAGCACAGCTGGGCAGCGCTCAAGGACGGCGGCCGTCTCGTCGCCAACGCCGTGACGCTGGACACCGAGCGGGCGCTGCTCGCGGCGCAGGCGCAATGGGGCGGCATGCTAACGCGGCTCTCAATCGAGCGCCTCGATGCGGTCGGCGCCCGCGCCGCCTTCCGCCCCGCCATGACCGTGACGCAATGGAGCGTGGCAAAGCCGCTCGCGGCCAAGCCACGCATGGTGACGCCATGACTGTCCATTTCATCGGCGCCGGCCCCGGCGCGCCCGACCTTCTCACGCTGCGCGGCCGCGATCTGCTGGCGCGCTGCCCGGTGTGCCTCTATGCCGGCTCGCTCGTGCCTCCGGCCATGCTCGCTTTCTGTCCCGCGGGCGCCCGTATCGTCGACACCGCGCCCATGAGCCTGGAGGAGATCGTGGCCGAGTTCGCCGCCGGTCATGCCGGAGGGAAAGACGTGGCGCGGCTTCAGTCGGGCGATCTCTCGGTGTGGAGTGCGGTCGGCGAGCAGCTGCGCCAGCTCGACGCGCTCGGCATCCCCTATACGCTGACACCCGGCGTGCCGGCCTTCGCCGCGGCGGCGGCTGCCCTCGAATGCGAGCTCACGCTGCCCGAGATCTCGCAGTCGCTGGTGCTCACGCGCATAGGCGGCCGCGCTTCGGCCATGCCGCCGCGCGAGACGCTCGCCAATTTCGGTGCGACCGGCACGACGCTCGCGCTCCACCTCGCCATCCACGCGCTGCCCCGCATCGTCGCCGAGCTCGTGCCCCATTACGGCGTGGATTGCCCGGCCGTTGTCGTGGTGCGCGCGAGCTGGCCCGATCAGCGCATCATCCGCGCCACGCTCGGCACGCTCGCCGATGCGATTGCTGCGGACCCCCCGGAGTGCACCGCGCTGATCATCGTCGGCAAGGTTTTGGGCGCCGAGGATTTCCGCGACAGCGCGCTCTACGATGCGAGCTACCGGCGCCGCTATCGCTCGGGAGGCGCGGCATGATTGCTCGCGGCGTGAGCCTGGCCCACCAGCCGCCCCTCGCGGTCGAAGATGGCGATATCGAGCGCGATATCGGCGCCCTTGAGCACATCGGCCGCGACACGCCGGGCGGCGCTCGCGACGGCATCTCCCAAGCCGATCCCTTCCGCCGCCGCATGAGCGAAGGCCTCGGCGGCGGTATTGGCCCCCAGGATGCGTTGCGCCAGCGCCTCCGATCCCCCGGCCTCGCGCGCCAACTTAGCCAGCGCCTCGAGATCGACGCGACCGCGCTCCGAATGGAGATCGAGCAGCCCTTGCGCGAGCTTGGTGATCTTGGCCACGCCGCCGGCGATCGTAACGCGTGGGAGAGGATGGCCGCGCAGATATTTGAGCATGCCGCCGACGAAATCGCCCATGTCGATCAGCGCCGCCTCGGGCAGCGCGCAGCGCTTGGCGATGGCCGCTTCCGAGGTCCGCCCCGTGGCGCCGGCCACATGGGGCAGACCGAGCGCGCGGGCGACGTCGATGCCCTGATGGATGGTGGCAATCCACGCGGCGCAAGAATAGGGCACGACGATGCCGGTGGTGCCGAGGATCGACAGCCCGCCAAGAATACCGAGCCGTGCATTGAGCGTCTTGGCCGCCATCTCCTCCCCGCCGGGAATCGAAATCTCGATCTCGGCATCGCCCGGCACACCCGCAGCGCTTGCAACTTCGGCGATGGCCTCGCGCATCATCTGCCGGGGCACCGGATTGATCGCGGGCTCGCCCACGGCGATCGGCAGGCCGGGCAGCGTCACCGTGCCCACGCCGGGACCGGCCTTGAAACTGACGCCGCTACCGCGCGCTCCCTTGCGCCCCGTGGCGAGCACCAGCGCGCCATGGGTCACGTCGGGATCGTCGCCCGCATCCTTGATCACGCCTGCGACCGCCGCGTCCTCCTCCTGACGCTGCGTCGCCAGCGCGAAGGCCACGCGTTGACCGTTGGGCAGCGCGATCTCGACCGGATCGGGAAACGCGCCGGTGAGGAGCGCCGTGAACGCGGCCTTGGCTGCCGCCGTCGCGCAGGCGCCGGTGGTCCAGCCGCGCTTCAAGGGCCGCGCCTCGTCCATGGCAAAGGCAATAAACGCTTCCGCCGGCGCTGTCACCGCGCGAGGATCGCGCCATGACCGGCCGGCTTGAAGGAGCCCTCGCGCGGCTGCCCACACTTGAGCCCGGCCATGTCTGGCTCGCCGGCGCCGGCCCCGGAGATCCCGGGCTGCTGACGCTGCATGCGATGGCGGGGCTCGCCCAAGCCGACGTGGTGGTCCATGACGCCCTGGTCGACCGCCGCGTGCTCGAGCTTGCCCGGCCGGGCGCGGCGCTGGAATTTGCCGGCAAACGCGGCGGCAAGCGCTCGCTCGCGCAGACCGACATCACTCGCCGCCTCATCGCTCTGGCGCGCGAAGGCAAGCGCGTGTTGCGCCTGAAGGGCGGCGACCCCTGCATGTTCGGGCGCGGCGGCGAGGAAGCGCTGGCGCTCGCCCGCGCCGGCATCCCGTTCCGCATCGTGCCCGGCGTGACCTCGGGACTCGCCGCGCTGACCATGGCCTCGATCCCCGCCACCATGCGCGGCGTCAACCGCGCGCTGATCCTGGTGACGGGACAGAGTGAGACCGACGACGGCTTCGACTGGGCCGCGCTGGCGCAGACCGGCCAGCCCATCGTCCTTTATATGGGCTTGCGCAATCTGGGCGCGATTGCCGCCGCGCTGATCGCCGGCGGGCTCGCTCCCACCACGCAAGCGGCCATCGTCGCCTCGGCGACGTTGCCCGAGGAGCGTATCCTCCTCGCCCCGCTTGACCGCATCGCCGCCGAGGCGGCCGCGCTCGATCTCGCCCCACCGGCCATCGTCGTCATCGGCGCCATCGTCGCCCTGCGCGCGGAGCTGCTGGCGCTCGCCTCCCGCGTGTCGGAGCTCGTGGCATGAGCCCCACAAGCGCGCTCCTCATTGCCGCGCCCCGCTCGGGCGCCGGCAAGACCACGCTGACCGCGGGCCTCATCGCCGCCTTCACACGGCAGGGCTTTCGCGTGCGCGCCGCCAAATGCGGCCCCGATTACATCGACCCCGCCTTTCATGCCGCAGCCTCCGGCGCATCCTGCCTCAATCTCGACGCCTGGGCCATGCCGCCCGATTTGCTTGCCGCCGCGCTCCATGAGGCGGCGGACGCCGCCGATCTCCTTGTCATCGAATCCGCCATGGGCCTGTTTGACGGCGCGCCAGGTGCTGCTCCCTGCCGTGGCTCCGCCGCCGAGATCGCGCGGGCTTTCGATCTCCCCGTGCTGCTCGTGCTCGACGTGACGGGACAGGCGCAATCCGCCGCGGCGATGGTGCATGGCTTTGCCAGTTTCGACCCGCGCCTCGATCTCGCGGGATTGGTGCTGAACCGCGTAGGTAGTGCGCGCCATCGCGCCTCGATCGCAGAGGCCGTGGCGCCGCTCGGCATTCCCATCCTCGGCGCGCTCCCGCGCGAGGACTGCTTGCACCTGCCCGAACGCCATCTCGGCCTCCACCAGGCGCGCGAGCATGCCGATCTCGCCGTTCATCTAGGGCGCCTCGCCGATTTCGTTACCCGCCATTGCGACCTCGCCGCCATCCGCCGGCTCGCCCGGCCCCTCCCCGTCAAGGCCGCGCCCAAGGCAGCGCTTCCTCCGCCCGGACAGCGCATCGCGCTCGCCGAGGACGCCGCCTTCAGCTTCGTCTATCCGCATCTCGTGAGCGGGTGGCGGCGCTTGGGCGCCGAGATCGTGTCCTTCTCGCCCCTGGCCGACGAGCCGCCGCCCGAGGATTGCGATGCCTGCTGGCTGCCCGGCGGATACCCTGAGCTCCATGCCGGCCGGCTGGCGCAAGCCGCGCGCTTCAAGGCCGGGCTCGCGCGCTTCGCCGCCACCCGCCCGGTGCATGGCGAGTGCGGCGGCTACATGGTGCTCGGCGCCACGCTGGAAGATGCGGACGGCGTGACCCACCCCATGGCCGGGCTCCTGTCTCACGCGACGAGCTTCGCCGCGCGGCGTCTGCATCTCGGCTACCGCACCGCGCGCCTGCTTGGGTCTTGCTCGCTTGGGTCCGCCGGCACCGAGTTGCGCGGCCACGAATTCCATTATGCCTCCCTCACCGCGCCCGGTCATGACGAGCGCCTCGCCGCGCTGTTCGATGCCGAAGGCAAATCGCTCGGCCCCACGGGAGGACGGCGCGGCAGGGTGAGCGGCAGCTTCTTCCACGTCATTGCCGGGACGACGGAGGCGAAGCTTGCCCGGCTCACGCCGGCGCTCGCGGCCGAGGCATGAGTCTCCCTTCGGGTGTCGCCGAGCTGCGTGCGGCGCTGGCCGATCTGCCGCCGGGCGACGCCGAGGCGGAAGCGGCGGTCGCCGCGCGTCAAGCCCGCCTGACCAAGCCGCAAGGCAGCCTCGGCCGGTTGGAGGAGCTAGTCGGCTGGCTCGGCCGCTGGCAGGGCCGCGCGACGCCCCGCCTCGACCAGGTCGAGGTGCTGGTCTTTGCCGGCAATCACGGCGTGGTGGCGCAAGGCGTGTCCGCTTTTCCCGCCGCGGTGACCGCCCAGATGGTCGCCAATTTCGAGCATGGCGGCGCCGCCATCAATCAGCTCTGCGCCAATGTCGGCGCGCGCCTCGGCGTGATCCCGCTCGCGCTCGACATGCCGACGGCCGATATCACCGCCGAGCCGGCCATGAGCGAAGCGGACTTTGCCGAGGCGATCGCGGCCGGCTTCGACGCGGTACCGTCCAACGCCGATCTCCTCTGCGTCGGCGAGATGGGCATCGGCAACACCACCGCCGCCGCCGCCCTTGCCGCCGCCCTGTTCGGGGGCAACGGCGCGCGTTGGGCGGGACGCGGTACGGGCGTCGACGACCACGGCCTGGCCCACAAGCGCACGGTGATCGACGCGAGCCTCGCCCGCCACCAGGACGGGCTGGCCGATCCGTTGGAGGCGGCGCGCAACCTTGGCGGCCGCGAGCTTGCCGCCATTCTCGGCGCCACCGTTGCCGCGCGGCGCCATGGCATTCCGGTGTTGCTCGACGGCTTTGCCTCGACGGCGGCCGCCGCGCCCCTCGCCAAGCTTCACCCGGGCGCCCTCGACCATGCGCGCATCGCCCATTGCTCGGCCGAGGCCGGTCATCGCCTGCTCTGTGCGGAGTTAGACATGCGCCCGATCCTCGATCTCGACATGCGCCTTGGCGAGGCCTCCGGCGCGGCCGTTGCCGTGGCGGTGCTTCGCGCCGCGCTCGCCTGCCATCTCGGCATGGCGACCTTCGACGAGGCGGGAATCGATGAGCGAAGCTGATCCGTGGCGGCAACGCCTCGCCGAGTTATGCGCGGCCTTCGCCCTGCTCACGCGCCTGCCGGTGCCGCCCCTGCCGAATTCGACCCTGACCGCGCCGGGGGCGAGCGCCTGGGCCTTTCCTCTGGCGGGCGCCGCTGTCGGCGCCATCGGCGGGGTGAGCTACGCGCTCGCTTATTGGCTCGCCTGCCCGCCGCCGCTCGCCGCGCTCTTTGCGCTGGGCGCCACGATCCTCGCGACCGGCGCGCTGCATGAGGACGGGCTGGCCGATTTCGCCGACGCGCTCGGCGGCAACACGCCCGAAGCGCGCCTCGCCATCATGCGCGATCACCGCATCGGCACCTACGGCGTGGTGGCGCTGCTCCTGGTCCTTGCCCTGCGCGCTACCGCCCTTGCGCTTCTGGCCAAGCCCAGCCTCGTCATCGCCGCGCTGATCGCCGCCGGTGCGGCGAGCCGCGCGAGCACGGTCCTGCTCATGGCCGCGCTGCCCCCGGCCCGGCGCGACGGCCTCTCCGTGGCGGCCGGGCGCCCCCCCATGGCGATGGTTGCGGCTGCGCTCGCCATCGGCCTGGTCCTTGGCGCGGTGTTGCTGTCCTTCGGCGCCGCGCTTCTGGTGCTCGCCTGCGCTTTGGCCGCGGTGGCGCTAACCGGCCGCATCGCGCACATCAAGCTCGCCGGCCAGACCGGCGACGTGCTTGGTGCCGTTTGCGCGCTGAGCGAGGCTCTCGCCTTGGCCGCGCTCGCCGCCGCTTACGCCTGAGCCGCGGGCCGCAGCACCCGCCGCCTCGACCGCGAGCGGCACGGTGTCGACCGGCACCAGCAAGATGCCTAGCTCGGCGCGGACCCTGTCGAATTTGACCATCGCCTCGGCGCGATTTTGCCCGCCGAGATTGACGATGCCGTAGCGGTAGCTGTAGCCGTCATGCATCTCTTGCGACAGCCTGCGCCCCACCGCGGTGAGCAGCTCGACCCTGATGTCGGGCTCGCGCCGCGCAATGGCCGCGAGCGCCGCCTCCGACGGCAACGCCGCCACGACGCGGTCCTCGAAGCTGCGCAACACGAAGCTCGCGGCGAAGCGATGCGCCCCTTGCCGCCGCGTCACCTCAGGCCGCCGCCCCGCGCCGATATCGAGCAGAACGCTGTAGCAGTTGGTGCCGTCGACCTTCTCGTAAAGGTCGGCGAATTGCGAGGCCATGCGCGGATTGATCTCGATGATGCCGATACGGTCCGCGGCGGCGTCATACATCATCTCGATATTGAACAGGCCGTTGTCGAAGCCGATGCCCCCCATAAGCCGGGTGGCGATGTCCGCCATGCGCGCTTGCACGCTTGCCGACAGCGCCGAGGGATAGTCGAAGCGCGCGAAGGTCCGCGTGCCGGGAAACATGATCGAGTCGACGACGCCGAGGATGGTGACCTCGCCCTGGAACACGAAGCCGTCGACCGTGACCTGCGCGCCCTTGAGCAGCTCCTCCGCGATCAGCCGCCTGGTCCCGATTTCCTCGCCGGCGAAACGCTGCAGCAGCCGCTCAAGCGGCAGAAAGAACTGATCGAGCCGCGCGAAGCGCAACCTGAGATCGGCGAGCGCCGCTGGGGTGGCGATGGTCTCGACCCCGATCGAGAAGAACGACTTCACCGGCTTCACTAGGAAGGGCAGATCGAGCGCCGGCATCGCCTCGTCGGTGACGTCGAGCAGGGCGAAACGCGGCACGGCCTCGGGCACGAGCGCGCTTTGCGCCAGCCGCGACAAATATTTGTGCTGACAGATGAGATTGACCCGCGGCTTCGGCCCGGGCAGCCCGAGCGCCCCGGCGACGATGGCGGCGAGCGCGCTGCCCGGATAATCGTCGGTGCTGACCACGGCCTCCACTGCCACATCGCGGAGCTTGGCGAGGATCAGCGCGGCCTCGTCGAGCGGACAGGCGGCGCGATCCTCCGGCCCCGCCTGCGCGCCGATCAGCTCCTCCAAGCTCGTCGCGGAATAATCGTGGAACAGATAGGTCAACTCCGGAGACGCGAGACGCGCGAGCTCGCGGTAATCGCGATGGGTGGGGCACAGCACCACGACCACGCGCGGCAGCGAAGCGGCCCGGTCAGGCCCGCGCAAGGAAACGCCTCCCTGCTTTACGCCCATCGCCGCTCATCGTTGGTCTCGCGCCGGGCCGGCAATGGAAGACATCGCCGGTCGCTCTCTCTATCATGGGCGAATCGCCGTCCGGCGGGCTTGCTTCGCGAAGGGGAGAATTGATGCCGCTGCATCTCGGAAAGATCGCCTCTCTAATTGCCATCCTCACCATCGGCGCGTTTATTTTGTGGCTTCTGTTCGGCTCGATCGTGACGGGCGAGCGCGCCGACCAAGTGCCTGCGGCCGCACCGGGGGCGCCCGCGCAATCCGGACAATGACCGCTTCCCGCGCCTAAGCCATCTTGCGCGCGCCGCGGCGGCCGAGCGTGTCGCCGCGGGCCAGCAGCGGCCGCCACCAGGCTTCATTGTCGAGGTACCATTGCACTGTCCGGCGCAAACCCGAATCGAGATCGTGAGCCGGCTTCCAGCCGAGCTCGCCCCGCACCCGCGACGCGTCGATGGCGTAGCGCGCGTCGTGGCCCGGCCGGTCCTCGACGAAACGCACGAGCCCGCGCCGCGGGCCCGAGGCGAGCGGCCCCGCCAGCTTATCGAGCAGGTCGCAGATCACCTCCACCATATCGATGTTCCGCCGCTCCGCCTCGCCGCCGATATTGTAGGTCGATCCCGCGCGCCCATGCGTCAGCACCGTGAAGAGCGCCTCGGCGTGATCCTCCACATAGAGCCAATCGCGAATATTCTCGCCTCGGCCATAGACCGGCATGGTCTCGCCGTTCAGCGCGCGCAGGATCATCAGCGGCACGAGCTTCTCGGGAAATTGATAGGGGCCGTAATTGTTCGAGCAATTGGTGATCAGCACCGGCAGGCCGTAGGTGCGCCCCCAGGCGCGCACGAGATGGTCCGACGCGGCCTTGCTCGCCGCATAGGGCGACGACGGGTCGTAGGCGGTCGTCTCGGTGAATTTGCCGCTCGGCCCGAGCGCGCCATACACCTCGTCGGTCGAGACGTGGTGGAAGCGGAATGCGCGGGCGCTTTCGGGCGCAAGCCGGTCGCAATAGCGGCGCGCTTCTTCCAGCAGCACGAAGGTGCCGTCGATGTTGGTGTGAATGAAGTCGGCCGCCGCGTCGATCGAGCGGTCGACATGGGATTCCGCGGCGAGATTGATCACCGCGTCGGGTCGCACCTCCTGGAACAGCGCCCGCAGCAGCTCGGCGTCGGCGATATCGCCCTGCACGAAGCGATAGCGTTCGTGCCCGACGATGGGGCTCAGCGACTCGAGATTGGCGGCGTAAGTGAGCTTGTCGACATTGACTACGGACCATGGCGTGGCGCCGATGAGATGCCGGCAGAGCGCCGAGCCGATGAACCCGGCCCCACCCGTGACGATCATGTGCATGGCCGGTCTCCCGGAGGCTGCTCGCCTCCCTGCGCCGAGCGCGCTGTTCTTCAAACATGCCTAGCGGGCACAAAAATGTCGAAACATCAATACGCTGTCAACGCGCACGGCCATGCGCCGGTCGTACCCTTCAATCCCGCCGTCTTGCTGAACGCTGCCGTGCCGATATCAGGGATGATAGAGTGCGCCGGGTACTGAAGAGCAGGGTTTTGGCCATGGATGTCGTCCTTACGCCGCTTGCCGGCCTTCTTGTGCTCAAACCCTACCGCATCGAGGATGCGCGCGGCTTCCTATGCGAAACCTATCATAAGCATCGCTTGGCCGAGGCCGGCATCGATACCGACTTCGTCCAGGACAATCTTTCCCTGTCCAAGCCGAGCGGCACGCTGCGCGGCCTCCATTTCCAGAGGCCACCCATGGCCCAGTCCAAGCTCGTCAGCGTGCTCAAAGGCGCGGCACTCGATGTCGTCGTCGACCTGCGGCGCAGTTCCGCGACCTTCGGGCGTCATTTCGCCATCGAGCTCAGCGAGCAGGCGGGGCTCCAGCTATTCGTGCCGCCGGGCCTCGCGCACGGGTTCGTCACCGCCAAGCCCGACACGCTGTTTGCCTACAAAGCCTCCAACTATTATTCGCCCGGCCACGATTCCGGGATTCGCTTCGACGATCCGCTGCTTGCCATTGATTGGGGCCAAAGCCCCGATGCGCTCCTCCTCTCCGAGCGGGATCGAGCGCTGCCGCGCTTCGATCCGAGTGAGGACTATTTCGCATGAGGATGCATCGCGCCCCCTTCATGCGCCGGCTTGACCCCGCAGGCGCGCCGGGTTCGCGCGTGGGGGCACAACCGTGAAGGGGATCATTCTGGCCGGCGGATCGGGGTCGCGCCTCTATCCCACCACCATTGCCACCTGCAAGCAGCTGCTCCCCGTCTACAACAAGCCGCTGATCTACTACCCGCTCTCGGTGCTGATGCTCGCCGGCATCCGGGATGTGCTTATCATCACCACGCCGGATGATCGCGAACGCTTCATCCGCTTGCTCGGCGACGGCTCGCGCATCGGCATGTCCTTCTCGTATATTGCCCAGCCGCGGCCCGAGGGCATCGCCCAGGCCTTCGTGATCGGCCGCGATTTCATCGGCACCGACGCCTGCACGCTGATCCTCGGCGACAATATCTTCTATGGCGGCGGCCTCACGCCCATGCTGCGCAACGCGGTGGCGCGCAAGCACGGCTGCACCATCTTCGCTTATCTCGTGAACGATCCGGAGCGCTACGGCATCGTCGAATTCAGCGACGCGGGCGCGCCGGTCGGGATCGAGGAGAAGCCGAAATCGCCGCGGTCGCACTGGGCCGTAACCGGGCTCTATGTCTACGACAACCGCGTGCTCGACATCGCCGCGGACCTCAAGCCGTCTCCCCGCGGCGAGCTTGAGATCACCGACGTGAATTTAGCCTATCTCGCCGCCGGCGATCTGGTCTGCGAGCGATTGGGGCGCGGCTTCGCCTGGCTCGACACCGGCACGCCGGAATTCCTGCTCGACGCCGGGGAATTCGTGCACACCATCGAGCACCGCCAAGGCTGGATGGTCGCCTGCATCGAGGAGATCGCCTATCGCAACGGCTTCATCGACGCCGAGCAAATCGCCCGTCTCGCCCACGAGCTCGCCAATACCTCCTATGGACGCTATTTGCAGCTCGTCGCCAAGGAAAGCCCGCACCAATATTGAGAGCCTGGCGCGCCGTTACGCGGTCGCCGAGCGCTTAAACACGAGCCTGCCGAGGAGCGAGATCGCGTCCGTCGGTTGCAGGCCGAGGTGCTCGAGCACGATGGCCGTGGCGATGAGCCAGAACAGCGTGGCGAGCGCGACGGCAATGGCCGCGCCGAGCACGCCGTAGAGCGGCGCGAGTACCAGATTGGCGAGCGCCAGGACCACCAGCGCCGCGACGGCGAGCGCGGCGTTTTCCTTCTGCGCGCCGACGACGGTGAGCAGCGATACGCTCGGTCCGAACGCCGCGCGCGCCAGCTGACTCGCCATCAAGATGACCAGCGGCCATTTTGCGCCCGTGAACTCGGATCCGAAAATGGCAAGCAGATGCTCGCCGAACAGCACGACGCCGGCGGTGGCGGCAGAGGTGATGAGCAGCGGAAAGTTGAGCGCCCTGATCAGCGCCTCGCGCAGCGCCTGCGCGTCCTTGCGCGCCCGCGCCTCAGCCAGGTCGGGCATTGCGACCTGATGGGCGACCTGCACCGCGAAGCCGACCAGAAGAGCGAGCTTGAGGCACAGGCCGATGATTGCCGTTTCGGCGCTGGTGAGCAGCGGCGTCACCATGAGGATATCGACGTCGGCGAAGAAATAGATGATGAGCGCAACGACAATGAGCGGCGTTGCCTCGCGTTGCCAGATCTTGATGAGCCGAACCGGCTCGGGCCCGGGCGGTGGCGCGCCTATTGGCATGTCGTGAGCGAGCAGGAGATATTGCCCGAGCGCCAGCGCCGACAGGATGGCCGTCAGCAGCCAGGTGACGCCGGACGCGGTGAGCGGCACGCCGACCGCGACAAGCACGGCGACTCCCCCGAGCAAGACGAACGGCCGGATGCAGGTGTCGGGCAGATAGGACAGCGCAAAGCGCCGCAGCGTCGCCGCCAGCGCACCATTGATGCGGATCGCCGCACTGGCCGGCACCGACATGGCGGCGGCGATCGTGGCCAAACGCGCTTCCTGGCTGAGACCGGGCCATAGCAGGGCGAAGGCGACGACGCCCGCCACGGCGAGACTCACATAGAGCGCCGCGTCGCGCCGGGCGCGGGCGATGAAGGCGGCAACCCATTGCTGATGGTTCTGCTTCCGGTACCGCGACAGGAAGCGGGCGGCGATGGCCGGGTAGCCATGAGCGGCGACCAGGCTCACCAGCGCGGCCATGCTCGTGACCGAGAAAAATAGGCCGAGCGCACTCGCGTGCAGCGCGCGCGCGAGGACCACTTGGGTCCCGAAGCCCGCGAGCGCGCCGGCGATCCTCGCCGCGGAGAGAAGCGAGGCGGTGGAGAACAGACGCATCGCGGCCTTGGCCACGCGCCCTCTGGCCGGCATCTCGGATCCCATTGCTCGCATCATATCCAGCATGGCCATGGCGTTCACGCACAGGCCCGCTTGAGCGGCGGCTCCGCCTCGTCTCGAGGCGTGGGCACGCCCGGCCGCCAATGGGCGAGGTCGAGACGCGGATCGACGCTCCAGCGGCCGATCCGTCCCGGTCGATTGACATTGGCGCGCAGCAGCGCCTGGAACGCATCGCGCGTCACGCTGCGGAAGCCATAACTCGCCAAGTGCGGCGTCATCCACTGGCCGTCGCGCACATGGAAGCCCCACAGCGCGAGATGCTGATGCAGCGCCGCCACCGCGACCTTGGAGGCGTGCTCGACGGCCGAGAATTGCGACTCGCCGAACCACACTTTGCCGATGGCGAGCCCGAACAACCCGCCCACGAGCCTGCGTTCCTTGTCCCACACCTCGACCGAATGGGCGTAGCCCGCCTCATGCGCGGCGAGGAACGCCGCCATGATCTTGGGCGTGATCCAGGTGAGCGGCGTCTTGCCCGGGCGCGGCTGCGCGCAGGCCTCCATGACCCCGACGAAGTCCCCGTCGAAGGTGACGCTGAACTTCTCCTGCCTGAGCAGGCGTCGCAGATTGCGGCTGAGATGGGTGTTGGCCGGGTCGATGACGGCGCGCTCCTCCGGGCACCACCATTTCATCGGCCCCATATGACAGACCGGGAAGAAGCCCCGTGAATAATTGGCGATGAGCGCCTCGACCGACAGATCGTCGCTGATGCCCACGAGCCCGCGGGCGCTGCAATAGCGCGGATGCTCCGGCAATGTGTCGCGCTCCGCTTCCGGCGCCAGCATGTGCGCAAGGCTCAGCATCAGCAGCCGGGGCAGTAGGCCGATGCGCGACGGCATCAGCGCATAGAGGCAGCCGAGCACATAGCGCCTGAGACGCTGCGGCAGCGTCTCGTGAAGGCGCGGCTGCACCGCAATGTCTCGAGCGTCGTTCAGAACCTTGGCCAATTGCGTCCCGATTTGGGTTGTCGCCTGCCCCGAGGCGCTTGCCGGCTTGCCTTGCAGGCAGCATGCCGCGCTCCCAACTGCCGAGTGCGGTTGCCTCGCCCGTGATAGACGTCCAGTCCTTAACAAACGGAGCCGCGAGGCTCTTGCGCCGGCGCGTTAACCTTTGCAGAACGTAAAACCCCCCGGTGACCGCCAAGGTGAGCCATGACCATGGACTATCGCGAGCTCGGCCGCACCGGCGTGAAACTGAGCGCGCTCTGCCTCGGCACCATGACCTTCGGCGAGCAGGACAGCGAGGCCGATGGCCACGCGCAGATGGACTATGCGGTCGATCACGGCATCAACATCTTCGACGCGGCGGAAATCTATCCGGTCCCGCCCAAGCCCGAGACACGTGGTCGCACCGAGGCGATCATCGGCACTTGGCTCGCTTCGCGCCGCGCCCGCGATCGCGTGCTCATTGCCACCAAGGCCGCGGGCCGCGGCAAGATGAATTGGCTGCGCCGGGACGGCGTCTTGCCCCGGCAAAACCGCGCGCAACTGCGCGAGGCGGTCGAAGGGAGCCTCGACCGGCTCCAGACCGACTATATCGATCTCTATCAGCTGCATTGGCCCGACCGGCCGATGCGCATCTTCGAAGGCCTCGATTATGTGCATCTCGCAGGCGAGACCCATCCCATCGAGGACATTCTCGGCACGCTCGGCGAGCTCGTCGACGAGGGGAAGCTGCGCTTCATCGGCCTCTCCAACGAGACACCCTGGGGCACCATGACCTTCCTCAAGGCGTCGGAGCGCATGGGACTGCCGCGCATCGCCTCGATCCAGAACGCCTATAATCTCGTCAACCGCTCCTTCGAGATCGGTCTCGCCGAGATCGCCTATCGCGAGCAGGTGAGCCTGCTTGCCTATTCTCCGCTTGGCCAAGGCTATCTCAGCGGCAAATATGAGGGGGGCGCGCTGCCGCAAGGCTCGCGCAAGCGGCTGTTCAATCGCTTGGGGCGTTACGAGTTGGGCAATGGACCTGAGGCCATCTCGGCCTATGTCGCGCTCGCGAACAGGCACGGGCTCGACCCGGCGCAGATGGCGATTGCCTTTGCCGCCTCGCGTCCCTTCGTCACCTCCACCATCATCGGCGCGACGACGCTGGCGCAGCTAAAGACCGATATTGCCGCCGGCGCCATGAAATTGGACCATGCCGTGCTCGCCGACATCGAGAGCCTGCATTTGACCTATTCCAACCCGTGCCCGTGAGCGGCGAGAACGAGACGGCAAGCCATGCCCAGATTGTTTTCCGGCATCGAGGTTCCCTTGGCGGTCGCCGAGCGGCTATCGGTCTTGCGTTCAGGACTCCCGGGCGCGCGCTGGATCGACCCCGAGAATTATCATCTAACCCTGCGCTTCCTCGGTGACGTCGATGGCGCGACCGCGCACGACTTCACCCACGCGCTGGCCGACATCGACAGCGCGCCGTTCGAGCTTAGGCTCGATGGTCTCGGCAGTTTCGGCGGCGGCAAGCCGCGCGCCATCTTCGCCGGCTTCGCCCCCTCGCCCGCGCTCGATGCCCTGCACCGCGCCCATGAGCGCGCGGCGCGCGAGGTGGGACTGCCGCCCGAGCCGCGAAATTACAAGCCGCATGTGACCCTGGCGCGGTTGCGCGGCGCGCGTCCCGACGCCGTGGCCGATTATCTCGGCCGCCAGGGCGCGATCATGGCCGAGGCCTTTGAAGTCACACGCTTCGTGCTGTTCTCCTCGCGGAATTCCGTGGGCGGCGGCCCTTACGTCGTCGAGGCCGCTTACCCACTCGAGCCCTGATTGCGGTGTTTGGCGCCCGCCCTCGCCGGAACGGCGCCGTCCTCGAGCAGGCTGGCGAGCAGCCCGCGCGCCGCGTCTTCGATCAGATCGAGCGCGTGATCGAACTCAACACCGCCGCCGAAGAAGGGATCGGGCACGTCGCGCTTCTGGAGATGTGGCGCGAAATCGAGGAAGCGGCGGATTTTGCCGCGCTGCTCGGGAAGCGCCAAACGCTCGAGCTCGGCCTGATTGGTGCCGTCCATGGCGAGTAGCAAATCGAACCGGGCGAAATCGCCGCGCACGATCTGCCGCGCGCATTGGCTGGAAATATCCATGCCGCGGCGGCGGGCGGCGGCTCGCGCGCGTTTATCGGGAGACTGCCCGACATGCCAATCGCCGAGCCCCGCCGAATCGAGCTCGAAGCGGTGCAGCACGCCACCCTCCTCCGCCACGCGGCGAAAGGCGCCCTCGGCCATGGGCGAGCGGCAGATATTGCCGAGACAGACGAAGAGCAGGCGGTGCGTGGACATGATGGCTCGAGGAATGTCGGGTGGAATCGCGCGCCTTGCAAGCCAGGAAGCCCCGCTGCGACACGCCGGCCCCAGCCTCAAGGCCGGCAACGGTTTCCGGCTCCTTGCAGCAGGCTTGGCTTGATCCTATGTCTGTGGAGAATTTTGTTCAAAATGACGCTGAGGAGATCGGAACCATGACGGCGTGGAACGATGCGAGCGGGCTTCGCGACGCAGCGCTCGGCCGGGAGCTGACGCTGACGGACTTCACCGAGCGGGAGCGGAAGGTCCGCCGTGATTTCTGGGCGAAGCTCAGGCGCTTTGCCGGGCAGGTGCCCTTCGTCGAGGATCTGGTCGCCGCCTATTATTGCGCGCTCGATCCCGCCACGCCCATGCGGGTCCGGGGCATGCTGCTCGCCGCACTGGCTTATTTCATCCTGCCCTTCGATCTCATCCCCGACTTCATCGCCGGTCTCGGCTTCGCCGACGACGCCGCGTTGCTCACCGCAGTGGTCGCCCTCGTCGGGGCTCATATCACCGACACGCACCGCGCGGCCGCGGCGCGTGCGCTCGACAAGGAGCTGCCGCGCCGGACCTGACGCGTTAGAGCTGCGGCTGGACGATCACCTTGCCGGTGACCTGGCGCGTCTCGATGAGCGACAGCGCCTTGGCGGTCTCGACCAGCGGGAAACTGCCATAGACATGCGGCGCGATCCGCCCCTCTCGGCACCACGCCAAGAGCTGAGCGGTGTTCACGCGGTGCTGCTCGGGCGCGCGTTCCACGAACGCCGTCCAGAACACGCCCATGATCGAGCAGCCCTTGAGCATGACGAGATTGAGCGGCAGGCGCGGGATCGTGCCGGAGGCAAAGCCGAGCACGAGATAGCGCCCCTCCCAGGCCATCGACCGCAATGACGGCTCGGCGTAATCGCCGCCGACGCAATCGTAGAGCACGTCGACACCCTTTCTCCCGGTCAGCGCCTTGAGCTGGGTTTTCAGATCCTCCTCGACATAATTCACGCCCTCGTCCGCCCCGTGCGCGCGCGCGAAGGCAAGCTTGTCGCCCGACGAGGCCACCGCGATGACGCGCCCGCCCATGAGCTTGGCAATCTCGATGGCCGCGAGGCCCGCGCCCCCGGCCGCGCCCAGCACCGCCACCGTCTCGCCCGGCTTGAGCGCCGCGCGATCCTTGAAGGCGTGCAGCGCCGTACCGTAGGTGACGGGAATTCCGGCGGCGATCTCGTCGCTCACTCCATCGGGGATGGGGATTGCGTTGCGCGCCTTGGTCACGATTTTTTCGCGCGCGCCATTGCCGCCGATAAAGGCCACGACCCTCTGGCCCGGTTCGAGCCCGGTGACGCCCGCGCCCAGTGCCTCGATGGTCCCCGCCACCTCCGCGCCCGGCGAGAATGGCAGCGGCGGCGACACCTGATATTTGTTCCGGAGCACGAGCGTATCGAAGAAGTTGAGGCCGACGGCGGCGACCTTGATGACCACCTCCTCTTCCCCCGGCTCGGGGTCGGGCATGGTTTCGATCTTCATGGTTTCCGGTCCGCCGAATTGGCGGAACAAGACGGCGCGCATCGGCGGGACTCCAAGCTTGAGACTGAGGGGTGTAACGGCGCGAGGCAGGGGGTCCAACCTACCGCCCCCGGTTGAAGAGGAGGTAAACCGAGGCTTTAGCATATCGCCCTTCCCGGCGGCGGCAGACCATATATGAGAGAACGCCATGAAATCCTCAGCCCCGTCCGGTCGCGGCTATTTCGCCATCGGCGTCGAGGGCGTCTCCAAGGCGGTCAATCTCGGCAATCTGCTGCGTTCGGCCCATGCCTTCGGCGCAAGCTTCGTCTTCACCATCGGCGCCGACCCGCGCGCGTTCGAGACCCGCGCCGACACCTCCAAGGCGACGTCGCATGTGCCGCTCTACCATTGGCCGAGCCTCGCCGAGCTTGAGCTGCCGCGCGGCTGCCGGCTCGTCGGCGTGGAGCTTCTCGACGAGGCGGTCGATCTGCCGAGCTTCGCCCACCCCGCGCAGGCCGCCTATGTGCTCGGACGCGAGCGCGGCGCGCTCAGCCCCGAGCTTCTCGCCCGCTGCCATCATGTGGTGCGCATTCCGACCGCCTTCTCCCTCAACCTCGCCACGGCGGGCGCCATCGTGATGTACGATCGCTTGCGCTGCCTCACCCGCTTCGCCGCGCGACCCATCGCCCCCGGCGGCAGCCCGGAAACGCCGGTTCCGCACGTGCAAGGCGCTCCGCGCAAGCGTCGGCCGAAACGCTAGTGGGCTCCTGGCCAAAGCAGAATCAAGCATGTATGCTTGCGCCGCTCACGGAACGGGGACGGGGAGATGCGCCAAGCTGTTCGAGCCGCTTGTCTTTTAGCGGCCTTAGCGGGCTACACGCCGGCCTTCGCGCAAACCGCAACGCTTCTGGAAAAGACCAAGGACTGGTCCGCCTATGCCGCGGCCGGCAGTCCGAAGGTTTGCTTCGCGGTGGCGGCGCCCAAATCGAGCAGCCCCAAGGCCGCCAAGCGCGGGCCGATCTATTTCTACGTCTCGAACTGGCCGGCCGACAAAGTCGACGACGAGGTGAGCGTCAAGATGGGCTATCCCTTCAAGCCCGGCGCCATGGTCACCGTGACCGTCGGCACCGAGAAGTTCGAATTATTCACCAAGGAAGAAGGCGCCTTCGTCGACAAGCCGGACATGGAAACGAAGCTCGTCGAGACCATGAAGAAGGGCGGCAAGATGAAGATCGAGGGCAAGTCGGCCAAGGGCACCGCCACGAGCGACGACTATTCCCTCGACGGTTTTGCCGAGGCCTTCGACCGCATGACCAAGGAATGTAGCGGCTGATAGCGCCGTTTGCCCTTATTGCTCCCTTTACTGAATGCCGCTAGCGTCACGCGCGTGCGGCAACGTTTGCGGAAAGGGAATGGCATGAACGCTGTCTATACCGGTCTGTTTGCTGCCGCCGCGCTCCTGATGGCGAGCCCGGCCGTCGCCGCGGAGGAATCCAAGGTCGACATGTCGAAGCTCACCTGCAAACAGTTCACCGCTTACAACGATGACAATCGCGGCCTGATGATGATGTGGTTCGAGGGCTATTACACGGAGGACGACGATCCCGCCATCGTCGACTTCCAGAAAATGGCCGGCGATCTCGCCCAGGTCTTGATCTATTGCGGTAACAACCCCGACACGGACATGGTCACCGCCACCGACGGCATCATGGGCAAAGACGACGACAAGAGCGACGACAGCGAGGACAAGGACGACAAAGACGACAAATAAGCCGCTGCGCTCCTCGATTCACCGCCGCCACTTGGCATTCGCCGCCATCGCCATGATATGACAGACAGCCCATAAAACGGGGGCTGCACACACCGTCATCGGCCATGCCCAGTCCTGCCACCATTGACCCAGCCGCTCCGCCGCCTCTGCTCCACCCGGCGCGTGACGGAGTCTCGCTGCTCGGCCTGACCCGGTCCGAGCTGGCCGGCCGATTGATCGGCCTCGGCGTGACCGAGCGGCAATCGCGCATGCGCGTGCGCCAGCTGTGGAACTGGATGTATGTGCGCGGCGCGACCGACTTCGCCGCCATGACCGACATCGCCAAGGAGCTGCGCGCCGAGCTTGCGCAAAACGTCACGCTTGAGCGCCCCAGGATCGTCACCGAGCAGGTGTCGACCGATGGCACGCGTAAATGGCTGCTCCGCCTGGCCGACGGCAAGGAGGTGGAGACGGTCTACATCCCCGAAGAGGATCGCGGCACGCTGTGCATCTCGAGCCAGGTCGGCTGCACGCTTGCTTGCAGCTTCTGCCATACCGGCACGCAGCCGCTCGTGCGCAACCTCACCCCGGGTGAGATCGTCGGTCAGATCGTGATCGCCCGCGACCGCATCGGCGACTGGCCGGGCGCTTCTGCCGGCGACCCGCGCGGCCTGCCGCAAACCGAGCGCAAGATCACCAATGTCGTGCTCATGGGCATGGGCGAGCCGCTCTACAATTTCGATCATGTGCGCGACGCCATGGCCATCGCCGCCGACGGCGAGGGGCTGTCGATCTCCAAGCGCCGCATCACGCTCTCCACGTCCGGCGTCGTGCCCGAGATCCCGCGCTGGGGCGCCGAGGCCGGCACCATGCTCGCCATTTCGCTCCACGCCGTGCGCGACGAGCTGCGCGACACGCTCGTGCCCATCAACAAGAAATGGCCGCTTCATGCCCTACTCGAGGCCTGCCGATCCTATCCCGGCCTGTCCAATGCCAAGCGCATCACCTTCGAATATGTGATGCTGAAGGGCATCAACGATTCCATCGCCGACGCCAAGGCCCTGGTGCGGCTGCTCGCCAAGATTCCCGCCAAGATCAATTTGATCCCGTTCAACCCCTGGCCCGGCGCGCCTTACGAATGCTCCGCCTGGGAGCAGATCGAGAAATTCGCCGAAGTGGTGAACCGCGCCGGCTATGCGAGCCCGGTACGCTCCCCCCGCGGCCGCGACATCATGGCCGCCTGCGGGCAATTGAAGAGCGCGAGCGTGAAGCAGCGCGCCAGCACCCGCCTGACCCAGCCGGCTTAGGCGCGCAGCGCCCAGGCGAGCGCGGCTTCCAGCCGGTCGTTGCCCCAGAACAATTCGTCGCCCACGGTGAAGGACGGCGCGCCGAAAATGCCGCGCGCCGCGGCGTCCGCCGTTTGCGCCTTCAGCGCGTCCTTATTCGCCGGCGTATTGGCCGCGGCCAGCGCAGCCCTCCCATCGACTCCGAGCCCATCGAGAAGCGCGGCGAGCACCGCCTCGTCGCTGATGTCCTCTTGCTCGGCGTGGTTCGCGGCGAACACCGCCCGCGTGAAGGCCGGCGTCCAGCCATCGCCCTCCCCGGCCAGCGCCAGCCGCGCCGCTGTGAGCCCGTTCTGCGGAAATGTGACCGGCGGCAGTTTCAACGGCACACTTTCGGCCGCGCAGAGGCGCTCCAGATCCCGCCACATATAGCGCCCCTTGGCCGCATAGATGTTGAATGGAGAATCGTTCCAGCCGAACGTCTGGAAGATCGGCCCCAACAGGAACGGCCGCCACCGCAGGGCAACCCCGGCCGCCTCGGCGAGCGGCGCGATGCGCATGGCGGCGGGATAGGAATAGGTGCTGGCGAATTCGTACCAGAACTCGATGGTCGCCATGGGTGCAATCCGATTAGCCCGGGCAAGCGCGCTCTGCCCTATAGTGGCCGTCCTTATAGGCTGAAGCGCGGCCCGTGACAGCCGTGACCAAGAGGGCGCCCATGATCCTGCGCACCATGTTCCGCATACTCTGGGTGGCGTTCGCCTTTTGCCTCGCCGCCGGCGTGGCGCTCGCAGTGCTGTTCGCGCTCGGCGCCATGTGGGTGGGTGACGAGCTGCGCGCCGCGGCGCCGCACGATCCCATGCTGCGCCATGGCGCCGACCGCGTCTTCGGCGTGATGCTGTTCGCGGGCACCGTCGCGCCCGCGCTTAACGCGCTGCCGGCGCTGCTCGCCGTGGTGGCGGGCGAAGTGCTGCGCATTCGCTCCTGGATGTATTACGTGCCGGCCGGCGGCGCGGCGCTGGCCGCAATCCCGCTTCTGGTCGGGACCCGCGCCCCGGACGTGACCACAGTCGCCACCAGCCAATATATGGCGCTGTTCGCCGCCGCGGGTTTCGCCGGTGGCTTCGTCTATTGGCTGCTCGCCGGCGCTCGCGCGTAACGTCCGTCAGGCTTGTCCGTCGAGCGCGGCGATCCGGGCTTGCAGCGAAAGCCGCGCGGCCGGCCATGGCTCGGGCGCATGACGCGTGACGGTCTGGCGCCAAGGGAGGCTGCCGAGCTTCAGCATGCGGCGCATGGCAAAGCCGCTGCGTTCCCCACCTTTGCCCACGGGCATGCTTTCCGTGTGCCGCTCTAGCTCTTGCGTTGCCATTCGTCGCCCACCTTCTCGTAGGATTTCTTCACCGCCGCCCACGCCACCTTGTGGGCCACTTCCTCGCGCGATTCCGTCCCCCGCCGCTTGCTCGGGTCGGAATATTCGTCCCACGCGCTGTCGAAGGCCTCGCGATAGATGTCCTGCGCGTGGGCCGGCAGAGTGTCCTTCACACTGTCGGGTAGTTCCCGGTCTGTTTGGTACGGCATGGCGCCCGTCCTCCTCTCCAGCTACAAACCCAATTCGCCCCGATCCGGTTCCCGGGGGGCGCCAACTCCGCCGCCTGCGACAAAGAGGCCTGCCGTCGGGTATCGACTCGATGCCCGCGGGCGCGCCAATATCCGCGCCTGCGAGCTGCCTGGGCATGGGTGGTTACGTATGTCCGATCAAATTTCCGGTCTCATTCGCCACGCGCTGACGGCCTGGGCGGCGCGCTCGTCGCCGGGGGTTATTTGACCTCCGACCAATGGACGAGCGTCGCCGGCGCCCTGACCATCCTTGCCGGCGTCGCCTGGTCGCTCATTGCCAAACGCATGGCCAATGTCCCGGCCACGCCGGGCCCCTCGGCCAAATCCCGCTCTTGATGGAGGCTTACTCATGCATACGCGCGCCAAACTGATCGTGCTGACCGTGTTCGCCTCCGCCGCCCTCCTCGCCGCGCCCGGCGCCGAGGCCGCCAAATCCGCCGCCATGACGGCGTGCAGCAGCCAATGGGACGCGATGAAGAAGGACGACAAGACGCCGGCGGGCGAGACCTGGTCGCAATATTGGAGCCAATGCAGCAAGGATTACGCCGCCAAGCATCCCACCGCCGCCGCGGCCAAGCCGGAGAAGAACGACAAATCCGCCGCCGCCGAGGCCAAGACGGAGCCGCCCAAAGCCGCCGCCGACGCCACGCCGAAAGAGCCCAAGAAAAAGAAGACGGCTCAGAACGTGACCGACACCGCAACCGGCACGCAAGCCAAGCGCGATTGCGACGCCAAATGGGAGCAGGACAAGACCGCGACCGGCGCCCATGGCTGGCACGATTATTTCAAGTTCATGGCCGGCTGCATGTGATTAGCCCTCGCCGCGGCTGAGCGCCGTGGCGCACCGTCTCGCTCGACCCATTCAGCGTTAAGCCCGCCGGCCGAAGTGCCGTTCGCTGCGCTTGCCCGCGCGGCGTCTCGCCCTATGATGCGGCTCCTTTCGCCCGCGAGTCGCCCCCATGGCCAAACGCAAAGACATCAAGAAGGTGGTGCTCGCTTATTCGGGCGGGCTCGACACCTCCATCATCCTCAAATGGCTGCAGGAGACCTATGCTTGCGAGGTCGTGACCTTCACCGCCGATCTCGGCCAGGGCGAGGAATTGGCGCCGGCGCGCAAGAAGGCCGAGCTGCTCGGCATCAAGGTGATCTTCGTCGAGGATTTGCGCGAGGAATTCGTGCGCGACTTCGTGTTCCCCATGTTCCGGGCGAACGCCCTCTATGAAGGCGTCTATCTGCTCGGCACCTCCATCGCCCGGCCGCTCATCGCCAAGCGCCAGATCGAGATCGCGCGCGCGACCGGCGCCGACGCCGTGGCCCATGGCGCCACCGGCAAGGGCAACGACCAGGTGCGCTTCGAGCTCACTTATTACGCGCTCAACCCCGACATCAAGGTGATCGCGCCATGGCGCGAATGGGAGTTCAAGTCACGCAGCGATCTGATCGACTTCGCCGAGAAGCACCAGATTCCCGTGGCCAAGGACAAGCGCGGCGAGGCGCCCTTCTCGGTCGACGCCAATCTGTTGCACTCCTCCTCCGAAGGAAAGGCGCTGGAGGACCCCGCCAAGGAGCCGCCGCCTTACGTCTATCAGCGCACCATTAGCCCAGAGGACGCGCCGGACAAGCCGACCACCGTTACCATCGGGTTTGCCAAAGGCGATCCCATCTCCATCGACGGCAAGAAGCTGTCGCCGGCGGCGCTGCTCACGCGGCTCAACGAGCTCGGCCGCGACAACGGCATCGGCCGGGTCGATTTGGTCGAGAACCGCTATGTCGGCATGAAGTCGCGCGGCGTGTATGAGACGCCGGGCGGCACCATCCTGCTCGTGGCGCACCGCGCCATGGAATCGCTCACACTCGACCGCGAGGCAATGCATCTCAAGGATTCACTGATGCCGCGCTATGCCGAGCTCATCTATTACGGCTTCTGGTTCTCGCCGGAGCGCGAGATGCTGCAGGCGCTGATCGACAAGAGCCAGGAGCATGTCGAGGGCGACGTGACGCTCAAGCTCTATAAGGGCAACGTCACGGTGATCGGCCGCTCGAGCAAAAAATCGCTCTACTCGAGCAAGATCGTCACCTTCGAGGACGATGCCGGCGCCTACGACCAGAAGGATGCCGCGGGCTTCATCAAGCTCAACGCGCTGCGGCTCCGGCTCCTCGGCCGCCGCAAAGGATGACCCGGCTGTGCGACCCGTGATTTTTCGTCATGGCAGGGCTTGTCCCGGCCATCCAATTCTTCAAACATGTTCAGCTGCATTCGTGGATGACCGGCACAAGGCCGGGCATGACAATTGAGTTTGGGCACCCCTGCTCTCACGCCACGGCGAGCGACGGCTCGGTGGTAGCCGTGGGCGCCGCGGGCTCGTAGGCGATATGCGGCAGCTCGCACAAGCCGCCGCCGAGATAGATATGGTGCCAGAGCTGGGTGGCCACGACGCCGCCAAGCCCGAGGCTGGCGAAAGTGCCGAGCTTCTCGCCCTTGCCGCGCGCCAGCCCCGCGCAATCCTCCGCGACCGACTTGGCATCGAAATAGCCGGTCTGCGCCAGACTCTCCGGGCTCAACAGATCGCGCACGAAAGCGGGCGGCTTGGCGAGAAACGTCTCGGCATGCGGCGCCCGGAACATGAGCTTGGGCCGCTCGGCCACGCTCTTCGGCAGCACGCGCATCGCCGCCTGGCGCAGCAGATATTTGTCCTTGAGGAAGCCGCGCAGCTTGAAGCGGGGATGGAGGCGGCAAGCGAGCGCGACCACCTCCTCGTCGAGGAACGGGTAGCGCGTCTCCACGCTATTGGCCATGGCCACGCGGTCGCCCTTCTGGCTGAGCAGAAGCCCCGCGAGCTGCACCTTGTAGCCGAGATAGAGCGAGCGGTTGAGCGGATGCCAGCGGCGCATGCGTTCGAGATCGAGGCCGAGATCCTCGTAGGCGACATGGCCGCCGAGCGCCTCCATCGTGGCGGCGCTGTAATAGCGCGTGCGCGACGTCGCCACGAGATTATAGAGGATCGATTGCGCGTGCGGCCCGGCGATCAGGTGATCGATGCGGGCGAGCTCGGCAAACGAGAGGTTGGGCGCCGCCCATTTGCGCGCCACGCGGCTGATGCCCGTGCTGGGGCGGAACTTGTCGCCCCAGTCGAGCCGGCGGGCGGCCTCGCGGATCTTGAACCAGACATAGCCGGCGAAGGCCTCGTCCGCTCCTTCGCCCGTCAGCACCACCTTGTAGCCCTGCCCGCGCACTTCGCGCGACAGCGCAAGCAGCGCCGCGCAGGACGTGTCGAGCACCGGGCTCTCCGCCGCGCTGATGAGCCCGGCATAGGCGTTGGTGATGAGGTCGGGACCGGCCTCGACCACCGTCGGACGGCAGCCGATCGCCGCGGCCGCTTCCGCCGCCTCGTCCTTCTCGTCGAGGCCCGGATGCGGCACGTGAATGGTGAAGGAGGGCAGCGCGTGGCCGGAAACCCGCGCCGCGGTGGCGAGCACATAGGCCGAATCCACCCCGCCGCTCAAATAACCCACCACCGGCACGTCGGCGCGGAGCCTGATCTCGACGGCGCGGGCGAAGGTCTCCTCGAAGGCGTCGATCGCCGCCGCGTCGGTGAGGTCCTCTTCCTCGCCCCAATCGGGGAAATCGAAATCCCAATATGTCTGTTCCACCGGCGCCGCGGCCCGGCCGTCATTCCCCAACGCGATCTTCACATAACGACCGGGGGCAATGGCTTCGACCCCGGCAAAGGCCGTGCGGCGCGTGCCGAGCGCGAAGAAGGTGAAGAGATGATCGAGCCCGCGCGGATCGGCGGCAGGCTTGACCGCGCCCGAGGCGATCAGCGCCTTGATCTCGGAGGCGAAATAGACGAGGTCGCCTTGCCGCGACCAGAACAGCGGGCAGATGCCGACGCGGTCGCGCGCCATCAGCACGATGCGGCGCTTGAGATCGACGAGCACGAAGGCGAATTGTCCCTTGAGATGGGGGAACAGCGCCTCGCCATGCTCCTCGTAGAGATGCACGATGAGCTCGGAATCGGTGTGCGTTCCGAACACATGGCCGCGCGCCTCAAGCTCGGCGCGCCGCTCGGGAAAATCGAAGAACTCGCCGTTGCAAATGACGGCGATGCTGCCGTCCTCGTTGAACAGCGGCTGCCGCCCGTCCTCGATGCCGACGATCGAGAGCCGCCGGTGCGCGAGCGCCACGCCCGGCACGAACAGAGAGCCCGCATCGTCCGGGCCGCGATGGGTGAGCGCCGCCGCCATGCGCTGCACTTGCGCCCGGTCGGGCTCACCGCGTCCCTTGAGGTCGATCACGCCTGCCAAGCCGCACATGCAACCCTCGCTCGAAACTTGTCCCACACAGGATCGCGTGGAGATTCGATGGGAATACCATCGACGATCAAAGCCAACGCTGTTCGGGATGGCCTGCTCGGTCTCGGGCGGACCCTCTCGCGCCACAAGAGCGGTAGCTCGATGGAATCGTTACGGCTTTTCTAGGGCGGGGCACCCGGCGGATACAAGCTGTTTTCCTGCCGCTGTGGCAATTGCGCACGACCCCGCACGTCATGCGCGTCTTGAGCCGGGGGGCTTCGCCTTTGTCCCGGGCCCAAGGCTCCCCATCTATAGGCTGCGAAGTGAATGGAGGAAAGGCAGCCCATGCGCTGGTCTCTTACGGTTGGCTCGCTCAGAGGCACGGTGATCCGCATCCATGTCACCTTCCTGCTCTTCCTCGTCTGGCTGTGGGCCGTCTATTTCCGCCAAGGGGGCACCGAGGCCGCGTGGCAGGGCGTCACTTTCGTCGTGTTGCTGTTCCTCTGCGTGCTGCTGCACGAGCTTTTGCCGCCCGCTATTTTGGCGTCCCCACCCGCGACGTGACCCTGTGGCCGTTCGGCGGCATCGCCAGCATGGAGCGCATGCCGGAGAAGCCGAGCCAGGAGCTGATCGTGGCCATCGCCGGCCCGGCAGTGAATGTCGCGATCATCGTCGCCTTGCTGCTCTGGCTTGGCCCGCAGCTCGATCCTCAGTCCCTCACCAAAATCGAGGATCCCACGACGTCCATGGCGGTCAAGCTCTTGGGTGCCAACATAGTGCTCGTGGTCTTCAACATGATCCCCGCCTTCCCCATGGATGGCGGGCGGGTGTTGCGCGCGCTGCTCGCCATCAAGCTCGGCAATGCCCGCGCCACCGCGCTCGCCGCCGGCATCGGCCAAGCCTTCGCCGTCGTGTTCGGCATTCTCGGCCTCTTCTACAATCCGATGCTCGTCGTGATCGCCATCTTCATTTTCCTCGCCGCCTCGGGCGAAGCGGCGGATGCGCAACTCCGCGCCGTGGCGCAAGGCGCGCTCGTTTCCGACGCCATGATCAGCAAGTTTGAATCGCTGCCCACCAATGCCACGGTCAACGACGCGGCGGACGCGCTGATCCGCACCACGCAGAAGGAATTTCCCGTGGTCGACGGTGCGGGCCATCTGCGCGGGGTCGTCCTGCGCGACGCCATGATCAAGGCGCTGCAGGAGCGCGGCCCCGATACCCCCGTGCTCGAAATGATGACGACCGACATTCCGACCGTGCCCGCGCACGCCAAGCTCGACACCGCCTTGCGCTCGCTGACGCAGAAGGGCGCACCTTTGGTCGGCGTGACCGACGCGACCGGCCGCGTGGTCGGCCTGCTCACGGTCGAAAATCTCGGCGAGATGATGCGGCTTCGCGCCGCCCGGCCCGGTGCCCCCTGGCGCTCGTGGCGTCCGGGCGCACGTTTATAGCCGCCCGGCCGCAGCCTCTCCCGCGGGCCATTGCACGGGCGTCACATGCCCTATATATGCCAGTGAGCACCGCGGGCCGTTTCGGCCCGCGTTTGATATCTGGACCCCCATGAAGCTTCGCAACATTGCCATCATTGCCCATGTCGACCATGGCAAGACCACCCTCGTCGACCGGCTACTGCAGCAATCCGGCGCCTTCCGCGCCAATCAGCGCGTGGCCGAGCGCGCCATGGATTCCAACGATCTCGAGCGCGAGCGCGGCATCACCATCCTCGCCAAGGTGACCTCGGTCGTCTGGAAGGACACCCACATCAACATCGTGGATACGCCGGGCCACGCCGATTTCGGCGGCGAGGTCGAGCGCATCCTCAACATGGTTGACGGCGCGCTGGTGCTGGTGGACGCCGCCGAAGGCCCCCTGCCGCAAACCAAATTCGTCGTGTCCAAGGCCCTCAAGATGGGTCTCAAGCCCATCGTCGTGATCAATAAGGTCGACCGCCCCGATGCGCGGGCCGGCCAAGTGGTGAATGAGGTGTTCGATCTCTTTGCCGCGCTCGATGCGAGCGACGCGCAGCTCGACTTTCCCATCCTCTACGGCTCGGCCAAGGAAGGCTGGATGGCGGCGAGCGAAGCGGGCCCCAAGGACCATGGCATGACGCCGCTCTTCGATCTCGTGCTGCGCCATGTGGCCCCGCCCGTGGTGGAGGACGGGCCGTTCCGCCTGCTCGGCACCATCCTCGAAGCCAATCCCTATCTCGGTCGCATCGTCACCGGGCGCATCAGCTCAGGCTCGGTCGCACCCAATCAAGCGGTCAAGGTGCTCGACCATGACGGCAAGCTTGTCGAGCAGGGCCGCGTGTCCAAGGTGCTCGCCTTTCGCGGGCTGGAGCGGGTCGCCCTCGATCTCGCCACCGCCGGGGACATCGTGTCGCTTGCCGGACTGCCCGACGCCACCGTCGCCCATACCATTTGCGCGCCCGAAGTGACCGAGCCGCTTCCCGCCCAGCCGATTGACCCGCCCACGCTGGCCATGACCTTCCGCGTCAACGACTCGCCCCTTGCCGGCACCGAAGGCGACAAGGTGACGAGCCGCATGATTCGCGACCGGCTGCTGCGCGAGGCGGAGGGTAATGTGGCGCTGCGCGTCACCGAATCCGACGAGAAGAGATTCCATGGAAGTCGCGGGCCGCGGCGAGCTGCAGCTCGGCATCCTGATCGAGACCATGCGGCGCGAGGGCTTCGAGCTCTCCGTGTCGCGGCCGAAGGTGCTGTTCCGCCGCGACGCCAACGGCGCGCTGCTCGAACCGGTCGAGGAAGTGGTCATCGACGTCGACGAGGAGCATTCGGGCATCGTCGTGCAGAAGCTGTCCGAGCGGAAAGCCGAGCTGGTCGAGATGCGCCCCTCGGGTGGCGGTCGTCACCGGCTCGTCTTCTACGCGCCCACGCGCGGCCTGATCGGCTATCAGGGCGAGCTCCTTACCGACACCCGCGGCACCGGCATTATGAACCGCCTGTTCCACGTTTATGCGCCGCATAAGGGAACCATTCAGGGGCGGCGCAACGGCGTGCTCATCTCGACCGAGGCGGGCGAGGCCGTGGCCTACGCTCTGTGGAATCTGGAGGATCGCGGGCCGATGATGATCGAGCCCGGCTGGAAGGTCTATCGCGGCATGATCGTCGGCGAGCACACCCGCGACAACGACCTCGAGGTCAATGTGCTCAAGGGTAAGAAGCTCACCAATATTCGCACCACCTCGAAGGACGAGGCGGTACGCCTGACGCCGCCGCTGCGCATGACGCTCGAGCGCGCGCTCGCTTATATCGAGGAGGACGAGCTCGTCGAAGTGACGCCGAAATCGATCCGTCTGCGCAAGCGTCATCTCGACGCCAATGAGCGCAAGAAGGCCGAGCGGCAGAAGGTGCTTGAAGTCGAAAGCACGGCTTGACGCGGCCCAGCCGCGCTATCGATTCGAATTGTCGTTCTCGTCCTTTTGTGGCTCGGCTGGAATTTTCGCCACGATGTCTTTCCACGTCGACTGAATGAGTTCCCTCATCGCAAAATCGTTCTTGCATTTGGGAGCGACTGAATAATTGACGTTCCGGTTGCTGAATTTGGGCTCGTAACCGAGGTACGATCCCATGAAGGCGACCTTGTAGCCATTGCCCCAGGCGTACCAATTGAATGTTCCCTTATCGCCGGAGAATTTCTTGAAGGTCAGGTTGTCCTCGTATATATTCGAAACGGCGCATTCAAAATTACCAAGAACATCCTGCTAGCCTTGAACCATATGAGCCACTTCGAACTCACGATTGAATTGCCGTCACACGCCTGCCCGGTCACCGAATAGATGCCAAAATTGGAAGAGAAGGATCCCGAGTTTTCTCCTTCCGCCTTATGGTAGACGTTGTCGATCTCGGGGATGACTTTATCGTACAGCAACTTCTCCTCGTGACGATGGACCGAGTTCGGGCTGGTGACCTTCATTGAGGCCAAGAAGGGATTGCTGCGGCAGGCATCCAACAGCACGATGCGAAGACCCTTGGCGCCTTCCAGGGCATCGTCCAAAGGCACGGCCTCGAATCGAATGCGCCGGTCGGTTTCGAGCACTGCGTCCACGGGAATGAGATAGTTCTCCCCGTCGACTTCGAGCCCGTGCCCCGCGAAATAGACCAGGGCAATATCGGCGCCGACGGCGCTGTCGCTGAATTCGGAGACAGCTCGGCGCAGCGCGGTCCGATCAAGATCGTTTTCCCGACGGATGGCAAATCCCAGTCGCTCAAGTGCTGCCCCGATGTCGGCAGTATCGTTCACGGGATTCGGTAGGTGCGACACGTGCTGATAATTCGCGTTGCCGATGACGAGCGCCACCCGTTTGTCGGCCAGCGCCGGCGAGGAAAAAAGCAATAGAAGAAGATAAAGTCCCGCCTGCGGGCGCAACAGCCTTTGCATTGCATCCTCCCCAGGACGCTTCGGCAGAAGAGTATAGTCGAGCGAAAAGATGACCGCCACTATACGAGAATCCTTACCGACGCTCACTACCTCACAGCCGCGCCGCACGCCTCCCTTCCTGGTGAAAGCGTCACGAAGCCCCTTCAACTGCGCTCCCCAACTGCGCTAGGCTGTGGCCATGGAGACGGCCAACGTCGTGCAAATCCGGCTGGCGCGGGTGAAGGATGCCGCTGCGCTGGCGGAAGTTCATGCCGAGGCTTGGCGCGGCGCCTATCGCGGCATCATCCCGCATCTGTCACTCGAGCGCATGGTCGCGCGGCGCGGATTGCGCTGGTGGAAGCAAGCGCTCGCCGAGCGCCGCCCGCTGCTCGTGCTCGATTTCGGCGGCGAGGCTGCCGGCTACGCGACCTATGGCCGCTCGCGCCTCGGGCGCACGCCGTTTCAAGGCGAGATCTTCGAGCTCTATCTCCACCCTACCTATCAGGGGCTCGGTCTCGGCGAGCGGCTATTCGCCGTCGCGCGTAAGCGGCTCAGCGATCTGCGCCTCAGGGGCCTCGTGGTTTGGGCGCTGAGCGACAATGACGGCGCCTGCACTTTCTATCTGAACCTCGGCGGCAAGCCGGTGGCGGAGGGCGCGGAGCGCTTCGGCGAGATCTCCTTGCGCAAAGTTGCCTTTGCTTGGTCATGATCCCTTAACGGCTTGCTAACTGCAAACGTTTTGCAGACCTTAACAACGCCCCCGTATAAGCAGACCTCTTCGTTATTACGGGAGCGGTTCATGCTGGGTGAATTTGCCGCCCGAGATCGCCTGATCATGGCCGGTCTCGTTGTTCTCGGATTGCTCACGGTCGTGACGGGCGTGCTGTCCGGCCGCTCCACGATCGTTTACGTGCTCAACAAGGACGCGCGCGAGGCGGCGCTCAGCAAGGCGACCAAGCTTGACGCGAGCCTGAGCCAAGAGGCGTCCTCTCCCACGCCGTCTCTCGACAGCGGCTACCAGCTCCTCGACCCCAGCAAGCTGCGCCAGGAATTCACCACGCCCCAGGGCCAGCCGGTAACTCTGCCCTCTCAGCAAAGCCTCGATGAAGACAGCGCGCATGTGCTGGGCGGCGTGGAACGGCTGATCATGGGCTGGATGGCGAACCACTCGCAACGGCCCGACGATCATGTGAGCAAGGTAAAGGGCTTTGCCCTAATCGGCGCCGACAAGGTGCCAATACTGCTGGGCAGGGGCCTCTCCCTCACTGCGCTGAACGACCTGCTCGCCCCCAGTGACGCCGCCGCCGCCTTCGCTTCGGCCGTCACCAACGACACGGTTGCCATCACGAGTGCATCCGCCGGCGATAGTGTTCGTCGCGCGGCCTTCGTGCCGGTCAGCCACGATGGCAAAGTCGAGCGCGTCTATGCCTTCGTCGTGGATCAAACCGCCGCCGCTGAGATGACCAACACCGCGCTGACGGCTGTGACGCTGACCACGAGCCTCCTCATCGTCCTCGGCTTCTCGGTGCCGGCGGCCATCGCCTCCCGCCGCATTCGCGAGCGTTGGATGGCCGAGGACCAGATACGCTTTCTTGCCCTGCACGATTCGCTGACCGGCCTGCCCAACCGCGTGCAACTCCGCCAGCACCTCGAGCGCGCCGCCGCCCGCAGCCGGCGCCATAACCAGTCACTCGCGGTGCTATGCCTCGATCTCGATCGCTTCAAGAACGTCAACGACACGCTCGGCCACGCCACCGGTGACGCGCTTCTCGTCGAGGTCGCCGAACGATTGCGCGATACCGTGCGCGAGGTCGATCTCGTGGGCCGCCTGGGCGGCGACGAGTTCGCCGTCGTCGCCGAGGATCTCGATTCTCCCGAGGCCGCCATGCGCTTGGCGCGTCGCGTTTGCGAAGCGCTCGGAGAAACCTATCGCGTCAACGGCCATGATGTGACGACCTCGGCCAGCATCGGCATCGCGCTCGGCCCGGTGGAGGGCGAGGCCCCCGAGGTACTGATGAAGAATGCCGACCTTGCGCTCTATCGGGCGAAACAGGACGGCCGCAACACCTTCCGCTTTTTCGAGCCCGCCATGGACGCCGCGCTACAGAAGCGGCGCCGGCTCGAGCACGAGCTCCGCGCCGCGCTGCGCAAGAAGCAGCTCTATCTCGATTATCAGCCGCAATTCGATCTCGAGAGTGGCAGGCTCACGGGCTACGAGGCGCTGGTGCGCTGGTGGCACCCGAGCGAAGGGGAGATCCCGCCCGCGACCTTTCTCCCCATCGCCGAGGAGACCGGCCTCATCGCGCCGCTCGGCGAATGGATCCTGCGCACGGCCTGCTCCTACGCCACCACTTGGCCGATGGACACGACGCTCGCCGTCAATCTCTCACCCGCCCAATTCAAGACGCAGGACGTGGTCGCGCTGGTGCGCAGGGTCTTGGCCGAAACCGGACTCGAAGCCAACCGCCTCGAGCTCGAGGTCACCGAGAGCACTCTGTTGCAGAACACCGATGTCGTGCTGGATACACTGAAACGCCTCGATGAGCTCGGCGTCTCCATCGCCATGGACGATTTCGGCACCGGCTATTCGAGCCTGAGCTATCTCACCCGCTTCCCCGTCAGCAAGATCAAGATCGACCGCTCCTTCATCGACACCCTCGGCACCAGCCCGCAGACTTCCGCCATCGTGTCGAGCATCGTCGGCCTCGGCCAGTCGCTGAAAGTGACCATCACCGCCGAGGGCGTGGAGACCGAAAGTCAGGCGGCGATGCTGAGGAAATGGGGCTGCGATCAGGTGCAGGGCTTCTATTACGGCAAGCCCGCGGCCGAGGTGCAGGAGGACGAGCCCGCTCCGGTCGATCGTCCGCTTGTCGCCTGAGCGGCACCCTTCGCGGCCGCACCGCCGCAATCTAATTTGTGCAAGGATAGAGCGCTTTGAAGGCGGCGCTAATTCCGTCATGGGTCGGCAGCGCGTGGGTGTCCGGGTGGTCGGCGAGCCAGGTCAGCACTTTCGCGGTTTGCTCTTTTGCTCGGTTCCCGGCGGCGGACAGAACGCGTTGAGCGCGCGATAAATCTGCATGCCGACGTAGACATTCACGACCTTGTGCTGACAGCCCGCTTCATTGGTTTGACAATAGGTGAGGAAGGCGCCGGTATTCGCCGGCACATCGTGCGCCGCCAATCCTCCGGGGTAGCCAACCAGCGTGACAACGATCAGAAGTGCCGCTCCGCGCATGTCAGACCCCCTTGCTGAGTTGAAGTGACGTGATTGCATTCATCGGCGCTCCGCAGCTCGCAGGCATCCTCGTGCTCATCCAGCGCGGCGCCGAGGAGCTTTATTCGGCGCGCAACACCAACACGCTTCTTGCCGCCGGCGCGCGCGAAATCGGCCGCGACTACTATCCCGTCGTGGCGGCGACGCATCTTGCCTGGATCGCCTCGCTGTTCTTCCTCGTTCCGCCGAGCGCGCCGATCCTATGGCCGCTCATCGTCATTTATCTCGTGCTGCAGCTCATTCGCTATTGGATCATCGCCAGCCTAGGGCGCTTCTGGACCCATCGCATCATCACGCTTGTCGCCGCGCCGATCGTCGCCCGCGGGCCCTACCGCTATGTCCGCCACCCGAATTATGCCGTGACCGTCGCCGAGACGCTCGTCTTGCCGCTTGCCTTCGGCGCGGTCGCGCTTGGTCTCATCATGACGGCGTTGTGGTGGACGGTGCTCGCCGTCAAGATCAAGCTCGAGGATGATGCCCTCGCGGCACGCCGCGCGGCGTTAGAGATCGACCGCTAGAAAATAGGCGGAGAAGCCGGGACCGAACGCGGTCAGAAGATGCGGGCCGCGCGCTCCGGCGGCATGGGCCTTGGCCAGCGCAAACAGCGCCGTCGGCGACGACATGTTGCCGAAGTCGCGCAACACGTCCCAAGAATAAGCGAGCTCCTCGCGCGACAGGCGCAGCACCTTCTCCACGGTCCTGAGGATCTTGGCCCCGCCGGGATGCAGCAGGAACCCGGTAAACTCGCCAAGCGTCATGCCGTTGGCGTCGAGAAAGCCCTTGAGCGCGGGAACGAACTTGCTGCGCACGAGCCCCGGCAGCTCGGGACTGAGCACGACGCCAAAGCCGTCCTCCTTGATGTCCCAGCCCATGATGTGCTCGGTCTTGGGCCAGAAATGCTCGCCCATGGCGAGCACCGTGCCGCGCCCTGTCGAACCGCCGTCCGCGCCCGCATTGTTGCGCAACACAACGCCCGCCGCGCCGTCGCCGAACAAAGCCGCGGAGACAAACATCGCCATGCTCGGATCGGCAATGCGCAGGCACAGCGTGCAGAGATCGACGGTGAGAAACAGCACATGCGCGCCTGGCATGGCTTGCGCGAGGCGCGAGGCGCGGGCGAGACCGGCGACGCCGCCCCCGCAACCAAGTCCGAAGATCGGCAAACGCTCGATGGAATGGGGCAGCCCAAGCCAATTCATCAGCTTGGCGTCGAGGCTCGGAATAGCCAGCCCGGTGATGGTGTTGGTAACGAGCGCGCCGATATCCGCGAGCTTGATCCCGGCGGCGTCGATTGCCTTGAGCGCCACCTCCTCGAGCAGCGCGAGCGCGTGGCGCTGGAACGCCGCCGTTCGCGCCTCCCAGCCGTGCCGCTCGTAATACCATTCCGGCGGCTCGCAGGCATAACGCGTCTCGATGCCGGTATGGGCGTAGAGGCTTTCCAGCCGCGCCAGATGCGGGAACACCGCCTTCGCCTGGATCGCAATGTCGGCCTGCGAAACCTTGTACGCCGGCACGGCCGTCGCCACCGACGCGATCTCGACGGCGAAGCCCGCCGGTCGGCGATGAATGCTGCTGGCGTTACTCGCGGTCTTGAGCATGGCGGCCCCCGGGCGAAACGATCGACATCCCGAGTTTGATGGGGCGGGCAAGGGGGAACCAGCGGTTGCAGTGCCGCAGCCGCTCAATTCTTTGTGCGGAGACCGGGGCCTCGTTCTGCCACAAAGCGATCCCGCGCCCGGGACCAACGGCAAATTCCGACCGCATTGCACAATTCGTGCGGGCTTGTGACCGGGCGGGCGAGGTCCTAGAAGGGTTCCCCAGTCTAACCCCGGACCCGAGTCTCCGCGCCCTCGCGGCCGATCGCTAAAGACCATCGCGCCATGGCAGACATGAAGATTGCGGTGCTTGGGGCCGCCGGGCGCATGGGTCAGGCTTTGACGCGCGCCGTCATGGCCACCCCGGGCTGCGTGCTGGCCGCGGCGCTGGAGACCAAGGGCTCCCCGGCCATCGGCCGGGATGCCGGCGAGGTCGCGGGCCTTGCCTCCCTCGGCATCGCCATCACCGCCGACCCCCTGCCCGTCTTTGCCGGCGTCGACGGCGTGCTCGACTTCACCGTCCCGGCGGCCACCGTGGCCTTCGCAGCCCTTGCCGCCCAGGCGCGGATCGTGCAAGTCATCGGCACCACCGGCCTCAGTGAGGACGACCTTGCCAAGCTCGATGCCGCCGCCCGGCATGCCACCATCATCAAGGCCGGCAATATGAGCCTCGGCGTCAATCTCCTCGCCGGGTTGACTGCCCGCGTCGCGCAAATTCTCGATGCCGAGTTCGACATCGAGATCGTCGAGATGCATCACCGCCACAAGCGCGACGCGCCGTCCGGAACTTCGCTGATGTTGGGCGAGGCCGCGGCGCGCGGGCGCGGCGTATCGCTCAAGGACAAAGCCGTGCGCAGCCGCGACGGCGACATCGGCCCGCGCCGCGACGGCGACATCGGTTTCGTCACCATGCGCGGCGGCGACGTGGTCGGCGAGCATCGCGTGATCTTTGCCGGCCCGGGCGAGCGCATCGAGCTCACCCATATCGCCACCGACCGCGGGATCTTCGCCCGCGGCGCGGTCAAGGCCGCGTTGTGGGGGCGCGGCAAGGGACCCGGGCTCTATTCGATGGCCGACGTGCTTGGGCTTTGATGCGGGTCAAGGTGATGCACGCCCTGTTCACCAACTCTCAACGAGGCTGTTCTTGGACGAGACCGGGGAGCCCGTGCCGAAAATGGGCCTGAAAAAGCGGCGAGTGTTGCGCCGAAACTTAACCCTCCTGCGCTACCTTTACGCAGGCGGCAGCGGCGCGCCCTCGGCGTGTTGGGACAACCCACGGCAATGACTACCGATCGTCAAAGCGAGGCACCGTCGATGGAAAACGTGCTCGTCCTCGTCCGCCACGGGGAGAGTGAGTGGAACAGGCTCAACCTGTTCACCGGCTGGAAGGACGTCGACCTCAGTGAGGAAGGCATCGCCGAGGCGCATCGCGCCGGCGCCATGCTCAAGGAGGAAGGCTCTCGCTTCGACATCGCCTTCACCAGCACGCTCAAGCGAGCGCACAACACGCTCGACATCATTCTCGGCGAGCTCGGCCAGGAAGATCTTCCCATCGTCAAGGATGCGGCTCTGAACGAGCGCGACTATGGCGCCCTCGTCGGCCTCAACAAGGATGAGGCGCGCGAGCGCTGGGGCGAGCAGCAGGTGCATATCTGGCAGCGCTCTTACGAAGTGGCCCCGCCAGGCGGCGAGAGCCTCAAGGACACCGCGGCGCGGGTGCTGCCCTT
Source organism: uncultured Alphaproteobacteria bacterium (assembly GCA_963820115.1). Taxonomy (GTDB): domain Bacteria; phylum Pseudomonadota; class Alphaproteobacteria; order Rhizobiales; family Methyloligellaceae; genus Methyloceanibacter. The sequence goes on from CAWFYP010000002.1 coordinate 91,501, forward strand.
CTTCGAGAAGCGCATCCTGCCCAAGCTGCTTGCCGGCAAAAGCGTGATCGTCGTCGCCCACGGTAATTCCTTGCGCGCGCTCGTCATGCGCCTCGACCATTTGGACTCCGAGCAGGTGATGGAGCTCAACATCGCCACCGGCGTGCCGCGCATCTACCGCTTCCGCGCCGACGGCTCGGTGGCCGAGAAGCGCGACCTCGCCGCCTAAGCGGCAACTCGTCCTAGCGCGTGGGGTCCGCGCAATCGCCCGGACCGTCTTCCCCCTTGCCGGGCCTGAAGCTCTCCGCGATACGGGCCGCGGTCGGCTCGTAGACCGCGCTTTTGTCCGCGGGGTAGCTGATCAGCACCTCGTTCAAGAGCTGATTGCCGCAGGTGAAGATGACCTTGTCGTATGTGACCTTGCCCGGCTCGCTGCGCACGAGCAGGAACCAATTGCCCTCCCCCTCGTCGCGCGTGACCTGGCCAGCTCCGCGCAACTCCGCGCGATAGCTTTGCGGCGTCACGCCGGTGTCGACGTTGAACGAGGCCTGCGCCAGGATGTCGGCGCCGTCCTTGGCGGCGAAGTCGAGCCCCGCACCATCCTGCGGCGGCTTGCCCGGCCTGAAGAGGTCCTTGGGATATTGCACCTGAAAGCCGAAGCGCTGATTGCGGTAAGTCTTCCACGCATGCTGGGGTTCGACCGCGACCGCCACACCCAGCGGCACGAGCGCCAGGGCGAGCGTGACCGCCATACGTGCTCCTTGCGCCATTCTCTCGTCCTTGTGCGCTACGCCGGATGCGGGCTCTTCGCCGCCGATAGCGCGGCGCCGAGCGCCACGGCGAAATCCTCGCGCTCGCCGTCGGTGAGGAAGCTCGCGAACACGAGCCGCTTGCCGTGGCTGGCGATCGACAACTCGGTCGAGCGGCCGACGCGCTCCTCGACTTTGACCCTGACCCAATAAGGATTGAAACTCCACATCTGCGATTGGCCGGAGGGCTGCACGCGGGTGACGGTCAGCGCCTTAGGGGTAAGATCGACCGTCTCGTAGAGACGCAGCGCGCGAAAATTAAGCTTGAAGGCGATGTAGATGAGCACGACATCGAGCCCCATGAATCCGATCACGGGCCACGCGCCGATCATGTAGAACAGGAGCCCGGTGCCGAAGCTCACGGTGCACACGGCGCCCATCAGCACCATGAAGCCCTTGGGTCCGAGCGACCGGTGCGGCGTGAGCAGGGCGCTGAAATTGGGTGCGTCTGGTTTGACGGCAGTGTCGGTCATGAGAGGCCACGCGTCCTTCGATGAAAAGTCCTAGACAAGCCGTCCCGCGAGTTCAACCGAAAACCGCGCCGGCGAAGCCGGGGGCCAAGCGGCCCAAAGGCTCGCGTCTGGCGGAAACGGCGATCGCCGAGCTGTTCCGCCGCTTCGCCACCGCCAACCCGCACCCCAAGACCGAGCTCCATTATTCCGATCCCTTCACCTTGCTCGTGGCCGTGGTCCTGTCCGCGCAGGCGACCGACGCCTCGGTGAACCGGGCGACTCCCGATTTGTTCCGCGTGGCCGACACCCCGGCCAAGCTCGTGGCGCTGGGCGAGGCCGGGCTCACCGAGAAGATCAAGACCATCGGCCTCTATCGCAACAAGGCGAAGCACCTGATCGCGCTGGCGCAAAAGCTCGTCGACGAGCATGACGGCCAGGTGCCGCCGACCCGCGAGGCGCTCGAGGCGCTGCCCGGCGTCGGGCGCAAGACCGCCAATGTCGTGCTCAACGTCGCCTTCGGCGCCCCGGTCATCGCCATCGATACCCACGCCTTCCGCGTCGCCAATCGCACCGGGCTCGCACCGGGCAAGACGCCGCTCGCCGTGGAGGAAACGCTCAACCGCGTGGTGCCCGAGCGCTACAAGCACAACGCCCATCATTGGCTGATCCTGCACGGGCGCTATGTGTGCAAAGCACGCAAGCCGGAATGCTATCGCTGCATCATCGCCGATCTCTGCCTGTTCAAGCCCAAGACCCCGCCGCCGGGGTGATCCACCTCCCCCTAAAAGGGGGAGGTCGGCTCGCGAAGCCCTTGGCGAAGTGAGCCGGGTGGAGTCAGAAGCGCACGGACCCCCACCCCGGCCCGCCCCCTTGCAGGGGGAGGGAGACCGCGCGCCGCGCGAGCCCCTTATAGACATGCACCATGAAGGCGGTGGCGAACAGCGGCGTGAGCAGGTTCAAGATCGGCACCGAGGCGAGTCCGGCGATCACCACGCCGCACAGGAACACGGTGCCCCGGTTCGCTTGGCGGAGCTGCTTCGCCTCCGCCAGCGGCAGATGGCGCATGGCGGCGAGCTCGAAATATTCGCGGCCGAGCAAATAGCCGTTGCCGAGATAGAAGGCGATCAGATTGACCCCCGGCACCAGCAGCAAGAACAGCACGAGGATGTTGACCAACAGCACGACGAGGAAGAATTTCAGCGCGATGCCGATCGATTGCGCCACGTGCAGCTCATGCCCCGGCGGATCGGTCGGGTAATACACCCGCTCCACTTCCGACGCGATGTCGTCGAGATAGAGCCCGGCGATGAGCGAGGTGACCGGCGGAATGAGGAAGATCGAGCCCACCACCAGCGCGAAGCCGCCGAGCCATTCGATGGTCCGCTCGAGCCAATGCGGCAACTCGACGAAATGGCTAAATGACCATTCCGCGGCGACTATCAGCACGGCGAGCAGCCCAATCGTATAGGCCACGCATTTGAGGAAAATCGTGCGGAACGACGGCGTGAACAGCTGCTGGAAGGCTTGGACGGCGGCAGTCAGCATGACGTGCTCCTTGATTGGCGCTCCCGAATATAGTGGGGTCGGGCCGCCACGCCAGGGTGGACGCGCGAGGGGGGCAAAGACCGATGCAGGACAAGGCCTATGACGTGGTGGGCATCGGCAACGCCATCGTCGACATCATCGCCCGCTGCGACGACGCCTTCCTCACCAAGCATGACCTCGCCAAGGGTTTCATGCGCCTCGTCGATGCCGAAGAGGCGACCCGCCTCTATGCCGCCATGGGCCCGGCCACTGAGCGCTCGGGCGGCTCGGCCGCCAACACCATCGCCGGGCTCGCTTCCTTCGGCGCCAAGGCGGGCTTCGTCGGCCGCGTCGCCGCCGATCAATTCGGCGGCATCTTCCATCACGACATCCGCTCCCTCGGCGTGACCTTTGACACGGCCCCGGCGCTCGACGGCGCGCCCACCGCCCGTTGCCTGATCCTCGTCACCCCCGACGGCGAGCGCACCATGAACACCTTCTTGGGCGCGAGCGTCGATTTTGCTCCCTCCGATCTCGACGCGGACATGATCGCCGCCGCCCAGATCGTCTATCTGGAGGGCTATCTGTTCGACCGTCCCGAGGCCAAACACGCCTTTCGTCTCGCCGCCAAGACGGCCAAGGAATCCGGCGCCAAAGTCGGGCTCACTTTGTCCGACCCCTTCTGCGTCGACCGCCACCGCGCCGATTTCCGCGCGCTGGTGCGCGAAGGCGCCGACATCGTCTTTGCCAATGAGAAGGAAATCACCGCCCTGTACGAGGTGAACAGCTTCGCCGAGGCCGCCGACGCCGCGCTGCAGGATTGCGAACTGGCGGTGTTGACGCGCTCGGAGCAGGGCTCGGTTATTGTGGGCCGCGGCGAGACGATTGCCATCCCCGCCGACCCGATCGCCGAATTGCTGGATCTGACCGGGGCCGGCGATCTCTACGCTGCGGGCTTCCTGTTCGGGCTGACCCGCGATCTGCCACTCGCGACTTGCGGCTGCCTCGGCAGCCTCGCCGCCGCCGAAATCATCGGCCATATCGGGGCGCGCCCCGAGACCTCCTTGCGCAAGCTCGCCGAGCGGCAGGGTCTCATCGGCTAGAGCCGCGGCACCTGTGGCCACTAGGCCACGCACAACGAAAAATCGCGTGCTGCGCCCATTAGTTAACAGCTTTAACGCCGCAACCTGTTATCGTGCTCCCGACTTGGAGTCGTGGGGGCCACCATGCATAGAGTTGCGCGCAGCATTGCTGCTGCATCCTTTGCCGTCGCCGTCGCCGCATCTGCCGGCGTGGCGCGGGCGCAAGATGGCGCCAGCATGAATGTGAACGGCACCACGATCACCGTTGGCGGCGGCGGGCAATATCTCACGCTCCCCGACATCAAATTCACCGGCATCGGCACGCCGGGCTCGTTCCATCACCAGACCAACGACAATTTCAACAATTACGGCGGCTCGGGCGGCGGCGGCCTCGAGACGCCGTTCGGCTTTTGGGGCGGCTACCGCGTGACCGGCGCGCTCAAGGGCTTCTTCTCCAACGTACAGGACGACCAGAGCACCAATTGCAACGGCAAATGCGTCGTCATCGATCCCACGGCCACTCTCGTCGGGACATCCGGACAGCTCCGCACCAAGACCGACCGCAACGTCGATTATTGGGGCGGCTCGGCTGAGCTGAGATTTGGCGGCGCCACCCCGACCGAAATCCGGCCCAATCTCTTCCGCTACGATTATTTCCTCGTCGGCGCGGACTTCCGCGGCATCGATCAAGACAACAACCTGAACGGAAATTCGGGCACGCCGTTCTTCAAATATAACGAGACCCTCAACACGACCTATTCCGGCGGCTATATCGGCTTCGGCGGCGAGTACAGCCTGGGCTTCCTCGGTGTCGGCGGATTGTGGGATCGCATGGGCATCCGCACCTATTACTCGGCGCGCGCCGGCCTCTATTCCGCCAATACCGATTACGATGGCCGCTTCAATGCCATCGGCCCCGGCGGCGGCATCGCCCACATTTCGCAATCGGACGACGACCTTGCCTTTATCGGCAGCCTGTCCTTCGAAGCCCGCAAGCAATGGGGTCCACGCACCAGCATTTCCTTGTGGACCGACTACGAATACATCTCCTCGGTGCCGTCGATGCGCTACGCCACCCTCAACCGCGCCACGCGCATCGAGGACGACAGCGCCTTTGCCACGCGTACCATGTTGCGGCTGAACATCAGCCTCGGCCCGGTCTATGAGGCACCGGCGCAACCGGTCTACAACGAGCCCTTGAAATAGGGCCGCCCCTCAAAGCTTCCTGAGCGCTACCGTCTCCACCGCGTGATCCGCCCCTTTGTGCAGGATCAAATCCGCGCGCTGCCGCGTGGGCAGGATGTTCTCGCGCAGATTGACGAGGTTGATCGTGCGCCACAGGCCGAGCCCCGTCTCGTGCGCCTCTTCCTCCGACAGCGCTGCGTAGCGGTGGAAATAGGAGGCCGGATCGCGGAACGCGGTCTGCCTGAGCTTCAAGAAGCGCTCCACATACCAGCTCTCGATCAGGGCCTCGGCGGCGTCGATATAGACCGAGAAGTCGAAGAAATCCGACACGAAGGGGATTGCCTCGCCGTCCTTGGGCAGCTTGGCCGGCTGCAGCACGTTGAGGCCCTCGACAATGACGATGTCGGGCCGTTCGATGGTGATCGATTGCCCCTTGAGCACGTCGTAGACGAGGTGGGAATAGACCGGCGCCTCGACGCGGTCCCGGCCCGACTTGACCTGGGCCAGGAAGGTGAGCAGCGCCGGCAGATCGTAGCTCTCGGGAAAGCCCTTGCGGCCCATCAGCTGCCGCTCCTCCAGCACCAGATTCTCGAACAGGAAGCCGTCGGTCGGCACGAGCTCGACGCGTGGATGGCTCGGCCAGCGGGCGAGTAGCGCCTGCAACACGCGCGCCGTCGTGCTCTTGCCCACCGCGACGCTTCCCGCGAGCCCGATGATGAACGGCATCTTGCCGTCGGCCTTGCGCAGGAACGACGTCGTCGCTCCGTGCAGCTGCTGCGCCGCTTCGACATAGAGATTGAGCAGGCGCGACAGCGGCAGATAGATCTCGACCACCTCGCGCGGAGAGACCCGCTCGGTGAGGCCGCTCAGATTCTCGACCTCCGCCTCGGTGAGCGGCATCGGCGTGTCGGCCCGAAGCCCGGCCCATTCCTCGCGGGAATAGACCGCATAGGGCGAGAACGCCATGGTGGGACGTGGATTCATGGGAGGTCTTCCCGCCGCCCGCTAAGGACATGATCCCGAAAAGTTTCCGGCTTCTCGGACCAGATCATGTGTCAAAGACTAGAGCCTAGCGCGATGCGGCCTTGCGCGTCTTTTGCCCGAGCGCCGTGGCGGTCATGCGCCGCTCCAGCTCGTCGAGCACGTCTTCGAGCGCGATGCCGCGTGACTCCAGCACCACGAGCAGATGGTAGAGGAGGTCGGCCGTCTCGTTGATCACCGATTTGTCGTCCTGCGCGAGCGCGGCGATGGCCACCTCGACCGCCTCCTCGCCGAGCTTCTTGGCCGGCTTGGTCGGCTCGTCGAGCAACCGTCGCGTATGGGAGTCTTCCGGTCTCGCGGTCCGGCGTGACCTGATCGTCGCGGCAAGCCGGTGCAACACGTCTTTGCTCATGATAGGGCTCATACACGGGAAGGGCCGGAGTGGGAATAGCCCCGTAGCGATAATCCTTAGCAAAAGAAAGGCAGATGCCCGCTTTGCGGGCAGAGGCGCCCCTTCAGCCCGCATCTTGCTTAATCGAGCCGCATCGGCAGCCCTGCGGCCGCCATGTAGCGCTTGGCCTCACCGATGCTGAACTCGCCATAGTGGAAGATCGAGGCCGCGAGCACGGCCGAGGCGTGACCCTCGCGCACGCCCTCGACCAAGTCCTCCAGGCTGCCCACGCCGCCGCTGGCGATCACCGGCACCGACACGGCGTCGGCAATGGCCCGGGTGAGCTCGAGGTCGAAACCGGCCCGCGTCCCGTCGCGGTCCATGGAGGTGAGCAGGATCTCGCCGGCGCCGAGCGCCACTACCTCTTGGGCGTAGCCCACCGCCTCGATGCCGGTCGGCTCGCGCCCGCCATGAGTGAACAGCTCGAAGCGTGCCGGCGCGCCGTCTGTCGACACGCGCTTGGCATCGATGGCCACGACGATGCATTGCGCGCCGAACTTCTCCGCCGCCGCGCGCACCAGGCTGCGGTCCTTCACCGCCGCGGTGTTGATCGACACCTTGTCGGCGCCGGCTTCGAGCAGCCGGCGCACGTCCTCGAGCTTGCGCACCCCGCCGCCCACGGTGAGCGGCATGAAGCAGCGCTCGGCCGTGCGGCTCACTACGTCGAAGATCGTGTCGCGCCGCTCGTGGCTCGCGGTGATGTCGAGGAAGCACAGCTCGTCGGCGCCGCCCTCGTCATAGGCCGCCGCCGCCTCGACCGGATCGCCCGCGTCGCGCAGATCGACGAACCGCACGCCCTTGACGACGCGGCCGTCCTTCACGTCGAGGCAGGGGATGACGCGGACCTTCAGCATGGCAGAGATTTAGGCGCTCGCGTCGGTCGCGTCCATGCGTCTTGGGCGCCCGTCGGCCGCGATAATACCGTCAGGCGACGCGCCCCATCATTGTTTGCTATAGGGGACGATAGGCCTTTGTAGAGGGGTAAGCGCATGACCGCACGCATGATCGACGGCAAGTCCATCGCCGCCGAGCTCAGCCAATCCATTGCCGCCGCCGTCCGGCGCGTGACCGACGAGCACGGCGTCGAGCCGGGACTGGCCGTGGTGCTCGTCGGCGACAATCCGGCGAGCGAAATCTATGTGCGCAGCAAGACGGCCAAGACCGCCGCCACCAATATGCGCTCCTCGTTCTACAAATTGCCGGCGACGGCCGCCGAGGCCGAGCTGTTGGAGCTGGTCGAGCGCTTGAACCAGGATCCGACCGTGCACGGCATTTTGGTGCAATTGCCGCTGCCGCCGCAGATCAGCGCGCGCAAGGTGATCGAGGCCATCGCCCCGGCCAAGGACGTCGACGGGTTTCATCCGCTGACGGCGGGTCTGCTGTCGACCGGCCTGCCGGGCATCGTGCCCTGCACGCCGCTCGCCTGCATCATGCTCGCCAAGAAGGTGCATGGCTCGCTTGCCGGGCTCGAGGCCGTCGTGATCGGGCGCTCGAACATCGTCGGCAAGCCGCTGGCCCAGCTGCTCCTGATCGAGAACGCGACCGTGACCATCGCCCATTCGAAGACCCGCGATCTTCCGTCGGTATCGCGGCGCGGGGATATCGTCTTCGCCGCCGTCGGCCAGCCCGAGATGGTGCGCGGCGACTGGATCAAGCCGGGCGCCACCGTCATCGATGTCGGCATCAATCGCGTCCCGGCCGAGGACGGCAAGTCGAAGATCGTGGGCGACGTGGCGTTCGCCGAGGTGGCGGAAATCGCCGGCGCCATCACGCCGGTGCCCGGCGGCGTCGGCCCGATGACCATCGCCTGCCTCATGCTCAACACGCTGAAGGCCGCCTGCGCCCAGAACGATCTCCCGCCACCGGCGCTGTGACTCCCACGGTTTGCGCAACGACAATGTTTTCCCACTGCCGCTTCGAGAGGTATAGGTTGTAACAAGAACGATCGACGCGAATCACCGGGAGGCCACCGGTTGGAGCATCGTCGGGTTGCTTTCCTTCATATTCCCAAGACGGGCGGCACCGCGCTGCATCGCTTCCTGACGGGTCAGTTCAGGGAGGACGAGATCTGCCCGGAGCGCTCCAATCTTCTCGGCGCCTGCGGGAGCGAAAGCCTCGCCCGTTATCGCTTATTCTCGGGCCATTTCGATCGCATGACGGTCGACCGCTTGCCCACGCCGATCGTCAAGATCACGCTCCTCAGAAATCCGCGAGATCGGATTATCTCGCTCTACCGTTTCTGGCGCTCCCATACCCGCGAAGCGCTCGCACCGAACACAAAGCTCCGCGCATTGCCAAGGAATTGCCTATCGTCGAATTCCTGAGATGGCGCTCAGACGGCGTCCCCGAAAGCATCGACAACATTCAAGTTCGTAGCCTGTTAGGGGCCTAGCGGGTCGGGCCGGCCCGCAAATTTTATCGTAACGGGCGGCAACTGAAGCCTGCCGCGGCTCTGCGCTGCGCCATCGACTATCTCGATACATTCGACGCTGTCGGTATCACGGAGCGGATGTCGCAATCGGTCCGCGCCATCTCCGCGGTGCTGGGCTACCAGCCTCCGCTCGTCGTCAAGCACATCAACGACCACCACCAGTTCGGCAAGGACAATCGAGCCTTGGAGGCGCCGGCCGAGATCGAGCCGCTAACGCCGGAAATCGAGGCGGAACTCGATCGCCTCACCCAAGCCGACCTGGCCCTATACGAGCACGCCAAGCGGCGATTTGCGGAGATGCGCCCGAGCCTCTTCTCCATGTTCTCCACGCTGAGGATGGCCATGCCCAGGCGTCGAAGGGCGACGACGCCGTAACAACGACTCCAAGCAAACCAGACTGTTGCTAATTCCGTTGGCGCAGGGCCGCCAGCACGCCGACGGTCGCGAATACCAGCCAGACCACGAACAGCGCCCCGGCAGCCGGCACCGATAGATAGGAATACCAAATGGCGAAACCGAGATTGTAGAAGGTCTCGCCATAATCCGTGCCGTGGATTACGCACGGGATCACGCGGTTGAGATCCACCTGACAGCCGAATCCTTCAGCGATCATCTGGCTGCCGGGCGCAATGAGGGCCGGCCCGAACCCGATCAAAAGGATCGCAATGAGCAGGATGATGAAAACGGTTCGCGCGCGCATTGGCTTCCTAGGGCTGACCGTGCACCGCGCTCTGCCGCGCGGCGATGAGCGCAAGCGCCGCGGCCGGATCGAGCCGCCCGTCGTAGAGCGCGCGGCCGGCAATGGCGCCCGCCAGCGTGGCGTAGCGCGGCTCGAGCAACCGCGCCACATCGTCGAGGGAGGCAAGCCCGCCGCTGGCGATGACCGGAACCGACACCGCTTCGGCGAGCGCGCGCGTCGCCTCCAAATTAAGTCCTTCGAGCACGCCGTCGCGCGCGATGTCGGTATAGATCAGCGCGGCCACGCCGGCATCCTCGAAGGCGCGCGCGAGATCGAGCACACTCACCGCGCTCGTCTCGGCCCAGCCCTCGATCGCCACTTTGCCGTCGCGGGCGTCGATGCCGACGGCAATGCGGCCGGGAAATTCCCGCGCCGCCTCGCGCACGAGGTCGGGATTGCGCACCGCCGCCGTGCCGATGATCACGCGCGCGACCCCCTCGCCAAGCCACGCCTCGATGGTGGCGAGGGTGCGGATGCCGCCGCCGAGCTGCACTGGAATGCGCACCGCTTTGAGAATCTGTGCCACGGCGAGCGCGTTCACCGGCTTGCCGACGAAGGCGCCGTCGAGATCGACGAGATGCAGCCAGGGGAAGCCTTGCACCTCGAAGTGCTGCGCCTGCGCGGTCGGATCGACGCTGAACACGGTCGCCTGCGCCATGTCGCCCTGGCGGAGCCGCACGCATTGCCCATCTTTGAGGTCGATGGCGGGAAACAGAATCATGGCTTCCAGGCGAGGAAATTGGCGATCAGCGCCAGCCCTAGGCTCTGGCTCTTCTCCGGGTGGAACTGGCTGCCGGCCATATTGTCCTTGGCGACGAAGGCGGTGATCGGTCCGCCATAATCGGTCGAGGCGACCAGCGCGCCCGCCTCCGCCGGCACCAAATGATAAGAGTGCACGAAATAAGCGTTGAGGCCGGCCGCTCCGGTGCGAATGCCGCCGAACAGCGGATGGGAGCGCGCAAGGTCGAGCGTGTTCCAGCCCATATGCGGAATCTTCAGCGATGCGTCGCTCGGCGCGATCGCCCGCACCTCGCCCTCGACCCAGCCGAGGCCTGGGGTCTCGCCATGTTCAAGTCCGCGCGTGGCCATGAGCTGGAGGCCCACACAGATGCCGAGGAACGGCGTGCCCCGCGCGAGCACCGATTCCTCCAGCGCCTCGATCATGCCGGGGATGCGCGCCAAGCCCTGCTTGCAATCGGCAAAAGCGCCGACGCCCGGCAGCACGATGCGCTCCGCCAGAGTGACTTCATCGGGCTCGGCGGTGACTTTGACGGCGTGGCCGTTGCCCTGCTCGCGCGCCGCGCGCTCGAACGCCTTGGCGGCGGAGTGCAGATTGCCCGAGCCGTAATCGATGATGGCGACCGTCTTGGTCATCGTCCGCTCGGAAAGAGCCCGATGACCTCGTCCCCCTCGGCGTCAGGCGGCGGCCCGGCATAGGGCGCCAGCTCGCGGCTGCGCTCCGCGCCACCGGTTCCCGCCTCGCGCGCGCGCCGCGATTGCCGCGGCAGCCAGGCGCGGAAGAAGCGCAGCTCCGCCGCCCCGCGATTGTGGCCGGCGGCGATACCTGCGAAATGATAGCCGCGCCGCTCGAGCGCAGCGGCGCGCAGATCGTTGGCCTCGAACGCGAACAGGACAATGAGCGCGAGACTCACCCAGCCGAACAGCGCCTGTGCCTGCGCCGAGGCGCCGAACAGCCATTGCAGCCCGGCTAGCAGAAGGACGAACGCGCCGAGCTCGATCCACATGCGCTGATAGAGGAGCCAGAAGGCGGGGATCAGCAGCGCGGGCCAGGAGAACCCCTCCTTGACGAAAGCGAGCCGATCGGCGCGCGTAGCGAGATCGGGCGCCTCTTGGTGGGGCTCATAGACGGAATAGATGATCACGGCGAACTCCGGCCCGTCATGCCCGGCCTTGAGCCGGGCATCCATGCCGTTGCGGCCCAACGCCTCGCAGCGCCAATGGAATGGATTGCCGGATCGAGCCCGGCAATGACGCAGTTTCGTTTCATAAGGACAACGGCCCTAGAGCTGGCCTTTGGTCGAAGGCACGCGGGCCCCCTGACGTTCGTCGATGGCGACCGCCTGACGTAGCGCGCGCGCGAGCGCCTTATAGCAGGTCTCGGCGATGTGGTGGCTATTCTCGCCATACAGCGTCTCGACATGCAGCGTGATGCCGGCGTGCTGGGCGAAGGCCTGGAACCATTCGCGGAACAGCTCGGTGTCCATCTCGCCGATCTTGGAGCGGGTGAAGGCGACCTTCCACACGAGATAGGGCCGGCCCGAGACGTCGATCGCCACGCGGGTCAACGTTTCGTCCATGGGCAGATAGGCAAAGCCGTAGCGCGCGATGCCCTGCTTTTCGCCGAGTGCGCGTGCGACCGCCTGGCCGAGCACGATGCCGCTGTCCTCGGTCGTGTGGTGCTGATCGATATGGAGATCGCCCTCGGCCTTGAGCGTGATGTCGATCAGGGAGTGCCGCGCGAGCTGCTCGATCATATGGTCGAGGAAGCCGATGCCGGTCGCGACCTTGAAGGCGCCGGTCCCATCGAGAGCGACACTGGCCGCGATCGCGGTCTCCTTGGTGCGCCGCTCGACGGACGCGCGGCGCTTGGGAGTAGATTTAGCCGGCTTCTGCATGGGGCTCAGCATAGCGTAAGCTCGTTAGCAATTCGCTGCCGCAGCCGAGGCGGCTTATTCTCGTGACCAAGCGGAGGGGAGAAAAGACATGCGTCGCTGGGGTTTATGGCTGGCGGGCGTTCTGCTCGCCCTCTACGTGGCCTATCCCTATGTCACGCTTTGGCGCCTCGACCAAGCCATTCTCAAACCCGATATCCCAACCCTTAACACCCTGATCGACTGGCCGGAGCTGCGGCAAAGGCTCAAGGTGGAAGCCAAGCTCGCCCTCATCAACAAGGCTCAGACCGATATCGGCCAAGGCGGGCTCGGCGGCCTGTTCGGCGGCGCGCTGACCGCGTTGCTGGTGCCGACCGTGGTGGACAGCGCCGTGGACGCGATGGTCACGCCGGAGGCCCTCGTGCACAACGACAAGATCGACCAAATGCGCCATGAGGGGAAGTCGCTACGCCGCTTCGTCACCTACGCCTTCTTCGCCTCGCCCTCGGAATTCCGCGTCGACCTGAAGGACCCAGACGAGAAAGACTCGCCGGCGCTGACCAGTTTGCTTGAGCTTAGAGACGGGCGCTGGCGGGTGGTGGCGCTCAAGCTGCCCCCGCTCGAAAGCTGGCTCAAGGGCACGCGCGCCGAAAGGGAGCCGAGCGGAAGATTGCCACCCACCAACCCTTAACACCATTGCGACCCAACGCTTGACGAAGGCCGCTTCGGACCCGATATCGCAGTGCACCATGGGTCAACCCCACGCCTCCCCCGAGACTTGGTATGGCACCACCATTCTCACCGTCCGCAAGGGCGGCAAGGTGGTCATCGCCGGCGACGGTCAGGTCAGCCTCGGCCAGACCATCCTCAAGGCCAATGCGCGCAAAGTGCGCCGCGTCGGCGCGGGTAATAAGGTCATTGCCGGCTTCGCCGGCGCCACGGCCGACGCCTTCACGCTGTTCGAGCGGCTGGAGACCAAGCTCGAGCGCTTCCCCGATCAACTGAAGCGCGCCTGCGTCGAGCTCGCCAAGGATTGGCGCACCGACCGCTATCTCCGCCGCCTGGAAGCGATGATGATCGTCGCCGACGCCGATGAGACCCTGGTGCTCACCGGCACCGGCGACGTGCTCGAGCCCGATGACGACGCCATGGGCATCGGCTCCGGCGGCGCCTATGCGCTGGCCGCCGCGCGCGCGCTGCTGCCCACCGAGCTCAGCGCCGAGGACATCGCCAAGCGGGCCATGGCCATAGCCGCCGGCATCTGCGTCTACACCAATGACGAAGTGGTCATCGAGACCCTCGATTCGACGAAGCGATAGCATGACCAGTTTCTCACCCCGCGAGATCGTCTCCGAGCTCGACCGGCACATCGTCGGCCAGCGCGACGCCAAGCGCGCCGTGGCCATCGCCCTGCGCAATCGCTGGCGCCGCCAGCAGCTCGACGAGGAGATGCGCGAGGAGGTGCTGCCCAAGAACATCTTGATGATCGGCCCGACCGGCGTCGGCAAGACCGAGATTTCGCGCCGCCTCGCCAAGCTCGCGGGCGCGCCCTTCATCAAGGTCGAGGCTACCAAATTCACCGAGGTCGGCTACGTCGGCCGCGACGTCGATCAGATCATCCGCGATCTGCTCGAGGCCGGCATCGGGCTCGTGCGCGACGCCAAGCGCAAGGAGGTGCACGCCAAGGCCCAGCTCAATGCCGAGGAGCGCGTGGTCGATGCCCTGGTCGGCGCCGGCGCTGCGGTGACGACGCGCGACGCCTTCCGCAAACGGCTCCGCTCGGGCGAGCTCGACGACAAGGAGATCGAGATTCAGGTCGCCGACACCGGCGGCATGCCGTCCTTCGAGATCCCCGGCATGCCGGGCAGCCAGGTGGGCATGATCAATCTCAGCGAGATGCTCGGCAAGGCGCTGAGCAATCGCACCAAGCCGCGCCGCGTCTCCGTGCGCGATTCCTTCGAGATCCTGATGGCCGAGGAATCCGACAAGCTGATCGACAGCGACATGATCGTGCAGGAGGCGATCAAGAACGTCGAGAATAACGGCATCGTCTTTCTCGACGAGATCGACAAAATCTGCGCCCGCTCCGAGCGCGTCGGCGCCGATGTGAGCCGCGAGGGCGTGCAGCGCGATCTTCTACCGCTGATCGAGGGCACCACCGTCGGCACCAAATATGGGCCGGTGAAGACCGACCACGTGCTGTTCATCGCCTCCGGCGCCTTCCACACCGCCAAGCCCTCGGACCTTTTGCCCGAGCTGCAGGGCCGGCTCCCCATCCGCGTCGAGCTGCGCGCGCTGACGCGCGAGGATTTCCGCCGCATCCTCACCGAGCCCAAGGCCTGCCTGATCAAGCAATATGTCGCGCTGATGAAGACCGAAGGTCTCGACCTCGAATTCACCGACGATGCCATCGACGCCATCGCCGACATCGCCGTGGAGGTGAATACCAATGTGGAGAATATCGGCGCCCGTCGTCTCTCCACCGTGATGGAGCGCATTCTCGACGACATCTCCTTCGACGCCGCCGACAAGGCCGGCGAGAAGATTGTCATCGACGGTGCCTTCGTGCGCGAGCATATCGGCGACCTCGCCAAGAACGCCGACCTCTCCAAATTTATTTTGTAGACCGCGGCCTTTGTCATTCCCGCGCAGGCGGGGAGTCCAGTAGCCCCGCCCCTAGATGTTTCATGAGTGCGGGATTACTGGATTGCCGGGTCAAAGCCCGGCAATGACACGCGAGACAAGCTAGGACCGCCCCTTCCGCAGCCGCACATAGAGCGCCCCTTCGCCGCCGAGCCGGCGCGGCGCCGCCGAGAAGCTCACCACCAGCGGCGCGAAATCGGGCTCGGCGAGCCATAGCGGCACCGCATTCCGCAGCACGCCGCGCTCGTCCTCCGCATAGAAGCTCTTGCTCTCGGTCTGAGGGGCGCCCTTGCCGGTGATGACCAGCACGTGGCGCTGACCCCGCGCCTGCGCGGTCTTGAGAAATGAGCGCAGCGCCGCGTGCGCGTCGCGTTGGCGAAGCCCGTGCAGATCGAGCCGCGCCTCGACCGCGAGCCGCCCCTTCTCCAATTGCCGGGCGGTCTGCCGGTCGAGATGAACCGCGGCGGCGGCCGGGCGGGGCTTGGGCACGGGCTTGAGCTTCGGCGCCGGTGCCTCCGGACTCTCCTGCTCGGACGCCGGAGGCGGCTTGACCGGCGCGGGACTGACTGGTGGGGGACTAACGGCCGCGCGCTTGCGCCCCTTGAGCGGCCGGGCGGTCTCGGCCACCCGCGCCCACAACTCGCTGTCCTTGTCGCGCTTGCCCATGACGCATTCTAGCGCCCCCGGCTTAACGCTTCGGCAGCAACACGAAGAACCGCGCCGCTTCCTTGGTGGTGCCGGCGATGGCCCCCGCCCGCTCGCCCGAACCGAAGAAGATGTCGCCCCGCTCGGCCCCGCGAATGGCCGAGCCCACATCCTGGGCGATCATCAGCCGCCGGAACGGCCGCCCGTCCGAAGCCCTGAGCCCCGGCGCGGCCACGAAGATCGGCGTGCCCAGCGCATGAATGGCGGCGTCCACGGCGAGGCTTCGTCCGGGCGTGAGCGCCACGCCATGCGGCCCGAGTGGGCCGTTCCGTTCCTCCTCGGCGTCGAGCGCGCGGAAGAACACGTAGGACTCGTTCTCGGCCATGAGGGCGCGCCCGCGCGCGGGGTCGGCGCGGAGCCATGCCTTCACCGCCTGCATCGACGCGCCACCCCCGCGAAGCGCCCCGCGCTCGACGAGACGCGCGCCGATGGAGCCGTAGGGGTGACCGTTCTTGCCGGCATAGCCGAGCCGCACGGCGCCGCCCTCATTCAGAAGCACCAGGCCCGACCCCTGCACCTGCATGAAGAACAGCTCGACCGGGTCGTCGAGATAGACGAGCTCGAGCCCGCGGCCCTCAAGCGCCCCCGCCTCGATCTGGCTTCGCGTGTAATAGGGTACGAGCCCCTGTTCCGTTTGGCGCATGCAGCTGAGCCCGTCATTGAAACGCGCGCGCTCCACATCGGGCGTGAGCTGCACGAGATCGTCGGGGCGGCCATAGACCGGCACATTGAAGCGCACGCCACGCACGCGCGAGCCGCGCAGCTCAGGCTCGTAATAGCCGGTGACCAAGCCCGGCTCGCCGCCCGCGACCGCATGCGGCGTGAAATGCGCCTCGAACAAAGCCCGGGCGTCGGCTTCATTCACGCCGCCGCCCGCTGCCTTGTCCAACGCTCGCGCCGCCGCGCAAGCCGACGCGATCGGCCCGTCGCCCACGGCACAGGAGCGCAGCAAGGCGCGCAACGCCGACGCCGGGTCGTCCTGTTGCCAACCCTCGATGTCGGAAAAGCTAACGGCCTCGAAACGGGGGCCCTCGTCGCGCAAGGCGTCGCTCAGTTCGCCGCTTCCGTGGCGACGAGCTTCCAGTTCGGATTCTTGGAGGTCGTCTCGCGGGCAAAGGTCCAGATGTCGGTGACCTCGCGCACGGTCTTCGGGTCGCCCTCGACCACCTCGCCGTCGGCATCGCGCGTCACCGAGATGAGCTCGCTCACGAATTTCACCGTGACGTAGGCCGTGCGGCCCTTGATCTCGGATTCGATGATGTCGGTCTTGTTGATGCCGACCAGCGTCGATTCGACCTTCTCGCCCTTGGCTTCGCGTTCGCGGATGGCGCCGGCAAAGCCGTCATAGACGTCGCCGCCGAGCAGCTGCTTCAGCATGGCGTCGTCGCCGTCGGCATAGGCCATGACGATCATCTCATAGGCCGCCTTGGCGCCGTCGAGGAAATGGATCGGATCGAAGCTTGGATCGACGCGCAACAGCTCGGTGAGCGATTGCCGCAACGGGCTGTCCTTCGGCGCGTGATGGCCGAGCTTGGCCTCGATATCCTCGACCGACGGCACCGAGGTCTCGGGCAGCGGCGCGCGCGCGGACCGGCCGCGCGGCAGCGCCACCACCGGCTCGTTGGGCTTCGGCCCGCCGGGCTTGGTCGCATCGGGCGCCGAATAGGGATCGTAAGGCGGCCGCTCATTCCCGGTACGCCGGCCGAGCACGTTCCTTAGCCGCAGGAAGATGACGACCGCGAGCACCAGAAACAGCAGCGTATAGATATCGAAGGCTTCACTCATCTTTGCCGCCACCCGCTGCGCGAAAATCGGCCCGCATCATGCCGGACCCTCTAGAGGTATATTGGATCGCACCTAGAGATTTGCCAGCGGGGCAAAGGGCGGTGAGGCACTTCAACCCCAACCGGCCCGGATCAATGATGCAACAACTTACGGCATTCGCAAGCCCCAAGCCACCCTAAACGCCCACTCTCGCTTAACGGTGCGTCCCGGCCCTACATTGCGGGCCTTTGCCCCCCGTGTTAGCCACTGGCACGAATTATTGCCTCCCACGCGGCTCGGAAAGGCACCCCGCCATGGCCAAGAAGGAAAAGGAAGCGTCCAAGACCAATGGCGACGGCCCCAGCGCGGCGCCGGCACAAAGCGCCTCCCCCGCCGCGCAGCTCAGCGTGCTTGGCCAATATATCAAGGATCTGTCCTTCGAGAGCCCCGGCGCGCCGCAGAGCTTGCAGGCGCCCGGACAAAACCCCCAGCTCAAGGTCGGCGTCAACGTCAACGCGGCCCCGCACGCCGACGACAGCTATGAGGTGAGCCTCAATCTCGAGGTCAACGCCAAGAACGATGCGGGCGTCATCTACTCGATCGAGCTCGTCTATGGCGGCCTGTTCCGCTTGAAGAACGTGCCCGAGAATTTGTTGCAGCCGGTTCTGTTCGTGGACTGCCCGACGCTCCTATTCCCGTTCCTGCGCCGCGTGCTCGCCGATGTCACCCGCGACGGCGGGTTCCCGCCGCTGATGCTCGACCCGATCGATTTCGGCCGGCTCTACGCCCAGAACCTCGCCCGTTCGCGCGGCGAGGCCGAGGTGAAAGCCAAGAACTAACCTGCGAGCTCGGCAAGCAGCGGCAGCCACAACGCATCGGCGCCGAGGCTCGCCACGAAGGCGCGATGCGCGTCGGCTTCTTCGGGCGTGAGTCGCGGCGCAAGCGGATCGGGCCGCGCCCGCGCCTCCTCCCCACTCGATTCCAAGAACGCCCCCTGGCCGCCATTGACGACGAAGTCGAGCCGCGCCTGATGGCCGCCCACGAGCTCGACATAGACCCCCGCCAGCAGGCGGCAATCGAGCAGCGCACCGTGCTTCTCGCGCTCCGACAGATCGATGCCATAGCGCTTGCATAGCGCATCGAGGCTGCACGGCGCGCCCGGATGCCTCCGCCTGGCGAGGGCGAGCGCGTCGACGATGCGGTCCCACCGCAGCAAGGGCAGCGCCACGCGCTCGAACTCGGCGTTGAGGAAAGCGAAGTCGAAGGCAGCGTTATGCATGACGAGCATCGCGCCCTCGATGAAGGCGAGCAGCTCGTCGGCGAGCTCGCCGAAGCGGGGCTTGGTGGCGAGGAACTCGAACGACAGCCCGTGCACCTCGTAGGCCGCGGCGGGCACGTCGCGCTCCGGATTGACGTGGGCGTGCCACACCCGTCCCGTCGGGATGCAATTGATGAGCTCGACGCAGCCGATCTCGACCACGCGGTGGCCGTCGAACGGGTCGAGCCCCGTCGTCTCCGTGTCGAGCACGATCTCCCGCAAAAACGTCCCCTATTCTGAATTGCCCCGCAACCGCTCCATGACCTTGCCCTCGCGGGTCTGAAGCGATTCGAGAATGTTATCGATCTGACGGTGCATGTCGCCCAGGCTAGTGCCGCTGTCCACAACGTAGTCCGCGCGCGCGCGCTTTTCGGCGTCCGGCAGCTGTCGCCTGAGCAATTGCGCGAGTTTCTCTTCCGTCATGCCCGGCCTGGCGAGGACGCGCGCCTTTTGCACGCCCGAAGGCGCGCTCACCACGATAATGACATCGCAGCGGTCTTGCGCGCCCGTCTCGAAAAGGAGCGGGATCTCGAGCACCGCAAGCTTGGCTCCCCTCGCTTCCTCGGCGCGCAAGAAGGCGAGTTCGGCCGCGACCACCAAAGGATGCACGATGCGTTCCAACGCTGCGAGTTTCGCCGGCGATCCCGCCACTGCGCGGGCGAGCCGCTGGCGATCGACCTTGCCCCCCTGCACCACGTGGGGAAACGCCACCTCGATGAGCGGCGCCGCCTCCCCAGCATAGAGGCGGTGCACTTCGGCATCGGCGCTCAAGACCGGCACGCCACGCGCGGCAAAATGGGCGGCAGCGGCCGACTTACCCATGCCGATCGAACCGGTGAGACCGACCACCAGCATCATTCCGCCTCGAGACTGGCCGCGAGCAGGGCGCGCAAATCCGGCGTCACCTCCGGCCGGACGCCGAACCAGCGCTCGAAGCCCGGAACCGCCTGATAAAGCAGCATGCCGAGCCCATCGACCGTCGAATTGCCCCGCGCCCGCGCCGCCGCCAGCAACGGCGTCTCGCGGGGGCTATAAACGATGTCCGCCACCACCGCGTCGCCGGGGAGCCTGGCCAGGTCCAGCACGAGCGGCGGCTTGCCTGCCATGCCGAGGCTCGTCGCATTGACCAAGAGGCCGCAGCCGGCAAGGGCCGCGGGCCCGTCGCTCCACGCCACGACTTCGATCGTCGCGTCGAAACTCTTGGCCAGCGGGGCGAAGTCGCGCGCGAGCGCGTCCGCCCGGTCGCGACTGCGGTTCGTGAGCAGAATTTTCGCCGCGCCGCCCTCCATCAGGCCAAAGACGATGGCCCGCCCCGCGCCGCCCGCGCCCAGCACCGCGACCGGCCGGCGCTCAGCGTTCCATTGAGGCGCCTGCTCGGCGAGATTGGCCATGAAGCCGTAAGCATCGCTATTGGCCGCATGCAGCTCGGCCTCGTAATCGAGCCACAGCGTGTTGGCGGCGCCGACCGCGCGCGCCGACTGATCGACCGCTTGGGCGAGGCGCAGGGCCGCTTCCTTGTGCGGCAGCGTCACATTACAGCCGGCGAAGCCGCGCTCGAACAGCGAGCCCAGAAACGCCGCCAACTCCTCCGGCTTGACCGCCACCTTCTCATAAGTGCCGTCGATGCCATAAAGCTTGAGCCAATAAGTGTGGATCAAGGGTGAGCGCGAATGCTCGACCGGCCAGCCGATGACGCAGGCGCGTTTCACCGGCCCCTAGCTCTCGATCACGCCATGCTCGCGCAGCGCGGCGAGCAAGGGCAGGAGCGGCAGGCCGAGAATGGAGAAATAGTCGCCGTCGATCTTTTCGAATAGCTGCGCACCGATCCCTTCGAGCTGATAGGCGCCGACCGAGGAGAGCGCCGTCTCGCCCACGGCGGCGAGGTAGCGGCCGATGAATTGCGGCGTGAGCTTGCGCATGACAAGCGTCGCGGTCTCGGTATGAGCCCAAACGGCCTCGCCTTGATGAGCCAGCGCGACCGCGGTGTGCAGCGTATGGGTCTTGCCGGAAAGATCGAGCAGCTCGGCGCGCGCCGCCTCCATGCTGTCCGGCTTGGTGAAGATGCGGTTGCCCTCGGCCAGCACCTGATCCGCGCCGACGACGAACCCGCCCTCGGCGAGGTCGCTCACCGCTTCCGCCTTGGCGCGAGCAAGCACTTCGGCGACGTCGCTCGGATTGAGCGCCTCTTCTCCGCTCACCGCCTGGCGCATGGTATTTTCGTCGAGCCCCGGCGGCTCGACGATGAAGGCGAGCCCCGCGGCCTCGAGCAGCCGCGCCCGCACCTCGCTTTCCGAGGCGAGGATCAGCGGCGGCCGCCCCGCTTGCAGAAACGCGCTCATGCTTCGAGCGCCGGCGCTTCCCGGTCGTGATAGAGCCTGAGAATCGCCGCCGCCGTCTCCTCGATGGAGCGGCGGGTCACGTCGATCACCGGCCAGCCCCGCCGCGTGCAGAGCTGACGGGTGGCGGCGATCTCCGCGGTAATGGCCTCGCGGTCGACGTAATTATCGAGATGGGTGTGGGCGTGCTCCAGCACACGGTTCTGCCGCACCTGGGCGATGCGCTCGGGACTGGCCACGAGCCCGACCACAAAGGCCCGTGTGCCGGCCTCGAGCTGCCGCGGCAGCGCGTGTCCCGGAACCAGGGGCACGTTGGTGGTCTTAAAGCCGCGATTGGCGAGATAGATGCTGGTCGGCGTCTTGGAGGTCCGGCTGATGCCGACAAGCACGATATCGGCGTCGTCCAAACTCTCCGGCAGATGGCCGTCATCATGCAGCATGGTGAAATTGAGCGCCTCGATGCGGCGGAAATAATCGGCGTCGAGCACATGCTGGCCGGCCACCGTCGGCGTCGCCGGCGTGCCGAGATAGGATTCGAACACCTGCAACATCGGCGTGAGCGCCGCCACGCACGGGATATTCAATCGCTTGCAGGACTGTTCGAGCTGCTGCGCCAGCTCCGGGTTGAAAATCGTATAGAGCACGATCCCGGGCGAGGCCTCCACATCCTTGAGCACCCGCTCGAGCTCGCGCTTGGTCCGCACCAAGGGGTGGAGATGCTCGATGGCGCGTACTTGCGCATATTGCACCCGCACGGCCTTGGCGATCATGACCAGCGTCTCGCCCGTCGCGTCGGAGACCATATGGAGGTGGAAGGAGCGCGGAACAGCCATTGCAATTCCCTTGGATAACCGCCTTGAGCGCGCGGGGCAACTGAGGTCCCGGCGCATTTCCTCCCGGCGCCGCCCATTTCATCCACCACTTTGTTCACAGATTCGCTGCTGGTGCCAGAAAGGCCCCGTGGCGAGGAGAGCGCACAATCCCTTTTTCGCCCGGGCTTCATCCAGGAGCTTGCCGACAGGCTGGTCAACGAAGCCTCAACAGGCCGCCCATCCCGGCAAAAGCGCTCAAAGACGGGCACTTCGGTCCTTGCGCATTCCCCCTTGTCCCCAGCCCGGAAGCCAATGACTACCCTCTCCGCAGAGCGAGCCTTGCACCTCTGTCGACAAGCTGGTGAAAGAGAAGAATGTCCGCTCCCCCCGTGCCAATAACTACTAAAGAAATCTAAGAGAGACTCTCTCTTTTAGTATTTAAGAGAACCCATGTTGCGTACCCTTCTCCCCCTCAGCCACCTCGGTCGTGCTCTGGCGGGCCAAACCGTAAGCCCGCCGCCGATCTGGCTGATGCGCCAAGCCGGGCGCTATCTGCCGGAATACCGGAAAGTGCGGGGCGAGGCGGCCTCCTTCCTCGATCTCTGCCTCGATCCCGAGCGTGCCGCCGAAGTAACGCTCCAGCCCCTGCGCCGGTTCGATCTCGATGCGGCGATTGTCTTCTCCGACATTCTGATCGTGCCCTACGCGTTGGGGCAGAAGGTAGATTTCGTCGAGGGCGAAGGCCCACGCCTCGATCCCATGCGCGATGCTGCAGGCCTGGCGCGGCTCGAGCCCGCCCGCGCCTTACCCCGCTTCCTGCCGGTCTATGAAACGCTTGCGCGCGTGCGCGGCGCACTCCCGCCGGAGATACCGGTAATCGGCTTCTGCGGTGCCCCATGGACCGTAGCGACCTATATGGTCGAGGGCGCGGGCTCGAAGGACCAGGCGGTGGCGCGGACCCTCGCCTATCGCGACCCGGAGACCTTTCAGCGCCTGATCGATCTCCTGGTGGATGTGTCTTGCGACTATCTTCTGGGTCAGGTCGAAGCCGGCGCGGGCGTGTTGCAGATTTTCGACAGCTGGGCCGGCAGCCTGCCGGAGAACGAGTTTGCTCGCTGGTGCATCGAGCCCATGCGGGCCATGGTGCGGCGGCTGAAGGCCGAGGCGCCGGAGGTGCCGGTAATCGGTTTCCCGCGCGGCGCCGGCCCGCTGACCGAGGCCTACGCCACCAAGACGGGCGTCGACGCTCTTGGCTGTGACACGAGCCTGCCGCTCGCCTGGATCAGGGACCGCTTGCAGCCCGACATTGTCGTGCAGGGCAATCTCGATCCCGTGCTGCTTCTGGCTGGAGGGCCAGCGCTTGACGCCCGCGTGGCGGAGATCCTCGCCGCGCTGTCATCCGGGCCCTTCGTCTTCAATCTCGGCCACGGCATTCTGCCCGAGACGCCGACCGAGCATGTCAGCAGGCTTGTGAGCCTCGTCAAGAACGGCTAGTCCAAGCCGACCCCCGGCACTCCCATGCTGCTCGCCTACATCAAGGCCTTCCACGTCATCGCCATCATCGCCTGGATGGCGGGCCTGCTCTATCTGCCCCGCTTGTTCGTCTATCACGCGCAAAGCCGCACCGGCTCCGTACAAAGCGAGACTTTCAAGATCATGGAGCGGCGGCTCCTCTTCGTCATCACCACGCCGGCGATGCTTGCCAGCTGGGTGCTTGGCCTCATCCTCGCTTTCTCCGGCGCGATCAACTGGCAGGCCGACGGCTGGTTTCATGCGAAGCTTGTCCTCGTGCTTTTGCTCACCGCCTATCATGGGCTGCTCGTCGGTTGGACGCGCGCCTTCGCCCTGGATCGGAACACGCATTCACCGCGTTTTTACCGCATCGCCAACGAAATCCCGACCTTGCTCATGATCGGCATCGTCATTTTGGTGATCGTACGCCCGTTCTAAACAGGGCTTGGCAAGACTGTTCCGCCCGCCTTCGGGACCTGCTATAAGCTGAGTCGCATCCGATCCGGGTTGCTGTCGCACCCGGCCTTTTCCCAAGATCGGGTTACCCGAAGTGGAGCAGGTCTCAATCCTGCCTCACCGGAAGAACTGAATCCTTCCCGCCCGCCCGCCCTCCCGCGCCGATCCCCGCGAGACCTGAATTCCAACAATTCCACCTTTCCCCGTTTGGAGTAGCAGCACATGCAAGAAATGAAGCTCCAGGACCTCAAGACGAAGTCCCCCACGGAGCTGTTGAGCTTCGCCGAGGAGGTCGCCGTCGAGAACGCGTCCGCCATGCGCAAGCAGGAGCTGATGTTCGCGATCCTGAAGCAATTGGCCGCCCGCGATGTCGATATCACCGGCACCGGCGTGGTCGAAGTGTTGCAGGACGGCTTCGGCTTTCTGCGCTCGCCCGACGCCAATTATCTCGCCGGCCCCGACGACATCTACATCTCGCCGTCGCAGATCCGGCGCTTCGGTTTGCGCACCGGCGACACCGTCGAGGGGCAGATCCGCAGCCCGAAAGAGGGCGAGCGTTATTTCGCCCTGCTCAAGGTCAACACCATCAATTTCGAGGACCCCGACAAGCAGCGCCACAAGATCCATTTCGACAATCTGACGCCGCTCTATCCCGATGAGTGGCTGGAGATGGAGACCAAGGATCCGACGCGGAAGGACCAGACCGGCCGCGTGATCGATATCGTGGCGCCGATCGGCAAAGGCCAGCGCGGCCTGATCGTGGCCCAGCCGCGCACCGGCAAGACCGTGATCCTGCAAAACATCGCCCACGCCGTCACCGCCAACCACCCGGAATGCTATCTGATCGTGCTGCTGATCGACGAGCGTCCCGAGGAGGTGACCGACATGCAGCGCTCGGTGAAGGGCGAGGTGATCTCGTCCACCTTCGACGAGCCGGCCTCGCGCCATGTGCAGGTCGCCGAGATGGTCATCGAGAAGGCCAAGCGCCTCGTCGAGCACAAGCGCGACGTGGTGATCCTGCTCGACTCCATCACCCGGCTCGGCCGCGCCTACAACACGGTGGTGCCGTCCTCCGGCAAGGTGTTGACCGGCGGCGTGGACGCCAATGCGCTGCAGCGCCCGAAGCGCTTCTTCGGCGCCGCGCGCAATATCGAGGAGGGCGGCTCGCTCACCATCATCGCCACGGCGCTGATCGATACCGGCAGCCGCATGGACGAGGTGATCTTCGAGGAGTTCAAGGGCACCGGCAATTCGGAGATCGTGCTCGACCGCAAAGTGGCCGACAAGCGCATCTTCCCCGCCATCGACATCGCCCGCTCCGGCACGCGCAAGGAGGAGCTGCTGGTGGCCACCGACGTGCTCAAAAAGATGTATGTGCTCCGGCGCATCCTCAATCCCATGGGCACCCAGGACGCCATCGAGTTCCTGCTCGACAAGCTGAAGCAGACCAAGGGCAATTCCGACTTCTTCGAGTCGATGAACACCTAGCTGACCAAACCCGGATTGAGGAGCAGCAGCCCGGCGTCGCGGGCTGGCTAGCCGGCGCGGCGCGGCTCGGTCGCGGTGGCGTTCGCGGCCTCTTCGTCGCGGAACGGGAGCAACACCTGCGCGACATAGTTTTGCGGGAAGTGGGGGCAGTCGCGCACGCCGATATCGCCGGCCGCCGGCACGCGCGCGGGCTCGTTCTTGTAGGTGCCGAGCAGCCGGTCCCACAGGGTAAAGAACAGGCCGAAATTCACGTCGCCCTCGCCCTGCCAATGCACGTGATGCAGCCGGTGCATATCCCCCACCGCGAGGAAGTTTTGCGCGCGCCCGACCGCGAAATCGACATTGGAATGTTGCACCAGAAGCTGCACCGAGATGGCGAAGGCGAGCAGCACGGCGACGTCCACCGGCAGGCCGGCCAGCACGAGCGGCAGCGTGCCGATGCCGAGGTCGAGCGCCTGATGCAGCGGGTGGCGAACCAGGCCGTTGAAGCCGTACAGACGGTGCACGCCATGATGGATCGCATGCAGCCTCCACATCCAGCCGACCCGATGGCTCAGATAATGGATCATGGTCAGGCTGAAATCGGCGATGGCGACGGCGAGCAGCAATTGCCCGGCGATGGGCCAGGAATTCGGCCAGACGCTGCGCCAGGGGATGAACAGCGCGATGACTGGAAGCAGCGCGAGCGCGATGACATTGTTGAGCTCGTAGACGATTCCGTGGGCGGCGTCCTTGCCGACATCGTCATGGGCGCTGTTCCACGCTAGCTCATAGGGCAGCACCTGCTCGGCGAGCAGCGACAAGAGAACGGCGATGACGAACAGCATGCCCACCCAGGCGTAGGAATGACCGCGGGCGACGAGCGCGATCGCCGCCGCGTTCAGCCCAAGCAGCATGGCCGGCACGTAGCCGAAGCGGATGACACCGCGCGCAAGCCTCATGCAGCCTCCTTGTCCCATGAGTTCTGGTAACGCCTCGCGGCGCAAATGGTTGAGCCCCTTGTCGCCATTGAACATGACCTCGCCTTGGCGATCCGCCCGGCCCCGTGCGGAGGGCTTGTGGCCGATCGCCGCATTCCCAAAGGTTCTCCGCGCCGCGCGGTGCAATTTTGGCGCGAGCGAGGCCCGCTTCAGGGCTCGAGCCCTGTGCTAGGCTTGGCCTAAAGCGAGTCGGCGGAGGCGCGCATGGGGGAACGGCGGCATTGGGCATCGGCGCTCGCGCGCATCGGCCTGTCGCTCGCCTTCGTCTTCGTCGTGGCCGTGGCGACGGCTGGGCTCGGCAGCCCCCTGTTCTTCGCCATCCTCGTTTCTGCCGGCCTTGCCATCCTCTTCATCCAGGCGCTGTTCCCGGCGAGCCGCCTGTTTTCGATCGCCTTCGCCAATCTGATCGCCGTCTACGCCGCGATCTTCTCGCTGTTCGTCGACCAGATCTTCGGCAGCGTGCACGCCTGGGCGCTGAGCCTCGCCTTCTGCCTGCCCGTCTTCGTCTTCGTCGCCGGC
Organism: uncultured Alphaproteobacteria bacterium; assembly: GCA_963820115.1. GTDB lineage: Bacteria > Pseudomonadota > Alphaproteobacteria > Rhizobiales > Methyloligellaceae > Methyloceanibacter. The sequence goes on from CAWFYP010000002.1 coordinate 118,279, forward strand.
TGTTGGCTGCGCCAGGACGAGGTCCGCGCCCTGGTCGCCCATCCCGCCATCCGCAGCGAGCGGCGGTTGTTAGCGGCGCTGATCTGGCTCGTGCCCATCGCCGCCGTCGGACTTAGCGTGCTCGTCCTGTCGCGCTTCTCGGGCGCTCTGGCCAATACCGACCTGGTGCTGCTCGCCGCCATGAGCGTCATCGGCCTGATCGTGCTCGCCGTCAGCCGCGACGTCGCCATCTTCCTCGTCGATGCGGGGCTGCTGTTCGAGGAGTTCTTCTCCCGCATCGCCCGCCTCGCCATTCCCGCCTTCGCCTTCCTCACCTTCTATTCGCTGATCGTGATTCTGTTCGCCTCGGCCTATCGCATCCTGTCGGAATATTCCGGCGATGCGCATTTCTATGTCGGCGATGCGCCGCGATCCTTGAGCTTCTCGGAGGCGATCTATTTCTCCATCGTCAGCATCACCACCGTGGGCTATGGCGACATCGTGCCCCATTCGAGCCTGGCGCGCGTGCTCGCCTCGGCCGAAGTGGTCTGCGGCTTCATGCTGCTCTTGTTCGGCGTGTCGGAGCTGCTCGAATATATGCGCGAGCATCGCTACCGGCGCGAGGCCAACGCCGCCCGGGCCAAGACGGCCACCCCCCGCGCCAAGCCCCGCCGCCGCGCGCGCGCGTGAGGCGCCACAATGACAGTCACATAGGAATGACAAGGAAAGAGGCGCGGCCTATCCTGGTTAAGGGAGTTTGTCGGTGAACGGAGGAATGCCCCATGGCTAAAGGCAAGAATGACGAAGATGCGCCCGGCGCGAGCTGGACGCTGCTCACCCATCTTCTCGACCTGCTCGCCGACAAGGGCATTTTGTCGAACCAGGACATGCTGGCGCTCGCTTCGGCGGCGCACGCCGAAGTGTCGGAGCAGTCCGGCAAGAAGGCCGCCGCCCGTCTCAAGAAGCTGCAGGAAAAGGTCCAGGCCCGCGGCTGAAGCCGTTATGGCCGGGCTACGACTCGAGGGTCCCGGTCATCCGCGTCTTGTCATCGCCGGGCTTGACCCGGCGATCCAGTAGCCACCGACGAAAGTGTGATCCACAAGCGCCCAGGGTTACGGGATGCCCGCCTGCGCGGGCATGACATTTCTAGCTGAGCGACCGCCGTCCTCGGCCTACTTGCCGTCGGCGCCAGCGGGCGCCCCGCCTCCGGCGAGTGGCGCATGCGGGATGCAGGTGCCGCTCGTTTCCATGCCGTCGCGATTGCGCATGAATTTGTCGGTCTCGGGGAAGTTCGCCTCTTTCGGATTGGCTTCCGCCCAATCGTGCCATGCCTTGTACACACGCTCATAATCGTTGCGCATCGACTCCTCGGCCTTGAGGCAGTCGTCGAGGCTGTCGAAAATCAAATTGGTCTGGATGGGCGTAGCCCCGAAGACGAAGACGAGCAGCATCCACTTCATCGGCGTGATCTCTGTTCTAATGCGTCGGGATATCGGCCAGCACCACGTGGCGCGCGCGGTTCACCGCCTCGATGAGCGCGGCGGCTTCGGTGACCGGCAGCGAGCATTGCGGGCCGATGCAGACAAAGGCCGTGGGCTTGCCGCGCAGCGTGCCCTTGCCGCGCGCGGGCGAGGTTGCCGACAACGCCGCGCCCTCGGCGATCTCCTGCACCACCACGCCTGGCAGCGACACATGGCTGAGCGCGCGGCGCAAGGCGTGCGAGTTGGCCCCCTTCGGCACGACGAGCACGACCATCGCCGGCCCGATCACATCCATCGCCGCGCTGAGCAGTCCGGCATGGCCGACTACGTTGCCGGCGATCTTGCCGGCGAAAGCTTGCACCATCGCCTCGGCGCGGTCGCGATAGCGCGCCTCGCCGGTCCACTGCGCGAGCGCCATCAAATTCGACACCATCACCGCATTGGCGTTGGGCGTGGCGTCGTCCTCGGTGGCGAAGGGACGCAGGATGAGATCGCTCGTGTCGTCGGCGGCGAAATAATAGCCGGTGAGCTCGTTCGACCAATAATGCTGGTCGAGCACGTCGGTCCAGGCCATGGCCCGGGCGAGATAGGCCGCGTTGCCGGTGGCGCTCGCCAGCGCCAGCCCGGCGCGGATCATGTTGGCGTAATCCGACGCGCTCGCCGGCGCCTTGGCCGTCCCGTCACGGAACGCATGCACCAGGCGTCCGTCCGCCATCATCCGTGTACAGATGAAGGTGAACGCGCCCTCGGCCGCTTGGAGCCAATCGGGCCGGTCGAAGGCGTCGGCCGCATCGGCCAGCGCAGCGATCATGAGTCCGTTCCAATCGGCCAGCACCTTGTCGTCGAAACCGGGGCGCACCCGCTCGCTCCGCCGCGCCAACAGTTTCGCCCGCATCGCCGCCAGCCGCGCCTCGGTCGCGGCGTCGCGGAGCTCGAGCGCGTGCAGGCGATTGAGGATGGTGTGGCCTTCCCAATTCCCCTGTGGCGTCACGTCGTAGATCTCCGCAAAGAGCCGCGCATCGTCTTTGCCGAGCACCTCCTCGATCTCCTCCGCGCGCCACACGTAGAACTTGCCCTCCTCGCCCTCGCTGTCGGCGTCGAGCGAGGCAGCGAAACCGCCGCCCGCGGTCACCATCTCGCGCAACAGCCAGCCCACGGTCTCTTCGACGCGCTGGGCGAGGAGCGGCGACTTCGTCTCGCGCCAGGCCTGCGTCATGAGCTCGACCAGCGCCGCGTTGTCGTACAGCATTTTCTCGAAATGCGGCACGAGCCAGCGCTCGTCGGTGGCGTAGCGGGCAAAGCCGCCGCTTAAGTGATCGTAGATGCCGCCTTGGGCGAGGTGGGTCAGCGTCAGCGCCGCCGCCTCCAGCGGCTCGGCGAGGCGATAGCGCAGACCCGCGCGCCACAGAAAGCCGAAGAATTGGGTTTGCGGAAATTTGGGCGCGCCTCTGATGCCGCCGTCGACGCGGTCGACCGCCTGCACCATGCGGCGGCCGAGATCGGCCAGCACGGCCTCGGTCGGCGGCGCGGCCTCGAGCTTGGGCGCTTGCGGCGTGAGCCGCTGCCGCAACGCGCCCGTGTTCTGCCGCACCTTGTCGGGCTCGTCGGCGTAGACGCGCGCCACCTGACGCAGCACCTGCACGAAAGCGGGACGCCCGTAGCGCGCCTCGTTGGGAAAATAGGTGCCGCCCCAGAACGGCTCGGCGTCGGCGGTGAGGAACATGGTGAGCGGCCAGCCGCCTTGCTCGCCGAGCGCATGCAGCGCGCCCATATAGATCGCGTCCACGTCGGGCCGCTCCTCGCGGTCGACCTTGATGTTGACGAAGAGGTCGTTCATGACCTCGGCGGTGCCTTCGTCCTCGAAGCTCTCATGGGCCATGACGTGGCACCAATGGCAGGCGGCATAGCCGACCGAGAGCAGGATGGGCTTGCCGGTACGCTTGGCTTCCGCCAGCGCCTCGTCGCCCCAGGCCCACCACTGCACGGGGTTGTGCTGGTGCTGGAGGAGATAGGGGCTCGTCTCGCGCGCGAGCCGGTTCGGAGCGCGGTTCTCGCCGTTTGTTCTATCTGGGGCGTCCTGCGCCATCTTAAGCTAACGCTCTCCACGCTCGATCGGCGACCCTATGTCAACACAACGCGCTACCAAGCCCTCTGATACGGTCTGCGCGCTGGCGAGCGGCGCGGGCCGCGCGGCCGTCGCGGTCATCCGCGTCTCGGGGCCGTCCGCCCGGGACATCCTGGTTCAGGCCGCGGGCAGCCTACCACAGCCGCGAAAGGCTGCCTTACGCAAGCTGGCCGATCCGCGTGACGGAACGCCGCTCGATCACGGCCTTGTGCTGTGGTTTCCGGGGCCGGCGAGCTTCACGGGTGAGGACATGGCCGAGCTGCACCTCCATGGCGGCCGTGCCGTGGTGGCGCGCATGCTCGAGGCGCTGCTGGCGACCGGCCGCGTACGGCTGGCCGAGCCCGGCGAGTTCGCCCAACGTGCCTTCGCCAATGGCAAGCTCGACCTGACCGAAATCGAAGGCCTCGCCGATCTGATCAATGCCGAGACCGAGGCGCAGGCGCGCCAGGCCCTGGCGCAAGCCGAAGGGTCGGCGCGCGCGCTCTACGAGGGCTGGCGCGAGGAGCTGCTGCGCGCGCAGGCGCTGACCGAGGCCGGGCTCGACTTCGCCGATGAGGGCGGCGTGGCGGCGAACGTCGCCGTGGAGGCGGACACCATCGTCGCTCATCTCATCGCCGCCATCGCCGCCCATCTCGCCGACCGTCGCGGCGAGCGGTTGCGCGACGGCTTCCGCGTGGTCATCGCCGGCGCGGTCAACGCCGGCAAGTCGAGTCTGCTGAATGCGCTCGCCCGGAGAGACGTGGCCATCGTGTCGGAGGAGGCCGGCACTACGCGCGACGTGATCGAGGTGCATCTCGACCTCAAGGGTCTGCCGGTCATCCTCACCGACACCGCCGGCTTGCGCGAGGCGGAAGGCGCTGTGGAGAAAGAGGGGATAAAGCGCGCGCTCGCCCGCGCCGAAAGTGCCGACCTCGTGCTGTGGGTCGTGGATGCGACCGATCCGCGCTTGCCGCCGCCCTTGCCGCCAATCACCGCCAAAAATCGGTCAATCGCCGCCAATGAGGGCGTCGTGACCGTCATGAACAAGATCGATCTGGCGCCCTCGGTCGCGGGCGGCGATGTCCGCGTCTCGGCCATGACCGGGGCCGGGTTCGAGACCCTGGTGGCGCTGCTGGCGGAACGGGCCGAGGCCGCGCTCGGGGCTGGCGAGAGCGGCGGCGCCGTGACCCGCGTCCGCCACCGCGCCGAGCTCGAGGCCACCACGGCGGCGCTGGAGCGCTTCCGCAGCGAGGCCGAGGCCCCGGAGCTCAAGGCCGAGGAGCTCCGTGCCGCCGCCCATCATCTCGGCCGCCTCACCGGTCATATCGCCGTAGAGGAGGTGCTGGGCGCTATCTTCGCCGAGTTCTGCATCGGCAAATGAGCGGCTAATCCTGAGCTGAGGAGCCGCTAAAGGCGGCGTCTCGAAGCATGATTCACGTGAAACAATGGACGCTGGCGCCCGAAGCCATTAGGTGAGGAGCCATGAACCCGCGCTCCGATTCCAGTGTCTCCGACGCAAGCGTCTTCGACGTCATCGTCATCGGCGGCGGCCATGCCGGCTGCGAGGCCGCGTCGGTGGCGGCCCGCATGGGCGCGCGCACGGCGCTGGTGACCCATAGCTTCGCCACGGTCGGCGAGATGTCCTGCAACCCCGCCATCGGCGGCCTCGGCAAGGGCCATCTCGTGCGCGAGATCGATGCCCTCGACGGCCTCATGGGCCGGGTGGCCGATGCCGCCGGTATCCAGTTCCGCGTGCTCAACCGCAGCAAGGGACCGGCGGTCCAGGGCCCCCGCGCCCAGGCCGACCGCAAGCTCTACCGCCTTGCCATGCAGGCGGCGATCCGCGCCACGCCAGACCTCGAAGTGATCGAGGCGGCCGTCGAGGATCTGATCGTCACCCGGGGCGCCGTGACCGGCATCGTCACCGCCGGCGGCGTTCGGATCGGCGCCGGCGCCGTGGTGCTCGCCACCGGCACCTTCCTGCGCGGCCTCATCCATATCGGCGCGCGCAAGATCCCCGCCGGCCGCATCGGCGAGGCGCCGGCGCTCGGCCTCTCCACGCGGCTCTACGGCCTCGGTTTGCGCCTGGGCCGACTCAAGACCGGCACCCCTCCCCGTCTCGACGGCCGCACCATCGCCTGGGACGGGCTCCAGGTGCAGCACGGCGATGACCCGCCGCAACCCTTCTCGTTCCTGACCGAGGCCATCACCACGCCGCAGACCGTCTGCCACGTCACCCATACGACGGACGCGACTCACGCCATCATCGCCGCCAACCTCGCCCGCGCGCCAATGTACTCGGGCGACATCCAAAGCGTCGGCCCGCGCTACTGCCCCTCCATCGAAGACAAGGTTGTGCGCTTCAAGGAGCGCCGGAGCCACCAGATCTTCCTCGAGCCCGAAGGCCTTGACGACGACACGGTCTATCCGAACGGCATCTCCACCTCGCTGCCTGAAGATGTGCAACACGCCTTCCTCAAGACCATCCCCGGGCTTGAGCGCGCGACCGTGACGCGGCCGGGCTACGCCATCGAATATGATTACGTCGATCCGCGCGAGTTGACGCCCGGGCTCGAGACGAAAGCGATCGAAAGGCTGTTCCTCGCCGGCCAGATCAACGGCACCACCGGCTATGAGGAGGCCGCGGCCCAGGGCCTCATCGCCGGCCTCAATGCCGCGCGCCGCGCCTCCGGATCGCGCAGGCCCGTCGCGCTCACCCGCGCCGACGCCTATCTCGGCGTGATGATCGACGACCTCGTGACCCGTGGCGTGACCGAGCCCTACCGCATGTTCACCAGCCGCGCCGAATATCGCCTGACGCTGCGCGCCGACAATGCCGACCAGCGCCTCACCCCGCTTGGGCTTGCCGCGGGCTGCGTCGGGCCCATGCGTGCCGCGTCCTTTGCCGCCAAGTCGCGCATGCTCGCCGAGGGCGAAGCGCTGCTTAATGGTCTGACGCTTACGCCGAGCGAGGCCGCACGCGCGGGCCTCGCCGTCAATCGCGACGGGCGGCGGCGCAGCGCCTTCGAGCTTCTCGGTTATCCCGGCATCGACCTCGCGCGGCTGCAAGCGATTTGGCCCGAGCTCGCCACGCTCGACCGCGGCGTCGCCGGTCAGCTTGCGACCGACGCGCGCTACGCCGTCTACCTCGCGCGCCAGGAGACCGACATCGCCGCCTTCCGCAAGGACGAGGCGATCGCCATTCCGGCCGACTTCGTCTTTGCCGGCCTGCCTGGCCTCTCCACCGAGCTTGGCCAGAAGCTCGAGCGCCACCGCCCGGCCAGTCTCGGTCAGGCGGCGCGCCTCGATGGCATGACGCCCGCGGCCCTGCTCCTCCTCTTGGCCCACCTCAAAAAGGGCGCCGAGCGGAAGAGCGCTTGAACCGCCCATGGTCGGGGCGCCGAGGCCGCCAACCATCGCCGGACCGGAGGCCTTCGCCGAAGCCTTTAAAGTTCCACGTGAAACAATCCACAGGCTCGGCCGCTACGCCGAGCTTTTGGCCCAAGGGCAGGCCCAGCACAATCTTGTGGGCCCAAGCACCCTGCCCCATTTGTGGAACCGCCATTTCGCCGATTCGGCTCAACTCATTGCCCTTGCGCCGGACGCCCAACTCTGGCTCGATCTCGGCTCGGGTGCCGGATTCCCCGGCCTCGTGGTGGCCATACTCAAATCCGAGGATCCGGACTTCCACATGCATCTCGTCGAAAGCACGGCCAAGAAATGCGCCTTCCTCGCCGCGGTGGTGCAGGCGACGCAAGCGCCTGTGGAGATTCACGCGCTGCGCATTGAAGACTTCGCGCGAGTGCCTCACCAGCTTGAGCCCGAGATCGTCAGCGCCCGCGCGCTCGCCCCGCTGCCGCAGCTGCTCGACCTCGCCGCGCCATTCTTCGGACCGCGCACCAGGGGGCTGTTCTTGAAGGGCCGCGACGCCGAGCGCGAACGCGCCGCCGCCGCCAAGCGCTGGAGCTTCACCAGCCGCCTCCATCCGAGCTTGACCGCGCCAGACTCGGCCGTTGTCGACATCGCCGACTTGACCAAACGCAAGAAGGGCAAGAGCCAATGAACGCGCCTGGCCTCCGCCGCACCCGCGTCCTTGCCCTCGCCAATCAGAAAGGCGGTGTCGGCAAGACCACCACCGCCATCAATCTCGGCACTGCACTCGCGGCCGTGGGCGAGCGCGTGCTCATCATCGACCTCGATCCGCAAGGCAATGCCAGCACCGGGCTCGGCATCGACGAGAAGCACCGCAAGCTTTCGACCTATGACCTTCTGGTCGGGCGCACCGACCTTGCCGCGGCGCGCATCGCCACCAGCGTGCCGCGCCTGTCCATCGTGCCGGCCACCATCGACCTCATTGCCTTCGAGCGCGAGACGGGCTCGGGTGGCGGGCGTCACTATCGCCTGCGCGACGTGCTGGCGAGCGTGACCGCGGGCGCCGACGACGGCCTCGCTACCTATGTGCTGATCGACTGTCCGCCCTCGCTCAACCTCCTCACCATCAACGCGCTGGTCGCCGCCGACGCCGTGCTGGTGCCGCTGCAATGCGAGTTCTTCGCGCTCGAGGGCCTCGCCCAGCTCATGCGCACCATCGAGGAGATCCGCGCGCGGCTGAACCCAAAGCTCGCCATCCACGGCGTGGTGCTCACCATGTACGATCAGCGCACGGCCCTGTCCGACCAGGTGGTGGACGATGTGCGCCGCGTGCTCGGCGACAAGGTCTATGCCACCATCATTCCGCGCAATGTGCGCGTGGCGGAATCGCCGTCGGCCGGCAAGCCGGTGCTGCTTTACGATTATCGCTGCTCCGGCAGCCAAGCCTATATCGCGCTCGCCTCCGAGGTGATCGAGCGCGAGCGGCGTATGCGCGTCGCCTAGCGTCAGGACGAAGAGGGAACGAAGGAGAACGGGGTATGGCTCAAAGCGCGCAGAAGCGGCGGCTGGTCCGCGGGCTGGCCGACATCATCGGCGGCTTCGACGCAAGCGAGGGGGCCGAGATCGAAGGCCAGCGCATGGTGTCGATCACGGCGCTAAAGGCGAGCCGGTTCAACCCGCGCCGCGACTTCTCGACGGATCAGCTCGAGGAGCTTGCCGCCTCCATCCGCGAGCGCGGGCTGGTGCAGCCGCTGGTGGTGCGGCCCTCAGGGCATGACGGCGAGACCTATGAGATCGTCGCCGGCGAGCGCCGCTGGCGGGCGGCGCAGCTGGCCAAGCTGCATGAGCTGCCCGTGGTAGTGCGCGCGCTGAGCGATCAGGAATCGATCGAGATCGCCATCATCGAGAACGTCCAGCGCGAGGATCTGAACGCGGTCGAGGAGGCGGAGGGCTACCGGCTCCTCATGGACGGCCACGATTACACGCAGGAAGATTTGGCGCGCGTCATCGGTAAGAGCCGCAGCCATCTCGCCAACACGCTCCGGCTGCTTAAGCTGCCCGATAGCGTGCAGCAGATGTTGCGCTCCGGCCAACTGAGCGCGGGCCACGCGCGCGCTCTGATCGGGCGCCCCGACGCGGCGGCGCTCGCGGCGCGGATCGTTAAGGAAGGGTTAACGGTGCGCCAGATCGAGGCGTTGACCCAGGACCGGTCGCCGGCCGAGGCCAAGCCCAAGCGGCGGACCGGCAAGGACGCCAATACCCGCGCGGCGGAAGCCGAGCTTGCCGACGCGCTCGGCCTGGACGTGGAGATCAAGGCCGGGCGCGGCGAGAAGGGCGAGCTGCGTATCCGCTATTCCAATCTCGATCAGCTCGAAGAGGTGCGCCACCGCCTGCTCCGCCGGCGCTAGCGCGCTTCAGGCGGTCGCGGCGAGAAACTCTTCGGCGCGGAACAGCGAGCGGAACGGGATGCCCGCCTTGGCGTAGAGCTCGGCCGCCCCCTCCCCGCGATCGAGGATCGACAGCACGAGCGCGACCTTGCCGCCCGCCGCCTTGACCACCTCCACCGCCTGCATGGCCGAGCCGCCGGTCGTGGTCACGTCCTCCAGGATGATGGCGGTCTTGCCGGCGATGTTTAGGCCCTCGATGCGCTGCTTGGTGCCGTGGTTCTTGGGCGCCTTGCGCACGAAGAAGCCCGCGAGCGGCCTACCCGCTTCGAGGCTCTTGATGGCGACCGGCGCGATCAGCGGCACCGCCCCCATCTCGATGCCACCGACGCAATCGGCCGGCACCCCGGCGATCTCGTGCAGGATGAGCTCGGCAAGCAGCGCCGCGCCTTCCGGGTGCAGCATGGTGGGCTTGGTGTCGAAGTAATAATCGCTCTCGCGCCCCGAGGCGAGCACGACCCGGCCGCGGCGGAACGACCGCTGCATGAGCAGATCGAACAGACGGTGGCGCGCGTGGCGCTTGCTGGCAACGGGAGTCATGCCGCCCTCAATACAAGGACGAGCGCGGGCGTCAACAGGCGAGCCTGAAGCGCGCCTCGGCTGAGCCTCTCAAACGGGAAGTCCCGCACCCTTATGCTGGCCGAGCGCGAACACGAGGCGCTCGGCGAAAGCGTGATCGAGGTCGGGAAGGCAGCGCGACCGCCGGATCGCCTTTTGGATCAGCGGCAGCGACGCGAGCAGCCGGGCGGCGCCCCAGCGCCGGCTATGGGCCACGAGACTGGGCTCGCGCTTGAAATGCGGCCGCGGGCGCAACGCCTTGACCGCCTGGTCGATGTCTTGTCCGGCACTTGCCGCCGCAGCCAGGCGATGCAGCTGGATGAAATGCCGCGCGAGCGCCGCGAGGGCCGTTTGCGGGTCGGTGCCCGCCGCCCCGAGCCGGCCGAGCTCGCGCAAGGCGCTCCCCGTCTCGCCGCCGCTCACGAGATAGACGAAAGTCTCGACCGCGATCTCGGCGCTGTCGCCGACGATGGCGTCTATCTGCTCGTGGGTGACCTGCCCGCTGCCGGCGGCGTAAAGCGCGAGCTTGACGACTTCGGCGCGCGACAGCGTCTGGTCGGCGCCGAGCCGCGTCATCAGATGCGCGCGGGTCTCGGCATCGATGCCCAGCCCCGCTCCTTTGAGCTCCTGGTCGACCACGCTCGTAAGCGTGCGCTCGTCGCTATAACAGGGTAGCGCCGCGGCGCCGGGCGCGGCCTCGAACAGCTTGCGCAAACCCGAATCGGGGCGAAGGTTGCCCGCCTCCACGATCAGCGCGCCTTCCAGCGGGCCTTGCAGCAGCGATTTGAGGCCGGGCACGTCCAGTCGCTGTCCCGCCGTGACGCGCACCACCTTTCTGGCGGCGAACATCGGGACGGTACGAAGCTCCACCTCGAGCCGGGCGGCATCCTCGGCGAGATCACGGTCGTCGAGGCGGACGATCTCGCCGCCGCCCTTGGGGCCGCCGGCGAAATGGAGCGCGAGTGCCGCCGCTCGCTCGGCGACGAGTCCCGCGTCGGGCCCGTACAGCAGCACGGCGCGGCAATTGGGATCGGGCACGTTGAGGAAGCGCTGAACCGATGCGGTCTTATAAGCGACCATGGCAGGAAAGGATGCGCGAGGTGGCCGTTAGGCCGCGTTCGATAGGAAGGCCGCGACGCGGATCTTGATGCTTTCGGCGACGGTGGTAGCGGCCCGGTTCTCGGCGTCGTAGCGCGCCCGCACGTTGGAGTAGATCTGCTGGTAGCGCTCGAAGGCCGCGCGCGACATCGCGCCCCCTTCGAACATCACCTTGCCGTCGGCGATGTTGATGAGCTTGAAGGTGGCGTTGAGCTGATAGACCTGCCCCACCGAATCGCCCGATTGACGCACGAGCTCGTCGGTCACGCTCTCTTTGACCACGATGTCGAGCCGGAATCTGGAGGGTGCCGGGTTGTCGCCGCCGGTATTGGCGAAGATCAGCTCGTTGCGCACCTTCTGGCCGACGCGGCCGGGAATCGGCGTGACCTGGACCGCCGCCATGACCTCTGGCAGCCGCGAGCCGCTGGCCGTGCTGCCGTAAAGCGGCTGGAAGCCGCACCCCGCCAAGGCCAGGGCGGCCACGGCCAGCGCGACTGCGGCGAGCGTGCTACGCCACCACATTGACGATCCTCTGCGGCACGACCACGACCTTCTTGATTTTGCGTCCCCCGATGGCGCGCACGACAGTATCGAGCTTGAGCGCCGCTGCCTCAATATCTTCCTTCGCCGCGTCGCGCGCAATTGTCAATTCGTCCCGTCGCTTGCCGTTCACCTGGACGGCAATGGTGATGGTGTCGTCGAGCAACAGGGCCGGATCGGCCTCGGGCCACGACTCAAGCGCCAGCAAAGACTTGGCCCCGAGCGCCGCCCAGCACTCCTCGGCAAGATGCGGCATCATTGGTGCAACAATATGAACAAGTATTTCTGTAGCTTCGCGCAAGGCGGACTTCGTTGCGTCCGCAATATCGCCTGATTTCGCGTCACGCATAGCCGTCTCAAGAAGATTCGTCAAAGAATAGATGAAGGCCACCGCACTATTGAATCTGAGCGCGGCGATGGCCCGGGTAACGCGGTCGAGCGTCTTATGCGCCTCCTTGCGCAACGCCAAGGCCTGCGCACCCGCGCCGGATTGTCCGCCTACGGACGGTCCTGACGCCGCGACCTCCTGCACCAGTCGCCACAGGCGCTGGACGAAGCGGTGCGCCCCCTCGACGCCGGCCTCCGTCCACTCGATGTCGCGTTCGGGCGGCGTGTCCGACAGCATGAACCAGCGCGCGGTGTCGGCGCCGTAACGGGCGATGATGTCGTCGGGATCGACCACGTTCTTTTTCGATTTCGACATCGATTCGATCGCGCCGATGGTGATCGGCTCGCCAGTCTTGGCGTGCATCGCGGCGCCATTGCGAATGATTACCTCTTGCGGGAACACCCATTTGCCGTGAACGTCCTTGTAGGTCTCATGGGTGACCATGCCTTGGGTGAACAGCCCCTTGAACGGCTCGTCGAGCGGCACGTGGCCGGTCTTGTGCATGGCGCGCGTGAAGAAGCGCGCATAGAGCAGATGCAGGATCGCGTGCTCGACGCCGCCGATATATTGATCCACCGGCAGCCAATAGCCGACCGCATTGGAATCGGTGGGCTCGCTCGCATGCGGCGAGCAGAAACGGGCGAAGTACCACGACGAATCGACGAAGGTGTCCATGGTATCGGTCTCGCGCGTGGCCGGGCCGCCGCAGCTGGGGCACGTCACGTGCTTCCAACTCGGGTGGTGGTCGAGCGGATTACCGGGCACGTCGAAGCTCACATCGTCGGGGAGCTTCACCGGCAGGTCCGCCGGCGGCACCGGCACGATGCCGCAAGTCGGGCAATGGATCATGGGAATGGGGCAGCCCCAATAGCGCTGCCGTGAAATGCCCCAATCGCGCAGGCGGAATTGCGTCTGCCGCTCCGCGCGCGGCTTGCCCTTGACTCTCTCCTTGGTGAGCCGGTCGGCGATCGTCGTCCTGGCCTCGGCCACCGACAGCCCGTCGAGGAAGCCGGAATTGATCAGCGTACCCTCGCCGGTATAGGCCTCGTCCCCGATGGCGAGGCTCTTGGCGTCGGCGCCCGCCGGCAGCACCACTGGAATCACCGGCAGCCGGTATTTTCGCGCGAATTCGAGGTCGCGCTGGTCATGTGCAGGGCAGCCGAAGATGGCGCCGGTGCCGTACTCCATGACGATGAAATTGGCGATGTAGACCGGCAGCTCGGCGCCCTCGATCACCGGGTGCTGCACGCGCAACCCCGTATCGAAGCCCTTCTTCTCCTGCGTCTCGATCTCGGCCGCACTCGTGCCCATATGCCGGCACTCGGCAATGAACGCCGACGCTTGCGGGTCCTTCGCCGCGATAGCCTGTGCAAGCGGGTGGTCGGGCGCGATGGCGATGAAGCTCGCGCCGAACAGCGTGTCGGACCGCGTGGTGAACACCTCGATGAAATCGTGGTCTTTCGGCGCGCCCTTCATGGTCTCGAAGCGGACGAGCAGCCCTTCCGACCGCCCGATCCAATTCGCCTGCATCAGCCGCACCTTCTCCGGCCAGCGCTCGAGGCTGCGGAGCGCGTCGAGCAGCTCCTCGGCGAAATCGGTGATCTTGAAAAACCATTGCGGCAACTCGCGCTGCTCGACCAGCGCGCCCGAGCGCCAGCCGCGCCCGTCGATGACCTGCTCGTTGGCAAGCACGGTATTGTCCACCGGGTCCCAATTCACCTTGCGCTTCTTGCGCTCGACGAGGCCCGCGGCCAACAGGTCGAGGAACAGCTTCTGCTGCTGCTGGTAATAGTCGAGGTCGCAGGTGGCGAATTCGCGCGACCAGTCGAGCGACAGCCCCATGCTTTTGAGCTGGCCGCGCATGGTGGCGATGTTGTCGTAGGTCCATTTGCCGGGATGGATGCCGCGCTCGACCGCGGCGTTCTCCGCCGGCAGTCCAAAGGCGTCCCAACCCATGGGATGCAGCACATTATGGCCGCGGGCGCGCATATAGCGGGCGACTACGTCCCCCATGGTGTAGTTGCGCACATGGCCCATATGGATGCGCCCCGAGGGATAGGGGAACATTTCCAGAACATAATATTTCGGGTGCGAATCGTTCTCGTCCGCCCGGAAGATGCCTTCGCTCTCCCAGACCGACTGCCAGTATCTCTCGCGGCTCGGCGCGTCGTAGCGCTCCGCCGGCTCGCTCTTTGTCATCTGCACGCTCGCTTTGCGCCCGAATGACCTGAATTGGCCGGAGCGGTCAAGTTGTGCTCGCGCTCGGCGATGCCATACGCTCACATCCATGGAGCAAGATGCAATGGCAAGCGAGGTCGCAAGGCGCCTGAGCGATGTGCGGGCTGAGATCGCCGACGCGGCGCGCGCCGCCAAACGCGCTCCCGACGCCGTCAAGCTCGTCGCCGTCACCAAGACGGTTCCGGCGCCCGTCATCGAGGAAGCGATTGCCGCCGGTCAGCGCATCTTCGGCGAGAACCGCGTGCAGGAGGCGGCCGCCAAATGGCCCGCACTGCGAGGGCGTCACCCCGATCTCAAGCTTCATCTCATCGGGCCGTTGCAGTCGAACAAAGTGCGCGAGGCCGTCAAGCTGTTCGACGCCATCGAGAGCGTGGACCGGCCGAAGATCGCCCGCGCCCTCGCCGAGGAGATGAACTGTACGGGAAAGCGCCCGCGTCTGTTCGTGCAGGTGAATACCGGCGAGGAGCCGCAAAAGGCGGGCATCGTTCCGGCCGAAGTCGATGGCTTCGTCGCCCAGTGCCGCGACGAGCTCGGTCTCACCATCGCGGGCCTCATGTGCATTCCGCCGCTCGATGAGGAACCGTCGCTGCATTTCGCCCTGCTCGCCAAAATTGCCCGCCGGCTCGGCGTCAAGGAGCTGAGCATGGGCATGAGCGGCGACTTCGCCAAGGCCGTTGCCTTTGGCGCGACCTATGTGCGCGTTGGCACCGCCATCTTCGGCGCCCGCGATATCGCGATGCGATGAACCTTCTTAGTGTCATCGTCCGCGAATGCGGACGATCCAGTACTCACTGCCGCTGCGGGTTACTGGATGCCCGCTTTCGTGGGCATGACAACGTTGTGGATTGGGTCACCGCATCACCGCAAGCGACGTGCCAGGACGCAAGCAGGCGATGAGCGCGAGCATGTCGCGGCGCGACAGCGCGATGCAGCCATCGGTCGGCGTGTAACCCGGCCGCGCGAGATGCACGAAGATGGCGCTGCCGCGTCCCCTCACCCGCGGCCGGTCGTTATAGCCCAGCACCAGCACGAGATCGTAGACATGGTCGGCGCGCATCAGCCCTTCAGCGCTTCGCCGCGACGGGAGCTTGATCAGCCGGTTGTAATTGCGGTCGGCGGGATCGTCGCACCAGCCATCATCCTTGGCGATTACGCGCATCGGCAGCCGGGTTCGCGGCCGCAGGCCCCGGTCGGCGCGGTACAGGACTTGGCGGATTGGAAAGCGTCCGAGCGGCGTGGCGCCGTCCCCTTCCCGCTTCAGCGCCTTGATGCCGCCGCGCCCGAGCGCGGCGCGCCGCACGCCTCCCGGCAGGATCAGCCGCCCTTCGCTCCCTTTCCCCGGCGCCCGCCTTACGAGAATGGTGCGAGAAGTCCTTATTCCCATGGTTGACAAGCCCTTGCCTCCCGCCTCCCCCAGCGACACGCTTGTCGCAAAGCGAAGCCCCCCTTACAACGGGCTCTGGCAGGAGGGGATCCGGGGCAGCCGATGAGCAATGCGCGCAAGATCCTGATCATCGACGATGACGACGGGCTCCGCGAATCCTTGAGCGAGCAGCTCACGCTGCATGAGGAGTTCGACACGATGCTGGCCGCCACGGCGCAGGAGGGGCTGAAACTTGCCCGCAGCGGCCATGTCGACCTCATCCTGCTCGATGTCGGCCTGCCCGATCTCGATGGCCGCGAGGCCTGCAAGCTGCTCCGCCGCGGCGGCTTCAAGGGCCCGGTCGTCATGCTGACGGCGCAGACTTCCGACTCCGACACCATCCTCGGTCTCGAATCCGGCGCCAACGATTACGTGACCAAGCCCTTCAAGCTCGGCGTGCTGCTCGCCCGTATCCGCGCCCAGCTCAGGCAGCACGAGCAGAGCGAGGACGCGGTCTTTACCATCGGCCCCTACACCTTCAAGCCCGCGGCGAAGCTACTGGTCGATTCGGGCGGCAGCAAGATCAGGCTCACCGAGAAGGAGACCTCGATCCTCAAATATCTCTATCGCGCCGGCGAGCGCGTCGTCACCCGCGAGGTGCTGTTGCACGAGGTGTGGGGCTATAACGCCGGCGTCACCACCCATACGCTCGAGACCCATATCTATCGCCTGCGCCAGAAGATCGAGAAGGACCCCTCGCAGGCCGAGCTGCTCATCACCGAGACCGGCGGCTACAAGCTCGTGCCTTGAGCTGCTGCTCGTTCCCGCAACCTTCGTCATGCCCGGACTTGATCCGGGCATCCATGCCGTTAGCTTGCAATGAGCCGAAGCGCAAATGGAATGGATTGCCGGGTCAAGCCCGCCATGACGAATGCGGGGTTACAAATCACTCAATGTCGAAATCGGCGATCACCGGCACGTGGTCGGACGGCCGCGGCCAGTCGCGCGCCTCGTCCACGACGGTCATCGACAATGCCGCCTCGCCCAGCGCCGGCGTCGTCCAGACATGGTCGAGGCGGCGCCCCCGATTGGAGGCGCGCCAGTCTCGCGCGCGATAGCTCCACCAGGTGAACAGCTTCTCCGCCGCCGGCACGTGACGGCGCATCACGTCGACCCAATCGTGCGACGCCTGTACGCGCAAGAAGCGTTCGACCTCGGCGGGGGTATGACTCACCACGCGCAACAGCTGCTTGTGCGACCACACATCGGTTTCGAGTGGCGCGACGTTGAGATCGCCGACCAGGATCATGCGGTTCGCAGGCTTGGCGACGAGACCGGAGAACCAGGCTTGCATCGCCTCGAGGAAATCGAGCTTGTGGCGGAATTTTTCGTTCAATGCGGGATCGGGCACGTCGCCGCCCGCCGGCACATAGATATTGTGCAGCACGATTGGCGCGGAGCGCGCATTGCCGTCGAGCGCCACGGACAGATGCCGCGCCTGCCCGCGCCCGCAAATGTCGCGGCGCTCGATCGCGCTGAAGGGGATGCGGGAAAGGATGGCGACGCCGTGATAGCCCTTCTGCCCGGCGACGGCGACGTGGGTAAAGCCGGCCGCGCGCAACGGCAGCTCGGGAAAGCTGTCATCGACGCATTTGATTTCCTGCAGGCAGAGAATGTCGGGCTGGTACATTTTGGCGAAGCGCTCGACGAGATCGAGCCGGAGCCGCACCGAATTGATGTTCCAGGTCGAGAGCCGAAAGCGCATTGACGCGGTGCCCATAAAAGAAAGGCGCCCAACCGCTGCGCGTGGTTGGGCGCCAGAAGCGCGTTTTTCTCGCGCGCGTGCCGGGAGGGAAGCCGGCACGAGCAGATCACATCTTCGGCTAGACGGGGGGCACTACCGATGTAAAGCGATGTGATCCGCTTCTTGTGGACAAATAAGGGGGTCGGCGCGGAATTTCAACACTCCCGCGGCAAAAATCCTAACAGCCCGTAAACCGGGCTGCCAGCCACCTGCTAATGGCTTGATTTTCCTTGCGTTTTGTCTGCAGGCCGGGGATGCAGCGCACGGCCCCGAAAATGGTGTCGGCGGTGCCGGCCGGCCCATTTTTGGCTCAGCGGAACGGCTGGAACGCCTCTTTGGACTCGAAGAAGTCGGCTGCGACTTTCCGTCCCGGCTCGACATCCTCGAGGGAGACCGTGGTGGCCAGACCCTGGGCGTCGATGATCACCCACTCCTTGAGTTTCAGCTCCGGGCTCGTGTCGAACACGAGCTTGATCTGGCCGGCGGCGTCGCCCGACTTGTCTTCCAGCGTGATGGCCAGGCTGCCTTCGTCCCGCTCCACGCCGACCACACGGGCATCCTTGTCGAGGTCGACCGCATCGCCGAGGAGGAGGCGGAACGGCGTCGACTCCAGCGGATATTTCTCGATTGTCTTGAGATCGGAATCCTCGATGGCCAGAGAATTGCCGTCGGCCACGATGCGCAGCGGGCTCGGCGGCGCGTAGTCGAAGCGAAGCTTGCCCGGCCGCTGTACATAGAAGCGCCCCGTAGCGTGCTTGCCGCGCGAATCCACCTGCTCGAAATTGCCTTGCAGGCTGGTGATCGCGTTGAAATAGGCGTTGATACGCTGCACGGCTTGAATCTGCTCCTCGCCGATGAGCGGCGTGGGCGCGGGCGCCGCCTCGATGGCCGAATCCCAGCTTGCCCCTTCATCGGTCGGATGGGGATTGATCTCGGCCGGCGCGACCGCCGCCGTGCCGGAGGCGGGCGCCGCGTCGGGCGGCGGGGCAGCGCCGGGCTCTTGCCCTGCCGGCGGTGCCGCTTCGTCGACGTCTTGCGCCGGCCGGAGCTGATCCTTGGGCTGCGTCGCCGCCTCGGGCGAAGTCTGTAGTGGCTCGCGCTGCTCGCTCGGCGGCTGTTGCGTGGGTAGGGTGCCGGTGAGGGAAGGCGTCTTGCGCACCACGGTCGTGCCGGCGTCCTGGGCGAGCGCGGGAAGGACCAGGAGCGCGAGCGGCGCGCTCACGAGAAGCCAGGCAAGTCTGCGCAGCATTGATGGACCCCTCATGCGACCGCCGAAGCGCGGTCGCCCCGATAGGCTGTGGATAGATGATTCCGTCAAAAAAGGTCAACTTCTTGGCGAAACCCTCGAATACGCGGGGTACTTAGGACCCTTGGGAAGGCGGAAAGCCGCCCCGGCCAAGGGGGAATCCCGGCTAATAGGGCGTGGCGGCCTCATCCCCGACCAAAATCTCGCGTTTGCCCGCGTGATTGGCGGCGCCGATCAGCCCTTCCTGCTCCATGCGCTCGACCAGCGTCGCCGCGCGATTATAGCCGATGCCGAGGCGGCGCTGCACATAGGAGGTCGAGGCCTTGCGGTCGCGCAGCACGAGGGCCACGGCCTGATCGTAAAGGTCGTCGCCCGTCTCGCCGTATTCGGCGGCGCCTCCCTCCTCCTCGTCGTCTTCCTCGGTGGTGATGGCTTCGAGATAGTCCGGCGCGCCCTGCTTCTTCAGATGCCGCACCACCTTCTCCACCTCGTCGTCGGCGACGAAGGGCCCGTGCACCCGCATGATGCGTCCGCCGCCCGCCATGTAGAGCATGTCGCCTTGGCCGAGCAGCTGCTCCGCCCCCTGCTCGCCGAGAATGGTGCGGCTGTCGATCTTCGACGTCACCTGGAAGCTCACCCGGGTCGGGAAGTTGGCCTTGATGGTGCCGGTGATGACGTCGACGCTCGGCCGTTGCGTGGCGGTGATGAGGTGGATGCCGGCCGCGCGCGCCATCTGCGCCAGGCGCTGCACGGCGGCCTCGATGTCTTTGCCCGCCACCATCATCAAATCGGCCATCTCGTCGACGATCACCACGATGAAGGGCATGGTGTCGTAATCCATCTCCTCCTGCTCGTAGATGGCGCGGCCGGTGGCCTTGTCGAAACCCGTCTGCACCGTGCGCGTCAGGGTCTCGCCCTTGGCCTCGGCCTGCAGCACGCGGGCATTGTAGCCCCTGATGTCCCGCACCCCCAATTTGGACATGCGCTTGTAGCGCTCCTCCATCTCGCGCACGGTCCATTTGAGCGCCACCACCGCCTTTTTTGGGTCGGTGACCACAGGCGCGAGCAGATGCGGAATGCCGTCATAGACCGACAGCTCCAGCATCTTGGGATCGATCATGATGAATTTGCACTGCTCGGGCGACAGCCGGTAGAGCAGCGACAGGATCATGGTGTTGATGCCGACCGACTTGCCCGAGCCGGTGGTGCCGGCGATCAGGAGATGCGGCATGCGGTCGAGATCGACGACGATCGGCTCCCCGCCGATATTCTTGCCGAGCGCGAGCGCGAGCCGCGCGTCATTCTCCTGGAAATCGTCGGATTCGAGCAGCTCACGCAGCACCACAATCTCGCGCCGGTCGTTGGGCAGCTCGATACCCATGGCGTTGCGTCCGGGTACGACGGCGACGCGCGCGGCGATCGCGCTCATCGAGCGGGCGATATCGTCGGCGAGCCCGATCACGCGCGACGATTTGGTGCCGGGCGCGGGCTCGAGCTCGTATAGCGTGACCACGGGCCCGGGGCGCACATTGGTGATCTCGCCCTTGACGCCGAAATCCTGCAGCACGCCTTCGAGCTCGCGCGCGTTCTCTTGCAGCACCTCGTCGCTGACGCCGCGACCGCGCGACGAACGGGCCTGCTGCAGCAGCTTTAGCGGCGGCGCCTCGTACGGCTCCTCCTCTTGGCGGCGCGAGCTCCGCAACCCCGTATGGCGCTTCTTGTCGTTCTTGAGCCGGGTGATGCGATAATTGGGCTCGGT
The DNA here is from genome assembly GCA_963820115.1 of uncultured Alphaproteobacteria bacterium. GTDB lineage: Bacteria > Pseudomonadota > Alphaproteobacteria > Rhizobiales > Methyloligellaceae > Methyloceanibacter. The sequence goes on from CAWFYP010000002.1 coordinate 138,653, forward strand.
GATGTCCTCCGGCTCCTCATCGCCGTCCTCGTCGGGATCGTAGGCCAAGGCATCGAAGGACGGCTCGATGCGGCCATTGGCGTCGATATCATATTCGGACGCCTCCGCCTCGAGCCCGCTCTCCTCGTCGAGCTCGTCTTCATCCTCCTCGTCGCGGCGGGCGCGTCCAAGGCTGCGCCTCAGTTTGGCGCTGGTATGCATGGCGAGATGCATGGCGGCGCCAAGCGAGGCATTGGCCCATTCGCCGGTGAGGCGTCCTTGCGCCGGGGCCCATAGCGCGATGAGCGCAGACACGCTGGTGCCGCAGGCAAACAGCAAAAGCATGGTGCCGCTGACGAGGAAGGCGAGGCCGGCCACGAAGGACACCGCCGCTTCCGGCAGCAACGGCCCAATGACATGGGCGCCGGCCATGACGAAATCGCCGAGGATGCCCCCCAGCCCGTTGGGCAGCGGCCAGCTCTTCGGCTGCGGCAACGCCGACAGCGCGGCGGCGAGCAGGAGCACGGCGGCCGGCCAGGCGAACAGGCGGGCGCGGGCGCGGGTCGGGCTCGTGCGGAAGACGAGATGCCAGCCCCAGGCGGCCAGCGGCAGGAACAGGAAGATGGCGGCGAACCCCAGGGACTGGATGGCGAGGTCGGCGACCACCGCGCCCCAGGAACCAAACAGATTGCGGGGCGTGGCCCTGGTGGCGTTGTTGAGGCTCGGGTCGTGCACCGACCAGCTGGCAAGGCTCGCCCAGGCGGCGCAAGCCGCCGCCACGATGGCCAGGCCATAGGTGCCGAGCACAAGCCGGCGCAAGCCGGACTCGACCGACCCCGGCAGCAGCTTTCGCCGCTCCTTCTCTCTCCGCCTGATAGCCATCCCCTAACCCAGACTGGCGACGATCCGCCCCAAGGCCTCGCGCGTGGTGCGAGCGTCATGCACGAGAGCCACTCTCACATGGTCCTCGCCCGGATTTCTGCCGTTCGCGCCGGCGCGCGCGAGATATGTGCCCGGCAGCACTTTGACACCACAAACTTTCCAAAGAGTTTTCGCCGCCACCTCGCCGCCCCCGGAAGCCCTGAAATCGAGCCACAGAAAGAAGGCGCCCGCCGGGCGCCGATAGCCGAACCGGCCTTGAAGAAGTTCATCGGCGATGGCGAAATTTTGGCGGTAAAGGGCCCTTCCCTCCGCCACATGCGCCTCGTCCGACCAGGCGGCGATCGAGGCATGCTGCACCGCCAGCGGCATTTGCGGGCAGGCGACGTTCCGGAAGCGCCCGAAAGCCCCAATGAAAGCCGGGTCGCCGGAGACAAAGCCCGATCTCAGCCCCGGCAGGCCGGAACGCTTCGACAGCGACTGGAAGGCGACGACATTGGCAAAGTCGCCCCCTTGCGCAACCGCCGTCTCGAGCGCGCCCGGCGGGGGCGCCGCGTCATAGATCTCCGAATAGCACTCATCGGCGAACAGCAGGAAATCATGGGTGCGGGCGAGCCCGATCGCCCGGGCGAGCAGCGCCCGATCGGCCACCGCGCCTTGCGGGTTCGACGGCGAGCAGAGATAGAGCGCGATGGTGCGGCGAAGCAGACCCTTATCGAGCCCGGCGAGGTCGGGGAGAAAGCCGTTGGCTGGCGGGCTCGGCAGGAAGATGGGCTCCGCTCCCGCCGCCGCCGCTGCCGCAGCATAGGCTTGGTAGAAGGGGTTCGGGATCAGCACCGCCGGCCGCGCCACGCCCTCTTTGCGCGCCCGCGCCGGGAAAATGGCCGAAAACAGGCCTTCGCGTGAGCCGTTGAGCGGCAGCACATTGGCCTCGGGGTCGATCTGGCCGGTCAAGGTCGGGTAGCGGCGCCCGATCCAATCGGCAAAGGCCTGGCGCAGCGGGAGGATGCCGCGGATCGGCGGGTAGCGCCCGAATTCGCCGACATGGTCTTGCAGGATAGGACCGAGGAAGGCCGGAATGAACGCATGCGGCTCGCCGAGCGAAAGATCGAGCGGCGGTGCTCCCGGCTCGATGCCGGCCAGGAGCGCGGCGAGGCACGCGAAAGGCGAGGCGACGACATCGTCGAGGGGGGTAAGGGCGGCATCCTGGGCCATGCGCCGGTGTTACTGGAACCCATCCCACGCGGCAATGGGCGCGCTCCTTCGGACGCGCGCCACATAAATAAGCCCCGGCCGATGGGCCGGGGCTTCGAGGTGAGAGCCAAGTCAAGGGAGGAGGAGACCAGAGCTCTCGAACTGTTTCCCTCTTTTGTTTCCGCGCGGGATCTCAGTGCTACTGCACCACCTCCCCGTGCAGGTTGATATCGAGGCCTTCGACCTCGACGGCCTGGCTGACCCTCAAGCCCATGATGATGTCGATCACCTTGAGGATGATGTAGGTCATGATGGCGCAGTACACGAAGGTGCCGGCGACATCGTAGAACTGGATCAGCATTTGATGGGCATTACCGTCGATCAGCCAGCCTTTGCCGGCCGAATTGATGGCATTGGAGGCGAGCATGCCCGTCATCATGGCGCCGAGCGCGCCACCCACTGCGTGCACGCCGAACGCATCGAGCGCATCGTCATAGCCAAGCATCTTCTTCACGTGCACCGCCGCGAAATAGCAGACGGCGCCCGCGGCAATGCCGATGATCAGCGAGCCCATCGGATTGACGAAGCCTGACGCCGGCGTGATGGCGACGAGACCCGCCACTGCGCCCGAGACGATGCCGAGAATGCTCGGCTTCTTGGCGATGAGCCATTCGCAGACCATCCACGAGAGCGCCGCGGCGGCCGTGGCGATCTGGGTAGCGGCCATGGCCATGCCGGCATTGACGTTGGCCGTCACGGCCGAGCCCGCGTTGAACCCGAACCAGCCGACCCACAGCAACGAGGCGCCGATCACGCTATAGACGAGGTTGTACGGGGCCATGTTCTCCTTGCCGAGCCCGTAACGCGGCCCGAGCACGAGAGCGACCACGAGACCCGCGGTTCCGGCGTTCAAATGCACGACGGTTCCACCGGCATAGTCGAGTGCGCCGAGCTGACCGAGCCAGCCGCCGCCCCACACCCAATGCGCGATCGGGCTATAGACGAGCACGAGCCAGGCGCCCATAAAGACCATGAAGGATGAGAATTTCATCCGGTCCGCCAACGACCCGGCGATCAGAGCCGGGGTAATGATGGCGAAGGTCATTTGGAAGCACATATAGACCGACTCGGGGATGGAACCCGCGAGGGGGCTGACCGCGTCGATGGTCATCGGCTTCAGCATGAAATATTTGAAGCCGCCGATCCATTTGTTGAGCAACTCGCTGTCATTGGTCGTGAACGCGATCGAGTAGCCGATCACCATCCACAACACGGTGATGATGCAGGTGGCTCCGAATGCTTGGCCAATGGTGGCGAGCACGTTCTTTTTGCGCACCATGCCGCCATAGAATAGGGCAAGGCCCGGAATCGTCATCATCAGCACGAGCGCGGTGGATGTCAGCATCCACGCGGTGTCGCCCGTATTGATCGGCGAGGGTGGTGCGGCCGGAGCCGCGGCGGCGGCGGCGTCTTGCGCCAGCGCCGGGTCGATATGGGCGAGACACAGCGCAGCGAGCACTGCGACCGCGCCAAAAAGGAATCTCATAAGGGTCACCATTTTACCTCCCCCTCTCTCAGAGCGCGGATTCGTCGGTTTCGCCGGTGCGGATGCGCACCGTTTGTTCGACCGGAACGACGAAGATCTTGCCGTCGCCGATCTGCCCGGTTTTCGCCGCCGCCACGATGGCGTCGACCGCCTTGTCGACCTGCTTGGTCGGCACGACGACTTCAATCTTGATCTTGGGCAGGAAATTCACGGCGTATTCGGCGCCCCGATAGATTTCCGTATGCCCTTTTTGCCTCCCGTAACCTTTGACTTCGGTCACGGTCATGCCTTGCAGGCCGAGCTCGGTGAGGGCTTGACGCACCTCATCGAGCTTGAATGGCTTGATGATCGCCATCACCAGCTTCATCTCGCTAACCCCTCCATGTTTGCGGCTTCTTCCCTGTGGGCCACGTCGTTCATGAGCCGCGTGAACCCGAATGCACAGTCAAGCCTCGTGCCAACTCCCTCGCGGGGCGGCAACAGACTGGCTTTAATGGATTTTTTACGTGTGTCCGCCAGGGGAGCCCCGGCGAGGGGGGCGGTCCCCGCACAGGAATCAGGCAAACTTTCGGGTTTGCCTACGTTTTAGGCGCAATTCGGGGCGCGCGCTCCCGCACCAGCCCTTCCTGCGCCGTGGAGGCGACGAGCAGCCCGTCGCGGGTGAACAGCGTGCCTCGGCAGAAGGCCCGCCCGGCCCCGGAGCTCGGGCTGTCCTGGGCATAGAGCAGCCAATCGTCGACGCGGAACGGCCGGTGAAACCAAATGGCGTGGTCGAGGCTCGCCAGCATCATTGTGGGGTCGAAGGCGAAGCGGCCATGGGCGATCAGCGCGGTGTCGAGCAGGGTGAAATCCGAGGCATAAGCGAGGACGCATTGGTTGAGCCCAAGATCATCGCCAAGCGTGCCATTGGCCCTGATCCACACGAGCTGCGAGGGCAGCCGCTTCTCCGGCGAGAGATAGCGGGAGAGGTCGACCGGCCTGATCTCGATCGGCCGCTCGCGCTCCCAATAGGCCTTCATTTGCGGCGGCAGCCGGTCCATGAGGCGCTCCTTGAGCTCGGCCTCGCTCGGCAACTCGTCGGGCTGCGGCACTTTGGGCATCGGCAGCTGGTGCTCGAGCCCCGCCTCCTGCCGGTGGAAGGACACGGCCATGGAGAAGATCGCCCGGCCATGCTGAACCGCCACCACCCGGCGGGTGGAGAAGCTCTTGCCGTCGCGAATGCGGTCGACCTCGTAGATGATGGGGACGGCTGGATCGCCCTCGCGCAGGAAATAGCCGTGCAGCGAATGCGCCGGGCGGTCTTCCACGGTGCGGCAGGCCGCGACCAGCGCCTGGCCGATGACTTGGCCGCCGAACACGCGCTGCCAGCCGACTTGCGGGCTCAAGCCCCGGAACAGATCGTGCTCCAAGGTCTCGATATTGAGAATGGCGAGAAGCTGGTCGAGTGCGCGGCTCATGCTTGGCGGCCCTTGGCGAATGCTATGCTTGCGCGCCCTTTAGCAGTTTCCCCGCGCCAGCGGAACGAGGGAGCTCGGAATTGGACCATCGCTACGAGATCGTCATTGCCGGGGGCGGATTCGTCGGGCTGACATTGGCGCTGGCGCTAGCCAAGCTCGCGCCGCCAGGATTCCGCGTGGCGCTGATCGATGCCGAGCCGCCGGGCGCGAACGTGCCGGGCGCCGACGCGCGTGCCTCGGCGCTATCCGCCGCCACGCGCCGCCTGCTCACCGTGCTCGGCATCTGGCCGCGCCTGGCCGCCGCCGCCCAAGCCATCGAAAGCATCGAAATTACCGATAGCCCGCTCGATGCGAGCCTCCGTCCCCATCTGCTCGGCTTCGACCAGGGCGACGAGACGGGTGACGCTCAGGCCTCGATGGTCGAGAATCGGCATCTCATGGCCGCCTTGCGCGAGGCGGTGGCCGACGAGCCCGGCATTGACATCTTCGCCCCGGACAGCGCGGTCGACTTTCACGTCAACCCCTTCGGTGTGCAGGTGACGCTGGCAAGCGGCGAACAGCTTGGCGCCCACCTCCTCGTCGCCGCCGACGGCAAGCGCTCGCTTCTGCGCGACAAGGCCGGCATCAAATGCGTGGGCTGGTCCTATCCGCAAATGGGCATCGTCACCACGGTGGCCCATGCGCAAGCCCATCACGGCCGCGCGGTGCAGCACTTCCTGCCCGCCGGCCCCTTCGCCATCCTGCCGCTCAAGGGCAACCGCTCGTCCATCGTGTGGACCGAGGATAAAGCGGACGCGGCCGCCATCATGGCCGCGGATGAAGAAGGCTTTCTCGCCGAGCTGTCCCGCCGCTTCGGCTCGAAGCTCGGCGAGATCGGCCTCGCCGGTCCGCGTCAGTCCTTTCCCCTCGACTTGCAGATCACGCGCGCCTTCACCGCCGATCGCCTCGTGCTCGTCGGCGATGCCGCCCATGCGGTCCATCCGCTGGCGGGGCAGGGGCTCAATATCGGCATGCGCGACGTGGCGGCGCTCACCGAGAGTTCTGGTGGAGGGCGCCCGCCTCGGACTTGAGCCCGGCACGCCCGCGCTGCTCGAGCGCTACGCGCGCTGGCGGCGATTCGACAGCGCCTTCTCCGCCGCGGTGATGGACGGGCTGAACCGCCTCTTCTCCAGCGACAGCGCGCCGTTGCGGACGTTACGCGATCTTGGGCTCGGTCTGGTCGACCGCATGCCCGAATTGAAGCGCTTCTTCGTGCGCGAGGCGGCGGGGGCCACCGGCAATGTGCCCCGCCTGCTCAAAGGCGAGCGAATCTGACGCGGCCCTAGTCGAGCTTGCGCGCTTCCTCGGGCAGCATGATCGGGATGCCGTCGCGGATCGGGTAGGCGAGCCCGGCGGCGCGGCTGATCAGCTCCTGGCGCTCGGCATCGTAATCGAGCGAGGTCTTGGTCAGGGGGCAGACCAGAATCTCCAGCAGCTTGGGGTCGATCCGGCGGCTCGGCGCTTGCGGCATGGGTGGCACTCCTTGCCTCATTGTATCGAGGTTCCGGACCCGTCGTCTCGCGCCGCGAGCTCCATCTCGGCGAGCGCCACGAGCGCCTCGGCGCGCGCCTTGAGATCCGGCGCTTCGAGCAGGGCCTGCTTCTCCTCCGGCCCGTAGGGGGACAGGATCGATAGCGTGTTGACCAGCCGCTCATTGCCCGCATTGTTGATGCGGTCCCAATCGGCGGAAAGATTGTTGGCCTCGAGATAACCCTTCAGCGTGGCGAGCAGGCGTGACCGGTCGACCGCCTCCTCGCCGTGACCGCAGACGAAATCGGCGGCGTAAGGGGCGAAGTCCAACTCGCCGAACCGGAACGGATGATCGGTTGCGGCGTCCCCTTCGAGCAGAAAGCGCCCGATGCCGGTGAGCGAGATCACGTACCGGCCGTCGTCATTCTCGTTGAACGCCGTGAGCCGGCCCGCGCAACCGACGCGGCGCAGGGGGAAGTTCTTGCCGCCCGGCGATTCCGTGGCCCCCGCCTCGGGCGCAGGCTGCACGATGCCGATCAGCCGATCGTGGCCGAGCGCATAGTCGATGAGCGCGATGTAGCGCGGCTCGAACACGTTGAGCGTGAGCGAAGCGCGCGGCAGCAGGATCGCGCCCCGCAAGGGGAAGAGGGGGAGCAGCCGGGGCAGCTCCTCAGGACCGCGATAGGGACCGGTTGCACCGCGCGCCAAGTCGAGCACCCTCAGGCGAACAGCAGCGAGGAGAGCTTCTGCCGCCCCGCCAGCGTCGCGGGATCGTTCGCTCCCCAGGCCGCGAACAATTGCACGAGCTGCTTGCGCGCCGCCTCGTCGTTCCAACCACGCTCCTTGCGCACGATGGTAAGTAGCTCGTCGAGCGCGCGCGTCCGCTCGCCCTTGGCGGCCAGCGCGAGCGCGAGATCGAACCGGGCCTGATGGTCGGCCGGATTGGCGGCCACCTTGGCGCTGAGCGCGTCGACATCGCCGGCGTTGGCCGTCTTGCGCACAAGCTCGAGCGCGGCACGTGCACTTGCTACCGGAGCGCTCTCTGCCTTGGCGGGCGGCACCAGCGCCAAGGTCTGCTCAGCGCGGCCAAGATCGCCGGTTTTGATGTAGCACTTGGCGAGCCCCGCCGCGGCTTGCGCGTTCTCGGCGTCCTTTTGCAGCACCTCGCCGAAGATTTGCGCCGCTGTGTTGAGGTCGCCGGACCCGAGCGCGGCCTCGGCGGTCTCTAGATCGGCGGCGCTGTCGGCCTCCGCGTCCCCAACCAGTCGCGCGATGAACGCCTTGACGCGCGCCTCGGGCAGCGCCCCCACGAAGCCGTCGATCGGCTGGCCGTCGCTGAAGGCGAACACCGCCGGAATTGACTGCACTCCCATCTGCGTCGGGATCTGCGGATGCTCGTCGATATTGAGCTTGACTAGCTTGACCGCGCCCTTCGCTGCACGCACCGCCTTTTCCAGCACGGGGGTGAGTTGCCGGCACGGGCCGCACCCCGGCGCCCAGAAATCGACCAGCACCGGCACCTCGCGCGAAGCGTCGATCACGTCGCGCACGAAGTCCTTGGTGGTGGTGTTCTTGATGAGGTCGGGGCTGCCCGCGCCGGCCTCATTGAGGAGGAAGAATTCGATGCTCATGACGCAAAATCCTGTCGCCGATCACGCCCAGTCCGTCGCTTGGCTGAAAGATGGGCCGCCCGGCCCGGTTTGGCAACGGGCTCCCAACGCCGCCCTTAGTCACGGCGGGCCAAGGGGCAAGATGACAGGATGATGACCGCACGCCGCGATGAAGCGGAGCAGGTCCGGGGTGGCGATCCTGGTCGTCGCGCTGTTGACCAGCGGGTGGCAATTGACCTCGGCGAAGCCCGTGAGCGCCGCGTCCAACACGACTATGACCCCCGCCGCCGACCCGTTCAGCAAGGCGAACGGCGTCACCGAGCCCGCCGGCACGCCGAGCACGGCTTCCAGTAGCGCCGCTTTGCCGAAGCTGAAGCGGCCAAGCCCGAGGCGGCCGGCGAGCGCCTTCAAATCGACCGGGCTGTCCTCTTTGGCCACGACCAGCACCATGTGGCCGTCCTTGTCGACGAGGAACAAATTCTTGGTATGCGCGCCCGGCAGGCTGCCGCGCAGCTCCTGCGACTGCTCGACCGTGAACATCGGCGCGTGCTCCACTGTGTGGGACGGGATGCCAAGCTCGTCAAGGCGCCGGAACAGGGTCGTACGGTCGATGGCCATGCGGGAACAGGGGAGGGGGCGCGACTCTGCACCGTAGGGAAGCGACATCTAGCGCTTCTGAGCTTGGGGCCTTCGGCCTTTCTGTGGCAAGCTGGACATTCCGGCAGTGATCAACTAGATCGTTCAAACCCAACCGGCCGGTTCGGAGCGCGGGCGTAGCTCAGGGGTAGAGCACAACCTTGCCAAGGTTGGGGTCGTGGGTTCGAATCCCATCGCCCGCTCCAATTTCATCAGTTAATTCAAACAATTATTAGAGCTGCCGAGGCGGCGGCTTTGGACTTTTCCCTTTCGGTCATCACCTAGTCATCACTAGGACGGGATGCGGGGGGCACAACTTCCAACTCACGCTACATATCGGAGATGGCTGCCGTCTCGCCGCCTGATGTCGGGCTCGACTTCCTCTGCGCTCGCGGCGCCCCTCGCAAGGCCGACATTGACCGCGCGCTCGTGCCGGTCAGTCTGGTAATCGGCATGGTGGGGCGTCTTGAAGACGAAGACTTCGCTGTGGCGGCCCTCAAAAGCGGGTTCACCGACCGTTGCGGTGCCCTCCACGGTTCCTTGCACGGCGCCCTGCACTGGTCCATTCGGAGTTTGCGCCTGCGCCGGCACTGTCATTGCAGCTAACGAAAGCGCCACCAGGAGGAAGGCACGGGTCATCATCGTCTCCACGCTTGAGGTCTAGGCCATAAATCGCAACCGTATCCAAGACTTGTATTTGGGCTCCAACTGAGACGTGCCGACGGTTGGCGGTTGCCTCACGGACTCACCAGCCACGTAAAGGGTTTCGCTCTTGGTGGCTTTCAATGGGGAACCAACTCCGAGTCGCTCAAAGAGCGTTGTGCGACCCTCGGCGAATGAGAAATTGACGTTCTCGACCTCAATCTCGTTTTCATAGTGAAAGCGATAATCAATTCCTGCTTGCGCGAACGGACGAATGACGGTTTGACGGTAAGTCCACACCGAAAAGAGTTGAGCCGACAACGTTCCTGAAAATTCATCAACGTGTCCTCTCCAAAGGAAACGCCCACCGAGTTAAGTATGTGAATCGGCTTTCGATGTAAGGTAATTGAGGCCACCTCTCAGATCCAGCCTCGTGCCTGACCAAGCCGGCAACATAATTCCCCGGCGCCACGCGCATGCTGGATTTTTCGCCAAACTACTATAGACTGCTATATGGAATTTGCCGGCTCAAACGGAGGTTGTCTTGGTTCGTCCGCTAGCAGTCATCGGTACTCTGTTAACGGCACTCGTATCGTTTTCCGCAAGGGGAGCCGACCTATACGCGCCCGAATACCGAGCCGCGCATAGTTGTCACTCAGTTTGGCGATGCGGGCCAAGTGGTTGCGAATGGCGCCGGGAGTGCTTTCGCGGCTGCCCCGATGGCATTTCCTGCTATCCGCTTTATGGAGCCTACGGTCCCTACGGTGGAGTCGCTTATTGGAGCGCCTACAGTTACGATGTTTGGGGGTACGATCCGCCCCTAAGTAAGTGAGCCGCTAAAGCTTTGCAGCGTATCGACTCAATAGGCATTTCGGCCTCGCACGAGCTCAAAAAGAGTGAGCGCGATGATGCGCAGGTCGAGCCAAAAGCTCCAGTTTTTGATATACCAAAGATCAAGAAAAACGCGCTGCTCCATCTGTTCAAGGTGGGAGGTCTCTCCGCGCAAGCCGTTGACCTGTGCCCAGCCGGTTAAGCCCGGCTTGACGTGCTGTCGAAAGGCATAGTTGGCAATTAGCCTTCCATACCCGTCATCGTGCGCGACGGCATGGGGCCGCGGACCGACCAGGGACATTTGCCCAAGAAGAACGTTGATGAGTTGGGGCAGCTCATCGATACTCGTCGCTCGCAAGATCCGCCCCAAGCGAGTGATGCGGGTATCCCCACGCTGAGCCTGCCTTATCACAGCTCCGTCCTCGAGCACCGTCATCGTACGGAACTTGTAAATCGTGAATTCGCGACCATTGAACCCCTTGCGCCGCTGTCGAAAAATTACCGGTCCTGGCGAGCTGATCTTGATTAGGAGACTGACAACAGCGATGAGTGGAATAAGGGAAATAAGTATCGCCCCCCCTAATATTAAGTCCACCACCCGCTTCGCGGTGAACTCCGCAGAAGAAAGCGGCAGGCGCTGGACTTCAATAGTAAATTCACGGATTAGGTTCTGCCCCGGGCGAGAAAGAATAGACGCAATATTTCGATCTGGTAGCAGCCATACGGGCAATGGAAGCAATTGCAAGCGCTCGCAGATTAGGTTGCGCAGCCGGCTATCGCTCCAATTTACAGCGAGTAGGACCCGCTCCGCGTCACGCAATCGGGCGAGTTCGATCGCCGCATCGACAACCCCGAGGTGTTCTTCCCCCTCGCCAGCCGCGGGTACCTCAAAGCGGCCAAGCTCGTAAGCACCGAACGTTTGCAGGATCTGAAGGCGCGATAAATTCTCGAGCGAGTCGCTGTCCCCGACGATGACCGCCGGATATCCGGCGAGCGTGCCACGAGCGAGTGCGTGCCGGAGGTTGGTGCAAATAAGTAAGCGCGAACCAATAAGCACACCAAACCCTAGCAAGCTAAAAAGCGTCAAGGCACCGCGAGAGTAACTTTCGCCTATTTTTAGCAAAAAAAGCATAATAAATAGGCTGAAAAGGACTATAGTCCAATTAATAATGATATCCCTAATTTGATTGGATAGTGAAATAAGACGAGGCGTACGATAAAGACCATGGGACAGCATCACAAAAATTATCGCAGAAACATTCCCGATAGCTAAATATGGCCCATAGTCAGCTATTTTTGATAAAACAAAGAGATGGTAGCCGTACCCTGCTGCGAAGCAGGCGGCAACAATCAAAATATAGTCGAGAATAGCTGTCAGTTGCCCGACAGTCCGGTAGGAAATGAGGCGCGTACTCGATCCAGCCTCATAACGACCAGCAATTGCATGTACTTGGTGTTGAGGCATGGATACGAACACAATTTCCCGGTGCGCCTCTATCAAAAAACGATACCCAGAAAGGCGTGACACCTCAAGTTCAAACGGACCTCGAGTTGAATTCATTATAAATTTGCAAAGTGATGGCGCTTTTTTTCATTCTCCACTCAATTCTCGCCGCCGCGAGACGCACTCGTATGCGCAGGCACCTGACGAACAGTCGATCTTAGAGAGGGCGGATCCAGCAATATTAAATCGGATTTCGTCGCCCTCGGCGTCTCAAAGGACTATCACATCGAACTCGCGCCAATCCTAGCCCCACCCCGACCGCCAACGCATCAATTAGAAAATCAGTCAGGCGAGCGTGGCGCCCCGGAGCCAAAAGCTGACCGATTTCGACCGCTGCAGTGAACAAGATGAGCATAATGAGTTGCAGGAGGTAGGGAGTGGAATAGCCAAGGCCAAATGCCAGCCCTGCGGCTAGAAAGATTGCAAAGTGTTCGAGTGCGTGGGGTATCCCTGTCACCGGTCGATACCAAGGAGGAACTAGTGAGAGCGCGGCGATAGATAGAAGCAACAACCACGCGGTCAGTCGAAGGATCGTCTTGAACATCGTTCTCTCGAGCCGGAGGCTTTGGCATCTCAAACCGCTTTGGGATCGGTGTAAGGGGCGGGTCTCGCTCAACGCCACGATATGCCCCGCGGCGTTGTGCGAAGAGATGGCTTCCAGTTGCGGACGGGTTGAATCGCCAACGCCGCCTCCTGGCGTTGCACGATACGAGAAGCAACCGGCATTAGCGATTCTCAGTAGGCGGCTGATTGCTTGCGTGAAAGTAGTTGGACCGCACGCCTTCCCGGTCTGAGGAATCAAGGTGAGCAAAATCGAGCACAATTTGATTGGGTTGCAATTTAGCCAGCCCCGCCACGTAAGCTGGATCCGCTGAGGTCACCACAATGGCCTCCGCCCATTCTATCGCGTCGTTGATCTTCGGTACGATCAGTTCGGTAATGTGCGGGAGAACGCGTAAAAGATAATCCTTGTTCGCACCGACCATACTAGCCAATTGAACATTTGGATCAAAGATGCGTACCTCGCAGCCTTTGCCGAGAACTCGTTCCACGAGTTCGATGAAGGGACTCTCGCGCATGTCGTCTGTTCCCGATTTGAAACTGATCCCGAGAAAGGCAACCCGCTTCCTAGATTGGGCGAGAATCCAGTCAGCCCCTCGATCGACGAGCATCCGATTACTATCGATAACGTGATTGAGTACGGGCAAAGAAAGGTCGAGCCTCCGCGCTAGGTAGGTGAGAGCGCGCAGGTCCTTTGGCAAACATGATCCACCGAAGGCGAAGCCTGGACGCAGATAGGCCGTCGAGATATTGAGGCGCTTGTCCTCGCAAAAGATCCCCATCACCTCGTGGGAGTCAATTTCCAACGCGCTACAGAGGACACCAATCTCATTGGCAAAGGTCACCTTCAATGCATGCCAGGCATTGTCAACATATTTGACCAACTCGGCGTTTTCCACTTGAGTGATAATCTTAGGACCGGGCAGGTCTTGATAGAGGGCAAGGACCGATGCGCCAGTTGTTGCATCGATTGGCCCCACGACTGTTTTTGGCGGTGCGTTAAAGTCGGCGACGGAACTGCCTTCGCGCATAAATTCGGGATTGAATGCCACACCGAAGGCGTTGTCGGGATTCTTTCCGGATGCCTCGATAAGTCGGGGCAGCACGACCCCGCGCGTGGTGCCTGGCATAACCGTCGACCGAATTACAATTTCGTGGCGAGTAGTCTTTGCATGAATGGCTTTGCCAATCTCGGTCGACACCGCCTCCACAGCGCCGAGGTTTAATGCGCCGTTGGGCTTGCTCGGCGTACCCACACAGACCATAGACATATCTGTGGACTTGACCGCTTCAGTGACATCCGATGTCGCTGTTAGATTTCCACGTCTGACCGCGTTCTCAACCAGCTCGGCGATGTCGCGCTCGATAATTGGCGAGCGACCGGAGCGAATAGCCTCGACCTTGGCCTCAGCCTTGTCTATGCCAATGATGGTGTGACCGCGGTTGGCGAGACAGGCGCCACAAACGGTACCCACATAGCCAAGTCCAAAAACACTAATCTTCATGCTTTACCCTCGCTCCGCTGACGCAATGCTGTGCATGCCAGTTGCTTACGGCAAGCCAAGCAACCAAAGTGGTCGATTAACAAAGGCCGGCCTCGATCAGGATCGGTTGAATCAAATCTATATCGATCCATCACGATCGCCGCGCTCTCGGCTGGGACGCGGATGTAGGTCATCGGCGTGACGCCGCCATTTCAGACGATTACGCCGCAGCACGCCGAGCACTTCGTAGGCGCGAAGGAGCTTCGGCTGCTCATGCTGCCAGGCCAGCACCTCCCGCACACGCTTGTGGCCAAATTTGCCCATGCGGGCACGACGCTCTGGATGATCAATGAGCTCGAGGATCTTCTCGCCAAAGTCCCGCGGATCGTTGGCTCTGGCATAAAGTGATGCTTCTAGCGCAGAAACCCGTCCCTCTGTGACATCAAATTGCACGATCGGCTTGCCGAGCGCCATATACTCCATGATTTTATTCATCGTCGAAATATCGTTCATCAGCGTCACACGGTCTGGATTCACGCAAACATCCGCTGTCGACAAAATTGTAAATAGCGTTGGATCATCGATTTGGCCCGTGAAGGTGACGTAATCCCCAAGGTTCATGCTTCCGCACATCTCGGTGATTGCCAGCAGTTCAGGGCCCGTTCCCGCCACGACAAATTGAATGTCGTTCCGCTTTCGGGCGCGAACAATGTGCTCGATGGAAGAAAGCAGCAGATCAAGTCCTTCGGACCCGCCGATCACGCCCACGTAGCCTACGAGGTGTCGGCGCCCATTGCGCCAGCGCGGTTCGGGGGACATTTCCTTGACGCGATCAAGATTTGGACCTGACCGCACAACGAAAACGCGGTCCGGCCGCATCCCACCTCGCTCTATGGCAATGCTTCGATATGATTCATTGGTGGCAATGGAGATATCTGCCGTCTTGAAAGTTAGTTTCTCGGCGAAGCGCAACATCTTCCACAAAACATCACGCCGGCCAAACTTTGCTTCATAGAGTTCTGGGTTTGCATCGTGGTGGTCGAACACGAAGCTCTTGCCGAAAAGCCTGTAAAACAAGCCAATCAGGAAAATTAGATCGGGCGGATTGCATGCATGGATCACGTCAAAGCCATGACGATACCAAACCTTGATTGACAGCACGAACTGCCAAAGCAGAGCCATCGGATATTCGATGAAATAGGCTGCGGCGCCGCGGGCTTCGGGCAAGGGGTGGCGGTAGATGTGAATTCCGTCAATCGTTTCTGCCGCCAGTCGGTATCCCCGCGCCTTTGGACAGATGATGGACACGGCATAGCCGGCATTCCGAAGCGTCGTCGCTTCTGACCAAACCCGGCGGTCGAACGGAACCGGTAGGTTCTCGACAATCATCAGGATTCGCGAAGGCCGAGCCATGTTCCCTCTCATTCAGAAATCAGTCGCACGAACTTAGGCAGCCGAATAGCCGAAGTTAGCGGTGGATCCAACCCTGGGAACAGTTTGCTTGACGGTTAAGGTGAATTTGCGCAAGAGAGCGAGCTTGTCAGCGGTCTCCTGTTATGCCCAAGGTCGATCCTTGTCCATATGACTCGCGCAAATGAGCAATCTACATCAGCGTGCCTCCATCAATGCGGTATCGATGTCACTTTGACATGCTGGAGAGGTTAAACCTCTGGTCCATTAAGTGACAATACAATAGCCCCCGCGACTTAATCGACGAGTGATCGATGTCATTGTGCCTGAGCTTCCCCAAACATCGCGCTGCAACGCTTAAACAAGACCTGCAGATCCTTGAGGCAGGCGGCGGTATCGCCGTAGGGGATCCGGCACGCATCGTCGTAAGCATGAACGATAGCAAGCGTGTCGGCCATTGGCATGACGAAACCGGGCAAATCAGCGCTTTCGTCAGCGGAAGTCTCACCAACGTACCAGAGCCGCTCTCGCCCGGAACCGGAGCCACAGCCGCGCGGGCTTTGGCGGAACTCTATGCCAGAGACGCGACACAAGCTTTCGCCAAGGTCGATGGCGCCTTTTGTGGTGTGGTGCTCGACTGGCGCCGAGGTACGATTATTTTGGTACGTGACAAACTTGGTATCGGTCGAGCCTACCTATCTTGCGACGGCAATACCGTCACCTTCTCAGATAGCTTGTCTGATCTGCTTGATGCTCAAGGACGACGCTTTGCTGTCGATGTCGACAGCATCTACACGTTTTTGATGATCGGTTGGGTACCGACACCGCATTCAATGTTTCGCGGCATCGAGAAGCTAGCCCCCGGCACTTACTTGGAAAGTGGTGATGGCACGCTGACCAAAACAACCTACTATGACGTGCCTCACCATCGCTCGCATACTGCCTACCGCCACGCAGAAGTCCTTCGCCAACAGGTCGCCGAGAACTTGGATGGTAGCGTCGGCCGCGGTGTAGCCTTAGGTGGAAGGTGGGGCTCGTTTCTGAGCGGTGGCGTCGATAGCAGCAGCGTTGTCGCATCTTTAGCGCGCCGCCGTAGCAAAAGCTTCCCAACATACTTTGGCGGCTTCGATCCGAAGCTCAATCGGTATCTGCCTAATCCCGAGGAGCCAGAGATGTCGCAGCTCGTTGCGGCGCGCTACAAGACTAACCACCACATGCTTTGGCTTGGGCCCGAGGTTGCGGAATCAACCCGCGAAATCATTGGCGCTCTGGAAGAGCCCGTGTCCGATGGTGGATGCCTCATTGTCGGCGCTGTGATGCGAGCTGCGCGCCAGGACGTTGAAGGGTTGATGACTGGTATCGGCGGCGACTTCATCTTCACCGGCGAACGGCGCCACATGGTACCGAACCTACTTCGCTTGATGCGCCGGCTGCCCGACCCCGTCTGGCAGCTTCTTAAAGGGTTGTCCGGCACCCCGCCGCTGGCGCGCAATGCGCGTATATCACAAATACATTTCGATTTGACGCGCCTGCTTTCGGTACGCGAACTTGATATCGAAGCGATGTATGCGGGCTTCTTCCTCCAGGCCGATACTGCTGAGTTGCAGTCGCTGTTCCTTCCTGAGATCCACGCAAAGGTAACGCGCGATCCATTGGCGGAGATTAAGGGCTACTTTCAGCGCACCGCCGATCTCGACCCTCTTGGCCGCTTCCTCTACCTCGACCTCAAGAACCAGGCTACCGAACATAGCGTGCGTGAGGCCGAGACCCTTGGACGGCACTTCGGACTCAATATCTACAATCCATTTCTTGACGCCGAGATGGTCGACTTCGCCATGAGCATACCCATTGCCGATAAGGTGTCTGGACTGACGTTGAAGGTCCCCCTCAAGGCCGCCATGCGAGGAAGACTCCCCGATGCGATCCTTGATCATAAAAAGGGTGGCTTGGCTTCGCCTATTCGCTGGTGGGTGACGCAGCCAGACGGTTTCGTGACCAGCGTCCTATCGCGCCGCAACATCGAGAGGCGCGGGATATTCCGGGCCGATACGGTAGACGAATTTCGCCGCGCTACGGCCGATGGTGCACGCGACTATAGCAAATTGCTGTGGAGTATCTTTACCCTGGAACTCTGGCTACAGCGGTTCGTCGACTGAAGCTAGCTTCATAGAGGCAGATGAGATCGTTCCAAGAACGGATCGCTTGGTATCGCGCGCGCCTCGCCGCAATGGGGCCAGCAGAGCTTGCTCACCGATTATCGGAAGCAGCCAGGAAGCAAGCGGCGCGTCAGCACAATCTAGGTTGGAACTCTGTCAAGACGCGTGGTGATTTGGCGTCGCTACCAAGCCTATCCACCCGCATCCATGCCATCTCGTTGGACCTTGCTGCCTTAATCGCCCATGAAGTCGCGGCTGTTCGCGCCGGGAATTTCCAACTCCTCGGCGCCTCTTGGCCGGAGCCAACTCGCATACCCCCTCCCCCCGATTTCTGGCACGTCGACCCCGACAACGGCGAACTGTTTGAACAGCGAAACGCTTATTGCTTTGATATCTCATTCCGCCACGGCCTGGAAACCCGGGAAATTAAGCGCATATGGGAACTCAATCGACTGCAATTTATGGTTCCCCTCGCCGCGCACGCGGACATAACCGGTGATCGACTCTCTGTGGACTTGGTAGTCGGGCTGTTAGCCTCGTGGATGGAGGGTAACCCACCTTTTCGAGGACTAAACTGGGGCTCTGGCATTGAACTCGCGCTTCGCGTCATTTCGGTGGCCCTATCGCTCTCCATCATCGGGGTCGAACACCTCAATGACGCGGCACGTGACGCAGCTCTCCAGTTTTTTTTCGCGCATGTGGATTGGATCAAACGCTTCCCCTCACGTTATTCCTCCGCCAACAATCATCGGATCGCTGAACTCGCCGGCTTGGTTATTGGGACGACAATGGCTCCGGAAATCCCGGGTGCGGCTGTCACAGGCGAGGCTAGCTGGGCCGCTCTGCTCGTCGAGATCGAGCGACAACTCCATCCCGATGGTGTGGGTGCGGAGCAGTCCCGGCTATACGGCCTTCTCGGTTGAGCTATTTCTCCTCGCAGCCGCTGCCTACGAACGCGAACGCAAGCTGCCCGCAACCACCGTGGATCGACTTTCGGCCTGGGCTGAACATTGTCTATGGTTGATGGACGCCGGCGCCACGGTCCCCGCCATCGGCGATTTCGACGACTGCCGAGCCATAGCAACGACACAGGCCTACGAGCCGAGATATGTGGCATCGCTGGTCGCTGCGGTTGCCGGTTGTATTGGCCGCTCTGATCTCTCTCCTCCAGCAAAAGATCCAAGCATACGTGACGTCATTCTCGGATCGGCGGGAACATCGCTCGCGCATCGAGAGGGACTGCGCTCATTTCCCGAGGGGGGTTACTCGATCATTCGCAGCATGCACAAGACAGCTGCGATTCTGACGTTTGACCATGGGCCAGTCGGTTACCTCTCAATCGCAGCTCATGGCCATGCTGATACTCTTGCGGTTTGGCTGTCGGTTGGAGATCAGCCTGTGTTCGTCGATGCTGGAACCTATCTCTATCACTCGAGTCGAGCCTTGCGCGACAGATTCAGAGAGACTGCAGTGCACAATACTCTGATTTTGGATGGCATGCCGTCCAGCCGCCCCTCAGGTCCGTTCAACTGGGCGACGAAGGCGACTGCTCGCCTAGTGGTATTGGAAAAAACCGCTTCAGTTACGCGCATCGTTGCGGAACATGATGGCTATGTATCGCGATTTGGCGTGAAGCACCGGCGAGCGATCGAATTCGACGGCATATCGCGTTTCACCATTACGGATGAACTCCTCGGCCCCGGCCCGTTACCAGATGCGCACGTCAACATATCGTTTCTCCTCGATTCGGGCTGCCACGCATCGCTCGATGCTGACGGATGCATATTAATCACGAGTAGCCGCGGTTCTATTGCTCGCCTCACCAGCCGTGGCCCGCTAAAAGCTCGGATCGTGCGTGCCGATGAAAAATCAAGCCTCGGTTGGCTATCGCCATCATTCGGCGTGTGCATTCCTGCCGACCAGATTCTTTATGTCGGCACTCTCAGGCAGCCTTCACGGGTCACGATCGAATTGCTCTAGCCGTCTAGATGGGCTCCGCCACGAGTTCCTCCAGTTGCGTCGGCTTAAATGTACGCAGGAACATCTCGAGGTTTATGAGCGACCAAAAATCCTCTCATGATTCTGACGGCCATTAACGTGCTCAGCGACAAGGCTAGCAAGCTTGGCTCTGTTGCAAATGCGCGCGACAACCGATGTTTCGCTGTCCAACATGTCGTGAACAAAGTCGCAGTACGGTCCTCTCACCCATCGGCCAAACGGCACTCGGAATCCCACCTTCTTCCGTTGTAAGATTTTGCGCGGTAGGATTTTGCTCATGCTAGCGCGCAATATGGTCTTACCGCCTTTGCCGCCGATTAGGAACCTGTCCGGGAACCGGGCGACAACACCGGCCAAGACCACATCCATGAATGGCATCCGGCCCTCGATCGACCCCGCCATCATCATGCGGTCCCCTCGCTCCAGCAGGTTGTCGGGAAGCCAAGACGTCTGGTCGAAGAATAGAGTCCGCCTCAAGCTAGACTGAATCGGCGCAGAGAAGGGATAGGGATCCGGCGGCGTTGCCGAATTCGACGCGTCCCAGGATGGCTTCGCGCTCCTCCACCGAGACGCCGCCAAACCAGACCCGCATGCGGTTGGTAAGATCATGTTCACCAGCTGCCAATGCCAGGATCTTCACGCGCCGCATGCTGTAGGGCAATGCGCGGACCAACGGATGGATGACCTGTTCGTGCAACACCTTTGGCATCAGACGTTGATACAGATCAACCCAAGGCTCCGCCCGATGCTTTGGATAACCTCCCATCAACTCATCGGAACCTTCGCCCGTGAGCACCATCTTCACACTCTTGGACGCCAACTCTGAAAGCATAAAGATGGGAATGTCGGAAGCCTCGCTCACCGGCGCACCGCGGCGCAAGACAGCAGTCGCCCAATGATCCATGAAAGCGCTGGGGTCTACGACTAGCTCAACGTGGTCGGTGCCAAACTGCTGCGCGATAACCTTCGCATGATCAAGTTCTGAATATTCCGTTTCGCGAAAGCCGACAGAGAATGTGCGCACGCGCTCGCTGCTATGCCTGACCATGGTCGCGACGATTGCCGAGGAATCGATGCCGCCAGAAAGATAGGCACCGAAAGGCGCATCGCTGCGCATCCGAATCCGGACGGACTCATCAAACGTCGTTTCGAACATTTGGACCGCCTCTTCGAACGACACAACATCCGGCTGAGTTGTGGCGACGGGGGGCGTAAAATAGCGGGTTGTGGACAGCTTGCCATTCTGCCAGACCGCGTAATGACCTGGCGGCAACTTCCTTACTGCCCGAAAGAATGTGGATGGCCCGGGAACATAGCGATTGAGCAGATAATGACCGAGCGCCTCGGCGTTGAAAGCCCGGTCGAAGCCAGGGAACTGAACTAGCGGTTCGATCTCGGAACCGAAGAGAACAGCCCCCGGTCTCTCAGCAAGAAAGAGCGGCTTTTTGCCGAATGCATCCCGGGCGAGCGTTAGCCGCTGCTTCGCCGAATCCCAGAGGGCAAAGGCAAACATCCCGCGAAATCTGGACACCGCATCGAGTCCCCAGGCGCGATAGGCTTCGATGAGCACCTCCGTATCTGAGGTTGTGCGGAACTGATGACCGAGAACCGCAAGCTCTTGGCGGAGTTCGATGTAGTTGTAGATTTCACCGTTGAAGATCAGCGTGAATCGGCTGTCCTCGCTCGACATTGGTTGTGCACCGCCCCCAATATCGATGATCGAAAGGCGGCGGTGCCCGAGGCCAATCTCGAACTGTCCATCGGACGTCTCGCGCAGCCAGTAGCCAGAACCGTCCGGACCGCGATGAAACATCAGATCAGTGATGCGGCGGAGAGTCTCGCGGAGACTTCGCGACCATCAGCGCTCAAAGCCCAGCCGAAGATCCCGCACATTAAGGCTCAGTCTTCCCTTCCTGCGTGAAGAGCGGGGAAGTCTTGGCACAGCCCCCGGTTAATGCCCTGGCCTCCCGACAGGATGATCCCTATCCATCTCGTGATTGGCTCATTCCGCAATCGCGGGGGGAAACCTTCGCCGACTTGCGCCGGCTTAATTCAAGTCTCTCCGACCGCGCTTGGCCGCGCGGCGCCGCGCCTCGCCAGATGGCCACCAAGCGCCTGATATACCCGTTGAAATCGTACCGCTTGGCATGGTCTCTTTGCGCCGTCTGCCCAAGATGCACACGCAACGCTGAAATCTTCGATCAACCGCTCCAAAGCCTCGGCCAATTTTTCGACATCCCCAACCGGCACGAGAAGGCCGTTCCGTTCATGGCTTATGACGCTTGGAATTGCGCCCACCGGCGTCGATATCACCGCGATGCCCCGGGCAAAGGCTTCGATAATCACCATGGGCAAGTTTTCCGCGGTTGATGGCAGCACCAGGATGTCGGTGGCCCGCAATAGCTCATCTCTTGTCGCGACATCGAGCCAACCCGGAATCGTTACGCGGTCAGCAATCTTAAGTTGGCGTACCGCCTTTCGAGTCTCATCGATTTGTCCATTGCCAGCCATGGTCGCAGTCCAGTCAGGGCGGTACGCCACCCGACCGAGGGCACGAACCAAGTCGAAGCTCCCCTTTCGTGCACCGAGTTCGCCGAGAAAAACGATCCGTATCCGCTGGTCAACGCCCGGTATCGACGGCGAAGACGCGGCAGGGGTTGCGTTTGGGAGTAGATCGATCTTGCTGGCGACACCGGGGAGTCGTTCAGTGATGACATCCGCCCAATAGTCCCCCATCACAATGATACGAGCGCTGTGACCGAATAAGCGATCGACGCCACTGGCCACGAAGCGATTGGTGTTTGACCAAAATTCCCGAAAATCGAAGCCATGCAGATGGACTACATAGGGGATACCGAAGAAACGAGCAGCAGCCCCGACCAAGGCCTTCCGGTAGCTGCTGCCGCGCAGTGCCAAGTGAATGTGCAACAAGTCGACACGACCGAGCAGAGCAGCGATTGCCAAGCGTCCCAGCGCAGATGCAAAAACGAATTGCGCCTGCAAGAGACCACCCTGGCCACGCGTCACCAACCTGGTGACGCTGACTTGGAGTTCGGGTTGAGCCGCCACTGAGCGCAAAATAGAATCGTTCAATCGATCAATTCCGCCTTTACCGTCTTTTCCGAGTGGCGTAGCGATCAAAACGCGAAGAGACTTCTGTGGCAGCATGCCTTGCTTCTCTGTTTGCCGATACAAACGTGCGAGGGCCAGATCGCCACTGCCCAGGATGGAAGTCAAGCTCCAGTGCTTTGGCTCTTTGTCCTGGCACCCCAACCGCTATGACCCCGTGCGTTGGCCTCGCGTAAAGTTAGCTTTTTAAGCAGGCCGCGAAACTCACGAGCTATCCAGTCTTGCTTGGATCCAATCATGAGCTGGATAGCTTGACACACGAGGCCCCTGAGGCTAGGCGCGCAGCATCCCGTGGTTAACCATTCTGGGAACATTTGCGGTCTGTGTGCTAAGGTTCACTCGACAATCACGTCCCAGGTCGCTTCCGTAACACCCTCTCCCATCAGGCAACGCCCAAGCCAATCATGAAGCAAGTCCGGCAATTTCTGCGAAGTGGCGCCCTGCAGACTGGCGAAGTTCCCCTTCCCGGTCTTCGTTCCTGCGAAGTCCTTATCCGCACGCATTTTTCTTTCGTCAGCGTGGGGACTGAGAAGATGAAGGTAACCCAGGCGCGCATGAACCTCGCCGCCAAGGCCCGTGAACGGCCGGACCAGGTTAAGCAGGTCATACAGACGCTCAAAGAGCAAGGACTCGGCCCTACTGTGCGCAAGGTACAAGAACGCCTGCGCACACCGACGACTTTGGGCTACAGCTGCGCTGGCGTGGTGGCAGCCGTCGGTTCGCAGGTCGATGAGTTTCGCGTCGGCGACCGCGTCGCTTGCATTGGCGAAGCCGTCGCCACGCACGCGGAATACAACGCGGTATCGCGCACCTTGGTGGCGCCTGTGCCCACGGGCGTAAGTCTTGAAGCAGCCAGTTCCAGCGCCATCGGCGCGATCGCACTTCAGGCCGTACGTCAGGCACGCCTCGAGCTGGGCACGAGTGTGGCAGTGATTGGTTTGGGCCTGCTCGGGCAATTCCTTGTTCAACTATGCCGCGCCAATGGGTGCCGTGTCATGGGTGTCGATCTCGATTCCAGCAAGTGTCAACTTGCGCTTGCTTCAGGCGCCGAGACCGTTTGCGGCGCCGATGAGACTGAAGCTCTCCTTGCTGCGCTGCGCATTAGTCATGGGGCTGGCGTTGATGTGGTCATGCTGACGACATCTACGAAGGACAACCAGCCAATTGAAATGGCAGCCCAAATCGTCCGTGATCGCGGTCGTGTGGTGTGTCTCGGCAACACCGAGATCAATCTCGATTGGCGCCAATGGTTCAGCAAGGAGATAGAATTCCTCTTCAGCCGCGCTATGGGCGCCGGCATCTATGACCCAGACTATTTCACGCGAGGCAACGACTATCCCATTGGCTACGTGCGCTGGTCGGCAAACCGAAACATGGTCTCCTTTCTGGATTTGCTCGCCCAAAAAAATATCGACCTATCGAATTTGGTTACCCATCGTTTCGCCATCGACGAGGCCGTGAGCGTATTCAATGATATCGCCAATGGCGAGTTAGGCGGCGCCGTGGGTATCGTGTTTGAGTACCCTGATGCTGAAGGCGGCATACCCGAAAGTGAGCCGCAGACCATTCGCTTTACCAACAACGCTCCCCTTCGCGCGATCCGCCTTGGCATGATCGGAGCCGGGAACTATGCCAAATCAATGCTTCTTCCTCACTTCCCCTCGCTCAAGGACTTGAGCCTTGTGACGATCTGCACTGCGCGGGGAATGAACGCGGAGGCACTTGCGCAACGCTACGGGTTCCATAATGCAACTACGGACGCCGAAGAAGTCTTCGGTGATCCAGAGATCAACGCTATCGCGGTTGCGACTCGGCACGATAGCCATGCTCGATACGCGCAGCAGGCCCTCGAGGCGGGCAAGTCCGTCTATGTCGAGAAGCCACTTGCCATGAACGGGGAGCAGCTCGCCTGGATCATCGAGGCACTGCGTAATCGCAGGCCAAACGGTCCAACTCTGTGGGTCGGCTATAACCGGCGCTTCGCTCCGTTAAGCCAGCGAGTGATGGAACACATGGAAGGAGTGCCGGTTCGGCAGGTGAGCTGCACCATACGCTCGGCAAGCGTACCCAGCGATAGCTGGTATCAGGATCCCACAGAGGGTGGTGGCATTCTTTTCGGAGACGTCTGCCACTTCATCGATCTCGCTATTTGGTTCCAGCGCAGTTTGCCGCTTGAAGTGCATGCGTTCGCCACCAGAGACCCAGGCCACCGCGAGGAAAGCTGGCTAATCCAACTGCGCTTCGCGAGTGGCGGCTTGAGCACCGTGCATTACATTTGCGGAAGTCAGCAGGGCTTCGAACGCGAAACCATCGACATCCTCGGCGGCAACCGATCGGCGCGCATTTCCGGCTTTCGCAAGCTGACCCTCAACGGCGGACGCCGCGCGCGTAATTTCTCGTTGTTGCAGCCCGATTTGGGGCAAAAGGCGATGCTTGAGATGATGATCGCACAGTTCTTACGTGCTCCAGGCGCAATCGACTACACCGATAGTTTCGTGGTTGCCACCCAGGCGTTACTGGCGGCGCATCGCTCGATCCAAGAGCGACGTGTCGTGCTGATGGACTCGCATTCCCCTTACACGCTTAGCTGAGTGAGATCGCGCTAAAGCTCCGACCGAATTTAGGCGAAGGCGCGCTGTCAACTTTGATCCTCATAGGCCCCAATGTCGACTGTCCCGCCCATGCCCCTTTGGTTGCCATCGAGATCTGTCGGAGCCACGCCATGCGCCTTGGTGCCAGCATGCAGGGCGGGTGAACTAGGCTGAAGATGGAAATTCGCAGCCGACTTAGCGTCAGGGTCAACGAATTTTGGGTCAACGCCGAGAAGGTTACAATAGGGGGAGCGCGTCGTGAGACTAACATTCCCTCGTACGGAATTAATCGATGCTTCTCCCACCCTTCCGTTGAATGTGAGATTATTGTACCAGAGCACATTTTGGTTCACCTCCTTGGTGTCGAATTCACTAATCGCCGTATTCGAGGCATGAATGTCTGCGTCGGCCACGCCTATATTATTCACCCAAATAATGTTGCTCGAGGAGACGTTGCTCAATTCACCCCTCCACGTCGATGGGTTTAGAGGGTCACGATTATTGTGATAAGCAGTATTGTTACGGATCATTATGTTATCACTCAGGAAAATCTGGATGCCTTTGCCCCCGTTGTCGTAAACGACATTGTTCTCGACGAGCGTACCAAAGAGATAGGTTCCGGCTGGGTTCCCTGTTTGCGAGTTACGAAAATCGTCAATGATGATCCCATTGCCATCGGAGTGTGGAGGCTCTGGGTCGCCGGGTAGGTCGAGTGCGATGTTTCGGAAGCAGACGTTGTTCCGCACAATGTTATGTGGGCCCGGAGTTAAATCGGAAATGGCCCTAGCTTCGTAGATGGAGATGCCACTACCTTGGAATTTATTGGTATGGCAATTGTCGTGGCACATGTTTCCCTCAATTGTGTACCAATCGCCGTAGGCCACTCCAACTCCACTGCCAGCACTGTGGTGGCATATATTATTCAGAATCTTTACATGATGCGGCCCATTGTTTTTCGGATTGCTGTCGAGGAAAGTTGCCTCAATCGCGTGCCCATCACCTCCAGCCTGGATATCGAATCCATCGACGACAACATAGTCTTTAACGATGTTGACCGCGCTATACGTACCTTTGGGAGACCGGATCAGCGCCTGATGCTTAGCGAGTGAGCGCAACGTAAGATAGCCCGCTGCATTGCCTCCATTGTTGAGGACGATCTGTTCCTTGTAGATGCCTGGCATCACCATGATTGCATCGTTGGCACCAAGATTAGGGATTGCCGCGAGGGCACCGGTGACCGTCCTGAAGGGCAGCTGGCTCGTTCCCGGGTGGGAAATCATTGCCAGAATTCGCGACGTAAAAGGTTCGACGGAATGACGCCTCCCTTCCAGCCAAATAAGCGGCGAGACCGGCTGGGGGTTTTGCAAGCGACACCATCATAAAGCCCCCTGCCCCTAACACCTTCCGTCTACTAATCTCAAACCTCTTCACCATTTTCCTCCGAGGCGCTCCTTTCACGCTAAATCGCAGACTAAAGTTGTCCCAAGCTCCGCATCCCTCAGGGGGGGAGCCCGCCTGTATCGTGGGCTTGCCTCCGTGCTGCTAACTAAGGCGCGGGAGCAAAAGAAGTGGCAGGAACAACCAAACGGCGCCTACATGACAGCCGCTTCGCGCGGACGGTGGTACTTAGCCGCCTTTTGAGATGGATATGGCTTCGATTCTGAGTTTTCCCTACCAAAAGGCCATCGCTGCACTGCCGCCGAGGCTAAGCATCAGGTTGCAATACTTTCGCTGCCATGGGCGGCTGCCCAACCTTAGCAGGCCGACTCGGTTCACTGAAAAAATTCAATATAGAAAGTTTAACGACAGGGACCCTCGACGGCCAAAGCTGGCAGATAAAATCTCCGCAAAGGACTTTGTTGCGAGCGAACTTGGGAACGAGTGGGTTACCCCAACCCTTTTTGCAGGGGACGCGCTCCCTCCTTTAAACCAAAGATCTTGGCCAATTCCTTTTGTCATTAAGGCGGCGCATGGCAGCGGTTGGAATAGCTTCGTGACGCACGAAGACGACCTGGATTGGTCAGTGATCGAAGCAACCTGCCAACAGTGGTTGTCGCAGACTTTCGGGGCAGTGACCCATGAGTGGGTTTATTCGCAGGTCCCGCGGCGCATACTCGTTGAACCCTTTTTAGGCCCGGCAGACTATACCGTTCTGCGCCTGCCGATAGACTACAAACTTTTCGTCTTTTCTGGGCGCGTCCATTACATTCAAGTGGATACGGATCGTGCCACCAATCACAAGCGTACTTTCTTCGATCGCGCGTGGCGCAGGCAGTCCTTTACTTATGGTTTCCCGATGGACACACGCGTCTTGAACAAACCGCGTTCCCTCGATCAGATGATCGAAGCCGCAGAGCATCTGGGAAGAGAATTTTCGTTCGTGCGGATCGATCTTTACGAAATCAACGGCAAGCCGAAGTTTGGCGAGTTCACTTTTTTACCCAATTCTGGACTGCTGCCATTTTCGCCGGCTTCCTATGACGACATCTTGGGCGCTCTTTGGACCACGGCCTGATCGTTCCCACTGCCGGGTTCAGCAGATCGAATCCCACGGGTACGCCAACAGCTAAGCCGGCACGATAAAACCGATGCTCATTCGAAACAGCATGATCTATGTGGCCGCGCGGATACTCGCGGGTGTGTTCAGCATTGTTACGACGGCCTTGCTGACGCGCATTCTTGATCCGAGCCAGTACGGAGTTTACGGGCTTGCCCTCGTCCTCATGACGATTATCTCAAATGTCTGCTTCGTTTGGCTAGGCCTCACCTTCACACGCTTCGGCCAGAGTCAGCAGGACCTTTCGAAAACCATATCCACAATTGTCTGCCTATTTGCCAGCGCGGTACTCCTTACTGGCACCCTGGCCCTGCTGATACTGGCGAGCGGTGCGCTATCGAATTACATTCAACCCTTCCTGATGGGACTCGTGTTGGCGTGGAGCTTGGCGTGGTTCGAGCTCGTGGCAGGATTTGAGATTATCACCTTTCGTCCGCTCCGCTATCTCAGCATGAATGTCGCCCGCGCAATCTTGGTGTTCATACTTGCGGTTGGGGCCGCACGGATGGCGCATGATCCAATCTCGACCGCTGTCGGCACTGCGCTTGGCATGCTCGGCGGCTCTCTTCTAGGACGATTTCCGGGCCACCACATGAAAGGATGGAACTTCGACAGGTCGTTCGCGGCCAAGGCCCTCTTCTTCGGGTTGCCTTTCACCATTAGCATGACAATGGATAGTCTGCTCAATGGCGCCCCGCGCATTATCATTGAGACTTTGGATTCATCCGCAGCATTGGGGCACTACACCGCGGCCTATTTGCTCGTGACGAATACGCTGATCATCATCGGCGCTGGGATCTCCTCTGCGGGGTATTCATTGGCGCTGCGCATTGGAGAAAGTGGCGACGTGCTCGCGATGCGCCGCCAACTCCTGGCGAATGGCGAGCTATTGCTCGCTGTAATGGCGCCCATGGCACTGGGCCTGGCACTCACCAGCAAGAGTCTAGCCGCGACGTTGGTGGGGCCTCAATTTGGCGAAGTTGCGCAGTTGGCGCCGTGGATGGCGGCCGGCGCCTTTGTGGGAACTCTAAGAGCCAATTTTCTGGATCTCGCCTTTCAGCTCAGCCACAAGACACACATGCAAATCTGGGTCTCGGCTCTGGGAGCAGCTATCGCCATCGGACTGAGCCTTTATCTTGTGCCACGCACCGGCGCACTCGGCGCCGCGATGGCGGTGACGACCGGACTCGCGTTTACGTTTTGCCTCGCGTTTATCATCGGGCGCCGCGTTTTCCCATTGCCGTTACCGCTTAAATCGGGAGCGCGCGTGCTTGGTTGCTGTATCGTCATGGCAGTTCTTGTGAGGGCTGTTCCTGGGGCAACCCCAACATCATTCCTTCTACAAATCATTATCGGGGTGCTCGGCTATGGCGCTGCAGCCTTCGCTCTGAACTTGCTCAATGTCCGCACAGCCACGTTGGCCCTTTTCGCCCGTTAAACCCTGGCTAGATTTATATTGGCGCTCTGTCAAATCGTCGCTTTGTCTCACGCCCTAAGGCGGGTGATCATGGCCTTACGTGAGGCTTGATCTCGTCAATTGATAAATCGAACTGCGAGGTTCACTTCGATGTTCGAAGCTAAACTGTAAGGTTGAGTTTCTCCATGAAATATGGGAGCGGGTCTGAAAAAAGATAGGTCGCCATCCCCCAGTCGTACTTAGTAATCGGACGCCAAGGCGAAGCCAAAACTGCCAACGGAAGTCGCACTTGCACGCCGTGCGCGATCAAACGAGGCCCTTTGGATGTCTCACTAGCGAGCCCCAATTTCACGAAATTTATTCCAGCGATCATTGATAGAGCAATTTTAAAGAAAAATCGAGGGTTACATTCTAGATAATATATCGATCCGCTAGAATGCAAGATCATATCAAAATTGAACACGCCGTTCAAATTGAAGTATTTCACAATATTGGAAAGGTCAGAATATATCTGATCGTGCTGAAAGGTGGAATAGGTTTGTCGGCGCAAGCAGTGAGCAACGAAGGCTCTAATTTCGCCTGCCTCCGCATAAACACTGGCGCCAATATCCTCCCCCTCGATCAAGTCCTGCACCACAATCGGTTGATAATTTATCGTTCTTATTCGACTCTCAAACTCGACGCCGTCCAGCATAACAACGCCTCCGCTCCCGCTGCGGTTGAGCGGCTTGGCGACCAATGGTGGTCGGAGCTGGCCAGTCGCCAGTTGTCGGACGAGCGATGCCGCGTCGCGCACGAGGCGTGTCGTGGGATGAAGAATACCCAGATTCCCGCAGAGCTCCGCGAACGCCCATTTGTTGTTGAGAGCGTCAAAATCATCGAGGCTTGGCAGCGGAAAGCATGGCGCATCAATTAGGTCTCGGCACGCAATGAGAGCTCGCGTCGATGGAGCGTCTCCTGATATCACCATAATGATACCGAGCTCACGCACGAGGCAATTTATCTCCAGCGCCAAGGCTTCATCACGACCGCCGTTTATGATGCTGTCACATAGAGTAAACTGTGCGCAATAGCGAGAGAAGCGCAAGCCTCGGGCACCGAGGTTGCCCAGTACGAACACCTCTGCGGGGCTCGCCTGTGCGCATCGCATTACCCGGTAAGGCATATTGAATAGCGTGGCGACCATAAGTACCCTGGCTGGGCATGAGCGAACTCGATCCAGAGCGTCGGTATCCTTCCCGACATCGGACACGGCGTTTGAAGCTTCGGCAACGCCTTGCCGAGACGAGTCTGCCGGCGCTTCCCTACCGGAAGGTTTGAATGACTCGGGCCCATGCACAGCTGACGGTCCTCTTTTCATATCCCGCATTGGGCTCTTGTTCAGTTTGCGAGTCCGGCCGACATCGACATGGGTCGGCGCACCAGAGACCGAGGCAGGACAGCAGACAGTCGACGCGAAGGATGGATCGCGCCCACCACAAACCGCATAACTGGACCGAAGCTCCGGGCCGCAGCGAGCCCGACGAAATAGAGACCTGGCACTGAACTCTCGAAATCGGCGGTGAGGATCGGTGTTTGGTCGACCATACGGAGCTGCTGAACGTATCGCTGACTGAGGAAGCTCAAACGGCGCAGATCGACCCGATACCCCGTAGCTGCAATGACGTGATCACCTTCGATCGTCTCGCGCGTGCCATCCAGACCCATCACTCTTAAACGAACCCGACCACCGCGATCCTCCGCCCCTTCGATGGTACGTCCGAGCTTCAGTGGCACCTTTCGCTCCACCTGATGACGAATGAAATAGCCACCTGAGGGACCGAGAGTGTTGCTCAGTATAGCGAGGCGCAGCCAGTCCGGCAGGAGATGGATAAGATGTGGCGCGTCGCCACATGTGCGCAACAACCATCCCCCGCCGAGCCCACTGGCCGGCGGAGAGTAGATCCGCCGGATAAGACGACTTTCGGTCTTTGGAGGCGACTGGAAATGAAGTTGTGGACTGCGCGAGACGAGCGTTACTGCGGCATTCTGCTCAGAAAGGAGCGCTGCCAGATCGAGCGCCGAGGACCCGCTGCCGAGGACAATAACCTCTCGTCCCGCGAGGTGATCGAGCGGTCCGAACTTGCTGCTGTGGGATACGAGCGCAGCGGGCAATTGGGAGAGATCGGACGGAACAAACTTGAAAGGCTCAACCCCGATCGCCAGCACAACGTGTTTGGCGGTAATTGTCTCCGCGTCCTCGAAGGTGAGCGAATGACCATGATCGCCGGCGTTCAGCATGACCAAGCGCTTCGCCTCTACGTGTGGGACAAACCGCTCTTGAAAGGCGCGTCCATAGGTGACGAAGGTTTCGAGCTTTACCGGCCGTGTCGAATGGTGATACGGGAGCCCTTTCTCCCTACTGAAATCTTTCAACGTGAAACGCGACTGTGGGTCGAACAGGTTCGAGGAATCCCCGTATGACTTGAGATACATGCCCCGCGGCATGTGTTTCTCCCAGGCGTCCATTGGCCAACCGAATACTCGGTGCTCTACGCCCACCGCCTGCAGGTGAGCGGCCAAGGACAGGCCGTAGGGACCAGCACCGATAATTGCGACATCTATTCGGCTACTCATTTCGGTTACTCACTGCAATCGGGCTACGCGAGTGGGGTGGTCGGAGTCTCTCTTTCTGACATGATATTCGCGCCGACTGCGACCCATCCTTTAGCCTTGGGTTAATCGTCGCGCGCCGCAGTATTGACTAGGGAACGAGATGAGCCCAAGCGAGACCACCGGCCCTCATATCTAGCAATCGCAATGGCAGCACGGCCATTAATGGTCGACGAAACTCCTCGTCCTCGTGAGCTTTTTCCAATCGCGACGGCTCTTTGCCGAGCGAGCGCGCACATGAGTGGCTGACGCGGATATCGATCAAGACATTAGAGCGCCTCTGCGTCCCCGTTCGCGCTAATCATCGCGAACTCGGACCTAACGCCCTCCTCGCACTCGATTATCTAAATCCATAATGAATTTGGCTCCAGCCTTCTTTCTTGACTTGAGCTGCGACATCGTGTTCCCGCGCAAGATAAGTTATGCCCCAGGTAGTTGCGATAAGCAGCCAGCAGGCTATCGCGAGGGGAGTTGGTCATCGATCGATGGTGAAGAAATTCTCTAAAGTCGCCGCATGGCTCTTGCTCTCAGCGATTGTCGTACTTTCGTTGGTCCCCCCTTGGTATCGACCAGTGACAAACGTCCCCCATGCTCTCGAACATTTTATAATCTTCTTTGCCACAGGGCTGGCCTTTAGGTTGGGCTATTCCACTCCCTATTGGTATCAGTTCGTTCCACTGATCTCATTTACAGCAGCTATTGAACTTGCCCAACTCTGGATCCCTGACCGTCTCGCCCGCTTGAGCGACTTTATCATTGATACTTTAGGAGTTTGCGCCGGCGTTGGCTTGGGACTCGCGCAGGTTCGATTCCGTGACCGGCTAAATCTCGATCGATAATTGGCAAAAGCCCCGATACCCGAGACGTAACGAGCCGCCGATCGCGATTCCCCTACCCTGCGTCGTTAGCCATGCAGGCAGCCCAGAACGGACTTATGGAGGCGCTTGCGAAGTTTCGCCTGAATTTCTGTTCGGAAAAGATCACGTTCGTACGCCGTCACAAGTTGCACATCTTTGCGCACAATCCTCGATCCGTGTGGAGACGGTTGCGACCGGGATCGGGATGCGCCGTCGGCAGCGTTCCGCCAGGGCAAATTCAGCTATTAACTAGGCGCGTGCTTTCGTCATAGGAAAAAAACGACTAATCGAGTAACATTTTTTAACTTCACGTCGCAACCCGACATCGCTTTCCGCGCCTTCGGAGGCCCTTAGTCTCAACTTGGGAAGGTTAGGAGGAGGGTCCCGCAGCGAACGAGACACTCGGACGGTTGATCATCCGAGTTGCGATCCACCTCTAACATTCCGGCGAAATTCTGATCGGGATTCCAATAGGCGAGAAGCTTGATGGAACAGGCGCCACCCCGCTCCGTTGTCACGAGTTTTCCCAAAGTGAGCGTTGTCAGTCCGTTTTACAATCGGCGTGACTGGTTGCCAACCTATCTGGAGATGCTCGAGCGCCAAACGCTGAAGGATTTCGAGGTCATCATCGTCGACGATGGATCAACCGATGGCCTGGCTGAGGCCATCGCCGCCGCTCGCACTCGTTTTGCTTTGCGCTACATCAAGCTTCCCCATAACCGCGGCGCCGACATAGCCCGTAACATTGGTATTGATGCAGCCCACGGCTGTTATATCGCACTGCTTGATAGCGATGACGCTTGGCACCCCGACAAGCTTCGTCGACATCTCAAGCAGTTCGAGGCGGCGCCCGATCGTCATCGCCTTGTTGGCCTAAGCCGTCAAATCGTGATTGCTGCGCGACCCTTCGTTAGGCCGAAGCGTCTCATGGGCCAAAATGACCGCGTTGGTAGGTATCTATTTCAGTTAGGCGGAGTAATTCAATCCAGCACGATGTTCTTAGCGTCCGACCTCGCAAGGTCGGCGCGTTTCCAAGAGGGCGACCGTGGCCACCACGATTGGACGTTCGCCTTACGCCTAGAGCTTCTAGGTGCCCGCTTTGAGATGCTTCCGGATGCGCTGACTTACTACGCCGATGATGAGCGGCCAGACCGCTTGTCGCCGCTATGTGCGCTGGCAAGGTTGGATTGGCTGGAGCGCCATCGCGAACTCCTCGGGGAAGGCCCCTATCTAGCCGCGCGTGCCGCGTTCGCTTCGCATGTCCACCACGATGCGGCCGTTCCATCTCTACGCATGATCATGACGGGTTTGCTGCGCGGCGCAGTTCCACCCTGGCGCACCGCCTATTATCTCGCCGCTTGGGCATTCCCTTCGGTAAGAAAAATCAGCGTCTACACCAAGCCGATTTGGTTCGGTCGCAGACTCCTGAGAGGCGGAGTCCCGGCGCCGCGGCACGATAACGCGGCACAGATAAACAGATAAGAGATGACTCCCGTTCTGCTAAAATTTCCCAATCACACCCGGCTCGCGCCGTTATCATCTCGAAGCGAGAATTTGGCAAAAGGCTGTTCATGAGTGCACTCAAAGACCGGTCACCGAAGTCGCGAAAAGCAGTCTGAAGAAGGTCAAGATCAACATGTCTACCATGGCGACTTCGCCAACGAGGCGAAATGCTTAAATCGACTACCATTCGCACGCAGCCCTACGGAGCGATTGTTTCTCCGTTTGCTGACACGCTCCTACCGCTCTTTTTTGTGACCGGTCTCTTGTTTACTATGGGGGGCTTCGTCCTTCAACTCTCCCTAGCCGATCTCAGTGTCGACCCCGCCGCTGGAGCGGGATCCCTACTGTCTCAAACTGTGCTCGGCACCTTGTATCTATGCGGAATAATAGTTCTGTTGCGAACGGAGCTCGGGGTCAAAATCCTGATTGGAGCTTGGCCCATTTTGTTACTTCCTGCGCTTGCATTGATCTCCGCGACCTGGTCGACTTGGCCCTCACTCACGGTGCGGCGCGCATGCGCGCTCTTAGGGACCATCACGTTCGGTCTGTCCTTAACCGCCGCTT
Source organism: uncultured Alphaproteobacteria bacterium (assembly GCA_963820115.1). GTDB lineage: Bacteria > Pseudomonadota > Alphaproteobacteria > Rhizobiales > Methyloligellaceae > Methyloceanibacter. The sequence continues at coordinate 173,319 of CAWFYP010000002.1, forward strand.
TTGATACGCAGACCTCCGTGCGCCTCGTAATTCGAGCGCTGACGTTGGCCCTCGTGCTCAGCATTGTCTGGGTGGTGGTGTTTCCGCGCTACGGCATCCATCAGGCAAGCGATGCTATTCAAGCAGTTCATGCCGGCAAATGGCGCGGGATCTTTGCTCACAAGAACTTTCTCGGAGGCCAAGTAGCCAGTCTTGCCTTGGCGCTGCTGGTCATCTATGGCCGGTACGCCTTCGAGAATTACCTCCTCAGATTTGGGGCTATCGCCCTTTGTCTCATATGCTTAGTCAAAGCCGATTTTAGTTCAGGTTTCGCCATTGCTTTTGTGCTCGCGGTTGTTGGTTTTTGTCTGTCCTTTGTTTCAATTCAACCTATCGGCATGCGGCTTCCTTCATTGATTCTTATTTTTGGAACGCTGCTCTTGGCGTTGGTTTTTGCCGATGACATCTGGACCGTGGCATTGAAAGCACTCGGAAAGGATCAAGATCTGACCGGGCGAACAGAATATTGGGACCAAATATTGTTGTTCATGGACGGTCATTGGACGCTTGGATTTGGATATTACGCAGGCTTTGTGGGGGTTGGTGGCGCGATTAGCAATGTCACCCATCAAGAGAATTTTGGAAGTACCCATAACGGCTATTTGGATTTGTTGGTGTCTTTTGGATTCGTCGGCCTGATCGTTGTTCTTGGATACGTAGCCTGGATTTTCGTGCGCAGCGTGGGTTTTCTCCTATTGGGACGCGCCGAGCTTCGCGCGCTGAGGACGTTCCCGCTGTGCGTGGTGATTTATGTCCTTCAACACAACGTGGTGGAAAGCAGCATTCTTGCCGCAAACACCATTGTTCCGCTGATGCAGGCGATCGCTGCTGGCATCCTTGTGCGTGAAGGTATCACCCAAAGGACTCAGGCAATTCCCATACTTCGCGATCACTCTTCGGCCTTCCGGTATTTGCCGGACAGTGGCTAACCGGCGTCGCGCCAGCGGCATTGAAATAGTGCAATTCAACATGGACAGGGTCGCGAGGTCGGCGTCCCGAGATAGTGGGGCTGTCGAGCGGCGCCCCCTAATGAGTGCGCGGCCGGAAAGCGGCGCCCCAATCAAGCAACTTTTTGCCACACGCTGGCGAAGGTTCCAGCTTAGGTCATGTAGCCATATTTCTTGTAATGTTTATTGTAGTAGTAACTTGCACCATAGCCGTCGAATCGACCCAGTGCCTTGATATCGACCTTGTTAAGAACAGCCCCGACTAGCTTTTCGTAGACGCCACCGGCCTCCTTAAGAGCATGTTCCACGATATCGAAGCGGGCTTGGCCCCATTCAATGACATAGACGTAGGAATCAACAAAAAGCGACGTCGCCCTAACGTCCACGACAGGCGTCAACGGCGAACAGTCCACAAATATATACTCGTAACGCTCGCGAAGCTTATCGAACAGACTAGTTGTCGCCTCGGAAGAAAGTGCCTCATCGGTGTGCGCAGAGCGAGTCTTCATAGCTTGCGGCAAGAACTCGAGGCCCGTTGATTGGTCAACCCAAACCACATCCTCGATCTGTGCATCCCCCTTGATCAGATCGAAAAATCCTGTCGTAGCGTCAGGAGCCAGCAGACGGGTGAGCGAAGGATTGCGGAGATCACAATCAACCAATATCGTTGATATGCCAGCGTGGGCGATAAGTTGTGCTAAGGACGCTGCAATTGTCGATTTGCCCTCGTTGGGCAGTGTGGACGTGAAGGCAATCACTTTATTCGGCTTACCCACTTCCTTCAGATCAATCGCTATTTTGATGGCACGCATCGCCTCGGTAAAGCGCGAGAACGGTGACCCTATCACATGCCATAGCGGGTTTCGACTCTGCACGAGGATCCTTCGACCCGCATCATCGCTTGCGTCATCCTTCTTAGCCCTGCTAGCCGCGGGAGCCGGCTTCACAGCAGTCTCAGCCAACTCTGGTACTATCGCGATACAGTCCGTATGCAACTTTGACTCAACCTGTGCACGCGTACGGAACACTCGATCTAAGTATTCGCGCAGCTGTCCAATCCCAAGCCCCAAAAGGAAACCTGCGCCCACAGCGATGGCAAGCGCGAGAAGCGTTTTCGGGCTGCTCTTGTTAAGAGGCGGCGATGCCGATGCGATCAAGCGAGCCTCGGAAATCGGATACGATTCCTGTTGCACGGCCTCCATGTAGCGCTGCACGAAATTGTCATGCAGCGCGCGATAGGTCTGCGCCTTGCCTTCGAGTTCCGAAAGCTCAATTTGTGCCTCGGCGTCCATGTGCGACTGTGATACAGCCCCGCCTAGCTCCGCCTTAATCGACTTTTCGCGCTGCTGAGCGATTTCGAAGTCGCTCTTATAAGTTTCCGCTAGGCGCTTTAATTCCGCGACAATAGAATTCTGAATCTCGGCCATCTGATTACGGAGGTTGACCGCGGCAAGGTGATTAGGACCATATCGAGCCGACCAATCGGCCTCCCGGGCTTGCAAGTCGAGATATTGCGAGCGCAACTTCGAAACGACGTCATTTTTCAACTGGTCAGTGACCGTCCCATCGGGCATGCCTTGATTGATTATGTCCTCGATTCGGTCCAGATGCGCCTTCGCATCCGCGGTGTTGGTGCGAGCAGTGACGAGTTGGCTATTGAGTTCTTCAAGCCGCTGCTCATTTAATAGCCGCTGCCCATTACCCGTGGCCGACTCCACAGTAACTATGTTGTTTTTGCTCTTAAACGCGAGCACGGCGCGATCTGCGGCGGAAGCCTGTTCGCTTAATTCCTTAATGCGGTCCTGCAACCAGGCCCCGGCACGTTTCGCCGCATCGGACTTCGCCTTCTGCTGGCCGGCGATGTAAGCATTAGCGATCGCATCGGCGATGTCCGCCGCACGTTGGCGGTCGCCCGCGGAAAAACTTACCTCGATGACAGACGTCAAACGGACTCGTGTGACCCTGAGCGCATCCGCGAACGCCCTAACAGCGTGCTCCATCAGCTCATCGTCCGATTCAACCGAACCGTATCCAAGCCGAGCACGCCAATTGTGGATTGATTCGAACAGTGCTCCGAACACCCTAGCACCGGGACCGATGAACGTAGGATCCTCGGTCAGATGGAATTGCCGTATGACGGAACGAGCAATTTTATCTGACCGCAAGATTTCCACTTGGCTGTCGACCTCCTGGGAGTCCGGAGGAATGCTTCCCCCCGTAGGGACAGAGGAATCCTTACCATCGAATAATTGGACCTTCCGGGAGTCGATGATCAGCCTCGACAATGCAGTGAAGCTAGGCGGCGTGGTGACCACGTATACTCCCGCTAGTCCAATCGCAAACGCCACCGCGAGCAGAATCACCCAACGCTGCCGACGTAGGAGACTACGAAAGGCTCTAAATATCTCACCTGCCGAGGCGACTTCGCCAGTGATGGCGTCCCGATGGGGAGCTTGGTACTCAACCCTTCGAAGCATGGTTACCCAGCTACTCACACTTAGCGGTTTCGTCAAGGACCGGCGCAGGGAGTTCCCGAATTCACGCCCGAGCCTCTAGCCGACACATCAAAGCTCAGCTGGCCGCAACCGTGTCCCAGTATCATAGATCATGGCCGCCAATGCCAAATCAATTAGCGCTGCGTTAATTTAGCCCACCATCCGCGGGACCGAATACGGAATGTCTCGGGGCTCACACGATTTTTCCTCCTGGCGAGTCCGGCGGCCTTCGAAGAGCATGGCCAGACCGCACAACATCCGAATACCCCGCACCGAGCCGATAATGACAAGACACTCACGTGATAGATTTAAGTCGCTAGGCGTGAGGCAGACGCAAGCGATGTGCCAAACGCGTATCAGTTAATGACCGATTAGAGCCCCTGATCGAGGTTCCAATCGCCTCGGCGGTTCGATACCAGGGCGCCACAAATTGCATATTTCGATGCACGCATACAGGGGCAACGGAATCACGGGTGTCCATTCGACACAGTGACACCAACAGTTTGATCAAGTTGGTGAAGATTCAGGAGCGTCTGGCTCAAGTTCGTTGAGACCAATACTGGGTCGTTAATCGTACCCACGATTGTTTGCAAGTACACCAGGAATTTTGTGGTCTCCACGCTAGGCGCGTTAGATATGTAAATCACATCTTTATTTCGCATCTGGAACTTGGTGGCTAGGAAAAAGCCAGGCGGATCGCGCAAGTTCATGATGTAAATTATGGGTATAATTGGTGTATCAAATTTTGAAGTATCAATACCGAGTTGCTCAGCGACTTCGCGGGTCTCACCCCTATAGAGGAACACGGACTGAGGATCGGCCCGCTCATCAGCAAGGCCGCCAGCCTTAGCTATGGCCTCGGCAAGCGAAATGCGCCATGCGCCGAAGTCGAATTGGGCTTGGCCCGTGCCGGGTACTCCGGTCGGAATTGCACGGGTTGCGCCAACCACGATGAAAGTCTGCGGCTCCGAATAGACATAAATCGTGTCGTTGGGATGCGCCCAGATATTATTCCGCGGCTCATAGACAAGTGCACCGAAGGGAGCAATGGCTTGCCGACCGTTGCGCTCCAGCATAACCCAGGTGTCATACCCTTGATCTTTAGGACCACCGGCATCGGCGATTGCGTCAAGAATACGCTCGCCTTCGTGATTGGCTGGGAAACGAGCCGGCTTATTCACTTCGCCCAGCACGCTAATCAAGGAGGTCTGTTGATTGACGAGCGATACGACCGCCTGGGGTTCAATTGCTCGGTTTTTCAGCTTCTCGACAATCTCCGCCTGCACCTCTTGGGGTGTGCGTCCGGCGGCGCGAATGGCTCCAGCATAGGGAACGGAGATGTTGCCGTCATTGTCGACGAGCTGATGAGGAAGGTCAATAAAATTGCCCGGGCGCACACTGGCTTCAGCTGGAATGAACAGTCCGCCGGCCGCGGATTCGAAGACTGTCACGGCGACGGTGTCGCCAATTCCAAACGTAATGCCTCTCGGCGCGCGCGTGTCAGCAAACGCCCTAGAAAGCCGCGGCGCATGTTGGGCCAGCACGCCAACGACTGCCGGCGTTACCTGAACCAAAGCATACGGGAGTCCATCAGGTTCAAAGGGATGTCCGGCCCGCACGTCGCGTTGAAACGGCCCGGAATTTGGCAGGAACGAGCACCCAGCCAAAGCCAGGAACATTAAAACTGAGACCACTCGGCCCCAAACTCGCCCGTGCGCTATCACCTTCCCCCAAATCCCCTTTGGCTTCGACCATGACCCGGCTTAGAGGGCCAAGGCTAGAGTTAAAGCTGCCGCAGCAGCACAATTTAAGTAGGTGTGACCGACCTACCACACGTTAAAATTCGCGGGAATCGACCAACAATGCTAAAATTCACTGCCGCGGCAGGGACTACGGTCCCCTTAATGGCCAGCGATCGGCTGACGAACGCGTCTTTTGCGAGGCTATTGGAGAGGAGCGTAATTCGGACCCTATTCGACCCGGTCTCGAGTCTCATTTTGCATCGAAATTCCCCTCGCAGGAGAGGGAGGCGGCTCCCCAAGGGTTTCCCGACGGCATCGGCATCCACGCAGTCGGCGCATTGCCTCTCTCTTTAAGGCTCGGACGACGCCGAGCGTGACCCGGTCGGCGCCTTTAGAATTACTCCGAATAACCCCTTCCTATTGAAACGTCTCAGATCGGGTCGAAGGGGCTCGGCCTCGCAAATCAGTGCCTGATGGCCACCAAAAGTCTGCGTAAAGCTTTGGAAACCTTGATTGCTATCGATGTCATCGATCACGATTGCCCCACCCGGCCGCAAGGCTGCCCAAGCGCGATCGACCTCAAAACGAACGTTATGCTCGCTATGCAGGCTGGCGCTTGAGGAAAATCGGACTGGCCATCTATGGAGCATTGACCATCCGCCATTCGAACGGGGATTGCGGAGCCAAATTGGTGTAGCCGTTGGCGACCGTTTCCCTCACCGATGGTCTTACATAAGCGGATCGAGCCGACGGCGCCTTCCAGGTTTGCTTTCCCAATTAGGTCAGATTGACCTTTTCAAACGACTCGGTACGCGGAACGCCGCGAAGCCATCCCGCCCACCGAACTATATGAGGCCGAGCTTGGCTGGGCGGGACGATTACATGATCTGCTTGGCATGCCATGGCCGTGTGAAGCGACTTCGGAGTTCTGGGCCTTATGGCGCGGAGTCATAGCGGAACTGCAAGCCAAGGGGCTTCGTGTCGGTCCGGAAAGCTTTAATTGCTGGAACGATTCTTGGGTCGCAGATGGCGCGTCACCAGATGGCGCGCAACAACCCCGCGTCGCCATTCGCTACCAATCGCGGCTTGGCATTCGCGATCCCTCTGGCAGCGGGAAGACATCCTTCTTTGGATTCGAAAACACGCCATTTCTCGAAACAGGATTTCGACAGATCATCGTTTCCCGGGCACAAACTCGTATTGGAGTTCGGCATACGACCGAATCGGCTTAACATTGATCCGCCCGCTTTTGCGACCGGGGGGACGAACGTGTCTAGAGAGAGCCAACTGATACAGTCCAATTGTCTCTGACCAATATCTTCCTCACCCTTTTTGGAGTTGTGATGCTCTGAGAATAGCATCGAGGAGGCATGCCTTTATGTTGACGCTTTCAATCATTAGTGCCGTTATTGGTGCCGTGCTTGGACACTTCTTCAAAGTTTTCATTCTGCCTGCGGCTATTTTGCTTGGCTTGGTCATCATAATTGCAGTCGGCACGGTGGAGGGACAGTCCACCAATTTGATCGCAGGGGCGTGTATTCTTTTCGCCGTGTGCCTCCAGTCGGGCTACCTAGCTAGCGCGTCTGTCCACGTGAAGCGACGCGATCCCGACTTGTAGACGCACCTATCCTGGAATACTGAACGTGACTGCAGACGTGGCTGCTTGGATGCCCGCGTCCTGCCGCCACATTGGCCAAGAAATGCAAAATCATTGAGGGATAGTCGACTTTCCCAATCGCAAATGGCGTTGATTGGAGAGGAGCATGAGTTGCACGCCTATTCGACCCAGCTCGAGATTCCCGCCTCGCTGGGAGGGAGGCGCATCCCCACGAGTTCCCGACGGCGTCCGGATTTATGCGATCGGAGACGTCCACGGACGCGCTGACCTTCTTGATCAAGTCTTGTCGAACATCGATTGTGATTTGACTGCCCGTCCCACGCCGCGCGCCATCCATGTCCTCGTCGGCGACTACGTAGATCGCGACCCGATTCTTCGCGGTGTGCTCGATCGATTGGTCGAGCGCGCACAAAATCACGAGCTCATCTGCCTCAAGGGGAACCACGAGAGCTTCTTGATCGACTTTCTCAAGACCCCCACTGTTCTCGATGCCTGGCGACACTTTGGCGGCCTGGAAACGCTCCTCTCCTATGGCCTCGCGCCTGCGGTGCGGCCAGATGCAGCCACTCAAATGCAGCTCGCAGTCGATCTTGAGCGGGTGATGCCCGCGGCCCATCGCGGATTCTTGCAAAATCTGAAGCTCTCCTTCACCTGCGGCGACTTCTTTTTTGCCCATGCCGGGGTGCGACCGGGTACCCCTCTCTCCCAACAGCAGGAAGAGGACGTGCTTTGGATTCGCGAGGAATTCCTTTCTTGTAAGCAGGAGTTCGGCAAAATCGTAGTTCATGGGCACACGCCAGTATTAGAGCCTGATATTCGCCCGAATCGCATCAATATCGACACCGGTGCTTTTGCCACCGGTCGTCTAACTTGTTTGATCTTGGAACGAGACGAATTGATCCTCACCTGAGCTGCTCGCTGCGCCATGATCGGTTGGCGCGCTGTGATTTTCCGAACTTCCCGGCACTTATGGAACCACCGGGCGTTTGCGGAATTTTAATAATTTGGGACCCTTGTGGGAGGGCAGCCCAAAGGGGGACGCTTCAATGCTGAAGCTTGCGATCATGAGCGCCATCTTCGGCGCGATGCTAGGGAACTACTTCAAGATCTTCGTTCTTCCCGTCGTTCTTCTGCTTGGCGTCACCCTCATAACGGTCATGGGTGTCGAGGACCCCGGGGCCACCTATTCGGTCCCAGAGGCTTGCATCCTCTTTGCCCTTTGCGTCCAGTTTGGCTATTTGGCGGGCGCCTTACTGCAACCGCTTGTGTCGCGTCACGCAAGCGCGCAGCAAGGGTTCCCGAAGGGCCAGACGGGCCGCCCCCGAACGCGATAAATCCCCGAGCGCGTAGCCCAAGGCACTATTCGTAGGTCGATCTGGCCTATCTCGAAGGTACGGGCGGGCTCGAATGGGCTTAGCCTTCAGCCGGTTGCGTCTTTTGGGCACCAATCAAGGGCCCATCAATTTCCGCGAGCCGGACCTGGTTCGCTCTATCGCCTGGGAAGTGGTATCAACCCACTTTCTCCCATCCCTCTTGCGTTGGCGTGACTTTCCCGACTCTAGCGCGTCCAGTTGTCGCTCGAGGTCATCGCGGAGCTTCCGGCATCATGCTATGAAATTATGCTTCGGGATCACTTAGCTTGTTCCTTGCCTAGAGCATCGAGGGGAGCCGACGTTGAGCTTACGCGATCTTCGGAGCCCCTTGGAGTTTCGGCGCCAAAAGAACCGGGGATAACACAGCGAGCACGAAATCCAGACCTGGCCGTCCCCGGAACGATGCTGCTGCGTCTTTTTGCCGTATATTTCTTGGCAGAAGAGGAGACCACACCGTGAGGAAATGCCTGATTCCAAGTCTGTTGCTAGTTGCACAAGCAATGCCGGCTCTCGCTGCCAACAACTTCTATGTCGCGGTGGACAATGCCGGTTATTGCGCCGTGGTCCAATCCGAGCCCAGTGCTACCTCAGATTTAAAAATCATCGGCGACAAGGGCGGCTTCGCGTCGAAAGAGGCCGCCGATAAAGCTTTGAAGGAGAGTCCAAAGGGCCAATGCAAAAACATCAACCCCGGTGAATAACTGCGCCGAAACGCAACCACATGAGAGTAGCGGCTGGCTTTAAGGAAAATACCAAATCTTGCAAACCTAGACCGCAGTCTTGACTATGCTCGTTATGCCCGAAGCCGCTCGGGGCATACCCGCAGTGACCGATGGATGACCTCATCATAGAGGTGCAAGGCCCCGACATCATCGTGAGGATGGAGGGGACGAGCAATCTGGCAATCCATCACAAGCCCAACGGTGCGCCTGAACTCATGTTGAGGCGATTGCCCGTTGGGCCAATCGATTTCCGCGTTCGCGCCTGGAGGCTCGCGAACGATACGGCGCGGGAGCTTGGCTGGTTCAAATCGCGGGAATAGCCTCTGTTGTAGAAAAACAGGGAGGAGTTCTCCAGGCGATCAAACAGCCTTAAGAAGCTACGATTTCGAATGGCTTTGAGGTTTTGTGTGTCGGACCGTATTACCCCCGTTATCTTGTGTGGTGGCGCCGGAACCCGGCTATGGCCTGTTTCGCGCGAAAGCTTGGCGAAGCAATTCGCCCCCTTAATCGGAACCGGCTCGACCTTTCAACAGACCCTCAAGCGCGTTGCCGATGGTGAGATCTTTCTTCGACCCATCGTCATCACGCATGCGGATAACCGCTTCATCGTCGCGGAACAAATCCGAGCCGTAGGAATCGACGCCGAGATCGTGCTGGAGCCAGAGCGACGCGATTCGGGTCCCGCGGTTGCCGTCGCCGCCGAACTCGTAGCGCGACAAGAGCTACCCGCCGACGTTCTCATTCTCGCCGCCGACCATGTAATTCTCGATCCGGAAGGCTTCCGAGCAACCTGTCGCCGCGCGGCGCCGTTGACCAACGCTGGACATATCGTTACCTTTGGGATTCGCCCAAGCTTTGCCGCCACCGCCTACGGCTATATCCGGCCCGGGGCGAGGCTTGGCGACTCAGATGCCTTTGCCGTCGAGGCCTTTATCGAGAAGCCAGACGCCGCCGCCGCCGCGCAATACGTCGCGGATGGCTACCTTTGGAACAGCGGCAACTTCATGTTCCGCCCGGACGTGATGCTCACGGAGCTAATGCACTTCGAGCCCGCGATAGTGCAGGCAACGCAAGCAGCGGTGGACAATGCCGAACGCGACCTCGATTTCCTACGACTTTGTCCAGCCTCATTCGCCCCTGCGCCAAAGAAGTCGATTGACTACGCGGTCATGGAGCGAACGAAGCTCGCCGCAGTGATACCTGCCGAATTTCGGTGGTCCGATGTTGGCAGCTGGGATGCGGTGTGGCGCCTGCATGAGCGTGACGAGAGCGGCAACGCGGTTGTTGGATCAGCCGAGCTTCTTGATACGCGAGACAGCCTGATCTATTCCGAGGAACCTTTGCTGACGACTGTCATAGGTTGCCAGGATCTCATTATCGTCACGACGTCGGATGCCGTTCTTGTCGTCACGCGAGAACACGCCGATCGGGTGAAATCGCTTGTCGACCGGCTAAAAAGTCGCAACTGCAAAGAGGCTATTGAGCACCGCCGCATCCTTCGCCCCTGGGGCTACTTTCAGGGCGCTGATGCGGGCGAACGATACCAAGTCAAACGGATCTGTGTGAAGCCCGGGCATACCCTATCGTTGCAGAAGCACCATCACCGCTCTGAACACTGGGTTGTGGTCAGGGGTACCGCAGAAATCACCATCGAGAGCGAGATGCATATCCTACACGAGAATGAGTCTATCTATGTTCCGATCGGCAACGTGCACCGGCTTGCCAATCCAGGAAAAATTCCCCTCGAGTTGATCGAGGTGCAGGTCGGCAGCTATCTCGGAGAAGACGACATTATCCGCATCGAAGATATCTATCGGCGCGTATAGGGCGCAGGAATCATTGCCTTCTCAGTGCGGGCCGCATTATATGCACGTTGACGTCCCTAACGGCCGACGCCCTTGAGCCCGTTAGTTCTCAATCCTCTCGCTGAGCTGAGCCTGATGCGAGCATAGAATCGTTGGATATCGCTCGGCGCGATAGATCGCGGTCGCGCTGCACGGCCAGGGGCGCCGCGGAGACACTCTGGAGAATTGAATCCACCCTGGAGGAACTCGGGGTGGAGTTCATCCCGGCAGACGAGCTGAAAGGGCCAGGTGTGCGCCTTAGACGTTCAGGCGATGACCCGCCCAAAAAGAAGAGGAAGAGTAGGAAGGAAGGCTGAACAGCGCGAAATGAATTCGGGTGCGGTTGGTGGTAACTTCGCCTTGCCGAAGACGGCTTAGCCTCCATAACACGCATGGGCCATCATCCCCCGTAATATCTCGGCAGCTGCGACCAAGCGGAAGCATGGTTTTGGGTCCATGATTGACCCAAAGCAGACGTGAGACGTCTGCGTCAGCTAGGAGTCTCGCTGTGGACGGAACGGCTGCCATATAGTTTCCTGTGAATTTTAGTTTCCTGTGAATTTCGAAATTTGCGGGCTCCTCCATCTCCCCCAATGACGCCTATGCTGGTTTCGCACGGCAGGTTGCAATGCGGACAACCTGCTTGAGGAGGATGTCTCATGATCGAGGTCGAGGAAATTAAAAGCCCGTTCCTGCGAAAAACCATCGAACAACGCGGCATCAAAGACGATCAGGTTACGAGCCTCCTGATCGTGGAGCGCTATCTGCGGCACCCAGAGCTCACCAACCCCATCGTAACGCTGATGCTTAGCGCCATCGATCGCGACCATCCCTTGGAAGCCGCCATCGTCCGCCGAGAGATAGAATTGGGAAGATCACTCACTGAGCAAGAGACGAAGGCGCTTCAGGCCGGTGCTCCGTCGAGGACCGCGACCAAAGTCGGGCCCAAGGCCTAACCGGAGGAATATGCGGGTTGGACCGGGCTCTTGGCACTAAGCAGGCCAACCCGCGACGCCCGCTGATGCAGCAAATGGCCCGGAGCCGACTTGGGTGAGCCATCCTTCGATCATCACGCTCCTCGCCGAATTCCCACGATGAGAGAGCTGCACAGTGGATGCCGCGGCTTTTGAAGTTACGGCACAGCGACCGGTTTCAGCGGTGTTGCCGGCTCCTTCAGAATAATTCCGAACACGCCTTTGTTGTTGTGGCGCCGCAGATCTGGGCGGATCGGCTCGGCTTCGCAGGCCAGCGACTGATGGCCACAAAAGGTCTCCTTGAAAGACTGGAAACCTCGATTGGAATCGATGTCATCGATGACGATCGCACAACCCGGTCGCAGGATGGCCCACGCTCGATCCACCTCGAAGCGCACGTTCCGTTCGCTATGGAGGCTGTCATGGATAAAAAGGTCGATTTGGCCAAGCTCAGCGAGTAATCGGGGAAGACATCGCCTGCTCGAACCATTGATGTACGTCCAGCGATGCTTGAAGCGGTCGCCGACAGCTATGCCGACCCGCTTGCGCAAGATCGGTTCCTGGGGTGCAAGGTCGATGCTCCAGAGGTGGCCGCCTCCATTCCCCTCGCGCGCGTTGCGCTCGAGTGCCTCCAGGATAATGCGCGAGGACACACCGTGAGCGACCCCGGTCTCGACCACATTGCGAGGCCGTTGGTGACGAACGAAACACCAAATAGCGCGCACGAATGCGGCATCGCCATCATTCCAGAGCGCAAAGCTCTCCGGACCAACTTGAATCCCCTTTTCTTTCAATCCTTCAATCACCTCGGGCCATACGCTCCAGAACTCCGAGGTCGCCTTGCACGGCCACGCGACACCGAGAACATCGTGGAGCCGACGTTCCCAGTCTGGATCGGTGTCGTAACGATAGCTAGAACACTTGTTTCGCTCCAAGCTAGCCACGAACCGATCCTGCAACACTGTCCACGCTCCAATTGGATCGGTTGCGACAGCGTTGGCGAACCGCAACGGATGCTTCAGAAAATTTCCAACGAACCCTAGCATTGCCTTCGCCTCCAGCCTCAAATAGGGGCGCGAAATACGCACCGTACAACACTTTGGTGGACCGCGAGGACGCTCCGCTGTTTTGACCGGTGCCCCCGCTCGTACCCAACCCCCGCCCTGGCGTGCAAGGGCTACCTTGGAGAGTGGTTCCGCAAGGGCGCAGATCCCGGGATGGATCATTCGTGCCCGGTATCGTTCCATTGATCCCTCCGTTGATCGCGCCGCTAATGCCTGAGGGGTTGGTGCCGGTTATGGGGCCGCCCATATTGCCGCTGACGCCGAACCCCGCGCCACCGCCCCTTGCGCCACCAGCGCTTTGCGCGATGCTCGCAGTCGTCGAACCCATCAAAAGGATCAGCGCAAGCGCTAGCGTGTGAGGCTCCATGTCATGCTCGCAATGACTGGCTCTTTTCGGAGGGAGCCGTTTTTCTGTTCCTCCCTATGATATGGTCACTCGTGCCGCCATTAGAGAGGCGCCAACCGAACCCGGCGTGTTAATAATTGCTCACGTCTAGCCTCCAGCATTCGGCAATCCTATAATGATGGCAAGCTGAGATCGACAAGAAGGCGCCGGTCCGAAGCCGACGCGCTGATTTCAAAATCACGCAATCCAGGGACGTGCCGTCGTTTTGCTATTTGAAGATATTTTTGCAGTGGCCGTAGGGATTTGTTTTCAAGGCTTTGACCGCATCTCCTCTCAAAGCGTAGCCATCTTCAGCCGCGATGACGTTCAAGCCCGACGCCTTGTCCGGTATGTCCTCAACGACGGAGCAAAAGCCAGCTTTATTGACCACCACATAAAACTTGGTGGCGGCAAGGGCTGGCGGCATTAGCGCGACGAGCGCCGACCGAAGCCGACGCCCTCATTAAGCTGTCGTTAACCATAAATAGGCAAGTTAAGGAGGTCTCTAAGACACTATCTCAACGTCCTCGGCCCCGGACGCCCATCCGGGGCCTTTCCTTTGGGTTGAACCTGGCCGGGGTTTCCTTGAATTGGCCACGGTACCCACGAAGCGTGCGACCCCGGTCGACCGAGCGGAACTTGGTCGTCGGGAAGCGCAGACCTCCCCATCGGAAGGTCACTCGGGTGGTCCCATGTACCCTTGCTCGACGCTCCAAGTGATGAATTTCTCGATCACTGGCTCGACTTCGCCATAGAAGGCTACGTATTTCGAGATAGCCAGCATAATGGCCATGATCGCCTCATAATCGGCGATGGACCGCTGGTCCGCTCCATTGGCAGCTTTCAGCCAATTCTTCGTTTCATTGAAGGCGGCCAGTTCTTGCTTAGATGCTCGCTTCTGGAGTTCTACCCAAAAATAGAGTGCATTCCCCTCGGGTGGATTGGGCACATGTCTTTCAGCTGCCAAAGCCAGGGTAATCGCGCTTTCCCACTCACCTTGGTGGAGCAAATAGATTGCAACGATGATTTGGCGGATCGCCGCTGTCTGTCGCGTCACCAGCCTGCTTTGATGCGTTGGGGCCATGAATACAAACCTACCAGAGCGCTCGTGGCCGAAATCCAAATCGAAAGCGGTTTAAGACCCTCCAATCCACTCAAGGGAGCTGACCAAGGTCCCTCGCGCGTCATCTTCCTCTGCGGTCGCATGCCGCAGCGTCAGCAATATCCGCGAGAAAAATCGCGGTTAAGAGTCAGGATAATGGAACAAGAGTCCCGACCTGTTCCTGGTGTTTTTGGGAGAGAACCTGATCTAGAGTGGGGTCGGAGCGCATACACCAAATAATATCCCACCGGTGGGCTAAATGAACGACCATCACCAGCCCCGCAGGTCTTCTTTATGACTTCCTTGAGGGTAAGGTCGACCTGCTTCATGTGTATGAGGAGTTCAGTCGACAGGCGTCAAGCTCTGATCGCGCACAAGCGTGGCATGTTCATTTTGGCGCCGCAGCTCCTCATTAATGGCCCGAAGACGGATCATTTCGCGCTCTTGAGTCCCTACCTGGTTTCTGTAGGTGTTTCGTTCAGCAATGAGCCGTTGGATCGCAGCAGACAGGCCGGCAGCTTCCTCTTGCCGGTCCGCAGGCTGCGAGTCGCTCTAAGTCCTCGAACTCGCTGCATGGCCGCCGCATTCGCCGAGCATTAATGGTCTCACAGGGGGTTCTCCAACCCGACCGACCGTGGTAATTTGCTCGGGGGCTCCCCGAAATGGCGTCTCGCGCAACAGGTTTAGCCCAATGATCCCAAAACATAATTTCATAACGTGGTGCAGGAAGCTCAGGGATGACCTCAAGGAGCAACTGGACGCATTGGAAGCCGGACGTTTCCGACTTCAAGAAAGGCGGAGGCTAAAGTGGTTTAATGCTACTGCCCAGGCGATAGCACGCACGAAAGCCCAGCTTGCCGAGATTGATGAGCTTTTGATCGATGTTCGGCCACAGCCGACCCCCTCTGGGCATAAGGCATGGTCCCGCCTCTTAGAGACGTTTCCCGGAACGAGAACCACGAAGGAACTTCTTTCTTCGGACAATGTGCAAAGAACCCGTGACATGGGCGACGGACAAAAGCGCCAACTCAATTAGCGGAAGGCAATTATTCATTCGGATCAAAATGGCGCCGACGTGCCGGCAGCCTGGCAAATGCCTCTGGGCGACATGAGCGCCGGCCGAAGCTGGGGCGTTATTGCTCGCACGCATCGCGCTGGACAGCATTTGTAGAGGAATGAGGAGGCGTAGCACCACGAGCGGCGAAAAAGTTTACAACCGCCGGTCAAAATCACTTTGGAACTTTACCAAGAAGAACTAAATTTCTGCTCTCGTCCGGTGCGATTTTGCTTCCGGAACAAGGGGGGGAAGGTTCGTCATGGCCTACGCTTTGGGAGCAATCTTAATTCTAGTGGGCATTGTCCTGTACGCGGCCATAGAGACTTGGTTTGAACTACGCCACAATCGAAAAACGGCTTCAACCAGCAGCGAGATTTCGTCTCTCGATAGTTGGCCATTGTTCTAGAAGTTCCAAACCTCCAAGCCCAACGCTTGGCGGGGGGATGGCTTTTTCGGCACGTCAAAAAGTCAACACCTCCAACGCCACCGACACCTCATCAAAATTCGGATGGGGACGATCTCGTTTCCGGCGATCAAACCTCCGCGAAGCGCCTAATGCCCAGTTGGCTACTTTGCACGGGGGTTGTTCCTGCGAACGAGACGCTTGGATTGCTCCTGGCCACTTCAAGACTTACAGTACCGACACTTTGAGACGCATATTTTGTGTTGCATCTGGGGGGTGACGATGCCACGGGGGGTCGGGCCTTAACGCGTCGTGGGGCAAAGTGCGCGCTGGCCGCAATCTTCTTCGCCGCCATGAGCGTCGGCGCTCATGCCGCCGAATTGGGCACGGGCCCCTGGGTCAAGGGCTATACCGACATCTTTGGCGGCCTCCCCGCGCAGCCCGGCCTCTATATCCGCGACGACCTCTATCGCTATCAGGGCAACGCCGACAAGACCGTCCTCGACGGCCTCGTCGAGCTTGACGTCCAAGAGACCTATACCGCCGACATCGCCGCGCTGAGCGTCGTGACGCCGCTCAAGATCTTGGGCGGCACCTATGCCGTCGCCGTGGCGCCGAGCGTTGTCGCCATGATCGCTGGACGCATCTCGACGGAGGCTCAGGGCACGCCTCAAGCAAAGCTCAGGGCGCTGGCATCGCAAGATTTCCGCCCTTTAGAAATAGATCGCCCGCATATCTGTCTGACGCCGAGTGGACCTCCGCATGACGCCTATTGCCGGCCAAATCGTGGTCTGCGGCCACGTGAATGGAACGACGTTTCAGGGGATGTTCGCCAAGGACGCCGACGACGGCTCCACGGTCTTCTTTCGATCCGCGGCGGTAAATACTGGCTGTGGCGGGCGGTCGACAACGAGGGTGAGGTGCTGGATTTCCTCGTCCAGGGTAGACGGGAAAAAGGGACGTCCGCCTGCTCGGAGGTCGCCTTTTTTGATGCAGCCACGAGCGCACCACCAGCCGTCGTGAGCACGTGCCGGACGACGCAAGCGATGGCATCAGGCACAGGGGGCGCGGATGGAGTCTGGTCGGCCATGGCCGATGCGCCTTAAGGTGTGGCGGTTGCGGCAGCGGTCGCCGCACCCGGGAAATCCATGTGGAAATATCCGAAGTGCACGAGTGCGCCGAAGACAACAAGGAATAAGACCGTGTCCACAAGCGCATTCACGAACCTGTTGTTGAATTCGATGAAGCTTCCTGCCGCGTTGAGTACGAAGACAATTACAGCAGCAATTAGAACCGGCTTAAATCCACCCATGAGAAAACCCTCCCTTTCTCAGTTCAAGTGAATAATGGCGGCGCTCGAGCCCCATCAAGATGCGGCAACAAAGACCGTTAGCCAGGTCTCCCGCTCACGGATGCTTCTCGTTTTTCGCGGCACGCATTCCTTCGGCCAGCGCGTCGTGTTCGCACATATAGGCACCGGCAACCGTCGTGCCATAGTTGAATGTGCCACGGAAGTGATAGATGTCGGAGTGGGT
This sequence comes from uncultured Alphaproteobacteria bacterium, assembly GCA_963820115.1. Lineage (GTDB taxonomy): Bacteria > Pseudomonadota > Alphaproteobacteria > Rhizobiales > Methyloligellaceae > Methyloceanibacter. The sequence goes on from CAWFYP010000002.1 coordinate 190,619, forward strand.
GTTCGCCCAAACGACCGTATCGCTGGGGCAGTGTGCCCAGGCTTGCGTCTCGGTCCTATATTGATTGGCGCCAGGCCCTTCTCCTGGACATTTAAATCCGTTCGATAAGCTTGGCCGACAACCGCGTTCAGGTGCAGAGGTCGTCTTGCTGGGCGCTGGCTTTGTCGGGGCGCCCGAAGTACCCGTGCTTCGTCGTCCACCTTGAGTAGTACCCGGACACGTCCAAAGGTTGGAAAGACTGGGGCGACAGGCGCCGCCGGATGAGGCGGAAGTCGTCTTCGTCTTCGCCGCAGGTTTTGAGGCGTCTGGGCAGTGATAAAAGTTTGACAAGCTTGGCCGGCAGGCGCGCTCGGCAGCGTTTGCGGGCAATGCGGAACACGCCAGGACAACCATAAGTGCGAAGGCAAGCCTTTTCATTTTCCGCCTCCCATGATGCGCTCTGGCAGCTAAGCTCCAAGCGCCATCCTTATCAACGCCACAACGAATGAAACTGGTAACGACAAGGTCAGTGCGAGGCACACCCACTTCAGCCAGGGATGCTCCTCGTTATCGTTCGCGGCTTTGTATTTCAGTAATGCTGGCTCCATGCCAAGAGCTTACCTAGTGACGCGTTCTGACCAGACAGAATTTTTTGACCGCTCGGGCTTTAGCAGTCACTTTCCATACTGGTCGGAAGCGCGAGCCGGTGAGGGTCTGACGAAGGCCCTCCAGGAAAAGGCTGGGCTGGGCTGGGCTTTCTCCAGCAATAGGAGGTTGAGCGCCCGGAGGACGATGCTGTAGGTCTTGCCGGATCCCGGACTGGCGATCACGAGCAGCGGACCGTCCAGATGTCCGATGATCACTCGTTGTGCATCACTGAGGTCCGGATAATGGTTCAGAACTTCGGGTGCGACGTCCGCGGCTGTTCTCGCGCTTCGGGTTGTGGGTATACGCGGCGGGGTGGAACCGCCCAATGGGCGCCCTGCGCCAGTGCCGTACGATCTGGTCACTTGTCGCTGGCCTTTCCTTGTCTGTGAAAGGCACCCAGCGTTCCGGCCAGCCCGAGCTTGAGCCTAGGAACGCGCGGCCATTGCTGACCGCGCGGCGGATGATCGTATAGGCCGGCTAAGCCGTCAGCGCAGCCCCCACCAGGGCTGCTGATAATATCGGTAGGGGTAGGGGTTGCGCCTCACGCTGCGCTCGCGGCTACGCCGCACTTTCGGCTTGGTCATCGCGGGCTCGTCGCCGACACTGGCGCTGACATTGGCCTTGGCGGCGTTGTAATTGGACAGCACCACGAAATCGCCGCCCTTCGGCAGGCCCTGCGTGTTGATCGCCGTGTCGGCGATGATGAGCGACGATCCGGGCGTCAAGCGCTCGGAGATTTTCTCGCGCAAATCATCGGGGATCTCGATGCGGTCGAGCGGATCGTGGCCGGTGTCGACCAGGGTCACCGTCATCCACCGCGCCTTGGTATCGCCGGGGGCAAAATTAAGCGCCGTATAGAGGTGGGTGCCGAGCGGCTCGTCGGGGTTCTTGTAGCTCATCGGCGCATCGAACACGCGCCCGCGCTCCTGCCGCACGAAGAGATGCCCGATCGGGGGCTCGCCCTGGCCCGACACCTCGTACACCTTCTTCACGAAATCATCGGTGAAGGCGCCGGTCTCCCGCATGTCATTGGCCTTTTGGAAGGCCTTGATGGCGGTGATGGTGGGCCGGCCCAGAGTGCCGTCGAAATTCTGCTTTTCGAGATAGCCCATCGAGGCCAGGATATTCTGCACGCCCACGATGCGGTCGCGCTGCGTCCGCTTCGTGATGAGAATGCGGAGCGGCGCGTTGGAGCGCGGCTCGGCGGCGATGACGGCCGCGGCCTTGGCGCCGTCGGTGATCTTGGCCAGGGAAGCCGATGGGCTCGCGGCCTTGGCCGCGGCGGAATCGGCGCCGGCGTCGATCTTGTCTACGGGCTCGGTCGGCTCGGGCGCCGTCGTCACGGGCGTGGGCGCCGCCACGGGCGCCGGAGCCGGCGCGGTCGCGACATCCGGCGTGGCCGGGATCGGCGCCGCGACCAGAGGTGCGGCCGGGACATGGCTGGCTGGCGGTAGCCTGGCCGGGCTCGTCCCGGTGGCGATGGCATGATCGCTGCGCGAGGTTGCCGTCGGATCGGCCACCGCGTGGATGCGGTTGGGATCGGGCTCGGTCACGTCGATGGCATGGGTGATGTCGCCGGCATCGGTCGGCTCCGACAGGGCGTGTTTCTCGGGCTGAGCCTTGGCCGTCGCTACCGACATGCCGTCACTCATTTCGCCGATGCCGTCGGCCTTGGCCAGGATGACGGGGCTCGTATTGGGCATGCCGAGCGGCCGCATCAACTCGGTGGCGCGCTCCCGCGGCTTATCTTTCTCCGTGATCGACGGCGGCGGGGGCGGCGGTATCGGCTGGAATAGGGCAGGGTGCTCGATCAGCATCGGCGTCGGCCGGTCCTTGGCGATGACCACGCCGTCGCCGACAGTAGTGATCTGGAACAGCTTGGGCGCGAAGGAATAAAGCAGCCTGATGCAGCCATGGGAGGCCGGATAGCCGGGGACGACACCTGCATGGATTGCGGTGCCGGACCAAGTGATCCGGTTCATCCACGGCATCGGCGCGCCGCTATAGATGTTGGAATGGTGCCAGCGCTGCTTCTCGAGGATCGAGAACACGCCGAGAAATGTGGGATGCGCCGCCATTCCGGTCGAGACCTGCGAGCTCGTGACGAGCGTCGTGCCGCGATAGATGTCGATCTTCTGCTGGCCGGTCGAAATGACGAGCGTCATGGGCTCGTGCTTGTCGATGTCCGCGATCGGCTCATCGACGGGGGGCGCCTTTTTCGGTCTTGCGTCGGCCGGCAGGGCGGCGACGGCAAGGGCAAGGCTCGCGGCGCCAAGCCATAAGGTCGAAATCCGGAGAACTTTGTGGGCGAATGTCCTCGCCTCATCCCTCGTGACGTGATGCGCTTTCAACTCACTCGTCCCCGTATGATTTTGGCTCCTCACGCATGGGAGCGGCCCCGCAAAAAACCCCCACCGACGGCGAATCACCATAGGTGAGGCGCCTCAATTTTGCCAGCAGAAGGCTTCTGATTACCTAACATTGCGTGGACGCGCGGCGCGCTCGACATGCTCCGCCCGCCCCGCAAAAAAAACTTTGCAACTTCGGGATGTTGGAGGAACGCGTGGCCTAACGTCCCCCCGCGAGCTTGCTCGCGAAATAGGCCACGGTTTGCGAATAAACTTGGCTCTTGTTCCATTCCAGCAACACTTGGAAGTTGGCCGAGCCTTCGCCCCAGGGCTGTCCCTTCCGCCAGCCATAGCCGTGCAGATAATTGGCGGTCGAGGCGAGCACGTCGGGCGCGCTGCGGATCAGGTCGCGCTTGCCGTTGCCGTCATAATCAACCGCATATTTGAGGTAGGAGGAGGGCAGGAATTGGGTCTGACCGAGTTCGCCTGCCCAGGCGCCGTGCATTTCCGCGGGTGTCAGGTCGCCGCGGTCGATGATCTTGAGCGCCGCGATCAGCTCGTCGGTGAATTTCTCCGACCGCCGGCAATCATGGGCGAGGGTGGCAAGCGAGCGGATGGTGGCGAGATTGCCGGTGAAGGAGCCGAACCCCAATTCCAGCCCCCAGATCGCCACCAGGATCGGTCCCGGCACGCCATATTGCGGCTCGATGCGGGCCAGCACGCCCGCATAGCGCTTCATCATGCTGCGGCCCTTCTGCACGCTATACGGGGTCACCCGATTGGCCGAGAACCGCTCGAAGCTTTGCCCGAATGTCGCGTGCTGATTGCGGTCGAGCGACAGCACCTGCGGATTGGGCGACAGGCCCGCCAGCGCCGCGCTGCGGGTCCGCTCCGAGACGCCCTGGGCCGCCGCCTCCTGGGAGAAGCCCTGCAACCAGGCATTGAAATTTCCGCCACACTGGACCGCATAGGCAGGGGCCGTGGCGGCAGCAAGCCAAATCGCGGCAAGGGCCCACGCCCGAAACGCACATAAGGGTCTCATCGGCACCATCCCCGGCGGGCCCGTAAAATTTACCAACCACCCTTGTAGCACGCGGGGGCAACGGCGCGCGTGGCCACCTAAGGGGGTGGCAGCCGCTCCATCAAACCTCTTGCGTCGCGCTTGCGGCCTCAATACACGAGATGCCGCACGGTTCGGGTTGCTCAAGGAGGCTCTGATGTTGGCATTGACGCATCCCCGGTGGCGCGCGCTGCCCCGCATTGCCGCTCTCATCGTCGCGACGACGCTGCTCGCCGGCTGTGGCATCAACACCATTCCGACACTGCAAGAGCGCGCCAAGGCCGCCTGGAGCGAGGTGCTGAACCAATATCAGCGCCGCGCCGATCTGATTCCCAATCTCGTCGAGACCGTGAAGGGTTATGCCGCGCAGGAGAGCAAGGTCTTTATCGAGGTGACGGAAGCCCGCGCTAAGGCGACGCAGATGCAGATCCCGTCCGACATCCTCACCAATCCCGACGCCTTCCAGAAATTCCAGGAGGCGCAGGGTCAGCTCTCCGGCGCGCTCGGACGGTTGCTCGCCATCACCGAGAATTATCCCGACCTCAAATCGAACCAGAATTTCCTGGCGCTGCAATCGCAGCTCGAAGGCACCGAGAACCGCATCGCCATCGCGCGGCGCGACTACATCAGCGCGGTGAAGGACTATAACACCGAGATCAGGACTATCCCCGGCCGCTGGTGGCGCGCTCTGCTCTATCCCGACGCCGAGCCGATGCAGAACTTCACCGTGTCGGAAGAGAAGACCAAAGTGCCGGAAGTGAAGTTCTGACGATCGAGGCGCGCGCGGTTCGCGGCAGGCATAAAGCGAGGGCGGCATGGCCACGACGCCGTGGCGCAGCTTCGGTATCGGTCTTTGTCTGGCGCTGGTGGTGTGGCTCGCGCCGGCAAGCGCCGAGCCCACCTTCCCGGCGCTGTCCGGCCGCGTCGTCGACGACGCCCATCTCCTGAGCGCCGACCAGGCGGCGTCCCTCACCGCCGATCTGAAGGCGCTCGAGGACAAGAGTTCCGACCAGGTCGTGGTGGTGACGCTGCCCTCGCTTCAGGGCTACGCCATCGAGGATTACGGCTATCAGCTCGGCCGCCATTGGGGCATCGGCACCGCGGCGCTCAACAACGGCGTGCTCCTCATCGTCGCACCTAATGAGCGCAAGGTCCGCATCGAGGTAGGCCGCGGGCTTGAGCCGATCCTCACCGACGCGCTGTCCAAGATCATCATCGAGAATGCGATCCTGCCGCGCTTCCGCGCGGGCGATTTTCCCGGCGGCATCAGCGACGGCGTGCGCGATATCACCAAGGCGCTCACCGGCGATGCGGTCCAGCTGGAACAGCGCGCCAATGCGCGCCATGACGCCGCCAGTCCGGCCATCGACTGGCTGATGGTGATCTTCTGGACCCTCATCATCCTGTGGATCATCTATGTCATGTGGCGCAGCGCCCAGCCGGGCTTCGCCAAGCGCGGCGGCAGCCCGATCTTTCTCCCCGGACCGAGCTCAGGCGGTAGCAGCGACTGGAGTAGTGGCGGCGGCGGTTGGAGCGGCGGCGGAGGCGGTGGTTTCTCCGGCGGCGGTGGCGGCTTCGGCGGCGGCGGCGCCTCGGGCGGCTGGTAGGAGAGACCGATGCGTCCCTTCAGCACGGAAGAACTCGCTTCCATCGCCGAGGCCATCACCCGCGCCGAGTCCAAGACCAGCGGCGAGATCGTCGTCGTGGTGGCGAGCGCGTCTTCGCGTTACTTCGCCATCGGCGTGATGTGGGCGGCGCTTGCCGCGCTTACCGTGCCGCTGCCGCTCATCTGGCTCACCAAATGGCCGGTCGAGCATATCTATCTCATCCAGCTTGCGGTCTTTGCCGCCGGCCTCGCTCTCCTGCAATGGGAGCCGCTCCGCCTCGCGCTTGTGCCGCGCGGCGTCAAGCATGCCCGCGCCCACGACCGGCCGTCGAGCAATTCCTGGTGCAGAACCTGCACACCACCAGGGGGCGCACCGGCGTGCTGATCTATGTCTCCTTCGCCGAGCGTTACGCCGAGATGATCGCCGATGACGGCATCTACAAGAAGGTGCCGCACACGATTTGGGGAGAGGTCGTGCGCGAGCTCACCCAGCATCTCGGCCGCGGCGCGCGCGAGCACGGCCTCATCACCGCCATCGCCGCCTGCGGCAAGATTCTCGCCGCGCATTTTCCGCCCGGACGCCACGACATTGACGAGCTGCCCAATCATCTGATCGTGCTCGATGCCCGCTAGAAGCGCACGCAAGCGCAGTGCGGCAGACGAAGCCGGTCCGCTCGCGCTCACCGGCTGGGTGCTGTTCGACTGGGCGACGCAGCCCTTCTATACCCTGGTCGTCACCTTCCTGTTTGGCCCTTATTTCGTGAACGGCTTCATGGCCGATCCGGCGCTCGGCTCGACGCTCTGGGCCTATGCTACCGGCGTCGGCGCGCTGGTCGCGGCGATCCTGGCGCCCGTGCTCGGCGCCATCGCCGATGCCGGGCTCAAGCGCAAGCCGTGGATCGCGGGTTTCTCGGTTCTGCTCGTGGTCGGCCTCGCCGGCCTGTGGCTCGCTGTTCCGGGCCGCACGGATCTCGTGCCGCTGGTGCTCATGGCCTTCGCCCTTGCCACTATCGGCGCCGAGCTCGCCACCGTATTCAACAACGCCATGATGCCGTCGCTCGTGACGCCGAAGCGGCTCGGCACCCTGTCGGGCATCGGTTGGGCCACCGGCTATGTCGGCGGTCTCGTGAGTCTCATCCTCGTTCTCGGCCTGCTCGTGCCCGATCACGCCACCGGCAAGACCCTGTTCGGGCTCACCCCGATCCTGCCGCTCGATTCGGCGACGCGCGAAGGCGATCGGCTGATCGGCCCGTTCGCGGGCGTTTGGTATCTGATCTTCGTCCTGCCGCTCTTTCTGTTCACGCCCGACCGCCCCGCGGCCGCACGCGCTGCCGAGCCGGTCCGCGCCGGGCTGCGGCAGCTCATTCGCGGCGTGGGGGAGCTGATCCGCGGCCATCCCCACATCGCGTTGTTCCTGCTCGCGCGCATGCTCTATGCCGACGGGCTCGGCGCCATGTTCGCCTTTGGCGGCATCTATGCCGGCACGGTGTTCGGCTGGGGCGCGACCGAGCTTGGCGTGTTCGGCATCGTGCTCACCATCGCCGGCACCATCGGCGCGGCGCTAGGCGGCCTCTTCGACGATCGGCTCGGCTCCAAGCGGGTCATCGTCTGGACGCTCGTGCTCTTCATTCTCGCCGCGCTCGCCGTGCTGTCGGTGGACCAGGATCAGATTTTCTTTCTGGTGCAAGTCGCGCCGAAAGAAACCGGCGCCGCGCTCTTCGCCTCCACCGGCGAGCAGGTCTATCTGCTATTCGCCATTGTGATCGGGCTCGCCTCGGGCCCGATCCAATCCTCGAGCCGCACGCTGCTCGCCCGTCTCGCGCCCGCCAACAAACGCACCGAGTTCTTCGGCTTCTTCTCCTTCTCCGGCAAGATCACCGCCTTCGCCGCACCGCTGACCATCGGCGCCGTCACTGCCATCACCGGCAGCCAGCGCCTCGGCATCGGCTCGAGCATGATTTTTCTGGTCGCCGGCCTCGCGCTGCTGCAGCGGGTGCGAGTTCCGGCGCGTTAGTCCAGTGCCGGAAGCGGCGCACTCCGCGACCTAAGGCGCCGGCGGCTTCAATTTTTCGAACGCGGTTTCGAGGTCGACGGTGACGGGGACCGTATGGTCCAGGTCTCCGGGCTTCTTCCAGGTCCGCGCGGTCACGCTATGCGGCCCTGAGAACTCGAAGTCGCCCGACAGAGTGGGCCGGTCGCCGATCATTGCGTTGAATTTCGCGAATGCATTGCGTTTGCGGCTATACGCCACGATCGGAAACGACCAGGGCTGATGACCGCCCGACGAGGAGAGGCTGTAGACGAGGAACTGCGAGTTGGGCGACCACTTCGCCGAGTAGACGTAGTAGCCGTTCGCTCCACGCGGCGAGGAATAATCCTCCGAGGTCAAGGTATCGCCGCCGCTTGAGCGGATCACGACGCGGCTTTCCATGTCGGGCGTGGCGTTAAGGCTGACATCGACCGGAAGCACGACCGCCTGCAGCGCGCCGTCGGGAGACGCGAAAATCTCCGGCCTGGCGTTCTGGCAACTGCCCGCTTGCCGCGGCGTCGGCAGCAATTGATGTCCGCGGCACGGCGCCTCGGCGTAAGCCTGCCGCGGCGCGAGCGTCGCCGCCGCCACCGCCAGAGCCAAGATCGCTTGCAACGGTCCACGGCGAAACCTCATCATCGGGCCTCTCGTCAATGCCGGAAATGGCGCATGCCGGTGAACACCATGGCGAGTCCGGCCTCATCGGCGGCCGCGATCACCTCTTGGTCGCGCATCGAGCCGCCCGGCTGGATCACCGCCGTGACGCCCGCCTCGGCGATCACCGCCAGGCTGTCGGCGAAGGGGAAGAAGGCATCCGACGCCGCCACCGCCCCTTGCGTCGGCGAGGCCGGCGCGCCCGATTGCTTGGCCGCATCCTCCGCCTTCCAGGCGGCCATGCGCGCCGCATCCACCCGGCTCATTTGCCCGGCGCCGATGCCGACCGTGGCGCCGTCCTTGACATAGACGATGGCGTTCGACTTGACGTGCTTGGCCACGGTGAAGGCGAGGATGAGATCGGCGAACTCCGCATTGGTCGGCTTGCGCTTGGTCACCACCTTCAAATCGAGATCGGCCACCACGCCGTTGTCGCGCGCCTGCACCAGGAAGCCGCCGGCGAGCGAGCGGAATGAAAGCCCGGGCGCGTTGGGGTCGGGCAGCCTGCCCGCGAGCAGGAGCCGGAGATTGGTCTTGGCGCCGATCACCTCCTTCGCCTCCGCGCTCGCCTCCGGCGCGATGATCACTTCGGTGAAGATCTTGACCATCTCCCGCGCGGCGTCGGCGTCGAGCGGCCGGTTTGCCGCCACGATGCCGCCATAGGCGCTCACCGGATCGCAGGCGAACGCCTTGGCGTAGGCTTCAATGAGCGAAGCGCCGAGCGCGACGCCGCACGGATTGGCGTGCTTGATAATGGCCACGGCCGCGGTCTTGTCGGGATCGAATTCGGCGACCAGCTCATAGGCCGCGTCGGCGTCGTTGAGATTGTTGTAGGAGAGCTCCTTGCCCTGCACCTGCACCGCGGTGGCCACGCCGAAGCGGCGGTCGGCGCTGCGGTAGAAGCCGGCCCATTGATGCGGGTTCTCGCCATAGCGCAGCGCCTGTGCGAGTTGGCCGGCGATCACGCGCGTCGCCGGGGTCTGCTCGCCAAGCGTCGCCACGAACCAATGGGCGATCGCCGCATCATAGGCGGCGGTGCGCGCGAAGGCCTTGGCGGCGAGCGCCTTGCGCAAGGCGAGCGTCGTCGCCCCCTGATGCGCCTCCATCTCGGCGAGCACACTCGCATAGTCGGCGGGATCGACCACGACGGTGACGCTCGCATGGTTCTTGGCCCCGGCACGGATCAGCGCCGGTCCGCCGATATCGATCTTCTCGATGCAAGTCTCGAAATCGCCGCCGGTGCGCACCGTGGTCTCGAACGGATAGAGATTGACCGCCACGAGATCGATGTGCGGGATGGCGTGATCCTTCAGCGCCTGCTCGTGCTCCTTGGCCCCGCGAATGGCGAGCAATCCGCCATGGATCTTGGGGTGCAGCGTCTTCACCCGCCCGCCCATCATCTCCGGCACCCGCGTGATCTCGGCGACGTCGATCACCTCGAGCCCCGCCGCGCGCAACACCTTGGCGGTGCCGCCGGTGGACACGAGCTCGACGCCATGCGCGCTCAAGCCTTGGGCGAAATCGATCAGGCCCGTCTTGTCGCTGACCGAGAGGAGCGCGCGGGCAATCTTTCGCTTCTCCATGGCGGCTGACTCTGAGGGCCGATCGCGAGAAGGGCCCGCCTATCACGATTTGCCGTTTTCGGCAAAACCCATGAGCCTCTAGTCCGCGTCTGGGGCTTCGTCCGGCTCGACCGGGGAACCCGGCGTTCCCTTGGGCGCTCGCTCCAGCCGCCAGATCACGTGCACGTCGGCACCGAGCGCGCCGGCAAGCACCACTTGCGCGCTTTGCTGCGGCCCGCGCTCATCGGCGAGAAACACGCTGTCCTCGACGACGATCGCCGGCGCGTCGGTTTGCAACGTCCACATCTCGCGGTTGGGCAAAGTGAGGGTGACGCTCCGCCCCGTCGGCCCGGGCTGCGCGCTCACATCCGGATGCAGATGGAAGCGGATGGCATAATCGCCGCCCGAGGGCAGCGCGCGCGAGCCGGCGGCGAGCAGCTTATCCTCGCCCGTCACCACCAGGCCCGACCCGGCCACGACGATGCGACGCTCATGGCGGACGCCGAAGCGGGCGACATAGCCGTCATGCGAGCCCGTGATCTCCATGCCCTCGCCGTCCTCACGCACCGCGCCCTGCGCCTTGGGCGGCCCGACCAGCGGCGCATCGGCGGGCTCCCCGCCATCGGCGTTGCTGACGAGCTGCGCCGAGGAGCGCTCCTCGAATTGCAGCGTCGAATGCGCGGCGGTCGAGCGGGCGAAGGACCGCCAATCCTCCTGGTCGGGCGCGGGCGACCCGCAATTGACGATCAGGGGATGCGCGCCCACGCTCATTTCGAACGACAGGCAGCCCGCATGCGCGTTGCGGCTCACCGAGGCCGGAGGCGCGGCGGCGAGATCGGCGATGAGCAGCGTCGGCCCCCGCTCGATGCGCGCATAGCCGGAATTGGGTGCGAAGCGGAGCGGCGCACCCTCGGCGTCGTCATAGGCGAGCACGGTGGCGAGCGCATCGGTGGGCGTGGCGCCGCAGCCGTTGAAACGCGCGAGCGCCCCGTCGCCCAGGCGGAAGAAACGGACCATGGGCATGGCGCGGTCGATGGCGTCCGACAGCGGTTTCGGCGGCAGGCGGTCGCGCGCCACGAAACATTGGCGCAACGGCAGCAGGTCGAGCAACAGCTCGACCAGCGCCGATGGGTCGCGCGAGATATGCCCGCCATCGGGCAGGATCTGCCGGTCGAGCTCCTTGCAGAACGGTTTCACATAGGCGTCGACCACCGCTTGCTGGTCGGCGATGCACAGCCCGGCATAGATGAGGGCCATGAGCGTGACGAGACGCGGCACGCCGTCCGGCGCGTCGCGCTGCGAGGCGGACAGATAGCGCAGCTGCTCGGTCAGCGCGCGCAAGAACGCCTTGTAGGAGCGGGGGTCGCCGGTATCGAGCACCACCACGGAGTTGGAGAGCCAGGAGATTGAGCGGCGGGCGACGATTTCCGGCTCGAAGGCGAGCCCGCTGCCCCGGTTCAGCCGCACGAAATCCTGCACCAGCACCTTGGCCTGCTCGCGCGCGAGCTCGCTTCCCGCGGCGCGGAGATGGCGCAGCCAGCCGAAGCCGTAAAGCTCCCGCGCCCAGGCCTCCGAGGGCGGCTCGATCCCGAACGGCGACAAGGCGCCAAGCTCGGCGAGACGGCCGGCGAGGCCAAAATGGCCATTGTAGATTTCCGTGGCGAAGCTCGGATCGGCCGTGCGCAGCTCCTGGGGGGCGAGCAACAGCTGCTCGGCCTCGGTGCCGGGATAGCTGAGCCGCGCCATGCGCGCGAGCATGAAGCGCCGCAAGGGCCCGGGCCCACGGGTCGCGGGCGGCCGCGCGCGACCGTCGCCGGCAATAAGATCAGCCGCCATCTTGCCCTTATGCCTCGAGGGTCCCCTCGCACATTATTTCGGCATTGTCGGGCCGCGGCCCCCCCGGATCAAGGAGAACCGGAATTAACTCGAAACGCGCTTGAGCCGCGCGGCGAAGAAACCGTCCATGCCGCTCCATTCCGGCGCGCCGAGATCGAGCCCGAACGGAAACGTGCGCAGACAGCCCCCGGCAAGCCATTCCGCCTCGCCGAACATTTCTTCTGCCAGGATCGGGTTGAGCGCAAGGCCCGGATTGCGCACGAGCAGCGCCGCCATCTGTGCTTCCCCTTCCTCGGGCTCGAGCGAGCAGGTGGAATAGACGAGCGTGCCGCCCGGCTTGAGCAGCGAGGCGGCGTTGTCGAGCAGCCGCGCCTGCAAGGCAGCGAGCGCCGCGATGTCTTGCGCCGATTTCACGTAAGGGATGTCGGGGTGGCGGCGGATAGTGCCGGTGGACGAGCAGGGGGCATCGAGCAGGATGGCGTCGAAGCGCTCCTCCGGCTGCCAGGTCGCGGCATCGGCCACGACCGGCGTCACGGTAAGCCCGAGCCGGTCGAGATTGGCGACAAGCCGCTTCACCCGCGTCTCGGAGGCGTCGACCGCGACGACCGCAGCGCCGGCCAACGCAAGCTGCGCCGTCTTGCCGCCGGGCGCCGCGCACAGATCCGCCACGCGCTTGCCGGCCACTTCGCCCAGGAGCCGGACGGGCAAAGCGGCCGCCGCGTCCTGCACCCACCACGCGCCTTCGCCGAAGCCGTCGAGCTCCTCGATGCGGCCCTTGGGCAGGAGCCGCACGCTTTCCGTCGGCAGCACGCGGCCCGAGAGCCGCGCGGCCCAACCTTGCGGATCGCTCTTCACTGTGAGGTCGAGCGGCGGCTCGACGAGATGCGCCGCGCCGATGCACTCCGCCCGTGCCGCGCCCCAATAATTGACCCACCGCGTCCACAGCCAGTCGGGCGTGTTGACGCGGTCGGCATCGAGGCTTTCGGCCGTGCGCGTTCCGTCGCGGGCCACGCGGCGCAGCACGGCGTTGACGAGCTTGTCATAGCGTCGCGCCCGCGGGTCCCATTGCGCGAGCCGCACGGCGAGATCGATGGCCGCGTGCGGCGGCGTCTTGAGAAAGATGAGCTGCGCCGCGCCCGACAACAGGATCGGATAGAGCAGCCCCGCATTGGCCGGCATGCCGCGCTGGAGGAAGCTCGAGAGCACATGGTCGAGCTGCCCGCGGCGCCGAAGCGAGGTGCCGACGATGGCGCGGGCGAGCGCCCGGTCCCGCGGCGGCAGGTTGAACATGGCGCCCGTTTCGAGCGAGCGGCCGAGCACGTCGTCGAGCGCCTGGCCCTTGACTAGGACCGCAGCCAGCACCTCGGCCGCCGCGCGGCGTGCGGGGAGGCCAATTTGTGCCTCGCGTGCGGCGTCGCGGCCGCGCCCTTTGTCGGGGGATGTCGTCATCGGCATTGAGCTTGCTAGAGCAGGGGGCGCCCGCGCGCTAGCCCCAAGGCCCGTGTCCAAACCCGGGTGCGGCCCGGGCGCTTGGCGCGCTCCACGGCCCTTGGTCCGCCGCCGGCCCGCGCGCACTCTCGCGCCCGCCGCCGCTGTCGCCCATCTCGCGCGCCATCTCCTGCAGCCGCGCGATGCGGTTCTCCACATTGGGGTGGGTCGAGAACAGATTGTCGAAACCGGCGCCGGACAATGGATTGACGATGAACAGATGCGCGGTCGCCGGGTTGCGCTCGGCTTCCGCGTTGGGAATTTGCGCGGCGGCTCCGGCGATCTTGCCGAGCGCCGAGGCGAGCCATAGCGGTCGGCGCGTGGTTTCGGCGCCAATGCGGTCGGCCTCATATTCACGCCCGCGGCTGATGCCCATCTGCACGAGCCCGGCGGCGAGCGGCGCGAGGAAGACGAGCAGCAGCGAGCCGATCAGCCCGGTGCTGCCGCTGTTGCGGTTGCCGCCGAAATAGAAGCCGAAATTGGCAAGCATGGAGATCGCGCCGGCGATGGTCGCGGTGATGGTCATGAGCAGGGTGTCGCGATGCTTGATGTGCCCGAGCTCATGGGCGAGCACGCCCGCCAGCTCTTCCTGATTCAGGCGTTGCAGCAGCCCGGAGGTGACGGCGACCGCCGCGTGCTCCGGATTGCGCCCGGTGGCAAAGGCGTTGGGCTGCGGATTTTCCATGATGTAGACGCGCGGCATGGGCAGCCCCGCTTCCTGCGCGAGCTGCTTGACCAGCCCGATGAGCTCGGGCGCCGAGCGCTCGTCCGCCTCGCGTGCCCCATACATCGAGAGCACCATCTTGTCGGAGTTCCAATAGGCGAACAGGTTCATGGCGGCCGCCACCAACAGGGCGACCACCATCCCGGACTGGCCGCCGATCAGGAAGCCGATGCCCATGAACAGCGCGGTCAGCACGGCGAGCAGAATGGCGGTGCGCAAGTAGCTCATGGGACCTCCAAAACGGCCGGGCGCCTGGCCGGCGTCAGCCTCCACACGGTAAATATGCTGGCAGGGATCGTCCGCGACAAGGAGTAGGGCGGCCACCTCCAATTGGTTGCCGCGCCGGTTACCTTAACGCTCCGTCAAGGCTTCGCGGGCATGCTGGGGCGCATGTCCTCTCTCCGCCAAGTCAGTTCTGCCCTCGCCACGGTCCCGCCCCGGCAGGGCACCCCCCCCGGCTTCGGCCTCACCGGCCACCAGAAGCATCTGTTGCGCGAGACCGTCAGCACGCTCGCGCCCGCCTCGGGCGACGTGGCCATGGTGTTCTATCGCCGCCTTATCGAGCTCGATCCGTCCTTGCGCCGCTCGCTCAAGGGAACGCTCAAGACCCAAGCCCGCCAATTCATGGGGGTGCTGAAGCTCGCCATCCTCTCGCTCGATGATGCCGATGGGCTGCGACCGGCGCTCAACCGGCTCGGCACCCGCCGCCGGCGTCAGCGCATGGCGGCCGGCCACTGCCTAACCTTCTCCCGGGCGCTGATGTGGACCTTCGAGCAATCGTTGCAGGCGCGCTTCACCCGCGAGGCACGCGGCGCCTGGGCGCCGCTGCTCGCCGAAGTGAGCCGCATCATGGCCGATTGGGGCCCGCCGAGCTCAGTTTACGGGCGTCTCTGGTCCGCCGCCATCTGAGCTCGCCGCCTTCGCCTCGACGCCGCCCTTCTCGTTGATCGTGATTTCCACGTCCTGATCGGGCTCGAAATTCTGCAAATTGCCGTCGATGGTGATCTCGCCCGGCGTGGCGGCGATGACATGGCCATCGACCACGACCTTCATCCCGTCGGCCATCGATTCCTGCGTCATGTGCTTGTAATGGCCCGATACGGTGATGTTGCGGTTGCCCACCGTCATGGACATGGTCTCGACCACCTGCCCGCCCGACGACCAATGGCTGACCGCGAGCACGATCAGGATCACGAGCACGACGACGATCCCCAGAGCGATCAGAATGCGCTTGAGCCAGGTCATGATGCGTTTCCCCCTTGGCGGCCGCTGACCCGGCCTTCCTGAGTTTGCTGCATTCACTCGGCCCGGTTCTGCCGGTTCGCCACGAGGTTGTCCACCACGGTTGGCTCGGCCAGGGTCGAGATATCGCCGAGATGCGAGAAATCATCCTCGGCGATCTTGCGCAAGATGCGGCGCATGATCTTGCCGGAGCGGGTTTTAGGCAAGCCCGGCGCGAACTGAATGAGGTCGGGCGAGGCGATCGGACCGATCTCCTTGCGCACCCAGTCGCGCAACTCATGCGCCAGCTCGTCCGACGCCGTCTCCCCGTCCATCAGCGTCACATAGCAATAAATGCCCTGGCCCTTGATATCGTGGGGGTAGCCGACCACGGCGGCCTCGGCCACCTTGGGATGGGCGACCAGCGCCGATTCCACCTCGGCCGTGCCCATGCGGTGCCCGGCGACGTTGATCACGTCGTCGACGCGGCCGGTGAT
Source organism: uncultured Alphaproteobacteria bacterium (assembly GCA_963820115.1). GTDB lineage: Bacteria > Pseudomonadota > Alphaproteobacteria > Rhizobiales > Methyloligellaceae > Methyloceanibacter. The sequence goes on from CAWFYP010000002.1 coordinate 206,271, forward strand.
CCAGTAATAGCCGTCGGCGTCGCGCCGGCAGCCGTCGCCGGTGAAATATTTGCCTTTGAAATGCGAGAAATAGGTGTCCACGAAGCGCTTATGGTCGCCATAGACGGTGCGTGCGATGCCCGGCCACGCATCGAGGATGACGAGATTGCCCTCCGCCGCACCTTCCAGCAGATTGCCCTCATTGTCGACGATGGCCGGCTGCACCCCGAAGAACGGCAATGTCGCCGAGCCCGGCTTGAGCTTGATGGCGCCGGGGAGCGCGGTGATGAGGATGCCGCCGGTCTCGGTCTGCCACCAGGTATCGATGACCGGGCAGCGCTCCTCGCCCACCACGCGGTGATACCACTCCCAGGCCTCGGGGTTGATCGGCTCGCCGACCGTGCCGAGCAGCTTCAACGATTTCCGGCTCGTGCGCGTGACGTAATCGTCGCCCGCACCCATCAATGCGCGGATCGCCGTGGGCGCGGTGTAGAAGATGTTGACCTTGTGCTTGTCGACCACCTGCCAGAAGCGCGAGGCGTCTGGATAAGTGGGCACGCCTTCGAACATGAGGGTGGTGGCGCCGTTGGCCAGCGGCCCGTAGACGATATAGGAATGCCCCGTGACCCAGCCGACATCGGCCGTGCACCAATAGATGTCGCCCGGGTGATAATCGAACACGTCCTCATGGGTGAGCGCGGCGAACACGAGATAGCCGCCGGAACTGTGCAGCACGCCCTTGGGCATCCCCGTCGAGCCTGAGGTGTAGAGGATGAACAGCGGATCCTCCGCGCCCATCTCCTCCGGCGGACATTCGGCCGGGACCGTCGCCGCGATCTCGTCGAAATAGACGTCGCGGCCCGGGATCATGTGCACCGGGGCGCCGGTGCGGCGCACCACGATCACTGTCCTGACCTGGCCGATCTTGGCGCAGGCAATGTCGGTGTTGGCCTTGAGCGGAACGCGCCGGCCGCCGCGTAAGCCCTCATCGGCGGTGATGACCACGTCGGACTTGCAATCGCTGATGCGGCCGGCGAGCGAGTCGGGCGAGAAGCCGCCGAACACCACCGAATGCACCGCGCCGATGCGCGCACAGGCGAGCATGGCGAAGGCCGCTTCCGGGATCATCGGCATGTAGATGGTCACGCGGTCGCCGCGCTTGACGCCGCGCGCGCGGAGCACATTGGCGAAGAGGTTCACCTCGCGGTAGAGCTCGCCATAGGTGATGTGGCGCACCTCCGCGTTCGGATCGTCGGGCTCCCAGATGATGGCCACCCGGTCGCCGCGCTTCTTCACATGCCGGTCGACGCAGTTGGCGCACACATTGAGGGTGCCGTCCTCGAACCATTTGATCGACACGTCCGGATAGACGAACGAAGTGTTCTTCACTTTGGTGAACGGCTTGATCCAGTCGATGCGCTTGGCCTGCTTGCCCCAGAACTTGTCGGGGTGCTTAACGCTCTTGGCGTAGAGCTCCGCATACGCGTCCTTGTCCACATGGGCGTGTTTCTTCCACTCCTTGGGGACTTTGTAGACCCTTCCATCCGACATGTGACGTTCCTCCTGACGCGCATACCAGCGACTTGTTATTGCGCCCATTATGGAGCGCGCGCGGTCCCGCGACAATCGGGCCACGCTGCACTGCACTGTCACAATTGGTGGGTTCGCTCGCCTTGGTTAGACGCCGAAGGCGCCGATAATGGCGCCCATGACCACGAGCACGGCCAGCCAATGGCCGACATCGATGATCGTCACCACCGGCCGCATGCCCTCGAAGGCCTGGTTCGTGGCCGTGGTCGTGAGCACGAAGCCGAACCACACGAAGATCGCGCTGATGATGCCGCCGCGGATCGTGACGTCGCCGATATGACCCAGAAGCCCGGCGAGCATCCACGCCATCACCAGGCAGGAAGTGCCGGCGACGATCAGAGGCCGCACCGGCATCGGCCCCTTGCAATCCTCCGGATTCTTGCCGAGGCCCTTCTGCCAGACCTTGCCGAAGGTGGCGTACCATCCCCAGCCCAAGAGAAAGCCAGCGATCGCGGCGACCACGACGGCGATGTAGTTGATCGAAACGGCGGTCATTGTGTTCCCCCCTGATTGCGTCGCTTCACGGCACCTTGGTGAGCCCCGCGAGCTTGCATACTATACCCCACTCTCGCGTCGTCACCGGCTGCACCGAGAGCCGCGAATTCTTCACCAGCACCATGTCTTTGAGCGCGGGCGTCGCCTTGATTTCGGCGAGCGTGACCGGCCGCGGCATGCCGGTCACCGCCGCCACGTCCACGCACTCCCAGGTACCCGATGAATTGGTCGAATCGGGATGCGCCTCGGCCACCACCTTGACGATGCCGACGGCGCTGCGCTCCTCGCCCGAATGATAGAACAAAGCGAGATCGCCACGCGTCATCGCCCGCATATTCTTGCGGGCTTGGAAATTGCGCACGCCGTCCCACTCCGCACCCTTGGCGCCTTCGCGTTTTTGCGCCTCCCACGACCATGTGCCGGGCTCGGTCTTGAGCAGCCAATAGGCCATCGCGCGCCAAGCCTCACTCTTCCTCGCCGGCATCGTCCGGGTTGTTGACGGTCCACAGCCACGGCCTGATCTCGACCGAGGCGAACAGCCCCGCTTTGGCGAACGGGTCGGCCGCCGCGATCCGGCGCGCCGCCTCGAGCGAGATCGCCTCGATCACGATCAGGCTGCCATTCATGGTCTCGTCCACGGGCTCGAGGAAGGGTCCGGCGAGCACGAGCACGGTGCCGAGGCTTTGCAGATAGTCGAGATGCTCGGGCCTGCTGGCCTGGCGCAGCGCGAGGCTGCCGAGTTTGTCGGTGCAGATCACGGCGTAGAGCATCGGCAGTTCCCCCTGCCGACGATATTGCGCGACCGCGAGGCTGTCCAGCGAGCGGGGAACTAACTCCCTCCCCCTGCAAGGGGGAGGGTCGGGAGGGGATCTCCGTCCAAGGATCCCCAGCTCGCCTTGCGAGCCTCCCTCCCCTTTTAGGGGGAGGGATTCATATGATCAGGCCTCCGCCCGGATCGGCCGCGCGAGCAGCGCCTCGATCGCCTCGTCCACGGTGGCGAGCCCCGAAATCACCGCATGCACGGCTTGGGCGATCGGCATGTCGATGCCGCGCGCCGCCGCCATCTCCACCATGGCCCCGGCGGTGTGAACGCCTTCGGTCACGGAGCGGCGCGGCTTCAGCACCTCGGCCACGCTCTTGCCCTGGCCGAGCGCGATGCCGAGCGACATGTTGCGCGATTGCGGGCTGCCGCAGGTGAGCGCGAGATCGCCGAGTCCCGAGAGCCCGGTCAGCGTCTCTCTCTGCGCGCCGAGGGCGATGGCGAAGCGCGTCATCTCGGCGAAGCTCCGCGTCAGCAGCGCCGCCTGCGCGCTGGCGCCGAGCTTCTTGCTGACGACGATGCCGGCGGCGATGGCATAGACGTTCTTGACCGCGCCGCCGATCTCCGCTCCCACCAAATCCTCGCTCCAATAGCAGCGGAAACCGGGCGTGGAGAGCGCATGCGCCAGCGCCCGGCCCTTTGCTTCCTCGACGGTGGCAAGGGTGAGCGCCGCCGGCAGGCCACGGGCGATCTCCGGCGCGAAGGTCGGTCCCGACAGCACCGCGATTGCGGCCTCGGGCAGCGTCTCGCCGGCGACCTCCGACAGGAGCTGACCCGTCGCCTGCTCGATCCCCTTGGCGCAGATCACCAGCGGCTGGCCATCATGCACATAGGGGGCAAGCTCACCGGCGATGGCCCGCAGATCCTGCGCCGGCGTCACCATCAGAAGGATGTCGCAATTGGCGACCTCGTTGAAACGCGCCGTGGCCTCGATGGCCGGATCGAGCGTGACGCCCGGCAGGAAGAGCGGGTTTTGGTGCTGGCTATTGATGGCGGCGATGGTCTCGGGCTCATAGCCCCAGATCAGCACGTCGCGCCCGGCCCGGCGTGCGGCGACGCCGAGCGCCGTCCCCCACGCTCCGGCGCCCACGATGCCAACCGTCTGCAAGCCCATGGCCGATGGCCCCCCGACTCTGTCATACAGGAAAGCACTGCCCGCCGTCATGCCTTGACGCCCGCGCCGAGCGCGGGTTTGGCTTCGGGGTCGAGCGGCCAGCGGGCGCGCGCCGGGGCGTCGAGATCGTCGATCAAGCCAAGCGCCAGATGCTCGGCGCCGGCCCAGGCGATCATCACCGCGTTGTCGGCGCACAGCGCGGGCGGTGGCACGACCAGCCGGAAGCCCTCGTGCTCGGCGAGCCCCGCCAGCGCCCCTTTGAGCCGTTGATTGGCCGCGACCCCACCCGCCACCACCAGCGCTCGCGGCGCCTCGGGCCCAAGCTCGGCGACATAAATCGCCATCGCCCGCCGCACCCGGTCGCTCACGATCTCGCCCACCGCCTCCTGGAAGCTGGCGCAGAGATCGGCGGCGTCCTGCGTGCCGAGCGGCGCGCGGGCGGCGGCCGCATGGCGGAGCGCGGTCTTTAGGCCAGCGAAGGAGAAATGCGGCTCCGGCCGCCCGAGCATGGGCCGCGGCAGCGGAACGTTGGGTCGGCCTTTAAGCGCCAGGCGCTCCACCTCCGGGCCGCCGGGATAAGGCAAGCCAAGCAGCTTCGCCGCTTTGTCGAAGGCCTCGCCGAGCGCATCGTCGAGCGTGGTGCCGAGCCGCCGATAGGCACCCACGCCATTGACGATGAGGAGCTGGGTGTGGCCGCCCGAGACGAGCAGCAGGAGGTAAGGGAAGGAGAGACCGTCGGTGAGGCGCGCGGTGAGCGCATGCGCCTCCAGATGATTGATGGCGATGAAGGGCAGCCCGCGCGCGAGCGCGATGGCCTTGGCCGTGACCACACCGACGATCAGGCCGCCGATCAGGCCGGGGCCGGCCGTGGCGGCGACCGCGTCGATGTCGCCGAAGCCGGCGCCCGCCTCGGCGAGAGCCTTGGCGATGGCCGCGTCGAGCAGCTCCACATGGGCGCGCGCGGCGATCTCCGGCACCACCCCGCCATAGGCCGCATGCAGCTCTAATTGCGAGCGCACGAGATTGGACAGGATCTCACCCCGGCCGTCGGGCAGGCGCCGGACCAGCGCCGCGGCGGTCTCGTCGCAACTCGTCTCGATGCCGAGGAGGGTCAGCGTGCGGTCGCTTAAGCCATTGGCCATAGGGCTTCTTTACAGGGTAGAAGCGGGGAGGGCCATGGCAGGCAAGGAGGAGAGTTTTGGCCAAACGCCCGCTTCTCATCGGCACGCGCGGCAGCCCGCTCGCGCTGTGGCAGGCACGCCATGTGCGCGCGCTGCTGCTCTCCACCCATGGCCTCGCCGCGGGCGATATCGAGCTGTCGGTCATCGCCACCTCGGGCGACAAGATCAAGGACCGGCCCTTGCGCGAGTTCGGCGGCAAGGGTCTGTTCACCAAGGAGATCGACGAGGCGCTGCTCGACGGCCGCATCGATCTCGCCGTCCATTCGATGAAGGATTTGCCGACCGAGCTTCCCGCGCGCATCGCCATCGGCGCCGTGCTGCCGCGCGGCGACGTGCGCGACGCCTTCATCAGCACCAAGGCGCCATCGCTCGCCGAGCTTCCCCCAGACGCATTGGTCGGCACGTCCTCGCTTCGCCGCCAGGCGCAAGTCAGACGCGCCCGTCCCGATCTCCGGGTCACCGATCTGCGCGGCAATGTCGAGACGCGGCTCGACAAAGTTCAACGCGGCGAGGCCGATGCGATCCTGCTCGCGCTTGCCGGGCTCGAGCGTCTCGGCCTCGCCTCCCGCGCCACCGCCGTCATGCCCACCGCCGAGATGCTGCCCGCTGTGGCCCAAGGGGCGATCGGCATCGTTGCCCGCGCCGACGACGCGTCGACGCTCGCGCGGCTCGCACCTCTGAACGACGCGCTCAGCGCGCTCTGCGTCAATTGCGAACGCCAATTCCTTGCTATGCTCGATGGCTCGTGCAAGACGCCCATCGCCGGTCTCGCCGAGATCGCCGATGGAGACTTGCGCTTTCGCGGTCTGATCTTGCAGCCCGACGGCAGTGCCTGGCACGAGGTCGAGCTTGCCGGCGGCGCCGGTCTCGCCACCAGCATCGGCCAGGGCGCGGGCAGGGAGCTGCTCGCGCGCGCCGGGCCGGACTTCATGGCATCTATCCGCTGATGCGCCTCCTCGTCACCCGTCCCATCGAAGATGCGCGCCACCAGGCCGACCGCCTTGCCGCGCTCGGCCATGAGGCGGTGCTGGCGCCGCTCCTCGCCATCGAGACCGTGCCCGGAATCGCCCTGCCACTCGACGGCGCTCAAGCCTTGATCGTCACCAGCCGCAACGCGCTCCGCGCGCTCGCCGCCCATCCCGCACGCGATGGCGCTCTGGCGCTGCCGCTCATTGCCGTGGGCGAGGCCACGGCGCGCGAGGCGGAACGGCTCGGCTTTGCCTCAGTGACGATCGGCGCAGGCACGGCGGAATCGCTTCCGCCGCTGATCGCGGCGCGCTTCGAGGCAAGCGCCGGCCCGCTCGTCCATCTCGCCGGCGAGACGCTCGCCTTCGATCTCAAGGGAGCGCTCGAAGCCGAGGGCTATACGCTACACCACCCGGCGCTCTACCGCGCCTTGGCCGCCGAGGCGCTCCCGCCGGAAATCCTGGTCGACCTCAAATCGGGCAAAATCGACGGCGTCATCCTCATGTCCCCCCGCACCGCCGCCATTTTCGGCGCGCTGCTGCGCAAGCATGGGCTAACCGAGGTTCCGGGTCTTCGTTGCTATTGCCTCTCCCCTTCGGTAGCCAAGGCCGTGGCGTCCCTAGGCGCTCTCCTGCTTGTGGCCGCGCGGCCGCGGGAGGAAGATGTCCTTGCGCTGCTCTTGGCCGACGCGGCATCCTCATGAGGCAGCTCGAATCTCGCGGGCCGGGGCCCGATAAAGCATCGTGATGGCAGATACGTTCGGCGATCAGGATAAAGGCGGCAAGCGGCCGGCCCCCACCATCGAGGGCGTTGCCACCGAGGTCAATGTCGAGCCGGCTTCCGGGCCGTCCGCCGCGGCCGGGGTGAGCACCGCCGCTGAAACCGAGCCACCGCCGCATCCCGCGGACGGAAACGCGAGCAGCCGGCGCCAGACCGCGCCGCCGCCGGCCAGCCCCGCCGAGCTCAAGACCTTCCTCACCCACATGGCGGCCGGGCTCTTGGGGGGCCTGGTCGGAATCGTGGCGCTGGCCTTTGCCTGGGGCGGGTTGTCGTGGGAAGGCAGCGAACAAGCCGCCGGCCCCGCTCTGTCCGGCCTCGCGCAGCGCGTGGCCAAGCTCGAAGCCAATCCACCCACCGCCGATGGCGAGACCCTGAAAGCGCTGGGCGAGCGGCTGGCCGCGGTCGAAGCGCGGGCCCCGCAAGCGCCACCCGACCTGACCGACCTGAACGCCCGCGTGGATTCCCTCGAACTATCGCTGAAAACCCTGGCCAACACCGCGGCCAAGGGCGGCTCCGTCCCTGACGCGGCTGCCCTCAACACGGCGGTCGGCGCGGCGGAGCAGCGGCTTCAAACCAAGCTCGACGCGGCGCTCGGCGATGTCGCCACCGTCGATAAGACGGCGATCGACGATCTTGAGCAGGAAGTGGCCGAGCTGAAGAAGCGCATCGGTTCGCTCGGGGAAAATGGCGCGTCCGCCGGCGCCGCTCCCACGGATTCCGAGCTCGCGGCGCTCAAAGCGCGCATCGGCAAGCTCGAAGCGGCCCTTCCCGCCCTGACCGCCGCCGTCGATGCGGGCGCGAGCCAGACCAAGGGTGCCGCGCTTACGCTCGCCTTCGCCAATCTGCGCGATGCCGTCGCCGCGGGACACCCCTATGCGACCGAGCTTGCCGCGCTTATCACGCTCGCGCCCGAGGATAGCGGCCTTGCCGCGCTCGCGTCGCACGCCGATGCCGGCATTCCCACGCTCCCCGAGCTCGTCCGTTCCTTCGCCGCCGCGAGCGAGACGGCTCTGGCGAGCGCCTCGACGCCGGCCGGAGCGAGCTATGTCGACAGCCTGCTGCAAAGCGTGCAGTCCCTGGTCAAGATCCGCCGCATCGACGCCAACGCCACCGGCGATGACCCCAGCGCCGTGCTCGCTCGCGCCCGCGCCGATCTTGACCAAGGCGATCTTGGATTGGCGGCGAAGGAAGTGGAGGGCTTGAGCGGCGCGCCGCGCGAGGCCTTCGCCGTCTGGCTCGATCAGGCGCGCAGCCGCCTTGCCGCCGACGACACGATGAACCGGCTCGAAAGCACGCTCCTCGCCTCGCTCGCCCCGGCAGGTCCGCCGCCAGCCCCCCCGAGCCAATGATCCGCATCCTCGTCTTTATCCTCGGGGTCATCGCCATCGCGCTCGGCCTCGCCTGGTTCGCCGACCGGCCCGGCACCTTGGCCGTCGAATGGCTCGGCTATCAGATAGAGACGAGCGCGCTCGTCGGCACCCTCGCCATCGCGGCAATCGTCGCCGCGCTCCTGCTGGCGTGGGCGCTCCTTCGCTTTTTGCTCACCCGGCCCGCGGCACTCGTCGCCCATATGAAGGAGCGACGCCGCCAGCAGGGGCTCGACGCGCTCTCCCGCGGGCTCATCGCCATCGGCGTTGGCGACCGCCTGCTCGCCACGCGCTTCGCGGCGATCGCCGGCCGCACCCTGCCCAACGAGCCGCTCACCGAATTGCTGCGCGCCCAGGCCGCCCAGCTCAAGGGCGACCGCGAAGCCGCCCGCCGCGTATTCGAGGCGATGCTCGACCGCCCCGAGACGGAACTGTTGGGCTTGCGTGGCCTGTTCCTCGAGGCCAAGCGTCGCGACGACCTCGGCGCCGCGCGCGCTCTGGTCGAGCAGGCCGTGCACCGCCATCCCCATCTCGGCTGGAGCGTCAACGCTTTGTTCGACCTGCAGTCGCGGGCCCGCGATTGGGCGGGCGCGCTGCACACGTTGGCAATCGCCCGCCGCCACGGCCATGTGGAGCCCGACGCCGCCGTCCGCCGCCGCGCCGTGCTGCTCACCGCCGACGCGCGCGAGATCGAGGCGAGCGATCCCGACAAGGCGCTCGAACTCGCGCAAGAGGCGCTGCGCCTGGCGCCCGCCCTCGTGCCGGCCGCCGAGACCGCCGGCCGCATCCTCGCCTCGAAAGGCGAGACGCGTCAGGCAAGCCGTCTCATCGCCCGGACCTGGAAGCTCGCGCCCCATCCCGACCTCGCGCTCGTCTATGCCTTCGCCAAGCCGGGCGAGGCGCCGCGCGAGCGCCTGAAGCGGGTCAAATATCTGGCGAGCCTGAATCCGGACGACATCGAAGGCCCCATCGCCGTGGCCGTCGCCGCCATCGAGGCCCATGATTGGGCCGAGGCGCGCGTGTCGCTTGCACCCTATCTGGAGGATCGGCCGCCGGCGCGAGTCTGTGCGCTCATGGCGCGCATCGAGGCGGGGGAGGGCGACCGCGGCCGCGAGCGCGAATGGCTCGCCCGTGCCGTGCGCGCGCCGCGCGACCGCGCCTGGATCGCCGACGGCTACATCTCCGATCGCTGGCTGCCGGTCTCGCCGGTGACGGGGACGGTCGATGCCTTCGAATGGAAGGCGCCCGTCGACGCGATCGGTCGCGGCGACTCGACGCTGTTGATCGAGGAACGCTTTGCGCCCGGCGCGGCGCCGGCGGCCGAGCCTCCGGTGGCTGAGACGCGCCTGGTGGAGGCGGTGACGGCACCGGTCCGGGCGGCGCGACCGGAGGGGGAGGCCAAGCACGCCGAGCCGCCACGCCCATCTCCCCGACAAGGCGCGGAGACGAAGCCCACCAAGCATGCGATCTTCGAGCCGCCCCGGCCGCCGGACGATCCGGGCGTGGCGCAGGCCGAGACTGAGGACAGCCCGACCTCGCTCGAGCGCCTGCGCGCGGCGCAAATTCGCTGAATCCGTCGAGGGCGGCTTGGTTAAGCGCGCCCCTTGCCGGCGCCTTGCATCGCGCCGACATTGGCCTTAAGCACGGGGAGTGATCCGCCCTGGCGCCGGCCCTTTCTGCGCTCAATCGGGCCAATGCCGCAGTAGCTCAGTCGGTAGAGCATCGCATTCGTAATGCGGGGGTCGGGGGTTCGAATCCCTCCTGCGGCACCAATCCACTGGCCGTTAACCGCTGGGCCTTCGCTCAAATCTCCCTCACCGGCCAACATCCGACTAAACGCCGGGCGCCTCGCGTGGGGGAGCATTGCTCGCTCGGCGATTTTCCGTTCGAATTGCGCGACCGCTTTCGATTGTTCCGGCAACGAGCGGGGGAAACGACAGCGTCACCCGCAGGCCGGGCACGTTGTCACTAATGCTAAGCTTTATTTGATGGAGCTCTGCCACCGCGGAAACGAGAGGAAGTCCAAGACCGTTGCCAACGATGCCGTGGCTGCGCTCAAGCCTGTAGAAGCGACGGAAGATTCGATTGCACTCGGCCTGCGGAACCCCGGGGCCATTGTCGCTGACGCTGGCCACCAATTGCGAACCACGCTCCTCAAGCGAGACCTCGATGTGTGCTCCCGATGGAGTGTGCCTTAGTCCATTGTCGATGAGGTTTGCCAGCATCTCTGCGAGCAGATCGGGGTCACCCCAAAATTTCTGAGAGGAAGCAATTTTTGCCGTAATCGTTCTTCCCTGATCCTCGGCTGCCGCCGAATACGCATCCGAAACTGTCTCAAACAGGCTACTCAAGTCGAACTCGCGAAATCCAGCCGTACGCATGCCAGCCTCGATCTGTGCGATGCGCAACAGAGCCGAGAACGTGTCGAGAATATTATCCGTCTCGTCGACCGCTGCTTCGATGGTCCTCTTACATTGAGGATTGTCCTCGGCATTGGCCCGGGCAACCTCGAGTTTTTGCCGCAAGCGACCGAGGGGGGTGCGCAGCGCGTGGGCGATGTCGTTCGATACTTGGCCCAGGCTTTCCATCAGCACCTGAATACGCTCGAGCATGCGGTTGAAGCTGGCCGATAGCCGGTCGAAATGATCCTCTGTGCCGCGCAATGGAACGCGCGAACTAAGATTGCCATCGATAATTTCGTCAACCGTTCGCGCTATGGCATCAACCCGTCGCAAAAAGGCCCTGCTGAGCAAGACCCCACTCGCCAGTGTCAGCGTAGATAACGTGAGCAGTGCCCAGCCCAACGCGTCGAGAAATGCCCGGCGAATATCGTCCTTTGATCCGAGATCGTCGCCGACGGCGAGTTCGAAAACCATTGTCCAAAATAACGGACTCGACGCGAAAGCGCTTAGGGTCTGCTTTAGGCTGTCCTACGGATTGAGACAGAACGACATCGCTCCACCCGAGCTTGGCCGGCATGCTCGGCAAGGTCCCCGTCAGCCTTTTTCCGTCCTGATCGGCAAGAAAATACTCGAGATTTCCGGCGTAATTGACTCGCTTCTCAACCTCTCTCTCCAATTCCGCCGCGCCGTCCGATCGGAGTTCCGCCTCAAGAAGTCGAACTTCGGCATCGATGCGCATTGCCAACTGCCGATCGGCCGAGGCCTGCACCGTCCAGTAGACGACCAAGCCTAGAATGAGGGTCGATGTCGCGAAAAGAACTGCATACAGCAGCACTAGTCCGAAGCTTGCGGTATGTATCAGCCTACTGAGCTGGGCGAAGGACATACCCCGCTCCGCGGATCGTGTGTATGAGCTGTTCCTGATTCTCCGAACCGATCTTGGCCCGGAGGCGGCTCATATGAGTTTCGACGATCTTCGTTTTGGGATCGAAGTGGAATTCCCAAACTTTCTCCAGCAACATGGTCTTCGTCACGACGCGATCGGCGTTCCGCATGAGGTATTCGAGCAGCCGAAACTCTCGCGGCTGGAGCTGGATGTCCTTGCCGCCTCGTCTCACGCGATGAGCAATAAGATCCATCTCCAGGTCTGCAACCCGCAACACAGTTTCAACCGGCGCCAAGTGGGGACGGCGCGCCAAGGCGTTGAGCCTGGCCAGAAGCTCGGAGAATGCGAAGGGCTTGGTAAGGTAATCGTCGCCGCCCGCTTCGAGCCCTTCCACCCGGTCATCGATGCCGCCGCGAGCGGTAAGGAACAGCACGGCCGTTTTGATCCCGGCGCCGCGTATCGTTTTCACGATGGCCAGACCGTCGACTCCTGGCAGCATGCGGTCGACCACGATCGCGTCGTAATTGCCGCTGGCAGCGGTCACTAGGCCTTCTCGCCCATCCGACACTTGATCGGCAACGTGGCCACTCCCGCGCAGCCCGGTCACGACATAAGCAGCAGTCTCAGCGTCGTCTTCGATGACCAGGATTCGCATGGCAATTATTTTTCATGGCGGCGATTGGAGGTAGTTGGGAGCAATCCACCAATCCCGCCCGCCAACAATAGAAAAGATTGTGTTTTTTGAGTGAGATTTGCCGGTATTCCTTGCGCCAACGGTGACAGGGGTAACGCGCCCCTCCGGCGGATTGCCGCTCCGCACGCTTCGGAAGCTTACCCCTATCGCGCCGCGACGCTTTTCCGGCCGTATAACAATTTGTAACCCCAGCGACGCTGGCGCGCCGCAAACCTGACCACCAATCAACCAATTATCTATCGGTTCGAGCCTTCGGTGGTTCGTGGCCGAAACGTGCGCCGGCAACGCATTCAGGATCGCCTGCAATCCAAGGGGTAAACGTGCCATGACCAACTTTGCCCACCCGCTGCTACTTCTGCTCGCCTTCTTCGGCGCTGTTTTTCTCGCGATGATGGCTTGGGAGACATTTCGCTACCTGGCATCTTGGGTGCTCTGGCTCCGTAAGAATAGAGAGGATTGTAACTGAGGTCGGTCGAGACGGTTCGCCGTCCGGATAGCCGGCGCGAGGCATGGCCAGATGGGCCGATCTCGTTCTCGCCAAGCGCGCCAGACGGTGGCGCATACGGGCGCGCCCATGCGGACACGAAAGAGATGCGTCACGTCGGTCTCCATCTGCGGTGAGGCGAGCTCTACGCTCCCAGGCTCGTTGAAGCAGTCGGGCAAGAATGTGCTTGAGGGTCTCACAAACACGAAACGCACTGATCTGCATCGGCTGCGCCGCGCTCTCCGCGTGCTCTTTGGAGGGAGCGGCCCTGACGCAGAACGCCGGTATGCCGGGTCGGCCCTTGAATTACGCCGATTGCCAAGCGGCGTGGAAAAAGGCGTCTCCGCATGGCGACGCCCTGTCGAAAGAGAAGGCTGCGCCCTATGTGGTGGACGTCACGGTGCTTGACGTGAACCTGGACGGAAAGATTTCAGAGGACGAATTCAAGGACGCCTGCCAAGGCGGTTGGATCAAGGACCCATCGACCGTCGTAAGCACCAAGTAGGTCGGCAACCGTCGGTGGCGGGGGGTGAGGCCTCTTAGGGACTTGGTATCAAGGCCCTGTTGTCCGCGGGGTTGTCGCTTCCGCGATCTCCGGGCGTGGACATTTGCAGGCTCGTTCCTGGCGCAATCTGAAGGCTCGTCCCAGGCACCAGCTGGAGGCCCGCCCCTGGCACTAACTGAAGGCCAGTCGCTGGTGGCGCGATCTGACCGCTCGTCGACTCCTCCTCGAGTTTCGCGGAGGGAAGTGGCGCGGGCAGAGGAGCCTCGTCCGGATCACCGAAATGTGGGCTGCTTGCCGGAGCCGTTTCCGGACTGTCCAATTCAAAGGCGATCGCGCGACTAGACGCTACCGGCGGCGCATTGCCGACCAAAAGCGCGGCACCCATCATCGCGAGCCTGACAGTAAACCGCAGCATGTTAGCCCCCTTGATTGTGCGACGGACTTAGCGGGTACGGGATATGAATGCCATTCCGCAAATAGCCGCACGGGCCGCCTCAAAAAAAGCCTTTAGGCGTGCCCTTGGCGGGTTCAACCGCTTTCCGGGCTGCACCCCGGCTGCTCGTGCCACCTCCAGGTTCACTAGAGTCTTCCGGAGTGCCGGGACTTCGAATCCCTTCAGGACTTGAGACGGCGCTGGGACACAAATCGTTACAAATCGCCCCGCTGTAGCTCCAATTGAACCAAAATTGCGTCTCCGCGCCTCCGCAGCATGCGCCTTTGATGCGGCCTGTAACGACGGAGAGCAAACATGATCGTGAGACCTTTCCTCATTGTGTGCTTGGTCTCGGCCTGTACCCTCGCTGTTGGTGCTGCTAAAGCAGGGTATCGAGCCGACTTCATTTCCAGCGCTTCCGGATCAACTCCGAATGGGACGCCAATTCGGGTTGCCCAGGACGACGATGCGGGATCCGCACAGGCGCCAAGTGGTGACAATACCCAAACGCCGAGCGGCGATAATGGAGACAATTCGGGTCAACCGGTTTCCCCGGAAGGCCCGCAATAACGTTACCGGGGGACGCCTGCCGCTGCGGCCGGCGTCCCTCGCTCACCGGTGGATCGTTGAGCCATGAGCAAGCGCCTGGTCGTCGCGGCGCTGGTCGCGGCTCTTGCCACGCCGGCGCTCGCAGCACTGTTTTACGTGGTGCAGGATATGGCGACCAAAGTCTGCCGGATCGTCCACCTACCGCCCGACGGTAAAACCAGAAGGCTCGTCGGGGTCACGGCCTACATGACGAAAGCTGAAGCAAGACAAGCCAAACTGAACGCCGCGGAATGCAAGCCTCCGGCTCATTAGCCGGTTCACGCCCGAAAGCTAGGGCCGCGCCTGCTTGTTACAATCCCCAAAGGCGGGCGTGTCGGCCGGAAAGCCATATCTGACGCATTGGGATGTGTTGTCCGCGGTATCCGGACCGAGGGCCATGGGATGCGTCCCGTTCTGCGAGGTGACACACCCCGCCAGAGGGACGATCGCCAGAATGATCAGGAGCCACCTCATTCTTTCCCTCCCTCATGCGAGCTTTGCCCTGCCCTTAGAGATGTAAGGAGCCGCGCCCCCGGTCGCAAGGGAGGGCCGGGCGAGCGGACGTCCCTTTGGGCTCCGCCTAATTGGCCTTGGGCGTCTCGGCCTCGGTGTCGGCCGATTTGATGCCGCGAAGCAGGCTGATGGCATATTGCAGCTGGGTGTCCTTGTCCTTCTCGGCCGGCACATAGGCCGAGCTGCCATCCTCTTCGGTTTGCGTATCGGCCACGCCGTCGCGCTTGAGGTGGCCGCGTAGCGTGGCTTCGCTCACCTCGGCCTCGTTCGCCTTGGCCAAATCGTCGGGCAGCTGCTCCTCGACCACTTTATCGGGCTCGATCCCTTTGGCCTGAATGGAGCGGCCGGAGGGGGTGTAGTAACGGGCCGTGGTCAGTCGCAGCGCACCGCTCGAACCGAGCGGAATGATGGTCTGCACCGAGCCCTTGCCGAAGGATCGCGTGCCGACGATGGTAGCCCGCTGGTGATCCTGGAGCGCGCCCGCCACGATCTCCGAGGCCGAGGCCGAGCCGCCATTGACCAGCACCACAAGCTTCTTGCCGTCGGTGATGTCGCCCGGCCTGGCATCGGCCCGCTGGACGTCGTCGGGGTTACGCCCCTTGGTGATCACGATGGCGCCCTGGTTGAGAAAGTCGTCGGAAACCGAGATCGCCTGGTCGAGCAGGCCGCCGGGATTGTTGCGGAGATCCACGATGTAGCCCCTGAGCTTCGGGCCGATTTCCTTCTTTAGATGCTCGACCGCCTCTTGCAAGTCAGCCGTGGTCTGCTCGTTGAAGCTCGTGATGTGGATATAGCCCACATCCCCCTCGGCATTGTATTTCACCGGCTTGATGCGGATGACGTCGCGGATCATCTTCACGTCGAACGGGTCGTCGCGCCCCTTGCGCACGATAGTCAGCGTGATCGGCGCGTTGACCGGTCCGCGCATCTTCTCGACGGCTTCTTGGAGGGTAAGGCCCTGCAAATGCTCTTTGTCGAGGGCGATGATCTGATCGCCGCTCTGCAAGCCCGCTTTCGCCGCCGGCAAATCCTCGATCGGCGCGATGACTTTGATCAGGCCCTTCTCCATGGTCACCTCTAAGCCGAGGCCACCGAATTCGCCGCGAGTCTCCACCTGCATTTCGCGGAATTGTTTGGCGTTCATATACGACGAGTGAGGATCGAGCGCGGCCAGCATGCCGTTGATCGCGCCTTCGATCAGTTTGCTGTCGTCCGGCTTCTCGACATAGTCGTCGCGGACGATGGAGAGCACCTGACCGAACAGATGGAATTCGCGATAGCCGCCCGACTGTGAGGTCGGGGCGGACGAGCTCGGCGCCAAGCCGGCAAAGCTCGCCAAAGCCACGAGGGCCAGCACCAGCAGCCCCCACCGCAAATATCCGGATTTCCGCATCAATTCTGCACCTGGTTGGAGCCCTTTGCCGCACGTGCGGGCCGGCCGGCGATCGCCTGAGAGCACCAGCTGGATTCGGCACATTAACGCGAACCGTATCGGTTGGGCGACTTACCACTTGGTAATGCGGCGTAATGCGGCGGTCGAGGCTGCAATCCTCCTGCGGCGCAACCAGAAGCGAGAAAGGCCCGACCAGGCCTGCGCCCTTGAAATTGAGCTAAGCCGCTTTCGTGGACACGCTCCGGAGCCGTCGCGCCCTTGCCTTTACACACAGACGATCGAGCTCGGCCTGGGTAGACGGCTTCTGCAGCCAGTCCTGCGCGTCATCGAATCCGTCCTCAAATCGGAGCACGAACTCCAAGGGACGCCATCCGATAAACTGTCCCGAACCGGCTAATTCGCGGGCTTTGGCCTGGAACTGGGTGAGTTTCACTGTGACCTCCATTAGGGCTTGGCCCTAATATAAGGAGGGATCGGGCCGAAACGAAGGGCAGCTCGGTCTTTGCTTAACGGCGCCCCCGCGCCGCCGGGGAAGGCGCCTGCGCATATGGCCTAAATCTGCGGCGCAGCCTTAAGCAAGGTCGAGCTAAGCTGCCCGCCCCATGGGCCAGGCCGACTTTTGCGGCGCCCAAGCTCGAAATTTTTTTGGTCTGTTCCGAACCCTGAATCGTCGGCCACGTTCCCTTTGCAGCGTGTCGGCTGAACCGCGCTTCGAACCCCCGTTCGGCGTTCGCCGGCATCAGTACCGAGTCCGGAGGCCCGGTCGTAGCCCTACGGCCGGGCTTCTGCCTTCCGGGAAAGATCGAGTTCGCCGGTCTATCCCATTGAACGGCCCCAAAATCCGCCAACTATCGCCTGAAAGGCCGAACAGGATCGCCTGTCCTCGAATCGGAGGGCCAGATGCCGCGAACGAGCCGACCCGCCATGCTCAAACTCATTCGTGAGCCGCGGGAAGACAAAAATTTCGCACCGACCTCAGGGAACCGCATCGCGGTCTTCCTGGTTGGGGCCTGCAGAGGGATTGCAGTGTCAGTGAAGAAATTGCCCCGCTGCCTTTAGGCGCGCGGTTTCTTTGTCTGGGCGATTGCGCTGCTTTCTTCGCGTTCCGGTAAATGGCGTGCAGTCGAGGACGGGAAGGGTTCGAACTCCCTTGCCCGGTTTCTGTCTGATCGCCTGTACCCGCTCGTCGGGACCTCGCTGCACGGCACGGCCGCGACCCGAGTCCCGAGCGATCGCAACGGAAGGATGCACGGCGATTATGGAGACGATTGCGAGAGGTCCCATGGCTCAACTCAAGATCAGTCCGCCGGACAAGGTTCTGTCGTCGAGAGTCGCTCGGTCCCTGAAGATGGGAGCAAATTCCCGCGCGCCGGCGCCAGCAGATAGCCCCTCGCCATGCGGCGCGGAACGCACACCGCTGGCGACGGTGCCGCGACTTGCACGCTCAAAGCCCGAACCGACCGATCGCTTGCGCAGCATCGACGAGTTAGCAACGGCCCGGATAGCACAGCGCTTTGCTCCCCCCGCGCGCTCGGCTGCCGCGTCCGGCGATCAGCAGCCTGCCGCCCTCGCGCCTCCGGCGCCGCCTACTATTGCCTTACCGGCGGGGATGCGGATGCTCACCGCCATTCTAATCGTCGTCACTTTGGTGCCCAATCTGACCTTAGGCGCCATGCTCTGGCGGGGGATGATTACCACGCCGTGGTCGAAGACCACGATGCTTTCGCCCCACGAAAGCTCGACGCCGGCGGACCAGTCGGCAACTGCGTCCGTGGTTCTCACCGCGCCCGCCATGCTCGATGCGACAGCCGGCGAGGACATTGCGTTGCCGATCGCCCTCGATGGTACCGATGGACTTCCTGCCCGCAGCATCGTCGCCATAAGCGGGCTGCCGCAAGGCAGCTCGTTGTCGAACGGACGTCCCTATGGCAAGACGGAATGGACATTGAAATCCGACGAGATCGGCGATTTGCATCTCGTTCTGCCCGATACCGCCAAGGGCGAGTCCAAGCTTACGATCACGCTCATTGCGCCCGATGATAGAGTGATCGCGGACGCCGAGACGGTTCTTAATGTTGCTGCCGATATCAAGGGCGCTCTCACGCGGGCCACGCAAGCCGATAGCGGTGACGGCGCGCTGGCGCTCGGAGCTATCCTTGAGCCAAGCCTTATCAACATTGGCCTCTCGGGAATTGAGCCCAAGCCAGCAGTGGCGCAAGCCTGGTACGAGGGGGCGCCGGCACCGGGGGCATCGGGCACAGAGCGGAAACTCGCAAACCTGGAAGCTCCAAAGGGCATGTCCGGGGACGCAGTGACATCGCAGCCCAACAGTCCCGCGCAAACGACGCATGACGAGGATCGTGCGAACTGGATCGAGCCCTTGGCCTTCGTCAACCTTCGGCAAGGGCCGTCATCGTCAGCACCCGTTATCGGCGTGGTCGCCAAGGGGGCCAAGCTCCTCGCTCTAGGACGCAAACACGGCTGGGTAGAGGTGACCGACCCCGCGACGTCGAAGAAGGGCTGGATCTATTCTGGCAATCTCGCCGGCGCCACGATTACGCGGGCCCCCGCCAAACGAGCCGCCCACCCCGCCGCGCAAGCCGAAACGGATTCATTCTGGTCGGGTTTGGGCCAGTGGCTATCGAGCCCCTAAGGGTGGTTAAGCGCCGCCACCACGGGGCCGTTGAAACGCGGGCCAGCTTTGGCTTACCCTTTCACGCGGTGCCGCTCCTGAGCGGCTTCATGGGGGAGGGGGTTGATGCGCGCGCTCGCGGCATTGCTGTTTCTCGGCGCCTCCTGCGCGCCCGCCGCGGCGACGATCAAAGTCTGCAATCAGTTCCGCCATACCATCCATCTTGCCTTCGCTTACGAAGCGAAGGACGGCTGGGTTTCCGAAGGCTGGCTCACGGTCGCTCCCAACGCCTGCGAGATCGACACCCAGCATCCGGACGTGACCTCCTTCTACTATCGCGCGGAATCGGACACCTATGGCGACAACAAATGGAGCACATGGGGCAGCAACCGCGAGTTCAGCGTCAAGGATGGCAATTTCAAGCTCGACCACGCCGAACAAAAGGCGCCGGGTGGGCGCTTCGTCCAGTTCAACGGACCGGACAGCTACATCGACCCCTTCACCGTGGTGACGCTCACCTTCTTGCCCGATCTCAAAGTCACCTTCTCCGTCCCCAACGAAAACGCAGGCGCGGCGCCTTCGGGCGAGCCACCGGCCACGCCGCCTTCGGGCGAGCAACCGGCCACGCCGCCAGGTCCCGCTCCCGCCTCGGACACCGCCGACCTGAAGTTGGACCCGGATTTTCAGACCTGCGACCAAGCGAGTGGCGACGAATCGATTGCCGCGTGCGGGCGCGCCATTGCCTCGGGCAAATTCAGCGGTTCCCTTCTTGCCCAGCTCTACAATGATCGCGGTGTCGACTATTCGGACACGAACGATCTCGACAACGCCATAGCCAATTACAACAAAGCCATCGAAATCAGCCCGGACTATGCGCGGGCCTATGAGAACAGGGGCAAGGGGTATTACGGCAAGGACGATTACCGGCGCGCGATGGCCGACCTGACCAAGGCCATTCAGCTCAAGCCGGACGATGCGCGGGCCTATGACGGCCGCGGTTGGGTCTACGAGGCCAAGCGCGATAACAAGCGGGCCTTCGCCGATTACAACAAGGCCATCGAGCTCGACCCCAAACTGGCCTCCGCCTATGTCGACCGTGGTGATGTCTACTTCGGTCGAGGGGATTATACGCACGCCCTGGCCGACGTCGATAAGGCCATCGAGCTCGATCCGAACAACGCTCTTGCCTATTGCAATCGCGGGGCCGTGTTCGCGCGCCGCAAGGAATTTGATCGAGCGATCGTCGAGTACAACAAAGCGCTCGAGCTCAACCCAAAGCTTGCCTTGGCCTACACCGACCGCGCGGTCGCCCACGAGAACTCGGGCAGTGTCGGCGCCGCCATTGCCGACTATACCCGGGCCCTCGAAGTCGACCCGAACAACGATCTGAGCAAGAGCGCGCTCAAGCGGCTGCAAGGCTTTTACGTCAATCCGAACGAGCGGGTTCAGTAGCGAAGAAGGCCTATTGGCCGAGCCGGCTGATGGCTTCCTGCGCCGGCTTGAAGTTGGGATCGATCGCGAGCGCCGACTTGAAATCCTCTTTGGCTCGGTTTGAATCGCCGAGCGCGAGATAGGCTTCGCCGCGCCTCTGGAAGGCGAGCACATATTTGGGCGCGAGCTCGATCGCCGCATTAAATTCGCCGATGGCTTTTTTTGAGTCTTTGAGGCCGGCTTCCGCCTCGCCGGCGATGTAGTGCTGCGACGCGATCGGCATGATGGCGAGCGATTTCTGCGACCAGGACAAGGCCCCGCTGTAGTCCCCGAGCTGCAAGGAGGCCCACGCGAGCTTGCTGTAGGCGGCGGCGAGCGTGGTCTTGCCCAACCCCGAATTGTTGCCGAGGAAGACCTGGCAAAGCCCGAGCGCGGTGCGGGGATTTTGTTCGTTCAGGCAGGGATTGGCCGCCTCGGCGGACGCGCCCGGGGCGGGAGCGGCGGGAGTCGCGGGGGCCGAAGGCATCGGTGCGGCTTGCTGCGGCGCCCCGCCCAAGGCCGCGAGGTTGCCGCTCGCCTCCTTGCTGCCGTTCTCGACCGCCTTTTTGAACCAATCCCGCGCGATCGCCAAATCCTTCGGTACGCCGATGCCTTTCCAATAAGCGAGCCCCATGACGTTCTGCGCGTCGGCAAAGCCCTGATCGGCGCTCTTGCGATACAGCTCCAGCGCCGCGCGGACGTCCTTCTGCACGAAGATGCCCTGGTCGTACATGTAGCCGAGATAGTACTGCGCACCCATATTGCCGGCGTCGGCACTCTCTTTCAGATATTCGAAGGCGGTCGCGGGATCGCGCGGCACGCCGTTCTTGCCGTACAGATAGATGATGCCGAGCTGGCGTTCCGCCCAGTCTTCCTTCTGGTCGGCGGCCTTGCGGTACCAGGCGAGCGCGTCGGTCATGTTCTGGTCGACCCCGTTGCCGTCGGCATAGGCGTCGCCCATCTCCGCCTGTGAGTAAGCGTCGCCCTGGTCGGCGGCAGTGCGGAACCATTGCACGGCCAATTTAGGGTCTTCCTTGGTGCCGCGGCCGTATTTGAAGGATTCTCCCACCCGCCGCTGCGCATACATGTCACCCTGCTGCGCGCCCTGCCGCAGCCAGGGGAACGCCTTGTCGTAGTCGACGGGAACGCCGTAAAGGCCGTCGTAGAGTCGTGCGCCGTAATTCGCCTGCGCGCTGCCGTTGCCTTGGTTGGCAGCCTTCAGGTACCACTCCATCGCCGTGTTGACGTCTTGCGTGTTGGTGAATTTGAAATCGGGATCGAACAAGGTCGCATAGTCGAATTGGGCAAACGGGTCGCCGGCGTCGGCCAGTCGCTTCAGCCGATCGAGCGCAGCGGGGTCCGTCTTGGCCTGATCGCGCAGCGCATCCATCTCTGCCCCGGTGTTTTGCCACGGCTTGCTCCACTCGCCCTGCGGCGCGCCCGGCGCGCCCATGAGCAGCCAAATCGCCGCAACGACGCTCGCCGCCTGTGGCCAGACATACCAAGCCCAGCGGTATCTTGAATCGGACGCCCAGTTCCGGCCGTGCGCCGAAGCGATATTGGCAAGCGTCGCCATCACGTGATCTCCGTCGCCGCCATGATGTCGGCGATCTCGATCCGGGCGAGATCGGCCGTAGGATCGCGCGAGATGCGCAAGGCTTGAACCTCACGCGCCTTCTCGAGCAGGGTGCGCATCTGCCGCGCATTGCCCCAATCCTCGCGTTTGCGCTCGCCCTCGATCCACGGCTTGAGCTTGACTTCCAACTCATTGGGCAGGTCGTATTTCTGCGCTTTGGCCATGCTCCGCAGGATCGCGCAGAGTTCGCCCGTCTGGTAGGAGGGGAAATCGATGGTCTTGGTGAAACGGCTTGCCAGGCCGGGGTTGGAGGAAATGAAGCGCCGCATTTCGTTTGGGTATCCGGCGACGATGACGACGAGGCGGTCGCGGTTGTCCTCCATGAATTTGAGCAGGGTGTCGATCGCTTCGCGGCCGAAATCCCCGGTGGAGCCCGGGGTGCCTGCCAGCGCATAGGCCTCGTCGACGAACAGGATCCCGTCCAATGCGGATTTGCACACTTCGAGAGTTTGCTGGGCCGTCTGGCCGATATATCCGGCCACGAGGCCGGCGCGGTCCGTCTCGATCAAATGGCCCTTGCGCAGCACGTTGAGCGAGCGATAGATCTCGCCGAGCGCGCGGGCCACCTGCGTCTTGCCGACGCCCGGCGGCCCGGTGAACACCATATGGCGGCTGATGGTGCCCACCGGCATGCCCTTGTCGCGGCGCATCTTCTCGACCTCGAGACCGGCCAGCAGCTTGTTGACCTCCTCCTTCACCGGACCCAGTCCCACCATCGCATCGAGGTCATTGAGAGCTTCGTCGGCGGAGCGGGCCGACGCAGCGCCGCCGCTTTTTGCGGCGACGCGCCAGGCGCCATAGGTCAGCGCTCCGCCGACGGCGAGGACCAGCACCGCCAAGACGATCTTGAGCGAGCTGCCGCTGCTGAATTTCTCGATGATCCAGTGCAGCGGCCCCACGTTGACGTTGAGCAGCCAACTGCTGACCACGGCTGCCGCCACGCCGACAACGAAGAAGCCGATCATCATTCGTCTGTCCATCGCGTTCTCTCTTGCCGAGTGGGCTATTGCTGGCGAAGCGCGGCGTTACGAGCTCTCGGTCGCCGCCATAATGTCTTCGATCTCGATCCTATTCAGATCGGCCGTTGGATCGTCCGCCAGGCGCATGGCCTGAGCCTCACGCGCCTTTTCCAGCAGCGTGCGCATCTCGCGCGCGTTGCCCCAATTCTTCCCTGTGCGTCTGCGCTCGATCCAAGGCTTGAGCTTGGCCTCCAGCTGGCCGGGTAGCTCGAACGATTGCGACTTCGCCATGCTCCGCAGGATCGCACAGAGATCATTGGTCGAGTACGCCGGAAAATCGACGGTCTTGGTGAACCGGCTCGCAAGCCCGGGATTGGCTGCAATGAAAGTCTCCATCTGATCGGGATATCCGGCGGCGATGACGACGAGACGGTCGCGGTTGTCCTCCATGAATTTCAGCAGCGTGTCGATCGCCTCGCGCCCAAAATCGTGACCGACACCGCCGGTAGCACTTGCCAGCGCATAGGCCTCATCGATGAACAGAATCCCGTCGAGGGCGGACTTGCAGACCTCAAGCGTCTTGATCGCCGTTTGTCCGACGTATCCCGCGACGAGTCCGCCGCGGTCGGTCTCGACCAAGTGCCCTCTGCTGAGCACCCCGAGTGAACGATAGATTTCGCCCATCACACGTGCCACCTGCGTCTTGCCCACGCCCGGCGGTCCGGTAAAGACCATATGACGGCTGGTGGCGCTCACCTGCAGGCCCTGCTCGCGCCTCTTCTTCTCGACCTTGAGGCTGGCCAGGAGCTTACTGACCTCCTTCTTCACCGGAGCCAGTCCCACCATCGCGTCGAGATCGGCGAGCGCTTGTTCGGCGGAACGAGCCGGCGGCGGCGCGTCGATCGCCGCCATGAGATCTTCGATCTCGATCTTGGTCAGTTGGCCCTCTGGATCCTGCGACAGGCGCACGGCTTGTGCCTCACGCGCCTTTTCCAGCAAGGTGCGCATTGAGCGGGCATTGCCCCAACTCTCCCCCATCCGTTCGCGCTCGATCCAAGGACCCAATGCGCCCTCCAAACCGTCGGGCAGCTCATAGGATTGCGACTTTGCCATGCTCCGTAGGATCGCACAGAGCTCTTCCATGTCGTAGGACGGAAACTCGACCGTCTTGGTGAACCGGCTTGCAAGCCCGGGATTGGACGAGATGAAGTGATGCATTTCATCCGGATAGCCGGCGACGATGACGACGATGCGGTCCCGGTTGTCCTCCATGAATTTGAGCAGCGTGTCGATCGCCTCGCGCCCGAAATCAGAGCCCGCGCCTGGATTGGCCGCGAGCGTATACGCCTCATCGATGAACAGGATCCCGTCGAGGGCCGACTTGCACACTTCAAGAGTTTGCGGCGCGGTCTGGCCGACCCAGCCGGCGACGAGACCGGCCCGGTCGGTCTCGACCAAATGCCCTTTGCGCAGCACGTTGAGCGAGCGATAGATCTCGCCCATGGCGCGAGCCACCTGCGTCTTGCCCACGCCGGGCGGTCCCGTAAATACCATATGACGGCTGGTGGCGCTCACCGGCAGGTCCTGGTCGCGCCGCTTCTTCTCGACCTTCAGGCTGGCAAGCAGCTTGCTCACCTCCTTCTTCACCGGCGCAAGCCCCACCATCGCATCGAGATCGGCGAGGGCTTGATCGGCCGTGCGCAGCAGCGGCGCGTTGGACGTGACGTTGAGCCGGCGGCCGATCGTGTAGGAGCCTGAGCCCGGGGCAAGACCGGTTCCCGAGTCGGTCGCCAGGCGCAAGCCGATATAGGTGAGGCCGGCGCCGAAAGCCAACACCAGCGCCGCCATGGCGAGCTTGAACGAAGCGGCGTCAAAGCCCCCTGCCATCCAGCCGAGCGGCCCCGCGTGTGGATTGAGCAGCCAAGCGCAAGCCAACGCCGCCACCGCGACGACGGCGAAAAAGCCCAACATGGGTCTTGTCTCAAGGAATGCTTTCATCGAGCTCTCTCGGCAGCCTCAACAGTTCGGCGTGGTGTCCCAGATGACGTTGCGGGTGGCGATACCGGTGAGGTCGTCGATCGTCCAGCCCGGTGTCATCCAGACCGTGAGGCTTTTACCTTCGCCGAGGACGGAAATGACCCCCTTGCCCACGGGGAAAGGAGCGGGAAACGGCACCGCGACCTGCTGCGGCGCCTCGGTGATTTTGAACGGCGGCGAGACATAGTCGCCCGAGCCGATGCGGATCGTGGCATCGGGCGATCCGGGGGCCTTCGAGATGGTGAGAATGGCGAGCGGCGCCTTGCAAGTCTTCGCATCGGCAACCCTCTGTGCCGCCTGGTTCGTGTAGAGCGAGGATGCCGCTGCATCCAACTCGCTCGGCGCGATCGCCGCGATGTTGGACTCGCTTGACGACAGCGACGTCGGTCCGAGCGCGTAGCCGAGCAGAAGGGCGGTGAGCAGGGCGCCAGCGCCGAGCACGCCGAAGCCGATGAGGCGCGACCTGTCCTTGCCGCTTCCAGAATGATCGGATTTCTTAGCCTGCTGAGCGCTTCCCGTAGCGCTCATGGGAGTGCCGGTATCGACATGCCCTGTCTCCACGTCCCGGCGCCGTTGGCCGGACCAGAACGGCGGGAATTATGCCGATTGCCCGTGGGCTGTGCAAGCTGTCCGCGGGGCCCGTCCCACGGGTTAATCGCGCGGCCGGTCAGTCCCCCTGCCCGTCGGCGAGCCCCGCGCCGATGCCGAACTTGACCATGGTGGCGACGTCGGAGCCCCACTTCATGATCGGATAAAAAGCGTTGTAATACCGGCTCTTGCCGATCAACAGGTCGTGCATGGCGAGATAGTCGATGCCGGTGCCGAGGAAGCACTTCATCGCATCGCCCGGCGTCTCGACGATGGGCTGGCCGCGGATGTTGAACGAGGTGTTGAGCAGCACGGGAACGCCGGTCAGCGCCTCGAACGCCTTGAGCAGGCGGTAGAGGCGCGGATTGTGCTCCCACTTGACCGTCTGCACGCGCGCCGTGCCGTCCACGTGAACGATGGCCGGAATCTTGTCCTTCCATTCCGGGCGGACGCGCTTGGCGAGCAGCATGAAGGGTGACTCTTCCTCGCCTTCGAAAACTTCGCTTGCCCGCTCGGCCAGAACGATAGGCGCGAACGGCCGGAACGACTGCCGGTGTTTGACCCGCGCATTGAGAATGTCTTTCATGGCGGCTTGGCGCGGATCGGCGATGATGCTGCGATTGCCGAGCGCGCGCGGGCCGAATTCGGACCGGCCCTGAAACCAGCCGACCACTTTGCCCTCTGCCAGCACCTTGGCGGTTTCCCCGCAGATCGTCTGCTCCGGGCCCTTGAACGTCTCGCGCCGCACCGGCCATTTGTTGGCGGCGGCTTGCGCGTCTTCGTCTTTGTATTCGACGCCAAGATAGGCGTGGTTCATGACAAAGTTGCGCGGCTTTTTCTGAATCGCCAGATGGCCGTAATACGCGCAGCCGATCGCGATGCCGTCGTCTCCGGCCGCGGGCTGGATCCACACATTGTCATACCCTGCTTCCCGCACGATCCGGCCGTTGGCCACGCAGTTCAGCCCCACGCCGCCCGCGATGCAAAGGTTCTTGGCCCCGGTCGCGTCGCGCAGCCGGATGGCGCGATCGAGCAGCACCCTCTCGGCGTCGTCCTGAGCGCGCCAAGCGAGGTCCTGCCAATGTTGCATGTGCGGACTTTCTTGCCACTTTTCCTTGCTCTCCGCCAGAAATAAGCGATCAAATTCGTCAGTCCAATCCGGAACCTCCAACACGCCGTCCTTGAGCTCGATCATCGATTTCTCCTGCTCAGGGCGTCCGTAAGGCGCCAGACCCATCACCTCGCCGCACTTGTTCCAGTCCGCAAAAATATAGCTCGAGACCCGGCTATACAGCGCGCCGAGGCCCTTCATGTTGAAAAACTCATCGCTGAGAAAGCCGCGGTTCGGCTCGAGCCACACTTTTTCCAGCGCTTCGAGCTTGGCGCCGTCAAACTTGTAGTAGCTCTCGGATTCGCGCGCCAACGGGTTGACATTGTCGATCAGCTGATCGGGTTCGGTGATGTCGGCGGCATAATTGCCCACGCCGTCCACCACCATGATCACGCCCTCATCGAACGGGCAGACGGCGAACGCGCTGTAGGCGTGGGCGAGATGATGCGACACCTCCACCACCTTGTTGGATCCCGCGCGAAAGATCGGATTCGTTGTCGCTTGTTTGCGCTCCTTTATGTCGAAACACTCCGACACATCCTGAAACGCCAGACGCTTTTCCAGATCATGAACGGGGAGAACGTAACAATTGCGGACGACTAGATCGACGTCGTCCATGGTGATGCCCTCGGCACGCAGGCAATAATCGACGACCTCTTGGTAGAAGCCGGTGGCGTGCTTTTTGCGCGTGATCCGCTCTTTGGCGATGGCGAACGCAATTTCACCATCGCGCAGCAGGCATGCGCTGACATCGTGGTCGTACGCATTGATCCCAAGAATGTAGGTGTGGCTCTTGGACATGGGTTTGCTCAAGACAGGGCGGGGTGAAAAGAAAATGGGCCGGCCCCAGGGGCCAGCCCACCACATCTATGCAAGCCGCCAGCGATCAACAATGCAAGCGCCGGCGGCTCGGATTACCGGAATGGCGTTACCACCACCAGCGGTAGCGGCCCCTCCACCGGCGGCGGTACCGGCGACGATAGCGGCGATAGGCCTGTGCCGGTGTGCTGCTGACGGCAGTCACGGCGGCGCTCAAGGTGGTCACGCCGATCGTCGTGCCGACAGTGGTTCCAACGGTCGTTCCGATGGCGCTGATGCACCAAAAAGCTGCGATGGCGGCTGCAGCGACAACCCGTGCCAATAATTTGCGCGGTGCCATGCCTCCTCCCTTTCCTTTGATCTCGAGTGAGTAAACCTCGGCTGGCTATCATAGGCGACTAGGGCGACCCGGCCAACCCCGTTTCGGCAGCGGTGGCCCGAAAAATCTGGCTGCTCCCTGGGCCAATCTTCGCAACTGCGAAGCCCGCATGCGGCCCTCCGGCACGGCTCGATCGAGTTGTGTTGCCGTCCGTCCCATGCTTTGTTGCGCCGCTCTTAAGGGACCGTCAGTATGGCGAATTCAATCGCGCGCAAGTCGACCGGCGGGCGCGCTTCCTCCGAACAGTTTGACAACGTTACCTGCCCTTTTTGCGGCATGCTGTGCGACGACCTCGAGATCGAGCGGAGCGGCACCGATCTCACCGTGCGCAAGAACGGCTGCGGCCGGTCGGTCGCGGGCTTCGAGCGCAAGCTCCCTGAGGCGAGCCCGCTCGTCCGCGGCAAGCCGGTGGCGCTGCACGAGGCCGTCGCCGAAGCCGCCGCCCTCATCGGCCAGGCGCAACTGCCCCTGTTCGGCGGCCTCGCCACCGACGTGGAGGGCATGCGCGCGGTCATGTCCCTCGCCGAGCGGAGCGGTGGCGTCGTCGATCACGCGCTGAGCGAAGGCCAATTCCGCAACGTCAGGGTGCTGCAGACCACCGGCTGGACCACCACCACCCTGACCGAGACGCGCAACCGCGCCGATCTCATCATCGTGGTGGGCAGCGACATGGACCGGCTGCATCCGCGCTTCTTCGAGCGCATCGTTGCCCCCGACGCCTCCATGTTCGACGTGACGGCGCCGAGGCGCACTCTCGTCTTCATCGGTAAGGCGCCCGACGCGTCCGCCGTCTCCCGGCTCGGCGACATCGTCACCCTGCCATGCAAGATTGAGCAGGCCGGCGAGGTGTTGGGGCTGTTGCGCGCCCGGCTGCGCGGCTTTCGCTTGCCCCCGCTAAGCGTCAAGGGTGTGACGCTCGCCGCCCTCGACGCGCTCGCCGAGCGCTGCCGCAACGCCAAATACGGCGTCGTGGTCTGGGCCCCGCCCGGCCTCGACTTCGCCGGCGGCGAGCTCGTCGTCGATCAAATCGCCGGGCTCGTGAAGGATCTCAATCAGACGACGCGCTTCGCCGGCCTGTCGCTCGGCGGCAATGAAGGCGCCACCACCGCGGGCTCCGTCTCCACCTGGCAAAGCGGCTATCCGCTGCGGCTGAGCTTCGCCGGCGGCGCGCCCGATTACGACCCCTACCGCTATGCCATTTCGCGCATGTTGGCCGATGGCGAAGGCGATGCGCTCGTCTGGCTCGCCTCCTTCACGCCGGATGTGGTGCCGCCGCCGACCAAGCTTCCCACCGTCGTGCTCGGCACGCCGGGGCTGAAGCTCAAAACCCCCGCCGCGGTGTTCATCCCGGTCGGCACGCCGGGCGTCGACGAGGCAGGCCGCCTCATCCGCTGCGACAGCGTGGTGTCGTTGCCCTTGCGCGATCTTCACCGCGCTGAGCTGCCCCGCGCGGCGGACGTGCTCGCCGCCATCGAAGCCGCATTGTAAGACAGGCCCCGATCATGCTGACCAAACTTGCCGGCGGCAAAATCTACGATCCCGCCAATGGCGTGAGCGGCGAAATCCGCGATCTCTATGTCGAGGACGGCAAGATCGTCGCGGGGAGGCCCGGCACGCGCCCCGATGCCACCTTTGACCTCAAGGGCAAGGTGGTGATGGCGGGCGCCATCGACCCCCACACCCATATCGGCGGCGGCAAGATGACCATCGCCCGCATGCTGCTGCCCGAGGACCACCAGGGCGACCCGGTCGCCCGCACCGAGCTGACCCGCGCCGGCACCGGCCACGCCGTGCCCTCGACGCTGCTGACCGGCTACCGCTACGCCGAGATGGGCTACACCGCCTGCTTCGAGCCCGCCATGCTGCCCGCCAATGCCCGCCAGGCGCATATGGAGATGGGCGACACGCCCATGGTCGATAAGGGCGCCTTCGTCATGCTCGGCTCCGACGATTTCTTCCTGCGGCAGCTCGCCGCCAAGAAGGACTTCGCCGCCATCAAGGATTACGTCGCCTGGACCATGCACGCGGCCCAGGCCATCGCCGTCAAGGTGGTCAATCCCGGCGGCATCAGCGCCTTCAAATTCAACCAGCGCAAGCTCGATCTCGACGAGGAGCATGTCTACTACCAGGTGACGCCGCGCCAGATCATCCTCACGCTCGGCCGCGCCCTGCAAGAGCTCGGCGTCACCCACCCGCTGCACATCCACGGCTGCAATCTCGGCGTCCCCGGCAATATGGAGACGACGCTCGCCACCATCCGCGCCGCCGAGGGCCTGCCTCTGCACCTCACCCACATCCAGTTCCACAGCTACGGCACCGAGGGCGACCGTCATTTCTCCTCCGGCGCGCCGGCCATCGTCGAGCTACTCAACAAGACCCCCAATATTTCCATCGACGTGGGCCAGGTCCTGTTTGGCCAGACGTGCACCGCGTCGGGCGACTCGATGCGCCAATTCGCCATTTCCAAGAGCGCGAGCCCGAAGAAATCGGTGATCATGGACATCGAATGCGACGCGGGCTGCGGCGTGGTGCCGATCCGCTATCGCGACAAGAGCTACGTCAACGCCCTGCAATGGGTGATCGGGCTCGAGACCTTCCTCCTGTTCGAGGATCCCTGGCGCATCTTCCTCACCACCGACCACCCCAATGGCGCGCCGTTCTATTTCTACCCGCATCTCATTCGGCTGCTCATGGACAAGGGCTTCCGCGACGACATGCTGGAGAAGATCAATCCCGACGCCGCCAAGATGAGCATCCTCAAATCGCTGAAGCGCGAATATAGTCTGGACGAGATCGCCATCCTGACCCGCGCCGGTCCGGCGCGCAGTCTCGGCCTCAGGGACCGCGGCCATTTGGGTGTGGGCGCGGCGGGCGACATCACCGTCTATGACGACGATGCCGACCGCGAGGCGATGTTCTCGTCGCCGGTGCTCGTGTTCAAGAATGGCGAGCTCGTGGTCCGCGACGGCAAGGTGGTCAAGGTGGTGCAGGGCGCGACCCATGTGGCGCGGCCGTCCTACGACCAGGGCATCGAGAAGCCGCTGCACGACTATTTCGCCCGCTACCACACCGTCGCCCTGGAGAATTTCAAGCTTTCCGACCGGGAGATCGTCGACGGCGACAAGGGCGCGATCATCGTGCAGCCGACCCGGGCGCGGGTGTCATGAGCTCTTCGCGGAACCTTTGCCGCGCCCCATCGTTATCTTCTCATGAGCCATAGCGAGACGCCCATCGCGGCGGCACCCACACACGACTATCCCGCCAAGAAGGCCCGCGGCGGGGAGATCGTGCTGCGAGCGCGTTGGCAGCGCATCCTATTCATCGCCGGGCTTGCCGGTTGCGTCCTGCTTGCGCTTCTGGTGCCGCTCCTGCTTTGGGGCTGGAAGTAGCCACGCGGCGCACCTTTAGGTCATAAGCGCGCAGCGCGCCGGCCGCGCGGCATTTTTGCGCTAGAGTTCGGGCCCTTCGCGGAGCCCTCGATCATGGTCTCGCCTCGCCGCCTTGCCGCCCTCGCCTTCGCCGCGCTCGTCTGCGCCGCCGCCCCGGCGCGCGCGGAGGACAAGCCGCCGCCTTGCATCAACGACGCCATGATCGTGTTCGACGCCTCGGGCTCCATGGCCGGCAACGTCAACCAGGGCATCGCCACCACCATCCCCCGCATCGACGAGGTGCGCGACGCGCTCGCCCATGTGTTGCCTTCCGCCACCAAATTCCGCCGCGTCGGCCTCATCACCTATGGGCCGGGGCCGTATCAGCAATGCAACGTGAAGCTCAACCTCAAGCCCACGCCCAACGCCGCGCAACTCATCATGAGCGAGGTCAACGCGCTCACCCCGGCCGGGCGCACGCCGCTGACCGAGGCCGTGCAAGACGCGGCCGACGTGCTCGACTATCGCACCAAGCCCGGGCTGATCGTGGTCATCACCGACGGCGAGGAGACCTGCGGCGGCGCGCCCTGCAAGCTCGGCGAGGCGCTACATGCGGCCGCCGACAATCTCACCGTCCACGTCATCGGCTACCGCACCAAGGGCTATTCCTGGATGGGCGAGCAGAGCGTGCTCGATACCCAATGCCTCGCAGAGAAGAATGGCGGCCTCTACATCACCGTCGACACCAAGGATGAGCTGATCGCGGCGCTGCAGAAGGCGCTCGACTGCCCCATGCTCACCGCGCGCTGACGCGCGCTGGCCGACGGCTACTTGCCGATCTTGGGATCGATCGCCCGCGCCGCCGCGAGGTCGGCTTTCGCGCCGTTCGCATCGCCCGTCTTTTGCTTGGTCAAAGCGCGATAATAGAGCGCCTCGGCGTTGCGCGGCTTGAGCGTGATCGCCTGGTTGAGGTCCTGGCCGGCGAGGTCGTATTTGGCCTGGAAATAATAGGCCTGCCCCCGGTCGCTAAAGGTGGCGGAATTCGTGGGGTCGAGCTTGATTCCCGCGCTGAAATCCTCAATGCCCCGGTCGAGGTCGCCCTTGGTGGCGTAGACATAGCCGCGCATGCGGAACAGCTCCCCGCGCGTCGCCTGCGACGCGGCGTCGGTGCCTGCGGGCAGGAGCTCGATGGCCTGATCGAAATCCTGGAGGGCGTGATCCTTGTCGCCTTTTCGGAAATAGGCCTCGCCGCGATATTGATAGGCCGTCGCCAGATAGAGGGCCGCTTCCTTGCCGGCCTTGATGATGCCGGTGCAGCCGGCGATGCGCTGCTCGTCGCTGACTTTGGGGTTGGCGGCGCATTCATTCCATTCCGGCGCGTGACCCTGGAACCAATCCGGCGTGAGATCGGCCAAAGCGGGCAGCGTCCCCGCCAGCAGGAGCGCGGCGGCAACGCCGAGTGCGGGGCGCGATGGCAAGGTCATGGCGATGCCGTTGATGCGTTGCCGCTTCATTGCGCGCATGGCCACAGCGCGCTGAAGACTTTTTCCTCTACCGCGTCGCGGTCCTCGGCGGCGAGTTCGGGGTGCTTGGTCAATTGCGCTTGCAGATAGGCGAACACGGCGTCAGGCCACACATCGTCGTCGGCACCTTTGGCGACACAGGCGCGTCCCGCCTTCGCCAATATATCGCGCTCGGCGAACAACTCCATCCCGCAAATGGCATCGCCATTTTCGGCGGAGATGCATTGCTTCATCCATTCGCCGAATGTGATCGCCTTGGCGCCGGCGGGCGTGGGCGCCACCGCCAGAAGCAGCGCAAGCGGCGCGAAGACTGCGTAGCGCGCGGTTGACGTCATCGCAAAAAGCTTACAAATCGCTATTCCCCTCCAAGAGCCGCCCTAATGCGGGCCGCGATTCTCCGGCCCGTAGCCCGCGCACGATCCCTTCAACCGATTGTCGCTGCCGAGGATCTGGCAGACATAGACCTTGGTCAGCGGGTCGCCGTGAACTTTGGCCGCGGACACCTTCCAGCCATAAGCCTGGGCCACGCGGGCGATCTCTTCTTCCTCGCAATAGGGCGTGGCGATCGGCCCGAATTTGCTGATCTGGAAATTGCCTTGGCACTGCACCCGCGCCGCCGCCGGGGTGGTCGATGCCGCAGCCAACAGCGCCAGCCCGGCCAGGCTGGTCAGAGTGAGTTCCGCTTTCCGCCGCATGGTTTGCCTCCTCGCGCATGAGTCGCTGGGCTCAGTCTATGCGACTTTTCATTGTTTGGATTGACCGACCGTCACGCCTCGGCTGGGACCGGGGTAACGGGGGCGAAGGACGGTCAAGCCCGGCCATGACGAAGGCAGAGCGGTTGACAACGGGCCCCGAAGCGGCGAGCCAGGGGCGCCACAGGAGACGACGCTCATGACCAAAAAGGCGGAAACGATCCCGGCACCCCCGGAAGGGCTGACCCATGAGGAGACGAAATCGGTCAGCGAGCGCCGCCGAACTCCGCGCCGCCGTCGTCTATGAGATCATCCGCACCGAGGGCGAGGGCGAGCTTGCGCGTACCTTCGGCGCTTTGTGGTGGTCGGGGCTCGCCGCCGGCCTCTCCATCGGCTTCTCGGTGCTGGCCCAGGCCATGTTCGCCTCCTCGCTCGCCGCTCTTCCCGGCGCCGCCTTCATCGTGCCCCTCGGCTATGCGGTCGGCTTCCTCATCGTCATTCTGTCGCGCCAGCAGCTCTTCACCGAGAACACACTCACGGCCGTGCTGCCGCTGATCGCCAGCCGCGAATGGCGCTGGTTGTGGGGCTTGGGCCGGCTGTGGGGCATCGTGCTCGCCGCCAATCTCGTCGGCTGCCTGCTGTTTGCCGCGTTTTTGGCCTTTTCCGGCGCGCTGACCCCGGAGATCGCTTCCGGCGTGAGCGAGATCGGCCGCCACCTCATGGCCAACAGCCCGGTCGAGATGTTCGTCAAGGGCATCGTCGCCGGCTGGCTGATCGCCGCGCTCGTGTGGATGATGCCCTCGGCGGAAAACACCGAGATCTTCGTCATCACCCTGATCACCTATTTGATCTCGCTCGGCGGCTTCACCCACGTGATCGCGGGATCGGTCGAGGCGCTTTACATGTGGCTCACCGGCCAGGAAGGCTTCATGCACGTCGTGTTCGGCTTCTTCCTGCCGACGCTCGCCGGCAACGTCGCCGGCGGCACGGTGCTGTTCGCCGTGGTGAGTTACGCGCAGGTACGCGAGGAGATCGAGGAGCGCTGACGCCCCCGGGTTACGCACATTGGAACCGGTACGACCTTAATGGCGCACGGCGTGGAGCGCGAAGCGCTTGAGCTTCGCTCCGTCGGTCTCGCCGACGGCGGCCAGAGCGATGATGGTCCGGCGCAATTGCCGCCGTGCCGAATTGGCGTTGGCGACGTCGCCGCTCTCTTGCAACTCATCCCACGCTTGCGCCAAAGCGCTGTCCATCAACGCCAGCGTCTCCGGCCCAAAGAACTTCGGAAGGAACCGTGGAAGATCGGTATAGGGCATGACGCAGTCCTCCGTTTCAGGAGTGGGCAAGTATGTCTATGTGCCCCGTGCGTCTTTTTCGCCGTTTGAGGTAACCCTATCGCATTTGGCGCGCCGAAGCGAGGCGTTTATCGTCTGTCCGCGTCCTACTCGCTGCAGCGCAGCATTTTACCGCGGCTGACAGAGACAGAGAAACGCGCCGGTGGTGCGCAGCCGCGGCGCTTCGCCGGGCAGGTAGCAATGCGTCCCGCCGGCACCGATCATGCCCGCGCGAATATCGGCGGGCGGCGCGCCGACCACATGGCCGCCGCACACATAGGCGATCGGGTTGTCGTTGATCATGATCGGGTGGCGGCACACGGTCTCGCAAGGCAACCCGTTTGACTCCAGCCATTGATAGCGGGCCTCCGCCGATCCGCACCACAGCAAGGCAACGGCAGTGGTAAGCAGCAACACGCGCATGACGATCCTTTCCTTCCAGGCTTTCGCGTCGTCCCTTCAGGGGGCGGCGAACAGGGTGTGCGGTTATTTATTGGCCTAAACGTGACCAAGGGGTGAACGGATCCACCCCGCGGGCGGGGTTTCGCCGTCTCGCCTGCGGCGCCAAGTCGCGAAGACGTGACCAACGCTCGATTGCGCGGCCAAGGGCCGTTGCGGCAGAAAGGTCGCCCGTCCCCAATTTGTGGAAGTGATCCCGCGCCATGTCCATGTCCATGTATCAGGCCTCCGTCCCCGCCTTCTTGCGCATGCTCGATAATCTCGCCGCCATCCTCGACAAGGC
This sequence comes from uncultured Alphaproteobacteria bacterium, assembly GCA_963820115.1. GTDB lineage: Bacteria > Pseudomonadota > Alphaproteobacteria > Rhizobiales > Methyloligellaceae > Methyloceanibacter. Next base: position 241,751 of record CAWFYP010000002.1, read on the forward strand.
CAATTCCTTCGCCTCGAGCCGCAAGATCGAGCCCGCGGTGCTGCTCAATTGGCGGCTCACCCCCGACATGTTTGCCTTCACGCGTCAGGTGCAGATCGCCTGCGATTTCGCCAAGGGCACCACCGCTCGGCTCGCCGGTGCCGAGGTCCCCAAATATGACGACAACGAGAAGAGCTTCGCCGAGCTCAAAGCGCGCGTCGCCAAGACGGCGAAATTCGTGGCCGGCTTCAAACCCGCCGCGATCGACGGTTCGGAGGGGCGCGACATCATTCTCACTCTGGGCGGGCAAGAGATGAGCTTCAAGGGCGAGCCCTATCTCGTGCATTTCGCCCTGCCCAATTTCTACTTCCACGCCACCACCGCTTACGCCATCCTGCGCCGTTGCGGCATGGACATCGGCAAGCGGGACTTCATCGGCCCCGCCGCCTGACATGAGGGGTGACGGCGCATGTTTCCGCTCGGTGACGACAACTCCCAGGAACGGACCCTTCCCGTCGTCACCTATGCGCTGATCGCGCTCAACTGCCTCGTGTTCTTTGTCGAGCTTGGCGGCGGCAACGCCTTCGTCGACCGCTGGGCCTTCGTGCCCGCGCGCTTTGCCGCCGATCCGTTAGGCCAGGGCTTCACCATCTTCACCGCCATGTTCATGCATGGCGGCTGGATGCATCTCTTCGGCAACATGCTGTTCCTGTGGATCTTCGGCGACAATGTCGAGGACCGCTTCGGCCACGTCACGTTTCTGATCTTCTATCTCGTGGTCGGGGTTGCGGCGACCTTCGCGCAATATTCGCTCGCGCGCCATTCGACCGTGCCCAATGTCGGCGCTTCGGGCGCCATCGCCGGTGTGCTGGGGGCCTATATTCTCATGTTCCCGCAGGCGCGCGTGAACGTGCTCGTGGGCCGTTCCATCGTGGCCATGCCTGCCTTCGCCGTGCTCGGTCTTTGGATTGCGATTCAGCTGTTCAGCGGCGTGGGCACCATCGCCTATACCGATGAGAGCGCGAATGCGGGGGGCGTCGCCTATATGGCCCATATTGGCGGCTTCTTCACCGGCTTCCTGCTCACCTTCCTGTTGCGCGGCACGGTCGCGCCGCCGCCGAATAACACCACGTGAGCGCGGCGCTTGAAATGCACAGGGCCGACCGCCCCTCGGCGATCGGCCCTGCCGATCTGCGTTCAGTGCCCGCTAGCGGGTCACCATCGCCCGCCGCGATTGACGAGACGGATGATGATCAACAGGATGATGGCGCCGATCGCCGCGGCGATGATCTCGGCCACGATTCCGCCGCCGAGGTGAAGCCCGAGCGTCGGAAACAGCCAACTGGCGATCAACGCGCCGACGATACCGATACAGATATCGGCGATGATGCCGAAGCCCGTGCCTTGTACGATGAGGCCCGCGAGCCACCCGGCGATGAGGCCGATAAGCAGAATTACCAGAAGGTCTTGAGCTGACATGGTTCCCCCCTTGCCTTGTTCAGACCCCCCCATAGTACCAGATTGGGACGAGCACCGTATCGCCCCATGACCGCGCCCCGCCTGCTTCCCCCCGCCTTTTTCGCCCGGCCCGCCGAGGCGGTTGCACTGGAATTGCTGGGCAAGACACTCATCCGGCGCCGCGGCCGGCGGCTCGAAGCCCTGCCCATCACCGAGACGGAAGCCTATGTCGGGCCGGAGGATTTGGCCTGCCACGCCGCCCGCGGCCGCACCGCCCGCACCGAAGTGATGTTCGGCCCGGCGGGGCGGTTCTACGTCTATTTGATCTACGGCATGTATTGGATGCTGAATGTGGTGACCGGCGATACCGGCCATCCGGCGGCGGTTCTCATCCGCGGCGCGGGCGCGGTCGCGGGGCCCGGCCGCCTCACCCGCGCGCTGGCCATCACCGGCGCCCTCAACGGCAAACCTTCGGTCGAGCGCACCGGCTTATGGATCGCCGACATGGGCACGGCCCCGCCCGCGGAGGCCATCCTGCGCACGGCGCGGATTGGCGTCGACTATGCCGGCCCCATCTGGGCCGCCAAGGAGTACCGCTTCGTGCTCAAGCCGCCGCCCCGCCCCGCCCCTTGAAAGGCCGCGTGCCCTCGCCAAATCCCTGAGGTGAAAATGCTTCCGGAGGTAGCATGATGATTGAATTGCGGCCCTTCGCTGCGCTTGGCGGCGCCGATCACGGCTGGCTCAAGGCCCGCCACCACTTTTCCTTCGCCCGCTACCATGACGCGGAGCGCATGGGCTGGGGCGCGCTGCGCGTCTGGAACGACGATGAGATCGCGCCCAAATCGGGCTTTCCCGCCCATCCCCATGCCGACATGGAGATCATCACCTATGTGCGCGAAGGTGCCATCACCCACGAGGACGACCTCGGCAACAAAGGCCGCACCGAAGCGGGTGACGTGCAGGTGATGAGCGCCGGCAGCGGCATTCGCCACGCCGAATATAATCTCGAGCCCCAGACCACCAAGATCTTCCAGATCTGGATCGAGCCCACAAGCCAAGGCGGCAAGCCCGCTTGGGCGGCAAAGCCCTTCCCCAGAGGCGACCGCTCGGGCCGCTTCGTGACCCTTGCGAGCGGCTTCGGCGACGATGACGACGCGCTCCCGATCCGCACCGATGCGCGCGTCTTGGGCGCGAGCCTCAAGGCGGGCGCGAGCGTGGACTATGCGCTTGCGCCCGGCCGCAACGCCTATCTCGTGACGGCGAGCGGCGCAGTCGAAGTCAATGGTGTGAAGCTTGCGGCGCGCGATGGCGCCGCCATCAAGGACGAGGCAAGCCTCAAAGTGAAGGCGCTCGAGGATGCCGAGATCATCCTCGTCGATGCCCCCTGATCGTCAGCCAGGCACAGCAAATTGAGCGCCGCTAATGCGCCCAGCGGCGCGCTTGATGCGCGGCCAAGAGCACGCCGGCCTGGGCGTCCTCGGGCAACAATTTGGCAATGACGCCCATGGCCAGCTCGACGGAGATCTCGCTCCCGCCGCACTCTTTCAGCTGATCGCGCAGCCAGCCATAGATCTCCTCATCGCCCGCCTTTAGCCCGGCGGCGATCTCATCGAACATCTGCGCCAGCGATTGTGTTGCCACAGCCCCCTCCGATCCCCCTGCTGCCCCTAAGGGCAAAGCTGCCATGACCTCCTCGGCGCTCGTTGAGTGTTTGCCTCCCAACTCACAAAACATCTTAGAGGCTCTTGTTGTGGCTGCGAAGAGTCCCTGGTGCCTCAAGCCAAACATCGTGAGCGAGTGTGACTTATCTGCCGGTGAAGGAGAGGAGCGGCGCCCGGCCGCCTTCGCTTTGGGCAGCCGGCAGGCTTGCGGTCGGCACGCCGTCATAGGGCTGCATTGGCCTCGGGCTGCAGTAATGACGCCCGTCGCGCGCATTGGTCACGAGCAGGTCGAGATGGAAATGGTTGGAATGGTAGCGGTCGCTGCCGGGCCCCAGCACGGTGTCGAACTCCCCGCACGCCGCCGCGAACGCCTCGTGGAGGAACGCCTGCTCATTGGGGCTGCCGTTCCACCACGCCCGCAGTACCACGATCTCGCGTCCGCTGGCGAGCCGGAAGCCCGCCACGTCGAGCGCGTTGCCGAAAGCGTGCTCGGAGAGCTTGGCGCCCGCGATATTGTCGCGCGTGCGGCAGCCATAGGAGGCGATCTGCTCGATCCCCACCACCGGCTCGCGGAAATGGGCGCGCGCCGCCCGCTGCACCGGGCCCGCCAGCCAACGGTTGAGCTCGGCGGTCATGGAGCAGTCGAGCGTAGCCGGCGGATCGATCGCCACCCGGCCGTCGAAACTGGCGCTGACCTTGAACGGGTGCTCGAGCCCGCAACTGCCCTTGCCGCCGAGCGGCGACATCGGCTCCACATAGCGCGAGGGCCGCATCGCCCCGCTCGCGAGGCAGGATGCCTCGACCGCGCCGCGCCACTCGGCGCGCGGCTCGGCGAACGGGCTGAGCGCGCAGCCGGCAACCCACGCCAACACCGCCAAGCCTATGGCCAGAAACGCAACCCGGGCCCCCATGCCCGGTAAAATGCGGCGGATTTGATGAAAAATGCTTCAACGCTGCGAGGCTCCACAAGCAAGAAGGGCCGCCCCTTAGGGCGACCCTTCCATTGACGACCGCGGTCTGGAGGACCGCTCTTGGCGTCGCTAGACGCGACCGGAGGCCTCACCAGAGGCGAGCATCCAGGTCAGAGCTGCCGGCGACCGCGGCATGAGACAATGAGACACTGGATCACCTCCTTTCGATTGTTGCTGGGATAGCCGCCATATAGGGCAGCAAGCACGAAAAGGGAACAATTTTTTCGCGTGCGCGCCACTATTTCGGGGCGTTGAAGCTGTGTGCCGGCGATTGCGTGCCGTCCACATAAGTGAGCTGCACACTCATCGACTTCGTCTTGGACGGCACCTTCAGCGAGACCGTGGCGTTTTCGGGCACCGCGTGCGGGTCGGAGGGGTCGCAAACCGGCAGCTTGAAGACCTGCGCCGCCGGCGCGTCGCCGAACCCGTAGCGCACCTCCTTGATCGCGCAGCGATAGGTGATGAGCTGGGTGAAATAGACATTCATTCCCTGCCACTCGCGGAACGCGACCCAGCTCGTCCAGAATTGCTCCAGGATGTTCTTCTGCTCGGCGGCCAACGCGCCGGAGGGGTCGAAATTGATCGGGAACACGTCCGCCTGCTCGCCGCGCTTATCGCGCCAGGTCACGTAGATCGTGGTCTTGCCCTGGTCGGGCGGCATCTCGAATGTGGTCTTCGGCATGCGCGCCCCCGTGCGTTGGTCGAGCACGTCGAGCGCTCCGCCATCGGTGAAGCTCCCTGTCTCGCCGATGCGGTAGCCGAACTGGGTCGCGGGCTCGGGCAACGACACATTGACGATCCAACCCGCATTGGAGCGGGTGAAGCTCGCCAGCGGCTGTGGGCTCCCCGGCAGCGCCGCAACCTTCTGCTCCGGCGCCGGCAGCACGCTCGGCCCCGCGCCTTCCTGCAACGGCGCGACATTGCCCTTGGCGGCGACGGCGCCTTCGGGCGCGAGATAAAGGTCGCCGATGATCTGGTCGTAATAAGCGGGCGTCTGCTCGTGATCCACTTTGGCGGCGAGTGCGCGCACTTTGGTCTGCGTCTCTTTGGCGATCTGCACCATGGAGAGGCCGGGCCGGGCGAGTTCGACGAGCAGCGTGCGGGTGAACACCGAATTCGGATCGGCGTCGGTGTCGCTCAAACGATCGAGCGCCGATTGTTCTTGGCCGGCGGAGAACAGCACGAACATGCCCTCGGCCGGGTCCATGCGGGCGAGGCCGCGGGTAAGCCCCAAGCTGCGCTTGCCCTTGATCGCGAACGGATTGTCGCGGCAGGCATCGAGAATCAGGATCACCGTCGCGGCGCCCTTGGCCTGGAACTGGTCGGAGAGCCCGGTCGCCGCGAAGCCCGCGTCGCGCACGAGCCCCTCCTCGCCCGGACCGGTCGCCGGCACGTCCACCGCCAGGAGGTAATTAGTGCCGTCGATGGCAAAGCCGTGGCCGGCGAAATAGAACAGCACCGTGTCGCCCGATTGCACCTTGTTTTCGAGATCGACCAGTGCCCGGCTCATGGCGCGGCGGCCCACATTCTCGGCCTTCACCACCTCGAAGCCGAGCTTCGCCAGCTCTCCGGCGATGGCATCGGCGTCGTTCACCGCCTTTTGCAGCGCCGGTACGTTCTCATAGGCATTGTTGCCGACGACGAGCGCCACGCGCTTCCCGGCTTCCGCGGGCGAAACGAACGGCAGGACACCGGCGAGCACAAGACAAGCGGCTAGCCGCGCGGCATGCCAACCCCTCGAACGCATGTGAGGACCCTCCAACGCCCCCGGCCTCAGGCGCCGCCGAGCCCAATCCGGCGCCCCGGCGCCAGCAAGATGACGGGGTCTCAAGGGAAGCTCACCACTTCGAGGTTGAGCGGCAGCTCGTTCTGGTGCGGGCCGGCCAGCGCGGTTTTGTCGATATTGACCACGCCATTGGTGAAGAGCGGCGCCTCCTCGGTGATCAGCCCGTCGCCCTCGAAGGTCGTGAAGACGTAAGGCAGCCCGTTCGCTTCGAGCGGCGAGGTGCCGTCCATGACGTGGAAATGGAGATGCGGCGTGTCGGTATTGCCGGAATTGCCGAGCAGTCCGAGCACCTGCCCTTGGGTGACATGATCGCCCTCTTTCACCTTGAGCGATCCCGCCTGCAGATGGGCGTAGAAGGCGTAGCGGCCGCCGCCGATATCGACCACGAGGTAATTGCCGCCGGCGTTGTTGATCGACTTGCCCTCCGGCAATTTCCCCGGTACCTCCGCCGGGTCGCCGTCATGAAGGCCGACCACCGTGCCGTCGGCCACCGACAGCACCTCGGCGCCGTAATAGGGATAGCTCTCGACCTTATCGGCGGGACCCTTGGCGAGGCTGTCATTGTCGCCGAGCTGCACGAAATCGATGGCGAAGCGCTCGGCCACATGCACCGTGCCGTTGATCGCCAGTGTGGCGGCTCGGTGATAGGAAATGGCGGCGCAACATCCACCGCCCACCGCCCAGCGTTTGCCTTTGAGCGGCGGCGCGATCACCATTGCGGGCGCGCCCACGCTCACCGGCGCGCCGGTGAAGCTGAGCTCCGACGGCGGCTTCGGTGCGTCCGTCCCGGGCTTCATCTTCCCCACCGACAGCTGGAAGTGGTGCGCGATGACTGGCGGGACTTTGGCGTCGGCGCCGAGCGTCACGTCCATAAATAGATAGCCCGAATTGGCCGGCGTCAGCACGTTGCCCTCGTCGTGGCTGTTCAGACGCAGCTTCGAGTCCACCTCTTTCCAGTCGAGATGCTGCAGCACCTGATCGTTGGCGGCGTCGACCACGTCGATCGCCTCGATGCTGATCAGAGACTTGCTCTGATTGATGAGCGTCAGTTCATAGGCGAGGTGGATCTTGCCGTCGGCGCCTTTGACCGGATTGGCGCCCGCGACCGGCATGACTACGATCGGCGTCAGCGCGGGCTCGGCCGCCCGCGCTGGGGCGAGACCCGAAGCTAGGCCGAGCATCACGCCCATAATCCATGCGAGCTCACGCCGGATAAGCACATGCGCCATGAACATCCTCCTTGGTTTCGCCGGACCCTAGCATGGGGGGAGCGCCGCCTCCGCCCGCACACTCAGATTTGACCTCGGTTCAATCGAGGCCGAGCGCCTTCAAGGCCTTGGCATTGATCGACTGGCGCGTGGCGAAAAATCCCTCCCACGGGTCGCGCTTCAGCCGCTTGAGCCTAAGCGGCATGGTCTTGACGTCGTAGGCGGCCGCCACCTTCAGGCCTTTGAGCTCGTCCCAGGCGAGCGGCGCCGCGACCGGCGCGCCGGCGCGCGCCCGGGCGGAAAAATTGGCGATCGCCGAGCCGCCGCGCTGGTTGCGCAGATAGTCGACGAAGATCTTGTCCTTGCGCGTGCGCTTGAGCGGGTTCGCCGTGTAACGGTCGGGCCGCGCCGCGACGAGCCCATCGGCGATGGCCTTGGCGAAGGCCTTGATCTCCTTCCAGCCGAGCTTCGGCGTCAGCGGCGCCACCACATGCAACCCCTTGCCGCCGGTCGATTTGAGGAAGCTCTTGAGGCCGAGATCGACAAGGAAGTCCCGCACCTCGACCGCGGCTGCTTTCAGCGTGGCGAGCGGCAGCCCTTCGTCGGGATCGAGATCGAACACCAGCCGGTCGGGCTTGTCGATCTGGGCGAGAGACACGCCCCAATCGTGGATCTCGAGCGCGCCGATCTGCACCAGCGCAAACAGGCCGCTCGCGTCCTCGATATAGAGATATTTGCGCTTCGAACTCGCCGCCGGAGATGTGGATCTCCTTCACCGCGTCATTCATGCCCTTCATGCCGTGACGCTGGAAGAAGCATTCCCTGGCGTAACCCTCCGGGCAACGCACGAGGCTGATCGGCCGGTTGACGATGTAGGGAAGCATGGCGTGCGCGACCGTCTCGTAATAGCGGGCAAGGTCGAGCTTGGTGAGGCCGGGATCGGGAAACAGGACCTTGTCGGGACTGGACAGCGTGATGCCGGCAAAAAGGGGCGCGCTATCGGCTTTCGCCTTCGCTGACCGGCGGGATTTGGTCTCGACCACTGGCTCCTCCTCACGCGGCAGATCGCGATGCACGTCGGCCGCGCGCTTATCCTCGCGCAGGCCCTGGAAACTCGGATGCCGCAAGCGCCCGTCGCGCGTCCATTCGGTATAGGCGATTTCGGCGACGAGGCGAGGCTCAAGCCATACCGTGCCCCGCCGCTCAGGAGCCGGCACCACGACGAAGGGCGAGGTCTTGCGCTCGAGCGGCTTGAAGCGCTTGGCGAGTTCGCCGAGATCGGCTTCGCCGAATCCGGTGCCCACTTTGCCGGCATAGTTAAACGCACCGTCTTGGAAGGTGCCGAGCAGAAGCGAGGAAAACGGGCGCCCCTTGACCGAGGAGCGGCTATAGCCGCCGATCACGAATTCGGCGCGCGCCCCACATTTGATCTTGAGCCAGGCCTTGCTGCGGCCGGAGCGATAGGGCGCGTTCGCCCGTTTCGACACGACGCCTTCGAGCCCCAAGGCGCACGCGCTCGCCAGGAAGGCGCGCCCCGATCCCTGCACATGATCGGAATAGATAAGGCGTGGCGGGATGGTTTTGCCCGAGAGCAGCTCGGCGAGGCGGGCCTTGCGCTCCAAGAGCGGCGTCCGGCGCCAATCCTTGCCGTCGAGCTCGAGCAGATCGAACAGGAAATAGCGGATCGCCGGGTGCGGGCTGTCGATATGCTCCTGCAGCGATTTGAAGTCCGTGATGCCCGACGGCAGCACGAAGGCCACTTCGCCGTCGACCAGCGCGTCGCGGCAGGGGAGTTTGGCGAGCGCCCTGGCCACGGCCGGGAACCGCACGGTCCAGTCGAGCCCGCTGCGGCTGAACAGCGTGACCTCGGAGCCCACCTTCCGCCCGATGATACGGTAGCCGTCGAATTTCACCTCATGCAGCCAGCCTTTGCCGTCCGGCACCTCGTCATCGAGGGTGGCGAGCTCAGGCGCGACGAATGCCGGCGTTAGCGCTTTCGCGCTCTTGCCGGCTTTGCCTTGGGTTTTGCCTTGGCGGCTGTCCGCGGAGTTTTTTTTTGAGCGTTCGAGCTCCACACCGCCGAGTCGCCGGTGTCGATCTGGTCCATGGTGCGGCCCGACACCACGCTCGTGTCGTAGGCCTCGGTCGGCTCGTCGCCGTCATGGGCGTATTCGTCGCGCTTCTTGATCAGGAGCCAGTTCTCGCGCCCCAGCTCCCCCTTGCGCGGCTTCATGCGCACGAGCACGTAATCGCCGTTCAGCCGGTCGCCATGGAGCCTGAATTTGAGGTCGCCCTTGGCCAGCCCCTCGTCCGGATCGCTGAGGGGCTCCCACGTGCCGCGGTCCCAGATCATCACCGGGCCGCCGCCATATTCGCCTTTGGGGATCACGCCTTCGAACCCGCCATATTCGAGCGGGTGGTCCTCGGTGCGCACGGCGAGCCGCTTCTGCGTCGGATCGAGGCTCGGTCCCTTGGTGACGGCCCAGCTCTTGAGCACACCGTCTTTTTCGAGGCGAAAATCGAAATGGGTCCGCCGCGCCGCATGCTTCTGGATGACGAAGCTATTGCCGCGTGCCGGTTTGCGCTTCGCGCCCGGCTCCGGTGTCTTGGCGAAATCGCGCTTGGCCTTGTATTCGGCGAGCAGGTCGCGGCTTTGCTCCCGCGCCATGGTCTAGGCCGATCTGCGCTTGGGCGCCCGCCCGGTCTTCTTGCTTTCGCGCCGCTCCGCCGCGGCGCCGCGCTTCGCCTGCGGCGCGCTCTTGCTCTTGGCCTGCTGCCCTTGCTTCACGCTCTTCTTGAGCGCGTCCATGATGTTGATCACCTTGGCGGTGGCGGGCTCCTCAACCACGAACTCCGGCTCGCGGTGCTCGAGCTTGGCGTGGATCAGCTCCCACATCGCCTCGTTATGTTCATCCTTGAACTGCGCCGGCTCGAACTTGCCCGCCTTGCGCTCGATCAGCTCACGCGCGAGCTCGAGCGCTTCCTTGTCCACCTTGAGCTCGGGCACCTCCTTGAAGAAGGCGTCGGCCGCGCGGACCTCGTTCGCGTGGCGCAGCACTTCGAGCATCAGCCCGCGTCCGCATGCCTGAATCGCTACGATATTGCCCTGGCCGCGCAGGATGAGTTGGCCGAGCCCGACCCTCTCGGTTTCGGCGAGCGCCTTTTGCACCACCACATAGCCCTCTTCGGCCACGTCGCCGTCGGGCAGGAGGTAATAGGGCTTCTCGAAATAGCGCGCATCGATATCGCCTCGCTCGACGAAGCGCACGAGCTCAATTGTCTGCTTGGCTTCGAGCTTCAGCTTGTCGATCTCGTCTTGATTGAGCAGGACATATTTGCCCTTCTCATATTCGAAGCCCTTGGTGATCTCCTCGTTTTCCACCACGCCGATGCCCGGCGCCACTTTTTGATAGCGGATGCGCTTACCGGACGGCTCGTGGATCTGATGCAGCTCGATGCGCTTCTCGGTATTGGTCGCCGGGTAGAGCCTGATGGGGATGGTGACCAGGGATAGCCTTAGCTGGCCGGTCCAATAGGCGCGCGCTGCCATACTGCGTACTCCTCACGAAAACGAGCACCGGCACTCCTCCAGGGGGGAAGCCGGGCGACTTAACCCAAACCGCTTGGCGGGAGCCCCGGTTCCGCGCATCGGGCAGCGGGCCCCGCCTCATTATCCTACACTATACCCGTTCTCCTTAAGCATGCGTTCAAGAGCGTCGGGAAAGGTCAGACGCTGCGCTTTGCCCAGGCACTCCCCGGCGTCGTTCAGCGGCCGGTCGCACACATCGAGGCCCCAATCCGACGAGCGGTCGTAACGGGCGAGCATCAGCGCCCAGGCGTCCTTGCCCTCGCCCAGCAGGATTTTCTCCGCCACATAACCGGCGAGGAAGCCGTTATCGGCCTCGTCGGGGACGCCGCCGATGATGTCCTTGAGGTAGGATTCATGCGCGGCGCGGAAGCGGGGCTCGCGGGTCACGTTCTTCACCGCGCCACTCTCGACGGCGAGGATCTCGAGCGGGGCCACCGAGCAGGCATAGCAGCCGAAGGCATAGAGGAAGGCGTTGTCGCGGGTCTCGAACTCGTAGCGCCCGTCGCCGTTAACATCGCTGGCGGTGAGCGGCCCGCCGTCGAATTCGCCGACCTCGACAGTTTTCCAGCTCGACCCGTCGGGGCTCGCGGTGAGCACCTTGGTGTCGGAGCAGCAATGCGCGCCGCCGGTGAAGAACGACGCCACCACCTCGGGGGTCGTGTTGCCGGGATCGAGCTCGGCGATCTGCACGCTGACCGGCGGGTTGCTCAAGCCCAGATCGTCGCGCTCGAGCTTCGCCACCTCCTTGCCGTCGACCAGCACAGTGACGATCGGCGTGCGCACGATCTCGCCTTCCTCGTTCTTGTCTTCCTTGTAGCTGAGGACCGCCTTGACATTGCCTTGCGCGATCTCGCGCGTCGGCGGCGCGCCTTCCACGTCCTCCTCGAGCCCGGTCTCGATCTTGGGCGCGGTATCGGTCGGCGCGAGCGTCTTGGCCGCGAGATATTTCGCATCCGCCTTCTTGATGGCTTGGGCCAGGCTCTCGGCGGCGCCTGCCGCTTGCGGCATCGGCACGAGCCCAAGAACGAGGCAAATCAGCGCAAGGCGGGACCGGGGATGGAGCGGGCGGGGCGCAAGCATTGCGGGCAGTCTTTCGGGTGAATTCAGGCTCGCGCCCCAGGGCGCTGATCGTTTATTGTAGCCTCTCTGCGGCCAGAGTTCCCAGATAGCTTGAGGCTCGTGCTCGGCGTCGCAACCGTATCCCTCGCTAGGCTATAGGCTATGCGGGCGGACACGGAACTTGCCAGGGAACGCGCGCCTGGCTGAACGGTTGAATTGCTGCGGCACGAGCGGCAAAGCGTTAGGGTAGAGATGAACGATATCAAGCCAGAAACCGAGCGCGGCGGTCAGGCCTTGAGCACGCCGGCGGTGGTGATCACCGGAGCGACCGAGGGGATCGGCCGCGCGCTCGCCGAGGAGTTCGCCCGTGCCGGCGATACCCTGTTGCTCGTCGCTCGCAACCGCAGCGATCTGGAGCGGGTGGCGGCGGAGCTCAAACGCGACCATGGCGCCGACGTGCGCCTCACCGCTCAGGACCTCTCCACCGAGGAGGGTTGCGCCGGCGTCGAGGACGCCTTGCGCCGCTCCCACCTCTACGCCGATTGCCTGATCAACAATGCCGGCATCATGTCGTCGGGCTTCTTCCAGGACGAGCACCTCGATCGGGCGAAGCGGCTGATCGATCTCGACGTGCGCGCTTTGGTGGATCTCACCTTGCGCTTCCTGCCCGGCATGATCGCGCGCCGGCACGGCGGCGTGCTCAACGTCGCCTCGATGATGGGCTTCATGCCGGTGCCCTATCAGGCGCCTTATGCCGCGGCCAAGGCCTTCGTCCTGTCGTTCTCCAAAGCCGTGGCCTACGAGGCCATGGGCACCGGCGTCACTGTCTCGGTGGTCGCGCCGGGCGCGGTGACCACGCGGCTCCACGCCAAGGCCGGCTCGCAGAATTCCTATTATGTGCGCTTTTTTCCGCTGATGACGCCGGAGCAGGTGGCGCGCTGGGCCTATAACGGCTTCCGCCGGCGCCGCAGTCTGATCGTGCCCGGCATCTTCAACCAGCTTGCCGTCTCGGCCATGCGCTTCGTGCCGGATTTCCTGCTGGTGCCGGTGATGGGGCTATTCTTCCGCGTGCGCGACGAGGAGGGCAATCCCCTGCCTCCGGGGTCCAGCGCCAAGGAGGACGCGCCCAAGAAGCTTGCTCCCGACCGCCAGGCGTCGCTGGCGGGAGCTCTATTGCGGAGCCCCGTGACGGGTCGGTGGTGGAGCCGACCGGGATCGAACCGGTGACCTCAGCAGTGCGATTGCTGCGCTCTCCCAACTGAGCTACGGCCCCTTAAGGGAATTGGGGTCATTTAGGGAGCGGCCTTCCGGCCTGTCAAGCGAGCCAATCCCCGACGCCTCGCAAGGCTTGCTCTCACCCCCGCCGCCAAGCTAGATGAACTCGGTTTCAGGAGGGGACGGATGGTTCCTTTAATCGGTTTTATCGTTCTCATCATCGATCTCTATATCTGGGTCATCATCGCGAGCGCGATTCTGAGCTGGCTCGTCGCCTTCAATGTGGTGAACACGAGCAACCGCTTCGTGCTTGCCGTCGCCGACATGCTCTATCGCCTGACCGAGCCCGCGCTCAGGCCGATCCGCTCGGTGCTGCCCAATCTCGGCGGCATCGATATCTCGCCGGTGATCCTGATCCTGCTGCTGCTCTTCATCCGCGACGTGGTACTGCTCGGCTGGCTTCTGCCCGCCACCCAGCCAGTGCTCGTCGAGCCTTGAACGGCACGAAACTACCCTTCCGTGTCGCAGCGGGGAGCGTGATCCTTGCCGTACGGCTCACGCCCAAATCGAGCGCCGACAAAATCGACAGCGTCACGCTGTTCGATGGTGAGCCGGTGCTGAAGGCGCGCGTGCGCGCACTCCCCGAAGCCGGCCGCGCCAATCACGCGCTCGAACGGCTTATCGCCGATTGGCTCGGCGTGCCGTCCTCCACCGTCGCCGTCGCCCAAGGCGGCAAGTCGCGCCTGAAACGCGTGGCCGTGACCGGCGACGCCGCCCGCCTGATCTCCCTGATCGAAACCCGTCTCGCCGCGCTTGGCCCCTCAGCCTGAGGCGCGCGTGATGTCCTTGGCGATGGCTAGGGCCGCTGCGCGGGGGTCGGCCGCGCGCGTGATAGGCCGGCCGATCACGAGATAGTCGGCGCCCACTTCGATAGCCTCCGCCGGACTCATGCTCCGCGCCTGGTCGTCGGCGGCAACGCCCTCGGGCCGGATGCCCGGTGTGACGATGACAAAATCGGGACCGGCCGCCTTGCGGATCGCCGCCGTCTCGTGACCCGAAGCGACGACCCCGTCGAAACCCGCTTCGCGCGCGAGCCTGGCCCGGTGCAGCGCGAGCGCGGCCGGCGCCAGCGAAATGCCTTGCTGCGCGAGATCGGCGGCCTCGAGATTGGTGAGCACGGTCACTCCGAGCAGCTTCAGCGGGGCGCCGCCTCTGCCGCGCCGCGCCGCATCGAGCGTCTTGCGGTCGAGCGCATGCACGGTGAGGAAGGACGCGCCGGTCTTGGCGATGGCGGCGGTCGCCCGCTCCACCGTCGCCCCGATGTCGAGCAGCTTGGCGTCGATGAATACGCTCCGGCCTTGGGAGCTTAGCGCATGGGCCAGCTCGAAGCCCCCGGCAAACAGCAGCTCAAGCCCGATCTTGTAGACGCCGACGCTGTCCCCCAGCGTCGCGATCAACGCGCGCGCCTCCTCGACGCTTCCCACGTCGAGCGCGACGATGATGTGGTCGCGCGCTGTGCTCATGGACTGGCGAATTTCCGGGCTGCGATGGCGAGCGCCTCGACCACACCCTTCAACAGGTCCTGCTGCGCTCTGTCCTTGAGGCTGCCATCCTCGGTGAAGGCATCGGCTGCCCGGGGTAGGGCTAGCTGTTGCGGGATCACGCTCGCGCCGACGCCGACGGCGAGGATTTGGCGGAGCGTCAGCAGGCTGCGCATGCCGCCATAATAGCCGGGCGAAGCGCCCGAGATGGCGAACACGCGGCTCCGATAGACTTCGAGCCCGGTCTCGCCCTTGGCGCGCACTCTGGACACCCAGTCGATCGTGTTCTTGAGCAGCGGCGTGACCGAGGAATTATATTCCGGGCTGGCGATGAACACGCCCTGATATTCGCCGAGCAGCGCCTTGAATTCGCGCGCCTCCGCGGGCGGGCCCTGCGCCGCTTCGAGGTCGCCGTTATAAAGCGGCATGGGATAATCCGTGAGGTCGACGAACACGCCCTCGATGCCGTTGGCGACCGCGACGTGCTGCCCGAGCCGGGCGAGCTTCTTGTTGTATGACCCTTCCCGCGTGCTGCCGGCAAAGAACAAAAGTCGCATCAATTGCCTTTCTTGGCGGATATTCACCCGGTCGGAACCACGCGCCCCGCGGGGGCCGACTTGCTTGCCGGCGCATCGTCCTCGCTTATGCCGAACAGATGCCGCAGCGGCACCACGGCCGCCGCAGCCAGTGGCGTGGCGAGCGCGAGCCCCAGAATGCCGAACACCGCGCCGAGTACGAGCTGGGCCAGGATCACCACCGCCGGTGGCAGCGACACGGCGCGCGCCTGGATCAGCGGCGTGAGCAGATAGCTCTCCAGAAATTGGATGATGGCGTACAGCCCGACCACCCACAGCGCGAGATCGAGGCTCTCCCCGCCCGCCACGAGCACCATCGGGATGGCGCCGATGATCGGCCCGAGATAAGGCAGGAAGCCGGCGAGCCCGGCGAACAACGCGAGCACGAAGGGGATCGGCACGCCGAGAATGAGCAGGCCCACGAAGGTAAAGCTGCCGATCGCCATCATGGAGATGCTCTGACCGATCAGCCAGCGCCGCAACAGATCGCCGGTCTGATGCAGCATCTCCATGGTGACAAGCCGCCGGTCGGCCGGGGCGAGCCGCGCCACAAGTTCGATATAGGTGTCCGGGTCGGCGGCGAAATAGATGCCGAAGAACAGCACGATGAGCCCGGCGCTGAGCATGCCGACGATCGACAGGGCGAAGGTGGTCGCGCCCGTGGCGATGCCCCAGGAACTCATGAACTTGCCCAACAGCTGCACGAGATCGATGTTCTGCAGCAGGTTGGCCTGGTCGGCGAAGGCCGCGACCTGCTTGGTCAGGCTGGTCGCGCCGGCGGCGAGACTGGTCGCGAGCTGCGCCACCTGCTGGGCGAGCGTCGGTCCTGCGCCCCAAAGCACGAGCACAAGGAACAGCGCCACGAGAACCACCACGACGGCGAGCATGACGAGCCGCGGCAGGCCGGTGATCTCGGCGAGCGCGCGGCTTGCGCCGTAGAGCACGATGGCGAGCAGGAGGCCGGCAAAGGCGAGCAGCAGCGCGGTGCGCGCGTACCACAGGCCGAGGGCGAGCGCGAGCACCGCGATCGCTGCGAGGGCCATCAGCGCCGCCCGGGCCCAGAAAGGAGTCGTTTTGCCGGGGGTCTCTCGGGCGCTGTCGCCGTCGGTCATGGCGCCTCTCGGCATGATGGCGCTCACCGGAGGGTCACGAGCGCGGGGGGAAGATCACGCCACTTTACGGCAAACGGGCAACGCAAAGAATAGGCCGCTACTCGCCCGTGCGCTCGAACAGCTCCTTGACGCGCGCGAAGAAGCCCGCCAATTCGGGGCTCGTGCTCGCATTGGAGGCTTCCTCGAAGCTCTTGAGCAAGTCGCGCTGCTTGCGCGACAGGTTCTTCGGCGTCTCCACCTCGACCTGGATGTACAGGTCGCCCTGCTGCTTGGAGCGCAGCACGGGCATGCCCTTGGCCTTGAGGCGAAATTGTCGGCCGCTCTCGGTGCCTTCCGGGATCTTCACCCGGGTCCTGCCGCCGTCGATGGTGGGCACCTCGACCTGGCCGCCGAGCGCGGCGGTGGTGAGAGCGATCGGCACGCGGCAGAAGAGGTCGGCGCCGTCGCGCTGGAAGAACTCATGCGGCTTGATGGACAGGAAGATGTAGAGATCGCCGGGCGGGCCGCCGCGCAAGCCCGCCTCGCCTTCGCCCGCGAGCCGGATGCGCGTGCCGTCCTCCACGCCCACCGGGATGGTGACGGAAAGGGTGCGCTCGCGCGTGACGCGGCCGGCGCCATTGCAGGTAGCGCACGGCGTCTCGATCACCTCCCCGCGGCCCTGACAGGCGGGACAGGTCCGCTCGATGGTGAAGAAGCCTTGGCTCGCGCGCACCTTGCCGAAGCCGCCGCAGGTGCGGCACTGGGTAGCTTGAGTGCCCGCGCGCGCGCCCGAGCCCGTGCAGCTGTCGCAGGTGATGCTGGTCGGCACGCGAATCTGCGCCGTCTTGCCCTCATGGGCCTCGTTGAGGGTGATCTCCATATTGTAGCGGAGGTCGGCGCCGCGCTCCCGCGCCGAACGCTGCCGCGGGCGCCGTTGGCCCATGAACTCGCCGAACAGATCGTCGAACATGGCCGACATGGAGGCCGAGAAATCGGCGCCGAAGCCATGGCCTGGACCGCCGGCAAGTCCGCCATCGAAGGCGGCGTGGCCGAAGCGGTCATAGGCCGCCCGCCGCTGCGGGTCCTTCAGCGCCTCGTAGGCCTCGTTGACTTCCTTGAAACGATGCTCGGCCCCGCGATCACCGTTGCAGCGATCGGGATGGCATTCCTTGGCCAGGCGCCGGAACGCGGCCTTGATATCGGGTTCGGACGCCCCGCGGGGCACACCGAGAATTTCGTAGTAGCAGCGCTTTGACATCGACCCTCTGGCCTTCACCCCGGAACCGCGTCCCGCATGCGGACGGCGCTTAGCCTCTTCTCTTGGACAGCGGCGCCGGATCTTGCGGGGTTCACAGCAAGATCCGCGCCAATGCCTTCAATCCACGTCAAGCCGACTTCTTGCTGTCGTCGTCCCTCACTTCCTCGAAATCGACGTCGACCACGTCCGGGCCGCCGCTACCGCCCTCCGAGGGTCCGCCCGCTCCGCCGCCGGCGCCACCACCGGCCGCCGCCGTACCCTGGCTCGCCGCATACATAGCCTCGCCGAGCTTCATCGACGCTTGCGCCAGCGCATCGACTTTCTGCTTGATGGCCGCCGCATCCTCGCCCTGGATCGCCGTTTTGAGCTCGGTCACGGCCGCTTCCACCGTGCCCTTGTCGGCGGCGGCGACCTTGTCGCCGAAATCCTTGAGCATGCGTTCGGTCGAGTGCACCAGGGCCTCGCCCTGATTGCGCGTCTCCACCAGCTCGCGACGCTCTTTGTCCTCCGCGGCGTGGCTCTCGGCTTCCTTGACCATGCGGTCGATGTCGGCGTCGGACAGGCCGCCCGACGCCTGGATGCGGATCGATTGCTCCTTGCCGGTCGCCTTGTCGGAGGCCTGCACGTTGACGATGCCGTTGGCGTCGATGTCGAAGGTGACCTCGATCTGCGGTACGCCGCGCGGCGCCGGCGGAATGCCGACGAGATCGAATTGCCCGAGCATCTTGTTGTCCGCCGCCATCTCGCGCTCGCCTTGGAACACGCGGATGGTGACCGCGTTCTGATTGTCCTCGGCGGTGGAGAACACCTGGCTCTTCTTGGTGGGGATCGTGGTGTTGCGGTCGATCAGACGGGTGAACACGCCGCCCAAGGTCTCGATGCCGAGCGACAGCGGCGTGACGTCGAGCAGGAGCACGTCCTTGACGTCGCCTTGCAGCACGCCCGCCTGGATGGCGGCGCCGATGGCCACCACCTCGTCGGGGTTCACGCCCTTATGCGGCTCGCGCCCGAAGATGGTCTTCACCGTCTCGGCCACTTTCGGCATGCGCGTCATGCCGCCCACGAGCACCACCTCGTTGATCTCGGCCGCCTTGAGACCGGCGTCTTTCAGCGCGTTCTGGCACGGGCCGATGGTCTTCTGAATGAGATCGTCCACCAGGCTCTCGAGCTTGGCGCGCGTGAGCTTCATGGTGAGATGCTTCGGCCCGGTCTTGTCGGCGGTGATGAAGGGGAGGTTGATTTCGGTCTGCGTCGTGGAGGACAGCTCGATCTTGGCCTTCTCGGCGGCCTCTTTCAGCCGCTGCAGGGCGAGCTTGTCGCCGCGCAGGTCGATGCCCGACTCCTTCTTGAACTCGTTGGCGAGATAGTCGACCAGGCGCATGTCGAAATCCTCGCCGCCGAGGAAGGTATCGCCATTGGTCGACTTCACCTCGAACACGCCGTCGCCGATCTCGAGAATGGAGATGTCGAAGGTGCCGCCGCCGAGGTCGTAGACGGCGATGGTCTTGGACTCCTTCTTTTTGTCGAGGCCGTAGGCGAGCGCCGCCGCCGTCGGCTCGTTGATGATGCGCAGGACTTCAAGCCCCGCGATCTTGCCGGCGTCCTTGGTGGCTTGGCGTTGGGCGTCGTTGAAATATGCTGGGACGGTGATGACCGCCTGGTCCACCTTCTCGCCGAGATAGGCTTCGGCCGTCTCTTTCATTTTTTGCAGGATGAAGGCGGAGATTTGCGAGGGCGAATATTTCGTGCCGCGGGACTCGACCCAGGCGTCGCCGTTGTCGGCGCGCACGATCTGGTAGGGGACGAGCTTCTTGTCCTTTTCGACCATCGGGTCGTCGTAGCGGCGGCCGATCAAGCGCTTGATGGCGAAGAAGGTATTTTCCGGGTTGGTGACCGCTTGGCGTTTGGCGGGAAGACCTACGAGCCGTTCGCCGTCTTCGGTGAAGGCCACCATGGATGGCGTCGTGCGCATCCCTTCCGCATTCTCGATCACCTTGGGGTTTTTCCCCTCCATGACCGCCACGCATGAATTGGTGGTACCGAGATCGATTCCGATCACTTTCGCCATGTCTCGAACCTCTCCTTCTGGCAGACCGCCCGGGCCCTAGATCGGCGCCCTGGCACGCGCGCTCCCGCCGCTTGGCTTGGCGCTGGTCCCCTCTACAATACCGGCAAGCCTCGCCGACTTGGAAAGCCAGCGGGGCTCCCGATTATATAGGGGGCAAGCCTATGGCTCACAAGGAGAAGCGAGGGGTGATGCTTGGCGAGACGTTTAGAAATTTCCGCCGATCCGCTTCCAGGCGCTGATCAGGATCGGCGGCAGGCACCAATAGCGGCCGTCGGCGGCTGCTTCCTTCATGTCCTGGCGGAATTGCGCCGCGCGCGGGGCGTCGGCGATGCCAAGTTCAACCCCCGTTGCGAACAGGCCGTCGTAAACGTCGATCAGCATGTCGGCCATGGCCGCGAGCGGCAGGAAATGGGCGGCCGCGGTGGCCCGGTCCGGCGCGCCCAAGCCCGCCGCCTCGAACTGGGCCGGCAGTTGGCGCCCGGCCCGCCTATTGCGCCCATGCGCCCGGAACACGCCTTCGAACAGCCGGTTGAACTCGGCCATGGGTGGGCAGACCGGCTCGATGGCGATGGCGCCGAAATCGAACTCCTGCGCCATGACCACCCCACCCGGCTTGGTCCAGCCGCCCATCTTCTCGAGCACGAGCGAGGGATCGGGCAGATGCATGAGCAGGAAGCGGCAGAAGGTGAGATCGAACGGGGCGCCCGGCACGGTATCGAGTTCGAGCACATTGCCGTGGAGGAAGGCGAACTCGGCGCCCCCTTCGGCGCGCAGCTCGGCCAGCACCTCGGTGCCGAGCCGCGCGTCGATGTCCAGCCCGGTGACTTTACCTTGGGGCCCGACCCGCGCGGCCATGAGACGCATCACCGCGCCGGGGCCGGCACCGACATCCAGGCAGCTCATGCCGGGCGCTAATTCCGCCGCGTCGAGCGTGGCTTCGGTCGCCGCCTGCCACAGCCGCGCCTGATCGCGCAGGCGCTGATATTCGCGGGCGTCGCGGGTATGGACATAGCCGTCGGGATTGCCCTTGGATGCGCCCGCCATCGCCGACTACACTCCGGTTCTGCTGTACAACGCCGGGCTCGCCCGCGGGTTCGCCGGAGCGGCGTGGGCGCGGCCGTCAGTCTTGCGGGCCGTCCGTGCCGGGCGTGGCGCCGCCGGGGAAATCGTCATTGGCGGGTTTGGGCTCGCTCCCATTCTTGCCCGGCTTGCCCGGCGCAACGGCGGCAGACGCCTTGGCGCCGCCCTTGGACACGGCGACGAGCGCCGGCCGCAAGCAGCGGTCGCCGATCACATAGCCCGCCTGCATGACGTCGACCACGGTGCCCTCGGGCACGTTGGGGTCCGGCACCTCATACATGGCCTGGTGGCAATTGGGATCGAAGCGGGCGCCCAGCGGATCGATGCGGGTCACGCCATGGCGCTCGAGCACGTTGAGCAATTCGCGTTCGGTGATCTCCACCCCGTCGAGGAAGCTCTTCAGCGCCGGATCCTGGGCTGCCGCCTCCGCCGGTACGTGCTCGACCGTGCGCCTCAGATTGTCGCCGACGGTGAGCACGTCGCGGGCGAAATTGGAGATGGCGTAGCGCGCGGTGTCCGCCTTCTCCCGCTCCGTGCGCCGCCGCAAATTCTCCATATCGGCCATGGTACGCAAAAGTCGGTCGCGAATATCGGCGCTCTCGGCGACCATGGCTTCGAGCTCGGCGCCCGCTTGCGCCGCCGGATCGGCCGCCTCGTTCATGCCTTGCGAGCGCGCGCCGCGTTTGGGCTCTTGGCCCGTCGCGGCCGTCTTGTGGGGATCGGTCTTGTCTTCGGGCATCGCCGCCTTAATTGAGTGGCTTCGGGTGATGGGGGATATCGACCGCCCCGGCGCAAAAATCAAGGCACAAGGCGTCCGAGCAGCCGCGCGGTGTAATCCACCATGGGAATGATGCGCGCATAATTGAGCCTCGTCGGGCCGATCACGCCAAGCACGCCCACGATCTTTTGCTCGCTGTCCTGGAACGGCGAGACGATCAGCGCCGAGCCCGACAGCGAGAACAGCTTGTTCTCCGAACCGATGAAGATGCGCACGCCTTCGGCGCGCTCGGCAAGCCCCAGGAGCTGGATTAAATCCTTCTTGGTGTCGAGATCCTCGAACAGGAGCCGCACCCGCTCGAGATCCTCCATGGCGCGGACATCCTCGAGGAGATGCGAACGTCCGCACACGATGAGGCTCTTACGTTCGTCGTCCTCCCCCGACCAAGTGGCGAGGCCGAGGGTGACGACCCGTGCGGTGAGCTCGTCGAGCTGGGCCCGCCGCTGCTCGATCTCCGTCTCGATCCGTGCGCGCGCATCGGCCAGAGTGAGCCCGGCGATGCGGGCGTTGAGGTAGTTGGCCGCCTCGGTAAGCGACGACAGCGGCAAGCCCTCGGGCAGCGCGACGATGCGGTTCTCCACTTCGCCGTCCTCGCCCACGAGCACGGCGAGCGCCCGGCCCGGTGCGAGATTGACGAACTCGATTTGTTTGAGCGTCTTGGTCTGCTTATCGACCAGCACGATGCCCGCGCACCGCGCGAGCCCCGACAGCATGTCCCCCGCCTCGGCGAGAAACTCTTCCGCCCCGCGGTGGCGGCCGCTCCCGGCGATGCGGCTCTCGATCTGACTGCGCTCCTCCTCGCTCACATCGCCGATTTCGAGCAGGGCGTCGATAAACAGGCGCAGACCCGTTTGCGTCGGCAGACGGCCGGCGCTCGTATGCGGCGCGTAGATGAGGCCGAGGCTTTCCAGATCCGACATGACGTTGCGCACCGAGGCGGGCGACAGCGTCATCGGCAGCGTGCGGCTCAAATTGCGCGAGCCGACCGGCTCGCCGGTGGCGAGATAAGTCTCGACGATGCGCTTGAAGATCTCGCGCGAGCGATCGTTGAGCTGACGCAGACCCGCGACACTGTCGGTGACGGATTTCAGCGCTTCGTTGACATCGGCATGGCGCATTCGCCCCGAAATGTAGGGACGGCCGCGGGAGGCGTCAAATGCCCTGGCGGGAGCGGCGAGCCTCGAGGGACTAGTTCAGCGCCGCGAATTCGGCCGCCATGGGCGTCGTTAACGCATCCGGCGCGCCGAAATGGGCGAAGTAGCGCGTGTTGATCGCCTCGACCGGCATGATGATGAACACGTCCGTGGTGCCGAATTGGTGATCGACGACGGCGCCGTCGCCGACACAGGCGCCGACCCGCAGATAGCCCTTGATCAGCGGCGGCAGCGCCTTGAGCGCCGTGCGCGCGTTGATCGCCTCCGCCGGCATCATGTTCATGTCGACGCGCAAACGCTCATGCGCCCGCACGCGCCACTCCGGCGGCGCCAGCGCGGTGTGATGCAGATAGCTGAGCGCCATGGCGTGGGCGGCAGGATCGGTGCCCTCGAAGCTCGCGCAGCCGATCATGACATCGACGCCGTGCTCGCGCACATAGGTCCACACACCCTGCCACAGCAGCTCCAGCGTCCGCTTGTTGCGGTATGGCTTGAGCACGCAGGACCGGCCGAGCTCCATGAAGGAATAATCCGGGCTCTTGGCGCGGATGAGCGGCAAGACGTCATATTCGCCTTGGGTGTAGAACCCGTCGTTACGGTCGGCCACTTCCTGGCGCAACATGCGATAGGTGCCGACCACGCGCGACCGGCGCCAGCGGCGACCCTTGGACGGATCGCCCCGGTCGATCACCAGCAGATGGTCGAAAATGGCGTCATAGGGGTCCTCGTCGCGCCGCGACAGCATGGCGAGCGCGCCGGGAACGGCGGACATCTCCTCGTAAAAGACCTTGTAGCGCAGCCTCTGGGCACGCCGGAGCTCGCCCTTCTTGCGCGCCAGCCGCACTTCGAGCGAGCCGCAGCTGCCATAGATTTTTGGCGGGTTCCACGGACGGAGCCCGCCGCTTCCAAACCGGCACCGCCCCGTGAACGGGAAGGCACCAGCCTGACCTGGCCACGACATAAACCCTGGGAACATCGCTCCGCCCCGGAATTTATCCATGAGGCGAGCGTCTGTCGGCTTCATCGGCATGTTCACGCCCGAATTCGTCATGGACGGGAAAGGGGGCCCCCGCAACGCCGCACGCTACCGACCCTAATCTCACTCGTGGCCGACCGATTCGGCCACAATGATGTCCGGTTAGCAAACCAATTCGAAGGCTGTGTGACAGTGGTATTCCACAGTCACCGCGCGTCACCATGTGTCATGTTTTTTCGGGAAATCTCAGCAGTCTGAGACTCTGCCATCCCTGTGGATAACCTACAGTCCCGCGCAATCGGGTGCCAATATCGCGTCGGTTGCGCAGAACCTTCAGCGCGCCATGAATTCGAAAATCGACACCAGATTGTTCTTGTCGTGAATTCTCGGATCGCGCCGGAATGAAGTCACGATTTTTCCATCCAGACCGCAGAGGCTAGGACTCGTCGCAAAGACGGCGGTCTCCAAGCTGAGCTCCTGTCGAAAATTTGCGCATTCAACTGATGTTTGAGGCTCCCATCTGACGCTTCCCTCAGGGAAATAATAATCGGCCTGCCGCCTGACCGGGTTGGAGTAAAGTGCGGTGGCCGAATGAGAGGACTCACCCCAAACGAGGGCAGCAACCGTCGGTGGCATGCTGGACATCAAGGCCCGGACCAGAAAGAGCGCCGGCGCGCTATTGCTGACCAAGAGCGCTGTGCAGGCAACCCATCGGACAACCGGCTTGCGGAAAAGTTCCAAGAAGCCCGCGACCGACCATCCGACGATCAAGCAGAAGGGCAGGAAGTAGCGCTGATGCTGTGGCAACAGGATGAAAAGCATCAGCAAATACATCGCCGAAGCGATGACATAGGGCCTTGCGACAGCCTTGGAAGCGCTTTGCCAAGCAAAGTAGACATACGGCGCTAAGGCCGCCAACCCCATGGCGATTTGCCTCGCTCCGTGTTTGGCGGTGATGTGGAATTGGAACGGTGCGAATGTCTGGCCCAGCCAGCCAATGAAGCCGCTGGCGCGGGCCAACAAATAGGTGGCGCTGATGGGGCCGCCCAATATGGACGCCGCGGGTTTGTCGAGCCGCCACTCAAATTGGGTGAGACAGGCCGAAAGATAGGCACGGAGGCCGCCTGTGGCCAACATTGTGGGCACGAGCCATAGAATTAGACCTAGAACAAACGACGCGGTCGCCGTCAAAAAGTGTGTGCCATTGATCGAACGCGCAGATAGCGCGCGGATGCACCAATAGGCGACGATGAGAAGCGTGACGTGCGGCCTCGCGCCAAGCGACAAGCCGGCAATAGCGCCGCAAGCAATGCGTTGCGCGAGATCTCCCTCGGGAGTTTTTGCGGTGGCCCCCTCGACCAGCAGAAATGACAGCACAAATATCAGCCCAAACATGTCGCTGAGCGCGAGTTCCGCCTGGAGCCAGAACAACGGCGTCAACGCCATGACGATCGTAGAGGCGAGTGCGACCGACCAAACCAATTGTCGTCGTGCCAGGACGTAGAACATCGCGGCTACGACAGCGCCCGCCAACGACGATACGAGAGTCAAGGCAGCGGCAGGATCGACGACTACAAGGTGAACCAGCTTGGCCGCCCCGATATAGATCGGATAACCGGGGGGATGAGGCTGACTCTTGCCGATGTCAAAATCGTCAAGCGCCAGCGCGAAGTTCACCGAGTCCCAATCGTCGAGCCATCGCGACCGTGTGAGCGCGAATATCGCGCCGAGGCCCAAGAAGAGAACAATGACCGTCAGAAGATCGCGCGGTGAACGGGATGCGAAGCGCGAGCGCAGCCAAAGATCAAGAGAACGGAAGTCCCGGCTGACCCTGCATCGCTTTACGAGCTCACAAACCTGATCCTTCATCCCGAACGATTAACACCGGGAGGACCCGGTGTATCGGGACGAAAATTCCGTCGTCGAAAATCGGCTCATGCCTGTCGAAGCGCTCGACGATCCCGGGGATATTGCCTCGCTTATCCTGCCAGGACCAAATGCGCGGCGGCCGCTGGGGTCCCAAGCGCGGCGTTTAGGCGGCTCCAAGCCCGGCCGCGCCTTGCGGCCGCTCCGCCGATTGCTTCCACCAGCGGTCGAACAAAGCGGCCAGATCCTCGTTCTCGAACGGCTTGGCGAGGTAGTCGTCGAGCCCCGCGGCGAGATAAGCGGCGCGATCCTCGGCGAAGGCGTTGGCGGTGAGTGCCACGATGGGCGGGCGTCCCTCGCCGGGCCGAGCGTCTTCCGCGTAGAGGCTCCTGATATGTCGCGCCGCCTCCACCCCATCCATGTCCGGCATGTGGATGTCCATGAGCACGAGGTCGAAACCACGACCTTGGGTGAGCTCGGCGCAGGCCTTGGCAATCGCCTCGTGGCCATTCTTGGCGCGCACCACGCGGACGCTACATTTCTCCAACACCGTGCGCGCGAGCAGCGCGTTGATGTCGTTGTCCTCAGCGAGCAGGACCGAGGCCTCAGCGCCACGGGCGGTGAGAACGCGCCGCACCGGGCCGGCGAGCGCCAGCAAGGGCGAGGCGGGCTCGGCCTCCATCGATCCGAACAGCTGGGTGAGCAGCGACAGCGGCCGGATCGGACGCATGAGATAGCCGTCGAAGCCCTGTTCCCGGAGCCGCTTGATGTCGCCGCGCTCGGACGGATCGATGATGACGATGGCGCGCAAGGGCTGGCCCTTCGCGTCGCTCCTCAGACGCGCGAGCAGTCGGTCGGCGCCTTTCTCGACGCCGGCGCGGTCGGTGAGGAATGCGTTCAACGAGGAACGCGTCGCCGCGATCTCGGCGGTGATGCGCAGCGCGTCCTCGACCCCGGCCCGCATCAGCCGCGCGCCCATGGCGGTGAGCAGATCGCCGATCGTCTCGCCCTCAATCGCGCCGTCCAGCGCGAGCAGCACCTTGGCGCCGGGCTCCGGCCGCGGCCAATCGGCGCCGACGCAGGACACGTTGCGGGGGACAGCGAGCGGCAGCTCGACGGTGAAGCTCGCGCCTTCGCCGGGCACGCTCGAAAGCGTAATGCGGCCGCCCATGGCGTCGATCAGGCGCTTGGAGATCGCAAGTCCGAGACCCGTGCCGCCATGGCGCCGCGCCGGGCCGGACTCGGCCTGCTCGAACTCGGCAAAGATGCGCTCGGCGGCTTGCGGCGGCACGCCGGGGCCGGTGTCGCGCACGATGAAGCGCAGCCCCGCGCGCTCGGCGACGTCACGCGCCGCCGCGCCATTGGCATTGGGCTCGAGCATCAACGCCACCCCGCCCTTCTCGGTGAATTTGATGGCGTTGCCGACGAGGTTCATCAGCACCTGACGGATGCGCAGGCCGTCGCCGATCACCGTCCGCGGCACGTCGGGGCTGACGAACCAGCCGATGGTGAGATCCTTGTCGCGCGCGCGGGGCGAGAGCAGCTCGACCACGCTCTGCACCGCATCGGCGATGTCGAAGGGCTCGGCGCGGAGCTCGAGCTTGCCCGCTTCGATCTTGGAGAAGTCGAGCACCTCGTCGATGAGGCCGAGCAGCGTCTTGGCCGAAGTGGAGATGGCGCGCGCATAGGTGCGCTGCTCGGGCGACAGCTCG
The DNA here is from genome assembly GCA_963820115.1 of uncultured Alphaproteobacteria bacterium. GTDB lineage: Bacteria > Pseudomonadota > Alphaproteobacteria > Rhizobiales > Methyloligellaceae > Methyloceanibacter. The sequence goes on from CAWFYP010000002.1 coordinate 268,776, forward strand.
GTGTCGAGCAGCAGCCCGGTCATGCCGAGAATGCCGTTCATCGGCGTGCGAATTTCGTGGCTCATGGAGGCGAGGAAGCGCGACTTGGCCTGGCTCGCGCTCTCCGCCTGGTCGCGTGCCTCGGCAAGCGCCAGCTCGACCGCGCGCTGCTCGGTGATGTCGTGGCCGACGCTCTGCATCTCGGTGAGGTGCCCGTCCGGGCCGATGATGGCGAAATCCTCCCACAGGAACCAGCGCGGGCCCGCCTGCGTCTCGAGCTCGAGGGTCCGGCTGCGGCGCCCTCCGGCAAAGTGAGCGCGACCCACCGCGCCCGCGTCATTGGCAGGCAGCGTGAACACCCGGCCGAGCGCCGCCTCGCGGGTGAGCCCGAAGGTTTTGCAAAAGGCGTCGTTGATGAAGGTGAGCCGCCGCTCTTTGTCGCGGCGCAGGATCACGTCGCCCTGATGGTCGAGGAGATCGCGATAGCGCGCCTCGCGCTCCTTGAGCTCCCATTGCAGGTCGCGCAAGGATTCAAGTGCGGGGTCTGCACCGGGCGCCAGGCGCGAGGTGAGGCGCGCAAGCCCCTCCCGCCAGCGGCGCATAAGCGTCCTGACGGCGCCGTTGAAGCCCCTCGGCTCCGTTTGCCGCGTCGGGCGCTCGCCTTCGGGGCAAACGCATGGCTGTTGCTGCTCGCGGCTCACCTGGACGCCTCGTGTTGCGGGCGGCCCCGTCCGGCCCTTCCCTGGGCCAGCCAAGCAAACAATGCTTGAGAAAGGCTTTAGTGCGCGGCCGGGGAGGGCCTGGTCGCCGGGCAGCCAGGGTCCCAAGCCGCCAAGGGGGGGAGGAAAAGCTCGGATGGGCCTTTACGCGGCGGCCTGCGCCCAGCGCAAGGTTTCGCCTCGATAGCTCAACGCTTCGGCGATATGGATACGGGCGACGCAGCTTTCGCCGTCGAGATCGGCGAGCGTGCGGGCCACACGCAAGGTGCGGTGATAGCCGCGCGCGCTGAGACCGAGCGCTGCGGCGGCCTCGCGCAGCAGGGTGAGACCGGATGCCTCCGGCGCGGCGATCGCCTCGATCAGGCTGACATCGCATTCGGCGTTGGTGCGCACCCGCTTCGGGCCGAGGCCGGCGAAGCGTTCGGCCTAAATGCGGCGGGCGGCACTGACCCGGGCGCGCACCTCGGCGCTCCCCTCGTTCGCCTGGGGGAGCGCGAGATCGGCGGCCGACACCGCCGGCACCCACCAACAAGCTTGGCTTCGTTGCCGGCAAGCCGTTCGGCACCGTGCTTCTCAACGTGAATTCCTTCCTTCTCGGCGTCCGCCAAACCAACCCCGATGCAACCGTGCGGGCGATCTTCACCGGCGAGTGGGAGGATGCGGTTCACGACGCCGCGGCGACAAATGAGCTCGTCGACGCCGGCTGCGACGTCATTACCTGTCATCTCGACGCCCCGAGGGTCGTCATCGAGACGGGCCCGTGGTGTCAAGACTTGCGGCCACGCCTTCGACCAGGCCCCACTCGCGCCCAAGGGTTACATCACCGGCGCCGAGTACCACTGGACCGATATGTTCGAGAACTTCATTGAGACGGTGCAGAATGGCGGAACCCTGCCGAACTTCGTCACCGGCGGCTACGACAAGGATTATATCCGGTCGAGCCCATTCGGCGCCGGAGCGATGCCTGAGGCGGATCAACGCCGCCAAGACCGCGATGCAGGCGATGAGAAACGGGGATGCGCTCTTCGTCGGTCCGATCAAGGACAATACCGGCAAGGAAGTGGTGCCGGTTGGAACGACCTATGGTCCCTATGCCGACGAGCTCATGCAGACCAATTATCTGGTTGAAGGCATCATCGGCTCGATCAGCTGATCGCACGGAAATTTCAGCGCGGCAGCGATCACGGTGTCGTCGGCGCTTTGGTGCCTAACTGGCCTGCCCTGGGATCAGAGTGTTGGAGGGCAGGCTCGGATCGAGCAGGCGCGACGCTTGCTCGGCGCCCGTGACCGGCAGCTTGGCCTTGTCGAGCAGCCCGATCTGCACGAGCAGCGAGCGAGGCCTGGTCCCAATAGATATGCTCATGGGTGATCTTGCCGTCCCTGTCGAAGCCGACCACCACGACGAAAGCGAGCACCACCTTGCGCCCCGTGCTGGCGACGCCCGGCAGGATCGCCGGCATCGGGCAATCATGGGTGAAGCTCAGCACCACCTCGTCGACCAATTGGGTCGCGCCCACCGTGCGCGAGACTTGCGTGATCTCGGTGTCCTCCGGCCAGTGACCGATGAAATAGGTCTCATAGAAGCGCCGCACCGCGTCGCGTCCCTGGCCGCCGGCGAGCGTCGGTACATGGGTGAGGTAGGGCGCTTCCCCCATGGTCGCCATGGTCGCGTCGATGTCTCGCGTCTGGAACTCCGCCGCGGTATGGGCGTCGAACACGGCCCCGAGATCCTTGGCATCCGCCATCATCGCCTCCCTTTGTCTTTTCCGGCGTTCGCCGCCACCTTCTTCTCCACCACGTCCCAGATCATGGCGGCGATGTCCGGGCCGCCGAAATCGCGCACCTGCCTGATGCCGGTCGGGGAGGTGACGTTGATCTCGGTGAGGCAGTCGCCGATCACATCGATGCCGACAAAGATAAGCCCGCGCTTCTTGAGCTCGGGTCCGAGGCGCGCGCAGATCTCCCGGTCGCGCTTGGTGAGGGTCGCGGCCTCGGCGCGGCCCCCCACATGCAGATTGGAGCGCGTCTCGTCCTCGGCCGGCACGCGGTTGATGGCACCCGCGATCTCGCCGTCGACCAGGACGATGCGCTTGTCGCCCTTGCGGACCTCCGGCAGATAGCGCTGCACCATGATCGGCTCGCGAAAGGTGAGCCCGAGCAGCTCGATCAGCGAATTGAGATTGGTGTCGCCGGGCGGAATGTGAAAGATCGCGGCGCCGCCATTGCCGTAAAGCGGCTTCACCACGATGTCTTTGTGCTTGGCGCGAAAGGCCTTGATCTCGTCCAGCGAGCGGGTGACGAGGGTGGGCGGCATCAGGTCGAGAAAGTCGAGCACGAACACCTTTTCCGGCGCGTTGCGCACGGCAGCCGGATCGTTCACCACCAGCGTCTTGGGCTGGAGGCGTTCGAGCAGATGGGTGGTGGTGATATAGGCCATGTCGAATGGCGGATCTTGGCGGAGATGCACCACGTCGAACATGGCGAGATCGACACTGCGCGGATGGGCGAGGCGGTAATGGTCGCCCGGCCGGTCCTCCACCGTGAGGCTGTGGCCCGTCGCCATGAGCTTGCCGTCGCGCAACGAGAGCCGGCCCGGCGTGTAATAGAAGACATCGTGGCCGCGCGCTTGCGCCTCGAGCAGCAGCGCGAAGGTTGAATCGCCCCTGATATCGATGCGCTCGATGGGGTCCATCTGGAAGGCGACTTTGAGGGCCATGGCGCCTGTTATAGGCGGAGTCTCATGACGTCGTCATGCCCGGACTTGATCCCGGGCATCCATGCCGTTACGTCTCAATGCGTCGAAGCGCAAATGGCATCGATTGCCGGGTCCAGCCCGGCAATGACGGATCCGTCTTTCAAACGGGAAATGCGTTCTCGATATAGCGCGGCCAAGCCCATGGCGCCGCGAGCACCACGTCGAAGGCCAGCTCATAGCCGGCGAAGCCCGGGTGTCCCGCGAGCCAATATTGCGCCGCGCGCACGATGCGCCGCCGCTGCTTGGCGGGCAGCGTCCAGGCCGCGTCCTCGAAGCTCTTCCGCCGCTTGACCTCGACGAAGGCGAGCCGCTTGCCTCTAAGCGCCACGAGGTCGATCTCGCCCACCGGCGTCTTATAGCGCCGGGCCACGATGCGGTGACCTTTGAGCCGCAGCATGAGGCCAGCGACGCTCTCGGCGAACAGGCCGCTTCGATAGGCCCGGACGCGGCGGGCTTTCATTCTTCGCTATGTTTGCTGCGCCCGAGCGCCAGGCCGAGATCGTAGACGCGGCTGCGTTTGAGCTTGAGCCGCTCGGCCACGTCGCGCACGGCGTCGCGGAAGCTCTCTTGGTGCAGCGCCTCCTCCAGCGCGGCCAGGATCGCGGCGTCGTCGATCTCGGTTTCGGCAGCCTCGGGCGGTCCGATCACCACCACGAACTCGCCCTTCAGCTCCGTGCCATCGCCGAGCTCTGCCGCGAGCGTATCGAGCCGCCCGCGCCGGACGCTCTCATGCAGCTTGGTCAGCTCCTTGGCGAGCGCCGCCTCGCGCGGGCCGAGCACGGCTGCCATGTCGGCAAGGCTCTTAGGCAAACGCGGCGCCGTTTCGAAGATGAGCAGCGTCGCCGGCACCGCTTTAAGCTCGCCGAGCCGCGTCCGGCGCGGCCCGGATTTGGGCGGCAGGAACCCGGCGAACAGGAAGGTGTCGGTGGGCAGGCCCGCGCTCGTGAGCGCGGCGAGCGCGGCGGACGGTCCGGGCAGGCTGATCACCCCGAGGCCTTCATCGAGCGCCGCGCGCACAAGCTTATAGCCGGGATCGGAGACGAGTGGCGTCCCCGCATCGGAGATAAGTGTTACGGCCTGACCCGCGCGGATGCGGGCGAGGAGCCTTGGCCGCTCGCGCGCCGCATTGTGCTCGTGATAGGGCGTGAGTTCGGCATTGATGCCGAAATGCGTGAGCAGCTTGCGGCTGTGCCGCGTGTCCTCCGCCGCGATCAGATCGGCACGGGCGAGCACGGCAAGCGCACGCAACGAGACGTCGCCGAGATTGCCGATCGGCGTCGCCACGAGATAGAGCCCTGCTTCGAGCGGCTGCGCGACGAGATCGGCCAGCGCCTCGCGCGCCCGCGCCACCATGCGCGCCGCCGCATCCGCCTTCTCTGGCTTCTCCTTCTGCACGCATGCGACTGTAGCGCGGGACGGGCGCCTTCGCGAGCTAGCGCCGTGCGCGCTGAAACCAAGATTTCAGCGGGCGCTAGGCGCGTCTGCCCGCCATGCTATAGTAACTACCGGGCGCGGATCGGATTTTGGCCAATATTGCCAGCGAGCTTGGTCCTGAGGGGAAGCGGCGCAAATCGCCTTGAGAGGCTTTGGACAAGCGTGGACCACTCTTACCTGCCCATAAGGATGCACCCCACGCGCTCGCGCTAACAGCGCGCTGGTCTGGAGCAAGGACGCGAATGCGGTTTCCGCAGACGATCGGTCACACGCTTGCCGCGGCGCGGCTGATGCTTGTGGGCGCCGCGGTCGCGGCGCTCGCGGCGTGTGGCACCGGAAGTGGTGGCCGCCCTGGACCCGACGCCGGGCTCACCACTGGCGCGACCGGCGCGGTCAAGGTCGCGCTGCTCCTGCCCATCGGCGCCTCGGGCTCGACGCCTGCCGTGGCCAAGGCGTTGAAGCAGGCGGGCGAGCTGGCTCTATTCGACTTCAACAATCCGGCCGTCACGCTGATCCCGAAGGACACGCACGGCACGCCCGAGGGTGCGCGCGCCGCCGCCGAGAGCGCGGTCCAAGAGGGCGCCGAGTTGATCATCGGCCCGCTCTTCGCTCAAGAGGTCACCGCCGCCGCTCCCGTGGCGCGTCAAGCAGGCGTGCCCATGATCGCCTTCTCCACCGAGGAAAAGGTGGCCGGCGGCGGCGTCTATCTGTTGAGCTTCCTTCCCGGTCGCGACGTGGCGCGCGTCGTCGGCTTCGCGCTCCAGCGCGGCAAGCGCAATTTCGCGGTGCTCGTGCCGCAGTCGCCCTATGGGCGCGTGGCCGAGGCGGCCTTCGCCAAGGCCGTCACCCAAGGCGGCGGCCAGGCGGCGGTGCGCGCGGCCTTCTCGCCCGACGACCCCAACGCAATGCTGGGGCCGGTGCGCCAGATCGCCAATGCCATCAAATCGGGCGAGCATATCGACGCGGTGTTCATCCCGGCCGGCAAGGAGGAGCTGCCCTCGCTCGCGCCGCTGCTCGCTTCCTCCGAGGTCACCAGCGCGCGCGTGCAGTTCATCGGCACCGGTCAATGGGACTATCCCAATATCGGCGGCGAGAAGGCGCTCGTCGGCGGCTGGTATCCGGCCCCCGATCCCAAGGGCTGGGCGAGCTTCACCGAGCGCTATTCCAAGACCTATGGCGACATGCCGCCGCGCATCTCGAGCCTCGCCTATGACGCGGTGAGCCTCGCCGTGTCGCTGTCGCAGAACCCGCACGGCCAGCGCTACACCCCGGAGCAGCTCACCCGCGCGAGTGGCTTCCAAGGCGTCGACGGCCTGTTCCGCCTGCTTCCCGACGGCACCTCGGAGCGCGGGCTCGCCATATTGCAGGTGGGCGACCACGGTCCGCAGGTGATCCAGCCCGCGCCCAACACCTTCGCCAACGCCTCCACCCAATTCTAGGCGGCAAGCTCGACGATCAGCCGGTCGAGCACGAGACGGCCTTGCGGTGTGGCGGCGAGACGGTCGCCATCTTGCTTGAGCAACCCTTCCGCGGCGAGCCTCGCCAGGCGCGACGGGTCGCGCTTGTGGCCAATGATGGCGTGCAGGCGCTTGAGTTCGACGCCCTCGGTAAGCCGCAGGCCCATGAGCAGATATTCGTCCGCCGCTTGCGCCGGTGTCAGCGCCTCATCCTGTTCCAGCCCATGGCCCGCGCCGGAGACCGCCGCGAGCCACGCCTCGGGCGCCTTCATCGTGGCGAGCGCGCGCTTGGCGCCATCCACACTGAGGCGGCTATGCGCGCCCGGCCCCACACCGGCGTAATCGTGGCCTCGCCAATAGACGAGATTGTGCCGCGACTCCGATCCCATGCGGGCATGGTTAGAAATTTCATAGGCCGGCAGGCCGGCCGCCCCGCATAGCGCCTGCGTCTCGCCATAGAGCGCGCGGGACAGCGCGCTATTCGGCACGCGCAAGCTCCCCGCCGCGTGGCGCGCCGCAAACGGCGTACCGGGCTCGATGGTGAGCTGATAGAGCGAGAGATGATCGTCCGCGTGAGCGAGCGCGCGGCGAAGCTCCGCGCGCCAGGCCCTCAAGCTCTGCCCTTCGCGCCCATAGATGAGGTCGAAGGAGACGCGGGTGAAATGGCGCTTGGCGATGGCGAGCGCGGCCAGCGCTTCGGCGCTCGTATGTATGCGGCCGAGCGCTTTGAGATCGGCATCGTCGAGCGCCTGCACCCCGAGGGAGAGGCGATTGACACCGGCGGTGCGGTAGCCGGCGAAGCGCTCCGCCTCGACGCTCGTGGGATTGGCTTCGAGCGTGATCTCGGCGTCGCCCGCGACGCCCCATAGCGCGGCGATGCGATCGAGGATGGCGCCGACGCTTGCCGCGCTCATCAAGGACGGCGTGCCGCCGCCGAAGAAGATGCTGCTCACCCTGCGCCCGGGCGCGAGGGAAGCGAAATGGCCGAGCTCGGTGAGATAGGCGGCGAGGAATCTCTCTTCGTCGATGCCGCCGTGGCGCACGTGCGAATTAAAGTCGCAATAGGGGCATTTGGCGAGGCAGAAGGGCCAATGCACATAGACCCCGAAGGCGGCGGCGGTACTCAACTCGTTTCGTCCTCATCTAAGGGCCAAGTGCGGAGGATGAGAAGGTCGAAGGCGCGCATGCGGTGCGAGATGAAGTTCTTGCGGTCGGGATCCATCTCGCCGAAGGTTTCGCTGTAGTCCTCGGGCACGAACATCGGATCATAGCCGAAGCCGCGCGTTCCCCGCGGCGGCCAAGTGAGGGTTCCCGTGATCACGCCCCGCGCGACGATGGTTTCGGCATTTGGGCGGGCGTAAGCCAGCGCGCAGACGAACCTCGCGCGCCGGTCATCGGAGCCGCTCGCCGCAAGCTCGCGCTGCACGCGCTCCATGGCGAGGCCAAAGTCCTTGTCGGGGCCGCCCCAGCGCGCGGAGTTGACTCCGGGAGCGCCGCCCAGCGCTGCGACTTCGAGCCCGGAATCGTCGGCCACGGCCGGTAGCCGGGACGCCTTCGCGGCCGCCTCGGCCTTGATCGTCGCATTGTCGGCAAAGCTCTCGCCGGTCTCCTCGGGCTCGGCAAGCCCAAGCTCGCCCGCCAACACCGTCTCCACGCCCACCGAGGCGAATAGCTCGGCAAGCTCCTTGGCCTTGCCCATATTGTGGGTGGCGATGACGATCTTGTCGCCGCGCTTGAGCTCCCCGACCATCCTAGGCGACGGCAAGCTTCTGCAGCGCGACGAGCTGCTCGATACCGCGCCGCGCGAGCGCCATCAGCGCGTCGAACTGCTCTTGACTGAAGGCCTCGGTCTCGGCGGTGCCCTGCACCTCGACGATGCCGCCCGCGCCCGTCATGACGAAATTGGCGTCGGCATCGGCCTCGAAATCCTCCGCATAGTCGAGATCGAGCACGGGCTGCCCGCCATACAGCCCGCAGGAGATGGCCGCGACGTGATCGCGCAACACTCCGCTCTTGATCATGTTGCGCGCGCCCATCCATTGCACCGCGTCGTAGAGCGCGACCCAGGCGCCGGTGATCGACGCCGTGCGCGTGCCGCCGTCGGCTTGTAGCACGTCGCAATCGATCGTGATCTGGCGCTCGCCGAGTAGGGCAAGGTCGGTGACGGCGCGGAGCGAGCGGCCGATCAGCCGCTGGATTTCCTGCGTGCGGCCCGATTGCTTGCCGCCGACCGCCTCGCGCCGCATGCGGTCGCCGGTCGCCCGCGGCAGCATGCCGTATTCGGCCGTGACCCAGCCCTTGCCGCCGCCCTTGAGCCAGGGCGGAACCGACTCGCCCACGCTTGCCGTGCACAGCACATGCGTGTCGCCGAAGCGCACGAGGCACGAGCCTTCGGCATGGCGCGACACCGCGCGCTCGAAACTGACGGGGCGCATCGCATCGGCCGCGCGTTTGGAAGGACGCATTGCGTTCGGACTTTCTCGTTCTTGAAGGGGCGCGCGCACCCTAGAGCATGATGCCAAAAAATTGCAGACTTTTCCGACACGATCACGCCTCGAGCGATGGGCCGGGGCGAGCAATCAACCGAAGGCAAGCGGCCGCGCCCCTTGTGCCGGACCGGCCGAGCTTGTACCACCCTGGCCTCATGGCCGAGAGCGAAACCGGGGCTCCCGCCACAGGCGCCGCAACCCCTGCCGCCCATGCCGCGTCGCGCGCCGACGCCGGTCCCGCCACTCCCATGATCGCCCAATATTTGGAGATCAAGGCGGCCAATGCCGACTGTCTCCTGTTCTATCGCATGGGCGATTTCTATGAGCTGTTCTTCACCGACGCGGAGATTGCCTCGCGTGCGCTCGGCATCGCGCTCACCAAGCGCGGGCGTCATCAGGGCGAGGACATTCCTATGTGCGGCGTGCCGGTCGTGGCCGCCGACGACTATTTGCAGCGCCTCATCGCCCAAGGCCACCGCGTCGCGGTGTGCGAGCAGGTCGAGGACCCGGCGGAAGCCAAGAAGCGTGGGCCGAAGGCGGTGGTGCGCCGCGACGTGGTGCGCCTCGTCACCCCGGGCACGCTCACCGAGGAGAGCCTGCTCGACGCCCGGGCCCACAATTTCCTCACCGCTTTGTTTTGCGCGCCGGCGCCGGACGGCGGGCCCGCTTATGCGCTCGCTTCGCTCGACATCTCGACCGGCGAGCTGTTCACCGCGAGCGTCGGGCGCAGCGATCTCGCCGGCGAGCTGGCGCGGCTCAAGCCGGGCGAAGTGGTGATCGGCGACGACCAGGTGGGTGATGCGGAATTGCGCCGCTTGATCGGCGAGGCGGGAGCGGCGCTGACGCCTCTGCCCCATGCCCATTTCGAGTCCGCCCGCGGCGAGCGTGCGCTCAAAACCCGCCTCGGCGTGGCGGCCCTCGATGCCTTCGGCGATTTCACCAGGGCCGAGCTCGCGAGCCTTGCCGGGCTGCTCAGCTATGTGGAGCTGACCCAGCTCGGCAGGGCGCCGCTGCTCCGCCCGCCGCGGCAGGAAGCGCCCGGCAGCTTGCTTCTGATCGACGCGGCGACGCGCGCCAATCTCGAGCTCGTCCGCTCCAACCAAGGTGCCCGCTCGGGCAGCCTGCTTGCATGCATCGACCGTACCGTGACGGCGGCCGGCGCGCGCGAGTTGGCCCACCGGCTTGGAAGCCCGCTCACCGATGCACGCCCCATCAATCGGCGCCTCGACGCGGTCGCTTATCTGTGCGGCGAGCCGCGCCTGCGCCAAACCCTGCGCCAGCAGCTCAAGGCCGCACCCGACCTTGCCCGGGCACAGGCGCGGCTGGCGCTCATGCGCGGCAGTCCTCGCGACCTCGGCGCCGTACGGGACGCGATCCAAGCGGCGCATGCGCTCGCCGCCGAACTCAAACGCGCCGGCATGGCTCTTGGCCTGCCGGCCGAGCTCGACGCTATCGAGGCGAGGCTCGCTGCGGCGCCGCTCACGCTCGCCCGCGCCTTGACCGCGGCACTTGGCGATGCGTTGCCCTTGAACAAGCGCGACGGCGGCTTCGTCCGCGAAGGCTATGACGGCAGCCTCGACGAGCATCGTCAATTGCGCGACCGGAGCCGCCAAATCATTGCCGGCCTGCAATCGACCTACGCCCAGGCGACCGGGATCAAGTCGCTCAAAGTGCGTCACAACAACGTGCTCGGCTATTTCGTCGAGGTTACCGCCGCCAATGCCGGAATCTTCTCTAAGCCCCCGCATGCGGAGACCTTCATCCACCGCCAGACGCTCGCCAACGTCATGCGCTTCGCAACCCCCGAGCTGGCCGAGCTCGAGGCGCGCATCACCACCGCCGCCGACCGCGCGCTCGCGCTCGAGCTCGATATTTTTAGCCGTCTCACGGGCGCGGTGCTGGACGCGCAGAGCGCGCTCCAGGCGGCGAGTGCCGCTCTCGCCGAGCTCGATCATTATGCGGGCCTCGCCGAGCTGGCGAGCGAAGCGCGTTATGTGCGGCCCGCGGTCGACGACAGCCTCGTCTTCGCCATCGAGGACGGACGCCACGCCGTCGTCGAGCAGCATTTGACCCGCGCCGACGGCTCGAGCTTCGTCGGCAATGATTGCCGGCTTGGACTGCCCGAGCAGGGCGAGACCCGCATCCTGGTGGTCACCGGCCCGAACATGGCGGGCAAGTCGACCTTCCTGCGCCAGAACGCGCTCATCGTCGTGCTCGCGCAAATGGGCTCCTTCGTTCCGGCCGCGCGGGCGCAAGTCGGGATCGTCGACCGGCTGTTCAGCCGCGTCGGGGCCGCCGACGATCTCGCTCGCGGCCGCTCCACCTTCATGGTCGAGATGGTCGAGACCGCGGCGATCTTGAACCAGGCGACGGCGCGCTCCTTCGTCGTGCTCGACGAGATCGGCCGCGGCACCGCCACCTTCGACGGGCTCTCCATCGCCTGGGCCACGCTCGAGCATCTGCACGAGGTGAACCGCTCCCGCGTGCTGTTCGCGACCCATTATCACGAGCTCACCGCGCTCACCGACAAGCTGCCCCACGCCGCCAATGCCACCGTGGAGGTGAAGGAATGGCGCGAGGAGATCGTGTTCCTCTATCGCGTCATCAAGGGCGCTGCCGACCGCTCCTATGGGCTGCATGTGGCGAAGCTCGCCGGCCTCCCCGAGCCTGTGTTGGGGCGCGCGGCCGAGGTGCTGGAAGCGCTGGAACAGGCCGACGGACGGCCGAAACCCGCCGACCTTGCCGACGATTTGCCGCTGTTCCACGCCGCGCTTGGCCTAGAGCCCAAACCCGCGCCGGCCGCGCCCCTGATCGAGGCGCTCGCCGCGCTCAGGCCCGACGCTATGACTCCGCGCGAGGCGCTCGAGGCCCTATATCGCCTCAAGGACTTGCTTGGGCCGGCTAGGGAGGGTTAAGGCGCCCTGTGCTAGATTGGCCGCCGTTTCGAGCCATGGACCAGACCGTCGTCAGACACCCGCCCTATTTCGACCTCGACGCCCTTCGCCACGAGGCCTCCGAGCTTGCCCGCGCTCATTCCGGCCAGGATTCGACCTTGCGCGCGGCTCTGGTCGCGCGCCTTAAGCGGCTCGTCGACGATGCCTTGACCGAGGCTCAGCGCCAGCTCGAGCGCGACGGCGACGGGCGCGCCTGCGCCGAGGGGCTGTCGGCGTTCCAGGACGCGCTCATCCGCCTCGCTTACGACTTCACCACCCACCACGTCTACCGCGCCAAGAACCCCTCCGCCGCCGAGCGCATGGCCATCGTGGCGACCGGCGGCTACGGCCGCGGGCTTCTGGCGCCCGGCTCCGACATCGATCTCCTGTTCCTGCTGCCCTACAAGCAGACCGCCTGGGGCGAGAGCGTCGCCGAATACATGCTCTATCTGCTCTGGGATCTGGGCTTCAAGGTCGGCCACGCCACGCGCACCGTGGATCAATGCGTGCGCCTGTCGCATTCGGACATGACCATCCGCACCGCGCTCCTCGACGCCCGCCTGATCTTGGGCGACGAGACGCTGTTCGCCGATTTCCAGCGCCGCTTCCGCACCGACGTGCTGGAAGGCAACGCGCGCCCCTTCATCGAGGCCAAGCTCGAGGAGCAGAACGCGCGCCACGCCCGCGCCGGCGCCTCACGCTATCTCGTCGAGCCCAACATCAAGGAAGGCAAAGGCGGCTTGCGCGACCTGCATACCCTGCATTGGCTCGCCAAGCACCTCTACCCCGACAAGGCGGAAGAGGAGTTCGTCGAGGCCGGCGTGTTCACCGCGAGCGAATATCAGAGCTTCCGCCGTTGCGAGAGCTTTCTGTGGACCGTGCGCTGTCACCTGCACTTTCTGACCGGGCGCCCGGAGGAGCGGCTGAGCTTCGACCTGCAGCAGGCGATGGCCGAGCGCCTCGGCTATCGCGGCCATGCCGGCCTGCGCGGCGTCGAGCGCTTCATGAAGCACTACTTCCTCATCGCCAAGGAGGTCGGCGATCTGACCCGCATCGTGTGCACCGCGCTCGAGTTGAAGCAGCTGAAGTCGCTGCCCGTCCTGCCGGCGCTCTTGTCGCCCTTTAGCTGGCGCCGCCGGGCGAAATTGCGCCGCACGTCCGATTTCCGCATCGACAACGGCCGCATCTCCACGGTCGACAAGGACGCCTTCGTCAAGGACCCGGTCAATCTCATCCGGCTGTTCGCGCTCGCCGACGAGAATCAGGTCTCACTGTCGCCGCAGGTGCTGCGCCAAGTGCGGGCGAATTTCCGGCTCATCGACGATTCCTTGCGCGCCGACGCGACCGCCAACCGCCTGTTCTTGCGCCTCCTGACCGAGGCGCGCGATCCCGAAGGCGTGCTGCGGCGAATGAACGAAGCGGGCGTGCTCGGCCGCTTCGTCCCCGATTTCGGCCGCATCGTCTCCATGATGCAGTTCAACATGTACCATCACTTCACGGTGGACGAGCATCTGATCCGCACCGTCGGCTTCCTCTCCGGCATCGACCGCGGGCGCTACGCGCTCGAGCACCCGGTCTCGACCGAGATCATGCGCACCATCGACAACCGCCGCGCGCTTTACGTGGCGACCTTCCTCCACGACATCGCCAAGGGCCGCGAGGAGGACCATTCCGAGGCGGGCGCGCGCATTGCCCGTGAGCTCGGTCCTCGCTTCGGGCTCACGCCCTCGGAGACCGAGACGGTGGTTTGGCTAGTCGAGCACCATCTGGCCATGAGCCAGTTCGCCCAGAGTCGCGATCTGAACGACCCCAAGACCATCCGCGACTTCGCCGCGCTGGTGCAGAGCCGCGAGCGGCTGAAATTGCTCCTGATCCTAACCGTGGCCGACATCCGCGCCGTGGGCGAGGGGGTGTGGACCGGCTGGAAGGGACAGCTCTTGCGCACGCTCTATTTCGAGACCGAGCCCTTGCTCGGCGGCGGCCATACCGCCCTGTCCAAGAGCGAGCGCGTGGCCAGTGCCCAAGACGCCCTCAAGCAGCGCCTTGCCGGCTGGCCCGAGCATGATCTTGAGCGCTTCATCGACCGCCATTACCCGTCCTATTGGCTGCGCACCGATCTCGAGGTGATTGCCGAGCATGCGCGGCTCATTCGCGACGCCGAAGCCGCGCATCGCACACTCATCACCCGCATCGCCACCGACGCCTTCCGCGGCGTCACCGAGATCACGGTGCTCGCCCCGAACCACCCGCGGCTGCTCGCCATGTTGGCCGGCGCCTGCGCCGGCGCTGGCGCCAACATCGTCGACGCCCAGATCTCGACCACGCGCGACGGCATGGCGCTCGACACGATTTATCTGGAGCGCGAGTTCGACCGTAATGACGACGAGGAGCGCCGCGCTGAGCGCATCGCCGCCACCATCGAGAAGCTGCTCAAGGGCGAGGCGCGCCTCACCGAAATCGTCGCCGTCAAGAAGAAGCCCAAGGCGCGGCTCTCCGCCTTCACCGTCGAGTCGCAAGTGGTCATCGACAACACACTGTCGGACGCGCTGACCGTCATCGAGGTCAACGGCCTCGACCGCCCGGGTCTCCTCTATGACGTGACGCATGAGATCTCCGACCTCAATCTCGACATCTCCTCGGCCCACATCGCCACCTTTGGTGAGAAGGCCGTGGACGTATTCTACGTGACCGACCTGACCGGCAAGAAGATCACGAGCTCGAGCCGCGAGACGCTTATCCGCGAGCGCCTGACCAAGGCGCTGACGCCCCGGCGCGAAACGGCGCTCACGCCCGTTTGACGACGACGCCTTGCCCTTTGGCCGGGGCTCCGCTACCGCTCCACCCCATGCAGCTTTATCGCGGCTTCGCCACCGTCGGCGCGATGACGATTCTGAGCCGCGTGCTCGGCTTCGTGCGCGACGTGTTGATCGCGGCCGTGCTCGGTGCCGGCTCGAGCGCCGACGCCTTTTTCGTCGCCTTCCGCGTCCCCAACCTGTTCCGGCGTCTCTTTGCCGAAGGGGCGTTCAACTCCGCCTTCGTGCCGCTCTTTGCCAAGCGCCTGCACGGCGAAGGCGAGGGGCCGGCGCGGGACTTTGCCGAGCAGGCGCTCGCGCTCCTCACCTTTGCCCTCGTGGCCTTGACGCTTCTGGCCGAGCTCACCATGCCCTGGCTGATGCTTGTTCTCGCGCCGGGCTTCTCGCGCGACCCCGCCAAATTCGAGTTGGCCGTGCTGCTCGCCCGCATCGCGCTTCCTTATCTCTTATGCATGTCGCTGGTGGCGCTCTATGCCGGCATGCTGAACACGCTTGGACGCTTCGCCATCGCCGCCTTCGCCCGAGTCTGCTCAATGTCGTGCTCATTCTCATCCTCGTCGCGCTCATCGTGTTTGGCGTGACGAGCGGGACAATTGCGGGCGTGGCGCTCGCCTGGGGCATCGCCGTCTCCGGGCTGTTGCAGGTGCTGGTGGTGGGAGTTGCGGCGGCCAAGGGCCGCTTGCACTTGTCCTTCACTCGCCCGCGTCTTACCCCGGAGGCGCGCCGGCTGATCGCGCTCGCCGCGCCGGGCTTCATCGCCGGCGGCATGGCCCAGCTCACCCTCGTGCTCAACACCATCATCGCCTCGCTGCAGGATCGCGTGGTGTCGTGGCTCTATTATTCCGACCGCCTGTTCCAGCTTCCTCTCGGGGTGATCGGCGCGGCCATCGGCGTCGTGCTTCTGCCGGACCTCGCCCGCAAGCTGCGCTCGGGCGACCGCGCGGCGGTGCTCGCCAGCGAGAACCGCTCGCTCGAATTGGCGCTTCTGCTCACGCTGCCGGCCGCCACCGCGCTCTTTCTCGCCGCCGTCCCCATCGTCCGCGTCCTGTTCGAGCACGGTGCCTTCACTGCTGTCGACGGCCACGCGACGGCGCAGATGCTCGCCCTCTTCGCGCTTGGCCTCCCGGCCTTCGTGCTGATCAAGGTGCTGCATCCAAGTTTCTTTGCCCGCGAGGACACCAAGACGCCGATGCTGCTCGCGGCCCTCGCCATGGGTGCCAATCTCATGCAGAGCCTCGTGCTGTTTCTGCTCTTGGGGGCGGTCGGCATCGCGCTTGCCACCACGCTGGCGGGCTGGCTGCATGTGGCGCTGCTCGCCGGCACCTTGCGACAGCGGGGCGAATTCGTCCTCGATCTGACCTTCCGCCGCCGCCTCTTGGGTACCCTCGGTGCGAGCCTCGTCATGGCCGGCGTGTTATGGGCGCTCATGCGCCTGCTCGACCCCTGGTTTGCGCCGCAAGGCAGGATCGTCACCCAGGCCCTCGCGCTCATGGTGCTGGTGGGGACGGGGCTCGGCGCCTATCTCGGCAGCGCTCAGCTTCTCGGCGCCGCCGATTTCCGCGCCCTGCTCAAGGCCGAGGGCGCCTAAACCGGAATTGGCCCCGCGCCCGCCTCACCGTCACCGGTCCAAGGTGGGAAGCCTTGCGCAACGGCCTCGACCCACGCCATAACCCGCGGGGGGACAAGGGCGAGCGATGCAAAAGGCCAAGACCAAGACCCGCGTGTTCTCGGGCGTGCAGCCCACGGGCAACCTCCATCTCGGCAACTATCTCGGCGCCATCACCAAATTCGTGGCGCTGCAGGCCGAGCATGAATGCCTCTATTGCGTGGTGGATATGCACGCCATCACCGTGTTCCAGGACCCGGACGAGCTCACCCACAATACCCGCGAGGTGACCGCTTCCTTCATCGCCGCCGGCATCGATCCCACGCGTCACATCATCTTCAATCAGAGCCAAGTGTCCGGCCACGCCGAGCTTGCCTGGATCTTCAATTGCGTGGCGCGGCTCGGCTGGCTCAACCGCATGACGCAATTCAAGGAGAAGGCGGGCAAGGACCGCGAGAGCGCGAGCGCCGGGCTTTACGTCTACCCCAATTTGATGGCCGCCGACATTCTGCTCTATCACGCCACCCACGTGCCTGTAGGCGAGGACCAGAAGCAGCATCTGGAGCTTGCCCGCGACATCGCCCAGAAATTCAACAACGACTTCGCCAAGACGATCGCGCGCGAGGATTACCCGCACGGCTTCTTTCCGCTACCCGAACCCCTGATCACCGGGCCGGCCACGCGGGTGATGAGCTTGCGCGACGGCATGAAGAAGATGTCGAAATCCGATCCCTCCGACATGACGCGAATCAACCTCACCGACGATGCCGATGCCATCGCCAAGAAAATCAAGAAGGCCAAGACCGATCCCGAGCCGCTGCCATCGGAGGTGAAGGGATTGGAGGCGCGACCCGAGGCCGACAATCTCGTCGGCATCTATGCCGCCCTCGCCGACACCGACAAGGAGGCGGTGCTGCGCGAGTTTGGCGATGCGTCCTTCGCCAAGTTCAAGGACGCGCTCGCCGAGCTTGCCGCCGCGCGGCTCACCCCAATCGGCGCCGAAATCCGGCGGCTGATGGCCGACCCCGTGGAGATCGACCGCATCCTTGGCGAAGGCGCCGAGCGGGCGCACGCCATCGCCGATCCCATCCTTGCCAAGACCAAGGACATCGTCGGCTTCGTCCATTGATCGCCAGGGTGCCGTTGCGCACGGCAAGGGCGCCGATGACAAAACCGCGCTCCCATGGCAGCATGCGCCCATGGCCACCAAGAAGCCTGACAAGGCGAAATCCAAGAAGCCGGCCGAGGAAGCGCCGAAGCCGCGCCGGAAGCGTCAGGTCCACGCCGAGGGGCATAAGCGGAAGTTCCTCGTCGTGGTGGACGAGACACCGGAATGCGAGAGCGCCCTCGCCTTTGCCGCGAGCCGCGCCATCCGCACCGGCGGCCATCTCGCGCTGCTCTATGTGATCGAGCCGGGCGTCGACTTCCAGCATTGGCTCGGCGTCGAGGAGATCGCCCGCGAGGAAGGCCACAACAAGGCGCGCGCTGTGTTCCGCCTGTTCAGCCGCAAGCTCAAGACCATGGGCTTCGAGGACATCGTGCCCGAGGAGATCGTGCGCGAGGGAATCAAGGCGGAGGAGATCACCAAGCTGATCGAGGAGGACCAGGATATCGGTGTGCTCGTGCTCGGCGCCTCGAAGGATCCTTCCGGCCCGGGCCCGCTGGTGGCGACCTTGGCAGGCGGCCGGCTCGTCGGCATGTTCCCCGTGCCCATCACCGTGGTGCCGGGGCACCTCTCCATCGAGGAGATCTTGGCGCTCGCCTGAGCCGCGGGCCGCGGCCCGGTTAATGCGGATTGGGCCCGGTGACGGTCGTCACGTTGAGATCGGGCGTGAAGGTCAGCGATATCGTTCGTGCCGGCGTGTCCCGCGTCACCGGGCCGGAGAACGTCACCATGCGCGAGCCCGGCAGCTTCGTGTCCGCGTTTTGCAAGATGAAATCGGACTTCTTGACGGCGAAATCTTGCTTCTTCCCCCAATCGACGCGCTTCCCGTCGAACACGTCGGTCTCGCCATGATAGTAGAAGGAGGTGAGGTCCGGATGCTTGGTCAGCTGCCCGCATCTGCCGTCGGGCACCGTGAGCCATCCTTCCGAGGTCCATTCGTCCTTGTCTTGATAGGCGATGGCGAAACGGATCGGGTGGCCGAATTTGTTGCACAGCTCGATCAGCGACGCCGCCGCCGATGCCGCCGGCGCCGCCACCGCCTGGAGTTCGGCGCTGGTCAGCGCCCGCACTTGGATGCTCTTCAAATCGAAGTCCGTGGGCTGCGCGCCCTTCTTGTCGGAATACATCACGAAGCCGATGACGCTGCCGCCGTCCGGCATTTCGCCGGCGAAGCTGCTCACTTTTTTGCCGTTGACGAAGAAGGCGCCCTTGCCGCCGTCAATGCGAACGCTCACCTCGTTGGGCGCGCCCGCCTTCAGGAGCGACGGATCTTCCGTGAGTGAGGTGATCGAGTCGGTCTTCTTGTCATGATAGTGATTGACCACGAACTTGTTGCGCTCCGTAAAGCTGACCGCCCAATATTCCTTGTCGCCGTCGGGCGTCCAGAACCGGAGGCCGAAATGGTTGCCGGTATCCTTGGTGCCTTTGCTCGTGAACACGGCGCACAGTTCGAAGCTCTTGTAGTGACCGGAGGTGTTGATCGCGGAGACCGTGCTGCCGGGTGGAATCTTTGCCACCAGGCCGTCGGCGCCCACGTCGAAATCCTCGTAGCTGCCATCGGATTTCCAGGCCGAATCGAGAGCCTCTAATTTGTCCTCGAACAAGAGCTTGCCGTCGCCGCAGGCAAGGGCGCTGCCGGCGCCGGCGATCAGCCCACCGACCACGACGACCGCGAAATGGGTTGTGGCTCTCAGCGCGCCCATCGACCCCCCTTGGCATGTCGCTTTCTAGTTGAAGCCCGAGTCACAATACCTTGCTCTTTCAGGCTCCGAAAGGCTTCCTCGGCTTGACTTTGGCTCCTTCGGGCCCAAGTATGGAATAGAATTGTTCTAAGCTGGCGCACGGCACTTTTGGCGAGCTTTGCGCGTTTTTGCTTTGCCGAGGCATAGCCCATGTTCATCCAGACCGAAGCCACGCCCAACCCGGCGACGCTCAAATTCATTCCCGGGCGTCCCGTGCTGGATCGCGGCACTTTGGAGTTCCGCGCCCCCGCCGAGGCCACCGCCTCGCCGCTCGCCGCACGCCTATTCGACATCGACGGCGTCACCGGCGTGTTTCTCGGCTTGGACTTCATCAGTGTCACCAAAGGCGAGACCGAGTGGCAGCATCTGAAACCGGCGATCCTCGGCGCCATCATGGAGCACTATCAGTCGGGCGAAAGCGCCGCCGAAGGCGAGCCGGGCGAGGCCGAGCCGAGCCAAGCCGAATTCTTCGCGCCCGAGGACGCCGACACCGTCAAGACCATCAAGGAACTGCTCGAGACGCGCGTGCGTCCCGCCGTGGCTCAGGACGGCGGCGACATCACCTTCCAGGGCTATCGCGATGGCATCGTTTTCCTGCATATGCGCGGCGCTTGCTCGGGGTGCCCGAGCTCGACGGCGACGCTCCGCCACGGCATCGAGAATCTGCTCCGCCACTTCATTCCCGAGGTGCAAGAGGTCCGCCCGGTGTGAGCGAGACGCGGTCTCCCAAGCAACGACGGACCAATGGCAGCGGCGCGAGCGCGCAAGCCGGCCCGCTTCCCGAAGGATGCCTCGACCAGCTGTTCCGCGACGCGCGCACCCACAATGGCTGGCGCGACCGGGACGTCCCCGACGCCCTGCTGCATGAGCTGGTCGATCTTTTGAAGCTCGGCCCGACGAGCGCCAATTGCAGCCCGGCCCGCTTCCTCTTCGTCAAGTCGCGCGAGGCGAAGCTGAAGCTCCGGCCGCATCTGTCGGAAGGCAATTTGGCCAAGACCATGGCCGCGCCGGTTTGCGCCATCGTCGGCTACGATCTCGACTTCTATGAGCATCTGCCGCAGCTCTTTCCCCACACCGATGCAAAGAGCTGGTTTGCCGGCAAAGACGCCAAGATCTTCGACGCCGCCTTCCGCAACGGCACCCTGCAAGGCGCCTATCTGATCATGGCCGCCCGCGCGCTCGGGCTCGACTGCGGCCCCATGTCCGGCTTCGACAATGCGGGCGTCGACCGTGCCTTCTTCGCCGGCACCAATATCAAATCGAACTTTCTCTGCAATCTCGGCTATGGCGATCCGAGCGTGCTGCGCCCGCGCTCGCCGCGATTCAGCTTCGATGAGATGGCGCAGATTCTCTAACACCCCGTCCCCGGATGAACATCCTCGCCCTCGACACGAGCATGGGCGCCTGCTCTGCGGCGCTGTTGCGGGCAGGCGGCGGCAGCCAGGAACTCGTCGCCCGCTCCGAGCGCATGGCGCGCGGTCATGCCGAAGCGCTGATGCCCATGGTGGCGTCGGCGCTGGCCGAGGCGCAAGTCGCCGCCGGCGATCTCGATCTCATCGCCGCGACGCTCGGACCGGGCAGCTTCACCGGCGTGCGCATCGCCATTGCTGCGGCGCGCGGGCTGGCGCTGGCCACCGGCGCCAAGCTGTGGGGCACCGATAGCCTCACCGTCATGGCGCAAACCGCCCGTACCGCCGGCCTGGAGACGAGGGGGGCACCCTTTGCCGTCGCCGTCGATGCACGGCGGTCGATGCTCTATTTTGCCCTCTTCGATGCCGAAGGCAGACGCCGCGACGGTCCTTCCCTCGTCGCGCCGGACGATGCCCCCGCGCTCCTGCCGGGCGAGCTGACGATCGCCATGGGCAGCGGGGCCGTCCTTCTCGCCGAGGCGGCGCGGGGAAGGGGTCGCTTGCTCGATGCCGCGCTCCCCGATCTCGAACCCGACGCGGCATCGCTCGCTCTGCTGGCGTTCGCCGTCACGGAGACGCTCCCCACGTTGCGGCCGCTCTATCTCCGGCCACCGGACGCCAAGCCGCAGACGGCGACCGGCCCTGGCGCGGCGCTGATGGCCGGCGCGTCCGAGACGGAATCCGTCCGCGTGCGACAGGCGAACCTTACCGAGGCAGGCCTCTGCGCGGGCGTCCACGCCGCCTGCTTCCCGGCCAGCTGGGATGAAAGCGCATTTGCCCAATTCCTCGGCGCACCCGGATGCCTCATCCTCCTTGCCGCCCCGGGCGACGACGCCTCCCCGCGGGGTTTGCTCGTGGCCCGCATCGCCGCCGACGAGGCCGAGCTCATCACCCTCGGCGTCATGCCCGCTCGGCGCCGCCAAGGCATGGCCCGCGCGCTCATCCTCGCCGCCATGACCGCGCTCAGCCAGGCCGGCGCCACGCGCCTGTTCCTCGAGGTCGAGGACGGCAATGCGGCGGCTTTTGGCCTTTACCGCTCCTTGGGGGCGGTACCCGTTGGACGCCGTCCCCGCTATTATGCCCACGGCGCCGATGCCACCATCTTCAGCCTTGCCCTTTGCGGCTCCCCTGCCGATGATGGCGACCTCGCGAACAGCCGCTGAGCAGGGATGCCCAAGATCGCGACCAGGGAAAGCCGGCTCGAGCGGCTCTGCGCCGAGCAGGGCATGCGCATGACCGGCCAGCGCCGCATCATCGCCCGGGTTCTGTCCGAGTCCGAGGACCATCCCGATGTCGAGGAGCTGCACCGCCGGGCGCATGCGCGCGACAACCGCATCTCGCTCTCGACCGTCTATCGCACCGTGCGCCTGCTGGAAGGGGCGGGCATCCTTGAGCGCCACGATTTCGGCGACGGCCGCGCCCGCTACGAGGTCGCCGGCCACGACCACCACGACCACCTCATCAACATGAAGACGGGCGAGGTGATCGAGTTCAAGAACGCCGAGATCGAGCGCTTGCAGGAGGCCGTCGCCCGCGAGCTCGGCTACCGCCTCATCGGCCACCGGCTCGAGCTGTTCGGCTTGCCGGTGAAGAACGGCAAATAGCCGCCGCCCGTCATGAGAAGCGTGCGTTCGTTTTTGGTGCTCGCGGGCTTCTTCGCCTTCACCTTTCCGCTGATGCCGCTCCAGCTCCTGTTTCTCTACACGGGCTCGCGCTTCGCCCGCACCTTTCCCCATTGGTACCACCGCCAAGTGTGCAAGATCGTGGGCGTGCGGCTCAACGTCGAAGGTCATGTGGCGCGCGACCAGGGCGTGTTGCTCATCTCCAACCACGTCTCCTGGCTCGACATCACTGTTCTGTCCGCCGTCGCGCCCGTGTCCTTCGTCGCCAAGCAGGAGGTGGCGTCCTGGCCGTTCGTGAGCTGGCTCGCCAAGCTGCAGCGCTCGGTCTTCGTCGACCGCACCCGCCGCACCGAGGTGACGGCCAAGGCGAACGAGATCGTGAGCCGCTTGCAGGCGGGCGACCACATTGTGCTCTTCGCCGAAGGCACCTCGAGCGACGGCAATGCCGTGGTGCCGTTCAAGACGCCGCTCTTCGCCGCGGCCAAGCCCTCCGGCGGAGCGGCGCTCGGCGCCGACATCTGCGCCCAGACGCTCGCGCTCACCTACACGCGCGTGCACGGCCTGCCGCTTTGCCGTCGCGGCCGGCCGATCGTCGCCTGGTATGGCGACATGGATTTGGCCCGCCACGCCTGGCGGCTGCTGGGGTTGGGCCCGCTCGACGCCAATATCCGCTTAGGCCCACCCGTGCCGCTCGACGATTTTGCCGACCGCAAGGAGCTCGCCCGCTATGCCGAGGCGCAAGTGCGCAAGGATGTAAGCGAGCTGCTTCGCGGGCGTGCGGTCACGGACGCGGGCTAAGCGTCACCCCGCCATTCGGACTCTGATCGCCTGCGTCAGCGTAGGCGGCGCGAGCGTGCCGTCGGGGAGCTGCCGGATGCGTTCGCCTCGCAGGATATCCATGAGCGTGGCGTGCACCCCGCGGGCGGCACTCTCGGCGTCGGCAAAATAGCCCTCCTTCATCGCCAGGTTGCGGAGGTCGTCCTTCGACATGGGACCGGTCTCGCTCAGCTTTCGCACGAGGAAATCGGCGAGCGAAAGCTGCGCCGGCTGCGGGGCGTTCGGCCGCGGCTGCGCGCCGCCCATGCGCCGCTGCTCGGCCTCGAGCAGTCTGCCGACCGCGGCCAGCTCCGATTTGAGCTCCGCCACCCGTCCATCACGCTCGATTTGAAACTGCTCGATCATTTTCTCGAAATGTGCGCAGGCAGCGCTGATCTGCTCCTCGATGAACTTGGCACGCTCTTGAAGATCGTTTCGGATGTCGCGCATGACCCTCTTCCCCGCCGTGGCACGCCTGGATGCAAGGTCGGGAAAGCGCGCGTGCGTAATCGCTCCCCGCCACCCTGCTCAACGGCGACGACGCGCGAAAGTTCCCGGTGAATTTCCTGGCCATGCCGCTTCCCCGTGGCCCGCGCCAGCCGAGCTCGGCCCTTTACGCGCGCCGCGGGGTCCGCATGGCCCGCTTCGGCGCCATCTCCGGCAGGAAGGCGGCGAACAGCCCGAGCGCCGGCAGGAAGGCGCAGATGTGATAGACGAAAGCGATGCTGGTGAGGTCGGCGATCCAGCCGAGCACGGCGGCGCCGATGCCGGCGATGCCGAAAGCGAGCCCGAAGAACAGCCCCGCCACCATGCCCACCCGGCCCGGCAGCAACCCTTGCGCATAGACGACGATGGCCGGGAAGGCCGAGGCCAGGATCACGCCGATGATCATGCTGAGCACCGCGGTCCAGAACAAATCGGCGTAAGGCAGCATCAGCGTGAAGGGCAGCACCCCCAGGATCGACCACCAGATGACGCGGCGCGTGCCGATGCGGTCGCCGATCGGCCCGCCGATCACCGTGCCCGCCACCACCGCGCCGAGGAACAGGAACAGATAGAGCTGCGCGCTCTGCACCGGCAGCGCGAAGGTATGGATCAGATAGAAGATGTAGAAGCTCGTGATGCTCACGAGATAGAAGTGCTTGGAGAAGGTGAGCACCATCAGGAGGCCGATCGAGCGCGCCACCGTGCCGCGTTGCAGCGCTGCGATCGCCTCGCCCTCGCTCGGCGGCTTGCTGTTGTTGACCTTGATCGTCCTGCCGTACCACGAGCCGATGGCGGCGAGCAGCACCATGGCGAGCAGGGCCACGCCGGAGAACCAGGCCAGGCTCTTCTGCCCGTGCGGCAGCACGATGAAGGCGGCGAGCAACGGGCCGATCGCCGTGCCGAAATTGCCGCCCACCTGAAACACCGACTGCGCGAGGCCGTGGCGTCCGCCCGAGGCGAGCCGCGCCACGCGCGAGGATTCCGGGTGGAACACCGACGAGCCCATGCCGATCAGCGCCGCGGCGGCAAGCACCATGGCATAGCTCGAAGCCACGGCCATGAGCAGGAGCCCGAGCAGCGAGGAGCCCATGCCCATCACCAGCGAATAGGGCGTGGGATTGCGGTCGGTGTAATAGCCGACCACGGGCTGCAGCAGCGAGGCGGTGCATTGGAAGGTGAAGGTGATGAGCCCGATCTGGCTGAAATCGAGCACGAACGCCGTCTTGAGCATGGGATAGATGGCCATGATCAACGACTGGATGATGTCGTTCAGCATGTGGCAGACGCTGATCGCGGCGAGCACCACGACCGCCGTCCCGCCCGCCGCGCGCGCGCCGGGGGCGGCTTTCGGGCGGCGCGGCGCCCGGGTTCGTGCCTCGATAGCCATGGTCTTTAGCCTAGTCGTGAATCAGGCGGTGAGAGTTGCGCCGAACCCCATACCTCAAGCAAGAGGTCAATTTTGCGGCAAAGGCGAGCCTGCGCGGCGGCGAAGGCGTACGGGCTACGCCTTCAGCGCCTCGAGCGCCGGCACGTAAGGCAGCTCCAGCGCCTGGGCCACCGCCCGATGCGTAACCATGCCGTCATGGATGTTGAGGCCGTCGCGCAGATGCTGGTCGCTGGCGAGCGCGCGGGCGCAGCCTTGGTCGGCCAGCTCGAGCACGAAGGGGGACGTGGCGGACGCGAGCGCGAAGGTGGAGGTGCGCGCCACCGCGCCCGGCATGTTGGCGACGCAATAATGCACCACCCCGTCCACCACATAGGTCGGGTGCGAATGGGTGGTGGGCCGCGAGGTCTCCGACGTGCCGCCTTGGTCGATCGAGACGTCGACCAACACCGAGCCCGGCTTCATTGCCTTGATCGTGGCGGCGGAGATGAGCTTCGGCGCCTTGGCCCCCGGCACGAGCACCGCCCCGATGACGAGGTCGGCACGCCGGCACAGCGTCTCGATCGCCTGCGGCACCGAGAACACGGTCCGCAGGCGCGGGCCGAGCTGGGCCGATGCGCGCCGCAGCGAATCGAGATGGTGACCGGCCATGATTACCGACGCGCCCATGCCGAGCGCGATCTGCGCCGCATTGGTGCCCACCACGCCCGAGCCGAGGATCAGCACGTCGGCGGGCGGTACGCCCGGCACGCCGCCGAGCAACACGCCGCGACCGCCATGCTCCTTTTGCAGACATGCGGCGCCGACCTGCGGCGCCATGCGGCCCGCGACCTCCGACATCGGGGTTAGAAGCGGCAAATTGCCTTGCGCGCCGGTGACGGTCTCGTAGGCGATGGCAGAGACGCCCGACTCCAGCAGGTCGAGCGTCTGCGCCCGGTCGGCGGCCAGATGCAGATAGGTGAACAGCACCTGGCCGGGGTTAAGCCGTTTGCGCTCGGCGGCGAGCGGCTCCTTGACCTTGACGATCATGTCGGCCCGCTCGAATACAGCGTCCGGCCCGGGCATGATGTCCGCGCCCGCCGCGATATATTCGGCATCGCTGAGCCCGGCGCCGATGCCGGCGCCAGTCTCGATGATGACGCGGTGGCCATGGGCGATAAGCTCCCGCGCGGTGGCAGGAATCAGCCCGACGCGGTATTCGTGGTCCTTGATCTCCTTGGGCACCCCGACCAGCATGGCCGCCGCTCCTTCTTGCTGTGCGCCATGGCTTATGACCGGCCGGACGGCGCCCGCGCTATGAGTGCCGATATATGCACATCGTCATGATCGTACAGCTTCTGGTGCTGCTTGGCGTGGCTAACGGCACGCCCGTGGCCGCCAAGAAGATCCTGGGCGACCGCTGGGCGTATCCCCTCGACGGCGGCGTCCTACTGGCGGACGGCCGCCCGCTATTCGGACCGTCCAAGACTATCCGCGGCATCGTGCTCGCGCTGCTCGCCACCACCGGCGTGGCGGCGCTAATCGGCCTCGGCTGGAAAGTCGGCGCTGTGGTCGGCGCCGTGGCCATGGCAAGCGATCTCTTATCGAGCTTCCTCAAGCGCCGGATGGGCATGGCTTCGAGCAGCATGGCGCTCGGCCTCGATCAGATCCCCGAATCCTTGTTTCCGCTTTTGGCCTGCCGGCTGTTGCTGCCGCTCGGCGCGCTCGACATCGGCGTGACCGCCCTCGTCTTTGTCGTCGGCGAGCTCGTCCTGTCGCCGCTGCTCTACAAACTCAAGCTTCGCGACCGGCCTTATTGATTCGAGGCGGCCCCCGATGGAGATGGTGCAACGTGATTTCCGGCGGACAATTGAAGCGCACCGGCACTACCGACACGCCGGCGCCGACCGAGGTGTAGCCGATCATGTCGGCGTGCTTCCATGCCCCGGCGCCCATCGAGCGCGGCAGCACCGAATCGAGCGTGAGCGGAATGCCGCCGGGAAGGCAGATCTGCCCTCCATGGGTGTGGCCGCTTAGGAGCAGATCGAAATCGGCATGGGCTGCCTGCCGGTAGAGTTCCGGCGTGTGGGTGAGAAGGATCGAGAAGTCCTGCGGCGGGATGCCGGATGCCGCCTTTTCAATATTGTCCATGCGGAAGAAATGCGCGTCGTCGACGCCGGCGAGCTGGATCTGCGCCCCGCCGCGCTTGATCGTCTCGCGCTCATTGATGAGCATCTTGATGCCCATCTCTTCGAGCCCCGGCACCATGGCGATCGTGTCATGATTGCCGAGCACGCCGAACATTGGTCCCGTAACCACGGCACGCACGCGCGCCACCCCGGCAAGCGCATCGGCATAAGGCCCGAAGGTCAGCGCCCGATAGTCGCCGGTCAAGACGCAGATGTCATAGGCGAGCCCGTCGAGCAATCCAAGCACGCGCTCCATCGCCCCTTTGCTCATTTCCACATGCAGATCGCTGATCTGCAGGATGGTGAAGCCCTCGAAGGCGGCGGGCAGCCGCGGCGCGGCCACGCGGTGATGGCGAAGCTCCACGCGTGAGGCGTTGCGCAAGCCCCGCCAATAAAGGCCGCTGCCCATGAGCACGGCACGGATCAAGGCATGCGAAATGGTGAGGTTCTCGATATGGAAGAAATTGAGACCTTGGCCGAAGATCTGCGCCTCATGGTCCTTCTCGATGCCGAGGCGCTGCTTTGCATGCAGCCGTCCGAGGCGCTGCTCGAGCCGGCCCATGATCGCTTCGCTCATCTTCATGTGATGTCAGAGCCCGGCTTTCGCGGGCGCCTTGGTCCGCGGGTGAGAAATGCGCCGAATTCGCGAGCTGCGACGACCCTGCCAGTCGCAGCCCGGCTATAGGCTGCTCTATGCGGGATCGCCGCTCGCGAGGCAAGGCCGCCGTGCCGCAATTGGCGGGCGCCCGCTTGTACCCCGCCCGCGCCGCGTCAGGCGCGCCTGAGCCCGGCGCCGGTTGGGGCGTCCGCAATCGGCGTGCCCATCGCCGGGATGGACAGCGATTGGCGCGGAACGCGCATCGCGCCGACGCAGGATCGCGCCACATATTTGGTGAGCCGCCGTGCCTGCCAGCTCATGCCCCGGTCCACCGACAGCGAGCGCAAGCGGAAGGCTTTGACCAGACAAGCGTGATCGAACTCCGCCTTGACCGGATCGCGGTAGAAGGAGGCGATCTTGTCCTCGTCCATGCCCGGGCTCTTGAGCCAGCGCGGGATATGCAAATTGCACAGACGCTCCACGTCGTTCAGAACCTTGCCCGCGCCGGTCCCGGCCGCGGGACACGAGGTCGAGAACGCATCGCCGACGAGCACGATGCCCGGCTGCTGGTAGCGTTTAGTGATGTAGAGGTCGGCGGGGCGGATCTTGATGCCGCCGACGGTCGTGAAGGGGCCCGTGAGCTTGGGGAGATTTGGCATGGCTTCGAGCAGCGCCGCCTCCGGGTCGAAGCGCAGCCGGCGCAGCCACGGATCGTTCATGTCGCGATAGACCATGAGGTTGGCGCGCATCGTTTGCCCGATGGGGAACAGCGACAAATACGCCAAGCGGTCGGCGGTGCGCTCGGGATAGTAGGTCATCGCCTTGAAGTCGAAAGCGGCGCGACCCAGCGGCTTCACGTCGAAACCGGCGGTGATCGAGTGGCACGGGCTGAACACCTCGCGGTCCATGCCGAGCGCGAGCCGCAGCCCCGTGTTGAGGCCGTTGGCCATCACGATGAGCCGCGCCGCGATGTCTTCGCCGCATCCCAACGTCACGCGTTGCCGGCAGCGGCTGGTGTAGATCGCCTTGACCTTGTCGACCACGTGCTCGGTGCCGGCGGGGATCTCGGCACGGATGGTATTGATGAGCGTGTCGTAGAGGATGCCGTGCTGATCGCTCGGCTTCTTGTCGATCAGGCGCCCGAAGCGGGCCACCCACGCCTCGCCGTCGTGGGTCGCCGATCGGAGCACGGCGGGCGCGAGCCCGGTCTTGCGCAGGATCTTGACCTGGCCGCCGTCGAGCTTCTCGCAACGAAGATCGGGAGGGTAAACCGCATGCGGGTCGACCAGGACGACGTCGTAGCCGTCGCGTCCCAGCATGGCGGCGGCAAGCGAGCCGGCTAGGCCTCCGCCGACGATGACGATGTCCGTGGAACGCATGACTAAAAACACCTGACGCGTGGACGGCGGGCATCATGCCCGCGAGGAATTGAAGGAAGCCTAAAGCGGGGGGAGTGCATGGAACGAGCCACGGCCGCCGGCGTGCGCCCGCACGGCTTGTTAACGAGCTTCGCTTACAGGGACTGTGCCAAGCTGGCACGAAGGCGTGGCCAAGACCTGCCTCAAGCTCGCGCGAGGAAACGCTCCGGAGGCATTGCATGGTTGAGATCAGCGTAACCATAGGTCCCGCCAGCGCCGACCTCGCCGATGCATGGGCGGATCTGGCAAGCCGGGCGACGCCCAACGTTTTTTACCATCCGGCGGCGCTTGCCGCGATTGCCGCGACGCACTTCGCCAAGGTGCATCTCTTGCTCGGCTGGGATCGGAACGCCGAGCCGGCGCGGCTCGTGGGCCTGTGGGCGTTGCAGGAGAAGTCCCTCGTGCCCTTTCTCCCCGCGGTGCTCACCGCGCCCGCTTACGACTTCGCCATTCTCTCGAGCCCGATGCTCGACCCGGATTACGCGCCCACGGTGATCCCTGCCTTCCTTGACGCCATTCGCGACGCGGCCGCGCTGCCCAAGGTTCTGCGTCTCAATTATCTCGACGGCGACGACGCCACCTATGCGGCGCTGCTGCAGGCGCTCGACGCCCAGGGCGAGGCACTGCAACTCTCGGCGCGCGGGCGTCCCTTCGCCAGCAAGGAGGGCGGCCAGAAGCTCTCGGGCTCGACGCGCAAGAAGCTGCGGCAAGACTGGAACCGGCTCTGCGCCCAGGGCACCGTCGACGTCGTCGAGCTGCGCGAACCGGTGCCGACGCGCGTGGCGTTCGAGACCTTCCTCGCCATGGAATTGGAAAGCTGGAAGGGACGGCAAGGCACCGCCCTGCTGAATAGCCGCAAGGATGCGGATTTCGCGCGCGCGCTGATCGGCAATCTCGCCGAGGCCGGCAACGCCTCGGTCGCTTTGCTGCGGCTCGATGCGAGGCCGGTCGCCGCGCAGGTGCTGCTCTATTGCGGGCGCACGGCCCACACGTGGAAGATTGCGTTCGACGAGGATTACGGGCGCTACTCGCCCGGCGCGCTGCTCGTTGACAAGCTCACCGAGCAGCTGCTCGGCAGCGGCGCGATCGACGCCATCGATTCCTGCTCGCCCGAAGGCGGGTTCATGGCCCAGCTGTGGTCGGGACGGCGCCGCACTGTCGATCTTCTGGCCACGGTGGCGCCTCGCCGCTCGCCCGCTTTTGCGCTGACCGCGCTCTACGAGCGCGGCTACCGCGAGCTCAAACGCCAGCGCGACAATCTGCGCGTCTTTGCCCCACTGGCCAGCCGGCCTGCCGTTTCGCCACGCAGCCCCGCCGCGCCATCACCCTAACGTTGCGCACTCTTTATGTGGCGCCTTCACTTCGGGAAATTCTCCCGCGCGGGCGCGGGCGCGTGCGGTCGAAGGGAAGAACCTACTCTGGGTTGAAGACCGAGCTTTACGGTTCTTTGCATACTCAGCGGATAGTCTCGCCACTCCCTCGTCGACACTCTCTATTCTATTCCGGAACGTGCATGATGAAGTCGATCGCGCCATTGATGCGGGCAATTGCCAATCATCCTTGGTCGAGCGCGCAGGACGGCCTGCTGCTCGCCGGGCTCATGCTTGTCGCGACGCTACTCGCCCTGGAATACGATCTCTTCAAATATATCCCCGAGCTCTCCGACGCTCAGCGCAGGATTTCGGTCGCCGAAGCCATCTTTCTCACCATGCTTCTTGCCGGCTGTCTTCTCGCTTTTGCGGTTCGCCGCCTACGTGAGGAGCGGCGCGATGTGGCGCGCCACACCGCGGCAACGATTGAGCTGAACGAGCTCCGTATGCAGGCGTCGGAGGATCCCCTGACCGGCCTGGCCAATCGGCGCGCACTGGTTTCCGCGCTAACAGCAGCAATAAGCTCTCCTCCTTTGGATGGCGGCAAGCATGCGGTCTTTTTGATCGACCTCAACCACTTCAAGCGCATCAACGACCGCTTCGGCCATCCCTTGGGGGATCGCATCCTTCAAGTCGTCGCCGAGCGCTTTCGAACTGTGACTCGCCCGAGTGATCTGCTCGCGCGGCTGGGCGGCGACGAGTTCGCCGTGCTCGCCTACAATGTTGATCGCAATGCCGCTCAGGAGATCGGACACCGCTTCGTGACCACATTGGAGCGCGAAATCCGGATGGGTGGACACTCCCATCAGATCGGTGTGTCCATCGGAGCCGCGCTCATCCCCGACGACGGGACGACGCCCGAGGACATCCTCCGCAATGCCGACCTCGCGATGTACAGCGCGAAGCGGCGGGACCGCGCCTCGCTCATCTTCTTTGAGCGGGCAGAGAGCTATCCTCAGAAAATCGCCAATATGTAGCCGAGAGCTCGGACATCGAGCGGATGCTACCAGCCATCGAGGCCTGCTGTGGTGTCTTGAGTGCGTTGGCGGAGAGGAGGCCGCCAAAGCATTGAGAGCGTTAGCTCGCGCGCGGCGAAGCTCGGCGGACTGGCCGCGGCCGCCGGGCGCATTCATTGTACCGACCGGGCCCATTGGTGGGTTTCACGATGTTTTCCCAGGCTGACCGTATCGAACTCATCCTTTCCCTTTTCGGCGACGACTCCGATGACTCTCAAGGCTTGGCTGATGGGTGTGTTGGGCCAATTTTGGTCATAGCCTTGCGTGGTCGGTGAGAATCGGAGGGTGCCGTCGCTCCAGACGAGCGCGTCTTGCCGTCCTCGGCCGCCAGAATAAAAAGTAGTGACATAGGCGACGGGAGCGTCGTGGGATATTTCGATGGCGAGGGCGTGCAACCCGTCTGAAAATTCCTGCATCGGCTTAGTGAGGGCCACCGTCGTTTCCGGCCGATAGGCAGTAAGTTCTTTTGCCAGTGCATCGGTAATCGGCAGGAGTGAAAAGCCTTGAACCAGGGGACAGACAATGGCGCTTTCGAACCGGCGGGTTCGCGCCGTCAGCGTGTTGCTCCTTGCAATGAGCGCTTGTACATCGTGCATGGATCTGGCCGGAGCCCCAGGCTAGCAGCATTTGGCCTACCGCAGCCGGGGCGCCAGGTGGCGGAGAGGGAGGGATTCGAACCCTCGAGACGGTTGCCCGCCTACACACTTTCCAGGCGTGCGCCTTCGACCACTCGGCCACCTCTCCTTCACCGGGAACGCTGAAGCGCCCGCACTATATCTAAGCAACCTCCCCATTCAAGCCGGCAACCGGGATTTGAACGTGAGGCGGCAATCGCCTATGTAAGTGCAAGATACAACCTGGCCGCTTCCGCGATGCTCTTCCTGTTGCGCATTCTTGGCGTTTGGTTCCTGCTGCTCGCCATGGTCGCGGCCGTGGTGGACGGGACCAAGAGCCTGGCCGGCGGGGGCCAGCTCGTGGTGACGCCGCTCGGCGATCAATGGCTGGCCTTGAGCCCGACAAGTCTCCAGGCCGCCAAGGCCGCGGTCGAAAGCAACGTGGCGCCGGCGCTGTGGGACCCGGTGATTGCCACGCTCCTGCAGGCGCCAACTTGGCTCGTCTTCGGCTTGATCGGGGGTGCGCTCTATTGGCTCGGGCGGAAGCGCCGCCCGGTCGAGATTTTCATCAATTGAGGCTGGGGGGAATAACCAGCGAGGTTCGTCAATGTACAGCTTGAAGCGCAAACCCTCCATGCCGGATCCGTCGCAGGCGCTGCCCGGCCGCCCGGACGCCATTCCCACCGCGACCCATCATTTCGTCACCGGCGTCCCGCTCAAAGGGCCCTACCCGCAAGGGGCCGAAATGGCCCTGTTCGGGCTCGGCTGTTTCTGGGGGGCGGAGCGCAAATTCTGGACATTGCCCGGTGTTCTCGTCACCGCCGTGGGCTATGCCGGCGGCCTCACCCCCAATGCGACCTATGACGAGGTCTGCTCAGGCCGCACCGGCCATACCGAGGCCGTGCTCGTGGTCTTCGATCCGAAGCGCGTGAGCTACGCCGAGCTGCTGAAGACGTTCTTCGAGAGCCACGACCCGACCCAAGGCATGCGCCAGGGCAATGACGTGGGCACCCAATACCGCTCCGGCATTTATTATTTCTCCGCCGCGCAACGCGACGCGGCCCTTGCAGCCCAGGACGCCTATACGCGGGCCCTCCAAGCGCAGGGGCTCGGGCCGATCACCACGGAGATCCTG
The DNA here is from genome assembly GCA_963820115.1 of uncultured Alphaproteobacteria bacterium. Classification (GTDB taxonomy): domain Bacteria; phylum Pseudomonadota; class Alphaproteobacteria; order Rhizobiales; family Methyloligellaceae; genus Methyloceanibacter. The sequence continues at coordinate 301,904 of CAWFYP010000002.1, forward strand.
GATGCGCCGCCCTTCTATTTTGCCGAGGATTATCACCAGCAATATCTCGCCAAGAATCCGCGTGGCTATTGCGGCCTCGGCGGCACGGGCGTTGCGTGTCCCATCGGCACGGGCATCTCGGCCGGCGCTTGAGTTCAAGCGAGATCGATGGCGTAACGCTTCAGGTCGCCGAGCTCGACCAGTTGCAGCGTCGCCTCATGCGTCGACCCGAGAATGACGCGCGGCGCCTTGCCCGCCTCGAACGCCTCGCGCCAGCGCGCGGCGCAGAGACACCAGCGGTCGCCCGGCTTGAGACCCGGAAAACCGTGCTCCGAATGCGGCGTGGAAAGGTCGTTGCCGGCGGCTTTGGAGAAGGCGAGGAACTCCGCGGTCACCTCCACGCACACCGTATGCAACCCGACATCTTCCGGGCCGGTGTGGCAACAGCCGGTGCGGTAGAAGCCGGTGCGTGGCCGCTCCGAGCAGCTGCCTAAGGGCTCGCCGAACACGTTGCGCTGCGGTTGGCTGCTCGGCTTATCTAGCATCGAAATCCCCCGAAACAACTTATGCTAGGTGACAAGCGACTGCGTCAAGCAGTGCGAGCACAACCAGGGCGACAACGAACGCTCCATACAACAAAGCTTCCGAACTAAGAAATCCACTGTAGCCCATTTGCACTAGTTGCTCGCTTCTCGTTTGCTAGGGTACTCCCTCGGCAAGTCCGTGCTGCGTCGGCCGATTGGATGGTGGGGGTCCAGTGGGTTGGACGCTTTGTTGCGGCGCGATTCGCGCCGCATTTGCTTGCACGGGGCATCGCCGGGGCCTGATCGGACCTCTGTTTGCCACGGCGCTGTCTCTCGGCGCATCTTTTGCGCCCACCCCCGCGCTTGCGGTCGATTGTCTATCCGGCAGCGTGCCCGGCGGGCAGATCGCCAAAAGCACGCCTCCCGGCGTCGAAATCACCTGCATCAACACGACCAACCGCAGCGCCGCCGGCAACGTCATCGACCTGCAAACCAATGTGGTCGGCGGCTTCATCAATCTTTTCAACACCGGGGCGCTCGCGGCCGGCGGGGCCGGCATCTTCACCAACACCACCGCTCTTCTGTCGCCCATCACCATCACCAATTTCGGCCCGATCGCCGCAGGCGGAACCGGCATTTGGGCGAGCACCCTCTTCGGCAACGTGGACCTTCAGAATTTTGCCCCTATCGCCACCGCCGGACCCGCGACCTTCGGCATCAATGTCGTGACCGGCACGGGTGGGATCATGTTGCGCAACTCCGGCGACATCGCTTCGGTAGCCCTTGGCACGTTTGGCATTTCGGCGCTGACCGCCACCGGAGATCTCTATCTGAACAACGGCGGCAACATCGCCGTCGCGGGAGGCGGCGCGTTCGGCATCTCCGCCGCTACTGGCCTTGGCGACCTGACCCTCATCAACAGCGGCAATATTGCCGCCGCCGCTGGCGGGGCGTTCGGCATCTCCGCCGCGACCGGCACCGGCGACATCATGCTGCGCAATACTGGCAACATCGCCGTGGCGGCAGCCGGCACCTTCGGCATTTCCGCGGTGGCGGGGCTCGGCGACATTTTTCTCGACAATGACGGCAATATCGCCGCGGCCGGTGCCGGGGTCTTCGGCATTTCAGCCATCACCAACGGAGGCGGCAGCAGCCTTGAACTTCACAATCAGGGCAAGGTGTCGTCGGGCGGCACCGGTATTTTTGCCGAAGCGATGGGGGACAACAGCACTCTCGCTTTTACCGGCAAGGGCGACGTATCGTCGAACGGCATCGGCATCGAGGCGATTACCGACGGCGCGGCAAGTCCCATTGCTTTCGGCAACAGCGGCAACGTTGCGACGACCGACGCCAACGCCATCGGCATCGACCTTGTGACTGAGGGTGCCGGCAGCGATATTGGCAGCCTGCTCGCCCCGGCCACCAACAGCGGTAAAATCAACACGATCGGCAACGACGCCGTGGGCATCCAGGCGCAGACGCAGGACGGCGCTTTCACCTTCAACAATAGCGGCAACATCGCCACCCTTGGCACATTCGCGAGCGGTATCGCCGTGAATACGGGTCTAGGAGCGGGTGCTGTGGGGGGCGCCATCTCGCTGATTAATAGCGGCAACATCGCCACCGCCGACGTTTTCTCTTTCGGCATTGCTGTCGTCACCCAAGGCTCCGACCCCAGTCCCCTGACGCTGGTCAACAGCGGCGCCATCACGACGCTTGCCGACCATAGCGGCGGCATCGATGCCTCGACCGACGGTGACGACGGCGCGCTCAAGGTCACGAACAGCGGTGGCATCAATACGGCCGGTCCCACCGCCCCTGGGATTGTTGCCTCTACATTTGGCTTAAACAACGCTGCGGTGATGCTCGAGAATCACGGCGGCATCGGCACGCTCGGGTCCAACTCCGGGGGACTGAACGCCCAGTCCCGGGGCGACAACAGCGCCGTCACCGTGATCAACACCGCCGCCGTCACCACGAGCGGCGCCCTTTCCCCTGGCATTGTTGGTTTCACCCAGGGCAGCGGCAGCAATGTCAGCGTGACCAATAGCGGCGCCGTGCAAGCACGCGCAGCCGAAGGCATCGAAGCGCTCGCGATGAATTCGGGCAGCAGCGTCGTGATCGACAATCAGGGCTCGGTGCTTGGCGGCACCCAAGGCATCCTTACGAACAGCGGATTGGGCACCACCATCACCAATTCCGGGTCGATCTCGGCGGGCTCGCTGTTCGCCATCGGGGTCGATGCCGGCTCGGCCCAGATCTTCAACTCCGGCATCATCACCGGCTATGTCGTGCTCGACGCCGCCGACACCATGACCAACCAATCCGGCGGCACCTTCGAGGCGCGGCTGACCAGCGATTTCGGGGCCGACGACGATCTATTCGTCAACGAGGACGGCGCCACGGTCCATGCCCTGAGCAACACCAGCTTCGTGAATCTGGAGACATTTCAGAACCAAGGGCTCATCTCCATGCTGAATGGGCAAGTCGGCGACGTCTTTCGCATCTCCGACCTTGTGGGCGGCACCGGCCTCGCCTTCGCCGCCTCGGGGAGCTCGAAACTCGGCGTCGATGCGGCGCTCGGGCCGCCCGGCTCCACCGCCGACAATTTCATCGTCGACGGCACGGTGACCGGCACGACCGATCTCGTGGTCAATAACACCACGCCGGGCGCGGGCGCGCCGAACAAGCAGGGCATCCCGGTCGTCTATGTCAATACGCCGGTGGCGAGCAATGCCTTCCAGCTTAAGCAGCCGGTCCGCTCCGGGTTCTACGACTACGATCTGTTCTTCAAGCCCGGCCCGGTCAACGTCTTCGAATTGAGAAGCGCGGTTGGCGGCGGCGCCTTCGTCGTGCCGCAACTTCCGACCGGCGCCCAGGATATCTGGTACACGACGGCCTCCTCCTGGTTCGACCGCACCGCCGATCTGCGCACCGCGCTCTATGGCCAGGGCCGGGGCGCAAATCAGCAGCCCGCTCCCGCTTATCTCGCCGGCGATGACAATTCCGCCAATGCGGGGGCCGCGACACCTTATCCCGGGCTTTGGGCGCGGGGCTCTTTCGCCGGCTTGAACCGCCAGGACCGTGTCAGTTTTACCGGGTTTGGGCCCACCTCCGTCACCCTCAACCGCGACCAGAGCGTCGGCGATTTTGAGGGCGGCTTCGATCTCGGCACGCGCGGCCTTCTGGCGCCGAGAGATGCGCTGATCTTCGGCGTGCTTGGCGGCTTCGTCGCCTCCACGGTGAACTACGATCGGCTAGAGGAAAAATTCGAGTTCAAAGGCGGCGAAGTCGGCGCCTACGCCACCTATCTGAATGGCGGGCTGTTCATCGACGCGCTCGTCAAGGACGATATCCTGACCCTCGATTCCGACCTGTCCTCCGGGCTGCCCGCCTCGCTCAATGTCAATAATATCGGCTTTCGAATCGATTCCGGCTATCGCTTCGGCGGTTTCGGGCCGGGGATATTTTTCGAGCCCTTGGCCACGATCAGCGGCGTCGACAGCACGTTCGACGACTTTGTGAAGGACGGCAACAGCGTGAAGTTCGGCAACAATACGAGTCTGCGGGGGCGGCTCGGTCTGCGCGTCGGTTCGCACTTCACCCTGGCCGACGGGATCGCGGTCGAGCCATTCGTGATCGGCAGCGCGTGGCATGAGTTCGAGGACAACAACCAAGCCGTTCTCGTCGCCGCCGGCGCCGCGACCGCCACCTTCAATCTGCTCGACGATCTCCAAGGCACCTGGGCGGAACTCAGCGCCGGCGTCAACGTCTTCAATCTCGGGGCCGGCGCCTCGGGCTTCGCCAAGGCGGACGTGGCTATTGGCAATGACATCGGCGGGGTTGGCGGTCAGGTCGGCATGCGGGTGCGCTGGTAGGACCGGCGCCGGCACGAGCAGCCCAGTCGAATCTCAATGCGGCTTGCGGTCCGGCAACGGCACTGATCCCGTCGGCGTCGAGCCCGAATTGGCGAGCAGCGCCTGTGCCGCCGCGGCATCGAGATGGGGTGGCGGCGGCCCCGCATCGTTGCTCGCCGCCGCCTTGAGCGCCCCCGGCACGTGGCCGTCCACCACTTCAGGCATGCCCCCGCCCGAATTCAGTACCGTCATGCATTCCTTGGGCAGGTCGCCGAGACTGAGAGACGCCCGGCCCACATACGGTTTGGCGCCGGGCTTCGGCGGGGGCGCCTTGGCCGCCGCGATCTCCGCCTTCTTGAGCATCTTGAACCAATTGGTGAGTTCCTGCCCGCAGCCATCGTCGCCGGAGACGGGTTTTTGGTTCTCGCAGCCCTCCATGCCCGGGGGACAAACGAGGCGGATATGGAAGTGGTAATAGTGGTTCCACCACGGCCGCACTTTGGCGAGCCACTCCCGGTCCTTGCCCGCCTGCTCGCACAGCACCTTCTTGATGGCGGGATGGACGAAGATGCGCGCGACCTGCGGATAGGATGCGGCGCGCTTGATCAGCTTCGTGTGCAGCGGCGTCCATTTGGTCATGTCGACGGTGAAGGGGTCCTTGAGCATGGACATCGCGGTCATATCCTCGCGCTCCTGCGGGGTGAGAATGCGGTCGGGCATGGGGGTGAGCCAGACATCGGCGTCGAGCCCGATCTGATGGCTCGAATGGCCGGTGATCATCGGACCGCCGCGTGGCTGCGCCATGTCGCCCACAAGCAGTCCCGGCCAACCGTCAAGCGCCCGGGCGTCGCTGGCCAGCCGCTCGAGATAATCGAGCAGCTCTGGCGTGCCCCAATTGCGGTTGCGCGAAAGCCGCATCACCTGCCAGTCCGGGCCGTTGATGGGCAGTGAGATGCCGCCGGCCATGCACCCTCTGGCATAGGAGCCGATAGCGCGCGCCTCGAGCGGCGCCGGCGTCGTCATGGCGCCAAAAAATTCCTTGGCGGGCGGTCCCTTGGGCTTCTTGGCCGCCGTTTTCTTGGCGGTGCCGGTCTTGGCGGTGTTGGCCTTGGCCACCGCCGGCTTCGCGCCGGCTTTGGGCGGCTTGATCTGCTCGGCCGCAACGGCGCCGCAAAAAAGCACCAGCATGAGGCACAAAACCAGCCTGCGCATGGATTTGGTCCCGATTCCCTCTCTGCGGCACCAAGCCTAGCACAAATGATGGCGGCAATGAGAGCCGCCCTCCCGCGAGCATCGCTTCAAAGGTTGATGCCGCGTTCAAGAGATGTTCAGCTCCAAGCACTACACAAAGGCAGCGCAAAACGGGAACCGTCTTTTCGAGGGAGTACAGCCTATGCTGACCAAGATGATGCGCGTGACGGCGCGCTATGCCCTAGTCGTGCCTCTGCTCAGCCTGCTCCTTGCCACGCCGGGCTTGGCCCAAACCGGCATCGTCGCGAAAATCAGCCTCGGCAGCCAGCGTATGGAGGTTTATGTCAACGGCGCGCCGCGTTATTCCTGGCCGGTGTCGACCGCGCGGCGTGGCTACCGCACGCCCACCGGCACCTTCCGGCCGACCGCGCTCGCCGTGTGGCACCGCTCCACCATCTATAGCGGCTCGCCCATGCCGCACGCGATCTTCTTCCTCCGCGGCTACGCCATCCACGGCTCCTACGAGACCAAATATCTCGGGCGCCCCGCCTCTCATGGCTGCGTGCGGCTGCATCCCGCGGCCGCGGCCCAGCTCTTCTCGCTCGTCCGCCAATATGGCCCGGCCAACACCCTGATCGAGATCGGCAATTAGCGCAGCGCCAAAGGGGTCCACTGGCCACCCAGGCTGACCCTTCGCGCCCGGCCCGCTCTCCGCTAAGATCGGCCCGGTCTAAAGGTCGGTGCCACGTCCGGGATAGGGGGGACGCATGACTCTGCTGAAATGGGCGCTCATCTGCTTGCTGATCTCGCTCGTGGCGGGCGCGCTCGGTTACACGGGCGTGGCCGCAGGCGCGGCGCAGCTCGCGAAGATTCTGTTCTTCATTTTCCTTGTGATCTTCCTCGTCATCTTGATCATGGCGATCGCGGCCGGCCAGCTCGTCTTCTGACCTTCGCGAAGCGTCTATTCGCAATCGGAATGGGCGGGCAGGCCGCGGAAGCGGTCGGTCATCCATTGTAGCGCGGCGGGGGCGCTGTCCTTGGCGGCGAAAGTGTGCGTCACGCCCGGCAGCTCGACGAAGCTCACCCGCGCCCCTTGCTTGCACAGGGCCTCGCCGAATTGCTTGGTGATCTCTGGCCTGACCGTGGTGTCGGCCGTGCCTTGGGCGATGAATACGGGCGCCCCGGCTGCTGCCTGTCCCGGCGTGTTGCGGATCATGATCCCCTTCCATGGCTCCACTTCGGTAGGGTTGACCTTGAGATAGGGCTCCCGCTGCAACGGCCGCTCCGCCTTGTCCAAGGCCACGAACTCCGGGACCAACTCGAGGCAGTCCCGCGCCATGGTCTCGTACACATTCATGGCATCGGGCTCGACCACACTCGTGACCGGGATGTTAAAGAGTCTCGACCACGACCATACCGTCATGGCCGTGAGCTCTTTGCCCGTGGGGCTCGATTTGTCGGCGTCGAACAGCTCGATCAGATAGGTCGCGGGCGCCGCCGCGGCGACGCCGACCAGCTTTAAGTCGGGTGCATAGCGGGCGGCAATCTCGCCCGTATAGAGGGCGGCGTGCCCGCCTTGGCTGTGCCCCCAGACGGCGAAGCGGCCGCTCGCCCCTGAATTGGGCAAGTCGCGCACGGCGCGCACCAAATCGAGCACCGCGCGTCCCTCGCTTTCGCCGATCAGATAAGGATGAACTCCCGGCGTGCCGAGGCCGGGATAATCGGTGGCGGCGACGACATAGCCACGCGCCAGCATGTCGGCGAGGCCCCAGATCATTCCGGCGGTATCGGGCATCAGCGACGGCGCGCAAGTGGGCACCACGCCGCTTGTGGGATGAGCCCAGGCGATCACGTCGCGGCCACCCGCCGGCGGCGCCCCGGTGGGAACGAAGAAGGCGCCGGACACCGCGATTGGCTGGCCCTCCGGGCTTGTGGAGCGGTAGACCACTCGGAACGCGTTGCCGCTGCTTCCTACACCGGCGCCACCGCCTTCGAGCGGGTAGATGCGGATGATGGTCCCGGCCTTGCCGGGGATCTCGTCGGGCCTGATGTCGTACATGGCCGCGGGCGCGCGCCCCGCTGCGAGGCACATGAAACAGACGCACACAGCGACCGCGCCAAGTCTCAGAACTCAACCAGGAACCAAGCATCCCTCACCCCCTTATCTAATGCCGTAGGCCGGATGTTATCGTGACCCCGCGGTCGGCAACAACCGGCGACAAGTTGCGTGCCTAACCCGTCCGGATCGCTTCCTTTCGCGCACCTAAAGGGGCAAAATCGAGCATGTGAGAACTGGAGAGCGGGGTTGCTGGGGTCCGCAGCCCACGCTAATCACCGATATCGAGAAGCCCGGGAACACAGCATGTCATCAGCCACACGCACACTCGACGCCTTGATCAACCGCGTGGGTGGAGTTCCGACGCCCTTTTCCGTCGAGTTGCCCGACGGCGAGCTGCGCCAAGTGGGCGCGGGCAAGCCCGAGTTCCAAGTTGGCCTGCGCAACGAGCGCGCGCTCCGCGCCATCAGATCGTTGGACGAAGGCAACATCGCCGAGGCCTATCTGCTCGGCGACATCGACCTCGAAGGGGACATGCTCAAGCCGTTCACGCTGCGCAAGCTGTTCGACGACCGCCACCCCCTTGTCGCCGCCTGGCGTTTCATCGAGCCCTTCCTGTTCGGACAGGTCTATACCAACAAGCAGGCGATCTCGTCGCATTACAATGCCGACCCCAAGCTGTTCTTGAGCTTTCTTGATCCCGTTTTTCCCGCCTACAGCCAGGGCGTCTACGAGAATGACGATGAGCTGCTATCCAGGGCACTCGAGCGCAAATTCGACTGGGCGATCGAAAAATGCGAACTCGGCCCCGGCAAGAGGGTGCTCGAGATCGGTCCCGGCTGGGGCGCCTTCGCCGGTCATGCGTTGCAAGCGGGGGTGACCTTCACCGGCATCACCAACTCCGAGGTGTCGCAGGAATATCTCCGCGGCAAGCTCGCCAATTTCGGCGACCGCTTCGATATCGTGCTCACCGACTTTCTGGAATACGAGCCGAAGGAGAAGTTCGACGCCATTGTCATCATGGGGGTGATCGAGCACCTGCCGCACTATGAGCGCGTGCTGAAGAAGTTCGACTACCTGCTGAAGCCGGGTGGCCTCGTGTTCCTCGACGGTAGCGCCTGGAAAAAGAAATACGAGCTGTCCACCTTCATGGTGCGCCACATCTATCCCGGCAACCACTCCTTCCTCGTGCTCGACGATTTCATCAACAAGCTTTGGCGCACGCCGCTCGATCTGATGGAAGTGCACAACGACCGCTGGAGCTATTTCCTGACCTTCAAGCGATGGGCGATGAATTTGGAGTCCAATAAGGACTTCGTGAGGCGGACCTTCGGGGATTTCGAATATCGCAAGTTCCGCCTCTATCTATGGGGCGCGGCCAACGAGTTCCTCACCCGCAACCTCGATTGCTACCGGCTGACGCTCCATAAGCCCAAGGCCGCCTGAGGAGGGCCCTCGATCAAGCTAACGGCTTGGTAAATGGAACGAATTCCCAAGGCCTCGCGTTTAGCTCCCATGCGCGGGACTTTATCGTGAGATGACCGACGTAAAGCCGGACGGGTCGGGTGAGCGGGGGGCGCGGCCTTTATCCCTCGTGACCGACCCCCTGCCGCAAACGCTTGTCTCGTGCCCTGCGCTGCTCGAAGCCCTTCCCGCGGCCCTATACACCACCGACGCCAAGGGTCGGGTCACCTTCTTCAACCAGGCTGCCGTCGATCTGTCGGGGCGCACGCCCCGGCTCGGCACCGATGAATGGTGCATCACGTGGAAGCTCTATCGCCCTGACGGCACGCCATTGGCCCATGAGGATTGCCCCATGGCGGTGGCGCTCAAGGACGGCCGCGCGGTCCGCGGCGCCGAGGTGATCGCCGAACGGCCCGACGGTACCCGCGTGCCGATCCTGCCCTACCCTACGCCGCTCCGTGACGAGGCGGGAGTCCTGGTGGGAGCGGTGAACATGCTCGTCGATATCAGCGAGCGTAAGAAAGCCGAGGAGCGACAGACGCTGCTCTTGCGCGAGCTTGCCCACCGCGTCAACAACACGCTCGCCATCATCCTCGCCATGACCCAGCAAAGCTTGCGCACCATGACCTCGCCGCACGCCTTTGCCGAATCTTTCGCCGGACGCTTGCAGGCCTTTGCCGAGGCGCATCGGCTGCTGCTCGTTTCGGGATGGTCCGGCGCCGATCTCGGCGATCTCGCGCGCGCGGAGCTGCATGGATTTGCCGCTGCCGGGGACGGACGCTTGACCTTGGATGGGCCTGCGGTGCGCCTTGTGCCGACGCAGGTAACCGCGCTCGGCATCGTGCTGCATGAGCTGGGCACCAATGCTGGCAAATATGGCGCTCTGTCTGCTAAGGGCGGCAAGGTTGCGTTGTCCTGGGAGCTGAGCCGCGAGGCAAGCGGCGATCGCCTCCGCCTCAGCTGGACCGAACGCGGCGGCCCGCGCGTGGCACCGCCCTCGCAGCGGGGCCTCGGCAGCCGCCTCATCGAGCGCGGCCTGCCCGATGCACTCATCGATTGGCGCTTCGAGCCCGATGGCGTGGTCTGCCTGATCGACCTTATGCTTGCGGCCCAAGGCGAGGACCGCCCCGCGAGCGAGCCCCCGGCACGCGCGGCGGCCGCCCGCTAGAGCCCACGACCTTTCCCTTTTCCTTACTTAACCACCGCCCCTAGCTTGACTTGGGCGGCGTCCTTGAGCTGATTGCGCTCTATGCTCAATCCTACGAGGCCATGCCATGTGTGAAATTTGCCTAAGATCGCTTGCTTCCCCCTCCCGCCGACACCTCATGCTGGGGGGCGCCGCCCTCTTGGCCGCGAGCGCGCTGCCCTTCACCCGCGCCCGCGCCGACCAGGCGGCGCTAAAGGGCCCCGCCCCCAACGCCATTGCCCCGAGCGCGGCCCTCGACCGCCTGATGCAGGGCAATGCCCGCTATGTGGCGAATGACCCCCAGGAGAAGGACTACTCGGTGGGGCGCGCCGCCCGCGTCACCGCCCAATATCCCATCGTCGCGGTGTTGAGCTGCTCCGACAGCCGTGTTGCCCCCGAACTCGCCTTCGACCAGGGGCCCGGCGACATCTTCGTGGTGCGCGTGGCCGGCAATTTCGTCAACGAGGACGGGCTCGCCAGCATGGAATATGCGGTGAAGATCTTGGGCGTGCCGCTGCTCATGGTACTCGGTCATACCAATTGCGGTGCCGTCGATGCCGCGGTGAAGTTTGTCACGGAGCGCGCCCAGCTGCCCGGCCATCTGCCCGAGCTCGTCAAATCCATCGAGCCCGCCGTGATCGCCGCGCATGCCCGCCATCCGAGCGACCTCGTTGCCGCCGCCATCGAGGAAAACGTCAAGCTCAGCGTACGCCGGCTCGACGATGATACCCCGATCATTGCCGAGCCCCTGGCCGCCAAAACGATCGACGTCGTCGGCGGCGTCTACGACCTTGCCACCGGCAAGGTGAATCTGCTGAGCTGACCGAGGGAGCTCGCGCCTATGGAAGACACGCTCGCCCGCTGGCGGGCGGAGCAGACCGCCGCCTTTCTCTCCGGCGCCGTGGCCGCGGCCGAGCCCGACGCCAAGAAAGCCGCGTTATTCCGCGACATGGCCAAGGCGGCACAAGACCAGGCGGCCATTCTCGCCCGCGATCTGCGCCCCGTACCGGCCTTCGCGCCGTCCCTGCGTGCCCGCCTCATCGCTGCTCTCGTAGGCATCTTCGGCCCGCGCGCCATGCGCCCCATCCTCTCGGCCACCAAGGTGCGTGGCGTCTCCGTCTATAGCGGCCCGGCCGAGCCGCGGGGCCACCCCATGCCCACCTCCATCGCCGATGTCGGTCATCGCCATCGCGGCACGGGCGGCGGCACGCTCAGGGCCGCGGTATTCGGCGTCAATGACGGCCTCGTCTCCAACACCTGCCTGGTGATGGGGGTGGCCGGCGCCGCGGCCGCGCCCGATGTCATCCTGCTGACGGGCGTCGCTGGGCTGCTCGCCGGCGCCTTCTCCATGGCCGCCGGCGAATTCATCTCCATGCTGTCGCAGCGCGAGATGTTCGAGCATCAGATCGCGCAAGAAGCCGACGAGCTCGAGCGTTACCCGGGCGAGGAGGCGGAGGAGCTCGCGCTGATCTACGAGGCGCGCGGCATTCCGCTCAAAGACGCGCGGGCGCTGGCCAAGAAGCTCATCACCAATCCGCAACAGGCGCTCGACACGCTTGCCCGCGAGGAGCTTGGTTTGAACCCTGACGATCTCGGCTCGCCGATGGGTGCCGCGCTCTCGTCCTTCGTCGCCTTCGCCATCGGCGCGACGCTGCCGCTCATTCCCTATCTCGCCGGCTTGAGCGCCCACGGCATCCTCATCGCCTCGAGCATTTCCGGCGTGGCGCTGTTCGTGGTGGGCGCGGCGCTGAGCCTGTTTTCCGGCAAGAGCGCCTTTCTCGGCGGTCTACGCATGCTGCTCATCGGTGCCGCCGCGGCCGCCGCCACCTACGGCATCGGCGCGCTGTTCAACGTGGCCACGGCCTGACGGCTCGCGCGACTTGCCGAAAATTGTGCGCGCCCCGGTCACGCGGCTTTAAGCATCCGGCGATCTCGCCGTTTTCCTTAAAGCACCCTTCACGCGCCCATGGCAGCCTCGCCGAAAATCGCCACGAGGAGGCTCGATCATGTTTCGCAAAATCGGCATCGCCAGTCTGATCGGCGCTTTCGTCGCCGCCACCACGCCCGGTTACGCCTGCACCGGTATCAGCCTCAAAGCGGGCGATGGCGCCGCCATCCGCGGCCGCACGCTCGAATTCGGCTTCCCCATGCAATCGAACGTGCTCGTCGTGCCCGCCGGCCAGGAGCTCGCCGGCACGCTGCCCGACGGCGGCAAGGGTCTCGTCTATACCAGCCGCTACGCCTTCGCCGGCGCCAACGCGCTTGGTCTTCCGGCCATTCTCGACGGGCTCAACGATCAGGGCCTCTCCGTCGGCCTGTTCTACTTCCCGACCTATGCCAGCTACACCGCTGTCACGCCCGAAAACGCCAAGCACGCGCTCGCGCCGCAGGAGTTCGGCACCTGGGTGCTGGCCAATTTTGCCAGCGTCGATGAGGTGAAGGCCGCGCTCAAGGAGATCGTGCTCGTACCCACGCCCGTGCCGGGCCTCGGCAGCCCTAAGGGCGCTGTGGCCGGCGCGCATTTCTTCATTCAGGACAAGAGCGGCAAGTCGATCGCCGTCGAGCCGGTGGACGGCACGCTCAAGGTGCATGATGCCCCGCTCGGGGTGATGACCAACGCGCCGACTTACGATTGGCACATGACCAATCTGAACAATTATCTCAGCCTCACGGTAAAGGACATCAACTCCACCAAGCTCGGCCCCGTCACCCTGTCGGCCTTCGGCTCAGGAAGCGGCCTGCATGGGTTGCCCGGCGACTTCACCCCGCCCTCGCGCTTCATCCGCGCGGCGGTCTACAGCCAGGCGGCGGCTCCCAACGCCACCGCCGACGACGCCGTGTTCGCCGCCTTCCACATCCTCAACCAGTTCGACATTCCCAAGGGCTCGGTGGTGAACGCGGCCATCGGCAAGCCGGTCGACGAGGTGACCGAATGGACTTCCGTCGCCGACCTCAAAAATTTGCGCTGGTACTACCGGACCCGCGAGGACCAATCGATCCATATGGTGGATTTGAGACAGGCCGTCGATGCCGCCAAGGGCGAGATGCGGACGGTCAAGATGGAGGGCGAGGAGCAACCCGTCACCAATGTCTCCTCGACCTTCATGAGCGGCAAAGCCGCCAACGCCGCCGAGTAGGCGGCCGCCTCCTCGTCATTCCGGCGCAAGCCGGAAATCCAGGGGCAAAGAAACTAAATCCCGGCTTTTGCCGGGATGACGCTCGTGATGAGTGGCACAGTGAGTTCAATTCCTCGCCCTCGGAGGGGAGGGCCAAAGGAAGAGTTCCACGCGATGTCGTCGCGCAAGAACGATATGACCAAGGAGCACGCCGTCGAGCGCGCGATGCGCGTCCTGCTTGGCGAGACTCAGCGTCTGCCTGAGGCCAAGCGCGGGCCCACTCCGAAACGCGCCCCCGCTCCGAGCAAATTCGGCCAAAGGCCCGCCAAGCCCAAACCGCGCTAACCCCCGTTCAGCGTATGCGAGGCGCGGCGAAAGATGTGGCGGGCCTTGCGCACCACGTCCTGCTCGATCTCGCGCTTCGACAGCCGCGCCGTCGTCCGATAGGAGAAGATGGCCGTGGCCAGCATTTCGCCGACGTCGTCATCGAGGTCGCGCAGCTCGACCTAGGCTCGTTCGGTCTCGCGGTCGCAGGGCGTGCACCAGCCGGAATGCCATTGCGTCTCCCCAAACGAGAAAAAGCCTTGGGCACGCTTGCACGCGCGCCGAGGCCGGCAACCTCAGGGACACCCAAAGGCTAGCCTCCGTTTGCTACAGGAATGACACAACACCGGGAAAACGGCGAAAAAGAAGCCCGGCGTGCAGGGCGCCGGGCTTCCGAACTCATGAACTGAGCCTCCGAAAACGATGCCGGGGGACTCCAGACGGGGGGAGCTGGGACGCGTTCGCCGGCATGCTGCAGAGATAACGCAGCCAACTCTTGAAGGTTTCAGCGGTCAGGCCGCTTTTATTGGGCTGCCGCCCCCGCCGCCGAAGCGGTCGTCACATAGCGGGAATAGACCCAACCGGTCTCCTGAGTCTCGGGGTCGGCAACCCGCACCCAGCCGCCTTTGCGCCCAATGGCGTGGAGCTTGGTGCCCTCCTCCATGACCCGCACCGTCTTGGCGTTGGGCGACGGGCTCTCGCGCACATTGACCGCGCCGGTGAGCACGACGAGCTCGGACGCTTCGTCCACCGGCGTCACGCCGCTGGGCGCGGCCCCTGCGGGCGCCTGCGCCGCGCCCTCCACCGCGATCGGTATTGGCGCCGCGTCGGCATCGGCGTCCTCCCTGCTCGGTGCGGCTCCTTGCTCGGCTACGTCTACTGCCGGCGCGTCGCTATCCGCGGTGGCTTCCTTCGCCGCGACCTTGAGCGTGGCGATCTTGTCGTCGGCGCCGGCGGCGCCGAGCGCCTTCGCCCGTTCGTACCAGGCGATGGCCTGGTCGGGCCCGGGCCTGATGCCTTGCGCGCCCATCTGGGCGATGAAGCCCGGGTCGTAGGTCTCACCCAGCGCCAGCGCCGCTTCGCCGCTTCCCGCCTCGGCCGCGCGCTGGAAATAAGCGCGGGCGCCGGGGAAGTAGCCCACTGACACCATCTTGTTGCCATGGGCGATGAGGTCGCCGATGAGCGTCGCCTCCTCGGGGCGCTGCACGAGCGGGGCCTTCGGGTCGGGCGCCACGCTGAGCGTGGTGCGGGCGTCGGTGATGACGCGGCCGTCGGGCGCGACGAGCTGAACGGCAAGCGTGCTTACGCCCGCGGCCCGCGGTGGCAGGGTGAGCTTGAGATCGCCGATCTCGTCGGCTCGCAGCGTCCATTCGGTCTCGCCAAAGGGGCGCCCGTCGGAGAAGGTGGCGCCCTGAGGCAACCCGCTCACGGTGATGATGCTGCGGGCGGGCAGCGCGTCGGTCCCGTCTAGCGCGAGCGCGAAGTCCACCTGCTGCCCCGCTCCGGCCTCGAGCCGGTCGGGCGCGCTGAGCGCGATCGCCGGCACTTCCACATCGCGCTTGGGCAGGATCGTGGCGGCCCCGAGCGAGGCGGTCACCGACGCCTGCTCCATTGCCGAGGACGCGCCCTCACGCGGCGTTTGCGTCGTCCATGGCGTGGCGATCATGCCGGACCAGATCATGCCGCCGAGCATTGCGCTCGGCACGAGGGCGACGAGAATCAGCGCGGCGATCAACGCCTGCATGCCGAAAGTGCGCGGCGGCTGCGGCGGGGCAAGGGGCTCGATCGGCGCCCGCAATTCCGGGCGCGGCTCGGGATCGGGCGCGATGACGTGTCCCTCGGGCGCGAAGCGCCGCGCCATCAGCGAGGGCGTGGCCTCCTCGCGTATGGCCTGCTGGATCCGGGCTGCAAGCGGTGGCGGCGACAGCTCTTGGCGCGCGCCCCCTAAGCCGTCTGAATTGAACGAGGCGGTCAGTTCCTCGGCGGGCGCGTGGCCATTGGCCTCCGCCTTCAGCCGCTCGGTGAGGCTCAACGGGCGAGGGGGTTCGGATGGGATGTTCGGGGGCTGGTCCATGGGACTCTCCAACTAGGATACGCGGGGGGCAGGTCCCTGCTCCTTGAAATGACACGACCTCAATTGCTGCTGCTGTGGCTCTTGCTCCAGGCGAGGAAAGCTTTGAACAGATCGGCGCGCTGATCCTCCGACAGCGATGCGGCTCTCGCCTGCGTCGTCTGCGCGAGGAAGGCGTCGAAATTCACCTGTTCGGCGGTTTGGCTTCCCGTCTTGGCGCGGTCGATCCAGGCTTGCGCCAGGGGCGAGCGGTGCCAGCCTTCGAGCGTGGCGGCAAAATTGACCTCGCGCCATTTCGGCTGCCGCGGCGGCGCCTGGAATTGATCGAACTTGCCGAAGAAGGCATCCACGAATTTGGCGATCTTCTGATAGCGCACGCTGTCCGACGGCCAGTTGAAGGAGACGAGCACGGTGCACACCGCGACCGTGTCCACGCTCTCGCCGTCGGCGATCAGCCCCGGATAGTCGGCATGGGTGAGCGTGGCGGGGTAATAATCGTCCTCGAGCGCCTTGGCGTAGGGAATGGGCAGCAGCTTCAGCCCGCTCGCCTCGGCCAGCGCCGGCGACGGCTTGGCGCCCATGATGATGGCGGCGGCGAGCTCGCCCGACTTGACCTTGAGGATCGCGTCGGCGTCGGCAAGATGCGTGGGTTGCGGCGCGATGCCGAAGGATTCGAACACGAGCGCGGCAGTGATGTCGGTGCCGCTCCCTTCGGTGCCGAAATTCACCGATTTGCCGTTGAGGTCCTTGAGGCTCGTGATGCCCGGACCGGCGAGGATGTGGATCTCCTCGTTGAATAGCTTCGCCACGTAAGTGATCTGGTTGACGAAGTTCGAGCCGAGCTCGCCTGACTTGGCGAAATGGCGTAGCACATTCGCCTGCGTCAGGCCCATGTCGACGCCACGCAGGAACATCACGTCCTTGACGTTCTGGGCCGCGCCCTTGCCGACCATGGGCAGGATGCGGAGCGCGTCGCCATCGTCGAGCACGGCGGCGATATCGGCGGCGATGGCGAGTTCGGTGCCGCCGGGACGCCCGGCCATGATGGTGACGACGTTCTCGTTCAGCCGCCCGCGATAAGCGTCCTCGGGCGAGGACTTGGCCTGGACGAACTCGGCTTCCCCCTTGGCGCGCGGTCCGGCGAGCGCCGTTGCGGCCACGAGACAAAGACCAAAGGCGAGGGCGATACGCATCACTTCCCTCCTCGACGCGAACGACGCCGCTAGACGGCCGGGTCCACCCGCAAACCGCCAATAATCTCAACAAATCCGGGGAAAAATCGCTTGCCTTGCCGGCCGCGCGACCCCCCGGTCACGAGCATTGCTAGTCCCTCTAGACCCCAATCAACGTGATATTTCATCCACTGTCAAGCTTATTTCAGTAAATGGCACAGAAACGTCACAGTTATGCCCTTAAAATGCTTGGAATCCTGCGAAAGCGACGAAATTGCGGCCTTGGCCAATATTGGCTAAAGCTTGAGTATACATGAATGATTACATGCGAAAGCGCACCGCAATTCATCTGCGATGTGATGCCGGCTCCGCCGCGTGCCGGTCTGCTCCCTAGGCTGTCCCCCGGGGCGGCAGTGGAACTTGCGACCCCCGCCGCGGGTTCCAACCTTGTTCAACGCCAATGAAGGCCAAGCACCGGCCAGGCCATCGAGCCTCGGGCTTGGCGTGCCGGGAGCACCGACATGCCGCCACGCTCGTCCTTTGCCGTGTTCGCCTCGTCCTCCGACAGCCGCGCCGCCGCCCTGCAAGGGCTCCTCATCGCCGCCATTGTCATCACCGCGCTCTATGTCGGGCGCGAATTGCTGCTGCCGCTCGCCCTCGCCATCTGGCTGAGCTTCGTACTCACGCCGCTCCTGGTTCTGCTCCGCCGCATCAAGCTGCCGCGCGTCCTTGCCGTCGCCATCGTCGTCAGCGTCGCCTTCAGCATCATTTTTGCCTTAGGCTGGATGTTGTCCCGCCAGGCGAGCGAGCTTGCCGAGAACCTGCCGCGCTACCAGCAGGTGCTGACCGAGAAGATCGGCGGCCTGCGCCAAACGGCGCGGAGCTCTCCCGCGCTTGAGAAGGCATCCGATGCGCTGCAACGCATTCAGGACGAACTCACCAATCCTCCGCCCGACACCTCCGTCGGCGCCGAGCCGCCGCCGCCCGAGCAGCCTGCGGAAAACAAGCCGATCCCAGTCGAGATCCACCAGCCCGCGCCGTCCCCGTTCGCGCTCTATCAAGAGCTGCTCACCACGGCGCTGCCGCCCCTCGCCACCGCCGGCATCGTCATCCTGTTCGTCATCTTCATCTTGTTGCAACGCGAGGATTTGCGCGATCGCGTGATCCGGCTGATGGGCAACACCGACCTGCAACGCGGCGGGTCGACGCTGAACGACGCCGCCGAACGCTTGAGCGGCTATTTCCTGCGTCAGCTGCTCATCAACGCGGCCTATGGCGTCTTTGTCGCGGGCGCGCTCTGGCTCATCGGTCTGCCGAGCCCCGTGGTGTGGGGCCTGCTCGCCGCGCTGATGCGCTTCGTGCCCTATGTCGGCCCGTTCATTGCCGCCACCCCGCCGGTCCTGCTCGCGGCCGTCACCGAGCCCGGCTGGGCCATGGTGCTCATGACCGGCGGTTTCTTTATCGCCTCCGAGCTCGTCATGGGCCAAGTGATCGAGCCGCTCGTCTTTAGCCACGGCACGGGGCTTTCGCCCATCGCCGTGGTGGTCGCCACCGTGTTCTGGACCTGGCTATGGGGTCCGCTCGGCCTGTTGTTGGCGGTGCCCCTGACCGTTTGCCTGGTCGTGCTTGGCCGTCACGTCGAGGGCTTGAACGTGTTCGAGGTCCTGCTCGGCGACGAGCCCGCGCTCACGCCTGAGCAGAGCTTCTATCAGCGCGTGCTCATCGGCGATGCGGGCGAGGCGACCTACCAGGCCGAGCTCTATCTGAAGGAGGGCAAGCCACTTGCGGCCTATCTCGATAATGTGGCGCGGAACGGCTTACTGCTTGCCGAACGCGACGCCGAGCGCGGCGCCCTCGATATGGAGCATCTGGCGCTGATCGAGGCCACGGTCGGCGAGACCATGGATAATCTGGCCGACTTCGAGCCCAAGAGATGGTTCGGCAAGCCCAAGGCGCAGCCGGACGAGAAGGAGGAAGGCGCCGCGGCGGGCGGGTTCGCGTCCTTGCGCGATGCCGAGGAGGGCGAGGAGAAGCTGCGCCCGATCGATGCCGCCGCGCTTCCGTCCGACTGGCGCGGCGAGGAGGGGAAGGAGCTTATCCTGTGCATCGGCGCCCGCACGCCGCTCGACGATGCCGCCGCCCTCATGCTGACCTCGCTCCTCAAGAAGTTTGGCCTGCCGGCCCGCGCGCTCGATAGCGAGGCGGTCTCCGCCGCCCATATTGTTTCCCTGGCTTCCGCCGCGCCGAAGCTCGTCTGCCTTTCCTATCTCGGCATTGGCGGGAGCGCCGCCCAGGTGCGCTATCTCGTGCGGCGGCTCCGCCGCATCCTGCCTGAAGGGGCCACCGTGCTCGTGGGTTATTGGGCCGGCGACGGCAATCCCGGCATGATGAAGTCGATCCGGGCGACCGCCGACGCCGACGCCTATGCCACGACGCTGAAAGGGGCGCTGGAGATTTGCCTCAGCGCGGTGCAGGGTTCGCTGCCGGCCGCGGACGCCGCGCCGCCTGCGCGCGTGGCTTGACAGCTTTGGCGGACGCGGGGCGTGGAGCCGCGGCGAGGAGGGCGACGGCGCCGCCGAGTGCTAGCGCGCCGGCAAGGAACAGGAGCGCGGCCGTGAAATTGCCCGTGGCCTCCCTCATGAGCCCCACGACATAGGGGCCGACGAGCCCCCCGGCATTGCCGATCGAATTGATGAGCGCGAGCCCGGCGGCGGCGGCGGTGCCGGTCAAGAGACCGGTCGGCAGCGACCAGAAGGTGCCGATGGCGGCATAGATGCCGATGGTGGCGATGCTGAGCGCGAGCATCATAGGCGCGAGCGGCAGGCTCATAGCCGACACCGCGAAGGCCGCGGCGGCGGCGAACAGCGGCAGCGCCACGTGCCACCGCCGCTCCGAGGTGAGGTCGGAGTGCCAGCCCCAGATCACCATGTCGCCGGCGGCAAAGAGATAGGGGATGGCAACGAGCAAGCCGATCTCGAACGGATCGAGCCCATAGCCTTGGATCACTTGCGGCATCCAGAAGCCGACGCCGTAGAGCCCGACCACGATGCAGAAATAGAGGACGCCGAGCAGGAGCACGCGCGGCTGCGTGAGGCCTTGGGCAAGATCCGCATAGCCCGCCGCCTTTGTCGCCTTCGCGTCCGCCTTGAGGACGTCGGCGAGCGCCCTGGCCTCGTCCTTGCCGAGCCATTCGGCCTCTTGTGGCCGCTCGGCGAGCACCCACCAGGCGGCGATCCCGAGCAGCACCGCCGGCACGCCCTCGATGAGGAACAGCCATTGCCAGCCCTTGAGCCCGCCGAGACCGTGCAGCCCGAGCAGCGCGCCGGACACCGGGGCGCCGATTACGGTCGAGATCGGCACCGCCGCCATGAACAGCGAGACGATGCGCGCGCGTTCCCGCGCCGGGAACCACAAGGTGAGATAGAGGATGATGCCGGGAAAGAAACCCGCTTCCGCCACCCCGAGCAGAAAGCGCATGACGTAAAAGCTAATCGGCCCGGTGACGAGGCTCATGGCGGCGGCAATCAGCCCCCAGGAGATCATGATGCGCGCGATCCACCGTCGCGCCCCCACGCGCGCGAGCACGAGATTGCTCGGCACCTCGAACAGGATGTAGCCGACGAAGAAGATGCCGGCGCCGAGCCCGAACACCGAGGCGGTGAAGCCGAGATCGGCGTTCATGGCAAGCGCGGCGAAGCCGACATTGACGCGATCGAGGAAGCTCACGCCGTAGCACAGGCACAGGAACGGGATGAGCCGGACGCTCGCCTTGCGCAAAGCGGCCCGGTAATGCGCCTGATCCACTGTCATTTGATCGCCTCCGGGCAAGTTTCCCGGCCCCTCTTGGAGTATGCTTGCCTCTTAGCCCACTGATTCGGACCAGAATCGCTAAGGGAGGATACGAAAATGGCCATGACAATGGACCAGGCTTCGGCCGCCATGCGCGAGGCCATGCGCGCGACGGTCAAGCGCTATTCGCTATGGTATCTGCTGGAAGCGGTGTTGATGGTGGTCGCCGGCCTCTTTGCGCTGGTCTATCCCTATCTCGCCTCCGTCACCCTCGTCTTCCTGCTCGGCTGGATCCTCATCGTCTCGGGCGTGCTGCAAGCCGTCGGCCTGATCGGCGCGCGCGACGTGCCGCATTTCTGGCTCCAGCTCGTCTCCGCCGTGCTCGCCATTTTGATCGGCGCCTTGTTGCTGCGCAATCCGAATGCCGGCCTCCTGATCATGACGGTGCTCCTCATCGTGTTCTTTTTTGTCGAGGGCATCTCCAAGATCATCTTCGCGCTCAACATCAGGCCGTTCATCGGCTGGAGCTGGGTACTGCTGAGCGGCATCATCGGCATCCTGCTCGGGGCCTATCTGTGGGCCAACATGCCGCTGAGCTCCGAATGGGTGCTGGGCGTGCTGCTCGGCATTCAGCTGATTGTCGAGGGCGTGGCCTTAGGCTTTCTCGCCTGGCGCGCCCGCTCGATCTGAGAAGCGAGCGCTAATTCCCGTCCATCTTGAGCGCGGCGATGAATGCCTCTTGCGGGATGTCGACGCGGCCGAAGGAGCGCATCTTCTTTTTGCCGGCCTTCTGCTTCTCGAGCAGCTTGCGCTTGCGCGTGATGTCGCCGCCATAGCATTTGGCGGTCACGTCCTTGCGCAGCGCGCTGATCGTCTCGCGCGCAATCACCTTGCCGCCGATCGCCGCCTGGATCGGGATCTTGAACATATGGCGCGGGATCAAATCCTTGAGCTTGTCGACCATGGCGCGCCCGCGCGCCTCGGCCCGCGTGCGATTGACGATGATCGACAGCGCGTCCACCGGCTCAGCGTTGACCAGCACCGCCATCTTGACGAGGTCGCCTTCCTCATAGCCGGTGATGTGGTAGTCGAAGCTCGCATAACCGCGCGACACCGATTTTAGCCGGTCGTAGAAATCGAACACCACCTCGTTGAGCGGCAGCTCGTAGACGAGCATGGCGCGAGAGCCTGCATAGGTCAGCGTCTTCTGCCGCCCGCGCCGGTCCTCGCACAGTTTGAGCACGGAGCCGAGATGCTCGTCCGGCACGAGGATGGTGGCCTCGATCCACGGCTCCTCGATCCTGGCGATCTTCTGCGGCTCGGGCATGTCGGCCGGGTTGTGCAGCTCGCGCATCGAGCCGTCGGTGAGATGCACGCGGTAGATGACCGAAGGCGCGGTGGCGATGAGATCGATATCGAACTCGCGCTCCAGCCGCTCGCGGATGATCTCCAGATGCAAGAGCCCGAGAAAGCCACAGCGGAAGCCGAAGCCGAGCGCGGCCGAGGTTTCCATCTCGTAGGAGAAGGAGGCATCGTTGAGGCGGAGCTTGCCCACCGCCTCGCGCAGATCCTCGAACTCGCTCGCATCGACCGGGAACAGGCCGCAGAACACGACCGGCTGCGCCGGCTTGAAGCCGGGCAGCGCCGCGGCTGCCGGCTTCTTCTCGTCGGTGACGGTATCGCCCACGCGCGTGTCGGCGACCTGGCGGATCGAGGCGGTGAAGAAGCCGATCTCGCCCGGTCCGAGCGCGGCCCGCATCTCCTGCTTGGGGCGGAAGATGCCGACGCGATCCACCTGATAGGAGCCCCCGGTCAGCATCAGCCGGATGCGCTGGCCCTTGGTGAGCGTGCCGTCGATGATGCGCACGAGCACCACGACGCCGAGATAGGAATCGTACCAGCTATCCACGAGCAGCGCCTTCAGGGGCGCGTGCGCGTCGCCCTTGGGCGGCGGCAAACGGTGCACGATCGCCTCCAGCACCTCCTCGACGCCGAGCCCGGTCTTGGCCGAGATTTCGATCGCGTGGCTGGCATCGAGCCCGATCACGTCCTCGATCTGCTGGCGTACGCGGGCAGGTTCCGCGGCCGGCAGGTCGATCTTGTTGAGGACCGGCACCACCTCGTGATTGTTGTCGAGCGCCTGATAGACATTGGCCAGCGTCTGCGCCTCGACCCCTTGCGTGGCGTCGACCACCAGCAGCGAGCCCTCGCAGGCGGCGAGACTGCGGTTTACCTCATAGGCGAAATCCACGTGCCCCGGCGTGTCGATGAGGTTGAGCTCATAGAGCTGGCCGTCGCGCGCGTGATAGTCGAGGCGCACCGTCTGCGCCTTGATGGTGATGCCACGCTCGCGTTCGATATCCATCGAATCGAGCACCTGCTCCTTCATCTCCCGGGCCGTGAGCCCGCCGCACAGCTGGATCAGCCGGTCGGCCAGCGTCGACTTGCCGTGGTCGATATGGGCGATGATGGAGAAGTTGCGGATGCGGGAGAGCGGCGTAACCTTCGATTCACTCATGGCGCTTGGTAGAGGAGCGGCGCGGCGAGGGTCAAGCAGGTCTGCGCCGGCATTTGCTCGCCGATACACAGGACTTTCCTGCGCGATGAGCAAATTAGCCGCGCCGGCACCGATGTTTTGCCGGTTAGATTGCCTTAGGCACAGCAATCGCCGGCGGAAAAACGCTGTTGACGGAGCGGTCCGATGTGAGGCCTAGTAACGCGGCGTAACGTTGCGTCACAACATCACGGAGTAAGCGTATGCTTAAGAAAGTGTTTTTGGCCAGTGCGGTCACCTTGTTGCTGGCCGGTGTCTCTTTGACTGCACAGCCAACTCCGGCGCAGGCGTGCCACAGCGGATGCTGGAAAGCCGCCAAGGCAAAATATCCCCATGATTGGAAGGCCCGCATGCATTACCGCAAGGCGTGCCGGCACCATTACCGGGCCATGAAGAAGGCGCATAAGCACTAGATCTGACCTGCGCCGGGCTTTTCAAGGGACCCCTGAGACCAACCCCCGCGGGTCCCTTTTTGCAAGCGCGGCTGCCTCAATCTGCCGCAGAACTTGCAGTCGCGCGACACCAAAGCGCCTTAGAACGCTGCTACGCGGCGAATGAATCCCGCCTCTTCTGCGGCTCAGCCTTCAAGGGGAACGACCCCTTGGGGTGGGCTGTTGAACCACCGGCCCTGTTGGGCTTCCGTCTCCGAACAATCGAATGGAGTGAGATGATGCTGAAGAAAATGCTTTTCGCCGCTGCCGTCACCGGTCTCGTCGTGGGTGCGAGCCTTCCCGTCCAGCCGACCACCGCCGAAGCCTCGAGCGGCTGCTTCAAGGCCGCCAAGGCGAAGTTCCCGGCCGATCACAAGGCACGGACCGCTTGGCGCAAGGATTGCCGCGCGCATTGGAAGGCCTACCGGGCCGAGCGGAAGTCTGCCAAGAAGACCGCCTAGTCTCGGTCGAGCGAACACTGCAAAGAAGGGACTCGCGGGGCACGACCCGCGGGTCCCTTTCTATTTGGGGTCCAGGAGTCGGGCCCGCTCAGATGCCGGCGTACCACTCATAGCCGAGATCTTCCCAGAAGCCGCCGCGCCCGCCGCGGATGGTACGGATCTCGTCCACCGCCTCGATGGCCATGACATATTTGGCCATCTTATAGCCGAGCTGGCGCTCGACGCGGACGCGCAACGGCGCCCCATGGGGAACGGGCAACGGCGCGCCATTCATGTCATAGGCGAGGATCGTCTGCGGGTGGAACGCATCCTCCAATCCGACCGACTCGTAATATTTGCCCGCCTCGGTTCCGGTCTCGCCGAGATCGTCGGCGCAATAGAACACGATATAGCGCGCCTGCGGCTCGAGCCCCGCGCGATCGAGCACGGATTTGAGCGGCACGCCCGTCCATTTGCCGATGCAGCTCCACCCCTCGACACAATCGTGGCGCGTCACTTGCGTGCGGGCCGGCATGGCGCGCAGATCGGCAAGCGACAGCTCGAGCGGCTGCGCCACCAATCCGCCGATCTTGAGCTTCCAATTGGCGAAACCGTCGCTGGCCATCGCCCGGTAGACGATATCGTCGGGATCGGTCGAGCCGTTGGCCCGGAATTCGGCCGAGATGTCGGCCTCGCTATATTCGCGCGCCAGAGCCCTGCGCGGGACGAGAAAGCGCTGGGACGTGCGCGTCAGGATCTCGGCGCTGTCGAGAATCCGCTTCACCCACGGTCGAACTCGACAGCTCCTCGCAGCCTCCGAGCAGGGCCGCGCTGGCGATGGCCGTTCCGCGCAAGAGCGCGCGCCGGTCGAGCTTGCCCCGCTCGCTCATGCCTCGTCCTCCGTGACCGTCACCCCATAGCGGCCGGTAATCATGGAGCGGAGGTTGTTCCACAGGCCCGAGACCAGGACCATGAACAGATGCACCGCCACGAAGATCACGATCGCGCTCGCGGTCAGGAAGTGAATGGTGCGCGCCGTCTGACGCCCGCCGAAAATGTCCAGCAGCCAGGGATAGCCCGCATCCATGCCGGGCGACATGGTGAGCCCCGTCGCCAGCATGAGCGGCAACAGCACGAACACGACGGCGAGATAAGCGAGCTTCTGCAGCACGTTGTAGCGCTTGGCCTCCTCGCCTTGAGGAAATTTGAAGCGTGCATGCTGGGCGATCGAGGTGCCGATATGGGAGAGCTCCTGGCGATCAGGCGCGAGGTCGCGCCCCACATGCCCGCTGGCGAGGCTCCACATGAGATAGATAAGCCCGTTGATCACGAACACCCAGGCAAAGAAGAAGTGCCAGCGGCGTCCCGTCGACAGGTCTTGGTAGCCGGGCAGCGTCGCCCAGGAGGGAAAGCCGCGCATGTGCCACTGGCCGTCGCTGCCGCGGCTCGCGCCGAGCACGCCGGTGGTATTGAACTCCACGCCCAGCACCTTGGTCAGGCCTTTGACGCCGCCTTCGCTGCCTCGCATCGCCATCATCGAGAGCACGGGATGGGCGAAATCCGATTTCGAGCCGAGATAGAGGGCGGGGTGAGCGTTGAAGATCTGCAAGCCGCTCATCAGGAGCACGAGCAGCACGAGCACATTGATCCAATGGGTGACGCGCACGAGGAGCGCATGGCGGTAGATAATCTCCTGCCGCGGGACCGCATCATCGGTGTCGCTGCCCATGCTTCGCCGCCTCGCGTCAGCCTCACTCATTGCCGGGAGCTACGAGCCGTGGTTACGCATGGATGCAAGCCTAGCAGAGAATCGTGGCTGACGCAGGGGAGGGCGCGCGCCGGTCAGGACGGCTTCGGTCCCCAGATCTTCTCCAAGCGCTGCGCCCGGCCGCAATTCCATTTGTAGAACTTGTAAGCGACCGGATTCGTGTTGTGATAGTTCTGGTGGTAGTCCTCGGCCGCGGTGAAAGTCGTGAGCGGCTTGATCTCGGTGGCCACGGGCTCCTTGAAGCGCGCGGCGATCTCTTCCTTGGTTTTTTCCGCGAGCTGCTTCTCTTCATCGTCGCCGACAAAGACCACGCTGCGATAGGCGTCGCCCTGGTCGCAGAACTGGCCATGCGCGTCGAACGGATCGATGTTGTGCCAGTACTGATCGAGCAGCTGGGCGTAGGTGACCTTGGCCGGGTCGTAGGTGACGCGCACCGCCTCCTGATACCCTTCATGGTCGCCATAATTGGGGTTGGGCTTGGTGCCGCCGACATAACCTGACGTGGTATCGGTGACGCCGGGCACCTCGTCGAACGCCGCCTCCATGCACCAGAAGCAGCCGCCGGCGAATATGGCGGTTTTCGTCTCGGCGGCTGCGGCTTTTGCAAGTGGGGCCGCAAACAGGGCGGCCAGCACCATGAGCGCCGCGCCTGCACCAATCCAATTCGCTCGCATCGACGGCACTCCGGGCAATAGGGACCTGAACATACGAGAGGATAATGGTGCAGCCTACGACCTCTCGCGCGAGTGTGAAGCGAAGTGATGCCCCCGACTTGAGGGTTCCGCGCACGCATGGTTACCCGAGAAGCCCTTGGGTGGGCGTGCCGGTTTGGGTTATTGAGAAGCCATGCAGCAGCGCCTTGCCTCACCCGCCGACGCCATCGGGGATTTCTACGACGCGGTCGTGATCGGCTCGGGCTATGGCGGCGGCGTCGCCGCCTCGAGGTTGGCGCGCGCCGGCGTCCGCGTCTGCGTCATCGAGCGCGGGCGCGAATTCGTGACCGGCGAGTTCCCGAGCCGCTTGCCCGAGCTCAGGCGCGAGCTCCAGGTCAATGGCGGCAAGATGCGGACCGGTAACCGCGCCGGCCTGTTCGATTTCCGCCTCGGCTCCGACATCCATGTGCTCGTCGGCTGCGGGCTTGGCGGCGGCTCGCTCATCAATGCCGCCGTCGCCCTGAAGCCCGACCCGCGCGTCTTCGCCGACCCCGCTTGGCCCGAGCAGGTGCGCGACGACGGCTTGCTCGAGATGGGCTATGCCCGCGCCACCGCCATGCTGCGCCCGGCGCGCTACCCCGCCGCGCCCGATCTCACCAAATATCGGGCGCTGGAAGCCGCGAGCGTCTGCTTCGGGCAGGCGCCAGTCGCCGCCCCGGTGGTGGTGAGCTTCGCCGAGACCGTCAATCCGGCCGGCGTCGCGCAAGCAGCCTGCACGCTGTGCGGCGATTGTTGCTCGGGCTGCAATGTCGGCGCCAAGAACACCATCGCGCTCACTTATCTGCCTGACGCGCACGCCCATGGTGCCGAGATCTTCACCGAGCTCACCGTCAGCCATATCGCGCGCGAGGGCGCCCATTGGCGCATCCATTTCGCCGCCACCGATGGCAAGGAGGCAGGTTCGCGCTCCGTCGCGGCCAAAACCGTGGTGCTGGCCGCCGGCACGCTCGGCTCGACCGAGATCCTGCTGCGCTCGCGCGAATGCGGGCTTGCGCTCTCCGACCGCCTCGGCGAGCATTTCTCCGCCAATGGCGACATCATCGCCTTTGCCCTCGGGGCGCAATCGCGCGTGAATGCCGTGGGCGTCGGCTTTCCCGCAAAGTTCGCGGGCGATGCGATCGGCGCCTGCGTCACCGGCCAGATCGAGATCAATGACGCCGCGCGCCTCGACCACTCCATGACCATCCAGGAGGGCGTGCTGCCCTCCGCCCTGGCGCCCTTGCTTCCCGTGTTCTTCATCGCCGGCGGCAGGCTGCTCGGCGCGGCGCAAAGCCTGATCAAAGGCGTCTATCAGGGGCCGCTCGCCCATCTGCACACTTTCTTCGTCGTCTCCCATGACGACGCCGGAGGACGCATCACCCTGACCAATGGCAAGGCCGAAATTGTCTGGCCGAAAGTGGGCGAGCAGCCGGTCTATGCCCGCGTCGATGCCGCTCTGACCAAGGCGGCCGAGGCGGTCGGCGCGCGCTATATCAAGAGCCCGCTCGCGGCGACCTCCATGGGGGTCAAGCCCGCCACGGCGCACCCCCTGGGCGGCTGCGGCATGGGCGCTGATGCGGGCGGCGGCGTCGTCAATCACAAATGCCAGGTATTCGACGGGGTGGCGGGCGAAGGCGTCCATCCCGGGCTCTATGTCTGCGACGGCGCCATCATCCCGCGCTCCATCGGCGTCAATCCCCTGCTCACCATCACCGCGCTCGCCGAGCGCGCCATGATCCATCTCGCCCGCGACCTCAATCTCGGCTTCGACCCGGCGCCGCGCGCCCGTGGCGAGCACCCGCTTCCCTTGAGCTAGCTGCGCCGCCGCCGCGGGCATCGCGCCGGCGCTTGCCGAGACCGCGCCCCTTCATTAGAACTATTCTAGGCTAGAGCCCGTGGCCGAAAGGGGTCCGCATGAAACGGTTTTCGGAGCTGACCGAGCAAGAGATCCTCGCCCTCGCCATTGGCATGGAGGAGGAGGACGCGCGCATTTACTCCAACTACGCCAAGGGGTTGGAGGAGAACTACCCGGCCTCCGCCAAGGTCTTTACCGAGATGGCGCGCGAGGAGGACCACCACCGCCAAAGACTGATCGAGCTGCATCGCAAGAAATTCGGTGAGCACATTCCACTCATCAGGCGGCAGGACGTGAGCGGCTTCATTTCACACCGGCCGCTGTGGATGGTCCGTCCACTCGGCCTCGACACGGTGCGCAAGCAGGCCGAGCTCATGGAATGCGAGACCCGGCGCTTCTATGAGCGCGCCATGGAGCGGACGAGCGACGCGGGCGTGCGCAAGCTGCTCGGCGACCTCGCCCAGGCCGAGCGCGGTCATGAGACGCTTGCGGCCCGGCTCGGAGAAAAGATTCTCAACCGCAATATCCTGAAGGAGGAAGAGGAGACGCGCCGCCGCCTGTTCGTGCTCCAGGTGGTGCAGCCCGGTCTCGCCGGACTGATGGATGGCTCCGTGTCGACGCTCGCGCCGCTCTTCGCCGCCGCCTTCGCCACCCACAACACTTGGGAGACCTTCCTCGTCGGCATGGCGGCCTCGGTCGGCGCCGGCATCTCCATGGGCTTCGCCGAGGCGCTGTCCGATGACGGCGCGCTGACCGGCCGTGGCCACCCGCTGATCCGCGGCGTGATCACCGGCGCCATGACGGCGCTCGGCGGCGTCGGTCACACGCTGCCCTTCTTGATCGAGAATTTCCGGGTGGCGACCACGGTCGCCTTCGGCGTGGTGGCGGTCGAGCTGTGGATCATTGCCTGGATCCGCTCGCACTATATGGACACGCGCTTCCTGCAAGCCGTGTTCGAGATCGTGCTCGGTGGCGCCATCGTGTTCGCCGCCGGCATCCTCATCGGCAGCGCCTGAGGACTACCCGCGCAACGCGCCACCCGTGGCCTTCTGCACGGCGGCGACGATCTTCGTCGCCACGCCCTCGATCTCGGCGTCAGTCAGCGTCTTGTCGCGCGGCTGCAGCGTCACCTCGATGGCCAGCGACTTCTTGCCCTCCGGCACGCCTTGGCCGGTGAACACGTCGAACACGCCGACCTCGGCAATGAGCGCCCGGTCGGCCGAGAACGCGGCGCGGACCACTTCGCCCGCCTCGACATTGCGGTCGAGCAGGAAGGCGAAGTCGCGGGCGACGGGCTGCAGGTCGGAAGCATCGAGCGCCGGCTTGGTCACGCCCTTGCGCTTCGCCGCCGGCAGGGCATCGAGATAAAGCTCGAACACCGCGAGCGGCGCCTCGGCGCCGAGCTTCGCCAGCACTTGCGGGTGCAGCTCGCCGAACATTCCGAGCATCATCTTCGGCCCGAGCTTGAGCGCGCCCGAGCGGCCGGGATGAAACCAGGACGGCGCCTCGCGCGTCACGGTGATATGGACCTGCTCGATTCCGAGCCCGGCCAGCGCCGCCACCGCGTCGGCCTTGGCGGCGAACACATCCGCGGGCGGCGCCTCACCCGTCCAATGGCGACCCGAGCCCGAAAGCGCCGAGTGGCCGAAGCGCACGCCTGACACCGCCACAAATTGATCCTCGGCTCGCGCGCCGCGATAGGCTTGGCCCAACTCGAACAGCGCGCCGTCGCTGAAGCCTCGGTCGCGGTTCCGTTGTGCGGCAGTGACAAGGCCGGGAATGAGGCTCGGCCGCATGATCTGAAGCTCGGTGGAGATCGGATTGCTCAGCGTCAGCTCCGCCTGGCCGCCGCCGAACAGCTTGGCCTCGACCGGCGGAATGAAGGACCAGGTCACGGCCTCCACGAAACCCCGCGCGGCGAGCGCGCGCCGCACCAGCCGCTGCCGCCTCTGCGCCTCGGTCAGCACCGGCCGCGCCACCCCGGCCATCCGCGGCAATGGCGTCGCCGGCACGCGGTCGACACCCACAACCCGCACCACTTCCTCGACGAGATCGGCGGGCGCGGAAATATCCGGACGCCAGGAGGGCGCCGCCGCTTTGAGCTTGGGCGGCGTGCCGGTAAGCCCGATACCGAGCGCCGCGAGCAAGCGTTTGATCTCGCCCGTCTTGAGATCGAGCCCGCTCAACCGCGCCACGAGCCGCGGATCGAAGGCGAAGGGTGCGTTGGACTTGGGCACCTTGCCCGCCGCCTCGATCTTGCTCGCCGTGCCGCCGCAAATCTCGAGCACCATGGCCGTCGCCAGCTCGAGCCCGGGCAGCACGAAATCGGGATCGACGCCGCGCTCGAATCTTATGCCGCGCGTCGGACTGGATGTTGAGCTTCCGCCCGGTGCGCGCCGTGCGCCTGGGATCGAAATAAGCGGACTCGATAAAGACGTTGGTGGTGGCTTCCGTCGCGCCCGTCTCTTCGCCGCCCATCACCCCGCCCAAGCCCAGCACGCGCTTATCGTCGGCGATGACGCACATATCGGCATCGACGTCATAGCTCTTGCCGTCGAGCGCGCGGAAGGATTCGCCCTTCTTGCCCCGCCGCGCGCGGATCGCGCCCGTGAGCCTGTCGGCATCATAGACATGGAGCGGCCGCCCGCGATCGTAGGAAATGTAGTTGGTGATATCGACCAGCGCATTGATGGGCCTGAGGCCGATCGCCTTCAGCCGCTTCTGCAGCCAATCGGGGGAGGGCCCGTTCTTGACCCCGCGCACGACGCGGCCCGCGAACACCGGGCAGGCATCGGCGCTTTCCTTGTCGAAATCGAGCTTGATCGGAACGGGATCGGCGAAGCTGCCCTTTACCGGATTGATGGCGTCGGCCTTGAGCTTGCCGAGACCGGCGGCGGCGAGGTCCCGGGCGATGCCGCGCACGCCGAGACAATCGGGGCGGTTGGGTGTGATGGCGACCTCGATGACCGCATCGTCGAGACCGAGCGCCTTCGCCGCCGGGCTGCCGATCTTGGCCGACGCGGGAAGCTCGATGATGCCGCTATGCTCGTCGGACAATTCGAGCTCGCGCTCCGACAGCAGCATGCCGCTCGATTCGACGCCGCGGATCTTGGCCTTGGTGAGGGTGAGGCCCGAGCCCGGTATGGTGCTTCCGACCGGTGCGAACACGGCCTTCAACCCGGCGCGCGCATTGGGCGCGCCGCACACGACCTGCAACCGCTCGCTGCCGGTGTCGACCTCGCACACCTGGAGTTTGTCGGCGTTGGGATGTTTCTCGCATTTCAAGACTTGCGCCACGCGGAACGGGGCGAGCGTGGTGGCCGGATCGAACACCTCCTCGACCTCGAGCCCGATGCGGGTGAGCATTTCGGCGATCTCGGCCACGCTCGCGCGCGTGTCGATATGATCCTTCAGCCAGGCAAGCGTGAATTTCACGAGAGGCCCCCGGCAAGCGTGGGCACGGCGAGCGGCGGGAAGCCGTAATGCTTGAGCCAGCGTAGATCGGCGGCGAAGAAGGCGCGCAGATCAGGCATGCCATATTTCAGCATGGCGATGCGGTCGATGCCCATGCCGAAGGCGAAGCCCTGATAGCGGTTAGGGTCGAGCCCGACATTCTTGAGCACGTTCGGATGGACCATGCCGCAACCCAGAATCTCGAGCCACTGATCGCCCTCGCCGATGCGGATCTCGTCACCGACCTTGGCGTAGCCGATGTCCACCTCCATGGATGGCTCGGTGAAGGGGAAATGGCTCGCGCGGAAGCGCATCTTGACGTGCGGCACCTCGAAGAACGCCTTGCAGAATTCCTCCAGCACCCATTTCAGATGGCCGAGATGGGTCCCCTCGTCGATCACCAGCCCCTCGACCTGATGGAACATGGGCGTGTGCGTCTGGTCCGAATCGCTGCGATAGACGCGGCCCGGCGCGATGACGCGGAGCGGCGGTTTCTCGCGCAGCATGGTGCGGATCTGCACCGGGCTCGTATGGGTGCGCAGCACGGGCCGCGTGCCGTCGGGTTCGGGCGCGAAATAAAACGTGTCGTGGTCCTGCCGCGCCGGGTGTTCGGGCGGAATGTTGAGCGCGGTGAAATTGTTGAAGTCGGTCTCGATGTCGGGACCTTCGGCGACGCCGAAGCCCATATCGGCGAAGATCTCGATCACCTCGTCGGTGGCCTGGCTCACCGGGTGGATGCGCCCCTCGGCGAGCGGTCCGGGCCGTACCGGCAGGGTGACGTCGGCGCGGCTCGCGGCCAGCTCCTCGCTGAGTGCGGCACCCGCGAGCGCGGCACGCTTGGCTTCGAGCGCCTCGCCGACGCGATCTTTCATCTGGTTGACCGCTTGGCCGAAGCTCTTGCGCGCGTCCGGGGGAAGTTGCCCGAGCCGCTGCATCAGCTCCGATACGCGGCCCTTGCGACCGAGCGCTGCGACCCGCACCTCCTCGAGCGCGCCAAGGTCGGCGGCGCCGCTGATGGCGCGGATCAGCTCGCCTTCGAGCGTGTCGAGGTCGGGGTGAGGCGTATCGGGCGGCGTCATGGCGTCCCGCTCCTTGCCCGCCGTGCAAACGCCCTTGCGGGAGGTCTAGGCTCGCGCCGCAGCCGACGCGGCCTCAACCAGGCTCTGGAACGTTTGCGGCTCGTGCACGGCGATGTCGGCAAGCACCTTGCGGTCGAGCTCGATGCCGGCCTTGTTCAACCCGTCGATGAAGCGGCCATAGGTGAGCCCATGGATGCGCGCGGCGGCGTTGATGCGCTGGATCCACAGCGAGCGGAAGGTACGCTTCTTCACCCGGCGGTCGCGATAGGCATATTGGCCGGCCTTCTCCACCGCCTGCTTGGCGACGCGGATGGTGTTCTTCCTGCGGCCGTAATAGCCCTTGGCCTGCTTCAACACCTTGCGGTGCCTGGCATGGGCGGCGACGCCGCGTTTCACACGGGACATGGGTGCCTCCTTGAACGGTCCTCGCCCAAGCGCTAGCGGCTATAGGGCAGGTAATACTGCTTCACGATCTTGGCGTCCTCGTCCGATAGGACCATGGTTCCGCGCGCGTTCCGGATGAACTTGGTGGGGCGCTGAATCATGCCGTGACGCTTGCGCGAGGCTTGGCACTTGACCTTGCCTGTGGCCGTGACCTTGAAGCGCTTCTTGGCACCGCTTTTGGTCTTCATCTTGGGCATTTGGCTTCCTTTGTGCGGCCCTGGGCTTGCGCCGGACCATTAACGTATCGGCGATTGAAGCATGGAAGCCGCCACGGCATGCCCTGCCGGGCGGCTCCTAACGAGAAGGCGCCTTATAGAGTGGATTGTGGCGCCAATGCAAGAGACGCAATGTGCCGTCCCTCAGCGGGGCGCGAGCACCATCACCATCTGGCGGCCTTCGAGCCTCGGTTCCGATTCGACCTTGGCGAGCGTCGCGGTGTCGTGCTTGACCTTTTCGAGCAATTGCGCGCCGAGCTCCTGATGCGCCATCTCGCGGCCACGGAAACGCAAGGTGACCTTGACCTTGTCGCCTTCCTCGAAGAAGCGGACGATCGAGCGCATCTTCACGTCGTAATCGTGGCTGTCGATGTTCGGCCGCATCTTGATCTCTTTGATCTCGACGGTGCGCTGCTTCTTGCGCGCCTCGGCGGCTTTTTTCTGCGCCTGATATTTGTATTTGCCGTAATCCAGGATCTTGCACACCGGCGGTTCGGAGTTGGGCGCGATCTCGACGAGATCGAGTCCGGCCTCCACCGCGCGTGCCAATGCGTCTGCGGTAGAGACCACGCCGACATTGTTGCCGGTGGCGTCGATGAGCTGGATGTTCGGAATGTCGATGCCCTCGTTGACACGGGGGCCTTCCCGATTGGGGGTAAGTTTCGTCGGCCGTCTTGCGATGTGTCGCTCTCCTCTGTCCCTATAACGGCGGGCGCACCGGCCCCTCAGGGGCAGGCCGCCCGAAGCGCCGGAGGATAGCGCTAAATCCCCCCACCCGCAGGGCTATCAGAACGGGAACGGGCCGCTCAAGTCAAGCCGGACCTGCCGATCATGACACGCCTGTCATCGCTTGGCCCTTGCGCTCGCGCCAATCATCGGGGCAAATACCCCATCGCCCAAACGCCCGGTGCGGTCATGCATGCCAATATCCCGCTTGCTATCGTCGCGCTGCTGTCTTGCGCCCTGCTGCCCGCGGCCGCTCCTGCACCCACACCCGCGCATCCACCTGCCGCGACTGGGTGCCTTGTCTTCGCCGGCACCGCCGATGCCTTTCGCCACGACAAGGCGGTTCAGGATTCGCAGGCAAGCCTTGACGAAGCGATTGCCAAATGGAAGACCGACAGCAAGATAACAACGCCAGTCACCGTCACGGCGGATAAGCCCGAGCCGCATCCCTATTGGCGCAGCACCGTCTATCCCGAACTCTTCCTGACGCCCGACGTCGTCACCGAAACCTCCTATACGATCTGCTGGAAGGGTGTGTTCTCCCCCGTGGTTTGTTCCTCCGGCGCCAAGGTCTGCTGGTAGCGCTGTCTCAAGGCGCGAGCGCCTCGGCCAGAGCGGGCGGATGGATGAAGCGCTCGGCCAAATCGCTGCCGAGCAGCTCGTCATAGACGGCGAGCGTCGATTCCTGCATGCGCGCGAGCTCGAATTTGGCGACCGCGTGTGCGCTCGCCCGCGCGCCGATCTCTTCCCGCTCCGCC
The DNA here is from genome assembly GCA_963820115.1 of uncultured Alphaproteobacteria bacterium. GTDB lineage: Bacteria > Pseudomonadota > Alphaproteobacteria > Rhizobiales > Methyloligellaceae > Methyloceanibacter. Next base: position 337,048 of record CAWFYP010000002.1, read on the forward strand.
GGCGAAAGTGCGAGCGCGAGGCTGATGCGGTCGGCAAGCGCCTCGACGTTCCGCGGCGGCACGAGCCAGCCGGTGAATTCCGATGGACGCTCTTCCGCCGCGACGATCGTCTCGGGCAGCGCGCCGAGCTCGGGCACGATGACCGGGCAGCCCATGGCCTGCGCCTCCACGCTGGTCCGCCCGAAGGTCTCCGGCACCCGCGAGGCGATCACCGTGACATGGGCGGCGCGGAAGGCGGCCGGCATATCGTGGCAATGGCCCACGAGCCGCACCCGGTCGCCGAGGCCGTGGCGTGCGATGAGATCCTCGAGTTCCCGGCGATAGGCGTCGCGCCCGGGCGCATCCCCCGCCAGCACCACCGCAGCGTCGTCGAGCCGAGCCGTCTTCGCCAAGCACGCCGCGGCCGCGATCAGGTCGCGCTGGCCTTTGAGGCTGGTGAGCCGGCCGGCCAGCAAGACGATCTTGGCCGTCTCGGGCACGCCCCACTCGATCTTGAGGCGCTTCACCGGCCCCGGCGGTAAGGCCTCGGGATCGAACAGGGCGCTGTCGATGCCGCGATAGATGACGCGCAGCCGCTGCCGCGCGGCGCCGTCGCGCGCGGCGATGAGCTCGGCGGTAAAGAGCGAATTGGCAATGACCCGATCGCCGCGGGCCATCACACTGTTATAGGCGGCCTTGAACGGTCCGGCATGGCCGTAGGCGCCGTGATAGGTGGTGACGAAGGGCCGCCCCGTCCACCGGCTGGCGATGAGCGCGCTCCAGGCCGGCGCCCGGCTCCGCGCATGCACGAGGCTCACCTTGCGCGCCTCGATCAGCCGCGCGAGCCGCACCGCATTGGCGAGCATGGTGAGCGGGTTCTTGCTCGCGACCGGCAGGTCGATGACCTCGCCGCCCGCTTGCACGATGTCGCGCACGAGCCGTCCGCCCTCGCTCGCCACGAGCGCCGCGGCGTCGGCGCGCGCCAGCGCCTCGACGATCTCGACGGTGGAACGCTCGCTGCCCCCGGCATCGAGCCGCGGCACCACCTGTAAAATGGTCACATCGTTCATCGAACTTTGTTTTTCGCTTTTTTCGTCGGTGCGTCTAGCGTCTTCCCATGGACGACCAAGAACCGCAATTCTTCGAGCTGGGGCAGGGGCCGAAGCATCGGCGCATCGCCTATCGCCTGAGCCAAGGCCGAGGCGAATTGGCGCTTCTGTGGCTGTCCGGCTACCTCTCCGACATGGCGAGCACCAAGGCGTCTGCCATCGCCGCCTGGGCGGAGGCGCGCGGGCTGCCTATGCTGCGTTTCGACTATTCGGGCCACGGACGCTCGACCGGCGATTTGCACGACGGCGCCATCGGCGACTGGCTGGAGGAGGCGGTCGCGGCCTTCCGCTTGCTCGCGGGGCGCCGCGTATTGGTCGTCGGCTCCTCCATGGGCGGCTGGATCGCGCTCCTGCTCGCGCGCCATTTGGCGAAAAAGGGTGGCCGGCTCGCGGGCCTCGTGCTCATCGCGCCCGCCTTCGACATGACCGAGACGCTGATGTGGCGGCAGCTCCCGCCGGCCGCCAAGGCGGCGATCGAGCGCGACGGCGTCTATGAGCAGCCTTCGGCCTATGGCGATCCCTATCCCATCACCAAGCATTTGATCGAGGAGGGCCGCGCCCATCTCCTCGCCGACGCGCCCTTCGATCCCGGCGCGCCCGTGCGCATCCTGCAAGGCATGCGCGATCCCGACGTACCCTGGGGTCACGCTTTCGTTCTGCTCGAGCTGTTGCAGGGGAGCGACGTGGAGCTCACCCTGATCAAGGACGGCGACCACCGCCTGTCGGGGCCGGAAGATTTGCGCCGCCTCGAGGCCGCCATCGCCCTCCTGGTGGAGCAGACGCCGGCAAGCTAGTTCGTAGGCAAAAGCGCCTTCAGCCCCTCGCGGTAGGTGGGATAAGCAAGCCTCACGCCGAGCTCGGACTTGATGCGTTGATTGGCGACGCGGCGGCTGCCGTCATAGAAGCTCCGTGCCATGGGCGAGAGGTCGGCCTTGTCGAAGACGATGGCCGGCGGGGGCGCCACGCCCGCAAGCTCCGCGGCATAGGTCACCACCGCGTCGGGCGCCGCCGCCTCGTCGTCGGCCACATTGTAGATGGCGCCCGGGCGCGGCCGCGCGATCGAGGCCTGCAGCACGGTGGCGATGTCCTCCACATGGATGCGGTTGAACACTTGGCCGGGCTTCACGATGCGCCGCGCCGTGCCCGCGGCGAGCTTGTCGAAGGCGCTGCGGCCCGGTCCGTAGATGCCGGCGAGGCGGAACACCTGAACCGGCACGTCGGTCTCCGCGCCGAAGGCGAGCCAGGCGTGCTCCGCGTCCACCCGCGCCCGCGTCCGCGCGCTATTTGGCGTGGGCGTTGTCGTCTCGTCGACCCAGTCGCCGCCATGGTCGCCATAGACGCCGACCGTGGAGAGATAGCCGATCCAGGAGAGCGAGCCGAGCAGCATCAGCTCGCCCGCATAGTGCGCCAATACGGGATCGCCGTCGGCGCCGGGCGGGATCGACAACAGGAGATGGGTGGTGCCGGGGAGCAGCGCCGAGACGAGGGGATTGGCGACGTCGCCGCTGAAACGTGTCATGACGTAGCCCTCGCGGCCGAGCCGCTCCATCTTGTCCGCGTCGCGCGCGGTGCCGGCGATCTGCCACCCGCGCCCCGCCAGGCGCCGAGCGAGCGCCGCCGCCGAAAAGCCAAGGCCGAAGCAGAACAGCCGGCTCATGCCGCTTCCCGCAGCCACTCGCCGGCGACCGACCTATCGGCCTCGGTACTGGCGCGAGCGGCGCGCAAAGCCCCAAAGCGGCGTGGTGCCAGGCGCGAGAGCGCCCACACCGCCATTGCCCGCACCAGCGGCGAGGCATCGTCGAGCCTTGCCTCCACCTTTGGCAGAAGCGCGGCGTCGCCCGAATTGCCGGCGGCGATCAGTACATTGCGCAAGAACCGGTCGCGGCCGGTGCGTTTGATCGCCGTGCCGCGAAAGCGCGCCCGGAAGGCGGCATCGTCGAGATCGAGCAGCGCGCCAAGCGGTGGGTTGTCGCTGCCCGCGCGCGCGGCGAGCTTCGTCTCGCGCGCGATCTGCGCATATTTGTTCCACGGGCAGACCGCGAGGCAATCGTCGCAGCCGAAGATGCGATTGCCCATGGCGACGCGGAACTCGGGCGCGATATGCCCCTTATGCTCGATGGTGAGGTAGGAGATGCAGCGCCGCGCATCGAGCTCGTAAGATTTGGGGAAGGCTTGGGTCGGGCATATGTCGAGGCAGCGCCGGCAGGCGCCGCAATGATCGGCCTCCGGCTCATCGGGCGGCAGGACGGCCGTGGTAAGGATGGCGCCGAGGAACAGCCAGGAGCCGAGCTCGCGCGACACGAGATTGGTGTGTTTGCCTTGCCAGCCGAGCCCGGCCCGGGCCGCGAGCGGCTTCTCCATCAAGGGCGCGGTGTCGACGAACAGTTTCACATCGGCACCCGCAAGCGCGTGTAAGCGAGCAGCGAGCTGCTTGAGCTTGGCCTTGATCAGCTCGTGATAGTCGTCCCCTTGTGCGTAGACGGAGATCGCGCCGCGAGTCGGCTGCGCGAGCGCCGCCAGCGGATCCCGCGCCGGGCCGTAATTGACGCCGAGCATGATGACGCTCCTTGCCTCTTGCATGAGCGCGTGGGGATCCTTGCGCCGGTCCGCATGCGCGGCGAGCCACGTCATGTCGCCATGGCGGCCGCGGGCGAGAAAGGCGTCGAGATGCGCCCCCGCCTCGAAAGGAGCCGCCGCCGTCGTGAAGCGGACCGCGTCGAAGCCGAGCGCTTCCGCCTCGGCGGCGATCTTTTGCTTCAACGCTTGGGTCATGGCCTGTGAACGCTAGAAGTCGAGGTCGGCATAGGTGCCGGACGGGATGAAGCCGGCGACGCGGTCTTGCAGCAGCGGCCGGAATGACGGCCGCGATTTGAGCAGCGCATACCAGCTCTTGGCGGCCTCATGGTCTTCCCACGGCACCTCGCCGAGATAATCGAGCGCAGAGAGATGCGCCGCGGCGGCGAGATCGGCGAAGCTCAACGCATCGCCCGCGAGCCAGCTCCGCGTCTCGGCGAGATGGCCGATATAGGCGAGATGATAGCGTAGATTGTCGTGGCCCGCGCGCATCGCCTCCATGTCGGGCGGCGCGCTTTTCGGCCCAAACCGGCGATAGACCTTCTCCTCCACCAGATAGCTCGTGACCTCGTCGTGGAACTTGCGATGGAACCAGTCCACGAGCCGACGCGTCTCGGCGCGGCCGACCGCATCGCCGGGGAACAGGCGGAAGCTCCGCCCGTCGACGCCGCGCGCGGTCTCGTCGAGATATTCGGAGATGGCATAGGCGCCCACGACTGGGCCGTTGGCGTCGGTGACGAGCACCGGCAGCGAGCCCGCCGGGTTGAGCTCGAGGAAGGAGGTGCGCCACTCCCATGGCCGCTCCTCGGTGAACTCGGCCTCGATGCCGCATTCGGCCAGCGCAAGCCGGATGGAGCGGGAGAACGGGCAGAGTGGATAATGCAGCAGCGTCGGCATCGACCCCGCTCTAGCTGCGGTCGCGCGCGAAATGAATCGCGGAGGCTCGGACCCCGGTATAGAACCTGCCCACCAAAGCGACAAGCGGCGAGCGGGGCCTGTCGTTAGGGCAGATCATGGTTTTGGCGGCGGTGCCGGGCGTCACCGAGCTTCTCCCCATCTCTTCCTCCGGGTGGCGCGCTCATGGATGCCACACCGAGAACTGGCCGCGCGGGCGGAAGCGCTCGAGATAATCCGGCACCACCGCCTCGATCGAGACGGGCTCCTCGATGCCGAGGCCTTTGAGCGTGCGCCCAGTGCGCCGCGCCTCCTCGCTCACCACATTGTCGGTCTCAAGCAGCCGCACTTGATCGAGAGTGAGCGGCGGGGAAGGCAGGAGCTGCAACAGCGCCCCTTGCAGCTTGGCGAGCCAGAACGGGATAGGCACGAGCAGCCGCTTGCGCATGGTGTAGTCGAGCACGCGGGCCATGACCTCCTTCAGCGTCACGATTTCGGGCCCACCGAGTTCGTAAGGCGCGGGCGTGGCGGCTTTGCCGGTGAGGCTCGCCACCACCGCCTTGGCCACGTCGCCGGCATAGACCGGCTCAAGCTTGGTATGACCGCCGCCGATCAATGGCAAAGCGGGGGCGATGCGCGCGAGGGCGCCGAAGCGGTTGAAAAAATCGTCCTCCGGCCCAAATACGATCGACGGCCGCAGGATCACCGCCTCGGGGAAGACGTCCATCACCGCCCTCTCGCCCGCGGCCTTACTGCGGGCGTAAACCGAGTTGGCCTTCGCCACGGCGCCGATGGCCGACATATGCACGAAACTGCGAACGCCAGCCTGGCGTGCGGCTTCCGCCACGTGGCGCGCGCCTTCGTCCTGCACCGCCTTGAAAGCCTGCTTGCCGGACGGAAAGAGGATGCCGACGAGATTGATCGCCGCATCGGCGCCCTCGGCGGGGCCCGCAAGCGACTCCGGGAAGCGCACATTGGCCTGCACCGCATTGATCTGGCCGACGCCGCCGAGGGGCTGCAAAAAGCCGGCAAGCTCGGGACGCCGCACGGCGATGCGCATGCGCGCGCCGGTCTTGGCGATGGCCCGCACCACGTGACGGCCGAGGAAGCCGGAGCCGCCATAGATCGTGATGAGGGTCGAGCTATTGAGTGCGATGGCCAATGGACTGTCCCGTGCCTGCGCCCTCATCCCCCGAGGGCAGGCTTATTGGCAGCAATACACGAGGCGGATGAACCCTGTGAAGGCGCTTGCGCCGATTGACTTTGGCGGACGCCAATCGTACCTCAACATTCCCAAGCCCAGGTGGCGGAATTGGTAGACGCGCTAGCTTCAGGTGCTAGTGCCCGAAAGGGCGTGGAAGTTCGAGTCTTCTCCTGGGCACCACACCGCGGGACACACGCTTGAGCCATCCCCAGCCCCCGATCCTCGAATTCCATCGCGGTGATCTGCCGCCCGGGCGGCCGAAGCCGTCCTCGATCGCCATCGACACCGAGACACTCGGTCTCAACCCCTATCGCGACCGGCTGTGTCTCGTGCAGCTGTCGGAGGGGAACGGCCGCGCCGACCTGGTGCAGTTCACGGGCGACTACGCCGCGCCCGAGCTGAAGCGGCTGCTCGCCGATGAGAGCGTGCTCAAGATCTTCCACTTCGCGCGCTTCGATATGGCGGTGCTCAAGCATTATTTCGGGGTCATGCCGCGCCCCGTCTATTGCACCAAAGTGGCCTCCAAGCTCGCTCGCACCTTCACCGACCGTCACGGGCTCAAGGATCTCTGCCGCGAGCTTCTGGGGGTGGAGCTGTCCAAGCAGCAGCAATCCTCCGATTGGGGCGCCGACCAGCTGACCCAGGAGCAGCTCAATTATGCCGCGAGCGATGTCTTGCATCTGCACGCGCTAAGGGAGAAACTTGACGCCATGCTGAGGCGCGAGGGGCGCGAGGCCTTGGCAGAGGCCTGTTTCGCCTTCCTGCCAACCCGGGTCGAGCTCGACCTTGGGGGCTGGTCGGAGATCGATCCGTTCGCCCATTAGGCGCGGCCGCCCGAGGAAAAGGGCCGCATAGCGGGCGACGGCCGGCCGTCGCAATGTGATCGTCGCAATGTGATCAAAGTCCTGCCGCTTCATGGGTGACGGGGCCGGCCGAGCCCGGCAAGGAGCGTCGATTTCGCGATGACGATGGAGACCGAGCTTCTTTCCGGCAATCGCGGTTATCGCCTCCGCTCCGAGGCCGAGCGGGTCCGCGCTTTTGACCGCGCCGCGCGCCATAGCCGGCTGGTGAACATCCTGCGCAAGGTGCTGCCGGCCTTGGCCGTCGCCGTATTTGCCGCCTATTTCATCTCCTCGCGCCTGAGCATGACCGTGGGCGGCGTCACCGCGAGCATCGACGGCGTGCAGGTCAATAACGGCAACCTCCGCATGTTGAACCCGAAGCTCAAAGGCGCCGACCAGAAGCACGGCTCCTACATCATTGGCGCCGACTATGCCGACCAGGACGTGAAGACGCCCAAGATTATGCAGCTGCATGCGATCAAGGCCGTGCTCAACAACCCATCGGGCGGCTGGTCGCGCGTCGAGGCCGTGCGCGGAACCTTCGACAGCGACGCCGAGCGGCTCATCATGCGCGAGGCCATCACTGTCGCCACCAGCACCGGCCTCACCGGCACCCTCTCCCGCGCGACGCTTGACACCAAGAACCAAACGCTCCGCTCCCATTCGCCGGTTGCCTTCGACATGGCGAGCGGCACCGTGCGCGCCAAGGCGATGACGCTCCATTCTGCGGAGCACACGCTGCTGTTCCGCGGCGACGTGCGTGTGCACGTCAACAAGATCGCCAAGCCCGCCCCCGCCGCTGCCCCGGCCGCGTCATCCGCGCCGCTCGTTCAGGCCCCGGCGAGCCCGGCAGGCGCCCCGCCCACTGCCGCCGCGACGCTCAGCGAGGGAGAGATGCCCCGATGAGCGCGCGCACGGTCGGTTGCCTGCTTCTGGCGAGCGCCTTCGCTACGCTCGGCCTTGCGTCGGCCACGGCGCAAACCGCGCCCGAACTCTCCGCCCGCCGTCGCGGAGCCCGCGCCCGCCGCTGCACCCGCGCCCGCCGCGGCGCAAACTGCCGCCGCCCCGGCCGCCGCCGCGCCGGGAGCGGCGACCGGCACTTTCGGCGCCCTCTCCAAGAACTCGAACCAGCCGATCGACATCGAATCCGACACGCTGGTCGTGCATGACCGCGAGCAATACGCGACGTTCATGGGCAATGTGAAAGCGGTGCAAGGCACGACCACGCTCCGCTCCAAGGAGCTCAAGGTCCATTATGTGGGCGGCGCCGCCGACAGCATCACCGGAGCGGGGCCGAAGCCTGCTGCTGCCGCCGCCCCCGCAGCTGACGCCCCCGCTGCCCCCAGCGCCGCGCCCACGGCCGCGGGCCAACCAGCGGCCGCCGCGCCCAAACCGGCCGGCGCCGGGGCGCTTGGCGACGCCGGCAACCAGATCAGCAAGATCGAGGCCCGCGGCGAGGTCGTCATCACCACCGACCAGGACCAGACCACGACCAGCGATTGGGCCCTTTACGACGTGCCGGCGCAGCTCGTAACCGTGGGCGGCAATGTGGTGTTAACCCAAGGCAAGAATGTGCTAAAGGGAGATCGGCTCGTCATCGATCTCAAGACGGGCGAGAGCCGGTTCGAGAATACCGGAAACGGAAGCACCGGCGGCAAGATCCGCGCCCTCTTCATGCCGAAACAGGACGCCGCCGCCAAGAACGGCAAGGCTGGCGACAGTGAGACGAGCAAGGACGCAAAAGGGCCGAGCAAGCCTGCGCCGCAAGACGCCGCCGCTGACGGCAAGCCTGCGCAGCAACCTGCCACCGATGACGGCGCGAGCGCCGAGCAGGAGGCACCCACGCCCCTCTTCCCGGGCCTGCCGCAATAGGGCCGCCCTTTATCCGATCTTAACCGGCCGCGGCCTCAACTGAAGGGCGAAGGCGCAAAGTGGGTAAGCTGCTGTCGTTCCCAGGCCAACGGACCGGTGCCGCGCCAGAGGTCGCCGATCCGGCCGAACTTCACGGCTATGACGCTCCGCCTGAGCTGCATGCGGGCGCCGGTTGGCTGACCGTCCGCTCCGTGGTCAAGAGCTTCAGGAAGCGCATGGTCGTGCGCGGCGTCAGCCTCGAGCTCGGCCGCGGCGAGGCCGTTGGATTGTTGGGGCCGAACGGCGCCGGCAAGACGACGGTGTTCTACATGATCACCGGACTGATCCCCGCCGATGAGGGGACCATCCGGATCGACGGCCGCGATGTGACGCGGCTGCCAATGTACCGCCGGGCGCGGCTCGGCATAGGATACTTGCCGCAGGAGGCCTCGATTTTCCGGGGGCTCACCGTGGAGGAGAACATTCTCGCCGTGCTCGAGACCGTCGAACCCAACAAGCAAGAGCGCATGCTGCAGCTCAACTCTCTGCTCGAGGAGTTCCGTATCACGCGCCTCAGGAAGTCGCCGGCCATCCGCCTGTCCGGCGGCGAGCGGCGCCGCGTCGAGATCGCGCGCTCACTCGCCACGCGGCCGTCCTTCATGCTGCTCGACGAGCCCTTTGCCGGCATCGATCCGATCGCGGTCAACGACATCCGCGCCCTGGTGCTGCATCTCACCGCGCGCGGCATCGGCGTCTTGATCACCGATCACAATGTGCGCGAGACGCTGGATCTCGTCAGCCGGGCCTACATCATTCATGATGGCATGGTGCTGACGCATGGCACCGCCGACGAAATCATCAACAACGCAGACGTGCGGCGCGTCTATCTCGGCGAGCAGTTCAAGATCTGAGCGGTTGATCGCAAGGGTTTACGTCATGGCGATCACCACCAGGCTCGAGCTCAGGCAATCGCAAAGCCTCGTTATGACGCCGCAGTTGCAGCAGGCGATCAAGCTGCTGCAGCTCTCCAATCTCGAGCTCGCGAGCTTCGTCGACGCCGAACTTGAGCGCAATCCGCTGCTGGAGAAGGCCGAGAGCGCCGACGACGGCCCGGTCGCCCGGGTCCTCGACGACGAGCCTGCCGCGAGCCCCTTCCACGACGATGCCGCAAGCGGCGCCGAGCGCGACCGCGCCGATGGCCTCGCGAACACGGCCCCGGGTCAGGAGGGCGCAGCTGCGGAGGCCGAGGGCGGCGGCGGCGAGGAGCCGGGCAGCCTCGAGCTTGCCGCACGCGACGGCGGCCGCACCGACGATCTCGACGCTGAGCCCCAAGACGCCTTTCCCGATCAGGACAGCTTCACGCCGGGCGCGGTCAAGGATTCCGGCTGGACCACGCTCGGCTCGGGCTCCGGCTCGGGCGGCGGCGGCGACGACGCGCCCGACCTTGAAGCCTATGTCGCCGAGGAGCGGACGCTGCGCGCCCACTTGACCGAGCAGCTTTCGCTCGCCTTCACCGATCCCGCGCAGCGGCTGATCGGCCAGCATCTCATCGATATGACCGACGAGGCTGGCTATTTGCAGGGCGACCTTGCCGCCCTTGGCGAGTTGCTTGGTGCGCCCATGGGCCTCGTCCTCGCCACCCTCGAGGCGATGCAGGGCTTCGACCCCTGCGGCGTCTTTGCCCGCGACCTGCGCGAATGCCTGACCCTGCAGCTCAAGGAGCAGGACCGCTGCGATCCCGCCATGGCGGCGTTGATCGAGAACCTAAATCTGCTTGCCGTGCACGATCTCGCCGCGCTCAAACGCCTGTGCCGCGTGTCCGACGAGGACCTCTGCGACATGGTGCAGGAGGTGAAGCGCCTGAACCCCAAGCCCGGGCTGAAATATGGCACAAGCCCGGCGCAACCGATCGTGCCCGACGTGCTCGTCCGCCCGCTGCCCGACGGCAGCTTCCATGTCGAGCTGAACAGCGACACCCTGCCCAAGGTGCTGGTGAACCAGACCTACTACGTCAAGGTCGCCAAGTCGGCCACCCGCAAAGAGGACAAGAGCTACATCGTCGACTGCCTGCAATCGGCCAACTGGCTGGTCAAGAGCCTCGATCAGCGCGCGCGCACTATCCTCAAAGTGGCGCAGGAAATCGTGCGCCAGCAGGATGCGTTCTTCACCTATGGCGTGCGGCATTTGCGGCCGCTCAATCTGCGGACCGTGGCGGACGCGATCTCCATGCACGAATCGACCGTCAGCCGCGTCACCGCCAACAAATACATGGCGACCAATCGCGGCCTGTTCGAGCTGAAATATTTTTTCACCTCGGCCATTGCCGCCGCCGGCGAGGGCGACGCCGCCCATTCTTCCGAGGCGGTGCGCCATCGCATTAAGGAGATGATCGACGCCGAGCCCGCCGGCGACGTCCTGTCCGACGACAAGATCGTCGAGCGGTTGAAAGACGACGGCGTCGACATCGCGCGGCGGACGGTGGCGAAATATCGCGAGGCGCTGCGCATACCGTCTTCCGTGCAACGCCGTCGCTTGAAGCGGATTGCCCTCGGCGGCAGCGCGTGATCGGCGCGCGCTTGCGCGTCAGCACACGGGAAAACTTCCAAAAAAAGCGCCCGCGCCGATAGGGTTTGACACCTTGGGACGACGGGGCTAGCTTCCCGCCCCGCGCTGAAGGCAAACGAGCGGCGGGAACGCCCGGATAAGGGTTTGGCCGTATTTGGCCCCGCGTGGGTGAACGGCGTCAGAAGTCCCCTCAGGAGCGCGGGCTGAGCAAGCAAGAAGCGGTCGCGCGCGGGGTGATGACGATACAAGTTACCGGAAAGAATCTGGACGTCGGTGAAGCGTTACGCAGTTACGTCCAGGAACGTATTACGCATACCGTGGAGAAATATCTCGGGCGCCCGCCCGCCGGCCATGTGCGCATCGAGAAGGAGCACGGGGAGTTTCGCACCAATTGTACGATCCATCTCTGGCAAGGCATGAGTCTCGAGGCGCACGGCGTGGCGTCGGAAGCCTATCAAAGCGCCGATCGCGCCTGCGAGCGGCTCGAGAAACGGGTGCGGCGCTATACGCGCAAGCTGAAGCGGCACGGCGGCGGAGAGACGTCGCGCAAGGAGACGCCGGCGACGTCCTATGTGTTGCAGTCGCCGGTTGAGGGACAGGAGGAGAGTGATGAGGGCAATCCGATCGTCATTGCTGAAGCTCCGACCGTGGTGCACGAGATGGCGGTGAGCGAAGCCGTCATGCAGATGGATCTTTCCGACCGGCCGTTCGTTCTCTTCCGCAATGCAAGCCATGGAGAGATCAACGTGGTCTACCGCCGCGACGACGGCAATATCGGCTGGGTCGATCCGGCCGTAAAAAAGGCGCCAAGGCGGCGCTAGGTTCTCGCGCCCATCTTTCGCGCCGCCAATCAGACGGGTTTTTCGACATGCAGCTTGGTGATCTCATCAGTCCTGAAGCCGTGGTCCCCTCGCTCAAGGCCAAGACCAAGAAGCAGCTCCTGCAGGATCTCGCCGGCCGGGCCGCGCGCCTCACCGAACTCCAGGAGCGCATCATCTTCGACACGCTGTTGCAGCGGGAGCGGCTCGGCTCGACCGGTCTCGGCCAGGGCATCGCCATTCCCCACTGCAAGCTCCCCGGGCTCAAGCGGATCGTGGGCCTGTTCGCGCGGCTCGCCGAGCCGATCGATTTCGATGCCGTGGACGGCGTGGGCGTCGACCTGGTCTTCGTGCTGCTGGCGCCGGAGGGCGCGGGCGCCGATCATCTGAAGGCGCTGGCGCGCATCTCCCGCCTGTTGCGCGAGCCCCAGGCCATCGACAAGCTTCGCTCCTCGAAGGACGCGACCGCGCTCTACGCGGTGCTGACCGAAGAGGCCACGTCCCACGCCGCCTGAGGCCGAGAGCCGGCGCCCGAGCGACGTCGATTTAGCTGAATTTGCGCTAGTGCACGCTCAACGGCACGAGGTCGTTCTCGATGGCGTTGGCGATGGCCGCGTTGCGGCTGTCGGCAAGCGCGAGCGGCGTGCCGTCGGCGCCGAGCACGGCATAGAGATTGATACCCCTGGTGGTGCGCTGGAGCGAGGGGAACAGCTGCTTGGCGACATCGCGGTTGAGCTGCTTGATATAGGCAACCTCGCCGTCGCCGAGCTGCGCGAACTCGGACGGCGTCATCAGCGGCGAGTCGGCTTTATCGTTTTCGTTCATTGACCTCTTTTCCTCGTCGAAGGTGAGGGCTCGCGGCGCTGGATGAACCGACGGCGGGCATAGGGCACACTAGCGTCCCATATGGGAGAAGCGGCACCCCAATTCAAGCGCGGGTGCCGCGCGCCCACCGGCAGCGCGCGCGAAAGCCGCGGGGCATTCCGACCCTTTAGGCTTGACCTCGTTCCGCGGCTCGGCTGTGCTGGAAACCATGGTCTATTACGTCAGCGAGAAGACCGGCGGCGACGACAATGACGGCACGAGCCCAGCGAAGGCATTCAAGTCGATGCAGCGGGCGATGCATGTGGGAGGCCCCGGCGACACGCTTCTTATCGTGCCGGGAATTTTCGATCAGGACCTGGACGAGCAGATCGAGGCGGCGCGCGCCTTCGGCCTGATCGTGGCCGTCGCCGGCGCCAATTCCTAACTCTCGCCTTCCGCCGGTGTTTCCGCCGGCACCGTCTCGCGCACGCGCAACCGCCCCACGGCGAGTTCGTCGATCGGAACCGTGCCGAGCTCGGCCTTGGTGATGGTAGCGCGGCCGATGGCGAGCGCACCCACAGCGAGCGCGCCGAGCGCGAAGCTGCCGATCGCGAGCGCGGGCATGCGCGTCGGCGGCAGTTCAAGCGGGCGGCGCCGCAGCTGTCCCATCGTCTCCGTCTCCTCCGGCGGACCGGGGCACTGTGCACCATCGAGCCTAAAGGTCCGGTTACCCGACCGCCGGCCGCGAAAATTGACCACGCCGGGAGCTGTCCCGTTCCGCAAGGACGACCCGCGGAACTTTTATCTGCAGAATTGGCGTTTGCTCGAGGCCTGTGCTCAACGGGCAACAGTCGCGAAGCAATTTTCAGGGTAGCGTGACCGGGGCGTGTGCCACGCCAAACAGGGAGGGTCGAATGACCTACATCTTAGCCTTCTTGCTCGCCGGCCCATTGGCTGCCACGGGAATTTACAATCCGCAGGTCGTGGTTCATCACCGCTGTATCGCCGAGCCAGGCAGTTTTGACGCGATTTACTGTCCCGCACCCTCGGCACCTCCTCGTCGGCACTCCAAGAGTTAGGCCAGGCACCAGAACCGAGCCCGGGAACGGCGCGCTTTCGGTTTCGCACGCGGTCCTCGGGTGGTCGCTGCCTGATGCAAGCGCGCCCAAGCAGAAGAGGCGGCGGCGACTTTAGGGGTGCCGCCGATTTCTCTCTAAGGGATTGGTTTGACTGGTGGAGCCAGGCGGGATCGAACCGCCGACCTCGTGAATGCCATTCACGCGCTCTCCCAACTGAGCTATGGCCCCTAAGGTCAGAAACGAGACACTTTAGAAATCAGATCGCCGTTTCGGGCGATCGTTGGCCTGGCATCTCGCGGCCTCTGAATTAGGCCGGGCATCCGGCCGGTTCAAGAGAAATACGATCAAGGCTCGGCGGGATGCGAGAAACGGGGAACCTCGAGCCCTGCTGCTTCGAGTGTTTACGCCTCCTCGCCCGGCGGCCCGCTGACGATCCCCGACACGTCGGGCTCCTCGTCGGCGGTCTCCTCGAGGAAGGCATTTTCGTCGTCGCCGGGTGGAACCTCGACCTCGTCATCGCCGAGATCGACGATCTCCTCCTCATCCTCGCCGGCGATGGCCTCGACCGGGTCGTCGGCATCGCCGAGAGCGACTGTCTCGGGCTCCGGGACCGGCGGCTTTTTTACCACCGGCACTTCTTTGATCGGCTCGGGTGGCGGCGTACGTTCACCGCGACGCGTGGGCGTCGGCACCTGATACACCGTCTGACACGCAGGACAGACGATCGGCGTCCGGTGCAAGTCGTAAAACCGCGCCCCACAGCTCGGGCAAACGCGCTTGGTGCCCTTTGCGGGTTTCGACATTGATACTCCTCGTTGCTCCCCTCGATTTGCTCCCCCATTGCCACGCCGCATCTGTGCTGTCAAAAGCTATCGAGCGCCCAAAAAATAGCCTGAAACTCCATGAAGCAACCTCTCACTGCCGTCCCTTCGCAGGGCCTTTCCGGCCGAATTCGGGTGCCGGGTGACAAGTCGATTTCCCATCGCGCGCTCATCCTGGGCGCGTTGGCGACGGGTGTGACCCGCATCACCGGCCTGCTTGAGGCCGACGATGTGATGGCCACGGCCAAGGCCGTAGCGGCGCTCGGCGCCGAAGTCGCCCGCGCCAACGGCACTGTCACGGTCAAGGGCCAGGGGGTGGGCGGCCTGCGCGCTCCGGCGGCGGCGCTCGACTTCGGCAATTCCGGCACCGGCACCCGCCTCATGTTGGGGGTGGTGGCAGGCCATGACATGGCGGTGGCGTTCACCGGTGACGCTTCGCTCCGCAGCCGCCCGATGGGTCGGGTGCTCGCACCGCTGCAAACCATGGGTCTGCGCGTCGCGGATGACCGGCTCACTTTGCCGCTTCACGTGCGGGGCACGTCCGATCTCGTGCCCATCCTCTACGACTTGCCGGTCGCGTCGGCCCAGGTGAAATCGGCCGTGCTGCTCGCCGGCCTGCACGCGCCGGGCCTCACCACCGTCGTCGAGCCGCTTCCCACCCGCGACCATACCGAGCGCATGCTGACTTATTTCGGCGCCGAGATTGGCATCGAGCAAGGACCGAGCGGCGTCCGTGCCGTCTCGGTGTGGGGCGATGCCGAGCTCGAAGGCAGGGACGTCGCGGTTCCCGCCGACCCCAGCTCGGCGGCCTTCATCATCGCCGCGGCGCTTCTCTGCCCCCGCTCGGACGTCATCCTGGAAGGAATGTTGCTGAACCCGACCCGCTCAGGCTTCATCGCCACCTTGCGCGAGATGGGGGCGGACATCGAAATGCTCGATCTGCGTGAGGAGGGGGGCGAGGCGGTCGGCGACCTTCGCGTCCGCACGAGCGCGCTTGCGGGCGTGTCGGTCCCGGCGTCGCGCGCGCCCAGCATGATCGACGAATATCCGGTGCTCGCCGCGGTCGCGGCCTTCGCCGCAGGCGAGACGCGCATGGCCGGCCTGGCGGAGCTCAAGGTGAAGGAGAGCGACCGCTTGGCCGCTACCGCTGCGGGACTTGTCGCTTGCGGCGTCGACGCGCGTATCGAGGGCGACGATCTGATCGTGATGGGCGGGCACGAGGTGCCCGGCGACGGATTGGTGGCGACGGAGATGGACCACCGCATCGCCATGGCCTTTCTCACCCTGGGGCTCGGCGCGCGGAAACCGGTCACCGTGGACGACGTGGCCATGATCGCCACGAGCTTCCCCGGCTTCGTGCCGCTGCTGACCGAGCTCGGAGCCGAATTCCGGTGATCATCGCCATCGACGGACCCGCGGCCTCCGGCAAGGGCACGCTCGGCAAGCGCGTCGCCGTGCATTACGGGCTCACCCATCTCGACACCGGCACGCTCTACCGCGCGGTAGCGCGCGATACCCTCGCGCGCGGCGCCGATCCTGCCGATGCCCGCGCCGCCCGCGCCGCGGCGCTCGCGCTCGATGCGGGGACCCTCGACGACCCGGCCTTGCGCGCGGCGGGTCTCGGCGAAACGGCCTCAATCGTGGCCGCCCATCCCCAAGTGCGCGACGCCCTGCTTGCCTATCAGCGGGCTTTTGCCCGGCAGAAACCGGGCGCCGTGCTCGACGGCCGCGACATCGGCACGGTGATCTGCCCCGACGCGGAGGTGAAGCTATTCGTGACCGCGAGCGCCGAAGAGCGGGCGCGCCGCCGCTGGCGCGAAGTGCTCGACAATGGCAGTTCTCTGACCCTGGCCGAGGTTTTGGACGATATTCGGCGCCGGGACGAGCGCGACAAAGGGCGGGCCACGGCCCCTTTGCAGCGGGCCCCCGACGCGTACTTGCTCGACACCACGAATTTGGATATAGACGCCGCGTTCAGGGCTGCCATCGATCTGATCGATGCTGCGCTTGCCCGTGCAGGGCACGCCTCATGAGGCCGTGCCCATTTCGCATTGGCGCACAGACTTCCAGATTTCGCCGATCTGCCGCCGGTGAGCGGTGTGTTGGCAGCCATGATCTTTCCTGCTCTCGCGACCCTTGCCGCGCCTGCAGCGGGGCAACGGGATGATGGGTGAGACGACAGGGACTGGCCTTTAGGAGTGTAGATGACCGAGCCGCAAGCAAGCATGAGCCATCCAAGCCACGACGAGTTCGCGGCCTTACTCGAGGAGTCGCTGACCGGCGTGCCTTTGCAGGAGGGCACCGTGATCAAAGGCACGGTCGTGGGGATCGAGAAAGACGTTGCGGTGATCGACGTCGGACTGAAGACCGAGGGTCGGGTCGCCCTGAAGGAATTCAGCCTGCCGGGCCGTCCGGTCGATCTTTCCGTCGGCGACGAGGTCGATGTCTATCTCGAGCGCGTCGAGAACGCCATGGGCGAGGCCGTGTTGTCGCGCGAGAAGGCTCGCCGCGAGGAGAGCTGGACGCGGCTCGAGGAGAAATACAAGGCCGGCGAGCGCGTCGAAGGGGTGATCTTCAACCGCGTGAAGGGCGGCTTCACCGTCGATCTCGACGGCGCCGTGGCCTTTCTGCCCGGCAGCCAGGTGGACATCCGTCCGATCCGCGACGTGGGCCCGCTGATGAACGTGCCGCAGCCCTTCCAGATCCTGAAGATGGATCGCCGCCGCGGCAACATCGTCGTATCCCGGCGTTCGGTGCTGGAGGAGACCCGCGCCGAGAAGCGGAGCGAGATCGTCGCCCGCCTCGAAGAGGGTCAGGTGATCGACGGCGTGGTGAAGAACATCACCGACTACGGCGCCTTCATCGATCTTGGCGGCATCGACGGCCTGCTGCATGTCACCGACATGGCATGGAGGCGCGTCAACCATCCGAGCGAGATCGTCTCGGTGGGCGACACCGTCAAAGTGCAGATCATCCGCATCAACCCCGAGACCCAGCGCATCAGCCTCGGCATCAAGCAGCTCGAGGCCGATCCGTGGGAAGGCATCGCCGCCAAATATCCGGTCGGCTCGAGATTCAAGGGGACGGTCACCAACATCACCGATTACGGCGCCTTCGTTGAGCTCGAGCCGGGCGTCGAGGGCTTGATCCACGTCTCGGAGATGAGCTGGACCAAAAAGAATATCCATCCCGGCAAGATCATCTCCACCAGCCAGGAGGTCGAGGTCCAGGTGCTCGAGGTCGATCCCGAGAAGCGTCGTATCTCGCTCGGCCTGAAGCAGACCCAGGAGAACCCGTGGGTCGCGTTTGCCGCCAACCATGCGCCCGGCAGCATCATCGAGGGGCAGATCCGCAACATCACCGAGTTCGGCCTGTTCATTGGGCTCGATGGCGGCATCGACGGCATGGTGCATTTATCGGATCTCGATTGGTCCAAGTCTGGGGAGGAAGCCCTCAAGGATTACAAAAAGGGCGACACCGCCAAGGCCGTGGTGCTCGAAGCCGATGCCGAGAAGGAGCGCATCAGCCTCGGCATCAAGCAGCTCACCACCGATCCCTTCGCCTCCGCCGGCGGCGGCGCCGCGCCCAAGCTCAAAAAGGGCATGCGGGTCACCTGCGAGGTCCTGGCCGTCAAGGACAACGGTCTTGAGGTCAAGCTCGTCGATCACGACATGACGAGCTTCCTGCGCCGTTCAGACTTGTCGCGCGACCGCTCCGAGCAGCGCCCCGACCGCTTCGGCGTAGGCGAGAAGTTCGACGCCGTGGTGACCCAGATCGATCCCAAGGCGCGAAAGGTCTCCGTGTCCATCAAGGCGCTCGAAATTGCCGAGGAGAAGGAGGCCGTCGCTCAATATGGCTCGACCGACTCCGGCGCCTCGCTTGGCGATATCCTGGGTGCTGCTTTGAGCAAGGCCAAGGAGGACGACGACGACGAGGCCCCGGCCAAGCCCAAGCGCAAAGCGAAGGCCGCCAAGGCCGATGCCGACGACACGTCCGAGGCTGACGCGGAGGAATAGGCGCCCGTGCCGCCCCTCTTGGGGCCTGGGCTCTCCTGATCCATGGTTCTCGACGCCGCAACCGTGATCGACCGCCGCCGTCTCAAGCGGCGGCTGACGGCGTGGCGCGTCGCCGCCGTGGTGCTGGGGCTCGCCGCGCTCATGACCATCGCCCTTGGCAGCCAGCAAGGCGCGGGCCCGGCGGGGCTGCTCCCGCACATCGCCCGTCTCTCGGTCTCGGGCATCATCACCGACGACCGCAAGATGCAGGAGCTGATCGACAAGCTCACCAAGACCCCTCAGGTCAAGGCGGTGATCATCGACATCAACAGCCCGGGCGGCACCACGACCGGCGGCGAGATGATGTATGACGGCATCCGCCGGCTGGCCGCGAGGAAGCCGGTGGTCGCGGTCTGTGGCACCCTTGCCACTTCGGCCGCCTATATCGTCGCGATCGCCACCGACCGCATTTTCGTCTACGGCAACACCATCACCGGCTCGGTCGGCGTCATCTTCCAATGGGCCGATGTGAGCGATCTCTTGCACACGCTCGGCATCAAGGTCGAGGAGGTGCGGAGCGGCGACTTGAAGGCGGTGCCGAGCCCCTTCGAGCCGGCCGACGAGAAGGCGAAGGCGCTTTCCGAAGAGCTGGTGCAGGAGGCGAAGGGCTGGTTCGTCGGCCTCGTGGCCAAGCGCCGCGATATCGAGCCCGACACCGTCCCCGGCCTGACCGAGGGCCGCATCTATTCCGGCCGCGAGGCCGTGCGTCTGAAGCTCGTGGATACGATCGGCGACGAGAAGGCGGCCGTGGCCTGGCTTGAGTCCGAAAAAAAAGTGACCAAGGGTCTCAGGATCGTCGATTGGAAGCCCCAGGAAGAATTGAGCGGTCTTTTTGGCTGGCTGTTTGGCTCGTTTGCCGCTCTGCTCGGGGGCCCGGGGCAGAAAATTGCAAGTTTACTTGGCGAGGCCTCATCAAGTCTCAAGCTTGACGGTCTCATTTCCCTTTGGCACCCTCCCTCTAGCTAGTGGGGGGTCGCGACCGGCGTGGGCAACAGCGCTGGCCGAGTGGGGCGTGGCATGATCAAATCAGAGCTGATTCAGCGGGTGGCCGGGGCCAATCCGCATCTTTTCCAGCGCGACGTGGAGCGCATCATCAACATCATCCTCGACGAGATCACCGCCGCGCTGGCGCGGGGGGACCGCGTCGAGCTGCGCGGCTTCGGCGCCTTCACCGTGAAGCACCGCGCGGCGCGGCAGGGGCGCAATCCGCGGACCGGCGACACCGTGTTCGTCGAGGATAAGTTCGTGCCCTTCTTCAAGACCGGCAAGGAGCTGCGCGAACGCCTGAACCGCGAGCATGACGGGCTCGCGGGCTAGGGTCGCCTGGGGCCGGCAGGAGAGCGGCAGTTGCGGCGGAAGCTCATCTTCGGCCTCCTGGTCGTCCCTCTGGGGCTGGTCCTCATCGCCCTTGCCGTCGCCAATCGCGCCGCCGTCTCCCTGATCCTCGATCCCTTTGGCGCGAGTGCCGGCAGCCTCGTTGTCGAGGCGCCCTTGTTCCTGTTTCTGCTCGGGGCCTTCGGCCTGGGGCTCGCCATTGGCGGCTTCGCCACCTGGCTCAGCCAGTCCAAATGGCGGCGAAGCGCCCGGGAAGCATTCCGCGAGCAGGTGGAGTGGCGCCGTCGCGCCGACCGCCTCGAGAAGGAGCTTGAAGCCACCCAACGGGCCCCCCGCCGCACGCGCCTCCCGGCCGATTAGCCGGCCCGGATGTTGCACTGCGATGGACTTGAGGGCCCGGATTGCCTAGGCTGCCGCCCGTGTGGGCCCCAAAAAGCCCCCAATTCTCACCCAAGAGCACTCCGTGCCGGTCAAGGTCAAAATTTGTGGCGTGCGGACGCCCGAAATCGTCGAGGCCGCAATTGCGGCCGGGGCCGACTATCTCGGCGTGGTGTTCTTCCCCGCGAGCCCCCGCCACGTCACCCTGGCCGAGGCCGCCCTTTTGACCAAGGCGGCAGCCGGGCGCATCGCGAGCGTGGCGGTGCTGGTCGATCCCGATGACGCCCTGATCGAGGACGTGCTCGCCATCGCCGGCCCCGACCTGCTCCAGCTCCATGGGCGGGAGAATCCCGAGCGCCTCGCGGCGATCAAGGCGCGCTTCGGCCTGCCCCTGATCAAGGCGATCCAGGTCGCCTCGGCCACGGACGTCGCCCTCGCCGAGCGCTATGGGGACAGCGCCGACATCCTTCTCTTCGATGCCAAACCGGACCAAGCGGGTGCCCCCGGCGGCGCCGGCAAGAGCTTCGATTGGCGCGTGCTCGAAGGCATCAAACGGCGGCGTCCCTTTGCCCTATCCGGCGGGCTGACGGCCGAGAATGTCGGCGAGGCGATCCGGCTCACCGGCGCCGTTATGGTCGACGTCTCCTCGGGCGTGGAACGGGCGCGCGGGCACAAGGACACCGAGCTCGTGCGTCGCTTCATTCGCGCCGCCAAACAAGCGGCGAGCGAAGAGCAGGTGTTGGCCCGATGACCGTCACCGAGCAATTGTCGCCCAACAGCTTCCGCACCGGACCCGACGAGCGCGGCCATTTCGGCCTCTATGGCGGCCGCTTCGTCGCCGAGACACTGATGCCGCTGATCCTCGAGCTGGAGCAGGCCTACGCGCAAGCCAAGGCCGATCCCAAATTCCAACAGGAGATGGACAGCCATCTCGCGACCTATGTGGGACGGCCGTCGCCGCTTTATTTCGCCGAGCGGCTCACCCGGCATTGCGGCGGCGCCAAGATCTATTTCAAGCGCGAGGAGCTCAATCACACCGGCGCGCACAAGGTCAACAACGTGCTCGGCCAGATCATGCTCGCCAGCCGCATGGGCAAGACTCGCATCATCGCCGAGACCGGGGCCGGCATGCATGGCGTTGCCACCGCCACGCTCTGCGCCAAATTCGGCCTGCCTTGCATCGTCTATATGGGTTCGGTCGACATCGAGCGGCAGCAGCCGAACGTGCTGCGGATGAAGATCCTCGGCGCCGAGGTGCGCGCGGTCGAATCGGGGTCCAAGACGCTGAAGGACGCGATGAATGAGGCGTTGCGCGACTGGGTCGCCAATGTGCACGACACCTTCTACTGCATCGGCACCGTCGCCGGCCCGCACCCTTATCCGGCGATGGTGCGAGATTTCCAATCCGTCATCGGCCGCGAGACGCGCGAGCAGATGTTCGCCGCCGAAGGCCGTCTCCCCGATTCCCTGGTCGCCTGCATCGGCGGCGGCTCGAATGCCATGGGCCTGTTCCATCCCTTCCTCGACGAGCGCGCCATCGAGATCTATGGCGTGGAGGCGGCCGGCCTTGGCCTCAGGAGCGGCAAGCACGCGGCCTCGATCGCCGGCGGCCGGCCCGGCGTGTTGCATGGCAACCGCACCTATCTCTTGATGGACGACGACGGTCAGATCGAGGAGGCGCATTCGATCTCCGCCGGCCTCGACTATCCCGGCATCGGCCCCGAGCATTCCTGGCTGCACGATGTGGGGCGGGTGCAATTCCTCTCGGCGACCGATGCCGAAGCGGTGGCCGCCTTCCAGCTTTGCAGCAAGCTCGAAGGCATCATTCCGGCGCTCGAGCCGGCGCATGCTTTGGCCAAGGTGCTGGAGATCGCGCCCGCCAAGCCGAAGGATCATCTAATGGTGATCAATGTGTCCGGCCGCGGCGACAAGGATTTGGCGAGTGTCGAACGCTATTTGGGTGGGGATTTCGGCTAGGAAGCCCCTTTGACTGGCAGCAAATGCGCAATGTGAATAGGCCCAATGACGACCCGCATCGATAAGAGGTTCGCCGAGTTGCAGCGCGGGCGCCGCGCCGGCCTCGTCACCTTCGTCACCGCCGGCGATCCCGACACCGCCACCTCGCTCGCCCTGCTCAAGGCCCTGCCGCAAGCCGGCGCCGACCTCATCGAGCTCGGCATGCCGTTTTCCGACCCCATGGCCGACGGGCCGGCGATCCAGGCCTCCTCGCGGCGCGCGTTGAAAGCGGGCCAGACCATGACAAAGACCCTCGCCATGGTTAAGGCTTTTCGCGAGACGGACGACACCACCCCCGTCGTGCTGATGGGCTATTACAACCCCATATATGTCTATCCGGTGGAGCGCTTCCTGAAGGACGCGGTGGCCGCCGGCGTGGATGGATTGATCGTGGTGGACGTGCCGCCTGAGGAGGATGTCGAGCTTTGCCTGCCGGCGCGGGCGGCGGGGCTGAATTTCATCCGCCTGGCCACGCCCACCACCGACGCGCGCCGGCTCCCGGCGGTGCTCGCAAACACCTCGGGCTTCCTATATTACGTATCGATCGCCGGCATCACCGGCACGGCATCGCCTGACGCGGCCAAGGTTAAGGCCCATGTCGGCCGCATCAAGGAAAAGACCAGCCTGCCGGTCGCCGTGGGCTTCGGCGTCAAGACCGCAGCACAGGTGCGGGCGATCGCTGAATGTGCCGAGGGCGTTGTGGTAGGCTCGGCCTTGGTGCAGGCCATCGCAGAGAGTCTTGACGAGAGAGGCAAGGCGACGAGCGCCACGGTCGCGAGCGTTCTTGCGCTGGTCGGCCGCCTTGCCGCAGGTTTGCGTGAGCCGGCGCGCGCCGCGGCCTCGTGATGTGACGGCCGTCGGCGTCGAGTGAATGCACATTTTTTCGAGAGTTCTGTGACCCATGAACTGGATTAACAATGTCGTGAGGCCCAAGATCCGGAGCATCCTTCGCAAGAAGGAGATGCCGGACAATCTGTGGGTCAAATGCCCCGAGACGGGGCAGATGATCTATTACAAGGACCTCGAAGCCAATCAATTCGTCGTCCCGGGCTCCAACTTCCATATGCGGATGTCCGCCGCGGCGCGGATGAAATCGCTGTTCGACGACGGCGGCTACGAGACCCTGCCGCTACCTGAAGTGCCGATCGATCCGCTCAAATTCCGCGACGAGCGCCGCTACACTGACCGGCTGAAGGACGCGCGCGGCAAGACCGGCCTCACCGACGCCGTGCTCGTGGGCGCGGGCCGCCTCGACGGCCAGCGGCTCGTCGCCGCCGTGCAGGATTTCGATTTCCTCGGCGGCTCGCTCGGCACCGCCGCCGGCGAAGCCGTGATCGCCGGCATGCGCGCGGCGGTGAAGCGCGGCACCCCCTTCATTCTGTTCGCGGCCTCGGGGGGCGCCCGCATGCAGGAAGGAATTCTGTCGCTGATGCAGATGCCGCGCACCACGGTCGCGGTGCAAGAGCTGCGCGAATCGAAGCTGCCCTATATCGTGGTGCTCACCCACCCCACCACCGGCGGCGTTACCGCCTCCTACGCCATGCTTGGCGACGTCCACATCGCCGAGCCCGGTGCGCTGATCGGCTTTGCCGGACCGCGCGTCATCGAGCAGACCATTCGCGAGCAGCTGCCGAACGGCTTCCAGCGCGCCGAATATCTCTTCGACCACGGCATGGTGGACATGGTCGTGCATCGCCATGCGCTGCGCGGAACGCTCTCCCGCATCTGCCGCCTGCTCACCCAGCGCGAGCAGACCCGCGAACTCGCGCTCGCGCCGCATGCGGGCGAATTCAACTCCCACCCCGCGCCGCTCGCGGCGCTGGGCAAAATTGACGGCAACAGTGACGGCAGAATCGTCAATGCCGAGATCGAGGACGACGTTACCACCGATGGCGCCGGTACCGGCGCCGAGCTGCCGCACGCTTAGTCCAAGGCCCGCCTGCTTGACCTCCCTCCCTTACTCCAGAGAGAGCGTTACCCCCCTGCCGCCGAGCCTCGGCAGCGCGACGCTGCTCGAGCGCTTGAAGCAGCTGCATCCGAAATCGATCGATCTGTCGCTCGGGCGCATGGAGCGCCTGCTCGCGGCACTCGGCCATCCCGAGCGGCGCCTGCCGCCGGTGGTGCATGTGGCCGGCACCAACGGCAAGGGCTCGTTGATCGCTTTCCTGGGCGCCATCGCCGAGGGGCTCGGGCAGCGCGCGCACGTCTATACCTCCCCGCATCTCGTCAATTTCCATGAGCGCATCGTGCTTGCCGGCGCATCCGGGGCCGCGCCGATTGAAGAGGGCGCGCTTGTCGAGTGCCTCGCCCGCGCCGAAGCCGCCAATTCCGGCGAGCTCGTCACCTTGTTCGAGATCACCACCGCCGCGGCCTTCCTCGCATTCGCCGACAATCCGGCCGATCTCTTGCTGCTGGAGACGGGCCTGGGCGGCAGACTCGATGCCACCAATGTGGTGGACCGGCCGCTGGCGACCGCGATCACGCCCATCTCCATCGACCACGTCTCCTTCCTCGGCGACACGATCGCGGCCATCGCCGGGGAGAAGGCCGGCATCTTGAAGCCCGGCGTGCCCTGCATCGTGGCGCGCCAGGAACCCGAGGCGCTGGCGGTGATCGAGGCGCGCGCGGGCGAGCTCGGGGCCCCCCTGCACGAGGCCGGGCGCGACTGGGACGTGTTCGAGCAGCACGGCCGCCTCATTTTTCAGACCGCGACGACGCTGCTCGATCTGCCGCTGCCCCGCCTCAACGGGCGCCATCAGATCGACAATGCCGGCGCGGCCATCGCCGTGGCGAGCCTCGTCTTCGGCAACGCGCTCACACTGCCGGCGATCGACTGGGGGCTCACCCATGCCCAATGGCCCGCGCGGCTCGAGCGCTTGGGCGTGGGCGCGCTCTGTGACGAAGTGGCCGACGGCACCGAGATTTGGCTCGACGGCGGCCACAATGAGGCGGGCGGCAAGGTCGTGGCGCAGGCCTTGGCCGAGCTCGACGAGCGCGTGGCGGTGCCCATGCACCTCATCTGGGGCATGATGGAGACGAAGGACGCTCATGCCTTCCTCGCCCCGTTCAAGGGGCTGGTGGAGCGCGTCTATACCGTGCCGATCCCGGAGGAACCGGGCGCCTTCCGCGCCGAGGATCTCGCCGCCATCGCCGCGGCGGAAGGTTTTGCGGTGACGGCGACCAGCGGCGTGCCCGAGGCGCTTGCATTGTCGCGCGCGGCTCTAGCCGGCCGCCCGGCGCGCGTTCTCATCTGCGGCTCGCTCTATCTGGCCGGCACTGTGCTAAAGCTGCATGCTGGAGACGCGGTTAGCCAGGCGAGGAGCGTCCGATGAAACAGATCTTGGCGACGGCGGGTCTTGCCCTTTTGGCGTTGCTCGCACTACCGCATGGCGCTCCGGCCCAGGCCGCGGCGCTGCCGACGACAATCGGACAATGCAGCGAGACACTCATCACGAGCATCGGTCACCGGTTGGAAAATACCGATAGCGGCAGCGTGGTGCAATATAAGAACGGGCTCATCCAGATCTCCTACGATGTGATCGCCGCGATCCATCGCTCAAAGGTCGGGGACAAGGTCAAAGTCTGTCTCGTCAGCCTTCCGCAAAACTGTCCGCCCGGCGACGATCGCGGCAAGGTCTACCGCGCCACCAATCTGCGCACGGGCGAGAGCTGGGAAGCGCCGGACTCGCAGCATAGCTGCGGCGGCGCTTAGCGCGCGGCAGGCTGAGCGATACCGGTAAGGACTGCTAGACCGTGGCGCCGATGGTTTCGGTGATCCACGCGGTGAGCCGGCCCTTGGCCTGCGCCCCGGTATGGGTGGCGGCGAGCTCGCCATCCTTGAAGATCATCAGCGTCGGGATGGCGCGCACATTGTAGCGCGACGGCGTACGCGGATTCTCGTCGATATTGAGCTTGGCGATCTTGACCTTGCCGTCGAGCTCCTTGGCGATCTCCTCCAGCGCGGGCGCGATTTGCCGGCACGGGCCGCACCATTCGGCCCAGAAATCGACGACCACGGGCGTGGCGGATTTGAGCACCTCGGCCTCGAAGGTGTCGTCGGAAACTTTGGATGTCGCCATCAGCTTTTCTCCTGCGCCGGTCTCGACTTAAGGGCCGGTCTTGTAGGCCGTTTTCGCCGCGCGGGGACTCAGATGGCCGCCGCTAAGGCAACCTAGGTGCGCGCCTCCCTGGCGTCAAGATTGGTTGCCGCGCTGCACCATGCCGCACGCCGCGGCATCAAGCAAAGTTGATGGAATTTCCATGAGTTTCGGCCCGTCGGTCCACAGCAGCGCCGCGCGCAAGGCGCGGCCGGGGAACAGCGCTTGAAGCGCGATTCGATAGGCCGCGAGCTGGGCAATGTAGGCGGGGGCGACCTCCTCGGGGCGGGTAGGCGGCGGCCGGTTGGTCTTGTAATCGAGCACGAGCAGGGCCTCCTCCAGCACCACCAGCCGGTCGATCTGGCCGGTGAGCTCGCCCGCCTCCTCGCCCTCCCCGATTCGGGCCACGATGGGCACCTCGGCGAGACTCTCAGGCCCGAACAAGGGCGCGAAGTCCGGGTCGGCGAGGACGGCCAACGTCTCGGCGACGATCTCCTGTCGCAGGGCTTGCGGCAGCTCGCGCCCTCTCGCGGCGACGAAGGCGCGGGCCGCGTCCTCTCGCGCTTCCGCCGCCACGTCCGGCAAATGCTGAAGCAGCGCGTGCACCAGCCGCCCGCGCGCGAAGCGGTCGCCTTGCGCCTGCTCGGCCGGCCCGAGCGGGGGTTGCTCGGCCGCTTGCCCCCCACTAAGCGCGCCGAGCCGCGATGGGGTAAGCGCGGCCCTGACGCGCTCCTTCGGCGCCGCCGCCCATCCGGGCAGAGGCGGGGCGGCGGGCCGCTGCGCGGCCGGGACCATGGTGGGCGGCGCCGCGTCTTGCCCGCATTCCATCCGTTGCACCGCCCCGTCATCGCTCTGAGCTTCGCGCATCAAGCCCTCAAGCCCATCCCGCACGAGATCGTACCAAGACCCCTCGGGGCGCTTCTGCGTCCCCTGGAAGCCACCGACATAGAGCCGGTCCCGCGCTCGCGTCATCGCCACATAGAGCAGGCGGTGATACTCCTCAACATCGGCGGCACGGAGCGCGCTCTTGGCCGGAGCGAGGGCGCCCAGATCCTGGCCGCCCGTGGCCCAGACGAGATGGTCGACCTCGCCGGGCGGCTCGCCCGGCCGGCCGAGGCCGTAAAGCCGGGGGCCCTGGCGGCGCGGCAGCATGCAGGTGTCGGGCAAAAACACGATGGGCGCCTCCAATCCCTTGGCGCCATGCACCGTCATGATGCGCACCTCGTCGCGCTCCTGCTCCATGTCGCGCTTGATCTCGGAATCGTCGGCCGCGAGCTCCTGGATGAAGCCTTGCAGCGAGGGGGCGGCCTCCCGGTCGTAGAGCAGCGCGCGCTCCAGAAACTCGTCGATCGCCTCGGCCGCCTCGGGGCCGAGCCGCTTGAGCATCCGCTTGCGCATGCGCTGGTTGTCGGCCGCCAGCACGTCGCAGAAAAACTCGTAAGGCGGCAGGAAATCGGCTCTGGCCAGCCACCCGCTCAAAATGTGCCACGCTTCGGCGAAGCGGGCCTCGGTGCTTGCCTTCTCTTTCAGCGTTCGCCACAAGGAAGCCGTCCGGCCATGAGCGAGGTCGAACAGCGCGGCATCGTCGAGGCCGAAGAGCGGGCTCTTGATCACGGTGGCGAGCGACAGGTCGTCCTCCGTCATCAGCAGCACCTGCGCGAGCGCCACGAGATCCTCGACCGCGAGCTGGTCCATGAGCCGCATGCGGTCGGCTCCCGCCACCGACACGCCCTCCCGCTTGAGCGCGCGGATCATCGGCGCGGTGAAAGGATCGCGCCGCCGTACCAGGATCAGAATGTCCCCGGGCCTGATGGGACGGCCGGCCGAGACAAGCGGCTCTTCCTCCTCGATCCAGCGCCGGATCAGCCGCGCGATGCGCATGCACAGCACCTCCACCGAGCGTGCGTCTGCCTCCTCCTCGTTCCACGGCTCGAAGGCGGGCGCCGCGGCGGGGGCGGTCTCGCTCACGCTTTCCCACAACTCGACGAGGCCGGCGGCGCCTTGGCGGTAGGCGTAATGCTGGATCTGCTGCGCGCCCTCGGCGAAAGCCAAGCCTTCGCTTGCCGGTCGCTTGGCGAACACCTCATCGACCGCCGTCAGGATCGGCGCGATCGAGCGGAAGGAAAGCGTAAGCGGGACGTCGTGCCAAGCGAGCCCCGCGGCCGCGGCCCGGCGCGCGAAACTCCGCCCCATGGCGCGGAAGCGGGCGGGATCGGCGCCCTGGAAGCTGTAGATCGACTGCTTCTCGTCGCCGACGGCGAACAGGGTGCGCGGGTCCCCGTTTGCGACGCCTTCGCCGGCGAAGAATTCATCGGCCAGTCGGGCGATGATGTCCCACTGCGCGGGGTTGGTATCCTGCGCTTCGTCCACCAGGATGTGGTCGATGCCGCCGTCGATCTTGTACAGCACCCAGGCGGCAGCGCCCGCTTGTGCCAAGAGGTTCGCGGTTTTGAAGATGAGGTCGTCATAATCGAGCACCGCCTCGGCGCGCTTGGTGCGGGCATAGTCCTGATGGATCGCGTCGGCGAGCGTGAGCACGGCGCCGCTCGCCTCGGCGCAGACGAGGTGCGCGAGTTTCTGATCGAGCGCGGCGAAACGCATTTGCGCTTGCGCCAGCCGCGCGCACAGGGCGGGCTCCGCGCGCTGGAGCGTCGCGCTGCATAGTTGTTTGCGCGGCTCCTGCTTCTCGGTGAGAAAGGCGCGTTTCAGCGCCGCCACCCGCGCCTCGCCCGAAACGGCTTTGGCGGCTTGCAGGCAATCCTGAATTCTTTCCCTGAGTGCGTGACGTTCGAGCGCGAGCAAAGCGGCGTCGATGTCCGCCTCGTCGAGTACGGAAGCAAGCTGCGCCGTTAAGCTCGCCTCATCCTCCTCGGCGCTGATCCCGAATAACTGCCTTAACGCGGCGCATTCGGCGGCCGGCCAGTCGCCCGCCCCGCCGTGATAGACGACCATGCGATCGAACTCGGCGCGCTTGGCGAGCACGCAGTCCACGACTTGGCGGACGGGCTCCTCGCTCGCGCGGGTGATGATCCTGGCGAGCGCCTTGCCGAGCGCGCTGTCCTTGTCATCCGCCGCCCGCGCGATGATGCGGTCGAAGGCCGCACGGCGCAGCAGCGCTGCGCCACGCTCGTCGAGCACGGTGAAATGCGGCGTCACGTCCGCTTCGAGCGGGAAACGCTGCAACAACCGCTCGCAGAAGCCGTGGATGGTATAGATCTTGAGACCGCCTTTGGCTTCGAGCGCGGTTGCGAACAGCCGCCGCGCGATACGCAGATCGTCGTCGTTCGGCTCGCGGCGCAGCAATGTTGCGAGGATGGGGCGCAACTTCGCTGCGGCCAGCGTAGCCCAGCGCGCGAGCTCCTTGAGCAGGCGGTTCTGCATCTCCGCCGCCGCCATCTTGGTATAGGTGAGGCAGAGGATGCGCTCCGGCGGCGAGCCCGCGAGCAGCAACCGCAACACGCGCTTGACCAGCACCTCGGTCTTGCCGGTACCGGCATTGGCGGACACCCAGGCGGACGCGGCGGGATCGGAGGCGCGCGCCTGGTTGGCGTCAGCCGCGCGCGTCAGTTCATCGAGGATCACGCTCATCGCTCTTCCTCGGTATTGGCCGTTACCCATTCCTTGAGGCGGGCAAGCTGCGCGTAATCGTCATAGCGATACGTCCGGGCGAAAGCCGCACCTGGTCGGCGCTTGGCCTCGTAAGCCGCGTCGGGCCGGTTGAAGCGCGCGATCAGGGCGCTGAGGGCCTCGAGCGCCGACTGTGCCAACACCATGGGATCGGCGCCGACCGCGCGCTCCTCGCCGCCCTCGCGGCGCCCGGACGCCTCGATATAGCGCAAGCCAATGACCGGCCGGGCTCCGAGCCCGGAAAAGCCCCCGCCCGCGGCAATCGCCGCTTCGAGCGGCAGTTGCGGCGCGAACAGCGTCTCGACCTGCTTGATCGGCGGCGCCGACCCCGTCTTGTAGTCGTAGATCACGACCTTTCCATCTTGGTTTAGGTCGATGCGGTCCGCCCGCGCGGTGAGGCGGAAGCCTGCGCCGATATTCAACTCGAGCGCGCCGTCCATTTCCGCATGGACCGTGACGCCGTTTGCCCGGCGGCCCGGCTCGGTCAGAGCGAACCAGCGGGCGAAGCGCTGCAGTTGCGGGCGCCAAAAGGCCGCGACCCGCGGCGCGCCGCCGATTTCCGCAAATAGGATGTCAGCGATTTGGACCAGCTCGCCCTCGATATCGGCCGGCAAATCGTGCGGATGGCGGAGCGCGAAGACATGCAACGCCTTGTGCACGATATCGCCGCGCCGCCGCGCATCGGGCTCGGCGCCGAGTGGATCGAGTTTGTAGAGCTTGAGGATGTCGCGGGCGAAGATATCGTAGGGATTGGCGAGCATGCGCTCGATGCGGCTTACGCTCAATTTGCGCGGGCGCGCCTCGACGGGGGGGCAGGGCGCGGGCCGTTTGGCCGGATCGAGCTCGGGCACAAAGTCGCGCAGCTTCGCCCAGTCGGCGAACGGCAACGGCGGATCGAGCGCGTCGCGGAGCCCCGCCGCGTCGACCAGCGCGAGCAGCCGTTGCAGCCAGCGCGAGGCGACCGTCGGCACGCCGTCCACTTTCAGCGCGCGGGTGAGGTAGACGGTGGGCACACCGAGCCCTTGCGCGAAATCGTGGGCGGCGAGGCCGTTCCTCCGCTCGGGCGGCGGCAGACCGAGCTCCTCGCGCATCGGCCGGCTGAGCCACGGGCCCGCTTCTTGCGGCTGCGGCCAGGCGCCCTCATTGAGGCCGCCGAGGATCATCACATCGGGCTGTTGCAGCCGGGCTTCAAGCGGCCCCCAGATGGCGAGGCGGGGATGGGCGAGCCGGCGCGGACGCACCACTTGGCCCGCCAGCAGGCTGCGGAAGAAGGGGGCGTAATCACGGGCCTCGAGCTGAAGCACGCCGCCTTGCAGCATGAGCTCGGTGAAGAGCAGCGCGAGCGCCTCGCCGGCATCGCCCCGCCACAACCCGGAGGTGGACCCGTTGCCGTCGCGGGCCAGCGCCTCGGCACTGGCGATATGCGCTTGGGCGAGCTCCGTCGCGCTTGGCGGTAACGCCGCACCGAACAGCGCCATCAGCGGGGCGAAGGCGATTTCGAGGTCGGCGACCAGTGCGGCGGCGGTTTCGATCTCGCGCGGCGAGGCCCGGCGCCCCCGCTCCTCGCGCGGCGCATTCAGCGCGGCGGCGACGCCGCTCAATCCCTGGCCCACATAGATGCCGCGAAACGCCGCAAGCTCCAGCACGCGCGCCGCGCCTCTGATGCTACCGGGCGCGCGGCCGAGAAGCGTTAGCGGATGCTTGAGCAGCGCCATGAGCGCGGCCGGCGCGAAATCGCTCTCGGCAGTGCCAAGCACGAGCTCGAGGAAGGCGCCGGGCACGGTGCGGGTCATGGGCGTGCCGGCCGAATCGTCGATGGTAAGATCGAAGCGCCGTAAGGCCGCTGCCACCCGGCGAGCGAGCGCCCGGTCAGGCGTGACGAGCGCCGCGGTCTTATCCGGTTCCTCGATGGCGGCGCGCAGGATGAGCGCAATGGCCTCCGCCTCGTCCTGGGCGGTCGGGGCCTCGACGAGGCTCAGTCCTGCGAGCGCGGCTTTGAGCGTCGGCACCGCACTTTGCTCCATGGGCGCGGACCACAGGTCGAGCTGTGGACCGCTGCCGCCTGCCTTGCCATGCAGGAAGTCTTGCCAGCGGTCGCTTTCCCCCGCCGGCCGCAACATTTCGCTGATGACGCCGAAGCGGGCGCGCATGGGTGGCGTCGGCGCGCTCCCGGCCACCGGCGCGACCTCGTCGCGTTCCACCCCGAGCCTGCGCAGCAACTCGGCCAGCGTATATTGCGGGTGCTCGGGATGGGTGGCGAGACTGGTCCAGCTCGCCGCGTCGAGATCTTGGTCGAGCCCCGGCAACACCACGGCCCCATTCGGCAGCGAGGCAATGGCTGCCAGCAGCCGCGCCGTGGCCGGCACCGTTCCCGTCGAGCCCGCCGCGATCACCGGCCCGGGCGGAGGAGTGTGACACAGGCGCTCCGTCTCGAGCGCCATGAGCGAATTGCGCCGCGTGACCGGCGAGACGAACCCATTGTCGGCGAGATAGTCCGGCCAATGCTCGGTGACGATGGCGAGGAAGTCGAGGGTGAGCTGCCAATGGGCGGCATATTCATCGGGCCCGAGCTCTTGCAGCCGGGCAAGATCGACCTCCTCGCTCTCGACGAAATCCATCAGCCGCGCCAGATCGGCCGCAAGATAGGAGGCTTGCGCCGGCGTGGCCACGAGTGGGACGCCGGCGAGATCGTGTTCGGCGACGCCCGCGGCCCGGCGCCCCCGGCTCCAGGCGAGGATCAGGCGCATCAGCGCGAGCCGCCGCGGCAGCGCGCCGATCGCCGGCATCCCGGCTGCGCCTTCGAGATCGTGCTCGGCGCCGCCTTCGCTGGCGAGTATCAGCGCCGCGTCTTCGTCGGGATCGCCGAGCGCGTGGATCCGCGGAAGCAGTAGAGCGCGGCCGCCCGACGCGGCGAGGAAGGCGTCCCGCAAGCCGCGCGCCGCGCGCCGTGTCGGCAAGTAGATGGTGGCGCGCGGCAGCGTGAGCGGGTCGGGTCGGGGTCCACCTGTGACCGGCAAATTACCGCCGAGCACGGCGCGGGCAAGCGTGGTGAGGAACGGCGCCGAGGGCGGGATGGTGAATAACCGCGGGCGGGATGGTCGTGCGTCAGGCACCTTCCCTCTCGAACCAGGACTCGGCCTCGGCGAGCGCCTCCGGCGTCCCGACATGCATCCAATTGCCGTCGAGGCGCATGCCATAGAGGCGGCCGCCTTTGAGCGCCCGGTCCCATAACAGATTGAGCGAGAAGCGGCCCTCGGGCGCGCCGTCGAACAGGCTCGCCTCGCACAGCGAGGCGCCGGCGAAGGCAAACGGCACCACCTGCCGCTCGCCCCGGCGCGTGAGCCGCCCATCCGGCGCCATGGCGAAGTCGCCCTTGCCGCCATAGCCGAGGCTCGACGACAGGGGCGCGAGCAGAAGCAGGCAGTCCATTCGGGCGGGATCGAATAGGCGCAGCATCGCCGGCAGCGCCGGCACGACGCCTTCGCTCCACACCGAATCCGAATTGTGGATGAAGAACGGGCCCGGTCCGAGCTTGGCCAGCGCCTTCTTGGTGCCGCCACCCGTGTCGAGGAGACTGTCGCGCTCGTCGGATATGAGAATCTCGGGCCGTATCCCGGCGCGATGGCGCAGATGTGCCTCGAGCTGATCGGCGAGGTAATGCACATTGACCACCGCCGTCTCGACACCTGCCTGGGCCAGCTTGTCGAGCACGTGGTCGATCAGGGGCTGTCCGGCGAGCTTCACCAGCGGCTTCGGCCTGGACAGGGTGAGCGGACGCATGCGCTCGCCCTGGCCGGCCGCGAGCACCATGGCGGTCTTAGTGCGCATCATGGCCTCGGCTGCGATTACAGCGCGAGCGTGGGAAGCCGGTCGGAGGCAGGCAGCTCGCGCGCATACCAGTCGCGCAAGGGGCCAAGCGCCGGATGCGCGAGATTGCGCTCGAGATAGCGAGCGACCCGCGGGAGATGAGAAAGATAGCCGCGCTTGCCGTCACGTTTCGCCAACCGCGCAAAAATGCCGAGGATCTTAGAGTTGCGTTGAGCGCCGAGCGTTGCATAGAGCGTCACAAACTCATCGCTCGAAAATTGCGGCTCATGCGTGCTTCGGGCGGCACAGTAGCGAGCAAGCAGCTCCGCTTCAAGCGCCTCGGGCACGTCCTGCCGGGCATCCTGCAGGAGCGACACGAGGTCATAGGCGGCAGGGCCGGCAAGGGCGTCCTGGAAGTCGAGCAGGCCCACTCTGGCAAGCCCCTGGCGCTCCGGCAGCCACATCAGATTGGGGGAGTGGAAGTCGCGCAACACCCAGCCCGGGTCGGCCTCGGCCGCCGCGCGTAGATAGGGGCGCCACAGCGCGATATAGGCCTCCCGCACCTCCGCCGGCGCCGGGCGCCCATGAAGCGCGGGCCAGTACCAATCGACCAGCAGCAGCGCCTCGGTAAGGAGCGCGTCCGCATCATAGGCGGGAAGCGCGTAAGGGGCGTGACCCTCGATTGGAAGCCGCTTCGGTGGCGGATCTTCCCTGAGCGCCAGCAGCAATTCGACGCTCGCGCCGCAAAGCTCCGCCAGCGGGCGCCCCTCCGCCGCCTCCTTGGTGAACACGCGGTCGCCGAGATCCTCCAGCAGCAAGAAGCCCTGGGCGAGATCGAAGGCGTAGATCGCAGGCGCCGCAAGCCCGCGCTCCCGCAACGCCCGATCCACGGCAACGAACGGCGTCACGTCCTCGGCAAGATGCACCAGCGCCGAATAGGGCTTGCCGTCGCGGATGGGCGGGCCGTCGGGCTGGCGCGGGGCATTCATGAGGATGGCGCTGCGGCCGGGCAGCATCATGCGCGCATAGGCCCGGGTCGAGGCATCGCCTTGCAGATATTCGGCCGCCGCCTCTGCATAGTCCGTGCGAGCGAGGAAGTGCTCGAGTGCAGCAAGACGCGCGAGCCGCGCCTGCCAGCTGCCCTGTCCTTTGAGCTCGAGGGTGCGCAAATTCGGGTCTGCCGTCTCCTCAATGGCAATGTCGAGCCGGTCAGCGGGCAGCCATTCACTCGCCCGCTCGGGCCATTCGACGATGAGCGCGCCCTGCGCCAGCGCGTCGTCGAGCCCCAGCTCGCCGAGCTCGGACGGTTCGAGCCGATAGAAATCGCAATGATAGATGGTGAGCCGCGGGCAGGCATAGCTCTGCACGAGCGCGAAGCTCGGGCTTGGCACCTCGCCCTCGCCGCCGAGCCGCGCGATCAGGAGGCGGGCGAAACTGGTCTTGCCGGCGCCGAGTGGGCCCGAGAGCGCGATCACGTCGCCCGGCTTGATGACCAGGGCGACGCGGCTCGCGAGACGATCGAGCCGCACGAGGTCGACATCGTCGAGCCGCCACGAAGGACTCATCCCGCGAGGCTAGACCGGTAATGCAACTCTTCGGTGCGGGACTCGCCCGCCTGCTCCAGCGGCAACATCACCCGGACCCAGGTCCCGCGGCCGGGACCGGAGGCGAGCGCGACGGTGCCGCCATGCAGCTCGACCAGGCTCTTGACGATGGAAAGCCCGAGGCCGGCGCCGCGATGGCCCGAGCCGTGCGAGCGGCTCTCGAAGCGGTCGAACACGGCCGCCTGATAGTCCTCGGGGATGCCGCAGCCTCTATCCTCGACGGTCAGCGCCAGCATGGCATGGTCTTTCCGGGCCGCAAGCACGATGGCGCCCCCCTCGGGCGAGAAGCCGATGGCGTTAGACAGGAGATTATACAGGATCTGCGTCACGCGGGGGGCGTCGGCGACGATGCTATCGACGTCCGGGTCGATCCTGACGTCCAGGGTGATGCCCGCCTGCTTCAGCCGCTCATGCACCCCTTGCGCTGCCTGCTCGATCACCTCGCAGACTTTGACCGGCGCGAGCTTGAGCTCGAAGCTGCCGGCGTCGATGGTGGCGAGGTCGAGGATGTCGTCGATGATGGCGAGTAGCGTCCGCCCCGAGGCGCGGATATCGCCGAGATAGTCGAGCTGCTTCTCGCTGAGCGTGCCCGTCAGGGGGCTCGCCAGGAGCTCGCTGAAGCCGATGATGTTGGTGAGCGGCGTGCGCAGCTCGTAGGAGACGTGGGAAATAAAGGCGGTCTTGAGCCGATCGGCCGCCTCCAGCGCCTCGGTTCGCTCGATCAGCGCGCGCTCCACCCGCTTGGTGTCGGTCATGTCCACATAAGTGAGAAGCGTACCACCATCGGGCAGGGGCAACGCGGCCGCGGCGATGACGCTGCCGTCGGATCGGTCGAATTCGACTCTCATAGGCGCCGCGCTCCGGGCCGATGGCCGTGATCGCCGCCTTGGTGCGCTCCCATTCCTCCGGCGCGTCATAGAGCACGCGGCAGCTGCCCACGATCTCGTCGATATGCGGCTCGGCGTCGAGCAGCCGCGCGCTCAAGCGCCAGATGGCGGCGAAGGCGTGGTTGTAGAGGCGCAAGCGGCCGCTCGGCGCGAACACGGCGACGCCCTCGCGCAGCGTGTCGAGCGTCTCCCGCTGCACATGGATGAGCGCGTTGTAGCGGCTTTCGAGCGCCAGCCGCTCGGTGACGTTCTCGTAGAGATAGGTGATGCCGCCGTCATGAGCGTCGGCGATGACATGCAGGCTGCGGCCGTCGGGCAGATGCCATTCGTCCTCCGCTTGTGCGTCGGTGCCGTAAGCGGCGAGCCAGGCGCGTTTCCAATCCTGATAATCGGCCCGCTCAGGCAGGCGCCGTGCTTGGCGCAGGCGGTCGAGGATCTCGCCGTCACGCGGCGCGGTGGTGAGGTAGGCCGGGTCGAGCTGCCACAGTCCGACATAGGCTTGGTTGTAATGCACGAGCCTCTGGCCGGAATCGAATACGGCGAAGGCGGTGGCGAGGCGGTTGAAGCTGCGCAGTTGCGTCTCGACGGCGGCCGGTACCTTGCCGCGCTGGGGCGCCAGCCGCTCCACATCCAGCAAGGCGCGCAAGGCGGCGATTTCGGCATCGAGCGCGCCATGTTTGTCGGCCAGGCTGGCGAGATCGAGACGCTGCCCGGCGAGATCGCGCACTTTCAGCATGAAGCTCCCGCCCACCGCCCTGCCGTCAGCCTCGATATGGCTCCCCCCCGCCATGCGCAGGATCAGATTGAAGGCCGCCCCCTCCTCGGCGAGGCTCAAAAGTGCCTGGTCCAGCGCCTGCGCCGAGGCCCCGTCGAGCCAATCCTCGAAGCGCAGCAAGAGACGCGGGTCGCGCGGCACTCCGAGCGCAGGAGGCAGATTGGCCGCGAGCAGCCGCGGCGCCGAACCCACGCTGTCCCAGGTGATAAGCACCTGCGGCTCGGCGCCGAGCACCGTATCGAGCATGCCCTCGGCGTCGCGGAAGCGTTCGGCCGCGCGCAATGCCGTGGCCTGCGCCGCGCGGGCCGCTTCCCGCGCCCTGAGGCAGGCAATCGCCGTACCGACGGCAAAGGCGATGATGCCGAGCGTGATGCCGAGGGTGAACAGGACCCGCGCATCCATGCCCGCCGTCCCCGCCGCCATGGCCTCGCCCGGCAGCAGGAGACAGGAGGCGAGCGCCAGCAGGAGGCCAAGAGCCCCTTGCCGCAGACCGGGCGATGATCGAAGCCTCACCTCAGCGTCCCCATGCTGCTCTCGCCCGCTTTCGCGTCCACCCATGGCCCAGCCGTCGCTAACCACGCTGCCACAGACTGTACGGAGTGCATTCGACCGGCGAGTTGTGAGGCAAATCACGGGCTAGCTTAGCGGCAACGCCGAACTCTTGCCCACTCTCGGTAACGATCCGTTAACGCGCGTTAACACTTTCGCCCCGTCGGACCCACAAGGAGGCGTCCCGCGCCTCAATAGCGGTAATGGTCGGGCTTGAACGGGCCGGCCTGCGGCACGCCGATATAGCGCGCCTGCTCCGGCGTGAGCGTCGTCAGTTGCGCCCCGAGCCGTCCGAGATGCAGCAAGGCCACCTTCTCATCCAGATGCTTCGGCAGCACATAGACCTTGTGCTCGTATTTGGCACCGTGCTGCCACAGCTCGATCTGCGCCAGCACCTGGTTGGTGAAGGACGCGCTCATGACGAAGCTCGGATGGCCGGTGGCGCAGCCGAGATTGACCAGCCGCCCTTCGGCGAGAAGGATGATGCGCTTGCCGTCGGGAAACTCGATCTCGTCCACCTGCGGCTTGACGTTGTGCCATTTGAGATTGCGCAGACTGCTCACTTGGATCTCGGCGTCGAAATGGCCGATATTGCAGACGATGGCGCGGTCGCGCATCTGCCGCATATGGTCGAGGGTGATGACGTCCTTATTGCCGGTGGCGGTGACGAAGATGTCGCCGCGCGGCGCCGCCGCGTCCATGGTCGTCACCTCATAGCCTTCCATCGCCGCCTGCAGCGCGCAGATGGGATCGATCTCGGTGATGAGCACGCGCGCGCCCTGGCCCTTGAGGCTCTCGGCGCAGCCTTTGCCCACGTCGCCATAGCCGGCGATGACCGCGATTTTGCCCGCCAGCATCACGTCGGTGGCGCGCTTGATGCCGTCGGGCAGGCTCTCGCGGCAGCCATAGAGATTGTCGAATTTCGACTTGGTGACGCTGTCATTGACGTTGATGGCGGGGAAGGGGAGCGTGCCGTCCTTCTGCATCTCGTAGAGGCGGTGCACGCCGGTGGTGGTCTCCTCCGACACGCCGCGCATATTGGCCTTGACCTTGGAATAGAAGCCGGGGTCGCGCGCGATGCGCTTCTTGATGGTGGCGAACAACGCCGCCTCCTCGTCATTCTGCGGCTTGGCCAGCAGCGAGGGGTCGGACTCGGCGCGGGAGCCGAGAATGACGATCAGCGTCGCGTCGCCGCCGTCGTCCAGGATCAGATTAGCGGTTTCGCCGCCCGGCCATTCGAGGATGCGGTCGACATAGTCCCAATACTCCTCGAGGCTTTCGCCCTTGAAGGCGAACACCGGCGTGCCTTGGGCGGCGATCGCCGCGGCGGCGTGGTCCTGGGTGGAGAAGATGTTGCACGAGGCCCAGCGCACCTCGGCGCCCAGCGCCTCCAGCGTCTCGATCAACACGGCGGTCTGGATCGTCATATGCAGGCAGCCGGCGATGCGCGCGCCCTTGAGCGGCTGCGCGGCGGCGTATTCCTGGCGCACCGCCATGAGCCCCGGCATCTCGGTCTCGGCGATGGCGATTTCCTTGCGGCCCCAGGAGGCCAAGCCGATGTCCTTGACGTGGTAGGTCATGTTGCCGTGTCCGCCCTTCAGATAAAGATATAAAGAAGTCCTTATATCCTACTCAGGGGCCTGGAGAAGTCAAGGGCTCGTGCCTAAAACCTCAGCACCCCCTTTTGTCATTCCCGCGTAGGCGGGAATCCAGTAATCGCCATCCT
This sequence comes from uncultured Alphaproteobacteria bacterium, assembly GCA_963820115.1. Taxonomy (GTDB): domain Bacteria; phylum Pseudomonadota; class Alphaproteobacteria; order Rhizobiales; family Methyloligellaceae; genus Methyloceanibacter. The sequence goes on from CAWFYP010000002.1 coordinate 376,444, forward strand.
CTCGATCCCTCGTCAGAACTCTCCAGCGCCACGGGGTACTGGATCGCCGGGTCGAGCCCGGCGATGACAATGAAAAAGGGCGCGCCGAAGCCGCTCGCCGGGCGCGCGCCCGCGAGTGAGAGGGGGATGGCGCGCCGAAAGACGCAAACCTATGGTGTCCGCATCCGTTGCCGGATACGGCGGGCGCCTCGCGGCGCGCCATGAGCGGCGATTTGGCGAACACCGGGCCGCGCTTTCGCCGTCAATGCCCCGCTTGCCCGACGGATGAGAATCGACGAAGGGGTCGCGCTTAACATAGGCCAGACGGTCGTCAGCCAGCTCCTGGCAGGGCTTCGTAGTGAGCCCGGGCGGAGCCCCGGCGCCGCCCGGGTGCTCATGCATGCGTTGCACGAACCCGCAGGCGCCGCACCCCGTCCCGCCTCACGACGCCTCATGAGCGCGCCCCTTAAGAGGACGAGGTGAGCGCAGTGTAAGGGGAGTTCGGCGGGCGGGGATTAGGTTGACGTGCCGAGGACGGTCCGAGGTCACGCATCCCTTAAAAGGGAAGGGATTGGGCGCAAGGTTGGGGAGTGGGGATAAATTGGAACAGCAGTCTGCAACTTTGATGGGCGGCGTCACGGGTTTTCGAGCTATAATTTGCTGCGCTTGGCACTTCTGGCTGGAGCCGGTTCATGCGTTGTCCAGGCTGCAATTCTGACAATTCGGCCGGGGCAAAATTCTGCGATCGCTGCGGAGAACCCCTGCCGTTGCCATGCCCCACCTGCGGCGCCCCCAGTCCGCCGCTGGCGAAATTCTGCAGCCAATGCGGCGCTGCGCGTGGAGAGCAGGCGCGAGGCACCCCGCCTTCGCGTAAGACGGGGCCGCAGCCATTCGACACGCCAATTGGCCTCGGGAGCGCGGTGGAAGATCAGGCGGTCCCCGAAGGGGAACGCAAGCTCGTTACCGCGCTCTTTGTCGACATCATAGGCTCCACCGAGCTTGAGCAAGACCTCGATCCCGAAGAAGCCCGCGCCATCATCGACCCCGCCTTGACCCTGATGATCGATGCCGTGCGCCGCTATGACGGTCATGTCGTGCAGTCGACGGGCGACGGCATCTTCGCGCTCTTTGGCGCTCCCGTCGCGCGCGAGGATCACCCGCAATGCGCTCTCTACGCGGCAATGCGAATGCATGACGACATTCGCCGCTACAGCGATCGCTTGAGGGCAAAGGGACGTTCCCCGATCGAGATCAGGGCGGGAGCGAACACCGGCGAAGTCGTCGTGCGCTCGATACAGACCGGTGCCGCCCAGGCCGAGTACACGCCCATCGGGCACACCATAAATCTTGCGTCGCGGCTGCACGCGCTTGCCAATGCTGGGTCCACCGTCGTCGGCGACGGCACGCGGAAATTGGTCGAGGGTTATTTCGCGCTGAAGCCGCTTGGCCCCGCGCAGTTGAAGGGCATCAACGAGCCGATCAACGTGCATGAGGTTGTGGGGCTTGGGCCCCTGCGCACGCGGCTGCAGCGTTCCGCCGGCCGCGGACTTTCGAAGTTCGTCGGACGGTCGAAGGAGAAGGAGGAGCTGCAGCGCGCGGCGGAGCTCGCCCGTTCCGGAGCGGGCCAGATTGTCGCGGTGGTCGCCGAACCGGGGGTGGGAAAGTCGCGACTGTTTTTTGAGTTTAAAACCGAGGTGCAATCCGAATGGACGGTGCTGGAAGCATTCTCGGTGTCACACGGCAAAGGTTCAGCCTATCTCCCGATCGTGGAGCTGCTGCACGGCTATTTCCAAATCGGCGGTGAGGATAGTGCCGCCGGGCGCCGCGAGAAGGTGGCGGCCAAGATCGCGGCCCTCGATGTCGATTTGGAGGGAGCCGTCCCTTACCTTCACGCCCTGCTTGAGATTTCCGCCGACAAAGATCGTCTGGCCGGCATGGATGCCCAGCTAAGGAAGGCGCGGACCTTAGACGCGGTTGCGCAATTGCTGCTGAGGGAGTCAGCCGATCGTCCGCTCCTCTTGATGATCGAGGATCTGCACTGGATCGACGACGAAAGTCAGGCGCTTCTCGATCTCATCGCCGACCTGATCGGCACGTCGAGAATGTTGCTATTGGTAAACTATCGGCCCGAATATGCGCACCGATGGCGAGATAAATCTTGGTGGACCCGCCTGCGGCTGGAATCGCTTGCCGGCGGAAGCGCCGATGAGATGCTCTCGGCCATTCTCGGCGGCGACCGGGCCCTTGCGCCGCTCAAGCAACTCATCATCGAAACGACCGGTGGCGTCCCTTTCTTTATGGAAGAAACGGTTCAGGCCTTGTTCGATGAAGGAGCGCTGCAGCGGCGAGATGGAAGTGTGGAGTTGGTCAAGCCGCTGAGCTCGCTAAGAATTCCCCCGACGGTACAGGCGATCCTCGCCGCGCGCATCGATCGCCTGCACAATGACGAGAAAAACCTTTTGCAGACCTTGGCGGTTCTAGGCCGCGAGTTCGTTCTTAGTCTGGCGCGCGCCGTGGCAGGCAAATCTGAGGACGAGCTCGAACGGCTGATCGCACAATTGGAGCGGGGCGAGTTCGTCTACGAGCAGCCCTCCATTGCCGACGTCGAATACACGTTCAAGCACGCACTTACGCAGGAGGTCGCCTACAACTCGGTCTTAATGGAGCGTCGCAAGCTGCTGCACGAGCATGTCGGTCATGCCATCGAATCGATCTACGCCGCCTCGCTGGACGATCACCTCGCCGAACTGGCGCATCACTTCTCGTACAGCAACAACCAGACGAAGGCTGTCGAGTACTTGCACCTCGCCGGTGCACAAGCCATGTCGCGAGGGGCGCTGCTTCAGGCGATTAGAGACTTCGAGGGCGGGTTGAAGATGCTTGAGACGTTCCCCAGCGACGCCAAGCGTGACGCGTTGGAATTGCAACTCCTAAGTCCGTTGGGGACGGCCTACATCGCTGTGCGCGGTTACGCCGCGCCCGAAGTTGGCCCGGTCTTTGGCCACGCCCGCGAGCTCTGCGAGCGCATCGGTCAACCGCCGCAGTTGTTTGCCGTCGTGTGGGGTAATTTTGCCTGGCATGTGGTTCGCGGCGAGATGGGCTTGTCGATGGATCTGGCCAGAGAGGCGATGGCCCTTGCCGAACGTTTCGATGACCCCGGCATCTGGATGGAGGCGCTGTTTCTTTTGGGGGTGACGCTGTTCTATCGAGGAGATTTCGCCGGTGCGCGGCGCCAATACGATAAGGCCCTCGCTGAATACGACGATCGCGAACGCACTCGACTTTGGGCGTCTCGTGTCGGCGAAGATGCCGGGGTAACGCATCGCTGCTATCTGGCGCTAGCCTTATGGAACCTCGGTTATTCGGAGCAAGCCTTGCGTGTCAGTCGAGAGACTAAAGAACTCGCCCGATCGATCGACCATCCCTTCAGCCTCGCCTACGCTCAGCACCACACAAGCTGGCTGTATCATCGCCTCGGTATGGCCCCCGAATTGAAAGTCGCCAGCGAAGAGGGGATCGAAACCGCCACTGAACATGGCTTTGCGCTGTTCCGCGCGACCGGGACGCTTTACCGCGGCGCTGGATTTGCGCTCGAGGGGCGTCTCGACGAAGCGTTGCCCTTGCTTACGCAGGGTCTCGAAGCCTATCGGGCTACCGGCGCCGGCTTGGCGCTTCCCTATTATTTCAGCATCCTGGGCGATGCTTACATCCGAGCGGGCAGACCTGCCGATGCGCGGCGAGCGCTCGACGAGGGCCTGCTTGTGGCCAAGAAAAGTGACGAGCTCTGCCAGGAGGCGGAGTTGCGCCGACTAAAGGGCGAGCTCGCATTGCTGAGTTCGGATCAGGTTGACGCCGAGGCAAATTTTCTTCGCGCGATCGAAATTGCGCAGCACCAATCGAGCAAAGCTTGGGAGCTTCGAGCAACAGCCAGTCTCGCGCGGCTCAGAATGGAACAGGGCCGCCGCGAAGAAGCGCGCCGAATGCTCTCCAACATCTATGGTTGGTTTACGGAAGGGTTCGAGACCGCTGACCTCAGATTCGCCAAGACGTTGTTGGCTGAACTGGAGTTGCCAAAGCAATGAGCGCATCGAGCGTCACGCAGGCGCCGACGGATGTTTCCTGCTCGAACAAGGGGCTTGCCCAGGACCAAGCTCTACGCCTGGGCCGAGCTGACATCTCGCACGCCTATTCCCCGCCCTGCGGCTTGGTCAGCGCCGGGTCGTTCTGGAAGCAATACAGCTTGCCGTCGATCGTCTTCTTGATCGGGCATTTCGCCGGCTCGTCCGGCTTGCTCTGATCTTGCGTCTCCGCGCCGGGCGTGCCGCTCGGCGCGGCCGGTTCCGCGGCGAGCGCTGTCACGACGCCGAAACCGAAGAAAAGCGCGGCAGCGAGCACGGGCATCATGGTTCTCATGGTCTCATTCTATTCCATGCTGCGCGCTCTCGCGCCCGAACCGCGCGCCAAGCTTAAGGCGGCGTAACCGGCCCGGACCCTGACGGGTTGCTACCGCCCCCCACAAAAGCAACCCCGGCCGCGAACGACCGGGAGAGCCGCCAGGCCCGGCGACACCGTGACCTGGTCCTAGGCTGCGATCCTGCCGGATAAGCCCGCTCCGCCGGCGCCTTTTGGTTGTAGAGTCCCGGTCGACGATGGCCAGGTTCTTCGGCCGGACGGGGACGAGAAGGTGGATAGCCCGCGCGAACTCGCTGCGGCATCGCCAATTCGAGGACGCAACCGGCAGGTCGTTGTCGTTCGAGCGGCACGAATTCGTGGAGCAAATTCGTTTCGCCCTTGGCCAGGGCAACGGCTTCGCCGCCGGCAAGCTCGGTGTTTCCGAACTCCACTGGCTCTATTATCCAATCCTCGTGAGCCACGGCCCGTCTTTGGCGAAGCGGTGGGTTTTTGAACGGCAGCTGCGCTGGAACTTCGAGAACCAATCGGGCCTGTTCCCCGCCGACCCGCAATTCTGCTTGTCGTTCGCCGACTCGTTTGCCGAGGATGTCCGGCACCTGGACTCCCTGGGCATCATGCTGCTGCTCCCGCCGCTGGAGATCGAGATATTCCAGCACTACGGGTTCGCCAACAAACTGATCTTCTACGCCGGACAACAGCCTGACCGTTCAATTCCCGCGGACGACGACAATTGCTATCTGCCGCTTTTTCGCGGCCGGCGGCTGCTCCTTGTCTGCCCGTTCGCGGGTTTTCTGGCGCAGCGGGCAACGCGCGGGACCTTTGAACAGGTCTGGGCAAAAGCGGGCAAGCGCTGGTTTGAGCCGGCCCATGTCGAGGCCATCGAGTTTCCCTATGGCTTCGAGCCCGCGACCCAACGGCATTACGCGACTGCGCTCGATCTGTTGGATGAGGTGATGCGCGAGGTTCGGTCTCGCAACTTCGACGTCGCTCTGATTGCCGCCGGCGGCCTAGGCATTCCCCTGGCCGCCCGGATTAAGGCCATGAGCAAGGTCGCGATCTCGCTCGGGGGCGACCTGCAAATTCTGTTTGGCGTGCTCGGCAAGCGCTGGCGCGAGAGTGAGGCATGGCGCCGGGATTATTTCACCGGCGCCTGGGTGGCTTTGCCCGCCCGATACCGCCCCACCCGATCCGATGTTTGCGACCACGGCGCCTATTGGTGAGCCGGGTTCGATGGCGCTCCCTGAAAAAAGAAACCCCGGCCGCGAACGACCGGGGTTTCCAGGCTACTTACCAAAGGGGTGATCGCAGGGAACAATCACCGGGGCGGACCCTAGCACAGGGTGCGGGCCTTGGCCCGGAGTTTTTCGTTAACATCCGGCCCTCTGCGATCCCGCTTTTAGGCGGGCTTCGGCGTATAGAGCGCGCACCAGCCGTCCGGGCTGATGGGGTCTTGCACCGCCTTGCACGACGCCGGCGCCACGAATTGGATGCAGGTCGAGCATTTCTGCTCGCCCTTGGGCTGGTCCTGATATTTGACCGCGTCATGGGCCAGCTTTTCTTGCGCGAACAGGCGGCCCGGCATCGCCGCCGCGGCGACGATGGCGCCGGCCACAAGCGGCGCGCGCTGCAACAGCGAGCGCCGGCAGAGGCCGGGTTTGCTCGCGCCAGGCAGATCGGTCATGGAGCCCTCCTTGGGGTTACGCGGGGAGTGATGAGATTAGCGCAGGAAAAACTTAGGCGCAGCGGAAAAAGTTCCGAATTCCAGCCCCTCGGCCAGGCCGCGGCGCGGCCGGCTAAGGCTTGCAGGGGGCGGGGAACAGCCCCTTCAGCGCGGCCTCGATGCCCTCCACCGTCGGCGTGCCGTGGGTTTCGGGGTGCGCGCTCAGCCATTGCACCACTTTCGGCGTGAGCGAGTTGATGTCGGCCACCTCTTTGGTCGGACACCAGCCCCTGTCGCTCACATCGGTGAGCAGGCCGAAGCTGACCATGCCGATTTCATCGCTGCATCCCGCTTTGTGGCTCTGGCAATAGACGATGAACGCGCTCGTCTGCACCGGCGCGTCGCCGAGCGCCCAGGCCGCGCCGGGCCATGCGCCCGCGACCATCACCGTTGCGGCGAACGCAGACACGAACCGCATCATGGGTGGCTCCCCGCGTGGCGCACCGCAGCTGGCGCGCTCTCATCCCTAGCCGCCAATCCGGGCCGTTAGGCGGCGCGGACCTTACGGCGAATCCGCTTGGCGGGACGGCGGGAACCAAGTAACCCTGAAGTCGTTAACCACGGGGGAGGCGGTGACTAGTTTCTCTCCCTATTTGCTAGCCGTCGGCTCCTCATGTGTAACCGAAGAGGAGGTCGCGAAATGGACCAAGGATTCCAAGAATTCCAGAAGGTGGGCAAGGACGGCTTCGATGCCGCTGTGCGGTCCTTCGCCGAGGTCAATAAGGGCTTCCAGGCCATTGCCGCCGAAATGACGGGTTACTCCAAGCGGGTGTTCGAGGACGGCACCCGCGCCTTCGAGCAGATCGTGGGCGCGGCCTCGGTCGAGCAGGCGATCGAGATCCAGTCCCAATACGCCAAGAAGGCCTACGACGCCTATGTCGCCGAAATTTCCAAGCTCGGCGAGATGTACGCCGCGCTCGGCCGCAATGCCTATCAGCCGGTCAAGGCCGCCATGGCCAAAAAGACGCCTGGCCCCGTCTAACGGTGCAAAATTCCCTGTGAAAGGACCTGGGCGACCGGGTCCTTTTTTTGTGCGCGCGCCTCGAGGACGAGCCCTGCTCAATCCTCCTCGCCAAAACCGCTTTCCACGAGCGCGATCAGCGCATCGAGTGCGGCGCGCGCGTCCGCCCCTTCGGTCTCGATCAGGATCGATTGGCCTTGGCCGGCGGCGAGCATCATCAGCCCCATGATGGAGGTGCCGCCCACCGTGTTCCCCTCCCGCGTCACGCGCACTGTGGCGCTATGGGCGGTGGCGCAGCGCACGAACTGCGCCGAGGCGCGTGCATGCAGGCCCTTCTTGTTGGGGATCACCACCTCGGCGAAAAAAAGGCCTTCGCCCGGCTCGGGGCTCTTATCCTTCGCCCGCATCAATTGGCCGTCAAGATCTGGCTCGCCACGCTGATATACTTGCGGCCCGCTTCCTGCGCTTGATTGATCGCCTCTTCCAGCCCGCATTCGCCGCGCACGCTCGCCAGCTTGACCAGCATGGGCAGGTTCACGCCCGCGATCACTTCGACATTGTCGCGCTCCATGGCCGAGATGGCGAGATTGGAGGGCGTGCCCCCAAACATATCGGTGAGCACGACCACGCCCTTGCCCGAATCGACGCGGGCGAGCGCCGCGAGCATATCGGCTCGCCGCACGTCGAGATCGTCGTCGGGGCCGATGGAAACGGTCTCGAGCTGGTCCTGCGGCCCGACCACATGTTCGAGCGCCGCGCGGAACTCATGCGCGAGCCGGCCATGTGTGACAATGACGACACCGATCATGAACGCTTCCGCACGGATGGTTTCCTTGGCCCCCGCTCAAGGCCGCTATGTATGTCGCGGGTGGTTGGCTCCCGCAAGTCCGAACCTATGGCGTCCCGCTTTGTTCGCGCGGCCCCGCCTGCAAAAGCGCCAATTTGAGCTTGACCGCCGCCGATCCCTCGAACGGCGCGAGCCGAAGCCTAGGCACGGCAATCCCGGCGATCGTCATCGTTTCGCAAGGCGCGGGCGGCATGCGCGGCACGTCCTCCGCGCTGACGAGATCGACCACGAGCGCGAGGCGCCCTTGCACCAGATGCGGCAGCGTCACGATGCCCACGCCCCGCACCTCGATCTTACCGGCGATGGTCTTGGGCGCCGACACCAGTAACGTCCCGTCCATGGCCGCCTCGACGCACACTTGGTCGTCGGCGATCAGCATCGGGGCGAGACCGCGCTCGGGAGCAAGCGCGAGGAAGCGCAGCGCCAAATCGGATTTGCCGGCCCCGGAGCCGCCGCGCAGCAGCACGGCGCTCGTGCCGTAAGCCACGCAGGTCCCATGGACGATTTCGCGCGTCACGCCGCCGGCAGCACGATGACGAAGCGGGCGCCCCCGCTCATGCGCGCCGCCACGCCGGCGCCGGCCGGCTGCGGCCCCGGTGGTACCGGTGGCACCGGCCGGTTCTCGCAATAAAGGCGCCCGCCATGGGCGGCGACGATCTGGCGCGAGATATTGAGCCCGAGCCCGGAATTCTGGCCGAAGCTCTCGCCCGGCCGGTCGGTATAGAAGCGCTCAAAGATGCGTTCCAGATTCTCCGACGGCACGCCCGGGCCCTCGTCATCCACGGCGATGCGGATCTCGTTGCCGTGCCGCCGCGCGGTTACGCTCACCCGCCCCTCGGGCGGCGAGAAGGAGATGGCGTTGTCGAGCAAGTTCACGACCACCTGGCTCAAGCGGCTGTCATGGCCGATGACGCGGTAGGGCCGCGCCCCGGGGCTGTAGGCGATATCGAGCACCACCTCCGGCGTATGGCCGCGATGGATGTCGTTGAACAGCGAGACGGTGGTGCGCAACAGATCGGCCATGTCCACGGCGGCCGCGTCCTCGCGCGCGAGTTCGGCGTCGAGCCGCGAGGCGTCGGAGATGTCGCTGATCAGCCGGTCGAGCCGCCGCACGTCGTGCTGGATGATTTCCATCAAGCGCTCCTTCGACTCCTCGCTCTTGACCACCGGCAGCGTCTCGGTCGCGCTCCTAAGCGAGGTGAGTGGGTTCTTGAGCTCATGCGCCACGTCGGCGGCGAAGCTCTCGATGGCGTCGATGCGGTTGTACAGCGCCTGCGTCATGTCGCGCAGCGCGCCGGACAGATGGCCGATCTCGTCGGTACGGTCGGTGAAGTCGGGAATCTCGGCGCGCGCCTTCACGCTGTGGCGCACGCGCTCGGCGGCGGCGGCGAGCCGTTGCACCGGCCCGGCGATGGTGCTAGCGAGGATCACCGACAAGACCACGGTGACGGCGGCGGCGAACAGCGAGACGCGCACGATGCCCCAGCGCTCGGCGGCGACGATATTGTCGATGTCGCCGCCGCGGGTGGACAGCAGCAGCACGCCGAGCACGGCGCGCAGACGCTGCACCGGCACGGCCACCGACACCACGAGCTCGCCCTTGTCGTTGACGCGCACGATGGGCACCGAGGTGCCGGCGAGCGCCGCGGCCACTTCCGGATAGGCCTTGCCGTTATCGCCGCCGATTTCGGTATAGAGCGGCAGATCGTATTGGCGCATGCGCGTCTTGACCGCCTGCCACAGCGACAGGAACCAGTTCGGATGCTCGGCCTCGGGCGGCGGCAAATTGTACCGCAGCACCTCGCCGCGCGAGTAGAAGGTGTCGGAGTTGAGGATCAGCGCGCCGTCGCGATTATAGATGCGGGCGCGGCTGCCGGTGGGCTTGACCAGGCCGCGCAAGATGCGCGCCGCCCGCTCGGGATCGATGGTGAATTCGAGGTTGCCGCCATAGGCGTCGTCGTCCGGGCCCGCAGCCTGCCCTTGCTCGGCCTCGAGCAGCTTCTCCGGATCGAGCTGCACCTCGTCGGTATCGACGCCGGCCGAGGTGGCGAGCGCGCCGGCGATGATCTCGCCCTGGGTGAGCAGGCTCTGCACCTTGGCGTCGATCAGCCCGGCGCGGAACTGGTTGAGATAGAGAATCCCCGAAACGAGGATAGCGAGCCCGATCAGATTGAGGATGACGATGCGGCGGGTGAGGCTGGAGAAGCCCTCGCGGAAGGGCATGTGCAACGCGAGCCAGCGCGCCGGCCGCCGCGCCCTCGCCATGAGCCGCCGGCCGAGCCGCCGCAGGCGACTTCTCGGCTTGGGCGCCTCGGCCGCTTGCCAGGACCTATCGGCCTCGGCGGTCATCGAACTTCCCGATTACTCTTTGAAGCGGTAACCCACACCATAGAGCGTCTCGATTACGTCGAAGCTCGAGTCTACCGCCTTGAACTTCTTGCGCAAACGCTTGATGTGGCTGTCGATGGTACGGTCATCGACATAGACTTGGTCATCATAGGCCGCATCCATGAGGGCATCGCGGCTTTTCACCACGCCTGGCCGCTGCGCCAGTGCATGCAGGATCAGGAATTCAGTGACGGTCAACGTCACCGGCCGATTGTCCCACACGCAAGTATGCCGCTCGGGGTCCATCTTGAGCTTGCCGCGCTCGAGCACCTTCGATTTGTCCTCGACCGGTGCCGAGCCGTCGCGCGGTTGCGCCCGGCGCAGCACGGCCTTGACCCGCTCGACCAGGAGCCGCTGCGGAAAGGGTTTGCGGATGAAATCGTCGGCGCCCATTTTGAGGCCGAACAGCTCGTCGATCTCCTCGTCCTTGGAGGTGAGGAAGATGACCGGGAGCTCGCTCCGCTGGCGCAGGCGGCGCAACAGCTCCATCCCGTCCATGCGCGGCATCTTGATATCGAGAATGGCGAGGTCGGGCGGGTTTTCGGCCAGACCGTCGAGCGCGGAGGCGCCGTCATTATAGGTCTGGGTCTTATAACCTTCCGCCTCAAGCACCATGCGCAAGGAGGTCAGGATGTTACGATCGTCGTCGACAAGTGCGATTGTTGGCATTGCTCTGGCCCTTGCGGCGATTGGAGGGGTTAAGGGTATACAGGGTTAAGCTGCGGCGCATTATGGCAGCAAAGGGGCGGCTTGGCGCGGCCTATCCATATGGCAATGCAATAATTATCGTGATGGCGCAAGCAAATAAGACAACCGAGCAAAGGCCGAGTTTCGCTGAACTGGCGGGCGATGCGCGGGCGCTGATCCGGCGGGCGCTCAAGGCCTCGCTCGCCACCATGGATGCTGCGACCAATTATCCATACGGCTCGCTGATCACGCTCGGGACCGACCCTTCCGGCGCGCCGGTGTTCTTCATTTCCGGCCTCGCCCGCCATACCAAGAATTTGCTGACGGATGCGCGCGCCTCCGTGCTGGTGGATGGCACCGGTGCCTTGGGCGATCCCCTGCAAGGGGCGCGGGTGACCCTGTTCGGCCGCGCCGAGCAGGCCGCGGACGAGACGGTGCGGCGGCGCTTCCTCGCCAGGCACCAGGAAGCGGAGTTCTATGCGGGCTTTCCCGATTTCAGTTTCTGGCGCCTCAACGTCGAAGGCGGCCATTATATTGGCGGCTTCGGCCGCATCGTCGATCTCGCGCCTGCGGATCTTCTCGTCGAAATGCGCGATGCGGCGGCACTGACCACGGCCGAGCCCGATATTCTCGCCCATATGAACCAGGACCACCCCGACGCCATCCAGCTTTATGCCACCGCGCTGGCCGGCGCCGCGCCCGGGCCCTGGCGCATGACGGGCATCGATCCGCAAGGCTGCGACTTGGTTTACGATGGCCAAGCCATCAGGATTCCATTCGCGGCGCTCATTGCCACGCCGGGCGAGGCGCGGGCCGAGCTCGTCCGCCTTACGAATGAGGCGCGGGCGCGTGCCGCGACCCCCTGAGCGACGCGAGCAGGGCTCGGGGTAGTGCCTCGAGGCACTACCGGGCTCGGAGCTTCCTTGAAAGCCGCGCAAGATCGGTGCTACCTAGAAGCGGCCGGTTGCCGCGCGACAATCCACCAATTCGAGCCGTAGAGGACCTAGCCCGCATGAGCGTTCAGTCGAAGCTTGCCTCCGCAGGGGCAAAGACCTCCAACCCGAAAGTGTTGAAATTCGTCGAGGAGGCCAAGGCGCTGTTCAAGCCGGACGCGGTCCGCTGGTGTGACGGCTCCAAGGAGGAATATCAGGAGCTGTTGAAGCTCATGGTCGATTGCGGCACGGCCATGTGGCTCAACCCCGACAAGCGCGACAATTCGATCATCGTGCGCTCCGATCCCGCCGACGTCGCGCGCGTCGAGGATCAGACCTTCATCTGCTCGAACAAAAAGGACGACGCCGGCCCCACCAACAATTGGGCCGACCCCGCCGAGATGAAGGCGACCATGTCCAAGCTGTTCGACGGTGCCATGGCCGGGCGCACCATGTATGTGCTGCCATATTCCATGGGCCCGATCGGCTCGCCCATCGCCGGCATTGGCGTCATGGTGACGGACTCGGCTTACGCCGTCGCCAACATGCACATCATGACGCGCGTCGGCGACAAGGTGCTCAAGGCGCTGGGCAATAGCGAGGATTTCGTGCGCGGCGCGCACACCGTCGGCTATCCCTTGCCGACGCCGGCCACTGCCGATGTCCCCTGGCCCTGCAACAAGACCAAATACATCTCCCACTTCCCCGAGACGCGCGAGATCTGGTCCTACGGCTCGGGCTATGGCGGCAATGCGCTGCTCGGCAAGAAGTGCCACGCGCTCCGCATCGCCTCGGTCAAGGCGCGCGACGAGGGCTGGATGGCCGAGCACATGCTCATCCTCAAGCTCACCAACCCGCAAGGGGAGTCGAAATACATGGCGGCGGCCTTCCCGTCGGCCTGCGGCAAGACCAATCTCGCCATGCTCAACCCGACCATTCCCGGCTGGAAGGCCGAGACCATCGGCGACGACATTTGCTGGATGAAATTCGGCGAGGACGGCCGCCTCTACGCCATCAACCCGGAGACCGGCTTCTTCGGCGTGGCGCCGGGCACCTCGGAGGCGTCGAACCTCAACGCCATGAAGGCGCTCGACGCCAATTGCATCTTCACCAATGTGGCGCTCACCGCCGACGAGGATGTGTGGTGGGAGCAGATGTCCGACGCGCCCGAGCACGCCATCGACTGGATGCGACGTCCCTGGGCGCCGGGCGCCAACCGTCCCGCGGCGCACCCCAATGCGCGCTTCACCGCGCCGGCGGCGCAATGCCCTGTCATCGCGCCGGAATGGGAGGACCCCAAGGGCGTGCCGATCGACGCCATCCTGTTCGGCGGACGCCGCGCCACCGTGGTGCCGCTCGTGACCGAGGCCTTCGACTGGCGCCACGGCACGTTTCTGGGCTCGATCATGGCCTCGGAGAAGACCGCCGCCGCCGCCGGCAAGATCGGCGATCTCCGGCGCGATCCCATGGCCATGCTGCCCTTCTGCGGCTACCACATGGGCGATTATTTCGCCCATTGGCTCAAGATCGGCGACAAGGCCGGGGCCAAGCTGCCCAAGATTTTCTACGTCAATTGGTTCCGCAAGAATGACGACGGCAAGTTCCTGTGGCCGGGCTATGCCGAGAACAGCCGCGTGCTGAAATGGATCTTCGAACGCTGCGACGACACCGCCAAGGCCGTCGACACGCCGATCGGCAAGCTGCCGGCCGACGGTGCCCTCGACATGAAGGGGCTCAAGCTGTCCGATGACGCCAAGCACGAGCTGTTGCAGGTCGACGAGGACGGCTGGAAGGCGGAGCTGCCGCTGATCCACGAGCACTTCGCCATTTTCGGCGCCAAGCTGCCCAAGGGGCTCAAGGACGAGCTCGCCGCGCTGGAGAAGCGGTTAGGCTAGCCTCGTTGCTTGTCATACCGGCTTGCGCCGGAATGACGATGGGATGGTGGCTCTTGCTCCGTCCTCCGCTTCGCCTTAGGCAACCCCGATGAGCAGAGAGAAGGGCGTCGCCGCCGCGGGCCATCGGCTCACCGCCGAGGCCGCGGCCGAAATGCTGGCCGAGGGCGGGAGCGCTGTCGATGCGGCGCTCGCCGGCCTGTTCATGAGCTTCGTCGCCGAGCCCGTCTTCGCCTCCCCCGGCGGCGCGGGCTTCCTCATGGTGCGGGGCGCCGACCGCAACGCCGTCACCCTCTACGACGCCTTTGCCGACACGCCGCTTAAGCGGCGCCCGGCATCGGAGGTCGAGTTCTACGCCATCGACGCCGATTTCGGCCCGGCCAAGCAGGAATTCCATATCGGCGCGGGATCGAGCGCGACGCCGGGCATCGTCGCGGGCCTCTTTGCGCTTCATGCCGATCGCGGCCGCGTGCCGCTGAAGCGCCTGGTCGAACCGGCGGTCAAGGCGGCGCGCGACGGCTTCGCTCTGAGCGACTTCCAGGCCTATCTCTTCACCGTCATCGCCCCGATCCTTAAGGCGAGCGAAGGCTGCGCCACCATCTTCGCGCCCGGCGGCAAGCTGCTCAGTGCGGGGGAGACCTTCCGCAATGACGCGCTCGCCGAGACGCTTGGCTGGCTCGCCGAGGACGGAGCGCGGCTGTTCGTCGACGGCGATATCGGCCGCGCCATCGTCGCTCAGCAACAGACCCAAGGCGGCTATCTCACCGCGCACGATCTCGCCGCCTATCGCGTCGAGCGGCGGCGTCCGCTGCTGTGGCGTCATCGCGGGGCCATTGTCGCGCTCAACCCGCCGCCGGCGGCGAGCGGCGCGCTCATCGCCTATAGCCTCGGCCTACTCGCCGCCGGGGCCGAGCGCGGCCGGGCGCCGGACAGCGCGGCGCTGATCGCGGCCATGCGCGCCACCAACGCGGCGCGAGCCGCCCATGGCGACGGGCTCGGGCGGCTGCTCGAAGACGGCATGCTGGCGCGCGAGCTAGCCCAGGCCGCGCGCCACCCCACCGCCGCCCGGGGCACCACCCATATCAGCGTCATCGACGGCGCCGGCAATGCCGTGGCCGCGAGCCTCTCCAATGGCGAGGGCAACGGCCAGATGGTGGGCAATCACGGCTTCATGCTGAACAATATGCTGGGAGAGGAGGATCTGGCGCCGAACGGTCTCGGCCATTGGCGCGAGGGCGTGCGCCTCTCCTCGATGATGGCACCAACCCTCATTCTCGGGCCGGACGGCAGCGTGACGGCGCTCGGCAGCGGCGGCTCGAACCGCATCCGCACCGCCATCCTCCAGGTCACCGTCAATCTCCTCGACCGCGGGCTCGATTTGGCCGAGGCGGTCGAGGCGCCGCGGCTGCATGTGGAGAAAGGCGGCGCGGTGAGTTTCGAGCCGGGACTGGCGGAGGCAGACCGCGCGGCGCTGCTCGCACTCGCGCCCGAGGCGCATGCCTGGCCGGAACGGAATCTATTCTTCGGCGGCGTGCATGCGGCGCGGCGCGATGCCAAGGGCGGCATGGCCGGCGCGGGCGATCCCCGCCGCCGCGGCACCGCGATCGTGCTATGAGGGCGCGATGAAGCAGGCCGTCGCCATTCGCCACGTCGCCTTCGAGGATGTGGGCACGCTCGCCGATGTGCTCGCCGCGCGCGACATCGCGCTCCGCTACCTGGAAGCCGGCGTCGACGATCTTTCGCAAGCCGGGGACGCCGATCTTCTCGTCGTGCTTGGCGGGCCGATCAGCGTCTACGAGGTCGAGCGCTATCCCTTTCTGCGCCAGGAATTTGCCGTCCTCGAGAAGGCGCTAAAACGCGGCACCCCCATCCTCGGCATTTGCCTCGGCGCGCAAGCCATTGCCAGCGCGCTCGGCGCTCGCGTCTATCCGGGCCGCGAGAAGGAGATCGGCTGGGGGCTGATCAGCCTCTCCGTCGAGGGCCGCGCCTCGCCGCTGGCGGCGCTGAGCGAGAACAAATTCCGCGTGCTGCATTGGCATGGCGACACGTTCGATCTGCCGAGCGGCGCCACCCGCCTCGCCGAGACCGCGATCACGCCGAACCAGGCCTTCGTCTATGGACGCAGCGTGCTCGCGCTGCAATTCCATGTCGAGCCGCGCATGGCCGAGCTCGAGCGCTGGCTGATCGGCCATACCGGGGAGCTGGCCGCCGCCGGCATCGATCTCACCCACCTCCGTGCCGACACCGCCCGCTTTGGTCCGGGGCTCGAACGCGCGAGCGCCAGACTGTTCAATGCGTGGCTCGAGCAGGCTGGCGTCTAGTCCTTACAAGGGAACGCGCTCGGCCGGTCCGTGGCTCTTCGCCGGGCCGAGCGTCTCGCCGGGCTTGGCCGGTAGCGCCGTGCTTCCCGGCGGCTTGACCACGTCGCCCTTGGCGTTGAGCCAGGTCGAGGCATAGGCGACGCCCACTTCGCGCTTGACGAGATGCGTCCACACCTCCTCGCCTGGATAGTAATTGACGGTCCACGGCCCCACGATCTTGGTCGATACCGCGTGCCAGGTGACGAGCACCTCATCGCCCGCCGCGACATTGCCCTTCTTCGGCTCGACGATGAGCAGCCGGGCGAGATAGCTCGGTAACTCCTCGCCGGTCTCTTTATCCGTCGCCACGCGGGTGCAGGTGACCGAGAGCACGCGCACCAGCGCGATGATGTCGCTCCTCTCCGCGAGCTCCTGCTCCGACATCGGCGCGGGCACGGCTAGCGCCGGCGCGGCGAGGGCGGTGACGATGAGCCAGAAGCAGAAGACTTTGAACGATCGGGGCATGCACTCTCCTTGGTCGCGCGCGACGAGGGCCTGGCGCTATTGGTCGATATGCTGTCGCGGCTTGCGCCGGAGCGCGGCCGTCTCGCCGGGCGTGGTGGGCAGCTCGGGGATCATGGCTTTTTCCACCAAAGTGCCGCGGCCGTTCCACCAGGTGGTGGTGTAGGTGCCGTTCTTGCCGACGAGATGCGTCCACACCATCTCGCCCGGATAATAATAGACGGTCCATGGCCCGAGCAGGCCCTTCGGGATGGCGTGGAAGGTGATGGTGACGTCGCTGCCCTTGGGCTCGTCGCCTTTGATCACCTCGATCAATTCAGCGGATGCACTCCAATTCGGCAGCTCCTCGCCGGTTTGCGCGTCCTTGGTCACGCTCACGCAGGTGACGGACCAGATGCGCACCAGCGCCACGAGGTCGCTCTTCAAGAGGAGGTCGCTGTCGGACATGGGCGCGGGCAGCGCGAGTGCCGGTCCGCCGGTCGTGGCGAGCAGAATAGCGAGGGGGATCAGTGGCGCGAGGCGGAGCATGCGTCAGTCGCGGTCGACGAGGCCGGTCACGCCTTCATGCTTGGCGCAATGGACGCAGCAATAGACGGTGTCCTTGTGCTGCACGCCATGGCCGACGACGCGCACGCCGCAATGCGGGCAGATCGGCGCCATCGCCGCGATGGCGCATTCGAAGGAGTCGAAGATCAGGGTGCGGCCGTCTTTGGTGACCTCGAAGCTCTGATCGTATTCGTTGCCGCATTGCGCGCATTTGCCCATGGCGATGTCCTCCGCGTCCCTTTCACAACTATACCGTCAAGAGACCGGGTGAGTTCCAGAATTCTTGTCATGCCCGGCCATGTGCCGGGCCGCCACGTCTTTCTTCGTCATTCCGGCGCAAGCGGGAATCCAGTAACCACCCGGGTTCTGATCATTCGGGGGTTTGGGTTACTGGATTGCCCGGTCAAGCCGGGCAATGACACTAGCGCGTGAATGGCCGGGACAAGCCCGGCCATGACAAAGAAACCGTCATTCCGGCGCACGCCAGAATCCAGCGCGCGAAACGCGAATACGAAATGGACCCCGGCTTTCGTCGGGGGGACGAAGAAGAATGGTGCACCCCTAATGCGCGGCTTCCCAATTGTCGCCGGCGCGCGCGTCCACCTGTAGCGGCACGTTGAGCTTGAGCGTGGGCTCGGGCGCCTTCTCCATCACGCTGCGCGCCACCTCCATGGTCTTGTCGACCTCCTCCTCCGGCGCCTCGAACACGAGCTCGTCATGCACTTGCAGCAGCATGCGCGCGCGCAACCCCGCTGCGGCGAGCGCCGGCACCATGCGGATCATGGCGCGGCGGATGATGTCGGCGGCCGAGCCCTGGATCGGCGCGTTGATGGCGGCGCGCTCGAAATTGCCGCGCAAGCTCGGGTTCTTGATGTTGATCTCGGGGTAGTGGATCTTGCGCCCGAACAAAGTCTTGACGAAGCCCTGGCGCCGCGCCTCGACCTTGGTCGCCTCCATATAGTCGCGGATGCCGGGGAAGCGCTCGAAATAGGTCTTGATATAGGCGCCGGCCTCGCTCCGCCCGATGCCGAGCTGGGCGGCGAGCCCGACCGAGGAAATGCCGTAGACGATGCCGAAATTGATCGCCTTCGCCCGGCGGCGGACATTGGGGTCCATGTTCTCGATCGGCACGCCGAACATCTCGCTCGCCGTCATGGCGTGAATGTCGAGCCCCTCGGCGAAGGCCTGCCGCAGCGCCCCGACGTCGGCCATATGCGCGAGCACGCGCAGCTCGATCTGGCTGTAATCCGCCGAGATGAGCTTGTTGCCCTGGTCGGGCACGAAGGCCTTGCGGATGGCGCGGCCTTCCTTGGTGCGCACCGGGATGTTCTGCAAATTCGGCTCGTTGGAGGACAGCCGCCCGGTGGTGGTGGAGGCGAGCGCATAGGAAGTGTGCACGCGGCCGGTCTCGGGATGGATATAGGTCGGCAGCGCGTCGGTATAAGTGTTCTTGAGCTTGGCGAGCAGGCGCCAATCGAGCACCTTGCGCGGCAGCTCGTGGCCCTGCACGGCTAACTCCTCGAGCACGCTCGCATCGGTGCTCCAGGCGCCGGTCTTGGTGCGGGTGCCGCCTTCGAGGCTCATTTTATCGAACAGGATCTCGCCGAGCTGCTTGGGCGAGCCGATATTGAAATCCTCGCCGGCAAGTTCCCGGATCACCTCCTCGAGCCGGGCGATCTCCTGGGCGAAGGCGCCGGAGAGGGTGGCGAGCGCCGCGCGCTCGACCCTGACGCCGGCGCGTTCCATGGCGGCGAGCACCGGCGCCAGCGGCCGCTCCAGCGTCTCATACACCACGGTGACATGCTCGGCCGCGAGCCGCGGCTTGAGCACGAGCCACAGCCGCAGCGCCAAATCCGCCTCTTCGCCGGCATATTCGGTGGCGCGCGCGACCGGAACGAGGTCGAAGCTCACCGCCGCGCGCCCCGTGCCCAGGATTTCCTTGGCGGTGAGGCAGCTATGACCGAACAGCGCCTCCGCCAGTTGCTCGGGTAGATGGTTGGCGCGGCCGGCGTCGAGCGCATAGGAGACGAGGCAGGGATCATCGATGCTCGTCAGCGCGATGCCGTAACGGGCGAGCGCCACCATGTCGAATTTCGCATCCGGCACGATTTTGAGGATGCTCGCATCCTCTAAAATGGGCTTGAGCAGATCGAGCGCGGCGCGGAGCTTCATCTGAGCAATATCCGACCCGCCGAGATCGGGGCCCTCGCTCGCCCGATGCGCGAGCGGGATATAGGCCGCGTGGCCGGGCACAATGGCGATCGCCACGCCCACCAGCTCCCCCAGCATCGGATCGGTCGCGTTGAGCTTGGCGCGGAAGGCCATGTGACCCTGATAGCGCGCCGCCTCCAGGAGATCGGCGAGGCGCTGCGGGTCGGTGACGGTCTCATAGGCGCTGCGGTCGAAGGGCAGGCTCGCGAGTTTCGCCGCCCGCTGCACCGCGAGCTCGGCCGGCGATCCGCCCTCGATCCGGTCGGCGTGCGGCGTCGCGGCGTCGCCCCGCGCCACGCGGCGCAAAGGATGATCGTAATCGGATTTCTTCTTGCGCGTGTCCTTCGGCGGCGGACTGCCTTCGGGCAGCTCCGCGCCCAAGCCTTGCGCCACGCGGCGGAGCAGCGTGCTGAACTCCATCTTGCGCATGAAGCCCATCAGCGCCTCGGCCTCGGCCTCATGCACGGCGAGCGCGTCGAGCGCGACGTCGAGCGGCACCTCGCAGTCGAGCGTGACGAGCGTGCGCGACAGCCGCGCCTGGTCGGCATAGATGATCAGGCTCTCGCGCCGCTTCGGCTGGGCGATCTCGCTCGCGCGCGCCAGCAACGTGTCGAGATCGCCATATTCGTTGATCAGCAGCGCCGCGGTCTTGACCCCGATGCCGGGCACGCCCGGCACATTGTCGGTGGAGTCGCCGATCAGCGCCTGCACCTCGATCACCTTGTTGGGCGGCACGCCGAAGCGCTCCTCGACTTCCGCCTCGCCGATCACCTTGTTCTTCATGGTGTCGTACATGACGATGCCGGGGCGCACGAGCTGCATCAAATCCTTGTCCGAGGAGACGATGGTCACCTCGCCGCCGGCCGCGAGCGCCTGTAGCGCATAGGTGGCGATGAGGTCGTCCGCCTCGTAACCCTCCTGCTCGAGACAGGCGACGTTGAACGCCCTCACCGCCTCGCGGATGAGCGGAAATTGCGGAATGAGGTCCTCCGGCACGTCGGGGCGGTGCGCCTTGTAGCCGTCGAACAGATCGTTTCGGAAGGTCTTGGCCGAATAGTCGAAGATCACCGCGAGATGGGTCGGCGGGGCGAGTTCGCCCGCCTCGCGCAACAGCTTCCACAACATGCCGCAAAAGCCGTGCACCGCGCCGACGGGCAACCCGTCGGACGGGCGCGTCAAAGGCGGCAGCGCGTGATAGGCGCGGAAGATGTAGCCTGAGCCGTCGATCAGATAGACGTGGGACCCCTTGGCCACCGGCTTGCCGGCGGCCGTGGAGGCAGTTTTCGTGCTGGCCATGATCATCGGAATATAGGGACTGCCAAGCCTTGCGTCAGCCCGGACGCAATCTTCTCCCCAGAATGGGCGCCCCCGAGGCCGCTTGTTAAAGGGGCGGCCAATCCCCATATACGGGATACGGCGCGCTCAATGACGGGCGCGGATTTAAGACTGAAGGCAAGATCATCGCGCCGCATACGAGCACGTTTCTTTCCCGAAATCTGACGACGCCGATTGGCCCATTAACGGCCGGTAGGCCCGCGACAAGACTCCAACGGGAAAGGACAAATCCCAATGCGCCTCAACGGCACAGTTAAATTTTTCAACCACGCGCGCGGTTTCGGCTTCATTGCGCCGGAAGGTGGCGATAAGGACGTTTTCGTCCACGCCTCCGCGCTTGAAAGCTCCGGCGTACCCTCCCTGAACGAGGGCGACAAAGTCTCCTTCGAGATCGAGGACGACACGCGCGGCCGCGGCAAGCAGGCTGGCAAGATCCAGCTGTCCTAGTTTGGACACCGATCACGCTTAGCGTGACCAAGCGAACCCATCAAAGTTCGCCGCAAGTGGCGGCCCTGCGCAAGCAGGCCGCCACCGTTAGCCTTTACGAGTCTGGCCTGAACGCATTCCGGCCGCGAGCCGTCAGAGGAGAGAGGTAGATCATGAGCCCGATGCATCCAGCCGCCCGCGAAGCGCGCGATCGATACCGGCCGAGCGCCGAGTTCTTCGACGATCTCGGTCTGCAGATCCCGGCAACCGAGCCCGTAAGCGAGCCGGTCGAGCTGGCCGATGGCGAGACCGACGCCGTTTACGATCTTGCGCATTACGCGCTCGAAGGCGTGCCGGAGGGCACGGATCTCTCCTTCGACCGGGACATGCCCCGCGCCGCAAGCCTCAATAACCGCCTGGTCGAGATCGCGCAGCGCAATGTCAGTTCCGCCTTTGAGTTCGCCCGGAACCTCGCCGCCTGTGGTACAATCGCCGACATGGCTGAGGTGCAGATGGCCTTTTGGCGCGAGCAGATGATCCTGCTGGCGCATGAGGCCGAGGACGTGCGCAAGCTCCAATATGCGTTGGCTGCACGCGCCGGCGCGCCGATCAACTTCACGAGAAAGGACCGGAACGATGTCTAGAGTTGACTACAGAGCGCAAGCCGAACTTTTTCCGCCCCGGCATCGGAGCTTCCGTGGCGCGCCGGTCGGGTACAAGCGGTTCGATTCCGCAGCCAAGGCCATCCGCTTCGCCATCGAGGAGCTTCCGGCGGAGCTTCTGCTCGGCACCTATCTCGAAGTCGATGAGAACCGCTACGACGGCAAGGCCATCCGGCAGCTCTATGAGAGCGAAGGCTATCCGTTCAAGCGCCGCGAGAAAGCCGTCGCGCGGGCCAGCTAAATTACTCGACACCCGGCGGGAATGAGCGCACGCTTCTTGCGTGCGTGGGTGACCCTCCGGTGAGTATGGCCGTCCTCTTGGATGGCGTTCCCAGTGACGCGGAACCCACGCACACCTTAAACTTGCTCGGATCGGAAGCCGATTGACCAAAAACCGGATGCTCAGTGACTCCCTGGCGCCAGCCGCTCGTGCGCGGGGCGCGCGCGGAGGCGTCGCTGCCGAGCAATCGAAATCGACGAGAGACTTCCACGACATCAGCGAAGGTCAACAGCGCGCGCTGCTGAGCGCGCTTCTGGTGCGCGTGAACACATCCAACGCCCGATGCTTCGAGGACATGGCGGTGCGCGAGGAGCGCACGCCGCTGGCGATCTGGATCGAGATGTGCCGGGTCGTGGGCGTCAATCGCTGCACGATCCCCGAATGCGTTTGGGGACCGGGCTTCGTCGGGAGCGCCTAGCCAAGCCCGATGGCCAAATTTCGCGCCCGATCTCTCAGCAAGGATCTTGGCCGCGACACCGCGATCGACTGGCTCTTTGCCGCCATGACGGCCGCCCTGGTCGGCCTCCTCCTCGGCGCGACGCTCATTCTCACGGTGTTTTAGGCGCCCTACAGCGTCTCGAGCTCGGCGGCACGATCGGCGCTGCCTGGCGCGAAGGACTTCTCCGGGCCGCCGAACGTCCTCTCGATATATTCCTTGAAATAGCTGTCGAGGAACGGGAACGCCCGCGCAAGCCGGGTGAAGTCCTTCTGCGAGATCCACAGCACCACTGAATCTTCGAGCGCCTCCACGAGCCCGGTCTTGAGCGCGGATTTGAGCAACACACGCTCGCCGAAATGGTCGCCGGGCCCGAACACTTTCTCGAAATGCTCGCCGGTCTCCGCATTGTCGATGGTGAGCTTGAGCGCGCCTTTGACCACCGTGTAGAAGCCGTCGATCAGCATGCCGGGCTCGAGCACCTTGTCGCCCTTGCGATAATGGATGTAGCGGGTCGCCGGCCGCGCCAATTCCACGAGCACGATATTGGGCGGCACCACCAGATTGAGCAGCCAGTTGACGAGCACGCGCACCTTGGTGGCGAAGCCGGGCAGGAAGGACAGATAGAAGCCCCGCCACAGGAGCCAGGCGAGCGTGCCGGAGAGCTTGATGCCGTAAACCTCGGCCACCGCCTTGCTCATACCGAGCGAGGCGAGCGAGCCCTTCGACGTATAGGCGAACGGCTTGAGCGGTTCGCCCTCGCGCTTGGCGATGAGGTTCTGCGCGAGCTGGCGGCCTTCGCGCACGGCGAACTGCGCCGTCGGCGGAGCGTAATGCGCCGTCTCTTCGCCCGGCGCATCGACCAGCGGAATGTCCGCGGCGTCGCCCACGGCCCACACGCCGTCTTCTCCCGGCACGCGCATGAAGCGGTCGGTCTTGATGCGCCCCCAATGCATGGCGAGCCCGAGCGCCCCGACCAGCGGATTGGGTCCGTTGCCGATGGTGGCGACGATGGTGCGCGTCGGGATCACGCTGCCGTCGGTGAGCTCCACCGCCGTCGAGGTAGCGGCCTTGGTGCCGACGCCGGTCTGCACCTCGATGCCGTGCAGGCGGAGCCGCCGGGTCGCATATTCGGCGAGATCGGCCGGGAAAGTCGGCAGGATGCGGTCGGCATATTCGACGAGATGGACGCCGATCTCGTCCTGCTTGATGTTGGGATAATATTTGAGCGCGCGGCGGATCAGCTCGTTGACCTCGGCCACGGTCTCCACGCCCGAGAAGCCCGCGCCCACGACGACGAAGGTGAGGAGCTCCTGCTTGACGTCGGCGTCGACTGCCACGTCCGCCATCTCAAGGCAGCTGATGACGTGGGTGCGCAGACGGTGCGCGTCGGCCAGGTTCTTCATGGTGAGCGCGTGCTCGGGCAGGCCGGGGAAGCGCTTGAGGTCCACGCTCATGCCGAGCGCGATCACGAGCTCGTCGTAATGCAGCTCGACCGGCAGGCGGCGGAAGCCCTGCACCACGATCACCACCTTGCGGGCGAAGTCGATGCCCATGATCTCGGCCTGGCGGATCTGCACGCGGCGCAGCAGGAGCCGCAACGGCGCCACCGCGTCGGAGGAATGGATGGTGGAGGCCGCGACCTCGGGCAGGAGCGGCTGGAACACGAAATAATTGTTGTTGTTGATGAGCTCGATGTCGAACCGGCCCGCGCCCTTGCGCGCCAGCTCCTTGGCGGCAAAGACGCCGCCGAAGCCGCCGCCGAGAATGAGGACCTTGGTCTTGTCCATGCGGACGCTCCGTCTGCCTAGCGAAGCGGCATACCACCGCCAATGCTGCAGCGCGTCAAGTCGTGGGAGAGCATGCAGGGCCCAGGGCGCGGCCCGCGGGTCATTCGGGGTTGGAATTGGAGGCTACGAGGGGCGCCGCCACGGCGCCTGCGCCCGCGCCCACCGCGCCGCCAATGGGACCGGCGACCGCGAGGCCCGCGACGCCGCCCACGGCGGCCCCGCTCACCGCCCGTTGGGTAGTGGTGCAGCCCAAAACTGCGGCCGTCAGAGCGGCCACGGCCACAAAACGCAAGACTGGCTTCATTGCCCGCATTCCCTCGGCGAGCCCGTGCTAAATTCGATTTTGGTCCACAACTCCTAATGCGAGGTGAAGGAAGCCCCTTTTAGCAAGGGGGCGCGGCCCACATTGCTTAGGAGCGGACCTTTGGTCTAGGGTCCATCGGCGAAGCACCCGTAGCTCAGTTGGATAGAGCGTTGCCCTCCGAAGGCAGAGGTCACAGGTTCGAATCCTGTCGGGTGCGCCACTCACTCCAGCGTCTCGTTTCCCTCCACTCCGATTTTGCCGAGGCCCAATCGAGCGCGGGCTCGGACGAGAGCCGGCAGGAGCGGGCCTCTTCGGTAGGCAACGTCGCCACACCGGCGAGACGCAATGGGCCGCCACGCCTCCGCATTGCCAGGGAGGACGATGCGTAAGCGCGGCGTAAGCTAGGCGTGGTCTCTGTCCCCTGGGGGCCGGACACTCAGGGGAAGCGGATGCGACGGCTTTTCTGGCCATGCCGGGCGGCGACGTTAAACAGGCTTGCCTGATCGCTCGTCATGCGCGCTTGAGCGCCCGATCTCCCGCGCTCGTCTCCGCGACTGGCCCGCGCGATCCCTTTCCCCAAACCCTAGAAACTCTCCTGGAGTCGCACGATGCTAAACAAGCTTCTACGGGTCTTCGCTGGAATGGCGTTCGCCTGCGTTACAGGGGGGGGCGCGCTCGCCTCGAACAACAAGGCCATGGATGCCGACATTCACTCGGTCGAGCTCCAGTGGGAGCATATCAAATTCTATGAGGACGGCTCGTCCAACCAACTCGAGCACATTGACGCGCTGGCAAAATATGCCGCCGGTCTCGTCGCCAAATATCCCGGCCGGGTCGAGCCCATGATCTGGGAAGGCATCGTCACCAGCGAAGAGGCCGGCATGGCCGGCACCATGAGCGCGCTGGGTTATGCCAAGGCCGCCAAAGCGGTGCTTGAGCAGGCCTATCAGAAGGACCCCACCGCCCTCGACGCCGGAGCGCCGACGAGTCTCGGCGTGCTCTATTCACGCGTGCCGGGATGGCCGATCGGCTTCGGCGACAACGACAAGGCGCGCGAGTTGCTGGCCCAGGCCGTGTCGCTCGCGCCGAACGGCATGGACGCCAATTATTTCTATGGCGATTTCTTGATGGGGCAGCATGACTATGCCGGCGCCTATAAAGTGCTGAAACATGCGCTGTCGCTGCCGCCCCAGACCAATCGCCCGCTCTGGGACAAGAATTGTCGCGCCGTGATCCGCGAGCTCATGGCCAAGGCGCAAGCTGAAGCGGCGGCCAATTAGTGCCGCGGCGGCGACCGTCGTTGCGCACGCTCTGGCACGGGATCGGCGCGCAGCTGCGCCATCCATCGGGGCTCTGGGGGCGCACGGCCGGCCGCGTGATGACGCTCGCCAATGCCAAACCAAATGCCCTCGCCATCGCCGCGCTCGGCTTGCGAGACGGCGAGAGCGTGCTCGAATTGGGGTGCGGTCCGGGCCACGCCTTGCAGGCCCTCCTGCATTCGCCGCATCCCGCGCGGGTGATTGGGCTTGACTGGTCCGAGACCATGCTGGCGCAAGCAGCGCGCCGCAATCGGCGGGCGCTCGCGGCTGGACGTCTCGCCCTGGTCCGCGGCGATTTCGCCCGGCTTCCCTTCGCCGCCGAGCGCGCCGACGCGATTCTAGCGGTGAACGTCGTTTACTTCATGTCGAGTTCGGCGGTCCTGCGTGAAGCCCGTCGCGTGCTGCGCCCAGGCGGCCGCATCGTGCTCTATGCGACCCATCGCTCGGCCATGCAACATTGGCCCTTTGCCGGGTCCGACACGCATCGGCTGGTCGATGATGACAAACTGACCGAGCTGCTGATCGCCGCTGGATTCGCGGCGGATTGCCTCCGCATCGACAGCGTCGACGCCGGTTTTGGCATCGCCGGCCTCCTGGCCGTGGCCCGGAAAGAAAAGTCTCAGCCCTATTGTTGCCCGGCCGCGCTCGGCGATGTGATCGACGACGAAGGCAAATCGCGATGCTGGGCACAGCCGAGCAGCGCCAGCAGCGCGAACAGCGCCAAATACCTCATGTCCTAACCTCCGTTTTCCAGATGCGGGTCGTAAGCCGCGGCCCTTTGGCTCTCAGGGCGCATGGCGAAGCCGTTTGCCCTCCGACGATTGGCAGCAACCGGCGCCCTTTGCGGAGCTTGGGTGGCAACCGGCTCCGCGGCCGCGCGCGCCTTGGCGGCGGCGTAGAGATCTTCGAGATAGGCCTGGACCCGCACATCGGCTAATTGCTTGGCAATGGCGCGGTCCACGAGCCTCGGCAGCAGCCGCTGGAATAGGACGAACAGCCGCTCCGGCCCGGCCGCATAGGCGCTGTCGGCCTCCCGCGCCACGGCGCGCCAGATCCGGGCGGCGACCTTCGCCGGCTCGTCGAAGCGCATTCGCATGGGCGCGACGAGGGGTTCAAACGCATGGGCCGCGTCGGTCTTGGTCGCCCGCGGCGCGGCATAGGTCACGCCGATGCCGAACGGCTTGAGCTCGCGCCGCAGGGCCATCGACAGCCCCCGTAGCGCGAATTTCGACGCCGAATAGGGCGCCAGCAGCGGATAGCCGATGTCGCCGAACACGGAGCCGACATTGACGATGCGCGACGGCGCCGCCCGGCGCAGCAGCGGCAGCATCTCGCGGCTCAAGGCGGCGGGCGCCACGACGTTGGTGGCCATGAGCCGCGCCAGCTCCGCATCCGTCGCATGGGAGAGCGGGCCGACCGGGACCATGCCGGCATTATTCACGAGCACGTCCAATCCGCCCCAGTGCCGCCACAGATAGTCTCGCAGCCCGCGCCGCACCGCCGGGTCGGTGATATCGCCGCGCAAACGCAGATGGCGTCCGCTCGGCATCATCTCGGCCAGGGTCGCGTAAAGCGCGTCAGAGCGGCGGCCGCACAGCGCAACGATCATGCCGCGGCGCGACGCCTCGACGGCGAGCGCGCGCCCGATGCCCGAGCCCCCGCCGGTTATGAGCGTCCGCTTGCCCTCAAGCTGCATGGCTTTTGACGGGGTGCCGTGTCGCGAGCTCGTGATAGATGTCGCCATAAAGGCGATAGAACACCTTCGCCGCGTCGATCACGATTTTCTGGGTCTTGGCGTCGGTGATGCCGTTGGCGAGTTGCTTGAAGAAGGCCACATGCTCGATGTCGAGCGCGCCATGCGAGCGGAGATAAGAGAAGCCGTCTTCGCCGCCACGGGCGAGCGAGCGCTGGATCGCATCGGCGGCCTTGTCGGCGAGTAGCGTCGACATGCCCTCAAGCACATGCACGCTGCCGAGCATGGCGTAGGGGCTGATCCATTCGATGGCGTAATAGGTGTAGCCCACCATCACCTGGCAGGCGATGCCGGGCGCAACGTCAACCACCGCGGCGGCGCTGCCGCCCAGGGCCTCGATGTCGTTGAGGATCCATTTCTCGTGTCCGCGCTCCTCCTCCATATATTCGACCAGCGCGTCTTGATAGGCCTCGTCATGCGTGCGCGCCGCCGCAAGCGCGAGCAGCGGGAAGGTATGCTTCACGTGATGATAGGCCTGAATGAGGAAGTCGATATAGAGCTCGCGCGATGCGCCCGAGCGTATCGCCTCGTGGATCAACGGAATCGACGTGAAGCCATTGCGCTCGCTTTCGGTCTCGGAAACCAACCGATCGTAGAACAACACGATGTCTCTCCTTTGCTTGTTGGCGGATCGGATCTCAGGCGGCGACGGAACGTTGCGCTTGTCGCAGCGCGGGATAGGCCTTGCTGGCGGCTTCGCGGTGAATGCGGCCGTTGGGGGTGAGTACGCCGATGCGCTTTGCTTCCGCCGCAGCGCAGGCGACAAAATCCTTGGGCACGGCGTAGGCCGGCGCGTCGACGCAGATCTGCTCGAGCCATAGCAGCACGTGGGCGCGCGGCGCTTCCAGCAGCCAGCGCTCGCCATGGGGGGAAGGAATGAGCAGCACGCTCAGATGAGGCTCGCCATGCCCGAGCACTGCGCAAGCGCCGAGGCGCGCATCGCCCGCGATCATCGCCTCGATCCATTCCGGGCAAATATTCCGCCCATAGGCGGTGACGAGCAGCGTGTCCTTTCTGCCGTTCACGCACAGATGTCCTTCGGGATCGATGCTGCCGATATCGCCGGTCCGCCAGGGCTTGGTCGCGGGCCCCCCATGCAGGTAACCCGCCATGATCGTAGGCCCGCTCACCACCACCTCACCCTTGTCGATGCGCAACTCGAGGCCGGGCAGGGGTTCACCGGCGGTTCCGGCCTTGCGGCGTCCCGGCCGGTTGACGGCGACCACCGAGCAGCATTCAGTCAGCCCATAGCCTTCATGCACGGGGATGCCGCGCTCCCACGCCCGCATCGCCAGCGCCGCCGAGATCGGCGCGCCGCCGACCGCCACAAAGCGCAAGCTTGGCGGCGCGCGCAGGCCGCGGGCATCGAGCTGGGCCATCCAGGCGGAGAGCAGCTGGGGCACGAGCACACTCGTCGTCGGGCGCCATTGCTCGAACTCGGCGAGCATGTCGGCGGGGCAACCGATGCCGACGCTGTGGGCGATAGCGGCGGCGAAATGCGTGCGCGCGCCGGCAAGGATGGGCACGCAGATACCGGCGATCATCTCAAGCAGCAAGGACAGCGGCAAGACAGACAAATGGAGATCGCCGGGGCAGGCCTCGATCGCCGCGGCGAGGGCTTGCGCCTGCCAGTCGATCTGCTCGAGGGAGAGGCGGACGCCCTTAGGCGCGCCCGTGCTGCCGGAGGTGTAGACCACCACGCCGGCGCCGGCGACCGGCACGGGAAAGGCCGCGGCGCAGCGCTGCGAGATGGGCGTCAGCTCCACGGCGAGCGCAGCGGCAAGGCCGATGGCGTCGCTCGTCGCCACGACGTGGCTGACACCTGCATCACGGAGGACGTAATCGAGCTGCGCCAAGCTGAAGAAGTTGGGTAACGGCACGATCGTCTTGCCGGCCGTCCAGGCGGCGAGCGCCGCCACCGCCCAGTCCGTGCCGCTCGCGCCGAGCAGACCGATCATTTGCGGCAGCGTGCGGAACTCCTCCGCCGCACCGGCGACCCGCGCGGCGAGCTCTTCGCGCGTGAGGATGGACGTGTCGTCCGACATCGCGATGCCGCCCATCGCCATGGCGTCGCCGTGAGAGCCGCCCCCGCCACGCAAGGCGTGCAGGATCTCAACCATGGGCCGCGGCCCTGGCATCGCGGCCGATGCACGCGCCGACGACGTCGCGGTGGACGGCATAGACGGTTGGGGCCAAGTCGTAATAAGTGCCCCAATCCTCCGGATTAGCGACCCGGAAGCGGTCCGCCGGCGCCAGGGGCATGAGCGGCAGACCGATGCGCTCGAGCAGCGCCTTGAGCGGTGCCGTGGCGGTGAAAAAGGCCCATTCGAAACCCGCAGCCTCGCCGCAGGCGATGATCTTGCGCAGGAAGGGGCCGACCGTACGGGGTGCGCGGCTGACGAGCGAGGTCACCTCGAATACGAGCTCCCGGCGGACGGGAGAGTGCCACTCTCCCGAAAGCACGGCATCAACCGGCGCCTGGAGATAGCATTCGGAAAAAAAGCCATCGCCGGCAAAGCGCAGTCCGGCGGCGCAAAGGAGCGCGCCGTCTTCGCCAATCATGGCCATGAGGG
Source organism: uncultured Alphaproteobacteria bacterium (assembly GCA_963820115.1). GTDB lineage: Bacteria > Pseudomonadota > Alphaproteobacteria > Rhizobiales > Methyloligellaceae > Methyloceanibacter. The sequence goes on from CAWFYP010000002.1 coordinate 406,720, forward strand.
TGGCAGGAAAGGCCGTGATACGCGCCGAATAGTGAAGGGCATAGACTTCGGCGATCAGGCGCTCTGCTGCCGGCCGTAAGCCATGGTCACGCGGAATGATTGCTGCCCGCATCACGAATCTTCCCCCTTCGTGCCGATAGTTCCGCGCGTGGAACTACGGTCGGGGGAGCCGCTTACGAGGGCCTTACGGCCGCCAAAATATCACAATGGGTAAGGAATCCGGCTTGTGCGGAGGCGGCGGCGCGAGGGCGGCGCCGTCGAGCGGCTCGAACTGCATGGTGAACATGGCGCCGCCGTCGGGCGCGTCTTCCACCGAGATGATGCCGCCATGGGCGACCACGGTGCGGGCGGCGATGTCCATCCCCAGACCCGCGCCCCCATTGTTCGGGTCGCGGTCGCCCTGCCAGAAGCGGCGAAAGATCGCATGCCGTTGATCGGCAGGCACGCCCGGGCCCCGATCTATGACGCTGATGGCCGGCGGGTTGGCGACCACGATCGAGACGGTCGTGCCTTCCGGCGTGTAGCGCAGCGCGTTCTCGACGAGGTTCCGCAAGGCCCGGAACAAATAATCGCTCGCACCACGGATCCGCACCGGCTCGGCCGGCGCGAGCACCTCGATGGATCGTCCGTTGTCGATCGCCGTCGGTCCGAGTTGGGAAGCAACCTCGGTGGCGACGCGGGTGAGATCGGCGACGCTATCGCCCTCGAGCTGCAACACGTCGAGCCGTGCAATATCGAGCAATTGGTTGACCAGCCGCTCGAGACTGTTGATTTCGCAGATAAGCTCGGCATGGCCTTCGAACCCGGAGAGGATGGCCACATGCGTCTTGAGCACGGCGACCGGCGTGCGGAGTTCATGCGCGGCATCGGCGATCAGGCGCTTCTGCGCATCGAAGGCCACTTCAAGGCGGTCCAAGCCGCGATTGACCGCGCTGACCAGCGCATGGACATCGCGCGGCAAGCCGCTTTCGCTGAGCCGCGTGGAGACGGCGCCCGGACCGATGGCAGCAGCCTGGTTCGCGGCGATGCGCAGCGGCGCCAGGCCAATGCGCGCCACGAGCAGATTGACAACGAGGAGGACGATGACGAAGGGAATCCATATCCAGGCAATATCCTGGACAAACTCTGCCAGCACACTGTCGAAGACGATATTGCCGGCGTGGAAGGCCACCTGAACCCAGACGGGGCGACCGGCAAAATAAGTCCGCACGGACAGCCCGTAATAAGGCTGCCGGGCCTCGTTCGGCTGCAGCACGAAGAGACCGTGCGACGCTGACCGGTTGATGGTGGCCAGCGGCGCGGTGACCCCGGGCGAAGCCGCCAACAGCGTTCCGTTCGCCGCGACGATCGAATAGTGGCCATTATTGACCCTGAAGCCTTCGGTCACATAGTTCGGCAGCTGGATCGGCCCGTCCGGCGCCGTCTTCAAATAGTGCTCGATGACGCCGGCTTGCAGACCCAGCGTCTGTTCCCGGAATTGGCTGTTCTTGGCTTTGAACCTGACATAGAGGGCCCCGCTCGCCGCGCCTACGGCAAGCAGGCTGACGCTCACCAGCCCGACGATGAGCCTGAGCCACAGGGAGGCACTGGGGTCTGGCCGGTTAGTCACCTGCTGCCTTGTCCGAGAACACGTAGCCCACGCCACGCAAGGTGTGAATATACATGTCCGCGCCCCCCTCTTGCAGGCGTCGGCGAATCCGGTGGATCAACACTTCGATGGCGTTGGACGCGAGATCCTCTCCGAAGGAATAGATGGCATCTTCGATCGCCGACTTCGGAACCACCCGGCCGGCCCGTCGCATCAGCAGCTCGAGCCCATCGACCTCGCGCCGACCGAACTCGACGGCGACGCCGTTGATGGTCACTTCGCGGTCGCTCGTATTGAGCACCACATTGCCCGCCGTAAGATTGACCCCGAGCGCCTCTCCCGGCCGGCGCAAGAGCGCGCGAATGCGCGCGATAAGCTCGTCGATTTCGAACGGCTTGCGCATGTAGTCGTCGGCGCCTTGATTGAGGCCGGCGACCAGATCCTCCAGACTGTCGCGCGCGGTGAGGACCAAAACGGGTCGGGTCATTTGCCGGCGGCGCTGGTTCTCGAGCCAGGCAAGACCGTCCCTGTCGGGCAGGCCGAGATCCAACAGCAGCGTGTCGTAATGGGTGCTGGCAAGCGCCTCGTCGGCGTCCGCCGTTGTACTCACATGGTCGATGGCGAAACCGCTGTTCTGCAAGGCGGTGGCGAGATAATCGGCCAGCCGCTGATTGTCCTCGATGAGTAAGAGGCGCATCCGACCGGGCCTATCTCAACGCGCAGACGATGGGCGCGCCGTCTGGGCCGGCATAGCGCGCGCATCCCCATGCACCGGCGCCTTGCTCCATAGCGGCAAGCTCGAACGAGCCATAATCCGCAATAAAGGCCGATTTGCTGGCGGCGTTTGGCGAAATCGGGGCTTGGGGGGCATCGCCCGAAGCCCGGAAACCAATGACATTATCGTCGCTCCCCCGGACAGGCTCGGGAGGAGAGGGTCACCCAGCGCTTTCATCGCCTCGGGCGCCGCCTTGTATGCGTTCGGTCTCGGCTTCATGCGATCTCCTCGGAAGGCCGCGCCGGCGCTATGTAAGCGCCGCGGCAGCCTGCAGCACCTCCTCGGCATGGCCGGGGATCTTCACCTTGCGCCACATGCCGCGGACCACGCCCTTGCCGTCGATGAGGAAGGTGGCGCGTTCGATGCCCATATATTTCCGCCCATACATGCTCTTCTCCACCCAGGTGCCGTAGGCCGCGCACATTTTGCCGTCCTCGTCGGAGGCAAGCGGGAAGGGGAGTTTGTACTTCGCCTTGAACGTGTCGTGGCTCGCGACGCTATCGCGCGAAATGCCGACCACCGCGGCCCTGACCTTGGTAAAATCGGGCAGGGAGTTGCGGAAGGCGCAGGCTTCCGCCGTGCAGCCGGAGGTGTCGTCCTTGGGATAGAAATAGAGCACGACGGTCTTACCCTTGAGGTCCTTCAGGGAAAGCTTACCGCCGCCATCTGTCGGCAAAGTGAAATCCGGCGCCTTGTCGCCCACCGCCACGCGCATCGATCATCGCCTCAGCTTCGAAAAGTTTTCGCCCCCCCATTAAACATCATTCTGCGGGGGCTGCGAGCCCCTGTCGCCAATCGCCGCGCCGCCGACGCCTGTCTTGCACACAAGCATCGGCGGGCCTCGACGAAGGTCGTGTTATTGAAGCAAGGGCGGCTTGGCGACGCTAGGCCGCGGGCCGAACGTCCCCGTCCTTGTGCGCGGGCTCCCGGACCGGCTTCCCGCCCATCCTCTCGGAATGGCGCTCGGCCACGCCGTTGCCGCGCGCCGGCGCGCGTTCGGCCGCCCGGCCTTCATGCACCGAACGCCCGTCGAAAAAGGCGCCACGCTCGATGGCCAGCGATTGGTGTTGAATATCGCCGACCACATGCGCCTTCGATTTGAGCAGGACATCGCCGCCTTTAATAGGGCCCTCGACCCTGCCATTCACGACGATCCGTTCCGCCGTGATGGCGCCGGCGATTTGAGCCTTGGGCGAGATGACAAGCGAGGTGCAGTGCAGTTCCCCCTCGATCTGGCCATTGACCTCCACGAGACCCTCGGCGGTGACGCTGCCGACGATCCTGAGGCCTTCGGCGATAACGGTACCTTGGCGCTTGGACGCAAACATATTTCCCTCCTACGCAAGACCATACGTGAGTTTGAGTCGGAGATTTCCCCCGGGCGATGGACGCCCAGCCGACCAACGCGAGGGTAACCCATTCAGTTCCGCGTCTCGCGGCGGAATTAACCGGCTCCGGCGATGGATTTGCACGGAAGTCGCGCGCCCACTACTCTTAGGCGGCAAAACCTCGATCCCCCGCGCCTTTTTGCGCTATAGAGACTGGAATCGGCCATCCCCTTCCGTCGCGCCCGCATTAGCGGCACACAATGATCCTGCTTGAACTGCTCGTCCTTGCCCTTCTGATTCTGCTCAGCGGCTTCTTTGCCATGGCCGAGCTCGCCATCGTCTCGGCCCGCCGCGTGCGTCTGCAAGCGATGGCCGATGCCGGCAAGCGGGGCGCAACGACGGCGCTCCGCCTGATCGACGATCCGGTCACGCTCCTGTCCACCACCCAGGTCGGCATCACCGTCGTCAGCATCATCGCCGGCGCCTACGGCGGCGCGACCCTGGCCGATCCGCTGGCCGCATATCTCCGCACCATCCCGGCGCTGGTGCCCTATGCGCATACGCTGGCCTTCGGCAGCGTTGTCGTCGCTGTCGCCTATATCACCCTCGTCATCGGCGAGCTCGTGCCGAAGCGGCTCGCCCTCAATCATCCCGAGGCGATCGCCGCGGGCGTGGCTCCGTTCATGAATCTGCTCGCCAAATTCGGCGCGCCCATCGTCGGTTTCTTGCGCGTCTCGACCCAGGCCGTGCTCGTGCTGTTTCGCATCCGCCCCGCCGCCGACACGGCGGTCACCGAGGAGGAGGTGAAGGCCCTGATCGCCGAGGGCGCCTCGGTCGGCGTGTTTCAGGTCGCCGAGCAGGAGATGATCGAAGGCGTGCTGCGCATCGGCGACCGCGCCGTGCGCACGATCATGGTGCCGCGCCCGGCGGTTGATTGGCTCGACGCCAACGATCCGCCCGCCGAACTGTTCTCCCAGATCGCCGAGACCGGCCATTCCCGTTACCCCGTCGCCCGCGGCGACATCGAGGAGGTGATCGGCGTCGCCCACACCAAGGATCTGCTCGAGCAGCAGCGGACCACGGGCACCATCGACATCGTTGCCGCGGCGCGCGAGGCGCCTTTCGTCGTCGACCTGATGCCGGTGCTCCACCTGCTCGAGCGCTTCCGCAGCTCGACGGTGCACATGGCCATCGTCGTCGACGAGCGCGGCACCTTCGAGGGCATCGTCACCCCGACCGACATTCTGACCGCGATCGCCGGCGACCTGCCCGAGAGCGAGGAGGAGGGCGAGCCGGAAGCGGTGCAACGCGAGGACGGCACCTGGCTGCTCGACGGCATGATGTCGGTGGACGACGTTGAGCGCACCTTGGCGCTCAAGGACATGGGCGAGGACGGCGATTTCAACACCATCGCCGGCTTCGTGCTGCACCAGCTCGGGCGCATTCCCGTCGCCGGCGAGTATTTCCAGTGGAAGGGCTGGCGCTTCGAGGTGGTCGATCTCGACGGTCGCCGCATCGACAAGATCCTGGCCGCGCCGCCGCCCGAGGAGCCCGCCGTCGAGGTCTAGCGCCCGGCCGTCGCCGCGGGAGCCTCTCGCCCGGCGCCGGTCTGGCCGCCGATCACGCCATAAACCCCGTCCTCGGCGTCGCGCTGCCGCGCCACCGCTTCCTGGGTGCGGACGATCAGCGCGCGGGCGAGCCCCACGCGCACATGATCGTCGTCCCAGAAATTGTCGTCGTTGCGCGTCCAATCCGACACGCGGAAGAAGTCGACCACGCTCCCATGGCGGCGCGCGGCGAGGCGGGCGATGCGCGCCTTGCATGCTTGGATGCGGTCGAGCTCGGACGGCGACAGCCGCGCCAGCGCCGACGCCCTGAGCGGCATGAGCACGGCGACGAACTCGGTCTCTTGTGGCAGCGCCAGGATCGCATCCCTGAGCCAGGTCAGCGCCGGATAGACCCGGACGTGCTCGTCCGCCGCCTCGGACTCGTCCTCATTGTCTTCCTCCAGGGCCACCGGCGCGTTGCACCCTCCTTTGCAGCGATCTTCCTTCGCCTTGAAGGCCGCCCATTTCGTATCGTCGAGCTCGTTGCGATAGCCGTTGGTCGGCACCGCCGGGGCGCTGTAGCCGAGATCGACGGCCAGTTGGCTGAACGCCGCGTTCAGCATCTTGATGTTGAGCAGCGCCTGGAAATCGTTGAGCCGGCTCCCGTCATAGAGCCATTCCGGGAACACGGCCTTGCGGTGATAGCGGCGCGGCGGCTCGGCGCGGCACCAGCGCTTGACGTCGATCCCGAGCACCACGCGCTTCAAATCCGGCACGCGGCGCGCGGCAAGTTCGATGACGCGGCGGAGTTCGTAGAGCGTGGCGCCATGGATGGAGACATTGGCGAAGCGCCCGCCGAAGGCGGCATCGGCCCAGTCCGGATCGACCGAATGCAGCGTCGAACTGCCGACGAGGAAGGAGTCGTACGCGCCGCTGCGAATGACCTCTTGGGCAAGAAAGCGCCGGTCCTTGAACGCATAGCCGGATTTGGGCGTGCCGAGCGCGATGGGCGAGATGCCGATGGGATCGACCAGCAGGATCAGGAGCAGGCAGAGCACGAGCGCCGCAGCCGCGGTGATCGCAAATGCCCAAACGAACCGCCGCCACATGGTCCCGCCCATCAGAATTGGAAATAGATGAAGCTCTGCGGCTGGCCCGCGCCCACCTGCAGCAGCACCGCCACCAGCACGAGGGCGAACGCCGCGCCGTAAGCGAGCCCCGGCTCCAGCCGCTCCTCGACGAAATCCTTGGTCGACGGTCCGATCAGCGAGACCGCGGCGGCGACGGCGAGCAGCGGCGTCCACGCCATCGTGCCGCCCAGCCCGCCAAATCCGGCCATGCCGGCGAACATTGCCCCCGCCTCGGCGAAGCTCTCGGCCCGGAACAGCACCCAGCTCAAGAGCACGAACGACATGGTCACGGCCCAGGCAATGGGGGCGGCGAGGCTCCGCCCGCTCTTCTGCCAGAAATGGCAGACGATGAGACCGGCACCGTGCATCAGGCCCCAGGCGATGAAGGTGAAGCCTGCGCCGTGCCATAGCCCGCACAGCCCCATGGTGATGAGCGTGGCCTTGAGGTAGATCGGCGTGCCCTCGCGGCTGCCGCCGAGCGGGATATAAAGATAATCGCGCAGCCAGCGCGACAGCGTCATGTGCCAGCGGCGCCAGAATTCGCGCATGCTGGTGGCGCGGTAGGGCACGTTGAAATTGTCGGGGAAGCGGAAGCCGAGCATGAGCCCGAGCCCGATCGCCATCTCCGAATAGGCTGAGAAATCGAGAAACAGCTGAAAGGTGAAGGCGAGCGCGCCGAGCCAGGCGTCGCCGAGCGTGGGCACGCCATGGGCGCCGAAGATCGGGTCGACGATCTTGGCCAGCGGATCGGCGAGCAGCACCTTCTTGGCGCAGCCCACCACGAAGAAGGCGATGCCGAAGCCGAAGCGCTGGGCGAGGCCCTCGCGCCTCGGATCGAGGCTGAATTGCGGGATGATCTCGTTGTGCCGGATGATCGGGCCGGCGATCAGATGCGGGAACAGGAAGATGAACAGACAAAACTTGCGGAGATTGTAGTGGTGCCCGGTGCCGCGCTCCAGATCCACGAGATAGGAGATGATCTCGAAGGTGTAGAAGCTGATCCCGATGGGCAGGACGATATTCCAGCCGGGCTCGGGCAGGCCGACGAAGGAGACCGCGGCGTGGCTCACGAACAGCGCATATTTGAAGAAGCCGAGCACGGCGAGATTGGCGACGATGCCGAGCACGATCAGGCTTCGGGCCGGGCGGCGCAGATAGGCCTCGGCGATCAGCCACGACACGATGGTCTGGCCGATCAGGAGCGGCACGAAGCGGACGTCCCACCAGCCATAGAAGACGAGCGAGGCCGCGATCAGCGCATATTCCCGCCACACCTCGCGCCCGGCCAAGGCGTAATAGGCCACGAGCACGGCGGGCAGGAAGGCGAGGATGAACACCTGCGACTGAAACAGCATCTTACGCGCCCCTCGCGGCGATGGCGCGTGACCCTGTCCTCAAGGCCCGGCCCCGTCAAGGCAATGGGGCTGAATCGCGCGGAAATTGAGGCCCTTAGCCAAGTCGTTTGGTCATCATGATGTGCGGAATGGTGTTCTCGTCGAACGGCTCGCCTTCCGCTGAATAGCCGAATTTGGCGTAGAAGCCGTCGGCGCCCAGGCGCGCATGGAGCAGGACGTGGCGGAAGCCGTGCGTGCGCGCCCAGTCTTCGGCCAAGGCGAGCAGCCGCGTGCCGATCGCCGCGCCGCGCCGCGCCTCCGCCACCGCCATCTGCCGAAGCTGCAATGTGTCGCCATCGATGGGGTGCAAGGAGACCGAGCCGATTACGGTGCCGCCCGCCACGGCGCAGAAATGCGCACGGTCCGCATCTTGGGCGAGCTCGTCCTCGGTGAGTGTCAGCCCGAGCGGCGCGCGCAGCACCGCTTGGCGCAGCGCGAGGCTGCCGCGATAAAGCTCCGAGCTGAGCGGGACCTCGCGCACGACGATGCCGTCATTGTCGCGCATCGGCGATCACCTCGAGCGGCGCGGTCGTCTCGCGCCGCGCGCCGGAGGGCAGCGTGAGGAAGAAGCGGAGCTGGTAGCGCCCCGGCCTGTCGGGCGGAAGAAGCGGCAGCCAGCACACCTCGCCGAGATGGACCGTCTCGCGGCCGCGGGGCGCGCCGCTCTCCTCGGCGAGAAAATATTCGAGCTTGCCGCGCACCGCCTCGGCATCATTGTTGATCAGCAGAATGCGCCGCACATTGTCCTTGCCGGCCGCCACCGGTCCTCCGGCGAAGGCGAGTCCCTCCGCACTCACGCTCAGCGCGAGTTGGCCGTGGCTGGTCTCGATATGCCGCGCCTGCGCGAGCGCCGCGAGAGTGCGCGCGGTTTTTGCCTCGAAATCGCCCAGCGGATCGAGGCCCACGAACATGCCGCCCGCCGCATAATTCTCCGGATAGTAATTTTCGAACAGCGGGTCATCGGGGGTGATCTGCGGCAGCCAATCGCCCATGCGCATCGGCCAGCCGAGCGTGGCGTAGTGGGCGAAGGCGAAATGCGTTGGAAAGAGCTGCGCCGCGACGTTGAAATAGAGCGACCATTCGTCATAAGCCGGCCCCTCGGGGTCGAGCACGAAGCGGTCGAAAATCACGTTCGCCAGCGATTTGTTGACGATCTGCGGCATGTGGCTGGCACAGCCGCGCGCCGGATAGCCCGCCTCGCGCAACAGGCGCCACACATTTCGGACGCCCCGGTCGAAGCTGGTGGGCTGGGGCGAGCCGGCCAGCCAGGTGCCTAGATCGTCGAGGAAGACATAACCGCGATGCACGCCGCCCTCTCGATAGACCTCGGCTGCCGCAGGCCGGAGCGCCAAAGCGTCCTCGTCGGCGGCGAGGAAATTGGCCTCGATGCAATCCAGCCGATAGAGCTGTTTGCGCAGCCAGCTATTGCGCGCCTGGTGGTCGCGGGGGATGTCGCCGCCGGCCACCGCCTCATCGGTGAGGATGATGGGGTTCGGGAAATGCGCGCCCGCGACCGCGGCGATGGCGTCTTTCGTCTCGCGCCTGGTCAGCACCACGATCCTGTCGATGAAGGGCAGGTTCGCCCGCGCCGCGCTGAGCGCAAGATCGAGCCGCTCGGGATGGATCGACAGCATCACCATCTGCCGCAGCGGCGCGCCGAGCTCGTGCCGCGCGCCCGAGGCGAGCGCGCCGAGGACATCGCGCATATGCGCGACCGACCGCTCCCAAGCGGGGGCCACATAGGCGGCAGCCTTGTCGCGCAGGTGCCGATGCGCGGCGGCATCGCCATAGAGCCGGGCGAGGATCGCGAACAGCGCCTCTTCATCGCCGCTCGGGAACAGCTCCGCGTGACCCGCCGTCGCCTCGGGCAGCGAGCCCGCATCGGAGCACACGGTCGCGCTGCCCTGACCGAGTGCTTCCGCCGCCGGCAGTCCAAAACCCTCATAGAGGGATGGAAATACGGCGACGAAAGCGCGGGCATAGAGCGCCCGCAAACCCGCGTCTTCGACCCCTTCATGCCAGAACAGGCGCTTGCCATAGGCGGGATGGGCTTTGAGCCGCACCATGAACTCATCCGCCATCCAGCCCTGGCGGCCGACGATGACGAGACCGGCATCGGGAGCCTCGAGCCGGTCGAAGGCGTCGAGCAGGAGGCCGTGATTTTTGCGCGGCTCGACCGTGCCGACGCCGAGCATGAAGCGGAGCCCGTCGAGTTCGGGGAAGGCCGCGACAAACGCGACGTCGCTCAGGGGCGCCGCGACCGAGGCAAGATCCGCCCCGAGCGAAATCACCTCCGAACTCACCGACCGGCCGGCAAAGCGCCGGGCGATGTCCTTGAGGTCGCGGTCGACGCGCACCGAGATGGTCAGCACGTGATCGGAATAAGTGAGCTGGTGGGCGAGATGCTGGGCGAAGCGGACGACCGTGTCGGGGTGGCACAATTCCGGGAACAAGACCGGGATCGCGTCATAATGCAGGCTCACCAGCACCACCCCGCGCGCCTTCAGGAGCGGGTAGAGGGCGCCCCGGTCGAGCGGCTCGTTCCAGGCGGAGTTGATGTCGAGGAACATGTCTCCAGCGCCGACTGCCCCAAGATCGAAGGCGCGTCTGCTCGCGGGCGGGATGGCGTCGAGCGCGACGCCACTTCGCAGCAAGTCCGGGTCGGTGAGCTCGACAAAGGCCTCCCGCCCCAGATCGAAGGCAATGAGTTTCGTCCCTCCCGGATCCGCTGTTTTCAGCCCATGGCCGAGCTCGCGGACCACCCGCTGGATGCCGGTGCGCGAGCCGGTGCGGAGCGTATTGCCGATGTCGATGAGGAGCATGGCGTCAGGCCGGCAGCGCCCGGCGCCCGGCGCGGGCGAACTCATCGCCGGACTGGATGGCGATCAGCGCGTGGCGTGGGTGGCGCGAAGCGATCATCGCCCCTTCGGCGGCCGCTGGCAGGCGCCGCAACAGGACGAGGTAGAGCGCGGTGTTGACGGTGGCGAACGGGGTTCCCGCCGTGGCGAGCCGGTCGACCAGGCGGGCGAGGTCGCCGGTCCGGCGGAGTTGCAACACGATGTCGATCGTCTCGCCATTGAGGCCGAGCGCGGGTCGGGCCTCGGCCATGGCGGCGAGGAGCCGCCGGGTGAGCCCGGCATTGGCGAGATCGAGAGGAAACCAGGAGCCCACCGCGGCGCGATAGGCGGTCTCCATGCCGCTCGCGGCCAGCCGCGCCGCCTCCACCCCGGCGCTTCCTTCGCCGGTCGGCGCCGGCCGCAAGGCGCTCACCCCGCGCTGCGTGAGATAACGGACCCAGAGGTCGAGATAGCGCAGCACGCGGCCGAGCCTGAGGCGGCGCGCCAGCGTGAGAAGCGGATTTTGGCCGGGCACTGTCATCTCCTGCCTCACCTCCGCGCGGCGAGCCGCTCGACCATGGCCCAGATGGCGGCGATCTGCGGCGCGTCCTTGCCCATGAAGTCGAGCCCGGTATAGCCCCACCAGTCGAAGCAGCCATTGGGCGCGACAAGGCTCGTCTGGGGGAACAGAATGACGAGCTTGTTGGTGTCGGCAAGCTCGGCGAAGCCCGACTCCTTGATGAAGTCCTCCTGCACAGTCGCGCGGTTCTGCTCGCAGCCATGGAGCACCACGTGCAGGCGGCAGGCGCTGTCTGCGCTCTCGCAAGCGGTCGGCACATAGACCACGGCATCGGCGGCAAGCCCGTCCCGCTCCTCGCTGAAGAAGGCGGACTGGTCGAACACGATGAAGCGCCCGGACGGAGCGGGCGAAGGATCGGCGAGCGGGCCGTAGATCCATGCGAGCAGCTCGCGGGGGACCGAATAGCCGCAATGGCTGACAAAAGGCGGGTCCGAGGTGCCGCAGGCGCCGCCCTGGTTCACCGTGACGAAGGAGTGGCCGGCGTCCGGCCGCGGCTCCAGATGAATTTGCGCTGCGGGCACGCCGAGCGCTTTATAGAACGCTGCCGCCGCCTCCACCACCGGGCTGAGCACGATGTGATCCTGCCCGCCCGTGAACAGAAAAACCTTGTGGGCTGTAAGACTTGTCAGGGGGTCGAGCTCTCCCGCTTCGGCCAGCTCCTTGGCCCGCGCCGCCAGCGCATCGGCGTCCGGCGCGCCCGCATCCACTTGCATGCAGGACGTGCCGGACTGCACGAGATTGGCCGAAAGCCCCCACCAATTCCACCACACATGCTCCCGGCCCGCCGCGCTCTCGGCGCAGGCAAACGGTCCGCCGGCGACGATGCCGGCGCCCTTGATGTGGCTGCCATGGGTGAGCTCGATCTGCCCCGCCATATAGGCCCCGGCCGAGAGCCCCGACACCGAGGTGGCGTCGAGATCCACCCCGAGCTTGGGCAGCGCCTCGCTTGCCCGCGCCAGGCACGGCGCCAGCGCCAACAATGCGACGAGGCCGAGCGCTCCGGCGCGGCTCCTTCTCCTCGCCTTACCCGCGCTCATGACCGAACGCTCCTTCGCCCGCCGCCCGCCTCGCCACCCCTTCCGGCACCTCATTAAGGTCATGACGCCTCACCGGGCCAAAAACTTCTTGCATCGCTGCTGCATGGGTGTACATAGCGCGACTCGTTGTGACTGGACATCTACTGGTTGGGGAGGACGCCATGAATGGTGACGCCCTCTTCCAATTGGGGATGGACTTGGATCATGGTTCAAGCACCGCCCAAACGGAAGAAAAGCATTCCCGTTGCCTCGATCCCTCGCAAGAGGACGAGCGCAAGGACTTTTTCTGTGAGCGCGATGGGGTCCGCTACGCGGGCACTCATCTCATCATCGATCTCGTCCGGGCGGAACGCCTCGACGACTTAGATCATATCGAGACGACGCTGCGACGCTGTGTGGAGGTCGCCGGCGCGACGCTTCTGCACATCCATCTGCATCGCTTCACTCCCAATGGCGGCGTGTCGGGTGTGGCCGTGCTCGCGGAGTTGCACATCTCGATTCACAGCTGGCCCGAATATGGCTACGCCGCACTCGACGTGTTCATGTGCGGCCGGACCAATCCGCGACGAACCATCGACATTCTCAAAGAGGCGTTCACGCCCAAGAAGGTGGTCGTCAAAGAGCATCTGCGCGGTAAGGAAATGCATCGATGGAACGGTGGGTCGAAGAGACGCTACACCGCGGTTTCCGCACGCGCCTGAAGGCGGATCGCGTCCTCTTCGACAGCCAGACCGAGCACCAGCATCTCATTATTTTCGAGACGCTGGAGTTCGGCCGCGTGATGATGCTCGACGGCGTCGTCCAGCTCTCGACCAAGGACGAGTTCGTCTATCACGAGATGATGGCGCATGTGCCGCTGTTCGCCCACGGGCGGGCGAAGAAGGCGCTGATCGTGGGCGGCGGCGACGGCGGCGTGCTGCGTGAGGCGCTGCGCCATCCCGAGCTCGGGCAGGTCACGCTATGCGAGATCGATAAGAGCGTGATCGAGCTCTGCCGCGAGCATTTCCCAACCATCTCGGCCGGCGCCTATGACGATCCGCGCACCGATATCGTCATCGCCGACGGCACCAAATTCGTGGCCGAAACCGACGCGCGCTTCGACGTGATCTTGGTCGATTCGACCGACCCGATCGGGCCGGGTGCGGTGCTGTTCACCAAGGAGTTCTATGCCGACTGCCGGCGGGCGCTTCAGCCCGGCGGCGTGCTGGTCACCCAGAACGGGCTCCCCTTCCTGCAGGCGGGCGAGCTCAAGCAGAGTGTGGGCTTCTTCCGCGAGCTGTTCGCCGACGCCTTCGCCTATCTCGCCACCACGCCCAGCTATTTCGGCGGGCCGATGTCCTATGGCTGGGCGACCGACGATGCCGATTTGCGCCATCTGCGCCAGGACGCGATCGCCCATCGCTACGCGGAAGCGGGCGATTTTCCCACGCGCTATTGGCGCCCCGACGTGCATGTGGCGGCGTTCGCGCTGCCCAATTACGTGCGCGCGGTGGTCGAAGGCTAGGCCGCGACGGTTTGCCGACGGTGCTGCCCTAATAGGGCGGATAGTACCGGTAGTGGTAGGGCAGGCCGTAGCCGAGCCGGGGCGACATATAGGGCCGGGGCGGCGGATAGAAAATATACGGCGGCGGGTAGTAGCCCCGCACGCGGTGATAGCGTCGCCACCCGACGGTCTCGACCAGCCCGGAAGTATGGCTGAAGCCGTCTTTCGTTTGCGGCAGCGCCGCGGCCGGCGCAATACCGAGCCAGGCCGTAGCGGCCAGGACCAGACTGGCGAGAAGGACGTGACGCATATCAACCTCATGCACGCACACTGCGATTGAGGCCAGTCTAACGCCGATTGATTTCGAGATGTTTGGCGCCGCAGCGCCCGGCGCTCAAATTTTCGTTAACGCTGACAATTGGTGAGGAAAGCCGGAAGCCTAGAGCCGCTCCAGCCGCGGCAACTCGCCCACCAGCGGCCGGCAATAGTCGTGAAAGGCCGGGCTCACATCGTTGGTGCCGGAGATGAACTCTTGCGGCACATGGCGCGTGCGCCGCGCCACGGCCGACAAACCGGCACGGGCGCAGGCGCTCGCATAGGAATCGGGCGCGTTATTGGTGCGGATCAGGATCACTGAGGCGGAGCGGTCGCCTTGGGCGGCTAGCTCGGCCGCATAGCGCCCCACGCTGCGGGCCTCTTGCGCATCGACCGGGGAGGGATGCGGCCAGCAGCGCTGGAGATAGCCGAAGGTGTCGGCGCGCACCCGCGGCGCCTTGCCGCCCTTGGGCGTGAGGCCCTTCTTGACCAGAGCGGCGAGCCCGTCGCCGAGCGCGCCGGTGCCGGAGAGCTGCACATTGCCGTGTGCGTCGACCTCGCCCGGGCCGGCCATCAGCTGCGGCCCGATCTCCGCGCCCGCTTCGTCGCGGATGCCTTCGCTCACCGTGATCTGGCAGCGTCCGAGCTTGGCATAGACCGCCTCCACATCGGCCAAGAAGGCGTCGGTCGAGAACGGGATTTCGGGCAGATAGATGAGATGCGGCGCGGACCGGTCGGCGGGCGCGGCACCCGCGCTTGCCTCGCTACGGGCGAGCGACGCGGCGGCGGTGAGGAAGCCCGCCTGCCGCCCCATCACCACATTGATCTTGATGCCGCCGAGGCTTGCATTGTCGAGACCGTCACCCATGTGAGCGAGCGCCACGAAGCGCGCCGCGGAGGGAAAGCCCGGCGTGTGGTCGTTCTCCACGAGATCGTTGTCGATCGTCTTCGGCACATGGAAGCAGCGCAGCTCGTATTGGGCGGCCGCCGCCTTCTCGCTCACGATGCGGCAGGTGTCGGCCGAATCGTTGCCGCCGATATAGAAGAAATAGCGGATGTCGGCCATGCGGCAGCCCTCCAGGATCTTCTCGCAATAGGCCTCGTCCGGTTTGTCGCGGGTGGAGCCGAGCGCGGCCGACGGCGTGGCGGCGATGCGCTCGAGCCGGTCGCGGGGGAGGGCGGTGAGGTCGACGAGCCCGTGGCCGCCGGTCCCGATCAGCCCGCGCACGCCATGGCGCATGCCGAGGATGCGCTTGACTTGGCCGCTTGCTCCGAGCCCGGCCTTCAGCCCCTCGATGACGCCTATGAGCGACTGGTTGATGACGGCGGTAGGGCCGCCCGATTGGCCGATCGCCGCATTGCCGGAGACAAGGTCGGACACGGGGCTCCCCTCCTGGATTTCGCTGGCCGCGACAATGCCCAAGGCGCTGAGCGCTGGCAAGCGCGCCCCGGCCTTTGCCGGGCGCCCCGATCTTGGCCCACATCCTGTGCCATAATCTCGACTGCTCACACGAGACCACCCGCACGGAAAATCCCCGATGACGCCGAGGAGTGATCGCGACCGCCCGGCCTGGCCCGAATTGCCCTATACGGCGTGGAAGGACAGCTACGCAACCTTGCATCTGTGGACCCAGATCGTCGGCAAGATCCGCCTCGCGCAGACGCCCTGGCTCAATCATTCCTGGCACGTCGTGCTCTACGTCTCGCCGCGCGGCTTGAGCACCTCGCTCATCCCGTACGGCGAGCGCCGCTTTCAGCTCGAATTCGACTTCGTGAACCATGTGCTGTGGGCGTCGACCGACGACGGCGCTACCCGGCGGGTCGGGCTCTTCCCCCGCTCGGTGGCCGATTTCTATGACGATCTGATGCAGACCTTGTCCGAGCTCGGCATCGAGATTCACATCCATGACATGCCGAACGAGCTGCCCGACCCCATCCGCTTCAGCGCGGATCGTACCCACGCCTCCTACGATCCGGATTACGCCCAGCGGCATTGGCGCATTCTCTTGCAGGTCGAGCGCGTGCTTTACGCCTTCCGTACCTCCTTCATCGGCAAATGCAGCCCGGTGCATTTCTTTTGGGGGAGCTTCGACTTGGCGGTCACGCGCTTCTCCGGCCGCCGGGCGCCGCTCCATCCTGGCGGCGTGCCCTACCTGCCCGATGCCGTGGCGCAAGAGGCCTATTCGCATGAGGTGAGCAGCGCCGGCTTCTGGCCGGGCAACGACGCCGTCCCGTACCCGGCCTTCTATTCCTACGCCTATCCCGAGCCGGAGGGCTTCGCGCAGGCGGCGATCTGCCCCGCGGACGCCTTCTACAGCCAGGACCTCAGCGAATTCATCCTGCCCTACGATGCCGTGCGCACCTCTCAGGACCCTGACGCCACGCTCATGGATTTCCTGACCAGCACCTATGAGGCCGCGGCATCGCTCGGGAAGTGGGACCGTGCGGCGCTGGAATGCGGTGTCGGTGTCCCGGGAACACCGCGGGCGATTTGAGGCTGAGGCGATGCCGGAACCAAGGCTGACTGCCGGGCTCGCACCGCGTTACACCATCAGCCGCGCCGACGCGTTGCCGGACGTATCGGCCGCGTGGGACGACGCGGCTTGGTCGCGCGCCGAGACGCTCACTTTGTCGCGCTTTCATCCGCGCGTCACACGCTCGCGCGGCACCCGCTCGCGTGGTAGCGACCACAGACCGGTCACGCGAGCCCGTCTGCTGCATGACAACCATAGGCTGGCGATCATGTTCCGCGTGGACGACCGTTACGTGATTGCGCGCAGCACCCAGTACCAATCGCCGACGCATAAGGAGTTCCTGCGTCGAATTCTTCACGCGCCCCCGTCCCGATCGCGGCTATTTCAATTTCGAGTGGAACGCGCTCGGCACCTTGCTGCTGGGGTACGTCGAACGGCCGCGCCGTGCCGACGGCAGCTTTGAGCACTATACGGAGGTCCCGGAGGCCATCGCCCGGACCATCGCGACAGACACCTCGCTCGCGAAGCCGATTTGCGAAGAACATCCCGGTCCCCTGGTCTGGACGGTCTCGGCCTTGATCCCGCTGGCGCTGTTCGAAGCCTTCACCGGGCCGCTTGGCACCATCAGCGGGCAGCAATGGCGCGCGAATTTCTACAAATGCGCCGACGATTGTTCCCATCCCCATTGGGGCTGTTGGGCCGACATCGGCCCGAGGCTCGACTTCCATCAGCCCGACCGCTTCGGCGAGATCGTTTTCGGTTAGGGAGACTCAATAGAGCAGATAGGGCCGCCTCAGCGCTGCGAACTCCGCTACGCCCGGCCGCCAGCTCGCGACGATGTCCGCGAGCGGAACCTGTTGCTCGATCTGCCCCCGCAGCATGGCCGAGCCCGCCAGAATGTCGATCGGCATCTTGTCATGCTCATATTCGTAAGGCGGATCGCGCCATGTGAACCGGTCGGGCGCGGAGCCGTAGCATTCGCGGATCAGCGCCACGCCGGCGGCCACCGGCGCGAAATCCTCCCGCGAGGCCACGTGAATCTGGCAACCGCCGCACGGCTCCTTGGCGTGCTTCTGGAAGGTTGGCTCGAAACTTACGGGGCGGAAATGCACGCCCTCAAGCCCCAGGCGGTTCATGCGCGCCGCCACCAGCTCGCCATCGAGCCAGGGCGCGCCGATGAGCTCGAACGGCCGGGTCGTGCCGCGGCCCTCCGACAGCATCGTTCCTTCGAGCAGCACGGTGCCGGGATAGACGATGGCCGTGTCGAGCGTGGGCATGTTGGGCGACGGCATCACCCAGGGCATATCGGTCGCGTCCCAGTACAACTCGCGCGACCAGCCTTCCATGGGCACGATCTCGAGCGCGGCGCCGATCCGAAAATGCTCGTTGAACAGGCGCGCCAGCTCCGCGACGGTCATGCCGTGCCGCATCGGCATGCGGAACTGCCCCACGAAGGATTCATAACCGGGTTCGAGCGTCGGCCCTTCGATCTCTACGCCGCCGATCGGATTGGGACGGTCGCACACGATGACCGGCACCCCGGCCCGCGCCGCGGCGCGCAGGCAATTAGCCATGGTGTAGATGAAGGTATAGATGCGCGCGCCGACATCCTGCAGATCGATGACCAGAACGTCGATTAGCTCCAGCATTTCCGGGGTCGGCTCCCGCGTCTCGCTATAGAGCGAGAAGATCGGCACGTTGCGGCGCCGGTCCTCCTGATGCGGGCTCTCGATCATGTTGTCTTGCAAATTCGACTGATAGCCATGCTGCGGCCCGAAGATGGCTGCGAGGCTGTAGTCGGACGATTGGCTGAGCCGGTCGACCACATGGACATAAGCGTGGTCGATCGAGGCGGGGTTGGCCAACACGCCCACGCGCAGCCCATTCAGACGGGGCGAGGCGATGAGCAATTCGGAGCCGAGTAGCATGGCCGGGGGATCAACCCCGCCGCAACAGATGCAGGCTGAACAGCTGGTCCGGGTCGGTCCAAGATTTCATCGGCTCCCAACCGGCGCGCGAAGCGAGCGCCTGGAACGCGTCCACCGCATATTTGTGGGAATTCTCGGTGTGGATGCGCTCGCCCTTGGCGAAGCTGAAATCGCGGCCGCAAGCCCGCACGCGCTGGGCGGCGAGACTTGTCAGATAAATCTCGATGCGGCCCTGCTCCTCGTTCCACACCGCCTCATGGGCGAAGCGGGCGAGGTCGAAACTGCCGCCAAGCTCGCGATTGATGCGCGCGAGCAGATTGAGATTGAATTGGGCGGTCACGCCTTGCGCGTCGTCATAGGCGGGCAACAGGATCGCCGGCGATTTCTTGAGATCGACGCCGATGACGAACAGGGCGTCCTTGCCCAAGAGCCGCGCCGCATTGGCGAGAAAGGCGGCCCCCTCTTCATGGCTGAGGTTGCCGATGGTCGAGCCGGAGAAGAAGCCGAGCTTCGCCCCCCGCCGCGCGATCGCCGGCAGCGCCACGGCGCGGGTGAAGTCGGCGATGAGCGGCGCGATGACGAGACCTTTGTGCTGCTGTTTCAGCCAGCCGGCCGCCTCTTCGAGGCTTTCGCCGGCGATGTCGATGGGCACATAGGCGCGCACGCGGGTCAGCGCCTCGATGAGTAGGCTCGTCTTGCGCGAGGAGCCGGAGCCGAACTCGACCAGTACGCGGTCCGATCCGGCCAGCGCGGCGATCTCGCCGCCATGAGCGAGGAGCAATTCGGTCTCCACCCGCGTCGGATAATATTCGGGAAGCGCGGTGATCTCCTCGAACAGCGCGCAGCCCACGGCATCGTAGAAGAAGCGGCACGGCAGGCTGCGCGGCCGCCGCGCGAAGCCGGCCAGGACCGCGGCGGCAAAATCGGCCAGCGCGTCGGGCCGCGCCTCGCTCCGCGCGCCGACGCGCTGCTCCTCGGCCAGATCGAGAGAGATATCGCCCTCCGTCATGCGTCGCTGGCCAGCCGCAAGCCGGTGAACTGCCAGCGCTGATGCGGATAGAAGAAATTGCGGTAGGTCGGGCGCACATGGCCGTCCGGCGTGGCGCAGGAGCCGCCCCGCAACACGAACTGGTTGCACATGAACTTGCCGTTATATTCGCCCACGGCGCCGGCGGCCGTCTTGAAGCCGGGATAAGGCAGATAGGCGCTTCCCGTCCACTCCCACACATCGCCGTATATTTGCTGGAGCTTGTCCGCGTCGGCATCGGCCGGCATGGGGCGCAGATGACCCGCGCCGAGGGTGCGCCCCTCGACCGGGAGGCCGCGCGCGGCCACCTCCCACTCGAATTCGGACGGCAGCCGCTTGCCCGCCCAGCGGGCGAATGCATCCACCTCGTAAAAGCTCACATGGCAGACGGGCGCGGCGGGCTCGATCGGTCGGAAGCCGTGCAGGCTCATCTGCATGAAGCCGCCATCGGCCTCTTCCCAATAGAGCGGCGCGGTCCAGCCTTGGGCTTTGACCATGGCCCAGCCGTCAGCCAGCCACAGCGTCGGCGTCGCATAGCAGCCATCGGCGATGAATTGGCTCCATTCGGCATTGGTGACGAGGCGATTGGCGAGCGTGAAGGGCCGGACGAGCTGCTCGTGGCGCGGGCCTTCATTGTCATAGGCAAAGCCGTTGCCGTCATGCCCGACTTCGAAGATGCCGCCGTCGAATTGCGTCCAGGCGAGCGGCGCCGGATCGCTCGCGCGCACGCCGGAACTCGCGGCCGCATAAGCGGGCTTGAGCGGCTCCGCCGCGAATAGACTCAAAATATCGGTGAGCAGAAGCTCCTGGTGCTGTTGCTCGTGATTGATGCCGAGCTCGACCAGCGCAGCCGCGTCCGTGCTCAGGCTGCCGGCGAACAGCAGCGCGAGTGCCTCATCCACATGGGCGCGATAGTCGCGCACGGCTTGGGCCGAGGGGCGCGTGAGCAGCCCGCGTTTGCCGCGCGGCTGCCGCGGTCCCACGCTCTCATAATAGGAGTTGAAGCAATATTCGAAGCTCTCGTCGTGCACGCGATAGCCGGCAAGAAAACGCTTCAGCACGAAGGCCTCGAAGAACCAAGTGGTGTGGGCGAGATGCCATTTGGTCGGGCTCGCATCGTCATTCGCCTGCACGACTTGGTCCTCGTCGCTCAAGGGCCGGGCGAGCTCGCCCGACAGCGCCCGGGTCCGGAACAAGCGGTCTCTCAGGCTGCCGCCTCGAAACGGCGCCGATGATGCTTGGGGTTTGCTTCGCCGCTCGGCGAGGATGGTCTCCTGCGCGCTCATCTCTCCTCCCAGGTCCGGATTTCACGCCCGCCAAGCCGTAAGGACCGAACGCGCGACGCCTGCATGCTTGAGCACCAACGCGAAGATTTACCAGCTTGTTCCGCCACGCGAAATAGTTAAGCATGCACGACTCTGTGAGCAAAATATGGAGCGGACAGGTGACCAAGCGTGGCCTGGCGAGGACCTGCGACGAACAGACGGACCCTCTCCTCATCTTCGATCGCCGCCAGTCGCCGATCGCCGCCGAGTTGCAGCGCGGGGTGTGCCGGGCGTTGCGCGCGCTCAATTATTCGGTCGTCACCGAGCTCGCGCTCGCCAATGGCCGCCGCGCCGACGTGGTGGCGTTGTCCGGCGCGGGCGGTATCGTGATCGTCGAAATCAAATCCTGCCTGCTCGATTTCGAGTCGGACGGCAAATGGCACGACTATCTGCCCCATTGCGACCGGCTCTATTTCGCCGTGGCTCCGGCCTTTCCACGCGAGGTGATCCCCGAGCCGGTGGGCCTGATCCTCGCCGACCGCTACGGCGCCGAGTTGGTGCGCGAGCCGGTGGAGGAGCGCCTTTCAGCCGCGCGGCGCAAGGCAATGATGCTGTGCTTTGCGCACGCCGCGGCGCTCAGGCTACAGCGCCAGCTCGATCCCGGCTGCGGCTTGGGGTTCTGAACTCAGACTGAGCGGACTATTTCGGCGCGCGCTTGGCGAGGATGCGCTGCAGCGTGCGGCGATGCATGTTGAGCCGCCGCGCCGTCTCCGAGACGTTGCGGTTGCACAGCTCATAGACGCGCTGAATATGTTCCCAGCGCACGCGGTCGGCCGACATCGGGTTCTCCGGCGGCGGCGCCTTGGCATCCGAGGGGGCGATCAGCGCGTGATAGACGTCGTCGGCATCGGCCGGCTTGGCGAGATAATCGACCGCGCCGAGCTTCACCGCGGTCACCGCGGTGGCGATATTGCCATAGCCCGTGAGCACCACCGCGCGCGCCTCGGGGCGCACATCCTTGAGGGCGGCGATGACGTCGATGCCGCTGCCGTCGTCGAGCCGCATGTCGACCACGGCAAAAGCGGGCGGCCGCCGGCGCAGCGAGGAGAGGCCGTCTTCCACGGTCGGGGCGATCTCGACCTCGAAGCCGCGCGTCTCCATGGCGCGCGCGAGCCGCGCGAGAAAGGCGCGGTCGTCATCGACGATGAGCAGGGTCTTGTCCTGGGGTAAGGGCCAGGTCTGTTGAGCTTCCATGATCGAGCTCTCCTCTGCCTTTGGCTTGACGCCAGATCCCAAGGCGGCCCTCCCAAGGGTGATGCTTTGCGCGCGATTTCGCGGGGCTTGGAACTTTAGAGCTATGCCTTCTCTGCATGGCCCGCGCAAGGACCATCACGCCGAATTGCGCAAGGAACATCAAGGAAGACAGGGCAGATTAAGAAAAATTAACGCGAGTTGCGGCGGTAGCCCGACCTAGACCGCGGGCTCCGGCTGCCGCTCGACCGGCTCGAAGCTCTGCTCGAATTTGGCGCGCGGCCACACCACCGTGACCATGGCGCCACCAAAAGGTCCGGCGCGGTTGGCCAGCTCGATGCGGGCGCCGGAGCGCTCCAACAGCGTCTTGGCGATGAAGAAGCCAAGGCCGAGACCGACATGCTCCTCGGGTCCCTCTTCGCCCGTGCTATGCCCCGGCCGCGTGGTGACGAAGGGCTCGCCGAGCTGCTCGAGCACCCGGAGCGGGAAGCCGGTGCCGTCATCGGCGATGACGACCTTGACCTCCCGGCCCGACCAGCTCGCCTCGACCTCGACTTTGCTCGCGGCGAAGTCGATGGCGTTTTCGACGAGATTGCCGAGCCCGTAGAGCACGCCGGGATTGCGCTGCATCACCGGCTCCTGTGCCTCGTGGCTGCCGGCTTCGAGCCCGGGCTCGGGCCCCACCCCCACCTCGATGGGCACGGCGACGAGGCGGTGCGGCGTCACCACCTCCTCGAGGAGGTGGCTGAGCGAGAGCCGTGACACGATGAAGTCCGGCTGCTCGCCCCGTCCGGCGAGTTGCGACAGGATCTCGCGGCAGCGCTCGGCCTGGGCGCGGAGCAGCACCAAATCCTCGTAATGGGCGTCGGCGGGCTTGGCGTCGCGCATCAGCTCCTTGGTGACCACGGCGATAGTCGCGAGCGGCGTGCCGAGGCCATGCGCGGCGGCAGCGGCGAGCCCGTCGAGCGCGGTGAGCTTCTGCTCGCGCGCCAGCACGATCTCGGCGGCGGCGAGCGCCTCGGCCATGCGCCGCGCCTCCTCGGCCGTGCGCCAGGAATAGAAACCGATGAACAGGATGCCGGACACGACCGCGGCCCACACGCCCATGACGTAGGGGTAGGGGAGCGAGAGCTTGGAATGGTGGAACCAGGGCAGCGCATGATGGAAGTCGGTCAGCAGCGTCGCCGCGACGATGGCGAGCGCGCCGAGCGCCACCGTCACCCGAGGCGGCAGCGTCGACGCCGACACCGTCACCGGGGCGATGAGCAGGAAGGCGAATGGGTTCTCGAGTCCGCCCGTGAGATAGAGCAGGCAGGCGAGTTGGAGCACGTCGTAGCCGAGCATGAGGAAGGCGTAGCCGCTCTTGAGTCGCTGGCTCGCGGGGTAGCGGATGCGCAAGACGACGTTGAGCCAGGCCGAAAGCGAGATGACGGCCAGACAGGCGCCTATCGGCAGGTCGACGCCCAAGATCCAATAGGCGCCGACGACCGTCACGCTCTGGCCGAGCACCGCGAGCCAGCGCAGCCGCACGATGGTCTGCAGCCTGAGCCGGCTTTCGCCAGGCTGGAGCCAGGCGGGCGCGGTCGATATGGGTGTGGTTTGACTCTTGTCCTGCACGGTCATAGCTCAACTCTAGCACGGGCCGGCGTGGCCATAATTCGGACAAAGGGGACGAGCAGGCGGAAGCCATGCGTGAAAACGGTACAAAACCAGGCGGTGAAGGGTCGATCGCCCCGTCCGACGCGGCCCCTCCGGTCGCCGTGCGCGATCTGACCAAAATCTATGGCGCCGTCACCGCCGTCGATCACGTCAGTTTTACCATCGAGGCCGGTTCCACCGTGGCGCTCCTTGGCGGCAACGGCGCCGGCAAGACCACGACCATCTGCATGCTACTCGGCCTCGTCGTGCCGACCGCGGGCGAGGTGCGGGTGTTCGGCGCCGATATGAGCCGCAACCGCTACGCCGTCGCCCATCGGCTCAATTTCCAGAGCCCCTATGTCGACATGCCCATGCGACTGACCGTGCGCCAGAACCTGACCGTCTATGCCGGTCTGTACGGCATCGCCAACGTCGCCGAGCGCGTCGGATCGATTGCTCAGGACTTGCAGATCGACGCGCTGCTCGACCGCCAGACCGGCAAGCTTTCGGCCGGGCAGAAGACGCGGGTGGGGCTGGCCAAGGCGCTGCTCAACGCGCCCGATCTGCTTCTGCTCGACGAGCCCACCGCCTCCCTCGACCCCGACACCGCCGACTGGATCCGCGAGAAGCTGCAGACGTTCGGCCGCGACCGCGGCGCGACGATCCTGCTTGCGTCCCACAACATGGCTGAGGTCGAGCGCCTTGCCGACCGCGTCATCCTGCTCGAAGCCGGCCGCATTGTCGAAGATGGCCCGCCGCAACACTTGGTCAAGGCCTATGGCCGGCGGACGCTGGAGGAAGTGTTCCTGCAGATTGCCCGGCGGCCGACCGGAGCCGAACCGCGCGCCATGATGCGCCCTGAGGGAGGTCCCCGTGCCGCGGCGATCGCCGCCGCCGAGACCGAGACGGAGGCAGCGCCGTGACCGCGAGCGTTCTTCCCGTGATGGGCCCGGCCGATGGGCTCGCCTCGAGCCTGCGTCGCATCGCTGCGCTCGTGCGCCGCTACATCTACCTCATCAAGAGCTCGTGGCTGAGATCGCTCGAGATCGTCTACTGGCCCTTCCTGCAAATGGTGATGTGGGGCTTCCTGCAGAAATATCTCGTTACCAATACCGGGCCGGCGGCGGTCGCGGGCGGCCTGCTGATCGGCGCCGTGCTGCTGTGGGACATTCAGTTCCGCAGCCAGATCGGCTTCTCGGTCGGCTTCCTCGAGGAGATGTGGTCGCGCAATCTCGGCCAGCTGCTCATCAGCCCGCTCCGCCCCAATGAGCTGGTCGCGGCTCTGAGCTTGCTCAGCCTGATCCGGCTTCTCATCGCCATGGTGCCGGTGACCATCGCCGCCTATCTGTTCTTCGGCTTCAACCTGTTCGGGCTCGGCGCCGGATTAGGCGTCTTCCTCGCCGTGCTCATCCTCACCGGCTGGGCGCTCGCGCTGTTCTCCTCGGGCATCATCCTGCGCTATGAACTCGGCGCCGAGGAGCTGTCCTGGTCCTTGGGCTTCATCCTCTTGCCGCTCGTTTGCGTCTATTATCCCGTGTCGGTGCTCCCCGGCTGGCTCCAGCCCATCGCGCTGGCTTTTCCCTCGACCCACGTGTTCGAAGGCATGCGCGGGATCCTGCTGCATCACACGTTCAACGGCATGGAGCTCGTCTGGGCGCTCACCTTGAACGCAATCTACCTGGCCGTGGCCTATTTCGCCTTCCGCACCTTCCTGCGCGGCGCGCGGGTGAACGGCTCGATCCTGCAGCTCGGAGAATAGATCTTATGCGGCAGAAGCTCCTTATCGTCATCATCGGCGGCTTCTTGATCGGCGTGGTCGCGGGGCTCGCACTGCTCCTGACCCTCAATCCGGGGCAGCCTCCCATCGCCACCTCCGGCACGGCGCTGATCGGCGGTCCCTTCACCCTCGTCGACCAGACCGGCAAGACCGTCACCGACGCCGATTATGCCGGCCGCTACAAGCTGATCTTTTTCGGATTCACCCATTGCCCCGACATCTGCCCGGCCGAGTTGCAGGTGATGGCTCAGGCGCTCGATCAACTGGGCGACAAGGCGGACAAGGTTGTCCCCATCTTCATTACCCTCGATCCCGAGCGCGATACGCCCGCGGTCATGGCCGATTATGTGAAGAATTTCAGCCCGCGCCTCGTGGGCCTCACCGGCACGCCCGATCAGGTGGCTGCCGCCGCCAAGGCCTACAAGATCATTTACACCAAGGTGGAGGATCCGGATTCGGCCAATGGCTATACCGTCGACCACTCCGCGCTCGCCTACCTCATGGGCCCGGACGGCGGCTATGTCGACCATTTCAACTATGGCACCGGGGCCGAGGACATGGCCGAGAAGCTCAAGCGCTACCTATAGCCGCGCGGCCGATCGGCCCCCCGCGGCCATTCGTCATTGCACTGCAACATAGAATCACCATTTGAGTTTGCGATGCAACATCAACTGTGCCCTAATCCAGGGTCCAGAGCGGAGGCCCATGCTTTATCACCTGTACGAGTTTAACCACGCGGCGTTGAGCCCGGCCCGGGCGGCGGCTGACGCTTGTCGGCTGCTGTTCCGCAATCCGCTCAACCCGGCCTCTCACACTCCCATGGGCCGGGGGGCGGCGGCGGCGGCCGAGCTCTTCGAGCGCTCAACCCGGCGCTATGGCCAGCCGGCCTGGGACATCGGCACCACCCAGGTGGATGGGCGCGAGGTCGCCGTCCGCGAGCGCACACTTATGTCCAAGCCATTCTGTGACCTCGTTTATTTCGAGCGCGACCTATCCCTGCGCCGCCGCCGGCGCGACCCCAAGCTCCTGATCGTGGCCCCCATGGCCGGGCATTTCCCGACGCTGCTCCGGGGCACGGTGCGCGACATGCTGCCGAACCACGAGGTCTTTATCACCGAATGGCGTAACGCCCGCCGCGTGCCGCGCAGCGCCGGCCCCTTCGACCTCGACGACTACATCGACTATATCGTTGAGTTCGTGCGGTTTTTCCGCGGCAACGTGCATGTGATGGCGGTCTGCCAGCCGACCGTGCCCGTGTTTGCCGCCATGTCCCTGATGGAGGCGAGCGGCGACCGCGCCGTGCCCCATTCCATGATCCTCATGGCCGGCCCTATCGATCCGCGCGAGAGCCCGACCGAGGTCAACCGCTTCGCCTCGGCCCGCAGCCTCGATTGGTTCGAGCGCAACGTCATCACCCAGGTTCCCTGGCCCCATCCCGGCATGATGCGGATGGTCTATCCGGGATTCCTCCAGCTGACCGGCTTCATGGGCATAAATCTGGAGCGCCATATGAGCGCCCATCGCGATCTTTTTCATAATTTGATCAAGGGCGATGGCGATTCCGCCGATAAGCACCGCGAGTTCTACGACGAGTTCCTCGCCGTCATGGACCTCACGGCCGAATATTACTTGCAGACCATCGACACGGTGTTTTTGCAGCAATCCCTGCCCAAGGGCGACATGCAGCACCGCCACGTCGCGGTCGACCCGAGCAAGATCCGCCGCGTGGCGCTGATGACCGTTGAAGGCGAGAAGGACGATATTTCCGGGCTCGGCCAGACCCATGCTGCCCATACTTTGAGCAGCAATTTACCGGCACCAATGCGTGAGCAATACACGCAGCTGGGCGTCGGCCATTACGGCGTGTTCAACGGCTCCCGCTTCCGCGCCGAGATCGCCCCAAAGATCAGCAAATTCATTCGCTTACACCAGCGTGGCAACGGCATTTTGGGCCGCGCGCTTGATCGTTTCGCGGCTTAGGCAACCCCCCGCTCCAGAGCTGTGTTAAGGTAGCTCCCGTCAATTCGGGGGGTACAAACAAGCGCGAGTAGGGAGCGTGTCAT
The DNA here is from genome assembly GCA_963820115.1 of uncultured Alphaproteobacteria bacterium. Classification (GTDB taxonomy): domain Bacteria; phylum Pseudomonadota; class Alphaproteobacteria; order Rhizobiales; family Methyloligellaceae; genus Methyloceanibacter. Next base: position 434,157 of record CAWFYP010000002.1, read on the forward strand.
GCTTAAGCGGCTGCGGCCGGGGGAGACCCTTGAGGTTAAGGTCAAAGGACTTGGCGTTCCGATCCTGCTCAGGCGCAGCACGCGCGCGCGACGATTCAGCCTGCAGGTGAGCGAGGCGCGCCGCGGCGCCGTCCTCACCATGCCCGTCTATTCCAGTTTCACCGAAGCCGACGAATTTCTCTCGCGCCATCTCGGCTGGCTGAAGGAACGCGTCGCCGGTCTGTCGGAGCCAGTGCCCTTCACCCATGGCGCTATCGTTCCCTTGCGCGGTTACGCCCATACCATCCGCTTCGCCGGACTCGTACGCCGCCGTGGCGTGGTGTGGATCGAGGAGCCGGAGGATGCCAAGGCCGCGCCCGCGTGGCCCGAAGGCGCGCGCGTCTCGGCGCGCCGGCTGCCGCACCTCTACGTATCGGGCGAGGACAAGCACGCGCCGCGGCGCTTGCTCGATTGGCTGCGGCGTCAAGCCCATCTCGACCTGAAGACGCGCGTGGGCGTTCATGCCAAGCGGCTGAATCTCGTGCCCAAGCGTCTGTTCGTGCGCGATCAGACCACGCGCTGGGGCTCATGCTCCACGAGCGGCGCGCTGTCCTTCTCCTGGCGCCTGGTGCTCGCGCCGCCTTTCGTGCTCGATTATCTCGCCGCCCACGAGGTCGCCCATCTCGCCCACATGAATCACGGGCCGCGTTTCTGGGCGCTGGTCGAGCGCGCCATGCCGCGTTGCGAGGAGGCGCGCAATTGGCTGCTCAAGCACGGCGCGAGCCTGCACCGCTATGGTGCCGAGGGCATGCTGTCCTCGCCCGGACGCTCGCCCGACCGCACCATCGAGTAGACGATCGCCTAGCCGCCGCCGAGAATGCCGAACACGCGGCGGAATAAGGGCCGCTCGCTGTCGTCGTTGCGCGCCGACGAGGTGCCGAGCGGCGACTGCGCGCTTGCCTGCTCGAGTCGGGGCGATCCGGTACCGGGCAGCGGCAATGGCGGCTTCCCTTGATGGGCATAGAGCATGATGTCGTGCCACACCCGTGCCGGCACGGTGCCGCCGCTGACATTGTGCATCTTCGTGCCGTCGTCATTGCCGACCCACACGCCCGCCACATATTGCGCGGTGTAGCCGACGAACCAGGCGTCGCGGAAGCCTTGGCTCGTGCCGGTCTTGCCGCCGGCCTGATGGTCGGGGATGCCCGCCTGCTTGCCGGTGCCGTAGACCACGGTCGCGTTCATCATGTCGTTGATCGCCGCGACGTAGGGGAGCGCCACGACTTGGCCGAGGCCGGAGCCCTTGCGCCGATAGATCACCTTGCCGTCGCCGTTACGCACCTGGTTGATGATGTGGGGCAGCACGCCGCGCCCGCCATTGGCGAAGGGCGTGTAGGCGGAGGTCAGCTCGAGCAGCGTGACCTCGGAGGTGCCGAGCGCGAGCGACGGCGTGTCCTTGAGCTCCGAATGGATGCCGAGCCGGCGCGCGGTGCGGATCACGCGCCAGCGTCCGACGTCGCCGGCAAGCTTCACCGCCACCGTGTTGATCGACTGGGCAAGACTGTCGCGCAAGCTGACCTCGCCGCGATAGGTGCCGGTATGGTTCTTGGGCGACCAGCCGTCGATGCTCATCGGCTCGTCGTCGGCGACCGAATCGGGCGTGTAGCCCGCTTCCAGCGCCGTCAGATAGACGAACGGCTTGAATGCCGAGCCCGGCTGGCGCAGTGCCTTGACCGCGCGGTCGAACGGGCTCGTACGGTAGGAGCGGCCGCCCACCAGCGCCTGGACCGCGCCCGAGGTGTCGAGCACGACGACGGCGCCTTCGCCCGCGCCGAGCGTTGCGCCCTCAGCGTCGAGCTCTTGGCGGAGCGCCTGCTGCGCCACGCGCTGCAGCCCGGCGTCGATGGTGGTCTCGACGATCAGGTCGCCGTCGGGCTCGCCGACGCAATCGGGCAGCTGCTCCGCCACCCAATCGACGGCGTAAGGAAAGCCCGTCTCGTCGCCCATGGGCCTGAGCTTGAGCGGCTGGAGCCGCGCCTGGCGCGCCTCCGCCGGTGTCAAAAAGCCCGCTTCCACCATATTGCCGAGCACCTCGTCGACGCGGGCGGTGGCCCGGCTCACGCTGCGGGTCGGCGCGTAGCGCGACGGCGCCTTGAGCAGACCGGCGAGCATGGCCGCCTGACTGAGCGTGACGAAGCGCGCCGATTTGCCGAAATAGCGCCGCGAGGCGGCATCGACCCCATAGGTGCCGCCGCCGAAATAGACCCGGTTCAGATAAAGCTCGAGGATCTCGTCCTTGCTGAAGCGCTGCTCGAGCCAGAGCGCATAGATCACCTCCTCGAGCTTGCGCGTCATGGTGCGTTGGGGCGAAAGGAACAGATTCTTGGCGAGCTGCTGGGTGATGGTCGAGCCGCCCTCGACCACGCCTCCCGCCTCGAAATTGCGGAAGGCGGCGCGCACGAGGCCTACGGGATCGACGCCGAAATGATGGTAGAAGCGGCGGTCCTCGGTGGCGATCACGGCCTTGGCCAGGTAAGGCGGCAAATGCTCCAGCCGCACATGGCCGCGGCGCAAGCCGCGCTCGGCGAGCACCGTGCCGTCGGCGGCGAGAATGGTGAGGTTGGGCGGCCGGTCGTCGAGCGTCACCAGCACGGGATCGGGCAGCTTGGCGATGAAATAGGCGCCGATCGCGCCGATGATGAGCGTGGCCCACACCGCCGCGAGCAGAAAGAAGCGCAAGATGGGATGATTGGCGCGTTTGGCCGCGGCGGACTTGCGCCTCACCTGCGGACGCCGGTCGCCGGGCTCCTGCCGCTCCCCCCGCCGGCTCTTTCCGTTCTGCCGCGCAACCATGACCAGGCCCGCTCCATCCCATGGATGCGAGCATGCGGACCCCGTCAGGCACCGCACCTCCCGTGAAGCTTAGGCGTTCCGGATTGACACAGCGTTAAAGGATTGCGGCACCCGGGCGACGCTCACACGTCGAGATTGGCGACCTGGAGCGCGTTGGCCTGGATGAATTCGCGCCTGGGCTCGACCACGTCGCCCATGAGCCGGGCGAAGATCTCGTCCGCCTCGTCGAGCTCGCCCACCTTGACCTGCAGGATGGTGCGGCTTTCGGTGTCGAGCGTCGTCTCCCATAGCTGATCGGGGTTCATTTCGCCCAAGCCCTTATAGCGTTGCAGCGTGAGCCCCTTGCGTCCCGCCGTCATCACCGCGTCGAGCAGCTCGCTCGGGCCATGCACGGGGAGGCTCACCTCTTTACGCTTGAGCGTCGCCGGCTTGGCATAGTTCTCTTGCAGATGCTCGGCATATTGGTCGAGCTTTAGTGCGTCGGCGCTAGCGATGAATGGCCCGTCGATCAGATGGGATTCCATGACGCCCCGCAGCTCGCGCCAGAAGCGCAAGCCCCCTTCGGGCAGCGCTTCGCCATGCCAGCCGCGCTCGGTCTCCTCGGACAGCGCATCGAGGCGCTTGGCGATATAGGCGGCCGCGGCCTGCGCCTGTTTCGGATCCTTCAGCACCTTGGGATTGAGCGCGCCGGCGATCGCCGCCTGCTCGACGATGAAGCGCGGATAGCGGCCATGCAGCCCTTTGAGGATGCCGTCCAATCTGCGCGCCGTCTCCACGATGTCGCGCAGATCCCCGCCACCGCGGCTCGCCCCGTCGCCGGTGAGGAGCAAGGTGTCCTCCAGCCCCTCGCCGATGAGATAGTCCTCGAGCGCCTTCTCGTCCTTGAGGTAGCGCTCGGCCTGGCCGCGCTTCACCTTGTAGAGGGGCGGCTGGGCGATGAACAGATTGCCCGCTTCCACGAGCTGCTTCATCTGCCGGTAGAAGAAGGTGAGCAGCAGGGTGCGGATATGGGCGCCGTCGACATCGGCGTCGGTCATGATGATGACCTTGTGGTAGCGGAGCTTGCTGAGGTCGAAATCGTCGCGGCCGATGCCGGTGCCGAGGGCGGTGATCAGCGTGCCGATCTCCTGGCTCGACAGCATCTTGTCGAAGCGGGCGCGCTCCACGTTAAGGATCTTGCCGCGCAAGGGCAGCACGGCCTGGAAGGCGCGGTCGCGTGCCTGCTTGGCGCTGCCGCCGGCGGAATCGCCCTCGACCAGGAACAGCTCGGATTTGGCGGGATCGCGCTCCTGGCAATCGGCGAGCTTGCCCGGCAGCGAGGCCATGTCGAGCGCGCCCTTGCGGCGGGTGAGCTCGCGGGCCTTGCGCGCGGCCTCGCGCGCGGCCGCCGCCTCCACGATCTTCTGCACCACGAGGCGGGCCTCGCCCGGATTCTCCTCGAACCATTGCGACAAGGCTCCCGCCATCACGCTCTCGACCACCGGGCGCACCTCGGAGGAGACGAGCTTATCCTTGGTCTGGCTGGAGAATTTGGGGTCCGGCACCTTGACCGAGAGCACGCAGGACAGTCCCTCGCGCGCGTCGTCGCCGGTCAGCGCCACCTTCTCCTTCTTGGCGATGCCTGAACTCCGCCGCGTAAGTGTTGACGGTGCGGGTGAGCGCGGCGCGGAAGCCCGCCAAATGCGTGCCGCCGTCGCGCTGCGGGATGTTGTTGGTGAAGCAGAGCACGTTCTCGTGGTAGCTGTCGTTCCACCACAGCGCCGCCTCCACCGCGATGCGGTCCTGGGTCTTGTCCACCATGATGGGCTCGCTGATGAGCGGGTGCTTGGCGCGGTCGATGAAGCGCACGAATTCGCGCAAGCCGCCCTCGTAGCGCATCTCCTCGGTGCGTGGCTCGACCCCGCGATGGTCGGTCAACAAGATGCGCACGCCCGAGTTCAAAAAGGCGAGCTCGCGCAGGCGGTGCTCCAGCGTGGCGTAGTCGAACTCGATCATGGTGAAAGTCTTGGTACTCGGCACGAAAGTGATGCGCGTGCCGGTCTTGCCTTCGGTTTGCGCCACGACCTTGAGCGGCGCCTCGGCCACCCCGTCGGCGAAGCGCATGAAATATTCCTTGCTGTCGCGCCAGATGGTGAGATCGAGCTTGGCGGAGAGCGCGTTGACCACCGACACGCCGACGCCGTGCAACCCGCCCGACACCTTGTAGGAGTTTTGGTCGAACTTCCCGCCGGCATGCAGCTGCGTCATGATCACTTCCGCCGCCGAGACGCCTTCGCCCTTGTGGATCTCGGTGGGGATGCCGCGGCCATTATCCTCGACCGTGACCGAGCCGTCGGCGTTGAGCAGCACCAAGATCTCGTCGCAATAACCCGCGAGCGCCTCGTCGATGGCGTTGTCGACCACCTCATAGACCATGTGGTGGAGACCCGAGCCGTCATCGGTGTCGCCGATATACATGCCCGGCCGCTTGCGCACGGCGTCGAGACCCTTGAGCACTTTGATCAACTCCGCACCGTATTCGGAGGCGGCGGCGTCTTTGCGTTTCGAGGCTGGTGTCATGGGTCCCTGGCAGTCTTTGTATTGGGGTTGCGCGGGCCGAAAATCCTCCCGCAGAGTCAGGCACTGATCTTACCCTGATTCACCATCAGGATTTGGGCGCTGGCCGCGATCCCGGCGAAGAGTTCTCGGTCCGTTCCAGTCATCCAGGCCTGGGGCGCAAGGCGCAGAATTTCGCCAAAAAGGGCCTCGCGCCGGGCCGCGTCGAGATGGGCGGCCACCTCGTCGAGGAGGACGAGCGGGGCGGCGCCTTCGAGCTCGGAAATGAGCTCGGCCTGGGCCAAAACGAGCCCCAACAGGAGCGCCTTCTGCTCGCCCGAGGAGCAGGTTTCGGCGAGCGCTTGGTGGGGGCCGTGCATCACTATTAGGTCGCTCAGATGCGGTCCTGCAAGGGCCCTGGCCGCGACCCGGTCGCGCTCCCGCCCCTCATGCAAGGCACGCCGGAAATCGTCCTCGATCTCGACCGCGGGGCGCATCGCCAAGCCCGCCTCCAGGGTCCCCTGAAGCGACAACACGGCAAACGGGAAGGGGCCGTCGCCGCGCTTGGCCACCGCCTCCTCGATCAGGCGGGTGAGCCGCGCCAGGGCATCGAGACGGGCGGCGGCGATCGCCGTGCCCGCCTCCGCCATCTGCTCCTCGAGCCCCGCGAACAGAGCGGGCGAGCCCTCGCGCAGCTGGAACAGGCGGTTCCGCTGGCGCATGGCCCGGTCGTAGCGGGCACGTGGCGCGCGCATCTTGGGATCGATGGCCAGCATCAGCCGGTCGAGGAAGCGCCGCCGTTCCGCCGCCGGTCCGGTGAACAACCCGTCCATGGCGGGGATGAGCCAGACGAGCTTGACCTGCTCGCCGAGCGCGCCCGGGCTTGCCTCTTTGCCGGCGATACGGACGGTTCGGCCGGCGGCTTCACTGTCGGGGCGCGGCTCCCAGCCGGTGCCGATCTCCACCTCGCCATGGCGTGACATCACCCGCGCGGCGACGGCGAAGCTGCCCGGGCCCTCTCTGCGTGGCAGCTCGGCGAGCGCCCTGGCGCGTAGGCCGGAGCCGGGGCCGAGCAACGACACGGCCTCGAGCAGATTGGTTTTGCCCGCGCCATTGTCGCCGACAAGCACCACGGAGCGCCGATCGAGAGTGAGCTCGGCGCGGGCATAGTTGCGGAAATTGACGAGCTTCAGCGCCGTCACGAACAGACGGCATTCAGGGTGGCGGGCGACCGGTTCCGCCGCCATCGCCTCGACCCGCTCACTCGCTTGGCCGCCAGGCCGCCGCCTCATACCCGCATGGGCATCAGCACATAGAGCGCCGATGCGTCCTTGACGTCCCGCACCATGGTGGGCGAGCCGGGATCGGCGAGCTGGAACTCGGCGGTGCCGCTTTCGAGCTGGCCGGAGATATCGAGCAGATAGCGCGCATTGAAGCCGATCTCGAGCGGATCGAAGCCATACTCGACCGGCAGCTCCTCGGTGGCGCTGCCGCTGTCGGGATTGTTCACCGACAATACGAGCTTGCCGTCACTGATGGTGAGCTTCACCGCCCGGCCCTTGTCGCTCGACAATGTCGACACCCGATCGACGGCCTGGGCAAAGGCCGCGTTGTCCACCTCCATGCGCTTGTCGTTGCCTTGCGGGATGACCCGCTCATAGTCGGGGAAGGTGCCGTCGATTAGCTTGGAGGTGAGCACGACCCGGGCCGTGGTGACGCGGATCTTGGACGGCGACAGCTCGAGGCGCACCTCGCCGTCGCCATCCTCCACGAGCTTGGCGAGCTCCGAGACGGTCTTGCGCGGCACGATCACGCCCGGCATGTCCTTGGCGCCCGCAGGAAGCGGCAGCTCGACTTGCGCGAGCCGGTGCCCGTCGGTGGCGACGGCGCGCAGCATCGGCTTGCCCTCGCTCGTCGCCCCATGGAGGTAGATGCCGTTCAGATAATAGCGCGTCTCCTCCGTCGAGATGGCAAAGCGGGTCTTGTCGATGAGCCGCTTGAGGTCGGCGGCGCTGAGCGTGAAGGCATGGCCGAGATCGTCCACGCTCAGCGAGGGAAAATCGTCGGCCGGCAGCGTCTGCAGCGAGAAGCGCGCCGGGCCGCAAATGATGGTGAGCCGGCCCTGCTCGCCGTCGAGCGCAAGCTCGATGTCGGTGCCCTCGGGCAGCTTGCGCACGATGTCATGGAACATATGGGCGGGCACGGTGCTGGCCCCTTCGCCCTTGGCCCGCGCCGGCACCGTCTCCACCAGCTCCATGTCCAGGTCGGTGGCGGTGAGCTTCAGCTCATTGCTCCGCGCGGCGAGATGGACATTGGAGAGAATGGGGATGGTGTTGCGCCGCTCGACCACGCTCGCCACGTGGGCGAGCGCCTTGGCAAGGCTTGCCTTGTCGATGGTCAACCGCATGTGCTGATCGATGCCTGCTGCTTGCTTTGTTTGAGGGTCGCGGGGCCCGCCGAAGCGACCGAGGCTCCGGTGCAAACCCCGCTAAGGACGTGCCAGAAAGCGAAAACTCCCCGCCACGACCTTGCCGCGCTGGCGGGTATTTTGCAAGAGCGGCCGCGGGACCGGAAGGACCAAATCCGGCCCCTCCGGTCAGCCCTAATCGCGCAACAGCCGCTTCAAGAGCTCGATCTCCTCGCGCAGCTGATTGTCGTCGTTCATCAGCTGCTCGATCTTGCGGATCGCGTGCAGCACCGTGGTGTGGTCGCGGTTGCCGAATCGGCGCCCGATCTCCGGGAGCGAGCGCGAGGTGAGCAGCTTGGCGAGATACATGCCGATCTGCCGCGGCCGGACGATGGAGCGGTTGCGCCGCCCGGAGAGCAAATCCCCCCGGTTGACGCCGTAATGCTTGGACACCGTGCGCAGGATGTCGTCGATGCGCACCCGCCGGGGCTCGGCACCACGCATGAGGTCGCGCACGATCTGCTCGGCGACCTCGATCGTCACCGGCTGGTCGGTTAGCTGGAAGCTCGCGCGCAGGCGATGCACGGCGCCTTCGAGCTCCCGCCCGCTTTCGGTGAGCCGCTCGGCGAGGAAGGCGAGCACCGTGTCGGGAATGGCGAGACCTCTCGTCTCCGCGCACGATTCCACCGCCCGCTTGAACAGGATCTTGTGGCGGAGGTCGTAATCCATGCCGCCGATCTCGGCCACGAGCCCGCCGCCGAGCCGTGAGCGCATGCGCATGTCCAGCTTGTCGAGCTGGGTCGGCGCCCGGTCGGCCGCCACCACCACCTGGCGCCCGCCATCGATGAGCGAGTTCAGCGTGTGGCAGAACTCCTGCTGGATGGTCGGCCCTTGCAGGAACTCCATATCGTCGATCAGGAGGATGTCGATCTTGCGCAGCTTCTCCTTGAAAGCGAGGGCGTCCCGGGCGCGCAAGGCCTGCACGAAACCGGACATGAACCGCTCGGCCGTGAGATAGAGCACTTCGGCCTCGGGCCGGCGCTGCTTCACGTCCCACGAGATGGCGTGCAGCAAATGCGTCTTGCCGAGTCCCACATTGCCGTGGACGAAGAGCGGGTTGAACAGCTGCTGCGGGGTGGAGAAGGCTCCCGCCACCTCCAGCGCCGCGGCGTTGGCCAGCCGGTTCGAGCCCCCGACCACGAAGGTGGCGAAGGTGAGCCTGGGATCGAGCGGCGAGCCCTCAAACCCGCCATAGCCCGTGCGCAGCGGCATGGGCGGCGGGGCCAATTCGGCCGCCGGAGGCATGGGGCTTCGTGCCGCGCGCGCCGGGTCCTTGGGCGCGTCGGTGGTGAAATGCGGTTGCCGCACCCTGAACTCGACCCGCTCGACGCTGTCCCATTCGGCGCGGGCGAGCCGGAGCACGAAATCGTAATAATGCGATCTCAGCCAATTCCTGAGAAAGCGGGTTGCCACGGTAAGGTGGACGACCTCCTCGTCCACGCGCTCAAGCTCGACCCCTCTGAACCAGCTGGCGAAGACATCCTCGCCCAACTCTGCGCGTAGCCGGCTCTTGACCCGCGCCCAGGCGTCGCCCGGCGCGAATTGCTCTTGCTGTGCCACGGTTCTTGCTCTTCCCCATGCTTCTCGTTCGCGCCGTTACGCACCGCACGCCTCTTACTTGAGCAGTCAACATTGGCCGGCGCAGACGGCCATTCCTGTCCCTAAGCGAACGGGTCTTCGTCGTCCTAGCCTTGCAGCCAGGGAAGTCCCGACGCCTTCCAACCTCCGACCGCGCCACGGTGCCTGTCCTCGTCGAGCGGGCCCTCAAAGCCCGCCGCGACGTTGTGACAGGCGGTGTAGCCCGCCGCCGTCATTGCCCTTGCCGCAGCCAGGCTGCGGCCCCCCGAACGGCAAATGAAATAGAGGTCGTCGTTTGGCTCCACGCCCAATGCCTTGAGCTCGCCTGCGAGCCGTTCGGCGAAGCGCGGATCGACCGTCTGGTCGGGAAAAGTCTGCCATTCCACCAGCACCGTCCGCTTGCCGACGGAGGCGAGATCGGGCGTCCCGACATAGGTCCACTCCGCACGCGTGCGCACATCGATGAGCTGGGAGCGGGGGCTGGAGCTGAGTTTCTCCCAAGCCGCCGCCACGTCGACTTCGTCGACCCCTCTCTCGCCATCGCCCGCGGTCAAACGACGAATCCTCTCCCTCAAGAGCACACGCCAAGTACTAATTGGATGCTGGCCACTATATCTGGTGGCTATGCCTAGTTAGAAGACGTGTGCACTCACGGCCTACGCTCTAACTTTCCACAAGATACTCACCCACCTTACAGTGAAGACAACAGTAGCGTGCCCTGGGCATCACCAGGCAAGCAAACTCAATTGTAAGGAGGGGAACGGCCCCGTTTGGATGATTAGACTATACACATGGCTGCGAGGGTGATCAAGCCGGGGGCCAGGCCCGAAACGCGCCGGAATCCAACGTTTACGGAGCATTAACCAAGCCGTCGCAAGCCCCTGTGTCGCAACGGGGAATCTAGGGGGCAGGTCGGGGTCAAAGCGGGGTTCGCCGCGGGCCGCCACGCCCTCTGAGGCGCACATTTTTTTTCCGCCACGGCGGAAGTGCCCGGTCGGGGCACCGTGCGAGCACCAGAGTTCAAGGCCAAGAGGTTGAATATTCACCCAATTGACATGTGTGCCGCCAGGGGCGCGCCCGTGGGTGTCATGCGGCTGTTACTTCGCGGCAACAGAGCCGATTTTTTTGATTTTTAGGCGCTTGCCATGGCGTGGACGCGCTTGGCGAGGCGGGAGACCTTGCGAGAGGCCGTCTTGCGGTGAAGCATGCCCTTCTGCGCCGTGCGGGCGAGGACGGGTTCGGCCTCCTTCAGCGCCGCGCTGGCCTTGTCCTTGTCGCCCGAGGCGATCGCCTCCTCTACTCTGCGCACGAAGCTGCGCATGCGGCTCCGCCGGGCCTTATTGGCCTCGGTGCGGCGGACGGTTTGGCGCGCGGCTTTCTTCGCCGATCTCGTATTGGCCATGGCTTGATCCTTTGGCCCTCTACGCCCCGGACGCTCGAGGCGAAAAATGTGAGGGAATGCGAGGGAAATCTTGGCGCTCTATAGCGGGCACCTCGTAAGGCGTCAACCGCAGGTGTCCGTTCCCGCGCGCGCGTCCCGCAATTGACAGTGGGGCCGTGGATGGCTTCTGTGCCCGCTCATTCACGAAGGCCAAGAGGAGCAAGACGGCCGCCATGCGCATTCTCGTCACCGGGGCCGCGGGCTTCATCGGCTACCACACCGCGGCGCGGCTGCTCGACCGCGGCGACGAGGTCGTCGGCCTCGACAATCTCAGCCCCTATTACGACGTCGCCCTCAAACAGGCGCGCCTCGCCCGGCTGCAGGAGCACAAGGCTTTTCGCTTCATCCGCGCCGATTTGTGCGACCGGGCGGCGATCGAGGCCACCTTCGCCGAAGAGAGCGTGACCCGCGTGGTCCATCTCGCAGCCCAAGCCGGCGTTCGCTACTCGCTCGATCATCCCCACGCCTATATCGACGCCAATGTCACCGGCTTCCTCAACGTGCTCGAAGGCTGCCGCCATCATGGCATCGAGCATCTCGTCTTCGCCTCGTCGAGCTCGGTCTATGGCGCCAATGCGAAGCTGCCCTTCAGCGTGAGCGACAATGTCGATCATCCGGTGAGCCTGTACGGCGCCACCAAGAAGGCGAACGAGCTGATGGCCCATTCATATGCCCATCTGTTCAATCTGCCGGTTACGGGCTTGCGCTTCTTCACCGTCTACGGCCCCTGGGGCCGCCCGGACATGTCGCTCTTTCTGTTCACCCGCGCGATTCTGGCGGGCGAGCCGATCCCGGTGTTCAACCACGGTCACCACGCCCGCGACTTCACCTATATCGACGATGTGGTTGAAGGCGTCGTTCGCACCCTCGATCAGGTCGCGACCCCGGATCCCGATTGGAACGGCCGCGCCCCGGACCCAGCCACCTCGAGCGCGCCCTACCGCCTCTACAATATCGGCAATCACAGCCCCGTGGCGCTGCTCGACTATATCGCGGCGATCGAGAAGGAAGTGGGCCGCAAGGCCAAGCTGGAAATGCTCCGCGCCCAGCCGGGCGACGTGCCGGAGACCTATGCCGATGTGGCGGCGCTGAAAAATGCCGTCGGCTTCAAGCCTTCGACCCCGCTCGAGGAGGGGGTGAAGCGCTTCGTCGCCTGGTACCGCGAGTTCTACCGGGTGTAGCGGCAGCCCTACTTGTTCTTGAACGCCGGCTTGCGCTTCTCGATGAAGGCGGCCATGCCCTCCTTCTGGTCCTCGGTGGCGAACAGCGAATAGAACTGCCCGCGCTCGAAGCGCGCGCCCTCCGCGAGCGTGGTGGCGAAGCCGCGATTGATCGCCTCCTTGATCATCATCAGCGCATGCTGCGAGAGGCCGGCGATCTTGGCCGCGACCTTCATCGCCTCATTGTGAAGTTCAGCGACGGGCACGATCCGGCTCACGAGCCCCGAGCGCTCGGCCTCCTCGGCGTCCATGCGGCGACCGGTGAGACAGAGCTCCATGGCCTTGGCCTTGCCCACGGCGCGGGTCAGCCGCTGGGTGCCGCCGGCGCCCGGCATGATGCCGAGCGTGATCTCGGGCTGGCCGAACACGGCATTGTCGCCGGCCAAGATGATGTCGCACGACATAGCGAGTTCGCAGCCGCCGCCCAGCGCATAGCCGGCCACCGCGGCGATGATCGGCTTGCGGCAATGCCCGATGCGGTCGAACGGGGCGAGGAAGTCGCCGCCATAGGCCTCGACGAAGGTCTTGGCCTGCATTTCCTTAATGTCCACGCCCGCGGCGAACGCCTTCTCGCTGCCGGTGATGACGATGCAGCCGATCATCGGATCGGCCTCGAAGCGGTCGAGCGCACGGTTGAGCTCGGAGATGAGCTGCGTGTTCAGCGCGTTCAGCGCGTGCGGCCGGTTGAGCGTGATGAGGCCGACCTTGCCTTCGGGGGTGACGATGAGGGTCTCATAGCCCCCATTCGACGGCGCGGGCTCTTGTTCCCTGCTGAGTTCATTGACGAACATGGTGGAGCGGACCTCTTAGCGTTGACAGGTTGGACAATAAAAGGTGGAGCGTCCTCCCTGGACGATGCGGCGTACGGTTCCCCCGCAGTTTTTTCGTGGGCATGGTTTGCCTTCACGGCCATAGACCTTGAAGCGATGCTGGAAGCGCCCGAGCCGGCCGTCGGCGCCCGCATAGTCGCGCAAGGACGAGCCGCCGGCGCGGATCGCCTCTTCGAGCACCGCCTTGACGCTGTCGACGAGCGCGGTCGTTTGCGCGCTCGGCTTGCCCGTCTTGGTCGCGAGCGTGCCGGCCAGTCTCTTGGGCGAGACGCGCGCGCGGTGGAGCGCCTCGCAGGCATAGATGTTGCCGAGCCCCGCGATTTTGCGCTGGTCGATGAGCGCGGCCTTGATCGAGGTCTTCTTTCCGGCGAGGGTCCTGGCGAGGAGAGCGGGCGTGAAATCCGGACCGAGCGGCTCGACGCCGAGCCCCTTGAACAAAGCATGGCGGTCGAGGTCTTCGCCCGGCACGAGGTCCATGAGCCCGAAGCGGCGCGTGTCCGAATAGCGGATCGCCACCCCGTCGGCGAGATGGAACACGATATGCTCGTGCTTGGGCGTGCGCCTTTGCTTTTGGGGAACGGCGCCCGCCTTGAGCTTCGCGCCATTGGCCCGGTCGATCGAGAAGCGCCCGGTCATGCCGAGATGCATCACCAGCACCTCGCCGTCGTCGAGCCGCCCGAGCAGATATTTGGCCCGCCGGTCGAGCGCCCGCACAGTGCGGCCTTCGAGCCGCCGCGCGAAATCCACGGGCAGGGGGAAGCGCAAGTCCTTCCGCCGCTGCTCGATCGCTGCGAAGCGGTTGCCGACGAGAATGGGCTCCAACCCTCGCCTCACCGTCTCGACCTCTGGCAGTTCGGGCATCTTCGATCCCTATACTGCGGTGCGAAAGACCGTCCGTTGCAGTGCAACAATAGCCTGATCTTGGGCCTTGCGCTATTGTCGCGCGCATGAGCCAAGGCCTTGAGGACGAGCGCAAAGACGAGCCGGCGGCGAACTTCGGCTTTGCCAGCGTGGCCGCGGACGCCAAACAGGGCCTGGTGAACCGGGTCTTTGCCCGCGTCGCCCGCCGTTACGACCTCATGAACGACCTGATGTCCGGCGGCCTCCACCGCCTGTGGAAGGATGAGCTCGTGGCCTGGCTGGCCCCGCCCAAGGAGGCGCCTTTCGCGCTCATCGACGTGGCCGGCGGCACGGGCGACATCGCCAGCCGGGTGCTGGCCGCCGCCGGGCAGGAGGCGCGGGCGGTCATTTGCGACATCAGCGCCGAGATGATGGAAGCGGGCCGCGAGCGGACCCAAGGTGAGGGGCGGCTTGCCTTCGTTCGCGCCAATGCCGAGGCCTTGCCCTTTGCCGATGCGAGCTTCGACGCCTATGCGGTCGGTTTCGGCATGCGCAATTTCACCCATATGGAGCAGGCGCTGCGCGAGGCCTATCGCGTGCTGAAGCCCGGCGGCCGCTTCCTCTGCCTTGAATTTTCCAGCGTGGAGATGCCGCTGCTCGACCGGGTCTACGAGGCCTATTCCATGGCCGCGATCCCCGCCCTCGGCGCTCTTGTGGCGCGGGACCGCGATGCCTATACCTATCTTGTGGAGAGCATCCGTCGCTTTCCCGATCAGAAATCCTTCATGCGACTGATAGAGAATGCGGGGCTCGAGCGCGTGCGCTACCGCAATCTCACCGGCGGCATCGCCGCCCTCCATTCGGCTTGGCGGCTCTAATGACTGCGATTGCCAACATCACGCGTCTTGCCCGCGCCGGCACGGTGCTCGCCTGGTCGGGCGCGCGCGTATTTCCGGACGACATCGACTTGCCGCCGCCGCTTGCTCTGTTCGGCCGCATGACCGCGCGGCTGCGCGACGGCAAGGCCGACGGCCAAGGCAATGAGACGCGGCTGTCGGAAGCGCTCACCTCGCTCGGGCCGTCCTACATCAAGCTCGGCCAGTTCCTCGCCACCCGCGACGACATCATCGGCCGCGAGCTCGCCCGCGACCTCGCCACGCTCCAGGACCGCCTGCCGCCCTTCTCCATGGCGGAGGCGCGCCAGGCAGTGGAGGAGGCCCTCGGCGCCCCGATAGACAAGCTGTTCGTCGAATTCGGGCCGCCGGTCGCCGCCGCCTCGATCGCGCAGGTGCACAAAGCAAGCATACGCAAACCCGACGGCACGCTCGAACAGGTCGCCGTCAAGGTGCTCCGCCCCGGCATCGAGCAGCGCTTCCGGCGCGATCTGGACAGTTATTTCTTCGCCGCGCGCATGATCGAGCGGCTGCACGCGCCCGCGCGCCGCCTGCGTCCCGTGGCGGTGGTGGATACGCTGGCCAAATCCGTGGCCATCGAGATGGATTTGCGCATGGAGGCGGCCGCCATCTCCGAGATGGCCGAGAACTCGAAATCCGACGAAGGCTTCCGCGTGCCCAAGGTGGATTGGACGCGCAGCGCCCGCCGCGTGCTGACGCTCGAATGGATCGACGGCATCCCCATCTCCGACCGCGAGGCGCTGGTGGCCGACGGTCACGATCTGAAACCGCTCGGCGCCCGCCTGATGCAGACCTTCCTCCGCCATGCCATGCGCGACGGCTTCTTCCACGCCGACATGCATCCCGGCAATCTCTTCGTCGACCCGCAAGGCCGCATCGTCGCCGTCGATTTCGGCATCATGGGGCGGCTCGGCATGAAGGAGCGCCGCTTCCTCGCCGAGATCCTGCACGGCTTCCTCACCCGCAACTATGCCCGCGTGGCCGAGGTGCATTTCGCCGCCGGCTACGTGCCGCGCCGCCATTCGGTGGCGCAATTCGCTCAAGCCTTGCGCGCCATCGGCGAGCCGATCATGGACCGCCCGGCGAGCGAGATTTCCATGGCCCAGCTGCTCGGCCAGCTCTTTCAATATACCGAAGTGTTCGACATGCAGACCCGGCCTGAGCTGCTGCTGCTGCAAAAGACCATGGTGGTGGTGGAAGGCGTGGGCCGCAGCCTCGATCCCGAGCTCAATATGTGGGTCGTCTCCGGGCCCGTGGTGAAGCAATGGATGGAGAAGACCTTCGGTCCGGAGGCGCAATTCGAGGCCGCGGCCGAGGGCGCCGTGTCGGTCGGCCGGTTCATGGGCGACATCCCCAAGCTCCTGGGCCAGGCCGAGCGGGCGGCGGACGCCTTCTCGGCGCTGCTCGACGAGGGGCTACGGCTCGATAACGACACCGTGGAGCGGCTGGCGGAGGCGCAAAGCCGGCGCAGCCGCTGGAGCCGCACCGGCATCTGGGTGGGCGCGCTCGCGCTCGCCGTCATCGCGCTCGCGCTCCTGCTTTGATTGGCGCGGCGCTAACCTCAAAAGATTGTCATTGCCCGGCTTGACCGGGCAATCCAGTACTCTAAGGCTTACGCAGAGAGAGCAAAGTCAGTGCACGGCAAGCGCATATTGCTCATCGTCGGCGGCGGCATCGCCGCCTATAAGAGCCTCGATCTGGTGCGCCGCTTGAAGGAGCGGGGTGCGGAGGTGCGCGCCATTCTCACCAAAGGCGGCGGCGAATTCGTCACGCCGCTCTCGCTGGCGACGCTTTCCGAGAGCAAGGTCTTCACCGATCTGTTCGACCTCAAGGACGAGGCCGAAATCGGGCACATCCAACTGTCGCGCGAGGCCGACCTCCTCGTCGTGGCGCCGGCCACCGCGGACCTCATGGCCAAGATGGCCCATGGCTTGGCCGACGATCTCGCCAGCACCGTGTTGCTCGCCACCGACAAGCGCGTGCTCGTCGCGCCGGCCATGAATATGCGCATGTGGCAGCACCCGGCGACGCGCCGCAACGTGGCGACGCTGCGCGGCGGCGGCGTAAGTTTCGTCGGTCCCGACGAGGGCGAGATGGCCTGCGGCGAATATGGGCCTGGCCGCATGGCCGAGCCGCAAGCGATCATTGCCGCCATCGAGCCGCTGCTTGCCGCGCCGGCGCGCGGGCCGCTTCAAGGCCGCCGCGTGCTCATAACGTCCGGCCCGACCCATGAGCCGCTCGATCCCGTGCGCTATCTCGCCAACCGCTCTTCCGGCAAGCAGGGCCATGCGCTCGCGAGAGCCGCCGCCGCGCTTGGCGCCGAGGTGACGCTGGTGACCGGCCCCGTCGCGCTGCCCGATCCCGACGGCGTGCGCGTGGTCAAGATCGAGACGGCGCGCCAGATGCTGGAGGCGGTGGTCGAGGCGCTGCCGGCCGATATTGCCATCTTCGCCGCCGCGGTGGCCGATTGGCGCGCCGCCGACGAGGCCAGCGAGAAGATCAAGAAGGGCACGGGCGACAACGCTCTGCGTCTTGCCGCCAATCCCGACATCCTCGCCACGATCGCCGGACTGGGCGCCAACAGGCCGCGCCTCGTCATCGGCTTTGCCGCCGAAACCGAGAACCTCCTCGCCAACGCCACCGCCAAGCGCCGCGCCAAGGGCGCCGATTGGATCCTCGCCAACGACGTGTCGCCCGCGACCGGCGTGTTCGGCGGCGATGCCACGCGCGTGCATCTGATCACCGCGCAGGGCACCGAGGATTGGCCCGCCATGGCCAAGGACGAGGTCGCGCGGCGTCTGCTCGCCCGCGCCGCGGAGGCGCTGCATGTCCTGCGCCGGGCGGCGGAATGAGGGAGCCGAGCGCGGCAACGCTCCGCCTCTTGCGCCTGCCGCACGCCGACGGGCTGCCGCTACCCGCCTACCACTCCGCTCACGCGAGCGGGCTCGATCTCGCCGCGGCAATCGCCGACGAGGCGCCGCTCGAGCTTGCCCCCGGCGCCCGCGCGCTGATCCCCACCGGCTTCGTGCTGGAATTGCCGCCAGGGTGCGAGGCTCAGATCCGCCCGCGCTCCGGCCTAGCGCTGAAGCATGGCGTGACCGTGCTCAACAGCCCCGGCACCATCGACGCCGATTATCGCGGCGAGCTCATGGTGCTGCTGGTCAATCTCGACGCCGAGCCGTTCACCATCCGCCGCGGGATGCGCATCGCCCAGCTCGTCGTGGCCCGTTGCGAGCATCTGCGCGTCGAGGCGGTGGAAGAGTTGAAGGACACGGCGCGCGGGCGGGGCGGTTTCGGCTCCACCGGTTGATCGCGGCATCCCCTGGGTAGCCGCGCCGCCTTGGATGGCATAGATATCGGGTCATGCTCAGCAAGGACGAGATCGAGCGCTATAAGCGCCATCTGCTGCTGAAGGAGATCGGCGGCGAAGGCCAGCAGCGGCTGAAGGCGGCACGCGTGCTCGTCGTCGGCGCGGGCGGCCTCGGCTCGCCGCTCCTGCTCTATCTCACCGCGGCGGGCATCGGCACCATCGGCATCATCGACGACGATCGCGTCGCCCGCGATAATCTCCAGCGCCAGATCATCCACGACACGGGCGGCGTCGGCCGTTTCAAGACCAAAAGCGCCGCTAAGGCCATCGAGCGCCTGAACCCGCATGTGGAGCTGCGCCTTTATACGACGCGGCTCGTGCCGGAGAATGCACTCGACATCGTCTCGCAATTCGACCTCGTCGCCGACGGCTCGGATAATTTCCCCACCCGCTATCTCGTCAACGATGCCTGCTATTTCGCCAAGCGCCCGCTCGTCTTCGCCGCACTTGGTCCCTTCGACGGGCACCTGACCACCTTCCGTGCCTTCGAGCAGGATGCGGCCGGGACGCCGCTGCCGTGCTATCGCTGCCTGTTTCCCGAGCCGCCGCCGGAAGGCACCGTGGCGCCCTGCTCGGAAGCGGGCATTTTGGGCGCCGTGGCCGGCGTGATCGGCACCCTCCAAGCGGTTGAGGTGGTGAAGGAGATCCTCGGGATCGGCGAAAGCCTGGTGGGCCGGCTGCTGCTTTACGACGCGCTCGCCGCCCGCTTCACCAGCGTGACTTACGCCTACGACCCCGGCAACCCGCTGCATGGCACAACGCCCCGCTTCCACGATCTGTCGCATCACCGCCGAGCGTCCGCGGTGGCCTAGAGATGGCTCGGCGAAGATGCCGGGACAAGCCCGGCCATGACGAATGTCTTTATTGAAAGTCCGAGTGCGAGCAATGGGCGCTGACGCCATCACCACACGCTGCGCCATTGCCGGCGGCGGCCCCGCCGGCATGATGCTCGGCTTCCTGCTCGCCCGCGCGGGCGTCGGTGTGCTCGTGCTCGAGAAGCACGCCGATTTCCTGCGCGACTTCCGCGGCGACACTATCCACCCCTCGACGCTGCAAGTGATGGACGAGCTCGGGCTGCTCGACCAATTCCTTAAACGGCCTCATCAAGAAGTGCGCGAGCTGTCCGCCGATATTGGCGGCGAGCGTGTCACCATCGCCGATTTCTCCCACCTGCCGACGCGCTGTCCTTTCGTCGCCTTCATGCCGCAATGGGATTTTCTCAATTTCCTCGCCGAGCAGGCCAAGCGCTTTGCGAGCTTTCATCTCAAGATGCAGGCGGAGGTCACCGATCTGATTTGGGACGGCGATCGCGTCGCCGGTCTGCGGGCCAAGACGCCGCAGGGCGAGCTTGTGGTGCCGGCCCAACTCGTCGTCGGCGCCGACGGCCGCCATTCGACGGTGCGCGCCCTCGCCGGGCTCGAAGTCGAGCACAAGGGCGCGCCCATGGACGTGCTGTGGCTGCGCCTCTCCAAGCGCCAAGACGATGGCAATGAGAGTCTCGGCCGCATCGATGCCGGGCGACTCTTCGTCATGCTCGACCGCGGCGATTATTGGCAATGCGCCTTCGTCATCCCCAAAGGCGGCTTCGACGAACTGCGGCGCCGGGGCCTGCCCGCCTTCCGCGCCGCCATCGCCGAGTTGAAACCATCGCTCGCCGACCGCGTGACGGAGCTGCAATCCTGGGACGACGTGAAGCTGCTCACGGTCACGGTCGACCGGCTGAAGCGCTGGTACAGGCCCGGATTGCTATGCATCGGCGACGCGGCCCACGCCATGTCGCCGGTGGGCGGCGTCGGCATCAACCTCGCCGTTCAGGATGCCGTGGCCGCCGCCAATATTCTGAGCCGGCCGCTGCGGGACGGAGCCGTGACCGAGGCCGCGTTGCACCAGGTGCAGGCGCGGCGCCAATGGCCGACCGAGATGACGCAGGCCCTGCAGATCTTCGTCCAGCGGCGCATCACGAGCGTGCTCGCGCTCAAATCGACGCCCAAGCCGCCGCTCCTGGTCAAGCTGCTCGATCGCGTTCCCTGGCTCCGCCGCATCCCGGCGCGCCTCATCGGCATGGGCTTTCGCCCCGAGCATGTGCACACCCCCGAAGCGCCCCCGGTCGCCAAAGGGAGCTCGGCTACGCCGCGCGGCGCTCAGCGCTAATATCCGCCGCCGCCGCCGTAACCACCGCCGCCATAGCCGTGGTGCCGGTGGGGTGCCGCGATTGGCGGCTCGGCCTCGTCATCGGTGGGAGGTGCGGCGGCGATCTCACAGATTGGAGCGCCTTTGCCCTTGATGATGACGAGGATCTGCGGTGTCGGCAGGAGGTGGGCGACATCGACCTTGGCGAAATGACCGAACGCGGCGAGCGCATCGCGCGAGCGGCCGCCCCACACCCCGTCGATCTCGCCCGGGTCGCAGCCGACGCGCTTGAGCTCGGTCTGCACGGCGATCACGATCGCGCCCGGGTCGGCCGCCCCCGCCGGACCGGGCGGCGGCGCTTGCTCGGCGGGCTCAGCCTCGGCCTTCACCGCTGCCGGGGGTTTGGCGGCCGGCGCGGCATCGGCTGGAGCAGGCGCTGCCGGCGGGGCAGCGGCCGTTGCGGGAACCACTGCCGCCGGCGTGGCCGTTGCCGCGCCGTCTTTCCCCTCGGTGACGATCTGGCGGGTGGTGGCGGTGGCCGGCGGGCTCGTGTCGCCCGCGTCGTCGGCGCCGGGCTTGAGCTCGATACTGCGCGGCAGACCGTCACTCTGGGCGGCGGCGGGAATGCTAAAGGCCAGGAAAAGCAGGCTCGCGATACCAAACGTCCATCGGGACATGGTTCTGTCTCCTCTGGCTCGGCACGCAGCTAGAGGAGCGCTTCGCCGCCCCAATGTCAATTGCCCTGCCTAGAACATGGCCGGGTGGACGCGGTCGGGCGGCGCGTGGCCGTCGAGGAAGGTCTTGATGTTGATGATCACCTTCTCGCCCATGTCGACGCGGCCCTCGAGGGTGGCGGAGCCCATATGCGGCAGCACCACCACGCTGTCGGCCTTGAGCAGTTTCGGATTGACCGCGGGCTCGTGCTCGAACACGTCGAGACCGGCGCCGGCGATCTCGCCATTCTCGATCATGCGCGCGAGCGCATTCTCGTCGATCACCTCGCCGCGCGCCGTGTTGACGATATAGGCCGAGGGTTTCAGCAGAGCGAGCCGCCGGGCCGAAAGCAAATGATAGGTGGCGGGCGTGTGCGGGCAGTTGACCGAGATGATGTCCATCCGGGCGATCATCTGGTCGAGGCTGTCCCAATAGGTCGCCTCGAGCGTCTTCTCGATCTCCGGCGTCACGCGTCTGCGGTTATGATAATGGATCTGCAGGCCGAAGGCCCGCGCCCGCCGCGCCACCGCTTGGCCGATCCGGCCCATGCCCACGATGCCGAGGCGCTTGCCGAAAATGCGATGGCCGAGCATCCAGGTGGGCGACCAGCCATGCCATTGATCGCTGCCGCTCCGAAGCAGGCCGGCGCCCTCGGTCAGCCGCCGCGGCACGGCGAGGATCAGCGCCATGGTCATGTCGGCAGTATCCTCGGTGAGCACGCCGGGGGTGTTGGTGACGAGGATGCTGCGGTTGCGCGCCGTCTCGAGATCGATATTGTCCACTCCGGTGCCGAACTGCGCGATCAGCTTGAGCTCGGGCCCCGCTTGGCTCAGCACGCTGCGGTCGATACGGTCGGTGACGGTTGGCACGAGCACGGTCGCGGTCTTGACCGCCTCGATCAGCTCCTCGCGGGAGAACGGCCGGTCCTCCAAATTGAGCCGCGCGTCGAAGAGCTCGCGCAAGCGCGTCTCCACCACGTCGGGAAGTTTACGCGTGACAATAACGAGCGGTGGTTCAGCCATGATCCGTCCTGTGTGGATGGCCCCGGGCGCGACACTTTGCCCGCGGCAATGCGTGAGGGCCAAGCCCGCGCGCCGCTTTGTCTAACAGAAGCAGCTTCGCGAGATAAAGCGCCATGTTGCCTCAAAGGCCACGATCCGTTCACTTTTCTCAAGCATGCAAAGGGTCCTGATTCTCGCGGGTGAGGGGCCCGCCGGTCGGGCAAGCAGGAAGAAGAGGGGCAAGCGGGTGGGATTCCGACAGCTAGGCATAGGACTGGCCCTTGTGCTGGTCTGTGCGGCGAGCGTCAAGGCGGGCGCCGCGGCCGATGCGCAACAATCAGGCACCCCGCAAGGCGAGAGCGGCCTGCCCATTCCCCGCTTTGTCAGCCTCAAATCGGATCGGGTTAACGTGCGTAAAGGCCCCTCGACCGATCAGGCCATCGTCTGGGTATTCAGCCGCGCCGGGCTCCCCGTCGAGGTGATCGCCGAATCGGAGAATTGGCGCCGCGTGCGCGACAGCGAGGGCGCCGATGGCTGGGTGTTCCACAGCCTGCTCAGCGGACGGCGCACGGTGCTCGTCGAGCCCTGGTCGAAGGATCATCAAAGCGTGCCGCTCTATGGCAACGACTCCACCAATGCGCGGGTGGTGGCCGAGCTCGAGACCGGCGTGCTCGGCAACGTGCTGTCCTGCGACGGCGCGTGGTGCCGGCTCTCGGTCAACGATTTCGAGGGCTATGTCGAGCAGGACAAGCTGTGGGGCGTCTATCGCGGCGAGACGATCAAATAGTTCGTCTTGCTCTTTCCTCATCCTGAGGAGGCCGCGGCCTTCGGCCGCTCCTCGGCATGAGGAACGCGCTTAGCGGTCGCGCGTATTGGCCAGCCGCACCAGCACGTCGACGCGCGAGATCGTCATGCCTTCCGGCGCCTCGGGCAGGCCCTGGATGCGAATCGCGCTGGTATCGATGTCCATGAGGCCGCCGGTGTTCTCGCAGAAGAAGTGATAATGGTTCGAGGTGTTGGTGTCGAAATAGGTCTTGGCCCCCTCGACCGCCACTTCCCGCAGCAGTCCGACCTCGGTGAATTGATGCAGCGTGTTGTAGACGGTGGCCAGCGACACGGCCACCTTGCTCGCCTGCGCCTCCTCATGCAGCAGCTCCGCCGTCACGTGACGGTCGCCGCCGGCAAACAGCAGCTCGGCGAGCGCGACGCGCTGCCGCGTGGGCCTGAGCCCGGCGCCGCGCAGCCTTCTGGCGATGTCATGACCGGTATGCATGAGAGCAATATATGGGGAAGCTCGGGCGCAAGCAATGTCACGCGAGCCTGAGGAGTGGCCCCCATTTCGGGGGAATTCTGACCTAGATCAAGGCGGAGGAGCGCCGCCGTACGCGGCGGTGGAATCGGCCCCGAGCCCCGCTTAGCGGCCCTCCCGGCAGGCTTTTGATGACAGCCCGTCTGTGATAGGAACGGGCCCATTCAGGTGTGGCGGCAAAGGTGGTCAAAGACGTGCAGGACAAGCCAAAGCGGCGGGGCCAATTCGAATATGAAGATTTGCTCGCTTGCGCGCGGGGCGAGCTGTTCGGTCCCGGCAACGCGCAATTGCCGCTGCCGCCCATGCTGATGTTCGACCGCATTTCGCAAGTCGATGAGCATGGCGGCGAGCATGGCGCCGGCCGCATCGTCGCCGAGCTCGACGTGAAGCCGGACCTGTGGTTCTTCGCCTGCCACTTCAAGGGCGACCCCGTCATGCCAGGCTGCCTCGGGCTCGATGCTCTGTGGCAACTGCTCGGCTTCTTCTTGGGTTGGCTCGGCGCCCCGGGGCGGGGGCGGGCGCTCAGCGTCGGCGAGGTGAAATTCTCAGGCCAGGTGCTGCCCACCATGCGCAAGCTGGAATATATCGTCGAGCTCAAGCGGGTGATCCGGCGCAAATTCACCCTGGGCACCGGCGATGGCTGGCTTAAGGCCGATGGCGAGACCATCTATACGGCAAAGGACCTTCGGGTCGGCCTGTTCCAGGCGGGCGAGGCCCCCGCAGGCGCCTAACGCGGGCCCGAAGGCGGTCGCGTGACAAAGAGGTTCCCGTAAGGACTACCCATGAGACGCGTGGTCGTGACAGGTATGGGCATCGTGTCCCCCATCGGCAATAGCGCCCAGGAGGTGCTGGCGTCGTTGCGCGAGGCAAAGTCCGGCATCGTTAAGGCGGACACCTATGCCGAGCTCGGCTTCCGCTGCCAGGTGCATGGCGCGCCCAAGCTCGATTGGGAAGGGATGATCGACCGCAAAATGCGCCGCTTCATGGGCGCCGGTGCGGGGTGGAACTACATCGCCATGGAGCAGGCAATCCGCGACGCGGGCCTCGAGGAAGACGACATCTCCAACGAGCGGACCGGACTGATCATGGGCTCGGGCGGCCCCTCGACGCGGGCCATCGTCCAGGCCGCTGACACCACCCGCGAGAGGGGCCCGAAAAAGGTCGGTCCCTTCGAGGTGCCGAAGGCCATGTGCTCGACCAATTCGGCCACCCTCGCCACCCCCTTTCACATCAAGGGCGTGAGCTATTCGATCTCGTCGGCCTGCTCGACCTCGGCCCATTGCATCGGCAATGGCGGCGAGCTCATCCAGATGGGCAAGCAGGACATCGTCTTTGCCGGCGGCGGCGAAGAGCTCGACTGGACCCTGTCGGTCCTGTTCGACGCTATGAACGCCATGTCGTCGGATTTCAACGACCGGCCCGAAGTGGCGAGTCGCGCCTATGATGTCGACCGCGACGGCTTCGTCATCGCCGGCGGCGCCGGCGTCGTCGTGCTCGAGGAATTGGAGCATGCCAAGGCCCGCGGCGCCCGCATCTATGGCGAGTTCACCGGCTATGGCGCGACCTCGGACGGCTTCGACATGGTGCAGCCCTCGGGCGAGGGCGCGGCGCGTTGCATGCGCATGGCCATGCGTGGCCAGGACGGCATCGACTACATCAACCCGCACGCCACCTCGACGCCGATCGGCGATGTGCGCGAGATCGAGGCCATCCGCGCCGTGTTCGGCGACAAATCGCCCCCCATCAGCGCGACCAAATCCCTGACCGGCCATTCGCTGGGCGCGGCCGGAGTGCATGAGGCGATCTACTCGCTTCTGATGATGAATAACGGTTTTATCTGCGAATCCGCCAATATCGAAACCATCGACCCCGCCGTCGCCGACATGCCCATCGTCCGCAAGCGCCAGGACAATGTGGACATTAACGCGGTGATGTCGAACAGCTTTGGCTTTGGCGGCACAAATGCCACTCTCGTGTTCCGCCGCTATGAAGGCTAAAGCCCCGTCCACCTCCAACCCGAGCAAACCCATGACAACAAAAAAAGACATCGCCCAACCCGGACCCCTGATGGCGGGCAAGAGGGGGCTCGTCATGGGCGTCGCCAATGACCGCTCGATCGCCTGGGGCATCGCCCGGGTGCTCCACGGCCAGGGCGCCGAGCTGGCCTTCTCCTATCAAGGCGGCGCCTTCGGCCGCCGTGCGGTGCCGCTCGCCCAGGCCATCGGCGCCAAGATCATCGTCGAGGCCGATGTCGGCGATCTCGACAGCGTCAAGCGCGTGTTCGACGCAATCCGCAAGGAATGGGGATCGCTCGATTTCGTCGTGCACGCGCTTGCCTTCTCCGACCGCAACGAGCTGAGGGGCCGCTATTGCGACACGACGCGCAAGAATTTCGAGCACACCATGGTGATCTCCTGCTTCTCCTTCACCGAGATCTCCAAGCTCGCCGCCGAGCTGATGCCGAATGGCGGGTCCTTGCTCACGCTCACCTATGGCGGCTCGACCCGCGTGGTGCCCTGCTACAACGTCATGGGCGTGGCCAAGGCGGCGCTCGAGGCGAGCGTGCGCTATCTCGCCGCCGATTTTGGCCCGCAAAGCATCCGCGTGAACGCGCTGTCGGCGGGGCCGATGCGGACGCTGGCCGGCGCCGGCATTTCCGACGCGCGCACGCTGTTCCATTTCCAGCAGCAGCACGCGCCGATGCACCGCTCGCCCACCCTCGACGAGGTGGGGGGCGCCGCGCTCTATCTCCTGTCCGACCTGTCTGGCGCGGTCACCGGCGAGGTGCATTTCGTCGATTGCGGCTACAACACCCTGGCCATGCCGGACCTGACGGCGCTCAAGACCTTCGAGCACAACGGCAAGAACGGCGAGGCCGAGGAAGAGAAGGCGCCCCGCGAGGCTGCCCAATAGCCCAAGCCTCCCGAGGCGCGCCTCTTGACGGGACGCGGCCGAGGCCCAAATTAAGCCAGACTTACGGCGCGGGTTGAGCCCTGGAGCCGCCGCCGCTAAGGTCGCGACAATAGAAATTCAGTGGGAGTGAAACGGGCCATGGCCCATCTAGTTCTGATTACCTGCATGATGGCTGCGCCGCATACCTGCTCGGAGGTCACCGTGCCGAGCTCGGCGCCGGACGACGTGGTGACCTGCATCCGCAAGGCCGAGACCGACGCCAATAAATGGCAGACCGACAATCCCGACTATTCGGTCATCGGCTGGCACTGCTCAAAGTAACGGCGAGCCTTTCGCGCCCGCCGTAAACCCCGATCAGCGATGAAGTGATCCGGCGCGCGGGGAGAGCCGCGCGCCGTCTTGTTCTAGCTTGCTTCGGCCTTTTCCAGCTCCTTGCCGGTCTTCTGGTCGACGACCTTCATCGACAGCCGCACCTTGCCGCGATCGTCGAAGCCGAGCAGCTTGACCCACACCATGTCGCCTTCCTTGACCACGTCGCCCACCGAAGCGGGCCGTCCCGGGCCGAGCTGGGAGATATGCACAAGCCCATCCTTGGGTCCGAAGAAGTTCACGAAGGCGCCGAACTCCATCACCTTGACCACCTTGCCCTGGTAGATCTCGCCCACCTCGGGTTCCGCCGTGATGCCCCGGATCCGGGCGATGGCGGTGCGGATCGACTCCGCATTGGCCGAGGCGATCTTGACGGTGCCGTCGTCGGAGATGTCGATCTTGGCGCCCGATTCGGCGACGATCTCGCGGATCACCGAGCCGCCCGAGCCGATCACCTCGCGGATCTTGTCGACCGGGATGTGGATGGTCTCGATACGCGGCGCATATTCACCGAGTTCCGGCCGCGCCTCGTTCAGCGCCTTGTTCATCTCGGCGAGGATATGCAGGCGGCCGTCCTTCGCCTGGCCGAGCGCCACCTTCATGATCTCCTCGGTGATGCCGGTGATCTTGATGTCCATTTGCAGCGAGGTGATCCCTTCGGAGGTGCCGGCGACCTTGAAGTCCATGTCGCCGAGATGGTCCTCATCGCCGAGGATGTCCGACAGCACGGCGAACTTCTCCGCCTCCTTGATCAGCCCCATGGCGATGCCGGCCACCGGCCGCTTCAGGGGAATGCCCGCATCCATCATGGCGAGCGAGGAGCCGCACACCGTGGCCATAGACGACGAGCCGTTCAACTCGGTGATCTCCGACACCACGCGGATGGTGTAGGGGAAGCTCTCGCGGTCGGGCAGCACCGGATGGACCGCGCGCCAGGCGAGCTTGCCGTGGCCGATCTCGCGGCGTCCGGGGCCGGTCATGCGGCCGACCTCCCCCACCGAATAGGGCGGGAAATTGTAGTGCAGCAGGAAGTGCTCCTTATAGGTGCCTTCCAGCGCGTCGATATATTGCTCGTCCTCGCCCGTGCCGAGCGTGGCCACCACCAGCGCCTGGGTCTCGCCGCGGGTGAACAGCGCACTGCCGTGGGTGCGGGGCAGGATGCCGACCTCCGAGACGATGGGGCGGACCGTGGTGAGGTCGCGTCCGTCGATGCGCTTATGCGTCGACAGAATGCTGCCGCGCACGATCTCCTTCTCCGCGTGCTTGAACGCACCCGCGACCTTAGGGGCCAGGGTAGCGTCGGCATCGGCCGGAACCAGCGCCTCGACCGCTTTCTGCTTGATCGCGGCGATGCGGTCCCGGCGCTCGCCCTTGGCGGCGATGGCATAGGCCTCGCGCAGATCCTTCGCGACCAGGCTGCGCACCTTGTCCTCGAGCTCTTCGGTGCTGGTGTCCGTTTTGAGCTCCCACGGCTCCTTGGCCGCGCGCTCGGCGAGCTTGACGATGGCGTCCAGCACCGGCTGGAAGCCCTTATGGCCGAACATCACCGCTCCGAGCATGACGTCCTCGGGCAGCTCCTTCGCCTCCAATTCCACCATCAGCACGGCGTCCTTGGTGCCGGCCACCACGAGATCGAGCGCGCTCTCGCTCATTTCGTCGATCATCGGGTTGAGCACATATTTGCCGGCGATGTAGCCGACGCGCGCCGCGGCGATCGGGCCGAGGAACGGGATGCCGGACAGCGTCAGCGCGGCCGAGGCCGCGATCAGGCCGACGATGTCGGGATCGTTCTCCATGTCGTGCGACAGCACGGTGGCGATAACCTGAGTCTCGTTCTTGAATCCGGCCGGGAACAGCGGCCGGATCGGACGGTCGATGAGACGCGACGTCAGCGTGTCTTTCTCCGTCGGGCGCCCCTCGCGCTTGAAATAGCCGCCCGGGATCTTGCCGGCGGCGAAGGTCTTTTCCTGGTAGTTCACGGTGAGGGGGAAAAAGTCGATGCCGGCTCGGGGCTCCTTGGCAGCCACGGCGGTGGCGAGCACGGTGGTGCCGCCATATTGAGCGAGCACGGAGGCGTCGGCTTGACGGCCGATGCGGCCGGTTTCCAATTTGAGCGGTCGGCCGCCCCATTCGATTTCTACGGTGTGCTTTTGGAACATGGTGATGATCTCAATGAGCAGGGAGGAGAGGGTGCGCCCGAGCGTGCTCCCTGAACGCAAAGGCTCGGGTCCAGTGTGGTTGGACGGCTAAGCCGGCGCCGGATGGCGCGCCTCGGCCCATGCCCGCGTTACCGGCGAATGCCGAGGCGGTTGATGAGCTTTTGATAGCGGTCCTCGTCGCTCGATTTGACATAATCGAGCAGCCGGCGCCGCTGGCTCACCATTTTGAGCAGCCCGCGCCGCGAGTGGTTGTCTTTCGCGTGAGTTCTTGAAGTGATCGGTGAGATTGGTGATGCGCTCGGTCAGGATTGCGACCTGGACTTCGGGCGAGCCGGTATCACCGGATTTGGTGGCGTATTCCTTGATAAGCTCTTGCTTGCGCACAGCGCTGATCGACATCGGATGATCCTTATATCTTCGGGGTTTGCGTGGGCCGAGCCGGGATGTCGTCCAGCACGGTCGGTTCAATGCGAGGGGCGAATGGCAAGGCGCCTGCGCATTGGGCCGCACTATAGGGATTCTTCGGCCCGAGGCTAGCGGAATTTGCGGGGCCCGGCCGGGGCCGCACCGGTCGGGAACCGGTGACGATCAGCCATCCCCCAGCCGAGATCAGCGCGACAGGTTGAAAATGCGCCGCGGCTTGAGCTCGCCTTGGCTGACCTCCCCCAGCGCGACCAGCGTGCCGCGGGAGACGGCGTAGGCGGCGCCGGTCATGATCGGGGCGTCGCGCCCCCGCAACAGCACCGATTGCCCCTGCTTGAGCCGCGCCGCGTCGGCCGAGCTCACGGCAAGCGCCGGCAGACCGGCAAGTCCGGCCTCCACCGGCGCAAGCCGAGCCAGCAGCGCCTCGTGGCCGTCTTCGCCCTCCGCCAGCGTCCTGAGCTCAGCCAGCGAAATCGCCCGCGTCTCGTCGAACACGCCGACCCGCGTGCGCCTGAGCGCGCTCACATGGCCGGCCGAGACGAGCGCCCGGCCAAGATCGCGGGCGAGCGCCCGCACATAGGTGCCCTTTCCGCACCGCGCCTCGATCACGCCATGGTCCGCGTCCGGCATATTGACGAGGGTGAGCGCGGCGATGTGCACCTGCCGCGGCGCCAGCTCGAACTCCTGCACCTCGCGGGCCAGATCGTAGGCGCGCTCGCCGGCCACCCGCACGGCGGAGAAGCGCGGCGGCACCTGCGCAATCGTGCCCTCGAAGCGCGGCAGCGCGGCCTCGATCTCGGCCTGCGTCGGGCGCCGGTCGCTCGTCTCCGTCACCTTGCCTTCCGCATCGTCGGTATCCGTCTCGGCGCCGAAGCGGACGGTGAAGCGATAGGCCTTGGTCCCGTCCACCACGAAGGGCACGGTTTTGGTCGCTTCCCCGAGCGCGATGGGCAGCACACCCGTGGCCAGCGGATCGAGCGTGCCGGCATGTCCCGCTTTGGCGGCCTGATAGAGGTGCTTCACGCGGGCCACGGCCTGCGTCGAATTCATGCCTTGCGGCTTGTCGAGGATGAGCCAGCCGTGGACGGGTAGGCCTTTGCGGTGTTGCGCCATGCCGGTCAGTCGTCGAGGTCGCGCGCGACCTTAGGCGAGGCGAGCAGCTCGTCGATGCGGCGCGAGCTCTCGAAGGAGGTGTCGATCCTGAAGCGAAGCTCGGGCATGAATTTCAGCTTCACCCGCCGCGCGAGCTCGCCGCGCACGAAGCGCTTGTGCTGTTCGAGATGGGCCACCACCTCGTCCGCGCCCGCGCCGCCGAGCGGCATCACATAGATGGTGGCGAGCTTGAGGTCGGGCGTCATGCGCACCTCGGGCACCGTGAGCGAATACCGGCTCAACACCTCGTCCACGATCTCGCCGCGCGTGAAGATCTCGGCCAACGCGTGCCGGATCAGCTCGCCAACCTTGAGCTGGCGCTGCGATAACGGCTTGCCCTTGTCGCGATGGCTCATCTTCGATCCTGAGTTGAATCGTCATGCCCGGACTTGATCCGGGGCATCCATCCCCTACGTCTCAGCGCGTTGAAGCGCCAATGGAATGGATTGCCGGGTCAATGCAATGACGAGGTAGAAAAAGGACTGGGCTTACAGCGTGCGCTGGACGTGCTCGACCTCGAAGCACTCGATGACATCGCCCTGACGCATGTCCTGATAGCCCTCGAACGCCATGCCGCATTCCTGCCCGGCCACCACCTCGCGCACTTCGTCCTTGAACCGCTTCAAGGTCGAGAGCTTGCCTTCGTGGATCACGACATTGTCGCGGATCAGCCGGACATGGGCGCCGCGCTCGACCTTGCCCTCGGTGACGCGGCAGCCGGCGACCTTGCCCACCTTGGAGATGGTGAACACTTCGAGGATCTCGGCATTGCCGAGGAAGGTCTCCCGCCTGGTCGGGGCGAGCAGCCCGGACATGGCTTGCTTCACCTCGTCGACGAGGTCGTAGATGACGGCGTAATAGCGGATCTCGACGCCCTCGCGCTCCGCAGCCTCGCGGGCCTGCGCATTGGCGCGCACATTGAAGCCGAGCACGACCGCGCCCGAGGTCGCGGCGAGCCCCACATCGGACTCGGTGATGCCGCCGACGCCCGCATGCACGATGCGCGCGCGAACCTCCTCGGTCCCCAATTTGTCGAGCGCCGAGACGATGGCCTCGACCGAGCCTTGCACGTCACCCTTGACGAGCAGCGTGAACTCCTTGGTGCCGGCGGCCTTGAGATTGGTCATCATTTGCTCGAGGCTGCCGCGCTGGCCGGCGACGGCCTGGCGCTTGCGCCGCTCGCGCATGCGGTAATCGGTAATCTCCCGCGCCCGGGCCTCGTTCTCCACCACGGCGAACTGATCGCCCGCCTCAGGCGCTGAATCGAAGCCCAGCACCTCGGCCGGGATCGAGGGGCCGGCTTCCTCGACCTGCTCGCCGAGATCGTTGATCAACGCCCGCACGCGGCCCCAGGCCGAGCCCGCCACCACGATATCGCCGAGATGCAGCGTGCCGCGCTGGACCAGCGCCGTGCCCACGGGTCCGCGGCCGCGCTCGAGCTTGGCCTCGACGATCACGCCCTCGGCCGGGCGGTTGGGATTGGCCCTGAGCTCGAGCACCTCGGCCTGCAGCACGATGGCCTCGAGCAGCTTCTCCAGCCCGGTCCGCTTCAACGCCGAGACCTCGACCTCCAGCGTGTCGCCGCCGAGGCTCTCGACCACGATCTCGTGGCTGAGCAGCTCGGTGCGCACCCGCGCCGGCTCGGCGCCGGGCTTGTCGATCTTGTTGATGGCGACGATCAGCGGCACCTCGGCCGCCTTGGCGTGATTGATGGCCTCCACCGTCTGCGGCTTGACGCCGTCGTCGGCGGCGACCACCAGCACGACGATGTCGGTGACCTTGGCGCCGCGCTGCCGCATGGCGGTGAACGCCTCATGGCCCGGCGTGTCGATAAAGGTGACCTTCTGGCCGGTCGGGATCGTCACCTGATAGGCGCCGATATGCTGAGTGATGCCGCCTGCCTCCTGCGCCACGACGTCGGTCGTGCGGATGGCGTCGAGCAGCGAGGTCTTGCCGTGATCGACATGGCCCATGATGGTGACCACCGCCGCGCGCGGCTCGAGGGCCTCGGCCGTGTCCTTCTCGCCGATGAAGCCTTCCTCGACGTCGGCCTCCGACACGCGGCGGATGGTATGGCCGAACTCCTCGGCGATCAGCTCGGCGGTATCGGCGTCGATCACGTCGGTGATCTTGTGCATCTCGCCGTCTTTCATCAGGTACTTGATGACGTCGACGGCACGCTCGGCCATGCGGTTGGCGAGCTCCTGAATGGTGATCGTCTCGGGCACCACGACCTCGCGCTGAATCTTCTGCTGCGCCTGCGGCCCGGTAACCTGCTTCTTCTGGCGCTCGCGGTGACGCTTGAGCGAGGCGAGGCTGCGCTGGCGCTGCTCCTCGTCGAGCGCGTTGGTGATGGTGAGACGGCCGCGAACGCGGCGTTCCTCGCCGGCACGGGGCTTGACCGGGCGCTCTTTCTTATTGTGGCGGGCCTCCTGCGGGCGGACCGGCTCCTCCTCCTCGACCTTGGGGAGGTGCTTGCGGGCGGTCTCCTCGCCCTTGCGGCGTGCCTCGGCCTCCGCCTCCAGCCGCGCATCTTCCACGCGCTGCCGCTCGACCGCTTCCTCGTGCTCCTTGGCCCGCTGCTGCTCGGTGGTGAGGCGGCGATCGGCATCGTCCTTGACGCGCTCGCGCTCCTCGGCCTCACGCACTCGCGCATCCTGAAGTGCGCGGGCCCGGGCATCCTTCTCGTCGTCCGACAGCGCTCGGAGCACGACGCCAGGCCGGCGCGATTGGTCCTCGACGGGCGCGCGCTTCGGCGGCGCCTCGGCGACCTGGGCATTGGCTTGGGCGCCGGCGCCTCCTCGACCTGCGGCGCGCCACCGGCGCCGATGGCCCGCCGCTTCTTCTTCTCGACCAGGACGGATTTGGAGCGCCCATGGCTGAAGCTCTGGCGCACATGGCCGGATTCCACCGTGCGGCGCACGTTGAGGCTCATCTTGCGGCCGCCGCGAATGGTCTTGCCGTCGGTCTCGTTCGTCTCACTCATTCCTAGTCTTTATCCACTTCATCCTGGCTAATAAATGCGGCGCTGCCCTTGCGGTAGCGCTCCAACCGTGACGCCGCCGCGATGAATTTGCGCGCCGCTCCGCCCTGGATAAGGGCTGCATGTATCACATTTGGCCGCCCCGATGCCAAACCCAATTCATCCGTGCCGAGCACATGGAGGGCCGGAGCGGGCGATTCCGCCGCCGCGCGGAGCTTGGCGTCGAGCTTTTGGTAGCCATCCTCGGCGGCCTCGCGCGCATGGACGAGCGCCAAGACGCGGCCTTTGCGGATGGCCTCCTCCACCTTGGCGTTGCCGAAAACGACTTCGCCCGCCTTGTTGGCCAGGGCCAGAGCCTGAATTGCCGCTTCGGCCAGCCGCCGGTCGACGCGGGCTGGAAGATCGGCCGGCACCTTGGCCCCGGTCTTCAAGGCCTTGGCAAAGACGTTGCGCTTGGCGGCGTCCGCCACGACATCCTGGGCGGCGGTAAGCCAGACGCCGCGCCCCGGCAGCGTCTCTTTGAGGTCGGGAACGATCTCGCCCGCGGGCGAGAGCACGAAACGGATCAGAGCGTCCTTAGGTCTGCGCTCCTGCGTCAGCGCGCAGCGGCGAACGGGCGCGTCGGCCGCCAGGCCGCCGTCCGATCGCTCTGCTTGAGGCTCCTGCCGCAACACCGAGTCTCCTTGCCTCCGCGCCCATCACGCGGCACCGCCCGGCTCGGCTCCGCCACCGCGGCTTCGCCTTCGACGGCGCCATCCTCGGCCTCCGCGCCGCCCTCGTCTTCCTCGGCGGGCGGCGGCGCGAGATCGGCCTCGGTGATCCAGCCGGCCTTCACTCGGGCGGCGAGGATCAGCCCCTCGATCTCGGGCTTGCCGAGCCCGAAGCCGGAAAGGATGCCCTCATGGCGCACCGTCTCCTTGTCCTTGCGCTCGCTCCAGCCGATGAGATCGTCGGTGGCGCAATCGGCGAGGTCCTCGATGGTCTTGATATTCGTGCTCGCCGAGCGCGACCAGCATCGCCGTGGTGAGCCCGGGAACGGCCGCCAGCTCGTCGGCGACGCCGAGCGCCTTGCGCTTGGCGTCGAGCTCGGCCTCCACCTTCTCCAAATGCTCCCGCGCGCGGGTCTGGATCTCGGCCGCGGTATTCTCGTCGAAGCCTTCGATCGAGGCGATTTCCGACGGCTCCACGAAAGCCACCTCGTCGATCGAGGCGAAGCCCTCCGAGGCCAGCAATTGCGCGATCACCTCGTCCACGTCGAGCGCCTCCATGAACATGGCCGAGCGCTCGGCGAACTCCGCCTGGCGCCGCTCCGATTCGGAGGCCTCCGTCATGATATCGATGTCCCAGCCGGTGAGCTGGGAGGCGAGCCGGACGTTCTGGCCCTTGCGGCCGATGGCAAGCGACAGCTGCGCGTCAGGCACCACCACTTCGATGCGCTCGGCGTCCTCGTCGAGCACCACCTTGACCACTTCGGCCGGCGCCAGCGCGTTGACGATGAACGTGGCCGCATCGGGCGACCATTGGATGATGTCGATCTTCTCGCCTTGCAGCTCGTTGACCACG
Organism: uncultured Alphaproteobacteria bacterium; assembly: GCA_963820115.1. Taxonomy (GTDB): domain Bacteria; phylum Pseudomonadota; class Alphaproteobacteria; order Rhizobiales; family Methyloligellaceae; genus Methyloceanibacter. The sequence goes on from CAWFYP010000002.1 coordinate 468,900, forward strand.
GCCTGGACGCGGCTGCCGCGCATGCCGACGCAGGCGCCGACCGGATCGATGGAGGCGTCGCGCGACACGACCGCGATCTTAGCGCGGCTGCCGGGATCGCGCGCCACCGACTTGATGGTGACGATGCCGTCATAGACCTCCGGCACCTCTTGCGCGAACAGCTTCGCCATGAATTCGGGATGGGTGCGCGAGAGGAAGATTTGCGGCCCGCGCTGCTCGCGCCGCACGTCATAGACATAGGCCCGGATGCGGTCGCCATAGCGGAAATTTTCCCGCGGCAGCGACTCGTCGCGGCGCACGATCGCCTCGGCGCGGCCGAGATCGACGATGACGTTGCCATATTCGACGCGCTTGACGATGCCGTTGACGATCTCGCCGACGCGGTCCTTATACTCTTCATATTGGCGGTCGCGCTCGGCCTCGCGCACCTTCTGCACGATGACCTGCTTCGCGTTCTGCGCGGCGACACGGCCGAAATCGAGTGGCGGCAACGGCTCGGCGATGAAGTCGCCCACTTGCGCCGCCGGGTTCTTCCGCCGCGCTTCGGACAGCGCGATCTGGGTCGCCTCCATGGTCACGTCCTCGACCACTTCGAGCAACCTGGCGAGCCTGATCTCCCCGGTCTTGGGGTCGACTTCGGCCTTGATCTCGTTCTCGCTGCCATAGCGGGATTTCGCGGCCTTCTGGATCGCGTCCTCCATCGCCGTGATCACCACCCGGCGGTCGATCGCCTTCTCGCGCGCGACCGCATCGGCGATCTGCAAGAGCTCCAGCCTGTTGGCGCTTACGCCTGCCTGAGCCATGTCGTTTAAGTCCTCCGTGCCATTCGCTGCGGGGCCCTAGGCCCCGGGAAACCTATTGCGCCCGTTTCTTGCCGGCGAGATCGGCCTTGAGCCCTGCCGCATCGGCCACGAGCTTCGCCTCGCTGATCAGCGAGAAGGGGATGCCGACCACTTGCGGCTCCGTCTCGCCTTCGATCTCCATGACCAGCCGCGCCTCGCCATTCTGCACGCCTTCGATCACGCCGCGGAACCGCTTGCGGCCGTCGACCAGCTCGGTGAGCTCGATCTTGGCCTCATGTCCCGTCCACGCCGCGAAATCGCTCGGGCGCACCAGCGGCCGGTCGACGCCCGGCGTCGACACTTCCAGCCGATAGCGGCCCGGCATCGGGTCGCCCGCATCGAGCAGCGCCGAGACCTTCCGGCTGATGAGCGCGCAATCCTCGATCGTCATCGTGCCGCCCGGCCTCTCCGCCATGATCTGCACCGTGCCGCCATCGCGGCCCGACACCTTGACCCGCACCAGCCGCAAGCCAAGCTCGGCGAGCACGGGCTCGGCGAGCGCGGCCATTTCGGCGGCGGCCCCCGTCTCCCGGACAAAACGGCGATCGGCTTCTGCGGACGGGCTTGGCATGGGCCATGAATCCCGCTGCTCCCGCGGGATGGGTGAACCTAACAAAAAGGAGCGGGCGGGACGCCCACTCCTGATCAAATCCAATCATGAGTTCCAGGCTAATATACGTGCTTTTCTCTCTGTTTCAAGCGCTTCGGAGGCCCGGATCGCCGGCGTGCGACCGCCTCCTAAACGCGCCGTAAACGCAGATAGATGGGCTTGCGCCCCTCGCTCACGGCCTTCCGCTCATAACGCGTCTGCGGCCAGTCGTCCGGCCGCCTTTGCCAATCTGACGCGCGTTCGGCGTCCCAAGCGAAGGCGTCGCTGCCGAGCAAAATCGCCAGGGCGTGGCCCGCATAGTCGCCATTATCGGAGGCAAAGCGCAGCTCGCCTCCGGGCTCGAGCACGCGGGCAAATTCGGCCGCGATCTCCGGCGTGAGCAGCCGCCGCTTCAAATGCCGCGACTTCGGCCAGGGATCGGGGAATAGTAAAAAGACGCGCGCGATCGAGCCATCGGGGAGCCAGGCGAGCACGTCGCGCGCATCCCCGTCATGGATGCGGATCCTGTCGAGCCCGCGATCCTCGATGCCCCCGAGCAGGCTCGCCACCCCATTGATGAAGGGCTCGCAGCCGATGATGCCGATCGCAGAGCTATGCTCGGCCTGCCATAAGAGATGCTCGCCCGAGCCGAAACCGATTTCGAGCCACACCTCGCGCGCACCTTGCGGAAATAACCGGGTGAGGGGGCGGGGCGCCGGCGCCTTGAGCGGAAGCCGCAGATTGGGCAACAGCTCCTGCCACAGGCGCTCTTTCCGCGCGCTCAAGGCATGGCCCTTGCGCCGTCCATAGGAGCGGAGATGTTGCGCTTCAATCACCGTAGGAGCTTACCCTCACCCTGAGGAGGGCCGAAGGCCCGTCTCGAAGTGCGAGGCCAGGGCGGACCGCAGAAGCCTAGGTGAGCTCGGCGCGGATCGGCTCGACGAGGTCGAGCTTCTCCCAGGAAAACCCGCCGTCATTATCCGGCTGGCGGCCGAAATGGCCGTAAGCCGAGGTGCGCTCATAGATCGGGCGGTTCAGCCCGAGATGCTCGCGAATGCCGCGCGGGCTCAGATCCATCACCTTGCGCAACGCTTCCTGCAGCTCGTCCTCCGCCACGGTTCCGGTGCCGTGCAGATCGACATAGAGCGAGATCGGCTGCGACACGCCGATGGCATAGGCGACCTGCAAGGTGCAGCGGTCGGCAAGTCCCGCGGCGACCACGTTCTTGGCAATGTAGCGCGCGGCGTAAGCGGCGGAGCGATCGACCTTGGTCGGGTCCTTGCCAGAGAACGCACCACCGCCATGCGGCGCCGCGCCGCCGTAGGTGTCGACGATGATCTTGCGCCCGGTGACGCCGGCATCGCCGTCCGGACCGCCGATGACGAAGCGCCCGGTGGGATTGACGTAGAGCTTGGTGTGGCCGCTGACCCAGCCTTTCGGCATCACTTCGTCGACGAACCCCCGGACGATGTCCTTGACGCGCTCCTGGCTCACCTCCTCGCCATGTTGCGTGGAGACGACGATCGACTCCGCTCGCACCGGCTTGCCGTCCTCATAGGACAGGGTGACCTGGCTCTTGGCGTCGGGACCGAGTTCGGGCGTGCGCCCGGTATGCCTCGCCTTGGCCATCTCATGCAGAATGCGATGGGCGTAATAGATGGGCGCCGGCATCAACGGCTCGGTCTCGCGGCAGGCATAGCCGAACATGATGCCCTGATCGCCCGCGCCCTCGTCTTTCTTGCTCTCGACATCGGCATCGACGCCGCGCGCGATATCGGCGGATTGTTCGTGCAGGTAATTTTGAAACTCGGCGGTCTTCCAGTGGAAGCCCTTCTGCTCGTAGCCGATCTCGCGGACCGCGCGACGGACGGCCTCTTCGATACGTTCCGGCGTCACGCTTTCAGGCCCGCGCACCTCGCCGGCCATGACGATGCGGTTGGTCGTCACCAGCGTTTCGACCGCCACGCGCGACTGCGGGTCGGCGCCGAGATACAGGTCGACCACGGCGTCGGAGATGCGGTCGCACACCTTGTCCGGGTGGCCTTCCGACACGGATTCACTGGTGAAGACGTAATTGCGTCGCGACACCGCAATCCCTCGTTCGATGGTTAGAGTTGCAAGGCAAGCCGCCCCGCCGATAGGCCCCGCGTTCTCGCAAACGCCATGCCCGGCGGTCAAGCTAAAGAAGTCTACCGGTTTGAATTAGGGGGTGCTGTCGCTCGCGCTCAAGGCCCGCACGAGATCGACCACGCTCTTGCGCACCTTGGGATCGGCGATCTTGACGAAGGCGCGATTGAGCTCAAGCCCCTCGCGGCTATTGAGGAATTCGAGGATGAAGGTCTCCGAGTCGGGCTCGGCCATGCCGTGCGCCGCGTTGCCGTCGATATGCGGCGCCTCTTCGAAGAAGAACTGGATCGGTACGTCGAGGATGCGCGCTATTTGGAACAGGCGGCTCGCGCCGATCCGGTTCACGCCCTTCTCGTATTTCTGCACCTGTTGAAACGTGAGTCCCATGCTCTCACCGAGGCGCTCTTGGCTCATGCCAAGAAGCATCCGGCGCAAGCGAACCCGGCTACCGACGTGCGTGTCGACCGGATTCGGTTTCTTACCTGCCATGCGTACACTCGTAAGCGTCATAAGGCCTTGGGAAGGTCAGTTGGCCGTTGCAGAATTTGACTGGAACATCCCCCAGACGAGGTCCGTTCATAGGGGCGCGTCCCACCCCCGTCAAGCATTGAGCGCCCTTCGGATTTCGCGGCTTGGCCGTTCATATTAACCGATGCACGCCAAAGGCGAGCCAGGACAGGAGCGCAAGCGCAAACAGGCCGATCTCGATGACCCGTTCTCTCCGTACAAAGAAAGTCGGCGACAGCGCCTGCGGCAATACGCCGTCGACCACGCCTTCCTCGCCGAGACCGAGCTTGGCGACGACGCGGCCGTAAGGATCGATAATCGCCGAGATGCCGGTATTGGCCGCGCGCACGACCGGCAGGCCTTGCTCGACCGCCCGTGCCTGGGCTTGGGCGAAATGTTGATAGGGTCCGGCGCTCGTGCCGAACCACGCATCGTTGGTGAGATTGAGCAGCCAGCCCGGCCGCTTGTCAGGCTCGGTGACGTCGTCCGGGAAGATGATCTCGTAGCAGATGAGGGGGCTTGCCGGCGGGGCGCCGGGAATCTCGATGAGGCGCGGGCCGGTGCCCGCCGTGAACCCGCCGCGTACGCCGGTAAGCTGCATGATGCCGAGGCTCTCGAGAAAGTCCTGAAAGGGGAGATATTCGCCGAATGGGACGAGATGGATCTTATCGTAATGGGTCAGCAGCTGCCCCTTGTCGTCGATCACGAGCAGGCTGTTATAAACGCGGCGCGGCAGAAGCTCGCCGTGCGCGTCGCGCGGCTCCACGAGCCGCACCGAGCCCGCGAGCAAAGTCGTGCCCGCGGGCAGGGCGTCGGCGATGGCGAGCAGCGCCTCGGAGGTATCGCCCAACAGAAAAGGTACCGCCGTCTCCGGCCAGATCACGAGGCTGATGCCGTCGAGCCCGGGGGCTTGGCCGGTGCCCTTGGTGAGATTGAGATAGTCGGTGAAGATCTCTTCGCTGTTTTCCGCCTTCCATTTATTGGCCTGATCGATGTCGGCCTGCACGACGCGCAAGCGCACGCCGGTGCTTGCTTCACTCGCGCCTGCCAATCGTTCGCTGCCCCAGACGGCACCTAAGGCAATCGCGAGGAGCGCGAGCCCGGCGAGCGCCGCCGCACTCCGTCGACCGGCGAGCCCCGAGCCGTCGGGGGCGAACATCGCCGCGGGGCTGGCGAACAGGATCACGGCGAGCAGGCTTAGGGCGTAGACGCCGAACAATGCGGCCAGCTGCAGCATCGGGCCATTGCCCAAAAGCGCATAGCCGAGCAGGTTCCACGGCAGCCCCGTCAGCACATGGCCGCGGGCGAATTCGGCGAGCCCGACGGCCATGGCCAGGGCCAATACCCTGGCCGCGCCGGGGCGCCACAGCACCATGGCGAGCGCGCCGGCACCGGCGAAGAACAGCGCCATGCCGCCCGGCAGCGCCGTCAGCACGAAGGGGATCAGCCAGCCATGCCGCCAGGGCTCCACCAGAAACGCCTCGGCGGTCCAATAGAGGCCGGCGAGAAAATAGCCGAAGCCGAACCAGAAGCCGGTGAGCGCGGCGGCCTTCAGCCGCCCCCTTAACGTCGGGTGAGACGCATGGCAGCCGTCGAGCAGCCACAGCAGGACGGCGAAGCTCAGGAACAGCACCGGCCAGAGATTGAGCGGCGCGAAGGCCAGCACGGACAGGGCGCCGCCTAGCACGGCAACAAGCGCGCGTTTGGGCCCGGCCAAGCGAGCGATCGCGGTCGCCGCTCTCAACTCAGCTCTCGCGAATTTCCGGGGCGCCTTGCGTTGCGGGCTTCGCCTTGTGGATGCGCAGGCGCTTGATGCGGCGCCGGTCGGCGTCCAGCACCTCGAAGCCGATGCCGCTTGGATGCGGCACGAGCTCGCCCCGTACCGGAATGCGACCCGCCAGCGAGAAGACGAGGCCGCCTAGCGTGTCGATGTCCTCTTCCTGCTCGGGCGCCACGAGCTTCTGGTGGAGATGGGCCTCGAGCTCCTCGATCGGGGTGAGCGCGTCGGCGACCAGCCCGAGCCGCGGGTCTTCCCGCATCCACGATTCCGCCACGTCATGCTCGTCCTCGATCTCGCCCACCACCTCCTCGACCAGATCCTCGATGGAGACGAGCCCGTCGGTGCCGCCATATTCGTCGACCACGAGCGCGAGGTGGATGCGCGTCGTCTGCATCTTGCGCAACAAATCCACCAGCGACATGGAGCCCGGCACGTAGAGAATTTCGCGCGTGATGTCGATGTCGGCGATGCTGCGGGACAGGTCGACGGCCGCGAGATCGAGCTTGGCGCCGGGAACGGCCTCCGCCTCGGTGGTGATCCACGACACCAGGTCGCGAATATGCACCATGCCGCGCGGCTCATCGAGGCTCTCGTGATAGACCGGCAGCCGCGAATGCTCGGCCTCGCGGTACACGCGCAGCAGCTCGTCGATGGTGATCTCGTCGGCGACGGCGATGATGTCGGCGCGCGGCACCATCACGTCCTCCACCGTCTGCTTGCCGAAGCGGAGGATGTTGAGGAGCATGGTGCGCTCCTGCGCGCCGATCGAATCGCTCTCGCCTTTGGTGCGGGCGAGCGCGTCCTCGATCAGCTCGCGCAGTTCGAGCTCCTCGCCGAGGCCGAAGCGCGCGAGCAGCCGTTCGAACCAGGATGGCTCCTGCTCGGCGGTCCGTTCGGCATCGCCCGGCAACTCGCCCTCGGTGGTGGGAGCGTTGCTCATGGCGCGGCCTCGGCGATCGCCCGGCCGTTCGCCTCGGCGTAAGGATCGGCGATGCCGCAAGAGGCGAGGATCTGGCGTTCGAGGGCTTCCATCTCCTCGGCCTCGTCCTCGTCCTCATGATCGAAGCCGAGCAAATGCAGCACGCCGTGGACGACAAGGTGCACGACGTGGTCGGAAAGGGCGATGCCGGCCTCCGCCGCCTCCTTGGCCGCGGTCTCGAAGGCGATGACCACGTCGCCGAGCGAGGAGGGCTCGCCTGTCTCTTCGCTCGAAGGCTCGCCCGGATCGGCGCCGGCGGGGAAGGACAGCACGTTGGTGGGAGTGTCCATGCCGCGCCATTCGCGATTGAGGCGCTTGAGCTCGGCATCGTCGGCGAGCACCAGGGTGACTTGGCAGGCCTCGGACCCGAGCGGGGATGCCGCCGCATAGGCCGCGATCGCGGCGCCGACCAGCGCGTCGTCGCTCGCCGGCGAGCGATCCCAGAGCTCGCAGACGCGCATTACCTCCACGGCAAGCGTCGGGCCTGCGTGGCCGGATGCGCCGGTGAAACTTGGGCCGGGGTCAGCCATGCGGCTCGCCGCGCCGGGGAGCGGCCTCATAGGCGTTCACGATCTTGCCCACGAGCTCGCGGCGCACGACGTCCTTGGCCGTGAACGGGATGTGGGCGATCTCCTCGATGCCTTCGAGAATGCCGATCGCCTCGACCAGCCCCGAATCCTTGCCGGGCGGCAGGTCGACCTGAGACGGATCGCCGGTGACGATCATCTTGCTCTGCTCGCCGAGTCTTGTGAGAAACATCTTCATCTGCACCGGCGTGCAATTCTGCGCTTCGTCGAGGATGATGATGGCGTGGGACAGGGTGCGGCCGCGCATGAAGGCGAGCGGCGCGATCTCGATGGCGCCCGTGGCGATGCCGCGCTCGACCCGCTCCGGCGGCAGCACGTCATACAGCGCGTCGTAGAGCGGCCGCAGATAAGGATCGACCTTCTCGCGCATGTCGCCCGGCAGGAAGCCGAGCCGTTCGCCGGCCTCCACCGCCGGGCGCGAGAGGATGAGCCGGTCGCAGCGCCCGCTTTCGAGGCAGACGGCGGCAAAGGCGACGGCCAGATAGGTCTTGCCCGTGCCGGCGGGTCCGGTGGTGAAGACGAGGTCATGGGCTTCGAGTGCGGCGAGATAGGCGCTCTGCGCCGGCGTGCGCGCGGTGATGAGGCGCTTGCGGGTGCGGATCTGCTGCGCCGTGGGAGTCTTGAGAGAGGCGTCGCTCGCCGGGGCGGGCTCGGCTGCGGCGCCGACATGGCGGATCGCGCCCACCACCTCGCCGACGCCGATGGCCTCGCCTTGGGACAGGCGCCCATAGAGCTGCTCGAGCACGGATTTCGCCGCGGCGCAGGAGGCTTCGGATCCGCGCAAGGCGACGGCATTGCCATTGACCACAGCCTCGACCCCGAGCCGGTCCTCGAGCACCGCGAGATTGGCATCATAATCGCCGAGGAGGTCGCGCACGAGCCGCGCATCGTCGAAGAAGACGATAACCGGTTCTTGGCCGCCATTGGCCGAGGCCGCGTTCGCGCGCTTGGTCGCTCGTCCCCGCACCAATGCCGGTCTACGTTCGCTGGCCTGCTTGCTCACACGGCCGCCTGAAGTGGCTCGCGGCATTCAAACCCCGATTTGATGACGCCAGTGAGACTGTTCGGGCCGGCGGCCACGATGTCAACCTCCACGATTTGGCCGATGAGCCGGTCGGGCCCGTCCGCATGCACCGTCTGATTATAGGGTGAGCGCCCGGCGATTTGGTGAGGTTTCCGGCCCTTGCGCTCGAACAGGACGGGGAGGCTGCGGCCCACGGTTCCGGCATCGAAGGCCCGCGCGCTTTGCCCGATCAGGCCCTGCAACCGTTGCAGACGCTCATCCGCCACGCTTTGCGGCACTTCGGACGGCAGGTCCGCCGCCGGCGTGCCTGGCCGGGCGCTATATTTGAAGGAGAAGGCCTGGGCGAAGCCCGTTTCGCGCACGAGCTGCAAGGTCGCCTCGAACTCCTCCTCGGTCTCGCCGGGGAAGCCGGCGATGATATCGGTGGACAGCGCGATATCGGGGCGGGCGGCGCGGATACGGGCAACGAGGCGCGCGTAATCGCCGGCCGTATGCTTGCGATTCATGGCCGCGAGCACGCGGTCGGAGCCCGACTGGAAGGGCAGATGGAGATAGGGCATGAGCTTCGGCTCGGCGCCATGCAGCGCAATGAGATCCTCATCCATGTCGCGCGGGTGGCTCGTGGTGTAGCGGAGCCGCAGAATGTGAGGGAGCGCGGCTAGCCGGTCGAGCAGCCGGGCGAGCGACCACACCCGTCCGTGCGGCCCTTCGCCATGATAGGCGTTGACGTTTTGCCCGAGCAGCGTGATCTCACGCACGCCCGCGGCGGCCAGCCGCTCCACCTCGGCGAGGATCGCGGCGACGGGCCGCGAGAATTCGGCGCCGCGCGTATAAGGCACGACGCAGAACGTGCAAAACTTGTCGCAGCCTTCCTGCACCGTGACGAAGGCCGAGGCTCGGCGGGCAAGTGCCCGCTGCGGCAGCCGCGCAAATTTATCCTCCACCGGGAAGTCGGTGGCGACGAGGCCGCCTTTCGTCAGCGCGGATTTGGCCAACAGGTCCGGCAGCAAATGGTAGCTTTGCGGGCCGACCACGAGATCCACCATGCGCGCCCGGGCGATCATCTCGGCCCCTTCGGCCTGGGCGACGCAGCCCGCCACGGCGATTTTGGTGTCGAGCCCCTGGGCGCGCCGCTCCTCCTTCACCACCCGCACGCGGCCTAGCTCCGAATAGACCTTCTCCGCCGCCTTTTCGCGAATGTGGCAGGTGTTGAGGATGACGAGGTCGGCCTCGGCCATGTCGTCGGTGGGCGCATAGCCGGCGCCGCCGAGCGCCTCCGCCATGCGCTCGGAATCATAGGAATTCATCTGGCAGCCGAAGGTCTTGATGTGAAGCTTTTTGGGGCCCGGCGCCATGCCTGTTGTTGCGGCACGACCGCGCCTCTCGTCAAGGGGGGCGAATTTCAAGCTTACCCGCGCCTTCACAGATAGCGTCAAGCTGGTAGGGTAGTGCCGCCCCAGGGCCCAATGATCTCGCAATCGGCAGGACCCTGAGGCGGCAAGTGGACCGGGCGCTCGGCTGACACCGGGCGTCCGCGTCCCGAAGGTTCACAGCGGCGCTAAACCTTGCACTCCGTCATGCCCTTCATGGCCTTCTTCGCGTCGGCCTTATTCGTAGCCTTCAATTCGGGGCCGCCGCAGTTCCGCATCTGGGGAACGCACCGGCTAGTGTTCGCGCGGGGCTCCGGAGACCCGCGTTAGGTCTGCGTGCCTAGCTGCACTTCTTGGCCGTATCGTCCCACTTCATCTTGGCCTTCTCGCAAGCCGCCTTGGTCTTGGGAGCGTCGGCGGCGAAGGCCGGCGCGGTGGCGCCGATGGCCAGGCCGAGAGCGACGATGACCGAAACGAACGTCTTCATGATTTTCTCCTCTTGATTTGCCGCGATTGGATGAGGTGCACCTGACGGGGTCAATACGGCGCTGACCCTGGTGTGCGAGTGGGCAAGAACGCCCCCCACGCGCCTAATCTTTGGGCGTTGTCTTGGGCCGCCGTTTGACGGACAGCCTGCGCAGAATGTCGCGGTTCACCACCAACCGTCCGCGCTGCTGGCGTCCGCCACCCCCTCCTCTTGCGCTGCAATAACGGCGTCCCGCGCAAAAAGTCCTTGGCGAAGCACTGGAATGTTTCGGAAGACGCGCCCGCGCTATTGCAGTGCGGGACAAATTGGAGTTTCCGCTGCCTGGAGATGTGGCAACGAGACGCGGGCGGTGCGGCGCAAATTTCCTGAGGGTGAAGCCGCCGTCACAGGTCGAGCAGCTTGGCCACGAGCTTGGGTGGACGCGACGGGGGGGCGAGTTGCTCGAAGGTGCATTGCCGCGGCGCCTTGTCGGGGCGGAAGCGCACGAGCTTGGTGCCGTGGCGGAACCGCATTCCCGTCACTTGGTCGTAGCGCACCTCGACCACGACCTTGGGCTTGAGCGGCTCCCACGCGGCGGAGCGCTCCGTGCTCCAGCGGCTCGGGCCGCCAGGCGCTTTGCCGGTGAAGCCCGGCGGCGCGATCAGCCCTTCGAGCATTTTGGTCATTGCCGCGCGCTCGACATTGGAGATGGTCGAGGTGAAGCCCACATGGTCGAGCTTGCCCGCCTCGTCATAGAGACCGAGCAGCAGCGAGCCCACCTCGCGGCTGCCGGTTTGGTAGCGGAAGCCGCCCACGACGCAATCGGCGGTGCGCGCCGGCTTGACTTTGAGCATCGCCCGGATGCCCGGCTCATAGGGTCCGTCGAGACGCTTCGCCACGACGCCGTCGAGCGCGCCCCCGGCACGGTCGAGCCACTTTTCGGCTTCGCGGCGGTCCAAGGTGAAGGGGGAGAGCTTGAGCCGCTCCGGCCCGCGCGCCGCGGCGTAGAAACGCTCGAGCGCCGCGCGGCGCGAGGTGAGCGGCGCCGCCAGCAGGCTTTTGCCGTCGGGGCCGAGCAGCAGGTCGAACAGGATGAGGCTTGCCGGCGTTTCCTCCGCGAGCTTACGCACGCGGCTTTCCGCCGGATGTAGCCGCATCTGCAAGGCGTCGAAGGACAGCGTGCCGTCCGCCGGGATGACGAGCTCGCCGTCGACGACGAAGCGCTTGGCCGGGAGCGTCTTGAGCAGAGCCACCATCTCGGGGAAGTAGCGCTCGAGCGGCTTGCCCGATTTGGCCCTGAGCGCGACCTCGCTGCCGGCGCGAAAGGCGAGACAGCGGAAGCCGTCCCATTTGGGCTCGAACTGCCAGCCGGGTTCGCTGGGGAGCTCCTCGACGAGGCGCGCCTCCATCGGCTCGGTATCGAGCGGCACCGCAAGCGAGGACAGCGTGTCGCGTGATGTCACGGCGGTCTCCCAGCGAGGGAGGAAGCGCATCGCGGATTGGAACGCGCTGCCTCCTCTGAACGTTGCTCGGCGGCGACACGATCAGCATGGAGAGCACCATCATGCCAGCCAAATCCGCAAGCCAACAGAAAGCCGCCGGCGCCGCCCTCGCCGCCAAGCGCGGCAAGACGAGCGTGGGCAACTCCGCGGCGCGTCCAAGAGCATGTATAGATCGATAAGCGAGAAGGAGCTCGACAAAATGGCCTCGACCAAGCGCAAGGGTAAACCGGCCCATGCCGCCAAGTCACGCGCGGCGAAGGCGAAATCCTCGCGCTCACGGTCGTCCGCCTCCCGCTCGCGGTCCAAGCGTTCGCGCTGAACGGCGTTACTGGAGCCGCACGAGCACGCTGTCGGCGGCGCCGGTCGCGTCGGTGGCGGTGAGCCGCACAAAGCCGGGACCCTCGGGGGCGAAGAACCGCATGCGCGCATTGCGCGCGGCCGAAAGCGGCATGCCGTCGGCGAGCACGGTGATCGGCGGCGTGCCCCCGGCGATCTTGATCGGCACCGGATCGGGCGCCGGCCCTTGCCGGGTGAGTTCGAGGCTCGCGCCGTTGGGCGGAAACACGATGTGCAGCGGTGTTGCCGGCGCCCCTATGATCCTATGCGGGGCGAAGCGCTGCAGCGGCAGCGGCAGCTTGGCGGTCGAGGCGATCAGCGCCCCCTTGGGCGCCGGCGGCAACGGCTCGAGCGGGTGCGGCACGCGGGCAAAGGCATCGAACAGGATCGGCGCCGCGGCGGTGCGCCCGACGAGCCCGGTCACCGGCGCGCCATCCGGCCGTCCCACCCACACCCCGATGGTGCGCTTGCCGTCGAAGCCGACGGCCCAGGCGTCGCGATAGCCGTAGCTCGTGCCCGTCTTGAAGGCGATGCGGCCGGCCAGGGCATTTTCCGGTGGCGGTGTGCCGAGCAGGACCCTGGCCACGTACCAGGCGGCGACCGGCTCGAGCAGGCGCTTGGGCGCGGGACGCGGGCCATCGAGCCGCTCGGTGAGCGGCATGACGCTGCCCAGCCGCGGAAACCCCGTATAGAGCATGGTGAGATCGGCCAGGCGGACGCCGATGCCGCCGAGCCCGAGCGCGAGCCCCGGCGCCTCGTGCTTCGGCAGCACGAGCGGCGCGCCCGCTTGCGCCAACCGGCTGACGAGGCGGCTCGGCCCCACCTCGTCGAGCACGGCGACGGCGGGCACGTTCAACGATTGTTGCAGCGCCCGTTTCACCGTCACCGTCCCCTGGAAGGTGAGATCGAAATTCTCCGGGTGATAATTGCCATAGCGAATGGGGCGGTCCTCGATCAGGGTCTCGGGATGGATCAACCCGTCCTCGAAGCCGAGCCCGTAGATGAACGGCTTGAGCGCGGAGCCCGGCGAGCGCACGGCGTGGGTCAGGTCTACTTGGCCCGCGCGGCGCAGATCGAAATAATCGGGCGAGGCAACGCGCGCGAGCACCTCGCCGCTGTCATTGTCGATGGCGACGATGGCCACCGACATGTCGGGGCCGAAACTCGCCGCGCGATCGCGCGCCAGCATCTCCAGGCTCTTCTGCAAGGCACCGTCGATGGTGAGCCGGATCAGCCGCTCCTTCGGCATCGCCGCCATGGCGTCGTCGGCGGCATGCGGCGCGAGCATCGGCATGGGCTTGCGGGCATGGGGCACGGGTTCTTTCTTGGCGCGGGCGATCTCGGCATCGCTGAACAGGCGGTGGCCGCCGACCCGGGTGTCCGCCACGCGGTCGAGCACGCGGTCGCGCGCGCGCTTGGCCACGTTGGGCGACCGGTCGGGGCGCCGCAGCTCCGGCGATTGCGGCAGCGCCACGAGCAGCGCCGCCTCGCCGAGCGTGAGCCGGCGCGGCTCCTTACCGAAATAGGCGAGCGAAGCCGCCCGCACGCCTTCCAGATTGCCGCCATAGGGCGCAAGGGTGAGATAGAGCGAGAGGATCTCGTCCTTGCTCAAGATCCGCTCCATCTGCAGCGCGCGCACCGCCTCCCGCAGCTTGACCCGCAGCGAGCGCGTCTTCCGCGGCTCGATCAGGCGGGCGACCTGCATGGTGATGGTCGAGCCGCCCGAGACGATGTGGCCGTGGGTGGCGAATTGTACCGCGGCGCGGGTGAGCGCGAGCGGATCGACGCCCGGATGGTGCCAGAAGCGCTTGTCCTCATAGGCGAACAGCACTTCGAGATAACGCGGATCGACATCGGCGCGCGTGGCCGGCAGGCGCCAGCGCCCCGCATGGGTGGTGTAGGGGCGGAGCAATTTGCCCTCGCGGTCGACCACGCTCGTCGAGAGCTCGATGTCGCGGCCGACCGGCGCCGGGCCGAAGGCCTGGAACAGCCCGGCGATGCTGCCGGCGAGCGCCGCGCCGATCCACACCACCGCGACCGCCGCCATCAGCGCCCGGCGTTTCCACGCAGGCTGTGGAGGTACCTCTTCGCTCATTGCGCCGGCGCGACGGTGACGGCGCCCGTGCCGGTGCGGCCGAAGCGGTCGGGACGGTACATGTCCTCCACCACGGCCTGCGGCAGCACATAGGTTCCGGGCGACACCGCGCGCACGACATAGGCGACAGTATAGGTCGCCGGATCGCTGCTGGCGCGGTTGAAGGCCGCGGTGAAGCGATCGTCGCGGAACTCGGCATGCGCCGGCTCGGTCGCGTCGGTGATCCAACTGAGCGTGCCGGTATCGCCGGACGACACGAGATGCGGATTGTCGATCTCGAAGCCCGCCGGCACATAGTCGGTCAGCGCCACGCGCTCGAATTGCGGCTGTGGCTCGGTCACCTTGAGCACGACCACGAAGCGCTCGTTTTGCGTGGCGTGGGTGGGATCGGCCGCCTCGCCACCGAGCGTGTAGAAATTGCGCTCGAGCTTGAAGCCCTGATCGGCGGCGGGCTCCGGCGTCAGCGGGGCGCCGCTCACCGTGACTACGGTCGAAACCGGCGCATCGGCGCTGTTGGTAACCGTGACCGGGTTCCCCTCGAGCTCGCTTGCATCATAGGTGAGGTACAGCGGGCCGCTATGGGCGCCGGTCGCGCCGCCGACATTGGTCTCGAGGCTCACCCCTTGCCTGCCGAGCGCCCGTGCCGCTAGCACGAGCCAGGTATCCTCCTGTGTCGAGGTCCGAACCACGCGCTGGCGGGCGGCGTCGACCCGCGAGGTGGCGCTGACCAGGATCGGCTTCAGCGCATCGCCCTCCGCCGCGAGCGTCACCACCGCCGCGGCGTCGCGCAACAACGAGCCGTAATCGGTGCGGCCCGGCGTATATTCCGGCTCTTGCGGCAGGGCGCCGAGGGCGGCGTCGAACGCCTTCTCGGCGCGCACCCGGTCGCCCAGCATGGCCAGGGCCGCGGCGATCTGGGCACGAGCCGTGCCGGTCGACAGATTGGCGAGCTTGGCGTCGGCGATGTAGCGCAAATCGCCCACCGGCGCCTCGCGGTTTGTCGCCAATACATAGAGCGCGTAGGCGAGCGCCGACCCGCCATCGGTCGCCACGTCGGGCGCCGTGCTGACATAGTTGCGCAAGCGGTTAAGCGCGAGCTTGAAGGCATCGTCGGGCACCGAATAGCCGCTGGTGCGCGCGCGGGTGAGGAAATCGGTGACATAGGCGTCGAGCCACGCGTCGTCGCCGCCCGCCTCCCACAAACCGAAAGCGCCTTCCGGCCCCTGCCGCGACAGCACCGTCTGGATCGCGCCGGCGATACGCTCGTCGATGCTCGAATCGGTGGCGATATGCAGCTGCTCCGACAGCTCGTTGACATAGAGGAGCGGCAGCGCGCGGCTCACGATCTGCTCGGTGCAGCCGAGCGGATAGCGGTCGAGCGCGGCGATCAGCGTCGCCACGTCGAGCGCCGCCGCCGGCGTGACCGAGAGCGCGAGCTTGCCCGTCCCCGGCACGAGGTCGGTGAAGATGTCGGAGGTGAGCGTGAGCGTCTGCCCGGGCTCGAGCGGCTTCACCGTGCGGCGTGCCAGGATCTCACTCGCCGGCTTCACCGTCAGCGTGTATTCCCGTTCCAGCGTAAAGCCCGCGGGCCCGGTGACATTCACTTTGACGAGGCCTGTGCCGATGCCGGTGGCGGCGATCGGCAAATTCACCGCGCCGCGCTTCATGGCGTCGAGCTCGAGCACCGTGTCGCCGCCGGTTAGCTCGAACGGTCCATCGGTTCCGGCCACCAAATGATAGTCGCCGGTCTCGCCCTCGACATTATCGAGGTCGAGCCGGACCGTGCTCTTGTCGCCGAGCAGCATGAAGCGCGGCAGCGTGGCGGTGACCACGACCGGATCGCGCACCACCACGTCGGCGGAGGCGTGACCGACCTTGTCCTTGCTCCAGGCGACCGCCATCACCCGTGCGGTGCCGGTGAAGGCCGGAACGTCGAAATCGACTTCCGCCGTGCCGTCGGCGCCGACTTTGACGATGCCGGAATAGAGCGCCAAAGGCGGTTGCGTCGGCGGGCTGCCTTGCAGCTCTTCGGCGCCGCCGTCGCCGCCGGTGCGGATCTGCCCCTTGGTGCCCTGCAAGCCGTCGATGAGTTGGCCGTAAAGGTCGCGCACTTCGGCGGAAAGCTTGCGCTGGCCGAGATAATAATCATCCGGCGCCGGCGGCTTGTAATTGGTGAGGTTGAGGATGCCGACATCGACCGCCGACACCACGATGCGCGCCTCTTCGTCGGGCGTAAGCCCCGCGAGCTTGATCGGCACGCGGAGCGTGGTCTCGGGCCGGATCAGCGCCGGCAGATCCATGGCGATGCCAAGCGTGCGCGCGGCCTTGTCGATGCCGAACCATTGCACGCCGATGGCGCGGCCGGGCATGCGCTCGGCCTTCTCGTCGAGCGGACGGCGCAACGTGGCGAGCACGTAAGCGCCCGTGCCCCAATCCGGGCCGACCTTGAGCGGCAGCTTGACGGTGCCGGGCTCGACATCGGTGGTCGTAGTGGTGAGCAGCCGGTCGCCGATCACCGCGAGCGTCACTTTGCCTGCGCTCCGCGCCGTCACCGCGACGGTCATGGCGTCACCGGGTTTGTACTCAGGCTTATCGAGCGCGATTTCGAGCAAATCGGGCGTGTCGGCGGAGGCTTCGGCATAGAAGCCCGAAATCGAAGCTCATCACCGTCTCCGGCCCGGCCGCGTCGGGGCTCGTGACCTCGAGACGGTAGCGGCCCCAGGTCACCGGCACGCCGATATGGCCGGGCGCGCCGGGGGCGACGTCGAGCGTGCCGTCGGCGATGCGCCGCGTGACCTTGATCGGCTCGTACTGCCAATAGCCGTTGCTGCGGTACCATTGATATTTGGAATCGACGCGCAGCAGCTGCCAGTGCAGCCCCGCCTGGGTCATGGGCTTGCCGTCCGGCGCCACCAGGGCGACGTCGAAGCTCGCATTGTCCTGGTCGCTGAGCGCGCTGCCGCTGAACAGGGGTTTCACCCCGATCATGGCCTGCGTCGGGGTGACCGGGAGCGTCAGCTTGCGCTCGATGGCGCGGCCGCCGGGCTCCGCCATGCGCACGGCGATTTGCGCTTCGAGCGGATGGGTCGATGCCGGCACGGTGCCGAGCTCGACCGGGAAACTGGCCTTGCCGGCGGCGTCGGTCTGCGGCAAATCGGCAAGCGGTGTTGATTCCGCCTCGCCCTCGTCTCCGCCGGCCTCCTCGTCGAGGCCGAACACATAGCCGGCATAGCCCGGCCGCTCGGCGGCCTTGACCACATGCACCTCGCCTTCGAGGTCGAGCCCCGAAGCCGGCGCGCCATAGAGGAAGCGCCCGTCGACTTGCAATTCGGCCGGGGCGGAGGGCGAGATGCTGGTGGCCTTGGTGGTCAGATCGAATTCCAGCCGATCCGGCACATAGTCCTCGACAAGAAAGCTCGCCTCGCCCACCGCCGGCCGCTTCGGGTCGGTATAGGCGGCGACGCGCCAGGTGCCGGTCGGCGCCGACGACACGATCGGCACATCGAGCGCGCGGCCGCCTATGCCCTGATCGGGGATGACGCTGCGGCGATATTCCACCCCGTCCGGCCGCTCGACCACGAGCGTCAGGGGAATGCCGGCCGCCGCCTGCCCGGCGGCGTCGCGCAGCAGCGAGGTGACATGCACGATCTCGCCGGTGCGATAGACGCCACGCTCGGTGAACACGAAGGCGTCGAGCCCTTGCGGGGCGTCGCGCCCGGCGACGCCGCGATCGGTGAGGTCGAAGGGCGAGCTCTTGAGGCTGAGAAAGGCGTAATCGCCGGTCGGCCCCGAGGCGACCAGCAGCGCGGGCGCGAGCCCGCCCTCGCCGCGCGCGAGCCCCGGTTCGAAATTCGCCACCCCGTCGGCGCCCGTCTTCTTGACCGCGAGCACGTCGTTGTTGCGCGCGATCAGGCGCAGCTCGACATCGCCGATCGGCGCGGTGGAGGCGAGCGAATTGACGAAGGCGTGGATGCCGTCATTGGCGGAATAGGCGGCCAGCCCGAGATCGGAAACCACGAACCATTGCGTGGCGCGGTCGGAATAGTCCTCGGTGACGGAGTTGCCGGGGACGGCGGCGAGCAGATAGACGCCAGGCGCCAGATCAGGCACCGCCTCGCTCACGGGAAAATCGGTGGTGATCTCGGCGTTGAGCTCCTTTTCGACCTTGAGCTCGCCGCTCCACACTTTCTCGCCCTTCTCGTCGGCGATTTGGTCGAGCGTATAGCCGGCGAGGTTGCGCTCGAAATCGTAGCCGAGCACGTTGTCGATCAGATTGCGGTCGCCGATGCGGTAGATCGTGACTTTGACCAGGTCGGTGTTGACGGTGACGAGGGGAATGCCGCGCATGCCCGTCTTGGGCAGCACATAGGCCTTGCCGGCGAGCCGCACGAACGGGCTGCGGTCGCGCACATAGATATTAAAGTCCGCCGTCTTGAGCAGGGTCTCGTCCACCGCGGAGGGAAGCCCGGCGCGCAGCGTGATGGCGTAGCTCTCGCCATGCTTCAGCCCTTCGACGCAGAGCTGCTGATCGTCCACCGAGAGCGCGGGCTTATCCTGACCGGCCACGGCGACGTAAGGCGAGAAGTCGGTGCGCTTGGGCAACAACTCGCTGAATTGGAAGCAGGCGCGGGGGGAGGCGGCGTCGGAATCGACGCTGAATTCGGCGACGCGGAAGCCGTACTTTTCGCGCAAGCCGTCATAGGTGGTCTTGAGCTCGGGCGTCGCGTGCAAGTTGAGCGCGAGCTTCAACGCGTTCAGCGCCGGCCGCCAGTCGTTGCGCTTGCCGTAGGAATTGGCGAGCGTGATCAGCCCGTCGGCTTCATCATTAGGCGTGGCCGCGTGCTGATAGGCGAGATAGGCGGCCGTCGTCGCCCGCTCGAAGCGCGTGCTGCCGTCGTCCTCCGCGGTCGCGGGAATGCGGAGCCAGATGTCGGCGAGCCGCCGCCAGGCCTGCCCGTCATCGGGCGCCACGGTGACGATCTGCGTATAGACGGCGGCCGCGGCTTCGAGGTCGTTCTTCTTGAGGGCGGCGTCGGCGTCCTTCTTGAGCTGCGGCACGGATTTCGTGACGGTGCCCGCATCGTCCTTCAAATCGGCCTGAAGGGTGATGGCGGCGTCATCGAGACTGGCGTCTTGGAAAGTTTTTTCGGCGGCGAGGGTGGGGGCGGCGACGAAAACGAACAGCGCGGCGGCGGCGCCTGCGCGGAACCATGCGACCATAGACTTTCTCCGAGCCCGCTCTCGGCACAAGCGGGCGATGCCAACCATGGTAATCCCGCATTGTGACGGAAACCAGAGGGTGCCCTAATCGCCGAGCGGGGGCAGGGCCAGCCAGCCATAAACGCGCGCGGCGCGGGCGATCAGGGCTTCGGCGAGAGTCGAGCCGTTGTCGGAATTGGTCATCACCACCATCCCCTGGCCGGCGAACAGCAGCAAATAGGCCTGATAGCCGACATTCTGGCCGCGCTTCATGAGCACCAGCGACCGCCCCGGCCGGCGACTGTGGCGCCCAGCCCGTAAGGTCCGCCATTTTGCCGCGTCAGCATTTCCTCGACCGTCCGGCGCTTGAGGAAGGGGCTGTTGCCCTTAGCGGCGCGGGTGATTTCCACGAGCAGCGCCGCGAGGTCGGAGGGCGTCGTCCACAGCCCCGCGGCGGCAAGCTCGGGAAAAACGTGCCAGCGCCCGGGCAACTCGCGCCCATCGGCGAAATGGCCGGCCACGGCGCGGGCTTCGCGCGCCGGCGGCAGCGGCTGGGTGAAACTGCTATGAGTTCATGCCGAGCGGCTCAAGCACGGTGTCTTGCATGAGATCGGCGAACGGCCGGTGCGCAACGTCCTGCATCAGCGCCTCGGCGATCTCATAGCCGCCGCCGGAATAGTGGTAGGCGCTGCCGGGCACGGCGATCACCGTCACCGGCGGCGAATTGGCGGGCGGCGCGCCGTCGAGGATCTGCGTGAGCGTCGGCAGCGGCGCGCCCAACTCATAACCGAGAAAGCCCGGCACGCCGATGCCCCCGGTCATGCTGAGCAGCCCGCGCAAAGTCACGGCATGATCGCGGTCGAGCGCATTGGCCGGAACGTGCCAGGAGGTAAGCGCGCGATTGACGTCGGCGTCGAGGTGAGCCTGCCCCGCTCCACCAGACGCATGGCGCCAACCGCCGCCACGAATTTCGACAGCGACGCCGCCTGGAACAGCGTCTCCGGCGTCGCCCCGCCATGGCCACGCGCGAAGGCGATGCGGCCGTTCGCGATCAGCGCGAGGCTGACCGCCGGCACCGGAAGTTGGGCCATCGCCTCGTCCAGCGTCAGCGTCTTGGCGACGCCGGCAAGAGTGAGGGTGAGATTGCGCTCGAGCGCGGCCGGGCCGGGCGCGGGTCTTTGGCCGGGCGCCGGCAAGATCACCAGCAGGAGCAGCAGCGGCAGGAGCGCCGATTGCCGCATCCTCATCCTCTCGCTTCGGCGATACGCGTCTCGCTCGCAAGCTTGGCGAGTTCGGTGCGCACCCATTGATGGCACTCGTCGCGGTCATAGCTCGAATGCCACAAGAGCCGCACCGGAACGGCGATGTCTTTCAGCGGCGGCGTCACCCGGGCGAGCGGGAACTGCCGCTCCAGGATGAGTGCGAGCGAAGCGGGCAGCGTCAAAAGCGCGTCGCTGTTGAGCGCGAGCAGGAGTCCCACCAGCACCGAGGAGACATTGGCCGAGATTGCACAGCGAAGCCCCTGGCGGGAAAGTCCGCGGTCGAGCAGGGCGGTAGCCGGCAGCGAGTTGACGGCGATGTGGTCGCGGGCGGCGAAGGCGGCGGGTTCCGGCTTGCGCCCGGCCAGGGGATGATTTTTGCGTACCAGCGTGGCGAGCCCATCGTCGAACAGTTTGAGCACGCGCACGTCCGGCGCCGGCACCTCCATCGCCTCGATGTCGATGACGAACTGACACTGGCCTTGGCGGAGCGCGGCGATGCTCTCAAGCCCTTGCGCTGGCGTCCAGCTCACCTGCACGCCGGGCGCGGCGTGGCTGAGTCGTTGCCGCAGCGGCTGCACCAGGATCAGCTCGCCGGCTTCGCTCGCGGCCGCGGCGAAGTCGCGCTGTTCGAGCGAGGGGTCGAACGGCTTGTTGGGCCGGAGCAAACTCTCCATGCCGGCGAGGATGACGTGGACCGTGGGCGCAAGCTCGAGCGCCTTCGCCGTCGGCACGAGCTTTTGCCCCGCCCGCACGAACAACTCGTCGGCGAAGATCTCGCGCAGCTTGGCGAGCGCGTGGCTGATGGCCGACGCGCTGCGGCCGAGGCGTTCGGCGGCGCGGGTGACGCTCGCATCCACGAGCAGGGCATCGAGGATGACGAGGAGGTTGGCGTCGACCTCTCTTAGGTGCATGGCATGCAGTTATTCTACTGAGAAGATTTCATTACATGCAATGTTATCCCCTGCGTTAGGCTTGGCGCAAGGTGGTCCGGGTCGCACTTGGGCGGCCTTGAAGCGCCATGGCAACAGGTGCTTCCTCATCTTAGCCTCGCGGCGGCTCGCCGGGTCCGAAGCTTGGGGGGCCGCCGCGAATCCTTCCCGCCGGGACGATTGGAACCAGGAGCGTTCATGCTGTCGCTATCGTTGCGGGGCTTAGCCGTCGCCGCCATCGCTCTGGGTCTCGGTCTCTTCCCGGCGCGCGGCGCCTCCCCGGACACTCCTGCCAAAGAGGCGAGCGCCGAGGCCGTGCTCACCAATTATGCCGACATCGGCCAGGCCGCCTACGAGGATGCGCTCGGCACCGCCAAGACGCTGAAGCTCGCCGTCGATGCCTTCCTCGCCGATCCGACCGATGCCAATTTGCGCGCCGCCCGCGCCGCCTGGATCGCCGCGCGCCAATCCTACATGCAGACCGAGGCTTTCCGCTTCGGCAACAAGATCGTCGACGATTGGGAGGGCCGGGTGAATTCCTGGCCGCTCGACGAAGGGCTGATCGACTATGTCGATCCGTCCTATGGCAGCAACTCCACCCAAAACGCCTATTACGCCGCCGATGTCATCGCCAATCCGCAGCTCACCATTGGCGGCAAGACGATTGACGCCTCCAAGATCACCAAAGAGCTTTTGGCCGATAAGCTGCAGGAGGCGGGCGGCGTCGAGGCCAATGTGGCCACCGGCTACCACGCCATCGAGTTTCTGCTTTGGGGTCAGGATTTGAACGGCACCGGACCCGGCGCCGGCAACCGGCCCGCGAACGATTACGATCTCAAGAACTGCACCCACGGCCATTGCGATCGCCGCGCCCAATATCTCAGCGTCGCCACCGATCTCCTCGTCGATGACCGCGCCTTCATGGCGGCGCAATGGGCGCCCGGCGGCGACGCGCGCAAAGTCCTGCTCGACGGCTCCGACGGGACCGGATTGACGGCGATCATGACCGGGCTCGGCAGTCTGTCCTATGGCGAGCTTGCCGGCGAGCGCATGAAGCTGGGTCTGATGATCCACGATCCGGAGGAGGAGCATGATTGCTTCTCCGACAACACCTTCGCCTCGCATTATTTCGACGCCCTCGGCATTCGCAACGTCTATCTCGGCCGATACCGGCGCGCCGACGGCTCGGTGGTCGAGGGGCCGAGCGTGTCCGATCTCGTCAAGGCCAAGGCGCCCGAGATCGACGCCGAGATTCGCGCCAAGCTCGAGGCGACCATGGATGCCATGACCGCCCTCTATCGCCGCGGCATCATGGTCGAGAATTACGACCAGATGATCGGCGAGGGCAACGAAGCGGGCAACGCCGCCATCACCCATGCCATCGATGCGCTGCTCGATCAGACCAAATCCTTCGAGCGCGGCGTTGCCGCCCTCGACCTGCACGCGATCCAATTTCAAGGCTCCGACAGCCTGGGTGCTGCGAGCCCGGCCGCAGCCGGTCCGGGCGACGGCCGTGCCAGCGCGCAGTGAGGGAGGCCGGGCCCTTGACGGCGGTAGATGTTATAACATTACAATCGTGCCGGGACGCAGATTGGGCACTGACATAATGAGTGAGGGCGGATCGCGATGAGTGGATGGCGGATCGCGCCCTTGATACGCGCCGGCTTCGTCGCCGCCATGGCCACTGCCGCGACGTTGGCGGGGCCCGATATGGCGCGTGCCGACGCCGAATGCGGCATTACCGACAGCGGCATTCCCGACGGCGCCGTTGCGCCGATTGACGCGGCGCATGCGCGCAAATCGCTGGCCGACGCCGGCATTGGCCTCGGCGGCTTTTACGCGGGCGAGGCCTTCGCCAACACCGGCGGCCTCAAGCAAGGCGGCAAATATGACGGCGTGCTCGAGCTGCATCTGGATGGCGATTTGCACAAGATGGGGCTGTGGCAGGGACTCTGTTTCCACGCCAACGCGTTTCAGATTCATGGCAACAGCATCAGCGACAATATCGGCGCGCTCATGCCGGTGAGCTTTCTCGAGGCCACCGACGCCACCCGCCTCGACGAGATCTGGCTCGAGCAGCACATGTTCAACCGCCAGATGTCGGTGAAGCTGGGTCAGCTCGCCGCCGACACCGAATTCCTCCTCACTGACGGCGCCCCATTTTTTCTGAATGCGACCTTGGGCTGGCCGGCTTTGGCCGCGGCCGATATGCCGGGCGGCGGCCCCGCCTATCCGCTGGCGACGCCCGGCGTGCGCGTGGCGGTGAAGCCCAACGACAATCTGCGTCTCATGGTTGGCGTCTATAATGGCAATCCGGCCGATCCGAACTGCACCAACGACAATCCCCAAATCTGCAACAGTGACGGGCTCGATTTCCGCCTCGAACTCGCCGCCACTTTTGCTGGCCGAGGGGACCTACAAATATAATCAGAGCGGGCAGCTGCCGGGGAACGTCAAGCTCGGCGGTTGGAATCACTTCGGCACCTTCCACGATCAGCGCTTCGATTCGGGCGGCCTGCCCATCGGCGTCAGCCTCAACCCGGGCCGCCCGATCGACGGCGATTGGGGTCTCTACGGCATCATCGATCAGCTCGTCTGGCGCGTGCCGGGCAGCACGGATCCGAACGGCATCGGCCTGTTCGGCCGGGTCAACGGCGCGCCGTCGGCGCAGAATCTCATCGACATCTATGCCGATGGCGGCATCACCTTTTCCGGCATGATCCCGGACCGGCCCGACGACATGCTCGGCATCGGCTTCGGCTATAGCGGCATCTCCCAGGACTCGCACGGCTTCGACCTCAATTCCGGCCTCCCCGTCGGGCGCACCTATGAGGCGGTGCTGGAGATTTGCTATACGCTTCAGCTCAAATCGGGCTGGACGCTGCAGCCGGATTTCCAATATTTCTGGCAGCCGGGTGGCGGCGTGCCCGAGCCATCCGGCAAAGGCACGGTCGAGAATGCCGCGGTGTGGGGCGCGCGCACGACCGTCAACTTCTGATGAAGGAACTCGTCTCCCCATCCTTCCCGCCCCTAAGCTGCGCGCGGCCCTATCGGGACCCGCGCCTTTACGCAAGCCTCGCCGCGCCCGGCGCCTCGCTTTGATCGGCGCGGTCGCGGGCGGCTTTGTGTTGCCCATTCTCGCCGGCGCCTGGCAGAGCTTCGGCGCGGATGCCGCCGGTGCCTATGACACGCCCACCGCCCCCACCAAGGATTTCTCCAGGCCCGAGCCGGGTGAGGAGAGCCCCGGCGGCGGCGCCACCTCGCGCGGCAGCGTCGACAACACCAATGCCTTCTCCAACTCCTCCGGCAATCTCGAGATCAAGCGCGAGCTCGACTTCAAGATCGGCAACGCCATCTTCCGCAAGGATTGGGTGTCGGCGCCGTCCTCGACCGACGCCTCCGATGGGCTCGGGCCCCTGTTCAACTCCCGCGCCTGCCAGAATTGCCATTTGAAGGACGGCCGCGGCCACCCGGCGCTGTCGCCCGGCGTGCCCGACGACAGCCATTCCATGCTGGTGCGCCTGTCGGTCCCCCCCGCCACCGCGGAGCAGAAGCAAAAACTCGCGGACCATGAGCTGAACTCGATCCCCGAGCCCACTTATGGCGGCCAGCTCCAGGATCTCTCGATTCAGGGCCTCAAAGCCGAAGGCCGGCTCAAGGTCGAATTTAAGGAGTTCCCGGTCGCGCTCGCCGGCGGCGACACGGTCGATCTGCGCGCCCCCAGCTACGCGATCGTCGATCTCAGTTATGGGCCGATGCAGCCCGATACGATGATCAGCCCCCGCGTGGCCCCGCCCATGATCGGGCTCGGCCTGCTCGAAGCCGTGCCCGAGGACGAAATCCTGAGCTGGGCCGATCCCGACGACGCCAACAAAGACGGCATTTCCGGGCGTCCCAACCGCGTGTGGTCGCGCGAGCGGCAGAAAGTGATGCTCGGCCGCTTCGGCTGGAAGGCGGGCGTCCCCACCATTACCCAGCAGGCGGCGGAGGCGGCCAATGGCGACATCGGCCTGTCCACGACGCTGATCCCGGTCCATTCCGGCGACTGCACCGAGAAAGAGAAGGAGTGCCTCGACGCGCCGAACGGCGACACCCCGCAATATCAAAACGTCGAGCTCGGCGATGATCTGTTCAAGCTCGTGGTCTTCTATTCCAAGAATCTCGCCGTGCCGCCGCGCCGCAAATCGGACGATCCCGAAGTGCTCAAGGGTAAGGCGCTATTCTACCAGATCGGTTGCACCGCCTGTCATCGCCCGAAATTCATGACCGGCGAGGCGGCCGATCAGCCGCACTTGTCGCATCAATTGATCTGGCCCTATACCGATATGCTGTTGCACGACATGGGCGACGGGCTCGCCGACCCTCGGCCCGAAGGCGTGGCGACGGGAAGCGAATGGCGCACGGCGCCGCTTTGGGGCATTGGTCTCACGGAGACCGTCAATGGTCATACGCTGTTTCTGCATGACGGCCGCGCCCGCTCCATTGCCGAGGCCATCCTCTGGCATGGTGGCGAGGCCCAAGCCGCGCGCGACGCCTTCGCCAAACTCGCCAAACCGGACCGCGACCGCCTCGTGGATTTCGTGAACTCGCTGTGATGAAATTCAACAGATATATCGGGCGCAGATTGGCTTCGGCCCTCGCCATGCTCTGCGCGAGCCCGTTCGCCGCCGCGGCCGAGGTCGATCGCGGGGCCATCAAGTATGACCGCTGGACTGGCCGGACCTACCAGCACACCGTCGAAAAAGGATATGATGGCTGGTACCCGTTGGACGAGGATAAGCGCCCCAGCGGCGGCTACTAACTTACAGCGGCGGCGCAGCCTGGCAGACAGGTCTAGCCTTGGTCTAGACCGTCGCCCGCAACGCGGCAGTTTCCCTAAGAAAACGCCTCGCCGCCCCATGGCCACCTTATTTGTCGGTCTAATCTCAGCCCCGCGAGCGGCTCGACTTGCCCGGCGGCTCGCACCGTCGCGCATCGCAGCCAAAATCATTCCGAAGATATGAAGCTCGCCCTGAAGATCTTCGCCGCTGTCGCCGCGCTGCTCGTGCTGGCGCTGATCGGCGTCAACCTGCTGATCTCGGCGGATGCGGTGCGCGACCGGGTGGCCGCGCGCGTCAAGGAGCAGACCGGCCGCGACTTGAAGGTCAATGGCTCGACCTCGCTGCTGTTCCTGCCCAATCCGCATATCGTGCTCAGCGACGCCACCATCACCGATCCCGAGGCGCGCAAGGGCACCGCCGATCTCTCCATCGCCCGTCTCGTGCTCGACCTCAATTTCTATGAATTGCTGAGCCGCGAGGTGGACGCCGAGCATGTCACCATGGTGCGCCCGGTGCTCGTCGTGCGGCTGAAGCCCGATGCCGCTCAGCCCGCGCCCGCGCCCGCGCCCGCTCCGGAGCGGCAAGGCGATGCCGGCCCCACGCTACATTTCAGCAAATTTGCCGCGGCCGACGTGGCCGCCATTCCGCTCCGCCACGATATCAGACTCAAGGATGTGCGCATCGAAGACGGCACGGTGCGCATCGTCTATGACGAGGCCGGCAACGAGCGGCGTATCGAGAACATCAACGCCAATCTCAGCCTGCCCCATTTGACCGATCCGCTCACCGCCCAGGGCAAGTTCGTGTGGAAGGACGAGCCGACCGAGTTCGACCTCACGCTCACCTCACCCGCCGATCTGCGCCAGCACCGCGACGCGCGCCTCAAGCTGTCCCTCAAGATGCAGGCGGTCGCGGCCACGTTCGAGGGCAATGTGGCGACGCGGCCGGGCTTTTCCGCCGATGGCGACATCAACGCCACGTCGCAATCGATCCCCTCGATTCTCGCCTGGCTCAAGGAAAAACCGGCCTCCGCCACGGCCATCGGCAACGGCACGCTCGCGAGCCATGTCGCGTGGAAGGACAACACCGTCACCTTCGATCAGGCGCGCTTTGCGCTGTCCCATGCCACGGGGCAGGGACAGGCCGTCATCGCGCTCACGAGCCCGCGTCCCCAGATTCGCGCCGCGTTTGCACTCGACCGTCTCGATCTCTCGCCCTTCCTCGACAGCACGGCGCGGCATCCGCCGATCCCCGCCGCCCCTGCACCAAGCGCAGCCGCTCCGGCTTCAGCCCCAAAGTCCGCTCCCGCCGCGGCGCCCGCCGCACCGGCGGCCCTCGTGCCCGCTGCCGATTTCGACGCCGACGTCAATTTGAATATCCACCAGACGCAGGTGAAACGCGTCACCCTCGGCCCGAGCGCCCTTGGGCTGACCTACCATGGTGGCGTACTGGTAGCGACCTTGGGCAAGATGGAACTCTATGGCGGGCAGGGGCGCGGCACCGTGACGCTTGATGCCTCGAAGCCGGTGGTGAGCTTCTCGAGCGAGCTTGCCCTTGACGGCGTCGCCGCCGCGCCGCTGCTCAAGGATGCCGCCGAGCTCAATTTACTCGCCGGCAACGCCAAGATGTCGCTGCAGCTTTCCGGGTCGGGCACCAACGCGGCCGCCGTCACGTCCTCGCTCGCCGGCCGCGCCACACTTGCCCTCACCGATGGTGCCGTTCAAGGCATCGACCTCACCGCCCTCATCAAATCCGTGGGCGCGGGCGAGATCCCGGACATGAAGCCGACCCCCGACGCCAAGACGGATTTCAGCGCCCTGGGCGGCAGTTTCACCATCGCCAGCGGACTTGCCGAATTGACCGATCTTGAGATGACGAGCCCGCTGCTCCACGTCGCCGCGCGCGGCACCGTGGACATGGTGACGGGCAGCCTCGACTTCCTGACCCAACCGGAGATCGTGGCCGGACCGGAAGGCAAAACGGGCGCCAACGACCTTGCCGGTCTCTCCGTGCCGGTCCGCGTCGAGGGCCCGTTCGCGCATCTCACCTTCAAGCCCGAGCTCAAGGGATTGCTTGCCAACCCCGAGCAGGCGTCGAAGGCGGTCAACAAGATCGGCGACATCATCAAGAAGAAGTTCAAGGGCAAGCCGGTGGGCGAGGCAATCGGCCGCCTGCTCGGTTCGGTCCGCGTCGGGCCGCATGAGAACAGCGAAGACGCGCCCGCCGACGCGCCGCCGACCGGCGCCACGCCGCCCAAGGCGAGCGAGGCTCCCCAGAAGAAGAGCGAGGAGCCGGACGACCCCGACGTCGAGAACATTCTTCGCTGATCTGCCGCTCAGTCCTCACAGCCGCCCGATGACCGCGAAGCGCCGGCAGGCCTGTTCCGCCGCGCCGCCGCGCAACAGGTGCCAGACGGACGCTCGCGTTTTGCCGATGAGCGGGGCGCGCCAGTCCACCGCCACATCCTCGATGGCGTTGGGATCGGGCGACACGCCGAGTGGGTCGAGCAGTCGCTTCGGCGAGGCGAGGCGCGGGTCGAGCGCCCGCTTGGACGAGAGGGGCTGCGGCGCTCCCGGCGGCACAGACGTTTCTCCGCCCCACAGCAGCACGCAAGCCCGGCCGCTCACCTTGTCAGGCGGCGGCGGCTCGATCCGCGCGCTCGGCGATAGCGCCCGCGCCTGCGGCAGATAGATGATCAGATTGCCGGCATCCCGCGGCGACAGAGTGACGAATTGCGCCTCGCCCAGGCCCCGCGCGGTGAGCGCCTCGGCGAGCCCGGCGTAAGGCATGAGGTGGGTTGCGCCACTGCGTCCCGGAACCACGTAGAAGCTCCCGAGCTTGATGACGAACACGGCGACCGCCACCACGAGCGAGATGCGCGCCAAGGCGCGGGCGAACGCCTCGGGCCGAACGCGCGCCGCGACCATGCCGGCGATGCCGAGCGTGGCGAAGAGCGCGAAGGGATAGAGATAGTGAATGGCGAAAGTGCCGATGCCGAACGGGCGCACGCCGAACACGATCGCCATGCCGAGGATGCCAGCCATGATGCCGGCGGACAGCGCCGCGGTGATCAAGGCGATACGGGTGGCGGCGCTGGCCTCGGTCCGCGCCGTCGCGGTTACCCGGCGGAAGCGAAACGCAAGAGGCAGCACGATCACGAGCCAAGGCAGGAACACGAGCGGCAGGCCGAGGAGAAAGTCCCGCACGCCGATCAGGGCCCGTGTCGTCGCCCCGTCGGGCTGCATGACGGCGACGCGCGCGCTGACGAGCGCGGGGTCCATCGCCGCGGCCCATAGGGCAAAGGGAATGACGGGAAGCACGGCGCCCGCCACGATGAGCAGCGCCCGCGGGCTCGCAAAAGCGCGCCGCGTGCCGGGCTCGAGACAAAGAGCGAAGCCGAGGCTCGCCACTACGAGCAGGAAGCTCCATTTCGCCATGATGCCGAGCCCGATGATCAGCCCGAGCCCCAGCGCGCGAGTTCGCGCTGGGGCGGTCGGCATAAGCGAGCGCCGCCAGCCACAGCGCCAAGATCGCCGCCAGGATGGCGAGCGAATGGGAGACGCTGTGATGGGCCTCCCAGCCGAACCAGAACAGGAGCACCAGCGAGAAGGAGAAGGCAGCCGCCATGCGGCTCTCGCCGGTCGTGCGCCGCGCGGCAAAGTAGAACAGGATGCCGGTGGCCGCGATCAGCGCATAGCGCAGAACGAGATAAGACAGCGGGCCGGGGCCGGCGAGTTGCTGCACCCCCCACAGCAGCCATTCATAGAGCGGCGGATTCCTGAGTTGATAACCGCCGGCGAGATGGCCTTGCAGGATCTCCGCCTCCAGCGCGTCCTGCAGCGTGCGGCCGGGCGAAACAATCCAGAGCATGACGGTGAACGCCAGCGCGAAGATCAGCCAAAAGGCCACGACGCCGCGCGGCGTGAGCCAGTCCTCGATCTCCAGCCTGCTCATGACGCTTCCCCCACGGTCGTCTTATTTGCCGCCTGCCGCCCGCGCAGGGGGCAGGCTATGAAGATCGGCTCGGCTTGCCTATAAGGACACCAATGTCAGCCTCCCCGACAAAACGCCGCTTGTCAAAAACGGTGCCCAAGCCCGGCCCGCGCCAACCCGCCACGAGCGCTGGAAGCGCCCCGAAAATCGGCTTTGTCAGCCTCGGCTGCCCCAAGGCGCTGGTCGATTCCGAACGCATCATCACGCAACTTCGCGCCGAGGGCTATGCGCTCGCGCCGAGCTATGCCGGCGCCGACGCCGTCGTGGTCAACACCTGCGGCTTCCTCAACAGCGCCAAGGCGGAATTGCTCGCCGCCATCGGCGAAGCCTTGGCGGAGAACGGCAAGGTCATCGTCACCGGCTGTTTCGGGGTCGAGGCGGATCGCATCCGGGACGCCTATCCGGATGTGCTCGCCATCACCGGCCCGCAGCAATATGAAGCGGTGGTGGAGCATGTGCATAAGGCCGTGCCCCGGCCGCACGATCCTTTTTTCGATCTCGTGCCGCCGCAGGGCATCAGGCTCACGCCGCGCCACTACGCCTATGTGAAAATCTCGGAGGGCTGCAACAACGCCTGCAGCTTCTGCATCATCCCGAGCCTGCGCGGACGCCTCAAGAGCCGGCCGGTGGACGAGGTGCTGCGCGAGGCGGAGCGGCTGGTGGCCGCCGGCGTCGAGGAGCTGCTGATCATCTCCCAAGACACGAGCGCCTATGGGCTCGATCTCGGCTATGCCAAGAGCCGATGGCGCGGGGCCGAGCACGAGGCGCGGTTCGTAAGCCTGGCTGCGGCGCTCGGCAGTCTCGGCGCCTGGGTGCGGCTGCATTACGTCTATCCCTATCCTCATGTCGACCAGGTGCTGCCGCTCATGGCGGACGGCCGGGTGCTGCCTTATCTCGACATTCCCTTCCAACACGCCTCGCCCTCGGTGCTCAAGGCCATGCGCCGCCCCGCCCATCAGGAGAAGACTTTGGAGCGCATCGACCGCTGGCGCACGCTCTGCCCCGACCTCGCGCTCCGTTCGACCTTCATCGTCGGCTTTCCCGGCGAGACCGAGGCGGACTTCGCGTTACTGCTCGACTGGCTGCGCGCGGCGCGGCTCGCTCGCGTCGGCTGCTTCAAATATGAGGATGTGGACGGCGCCGCCGCCAACGCGCTCCCCGGCCAAGTGCCCGAGGCGGTGAAGGAGGAGCGCCACGCGCGCTTGATGGAGCTCCAGCAGGCGATCAGCGCCGAGGTGCTCGCGGCGCGCGTCAGCCGCACCATCGAGGTGATCGTCGACGCGGTGGATGCGGACGGCGCCATAGCCCGTTCCCATTGGGATGCGCCGGAGATCGACGGCAACGTCTATCTCAATGGCGAGACAAGGCTGCAGCCGGGCGACCGCGCCCGCGTTCGCGTCACCCATGCCGATGAATATGATTTGTGGGCCGAGCTGACCACGATGCCCGCCCACCCGGGCCGGGCGAAAGCGAGCCTCAGTTTGTTTTCGCCACCGTGAGGCTCTTGCGCGGACGCGAATAGAACGTCCGGCTCATGGTGAAGGAGCCCATGGTGAAGGAGCCCCGATCGCCGAAGTTGAGGTTGAGGTTGGTAAGCGGCGTGAAGGCGTAGGTTACCTCGGCCATGATCACGCTGCTATTGGCCTGCGTCAGCCCGGCCGGCAGCGTGACCGCCGAGCCCTTGGCGCGCTGGCCCCCGCCGTTGGTAGCATAGCTCCAGTCGACCTTGGTGGCATTCTTGTCGTCGGCGACGACGCTCGTCAAAACGATCTTGAGCGGGGCCGTCGGATAGGGAGCGAGAATGCTGCTCGCCGCCGACGTGATGTCAGCGAGGTCCGCATTGGACACGGTCTTGACTTGAGAGGCGAGGTCCGCCGCGGTGCTCGCCACCGCCGAAGTTCTCCGGCTGATGGTGAGCGCGTTGCCAAGCTCCGTGGAGGCGACATAGAGAATGATCAGGACCGGCGCGAGGAGCGCGAATTCGATGGCCGACACGCCTCGCCGATCGGATAGCGCGCGGCGAAGGCCCCGCGCGGCTCGTTCCCATCCGGTTCTCAAGGTGACAGACAACACGGCTCTTCGTCCTATTCGGGTTGGAACGGTTCGTTGCGGAACGCGGCGGTCGCCATCAGCAGCCGGTCGCCATTGCTCATATTGCCGAGGCCGATCTCCTTCGGCAGCTTTGCCGTGAGGTCAAACTCATAGAAGCCGCGGACCACGACGACGTCTCCGCCCACGCCGGGGTCGTAGCTGAAATTGTTCTTGAGGTTGCCGTTGGCATCGAGCGGATTGGTGAGGTCGGAGCCGGCGTTCGAGAAGCTCGAGAAATGCCGCACGTCGAGCATGAGGCGGGAGCAATCGATCGGTGCGCTCAAATTCTTGCACACCTCGTTCTTGAACTTGCTGGCGTCGAAATTTTGGTTCTGGGCCTGGCCGGTGCGGATCAGGCGGGCGCCCTGCGCCACCGCGTTTTCCAGCATGAAATCGGCGAAATAGACGATCCCGACCTCGAGCACCGCCAGCACCAGCAAGATGAAGGGGACGGCGACCAGCGCGAATTCGAGCGCCGAGGCGCCCGACGCATTCCTCCAGAAGCGCCGCCCTCCGTTCCGGCCGTCTGTGCCTGTCTGTGCTGCCCGCGCGGTCAAGGCTCCGCCCTCGTTTCAAGCGATCTAAGGCAGCCATAACGGTGTCGCGTTTAACGGAGAGTGAATTCCCGCTCCATAATCGAAATAAGGTAAACATTTAGCCAAGATCAGTTCAAAACAATTTAAATATAAACAGAAGTTAATTTGAGTAAATCGGATCACGAAAAATAAGAATTTTTGCACGCACATCTCGTAGGACTAAGATGGCGACTGGTACCGCTGTGGTGCTGGTTCTCGGCCTGGCAAATGGTGATACGAATGCTGAAACAACTCGGCCGAATTCTAAAGGGCTTCGTTCATGAGCGCCGCGGCAATGTCGCCATCCTGTTCGGGTTTGCCCTTATTCCCCTGCTGCTCGGTGCCGGCGTGGCGGTCGACTATGGCCGCGCCCTACTCGTCCGCGAGCGCATGTCCGACGCAGCCGACGCCGCAGCGCTCGCCATCGGCTCCTGGCCCGACCTTACCCCCGCCGATATGGCGACCAAGGCGCAGCAATTCTTCGACGCCAATTATCCCGCCTCCGTGCTCGGCGCCGTCGGCAAGCTGCAGGTCAGCGCCGTGGACAGCGACGTCACGGTGAGCGTGTCCAGCTCGGTGCCGACCACCTTCATGAGCATCGTCAATATCGATCACATCGACCTTGGCGTCACCACCACCATCACCAGGAAGCAACGCAACATCGAGCTCGTGCTCGTCCTCGATACCACGGGGTCCATGGCCGACACTCTCGGCTCGCAGACCAAGATAAGCGCGCTGAAGAGCGCCGCGACGCAGATGGTGGAGACGCTGTTCGCGGGCAATTCAACCTCGACAACCGTGAAGATCGGCGTCGTGCCTTTCGCGCAGGCCGTGAATATCGGCAACAACAACCTCAACTCGGGCTGGCTCGATACCGCAACCTATTCGGCGTCAAACGCGACGAGCCATCCCATCGCCTTCGAGGATCTGGACAAGACCAACGGGGTGAGCACGCTCAGCCTATGGACCAAGGTCGGCAGGACCTGGTCCGGCTGCGTGCGGGAGAGGAGCGGCAGCAGCACCTACGAGCTGACCGACGCGCCGCCGAGTTCCGGCACGCCGGCCTCTCTGTGGGTGCCCTATTTTGCTCCCGACGAGCCCGACTCGGCTTCGCGTAACAATTACAGCAACACTTATCTCAGCGACGGAACCTACACTAATGCAACTTGCGCCTCTGGCTCGTCGCCCTCCTCGCCCTCCGACTATAAGCGCCAGTGCTACACCGGCAAATACAAGAGCTTTTCCGGCACTTCGACCGGACCGGACTGGGGTTGTCCGCCGGCGCCGATCCTGGCGATGACCAGCACCAAGAGCACGGTTGAGAGCGCCATTAATGCCCTGGCTGCCAAGGGCGGCACTGTTCTCCCCACCGGACTATTGTGGGGGTGGCGCGTGATCTCACCTGGCGCGCCCTTCACCGAGGGGACATCTTACACAGATGATAAATGGGTGAAGGCAATTGTGTTTATGACCGACGGCCAGAATGACGTGAACGGGGGCGACGCCAGCACCTACGTCGACAAGTCCATTTATAGCGCATTCGGCTATGCCAAGAATGGGCATCTCGGCAGCACCAGTGGCAGCAATGCGGAAGCGACCCTCGACAGCTATACGACGACGGTGTGCAACAGCATCAAGAGTATCCCGCCGCACAGCGACGGTACTCCCGGCATTATGCTCTACACCATCGGGCTCGGCGTCACCTCAGCCAGCCAAACCCTGCTGACCAACTGCGCGGGCACCGACCAGCAAGGAAATAAGCTGTATTACAATTCGCCGAGCTCCGATCAGCTGGCCGGCATTTTCCAGGCCATCGCGCAGGGCTTGGGTGATCTGCGCATCGCCAAATAGCTGCGGCGCGGTCGCTCGTCCGCGGTCGGCACTTCGCCCGGGCTACTGAGCCCCGGAGGTGCCGCCTTCGGCCGAGGCTTGTCCCATCGACTGCTTCGACTGGACCTCTTTCTGGATCGCGTCGAACCAATCGGGATTGTCGCCGACCGTGAGCGAGGGCGT
The DNA here is from genome assembly GCA_963820115.1 of uncultured Alphaproteobacteria bacterium. GTDB lineage: Bacteria > Pseudomonadota > Alphaproteobacteria > Rhizobiales > Methyloligellaceae > Methyloceanibacter. The sequence continues at coordinate 503,986 of CAWFYP010000002.1, forward strand.
GCAATTCGGCGCGCAGTAATAAGTGTAGGGCGAGGCGCCCCGGTGCACGATGACGTAGCCCTTGCCGGGTTCCGTCACGCTCAAGGCTCGGTTGGTGACCTGCTTGCCGTCGGCGTCGATGACGATGAGGTTGGTGCGTCCATAGGACTTTCCGGTCACCACCAGCACTTTTCCGCTCTGCACCGCGACGTCGGCGATCGACGGATTGCCGACGATGATCTCCGCCGCCGGCCGCTCGAGGCGGATGATCGCGGCCTGGTCGATGGTGACGTCGACATCGTCATTGGCCGCAGAGGCCGGGCCGCAAGCAAGGGCGAGCAGCGCCGGCGCGAGGAGGCAGAAGCGGGGCGAAAGCGGCCTGCGGCGCTTGCCGGACATGAGCATGACGCGGTTCCTTGACACTCAAGCGTTCCCCGCATGAGAGCCCGAAAAAGATGAAGGATTGGCAAATGAGCGCGTCGTGGCGGGACGGCAGTGCCGTCGAGGCGAGGGCGCGAGCGTTTGGGCCCGGGCGCCATTGGCGGGCGAAGTCTCCAACGCCGTCAATAGAGGGTAAAGAACAGGCGCAAGATCCCGAGCAGCCTCATCGCCCAGAGCTGGACTTTCGCCATGGATAAGCGGCGATAGCCCGGACAACTTCTGTTGAGATTGAGCCAAATTCTAAGCAATGGCATCGAAAACTACTGCTGAGACCTCTGGTAAAAGTTCACGGACACCTCGCCGGCGAGCCTCCCGATATACCCTCTCTTAACGATAGGGGCGCCGGTTTATGAGATTGACTTAACTTGTATGTAACGCGACCTGGCTACTCTGCGCGCGGGGTTCAAGCTGCCAAACCGGCAGCGATGGGTGGTGTGGATTGAGCTAAAGGGAGTGTCAGATGAAGGCGTTGCTTGCACGTTTCGCCAAGGACGAGACGGGCGCGGCGGCCATCGAATATGGCCTGATCGCTGCCGGCATCGGCGTGGCCATCGCGAGCGTCGTCGGCCAAGTCGGCGGCCAGCTGAACACGCTGTTCAACTCCGTCACGACCGATCTCAAGCCGAACTAAGCGGCCAGGCCGCAATCCGGCGCCGGCCAAGGATGAGGTAACAAGCCGCCCGCTTCGCCGGGCGGCTTTCGTTCGGGCGCCATGCGTCCGCGTCAGCCTGCCCAATTAACCCGAGGTTCAGGGCTTTGGCCCTAGATCGGCGAATGATCTGAGGGGCGAGAAACGGTGCTCAAAGATACCCTTCTGCTCATAGTCTTTCCCGCCGCGATGGCCTTGGCCGCGGCCACCGATCTTTTCACCATGACGGTGCCCAATCGCATCGCCCTCGCCCTTGTGGCCGGCTTTTTCGTGCTCGCGCCCATGATCGGAATGGGCTGGAGCGATGCGGGTCTTCACGTCGCCATGGGCGTCCTTGGCCTCGCTCTCGGCTTCTGCCTGTTTGCCTTCGGCTGGGTCGGCGGCGGCGACGCCAAGCTCTTTGCCGCCACCTGCCTTTGGCTCGGACCTCAGCTGCTCTTCACCTACGTCGTATTTGCCGCGCTCCTCGGCGGCGCGCTGACCCTGGCCCTCCTCTTCTTGCGCGCGGTGCCCCTGCCCGCGCCCCTGGCAAGCCAGGGCTGGCTCGTCCGCTTGCACAACGCCGGCGAAGGTGTTCCCTACGGTATCGCGCTCGCGGCGGCTGGGCTGATCGTCTATCCGCAAACGCCGTTCATGGCGGCGTTCGGCAGCTGAGCGCTGCACCTCCCTCCCGCTTCCGATCGCCTGACCGGTTCCGCACCCTTTAGGGCTTCGCGCACCCGTTTCCTCTTTGCCGGCCGGGCTCTGCCCGAGGGCGTTCAGCCAATTTGGCACGGCCATTAACTTAGCGTTGAGATTTCAAAGTCAGAGTGGAAACCGGTTGGAAGCGGCGACGCTTGGGGGCGCAAGGAAGCGAGTCCGTCATGAAAAGAGCAAGAGTGACCGTCCTCGTCATTGCATTCACCGCAGCGCTCGGCGCGGCGTGGATTGCCAAGCGCATCGTGTCCGGTCCGCGCGAGGTCCAGGAGATCGAGAAGACCGTCGGCGCCGTCGACGTTCTCGTCGCCGCCAACGACATCAATCTTGGCGATTCGATCCACGCCTCTGATCTGAAATGGCAGCAATGGCCGGCCGAGGGCGTCACCCCCGGTCTCATCTCCAAGGCCAACGACCCCGACGCGGAGAATGAATTCGCCGGCGCCGTCGCCCGCGCCCCCCTGGTCGCCGGCGAACCGATCAGCGATCAGAAGCTAATCCGGGTGAGCGAGGGCGGTGTCATGGCGGCCATCCTGCCCTCGGGCATGCGCGCCATCTCCACCCCGATCCGCGAGGAGACCTCCGCCGGCGGCTTCATCCTGCCCAACGACCGCGTCGACGTCATTCTGTCGCGCCGGGTGCAGGTCGGAACCAAGGAAGATCATGTGAGCGACACCATCTTGCGCAACGTCCGCGTTCTCGCCATCGGGCAATCGCTCGAGAACAAGGGCGGGGAGAAGGTTGCGACGGGCAAGACCGCGACGCTCGAACTCACCCCGAGTCAGACCGAGATCCTGGCCCTCGGCCAATCCTTGGGGGACATCTCGCTCGCCTTGCGCAGCCTCGCCGACGCCACTCCAGGCAAGGTCGAGCCCACCGCCAAGATCGGCGAGTCGAATTCGAGTTCGGTCAAGATGTTGAAATACGGCGTCCAGACTCGCGCTTTCGGCGTGAACTGACGGGGCCGCCGGTGGGACGGGTGGGCTTAACAAAAAAAGGCGAGGCGATGACGTCTTCCCCACGCAAATTATTCGGGCTGCTCGGCGCCTGCGCGCTCGCTTTCGCTGGCGTGGCATCGCCCATACCGGCAGTAGCCGATTCTGATCAATCCTCGGTGCTGCACATCGGCGCCAATGTGAGCCTTCCGGCGACTCGGAAAATCAAGCTTGGGTTGAACAAATCGATGTTCATCGAACTGCCGCGCGACGTGCGCGACGTCATGGTCTCCAACCCGAAGAAGCTCGAAGCGGTGATGCAGACCTCGACGCGCGCTTACCTGATCGGCTCGGAGCCGGGCGAAGCCAACCTCTTCTTCAATGACAAGGATGGCCATCGCATCTTGACCCTGGAAGTTTCGATCGAGCGCGATCTTTCCGCCCTGACTGATCTCCTTACCCGCCTCATTCCAGGTTCCAAAGTTCACATTGACGCCATCGGCGAGCGTGCCGTGCTCACCGGAACGGTGCGCACGCCGATTGATGCCACGCGCGCCTGCGAAATTGTCACGAGCTTCCTAGGCCCGTTGGATCAGCAGAACACTTCGAGCTCCGCCACGGGCGGTTCGGCCACCACCATTAACACCGCCGGCAATACCAATAATGGCGGTAGCGGCTTGGACAATGCCTGCAAGACCACCAACGTCATCAACATGCTGACAGTGGAGGGCCGGGAGCAGGTGCTGCTCAAGGTTTCCGTGGTGGAGATGGAGCGCAATATCATCAAGCAGTTCGGCGTCGACCTGAACGCTCTGGTGAATTCGGGCAATTTCGCCTTCGCCGCGCTCAGCGATCTTCCCTTCCCAATTAGCGCGGCCGGCAAGGGCATTCTTGCCCCCTTCATTCCGAGTCCACAAGTGCCGGGCCTTTCTACTCCGGCAGTCCTCGGGACATCGGGAGGCGGCGTGCAGTGGCAAAAAAGCGGGAATACCGTCCAGGGCGTGCTGCGCGCGCTCGAAGAGGACGGCCTGCTGCACACGTTGGCCGAGCCAAACCTCACGGCAATCTCCGGCGAGACGGCGAATTTTCTCGCCGGCGGCGAATTTCCGATACCCGTCCCTCAAGGAGGCTTGTCAAACCAGGTCACCATAGAATTCAAGAAATTCGGCATCGGCCTTGCCTTCACCCCCGTGGTCATGTCCGAGGGCCGCATCAGCCTCAAAGTCTCCACCGAGGTGAGCGAACTCACCAATCAAGGTGCAGTCGTCCTCAGCGGTTTCGCCGTCCCGGCCCTGAAGGTGCGACGTGCCGAGACCACGGTCGAGCTGCCGAGCGGCGGCGCGCTGGTGATGGCCGGATTGCTGTCGGATCAATCGAAACAGGCGCTGAGCGGTTATCCCGGGTTGAAGAATTTGCCCGTCCTCGGCGCACTCTTCCGTAGCCGCGATTTCCAGAAGAACGAGACGGAACTCGTGGTGATTGTCACGCCCTATATCGTCAAGCCTGTTCCTCGCCAGCAGCTCGCCCAGCCCGACCAGGGTTTCGGTTGGGCCTCCGACGCCGACAGCGACGTCTTGGGCCAGCTCAACCGCGTCTATGGGCGCCACCCCGAGCGGGCGCCGGTCGGCAAATTCGACGGCGACGTCGGCTTTATCGTCGAGCAGTAGAGGATGGAGAACAATCTCATGGCGGCGCAAATCTTCGGGTCGGAGCGCTTGACGCCTAAAGGGCGGCGGTCTGTCCTCACTTTGCTCGTACTGTCCGTCTTGGCGGCGCCGGTCGGCGGCTGCATGTCTGAAGGCCCGCGCTTCCAGGCGCCTTTCACTCTAGCCAATCCCAATGAGCGCTGGCCGATTCTCGTCAAGCAGGGCGAGGCCACCCTCGATCTCACCGTCAACCGGAGCACGGCCGGCTTGACCGAGGTGCAGAAGTCGCAGCTCCGCGCCTTTCTCTGGGACTATAGGAACCAGCGCGCCGAACGGCTCATGGTCCGGGCTCCGTCCGGCGGCGCCAACGAAACCGCCGCCATGCGCGCCTTCCAAGATGTGCGTCAGGCTATGCGGCAGGCCGGCATCGATCCCCGCACGGTGGTGTCGGAGCCCTATTTTGCCAATTACGATCCCTCTGCCCCGTTACGGATCTCTTATCTTCGCACCGTTGCCAAGGCGCCCGACTGCCCGGACTGGTCGGAGAATATCGGGCGTGATCCGCAGAACATGCCGTGGCCCAATATGGGCTGCGCCACCCAGCGCAACCTCGCCATGGCCGTGGCCGATCCAAACGACCTCATCCAGCCCAAAGCTGAGACGCCGCGGTCGAGCGAGCGGCGGGACGTGGTGTGGGGCAAATACGTCAACGGCCAAGCCACAGGTTCCGATTGGGCCCCTGACAAAAAACCTCTCTCGGAGCACGCCACGACCAGCGAAGTCGGCCAAATCGGAGGAAATCAGTGACGAGTGACGCGGCCTATTCCCTCGATCCGGGCGGTAACCCGGCGCTTGAGCTGCCAGCCGAGCCGCGCGCCGAGGCGAGCCGGGCGCGGCCGATTCCGCGCGTCAACATTCAGGCCTTTTGTGAGGACCAGGACACCGCCGAGGTGATCCAGAAGGCGGCAGAGGACCGGCGCCTCGACAAGGCCCATGTCACGGTGCAGATGGGAGGCGTGCAGGCGGCGGTCGCCTTCTACCGCAATGCCTCGACCCCCAATTTGATCATCATCGAGTTGCTCTTGGACCGGCGGGACCTGCTCGCCGATCTCGATCGTCTCGCCGAGGTCTGCGATCCCGGCACCAAGGTCGTCGTCGTCGGCCATATCAACGACGTTCTGCTCTATCGCGAGCTTCTGCACCGCGGGGTCGGCGAATATGTCGTGGCCCCGGTCCGCGTGGTGCAGATCATCGAGAGTATTTCCAACATCTACACCGATCCCGAGGCGGGGCCGGTGGGGCAGGTCATTGCCTTCGTCGGCGCCAAAGGCGGCTCAGGGTCGAGCACCATCTGCCACAACACGGCCTTCGTCATAGCTGGCGCGCTCAAGAGCGACGTCGTCATTGCCGATTTCGACCTGCCCTTCGGCACCGCCGGACTCGATTTTAATCAGGACCCTTTGCAGGGCATTGCCGATGCGCTCGTCGCACCAGAGCGCCTCGACGAGGTCTTGCTCGACCGGCTGCTCTCGCGCTGCTCGGAGCATTTGAGCCTGTTTGCGGCGCCGGGCACCCTCGACCGTTCCTTCGATATCGAGCCCCAATCCTACGAGACCGTGCTCGACGTCGTGCGCGAGAACGTGCCGTGGATTGCCGTCGATGTGCCACACCTATGGACGGCCTGGGCGAAACAGGTGGTGCTCAAGGCCGACCATGTGGTGATCACCGCCGCACCCGACCTCGCCAATCTGCGCAACTCCAAAAACCTCGTCGATCAGCTCAAGGCGTCGCGGCCCAACGACCGCCCGCCACTGCTCGTCCTCAATCAGGTCGGCATACCTAAACGGCCAGAGATATCAGTCAAGGATTTCGGTCACGCCATCGAGATCGAGCCGAAGGTGGTCATCGACTTCGACGCCCAGCTATTCGGCACTGCGGCGAATAATGGTCAGATGATCGAGGAAATCTCGGACAAGTCCAAGGCGGCGGAGCAATTCCGCACACTCGCCAACCTGCTCACCGACCGAGCAGAGCAAAAGAGCGAGCGCTCCTCGATTCTTGCCCCCATTCTCGGGCGCCTGGGGCTGACCAAGAGAAGCGCCTGAAACGGATATGTTCGGTAAGCGAAAGATTCCCACGGAGATTCCGGCACCGCAGCAGACGCCGGCTACCGAGCCTGCCGACGCACCGCGCGCGGACAGCCCGGCGGCAAGTCCGCGTCTGCCGGAGCTGCGCCCCGAGCCGGTCCCGATAAGCTCTACCTCGGCGAGGAAACCGGCCAAGCCAAAGCCCATCGAGCGGCCGCGCTCGGAGGAGTACTACGACGTCAAGACGACGGTCTTCAACGCCCTCATCGACACCATCGATCTTACCCAGCTCGCCCGTCTCGAGGCCGACGCGGCCCGGGAAGAGATCCGCGACATCGTCAGCGAGATCGTCGCCATCAAGAACGTCGTCATGTCGATCGCCGAGCAGGAGGAGCTGCTCGAGGACATCTGCAACGACGTCCTGGGCTATGGGCCGCTGGAGCCTCTGCTCGCCCGCGACGACATCGCCGACATCATGGTGAACGGCGCCGAGACGACCTATATCGAGGTTCGCGGCAAGGTCGAGCCGGTGGGGATCCGCTTTGCCGACAATGCCCAGCTGATGAACATCTGTCAGCGCATCGTCAGTCAGGTCGGCCGCCGCGTGGACGAATCGAGCCCGATCTGCGACGCGCGCCTGCCTGACGGCAGCCGCGTCAACGTCATTGCGCCGCCGCTCTCCCTCGACGGGCCCATCCTGACCATCCGCAAGTTCAAGCGGGACCGCTTGACCTTGGACCAGCTGGTCAAGCTCGGCACCATCACGCCGGAAGGCCGTAACCTGCTCGGCATCATCGGCCGGGTGCGCTGCAATGTGGTCATCTCCGGCGGCACCGGCTCGGGCAAGACCACGCTGCTCAATTGCCTAACCGGCAATATCGACGACGACGAGCGCATCATCACCTGCGAAGACTCTGCCGAGCTGCAATTGCAGCAACCCCATGTGGTGCGGCTCGAGACGCGGCCGCCCAATCTCGAAGGCGAGGGCGAGGTCACCATGCGCGATCTTGTTAAGAACTGCCTGCGTATGCGCCCCGACCGCATCATCGTCGGCGAGGCGCGCGGGCCGGAGGCCTTCGACCTGCTGCAAGCCATGAACACCGGCCACGACGGCTCCATGAGCACGGTCCACTCCAACTCCCCGCGTGAATGCATCAGCCGTCTGGAGAGCATGATCTTGATGGGCGGCTACAATCTGCCGGCCAAGACCATCCGCGAAATGATCGTGTCCTCGGTGGACGTGATCATTCAGGCGCAGCGCCTGCGCGACGGCACGCGCAAGATCACCCATGTCACCGAGGTGATCGGGCTCGAGGGTGACGTCGTCACGCTACAAGACCTGTTCATCTATGAAATTGACGGCGAGGACGCGAATGGACGGCTCGTCGGCCGGCATCGCGGCACCGGCATCGCCCGGCCAAATTTCTGGGAAAAGGCGCGCTATTTCGGCGAGGAGAAGCGCCTCGCCGAGGCGCTGGCAGCGGGCGAGGTCATGGACGAGCACGGCCGGCCGTTGGGAGAGCGCCTTGCTTAGTCCCGAGCTCATCCAGCTCTCGGTCATCGCCCTCGCCGCTCTAGCCGTCGGGGGCGTGGTCTATGTCCTCGTCATGCCCTTCATGAGCGGCGAGCGCCAGGCGAGCAAGCGCGTCGCCGATGTGGCACAAGGTCAGGCCAAATCTCGCGCTCGCACGGCGCTGCAGACACAGGCGCAGCCGCTGCAGATGCGCAAGAAGCAGGTGCATGACACGATCAAGGAGATCGAGGCCAAGCAGAAGGCAAAGCGGCGGGTAACGCTTCGCACCAAGCTCATCCGCGCCGGACTTTCGATCTCGCCCCGCTTTTATTACCTCGCCAGCCTCGCCACGGGGCTGCTCGGCGGGTTCATCGTTCTCATCACCGGCTCCTCGATGATCGTGTCTCTGCTCGTGGCCCTCGTCTGCGGCATTGGGCTGCCCCGTTGGCTCGTCGCGCGCCGGACCAAACGCCGCCAGGCCAAGTTCCTGGTCGAGTTCGCCAACGCCATCGACATCATCGTGCGCGGCGTGAAGTCCGGCCTACCCCTCAGCGACTGTCTGCAGGTCATTGCCGCCGAAGCGCCCGAGCCCGTGAAGACCGAGTTCGTCGACCTCGTCGAACAGCAGAAGGTCGGCATCCCCCTGTCCCGCGCCTTCGAGCGCATGCATGACCGCATGCCGCTGCAGGAGGTGAATTTCTTCGCCATCGTCATCGCCATCCAGGCGCAGACGGGCGGCAATTTGGCCGAGGCGCTCTCCAATCTCTCTCAGGTGCTGCGCGACCGCTATCGCTTGCAGGCCAAAGTCAGAGCCTTCAGCGCCGAGGCCAAGGCCTCAGCGGCGATCATCGGTGCCCTGCCGCCCAGCGTCATGATTCTCGTCTATATCAGCACGCCCGCCTACATATCCATGCTGTTCACCGAGAGACTCGGCAATTTCATGCTGATTGGCAGCGGCATCTGGATGCTGATCGGCGTGCTCGTCATGAGCAAGATGATTCACTTCGATTATTGAGCCGCCGATGTCCTCCTTGCTCAACAAGATCCTCGATCCCCAGATCCTCGTCATGGTGCTCGCGGCCGTGGCGGCGTTTGCCACCGTCGCCTCCTTCGTGCTGCCGCTTTTGACCGGCGATCGCTTCAACGCCAGGATGAAATATGTCGGTGGCGAGCGGGAGCGTCTGCGCGCCGAGCGCCTGGCCCAGCTCGCCGAGGACCAGCGGCAATCGCGGCTGCGCATCGAGCCGAAAAGCTTCATGAAGCGGGTGGTGGAGCAGCTCAACCTGCGTAAGGCGTTGGAGACCGAGGGCACGCGCGAACAGCTGAAAATGGCGGGCTTGCGCGGGCAGGCGCCGGTGGTGGCGTTCCTGTTCTTCCGCGCCACCCTGCCGATCATCACCTTCGCGCTCGCCGTCTCTTATTTGTATGTCTGGGACAAGCATAATCTCGCGCCGCTGGTGCGCCTCGGCCTGGCCATCGGCGGCGCCTATGTCGGCTTCTACCTGCCCAATATCTTTATCCACAACCTCATCCAGCGCCGCCAGAGGTCGATCAAGCGGGTGTTCCCCGATGCGCTCGACCTGCTCTTGATCTGCGTGCAAGCCGGCATGAGCATCGAATCGGCGATGAACAAGGTGGCGAACGAGATCGGCACCCGCTCCATCGAGCTCGCCGAGGAGTTCGGCCTCACGACCGCGGAGCTGTCCTATCTGCAGGAGCGGCGGCTGGCCTACGAAAATCTCGGCAAGCGCACCGGCTTGCCCGTGGTCAAGGCGGTGGGCACGAGCTTGATCCAGGCCGAGCGCTACGGCACGGCCATCAGCCAGGCCCTGCGCGTGCTGTCCAAGGAAAGCCGCGACATGCGCATGGCCGAAGCCGAGAAAAAAGCCGCCGCGCTGCCGCCGAAGCTTACCGTGCCGATGATCCTGTTCTTTCTGCCGGTCCTGTTCATCGTCATTCTCGGCCCCGCCTTCATCCAGATCATGCATATGCGCCACGGCGGCTAAGGCCACGCCGACGCCCTCGCGCGCCAGGGCGGGTCTCAGGACCTGCACGGCGTGCAGCTGGACGATCGATCAGGGGGCAGGTAATCGCGCACCCTGTCGGCGCTGGGCCGGCTCATGAATTGGAGGCGCATGTCGTCGCCGGTCTTGCGCCCCTCGCCGACCAACGAGCCGAACATGGGCTCGAGCGACCGAAGCAAGATTGGCCTGGGCCGCCCCGGCGGAAAAGTCCCGTTCCCGGGATCGGCGCCGACGCGGCCGCGGACATCAAGCGAAAACGGGGAGAGAACGGTGCGCGCCTGCGAGCGTGCGCCCGCGCTGCCTCGGACTTGGCGGCGTGTCGCTAGTCGACGTTGGCGCGGAGCAGGCTCGGGGCGGTCGGCGCCTTGTCGGCCTTGGCGGACGTGGCCGGATGGGCGGGCTGGACCGATTTCGGCACCGTGCTCGACCCCGATTCGCCCGGCAGCAGCGTCGCCACCCGGGCCGCCTGGGCCGGCCCTTGACTCGAATTCGCCTGCCCTACCGCCGGCTCGGGCGCTGCCGGAACCGCGGCGGGCGTCGCCGCGGGCTTGGGCGCCGGCGCGGCCGGCGGTAGGGCTGCAGCCGAAGCCACATGCACGGGCTGGGCTTTCGGCTTGGCGGCGCTGGCGCTCGCCACATTCTTCGGCGCCGTCGGCCGGCCGGCATAAGGCTGCCACTCCGGACCGCCTTTGCCGTTCGGTACGGCATCGACCTCGTCCCGGCCGCCGCTGTCGAGCGAGGCTACCGCGGTCGATTGCGTCAACATGTTGCGCAGATAGGCCATGTTGGCCCTGGCGTCCGATTCGGGCAGATCGACTTGGGCGACCTTCCGCGCCTCGTCATATTTGCCCTCGATGCCGAGAACGAGCGCCAGATTTTGGCGCACGCGCTTGTCTTCGTGACCGTTCCGCACGGCGTTACGCAACAAATCCTCCGCCCGGTCGACTTTGTTGTCGAGGGCGTAGGACAGGGCCAAATTGTTGATCACCGACACCGCGTTCGGCTCGAGCTGCAGCGCGGCCAGGAAATATTGCTGGGCCTCGGCGTGCTGGTTCTGCTTGGCGCGTAGCGTACCGAGCGCGGACAGGGTCTTCCAGTCGCGTACGCCCTGGGCCTCGGCCACTTGCAATGTGGTCTTGGCGATATCGAGCCGGCCCATGTCGAGCGCGAGCCGCCCGAGCTCCGCGGCCACCTCGCCGGTCGGCGCCGTCTGATAGGAGGTCTTGAGCACCTCGAGCGCCTGCTCCTTGGCGCCGATAGCTTTCAGCGCGCGCGCATAGCCGAGCGCCATCTGGGGGTCGGTCGGCTTCTTGGCATAGGCCGAGGCCCATTGCGCCGTCGCCGCCGAGGCTTGCGGGTCCGCGGGGTCGCCCCCGAGCCGCTCGGCCATTGACGGATAGACCTCCTCTTTGCCCCCCAATACGGGGCCGGTGGTGCAGCCGCCGAGCAAGGAAGCCGCCGCTGCCGCACTGAGCAGCGCGGCGATCGCGGAACGGCGCGGGCGGGCGAGGTTGGGCACAGAACGCTCCTGGCGCGGGCGCGCCAGACGCACCCGCAGGGTCTCTCGATTTCGCTGCCGTCATATTGTGGGACACGCGTCAAAAAAGGATTAACCATACGGCCTTGGCCGTCTGGCTTGAGGCCTGCCGTCAGGCCGGGGCCCGCTCTTTCACCTCGGCCTCGGCCCCTGTGGTCCATGCGGCCATGGCCGGCAGGGCGAGGATCGCCGCTCCGTAGGCGGCCGCCGATCCGTCGTCACCGAAGCGGGTGAGATCGACCCCATAGGTCCGGAACCGCGTCGCCACCGGCGCGAACATGGCGTCGGCATTGGTAAAGCCGCCGAACAGGAACGGCCCGCTGGCGCCAAAGCCGGCCCTCATCTCCCGCCAAATGGTGACAATGCGGGCGATCTCGCGGCCGAGGTCGTCGCCGATCGGCGGCGTGGGGAGCCGGGCCAACAGGTCCATGGACATTTCGTTGCGCAGCGTGGGAAAGCCCGCATGCATCTCCGCCGCGATGGAGCGGGCGAGTGCGCGGGCCTCCGCGTCCTTCGGCCACAGGCCATAGTCCGGATGGCGCTCGGCGAGGAATTCGAGGATGGCGAGGCTGTCGCCGACCACGAGCGCGTCAATGTGCAAGGCCGGCACCTTGCCCGAAGGCGATTGAGCGAGGATCGCGGCCTTGCTGTCCGGCTGCCTCAGGCGGATGCGCCTCTCGGCAAAGGGAATGCCGCATTGCTTGAGCGCGAGCCACGGGCGCAGGCTCCAGGAGGAGAGGTTTTTGTCGCCGATGACGAGTATGTAATTTGGCGCCGCCACCGGCCCCTCCGCCATTGTCATTGCGCCGCTCCCCTGCCATTAATTCGCGGCCCGAGCAAGCCGCTCACGATCTCATCCCATGGCCATCAAACCCAATATGCTTGAAGCCTCGCGCCGCGCTGTGGAGGAATTGCTGCTCGATTCCGGCCCGGACGCCCTGCCCATTTGGTTCGTGGCGTCCAAGGAGGACGCGGCGCTCAAGGCATTGAGCGAGGGCCAGCGTCGCTGGCTCGAGGCGCGCGACTGGACGCCGAAATCGGGCGCCGTGCTGCTGCTGCCCAAGGACGAGGGCGGTATTGCCGGGGCGCTGTTCGGCACCGGCGGCGAGAATTGGGCCATGGAGTCGCCGCTGCTCGCCGGTACGCTGTCGGCGGCGCTGCCGCCCGGCGACTGGCGCTTCGCCACGCCCCTTGCCGAGCCGGGGCTCGCCACGCTTGCCTGGCTGCTGGGCGCCTATCGCTTCAGCCGCTACAAGAGCGAGGACGCCACCAAGCCGCGGCGTCTCGTGCTGCCCGATGGCGTGGACCGGGCGCAGGTGTTGGCGCTGGCGGAAGGACTCTATTTCGGCCGCGATCTCATCAACATTCCAGCCAACGATTTGGGCCCGGCGGAGCTCGAAGCGGCCGCGCGCGAGCTGGCCATTGCCCATGGCGCGAGCGTGAAGGTGACCGAAGGGTTGGGCCTGATCGCCGCCAACCTCCCCATGATCCATGCCGTGGGCCGGGCGAGCGACCGCGCGCCCCGCCTCATCGATCTCACCTGGGGCTCGGCGCACGCGCCCAAAGTGACCATCGTCGGCAAGGGCATCTGCTTCGACACCGGCGGCCTCGACATCAAGCCGGCGAGCGGCATGGCGCTGATGAAGAAGGACATGGGCGGCGCCGCCGCGGCACTCGCCTTCGCCTCCGCCGTGATGCGGCAGAAGCTCCCCATCCGGCTGCGCGTGCTCATCCCCGCCGCCGACAATTCCATCGCCGGCAATGCCTTCCGCCCGGGCGACGTGCTCGTGAGCCGCAGCGGCATGAGTGTGGAGATCGGCAACACCGACGCCGAAGGCCGCCTTGTCCTCGCCGACACCTTGAGCCTCGCCGACGAGGAGGCGCCGGATTATCTCATCACCATCGCCACGCTGACCGGCGCCGCCCGCGTGGCGCTCGGCCCCGACCTGCCGCCGCTCTACAGCGATGACGAGGCCCTCGCCGCGGGCCTGCTCGAACAGGGCAGCGCCGTCGGCGATCCTTTGTGGCGCATGCCGCTGTGGGCGCCCTACGACAAGCTGCTGAAGAGCGCGATCGCCGACGTGAACCATATCGCCGAGGGCGGCTTCGCCAGCTCGGTGGTGGCGGCGCTGTTCTTGAAGCGCTTCGTCAAACAGGCCAAGCGCTTTGCCCATCTCGACATCTTCGCCTGGGTGCCGCGCGAGCAGCCGGGACGCCCGCAAGGCGGCGAGCCGCAAGGGGCACGCGCGCTCTACGCCTATTTCAGCCGCGAGCTCGGGTCATGATCAACGGCGTGTTGCCGGATCCGCGCCGCCACGCTTACCGCGCTGATCTTGCCGCCGCCTCGCTCCGCGATCGCGTCGAAGGGCCCCGCTACGTTACGGGCGAGACCCGTCAAATCGCTGTACCTGTCCTGCCGCTTCGGCGCGAGCCGCGCTTCGACGCCACGCTCGACAGTGAGGCACTGTTTGGCGAGACGCTCACCCTCTATGACGAGGGTGAGGGCTGGGCCTGGGTGCAGCTCACCCGCGATGCCTATGTCGGCTACATGCCGAGCGAGGGGCTGGCCCACGACATCCTTGAACCCACCCACAAGGTCACCGCGCTGCGCACCTATGTCTATCCGCGGCCCGACTCCAAATCGCCGCCGCGCGCCCTGCTCAGCCTGAATGCGCGCCTCCACGCGACGGGCAGGGAGGGCAATTATCTCGCTTTGGCGCATGGCGATTACGTCTTTGCCGGTCATGTCGCTGGCCTCGACGAGACCGCTCCCGACTATGTCGCCACGGCCGAGAAATTCCTCGGCACGCCGTATTTGTGGGGCGGCCGCACCAGCCTCGGGCTCGACTGCTCCGGCCTTGTCCAGCTTGCGCTTGAAGCGGCGGGACAAGCCTGTCCCCGAGACGCCGACATGCAGGCCGGCGAGCTGGGCCGTCCCATCGACCAGCGGGCCGCGACGCTCGCCCGTGGCGACCTCGTCTTCTGGGATGGCCATGTGGGCATCATGACGAGCGCGTCCGATCTGCTGCACGCTAACGCCCATCACATGGCGGTTGCCGTCGAGCCGTTAGCGCAAGCGCAAGCCCGCATCGCCGCGCTCGGCAGCGACATCTCGGGCGTCAGGCGGCTGTAAGGGAAGGCCGTCGCGTCGGCTAATGCAGCACGCCGAACAGCCACAACAGAATGATGATCGGGATCGGAATGCCGATCAGCCATAAGAGAATGCCGCGCATGGTCCGTCCTCCAATTCGGCGTGTTTATTGTTGCCGGGAGTAACGTTTCAGCGCGACAAGCGTTCCCCTCAGGTCGAAACCGCGCCGCGCCGCGCTTGCAGCTCGAAGGCCGCGGCGAGCAGCGCCTTGGTGTAGTCGGTCTTCGGATGGGCGAACACGGTTTCGGCCGGCCCTTGCTCCACCACCTTGCCGTGACGCAGCACGATGATGGCGTTGGCGAGCGCGCGCACCACCTTCAAATCGTGGCTGATGAACAGATAAGCGAGCTTGTGGCGGCGTTGCAGGTCGCGCAGGAGATCGACGATTTGTGCCTGCACCGACATGTCGAGCGCGCTTGTCGGCTCGTCGAGGATGAGGAATTTCGGCTCGAGCACGATCGCGCGGGCAATGGCGATGCGCTGGCGCTGGCCGCCGGAGAATTCGTGCGGGTAACGGTCCTGCATGGCGGGATCGAGCCCCACCTCTTTGAGCGCGCGGGCCACCCGCGCCCGCCGCTCCTCCGCGTCGAGCCGCGGCCTCTGGATGGTGAGGCCCTCTTCCACGATCTGCCCCACCGAGAGCCGCGGGGAGAGCGAGCCATAGGGGTCCTGGAACACGATCTGCATGTCGCGGCGGAGCGGCCGCATCTGCTTTGAATCGAATTGGTCGATGCGGTTGCCGAGATAGACGATCGGCCCCTCGCTCGACGTGAGCCGGAGCAGCGCCAAGCCGAGTGTGGTCTTGCCCGAGCCCGATTCGCCGACCACCCCGAGCGTCTGGCCTTCCTTGACGGCAAGATCGAGCCCGTCCACGGCCTTGATATAGCCGACGGTGCGCCGCAGGAAGCCGCGGCGGATCGGAAACCACACGCGCAAATCCTTGGCCTCGACGATCGTCGGCGCGTTGGCGTCATAGGCCGGCGGCGAGCCCTTGGGCTCCGCGGCGAGCAGATGCTTGGTATAGGCATGCTGAGGCGCGGCGAAGATGTCGTGCGTGGTGCCCTGCTCGACGATCTCGCCTTGCGTCATCACACACACCCGGTCGGCCATCTTGCGCACGATGCCGAGATCGTGGGTGATCAGCATCATGGCCATGTTGAACTCATCCTTGAGCCGCAACAGAAGCTCGAGGATCTGCGCTTGGATGGTGACGTCGAGCGCGGTGGTTGGCTCGTCGGCAATGAGCAAATCGGGCTCGTTGGCGAGCGCCATGGCGATCATCACCCGTTGCCGTTGGCCACCGGAAAGCTGATGCGGATAGGAAGCGAGCCGGCCTTCCGGGTCCTCGATGCCCACTTTGGTCAGAAGATCGAGCACGCGCGCCCGCGCCGCCCGGTCGGAGAGGCCGCGGTGGATCTTGAGCACTTCGCCCACCTGCTGTTCGATCGTATGCAACGGGTTGAGCGAGGTCATCGGCTCCTGGAAGATCATCGAAATTTGATTGCCACGGACGCGACGCAGCGCGTCGGGCGGCAGCGCGAGCAAATCCTCGCCCTTGAACAGGATCGCGCCCGAAGGGTGCGACGCGGCGGGGTAGGGGAGGAGGCGCAGGATCGACAGCGCGGTGACGGTCTTGCCCGAGCCCGACTCGCCGACGAGCGCCACCGTCTCGCCCTTGTTGATGGCGAAGGAGGCGTGCTTCACCGCATGGGTGAGTTTGCCGCCGGCGCGGAAATCGACCGACAAATCCTTGACGGCGATCAGCGTCTGAGGCGCCGCCGCGCCGCCGCCGTTTGCTTTCCGCTTGGCCATGCTCACGCCTTCTTCGCCGTTGCTGAGCCGTCGGCGCAGTCGCCGCGCTCGATCTCGACCGTCGCATGGTCGAGACCGAAGCGCGATTTCAGCCGCGCCTTGATGCCTTTGACCAGCCGGTCCGTATCCTTGGTCGCACCGACACAGGCATGCAGTGTCACCATGCGCCGCTCCTGCGTGATCGACCACACATGGACATGGTGCACGTCTTTGACGCCTTTGACATTGGCGACGAGGTCGGGACCGATCGCGCGCGAATCGAGCTCGGCCGGCGCGCCTTCGAGCAGGATGTGCGCGGCGTCGGCCACCACCTGCCAGCCGCTGCGCACGATGATGGCGGCGACCACGAGCGACAGCAGCGGATCGATCGGCGTCCAGCCGGTCGCGAGGATCACCGCGCCGGCGATCAGCGCCGCCACCGAGCCGAGCAGATCGCCCAGCACATGCACCGCCGCGCCCCGCACATTGAGGTTCTCGCGATCGGCGCCGCGCAAGAACCAAAACGCGCCGATATTGACCAGCAGCCCGAGCGTGGCAATCACCACCATGATGCCGCCCGCTACCGGCGTCGGCGCCGAGAGCCGCTCATAGGCCTCGTAGACGATCCACGAAGCGATGGCGAACAGGGCAATGCCGTTGGTGAAGGCGACCAGCACCTGGAAGCGGTCGAAGCCGTAGGTGCGGCGCCAATCCGCCGGCCGGCGCGCGAGGCGAAAACCGAACCATGCGAGCGACAGCGACGCGAAATCCGTGAGCATATGACCGGCGTCGGCGAGCAGCGCGAGCGAGCCGGACACGATGCCGCCGGCGATCTCGGCCCCCATGAGCAGGCCGGTGAGCAGCGCCGCCGCCCCCATCCGCCATTCATTGGCGGCGAGGCTGTCGCCGTGGCGATGTCCGTCATGGGCGCCGTGCATCCTAGCCTCACACCATGGTCTTGCGCGGGTCGAGCGCGTCGCGCACCGCCTCGCCGATGAAGATGAGCAGGCTCAGCATGATGGCGATGACGAAGAAGGCGGTAAGCCCGAGCCACGGCGCCTGCAGATTGTCTTTGCCTTGGGCGAGCAGCTCGCCGAGCGAGGGCGAGCCCGGCGGCAGCCCGATGCCCAAAAAGTCGAGTGAGGTGAGCGTCGAGATCGAGCCGTTCAAGATGAAGGGCATGAAGGTCAGCGTCGCCACCATGGCGTTGGGCAAAAGGTGCTTGAAGATGATGCGCCCATTGCCGAGACCGAGCGCGCGTGCCGCGGTCACATATTCGAAATTGCGCGCGCGCAGGAACTCCGCCCGCACCACGCCGACCAGCGCCACCCAGGAGAAGGCGAGCAGGATGCCGAGCAGGATCCAGAAATTCGGCTCGATGACGGCGGCGACGATGATCAGCAAGTAAAGTTGCGGCACGCTCGTCCACACCTCGATGAAGCGTTGGAACAGGAGGTCGGTCCAGCCGCCGAAAAAGCCCTGCACCGCGCCCGCCGCCACGCCGATGGCCGAGGCGCAGATGGTGAGCACGAGGCCGAACAGAACCGAGATGCGGAAGCCGTAGATGGCGCGCGCCACCACGTCGCGGCCCGCATCGTCGGTGCCGAGCCAGTTCCATTCGAGCTCGGCATTGCACGGGTGGAAGCCCTGCGCCACGGCGCGTTCGCAATCCTCTTTGGTGAGCATCCAGGTCGGCTTGACCGGAAAGGCCATGGGCGGATTCTTGTTCGGCGTGTCGTAGGTGAAGCGGATCGGCGGCCACAGGATCCAGCCATGGCCTTGGGCGATCATCTCCTGCACCGCCGGATCGCGATAGACGGCCGCGGTCTCGAACACGCCGCCAAATTCGGTCTCCGGATAGCTCTTGAAGCTCGGCATGTAATAATGGCCGTCATATTTCACGAGCAGCGGCTGGTCGTTGGCGATGAACTCGGCGAACAGGCTGAGGCCGAACAGGATGAGAAAGATCCATAAGGACCAATAGCCGCGTTTGTGGGCCTTGAAGGTCTCCCAGCGCCGCCGGTTGAGCGGCGAAAGATGCAGCCACGGGCGCTCCGGCCCTTCGGCGGCGATCTGCTCGATGACGGCCTCGTCGGTCGGCACGTCCATGCGTCAGACCTCGCGCGTCTCGAAGTCGATGCGGGGATCGACCCAGGTATAGGTGAGGTCGGAGATGAGATTGATGACGAGCCCCATGAGCGAGAAGATGTAGACGGTGGCGAACACCACCGGATAGTCGCGGTTCATCACCGATTCGAAGCCGAGCAGGCCGAGCCCGTTGAGGCTGAAGATCGTCTCGATCAGCAGCGAGCCGGCGAAGAACGCCCCGATGAAGGCGCCGGGGAAGCCGGCGATGATGATCAGCATGGCGTTGCGGAACACGTGGCCGTACAGCACCTGATGCTCGGTCAGCCCCTTGGCCCGCGCCGTCATCACATATTGCTTGCGGATTTCCTCCAGGAACGAGTTCTTGGTGAGGAAGGCGGTGGTGGCGAAGGCCGACAGCGCCATGGCGGTCATGGGCAGCACGAGGTGCCAGAAATAATCGAGGATCTTGTCGTACCAGGACAGCGACGACCAATTGTCCGAGATAAGCCCGCGCAAGGGGAAGATCTGGAAGAACGAGCCGCCGGCGAACAGCACGATCAGGAACACGGCGACGAGAAAGCCGGGAACGGCATAGCCGACGACGATGACCGTGCTCGTCCACACGTCGAAGCGCGAGCCGTCCTTGACCGCCTTGCGGATGCCGAGCGGGACGGCGATGGCGTAGGTGAGCAGCGTCATCCATAGTCCGAGCGAGATCGACACCGGCATGCGTTCGATGATGAGCCGGAGCACGCTCGTGTCACGGAAATAGCTGTCGCCGAAATCGAAGCGCAGATAGTTCCACATCATCATCAAGAAGCGCTCCGGCGCCGGCTTGTCGAAGCCGAACTGCTTCTCGAGGCTCTTGATGAATTCGGGATCGAGCCCCTGCGCGCCGCGATATTTCGACGGCCCCGACACATCGCCCGGCCCGCCCTGCATCGCCCCCCCGCCGCCGATCTCGCCGCCGCCGCCGCCGCTGATCCGGGCGGTGGCCGCCACGTCGGTGCCGGTAAGCTGGGCGATCAGGCGCTCGACCGGACCGCCCGGCGCGAATTGCACGATAACGAAGGTCATCAGCATGATGCCGATCATGGTCGGCACGATCAGCAAGATTTTACGCAGGATGTAGGCGGTCATGGCTTTCTTGCCTGCCTTCTCACGATCACGAGCCGCGCGCCAAGAAGCACGAGCAAGAGCAATATCGCCGCGATCCAATAGGAGCGGTGAAAGCTTGCATCGCTGGCCTCCGGCGCCGCCGCTGGGGATGCGAGTTTCGCAGCTTTGGCCTCGTCATACCACCAGGTGTCCAACACGCCGCGATCGAAGCGGGGCTTGATTTCCGGGCGCGAGAACTTGCCCCAATAGGCGATGGTGTTCGCGGCCTTGTACCAATGCGGCACCCAATAATGGCCGGCCCGCAGCACCCGGTCGAGCGCCCGCGCCGCAATCTCCAATTCGTCGCGGCTCTTGGCCCCCACCACCCGCTCGACCAGCGCGTCGACTGCGGGATCGGCGATGCCGGCAAGGTTGAGCGAGCCGTCCATCTTGGCCGCGGCCGAGCCGAAATAGGAGCGCAGCTCCACCCCCGGCGTGTTGCGCATCTGATAGCGCTCGGTGGTAATGTCGAAATCGAAACTCTTCAGCCGCCGCTGATATTGCGCCGGGTCCACCGTGCGTAATTTAGCGTCGATGCCGAGCAGTTTGAGGTTGCGGATATAGGGCGCGGTCAGCCGCTCGAAGGCCGCCTCGAAATTGAGGATTTCGAGGGTGAGGGGCTCGCCTTGCGCGTTGACGCGCATGCCGTTCTTGATGGTCCACCCCGCCTCGTCGAGCAGTCTGCCCGCTTCGAGGAGCAGCGCGCGGTCCTGACCCGAGCCGTCGCTCTTGGCCGGCAGGTAGGCGGGGCCGAGCGCCTCCGGCGAGACCGGCACGCCGAGCGAGTTGAGCAGTTTTCGCTCCGCCTCCGACGGCTCGCCCACCGCCTTCATCGGCGAGTTCTCGAAGAAACTCACGGTGCGGGTGTAGAGCCCGTAGAACAGATTGCGGTTGGTCCACTCGAAATCGAATGCGAGATCGAGCGCCTTGCGCACGCGCGGATCCTTCAGCTTGTCGCGCCGCGTATTGAGGAAGAAGCCTTGCGTGCCGGACGGCGTCTCGTCCGGCAGCACCTCTTTCTTCACCTTGCCGGCACGGATCGCCGGGAAGTCGTACTCCGTCGCCCACACTTTGGAGGTGAACTCCTCGCGGAAATCGTAAGCGCCCGCCTTGAACGCCTCCATGCTCGCGGTGCGGTCGCGGAAATATTCGAAGCGGATGGTATCGAAGTTGAAGCGACCGCGATTGACCGGCAAATCCTTGGCCCAATAGTCGGGGTTGCGCTGATAGGTGATGGTGCGGCCTTGCTTGACGTCGCTCACGGTGTAGGGGCCGGAGCCGAGCGGGGGCTCGAGCGAGGTCTGCTCGAAGGGGTGGGTGGAGTAATAGGCCTTGGACAGGATGGGCAGGCCCGCCACGGTGAGCGGCAGATCACGCACCAGATCGCCCTTGAACGTATAGCGCACGGTATGGGGGTCGAGCGCCTCGGCCTTGACCACGTCTTGCAGCGTCTGGCCGATCAGAGGATGCCCCTTCGTCTTCAGCGCATCGAACGAGAACACCACATCGGAGGCGGTCAGCGTGCTGCCGTCGGCGAAGCGCGCCTCGGGTCGCAGATAAAACGTCACCGACATGCCGTCATCGGCCACCTCGGCGCTTTCGGCCACCAGGCCATAGACCGCGTCGGGCTCGTCGGCCGCCCGCGTCATCAGGCTGTCGAACAGGAGATCGAGCCCCTGCGCCGCATCCCCCTTGAGAATGAAATTGTTGAGGCTGTCGAAAGTGGTGACACCGCCCCAGCCGACGAGCGAGAAGGTGCCGCCCTTCGGCGCATCGGGGTTGGCGTAGTTGAAATGGGTGAATTGGGCCGGATAGGCGAGGTCGCCGAAGGCCGAGAGCCCGTGTCTGCGCTCGGACGCCTGGGTGGGCGCGGCCGCAAACGTCGCAACGAGCGCAAGGAGAGCGAGCGCACACGCCAGACGCGCGTTTCGCTGCCACCCTATCCGCGCCATCAGAACTTTGCCGGCAGCGGCAAGCGCTCGGCCTTGGCCTGGTCGTACCACCACACTTGCAGGAAGCCGGGGGTCAGACCCGGCAGCGTCTTGGGTTGGCCGTAGCGGTTCCAATAGGCGATGCGCACCATGGGCGAGTACCATTGCGGCACGACGAAGTCGTTCCACTGCAGCACGCGGTCGAGCGCGCGGGTCGCGGCCACGAGCTCGTCCCGGTCCTTGGCGAAGATCACGTGATCGACCAACTTGTCGATGGCCGGGTCCTTGACCCCGATCAGATTGCGGCTGCCTTCGCGATCGGCGGCGTCGGAGCCCCAGAAGTCGCGCTGCTCGTTGCCGGGCGAATCGGATTCGGGGAAGCTGCCCACCACGATGTCGTAATCGAACCCGTTCAGCCGTCGGGTATATTGCGCCGAATCCACCATGCGGATCGTGCCCTTGATGCCGAGCCGCTCCAGCGTGTGCACGTAGGGCTGCACGATGCGCTCGAACAGCGGCGACACGAGCAAAAACTCCACGGTCAGCGGCTGTCCGGTCTTGGCGTTGGTGAGCACGCCGTCCTTGATCTCATAGCCCGCGTCCTTGAGGAGCTGCATCGCTTTGCGCAGATTGTTGCGCTGGTCGTCGGGGGCGTTATTCACCGGATTGGCGTGCAGCTCGGTGAACACTTCCGGCGGCACCTGGTCCTTGACCTCGTTCAGGATCTCGAGCTCGCGCCCCTCGGGTAGCGCTTGCGGCGCGGCAAGCTCCGAATTCTGGAAATAGCTGCCGACCCGCGCATATTGGCCATAGAACAGATTCTTGTTCGCCCATTCGAAGTCGAAGGCAAGGTTGAACGCCTGGCGTACGCGGCGGTCGGCGAATTGCGGGCGACGTATATTGAGCACGAAGCACTGCATGGGCGCCGTGGTTTTCAGCTCCACCTCCTGGCGGATGACATTGCCGTCGCGCACCGCGGCGAAATCGTAGGCCGTGGCCCAGTTCTTGGCGCTCGTCTCCTGGTGATAATCGAGATTGCCGGCCTTGAAGCTTTCGAACGCCACCGTCTCGTCGCGATAATATTCGAAGCGGACCTGGTCGTAGTTCCATTGCCCTTTGGTGACGGGCAGATCCTTGCCCCAATAATCCGGCACGCGCTCATAGACGATCGAGCGGCCCGGATTCACCTCTTTAATGCGATAGGGCCCGGAGCCGAGCGGCGGCTCGAGCGTGGTCTTCATCGGGTCGCGCGGATTGCCCTTGGCGTCGGTCCCCGTCCAGTAATGTTTGGGCAGGATGGTGAGCTGCCCCATGATCATGGGCAGCTCGCGATTGCCTTTCACGTCGAAGGTGAAGGTGACCTCATTCTTGCCGGTCTGCTCCGCCTTGGCGACGTTCTTGTAGTAGAGCCCCATGCGCGGATTGGCGGCCTTGTTGACCTCGAGGCTGTAGATCACATCCTCGGGCGTGATCGGCGTGCCGTCGTGCCAGCGGGCCTCGTCGCGGAGCTTGAAGGTGACCGAGGAAAAGTCGGGCGGATAGGTCGCCCATTCGGCGATCAGCCCATAGGAGGTCGATTGCTCCTCCAGACTGTCGCTCATCAGGCTCTCATAGACGAGTCCGAGCCCGGCAGCCTGCTCACCTTTGTACAGCACCGGATTGAGGCTATCGAAGCCGCCGATATCGGCGATGCGCACGAGGCCGCCTTTCGGCGCATCGGGGTTCACATAGTCGAAATGGGCGAAGTCGGCCGGGTATTTCGGCGGTCCGATCAGCGAGAGCGCGTGGTGATGCGGCAGGTCCTCGGTAGCGGCGGGATTGGCCGGGGGTGACGCCGCCGGCGCCGCTTGGGGGGCCGCGGGCTCCTCCGCCAGGGCACTCGCGAGCGCTGCAAAGGGGCTCAGCAGGAAGAGGCAAAGGGCGAAGCGACGAAGCATCATGACGGGGAAGCTGCGCTTGGAGGTTGAACCTTGCCTGGTGCCGCCATGGGCCGTGCGGGCCAAATTTTGGCCCATGGCCCAAGGGCCGAGCCCAGGAGCGAGCCCTGCCTCTTAGCACGGGGGCCGCGCCTCCCGCATGAAATATCGCCCATGTTGCGAGGCCTGCAGGCCGCGCAGCGGTCTTTGGACCCCCGCGCCGGAGGGCTGGTAAGCCGCCGGCCCTTAGCGCGGACCGTCCGGATAGACCGGCTGCGGCTGCGAGGCATCCACCGGCTCAGCACTTGGAGCCGGCGTCGCTGCCGCAGGGGCCGGCGTTTCGGCCGACGGTGCCGGTGTCTCGTCCGACGGTGCCGCGGGCGTTTCAGCGGCAGGCGCGGCCTCGGGCTGCGCGGGTTCAGGTGCCGGCGGGGCTGCGGCTGGAGGAGGAGCCGGGGTCTCGGCCGAAGGTGCCGGTGTCTCCGCTGACGGAGCCGGTGTCTCGGCCGATGGGGCCGGTGCCGCCGCGGGCGGGGCCGGAGGCGTCTCCGCCGCTGGCGCAGGTTCGGGCTTTGCCGCCTCGGCTGGCGCAGCCTCGCCCGCCGGAGCGGCGGCGGGAGCAGCCGGCGCGGCGCCCGCTGCCGGCAGCGGCGGCGGGTTGTCGTTCTTGGTGCGCAGGAAGGCGAGCACGTCGGCGCGCTGCTCCGCGTCGGGCAAGCCCGGGAACAGGGCCATCTTGGTCCCCGGCACATAGGTGCCGGGACTGGTGATCATGGCGTTGATGGAGGCATAGTCCCATTTCCCGCCCTTGGCCTTGAGCGCGGGCGAATAGTCGAAGCCCTCATGCGAGGCGACGTCGCGCCCGAGCACGCCGTAGAGATTGGGGCCGATCAGGTTCGGGCCGCCTTTATCGAAATTGTGGCAGATCTGGCATTTCTTCGCGACCTCGGCGCCCTTGGCCGGGTCGGCCTTGGCCAGCAGCGCATCGAGTGCGGCCTCGCTCTCGCCGGCCGGCTTGGCGGCCTCGCCGCCGGGCTTCGCGGGGGTTTTTCCCGCCACCTCATAGCCAGGCTTCTCTGCCTCGGGCTTTTCGAAGGCGATGTTGACGATGGTCCTCGCGCCAAAGAAAAGCAGCAACGCGCCAAGCACAGCCATGGCTACTTGGTTCAAGCGATAGCGGTTCATACTGATTTCCCCCCGGGACAGAGGCTGCTTAAAGCGAGCTCTTGCGACGGAATTTGAAACGAGAAGATTTAGGCCGCTGTTGTAGCGGAGGCATTTGCCCCTGCCAAGGTCTCGTGGGTGCCCTCCTGCCTGTGCTAATCAGACGCGCCCATGACCGCAAACCTGATTGTCATCCCGGCCCGCCTCAAGGCCACAAGGCTGCCCGACAAGCCTTTGGCGCTGATTGGGTCCGAGCCCATGATCGTCCATGTCTGGCGCCGCGCGGTCGAGGCCGATTGTGGCCCCGTAATCGTCGCCACTGATACCGAAGCGGTGCGTGACGCGATCAGGGCCGCGGGCGGCGATGCGCTTCTGACCGATCCTGGCCATGCAAGCGGGTCGGACCGCATCTTCGAGGCCGTGAGCAAGCTCGATCCGTCCGGCACGCTCGCCACCGTGGTTAATCTGCAAGGCGATTTGCCGACGCTCGATCCGAGCCTCGTGCGCGCCTGCCTCGACGCCCTGCGCCACGAGGAGGCCGATATCGGCACGCTCGCCGCGAAGATCACGCGCGAGGAGGAACGGACCGATCCGAATGTGGTGAAGGTGGTGGGGACGCCCCATGGCGATCCGCGCCTCTTGCGCGCGCTGTATTTTACCCGCGCTACCGCGCCCTACGGCGAGGGGCCGCTCTACCACCATATCGGCATCTATGCTTACCGGCGCGCGGCGCTCGAATGTTTCGTCACCCTGCCGCCGTCGCCGCTCGAGCAGCGCGAGAGGCTGGAGCAGCTGCGTGCGCTCGAAGCCGGACTCACCATCCATGTGGCCCTCGTTGACACCGTCCCGCTCGGTGTCGATACTCCGGCCGACCTCGTCCGCGCGCGTGAGCTTCTTGGCGCGAATTGACCTCTTCCTCTCCGCGCGTTAGGCGCATCCTCTCATGATCGCGGCCAAGCCTCAGAAGATCGCATTTCAGGGCGAGCCCGGCGCCAATTCGCACCTCGCCTGCCAGGACGCATACCCGGCGATGGAGGCGCTGCCGTGCCCCACTTTCGAGGACGCGCTCGCCGTGGTGAAGAACGGCGAGGCCGCGCTCGCCATGATCCCCATCGAGAATTCGGTGGCCGGCCGCGTCGCCGACATTCACCACCTGTTGCCGGACTCCGGTCTCTATATCGTCGCCGAGCATTTCGAGCGCATCCGCCATCAGCTGCTCACGCTGCCGGGGGTGATGCTCGCCGAGCTGCGCACTGTGCACAGCCACACCATGGCGCTCGGCCAATGCCGCAAGGCGATCCGCGTGCTGGGGTTGAAGCCGGTGGCGGAAGCCGACACCGCGGGCGCCGCGCGCCAATTGCGCGAGAGCCAAGACCGAACAAGCGCGGTGATTGCCTCCGCGCTCGCCGCCGAGGTCTATGGGCTCACCATCGCCAAATCCGACATCGAGGACGCCTCCCACAACACCACGCGCTTCGTCGTGCTCGCCGCCAAGCCGGACCATGCCAAGCCGGGATTGGGGCCGATCATCACCACCTTCATCTTCCGCGTGCGCAACGTGCCGGCCGCGCTCTACAAGGCGCTGGGCGGCTTCGCCACCAACGGCGTGAACATGACCAAGCTCGAATCCTACCAGCTCGAGGGCAGCTTCAACGCCACCATGTTCTATGCGGATATCGAGGGCCACCCGGACGAGCGCCCGGTGCAGCTCGCCATGGAGGAGCTCGCCTTCTACTCCACCGAGGTGCACGTGCTCGGCACCTATCCCGCGAGCCCCTTCCGCACCGATCTCAAAGCCGCGGCGGGCTGACCGCCTCGCCCGACCTGGTCAGGTCGCGGTGACCGCGTTGCGGAAGGCGAATGGTCTTTCCACTAGCGGCAGCGTTTCCATCGTCGTGCCGGTTCCGTTGACGGTCACCGTGCCATAGTCCACGAGACGCCCAAGCACCGACTGGTCGACATCCACGCTTTCGATCTTGTCCATGTGCACTTCCACCGATTTGCGGGAGATGAAGCCGCGCGACCAGATCACGCGGCGGTCGGTGACGGCGATCTCGGTCGTCCAGCGCCGGAACCAGGCGTGGAGGGCAAAGCCGAGCGCAACGAGGAACAGGAATGCGGCGGCAATCCAGCCAGGGGGGCCGAAGATCGTCGCCACCGCGCCGAGCAGGGCAAAGGCGACTGCCGGAAAATAGATGATCCAATGGACGCTACCCTCGTAGCGCACCGTCTCGCCCGGTTGCAGCACCTGTTTGAGATAACTCACGACCATCTCCCCCTATTGCTTGGCTGCGCTATGGTAGAGGGGCCTGCTTGCCTTAGAAAGGGGACCCTGCAGGTGATACTTGCCACCTCCGGCCGCATCCCCGATATACTGCCAGGGGAGGTTGGCGGCAGGCGCGGCCCTCGCCAACCGGGTCAGGTCCGGAAGGAAGCAGCCCTAACGAGCGTTTCGCGGGTTGCTCGTCCAGCCTCCCACCTCCTCAAGCGTTGGGGCATGATCGATCTTGTTGACACGACGCGTCATTGCCGGGCTTGACCCGGCAATCCATGCCACTCGCCTCTACCTTTGCTGAGGCGCCACGGCAGGGATGCCCGGATCGAGTCCGGGCATGACGCTGTTTCTCGAGGGTGAAAGTTCGTCCATGGCCGAAGCCAAAGATCAACCGTCCAAGCGTTCCGCCGCCAAAGCCGGAAAGAGCAGCGCCGCTTCACCTCCCCTGGGCGCAAGCTTGGCGCTCGCCCGCAAATACCGGCCCAAGACCTTTGCCGAGCTGATCGGCCAGGACGCCATGGTGCAGACGCTGCGCAATGCCTTTGCCAGCGGGCGTATCGCGCAGGCCTATATGCTCACCGGCGTGCGCGGCGTGGGCAAGACCACGACGGCGCGGCTCATCGCCCGCGCGCTCAATTATGTCGGCCCGGGCGGCGATCGCGGACCCTCCCTCGACATGGAGCAGGAGGGCGAGCATTGCCGCGCCATCCTCGAGAGCCGCCATCTCGACGTGGTGGAGATGGACGCGGCCTCCCATACCGGCATCGACGACATCCGCGACCTGATCGACAGCGCCCACTACAAGCCGAACACCGCCCGCTACAAGGTCTACATCATCGACGAGGTGCACATGCTGTCGAAGCAGGCCTTCAACGGTCTGCTCAAGACGCTGGAAGAGCCGCCCGAGCATGTGAAGTTCATCTTCGCCACCACCGAAGCGCGCAAAGTCCCGGTGACGGTGCTGTCGCGCTGCCAGCGCTTCGATCTGCGGCGGATCGAGATCGAGGCGCTGACGGCGCATCTCGCCCGTGTCGCCGAAGCCGAAGGCGCCTCGGCCGAGCGCGCCGGCCTCGTGCTCATCGCCCGCGCCGCGGAGGGCTCCGTGCGCGACGCGCTCTCGATCCTCGACCGCGCCATCGCCCATGGCGCGGGCAAGGTCGACACCGACACCGTGCGCGGGCTGTTGGGCCTCGCCGACCGGGCGCGCATTTTCGATTTGCTGGAGACGGTGCTCAAGGGCGATGCGGGCAAGGCCTTGGCGCTTCTCGCCGCGCTCAACCGCGATGGCGCCGAGCCCGCGCAAATCATGGCCGACCTCGCCGAGGCGGTGCATGCCACGACCCGCCTCAAGGTCGGCGGTACCGAGGCGGGCGATTTCACTGCAAACGAGGCCGAGCAGGCTCGCGCCGCCGCGCTCGCCCACGCGTTGTCCATGCCGGTCCTGGCGCGGTCCTGGCAGATGCTGCTCAAGGGCCATGAGGAGGTGCGTTCGAGCCCGCGGCCGCTTGCCGCCGCCGATATGGTGCTGGTGCGGCTTGCCTATGCCGCCGATCTGCCGTCCCCCGGCGAGCTAGCGCGCCGCCTCGCCGATGGCCCCGAGCGGAGCGTCGAGACGAAGCCCGCCGCCTCGCCGGCGCCCGCGCCGCCGCGCAAGCCTGCGCCCGCGAGTGTCGCCGCCAACCCGCCGCCGGAGCCGGACCCCGCGCCGGCCGCCCCGCCCGCCATGGAATTCAAGAGCTTCGAGGATGTGGTAGCGCTCGCCGAAGCGCAACGCGATCTGAAGCTCAAGCGCGCGTTGCTCGAAGAGGTGCGGCTTGTGCATTTCCGCCCCGGCAAGATCGAGCTCAATCCGCTTCCGTCGGCGCCGCGCGAGCTCACCCAGGAGCTGATGCGCAAGCTCAAGGCCTGGACCGGCCGCGTCTGGATTGTGGCGGTGAGCGATGAGCAAGGCGCCGATCCGCTGGGGGCCCAGCGCCGCGCGCGCGAGGCGAACGAAATCGACCGCGTCCGCGAGCACCCCCAGGTCAGAGAGGTGCTGGAGCATTTTCCCGACGCCCGCATCGCCGCGGTGCGGCCGGTGGCGGAGGCCTCCCCACCGGAAGCGCCGATCGTGCCGGCGCCCGAGGTGCCGGCCGATGGCGATGAGGACGATGCCGATGTGGCGGCCGAGCGGTTCAAAGAAGATGGGACGAATTAGATGAAGAACTTCGCCAGTATGATGAAGCAGGCGCAGGAGCTGCAGGGCCGCATGACGGAGATGCAGGCCGAGATGGAGCGGGCGCAGGTCGAAGGCCGCGCCGGTGGCGGCATGGTCACGCTGACCCTGAACGGCAAGGGCGAGATGGTGGGGCTGAAGCTCGATCCCTCGCTGCTCAAGCCGGAAGAGGCCGAGATTATCGA
Source organism: uncultured Alphaproteobacteria bacterium (assembly GCA_963820115.1). Lineage (GTDB taxonomy): Bacteria > Pseudomonadota > Alphaproteobacteria > Rhizobiales > Methyloligellaceae > Methyloceanibacter. The sequence goes on from CAWFYP010000002.1 coordinate 533,367, forward strand.
AGATTTGATCGTCGCCGCCCATGCCGATGCCAAGGCCAAGGTCGAGGTGCTGATGAAGGAGAAGATGGAGAAGCTGACCGGCGGGCTTCCCCTTCCTCCGGGCTTGAAACTTTTTTGATCCACGGTCGAGGCGTCGCCTCACCACCAATCGTCGTTGCCGGGCTTGACCCGGTAAATCCATTCCATCGGCTTCTCCTGCCATCGAGAGGTAACGGCATGGATGCCCGGACCAGGTCCGGGCATGACGGCAAAATGAAAGATGGAGAAGCATGGCTCGCGCGGCAGCCGGACCCGAGATCGAGCGTTTGATCCAGCTGCTGGCGCGGTTGCCAGGGCTCGGCCCCCGCTCGGCCAGGCGCGCGGCACTCGCGCTGGTGAAAAAGAAGGAGCAGCTGTTGGGCCCGCTGGCCGCGGCGCTCGCCGAGGCGCGCGATACCATCGTGCCTTGCGAGATCTGCGGCAACATCGACACCGTTTCCCCTTGCACCCTGTGCGGCGACGACAGCCGCGACCGCTCGCTCATCTGCGTCGTCGAAGAGGTGGGCGATCTCTGGGCGCTGGAACGCGCGGGCGTGCTCAAGGGTCTCTATCACGTGCTCGGCGGCACGCTCTCGCCGCTTGATGGTATCGGGCCGGAGGACCTCGCCATCGCCAAGCTCATCGAGCGCGCGCGGGATCCTCAAGTCAAAGAGGTGCTGCTGGCGCTCAATGCCACCGTCGAGGGCCAATCCACCGCGCATTATCTGATGGACCAGCTGGCCGGCTGCACCGTCGTCGTGTCGCGGCTCGCCCAGGGCGTGCCGATCGGCGGCGAGCTCGACTATCTTGACGAGGGCACGCTCGCCGCCGCGGTGAAGGCGAGGAAGGTGATGTGATGACTGAATCCCCGCTCGATTGGCCGCACAAGACGCGCGAGCTGCACAACCATCATTTCGATTCCACCATCTGGAACGACTTCGCCTTCCGCGACGGCGACATCGTCATCGCCACCTACGCCAAGTCCGGCACCACCTGGGTGCAGCAGATCGTGGGCCAGCTCCTGTTCAACGGCGCGGAGGACGTGCCCGTCGCCGAGCTGTCCCCCTGGCTCGATCTGCGCGTGCCGCCGAAGGCGGTTAAGCTCGCCGCCCTCGAGGAGCAAACCCACCGCCGCTTCATCAAGACCCATCTCCCCGTCGATGCGCTCGTGTTCAGCCCGCGCGCCAAATACATCTACATCGGCCGCGATGGTCGCGACGTGGCGTGGAGTCTCTACAATCACCATGCGACTGCGACGGAGGATTGGTACAAAGCGCTGAACGACACGCCGGGCCGCGTTGGCCCGCCGATCCAGCGGCCTCCCGCTGACATCCGCCGATATTTCCGCGACTGGCTGGAAGGCGACGGCTATCCCTTCTGGTCCTACTGGGAGAATGTCCAGAGTTGGTGGGCGGTCCGCAACCTGCCCAACGTGCTGCTGCTGCATTTCAACGAGTTAAAGCGCGATCTCGGGGGCGAGATCAGGCGTATCGCGGCGTTTCTCGGTATTGCGGTCGACGAGGCGCGCTTCCCGGCGATACTCGAGCACTGCTCCTTCGACTATATGAAGCACTGCGCGCCCAAGACCGTACCCGTCGGCGGCGCCTTCTGGGAGGGCGGCGCGGCCACCTTCATCCACAAGGGCACCAATGGCCGTTGGCGCGATGTGCTGACGCCGCAAGACCGCGCCGAATACGAGGCGCACGCCTGCGCCGAGCTTGGCGAGGACTGCGCGCGCTGGCTCAAATCCGGGCCGGCGTGATCGCTACCGCGGAGCGAATGCGCTGGCCACAAGACGCAAGCAAATCACCGTCAACGACAAGATGCAGACGGGCTATCGCTATGAGCTCGTCGCTCTGATGGGCCGCGACTTCGATCCGGAATTCGCGCCCGAGCTGACGCCGAAGGAGATGCTGCGGCTCGGCATCTTCGGCGGCAAATACATGACCGATACGCGCGCCGAGTTTCCGCCCGACTGGTTCGCCGCCGCCAGACTGTCGCCGCGCGGGCGCGATCCCTCCCTCAATTTCTTCGGCGTGGATGCGAGCCAGCCTTTATCCGTCTGGCGCAAGAAGGGATGGATTCACGAAGACGATCCGCGCGGCTGGTTCCAATGGTACTGCCGCTACTATCTGGGCCGCCGTCTCCCCGAGGAGGACCGGCGCCAGATCAAACGCTGGAAGGCGATGCGCCGCCACATCAGGCAGATCGAGCAGAACTGCGCCAAGGGCGACATTTTCTGCCGCCCGCGCCAGCGTCAGGCGCTCCTGCATTGGGCCTATGACAGCCGCAAGATTTGATGGAGCAAGCCCGCCGCGCCAGCCCCGTTCACCAAGCCGCCTTGTTTGGCCCTTAAGCCGACAGCAAGGGAACTGTGCTTGGGTGGCCTATCCGGGGCCGTGGAGCGGCCCCTTTCCGAGGAGACGTAAGGTGAAGAAATTCGCAATGTTGCTCGCGGGTGCCGGCACGCTGGCGCTCGTGGCGCTCGTTCCCGGCGTCGCATCTGCCGGTCATGGCGGTCATGGCGGCGGCAGCTGGCATGGCGGCGGTGGCTGGCATGGCGGCGGCTGGCATGGCGGCTGGGGCCGCGGCTACGCTCGCGGCTATGGCCGTGGCTGGCGCGGCTACGGCTATCGCGGCTATCGCGGTTATGGCTGGGGCGGCTGGTACCCGGGTTTCGGCTATTACGGCCGGGGCTGCTGGACTCCCTATGGCTGGGTGCCGTGCCGCTGGCGCTACGGCTATGGCTACGGCTACTAGCCTCTAGCAATAGGAGCCTGCCGTCGTCCCCCAGCGGTGCTTGTCGGTATCGCCTCAGGACGATGGCGGGCTCTCCGCCGCGCGCTCCTTCGCCTCGATTTCTTTGAAATCGCCGCGCTTGGCGAGCAGCCAGAGGAGGGCGAGGCCCGGCAGCGCTGCGGCGGCGCACAGCGCGAAGAACGCGACCCAGCCCGTGGCCGCGGCGACGAAGCCCGTGATCGAGGCAAGCGTGGTGCGGCCGAACGAGGCGAGCGCCGTGAGCAGCGCAAATTGCGTCGCGGTATGCGCTGGGCTCGTGCACAGCGCCGACAGATAGGCGATGAACACCACGGTGCCGATGGCGCTCGTGAAATTCTCCGTCGAGATGGCGATGGCGAGCCCGGCATGGTTGACGCCGATCGAGGCGAGCCAGGAGAAGGTGAAGTTCGCCACCGCCTGCAAAATGCCGGCGACGAGCAGTGCGCGGCTGAGCGGCAATGCGCGCGCGAGCACCCCACCGGCAACGCCGCCTACAAGCGAGGCGATGAGCCCCACGCCCTTGACGATGGCCGCATAGCTCGCTTTGTCGAAGCCGATCGAGAGCACGAAGGGGCCGGTCATGACGCCGGCAAACGTGTCGGTGAGCTTGTAGAGCACGACGAACAGCAGGATCAGCAGCGCGTCGCGTTTGGCCAGGAAGTCGGCGAAGGCATCGTAAGCCGCGCGGAAGAAGCGCAGCAGCGGGCTGCCCTGCCGCTCGCCGAGGGCTTCGGATTCCGCCTCGCGCTCTTTCGCCCGCGGCTCGTGCGCCATGAGCGCCGCCGCCATGCCGATGAGCACGAGCGCCGCCATGGCGGCATAGCCATAGCCCCAGACGAGGCTGCGATCGACGTCGGCATATTCGAGATAGGCCACGAGCGCGACGGCGCCCGCGGTGGAGACGAGCATGCCGATGCGGTAGGCGGCGACGAAATAGGCCATGCCCGCGGCCTGCGCGTCGGTCGGCAGATATTCGACGCGGAAGGCGTCGATGACGATGTCCTGCGTGGCTGAGGCCGTCGCCACCACCACCGCGGCGAGCGCCACCATCCACGGGGCGGCGAGGGGGTTCTGAAAGCCGAGGAAGACGATTGCCGCCATGAGCAGGAGTTGCGACAGGACGAGCCAGCCGCGCCGATGGCCGAGCGCGCGGCCCAACACCGGCACCTGGAAGGCATCGACGATCGGCGCCCACAGGAATTTGATGGTGTAGGGGACGCCGACCAGGGCGAACAGGCCGATCGTGCCGAGGTCGACCCCGACATCCTTCATCCACAGCAGGAGTGTGGATCCGGACAGCGCCAGCGGCAGCCCGGAGGAGAAGCCGAGCAGCAGCACGATGAGCACGCGCTTGTCGAGGAACACGCTCCAGGCGCGGGCGAACCGCTCACCGAAGCTCAGCCGCCGCCGCGTTCCCTCCGCTGCCCCCATGGGCGGCTACATAGCAGCCGCGCGCGCTTTCGTCATGCGAAGCTCGACTCTCTCCTTGTCGTCGCCGGGCTTGACCCGGCGATCCAGTAGCCCCGGCAACGCTTGACGTTCGCGCGCGTTGGGTCCTGGATTCCCGCCTGCGCGGGAATGACAACAGTTCAAGGAGGCAAACATGGTGCAGGTCACGGGCATCGACCATCTCACCCTCAGCGTCGGCGACTTCGCCACATCGAAGGCCTTCTACGCCCCGCTGATGGCGTTTTTGGAGCTTGGCGTGGAGGCCGAATATGAAGGCATGATGGGCTGGGCCAACGGCAAGACCCTGTTCTGGATCGCCGCCGCCGACGCCGAAGGCAAGACGCACAAATATCGCAAGGGCGATATCGGCTTCCACCACTATGCCTTCCGCTTGCGCAGCCGCAAGGACGTCGATGCGTTGCAGGCGTTCCTCGAGAAGCAGGGCGCCAAGATCGTCGATCCGGCCGCCGAATATTACGACGACTATTACGCCGTGTTCTTCCTCGACCCCGACGGCATGAAGCTCGAAGGCATGAAATATGGCGAGCGCCACGAGCAGGCGGCGAAGAAACGCGCGGCGCGTAAGAAAACGTCCGCGCGCAAGACCGCGCGCAAGAAGGCCGGCTAGCTAGCTAGGGGCGTCCGCGCAGGGCGCGGTCCGGGTTGATGTGGCGCAGCACCTGATACATCAACGCCGTCGACCAGCCGATCAGCATGATGCCGTTCAGCGCCGTCATGGGCGCGAGCACGCGCCAACGCTCGATGGGAAGAATGTCGCCGTAGCCGAGCGTCGTGTAATTGCCGAAGGCGAAATAGAGCAAATCGGTGCCGAGCGGCGCCGCTCCGACCAGATCGTAGGTGAAGGCCCACATCATCACTTCCACCAGATGCCCGGCGACGAGCAGCGTTCCGGTCGCGACGATGACGATGGAGCGTTGCAGAATATGCGGGATGCGCGAGCCGCTGACCGTCAAGCGCACCACGGCATGCGCGCAGGTGGCGATGATGAGCGCATGAATGAACAGATTGACGATACTGGTGGCGCTGCCGACCAAAATCTGCGTCGATAGCATTGGCGGCTATTCCCCCGCGAGCAAATCGGGCTGGCGGATGATCGTGGCCGGGCGGCGTTCCGCCTCCACGCGCCGCGGTTGAACGGCATCAGGCGGCGCAACTCGACTTCCCCCGATCGCCGCCTGTGCCTCTCCCTCGAACTCCAAGCCCTCGATCCGGCGCCCGCGATTGGCGATGCGCTCCGACGAGGTCAGAATCTTCTCGATGTCGCCATTGGCCTGGCCGAAATGGCGCTGCAAATCGAGCACGCGCTCGCGCAAGCGCCCCATGTCGTCCATGAGTTGCGCCACCTCGCGCTGGATGAGATGGGCCTGCTCGCGCATCTTCACGTCTTTCAGGATCGCCTGCATGGTCTGCACCGCCAGCATCAGCATGTTGGGCGCGCAGATCACGATGCGGGCGCGATGCGCCTTCTGCACGAGATCTGTGAAATGCTCGGCGAGCTCGGCATAGATCGCCTCCGACGGCACGAACAGGATGGCGGTGTCCTGGGTCTCGCCGGCGATGAAATAGCGCTCGGCCATGGCGTCGACATGCCGCGTCACGTCGATGCGAACGCGGCGCGCCGCGTCCTTCTTCTCCTCCGGCGACCGCGCGACGCGGAAGGCCTCGAAGCCCTCGAGCGGGAATTTGGCGTCGATGACGACGCCCGCACCCGAGTTCGGCATATGCAGCACGCAATCGGGGCGCTTGCCGTTGGACAGCGTCGGCTGGAAGCTATAGGCGCCCTTGGGCAGCCCGTCCTGGACGATGGCCTCCATGCGCATCTGGCCGAAGGCGCCACGCGCCTGCTTGTTGGCGAGGATTTCCTGCAGACTGACCATGTTGGTGGAAAGCTCGGTCAGGTTCTTCTGCGCGCTGTCGATGACGGCGAGCCGCTCATGCAGCTTGGACAGGCTCTCGGTCGTCTTGCGCGTGGTCTCGGTCAAGTCGGTGCCGACGCGCTGGCTCACCCGGTCGAGCCGCTCATTGACGGCGCGGGCCAGCTCGCCATGGCGGGTGACGCTCAGCTCGGCGAAAGTCTGCAGCCGCACCTTCAGCTCGGTAAGCTGGGAATCCTGGGACAGGGCCTCGCGCTGCCGGCGGCGCATATTGAGGGTCGCGACGATCACCAGCGCCACCAGCGCCAGCACGGCAAAGCCGGCCAGCGCGATGAGCGCGAGCGCAGGGTCCATGGTGACGCTGCCGATGCGGATCGGGTCCAGAGCCATCGCGCCAGAATACCCCGATTCGCGGCTGCGCAAGATCAAAACGGGAACATATTGACCCGCCCCCGGCCTTTCCCTATCTCAAGCGCTCAAATGGCCATTCTTCCCATCATCACTCTGCCTGACCCCGTTCTGCGCAAGCGCGCCGCGCCGATCGAGCGCGTGGACGCGGAGCTCAAACGGCTCATGGATGATCTGCTCCTGACCATGTACGACGCGCCGGGCATCGGGCTCGCCGCGCCGCAAGTGGGCATCCTGCGCCGCCTCATCGTCATGGACCCGGCCCGCGACGAAGAGCCGAAAGAGCCCCTGGTGATGGTCAATCCGGAGATCGTGCTGCGCAGCGAGGAGATGCGCCTGCACGAGGAGGGATGCCTCTCCATCCCCGATGTCACCGCCGAGATCGAGCGCCCGGCCCGCGCCCGCGTGCGCTTCATCGACCGGGCGGGCAAGCCCACCGAGATCGAGCTCGAAGGCATCTGGTCTACGCTCGTGCAACATGAGATCGACCATCTCAACGGAGTTCTGTTCATCGACCATCTGTCGCGGCTGAAGCGCGAGATGATCGTCAAGAAGCTCACCAAGACGAAGCGCGCCGACGCGCTCTAGCAGGCGAAACCCATGCTCATTGCCGCCATCATTCTCGAACTCGCCGTCGCCATTGTCGCCATCCTCGCCGCCCGCAAGGGGAGGCCGCATCTTTATGGCCTTGCCTTCACCTTCGGCGTCTTCGCGCTTTACGATCTCGGCCGCGAGTTCGGCTGGAATGTCGAGCAAGGCGTCTTTCCCGTACTTTTCCTGCTGGCGATCGTGGCTGCGCTGATCGCGGTTTGGGGCCTCTATCGGGAAAGGGCGTAATTGCCGCCCGGGCGCATGGGGTGACATAAGGGGCCCATGATGCTGCTGCGCCTCGTCTTCATGGGCACGCCCGATTTCGCCGTGCCGACCCTCGGCGCCCTGCTCGACGCAGGGCACGAGGTGGCGGCCGTCTATACCCAGCCGCCGCGGGCGGCCGGACGCGGGCTCAACGAGAAGAAATCGCCGGTGCAGCTCTTTGCCGAAGGCGCGGGGCTCACCGTGCTCACCCCGGCGCGCCTCAAGGGCGCCGAGGAGCAGGAGCGGTTTCGCGCGCTTCGCGCCGACGCCACCATCGTGGTGGCCTACGGGCTGATCCTCCCCGCGCCGATCTTGGCGGCCACGCGCCATGGCGCCTTCAATATCCATGCCTCGCTGCTGCCGCGCTGGCGCGGGGCGGCGCCCATCAACCGCGCCATCATGGCGGGCGATCGAGAGACGGGCGTCGCGGTGATGCGCCTGGAGGAGGGGCTCGACACCGGCCCCGTCTGCCTGATGGAGCGCGTGCCGATCGGCGCCGACGAGACCGCGGGAGAGTTGCATGACCGCTTCGCCGGGACGGGCGCCGCGCTGATGGTCAAGGCGCTCGCCGCATTTGAGCAAGGCCGGCTCGAATGCCGGCCGCAAAGCGAGGCGGGGGTCATCTATGCCGAGAAGATCGCGCCTGGCGAGACGCGCATCGACTGGACGCGCCCGGCGCGCGAATTGCACAACCACATCCGCGGCCTCTCGCCCCAGCCCGGCGCCTGGTTCGAGCTGGAGCTGAACGGACACACCGAACGGGTGAAGGCGCTGCGCTCGACCCTCGCTGAGGGGAACGGAGCGCCGGGCACGCTCATCGACGCTCGCCTCGCCGTCGCCTGCGGGGAGGGGGCGGTGCGCCTGATTAAGCTCCAGCGCGCCGGCAAAAAGCCGATGTCGGCAGACGACTTCCTGCGCGGGATCAAGCTTCGGCCCGGCGCCGCCGTCTTCTGAGCCGGCCATGCCCCGCTACAAGCTCATCCTCGAATATGACGGCACGCCCTTCGTCGGCTGGCAGCTGCAGGAGAACGGCCCTTCGGTGCAGGGGCGTCTCGCGCAAGCGGTCAAGGATTTCGCTGGCGAGGACACGGTTCCGCGCGGGGCAGGGCGCACCGATGCGGGCGTGCATGCGCTGGCCCAGGTGGCCCATCTCGATCTCGCCAAGGATTGGGACGCCGACACCGTGCGCGACGCGCTGAACGCCCAGCTCAGGCCCGATCCCGTCAGTGTGCTGTTCTGCGAGCGCGTGCGCGAGGATTTCGACGCGCGCTTCTCCGCCACCGCCCGCCATTATCTCTATCGCATCGTCGACCGCCGGGCGCCGCTGGCGCTCGAGCGCGATCGCGCCTGGGGCGTGTTTCGACCGCTCGATGCGCAAGCCATGGACGAGGCGGCGCAAGCCCTCATCGGCCGCCACGACTTCACCACCTTCCGCTCCACCGAATGCCAGGCGAAATCGCCGGTGAAGACGCTGGATCGCCTGGCCGTGTCGCGCCACGGCGAGATCATCCGCGTCGAGGCCTCCGCGCGCTCTTTCCTGCATAACCAGGTGCGCTCCATGGTGGGCTCGCTCAAGCTCGTGGGCGAGGGGAAGTGGGACGCGGCCGAGCTGGCGGCCGCCCTCGCCGCCAAGGACCGCGGCGCCTGCGGGCCCGTGGCGCCGCCGCAAGGGCTTTATCTTGTGCGGGTCGACTACTGAGGCTTCGCCCCGAGCGCGCGGCGCGCTAAGATCGGCATGATTTCGTCAGGGAGGCGAGGATGAGGGCCATTGCCGTGCTTGTCGCGGGCGTGCTCCTGGCCGCTTCGGCCGCGCGTGCCGATTCCAAGAAGGATTGGGACGATTGCGCCTCGAACGACGCCGACCGCAGCGCCGCCGGCTGCACCAACATCATCAAGCTCGGCAAGGACACCAAATCCAATCTCGCCATCGCCTATGCCAATCGCGGCAACGATTACCTCAACACCGACGACTATGCCCGCGCCATCGCCGACTATACCCAGTCGCTGAAACTCAGGCCCGACGCCGACGTCTACAACAATCGCGGCGCAGCCTACGACGATACCGGGGAATTCGACCTCGCCATCGCCGACTATGGCCAGGCGATCAAGCTCAAGCCCGATTTTGCCGCCGCCTTCAATAATCGCGGCAACGCTCTTGCCAGCAAGGGCGACAACGATCGCGCCATTGCCGATTACGATCGCGCCATCAAGCTCAAACCGGATTACCCCGACGCCTTCAACGGCCGCGGCAGCGCCTACAGCAACAAAGGCGACTATGACCGCGCCATCGCCGATCTCGACCAGGCCATCAAGCTCGATCCGAACCTCGTCAAAGCCTACACGAATCGCGGAACGGCCCATTTCCTGCGCCGTGACTATGACAGCGCGCTGGCCGATTGCGATCGCGCCATCGGCCTCAAACCGGATCTGGACGTTGCCCATGCCTGTCGCGCCGATGCCCTATGGGGCAAGGATGATTATGAGGGGGCCGTCGCGAGCTACAGCAAAGCGATCGAGATCGCCGGCGCCGACGCCTGGGGGGCGCTCTATCGCGCCCGCGCCGACGCCTTGTCCAACAAGGGCGATTTCGACCAGTCCATCGCCGGATACGATAAGGCGCTCGCTCTCGATTCTAAGGACGAGGAATCGTTTCGCAATCGAGGACTGACCCGCTGCAACAAGGGTGACTACGATCAGGGTCTCGCCGATCTCGACCAGGCGCTCCAGCTCAACCCCGATGACGCTAAAACCGTCTCGAACGCGAAGGCGTGGTGTCTATTGCAGAAGGGGGAGGTCGACCAGGCCCTGGCGGAAGCCGAGCGCGCCGTAGCCCTCAACCCCGAGGATGGGGGCACGCTCGACACGCGCGGCGAAGTCTATCTGCGCGAAGGGTCGTTGGATCTCGCCCTCGCCGATTTCGACAAGGCGACGAGCCTCGACGCGACGCTGGTTGAGGTTTATCGCGACCGCGGCCTGCTCTTCGAGCAGAAGGGCGACAAGGCCAAGGCGCTCGAGGAATACCGCCAGGCCCTGACGCTGAAGCCGAGATGGGTGATGGAGCACCGCGCCCAGGACGAGGCGCTGCAGCGCCTGACGGCTCTCGCCACGGCCGGCGCGTCCGCGGCGGCTCCGGTGCCGGCGGCCGCACCGGCGGCGTCGCCGTCGCCGTCCGAGAAGCGCATCGCGCTCGTCATCGGCAACGCCGCCTACACCAATGTGCGCGGGCTCAAGAATTCCGACAGCGACGCCCGCGCCGTCGCCGCTTCCTTGCGCCGGCTCGGCTTCGATGTGATCGAGAAACACGATTTGAAGCTCGCCGACCTCACCGCCGAGTTCAAGGACTTCGGCGACAAGGTCTCCGCCTATGATTGGGCCGTCGTCTATTACGCCGGCCATGGCATCGAGATCGGCGGCATCAACTATATCATTCCCGTCGACGCCGAGCTCGCCACGGCCGCTCATGTGGACGACGAGGCCTTCCCCCTCGACCGCGTGCTCGCCAAGGTCGAAGGCGCGCATAAGCTCCGCCTCGTCATCCTCGACGCCTGCCGCGAGAATCCGTTCCTCGCCAAGATGGCGGCTGCCGGCGGCACGCGCTCGGTGGGGCGCGGGCTCGCGCGCATCGAGCCCACCGGCGGCGTGCTCGTCGCCTATTCCGCGCGCGACGGCCAGGTGGCCCAGGACGGCGACGGCTCGAACAGCCCCTTCGCCCAGGCGCTGCTCGCCCATCTCGACGAGCCGGGGCTCGAGATCAACATGCTGTTCCGCCGCGTGCGCGACGACGTGAAGAGCGAGACGAATGGCGAGCAGGAGCCCTTCACCTATGGCTCGCTCCCGGCCGAGGCCATGTTCTTCAAGGCGCCGGGAAAGTGACCTTAGGCTCGTCATTGCCGGGCTTGACCCGGCAATCCATTCCATTTGCGATCCAACAGACTGAGCCGTAACGGCATGGATGCCCGGATCAATGCCTGCCCTCGGGCAACGACCCGAGGGTCCGGGCATGACGAATAGAGCCCCTAGGCTAGCCGAAGGGTTGGCCAAGGGGCTGAAATTCCTTTACCTCTCTGCCCGCCAGGCGCCAGGGAGGGGGGGCATGAGGGTCCAAAAACATCCATGATCCGGCGCATCGCCACCGTTGGCGGGCTCACGCTCGTCTCCCGCCTCACCGGCTTCCTGCGCGACGTGGTCATGGCCGCGGTGCTCGGCGCCGGGCCGGTGGCCGACGCCTTTTTTGTCGCCTTCCGCCTGCCCAACCATTTCCGCGCCATCCTCGCCGAGGGGGCGTTCAACGCCGCTTTCGTGCCGGCTTACGCGCGCACGCTCGAGCAAAAGGGCCTGCCGGCGGCGCGGCTGTTCAGCGACCGCATCGCCGCGGCGCTGCTTGCCATCAATATCGTGCTGCTCGCAGCTGCCCTCATCTACACGCCTTACGTGGTGGGTCTGCTGGCGCCGGGCATCGCCGACGATCCCGCCCGCTACGACCTCGCCGTGACGCTGACCCGCATCACCTTTCCGTCCCTGCTGTTGGTGTCGATGCAGACCATGATCTCGGGCGAGCTCAACGCCAATGGCCGCTTCGCCGCCGCCGCCGGCGCGCCGATCCTGCTCAATGTCTGCATGATCGCGACCTTGCTGTTGGCGCATTGGTTCCCGACTGCGGGCAATGCCGCCGCCTGGGGCGTGCTCATCGCCGGCGTGGCGCAGGTGGTCATGGTCGGCCTCGACGCCGAGGCGCATGGCTTCGGCCTGAGATTCCGTCTGCCGCGCCTCGACCAGCCGACGCGGCGGTTCCTGGCCGCGCTCGGTCCCGCCATCATCGGCGCCGGCGGCGTGCAGCTCGCGCTGTTCGCCGATACGCTGATCGCCTCCTACCTGCCCACCGGCGCGCTGTCGGCGCTCTATTACGCCGACCGCATCAACCAGCTCCCCATCGGCGTGGTCGGCATCGCTGTCGGCACCGTGCTGCTGCCTGAGATGTCGCGGCGGCTGGCGGCGGGCGACGAGCGGGGCGCGGCCTCGGCCCAGGCGCGCGGCATTCAGCTCGCGCTGCTGCTCACCATTCCTTGCGCCGCCGGGGCGATCGCCATCCCCGAACTCATCATGCGCGCGCTGTTCGCCCGCGGCGCCTTCACTTTGGCCGACGCCCATGCCGCCGGCCTCACGCTTGCGGCCTATGCCATCGGGCTCCTGCCCTTCGTGCTGCTGAGGAGCTTCACCGCGCCATTCTATGCCCGCGGCGACACGGCGACGCCGGTGAAGGCGGCGCTGCTGGCGATGGGCGTGAATGTCGCGCTCAAGATCGCCCTTGCGCTCATGGGTTCCTTCGCCCAAGTGGGTTTGGCGTTCGCCACCAGCGTCGGCGCCTGGATCAATCTCGGCCTGCTCGCCTTTTTCGCCCGGCGTCAAGGCTTTGCCGTATCGGGCGCGGCCATCGGCGGTCCGGTGGCGAAATTGCTTCTCGCCGGTGCCGTTCTCACCGCCATGCTCTTCTTCGGCGACACTGTGGCGCAAGAAGCGCTCGCGGCACTCCCCCGCTTCCGTGAGGAGGCAGTGCTCGCGCTGCTGCTCCTTGCCGGCGCGCTGGTCTATGCGCTGTTGGTGCTGGTTCTGCTCGGGCGGCGCTGGCTCGTCCATCTCGGCAAGGATGTGAGCGCCGCGGCGGACAGTCCTGCGCCCTTCGCCGAGCAGCCGATTGCCACCGTGGATTCGGCGGCGCTGCCGGATTCCGAGCCGCCCCCGACCCTCTAGGTCGAATGGACCATGAGGTCGACCAACTCGACCTCGCCGACCGCGATCGGCCGGCCCAGGAAAATCTCCCCCACCCGGGCGAAGCGCTCGGGCGAATCCGTGGCGAAGAACCGCGCCCGCGAGCGGGCGGGCGCCGCCAGGCCCGTTGCGGCAAGTGCCTCGGCCACCACCCCCGCGGTGGTGGCGGCGGAATTGACAAGCGCGACTTCGCCGCCGATGATTTGCCGGATGGCCCCCGCCAGCACGGGAAAGTGGGTGCAGCCGAGCACGAGCGTGTCGGGCGCCTGCGGCCCCGCGAACAGCGGACCGAGATAGCGCCGCGCCGTGGCGAGCGTGACCTCGGACTCCGTCCAGCCTTCCTCGGCCAGCGCCACGAACACCTGGCAGGGCTCCTGCACCACGAAGATCGCGGCGTCGAGCGCGGCGATGGCGCGGGCATAGGCGCCGCCCTTCACCGTGCCTTCGGTGGCGATGACGGCGATGCGCCCGTTGCGGGTCGCTGCCACGCCCGCGCGCGCGCCGGGCTCGATCACACCGATCACCGGCACCGGGTCCAACTCGCGCGCCAGCGTCCCGAGCGCCACTGCCGACGCCGTGTTGCACGCGACCACGACCATCTTCACCCCTTCCTCGATCAGGAGCCGGGTCGCTTGCAGCGCGTAGGCCGCAACCGTTTGCGCGCTCTTGGTGCCGTAAGGCAGCCGCGCGGTATCGCCGAGATAGAAAAACGTCTCCGCCGGCAGACGCGCTTCCATGGCGCGAAGCACGGTGAGGCCGCCCATGCCCGAATCGAACACCCCGATGGGGCGTGGATCACCCGGCATCGCGCGTCTCGAATGCCGCGAAATAGAGCTCGAGGAAGCGGCGATAGATGGCGGTGAGCAAAGCGAGATCGCTGAGCGCCACCTGCTCGTCCACCTTGTGGATGGTGGCGGTCAGGAGGCCGAACTCCACGACCGGACAAAAATCCTTGATGAAGCGCGCATCCGACGTGCCGCCCTCGGTGGCGAGCGCCGGCGTCAGCCCCGTCACGTCGCGCACCGCCTCGCTTAAGAGCGCGTCGAGCGGACCGGGCTCGGTGATGAACGCATGGTTGGCCGGCTCGAAAATGAGCTCGAAGCCGAGCCCGGTCTTGGCCAGCGCGTCCGCCACCTGCCCGCGCAAGCGCGCCTCGAGCGCTTCTGCACTATGGCGGTCGTTGAAGCGGATATTGAAGCGGGCCGAGGCCTGCGCCGGGATCACATTGGTCGCTTGATTGCCGACGTCGATGCTCGTCACCTCGAAATTGGAGGCGGAGAAATGCGCGCTGCCGAAATCGAGCGGCGCGTCGTAGAAGCGGCCGAGCGCGGCGATGAGCCCTTTGACCGGGTTGAGGGCAAGATGCGGATAGGCGACATGGCCCTGGATGCCGATGACTTTGAGCGTGCCGTTCAGACTGCCGCGCCGCCCGATTTTGATCGCCTCGCCGAGCCGCGTGGCATTGGTGGGCTCGCCGACCAGCGCATGATCCGGCCGGTCGCCGCGCGCCGCCATCCAGTCGAGCACCTTGCGCGTGCCGTTGACGGCGATGCCTTCCTCGTCGCCGGTGATGAGCAGGCTGATCGAGCCCTCGAAATCGTCGCCCTTCGCCGCGACGTAATCGAGCGCGGCGGCGGCGAAGCAGGCGATCGCCCCCTTCATGTCGGCGGCGCCTCGCCCGTAGAGGACGCCGTCGGCGATCTCGCCGCCGAAGGGGGGATGCGACCACGATCCCTCTTCGCCCGCGGGCACCACGTCGGTGTGACCCGCGAAGCAGAGATACGGGGCGCCGTCGCCGAGGCGCGCGTAGAGATTGTCCACCGCGTCGGTGCCCTCCTCGGCGAAGACGAGCCGCTCGCAGGCAAAGCCGGCGGGCGCAAGCGTGCGGGCGAGCAGATCGAGCGCGCCGCCTTCGCGCGGCGTGACGCTCTTGCAGCGGATCAGCGCTTGGGCAAGGGCGATGCTCTTGTCTGGAGCGGCTGTCATCGGAGCTTGGCGTCGGCTTGGGTGGCACCGAGCGGGTCGGGACCGTAGCGGTTCGGCCCTTGCGTGCCCTTGAGGAAGCCGATCTCGACGAACAGCCAAATGCTGATGACGAAGGCGGCGATGCCGACCGGGGCCGCGATCGCCCACCAAACGGTCTTCTGCTCTTCCGGCATGGCGATTGCCAAGACCACGAGGAACACCGCCACGACCAAGAGCAAGACCTGCACCAGGAGCCACCAGCCGGTGCGGTCCCGGTCGTGCAGCCGTTTGGCGCTGAGCGCGTAATTGATCCACAGATTGGCAAGCCCGATCGCCGCCAGCGCGGCCCCGAATATCCCGGTCGGCTCGACGATTTGCGTTTCGGGATTGATCTCGAATTGGCCGGCGGACTTCGCCGCGACGTTGAGGATGGTGCTGGCCGCGCCGGCCGCGGCGCCCACGGCGATGGTCGTGACCCACCAATAGAGCCGTTGGATCCTGCCCGTGAAGCTGAACAGAAGCTGAGACAGCGGCATCGATCTCTCCCTGGGCGCCCTTCGCCGGCTGACGCCAGATATCATGGCGCCGCGGCCAAGGGAAATTGCGCGCTGTTATGCTTGGCGGCCGCGAAACTCCTCAAAGCGGGCGAGCGCCGCCTCCCCGATGCGCGTCTCGGCATTGCGCAAGGTGAAGGACTGCCCCGGCGCGGTGTTGGGGAACACGAAATAGAGCACGTCCCCGGCCACGCTCTCATTCAGGATTTTCAGGCAGTTGCCGTTGGCGTCGCGCGTCTTGCAGGGGTCGGGCACCCCGCGCTGTTTGAGATTTTCGTGCACGCGGATGGAGGCCTCGCCGATCAGGCGATAGGGGCCGAGATCGCCGCAAATGGCCGGCGAGAGTTTCTTGCCATAGATCACGATGGCGAGGTCGCCGACGGCAAGCGCGGGATGGAAGGGCCGGTTGCTGCGCGGCCCGCTCTGCGGCAGCACGATGTAAGGGACGATGGCGCTCGGCAGCCAGCCGCCATCGGCAAAGGTGAAACTTGTATCGGGACGCCCGCTCGCGGGATCGAGCCCCTTGCCGTCGGGCAGCCCCGGACCCGCCGGCGGCCCATCGGCATCGACCGCCATCTTGGCGCTCCAGAACACCGTGCCGTCGGGGAATTCGAGCAGCGCCTTGCAGCGATTGGGATCGTCCTCGCCGGCGGGCGAGGCATCGAAACCGTCATAGATCGCCTTGGCGTCCGGAGCGCAGGCCACCGCGCGTGCAAAATCCACCCCGCGCAAGAGTGCGCGCGAGGCAGGGGGCGGGACGAAGATCATGGGGTCAGTCGCGCAGGAGCTCGTTGATGGAGGTCTTGGCCCGGGTGCGCTCATCCACGGTCTTGACGATCACCGCGCAATAGAGCGACGGCCCGGACGCGCCATTGGGCAGCGCCTTGCCCGGCATGGTGCCCGATACCACCACCGAGAATGGCGGCACGCAGCCATACAGCACCTCGCCACTCATGCGGTTGACGATCTTGGTCGACTGGCCGAGATAGACGCCCATGGACAGCACCGAGCCTTCGCCCACGATCACGCCTTCGGCCACCTCGGCGCGGGCGCCGATGAAGCAATTATCCTCGATGATCACGGGACTGGCTTGCAGCGGCTCGAGCACGCCGCCGATGCCGGCGCCGCCCGACAGATGCACGTTCTTGCCGATCTGCGCGCAGGAGCCGACGGTCGCCCACGTGTCCACCATGGTGCCGGCATCGACGCGCGCGCCGAGATTGACGAAGCTTGGCATCAGCACGACGCCCGGGGCGATATAGGCCGAGCGGCGCACGATCGCGCCCGGCACGGCGCGGAAACCCGCATCCTTGAAGTCCTTGGCCTTCCAATGGGCGAATTTGGTGGGAACCTTGTCCCACCAGGCGCCGCCGGCAGGCCCACCTTCGATCTTCTCCGGGTCCTCGAGGCGGAACGAGAGCAGGATCGCTTTCTTCAGCCATTGCTGCACTTCCCACGCGCCGCCCTTTTTTTCGGCCACGCGCAATTCGCCTTTGTCGAGACCCTCGAGCGCGGCCTCGACCGCGTCGCGGATCTCGCCCTTGGTCTTCGGCGTGACGGCCGCCGCGTGCTCATAGGCGGCATCGATGATGGCTTTCAGCTGTTCGGGCTGCATGGCGCTTCGCTTCAGGTCAGGTGAGGCAGAACAGGCGCGCGCCGGGCAACGCCTCGATGCGCTCGCACGCCTTGGCCAGCAAGGTCCCGATCTCCGCCAGGAACGGCGCCAGCGCCTCTGTGCGGTGATGGATGTGGGCGGGCAGCCCGGACCATCCGGCCATGGCCCGGTGCTCGGGATGGTCGGTGAGGCCGGAGGCGACGAGCACCGTGGTCATGCCGAGCGCGTGCGCCGGCGCCAGATTCTGCGGCAGATCGTCGAACATGGCTGAGGTCCGCGCGGCCAAGCCATTCGCGCCGAGAAAGCGTTGATAAACGGCGGGGTCCGGCTTGGGGACGAAGTCGGCCGAGCGGATGTCGAACACATCCTCGAAATGACCCTTGAGGCCGAGACGATCCGCCACCGCCTCGGCATGCCGGCGCGAGCCATTGGTGAAGATGAATTTGCGCCCCGGCAGCGCCGCCAGCGCCCGGTCGAGCTCGGGCGTCGGCGCGATGAGGCTCAAATCGATGTCATGCACATAATCGAGGAAGGCTTGCGGGCTCACATCATGCAGCCGCATCAGCCCGGCGAGCGTCGTGCCGTAGCGATAATAATAGGTCTGGCGCAGGCGCTGGGCCTCCGCCAACGGCACGCCGAGCTCAGCGGCAATGAACGCGCTCATGCGGCGGTCGATCTCGGCGAATAGATTGCAATCGGCGGGATAGAGCGTGTTGTCGAGGTCAAACACCCAGCTCTCGACATGGCCGAAGCCTTCGCGGACATCGGGTCTTGTGCTCATGGCGCGCTCCTCGCGCTGCTCTTGCGCCGGCGCCGTTCGATCAAGGTCCCGGCGCCATGCTCGGTGAACAGCTCGAGCAGGACCGCATGCGGTACCCGGCCGTTGAGGATGACCACGGCCTCGACGCCTTCGGCAATCACGTCCAGGCAGCCCTCGATCTTGGGGATCATGCCGCCGGAGATCGTACCGTCCTCGATCAGCGCCTGCGCCTCCGCCGTGGTCAGCGCTTTGATCAGCTGCCCGTCTTTGTCGAGCACGCCTTCGACATCGGTCAGCAGCAATAGGCGCTTTGCCTTCATCGCCGTGGCCAGTGCCGCGGCGAAAGTGTCGGCATTGATGTTGAGCGTCTCGCCATCCGGCCCGACGCCGATCGGCGCCACCACCGGGATCAGATCCGACTGGATGACGACGTCGATGATATGGGCGTCGACCTTGACCGGCTCGCCGACGAAGCCGAGATCCAACACCTTCTCGATGTTGGAATCGGGGTCGCGCCACAACCGCTCGAGCCGCTTGGCCCGCATCAGATTAGCGTCCTTGCCGGAGATGCCCACCGCCTTGCCGCCTTGGGCGTTGATGGCCGCCACGATCTCCTTGTTGACCGACCCCGCCAGCACCATCTCGACCACCTCGACGGTCGCCTGGTCGGTGACGCGCAAGCCGCCTTTGAATTCGGAGCGGATGTTGAGGCGCTCGAGCAGCGAGCCGATCTGCGGGCCGCCGCCATGCACCACCACTGGGTTCACGCCGGCCTGCTTGAGCAGCACGATATCGCGGGCGAAGCTCTCGGCGAGCGCAGGCTCGCCCATGGCATGGCCGCCATATTTCACCACCACCGTCTGCCGGTCGTAACGCTGCATGAAGGGCAGCGCCTCGGACAGCACCTTGGCGTTGGCATAGATGGCAGCCAACGCCTCAGCCTCGGCCGGGGCAGGGGGCTCGTTGCGTTTCGCCGGGGATGCTTTGGTCTTGGCCACGCCCGCTTATAGCGGCGCTTAAGCGCCCCGTACAATGTCGTTTGCGACGAGCGCTGCGACGGCGGCGCGCAGCTCGGGGATGCCTAAACCGGTGCGGGCGGAACTGGTGAGAACCTGTGGATAAGCCGCCGGGTGCTTGGCCAGCTCGGCCGCCACCTTGGCCACGATCTCGGCGAGCTCCGTGGCCTTCGGCTTGTCGGCCTTGGTCAGCACCACCTGATAGGACACCGCCGCCTCGTCCATCAATTTCATGGTTTCGCGGTCGTTAGCTTTGATCCCGTGGCGCGCGTCGATGAGCAGGAACACGCGCTTCAGCGCGCGGCGGCCCTTGAGATAGTCTCCGATCAGCCGCGTCCAGCCCTTCACCTGCCCCTTGGGCGCACGGGCATAGCCATAGCCCGGCATGTCCACGAGAAAGAGCGGGGCGTCGTGGCCGAGGGTGAAGAAATTGAGCTCGCGCGTCCGCCCCGGCGTCACCGAGACGCGGGCGAGGCTGGTGCGGCCCACGAGCGCGTTGATCAGGCTCGACTTGCCGACATTGGACCGCCCGGCAAAGGCAACCTCCGGCCGCAGGCCCGTCGGCAAATCGTCGATCTTGACCACGCCCTTGACGAAGGTGCAGGGCCCTTTGCATAGCGCCGCCCCGCGCGCGATGTCGTCTCCTGAGACATCAGGTTCTTTTGTGGCTGTCATATGCGCCCCGCACTCCGCGTCATGCCCGGGCTCGTCCCGGGCATCCGATCGAGCCGCTCGGCAGCTTCGGTGCTTAGGGAGAGTCCCTATTGGATCGCCGGCAAGCCCGGCGATGACGAACCTCTGGTTGAAGAGCGCCAACCATCAGCTCTCCGTCTCGCTCTCGGCCTCACGCCGGGCGCCCTTCTTCGCTTTCCGGGGGTTCGTGGGCGGGTCCGCCTCGGCTTCCGTGTCGCCCGTGTTGCGGCTCCTTTTGAGCTTGCCCAGCCCCATATTATCGAACAGCGCGATATTCACCCCCTGCCGCCTCATGATCACCGATTGCTGGATCACCGACAGCGAGTTGTTCCACGCCCAATAGATCACGAGTCCGGCGGGGAAGCGCGCCAGCAGGAAGGTGAAGAACACCGGCATCCAGGCGAACACTTTTTGCTGCACGGGATCGGGCGGCGCCGGGTTGAGCCGCATCTGCACCCACATGGAGATGCCCATGATGATCGGCCACACGCCGATCATCAGCATCTCCGGCGGCTGCCACGGGATCAGCCCGAACAGATTGAAGATCGTCGTGGGGTCGGGCGCGGATAGATCCTTGATCCAGCCGAAGAACGGCGCGTGCCGCATCTCGATGGTGACGAACAGCACTTTGTACAGCGCGAAGAACACCGGGATCTGCACGAGGATGGGCAGGCAGCCCGAGGCCGGGTTCACCTTCTCCGTCTTGTACAGCTCCATCATCGCCTGCTGCTGGCGCATGCGGTCGTCGCCGTAGCGCTCCTTGATGCGGGCAAGCTGCGGCTGCAGCTTCTTCATCTTGCTCATCGACACGTAGGATTTGTTGGCGAGCGGAAACAGCACGAGCTTGATGAGGAAGGTGACGATGAGGATGGCGATGCCGAAATTGCCGACCAGCTTGTAAAAATAGTCGAGGGCGAAGAACATCGGCTTGGTCAGGAAATAGAACCAACCCCAGTCGATCAGGAGGTCGAATTTGGGGATGCCGTATTGGGCGCCGTAGCTGTCCACCAAATGAACTTCCTTGGCGCCGGCGAACAGATAGCCCTTGGTCTCGGCACTGGCCCCGGGACCCACTTGCAGGAGCCCTTCCCGGTACGAGGTCTGGAACAGCTCGCGGGTGCCGTTCTCGGTACCCGAGAATTTGGCCTCGAACTCCTTACCCTGCTCGGGCACGACCACCGCCGCCCAATATTTATCGGTGATGCCGAGCCAGCCCGATTTGCTTTCGAAAGTCTGCGGCGGGTTGGCGATCGCCTTCTTGTAGGTGATCTCCTCGAGCCCCCCCGGGTCGACGACGCCGATCAGGCCCTCATGCAGGATGTAATAGCCTTTGGTCAGGGGCCGTTCGTGGCGCGACACGAGGCCGTAAGGGTAGAGTCCGACCGCCGCTCCCCCGCTATTGGCCACCTTGTCGTCGATCGTGAACATGTAATTATCGTCGACGCTGATGATGCGGGTGAAGACGAGGCCCTTGCCGTTGTCATAGGTGAGCGTGACCGGCGCCTGCGGGGTGAGCGCGCCCTGACCCGTGGCGGTCCACAGCGTGTCGCCATTGGGCAGGCCCTCCTCATTGCCGCTGCCGACAAAGCCATGCTCGGCGTAATAGGGATGCGGGCTGCCGGACGGTGAGAGCAGCACGACGTTGGGGCTCGTGGGCTCCACGGTCTCCCGATATTTCTTTAACACGAGGTCGTCGATGCGGCCGCCTTTGAGCGCGATCGAGCCCTCGAGGCTCGGCGTGTCGATCTTGACGCGCGGGCTTTGCGCCAGCGCCTCTTCCCGCGTCAAGGTCGCGACACCGCCTCCCGGTGTCGCGGGAACGGTACCGGCACCGGGCGTGACCGGCGTTTCGCCTTGCGCCGGCGCTTGCGGCGGCCCGGGCGGAGCCGTTTGCTGCTCGGCCGTCGGCATCCCTCCATTTTGCGGGTGCGGCTTCGGGGCAAAGAACATTTGCCAGGTGAAGAGCACGCCGATGGAAAGGATGATGGCGAGGATGAAGTTGCGGTTGTTCTCGTCCATGTGCTTCTGCGTTTGAGGAGGATGCGCGTGGCCTGAGGGCCAGATGTATCAGGTCCGCGAGCGCTTCTTATCACCTTGCCGAGGGGGGGCGGTGGACCTTCGCGAGTGCGCCTTCAAGGTCCTTGATCAACTCGGTGAAGCGTCGTTGTAGCGTGCCGGACCGGGCGATCAAGACATAATCATAGCCGGGGGCTGCGACCTTGGGCGCGGCGAGCCGGACCGCTTCTTTCAAGCGCCGGCGCGCGCGGTTGCGTTGGACGGCGCCGCCGATCGCCTTGCTCGCGGTGAAGCCGAAGCGGGCGCTTGCCCCGCGCGCGGCATCGGCGCGGGCCCGCGCCTGCAGGATCAGCGACGGCGCGGTGACGCCCGCGCCACCCTTGACGAACAGGAACTCGGGGCGGGTTTTGAGGCGTCCGATGATCGTCACCGGCGGCGAGCGGCAGGCATCGGCGCTGCCGCTTACGCCGACAGGCGCTTGCGCCCTTTGGCTCGGCGCCGCGCCAGCACCTTGCGGCCGCCCGCGGTCGCCATGCGTGCCCGGAAACCGTGGCGCCGCTTGCGGACGAGCCGCGATGGCTGATAGGTGCGCTTCACGCCGAAATCTCCTGGCTGAGCTCTTGGCCCTAGCAGGTCAGGCCCGCCGGCCCCTCATGGCTTGAGGATTGGCGGCTTATAGGGGGACAAACCCCCCGGAGTCAATCGAAGCGGGCCAGGGGCCAGAAGGTCGCATGCGACCCTTCCGGCACCTGGCCACCGACCCTCAAACCTACTCCGGCTGCTCTTCGGCCGGTGGCGGGGCGTCGCCACTATCGTCGGCGGGCGGGGCGTCGGCGCTGTCGTCCCCTTCGGCCGGCGCTGCATCGTCGGCGGGCGCTTGGTCGCTCTGCGCATCCGGCGAGGCCTGGTCGGGTGCCGCGGCGCCTCCACCATAACCGCCCGCGTCGTCATCGCCGGCCTTCGCCGTGCTCGGCAAACTCATAACCGCACCGCTCAAGGCGAGTGCCATCATCGCGAACAGAAGTCGTTTAGCCATGCGAATCCTCCACGCTGGTTGAGCTGTCTGCAAAGATTCAAGGCAAGTCACCGAGTCGCGCTTTGCCTGCGCGGCCCGCGTCGTTGCGCCCGTGTTCTTATATCTATTCGTTTGGCTGAAGGTGGCTCGAAGTAATGCCGCGACTACCGCCGCCTACCCCGTCGGCCTTTCGAATCGAACCCACCCTTGGTGAGGTGGATGCTCTTCTCCCAGTTCGCCCCTGGCGCCTTCTTGCTTAACCCCCAAGCGCCGCACGCATTATACAGGATTCGCCGATCACGCCCATTGTGACAACGATGTCGCGCCCCATCACTTTTAGTGACCGAATATCACGAAGGCGCGAGAGGCCATTTCGGGGGGTGCGCCCCTTGGCCTATCTCTGATCGAGGCAGCGGAGCAGGAGCCATGGCCACCACCCAAGAGCGCGCCGATGGCTTCACCGTCTGGCTCAAGCGGCTGTGGCCGGTGCTGCTGCTCGTGGCCGGTTTCGGCCTCGTCTTCGCCATGGGCTGGCAGCACTATCTCACCCTCGCCGAGCTGGCCGCCCGCCGCGACGCCTTGCGCGCGGCCATCGCCGCCCATCCCCTGCTGAGCCTCTTGGCCTATGTCGGGATCTATGCCGGCACCGTGGCCCTGTCGCTCCCGGGCGGCGCCGTGCTCACTTTGGCCGGCGGGTTCCTGTTCGGCTGGTTGTGGGGTGGCGTTGCCGCCGTGATTGCCGCCACCATCGGCGCCGTGCTCGTCTTCCTCATCGCCAAGACGGCGCTGGGCGAACCGCTGGCCGCGCGCGCGGGCCCCTGGCTCAACCGCCTGCGCCAGGGCTTCCAGGAGGACGCCTTTAACTATCTCCTCTTCCTGCGGCTCGTGCCGATTTTCCCCTTCTGGCTCGTCAATCTCGCCCCCGGGCTCCTCGGCGTGAGCCTTGGTACCTACGCCGTGGCGACCGCGATCGGCATCATTCCGGGAACCTTTGCCTTTTCAATCGCCGGGAGCGGCCTCGACAGTGTCATCGAAGCGCAACAGGCCGCGCACCAATCCTGCCTTGCCAAAATGGGATCAGATGCCCAAAACTCATGTCCGTTCGTGCTTGAGCCCCAAGCCCTGCTGACTCCAGGGCTCATTGCGGGCTTCATTGCGCTTGGGCTGATCGCGCTCGTGCCGATCGCGCTCAAACGCTTGAAGCGGCGGCCCTGAGGCTTGAGCCGCCTTTCGGCACCGGGCATGGGGGAGTAGGCTGGCATGGAAGAGGTTCTGCAGCCCGACCTCTGCGTCATCGGCGCGGGCTCAGGCGGCCTATCCGTCGCCGCGGCCGCGGCCCAGCTCGGCGTCCCCGTCGTGCTCATCGAAAAAGGCCGCATGGGCGGCGACTGCCTCAATTATGGCTGCGTGCCGTCGAAGGCGCTGCTCGCCGCCGCCAAGCGCGCCGAGGCCATGCGTACCGCGTCGGCCTTCGGCGTCGACGTGATCGAGGCCCAGATCGACCATGCCCGCGTGCACGATCACGTCCATGGCGTGATCGCGACCATCGCCCCCAACGATTCCATCGAGCGCTTCACCGGGCTCGGCGTGCGCGTCATTCAGGCGACGGCGAGCTTCCTTGACCGGAACACGGTGGAGGCGGGCCGCGTGCTGGTCCGCGCCCGCAGATTCGTCGTGGCCACCGGCTCCAAGCCGGTCCTCCCCCCGATCCCCGGCCTCGACGAGGTCCGCTACTACACCAATGAGACGATCTTCGACGTGAGCGAGCGCATCCAGCATCTCATCGTTTTGGGCGGCGGTCCCATCGGCGTCGAGCTCGCCCAGGCCTATAAGATGCTCGGCTCGCACGTCACCATGATCGAGGCTGCTTCCTTCCTCGGCCACGAGGATGCCGAAGCCACCCAAGTCATTCTCAAGCAGCTCGAGAGCGCGCAGGTCATGTTGCGCCAGGGCGCGCGGGTCGAGCGCGTGGAGCGGGCGGTGCAGGGCGTCGCCGTCCATATCGGCAAACAAGGCGACACCGAGATCATCAAGGGCACCCATTTGCTCGTCGCCACGGGGCGCCGGCCGAACGTCAAGTCGCTGCATCTGGAGCGCGCCGGTGTCGTTTACAGCGATCGCGGCATCAAGGTGAACCAGCAGCTGAAGACGTCGAACCGCCGCATCTATGCTATCGGCGACGTGATCGGCGGTCCGCAATTCACCCATCTCGCCAGCTACCATGCCGGGTTGGTGATCCGGGACGCCCTGTTCCGTCTCAGGCCCAAGGCAAGCGCGGCGGCAATCCCGCGCGTGATCTATACCGAGCCCGAGCTCGCGCAGGTGGGGCTGACCGAGGACGAGGCGCGCAAACGCTATCGCCATCGCAACATCCGCATCCTGCGCTGGCCCTTCGCCGATAACGACCGCGCCGTCGCCGAGCGCCGCACGGAAGGCTTCATCAAGGTTATCACCAAGAAGAATGGTGAGATCCTCGGCTGCACCATCGTCGGACCCGAGGCCGGCGAGCTCATTCAGCTGTGGGTGGTGGCCATCGACAAAGGCATGAAAATCGGCGAGCTGACCGGCTTTGTGCTGCCCTATCCGACGCTGTCGGAAGTCTCCAAACGCGTGGCCTTTACCTATTATCTGCCAACTTTGACGAAGCGCTGGCTTCGGAGCATCATTGCCCTCTTGCGTCGGCTAGGGTAGCGGCGGGCCGCTGCCTTCGGGCGGTCAGGTCGACATGAGCGAGTATCGCGCGTGACTGAAGAGGCTGCGAGCAATGTGAAGCCGGCTGGCGAAACTCCTCGCCTTGTGCCCGGCCTCTCCGCCAAGCTCCTGCTGCTCACCATCCTGTTCGTGATGTTGGCCGAGGTGCTCGTCTTCGTGCCCTCGGTGTCCAATTTCCGCCGCCAATGGCTGATGGAGCGGCTGGCCGCGGCGCAGATCGCCTCGCTCGCGGCGGAAGCTGCACCCGGCGGCCAGCTGCCCAAGATGCTGCGCGACGAGTTGCTCGAGAGCGCCAAGGTCAAGGCCATCGCCGTGAAGCGCGCCGATTCCCGCCAGCTCATCATCGAGATGGACATGCCGGCGGAGATCGACGCCCATTACGACCTCCGCACCAACTCCGCGTTCAAGCTGATCACCGACGCGCTCATGGTGTTTGTTGCGCCCGACAACCGCGTCATTCGCGTGGTCGGCCAGCCGGGCTTCGACGCCGGCGAGTTCATCGAGGTGGTGATGGAGGAGGCGCCGCTCAAGGCGGTTATGATCGGCTATGGCCTCGACATTTTGGGGCTCTCGATTCTGATCTCGGTGATTACCGCCGCGCTCGTCTATCTGTCGCTCGACGCGCTCCTGGTCAAGCCGATGACCAGGCTAACCCGCAACATCGTGCGCTTCAGCGAGCGGCCCGAGGATCCGACGCGCGTCATCACCCCGTCGTCCCGCCGCGACGAGATCGGCATCGCCGAGCGCGAGCTCAAGGCCATGCAGGAGGAGCTGTCCGGCACGCTGAACCAGAAGAGCCGGCTCGCCGCGCTTGGCCTTGCCGTGAGCAAGATCAGCCACGATCTGCGCAACATGCTGTCGAGCGCGCAGCTCCTGTCCGACCGCCTGGCCACGGTCAAGGACCCGCGCGTGCAGCAG
This sequence comes from uncultured Alphaproteobacteria bacterium, assembly GCA_963820115.1. Taxonomy (GTDB): domain Bacteria; phylum Pseudomonadota; class Alphaproteobacteria; order Rhizobiales; family Methyloligellaceae; genus Methyloceanibacter. The sequence continues at coordinate 559,800 of CAWFYP010000002.1, forward strand.
CTCGTGCCGAAGCTGCTCGCTTCCCTCGACCGCGCCATCCGGCTGTGCGCCCGCACGCTCGATTTCGGCCAGGCGCAGGAGATGCCGCCGCGGCGAACGCGGTTCCCGCTTGCCGCCCTTGTCGGCGAGGTGGGCGAGAGCCTCGGGCTGCCGCATGAGAGCCGCATCGCCTGGCGCGTGATGATCGAGACTGAGCTCGAGGTCGATGCCGACCGCGATCAGCTCTACCGCGTGTTGATCAATCTCTGCCGCAACGCGGTGCAGGCGCTCGAGAGCCTGGACGCACGCGGCGAGATCTCCGTGAGCGCGTGGCGCGAGGGCGCCGTAACGCTGATCGAGATCGCCGACACCGGCCCCGGCGTGGCGGAGCGGGCCCGCGCCCATCTGTTCGAGGCGTTTCAGACCGTGGCGCGCAAGGATGGTACCGGACTCGGCCTCGCCATCGCCGCCGAGCTCATCCAGGCCCATGGCGGCCAGATTGCGCTCGTGCGCAACGAAGGCGGCGCCACCTTCCGCGTGGTCATCCCCGACGCGGTGGTGGAGCTTGAGCGCGCCCGCCGCCGCCGCGCCTGACTATTCGACCTTGGCCGCGTCGCTTGCGGGGCCTTCCTGCTTGCCCTTCTCGAAGGCGGTCTTCTTGTAGGTATCGCCTTCCTTGGTGATCTTCGTCACCCAGCCTGAATCCCAGGTGACCACGGCCGCATTGCCCTCTTCCTTCCACATGCCCGCCAGGCCCTCGCCGCTGCGGTCGCCTTTGGCCTTGCCGTCATCGGAGAGCCAGATCGTGAACGGCTTGCCCTGGGTGTCCTCGACCTTCCACTTGCCGACGAAGCCGCTCGCGGCGAAGCCCGGGGCGCTGGTCAGGACAATCGCCAGTGCCATCGCGGCAAAGGCTGCGGCGGTTCTGGCTAAGAAACTTGTGCGCTGCATGGTTTGCTTCCTCCACATTAAGGTCTGTCCTGCCTTATAAACCGCCCGCAATCGTTGCTAGTTCCTTAGCCTTGCCAAGGTCGGGGCGACGGCTTAGTTAGGCTTAAGCCTGTTGCACGGACGCAAGGACCGCCTCCCCGGCGGTTGGCTGTGATAGGCTCTCGCCCTCAACCGAGGCAAGATGCGCCGGTAGCTCAGTTGGATAGAGCACCAGACTACGAATTTGGGGGTCAGGGGTTCGAAATCCTCTCCGGCGCGCCACCCCCTTTGACCGCGATCACAACAAGGCCAGAATTGGCGGCAAAATCGCTGCCGATTTGGGATCGGGACCGGTAGTGGCGAGGGGAGAGCGGTGCGAGAGCATTCTCACGGGCGGCTCGGGGTGCTGGCGCTCGCACTGCTCGGCGCGCTCGTCTTCAGTCACGCCGCGGCCGGCGTCCCGAGCGCCGCCGGCGTGTGGAAGCAGATGGGCGACGACGGCAAGGTGGGCGCGCTCGTCACCATCGCCGAGGAGGGGGGCGTGTTCGTCGGCAGGCTGTCGCAGCTCTTTCTCGATCCGGGCGACGACCCCAACCCGGTCTGTAACAACTGCCCCGGCGACAAGCTCAATCAACCGCTGCTCGGCCTCGTCTTCATCGAAGGCATGAAGCAGGACGGCCTCGACTATGAGGGCGGCACGATCCTCGATCCCGAAAGCGGCAAGGTCTACCACGCCAAGATGAGCCTCAGCCCCGACGGCACCGAGCTTACCGTGCGCGGCTATCTAGGCTGGTCGATCTTCGGCAAGAGCCAGACCTGGACGCGCGCCGAGTGACGCGCGCTCATTCCGCCGGCGCGAATTCCTTCTTGCGCCGCGCCGGGCCTTTGCCTTGCAGTCGCTGCTGCAGCCGGTCGAGATAGAGATAGACGATCGGCGTGGTGTAGAGCGTCAGGATCTGCGACAGCGCGAGCCCGCCGACCATGGCATAGCCGAGCGGCTGGCGCAGCTCCGAGCCCGCACCATGGACGAGCATCAGTGGCACGCCGCCCAGCATCGCCGCCATGGTGGTCATCAGGATCGGCCGGAACCTGAGCAGGCAGGCCTCGCGAATGGCCTCGCGCGCGCTGCGGCCCTCGCGCTCCCGCGTAATGGCGAAATCGACCAGCATGATGCCGTTCTTCTTGACGATGCCGATCAGCAGAATGATGCCGATGATGCCGATCACCGAGAGGTCGAACCCGCCCAGCATCAGCGCGAGCAGCGCGCCCACCCCCGCCGAGGGGAGCGTGGACAGGATGGTGAGCGGGTGGATGTAGCTCTCATAGAGCATGCCGAGGATCACATAGACCACGAGGAGCGCGGCGACGATGAGGATCGGCTGGTTGGACAGCGAGGATTGAAAGGCCTGGGCATTGCCCTGGAACGTGCCGATTAGCGTGATGGGCTTCCCCATCCCGTTGACCGCCTTCTCGATCGCGTCGATCGCCTGGCCGAGCGCCACGCCTTTGGGCAGGTTGAAGGAGATGGTCACCGCGGCGAACTGCCCTTGATGGTTGACCGACAGCGGTCCGACCTGGGTGTTGTTGATGGTGACGAGCGTCGACAGAGGCACCGACGCCCCGTTCAAGGGCGACTTCAGATAGATGCGATCGAGCGTCGTGGGATCGCCTTGCAGCGCGGGCGGCACTTCGAGGATCACGTGATAGGTGTTGGTCTGGGTGTAATATTGTGCCACCTGGCGCTGGCCGAAGGCGTCATTCAGCGTGGCGTCGATGACCTCGGGCTGGATGCCGAAGCGCGCCGCCTGGTCGCGGTTGATCGAGACCGAGAGTTGCGGCGCGTTGCCCTGTAGATCGCTCGAAGCGTCGGCGAGCTCGGGCAGGGTCCGCAGCTTGGCCAGAACCTTCGGTGCCCAAGCGTCGAGCTCGGCGATATCGGCATCTTGCAGCGTGTACTGGAATTGGCCGCGGCCGACGCGGCCGCCGACGGTGATGTCCTGCGAGGGCTGGAGCACGAGGCTCACGCCTTCCACGTTGGCAAGTTGCGGACGCAGACGATTGATGATGTCGCTCGCGGTGGCGGTGCGTTTATCGCGCGGCTTGAGCGCGATGAAGAAGCGCCCGGTGTTGGCGGTCTGGGCGCTTCCCGTGCTGCCCATGGCCGATCCCAGCGCGGCGACGTCCGGGTCGCTCAGCACCACCTCGCCGAGCGCCACCATGAGCCGCGCCATCTCTTGCGGCGAGATGTCTTGGCCCGCCTCGGCGAACCCTGTGACCAGCCCTGTGTCTTGGATGGGGAAGAAGCCCTTGGGGATCACCACATAGAGATAGACGGTTGCCGCCATGGTGGCGAAGAACACGATCAAGGTCATGAACTGGTGCCGCAGCACGTTATCGAGCGTGCGCCGGTAGAAGGCGAGCATCCCATCGAACACGGCCTCGATACCTCGCCAGACCAGCCCGTGTTTGGAGCTCTCCGGATGCAGGAAACGGGCGCACAACATGGGCGTCAGGATCAGGGACACGAAGGCCGAGACCGCGATCGCAGCCGTAACCGTGATGGAGAACTCGCGGAACAACCGCCCGACGATGCCGCCCATGAGCAGGAGCGGGATGAACACGGCGACCAGCGACAGGCTGATCGACAGCACCGTGAAACCGATCTCGCGCGAGCCTTGCAGCGCCGCGTCGAGCGGCTTCATGCCGTCCTCGATGTGCCGGTAGATATTCTCCACCACCACGATGGCGTCGTCGACCACGAAGCCAACCGAGATGGTGAGCGCCATCAGCGAGATGTTGTCGAGGCTGAAGCCGCACAGATACATGACGGCAAGCGCGCCGAGCAGCGACAGCGGCACGACCAAGCTCGGGATCACGGTTACCCGCACGTTGCGCAAGAAAAGCAGAATCACGAGCACGACGAGCATGATGGTGAGGCCAAGGGTAAACTCGACGTCATGCACGGAGGCGCGAATGGTCTCGGTGCGGTCCGACAGGATATCGACGCTGATGGCGGGCGGGATCACCGCCCGCAGCTGCGGCAGTGCCGCTTTGATCCTATCAACCGTCTCGATGACGTTGGCGCCGGGCTGCTTGAACACGATCAGCAGCACCGCGCGCTTATTGTTGTCCCAAGCGCCGGTATAGAGATTCTCCGGCCCGTCCACCGCCTCGCCCACGTCCTTGACCCTGACCGCCGCGCCGTTGCGATAGGCGATGATCACGTCGTTATAGTCGGCCGCCTTGGTCAGCTGGTCGTTGGCGGCAAGGGTGAGGCTGCGATTGGCGCTGTTCAGCGTGCCCTTCGCCGCATTGGTCGTGGCGGTGACGATTACGCCGCGAATGTCCTCGAGCGTGAGCCCCTTGGTGGCGAGCTTCGCGGGATCGAGCTGGATGCGCACGGCGGGCTTTTGCTCGCCGCCGATCGAGACCTGCGACACCCCAGAGATCTGCGAGATCTGCTGCGCCAGGATCGTGTCGGCATAATCGTCGACCACGGTGAGCGGCAGCGTATCCGAATGCACGCCCATCACCAGCACGGGCGAATCCGCCGGATTGGTCTTGCGATAGGTCGGCGGCGAAGGCATGTCGGTCGGCAATTGGCGTCCCGCCGCGCTGATCGCGGCCTGCACGTCTTGCGCCGCCGCATCGATGTCGCGGTTGAGATCGAATTGCAAATTGATCGACGTCGCCCCGAGCGTGCTGGTCGAGGTCATCTGCGTAACGCCGGCGATCTGGGAGAACTGGCGCTCGAGCGGTTGCGCCACTGCCGAGGCCATGGTTGCCGGGCTCGCGCCGGGCAGCATCGCGCTCACGCTGATGGTGGGAAAGTCCACTTTGGGCAGCGGCGCCACGGGCAGGAGGGGGAAGGCCACAATGCCCGTGAGCGCCAGTGCCATCATCAGGAGCGAGGTGGCGACCGGGCGCCGGATGAAGGGCGCCGAGATATTCATGGTACGGCCGTCTCGGCCACCGGCGCTTCGGTCGCGCTAGCCTCGACCTTGGTCCCGGGTCGAAGGCGATATTGGCCGCTCACCACCACACGCTCGCCGGGCTTGAGTCCGCTTTCGACGACGATCAGGTCGTTCAATGCCGGGCCCCCCACGATGGGCAGGCTTTCGGCCGTGTTGTCGGACTTGATCACCCAGGCCAGAAGCCCTTGTGCATTGCGTTGTACCGCGGCGGAAGGGATCGTCACCGCGTCCTTCAAGGTGTTGACGAGCACGCGCGCACGAATGAACTCGCCCGGCCACAGCCGCTCGTCCTCATTGGCGAAGGATGCCTTGAGCCTGATCGTGCTCGTCGTCTGATCGATTTGATTGTCGATCAGGAGCAGCTTGCCCCGGCCAAGCTCGCGGACATTATCCTGGTCCATGGCGATGACCGGCACCTCGCCCTTGATCATCGCCCCGCGCACCGCGGCGAGATCACGCTGCGGCAGCGTGAAGATGACCATGGCGGGCGTGAGGTCGGTCAGTACGGTGACGGGCGTCTGGTCGGCGGCGTGCACGATGTTGCCGGCGTCCACCTGGCGGAAGCCGATGCGGCCGTCGATCGGCGCGGTTATGGTGGCATAGCTGAGCTGCGTCTCGGCGCTCTCGATCGCCGCCTCGTCGGCATCGATGGTGGCTTTGAGCGCGTCCACCTTGGCCTGCTGCTGGTCGACGGACTGCTGCGTGCCGGCCCCCTTGCCGACCAAGTCCTTGAACCGGGTGAGGTCCTTCTGATCCGAGACGAGCTGCGCCTCGTCTTGCGCCTTCTTGGCCTTGACCTGATCGAGAGCCGCCTGGAAGGGGCGCGGATCGACGACGGCGAGCACGTCGCCCTTCTTCACATGCTGCCCTTCCACGAAATTCACGCTTTGCAGCTTGCCATCCACTTGGGTGCGGATGGCGACGGTGTTGGAGGCCTGCACCGTGCCGAGCCCGTCGAGATAGACCGGCACGTCATGGGTGGTCACGTCGGCGACCGTCACCGGCACGGGCGCTGTCTGCTGCGCGCCCGGGGGCTGCGCCTTCTCCTCGATGGCGGTGCGGTCAAGCGCGAGGCCCACGCCGAGAATGAGGATCACGAGGCCGAACAGCCAGGCGAAGGTGCGCCGCCGTCCGTGCGGGCGTGGCTCATCGGTGCCCGGCTCGTCATTGACGGGCACGGGACGTGGGGCGCGCTCGAGGGCCTCGCCGCCGAGAGGCATGCTTCCGCCCGGCGCTTCCTCGGCCGCCAGCGCCACGCTTGGACCTGATCGTGCTCGTGCCATTGGATATGCAGTTTAGCCTTCGGCCTTGGACCAATGTTAGGCGGCAAATGCCTGTTGCAACCCAGAGCGACGCCAAGTCGCCCCGGTCCAATCTGATAAATAGGCACATTTTGTTCCGGTGACGAGCCAAAGGCTTGTGAGCTGCGGCAATCATTGTCAGGGTGTCACAAAGCGCCAAAAGCAGGTTTCAGGCCAAATTCGATGCCCAACTCGACGCCGATCATCTCCACCATCGTCATCGGCCTCGTGCTCGCCTTTGCCTTCGGCGTCCTGGCGCACCGCCTGCGCCTCCCCCCGCTCGTCGGCTATCTCATCGCCGGCATCGCCGTCGGCCCCTTCACCCCGGGCTATGTGGCGGATCCGGAGGTCGCCAATCAGCTCGCCGAGATAGGCGTCATTTTGCTGATGTTCGGCGTGGGGCTGCATTTCTCTCTCGAGGACCTGCTCTCGGTGCGCGGCATTGCCGTCTCCGGTGCGGCCGCGCAAGCGCTGTTTGCCATTCCGCTCGCCATGGCGCTCGCCTGGTGGGAGCGCTGGCCGCCGGAGACCGGGCTCATCTTCGGCATCGCGCTGTCGGTGGCGAGTACCGTGGTGTTGCTCCGGCTCCTGCAGGAGCGGCGGCTGGTGGAGACCGAGCGCGGGCGCATCAGCGTCGGCTGGCTCATCGTGCAAGACCTCGCCATGGTGCTGGTGCTCGTGCTGCTGCCACTGCTTGCCGGCACGCTGAAGGGCATCGAGGGCACCAATCCCGAAGAGCTGGTCCAGACGCTGGCCGTGACGCTCGCCAAGTTCGGGGGCTTCATCGCGCTGATGCTCATCGTCGGTACCCGGCTGATCCCGGCGCTTCTGCATTATGTCGCCCACACCGGCAGCCGCGAGCTGTTCCGTCTGTCGGTGCTCGCCATCGCTCTTGGCGTCGCCTCTGCGTCATCCGCCTTGTTCGGCGTCTCGCTCGCGCTCGGCGCCTTCTTCGCCGGCATGGTGCTGAGCGAGTCGCGGCTGAGCCAGCAGGCGGCGACCGAGTCGCTTCCGTTGCGCGACGCCTTCGCCGTGCTGTTCTTCGTCTCGGTCGGTATGTTGTTCAATCCCAAGATCGTGCTCGAGGCGCCGGGCGCGCTGCTGGCCACCGTGCTGATCATCATGCTCGGCAAATCGGTCGCGGCTTACGCCGTGGCGCTGCTGTTCGGCCATAGCCGCGCCACGGCGCTGATGATCTCAGGCAGTCTCGCGCAGATCGGCGAGTTCTCCTTCATCCTCGCCGGGCTCGCGACCCGGCTCGCGCTGTTTCCGCCGGGTGGCCGCGACCTCATCCTCGCCGGCGCCATCATCTCCATCATTCTGAACCCGCTGATCTTCGCCGCGCTCGATCTGCTGCTGGCGAAGCGCGCACCCGCGCCGGTGCCGGCGGAAGTCGCCACCGAGCCCGAAGCGGTGGAAACACCGACCCGCGAGCCGATCCGGCCCACGACCCTCACCAACCATGTGGTGCTGATCGGCCATGGCCGCGTCGGCAGCTTCATCAGCGCCGTGCTCGGGAGCGGCACCATGCCGCTCTTCGTCATTGAGGACAACGACGACGCGGTGAAAGAGCTGCAGGCGCGGGGGCTCGAGGCCTTGAGCGGCAATGCCGCCGACCCCGAAGTGCTCGCCGCCGCCAATTTGGGCGCGGCGCGCTGCCTGCTGGTCGCGATCCCCGAGGCCTTCGAGGGCGGTCAGGTGGTCGAGCAGGCGCGCGCCATCAACCCCACCCTGCCGATCATCGCCCGGGCTCATTCCGAGGCCGAGATTGAGCATTTGAAGAAGCACGGTGCGAGCATGGTGGTCATGGGCGAGCACGAGATCGCCAAGGCCATGCTCGAGGAGATCCTGCCGCCCGTCGGCTCGCCCTCGACCCAATCCGCGCCCGAGCTTGAGCCCGAGAAGGGCTAGTTCTACCGCTACTCGAGCGCCTCCAACGCATCGACCTCGGCGTCGCTGAACACACGGCTGCGCGTCAGGAAGCGAAACCCTTCCGGCGCTTCGAGCGAGAAGCCCGAGCCGCGCCCCGGCACCACGTCGATGATGAGCTGGGTGTGCTGCCAATAGGCGAATTGGTCGGCATCCATATAGAAGGCCGCGCCGCCGATCTCGCCGAGCCGCACATCGTTGCTCCCGATACGAAACTCGCCGGCCGGATAGCACATGGGCGCCGAGCCGTCGCAGCAGCCGCCCGATTGGTGAAACATCAGCGGCCCGTGCCGGCGCGTAAGCTGTGTGATCAGCTGAAGCGCCGCATCCGTCGCCAGCACCCGTTCAACCATCGCCCTGGTACCCTTGCGTCATTCCGGCCCATCTCGCCTTTTGCTCGATTGTCGATTAGCTTGCCGCCATGCATGACGCGAGTGCCGGGCCCTACCGCAAATTTCGCGTCCGCAGCTTTCCCTTCGCCATTCTCTGCATCTTGCTCGGAATGCTTGTGTCATTCCTGCTGTTCGGCTTCTGGGCGCCCTATTGGCACAAGGCTACGTCCAACCTTCTGTCGGTCTATGAGGCGCTGTTATACAACGATCGCCTGCCGCAGGAATTCTTCGAATACCCGGCCTATCTAAGCCCCCAATTGCTCGGCCTCTGGTACCGGGGCTTGCATTTTGCCGGGCTCCTCTCCCCATACAAATTCTCCGACGTGTCGAATATCACGACGACGCCCCTGTTCGACGCCACTTGGCAGAACCTCGTGGCTTGGGGCCGCGTCTATTCCTTCGCCCTCGGCTGCGTCTACGTAACCCTCGCCACGGTGCTCATCCGTCGGCTGGTCGGCAACTGGCAGGTCGCCGCGCTTGCCGGGATTGCCCTCGCTTTCTCCGACGGCATCGCCTTGGCCTATCGCATGCTGCGTTCCGAACTGCTCTCCTCGGCGCTGGTCTTTCTCGCGCTGCTCTTGACGCTCATCGCGGCGCGCGAGGGGCCGAACACTCGGCGGTTTGCCCACCTCGGTCTGGCCGCGCTCCTCGTGGCGCTGGCCATGACGGAGAAGGTTCAGGCTCTCCTTCCCGCTCTGACCATTCCCGTGATTGCGCTCGCCTTTGGCCGGGACGAGCGCGATGCCGACGCCCCCGCCGCTTCCCAAGGCGCGTGGCTGCGCATCGCCCTTCTGTGCGCGCTCGGCCTGGCTTTGCTCGGGCCGACGATCGGTCTCCTCGGCCAGGGGGTCGCCGGCATGGCCAGCAGTCCGTTGCTCCATTACCGCCCGGTGTTTCCCGACTTTCCCGGACTGTATCAAGGGCTCCTCATCGCCTATGTCGCCATCTGCATGGCGATCTATGCCGTGCTGTGGCGTGTTCGACCCCTCGATGCCGTAGCCGGCCTCCTGGTCGTTCTTGTGGGATTGGCCTCGGGATTGCTCGTCTTGTACGCGCGCTACGATCTCAATACCGTGATCGCCGTCGCCAACCCCATCGAGCATCTCCATGCCGCCTCGGCCACGCCGGATGCTCAATTGCCGACCACCTCCATCGTCACGCTCGGCGGCAAATTCCTCCTCGGCCTCGGCAAGGTTCTGGCGGCGCACACATTCCTGTTGCCGAGTCACCGGCCGACGCTGCTGATCGAATGGCTCGCCATTTACGCCGCATGGATCATTTGGTGGCGCGGAGACAAGCAGGTGACCTGGCAGATTGCCGTTCTGCTCTTGGCGGCTTTTGCCGTCGATGCGAGCTTCACCTTGCGTGGGACGACGGCGCTCAAGGTCTTCTACGCGCCCTATACCGACCCTTTCATCGTCTTGGCCGGAGCGGTTGCGCTCGCCCAATTCGCCGATGAGCTGACGGGGCTGCGCGCCCAGAGGCTCACCCTCGCCTTCATGCTCGTCTATGTGATTTGGGGAAATTTCGAATCCGTGCGCACGACCTATGGCGGCCACCGCAGTGCCAAAGTATGCAAGGTCGCCGTCCAGTTCGTCAGACGCCTCAACATTCCTTATTGCCGAGACGCCGACCGGCCACCGACGCGCCCGTCGAGCGGCCCGCGACCTGTTCCCCCCTCCCCATGAGGGAGGGGGTCATTCTCGGTCGCGCCTAGAAGAAGCCGAGCGCCTTCGGGCTATAGCTCACCAGCACATTCTTGGTCTGCTGGTAATGGTCGAGCATCATCTTGTGCGTCTCCCGCCCGATGCCCGATTTCTTATAACCCCCGAAGGCCGCATGCGCCGGGTAGAGGTGGTAGCAATTGGTCCACACCCGTCCCGCCTGGATGCCGCGGCCCATGCGATAGGCGCGGTTGATATCCCGCGTCCACACGCCGGCGCCGAGCCCGTATAGCGTGTCGTTGGCGATGGCGAGCGCCTCCTCCTCGTCCTCGAAGGTGGCGACCGACAGCACCGGCCCGAAGATCTCCTCCTGGAAGATGCGCATGCGGTTGGTGCCTTCGAACACCGTGGGCTGCACGTAATAGCCCTCGGCCAGCTCGCCATTGAGCTTGGTCCGCTCGCCGCCGGTGAGCAGCTTCGCGCCCTCCTTCACCCCGATGTCGATATAGGAGAGAATCTTCTCCAGCTGATCGTTCGAGGCTTGCGCCCCCATCATGGTGTCGGCTTCGAGCGGATTGCCTTGCTTGATCTTCTCCACGCGGGCGATCGCCTTCTCCATGAAGCGGTCATAGATCGACCGCTGCACCAGCGCGCGCGACGGGCAGGTGCACACCTCGCCCTGATTGAAGGCGAACATGGTGAAGCCCTCGAGCGTCTTGTCGAAGAATTCGTCGTCCTCGGCCATGACGTCGGCGAAGAAGATGTTGGGCGACTTGCCGCCGAGCTCGAGCGTGACGGGGATGAGATTCTCCGAGGCGTATTGCATGATGAGCCGCCCGGTCGTGGTCTCGCCGGTGAAGGCCACCTTGGCGATGCGCTTGTTCTGGGCGAGCGGCTTGCCCGCCTCGACGCCGAAGCCGTTGACCACGTTGAGCACGCCCGGCGGCAGGAGATCGCCGATCACGTCCATCAGCACCATGATGCTCATGGGCGTCTGCTCGGCCGGCTTGAGCACCACGCAATTGCCGGCGGCGAGCGCCGGCGCGAGCTTCCACGCCGCCATCAGCAGCGGGAAGTTCCACGGGATGATCTGCGCCACCACGCCGAGCGGCTCGTGAAAATGATAGGCGATGGTGTCGTGGTCGATCTCGGCCAGCGTGCCTTCCTGGGCGCGCAGGCAGGCGGCGAAATAGCGGAAATGATCGGCCGCCAGCGGCACGTCGGCGTTCCGCGTCTCGCGGATCGGCTTGCCGTTGTCGATGGTCTCGACCGCGGCGAGCAGTTCCACATTCTCGCTGATGCGGTCGGCTATTTTGTTGAGGACTTCGGCGCGCTTGGCCGGCGCGGCGTTGCCCCAGGCCTCCTTGGCCGCGTGCGCCGCATCCAGGGCAAGCTCGACATCGGCGGCTTGCGAGCGGGCGATTTGGCAGACCGGTCGGCCGGTGATGGGGCTGATATTGTCGAAATACCGGCCATCCACGGGCGCTACCCATTGGCCCCCGATGAAATTCTCGTAGCGAGGCCTGAGGGCGACACGCGCATTAATGGATTCAATGACTTGGTGCAGCATGGACGCCTCCCTTATGTTCGCCCTTAGGTTGGGCTTTAGCCTCGATCCTGATCCTTGACGTTGATCAGGGTCAAGTGCCGCGTTAGGTGGAACCCGATGCAACCGAGCGTCGTTCTTGGGTTGCCAGCAATCGATGGAGGGGGTCATGGCAAACGGATCCGGCAAGACGGGTGGCAATATGGCGCTGGGCGTGCTGCTCGGCGCGGCCTTGGTAGGCTTGGGCGTGCTCGGCTATCTCTATTATCAGCACACCCACCGGGACGTGGTGCGCATCGACGTGCCGGGCTTCTCGGGCACGATCAGCAAGGACAAAGGCGGCGTCGATATCGACGTCGGTAGGAAGCATTAACCTCTAGGGAATCAGCACCGCCGCGCCAGTCAGCTCGCCTTCACGCAAGGCGGCGAGCGCCTCATTGGCGCGGGCGAGCGGCATCGGCGTGACCACGGTCTTGACCGGCACCGTCGGCGTCAGCGCCAAGAATTCGCGCGCATCGGCGCGGGTGAGATTGGCGACCGAACGGATTACCCGCTCTTCCCACATGAGCTCATAGGGGAAGCGGGGGATGTCGCTCATATGGATGCCGCCCGAGACCACCGCGCCCCCTTTGCGCACCGATTTCAGCGCCGCCGGGATCAGCGCGCCGACCGGCGCAAAGAGAATGGCGGCGTCGAGCTCTTCCGGGGATTTCTCGTCGGAGCCGCCGGCCCATACCGCCCCAAGCGAGCGGGCGAAGGCTTGCGCCGTCGCATCGCCCGGCCGCGTGAAGGCGTAGATCTCGGCGCCCTGCGCCCCCGCCACCTGGGCGATGATGTGAGCGGCGGCGCCGAAGCCGTAAATGCCAAGGCGCTTCACTTTGCCCGCGCTGTCCCGCGCGAGCTTGAGCGTGCGATAGCCGATCAGCCCGGCGCAGAGCAGCGGCGCCGCCTCCGCATCGCGATAGAGGTCGGGCAACGCGAAGGCGTAGCGCCAATCGGCGAGCGTGTACTCCGCATAGCCGCCGTCGAGCGTGTAGCCGGTGAAGCCGGGATGGTCGCAGAGATTCTCCTGCCCGCTCAGGCAATAACGGCAGGTGCCGTCGGTGTATCCGAGCCAGGGCACGCCGACCCGCTGTCCGATGGCGAAGCCCTCAACCTCCGCGCCAAGCGCCTCGACCCGGCCGACGATCTCGTGCCCGAGCACGAGTGGCAGCTTGGGATGGGCAAGCTCGCCATCGACGATGTGCAAATCGGTGCGGCACACCCCGCACGCCGCCACCTTGATGAGAAGCTGGTGCGGACCGGGCTTGGGCACCGGCAGCTCGACGGCCCGCAGCGGCTTGCCGGGCCCATCGAACAGCATCGCCTGCATGGTTGAGGACGACATAGAGACATCGTGCCGTGGCGGGCGATTTTATCAACCCCCGCTGCACGAACGAATGTCGGGGCGAGGCGTTTGGCAGTGGGGCTGGATCAAGAGAAGGAGAGCATTATGAAAACGCTCGTCTCGATCACGGCACTGGCTCTGGCTATAGCTTTTGCAGCGCCGGCTTTTGCTGCTCCGGCAACGCCGACCAACAAGGCCGATTGCGAGAAGGCCGGTCTGCACTGGGATGCCGCCAGCAATACCTGCCTGAAGAGCAAGATGTAGCAGGTGCGGAAGCACCGGGGCGGCGGGTTCCTTGCCTGCCGCCCACCCCTCCCGGTTTCGGCGGACGCGCTAATGCCGGACGAGCGGCCAGCCCTGGAGGCTTGGACGCAGCGGCGAGACGACGCCGCGCTCGGCCACGACCTGATGGGCGCCGGAGGGCCGCGCCGCGGCGGGTCCCACGAGACGGCGCTCGGGCACGGCAACGCAGGCGCCCCATAGCGCCTCGAAGGCGAGCCGCCCAAGCCGCGCCGTCTGCGGGGCGGCGTCGTCGAACAGAGTGAGCGCATTGCGCCGGTCGGCGTCGCGGCGCATGGCATCGCCCGACCAGCACATCGCCGTGCCGTAGGTGACTTGCTCATGGGCCTCGAGCAGGCGCGGATTGCGCGCCCAACGGATCAGCTTGTCGGCCGGTCTGCGCGGGGCTAGCCGGCACAGACTGGCATAGAGCTGGCGCATTTCCGCCTCCGGCTCGAGCCGCGCCAGCACCACTTTGGCGCTCGCGCCCGCGCGGGCCAGTTCGTCGCTCATGGCGATGAATGCCAGGGCCGGCGCCGATTGGGCCGACCGCACGACCAGGGTTAAGGCCGGCGCTTGCCCTTCGACCGCGCTCAAGCGCTCGGCGAACCGCGCCATCATGGTGACATGCCGATCGAGCTCGGCGTTTCTTCCGTCCCTCGGACTTCCCGAACCGACCACAACGCGCATTGATCCCCCTCGCTTTTGTGGAAGTGGTAACGGGCAAACGCTTAGGGCGCCTGCGCGCGACCTGCCATGAATAGCCAGAAGTAAGTTAAGGAAGGCTTGAGGCCCGTAGCTTTTGCGGACGGCAACGTCCTGCGCCCGGGCCTAAAGTCTCCTATTGGTCTTGGGTTTGGGCTGGAGCGCGGCACGCCGGAAAAGGCGGCGAGGCGAGAGCAGACATGGAAAGGCGCGTCCCTATGGACGAGCCGGCGCAGCAATCGGAGCATTGTCGTTACTCGAACGCGACCAGGACCCTCTTAAGTCCCCCGCTTCGCCGGTGCCCACTGGCGAAGCCTGCCCCACCCCCATGTGAGACCGAAATTGTGTCGCGCGTGCGACCGCGGCGTGTCCGCCTTCCGTCCCCCGCCGACGGCCCCGGCTTGGCCGGCCCGATGACAAGCCCTGGCCGGCATCCAGTTCCCATTCGTCATTCCCGCAAATGCGGGAATCCAGCAACCCCGGCCTCAGTTCATCCATAAACGCGGGGGTTACGGGACCGCGGGGTCAAGCCCGGCGATGACGAGGAAGGTAAAGGTTGTGGAGCTTCGATGTCATGCCCGCCGCAGCAATTCCTCGGCGCGGGCCAGATCCGCCGGAATGTTGATATTGAAGAAGGGATCGACGCATGTGCCGCCGATCTTCTCCGGCGCGAAGTCGACGGCAAGCGCGTTGTGCTCATGCACAAAGTCGCCCGCCTTGCGGCGTCCCTCCGCAAGCGCGCGGCGGAGAGCAGGCGCGAGCGCTATCGGCCACAACCCGAAGGCGTAGTGCTCGCCTTCGGCCGAGCGCGCCACGCCGAGCGCCTTACCCTTCGTCGCCTCGAGCAGCCGCGTGGCCAAGTCCAGGGGAAAGAACGGCGTGTCGGTGGCAGCGGTGACAATGGCGCACGCGTCCGGCGCGTGCACCCGCGCCCAGTCCAGGCCGGCGAGCACGCCCGCGAGCGGTCCGGCGCCGACGCTGTCCGCCACCACCTTCAGCCTGAACGCGGCGAAGCGGTCCGGGTCGCGATTGGCATTGAGCACCAGACGATCGACCTGAGGGCGGAGCCGCCCGATCGCATGCGCCAGCAGCGGCTTGCCGCCGAGCGCCACCAGGCCTTTGTCGCCCCCGCCCATGCGGCTTGCCCGCCCGCCCGCGAGCAGCACGCCGACAATGGGTTCCGCCACGGTCTTCCTCATCGAACTCGTCACCTAAGTCTCACCGGAATCAGGCCCGCGCGAGACCGAGAAGACGGTTGGTGTTCACGCAAAGCCGGCCTACATATCACCCGTCATGGCTGAACTTGTCACCAAAGAGCGCGTGCTCGCCGCGCTGAAGCGCATCAAGGGCCCCGACCTCGATCGCGACATCGTCGACCTCGGTCTCGTCTCCGAGGTGGTGATCCACAAGGGCAAGGTCTATTTCGCCATCCGCGTGGACCCCAAGCGCGCCGGCGAGCTCGAAGGCTTGCGTGAGGCCGCCGAGCGCGTGGTGAAGGAATTGCCCGGCGTCGATGCCGTGGCAGTGACGCTCACCGCCGACCGCGAGCCGGGTACGGCGGGAGGCAAAGGCGGCAATGGCGCGAGCGCCGAGCCGGGCTCGCCGGTCGCTCGCGGCGCGGCGCAGGCCGCGCGCCACCGCACCGGCGCCATCCCTGGCGTCGCCCACATCATCGCCGTGGCCTCCGGCAAAGGCGGCGTCGGCAAATCGACCACCGCCGTCAATCTTGCGCTTGGCCTGAAGGAGCAAGGGCTCAAGATCGGTGTGCTCGACGCCGACATCTATGGCCCATCCATGCCGCGCCTGCTCGGCATCAAAGGCCAGCCGCAGCAGCTTGCCGGCAATAAGCTTCAACCCATGGAGGCCTATGGGCTGAAAGTGATGTCCATGGGCTTCCTCGTCGATGAGGAGACGCCGATGATCTGGCGCGGCCCCATGGTCATGTCGGCGCTGTCGCAAATGCTGAAGGATGTCGCCTGGGGCGAGCTCGACGTGCTCGTGGTCGACATGCCGCCCGGCACCGGCGACGCGCAGCTCACCATGGCGCAGCAAGTGCCGCTCGCCGGCGCCGTCATAGTATCGACGCCGCAGGACCTAGCCCTGGTCGATGCGCGCAAGGGCCTCAATATGTTTCGCAAGGTCGACGTGCCGGTGCTCGGTCTGGTCGAGAATATGAGCACCTTCATCTGCCCCCATTGCGGCGGCCGCTCGGACATCTTCGCCCATGGCGGTGCCAAGCACGAGGCGGAGCGTCTGCACGTGCCCTTCTTGGGCGAGGTGCCGCTGACGCTTGCCATCCGCGAGACGTCGGACTTGGGGCGCCCGGTCGTGGTGAGCGATCCGTCATCGCCCGCGTCGGAGATTTATCGCGCCATGGCGGCGAAAATCTGGGCCGAGCTTCGCGGCGGTGCCGAAGCGGCGCGGCCCGCGCCTAGAATTGTGATGGAAAACTAAGGGCTTGCACTCAAGCGGGCGACTTAGATAATCCGGGCACGGTGTAGTGAGCGTATCGGCGCGTTCCTGCAACCACTGACCGGCCACCGTGACCGACCAACGCCGATTGAATCTTCCCCTCTTTGCCCTTGGCGCCGTGGCCGCTCATGCGGTCGTGCTCGCGGCGCTGCTGCCCATGCTCGTGACGCTTCCGGGTGCTGGCAGCAACCGGCGCGGGCCCGTAATCATCGATGTCGACGTGACCCCGCTTCCGGCTGCGGGCACCGTGAATGGCGGCGTGTCGGGCGGCACCACGCAAGATCATGCCGCGCAAGACCATGCCGCCGATGTGCCTGGCGCATCGGCGCCGGCCGACACGAGTTCGGCCACGACGACGGGGACCATCGATCCCCTCACCACCCAATCCGTGACGCCCGCGCAGGAACAAGCCGAGGAGTTGATCGCAAAGCCGGCCGCAATCGGTGGCAATGCGCCCGGCGCCGCCGTCGCGGGCATCGAGCCATCGGAGCCGTTGCCCCCCGAAACGATCCTGGAGCAAACGCCGGCCAAGGAACCCACGGCCGAAAAGCCTCAACCGGCCGAGAAGGCCGAAGCCAAGAAGCCCACGGCCAAGCCGCAGGAAACGACCCACGTCAAGCCGGTGGCCCCGCGCTCGGGCCGCCTCGTCAAGGCCAAGCCCAAGACCCCCGCCAAGGGTGACTTCCAAACGCTGTTCTCAGGCACGATCCTCTCGCCCACGCTACCGCAAGAGAAGCGCGCCACGCGTTGAGCGCCGCTGCAATCCTGATTTTAGGAGCGAGGCCTTACGCGGCGCTCGAGCGCGGCGCGATCGGCGTCACTTTGGCGGGCGTTTTGCTCGCGGCCTCCGCGGCGGCGGCGGGGTAGCCATAGAGGAAGCCCTGCACCTGCGGGCAGCCGAATTCGCGCAGCATGGCGGCTTGCTCGGGCGTCTCGACGCCCTCCGCGGTGATGATCACGTCGAGCGATTTGCCGAGCGCGATGATGGTCTTGACGATGGCGCGCATGGCCGGATCGCGCGTCATGTTGCGAATGAACTGCCGGTCGATCTTGATCTTGTTGAACGGGAAGCGGGCGAGGTAGCTCAAGCTCGAATAGCCGGTGCCGAAATCGTCCATGGCGATGGCCACTCCGAGATCGCGCAGGCGGTTGAGCTTGCCCAGCACTTCCTCGGTGTCGTTGATCAGCAGGCTCTCGGTGATCTCAAGCTCGAGCCGCTCCGGCGGCAGCCCCGTCTCGCGTAGCACGTCGGCGACGGTCTCGGCGATATCCCCGTCCCGGAACTGCGCCGGCGAAAGGTTGACCGCCACGGTGAGCATCCCCGGCCATTCCATGGCATCGCTGCAAGCGCGGCGCAGCACCCATTCGCCGAGCGGCACGATGAGCCCGGTGTCCTCGGCGACGGAGATGAAATGGGCCGGCGCGATCTTGCCGTGCACCGGATGGTGCCAGCGGATCAATGCCTCGACGCCGCATTGCGTCTCGGTGGCGAGATCGTATTGCGGCTGATAGACGACCTCGAATTCTTCGCGGCCGAGAGCGAGCCGCAACTCGTGCTCGACCATGCGCCGCCGCTGCAGCGCGCGGTCCATGCTCTGCTCAAAGAAGCACATGCGCTGGCCGCCGTCGGCCTTGGCCCGGGCGAGCGCGATATCGGCGTGGCGCAACACCTCGGTGGCGGTGGTGCCGTCGCCGGGGGCAAGCGCGATACCCACGCTCGTGGTGCACACCACTTCCTTGCCGCCGACTTGGAAGGGATAGCGCAAGGCCTCCACCAGGCGGTTCATAAAGGCCATGACGTCGCCGAGATTGGTGATGTCGACGAGCGCGATGGCGAACTCGTCGGCGCCGCGGCGGGCAATGAGGTCGCGCTCGCGCAGCGAGCCCTGGATGCGAATGCCGACCTCGCGCAGCACGGCATCGCCGCCGGCATGGTCCTCCGCCTCGTTGATCTCCTTGAACTTGTCGATGTCGAGACACAGCACCGCGATATGCGTGCGGTCCCGATGCATGGCGACGAGCGCCTCGGCCAGTTGCTCGCTGAAGGCTCTCCGGTTGGGCAGCCCCGTGAGCGAATCGTGCGTCTCGAGAAACTGCACCTGCTCTTCGGCCTTGCGCCGCTGCTCACTGCGCATCCAGGCGAAAGCGATGGGGGTGGCGATGCCCGCGCACAGCAGGAGCAAGGTGATGGCGACGATCAGGCCGAAATAGTTGGACAGCGCGTTCGACTCCTCGGTCTGGTCGAGATAGACGACGAGTGATCCACGCGGCTTGCCGCCGAGCCTGAAGGGAAGCGAGAGCACGGCAAAATGCGACGGGGCGCCGGCATTCGTGCCCTGATGCAGCGAGATCGTCGTGTCGGAGGGCGTGGTCGCCATGCCGGCACTTGCACCGTCGAGCTGCAGCCCGGACTTGCCGCTGGTGAAGGTCAGGTACCCGGCCTCATCGTAGAGCTCGTAGCGAAGCACGCGCGGGCCATAGCCGGCATGTTCGAACACGCTGCTCAATTGCGGCGCATAGCCGGGCTTGGTCAGAGCGTCGAGGAGGGTGGCGGGCTCCTGCATCAACTGCGCACGCATGCGCTCGGCGGCGACCAGCGCCTCGCGCTCGAGCTCCATGACGCTGATGCGGCCCGGCGTGAAAAACGCGGCGGCGGCGATCAATGCGCTGAGCACCACCAGGCCGGCCCAGTGCGCGTGCTGCTTCAGGCGCTCCAACGCAAACATACCAAGACCGCCGCGGGAAACTTTGTCCGTATACGCGCGGCTGAATTCTAGGGGCCAAACGGTTAAGAACGCGGTAAGCGGCTTACTTAAGGCGCCATGTCAACGGGATAGCCCTTGGGTGCCCGAGACGCGGGATGGCGGGGCGGCGCCGTTGCCCGCAGGGCACCGGCCAGCATCTTCAAGCGGAGCCGCAAGATCTTGTTAACCATAAAAGCTCAGCCGCCCGTAACCGACATGGTGCGGGGCACGCTCGGGCCCGCCGCCCGACCGATGACAAAATCGTGGCCCTTCGGCTTTCGCGCGATGGCCGCGTCGATCGCCGCGTTGAGCAGATCGTCGCCCTCGCTTGCCCGCAAGGGTGCCCGCAAATCGGCCGCGTCCTCTTGCCCGAGGCACATATAGAGAGTGCCGGTGCAGGTGACGCGCACGCGGTTGCAGGATTCACAGAAATTATGGGTGAGCGGGGTGATGAAGCCGAGGCGGCCGCCCGTCTCGGCGACACGAACATAGCGGGCCGGGCCGCCCGTGCGCTCAGGCGTGTCGGCGAGGGTGTAGCGCTCGGCGAGCCGCGCGCGGACGCGGTTGAGCGGCAGATAATGCGCCGTCCGGTCGGTGCCCGACTCTCCCATGGGCATGGTCTCGATCAGAGTAAGGTCGAAGCCGCTGCCATGCGCCCAGCCGATCAAATCTTCGATCTCGTCCTCGTTCACGCCCCTGAGCGCGACGGTGTTGATCTTGATTTTGAGCCCGACGCGGTCGGCCGCCGCGATGCCCGCCATCACCTGGGCAAGATCGCCGCCGCGTGTGATCGCCCTGAACTTGGTTGCATCGAGCGTGTCGAGGGAGACGTTGATGCGGGCGAGGCCGCAAGCGGCGAGCTCGGCGGCAAAGCGCGCGAGCTGGCTGCCATTGGTGGTCAGCGTGAGCTCGTCGAGGCCGCCGCCCACATGGCGCGACAGCGACTGCAGCAGCCAGAGGATGTTCTTGCGCATCAAGGGCTCGCCGCCGGTGAGCCTCAGCCGGCGCACGCCTTTGGCGATGAAGGCCGAGGCCAACCGGTCGATCTCTTCCAGCGTCAGCAGGTCCTTGCGCGGCAGGAAGGTCGTGTCCTCGGCCATGCAATAGACGCAGCGGAGGTCACACCGGTCGGTCACCGAGACGCGCAAATAGGTGATGCGCCGCCCGAACGGGTCGATCATCGCCGGCTTTGGCACCGTCTCGATCCTCAATCTTCGTCCTCCGGCAGAGGCGCCGGCTTGCGCCGATAGAGCTTGGCGCTTCTTACCACGCGCTTGCGATAGAGCGGCTCTTTCAGCGCGGCGGCGGCGGCGGAACGGCGCTTCACCGTCTTTTTCGCCTTTCCGCCACGTCCGGGTTTCCTCTTGGGGGCCTTAGCAACCAAGGGCTTCGCCTCTAATATGGTATCGCCGTCCCCATAGCACGGCCGAGGCCCAAGAAGGAGACCTAGCGATGGACGAGCAGCGCTTCAACATGTCGATGCGGAAATTCCTCAAAGAGGTGGGCGTCACCTCGCAGCAGGCGATCGAGCGCGTGGTGCGCGACGAACGCTTGGCCGGCAAAGGGAAGATGAAGATCAAGGCGGTGCTCACCGCCTCCGGCACGGGCCTCGACCACGTCGTCGAAGGCGAGATCGATCTGGGGTGAGGGCCATGGCCGAAACTGCCGCTGCCTGGCCGACCGAGATCAAACTCGACAAGGACCGGCGTCTCCTCACGGTGGCCTTCGACGATGGCAAGAGCTTCGGGCTTGCCGCCGAGCTGTTGCGTGTGCTCAGTCCGAGCGCCGAAGTGCAGGGCCACAGCCCCGAACAGCGCGTCACCGTGCCGGGCAAGAAGAATGTCTGCATCCTCCGCCTCGAGCCGGTCGGCAATTATGCCGTCCGCATCGCGTTCGACGACGGCCACGACACCGGCCTCTATACCTGGGACTATCTGCGCGAGCTCGGCGAGCACCAGGACACGCGTTGGCAAGACTATCTCGTCGAGCTGGCCAAGAAGCGCCTCAGCCGCTAGCCCTCACCGCCGAAGATTTTGGCCTCGTTCGCCAGCAGCGCGCGCTTTCGCGCCACGCCGCCGCGATAGCCGGAAAGCGAACCGTCGCTCTTGACTACCCGGTGACAGGGGATGGCGACCGCGAGCAGGTTGGCGGCGCAGGCCCCCGCCACGGCACGCACGGCGTTCGGCGCGCCGATCGCGCGCGCGATGTCCGCATAGCTCGCCGTGCTGCCGGCGGGAATTTGCCGTAGCGCGTCCCACACCCGGTGCTGGAAGGCGGTGCCCCTCACGTCCAAGGGCAGGTCGAGCCCGGCATTCGGGGCTTCGACGAAGGCGATGACCTGCGCTACCAGAGCGGCGAAAGCCTCATCGCTCCCGATCAAATGGGCCCGGGGAAACAGCATCCGCAGCTCATCCGCCAACGTTTCCGTATCGTCGCCAAACAGGATGGCACATACGCCCTTGTCGCTTGCGCCCACCAGGATCGCGCCGAGCGAGCACTGCCCCACGGCAAATTTGATGTCGGTATCGGTCCCCCCCGCCCGAAACGTGCCCGGCGTCATGCCGAGGACCTGCGACGAGCTCGCATAGAAGCGTCCATTGGAGGCGTAGCCCGCATCGTAGATGGCCTCGGTCACGGTCTTGCTCCTCTTGAGCTGTTGGCGTACGCGCTTATTGCGCGCGGCACTCGCATAGGCCTTGGGCGTCACGCCCGCGACCCGCTTGAACACGCGATGGAAATGATGCGGGCTGAGCCCGGCGGCCGCGGCTAGATCGGCGAGCTTCGGCGCGTCTTCCGCCATCTCGATCAGGCGGCACGCCGCGGCGACTTTCTCCGCCTGCTGCCGGCCGAGCGAGGGTTGGTCTGGCTTGCACCGCTTGCAGGGGCGGAAGCCCGCCTGCTCGGCCGCTTCGCTCGTCAAATGAAAGCGGACATGACTCCGCTTAGGCCGCCGTGCCGGGCAGGAAGGACGGCAATAGACCCCCGTGGTCACGACTGAATAATAGAGTTGTCCGTCGTAAGTGGCATCGCGCGCCAGCACTGCCGCCCAGCGGGCCGCGTCGCTCACCTCCAAGCGTGGTGAGGCCAGATGGTTTGGGTGGGCGCGCACGGATCGTCTCCAAATCTGAGCCGCAAACCTACGCCGTCCACCGCCGCCGCGCACCCCGATCCTTGCGCTCAAATCCGATCTGGGTGCCGGGCGTGGCTAGAGGTGCTCGCCCGAATCTGCCGCGGTCTCCCCGGGATGCGGCTCAAGCTGGTACAGAGCGCCCTCCGACCCTTCGGTGAGGACATAGACCGCCCCGTTTGCATCGGTCCGCACGTCGCGAATGCGGCCGAGCTGATGGCGGAAGAGATGCTTCTCGGTGACGACGCAATGATCGGCGATGGTGAGTTCGACCAGCATCTCGCCGGCCAGCGTCCCCATCCAGATATGGCTGCCCGACGCTTGGCTCCCGACCGCAAGCCCGGAAGGGGCGATGGAGATGGGTGCCCAATAATGCACCGGTTGTTCCGTGCCGGGCTGGTGGCTGTTCACGGCGATGGGAACGCCGGTATAGTCGACACCATAGGTGGCGAGGGGCCAACCATAGTTGCGCCCCGGCAAGATCAGATTGAGCTCGTCGCCTCCCTGCGGTCCGTGCTCATGCTCCCATAAATCGCCGGTCGCGCGATCGAAGGCGAGACCTTGCGGGTTGCGGTGCCCATAGCTCCAGATTTCCGGCCGCGCACCCTCGCGATGACGGAAGGGGTTGTCGTCGGGAACAGAGCCGTCGGTCCGGATGCGGATGATCGAGCCCAGATCATTGGAAAGATCCTGCGCCGGGTCTCTTTGCCACCGGTCGCCAATGGTGAGAAAGAGATAGCCATTATCGGTCAGGGCGAGCCGGCCGCCCAACAGCTCGGGCCGCGGCCCCGGCGTGCTCTCGAAGATCACCTGCCGCGCGGTGAGCGTTGCATTGGCGACGTCCAATTTGGCCTTCATCACGCGCAAGGTTGAGTTCGCCTCCTCCCCTTGCAGGTAGGACAGATAGACAAAGTCATTGGTGGCAAAATCAGGATCGGCGGCGACGTCGAGCAGGCCGCCATGTCCGACATAGAGCACCCCCGGCGTGCCGGCGATCTGTTGCGGCTCGCCGCCGGGCTTAATCAGCTTGAGCCGGCCGGGCCGCTCGGTGACGAGCAGCGAGCCGTCGGGCAGGAAGGCGAGCGACCATGGCGTATCGAACGGGCCGGCGATGCGCACCGCCAATGGCGCGGGTCCCTCGGCCAACACGACGGCGGAATCGTCCTCGTCCGCGCCGGTGACCGTTTGGGCATCTGGACACGCAAAGGCCGCTCCTGGCATGAGCGCCACGGCCAAGACGGCATGTCTTGCGAGCAGGGCGGCGCGCCGGCCGCCTCGTTGCTGGATTCTCATTGACAATGATCCCCGCTTTGAACGCATGAACCGCGGCAGCCATTGCAGCAGAACGGAGGAAAACTGGCCAGCGCTTCTTCATCGAGGCGTCATATACGGGCCCCAAAGTGTCGCAAAAGCGTGATAATCCAAGCGCAATCTTGTGGCACACGACGGTCGATTCGCGCCCCAACGCGAGGAGAAAGCATTGAGCGATCAGGCAGAACGCGGCTCCGCCCCCTTGCCGTCGGGCCTCTTCGCGCGCGCCGGGTCGAGGCTGCGGCGGGGGCTGAAGGAATTGTCCTTGCGCCTGTCGGGGGGCCTTTGGCTCATCGTCGCCGTGGCGGTGATCATGGGCTCGCTCGTGCTCCTTGCCCACCTTCCCGGAACCTTGGCGGTCGTGGCCTTTGTCGGCTTCACGGCCTCGGTCGCGCTGCTTCCCCGCCATGAGCCAGAAGAGGCGGCAGCGGTGGTGCCGGGCCATCCCTTGGGCGCGCCGCGCCCGGCTTCCTCGCAAATGGAGATCATGGCCGAGGCGCTGCCCGACCCCGCCATCCTCCTCAATGGCGCGGGCCAAGTGCTTTACTGCAATGCGCCGGCGCGTGGGCTGTTCGCCGCGCTGCGCGAAGGCAGCCACATCGCCTCGGTGATCCGCACCCCCGAATTTCTCGACGCGGTCGGCGCCGCCTTGGAGCGCGGCCGCGCCGTCACCGTCACCTATGCCGAGCGGGTTCCCGTCGGCCGCCGCATGGCCGCGACGGTGGCGCCGCTCAGCGGCGGGAGCGATCGCGCCGGCAACATCCTCGTGCTACTGCGCGACCTGACCGAGGTCGAGCGCGTCAACCAGATGCGGGCGGATTTCATCGCCAATGCGAGCCACGAACTGCGCACCCCGCTTGCCTCGCTGCGCGGCTTCATCGAGACCCTGCAAGGCACCGCCAAGGACGACCCCGGCGCGCACGAGCGCTTCCTCGCCATCATGGCCGAGCAGGCCTCGCGCATGACGCGCCTCATCGACGCGCTCCTGTCCCTGAGTCGTGTGGAGATGAACGCCCATGTGCCGCCGTCCGGGCTCGTCGATCTGAACGAGGTGCTGACCCACGTGCGCGACACGCTCGAGCCGCTCGCCCGCGAGACCGGCACCGTCGTCGAGGTGGGCAGCTTCGGCCGCAAGGCGATCGTGCGCGGCGACCGCGACGAGCTCGTGCAGGTGTTGCAGAACCTGGTGCAGAACGCGCTCAAATATGGCGTCAAGGGCGGGCGCGTGCGCATCGAGGCGAAGCAGTTGCCGCAAGGCCGCCAGGCCGGCCGCTATGCGATTTCGGTGATTGACAGCGGCCCCGGCATCGCGCCGCAACATTTGCCGCGGCTGACCGAGCGCTTCTACCGCGTGGACGTGGCTTCAAGCCGCGAGAAGGGCGGCACGGGTTTGGGCTTGGCAATCGTCAAGCACATCCTCAATCGCCACCGCGGCGAGCTGGCCATCGCCTCCACCCCGGGACGGGGCTCCACCTTCACCGTGCTGCTCGACCCCGCGCGCGACATCGCCCAAGGGCGCACCGCCGCCGAATAGGGCGCGATCCCATCCGCGCCCTTCCCCACCGGCCGCAGAGAAGGTTACCGGCACTGTTATCGAACTGTCACACAAGTGACATAGGAGCGTTATGACGCGGCGTTAACGCTCGCCCAACGATGGGGGAGGGGTCCTCCATCGCCGGCCCGCTATGAGCGGGCTGCCATCTCACCCCTCAAGGGAGAGCGAATATGAGGTTCATGTCCTATGCGGCCGCTGCGGCACTCGCTGCGGCGTTCACCATCACGACCGCGCAGGCGGCCGACATTTCCGGCGCCGGCGCTACCTTCCCCTACCCGATTTATGCGAAATGGGCCGACGCCTATAAGAAAGAGACGGGCAACGGCCTGAATTACCAATCCATTGGCTCGGGCGGCGGCATCAAGCAGATCGAGGCCAAGACGGTCACCTTCGGCGCCAGCGATAAGCCTCTCGATCAGAAGGAACTCGACGAGTACGGCCTCGCTCAGTTCCCAATGGTCATGGGCGGCATCGTTCCGGTCGTCAATCTCGAAGGCATCAAGCCGGGCGAGTTCGTGATCGATGGGCCAACGCTGGCCAAGATTTTCATGGGCGAGATCACCAAATGGGACGATCCGGCCATCAAGAAGCTGAACGAGAAAGTGAATCTCCCCTCCGCCGCCATCGCCGTCGTGCACCGCTCTGACGGCTCGGGCACCACCTACAACTTCAGCTACTATCTGGGCGACGTGAGCCCGGACTGGCAGTCGAAGGTCGGTGTTAACACCGCGCTGGAGTGGCCGGTGGGCATTGGCGCCAAGGGCAATGAAGGCGTGGCCAATAATGTCGGCAACACCAAGGGCTCCATCGGTTATGTCGAGTACGCCTACGCCCTGCAAAACAAGCTCACCTACACCGAGATGGTCAACAAGGCGGGCAAGACCGTCGCTCCGACGTCGGAGGCCTTCCAGGCCGCCGCTGCCAACGCTGATTGGTCATCGAAGCCCGGGTTCGGCGTGATTCTGGCCAACCAGCCTGGCGACACCTCGTGGCCGATGACGGCAGCCACCTGGATCCTCGTCTACAAACAGCCGACCGACCCCGCAGCCACGGGTGAGGCCCTCAAATTCTTCTCCTGGGCTTACAAGAACGGGGACAAGATGGCCGAAGAGCTCGACTATGTCCCGATGCCCGACAAGGTCGTCGGCGATATCGAGAAGATGTGGTCCTCGGATATCAAGGATTCCGCAGGCAAGCCCGTCTTTGCGATGAATTAGGTGCTGGGATTGCATTCGAGGCAGGGGCATCCACCTTCCGCTCCTGCCTCGAATGCGTCCTCTTGATTGCGGACAAGATCTGAGGCCAGATGATGGACATGGCGGTTCAGTCCCCGGCGGGCGACACGCTCGTCCATGACGACAGCCTGCGCATCAAGACGTTGCGGCGCTTCGAGATTGGCGATCGCACTTTCCGCATCTTGACCCAATCTTCAGCCATCGCCGTGCTGGTGATTCTGGCGGGCGTCATCTTCTCGCTCGTGCATGGCTCGCTTCCCACCTGGCGCGCTTTTGGCCTCGACTTCTTTACCTCGCAAAGCTGGAATCCGGTCACCGAGAAGTTCGGCGCCCTGCCGGCGATCTACGGCACGCTCCTAACCTCCATCATCGCCATGTTGATCGGCGTTCCCATCAGCCTCGGCATCGCCATCTTTCTGACCGAGATCAGCCCAGAACGCTTGCGCCGGCCGATCGGCATCGCCGTGGAGCTCCTGGCCGGCATTCCGAGCATCATCTATGGCATTTGGGGTCTGTTCGTTTTCGCCCCCTTCTTTCAGGCCTATGTGCAGCCCGTGCTGATCGACGCCTTTGGCGAGATTCCGGTGCTCAATCAGCTCTTCGCCGGCCCTCCCTATGGCATCGGCATGCTGACCGCCGGGTTGATCCTCGCCATCATGGTGCTCCCCTTCATCACCTCCATCACCCGTGAGGTGTTCGACACCGTCCCGCCGGTGCTGAAAGAGGCGGCTTACGGCGTCGGCTGCACCCGTTGGGAGGTGATGCGCCGGGTGGTCATCCCCTACACGCGGGTCGGGATCATTGGCGCCGTCATGCTGGGCTTGGGCCGCGCGCTCGGCGAGACCATGGCCGTGACTTTCGTCATCGGCAACGCCCATCGCATTATGCCATCCATCATGGCGCCGGGTACCACCATCTCCGCGACCATCGCCAATGAATTCACCGAAGCCACCGGCGACCTCTATACCTCTGCGCTCGTCGCCCTTGGCCTCATTCTGTTCCTCATCACCTTCGTCGTGCTCGCCGCCGCCAGGCTCATGCTGATGCGCATTGAAATGAAGGCCGGAGGGAAGTCATGACCGCGGCTATCGACATGGGCCGCCATCGCGCGCGGAAACGTAGCAATCACATTGCCACCGCGCTTGCCATTGGCGCCGCCGCCTTCGGCCTGAGCTGGCTCGTCTTGATCTTGCTCGTGCTCGTGGTCAAAGGCGTCGGCGGGTTGAACCTGGCCGTGTTCACCGAGATGACGCCGCCGCCGGGCGGTGCCGGCGGACTGTTGAACCCGATCATCGGCAGCCTGATCTTGACCGTTTTGGCTGTTGCGTTCGGCACGCCGCTCGGCATCCTCGCCGGGACCTACATGGCGGAATATGGCCGCTATTCCAAAATCACGATGGTCGTCCGCTTCATCAACGACATCCTCTTGAGCGCACCCTCGATCGTCGTCGGCCTGTTCGTCTATGAGATCATGGTCGCGCAGATGGGACATTTCTCGGCCTGGGCGGGCGCCGTGGCGCTCGCCATCCTCGTCATCCCGGTCGTGGTGCGCACCACGGAGGACATGCTGCTGCTCGTTCCCAACACTTTGCGCGAGGCTTCGACCGCGCTTGGGCTGCCTCGGTCGTTGGTGATCCGTCATGTGGCCTACCGCGCCGCCCGCGCCGGCATGATCACCGGCGTGCTGCTGGCCATCGCCCGCATCACCGGTGAGACGGCGCCGCTTCTGTTCACCGCGCTCAACAATCAATTTTTCAGTTGGAATTTGAACGCGCCGATGGCGAGCCTGCCCGTGGTCATCTTCCAATTTGCTTTGAGCCCCTATGAGGACTGGCAGCAGCTGGCCTGGACCGGGGCTCTCCTTATCACCGTCGCCGTGCTGGGTCTAAGCATCCTGGCGCGCGCCCTTTCCGCCAAGAAGGTGCCCCTATGAGTCTAGCCATCCATACCGACGTCAAAGAGCAAGCCGCGATGCCGAGCGAAACGGCCGCGCTGGAGACGAAGGTCTCGGTCCGCCACCTGAACTTCTACTACGGGCAATACCGCGCGCTCGCTGACAACAACGTCAACCTCTACAAGAACAAGGTGACCGCCTTCATCGGTCCGTCCGGCTGCGGCAAGTCCACGCTGCTCCGCATCCTCAATCGCATGTACGACCTTTATCCCAACCAGCGCGCCGAAGGCGAGGTGCTGCTCGACGGCGAGAACATCTTGGGTTCCCATCAGGACGTCAATCTGCTCCGTGCCAAGGTCGGCATGGTGTTCCAAAAGCCGACGCCGTTCCCCATGACCATCTATGAGAACATCGCCTTCGGCGTGCGTCTTTACGAGAAGCTGTCCAAAGCCGACCTCGATGCCCGTGTCGAGGATTCGCTACGGCGCGGGGCCCTATGGGACGAGGTCAAGGACAAGCTCGATGTCAGCGGTCTCAGCCTTTCCGGCGGCCAGCAGCAACGGTTGTGCATCGCCCGCACCGTCGCTATCCGCCCCGAGGTGATCCTGCTCGATGAGCCCTGTTCGGCGCTCGATCCGATCTCCACCGCCAAGATCGAGGAGCTGATCGACGTGCTTAAGCGCGACTACACCATTGCCATCGTCACCCACAACATGCAGCAGGCCGCCCGCACCTCCGACTACACCGCCTTTATGTATCTCGGCGAGCTTGTGGAGTTTGACAACACCACCCAAATCTTCACCAATCCGAGACTAGAGCGGACGCAGGATTACATCACCGGCCGCTTCGGCTAGGCCTCGCGAGGAGACCGATAAGACATGGAAAAGCACGAGCACATCGTCAGGTCCTATGAGGAGGAGCTTTCCGCCCTCAACAACCGGATCGCCAAGATGGGCGGCCTGGCCGAGCAGGTGGTGGGACAGTCCATCGACGCGCTCGAAGGCCGCGACCCGGAACTGGCCGGCCAGACCATCCAGCTCGACGAGTCGATCGACGAGCTGGAGCACGAGATCGAGGAGCAGGCGATCGTGATGATCGCGCGGCGCCAGCCGCTCGCCTACGATCTGCGCCAGATCATGGCCGCCTTGCGCATCTCCACCGATTTGGAGCGCATCGGCGATCTCGGCAAGAACATCGCCAAGCGCGCGCTCGCGGTGGTTGGCGAGCAGCAGCCGAAGCAGCTTATGCTGGGCCTGAAGCATATGGGCGAGCTCTCCCTCGGCCAGCTGAAAGAGGTGCTCGATGCCTTCATCGAGCGCGACGCCGACCGCGCGCTGAAGGTCTGGTACAAAGACGAGGAGATCGACGCGATGTACAACTCGCTGTTCCGCGAGCTCCTCACCTACATGATGGAGGACCCGCGCAATATCGGGCTCTGCACCCATCTCCTGTTCGGCGCCAAGAATATCGAGCGCATCGGCGACCACGCCACCAACATCGCCGAGACGGTCTACTTCCTGGTTCACGGCAATGCCATCACCGACCAGCGTCCCAAGGGCGACAACACGAGCTCTACCCCCGTGGCACTCCGGTCGGCGGGCTAACGCGTGGCTGAGATGAATGCGATGGATGCCATGAGCGCAAGCGCCAAGGTTCTCGTGGTGGAGGACGAGGAGCCGCTCGCCCTCATGCTCCGCTACAATCTCGAGGCGGAAGGTTACGCCGTGGACGTCGTTCATCGTGGCGACGAGGCGGAGGTCGCCATTGCCGAAGGCGCTCCCGATTTGATCGTGCTCGACTGGATGCTGCCAGGCATTTCCGGGTTAGAGCTTTGCCGGCGGCTCCGCACCGGCAAGGACTCCCGCAACATCCCCATCATTCTCTTGACCGCGCGCAGCGAGGAGAGCGACCGTATTCGCGGCCTCACCACCGGCGCCGACGATTACGTGGTGAAGCCGTTCTCGCTGCCCGAGCTGATGGCTCGCGTGCGCGCGATTCTACGGCGCACAAGCCCGGAGCGCATTGCCTCGGTGTTGAGCGCGGCCGACATCGAGCTCGACCGCGAGTCCCACCGCGTGACGCGAAACGGCCGGCAGATCCATCTCGGGCCGACCGAGTTCCGCCTGCTCGAATTCCTTATGCAGAGTCCGGGCCGTGTGTTCAGCCGGGCGCAATTGCTCGACGGCGTGTGGGGCCGCAACGTCTATGTCGATGAGCGCACCGTCGATGTGCATATCGGCCGCTTGCGCAAGGCGCTGATGCGCGGCTCCGAGCCGGACCCCGTCCGCACCGTGCGCGGCGCGGGCTACGCCTTCTCCGACAAGCTTGAAGAGCCCGCCTGAGGCCAAGAAAAGAGGCGCCGCGAACGGCGCCTCCTGTCATTCTGCCTTGGCTACCGTAATCTAACCCACGGCGAAGCGCTTCTCGCGCCGGCGCGCTTGCACCGGCTGATAGGCCATGCGGGCATGATGCTCGCAATAGGGCAGCCCCGAGGTCGACTTCCGTCCGCAAAAATGGAAATCGGGCTCACCGGGATCGCCGATCGGCCAGTGGCACATGGACTCCTTCAGCGTGAGGATGCTCGCCCGCTCGTGCAGCGGGATGACGAGCTCCTCGACCGGAGCCGGCAGCGGATCGAACTCCGCCTCGTAAGCGGGCTTCAACGCCGTGTTGCCGCGCGTTCCGAACAGGAGCGACGGCGCGCGATGTGCCCTCGGCGCCTGCGGGCGCCGCGGTCGCGGGGCAGAGGAGCGTGAGCTGGTGGCCCGCCCGGAAAGTCCGAGCCGGTGCACCTTGCCGATGACCGCGTTGCGCGTCACTCCGCCTAAGCGACTCGCAATTTGGCTGGCGCTCAACCCTTCCGCCCAAAGTTTTTTCAGAAGTTCGACCCTCTCTTCATTCCAAGCCATGGTGGCCTCCTCATTTCGACTCAGAATCCCCCCGTCTGCTCGAGACGGCGTTTTTCGAACACTCTGGATTACTGTGAGAATGACCGTCGGCGCGCGACGCGGCACCCACAACATCTTGTGGCCGAACGGTGATTACCCTACTATATCCAGGAAAACGCGGCAAGCGTCCGCCACGCTTGGGTCCGCGCTTTTCCACCGGATCATTGGATTCTGCCACTTTCTCGCACAGAAGACAAACGGGCCGTGCATGGAAGCGTGGATCAGCACGGGAAAACTCGGGTATGGCCGCTGATTGACAGGCGAAAGCACGAGAC
Source organism: uncultured Alphaproteobacteria bacterium (assembly GCA_963820115.1). Classification (GTDB taxonomy): domain Bacteria; phylum Pseudomonadota; class Alphaproteobacteria; order Rhizobiales; family Methyloligellaceae; genus Methyloceanibacter. Next base: position 591,447 of record CAWFYP010000002.1, read on the forward strand.
CTAATGCTTTGAGTCTCCTGCTGCCGCCGCGCCCGGCGGCAATTTTATTTTGAGGCACCCGCATCCATGTCGGCACTCCTTCCGACCTATGCCCGCAGCGATCTCGTTTTCGAGCGGGGCGAGGGCGCCTATCTGTTCACCCCCGAAGGCGAGCGTTATCTCGATTTCGGCTCGGGCGTGGCGGTGACCTCGCTCGGCCACGCCCATCCCAAGCTCGTCGAGGCGCTGACCGCCCAGGCCAAGAAGCTGTGGCACGTGTCCAATCTGCATCGCATTCCCGGCCAGGAGCGGTTGGCGGAGCGGCTCTGCACCGTGACCTTCGCCGATCGCGTGTTCTTCGCCAATTCCGGCGCCGAAGCCGTGGAATGTGCCATCAAGACGGCGCGGCGCTACCACGCGACCAACGGCGCGCCCAAGCGCTATCGCCTCGTCACCTTCGCCGGGGCCTTTCACGGCCGCACCCTCGCCACCATCGCCGCCGGCGGCCAGGCCAAGCATTTGGAGGGTTTCGGACCGCCGGTGGACGGCTTCGACCAGGTCGAGGCCGGCGACATCAAACAAGTGGAAGCCGCCATTGGCGATGCCACCGCGGGAATCCTCATCGAGCCCATCATGGGCGAGGGCGGCATGCGCGAGGTGTCCTGGCGCTTCCTTCAGGATTTGCGCGCGCTGTGCGACGACAAGGGCATCCTGCTCGTGCTCGACGAGGTGCAGAGCGGCATGGGCCGCACCGGACGGCTGTTCGCCCATGAATGGGCCGGCATTACTCCGGACATCATGGCGACCGCCAAAGGGCTCGGCGGCGGCTTCCCCGTAGGCGCCTGCCTCACCACCGAAGCCGCGGGCGCCGGCATGACCGCGGGCAGCCATGGCTCGACCTTCGGCGGCAATCCGCTCGCCATGGCCGTGGGCAACGCCGTGCTCGACGTGATGCTCGAACCGGGCTTTCTCGACCACGTCGCGTCCATGGGACTGAGACTTCAAGCAGCGCCTCGCCGCGATCAAGGACGGATACCCGACGGTGATCGAGGAGGTGCGCGGCCAGGGGCTGATGCTGGGCTTGAAATGCAAGCTGCCGAACCAGGATCTCCTCCTCGCCCTACGTGAGCAGCGCCTGCTCACGGTGCAGGCGGGCGACAATGTGGTGCGGCTCCTCCCGCCGCTCATCGTTACCGAGGCGGAGATCGACGCCGCTGGCGCCAAGCTGGACGCGGCCTGCGCGGCGCTGGCCAAGGCCCATGCGGGCGAGGCGTCTCCCGGTGCCCGCCGGCACGCGTGACCACGGCCGCCTCATGTCCCTCAAGCATTTCCTCGATATCGCTGCCTTGGACCGCAAGACGTTGCGCGCCATCATTGATGCCGCCCTGGCACTGAAGGCAAAGCGCCCCAGGGGCAGGAGCAAACCCGCCGGCAAGGACCAAGGCCCTGTGCTTGCCATGATCTTCGAGCAACCCTCGACCCGCACCCGCGTTTCTTTCGAGGTGGCCATGATCGAGCTCGGCGGCCGGTCGATCACGCTCAACCGCAACGACATGCAGTGGGGCCGCGGCGAGGCCCTGAGCGATACCGCGCGCGTGCTGTCGCGTTATGTCGATGCCATCATGCTGCGCGCCGGCCCCCACGCGACGCTGCTCGAGCTTGCCGAGCATGCCGCGGTGCCGGTGATCAACGGGCTTACCTCCCGCTCCCATCCCTGTCAGGTGATGGCCGACGTCATGACCTTCGAGGAGCTGAAAGGACCGATCAAGGGCCGCATTGTCGCCTGGGTGGGCGATGCCAACAACGTCGCCACCTCCTGGGTACACGCCGCGGCGCGCTTCGGCTGCAAATTGCGGATGGCCTGTCCCGCCGCCTTCGCGCCCGCCCCAGATCTCATCGCCTGGGCCCGCGACGAGGGCGCCGACATCGACATCGGCGCCGACCCCGCCGCCGCGGTTCAAGGCGCCGATTGCGTGGTCACCGATGTGTGGGTGTCCATGGGCGACGGCAACGAAAAAGCCCGCCAGGCGTCCTTGCGCGCCTTCCAGGTCGACGCCGCACTGATGGCACGCGCCAAGCCCGATGCCATCTTTATGCATTGCCTTCCCGCCCATCGCGGCGACGAGGTGACGGCGGAAATCATCGACGGCCCGCAATCGGCGGTGTGGGACGAGGCGGAGAACCGGCTGCACGTGCAGAAGGCCATTCTGTCCTGGTGCCTCGACCCGAAACCGCGCGGGGCGAAGCCGTCCAAGGGTGCTGGCCGCAAACGCCACGGAGGAAAACGCGGGAGCGCCAAGGCATGAGCGAGATCCCGTCCGAACAGCGCATCGAGCTCGTCATCCCCGCCGACGATCTCATTCTGCCCTTCCAGGCCGAGCACGCCCGCGTCACCGGGCGGCTGGTCAAGCTCGGTCCCACCGTGGACGCGATCCTGTCGCGCCACGCCTACCCCGAGCCCGTATCGAAACTGCTCGGCGAGGCGGTGGCACTCACCGCGCTGCTCGGCGCCTCCCTCAAATTCGAGGGCAAGTTCATTCTCCAGGCCTCGACCGACGGTCCGGTGGATCTTCTCGTCGCCGATTATCAAGTGCCGGGGCGGTTGCGCGGCTATGCGCGCTTCTCGCCCGAGCGCGTTGCGGCGCTGGAGGACGACGGCGGCCCGCTGCTCGGCCAAGGCCATTTCGCCATGACCATCGACCGCGGCGCCGACACCGAGCGCTATCAGGGCGTGGTGCCGCTCGAAGGCGAGACCCTGACCGATGCGGCTGACACCTATTTTCGCCAATCGGAGCAGCTGCCGACCTTCATCCGCGTGGCCGTGGCACGGGCCTATCGGCCGCGCGGCGAGGGCGGTCGCGCTCTGACCTGGCGCGCGGGCGGTCTGCTGGTGCAGAAGCTCACCCATGAGGGCGGCCGCGGCGGCGCCCGCACCAGCCAAGAGGACGAGGAAGATTGGATGCGCGCGCGGATGCTCGCCGAGACCGTCGAGGACCACGAGCTGCTCGATCCCCTGCTGCCGCCCGACCGCCTGATCTACCGGCTGTTCCATGAGGAGCAGGTGCGCGCCTTTCCGGCCATCCCGCTCGAGACCTATTGCAGCTGCTCCCGCGCCCGCGTCGAGGATTTGCTCAAGCGCTTCACCAGCGAAGATCTCAAGGACATGGTGGTCGACGGCGAAGTGTGGGTGACCTGCGAATTCTGCAACAGCCGCTATCGCTTCGACCCGGCGAGCTTCGCCGCCACCGACGAGACACGCTAGGCGCTGAGCTGCGCTGCAAGTCGGTCGAGAAACGCCATGCAGGCTTTGAGCTGCGTCTCGCTGACGAATTCGTCGGCCACATGCGCCTGCGCCACCGAGCCCGGACCGCAGATCACCGTCGGACACCCCGCCGCCTCGAACAAGCCCGCCTCGGTGCCATAGGACACCGCGCGCGACTCATTCTTACCCGTGAGCGCCAGCGCGAGCGCGACCGCCTCGGATCCTTTCCGCGCTTCGAACGCCGGCACGGCAATGCCCTGCACCGTGTCGATCGCGGTGGTCTTCGTCACATAGCGCATGCGCGGCAACAGGTCCTTGGCCGCGAAATCCGCAAGGCGATGCGCGATCGTGCCAGGCTCGGCTGAGGGCAGGCTGCGCACCTGCCATTGAAAGCTGCAATGCTTGGGCACGATATTGGCGGCGGTACCCCCCTCGATCGTGCCCACCTGCAGCGTGGTACAGGCCGGATCGAATCGTGGATCGTTCTCGGCGCCCGCCACATCGGCGCCGATGCGATCGAGCTCGCCTACGAGCTCCGCCGCATAGGCGATGGCGTTAACACCGCGCTGAGGCACGCTCGAATGCGCCTCCTTGCCGGTGACAAGGGTGCGGTAGGCGTCGATGCGTTTATGCGCGCCGATCACCTCCATGTCGGTGGGCTCGCCGACGATGATGGCGCGGGGACGCGGCAGGTCGTGGCCGAGCCGCGCGATCAGCGGCCGCACCCCGAGACAGCCCACCTCCTCGTCATAGGAGATGAGGATGTGGATCGGCTCCTTGAGCGTCTTCGCCTTGAACCGCGGCACCGCCGCGAGCACGCAGGCGATGAAGCCCTTCATATCGCAGCTGCCGCGGCCATAGAGATTGCCGCCGCGCGGGGTGAGCGTGAACGGGTCATTGGTCCAGCTCTGGCCGGTGACGGGAACGCAGTCGCTATGGCCGGATAGTCCGACGCCGCCGTCCCCCTTGGGCCCGATGGTGGCGAACAGCGCCGCCTTCGTCCCGTCCTCCGAGGGAATCAGCGTCGCGGCGATGCCTCGCGCGTCGAGCGTGGCGCGCACGAACTCGATCAGCTCGAGGTTCGACTTGGCGCTCGTCGTGTCGAAACCGACGAGCGTGGCCAGCAGCTCGGTTACGTCGGGGGCTGCGCTCTTCACGAACCCCTCTCTTTAGACTTTTGCCGCACTGAGCGCCTGGTCGAGGTCGGCGATCAGATCGTCCACATGCTCGAGCCCGATCGACAGCCGCACCGAGCGGTCGAAAATGCCGAGCTCCCTGCGCGCCTCCTCCGAAAGGCGCTGATGCGTCGTGGTGGCGGGATGGCAGGCAAGGCTCTTGGCGTCGCCGAGATTGTTGCTGATCCTGAAGATCGAGAGCGCATTCAGCACGCCGAATGCCTCGCGCTTCCCGCCTTTGACCTCGAAGGCGACCATGGGGCCGCCGCCCTCCATCTGCCGCGTGGCGAGCGAATGTTGCGAGTGGTCGGTGCGGCCCGGATAGAGCACGCGGGCAACTTCTTTGCGGCCGGCGAGAAAGTCGGCGATCGTGGCCGCGCTTGCCGTGTGCCGCTCGACCCGCACTGGCAGCGTCTCCAGACCCTTCAGCAGCACCCAGGCATTGAACGGGCTGAGCGAGGGTCCGGTATGTTTGAGGTAATTGTGCAGTTTCTCCGCGACGAACTCCTTGCTCCCGAGCACCACGCCGCCGAGGCAGCGCCCCTGGCCGTCTATATGCTTGGTGGCCGAATAGACGACAATGTCGGCACCGAGTTTCATCGGCCGTTGCAGAAGGGGCGTGGCGAACACGTTGTCCACCACCACGACTGCGCCGGCTTTGTGGGCGATCTTGGCCACCGCCTCGATGTCCACGAGTTCCAGCACCGGGTTGGTCGGCGTCTCGAAGAAGAAGGCGCGGGTGTTGGGCTTGATCGCCGCCTTCCAGGCCTCGAGATCGCGGCCGTCGACCAGCGTGGTGGCGATGCCGTAGCGCGGCAGCAGATCCTCCACGATATAGCGGCAGCTGCCGAACAGCGCGCGCCCCGAGACGACGTGATCGCCGGCCCGGAGCTGAGAGAGCAGCGATGCGGCCACCGCCGCCATGCCGCTTGCGGTGCCGCGTGCCGCCTCCGCCCCCTCCAGCGCACACATGCGCGCCTCGAACATGGCCACCGTGGGATTGGCGTAGCGGCTATAGACGAAGCCTTCCTCGTCGCCCTTGAAGCGCGCCTCGGCCTGCTCGGCGCTGTCATAGACGTAGCCCGAATTGAGGAAGATGGCCTCCGAGGTCTCGCCGAACTGGCTCCGCAGCGTGCCTGCATGCACGAGCTCGGTCGCCTTGTGCCAGGCGATGCCGCGCTTCTTCTGATCCTTGGCCGCCATGGGCGTCACTCCCGCTTCGCATGCCCGGGCATAAAAAAACCCGGGACTTTGGCTGATGCCAAAAGGCCGGGATCGGCGTGAGACGCCGCGCACGGCCTTTTAGCGACTTGTTTAACGTGGCTGCAAGCCGGCCGGCCAAATCACCACGAGGCGCATTAATGCCCCCGCGGGACGGGGCCCGTCAAGCTTTGCTAGGCTCAAGTCTCGGGCGGCAGGGCGATGCCGAGGCGCTGCGCGACGCGGCGGGCGGTCTCCTCCCGCTGCGCCATGATCGCCGCGACCTCGCGCCGGGCCGCCGCAACGAGTTCGGGCGGTGCCTTTTCGGGCGTGCCGCTGTCAAACGGCGGCTCCGGGGCGTATTGCACGTAGAGCTGGATGGCTCGGGCAGCCTGGTCGCCCCGCAGCATGGCGGCGATCCTAAGGGCGCCGTCGATGCCCGACGTGACGCCGGCGGCGAACACCATGTTGCCGTCGATGACCACCCGCTCGTTCACGGGCGTCGCGCCGAAAAAGGGCAGGAGGTGATGGGCTGCCCAATGGCTCGTCGCCCGGCGTCCCTTGAGGAGGCCCGCCGCCCCGCAAATCAGCGCGCCGGTGCACACCGAGAAGACGATCTTCGCCCCTGCAGCTTGGTGCCATATCCAGCCAAGCACCTCCTCCTCGTCCATCAGAGCTTCCTGTCCGGGGCTGCCGGGCACCTGGAGGACATCGAGCTGGGGGGCCTCGCTCAAGACCGCGTCGGGCGTCAGGCGCAAGCCCTTCACATCCCGCGCTGGCTTGGCCGATTTGGCATAGATGCGGTAGGTCGAATTGGGGATGCGGGCCAGCACTTCGAAGGGGCCGGTGAGGTCGATCTGATCGACCCCGTCGAACAATAGGCAGCCGATCTGGAGATGGGGTTCCTGAACGCTCATGGTAAAGGTCCCAAAGGATTATCCGGGCCGTGACGCCTGCCTCTTGTGAATCCGGGGGAGAAGGCCGAGCTTAGGATGACTGGAAACCAGGAAAATGCAAAGACGGACCATGCAACCCGCCAGCACAGGCGACCGGCTGTTCGAGGCGCTTCCCGAGGAGCAGCCGGCCGATCCGCCGGCTGAAGGCCCTCGCAGCGCGTTCGCGCGCACCGGCATTCTGCCGAGCCAGGCGATCCGCGCCATGATCTCAGGCGGCGAGATCTTGGCCGCGCCCGAGATCGGCGTCGATCAGATCCAGCCGGCAAGTCTCGATCTCAGGCTCGGCAAGGTCGCCTATCGCATTCGCGCGAGCTTCCTGCCTGGACCCGACGCCACCGTGCGCGACAAGCTCGCCGAGCTCAAATTCCACGAGATCGATCTCAGCCGCGGCGCCGTGCTCGAAGCGGGCTGCGTCTATCTCGTGCCGCTGATCGAGCAGCTCAAGCTGCGCTCGACCATCGCCGCCTTCGCCAACCCAAAAAGCTCGACCGGCCGCCTCGACGTGTTCACACGCCTGATCGCCGACCGCCAGGACGGCTTCGACAGCGTGGAGGAAGGCTATACCGGTCCTCTCTTCGCCGAGATTTGCCCGCGCACCTTCTCCATCAAGGTTCGTTACGGCTCGCGGCTGAACCAGATCCAATTCCTCCGTCGCGTCGGGCAGCAGCTGGACGCCGAGGCGCGGCCCGGCCGCGTCGGCGACCGGCGTTTGCGCGCGATCCACTCCGACGTCGGTCTCGTCGAGGGCGAAGCCGCCATCCGCGAAGGGCTGAACCTTCGCGTGAGTCTCACGCCGGCGGAGCCCTCCGGCCTCGTCGGCTATCGCGCGCGCCGCTATGCCGGCGTCATCGACGTGGACGAGATCGGCGGCTATGAGGTCGGGCAATATTGGGAAGAGGTGCGGCTCGGCAAGGATCGCCGCCTCGTGCTCGACCCGCACGAATTCTACATCCTGGCGTCGAAGGAGAGCGTGTCGGTGCCGCCCGCCTATGTCGCCGAGATGGCGCCCTTCGATCCGCTGATCGGCGAATACCGCGTGCATTATGCGGGCTTCTTCGACCCGGGCTTCGGCTACGCCGAAGGCAAGGCCCCCGGCGCCAAGGCCGTGCTCGAAGTGCGCAGCCTCGACATTCCCTTCATCCTGGAGGACGGGCAGATCGTCGGCCGCCTAGTCTACGACAAGCTTACCGACGTTCCCGACCAGATCTACGGCAAGGGCATCGGCTCCCACTACCAGGCGCAAGGGCTGAAGCTGTCCAAGCACTTCAAGCAGGGTTAGGCCGAACACGACCCCCCGCCGAGCACGCAGAATTTGGCGCAATGCGGATGGCAGAGCTTGACCGCGCCAGCCTCGAACATGCCGCCATCGGCACGCGCGGCCTCCGTCAGCGTCGCCCCCATCTCGAAATTCGGATCGTAGGGCAGCAGCGTGCAGGGCAGGACGGCCGGCCCCGCCGCGCCTTTGCGTTTCACCACCATGCGGCTCGAGGCGCACATGATGTCGGCCGGGTTTTTTCCCAGGATGCCCCAACAGGCTTGCGTGATCTCCGGGACGTCGGCCGTCTCGTCCATCTCCGGGAATAGCAGAAGCTGTGCGGGGTCGTGCGCGTCGATCGGCCAGCCCCGCGCCGCGAGCGCGGCGAAGCCCGCGCGAATATCCGCCTCGCTCTCGCCCCAGCAGGTGCGGCCCGCGAGAGTAAGCTTGAACCCCACCCAGGCGAGCCAGTCGATACCGTCAAGGGTCATGGCGAAGGTTCCGGGCCCCCGCTCCTCCTCGTGCAGCGCTTGGGTGTAATGGTCGAGGCTGACCCGAAGCGTGAGCCGGTCGCCGTATGCATCGTGCAACGCCAGGAGCCCGGAGTGGAGGCGCGGCCGCTGCATCGGCTGCATGGCATTGGTCAGGATCAGCACCTCGTGCCCGCGCGCCAGCGCGTCCTCGGCCATCGCGAGGATGTCGGGATTCATGAACGGCTCGCCGCCGGTGAAGCCGATCTCGCGCACCGGCAAGCGCAGACTGGCGATCTCCTCGAAGAAGCGCCCGGCCTCCTTCGCGGTGATATAGGCGAGCCGGTCGTTGTCCGGGCTCGAGGCGATATAGCAATTGCGGCACTCGATATTGCACAGGCTGCCAGTATTGATCCACAGCGTGCGCAGTTGATCGAGCGCCACGCGGGCGCGCCGCTCCCCTTGCGCGGTCCAGTCCGGATCGCTGAACTTTTCGCCTGCCCTTAAGGCGACGTCGCTCATGGCATGGCCCCTTTGGCCGCGACTATAACGAAATTTATGACCGGCCCATCACGGGACGCGACCGCAAATTCCATCAACTTGCTGCGAGGACGGCTTTTTGCCATGCTCCTCGGGAATGCGGGTGTAGCTCAGTGGTAGAGCAGTAGCTTCCCAAGCTACGTGTCGGGAGTTCGATTCTCCTCACCCGCTCCAATTTTCACCCGCCGGGGGAATTACAATGAAGCCTGGTCTCGCGCTCTTCTTCACCGTCGCCGTGACCCTTCCGCTTTGCCTGTCGCCGACCAGCCGGGCGGGGGCGGAAACCATTTGCATGCAAGCCGAGACGCCCGACGAGATGGCCGGAGGGTTGCTGCAAAAGCGCAGCTTCAAGGACGCGGCCGATCGGCCCGAGACCGCCTACATCCTGACCCTTCCGGTGCCCACCTGCCTCAAGGGGAAGGCGGAAGAGGACAACGTCAAGTCCTCTCAGACCGTCCAGCTTTATTCGTCGGACGACAAGGTCGAGAAGAGCATCGCGCGCTACGCCGGCAAGCGGGTCATGGTGACCGGCCGAGCCTTCGGCGCCATCACCGCACATCATCACGCCCCGATCGTGATGGATATCAGCGACATCGACCTCCCCTGACGGTACCGGCTCGCCATTTCATGCAACCGGCCCCCGCCTGAAACGTTTTACCTTCCTAATGCGTAAGGGAAGGAGTTGGCCATGAGCGAGCCCGGTGGATGGCTATGGGTGATTTTGGGCCTGGTCGGGGTGGGCGGTCTCGGGGCAGCCATTGCCTATGGCGCCATGCAATGGCGGCAACGCCCCAAGGACGCCGCCACGCGCGCGGATCGCGAGGAGGTCACCCGCGCCAATTATCGCCGCGGGGGCTAGGTCAGCGTGGGACTGCCTGTTGAGGGTGCGGCCGCGTTGCCCGCATCGAGCCCGCGCAGCTCCATGCTCCGCGCCAAGCCATGCTCGGTCTTCTCCCAATCGAACCGCGCGGTCACGAATTGCCATAGCGCGCGATAGGCCGCGACCGAGATCAGCAGCCAATAGAACGGCATCAGCAGCACCTGAAGCAAGAGGCGGCGATGGCCGCGCCGTCGCGCCGCAAGCAGCGCGATAGCCATGGAGGCGAGATAGCCGGTGATGAGGTCGAACCAGGCGACCGCCCAGAAGGGCCAGCCGAGCAGAGCGCCCGGCGGATCGAGAAAGGCCCCGCTGGCGAATTCATAGCCGGCGAGCACATAGAACCAGGGATGCACCAGCGCCGACAGCACCGTCCCTCCGATCATGATCTGCAAGTTGAGAAAGCCGCGCGGCCCCATTTGCCGCCACAGGGCAAAAGGTGCGAGCATATGCACGAGCCAGGTCTGCACGAAGCCCTTGAGCCATCGGTACGCTGGCGGAGCCACGGCATCGCCCGCGCCGGCGCCTCCTCAGCCCAGGATGGCCCGGTGCACCGCCTGCGGCGTGGTCAGTGAAAATCAGTGCGGGCGCAACCGCGCGAGCACATCGCGCAACGCGTTCGGCGATAATTGTTCGGGCGCCAGCACGAAGCCGCCGGCCCGCGCGCGGTGTTTGACGAGCCCACGCGCCAGACAGTCGCGGGGGCTCGCCCGAGGGGATGGCGGCGCGGTCTCATCTGCTGTCAGCGCGTTGGTGAAGGGCAGCGCGCAGGCCTGCGCCAGCGCCTGGTAATAGGCCTCCGCGCTGAGCCAGCCATTGGCGATCAGCACCTGATGCGGATGCACGCCGCACCTTTTGGGCAAGGTCGTAAGCGCGGGCGAGCGTCGCGCGATCGACCAGGCCCCGCAGCAGGAAATCATAGCCCGTTGGCGACCAGGAATGCGCGCTCGGACCATAAGCCCGACGCTCCGCCCCGTGGGTTCTCGCGACCCCCAACACGACGCCCCTCGCACGCTTCCCCGTGCAAGTATTTGGCGAAAACAATAAAGGCGCAATATATACGCGAGCTCCGGATGCAATTACTACGCAGAGTAGTATAGATGTACTACACAACCCCTAGATGAAACATCGCATCTAGCGTGCCGCCCGCCGTCAAAGTAGAACGGGCGCGTGCAGACGGGCGGCGTCATCGATTCTCGTGGCCGGGCTTGGCCTTTCCTGGTGTGCGGAGCGCTCGCCGCGCTCGCTCTCTGCCTCGCCGCGCCGGCTCGCGCCCTGGCCCAAACCAAGACCGAGATCGTACCCGACGTCTGGCAAGGCGACGTACTGCGCCCCAAGCCCGACGTGCTGCGCCTGGACAAGCTTCGCTTCGTAACCGACAGCGACTACCCGCCCTTCCACTATTTCGACGAGGAAGGCGTTCTCACCGGCTTCAATGTCGATCTCGCCAAGGCGATCTGCGAGGTGCTCCAGGTCGAATGCGACATCAAGCCGGTATCCTGGGACGATCTCTTCACGAGTTTCGACAACGGCGACGCGGACGCGGCCATCGCCTCCATCCGCATCACCGAGGAGGCGCTCACTAAGGCCGATTTCAGCTCGCGCTATTACGCCACGCCCGCGCGCTTCATCGCCAGGAAGTCGAGCGAGCTCAAGGACGTTCGCCCCGAGACGGTGACCGGCTTGAAGATCGGCGTGGTCAAGGGCACGAGCCATGAGGCCTATCTCAAGACGTTTTTCCCAGCCGCCCATCTCAGGCCCTTCGACAGCGCCGAGGAGGCGCAGCAGGCGTTGAAAGCGGGCAAAGTGGATCTCGTCTTCGGCGACGGCATCGGGCTCACCTTCTGGATCAACGGGGTGACGAGCGACGGCTGCTGCGAGTTTCGCGGCGGGCCCTATCTCAGTGCGAAATATTTCGGCGAGGGCGTGGGCATCGCGGTGAAGCGGGGCAACCGCAAGCTCGTCGAGCTCCTCAATTACGCGCTGGAGCAGGTGCACGATTCCGGCCGCTATGAAGAGCTGTTCCTGCGCTACTTCCCCATGAACTTCTTCTAGGCTTTTGGTTTCTCGTTCCCGGCGCCCGGCTGCTGCCGCCCGAACGGCAACCACAAGCTCCAGGTGAAGCGGGTCGGCGCCTCGCTCTGATAGGGGGTGAGTTCGATCTGCATGCCGAGCTGGCCGGCCTCGGGCTCGGCGGTGTAGGTGCGAAACAGCCGGTCCCATACCGAGAGATTGAAGCCGTAATTGGAATCGTGCTCGCGCCGTAGCACCGAATGATGCACCCGGTGCATGTCGGGCGTCACGACGAGTGCGCGCACGATGCGGTCGAGCCAAGCCGCCAGCGCGATATTGGCATGGTTGAACATGGCGCAGGCGTTGAGGATGACCTCGAACAGGAACACGGCGAAGGGCGAGGCGCCGAGCGGCACCACCACCACGATCTTCCACAGCATGGAGAGCGCGATTTCGACCGGATGGAAGCGCACCGCCGTGGTCACGTCGATGTCGCGGTCGGCGTGATGCACCTGGTGCAACCGCCACAGGATGGCGATCTTGTGCGAGGCGAGGTGCTGCGCCCAAATGGCGAGATCGAGCGCGAGCAGCGACAGCACGAGCTTGAGCCATTGTGGCCAGCCGACCTGGTTCAGCAGGCCGAGCCCGTGCGCTTGGGCGTAGAACGCCGCCGCCACCGCCGCCACCGGCACGGCGAGCGCCGCCATGACCCGCAGCACCACACTATCCACCCCGGCAATGCCGAGATTGGTGAGCCAGCGCCGCCCCTTGGAGACGGCGAGCTTGCGCTTCGGCCAAGCGAGCTCGACCAGCGCCAGCACCAAGAACACGCCGAGGAAGATGCCGAGGCGAAGCAGGCCTTCGCTTTGCCCGATGAGTCCGTCCATGGCCGGTAATGTCGGGTGGGAGAGGGCCCCCGTCAATTCGTCTGCCGCGCGGCGAGGCTCAACCCGACGACCCCGAGGATCACCAGCGCGAGAGAAGCGAGCTTGAACCAAGAAAGCGGCTCCCGGAAATAGGCCATGCCGATCATGGCGGCGAGCGCCGTGCCGACGCTGGACCAGATGGCATAGGCGGTCGAAAGCTCGATGCGCTTGAGCGCCAGGATCACGGCCGCGGCCGAGCAGATGTAGAAGATGATGACGGCGAGGGAAGGCAGCGGCTCGGACAGCCCCCGCGACAGTTTCATCGAGGTGATGCCGGCGACCTCGAACAGGATGGCGGCGGAGAGATAGATCCAGGGCACCGGACACCTTTCCTGGCGCGGATGCGACTCAAAGCCCGCGCATCCGCTCTCAACAGCGAAATTGCATGACGCCATGATGACACTAATGCATCTCGAGCGGGCGGTGGCGGCGCGGCGCGGGGAAGGCGCGACCGATGCTTGGCCATAGGGAGGGGGAGCGCGGTCACGCGCGACTTGAACGCGAAAAGAAGGGAGTGCCCGGGCCCCGGGCACTCCTTGAGGCCATGCTTGGTTTAGGCCCGCTTTGCCGCGGGTTTGCGCGCCTTCTCCTCCATTTTGGAATGGAGCTTGAAGGCGAGGATGAGCAAGAGCACGCCGAATACCAGCGCATAGGCGCCGACCCACCAGGTGAGCACCACGGCGCCGACCAGCGGCGCGAGCACGAGCACGATGCCGAAGATGAGCGAGGCGATGCCGCCGAGCGCGAGCCACCAGCGGCCATGCTCCAGATTGAGGGTGAAGGCGGCCCCGAGCATCAGTGCGCCGGAGACGACCGCCCAGATGGCGATGATCCATACCAGCACGACGAGGGTGATGGCGGGCCACAGAAAGGCGACGATGCCGGCGGCGATGTCGACGATGCCCTCGAGCAGCAGCAGCCCCCAACGCTCGCCGCCGCGCGCCGCGCGGACCCCCGAGACGATGGCGAACACGCCGTCCACCAGCATATAGGCGGAGAACAGAAGCACGAAGGATAGGAGCGCGATGTCGGTCGCCAACAGGCAGATCAGACCGAAGGCGATGCCCAAAATGCCTCGAAGCCCGACGGCCCACCAACTCTCCGCCAAGACCTCACTCAATGCATCACACCGTGCCGCTTCCGACGCGGACATGCGCTTCGCGGTTGCTGTGCTCGCAGCCATAAGACGCCTCCTTTAATCTGCCAAAATGATCAGTTAAAGCCTTGCAACGCAGCCGATTACGCGCCGAATCAAATCGGGGCCATGATGACGCCAATATAAAGGACAAGAGAGCGGCGAATCTTCACTTGTCCACACCTTCCGCGCCCTCTGCCGGCGGGGCTCGGCGGCCCTTTAGCGCTATTGCGCCGCCGGTTTCTCGCCATTAGGCCTTAGGCCAGCGACCGAAGGCCGCGCGGTCTTGCCTGAGGCAAGGCGAGCCCCGAACTGCGGCGGGTCCCGTTGCATTATTCGGTCATAGAGTGACGCGAAGATCTCGCCTGAGGAGGAATTGCTATGGACGTTCGCGTTGAGTTTAAAGCCACGCTGAAAACCCCGGCCTATGCCGCCGCCTCGGCCAAGTCGCCCATTGCCCCGTTCAGCATCGAACGGCGCGAGCCCGGCCCCCACGACGTTTTGATCGACATTCTCTATTGCGGCATTTGCCATTCCGATATCCACCAGGCCCGCGATGAATGGGGCGGCTCGATCTACCCCATGGTGCCGGGCCATGAGATCGTCGGCAAAGTCGCCAAGATCGGCTCCCATGTAAAGAAGTGGAAAGTTGGCGACATCGTCGGCGTCGGCTGCTTTGTCGATTCCGACCGCACCTGCGAGGCCTGCAAAGCGGGCGAGGAACAATATTGCGAGGGCGGCTTCAGCGCCACCTATAACGGCCACGAGCAGGACAAGAAGACGCCCACTTTTGGCGGCTATTCGACGCGCATCACCGTCGACGAGAATTACGTGTTGCGCATCCCCGAGGGCATCCCGCTCGAGCGGGCCGCGCCGCTCCTCTGCGCCGGCATCACCACCTATTCGCCGCTCAAGCATTTCGGGTTGAAGAAGGGCGACAAGCTTGGTGTGGTCGGCCTCGGCGGCCTCGGCCATGTGGCGGTCAAGCTCGGCCATGCCATGGGCGCCCATGTCACGGTGCTCAGCCATTCACCCGGCAAGCGCGACGACGCGCTCAAGCTCGGCGCCGACGACTTCCTCGTTACGCGCGACCAGAATGTGTTCAAGGATAATGCCGGCCGCTTCGACTTCATCCTCGATACGGTGTCGGCGGACCACGATTACAACGCCTATCTCAACCTGCTCCGCCGCGACGGGACCATGGTGCTGGTGGGATTGCCGGAGTCCCAGCCGCTCAACGCCTTCTCCCTCGTTCCCAAGCGGCGGCGGCTTGCCGGCTCGATGATCGGCGGCATCCGGGAGACCCAGGAGATGCTCGATTTCTGTGCCAAGCACGGCGTGGCGGCGGATGTGGAGATGATCCCGATTCAGAAGGTCAACGAGGCCTATGAGCGGATGTTGAAGAACGACGTCCGCTATCGCTTCGTCATCGACCTCGCCAGCCTCAGTCCGGGGGAGGGGGCGCCTATCCCGCGCTCGGATGGGCAATCATGAAGACGCCCACGGCGATGACGACGCTGGCGAAGACGGCGCTCAAGGCCCGCTTCCGCTCGGTGAGGAAAGCGTTCATGCGCACGCCAAGCAGGCTGCCGGCCACGCCGCCGGCGAGCAGCAATGCCGCGAGCCGCCAATCCACGAGGCCGGACAAGGTGTAGCTCGCCGCGGTGGTGACACCGAAAGCCGTGACGCCGACAAGCGAGGTGCCGATCGCGTTCTGCAGCCGCATGCCGGTCGCGAGCATCAGGCCCGGCACGATGAGAAATCCACCGCCGATACCGAAAAAGCCGGACAACAGCCCGACGCCGCTGCCGACGCCGACGAGCCGCGGCAGCAATTGACCCGCGGTCTTGGAGTTGAGCCGCACGTCGTCGATCGCAGGGTGTGCCGGGGTCCGCAGCATGGACAGGCCGACCAGGATCAGGATCACGCCGAACAGCGCCAGCAGCGCGGTGCCGTTGGTGGCCTTGCCGATGATTGAGCCGAATGCCGCTCCGGCCGCGCCTGCGGCGGCAAAGACCCCGGCGCAGCGCCATTTCACCGTGCCGAGCCGCGCGGCGAACAGGCCGAGCATGGCGTTGAGCGCAACGCCGGTCGACGCCGTGCCGATGGCGAGATGCGCCGATGGCAATCCGACGAGATAGACGAGGAGAGGGACCGCGAGAACCGAGCCGCCGCCGCCGATCAGGCTGAGCGTGATGCCGATGAGGCTGCCGGAGGCGAGCGCTAAGGCGGCGACCGAGATGCCCATGATCAGCCGCGGTTCCACGGCATGAGCGTGAGCAGTTTCGCCATGCCGCACCAGCCGGAGATGCCGGCGAATAGGAGCCCTGCGCCGACGAAACCCGCAAGCCCATAGAAGGCGGGATGCAGCAGCGCGCCGAGAACGACACCGATCAGCACGCGGCTTCCCGCCGCGATCTGCACCTGGCGCATGATCTCGATCGGCTGGCTCGTATCGCGCAGCACGGGAAGCCCGGCCTTCTTCCAGGCCTCGATGCCACCCTCCAGCATATAGGCTTGGCAGTCCGCCGCCGCGGCGAGCCGGCCCGCATTGTTGGCCGTGCGATTGCCGGCGCGGCAATAATAGATGACCGCCGGCGCCGCACCGTTGAGCTTGGCGAGCTGTCCCACCGGACGGTTGAGCGCCCCCTCGATGCATTCTCGCGCGTGCTCGCCGGGCTCGCGGATATCGATGAGCTGGGCGCCGCTTTCGATCAGACGCTTGGCCGCGTCGGGGGTAAGGGGCGTGATGGTCATGCCGATGGTCTCCTGGGCTTGGGCGCCGGGCAATAGAGGTGCTGGAGCTGCGCGAGCACGAGCTCGATGCGTGGATCGGCGATGCGGTACCAAAGCGTCTGCCCCTCGCGGCGGAATGCCACGATGCCCTCCTCGCGCATCTTGGCGAGGTGCTGCGATAGGGCCGATTGGCCGAGGCCGACCGCCGCGGCGAGGGAGGTGACCGTGCCTTCGCCCCATTCGACGAGCTTGCACAGGATCATCAGGCGCCGCTGATTGGCGAGCGCGCGCAGGAGCTGCGCCACCTCCGCCGCATTGGCTTCGAAATTCGGCAGGTCGTGGAGAAGCTGGGCCATTACCTTCCTATATATTAGCCATTGCTAATTTAGTAGAAGCTAATATATTAGTCAACAGCCAATCCAACCCATCCTCCAAGGAGGCAGCCATGGCGGCCCAACCCATAATTCAGGGCTTCTTCGATGAGCCTACCAACACCGTGAGCTATCTCGTCATCGACCCCGGGACCAAACAGGCCGCGGTCGTCGATCCCGTGCTCGACTACAACCACAGAAGCGGCAAGGCCTCGACCAAATCGGTCGAGGAGATTCTCGCCGCGGCGGGCGAGGAGGGCGCCACCATCACCCTCGTGCTCGAGACACACGCCCATGCCGACCATCTGTCGGGCGCGCCCTATATCAAGCTCAAGACTGGCGCCAAGGTGGGCATCGGCGAGCATATCCGCGAT
Source organism: uncultured Alphaproteobacteria bacterium (assembly GCA_963820115.1). GTDB lineage: Bacteria > Pseudomonadota > Alphaproteobacteria > Rhizobiales > Methyloligellaceae > Methyloceanibacter. The sequence continues at coordinate 608,716 of CAWFYP010000002.1, forward strand.
GTGCAGCGCATCTTCCGCCCCGTGTTCAACGCCACCGACCTCAAGGGCGACGGCAGCGAGTTCGATCATTTGTTCAAGGACGGCGAGAAATTCCGCCTGGGCTCGCTTGAATTCGAGGTGCTGCACGTGCCGGGACACACCCCGGCCGACGTGGCCTACAAGGTCGGCGACGCCGTGTTCGTGGGCGATACACTGTTCATGCCCGACTATGGCTCGGCCCGCGCCGATTTCCCCGGCGGCAGCGCGCATTCGCTCTATCGCTCGATCAAGCGGCTGCTCGCGCTGCCCCCCGCGACGCGGCTTTATATGTGCCACGACTACAAGGCGCCGGGCCGCGACCACTACGCCTGGGAGACGAGCGTGGCCGAGGAGCGCGCGCACAACGTCCACGTCAAGGACGGCGTGAGCGAAGACGAGTTCGTCGCCTTGCGCGAGGCGCGCGACGCCAAGCTCGATGCGCCCTTGCTGTTGATGCCGTCGATCCAGGTGAACATCCGGGCGGGCAAGCTCCCGCCGGCGGAAGCCAATGGCGTGCGCTATCTGAAGATCCCGGTGAAGCTCGCCTCGTGAAGGGCGCGAGGGCGGGGGTCCCCGGGCTTTAAGGCCTCGCTAACCATAATCGTCCGGTATGGTTAATGCCGGGGGCCCTCAAAAAGCCACGAACAGCCTGAAAATCATGGTGTTTCCTGGTGGCCTAGAGCCGCTGGGCGTTAACCAAACTTCGAGTAAAGAGTCATCAAGCTGGGGCCGGGGGGAGGAAGCTGATGGCCGATGCGTATCGTGGCCCTCCTAGCGCTTGCCGTCTTTGGCGCGCTCGCTTTGTCGTTCCCCGCCGTCGCCCAGGAGACGGCGACGGCTGAAAGCGTGCCGAAGCTCGATCTGCCCACCTTCTCCGCGCCGGTGCGCTTGGCGCCGCCTGCGGCCGAGCCGGCTCCCCCGCAAGCCGCGCCGTCGCCCATGGTGGCCGCGCCGCTGCCTACTTTCTCCACGCCAGAGCGGCTGATGAATTGGGTCGTTGACTATCGCAAGCATAGAAATGCCTCGCGCGTGCCCGAGGCGGTCCACGCTATGGAGGAGCTCGGTCTCTTTGCCGATGAGGAGAAGGCAGGCTTCTGCACCGGCTTCATCGCCGGCGTGCTCGGCGACAATCCGAAATCGGGCTCTGCCCTCATCGCCAAGATGTTTCCCCTGCCTGACAAGGACCAAGCGGTCATCATCAAGGCCATCGCCTATTCCGGCCGTCCCGATTGGCGCGACCTGCTCCAAAAATACAGCAGCCGCATGCCGCTGCGCGGGCCCCTGATCGACGATTATCTCGCCCACCGGCGCGGGACGCTGATGGAGGCGGATCTCGCCCAAGGCTCCCCCATCATCTACACGCTGTGGGGCTATTACGTCGCCACCGGCCATTACGAGCCGGTGGTGCGCATCATGCAGGCGCTGCGCTGGTCGAAGAACGCGGATGATCACAACTTCTCCTGGAGCAAGATTTGGGCAGGCTGGAAATCCGATCCGAGCGCCGTCGACAAGATCACGACCGGCGGCACCGCCAAATGGACGCTGGCCTCCTATGGCGAGCGCAACCGCGATCTGCTCGCGCTCTATCGCGCCGAATATGACCGTCAGCCGGAGGACATCGCGCGTCCGCTGAAGGACGTCATCGAGGCGGCTGAGGTCTTCGAGTCGGAAAAGGTGCGCAAGGACCAGTTCGGCGCCATCCAAGACGCGCAGAAGATGCAAGCCACCAACGAGGCGGGCATGTCCAAGGCCGCGACCGCGGGCTCCATCGCCATCGCCACCGGCTGCGTGGCCGCGAGCGCGCTCGGCCAGATCTATATTGCCGTGCCTTGCGTGATCGGCGGCGCGCTTTATACCGGCGCCGTCAAGCTGATGCATTGAGCAAGGCGGGGTTTGCACCCAAGCGCAAGGCTCAAGCGGGGCAGACCCTCGGCGACGCCCGGCTCATGGCGCGCATCTCGCGAAACGAGATGCCCCGCCGCAAGCCTTCGTCCCACAGCGCCACCCGCACGCATTTGAGGCTTTCCCGCAGCGTGAGCCGGCCGACATCCGCCAATTGCGGGTGATCCCGCAGCACGAGCGGCAAGCGGTAGAACGGGATGCGGCTGCACAGATGGTGCACATGATGCACGCCGATATTGGCCGTGAACCACCGCAACACACGCGGCAGGTCGTAATGCGAGCTGCCGTGCAGCGCTGCCTCCTGAAACTTCCAGGCCTCGTCCCGCTCCCAGAAGGTCTCCTCGAACTGGTGTTGGACGTAGAACAGCCACACTCCGATCGCCGCTCCTAAAAACGTGATGGGCAGGTGCACCAGCAAGAAGGGGCCGACGCCGACCAGCCACATCATCACCGCGACGAGCGCGGCAATGGCGGCATTCGTCGCCATGGTGCTCGCCCAGGGTTGCCACCCATCGCGCATCAAGCCAAACGGCAGCCGCTGGCGCAGTACGAAATTGTACACCGGCCCGACGCCGAACATGACGAGCGGATGGCGATAGAGCCGGTAGAGCAGCCGCCGCCGCCGCGACAGCGCCAGATATTCGCGCACCGTCAGCATGTCGATATCGCCGATGCCGCGGTGATCGAGATTGCCCGAATGGGCATGATGGATGGCGTGCGTGCGCCGCCAATAGTCGTATGGCGTCAGCGTGACCACGCTGATGACCCGGCCGACCCAGTCGTTGACGGCGCGCTGGCGGAAAAACGAGCCGTGGCCGCAATCGTGCTGGATCATGAAGATGCGCACGAGAAAGCCGGCCGCGGGCACCGACAGCAGCAGGCAAAGCCAATAGCCGACATCGAGCGAGGCCCACATCAGGAGCCAGAGCAGCGCGAGCGGCAGCACGGTGATGACGATCTCGAGGATGCTGCGCGCCAAGCTCGGCTCGCGATAGCTGGCCAGGCTCTGCGTCAAGGAAGGGGAATTACAAGTCTCGCCGAGACTCTGCTGTGGTTCTTGCATCGGAAGCTCAACCCTCAAGATGTTGCCCGCCATCTTCGACAGTCCCGCGCCGCCCCCATTGCGTACTACGCAGGAAAGCCCCGCGCCAGCGAAGAACTCGCGTGTGGGAAAACTGTCGAAGACGCAAAAAGGGCCGCCCAAGGGCGGCCCTAGCAAATCAAAGCGCCACTGGGCGCTTGACGGTTAGAGGGCCTTGATGTTGCCGACGGCGAGCTTGCCACTGCGGCGGTCTTCCTCGGTGTCGAACGACACCTTCTGGCCTTCGGAAAGGCCACTCATGCCGGCGCGCTCGAGCGCGGTGGCGTGGACGAACACGTCCTTGCCGCCATCGTCGGGCTGGATGAAGCCAAAACCTTTTTGATCGTTGTAGAATTTTACGGTGCCCGTATTCATCGGGGTATCCTTTCGCGGTTGTCAGTGCTTTACAGCCTAAACCCACGCGGCGCGCAGGCCTTGAGCTCAGTAAGTCGATGTTTGGAGGGTCTGAACGTGCGCCCGGCATAGAGCGAAGGCGATACGGCCCGAGTGTCCGGCCAAATGTCGATGCGGGAACCTAGGCGGAATGGATGGCCTTTGCAAGCCGGACGATGCAGTCCCCGCGACCCTCCGGCGCGCCTCCATAAACTGGCCCGATTGGCACCTTGACTATCCCGACCCCGCCGGGAGCTTCGCAGTCTCGCGGGTCTGGGAGTTGGAGCGCCGATGCAGAGCAAAGTCCCCGAGGTCACGCTCGGCTTTTGGATCATCAAAATTGCCGCGACGACGCTCGGCGAGACCGGCGGCGATACCGTCACCATGACGATGAATTTCGGCTACCTGGCCGGCACGGCGATTTTTCTCGCCCTGCTGGTGGTGCTGGTTGTCGCGCAGATCGTCGCCAAGAAATTTCACCCCTTCCTGTATTGGGCCACCATCGTGGCCTCGACGACCTTCGGCACGACCATGGCCGACTTTGCCGATCGCTCCTTGGGCATCGGTTACACCGGCGGATCGCTCGTCTTGTTTCTCTGTCTTATGGCTGTGCTCGGCCTGTGGTACTGGTCGATGGGCTCCATTTCGGTCGAAACGGTCAGCACGCCGAAGGTGGAAGCCTTCTACTGGGCGGCGATTACCTTCTCTCAAACGCTGGGGACCGCGCTGGGCGATTGGATCGCCGATGACACGAGTCTCGGCTACGAAGGCGGCGCCCTCGTCTTCGGCGCCGGCTTGGCGGTGCTCGTCGCCGCCTATTATTGGACGAACGTGTCGCGCGTGGCGCTGTTCTGGGCGGCGTTCATTCTCACCCGGCCGCTTGGCGCCACCGTCGGCGATTTCCTCGACAAGCCGCTGGACCATGGCGGGCTCGCTTTGAGCCGCCCCATCGCCTCTGCGGTGCTGGCGGCTTTCATTGTCGCCTGCATCTTCCTCCTGCCGCAACGGGCGGGCGGCCATCCGGAAGCGGGCCAGAAGGCGGCGTAGGAGCGTGGCGATGAAAGCCATGTGGCGTGGGCAGGTGATCGCCGAAAGCGATCAGGTGCTTGAAGTCGGCGGCTATTTATACTTCCCGCGCGAAAGCGTGCGCATGGAGCTGCTCGAGCGGGCGCCGAGAACGGCGAGCGATCTCGCTTGCCCGCATGGGGTCCAATTCTATCACGTCGCCCATGCCACCGGACGGAGCGAGCGGGCGGCGTGGTCCTACGAGGCCCCGCGCGCCGCCATGCGGAATGTCGATCATTGGGTCGGCTTCTGGGAAGACGTCGAGATCGCCTGAGCCATCCGCTACGTTTCGGGAAGCGCTACTTGGTCTCGCGGCGGATGAGATAGCCGATCGCCACGCCAAGGCCCAGGGCGATGACCAGCGAGGCGGCGAGATGATCCTTCATCGCGTCCTCGACATCGGCGGCGGTCTCCGACGCATAATCGCGCGCCCGGTCGAGCTGGTGATGGGTATTCTTACCGAAGCTGCGCGACAGGCCCTTCAGATAGTCTCGGATGCCGTCCAGCTGGTCGTAAAGGTCCTCGGTGTCGAGCGCCTTCAAGACCCGGCCGGTCTCGCGCTCCGCTCTGCCCCAACTCATAAGCCTCTCCTCCTGTCAGGAAGTCATTCGAGCGCGCCCCGTTGGAGCCGCCTAATGGAAACGGTTCGGAACCGGCGTCCGTTCCACGCCTTGTCGATGGGCGCCAAAAGAAACGGGCGCCCGCGACTACGCGAGCGCCCGCCAATTCACGTCAAACCGCGGGCGTGATTAGCCCTGGCACTCCTTCATGCCGCCCATGGCCTTGTGGGCCTCGGCCTCGGTCTTATAGGTGCCCATCAGCTTCATGCTCGAAGGCGGCTGGGTATGCATCATGGAGCATTTGTGGCTGGCGGGATCGAAGGCCACGAAGAACTGCTCGGCGAGAGCAGGGGTGACGAAGGCAATGACGAGTGCAGCGGCGACGAGATATTTGCTCATAGGTCTCCTCCTTGGAGTTTGGTGGGTGGCCGGAATGTAGCGGCAACCCTTCCAAAGCTTTCCCTCACATTCGGGTTCCATTTAGGGCGGAAATCTAGGGGAATTCAGCATAATTGCGTGCGCAGCCATTAAGCGCGCGCGCCGCGCACACGGTCGTGATCGCCTTGCCGCGCCTTTCCTCTCGGAGAAGCAATGGGTTAAGACGGGTGGGAGGGGGTGCTGACGGCAAGGCCGCTCCAATCCCATCAAATTCTCGTGTGGTCCTAGACGACCGTGTTGCGCGCCCGAATGCCGCGCTCGATCGCGGCAACCGTCAGCCGGTCCAGCTCGATCGCCTCGCTCAGCATCTCGAGAAAGCGGACCTCCTCGGGGCGCACCTCCATGTCCGCCGCGGCCACTTCCAGCGCGATGGCATAGGCCGTCTCGCGCAGCTTCTTCGGCAGGCCAGCCCGCACCAGGGCGAGCACGCGCTCCAAGCCGCCATCCACACTCAGGATCTCGCCGCAGGCCTCCGCCGTCTTCACCAGCTGCTCCTGGTCGAAATCGGCAAACACCGGCAGGTTCGACACGATCTCGCCGATGCGCGCGAGCTCGGCGTCGGTCATGGTCCGGTCGACCGCCGACATGGTAACCATCACATAGATGAGGGCGCCGTGGTGGCTCAACGGCTCGGTCATGGTTGCGAGGTCCTCTTGCGGCGGGTCAAAGGAGCGCGACGGTAGAAAATTGCGGGGCGAGCGGCAAGCGCGGATGTGCAAGGAACGCCCTGGAAATGCTGGCGCGGTAGAGAAATCTGTGAAATCTGTCGCAAGACAATCGCCGACATTCCGACCTCCGATCATGCCGAGCAAGACCCCCAAGCGTAAGCCAAAGAAAGTGCCCCAAGTCGAGGCGAGCATGCCGGCGGCAAAGTCGCTCAAACCGTCCGGCTCGCACGGCCGCCGCGCGGCACAAAAACTCGACGTACCGCCCGGGCTTCTGGCCTATACCCATGTGAGCAAGGCCTGGCCTTTCGAAGAGGCGCAGAAGGTATTGAGCCGGCTCAAGCGCCTGGCCGAGCCGCGCGGCGCCATCATCTTCGAGACGGGCTACGGGCCGTCAGGCCTGCCGCATATCGGCACCTTCGGCGAAGTCGCCCGCACCACCATGGTGCGCCACGCCTTCCGCGTGCTCACCGAGGACAAGGTGCCGACGCGGCTCATCTGCTTCTCCGACGACATGGACGGCTTGCGTAAGGTCCCGGACAACATCCCCAACAAGGAGATGGTGGCCGAGCATCTCGGCAAGCCGCTCACCCAAGTGCCCGATCCCTTCGGCGATCATCCGAGCTTCGGTCATCACAACAATGCCCGGCTCAAGGCCTTTCTCGACACTTTCGGCTTCGACTACGAATTTCTCTCGGCGACCGAGTGCTACACATCCGGGCGCTTCGACGCGACGCTGCTCAAAGTGCTCGAGCATTACGAGGCCGTGCGCGACGTGATCTTGCCCACGCTCGGCCCCGAACGCCGCGCCACCTACAGCCCCGTCCTGCCGATCTCGCCGCAATCGGGCCGCGTGTTGCAGGTGCCGATCATCGATCGTGACACGAGCGCCGGCACCATCCTCTACAAGGATCCCGACAATGCCGGCAAGCTCACCCAAGTCCCCGTCACGCGCGGCCATTGCAAGCTGCAATGGAAGGCCGACTGGGCCATGCGCTGGGTGGCGCTCAACGTCGACTACGAGATGGCCGGCAAGGACCTGATCGAATTCGGTGCGCCTGTCGGGGCAGATCTGCCGCTTGCTTGGCGGCCGCCAGCCGGAAGGTTTCATCTACGAGCTGTTCCTCGACGAGAAGGGCGAGAAGATCTCCAAGTCCCGCGGCAATGGGCTGACCATCGACGAGTGGCTCACTTATGCGAGCCCGGAGAGCCTGTCGCTATACATGTATCAGAGCCCGAAAAAGGCAAAGCGGCTCTATTTCGACGTCATCCCCAGAGCGGTCGACGAATATGTCGGTCACCTCGCGGCCTATCCGAAGGAGGAGCCGGCCGCGCAGTTGATGAACCCCGTCTGGCACATCCATGATGGCGCGCCGCCGCAAGCCGAGCTCCCCATCAGCTTCGCGCTGCTGTTGAACCTCGCCTCGGCCTCGAATTCCGAGGATCGCGACGTGCTGTGGGGTTTTATCCGCCGCTATGCGCCCGACGCGACGCCCGAGGCGCATCCGTTGCTCGATCAGCTCGTGGGCTACGCGATTGCGTATTTCCATGACTTCGTGAAACCCGCCAAGCGCTATCGCGCCCCCGACGCCAAGGAGCGGGCGGCTTTGGCCGATCTCGACGCGCGGCTTGGCAGCCTCCCTCCGAAGGTGCCGGCCGAGGAGATCCAGGCCTTGGTCTATGAAATGGGCAAGCTGCACGGCTTTGAGCCGTTGCGCGCTTGGTTCAGCGCCCTTTACGAGGTGCTGCTCGGCCAGATGCAAGGCCCGCGCTTTGGTTCCTTCATCGAGCTGTACGGCGTGCCCGAGACGCAGACCCTCATCAAGAAGGCGCTGGCCGGGGAACTGCTGCCCGCCTCCCGATCGCCGGAAAGCCCGGATTTCCGCCCCTAGCGCTAAACTCTCGACACTTCATCCTATTTTGCGCGGATCGGATTAGGCGCGTTTTAGAAGGTCTGTGGCTAATTCCTGGGCATCCCCAAACCCGGAGGAATACCCAATGTTGAAATACGCGCTCACTGCCGCTCTCGTTCTTGGCTTCGCCGGCACGGCGATCGCCGCCGACGGTTTCGTCATTATCAAGGACGCCAACAAGCATTGCCGCATCCTCGAGAAGAAAGTGGTCAGCGAAGACGAGCTCGGCATGCAGATCGGCAAGCAGGGCTATCCCACTCGCGAGGAAGCCAATATCGACGTGAAGGTGCTCTGCGACACCCCGTAGTCCCCACGTAGCAGTGAACGCCGTTCCCCCGACCGGCGTTTCGAGTTTGTCGCCCAAGCGGCGATAGGTTTTTTGCGCGCGCGCGCCACGTCACCACGCCGTCGCGGTTGCGGAAAAAAACCGCGCGCCGGTTTCAAAATCGGTTGACGAGCCAACGAGTTGGAATGTTAGGATGAAGAATTAAAGGAACGCGGCGTTGAATGCGGCTTTGTGATGCGCGATCAACCTAAGCATATGTTTTTCCTCGTCGTCGTGCTCATGTGGCTCGGCATGCTGGGTCTGGTCGCGCCCGAGGTCGACAAGAACTTTCCGTAGCGCCTGACCGCTCCCGGGGGGAACTTCGGTTCGAGCCCGGCGGTTGTCACCCCGGAAGGTCTCAACGGTCGAAACGCTTAGGAGCATCGAATGACCCAAGGAACGGGCTTTGTGCTGGGGGCGGCGCTCGCGGCCCTAACGCTCGGCGTCGCGGGACACGCGGCGCAAATGGAGCCGGGCACGCCCCTCTCCGCCGCCGCAATCGTCGTGGCCGCCGATGATGCCGCGCCCACCGAGGACGCCACGGAGTCCGCCAAGATGGGCAAAGACGAAGGTACCCATACCGGGCCGGACCAGGGCAGTGCTCCGGAAAACGATACGAGCAAGATCGATCAGCCGGCGCGCCGCAGCCCAACCACCGGGGCCCCCGAGACTCCGGAAGGCTCAGGTCAGTGACGGCACGGCGCCAAGCCGGCTTTTCTCGCTAAATCTTACCGGCCCGCGCGCTCATTCGGTGGCGCGCGCCAGATGCCGATGCGGGCCTCCTTGGCGGCGCGCATCGCTTCTTTTAGGGCTGGCTCAGCCCCTTGCGTCGCCTGGCCCCAACCCCGGCCCACTATCCACAGGCTGAGATCCGCGCCGGCCACGCTACAGCGCGCCATGTATTGAGCGGCCGCCTCGTCCGGCGGCACCGTACACACGACGGCGCGGCCGCGGATGAGCCTGATGAGCGCGCCGCGCGCTTCCGCCCCGCAAGGCCAAGCGAGGCCGTCTTTGTCGAGGCACGTCGCCCCCATTTCGGGCACCACGATGTCGGCGAGCTGTATCACGCGGGGCGCGGGCGCGGCGTCATCGGCCGCGCGAACCGTACCGCTCGAAGCGCTCGTGCTGGCGACGCTTGATGGGCTCGCTGCGCTTGTCGCGGGCGCCCCCACTTCGAGCGCTTCTCCGTCGCGCACTTTCACCCCGAAATAGCGCTTGGTCTGAAGCCCCGGCGTGATGGCATGGCCCTGTTCGATGGTGGCGAAGCGCTCTTGTTCCGCCCGCTCGGGCGCGAGCAGATGCGTCTTCGCCTCCACGGTCTTCGCTGGTGGCGCCGCCGGCGGTGAAGCCGGCGCGGCGGAAGGCATGGACGGAGTTGCCGGTGCAGGCGGCACGATCGGTGCCGCCTCAGGCTTGGGCGGTGCGGGCGGCACCGAGGCTTGCGCAACTGGTTCGGGCTTCGGCGGCGCGGGAGGTTGCGGCGCCGGCGCGATCACGCACGCTTGCTCTTTTGGCGCCTGCGGCTGTGGCGGTTGCGGCGGCGCGGGGATGAAGCGCGGCCGCGGCACGGGGTCCGGGCCCCACGCCACGCTGATTTGAAACGGCGGCAAAGCCCACCACGCGAAGAAGCCGAGCACGGCAACTCCGACCAGGATCGAGATGATGCGAACCGTCCAACCCATGGCGCGGGCTTCGAGCTATAGCGGGGCCGCGAGAAGCCTAACCCACATCGTGAGCGAAATGTATCGGCGGCGCGGCGCGACTACTGGCTCGCCCACACGATGCGCGCGATCCAGTCGATCCGATCCATGGGGAACACGAGATTGGCGTGGACGGGATTGATGGAGGCAAGCTCGATGATCTTCGCCGTGCGCCGCACCAGCAATTTGGCCATCACCTCGCCGTCGGTCGTGCGCAAAACCACGCGGTCGCCTTTGCGCACTTGTGCGTTGGGCGAGACGATGAGGATATCCCCGTCGCGGTAGAGCGGCTGCATACTGTCGCCGCTCACCTCGAGCGCGTAGGCGTTGTCGTCCTCCACCTTGGGAAAGCGGATCTGGTCCCAGCCGCCGCCCACGGGGAAGCCACCATCGTCGAAGAAGCCGCCGGCGCCGGCTTGCGTCAGCCCGATGAGCGGGATGGGCTGGGTGAGCTTCTGCCGCCCGCGCGGCTCGGAGCCGACCAGCGCCACGAAATCGTCGAGCGAGGCGCCCGTGGCGTCGAGCACCTTGGCCAGGCTCTCGGTGGTCGGCCAGCGCGCCCGGCCCTCACCCGTCACCCGCTTGGAGCGGTTGAAGGCGGTGGCATCGAGCCCGGCCCGCTTGGCCAGCCCCGACGGGGAGAGCCCATAGCGGCGGGCGAGCGCGTCGATGGCGTGCCAGACCTTGGAATGGGTGAGCATGGGACGGTCTCTTCCGCCCCGAGCATAAGGGGAATTTATACCTACGTCTAGGAATTATGGCACAATCTTGACGGGGGTGGGATCAGCTTCGATAGGACTCGCCTTTAGGGCCTCTAGGCATCCGTCATCCCTTACTGGTGATAACCGTAGAGCCAAGCGGCGATATACATCCCAAGCATTCCGAGGATAAACCCTGCGGAGAATACATTCAGGCTACGCAGCTGAGGAGGATAGCCTATTAGCCATGCAACCCCGTTGAGGGCAGCGAAAACCAGAATGACAGCGATTCCATAGGCGGTGAGTGTGCGCATTTCGCAAATGAACTCTTGTCGAGCCTAGGCATATAGGAAGAAAGCGCCGCACGCGAACCCCCGCGTCAAACGGATAGAATTTCGAACTGAGACACGATCCTTGATGGGGTTGCGGCAGCGGGTTTTTTCGTCTTTGGCACCTTTGGACGTTGCTCACCTGGCCTGCTTGGCGGCGTTCAACCCCTTCTTGAGATCGTCGGCATTCATGACCGGCAGCAACTCGATTTCCGCATTGAGGCCCAAAAACAAAGGTTCGACGATCGCCGGAATGTCCGAGGCGTTCTTCATGTCGAAGAACATCATCGCGCTGCGGAGACCGTCCTGCGCGACGAAGTAGGCAGCTTCGGGTTTCAGCCTGCTCATGGTGGCTTCGAGAATCGTACCGAGCGAGCCGTCTTTAATTGCGTCGTTACCGGCTTCTGTGGGGATCAAAATTTTAAGCATCATGCGCATCGTCACGCTCCCTCTGGTTCCCGCCAAGCATATAGGGGCGGAGGGTCATTACGGCCTCTCCTTGCCTCGAAAAGCGGGGCGGATAAAGTCGTCAACGAGCCATGCGCCTCCGGCGGCCATCATCATACCCGCGGCCAATAAAATGACGCCTCTGACCACGGTGGCCTCGAAGGCCTCGAACGCCACCAAAGAAATGCCGCCGAACAGGAGGACGCTCGCGGCAATGAATGAAAGGATCTGGCGCACATCGCGGCCCTCCCCTATCAAACATATAGGAGAGACGAGAGTTTAAGGGCAAGTATGGACGGGACGATCTACAAGCTGTGCAGCAGAGCCGCGCTGGCCGAGGCCGAGACCAAAGGGCGCTTCGAAGGCTCTGCCGGCGACCGCCGCGACGGCTACATCCACTTCTCGTCGGCCGAGCAGCTTGCGGGCACGCTGGCCAAGCACTTCGCCGGCGAGACGGACCTTGTCCTGCTTGCCGTCGATACCGAGCGCCTCGGCGAGCGCCTGCAATGGGAGCCCTCGCGCGGCGGCGCCATCTTTCCCCATCTCTATGCGCCGCTTCCCCTCAATGCCGTGCTGTGGGCCGAGCCGCTCCCCCTCGATGCCGACGGCCGCCCCCGTCTGCCCTCCCGTGTTATGCCGTGAATGCGCTGTTCGGCTTAGGCCAGGCGCTGCTGCACGCGCTCGATCCCGAGCGGGCGCATGAACTCGCCATCAAGAGCCTGGAGCTTGGCCTTTATCCCCGGGCCACTGCGCCCGACGATCCAAGTCTGGCGCAGACTGTGTGGGGGCTGTCTTTCAAAAATCCGCTCGGCATGGCCGCGGGCTTCGACAAGGACGCCCGCGTCGCCCGCGAGCTGCTCGCTTTTGGCTTCGGCTTTGTCGAAGTGGGCACGCTGACGCCGAAGCCGCAGACCGGCAACCCGTCTCCCCGCCTGTTCCGCTCCGCCGCCGACCGCGCCATCATCAATCGCCTGGGCTTCAACAATGAGGGCCACGAGGCGGCGCTGACGCGGCTTGCCGGTCGCCCCTGTGGCATCGTCGGCGTCAATATCGGCGCCGGGCGCGATGCCAAAGATCGCATCGCCGATTATGTGGCGGGCATCGAGCGCTTCGCGCCAATGGCATCCTATCTCACCATCAATATCTCCTCGCCCAACACCCCGGGTCTGCGCGATCTGCAAGCGCCGGCCGCGCTCGATGCCTTGCTTAAGCGCCTGCAGGCGGCGCGCGCGGCGGTGGCGGCCTCCGGCAAGCCGCCGCTCCTCGTCAAGCTCGCCCCCGATCTCGCCGATGACGATGTGCCGGAAATCTTGCGGGTGGTGCAGGCCCATGGCGTGGACGGGCTCATCGTTGCCAACACCACGCTTGCCCGCGACGGCCTGAAGGATCGGAGCTTCGCCGCGCGAGCGGGGGGGCTCTCGGGGCGGCCGCTCTTCTTGCGCTCGACGCGCCTCCTCGCCCGCATCTTCCAGCTCACGGGCGGGACGCTGCCGCTGATCGGTGTCGGCGGCATCGAGTCGGGCGAGACCGCGCTCGCCAAGATCGAGGCCGGCGCCACGTTGCTCCAGCTCTACACCGGGCTGGTGTTCGAGGGACCGGCGCTCATCGTCCGCATCAAGCAGGCGCTGGTCGACGCCATGGCTCAAGCCGGCGCCACGAGCCTCAAGCCGCTCATCGGCCGCCGCGCCGCCGACTGGTCCCAACGCCCGCTTCCCAATGCCCCGTCATGACCGTCACCATCTATCACAATCCCCGCTGCTCGAAGTCGCGCCAGACGCTGGCGCTGCTCGAAGGGAAGGGCGTGACACCGAACATCGTGGAGTATTTAACGACGCCGCCTTCGGCGGATGAGCTCAAGGCCCTGCTCAAAAAGCTCGGGCTCACAGCGCGCGATCTGTTGCGCATGGGCGAGCCACGCTACGCCGAGCTCGGTTTGCAAGATCAAGACTTGGGTGAGGAGGCGCTGATTGCCGCGATGGCGGCCAATCCCATCCTCATTGAGCGGCCGATTGTCGTGAACGGCAATAAGGCCGCGATTGGCCGGCCGCCGGAAAAGGTCTTGGCGGTTCTGTGAAGGCGCTTAAGCCTCGCGATTGCGCTGGTCGGCGTCGACCAGGTCGCCTCTGGTGCCGCGCCCCATGATCTTGAGCACGCGGGCAACGAGCCAGATGGGGAACACGATGACGGCGCCGAGCAGGAAGTAACGGGCCGCCTTTTCCACCGCGGCGAAGCCCATATCGTAGATGCGCTGGACCAGCTGGCGGATGCTGTCGATGATGTCGAAGGGGCTGAACCCGAGCGCCGCGAGCAGCACGCCGACGACGACGGACAGGACCACGAGCCGGATGAGGACGAGGGCGGGATTGCCGCCGAAAAGCCGTTCCATGGCCGAAGCTCCCTTATCTGCCGCGCGGCCTGGCCGAATCGCCAGCTACGGGCCTCATGCTACAGGAGAATTGGTGGACCGGATCGCCAAGGTCAAGCCGGGAGACGGGATGAGCGGCGGCGGATGGCTGAAGACGCAACCAGGCGCCCCCTTGCTGCCGGAGACCTTCCGGCGCTGGTTCGCCGCGCGCGGCTGGCAGCCCCATGCCCATCAGTTGGCGCTGCTGGAAGCGGCCGAAGCGGGCCGCGATACCCTCCTCATCGCCCCGACCGGCGGCGGCAAGACGCTCGCCGGCTTCTTGCCGAGCCTGGTCGATCTCACCGCGCGCAAGGCCACGGCGAAAGAGGCGAGGGGCTTGCACACGCTCTATGTCTCGCCGCTCAAAGCCCTGGCGGTCGATATCGCCCGCAATCTCGCTACGCCGGTGGAGGAGATGGGGCTGCCCATCAGCCTCGAGACCCGCACCGGCGACACGCCGCCCGCCCGCCGCGCGCGTCAGCGCCGGGCCCCGCCCGATATCCTGCTCACCACGCCCGAGCAGATCGCGCTCATGCTGTCGCATAAGGACAGCGCGCACCTGTTTGCCTCGCTGCGCTTCGTCATTCTCGATGAGCTGCATGCGCTGTCGTCGAGCAAGCGCGGCGATCTCCTGGCGCTCGATCTGGCGCGCTTACGCAGCCACGCGCCGGAGCTCACTTCCATCGGCCTGTCCGCCACCGTGGCGCGGCCCTCGGAGCTTGCCGCCTTCCTCGTGCCGCATGAGGGACAGATCGCCACGCGTCTGGCCGACGTCGTGGTGGCGGAGGGTGGCACCAAGCCCGCCATCACCATCCTCGATTCGGAAGCCGAGCTGCCCTGGGCCGGCCATTCGGCCCGCTACGCGCTGCCGGAAATGTATCAGGCCATCAAGGCCCACCGCATGTCGCTGCTCTTCGTCAACACGCGCTCGCAGGCCGAGATGCTGTTCCACGAGCTGTGGCGCTACAACGACGACAATCTGCCCATTGCCCTCCATCACGGCTCGCTCGACGTGGGCCAGCGGCGCAAGGTCGAAGCGGCCATGGTGGCGGGCAAGCTCCGCGCCGTGGTCTGCACCTCGACCCTCGACCTTGGCATCGACTGGGGCGACGTCGACCTCGTCATCAATGTCGGCGCGCCCAAGGGCGCAAGCCGTCTCGCCCAGCGCATCGGCCGCGCCAATCACCGGCTCGATGAGCCGTCCGAGGCCCTGCTCGTGCCGGCCAACCGCTTCGAGGTGGTGGAATGCCGCGCCGCGCTCGAAGCCGCCGCGGAAGGTGCGCAAGACACCCCGCCGGCGCGGCCGGGCGCGCTCGACGTCCTCGCCCAGCACGTGCTCGGCACTGCCTGCGCCGCACCCTTCGATCCGGACGCGCTCTATCGCGAGGTGACGAGCGCCGGCCCCTATCAGGGGCTGACGCGGGAGGGCTTCGACCAGATTGTGCAATTCGTGGCGACCGGCGGCTATGCGCTCGCCAATTACGATCGCTACGCCAAGCTGAAAAAGACCGCGGACGACCACTGGCGCGTCGCCCATCCCCGCATCGCCCAACAATACCGGTTGAATGTCGGCACCATCGTCGAGGCGCCGATGCTGCGGGTGCGGCTCGCGCGCGCCAAAGGCGGCGCGCTTTCGCCGAAGAGCCTGCTTGCCGCGGGCCGCGTGCTCGGCGAGGTCGAGGAATATTTCATCGAGCAGCTCACCCCCGGCGACACCTTCGTCTTTGCCGGCGAGGTGCTGCGCTTCGAGGGTCTGCGCGAGAACGACGCCATCGTCACCCGCGCCCATGCCGCCGAGCCCAAGGTCCCGGCCTATGACGGCGGCAAATTCCCGCTCTCCACCTATCTCGCCGAACGCGTGCGCGACCTACTCGCCGATCCGGGGAGCTGGTCGCGGCTGCCGGCCCAAGTCTCCGACTGGCTGCGGCTGCAAGCGGACTTCTCCGTCGTGCCGGGGCCGAACGAGATCCTGGTCGAGACCTTCCCGCGCGGCAACAAGCACTATCTCGTCTGCTACCCCTTTGAGGGGCGGCTCGCCCATCAGAGCCTCGGCATGCTGCTCACCCGCCGCCTGGAGCGCGCCCGCGCCGCCCCGCTCGGCTTCGTCGCCAATGAATATGCGCTCGCCATCTGGGGGCTGAACGATCTCGGCGCCATGGTGGAGCGCGGCAGCCTCGATCTCGCCAAACTGTTCGACGAGGACATGCTCGGCGACGATCTCGACGCCTGGCTGGCCTCCTCGAGCCTGATGAAGCGCTCTTTTCGGATCTGCGCCATCATCTCCGGGCTGATCGAGCGCCGCCATCCGGGGCAGGAGAAGACCGGGCGGCAGATGACCGTGTCGTCGGACCTCATCTATGACGTGCTGCGCCAGCATGAGCCGGACCACATCCTGCTCAAGGCGGCCTTCGCCGACGCCGCCACCGGCCTCATCGATGTCGGCCGCCTCGGGCTCTTCTTGCAACGCATCCGCGGACGAATCAGGCATATTGCCTTGCCGCATGTGTCGCCGCTCGCGGTGCCGGCGATGCTCGAGATCGGGCGCGAAAGCGTGCCCGGCGAAGCGAGCGAGACTTTGTTGCGTGAGGCGAGAGACGAGCTCATTGCGGAGGCCATGGGGGACAATGCGGCGCGCAAGATCTGAGTCTCGAGCGGACATCCGGCCCGCGCCTCGCCTGCGTCTGTTGCTCGCGGGCCACGCGCTTACGCCGCTTTCGGCCGGCGCGCTGCTGTGGGAGGCCGAGAGCACGCTCATCGTCGCCGATTTGCATCTGGAGAAGGGCGCGGCCTTTGCCAGCGTCGGCATGCTGCTGCCGCCCTATGACACGCGCGTCACCCTGAAGCGGCTGGCGGCGCTCATTGCACATTTCGCTCCCCGCCGCATCGTGGCGCTGGGCGACAGTTTCCACCGCGCCGAATCCGCTTCCCGTCTCGACGGCGCCGACCGCGCGGCGCTCCACGCCCTGCAACAGGGCCGCGAATGGTATTGGGTCTTGGGCAATCACGATCCGAGCCTGCCCGAATGCGTGGGCGGCATCGTTTGCCCCGCGCTCACCATCGCCGGCGTCACGCTCCGCCACGAGCCCTCGGCGGGGACCGCTACGCCAGAGATTGCGGGGCATCTGCATCCCGTGGCGCGGATCGCGCGGCGCGGGGAGGGGATCAGGCGCAAATGCTTCGCCACCGACGGCCAGCGTCTGGTGATGCCGGCCTTCGGCGCCTATACCGGCGGGTTGAACGTGCTCGACGATGCCTTCAGCGCGCTGTTCCTGAGGCGGGCGCTTGAGGCCTGGATGCTCGGCAAGCTGGAGGTCTATCCCATCGGCGCGCGCGCGCTTCTGCCCGATTGAGGCTTGCCCTACTCGCGCCGGAAGGCGCCCCAGGCCGCGGCGCCCAACATCACGGCCATGATCACCGCGAGCAGGCCGTAGATGAACGGATATCGGAACGCGAGCAGATAGACGGAGCGCTCGAAGCCCGCTTTGCGCACCTGCAAATGGCTCTCGTTCTGGCTCAACAACTGGCCGTCGCGGAACAGATAGACTTGCGCCATGTAGCGGCCGAGCGGCACGTTGACGGGAAGGGTAACCTTGCCGCGGAACAGGCTGCGGCCGATGAAATTGACCGTGCCTTCCGTCTGCTGGAACAAATCGCGCTCCGTCTTGATGCGCACGAGCTCGGCGCGGAACACGTCCCCGGCCGACGCCGCTTCGGCCACGCCACCGCCGCCGAGCCGCAAATTCTCGGTGCCGATGCCGAGCGTCTTCAACGTTTCCGGCGTGGTGATGGTATCGATCTGCCGCGTCGACAGCACGGCATAGAAGGAGGGGACGTTGACGAAACTCTCCGACGCTCCGTTCACCCAGATGCCCGCCACGCGTTCCTTGCGCCATACCGCGAGTGCCTGCTTCGGCCCGCTGATGACGATGACGACGTCATAGGGGGTCTGGCCGGGCTGTCGCGGGCGGGCATTGTCGATGCTGCCGAACACCACGATCTCGATGCCGGTGAAGTTCGACTTGATGGAAATCTCGCGCGTGGAGACGTCGGACTGCACCTCTTCCTTGTCGGGCGCCTCGGCGGCGCGCGCCGGGAGGTGCCAGGCGAGCGCCCCGGCGATGAGCACGAATGTGAGCGCGCTCCGCATCAGCCGGCCCCCAGCAATGGCGTGAGGCTGAACAGATCCTTGGGCGTGAGGACGAGGCCGACCAAAAGCCGGATCGCCACCGCCAGCACCATGACCGCGAGCAGCGCCCGCAGCTGCTCGCCCTTCAGCCTTTGGCCCGCATTGGCACCGAATTGGCCGCCCATGACGCCGCCGATGATCAGCAGGAAGGCGAGCACGGCGTCGAGCGTATGGTTGAACGTCGCGTGCAGCAGGGTGACGATTGCGGCGATGAAGATGACCTGAAACAGCGAGGTGCCGATCACGACATTGGTCGGCATGCGCAACAGATAGATCATGGCTGGCACCAGCACGAAGCCGCCGCCGACGCCGAGAAAGGCCGACAGCAGTCCGACCAGCGCGCCGATGAGAAGCGGCGGGACGGCGCTGATATAGAGGCGCGAATGCGGGAAGCGCATCTTGAGCGGCATGCGCTGGATCCAATTGTGCTGGCCAGGCTTGCGCGGCGCCACCGGCAGGCCCAAACGCTCGCGGCGCATGGCCCGCACGCTCTCGCCCAACATCAAGGCGCCGATCACGCCCAAAAAGGTCACATAGCCGAGGGCGATGAAGAGGTCGACCTGGCCCACCTGGCTCAGCAGCCCGACCAGGAGCACGCCGGCAAGGGCCCCTACCAAGCCGCCGGCGATGAGCACGAGGCCCATGCGCACGTCGACATTGCCGCGCCGCCATTGCACCAAGGTGCCGGAGACCGAGGAGGCGACGATTTGATTGGCGCCGGTGGCGACGGCGATCGCCGGGGGGATGCCGGAGAACATGAGCAGCGGCGTGAGCAAGAAGCCGCCGCCCACCCCGAACATGCCCGACAGGAAGCCGACCGCCGCTCCAAGTCCCAGCATGACGATGAGGTTCACCGAGACTTCGGCAATGGGCAGATAGACTTGCAGCATCGGCCGTGAGCGTGCTGGGTTTTTGTGGTCGCTCAGCCAAAGTGTTCGCGGCAGCCCCACCCTGTCAATGCGATAAGACGAGCCTTACGAAATTGTCATGCGCCGGCCGGCGTTTCGGCCTCGGCCGGAAAGTCGAAAGCCGGAAAAGGGGTTCCCTTCCGGCTTTCGCGTGGCTCAGACCTCCGTGGGCGGAGGTCAGCTGGTCAGGCGCTCGAGCTTGGTGACGAGCGGCACGGTCACGTCCCCGGTCTCGGCCACGCCGTTGCGGCGCTCGAAGCTCTTGATCGCGTCGCGGGTGCGGGCGCCAAGCGCGCCGTCAGGCGGGCCGACATCGTAGCCGAGCTTGTTGAGGAGCGCCTGCGCGCGGGCGACCAGCGTCTTGTTGGTTGAGGCATCGGCCGCGCCTGGCGCCGGTGCTGCCGGCTCATTGGCCGCTTGGTTGAGCGGCTGCGCCTTCCATGTCTTGAGCGCCTGCTCCACCGCGGCAAGCGCCTGCGGCTCAATCTGGAGCTTGACCAGGTCGCGCTGCTTAGCCGCCTCGGCATCGCCGCTCGCCGCGGCAAGGGAGAACCATTTATAAGCCTCGGCCAGGTTCCGCTCCACGCCGAGCCCGTGCGCTTCGAGGATGCCAAGGTTGAACTGGCTGTCGGCGAGCCCGAAGGCGGCGGCTTCCGCATACCATTTCGCGGCCGTGGCGTAGTCGGGTTTGCCCCCGGGCACGTCGCCCGCGGCGACGCCGAGATTGTGCATGGCCTTGACGTTGCCCTGCTCGGCCGCACGCATATACCAGGAGCGTGCCTTGCCGGCGTCTTTGACCACCCCTAGCCCGCGCTCATAGAGCACGGCGAGCCGGTATTGCGCGGGCGCGAGGCCCGACGCGGCGGCGAAGCCGAACCAGCGCGCGGCCTCGGTCCAGCTCTGCGCAATGCCCTGGCCTTCCCCATAGCGGAGCCCGACGGCGAATTGCGCCTTGGCATCGCCGCGAGCCGCCGCTTCGCGCATAGCGGGTGGGCCCGCGCCTTCCGGCGGCAGGGGCAGGTTCGCGGGGATTGCCGCACTTTCGGCCGCCACTTGCGGGGCGGGCAGCTTGGCGGGTTCGGCAACGCTGAACGTGACCCCCGGCAACGCGGTTGCCGCATCGTCCGGCTTGAGCGAGACGGGCTGCGGGGCGGGCGTGGGCCCGGCTTCCGGCTCCGCTCGGCGCGGGGACTTGGCGACTTCGCTCACGCCCCCTTGTGACGGCGCTGGGCTGTCGGCGAGCGCAGTATCGACCGGCGCTTCGCTCACCCGCACGGCGGGCGGAATCTCCTCCGATTCACCCGATCGGGCCGGCGGCGTTGCGCCAGGCGCGACGGGCAGCGTCCCGTGCGGCCCTTCTGGCGCGGCCGGTGCCTCGGCTCCCGGCTCCGGCGCCCCTGGAGGAAGGCTGATCGCGGGTGCCGGCGTGCTCTCCTCGGTCTGGGCTGGCGGCGCCTCGGCCTCGGGCTTCGATTTGAGCCGGCCATAGAGGAGCGCGGCACTCATGATGAGGAGCAGCGCCGCGGTGATCATGAGCAGCGACCGCTTGCGGCGCACTTCCGGTTCGGCGCCCAAGCCACCCGCGGCCGTGGCTCCGAGGCGCGCTTTGCGCGACGAGCCCCGCTCTTCCGCCTGGGCGGCCGCGGCTTGCGCGGCCCGGCGCGCGGCGGCGATGAAATCTTCGGTGGTTTCGAGCTCTCCCTCGCGGCGCTTGGTCCGCGCCGCCGCTGCGGCGAGGTCGAGGTCGACTGCCTCCTCGGTGGGGTGGCTGCGCTTGGCCCGGCCGAAGGAAGACGGCGACTCGCCCTCCTCGAAATCCGGGATCGCGGCGCCGAGCCGGCTCCTGAGCGAGCGGTGCTTCCCCACCTCCGGCTCGTCGCCAGTCTTGGGCGCGGGCGTCTTTTCGACGCTGCCCCCGGCATAGACGGGGGCCGGCACGAAGCGCGCTGGCGATGTGGAGGCTGCGGCATGCGGCGCGGCGGGCGCGGTGGGCGGTGGCGACGGTGCGGCTTGCGGTATGGCGGCCTTGGCTTGTGCGACCAAAGGCCTCGGTGCCGGCACGGGCGCTTGCGGCTCCTTGCGCTCCACCTGCTGCACCAGCTGCTTCAGCGATTCGTGCACCGCCGCGAGCGTATCGGCCAGGCGATCGTCGGTGGCGCGGCTGCGGTCGTTCATGGCGACGAGATCGCGGTGGATGGCGTCCAGCCGCTCGGCCGCGCTCGGCTTGCCGGTTTCGGCACTGGCGACGAGACGCGCGGCCTCGTTGGCCGCCTTGCTCGCCACTTCGTCCAATTTTGCCGGCGCCTCGTCGAAGCGCTCGATCAGGCGCAGGAGCTGAGTCTCGATGCCGCCGATGCGAGCGATCTGCACCTCGGCGCG
Organism: uncultured Alphaproteobacteria bacterium; assembly: GCA_963820115.1. Classification (GTDB taxonomy): domain Bacteria; phylum Pseudomonadota; class Alphaproteobacteria; order Rhizobiales; family Methyloligellaceae; genus Methyloceanibacter. The sequence continues at coordinate 630,127 of CAWFYP010000002.1, forward strand.
GCCAAGCTGTTGGCCCATCTCGGAGAGTTGTCTCTCAAGATGCTGCAAATTCTCGAGCTTCGGGGTCTGGCTGAGCGCCGCCTCGAACCGCGTCGCAATCTCGTCCATGCGCGCATTGAGGCCCGCAATCTCCGACGACGGCATGGCGGCGCTGATGGAATCTTCGAGCCGGTGGGCCATGTCGACGAGACGCGTGTCGAGATCGGCCTCGTCGATCTCTGGCCAAGCCGGCATCGGGGCCGAATGCGCCTCCGCCGCTGTCTGGGCGAGCCCCGCCGCCTCGGCCCACGCCGCGGTGGAGAGGGGCGCCAGGCTGTCCGCCGAATGTCCTGAAAAATCCTGCCTGGATAGGGCCTTGCCGAGATCGAGAAACTCGTCGAGCGAGTCAGTCGTCTGCGCCTGTTCGAGGCGGCGGGCGAGCCCGCTCACCTGATCGCGCAAGCGGCCGAGCGTCTCGGCCTCATCGGGCGAGCCCATTTCGCGCGCCGATTCCGTGGTGTGCGACAGCCGGTCGAGCCGGGTATGCAGTTCCTCGAGGGCCTCGCCATAGCGGCGCTCGCTCTCCTCGACCCGCTCCACAAGCCTGCGCAGCAGGCTTTCGACGGTTTGCTGATCCATATGCGGCCCTTGCGGCGAAGGCTCGCTTTGGCCTTCCCGCCCGGCATTGCCGGTTTGCCAACTTGCTTCCGACGACATCCGGTTCCCCTGCTGTTCGGTGACGCTCTGCAATCGCGCCGAAGGGTCGTGAGGTGGGTCCAGCGGAAGCACGCGACCTAGCGGTGCAACCAACCGTGGCAAGTCGGGGTAAATATCGGGTTAAGCCTCGCTTTGTTGTGGGACGGCCGGGCTTGCAAGGCTCGCAGCCTTGCCAAGGCCGCGGCCGCGGACAACGATGGCCCCTACAATTCGCGGGAGGGGCGTCATGTCGCTGCGGCGGCCGCAACCGGATGGCTGACTTCGTTCAGGCGAGCCACGCCCTTGTCGTTCAGACCCGCGGCAAGGGCTTCATCGACATCACCGACGCCCTGCGCCGCTGGCTCGAAAGCTTCGCCGCCGAGGATGGGCTACTGACGGCCTTCATCTGCCACACCTCGGCCTCGCTCACGGTGCAGGAGAACGCCGACCCGAAGGTGAGGATGGACCTACTGGCCGCGCTCGAAGGGCTCGCACCGGCCGGCCGCGCCTATACCCATGCCGAGGAAGGGCCCGACGACATGCCGAGCCACATCAAGGCGATGCTGACGAGCGTCAGCCTGTCAATCCCGGTGAAGGAGGGCCGCTTGATGTTGGGTCCCTGGCAGGGCGTCTACGTCATCGAGCACCGCACCGAGCCGCATGAGCGCACTGTGGCGTTCAATTTCATGGGCCACTCCGCCGAGGCTTGAGCCCGAGCCTACGCGAAGCGGTTGGTCGCCGCCACGAGCTCATGCACGATGCCGGGCTCGGTCATGGCGTGGCCGGAATCGGGTACCACGCGCAATTCGGCCTCGGGCCACGCTTGGGCGAGGTCGAACGCGATCTTCACCGGCGTCACCACGTCGTAGCGCCCATGCACGATCACGCCGCGAATGGCACGCAGCCGGTGCGCGGTCGCGATCAACTGGTCGTCGCTGTCGAAGAAGCCGCCATTAATGAAATAGTGGCACTCGATGCGCGCGAAGGCGAGCGCGTAGGCGCCCTCGGAGAAGCGCTTGACCCGTTCGGCGTCGGGCAGGAGCGACAGCGTCTTGCCCTCCCACGCGCTCCAGGCGCGCGCGGCTTCCATCTGCACCTCGGGGTCGGGCGCGGTGAGCCGCGCGTGATAGGCGGCGATCATATCGTCGCGCTCTTCCGGCGGGATAACGCGCGCGAAGTCGGCGAACGCGTCGGGAAAGATCCAGCTGCACCCCTCCTGATAGAACCATTCCAACTCAGCCCGTCTGAGCGTGAAGATGCCGCGCAGCACGAGCTCGGTGACGCGCTCCGGGTGGGTCTCGGCATAAGCGAGCGCCAGTGTCGATCCCCACGAGCCGCCGAGCACCTGCCAGCGCTCGATGCCGAGATGCTCGCGTAAGGACTCGATGTCCTCGACGAGATGCCAGGTGGTGTTCTCCTCGAGCGAGGCATGCGGCGTCGAGCGTCCGCAACCGCGCTGATCGAACAGCACGATGCGGTAGCGCTCCGGGTCGTGATAGCGACGCATCAGCGGGTTGGAGCCGCCGCCGGGACCGCCGTGCAGCAGCACGACCGGCTTGCCCTGCATGTTGCCGCATTCCTCGAAATAGATTTCATGCAGGGGCGAGACATTGAGCCGGCCCGTGCGGTAGGGGGCGATCTCCGGAAAGAGCGTGAGGCGGGAGGAGATTGGGGGCTGGCTTAGATCCATGGCTGCTGATCTCGTCGCTCGGCTTGGCGATGGTCAAGGGGCTGGCGCCGCAATCCGCCGTTGGGCGCGGTCGTAAAGCGCCTCACCTTCCGGATCGCGCAGCTCTTCGAAATAGGTGACTTCGGCGGGAGAGGGGGTGCTGAGCAGGCTCGCCGCGACGCCGGTGATGAGCGCGAGGATGGCGCCGATCAGCGCCGCCAGAACGGTGGTGAATCCCGCTTGGCCCGAGCCGAACGCCCCGCCGAACACGACTTCCGCCGTCATGACGGCCAAGCCCGTTCCCATCGCCGCCATGGCGCCGAGGCGCGTGCAGCGCGACCACCAGACGGCGAGCATGAGCACCGGGAAGAAGGTGGCGGCGGCGAAGGCGAAGGCGGTCACCGCCGCCTGCAACAGATCGATATCGGCAAGCGCCAGGAACACCGCCGTCCCGAGCGCCGTGGCGCCGACGGCCACCCATGCGACCACGAGCCGGGGCATGTCGCGCATCTGCGGCGCCGCCATGCGGATCAGATCCTCCGCCACGCTCCCCGCGAGCGTGAACAGGTGCGAGGCGGCGGCCGACAGCGCGATGGCGAGCCCGGCCGCCGCCGCGAGCAAAGTGCAGATCAGCGGCAGCCCCGCCGTCGCCGGCAGCGCCAGGGCGATGCCGTCGCGCGCGATGAACAGCTCGGACGCCTCGATGGCCCCGTCGCCATTCACGTCGCCGGCGAATACGAATTGATAGGCGCTAAGCTCGGCGAGCCAGGTCGGCGGAACGGCGGCCGGCAATTGCGCGATATCCTGGAACATGAGCAAGCGCACGAAGGAGGCGAGCGCCGGGATGGTCGCCGCGAACAGCGCCACGAACAGCACGGCCCACGCGCCCGCCCGCCGCTGATCGGCGATCGAGCTCGTCACGCCGCTGCGCAGGAGCAGGCTCGGCAGCGCCGCGGTGCCGAGGGCAAGACAGAGGAACAGCGAAAGGAAGTCGGATTTGGTGATCGCGCCGAAGGGCTGCAGGAAGGGCTTGGTGCTCGCCTTTGGCGCCGCACCGGGCAGCGCCGTGGTTAGTTGTTGCGGCTGCGCTGGCACGAGCCCGGCAGTGATTTCCGATTTTTGCAACGGCGCGAAACTCTCGCCATAGGTGAGCTGCGGCGCCGGCAGATTGGTGAGCAGGATCGAGGCGATGATGAGCGGTGCGGCGAAGCCGAGCGCGGCGACGATGAACTCCGCACTCCCGCTCCAGGTCACTGCGCGCATGCCGCCGGCGATGGCGATGGCGGCGATGATCGAGCCGACCGCCGCCACGGCGACCGGATAGGTGATGGGCAGGAACAGCGCGGCGATCAGCGCCGCCACCTTCATCTCCGCGGCGAGCAGAAGTGCCGTGGGCGGGAGCTGCGCGAGGCTCGCCATCATGCGCAATGGCCGCGAGCGAAAGCGATGGCCGAGAAAGGACGGCAGCGTATAGGCGCCCGCTTTGCGTAAGTAAGGCTGGAACAGCACCATGGCGGCGAGCGCCCCGGTGGTGATCCCGAGTCCGATGGCGAGCGCATCGAAGCCGAGAAAGAACATGGTGCCGGTGTAAGCGAAGAAACCCACGCCGCCGACTACGATAGCCGCCATGACGAGGCCGTTGAACACCGGCGGCACGCGGCGCCCCGAGACGAAGAAATCGGCGAGCTCGGTGGTGCGCGCCGCCGTGCCGATGGCGAGATAGAGGAGGACCGGGGCGAGGATCATCGCCCGGGCGAGCCACATCTTTGGCCAGCCGAGCTGCTCAAACAGAGCGAGAACGACCACGAGTGAGACGAAGGCGCTCGTGATGATGCCGTAATAGGCCCCAAGATGCGGGTTGTGGGTGCGGAACCGCGTGGGCGTGGTCATGGGCTGCCCCTCACAGGCTCTCGCTCTCGCTGCGCTCGTCGTCGATGCGGTCCTGCCGCCGCGCGAACCAGAAACCCACCGCCACGATGGCGAACAGGAGTCCCTGGGCGAGCAGATAGAAGCCGAGCGGGAAGCGCAAGAAGCGATAGGCGTTGAGGCCGGCCGCGCCCGCCGTGACGCCGGCCACCGCGGCCAGCACGGCTGCCAGCACCGCCGCGGCGAGAATGAGCGTCCGCCGCCGATGACGATCGCGCGAGGGCTCCTCGGTCACAAAACCTCCCAATTCCCCTCTCATTCGCTTGTGGACCAACCCAAATTCGGGGCGGTTGTGGGGGCGGTCAGAAACCTAGCACACTCGCTCGATGGCTGGTCGACGGCAGGCGTGGCACCCTCGCGGGACGGCGCCGCGAGCGACCCCAAGTGCCGGGAAAAGGTGGCAACCAGGAGGCCGCTCGCCTCCAATGTGAGAATGAGGAGAGAGCGATGCTCACAGAGTTCAAGGAATTCGCGCTCCGCGGCAATGTGGTGGACATGGCGGTCGGCATCGTCATCGGCGCCGCCTTCTCCACCATCGTCAAGTCGTTGGTCGACGACATCATGATGCCGCCCATCGGCGTGGTCACCGGCGGGGTCGACTTCACCAACCTGTTCATTCCGCTGAACGGGGAGCATTACGCCTCCCTGGCCCAAGCGCGCCAGGCGGGCGCCCCCACCCTCAATATCGGGCTCTTCATCAACAATGTGATCAGCTTCATGATCGTCGCCTTCGCGCTGTTCATGGCGGTCAAGGCCATGAACCGGCTGCGCCGCAAGCAGGAGGAGGACCCCTCCGCCGAGCCGCCGCCGTCCCGCGAGGTGCAGCTGCTGGAAGAGATCCGCGACGCCTTGGTGAAGCGCTGACGGGCCGGCCGGGGGCCGATTGCTTCCGCGCCAGCACGGCGGAGGAGAATGATTTTCCTGCCCCCGGGGCGCCCCGGGGATTCCTGGTGCGAGCTAGAGGAGATTTGGAAAATAATTCTGCCATATACGGCTCCAAGAAATGATTTTGCTGCTTTTCCGTCACTGTGGGTTTTAATCAGAAGGAATTTTCTATATCTTCGCATGTTACCAGCCGGGGCGGGGCGGCAGCCGCGCCCCTTAAATCTGTTGCGAGTGCTCTCCCATGATCATCAAGGTGCGCATGCCGGACGGGACCCTGCACCCCCTCGAGGCCCTTGCCGGCTGGCGGGTCATGGAGGTCATCCGCGATTGGGGCCTGCCCATCAAGGCGGAGTGCGGCGGCGCCTGCGCCTGCGCCACCTGCCACGTGTGGGTCGGCCAAGATTGGCTCGCCAAGCTCGTGCCCCCCACCACGGAAGAGCTGGAAATGCTCGACGGGGCCTTTCAAGTGGATGAGCGCTCGCGCCTGTGCTGCCAGATCATCATGAATGAAGAGCTGGACGGGCTCGAACTCGAGCTCGCGCCGGAGAGCCTGGCCGATGCCCCGCCCGAGCGGCTGGCGGTGGGAGGCTAGGCCATGCGCAGCTTTCCCGTCTTTCTGAATTTCGACCGCAAACCGCCGCTCGTGGTGGGCTCGGGCGCGCTCGCCGCCGCCAAGGTGCGCCTGCTCTTGAAGCGCGCGCCGCGCGTCGATGTCGCTGCCACGGCCGAGGCGCTGGTGCCTGAGCTTGCCGCTCTGCGCGCCGCGGAGCTGGTTGCCTTGCTGGCGCCCTCTCCGGGGATCGACCAGCTGCGCGGGCGCCCCTTGGTCATTTCGGCGACCGGTGACGATATGGAGGACAAGCGCGTCGCGGCCATCGGCCGGGCGCTCGGCGTGCCGGTCAACGTGCCCGACCGCCCCGAGCTTTCGAGCTTCGCGCTGCCGGCCATCGTCGATCGCGGCGAGGTGACCTTGGCCATCGGCACCTCCGGTGCCGCGCCGGTGCTGGCGCAGCGCTTGCGCGCTTGGCTCGAGCGCGAGCTGCATCCCCGCCTCGATGCACTGGCGCGGCTGGCGGCCGAGTTCCGTGGTCGCGTCGCCGAAAGACTGCCCGCGGGGCCGGCGCGCCGTCATTTCTGGGAAAGCGTATTCGACGGTGAGGCGGCGCGCGCTGCGCTTGCCGGCGACGAGGCCGAGGCCCGCCGCCTGCTCGACCGGGCCATCGCTGATGCGGAGGGGGCCGGTCCCGCACGCGGCCGCGTGCTGCTCGTCGGCGCCGGCCCCGGCGATCCCGAGCTGCTCACGCTGAAGGCGGTCCGCGCGCTGAAATCCGCCGATGTCATTCTCTATGACCGTCTGGTGGGTGAGGGCGTGCTCGACTATGCCAGGCGCGAGGCCGAGCTGATCCCGGTCGGCAAGTCCATGGGTGAGGCGAGCGTCCCGCAAGCCAAGATCAATGCGCTGCTAATCGAGCATGCGCGCGCGGGCAAGACCGTGCTTCGGCTTAAGGGCGGCGATCCCTTCATCTTCGGCCGCGGCGGCGAGGAGCTGGATGCGCTGCGCACCGCCGGCATCGATGTCGAAGTGGTGCCCGGCATCACCGCAGGCGTCGCCGCGGCGGCGAGCGTACAGATCCCGCTCACCCATCGCGACGTCTCTCACAGCGTGACCTTCGTCTCCGGCCATGAAGCGGGCGGCGAGGAGCCCTCCTTCGCGCATTTGGATCTTGCCGCGTTGGCGGGCGGCACCAACACCCTCGTCGTCTATATGGGCGTGAGCACTGCCGGCCTTGTGGCCGCCAAGCTGCTCGCCGCCGGCTGGCGCGCGTCCTGCCCCGTGCTGGCGGTGGAGAATGTGAGCCGCTGCGATGAGCGCCGCATCGCCACGAGCTTGGCCGAGCTTGCCGCCGACCCGGCAAGGCTCGGGCTCAACAGCCCCGCCGTGCTGCTCTTCGGCGAACTGGCGGGACTGCCCGTGGCCGGCGCCGTGGACCGGATCTTTGATTTGCCTGAAGTGAGGCGCGCCTATGCCTAACGTCGTCACCGCCAACCGCCTCATTGACGGCATCGTCGTCTATCTCGCCTCCGACGGCAGCTGGACCGAGAGCCTAGACCATGCCCGTCTCGCCGAGACCGAGACGGAGACGAAGGCGCTCGAGGACGAGGCGGCCAAGGCCGTCAAGGAGCGCAAAGTCGTGGCCGTCTATCCCATGCCGGTCGAGCGCCACAATGGCTCCCTCGCGCCGCTTTCCGTGCGCGAGCGCATCCGCGCCGCCCATCGGACCACGCTGACCAAGGATTGGTACGATGTACCGCTATGACGAGTTCGACCACGCTTTCATGCGCGAGCGCGTGGGACAGTTCCGCGAGCAGGTCGGCCGCCGCTTGGCCGGCAAGCTGACCGAGGACGAGTTCCGTCCCTTGCGCTTGCGCAACGGGCTCTATCTCCAGCTGCACGCTTATATGCTGCGCATCGCCATTCCCTATGGCGTGCTTAGCCCGCGCCAGCTGCGTCAGCTCGCCATGATCGGGCGGCGTTGGGATCGCGGTTACGGCCATTTCACCACCCGCCAGAATTTGCAATTCCATTGGATCAAGCTTATCGACGTGCCCGACATTTTGGCCGCGCTCGCCGAAGTCGAGATGCACTGCATCCAGACGAGCGGCAATTGCGTGCGCAACGTCACCGCCGATCCTTTCGCTGGCGCTGCCCATGACGAGCTCGAGGACCCGCGCCCCTGGTGCGAGATCTTGCGCCAATGGTCGACGCTGCATCCGGAGTTCAGCTGGCTGCCGCGCAAATTCAAGATCGCGGTGTCCGGCGCCGCCGAGGATCGCGCCGCGGTCGGCTTCCACGACATCGGCCTCCGCATCGTGCGCGGACCGGACGGCAAGAACGGCTTCCGCGTCTTCGTCGGCGGCGGCATGGGGCGCACGCCCTATGTCGGCCAGGAGATCCGCCCCTTCCTCAAGAAGGAGCATCTGCTCTCCTACATCGAGTCGATCCTGCGCGTGTACAACCTCCATGGCCGCCGCGACAACATCAACAAGGCGCGCATCAAGATTCTCGTCAACCAGCTCGGTATCGACAAATTCCGCGCCGATGTCGAGGCCGATTGGGAGCAGACGCGCAAGGATGCCGTCGATCTGCCGGAATCGGAATACCTCCGCATCCACTCTTATTTCACCCGGCCCGATCTGGTTCCCGGCCCGATCCGCGACGAGGGCGTGGATCAGCGGCGCGTCGCCGATCCGGCCTTTGCCAATTGGCTGAAGCACAACGTTCGCCCCCACCGGGTGCCGGGCTATGTCAGCGTGGTGATCTCGCTGAAAGAGCCGGGCCGCACGCCGGGCGACGCGAGCTCGGACCAGATGGATTTCGTCGCCGATCTCGCCGAGCGCTATAGCCGGCACGAGGCGCGGGTGAATTACACCCAGAACCTCATCCTGCCGCACGTCGCCCGCGCCGATCTGCTTGCCGTCTATGATGAGCTCCACGGCAAAGGTCTTGCCACCGGCAATTACGACCTGCTCGGGGACATGATCTGCTGCCCGGGCCTCGATTATTGCAATCTCGCCAACGCCCGCTCGATCCCCATCGCCAAGGAGCTTGCCACGCGCTTTGCCGATCCCGAGCGCCAGGCGCTGATCGGCCCGCTCCGTCTCAATATGTCGGGCTGCATCAACGCCTGTGGCCATCACCATTCCGGCAATATCGGCATTCTCGGCGTCGACAAGAAAGGCACCGAGCTGTACCAGATTTCGCTCGGCGGCAGCCCCAAGGACGACGCGGCCGTCGGCACCATCATCGGCCCCGGCTTCCGCGCCGAGGCCGTGCCGGAAGCGATCGACACCATCCTCGCCACCTACCTCGCCGAGCGCGTCGATGGCGAAGATTTCCTCGCCACGTGGCGCCGCATCGGCCCGGCGCCGTTCAAGGAGGCGTTGTATGGCGCTGCTTGATCTTGTGACCGGCGCCTTGCGCGGTGAGACGCGCGAGCCGCACGCGGTGCTCGAGCCGACGGCCGACGCTACCGCGCTGGCCGCCGCTGTGGCCGCGGGCGATGTGGTCGCCATTCGCTTTCCCACCTTCGGTGACGGCCGCGGCCATTCGCTCGCCGTAATCTTGCGCGACCGCCACGGTTTTGCCGGCGAGATCCGCGCCGTGGGTTATCTCATCCCCGACCTCGCCCCCTTTCTGCTGCGCTCGGGCTTCGACACCGCCGAGCTTGCCGACGTAAACGACATCGAGACTTGGCGAGGGGCGCTCACCCGCATTTCCCGCGCTTACCAGCCGGGCGTCCGCAATCCCGAGCCGCTCCGTCGTGATGCTTCCTTCCAGGCGGCCGAGGAGCTTGATCGCGCGCTCGCCGCGATCGCCAAGCTTCCCGACCGTATTGTCGCGGTCCGCGCCGGGATCGAGGGCCGCGTTTCCTTCTCCACCAGCTTGGGGCTCGAGGATCAGGCGATCCTGCATGCGATCGCCGAGTCCGGCGCCGATATCGACATCTTCACCCTCGATACCGGGCGCCTGTTCCCCGAGGTGCTCGAGACCGTCGAGCTGTCGGAGATCCGCTACGGCTTGCGTATCCGCCTTGTCACGCCCGACGCGCGCGAGGTTGAGCAGCTCGTGGCCCGCGACGGCGTGTTCGGCTTCCGCCGCGCGGTGGAGAATCGCGTGGCCTGCTGCGACATACGCAAAGTGCGTCCCCTTAATCGCGAGCTGCAAGGCGCCCGCGGCTGGATCACTGGGTTGCGGCGTGAGCATTCCGACAAGCGCGCCGATGTTCCGCTCGCCGCCTGGGACGAGGCGCGGGCGCTGCTCAAGGTCAATCCGCTCGCCGATTGGGATGGCGCGCGGCTCGATGCTTACCTCGCCGCCAACGCGGTGCCGGTCAATCCGCTGCACGCCCAAGGCTTCCTCTCCATCGGCTGCGCGCCCTGCACCCGCGCGGTCGAGCCCGGCGAGGACCCGCGCGCCGGCCGCTGGTGGTGGGAGCACGAGGAGAAGAAGGAGTGCGGCATTCACTTGAACCCGCTCGCCGAGGGCAGGGCCGCATGACCGCGCTCACCTCGCATCTGAAGCTGCTCGAAGCCGAGAGCATCCACATTTTCCGCGAGGCCGCGGCGCAATTCCGCGCGCCCGTGCTGCTCTATTCGATCGGCAAGGACTCGACCGTGCTGTTGCATCTCGCGCGCAAAGCCTTCTGGCCGGCGAAGCCGCCCTTCCCGCTGCTGCATGTGGACACCACCTGGAAGTTCCACGACATGATCGCCTTTCGCGACAAGACCGCCCGCGAGCTCGGGCTCGACCTCATCGTCCATACCAACCATGAGGGGCTGGCCCGCGGCATCAATCCTTTCGACCACCCGCCTTCGGTCTATACCGACATCATGAAGACGCAGGCCTTGCGCCTGGCGCTCGACGCGGGCGGCTTCGATGCGGCCTTCGGCGGCGCCCGCCGCGACGAGGAGGCGAGCCGGGCCAAGGAGCGCATCTTCTCCTTCCGCGCCGCGGGCCACAGATGGGAGCCGCGCCGCCAGCGCCCGGAAATGTGGACGCTGCTCAACGGCCGCCTCGGCAAGGGCGAGAGCGTACGCATCTTCCCCCTGTCCAATTGGACCGAAGGCGATGTGTGGCGCTACATCGCCCAACAAGAGCTCGACGTGGTGCCGCTCTATTTCGCCGCGGAGCGCCCGGTGGTGAACCGCGACGGCCAGTTCATCATGGTCGACGATGACCGCATGCGCCTCAATCCCGGCGAGCAGCCGGTCATGCGCAAGGTCCGGTTCCGCACTTTGGGCTGCTGGCCGCTGACCGCCGCCATCGAATCCGAGGCGAGCGACCTCGACGCCATCGTGACCGAGACGCTCGCCGCCAAACTCTCCGAACGGGCGGGGCGCCTCATCGATCACGATCAGGCGGGCGCCATGGAGATGAAGAAGCGTGAGGGGTATTTCTAAATGCCGGTGGCTGCGCTGAACGAGGACATTGCCGCCAAAGTCTTAAGCCCGCCGCCGGCCGCGACCGACGGGCTGGTCAAGCTGCTCACCTGCGGCTCGGTCGACGACGGCAAGTCGACGCTGATCGGCAGGCTCTTGTGGGATTCCGCCGCCGTCACCCAGGACCAGCAGGCGGCCGTGCTCAGTGCCTCGCACAGCCGCGCCGTCAATGGCGAGCGCATCGATTTCAGCCTCTTGCTCGACGGGCTGCAGGCCGAGCGCGAGCAGGGCATCACCATCGACATCGCCTGGCGTTATTTCGAGACGCCGGCGCGCCGCTTCGTCATCATCGATGCGCCGGGGCATGAGCAATATACGCGCAACATGGCGACCGGCGCCTCGCATGCGGACCTGGCCATCCTGCTGATCGACGCCCGCTCCGGCGCCAAGCGCCAGACGCGCCGCCACGCCGCCATTTGCGATCTGGTCGGCATCAAGAAGGTGGTGCTCGCCGTCAACAAGATGGATTTGATCGACTGGTCGGAGGAGACCTTCCGCGCCATCGAGGCCGATTTCGCCAGGCTCGCCGAGAGCTTTGCCTTCACCGAGATCGCCGCCATTCCCGTGGCGGCGCTGACCGGCGACAATGTGGTACGCAGGTCCGAGCCCATGGCCTGGTATGACGGCCCCACGCTGCTCGACTATCTCGCCAGCGTTGAGCCGCGCGTCGAGCCGGCCGATGCGCCCTTCCGCATGCCGGTCCAGCTCGTGCTCCGCGACGGCAACGGGTTCCGCGGCTATGCCGGCACCGTGGCGTCCGGCACCCTCCAGCCAGGCGATCGCCTCGTCGATGCGCGCACCGGGCTGGGCGCCGTGGTGCGCCGCATCGCCACCTTCGACGGCGATCTCCCTTCGGCTGGCAAAGGCGCCGCGGTGACGCTTCAGCTCGATACCGATCTCGATATTTCGCGCGGCGCCATCCTGTCGGAGGTGCCGCGGCGCCCGATCAATGCCGATGTGCTCGAGGCCCGCCTCGTCTGGCTCGCCGAGACGCCGTTCGATCCCGAGCTCGGTTACCTGCTCCGCACGGCCACCGATCTGACCCCGGTGACAAGCATGAGCGTGCAGGCGCTGGTCGATTTCGAGACGCTGGCCTCGACGCCCGCGCATGCCTGCGGCGTGAACGACATCGCCGATTGCCGCATCCTGCTCGGCCGCCCCGCCGCGATCGACCTCTTTCGCGACCTGCCCGCCACCGGCAATTTCGTGCTCGTCAGCGCCATCGACGGCGCCACCGTCGCGGGCGGCGTCATCACCTGGGCGCAGTCCGGCGCGCCCACCATGGGCGACAATGTGCTGGTGCTTGATCGCGCTTTGCTGGCCCGGGGGCTGTGCGCCGATCTTGGCGATTCGCCGGCCGACCGCGCCGAATTTCATCGGCGCGCCCAAGAGGCCGCAATTTTGCTACGGTCGGCCGGCGTGCCCGTCCTAGTTGAGATTTGAGCGCGAAAAAAAGCCTAACAAAGACGGTCCAAGCGGGGAATAATCCCGCCGCAAAGCCAAGGGGGAGGCTGCGAGCCAATGGTGGACGTGAGTTGGGCGGCGAAATTCTTGCCGCTGACCGGGGCGGGCTTCGGCGTCGGCCTTTTGGTCGGCCTCACCGGCGTGGGCGGCGGCGCGCTGATGACGCCGCTGCTCATCTCGAGCTTCGGCGTGCCCCCCCAAATCGCCGTCGGCACCGACCTGCTCTATGCCTCCATCACCAAGATCGCCGGCGGCTGGCGCCACCACGTGGAGCGCCATGTTGAATGGCCAATCGTGTTCCGCCTGGCTGCGGGCAGCGTGCCGGCGGCGCTCCTGCTTCTGGCCGTCATGGCCTTCCTGCCCGTCGATACGGTGGCGCTCGCGCGGCTGATCCGGTCGGGTCTCGTTTTTGCGCTGCCCATCAGCGGGCTCGCCATCGTGGTCTACCCCTGGTTCATGCGCACCCATCCGCCGGACGAGGACGGCGACATCCGCGCCCGCACGCTGCCCACGGTTCTGTTCGGCGTAGTGTTGGGGCTGCTCGTGACGCTGACTTCAGTCGGCGCCGGTGCCATCGGCGTCACCGTGCTGGCGGCGCTTTATCCGATGCTGCCGGCCAAGCGCCTGGTGGGTACGGACATTGCCCACGCCGTACCGCTCACGCTTGTCGGGGGGCTCGGCCATCTCGGCCTCGGCAATGTGGATACGAGCCTGCTCATCGCGCTGCTCTGCGGGTCGATCCCCGGCATCCTCATCGGCGCGCGTCTCGCCGGCGTCGTGCCGGAGCGGCTGCTCCGGCCGATCCTCGGCATCAGCCTCTGCTACGCGGCCTACGTGCTGTACAACAAATAGCCGGCGACAAGCCCCGCCGGCGCGTCCCTGCGCATGAGCGAGGCGGACGGGCCCGATCGGCGGACCCGTCCCTCAAGCCCATATCCGCGTCGCTTACGGGCAGATCAACTTCCAGCGGCCGAAGAAGCCGCGCTTCCAGAAGCAGTTGGGCGCCACCGGCGCGGTCCAGGTCGCGGCATAGTCCGGCACGTTGACCACGTGATAGCTGACCCAAACACATTGAACCGGTCCGCAGAGCCAGTCGGCCTTCACCGGCTGAGCCGCAAAGAGAAGCGCGGCCGCCACGGCCGACCCTGCCAAGATCGTTCTGATCACGCTCGAACCCTCCCTCATAGAATATTGCAACGAATGATCTAACCCAGGGGCTCGTTCGGAGTCCAGGGCGCGGCCGTCAATGGCTTGCGACGTGAGGAGAATCCGGCCCTCCGCGGACCCCTGGTGCCGCCGCTCAGGATTGAACTGAGGACCTCGTCATTACCAATGACGCGCTCTACCACTGAGCTACGGCGGCATCAGACCGGGTGAGATGGCGCTAAGAGGCCGGAAACCCCGATAATACAGGCTTCTTAGGCGCGGGCGACCCTGCCATAGGGCTAATCGAGGCGCAAGCTTCCGCCCTTCGCCAATCTAAGGCCTTGGTGTAAAAGAGAGGGAGGGGCGAGGGTTTTGCTGAAAGCCATGGCCGGAGCTGGAAATAAGGAGACGCGCCAGGCGGAACAGGCCGACGCGCGCCGGGCCAGGCTCGACCGGGCGCTGAAGGCCAATCTCGCCAAACGCAAGGCGCAAGCCCGCGCCCGCCTGAAGACCGCCACAACGGGGGCGGAGGATGGGCGTGAGGGCTAAGGTCGAAGCGGGTTCCATAAGCGGGGCAAGGGGTTGCTTGCCCGCTGGGGTGCGCCCGCGCTAAACGGGATTTGGGCCCGGCTTCCGGGCCAGCGGGGAAGAGGGGGACGCCATGGACCGCATCCGCATCATCGGTGGCGAGCGCCTCAAAGGGACGATAGCCATCAGCGGGGCCAAGAATTCCGCCCTGCCGCTCATGATCGCGAGCCTGCTCACGCGGGAGACGTTGACGCTCAACAACGTGCCGCGTCTCGCCGATGTGACGCTTCTCTCCCGCATTCTCGGCAATCACGGCGTCGACGTGACGGTGGTCGGCAAGCGGCCCGGACAGCGCACCGGCGACGGCCAGACCTTCAAGCTCACTGCCGCCGAGATCGTGGATACCACCGCGCCCTACGAGATGGTCGCGCGCATGCGCGCGAGCTTCTGGGTGCTGGCCCCCATCCTCGCCCGCTGCGGCGAGGCCAAGGTGTCGCTGCCCGGCGGCTGCGCCATCGGCACGCGCCCCGTCGATTTGCATCTTTCCGCGCTTGCTGCGCTCGGCGCCGAGATCGTGCTCGAAGGCGGCTATGTCATTGCCCGCGCGCGGAAAGGCTTGACCGGCGCCCGCATCACCCTCGGCAAGGTTTCGGTCGGCGCCACCCACAATGCGCTGATGGCGGCGACGCTTGCCCGCGGCGAGACCCTGATCGAGAACGCCGCGCGCGAGCCCGAGGTGATGGACCTCGCCATTTGCCTGACCGAGATGGGGGCCAAGATCGAGGGGATCGGCACCTCGACCCTGCTCGTCCAGGGCGTGGATAAGCTGCATGGCGCCGAGCATATCGTGCTGCCCGACCGCATCGAGGCCGGCACCTATGCCATGGCGGCGGCGATCACCGGCGGCGAATTGTTCCTCGCGGGCGCCCGCGCCGATCTGTTGCAGGAGGCGCTCGATTTGTTGCGCGGCAGCGGCGTCGAGATCGAGGAGAGCGCCGATGGCATCAAGGTGGCGCGCAACGGCAAGGGACTCGAGCCGGTCGAGGTCAACACCGCGCCGTTTCCGGGCTTCCCCACCGATCTGCAGGCCCAGCTCATCGCGCTGATGTGCATGGCCCAAGGCACCTCCACCGTGCGCGAGACGATCTTCGAGAACCGCTTCATGCATGTGCAGGAGCTCGCCCGTCTCGGCGCCAGCATCGAGCTGAAAGGCGACACCGCGCTCGTCACCGGCGTGAAGGATTTGCGCGGGGCGCAGGTTATGGCGACCGATCTGCGCGCGTCGGTGTCCCTGGTCATTGCCGGGCTTGCCGCGCAAGGGGAGACGGTGATCGGGCGGGTCTATCATTTGGACCGCGGCTTCGAGCGCATCGAGGAGAAGCTCGGCCAGTGCGGCGCCCATATCGAACGGCTTTCCAGCTAGAGGCCGGCTCCCATATTTGTTCGTTTCCAGCATTCCTTGAGCGTGCTACGCAGCCCATCACCATGAGCCCCTTGAAGCTGATTGTGCTCGACGAGGAGGATCTCAGCGTCGTGTCAAGCCACCTCCAGGATGCGGTGATGCGCGCGGACGAGATGGTCTATATGCCGTCCAAGCAGCGCTTCGCCGCCATCCTCAATCGCTTCGATTGGGAACGCGTCGCCGAGGGTGACCGGAGCTATGCCCGGCGCCGCGCGGCGCTGCGCTTCGAGCGCGTTCGTGCCGCCCAGCTCAAGCATTTGAAGCCGAGCCGGAGCGGCCGGGTGCTGTCGCTGCTTGCCGTCGGTTTCGAGGCCACCGAGCCTCCAAGTGGCTATGTGACCTTGACCTTCTCGGGCGACGTTTCCATCCGCCTCGACGTCGAATGCATCGAGGCCGAGCTCACCGACCTTGGGCCTGAATGGCGCACGCGCCATGTGCCGCGTCACCCGGGCACCGAGCCCGAGGCCAAGGGCTCCTGATCGAAGCCGCCCATGGCTCTGTGGCTCAAGACGCGCGACCAGGATTTTCAGGCTCGCTTTGACACCCTGTTGGCGGCGAAGCGCGAGAGCGCGGCCGATGTCGACGAGGCGGTGCGCGCGATCATCGCGCGCGTGCGTGCGGGCGGCGATCAAGCGCTGATCGAGCTCACCCGGCGCTTCGACCGCATCGATTTGGCCGCCCTCGGCATCCGCGTGAGTGAAGGCGAGATCGCGCGCGCGCGCGGGGAGATCGACGCCAAGACCTATGCCGCGCTCGAGCTTGCCCGCGACCGCATCCTCGATCATCACCGCCGCCAGCTGCCCCAGGATGAGTCCTATCGCGACGCCGAGGGCGTCGAGCTCGGCTCCCGCTGGACAAGCGTCGAATCCGCCGGCCTCTACGTCCCGGGCGGCACCGCGAGCTATCCGAGCTCGGTGCTGATGAACGCCGTGCCCGCGCTGGTCGCCGACGTGCCGCGCGTCGCCATGGTGGTGCCCGCGCCCGACGGCAAGATCGAGCCCCTCGTGCTGGCTGCGGCCGAGCTGGCCGGCGTCCACGAGATTTACCGCGTCGGCGGCGCGCAGGCGATCGCCGCACTCGCTTATGGCACCGAGACGATTGCGCCCGTGGTCAAGATCGTCGGCCCCGGCAACGCCTATGTGGCCACGGCCAAGCGCCAAGTGTTCGGCCAGGTGGGCATCGACATGGTGGCCGGGCCGTCCGAGGTGGTGATTATTGCCGATAAAGACAACGACCCCGCCTGGATCGCCTCCGACCTTCTGGCCCAGGCCGAGCATGATGCGGCGGCGCAATCGATCCTCATCGCCGATAATGCGACCTTCGCCCGCGCCGTGGCCGATGCCGTGGAATCGCAGCTCAAAACGCTGCCGCGCAGCCAAGTGGCGCGCGCGAGCTGGCAGGATTTCGGCGCCATCATCGAGGTGGGAAGCCTCGACGAGGCGCCCGCGCTGGTCGACCGCCTGGCGCCCGAGCATCTGGAAATCGCCACCGCCGACCCCGAAGCCGTGTCCCGCCGCGTCCGCAACGCGGGCGCGATCTTCCTCGGTCGCTATACGCCGGAAGTGATCGGCGACTATGTGGCGGGCTCGAACCACGTGCTCCCCACCGCCCGCAGCGCCCGCTTCGCGTCCGGCCTCGGCGTGCTCGACTTCATGAAGCGCACCTCGCTGCTCAAGCTCGATGCGCCGAGCCTCGCCGCCCTCGGCCCCGGCGCCATGACGCTGGCGCGCGCCGAAGGGTTGGAGGCCCATCGCCGCTCCGTCGCCATCAGGCTCAATGTGCGGGACGAGCCATGAGCGAGCAGGGGCAGCAGACCGAGCCCGCCCGTCTCGTCAGCGTCACCCTCGACGAGGCCTCGCTCGGCCACAACAACGCCGAGGTCGAGCATGAGCGCGAGGTGGCCATCTTCGATCTCCTGGAGGCGAATTGCTTCGCACTAGAAGGCCACGATGCCGGCGGTCCCTACACGCTACATCTGTCGCTCGCCGAGAACCGGCTCGTGCTCGCCATCGGCGACCCGGAAGGCCACCCCATCACCCATGTAATGCTGTCGCTGTCGCCCTTCCGCCGCATCGTGAAAGACTATTTCATGCTGTGCGAGAGCTACTACGCGGCGATCAAGACCGCGCCGCCCTCGCGCATCGAGGCTATCGACATGGGACGGCGGGGGCTGCACGACGAAGGCAGCCGCCTCCTTATGGAGCGGCTGAAGGGCAAGATCTCCACCGACATCGCCACGGCCAGGCGCCTGTTCACCCTCATCTGCGCGCTGCATTGGAAGGGATGATGCCTTGGCGCCAGAGCGGGACGGACTGCCGGGCGCGGTGCTCTTCGCCTGCAGCCGCAACGCCGTGCGCTCGCCCATGGCCGCCGCCATCCTCCGCCATCTCGCGGGCGCCCGCATTTATGTGGAATCCGCGGGCGTCCGCGCCGGCGATACCGATCCCTTCGCCATCGCCGTGATGGAGGAGCTCGGCATCGACATGTCCAAGCACAGACCGGTGTCGCTCGCCGATCTGCACGATACGAGCTTCGACCTCATCGTCACGCTGGCGCCGGAGGCGCATCACCAGGCGCTCGAGCTGACCCGCGCCCAAGCGGTCGAGGTGGAATATTGGCCGACGCAAGATCCGACCATGACGAGCGGCAACCGCGAGCAGATCCTCGATGCCTATCGCGCCGTGCGTGACGGCCTATTCGCCAAGATTAAACGGCGCTTCCCGCTGAGCGGGGGCCCGAGCGTGTGAGTCTCGGGTCGGGACGCGCGCTATCGGCGTCGAGACTTCAGCACGAACGCCGCCCAACTTTGCCACTCGACCGCGCCGCCTTGGCCACGCGCGGCCACCTGGACATAGATCATGAGCAGCGTGACCGCGCAGACGAGCCACGTCTGCCACATGCTCCAGCCAAAGGCGGCTATGACCATGAACGCCGTAAACGCCGCCGCGGCGAAGGGCTGGGCTTCCGCCGGCAAGAGCGTCATGCGCAAGGCGAGCGTGGCGCCGGCCAAGGCGATCAGCAGGACGCCGACCACGCCAAGCTCGTACCAGGTTTGCAGGAACAAATCGTGCGCGTGCTCGCCGGTGTTGAGCGGATAGACGAAATCCTTGGGACGCTCGGGGTTCTGCTCTTTCAGTGCGGGCGTGGAGGCCGCGCCGATGCCGAGCCAGGGATGGTCCAACACGCGCGTCGCCGTGAACTCCCACAGGATGACCCTGGCCTGAAACGACTTCGGCAGCCAAGGCGCCGTCTCGAGCCCCGCTCTATAGGCCAGGAAATCGGCGGGCAGCACGAGGACAAAGGCGAGGCACCACAGGGCCGCGAGCCCGCGGATCGCGTTCCTCGGCCAGCGGTAGGCAAGCAGAAAAACAGGAACCGACGCGATGAGGGCAAGTTGGGAGGACTGATGTTGCGACAGGCCGGCGGCCACAGCCACAGCGAGAAAATAAACGCCGAGGACGATCGCACGGCGCCTGCCGCCCTCGGTCATGCGGAGCGCCAACAGTCCCGGCCACAGATTGAACGTCGCGATCGCCACGTTCTGGTTGAGGTCCGAAAGATTGATGCCCGCGATCTGGCCTTGGGAAATCTTCACATGCTTGGCGTTGGTGGACTTGATGAGGGGGATCCAGTTCATCGCCATGCGCGTCATCGCCCCGTGGGTGATAAACTCGATGAGCAGGAACAGTGCACCGAGAAATGCCCCGGCGGTGAAGGCGAGCGCCGCGCGGCAAAGTTCCTGCCGATCGAGCTCTGCCGTCGCCCTGATCGCGGCAAAACCAATCAGGATCACGCCCGATAACAGCGCCGCCTTGCCGAAGGCAGCGACGTGGTTGGCGGCCCAAATCGCGTTGAGGAAGACGTAGAGAGCGACCGGGATCAGGGCGATCAGCGCGCCGTCCGGCTGGAGCAGTTGCCGCCAGTCGCTGCCCTTGCGCAGCGCGGCCACGATCAGCGCGGCGGCGATGAGCGGCAGAGCGAGCCACGTCAATCGCGGCGCGACCGACGTCACCAAGGGCGTAAGGAAAAACAGCCAAGGGGCAAGCGTTCTGGTCTCGGACCGACCCTTGGTGACCGCGACGTCTGACATAACCCACCCTTTCGCGCCGCCCGGAACGCCTACTGGGCGCGGGCGCGCATAGTACACGGCCGCGCAGCAAAGCGGTCGCTAACGATTTTGGCGATCCTTGCTGTCTCGTTCGGCGGATCATACCGCCAATGCTCGATTCTACCGGCGAAGGGCCGCGTCATACCGTCATCCATCAGCACCTGATGAAACCGGCGCAGCTTTTCGTGCCCATGGCCGACATTGAAGACATGGACCGGCCGGCCCGTGGCGCAGGCTTCCGAGACCATTGATACGGAATCGCTCGTGACCACGATGGCATCCGCCAGCGCCATTAGACCGAGATAGGGGTTCTCCTCGCGGCCATCCCAGAAAAATAGGGGCACCGTCCCTAAGCGCTCACGCAACCTGTGCGCGTTCGCATCTCCCGTGCGCCGCGAAATCGTCACCGCCAGACTGCCTCCGCATTCCTCTGCCGCGGCGACGAGTTGGTCGGCCATTTGTTCTATGGTCGCCGGCGACCATTTCTGATGCTTGTTCGAGCCTCCGACAAGGACGGAAATCAAAGGACGCGGCAAATGCGACAAGAGGCCGTTGAACCGGCGCGCGGCCTCGCTGAGGTTTTCTTTGGTCACGCGATGCAGCGCCGTCCGCGCGCAACATGGTGGGGCGGTCACCCAGTTTCAGCGAAAATTTTTCTTCCACGACCTGCCGGAATGCGGCGCCGTCCATCTCGGCGATGAGCCGCGCAAAGTCCGCCCCGACCTTCACCGTTGAAAGCGGAAAGCTGCCGGCCTTCTTGATCGCGGGGCAATCGTCGATCAGCCGATCTCGCCATTCCCGCCGAATGAAATTGGCCGCGATCAAGTAGTCGAACGGACGGTTGTGTAAGGCCGCCCGCACCGTCTCGAGATCCAAGATCGGGCTCGTGGTGTCAGCGCTGTTCGGGCGATCGGCAATGGGCCTTTGCGCCGCAAGGGGCCGGTTGCGTTGGCTGTGTGGCCGATGGGCGACGGCGTTGCCTGACGGGTCGCAAAGACAGTGGCAAAGCGCGCGAAACTGCGTCTCATGGCGTCCCCCTTGGGCAGGAGTTCGGGCGCCACGAGAGACCATGCCCGCCTTACGCGGAACTTACGCCTCTCCGCGGCACTTTAACGGGAGCAAGAGGGAGCAGCGTGTTGGAGAGTCGACGATGGGGTCGCGGCCGGCGCTGGCTGGGTCCCGCTTACGCGGGAATGGCGCAATAGAAGCAAAGCAAAGCCCTCCGCAATCCTCCTTGATTTATCGCGGGCACCCGACCATTCTCCGCGACAAATCGCGGGACGCAGCCGAAAGAGGCCTTATGGCGAAGGAAGAAATGCTGGAATTTCCGGGGGTGGTGACGGAGCTGCTCCCGAATGCCACCTTCAGGGTGAAGCTCGAAAACGATCACGAGATTATCGCCCATACGGCGGGGCGCATGCGGAAGAACCGGATCCGCGTGCTTGCCGGCGACAAGGTTCTGGTCGAGATGACGCCCTATGATCTTACCAAAGGCCGTATCACTTACCGCTTTAAATAGGCTCGGGCTCGCCCGCGGGGAGGCCGGCGCGGCCGAGGCCGCTTCGCCGCCCAAGCGCCGCGAGGCCACCGGCCTGCGCCCGAAGCTCGTGCTTGCGTCCGCCTCACCGCGGCGGCTTGCGCTCCTTGAGCAGGTAGGGCTCACCCCCGATGCGCTGCGCCCCGCGACCATCGATGAGACCCCGCGCAAGGGGGAGGTGCCGCATCATCTCGTGCGCCGGCTGGCCCGCGCCAAGGCCGAGGCCTCGCGCAAGCTCGTCCGCGCCGAGCCTGACCTCGCCAATTCCTTCGTGCTCGCCGCCGATACCGCCGTCGCGGTCGGCCGGCGCATCCTCGGCAAGGCCGAGATGGAGCATGAGGCCGCGCGCGCGCTCGAGCTTCTCTCAGGCCGCGCCCATCGCGTCCACACCGCCATCGCGCTGGTCACGCCCGACGATCGCTGGCACGAGCGGGTGGTCGAGACGCGCATCCGCTTCCGCCGCCTGAGCCGTAGCGAGATGGAGGCCTATCTCGCCAGCGGCGAATGGAAGGGCAAAGCGGGCGGCTACGCCATTCAAGGCATCGCCGGCTCTTTCGTGGTGAAGCTCATTGGCTCCTACACCAATGTGGTGGGCCTGCCGCTTACCGAGGCGGTGAATTTGCTGACCGGGGAAGGCTTCCCCGTCAGCTATTTCTGGCTCAACAAGGCCGAGTTGGAAACGGAGTGAGCGGACGCGCTTGCACCAAGGCGGAGAAACGCTCCGTTGGATCGCGCGCCAAATGCCCGATCTGCGGCAAGCTGGCGCGGGCGGAGTTCCGGCCCTTCTGCTCCAATGCCTGCGCCGAGATCGATCTCGGCCGCTGGCTCGGAGGCCGCTACACCATTCCGGGCGAGGCCGCGACCGATATGTCTGAGGACGAAGTCGGGAGGGTTGAGGGTAGAGCGAGCTAGCTCGCGCCCCAGTTTGCCATTGGCAGACCTGCATCGACCCATCATGATGGGCCGCGCGGGACCGAGGTTTTGGTGGCGCGTTGCACCCTATGGTTGAAGCGACTAGGCGTCTCCTCCTCAATCCGCTGCGATTGCTGCGGAACAAGCTTTCCGAATTTTCCCGACCCTTGCGGTCAAATCTCCGCGCGTTGCCGGCGCGCATGGTCAGCCATGCTGACATCGGCGAAGCGGCGGCATGGCGCGCCACGGCCACGGCGCGCATCGCCGCCCTCGAAAAGACCTTGGCCGAGCACGAGCGTCGGCTTCGAGTCCGCACCGTCATGGATTGGGTCGAGCAGGCGGTGTTGCACAGCTCCCCCCTCGTTTCCGTCGTGCTCCCGACTCGGAATCGCCGCGATCTGCTACGCCGCGCCATAGCCTCAGTCGAGAATCAGAGCTACGCGAATTGGGAGCTGCTGATCGTGGATGACGCGAGCAACGACGGGACCAGCGATGTCCTGGCAGGATTGGCCGATACGCGCGTGCGCTCCCTCCGCGGCGACGGAAGGGGCGTGTGCGCCGCTCGCAATGTCGCCTTGGCCGAGGCCCGCGGCGAGTTCATCGCCTATCTCGACGATGACAATCTGATGGATCGGGCCTGGCTCAAATCGATCGTTTGGGCCATGGAACAGCGCCCAGAGGCACAGGTCATCTACGCCGGCTTTATTGTGGACGACCCGGCCCGCATCAATCCCGCGACGAGCGGCGAGCTGCCCCGCCTTTACTTTTTTCCCTATGATCACCACGCTGTCGCGGTCGACAATATCGCCGACATGGGCTGCATCGCCCATCGGGCGGGTCTAGCGGAGGCATATTTCGACGAGACGTTGCGCGAGATGGGGGATTGGGACTTGTTCTTGCGCCTGACTCGGGAGCAGCCGCCGCTGGCGCTGCCCGTCATCGCCTGCTTCTATACCACCGATGCACCGGGACGCCTGAGCTACGGGCCGACCCGTGAGGCTGACCTAGCCACCGTGCGCAGGAAAAATAGGCGATGAGGAGTCCCGCTTCGGTCCTAGTCGTCGGCTTGGACGCCTGCGATCCCTTGATCGCCAGGCGCTTCGCCGCCGCGGGCCATCTTCCCGCTCTGTCCCGCCTGTTCGAGATGGGGGCGGGCTGCCCCGTGCAGAATCCCTTCGGACTTTTCGTTGGCGCGCTGTGGATAAGCTTCGCGACCGGCCTTAGGGCCGAACGGCACCAGGTTCATTGCTGGGACGAGATCGACGTGGCCACCTATGAGCGGCGCCTCTTTACGCCTCAACTCGGCGACAACGTCGCCTTTTGGCAGCACCTAAGCGAGGCCGGCCGGCGAGTCGCGGTCATCGACGTCCCCCATTGCAGGGCCGACATAGCTATCAACGGCCTGCAGCTTGTCGAATGGGGCTGTCATGACCGCCATTTCGGCTTCCACACCTGGCCACCGAAACGCGCCGCCGATATCGAATCCGCATTCGGATTGCATCCTGTGTTGGGCATCGATCCTTACGCCGTACGTGATTTTGCCGCCGACGACTATATCCACCGCGCGGGATCTATGCGCAGCTTCGACGAGGACCGGCTCTTGCTCGAAGGCTTGCGCGGCGGGCTCGAGGTAAAGGGCAAGCTGTGTTCGGCCCTGCTTGCTGAGGGCGGATGGGACCTCTTCCTCGCCGTCTTCGGCGAGAGTCATGCCATCGGCCATCAGCAATGGCACTTCCACGATCGGACGCATCCGCATTTCGATGCCAAGCTGCGGGATGCCTTGGACGGCGATCCCCTCCTGCAAATTTATCGGCGGCTGGACCAGGCCCTCAGCGAACTGCTCGCGCAGGTGGATGACCGCACGACGGTGCTCGTGCTGTTGAGCCACGGCATGGGGCCTCACTATGACGGCGCCCATCTGCTGGAGGAGGTTCTGACTCGCATCGATCTTGCCGATCGCGGACCGCCGGTAACGAAAACTGCGCGCGATTTGGTGAGGCGTGGGATGAGGGAATTGCCGCCCCTGGTCCAGCGGCAGGCCATGGCTTTTGCTGTGCCGGTCATTCGAACCATCATCGATGTCCACAATCGCCCGCCTGTTCCGGAATACACCGCGCCTCAAATCCGCGCGCGCCAGAAGTTTTTCCGCGAACCGAACGAAACCGTGTATGGCGGCGTGCGTCTGAACGTCATTGGGCGTGAGCCAAATGGCTGTGTTGAGCCCCACGACGTCGAGCGCGTTTGCGCCCGCTTGCGCAAGGATTTGCTCGCGCTGGTCAATGTGGATACTGGCGGTCCCGTCATCCGCGCCGTGGAGCGTTCCGACGTTTGGCATGGGAGGTCGCCGACCGACACCCTGCCGGACCTATTCGTAACTTGGGAACGCAGCGCGCCAATCGAGACGGTGTGGTCGGCCAAGGCGGGGCTCGTGCACGCGCCCTATACGCACTGGCGAACTGGCGACCATCGGGAACACGGGTTCCTCCTCGCTTCCGGCCCGGGCATTCCCACCGGCGCGAGGCTCCCCCCCATTGCCGTGGAGGACCTCGCTCCAAGCATCGCGGCACGGCTCGGCGTGGACCTTCCGGAGGTCGACGGCCGCATCGTGTCCTGGCTCCGGGCCTCCTCCACGAAAGCGGCTTGACCTCCACCGGGGCGCTCGCCCCGGGTCGCTCAAATTTCCAAAAATTTCGACCGATCCGATAAAGCTCGAAATGACACCCCTTGCGTAGAGTTCGCACGGGGCCCGATGCCCCGTCCTTGGCGACCGAGCGGGGCCCCCGATGCATCTCGACATGCTGACCATGACCGCCGTGAACGTCGCGGTGACCGCCCTTCTCGGTGCCGTCTTGGTGTTCACCTGGGCGCGGGAGCGGGAGGGCCCCTTCGTCGGCTGGTGGGGCCTGGCCCAGCTCGTCCTCGCCGCGGGCGTGCTCATGGCCGCCGTGGCCTCGCTCATGAACGACGCCAGCCTTGTGACCCTCGGTACCGCATCGATGATCTTCTCCGCCGCCCTCAAATGGAAGGCGGCGCGCCAATTCGAGTACCGGCACGTGCCCACGCTGATGCCGCTCGCGGCGCCAGCGGCCTTCCTCCTGGCCGCCCATTCGGGCAGCCTGACGTCCTTCGATGACCGGCTCATTCTCGTTTGCACCGTCCTCGCCGCCTTCGACCTCGCGGCGGCGACCGAGCTCGCCCGCGGCCATAAGGAGCGGTTGAAATCGCGCTGGCCGGCAGTGATCCTCCTGGTGGCGACGGCGGTCAGCTACGTCTCCTGGTTGCCGCTCATCCTTTCCGCGCCGATCCGCGAGGCGGTGCAAGTATTCGCCATCGGCTGGTTTCCCGGCGTCATTCTCCTCACCGTGTTGTTGCGGGTGGCGCTCTCCTTCCTCGTGCTCGCCATGGCCAAGGAGCGCCAGGAATTGAAGCAGCGCGTGGGCGCGCTCACCGACCCCTTGACCGGGCTGCCCAACCGGCGCGCGCTGTTCGAGGCCGCCGACCTCCTCAACCACAACCGCGGCCTGGTGAAAGGGCAACCAGTTTCCGTGCTGATCTTCGATCTCGACCGCTTCAAGGAGACCAACGATAGCTTTGGCCACGCGGTGGGCGACCGCGTGCTCAAGATTTTCGCCGCCACCCTGACCCAGCAGCTGCACCAGGACTGCATCGTCGCCCGCGTTGGCGGCGAGGAATTCGCGGCCATTCTGCCCCGGGCCGATCCGGTTACCGCGACCCATGCCGCCGAGGCGGTCCGCGCCGCCTTTGCCAGCTCGGCCGCGACGGTGGATGGCCTGGCGGTGGCGGGCACGGTCAGCGTCGGTGCCGCCTCCAATGTCGATGTCGATTGCGATCTGAGCTCGCTTTTCCGCCGGGCCGACGCCGCGCTCTACGCGGCGAAGAACGCCGGGCGCAACCGGGTCGAGCTCATCGGCCCGGAGGACATGGGAGGGCTCGAGACGGCGCGCACCTCCATGCGGGCGTCACGGGCCGGCCGCGAGCCGCTCCGGCGGCCGGTGGAATCTGACGCGGCTTGAGCCGCGTCAAGGGACGCCGCCCGGCACGTGGCCCTTGGGGGAGGCCTGACGCGGCCGCTTCGCGCCCGCACCGCCCGGGCCTCGACAGGGTGGGGCTGATTTCCTATAAGCCAGGGCCTTGCTCGCGTCGCCGCCTCTCGCAGCCGGCGCGACATGTCGCGGGCCCAGGTAGCTCAGTTGGTAGAGCAGCGGACTGAAAATCCGCGTGTCGGTGGTTCGAATCCGCCCCTGGGCACCAAAATCCGCCATTTTTTTCCAACCTGGATACAACCACCTGCGCCGGTTTTAGTGGTTCGTGGGTGCGCTGACTGATGTTTGGTTACGCGACCAAAGCAGACGCGCACCAAGCTCACTCCGATGTCCGCTTCTGACCGATGCTGTCGACAAAGTCGGCGACGAGCAGCGCGCGCGCAACAATCGAATCCAAGTGCCGCGTTTTTTGAATCAATGTTGCGCGCCAAACTCCGATCCTGAAATCAATGTTGCTCACTCGCCCCTCGAAAAACGTTTTTCGACAGCATCGACCCAAAGCGGAAACAGCATTCTATGCTGCTCTTGGTGCTGGCCGTTTAATGTCCGATGCGCAGGCAATAGGACCTGCTCAAGAACTCAAGGCGCGAGGGCGAGGACTTCTACACGATCCATCCGAGCTCGCGCGCTTTGTCGTTGGCCAGTTTCCAGGCCTTGGCAAGAAACTCTGCTTGCGACATTTCAGACCGCGGATCGACCTGGATAGGATAATCCTTGGAGTAAAGATGTGGGTCGCTGCCCCGCTTGTAGTGGACGACGGCGTAGGCGGTGCCTATCAAGGCGACAATGATCTGGTCGTCCACTACCTCGACCTGAAGGTCATGCGGGCTGCTTGTCATCTGCTAACGAGGCAAGTGCCCCACTCCAAGCTCCTATCGAAGCCATGCCAATAGCAATCGTTTCGCTCGCTCTGAACATAGGCGCCGATGGCGAGGAGGATGAGGAAGAAAAGGATAAGCCGCATTTTCAATGCCGACAGTGACAGGCTTACGCCGCGATCTCAGATGTGTCCTCTGGGATGCGGAGCGTATAGCCACGTCCCCAAACGGTCTCGATATAGTGCTTCCCGCCAGTCGCCGTGGCGAGCTTCTTGCGCAGCTTACAGATGAAGACGTCGATGATTTTCATCTCCGGCTCATCCATGCCGCCATATAGGTAATTCAGGAACGTCTCCTTGGAGAGCGTTGTGCCTTTGCGCAGGCTGAGCAGCTCCAGCATCTGGTATTCCTTCACGGTCAAATGCACGGAATGTCCGTTGACCGTCACCGTCTTGGTATCAAGATTGAGCTGGAGTTCCCCGATGTCGATGACAGACCGGGCGTGACCCTGCGATCGCCGAACGATGGCGTTGATCCGCGCCACGAGCTCGTCCTTGTGGAAGGGCTTGGTCATGTAATCATCGGCGCCGAAGCCGAGCCCCCGGACCTTATCCTCGATCCCGGTGAGCCCGGACAAAATCAGAATCGGGGTTCGGACCCTGCTCACGCGTAGGGTCTTGAGCACCTCAAATCCGCTCATGTCAGGTAGGTTCAGGTCCAACAGAATAATGTCGTAGTCGTAGACCTTACCGAGATCGGCGCCCTCTTCTCCGAGATCCGTCACATAGACGTTAAAGCCTACCGACTGCAGCATCAGCTCGATGCTTCTCGCGGTGGATTGGTCGTCCTCGATGAGAAGAACCCGCATCTTGTGATCCCCCATCCTACTGATAGGGCGTTATGGTTAAGCGAGTATTAAGTGTTCCATCTTTCGGGCGAGGTGTAGGCGCAAGCCGATCGCCCCTGACAGGCATAGCGACGACAGCGTGTGTAGCAATCAGCAACAGCCAGAGCGCTCGAAACGCCTTCAAATCCAAATCCTCATCAAGAAGATGGCTTGGGCAAGGAAGACAGTTTGAGAAATCGAGATAGCCAAACCAAGACAGAGAGCATGCCTTCGACAAGCGATCCTTGCCAGGCCGAAAGGAACGGGATCCCTCGAGGACCGTGACAAGCACATATCAGAGCCTTACATTGGTTGGTCTTAGAGAGTTTGGCTTTAGAGAGCATGGGAGCCATGACAAAAGACATCAAAGACATCATCGGCGGTGCATGCTTGATTTTAATGCTCCTAACCACACAAGGCGCCGCCCAAACGGAGCGACCGCCAGCACTGCCCCAGAGAGCACCACCACATCCGCCCGCGCCGGCTGCGGCTACCTCGCCCTATTGCATATTCGAGAGCAAGGAATATTCAATTGGGGCCGTTCTGTGCGTCTCTAGTCAGATGTCACAGGTCTGCTCGGCTCCGGACAGCGAGCATATTCGTCCATGGTGGTCGAGCGGCCCGCAGTCACTCTGCGCCGAGGCTTCTTCCGTTCGTGCACCGATTGAGCCGCCCGCTCGTGCTCCGGTTCAACCCTCAATTCCGGCTCAACCCTCATTTCCTAAGAGCCAGCCTTGATCGTGTGGCTTTGGTTCGCTCGTTGGCGGCCGCCTTTGGCGCGCACCATTGAAGCCTCTTAAATCCTCATTCGCGAGATCGCCGAAGCGGCAGTCATAGAGGGCGTTGACTATTTCCACGCGGGCCGTTCCTCTTAAGACAAGCCCCTTTACACGATCCAGCCCATCTCTCTCGCCTTGTCGTTGGCCGCGCGCCACGCAGCAGCGAGGAACTCTCCTTGTGTCATTGAGGCGTGCCTATCGTTCTTGGTCGGAAGCGACCTAGCCAGCAACTGCGGGGAGTTGCGTGGCTTATGATAGGTCACTGCGTAGTTTGAGCCTGCTAGGCTCACCATGATGTTGCCACCCAGCACGTCAACAACTAAGCCGCCAAAGCGTGTCATTGTCGGCCCAATAGCTTCAGCGAGCTAAGTTAGCCGGTCGGTGACGGTTCAGCACCTCAGGCCTCACCGGTCCCGCCCTGCCATCTGACACGGCGGGCTTGTTGGCTCAGTTCGCCTTGCGAAGCTCATCCACGCTGCGCTTCATATGCGCCTTGATTGGCTCGGCCATCTCGGCGGCAATCTTGGCGGACAACGCGCGGACTTCCTCGGCTTGGGCAGCGAGTTCGCTGAACTGCTTGCGCCAGTAAGTCGCGCGCAGCTCCACGATCTCGGCGAGTGTCTTGGCCGTCGCCAGGCTCCTTGCCAGATCAAAGCCCGAATTTACGTTCCGCTGGGCAATCTCGATGATTTTGCGGTTTAGGGCCGCAGCGCCCTGGCCCAAAGCGTCATAAGATCTCTCAATAGTCTCCAGTGCAGCTTCGAGAGCATCCTTGGAGCGCTCATAGGCTTCGCGTGTCTGATCTAGGGTCTTTTCTGCAACATCGCGCGCGGCTTCTGCGAAGACTGCATCGCGGGTCACGGCATCCAATTCGCCGTTGGTTTTGCGGTATGTCTCATGTGACTTGTCGGTGGTAACTGCAGGATCTAGAGCGATGTTCATGATGCCACCTTTTGGATTACGAGGCTTCTCAGGGTTGGAAGCCGCGGTGATGCCTTAAGGGGCGCTCGGCGGGGAAAGGGACGTGCACAGGGCCGGCACGGTAAGTCTTTAGCCGTCGATCTAAGTGCGCGATCTTAAGTGCGCTCCTCCGCTCAGCCGATTCCAAGAGCGAGTTTCCAGTTGTCCCCGATATACACAGCCCTACCAATTGCAGACCTGAGATCGGGATTTGAAAAGGCGAGGGAGAACCTGGGCACTGCGTCGGCTCATGGCAGATTGTGTTGATAAACTCATCGAGTGAGCGTTTTGGCTACATTGCGGAGAATGCTATTTCGCTACCCAGCTTAGCGCAAATCCTGATTCCAAAAATCTCCGCGGTGCGAAACGCTATTCTACTGTCCACGTCTGCCTCGCGGGGCCTCAGACTTTATCAACACAATCGAACTCAAAGCAGACATGCGCTCCAGATACGAGCGAGCAATTCTGTGGATACCGTGGATAACTTCAGGGCGGTGGCGACAAACCGCCCAACTCGCATAGGCTGTCTGGTGGTCCTACTAGCTGGGCCAGCACTGAGCCCCGTCGTTCCCTGCTTCGGGGCCCTTCTTTTGTGGCAGACTGTTCCATGCGCGATATTCGCGGGGATCTACGAGAGCGAGCCAAACTGATTGAGCGGGCAATTATTACTGAGGAAAATCGCTGTAAAAGGCTGGTCGATCAGCTCAAACGCGAACGCGACGGCAAACTCCAAAATCTGAAAGTTCAGCTTGAGGCAGTAAACAGGCTAGCCGAAGTCGCGGCTTGGCAATACGCTGCCCGCGTAGCGGTAGCAGCAGCTATCCGAACAGCGGGCGCTGCAACGGACGCTATAACCCAGTTCTCCAGACCGCCGTCAACGACTGTGGCCAACACCAAAGTCGGTCGGCAGGCATAGACAACGCCTCGCCTCTGACTGCAGAATCATGAGCGCCAAGTCGCCAGCTTGGTAAAAAATGCAATGTTCTGCGGTTCAAGCAGTAAGCGGACTCTCGGCGGTCGCTTGCGGCCCCAACCGCACACGAGTTGTCGCGCGAGCTTGCGAGCCGTCGGCGGTGGGACACTCACGCCAGAAAGCAGAATGATTATATGGAAAGATCGACTGTCCCACTTCCGGCTAAGTCATTGGGCTGATTGAATTGGCGCACTCCGCCCCTGGGCACCACTCTTTGTCGCAGCCTCACCTCGCAAATTTTCTCCGAAGCAACTCGAACGCGCGCGTCGAACCAATTGGTCGCGCGAAACAAACGGCATTCGGCAACGAAAACACGCTGCGCGCGTCGATCTCGTTGCCCCTGTCACATTTTTGATTTATGGTAAATTCACATTGGTGAGTTAGTTTCAGTTGCGTGATGGCGTTGTCAGTAGATACCGAACATCTGGACGTATTGCGCCGTGGCCCCCGCGTCTGGAACGCGTGGCGCCGCTATCATCCAAGCCTTATCCCGAATTTGACCGGCCTCGCGTTGAGCTTGAGCGAGCGTCAGCTCGGCCCCATCAATGGCGGCCCGGTCAATTTGTCGTCTGCCCGCTTGCGCCGGGCGGCCCTTCGCTTCGCGACCCTGTCCGGTGCCGACCTCACCCGGGCCGACCTCTCCGGTGCCGATTTGACCGACGCCAGGCTCGACGGGGCCGACCTGACTTGCGCCAATTTATGCCGGACGGTCTTGGATGGTACGAGCTTCGCCGGCACCACTTTGGCGGGGGTCAATGTGAGCGGCACGGATTTCAGCAAAGCGCGCGACCTCACCCAGGAGCAGATCGCCGTCTGCATCGGCGATGCCTACACTCTGCTGCCGGCCCATCTGGAAATTCCGCGGCCCTGGATCGAGACCGAGATCGATTTCGAGACCCCCCGCGCGCCCGCCAAGCCCCAGGACGCGCCGGTCGTCTTCATGATGCGGGACCGCAGCACCGCCGCCAGTGTGTCCTGGCTCATCGGCGGCCCCCTGACGGCCGCGTAGCTTTGCCGCGTTGCCCGGGCTCCAGCCTTAAGCGACAGTCCCCCGCATTTCCGCCGTACCCGCCTAATCCCTGCTCGCCTTATCCCGCGACCCCGAACTCTAGCGTGGTTCCTCGATCATGACGCTGCTGCAAGCGCTGGTGCTCGGCATTGTCGAAGGCCTGACCGAGTTCCTGCCCATCTCCTCGACCGGGCACCTCATCTTGGCCGCCAAGCTGCTCGGGCTGCCGCAGACCGATTTCCAAAAGAGCTTCGAGATCGTGATTCAGCTCGGCGCCATCCTCGCCGTGGTCGTGCTCTATTGGCGGAGCTTCCTCAAGTTGAGCATCGACCTCAAGGTCCTGGCGGGCTTCATCCCCACCGGGATTATCGGTCTTGCCCTCTATCACGTGGTGAAGACCTACCTCCTCGGCAATGAGATGGTCGTGCTTGCGGCGCTCGCGCTGGGCGGCGTGTTTTTGATTCTGTTCGAGCTGTGGCACCGGGAGCCTGCCGGCGCCGTGGGCCACGTCGACTCGATCAGCTATTTTCAGGCCGTCTGCATCGGCGTCTTCCAGGCCGTAGCCGTCATCCCCGGCGTGTCGCGCTCCGGCGCCACCATCGTCGGTGGCCTGGCGCTGGGCCTGAAGCGCGAGACGATCGTGGAATATTCCTTCCTGCTCGCCGTCCCCACCATGCTCGCCGCCACCGGCCTCGATTTGTTCAAGAACGCCTCGAGCTTCACCGCATCGGAGAGCGGGGGGCTGGCGGTGGGGTTTATCGCCTCCTTCGTCGTGGCCATGGCCAGCATCAAATTCCTGCTCGCCTTCGTGCGCACGCGCACCTTCATCCCCTTCGGCATCTATCGGCTCGTTGCCGCGGCGCTGTTCTACTTTTTGGTCGGCTGAGAGCCTGGCTGAGACCCGCTTGTCTCGGTGGATGGAGGCGCCGCCGGTGCCTCGGGGGGGTCGTCGTCGAGCGCCCGGTAGGACGCACCTTCCAGATCCTCGAACTGGCCTGAGCTGAGCGCCCAGAGAAAGGCCGCCAACCCGAGGCCGCCAAGAAAGAGCGCGGCCGGGATGAGCCAGGCGAGCGCGGTCACCCGCGCCTCCTAAAGGACAGCCGCGTGGCGTTGAGGGTGACGAGGATCGAGGAGGTGGACATGACGATCGCGGCGATCAGGGGCGTTACCAGGCCGGCCATGGCAAAGGGCACCGAGATCAGATTATAGACGAGCGCGACGCCGAAATTCTGCAACGCCATGCCCCGCGCGCGCCTCGCGGTGGCGATGATCTCCGGCACGGCGCCGAGCTTCTTGCCCTGGAACACGAAATCGGCGGTGCGCTGGCTGAGATCGGCGGCGCTTGCGGGCGAGATCGAGGCATGGGCCGCGGCCAGCGCCGGTGCATCGTTGAGGCCGTCGCCGACCATCAGCACCTTGTGCCCCTCGGCCGCGCGCGCTTCGAGCCAAGCGATCTTGGCGGCCGGGGAAAGCTCGGCCGCGAAAGTCGAGATGCCGGCGGCTTCCGCCGCAAGCGCGACGGCGCCCTGGCGGTCGCCCGACAGAAGCGCGAGCCGCAAGCCCCGCCGCTGCAAGACCTTGACTGTCTCGGCCGCGTCGGGGCGAAGCGCATCGGCGAAACGAAACTTCACCGGCGCGTCCCAGGGACGGTGGTACCAGACCTCGCTTTGCCCGTCCTTGCTGGCCACCCCGCACCATTGGGCCGAGCCGAGCCGCTCCTCGCCTTGGGGCCGCATGCGCTTCAGCCCATGTCCGGGAATTTCCTCGCCGCCCGTCGCCGCCGCCACCCGGCAACCCCGCGCTTTCGCCGCCGCGACGATGGCGCGGGCATAAGGATGCTTGCTTGCCGCGGCGAGCGAGGCCGCGGCGGCGAGCGTGGCATCGGTGATAGCCTCGGCATGGAGCAGCACGGGGCGCCCGATGGTGAGCGTCCCGGTCTTGTCGAACACCACCATGTCCGTCTCCGCCACCCGTTCGAGCCCGTCCCCCGCTTTGACCACGATGCCCTGGCGGAACAGGCGGCTCGCGGCGGCGATTTGCACCGCGGGCACGGCGAGCGCGAGCGCGCAGGGGCAGGTGATGATGAGGACGGCGATGGCGTAAGTGAGCGCCGTCTGCCACGGCGCGCCCATGATGAGCAGCCAGCCGAGAAACGTGGCGAGGCCGAGCCCATGCACCGCCGGCGCATAGATTTGCGCCGCCCGGTCGGCGAGCCGGCGGTAGCGCGCCTTGCCCTGCTCGGCGGCTAGCATGAGGCGGCCGATCTCCGCCAGCAGCGTCGCGCTGTCGGCGGCGGTGACCTCGATCGTGAGCGGCCGCATCAGATTGAGCGTGCCGGCATAGATCGTCTCGCCCGGCTTGACGCTCGCCGGCAGCGTCTCGCCGGTGATCAGGCTTTGGTCGATCTCGCCCGTACCCTCGACGAGCACGCCATCGGCGGCGACACGCTCGCCGGCGGCGACGAGCAGACGGTCGCCGGGTTCAAGCGCATGGGCCGGCACGGAGCGAATGCTACCGTCATGGTCGATGAGCGTGGCCATGCCACTCTGCAGGCTGACGAGGTTCTGCGCCTGTCCGCGGGCGCGCACGCGCAAGGATTCATCGAGGAAGCGTCCGACCAGCAGGAAGAACAGGAGCGTGACGGCGGCGTCGAAATAGACCTGACCGTTGCCGCGCATCGTCTGGTAGAGGCTCATACCCGTCGCGAGCAAGATGGCGAGCGAGATCGGCACGTCCATGTTCAGCCGGCGCGCGCGCAACGCGCCCGCCGCAGAGGCGAAGAATGGCTGGCCGGCATAGGCCACGACCGGCAGCGCGATCAGCGCCGACAGCCAGCGGAATAGCCCCTCGAGGCTCGGATCCATGTCGCCAGCCTCGCCGGCCCATACCGAGACCGAGAGCAGCATGATGTTCATGGCGGCAAAGCCCGCGACCGCCACGCGCCGTAACAGATATTTCTCCCGCGCCCGCTCCGCGCCGGGCTTGATCGCCTGCAGCGGTGCCGCCGGGAACCCTGCGCGCTCCAGCGCTGCGATCAATTCGGCCTCGCCGGCGCGCGTCGGGTCGTAGGTGACACTGACCCGCTTGGCGGTGAGGTTCGCCCGCGCGCTCACCACGCCGCCCACGCCGAGCGCGGCGCGCTCGACCGAGCGCAAGCAGCCGCCGCAGCGCATGCTCTCCACGGCTAGAGTGAGTGCGTCGAGCGGCGGGCGATGCGCGTCCGCCTCAGCCTCGCCCGAGGCTTGAGCGGCGGCGCGAAATTGCAGGGTCATGGCGTTTCGGGCACGATCAAGCGCTGTCTCAGACGGAAGGGTGGGTTCCCCGCCGCCCCCGGATCGTCAGCCGCCGCGGAGACGAGCCATTGTCCGGGCGCCAAGGGGATGGCGACCGCATAGACGCCCGGGCTTACCTCGTCGAACTTGAGCGTCACGTCTTGGACGTCGGTGGCCGGGCGCCCGAGCGTGGCTTGAACGCGGCGCCCTTGCAGCTCATGCCCGTCTCGGTCGCGCAAAGTGAGGGTGAGGCGCCCGGCGGCATAGCTGAGCTCGGTGCGCCAGCCTTGCGCCTCTTGGCGCGCAGCTTCCGCCAGGGTCTGGTTGTAGTCGAGTCCTTTGCGATAGGGATCGGTGGTCTCGCCACCGCCGAACGTATGGAGCGCGTAGTAGAGAAAGATGCCATTGGCCAAAAAGATCACGCCGAAAAAGGCGATGAAGCCCATCAATACATGGCGCCCGTTGATGCCGTCGCGGAACCAGATGCCGTCGCTCATCGCTCGGGCCTCCGGAAGGTGAGCTTGTGCTCGGCCTGGTTGGGCGTCGCCACGTCGGTGACGATGAGGGAGAAGTCCGCGGCGTCGCCGGGCAGCGCCGCGACCTCCTTCTTGTCGAGCGTCACATAGGCGCGGAGCGCCTGCAGCTGATCCGGCGGCACCGTGATCACCGGTTGCGCCGCATGCTCTTGGCCGACGACCGTGAGGGTGGCGCCGGGCAGACCGGCCAGCGCGAGGTGAAACGAATGCGGCTCGTACAGCTTGTTCAGAAGCTTGATGGTGTAGCCATTGCGGATGCCGCCGTCGGACAGTTTGACGTAGAGTGGGTTGCGGTCATGCAGGATACTGACCTCGAGATTAGGCCGGAGCACCAGGGCCGTGAGCATGATGGCGCCGACCACGGCGATCGCGCTCGCATAGAGTACCACGCGCGGCCGGAACAGCTTGATGGGAGCGGCGCCATGCGGCTCCATCTCCAGATTGCGCACGGTGTCGTAGGCGATCAGCCCGCGCGGGCGGCCGACCTTGTCCATGATCTCGTTGCAGGCATCGATGCACAACGCGCATTGAATGCATTCGAGCTGCGGTCCGTTGCGGATGTCGATGCCGGTGGGGCAGACGGCGATGCATTGGCGGCATTCCACGCAATCGCCGCGCCCCTCCCAGGATTGCCCCACCTTGTGCGGCCCGCGCGGCTCGCCGCGCCAGGCGCGATAGGAAATGAGTAGCGAATCGCGGTCGAACATCGCGCCCTGGATGCGCGGCCATGGGCACATATAAATGCACACCTGCTCGCGCGCGATACCGCCCAAAACATAGGTGGTGGCGGTGAAGATGCCGACGAACAGATAGGCCGCGACCGGCGCCTGTAACGTGAGGAGCTGGCGCGCAAGTGTCGGCGCGTCGGCAAAATAGAACACCCATGCGCCGCCGGTGGCGATGGCGATCAGGAGCCAGCTTAGATGCGTGGCGCCCTTGCGCAGGATCGATTCCGTCGACCAGGGGTGCTTGTCGAGACGGAGCCTGGCGTTGCGGTCGCCCTGCCACAAGCGTTCGACCGCGATCATCAGATCGGTCCACACCGTCTGCGGACAGGTATAGCCGCACCACACCCGGCCCGCGAGCGAGGTGACGAGGAAGAGGACGAGCGCCGCAAGCACGAGCAGCCCGGTGACGAAATAGAATTCCTGCGGCCAGATCTCGATGAAGAAGAAAAAGAACCGCCGCGACGGAAAGTCGATGAGCACGGCCTGATCGGGGAGATAGGGGCCGCGGTCCCAGCGCAGCCACGGCACCACATAATAGATGCCGAGCGTGACCGCCATGACGATCCATTTGATCGTGCGGAAGCGGCCATGGGCTTCCTTGGGATAGATCTTGACGCGTTGCGCGTAGAGGCTCTCTTGCGAGCGCGCGGTGACGTGCTCGGCGACCTCGACCGGCCTTTCCTGCTGCCTTGCGCTTGTATTGGCCGCTTTCTGGTCCTCCATGATCAACACCGCCGGCCTCGAAGGCACTAACGTCCGCCGCCGAGCGAATGGACGTAGATGGCGAGCTCCTTGATCGTCTCCGGATCGAGGCGGTGGCCCCAAGCGGGCATTACGCCGCCGCGTCCATTGCGGATCGTTTCCATGATCGTAGCCTTGTCGCCGGCATAGAGCCACAGCTCGTCGGTGAGATCGGGCGCGCCGAGCGTCGCGTTGCCCTTGCCGTCCTTGCCATGGCAGGGCGTGCAATTATCGGCGAAAATCTTCGCCCCCCGGTCGGCTTCCACCTGATTGTCGGCGCCGCCCGACAGCGACAGCACATATTCGGCCACGTCTTGGATTTGCGGCTCGGCCAGCGTTCCCATGCGCCCGAAGGCGGGCATCTGGTTGCTGCGCGTATCGGGATCGTCGGCGCGGATGCCGTGCAGGATCGTCTGATAGATGTCGGCGAGCGTGCCGTTGCCCCACAGCCAGGAATCGTCGCGCAGATTGGGATAGCCGAAGGCGCCTTGCGCGCCGCGCCCATGGCAGGGCGCGCAATTGTCCCCGAAGGCCGCATCGCCGCCGGCGAGCGCGAAGCGCAATAGCTCGGGGTCGGCCACGATGGCGTCGAGACCGTTGGCGGCGATCTTATCCCGATATTGCGCCTTGGCGGCCCTGGCCGCCACGAGCTGCTCGGCCACGTGCTCGCGCTGGCTATAGCCGAGCACCCCCTTGGAGTAGGTGGAAACGAGCGGCCACGCCGGATAGACGATCCAATAGCCGATGGCCCAGATGATGGTGGCGTAGAAGGTGAGCAGCCACCAGCGGGGCAGGGGCTTGTTCAGCTCCCGGATGCCGTCCCATTCGTGGCCGGTGGTCGCGGCCCCGGTTGCCTCGTCTTTGTCGTGATTAGCCATGGCGCTCAATCATCATCCGTTTCCTGGTCGGGATCTTTTTGCAGCGGAATCTCCGCATCCTTCTCGAAGCGCTTCTTGTTGCCGGGCCAGAAGGCGTAGATCACGACGCCGACGAACAGCGCGAGGAAGAACAGCAGCGCGGCGACTTGGGTGTAGTTGGACACCTGTTCGTAGGTCATGGCGCGTTACCTCAGATTGGGTCCCTCGGCGTCGAACTTGGCGAAGTCGACGAGGGTACCGAGCATCTGCAGATAGGCGATGACGGCGTCGAGCTCCGACACATAGCTCGGATTGCTGTCGAATTGCCGGACCTGCGCCTTGGGATAGCGGGCAAGGAAGTCCTTGGCGCCTTGCGCCGCCGGGTCGAGCTGGCGCTCGAGATCCGCCTTGGCGTTCTCGATCATCTCGTCGGTGTACGGGACGCCGACTTCCCGCAGCGTCTTCATGCGCTCGGCGATATCGCGATAGTCGAGCTCGTGGCGAGCGAGGAACGGATAGCCCGGCATCACCGATTCCGGCACCACGGCCCGTGGATTTTCCATATGCGCCACGTGCCACTCGTCGGAATATTTGCCGCCGACGCGGGCCAGATCGGGCCCGGTGCGCTTCGACCCCCATTGGAAGGGATGATCGTACATGCTCTCGGCGGCGAGGCTGTAATGGCCGTAGCGCTCGACCTCGTCGCGCAGACTGCGGATCATCTGGCTGTGGCAAAGATAGCAGCCTTCGCGGATATAGATATCACGGCCGGCCAGCTCGAGCGGCGTATAGGGCCGCATGCCCTGCACCTTCTCGATCGTCGAGGACAGCCAGAACAGGGGCGCGATCTCCACCACGCCGCCGATGGCGACGGTGATGAGGATGCCGACGAGCAGGAGAACCGAGCTCGTCTCCAGGATCTGATGTTTCGACCAGTCCATCGCCCGCTCCTATTCCGCCGGCACGGGGCGCAGCTCCGGGGCCGCGGCGATGCGTGGCTGGTCGGCAACATCCACCGGCTCGTCGCCGCGAATGGTGCGCCACACATTGTAGACCATGATCAGCGCGCCGATCAGGAACAGGAGGCCGCCCGTCGCCCGGATGATGTAGAACGGATGCATGGCCTCGACCGTCTCGACGAAGGAATATTCGAGGAAGCCTTGGCTGTCGTAGGCGCGCCACATCAGCCCCTGCAGGATGCCGGACACCCACATCGAGGTGATGTAGAGCAGGATGCCTAGGGTGGCGATCCAGAAGTGCCATTCCACCAGGCGCAGCGAATAAAGCCCGCGCCGGTGCCACAGCCAGGGCACGAGGCAATAGATGGCGCCGAAGGTGATGAAGGCGACCCAGCCGAGCGCGCCGGAATGCACATGCCCGATGGTCCAGTCGGTGTAATGCGACAGCGCGTTGACCGTCTTGATGCTCATCAGCGGGCCTTCGAAGGTGGACATGCCGTAGAAGGCCACTGACACCACGAGCATGCGGATCACGGGATCGGTCCTGAGCTTGTCCCAGGCCCCGGACAGCGTCATCAGCCCGTTGATCATGCCGCCCCAGGACGGCATCCACAGCATGATGGAGAATGTCATGCCGAGCGTCTGCGCCCAATCGGGCAGCGCGGTGTAATGCAGATGGTGGGGACCGGCCCAGATGTAGAGGAAGATCAGCGACCAGAAATGCACGATCGACAGCCGGTAGGAATAGATCGGCCGCTCGGCGCGCTTGGGCACGAAATAATACATCATGCCGAGGAAGCCCGCGGTGAGGAAGAAGCCCACCGCGTTGTGGCCGTACCACCATTGCGTCATGGCGTCCTGCACGCCGGAGAACAGGCTGTAGCTCTTGGAGCCGAGCAACGACACGGGCATCGCCAGATTGTTGATGATGTGCAGCATGGCGATGGTGACGATGAAGGCGAGATAGAACCAGTCGGCCACATAGATATGCGGCTCGCGCCGGCGCGCGAGCGTGCCGACGAAGACGAGGAAATAGACCACCCAGACGATGGTCAGCCAAATATCCACGTACCATTCGGGTTCCGCATACTCCCTCGATTGGGTGACGCCGAGCAGGTAGCCGGTGGCGGCGAGCACGATGAAGAGCTGATAGCCCCAGAACACAAACCACGGCGACCACCGCCCCGAGAGCCGGGCGCGGGAGGTGCGCTGCACCACATAGAAGGAGCTGGCGATCAGCGCGTTGCCGCCAAAGGCGAAGATGACGGCCGAGGTATGCAGCGGGCGCAGGCGCCCGAAAGTGGTCCACGGCAGATCGAGATTGAGCACCGGGTAGGCGAGCTGCCAGGCGATGATGTCGCCGACGAGAAAACCCGCCACACCCCAACACACCGTGGCGATGACACCGGCGCGGATGACGCCGTCGGCGTAGCCCGTCTCTTCAGGGGAGCGTTCCCGGCCGCGCAAATGGTCCAGCACATAGATGCCGGCCATCAGCGAGCCTACCAGCAGCAGCCAGCCGGCGAGCTCGATGCCCTGGTCCTTGCCGAGCACGGCGAAGGTCAGCCCGAGCAGAGCACACAGGGCGCATCCCACGAGCGCCATCACGTCGGAGAAGGCGCTCCATTCCTCGCGTTCCAATAATGCCGCCATATCCTGCTCCCCGGCTTCGGCCGGCGCGACCTTGGGCGACGCGCTCGTCCTGGACGTTGATCAGGATCAAACATGCGCTATTGCGCCGGCCCCCTCAACTCCCGCGCGCGGCGTCACCCACAATCCGACGGTGCATCCTCACGGCCTGTAAAATAGAGATTGGCGAGCGGCGGCAGCGTGGCGATGGTGCCCCAAATGATCCAGCGCCGGCTCATGCGCCAACAGCTCTGCTTATTTTTGGGGACGAGTGGCGCGGCCAACCGCTTCGGCGCGTCTTAGCGATTGGCTTTGCGCGGCCTTTGCCTAAACTGCCGATGCTCAACGGATAGTAGGGAGTCTGCCTGATATGAGGGGGAACGATGTCCGAACTTTCACGCCGTCACGTGCTGGGTGGCGCTGCCATGGCTAGTCTCTTGGCCACCGGCGCAAGTGCCGGCCTTTTCGAGACCAAGCAGCCGACCTTCGGCCCGGCTCCGGAGCCCCTTGCCGGCGCCACGCTCCCCTCCTTCCGCTTCCCCTTGGGTGCGCAGAACGCCAAGACTTTCGATGGCGGCACGGCCAAAGAGGCGACCATCGTCCAATTCCCGGTGTCGGAGAAACTTGCCGGCGTCTATATGACACTCACGCCGGGCGGCTTGCGCGAGCTGCATTGGCACGCGAACGCGGCGGAATGGGCCTATGTGATGGATGGCCGTTGCCGCGTGACCACCATCGACCCCGACGGGCGGTGCGAGATCGTCGATTTCGGCCCGGGCGACGTGTGGTACTTCCCGCGCGGCCATGGCCACTCGATCCAGGGCCTGGGACCGGGCGATTGCGTGTTCGTGCTCGTGTTCGACAATGGCTATTTCTCCGAATTCGGCACCTTCTCCATCACCGACTGGGTCGGCCACATCCCGGCGGAAGTGCTGGCCAAGACCTTCGGCGTGCCGGCCACGACCTTCGCCACCTTCCCGAAGAAGGAGGTCTATATCGCCCAAGGGCCGGTGCCACCGGCGCTGAGCCAAGAGCCCGCCCCGGGGTCGCTCAAGGAAGTGCCGCTCACCCATCGCTACCGGCTGCTCGCCGCCGCGCCGGATCATTTCGCCGGCGGCACCATGCGCGTTGTCTCGGAGCGCGAGTTCCCCATTTCCACGACCGTGACCGGGGCGTTGCTCACCATCAAGCCGGGCGGGCTGCGCGAGCCTCATTGGCACCCGAACGCCGCTGAATGGCAGTTCTATCTCAAGGGATCGGCCCGCATGACGGTGTTCGGCTCCCATGGCCGGGCCCGCACCGATGAGTTCGCGGCCGGGGACGTCGGCTATGTGCCGCAGGGCTATGGCCATTACATCGAGAACACCGGCGCCGATGAGATGGAGGTCGTGCTCGTCCTCAACAACGCGACCTATCAGTCCGTCTCGCTCACCGCCTGGATGGGCGCCAATTCCGATCTCCTCCTCGCCACCAATTTCCACCAGCCGGAAAGTGTCTTTGCCGATTTCCCGAAAGACGGCGTGATCATGCCGGAAGGGAAGACCTGAAGCTGCCCGCTGAGGCATTTTGCCGTTTGGACGCTTATTCAGGTCTTTTCCGCCTCTTGAGGCCCGGCCGGCCATGCTAGGCTTGAGTATTGCCCCTGCGGCATCGGGGAGCCCGAGACCCGCTCCCGGAGTTTTGATGTCTCAGGGACCCGGGTTTCCGGCGTAAGATGCAGGCATGATTCAAAAGCTCAATCGCAATGGCGGCACGGGCCGCGAGCGGAAAAGCGAGAGCGACGAGGAGGACGAGATGCCGCCCGTCCGCGACGAAGTCGCCGCACCCAAGGCGCGGAAAGCTCCCGAACGCGCGCCCGCGGCCGAGCCCGCCCCCGAGATCGAGGCGACCGGAAGAGGACGCCGCGGCGTCACCGTGCTCCTCCTGCTGCTGCTCGTGGTCGCCGCAGGCGCGGTTGGCTATCGCTATTGGGGCTTCTGGAAGACGAATGCGCCAGCCGCTGCCGCGCCGCCCCCGCCAGCCGTCACCGTGGCCAAGCCCCTGGTCAAGGACCTCGTGGAGTGGAAGGACTTCACCGGCCAGTTCCAGGCCGTCGACTATGTCGATGTGCGGGCGCGGGTGAGCGGCTATCTCGAATCGATCAACTTCACCGACGGCCAGATCGTCAAGAAGGGCGATCTGCTCTTCGTCATCGAGCCGAAGCCGTACGAGCTCGCGCTCGAAACCGCCAAGGCGCAGCTCGCCCAAGCTGAAGCCCAGCTCGAGCTCGCCAAGGCCCAGCTCGGCCGGACGGCGCAGCTCAAGCAGAAGGACTACGCCACCCAAGAGACCTATGACGAGCGGGTCTCGCAGGTGAACATCGCCTCCGCCGCCCGCGACTCCGCTACCGCCGCGGTCGACCAGGCCCAGCTCAATCTCGACTATACACGCGTGACCGCCCCGATCCCGGGCCGCGCCAGCCTGCATGAGCTGAGCGTCGGCAACCTCGTCATCGGCGGCACGACCGGCACGCCCACGCTGCTGACCACGCTCGCCT
Source organism: uncultured Alphaproteobacteria bacterium (assembly GCA_963820115.1). GTDB lineage: Bacteria > Pseudomonadota > Alphaproteobacteria > Rhizobiales > Methyloligellaceae > Methyloceanibacter. The sequence goes on from CAWFYP010000002.1 coordinate 673,186, forward strand.
CGCTGGACCCGATCCACCTCTTCTTCAATGTGAGCGAGGCCGACGGCATGACCTACAAGCGGCTGGTGCTGAAGGGCGAGATCCCCTCGGCGCGAGACAACAAGGTCGAGGTCCAGGGCGAGCTCATCGACGAGACCAACTGGCCGCTCAAGGGCACCATCGACTTCGTCGACAACCAATATGACCGCTCCACCGGCACCATCCGCGTGCGCGCCGCCTTCCCCAATCCCAATTATTTCATCACCCCCGGGCAATTCGGCCGCGTGCGCGTGCCGATGTCGCAGATGCACCCGGCGCTGCTCGTGCCCGACGCGGCGGTGGTGACCGATCAGTCGACCAAGATGCTGTTCGCCGTGTCGCCCGACGGCACCGTGGTGCCGAAGCCTGTCGAGCTCGGTCCCGTTCAGGACGGCAATCTCCGCATCATCCGCAGCGGCATCGAGGCCAGCGACGAGATCATCGTCAATGGCCTGTTGCGCGCGCGGCCCGGGCAGAAAGTCACGCCCGAGCAAGGCACGGTCGAAGGCGCGGCCGTACCCAAAGAATGACGAGGCGCGGGCGCGGGATCACCGCCGCATGAACATCTCGCATTTCTTCATCGACCGGCCGATTTTCGCCGCCGTCATCTCCATCATCATTACGCTGATCGGCGCCGTCTCCTATTTCGCTCTGCCGGTGGCGCAATATCCCGAGATCGCCCCGCCCTCCATCTCGGTGTCGGCGTCCTATCCGGGCGCCTCGGCCGAGATCGTGGGCAAGACCGTGGCGACGCCGCTCGAGCAGGAGATCAACGGCGTCGACAACATGCTCTATATGACGTCGCAATCGACCAGCGACGGCGCCATGGCCCTCGCCGTCACCTTCAAGCTCGGCACCGATCTCGATACGGCGCAGGTTCTGGTGCAGAACCGCGTCTCCACCGCGCTGCCGCGCCTGCCGGATGAGGTCCGCTCCATCGGCGTGACGGTGACCAAGCAATCGCCGGACCTCATGCTCGTGATCCATCTGTTGTCGCCGGATGGGTCGCGCGACCAGCTTTACATCTCCAATTACGCCACGCTGCACATCAAGGATGTGCTGTCCCGCATCGACGGTGTCGGCAACGTCACCATCTTCGGCGCCCGCGACTATTCGATGCGCATTTGGCTCGATCCGGAGAAGCTCGCCTCCCGCAACCTGACCGCGGGCGACGTCCTGGCGGCGCTCAGGGGACAGAACGTGCAAGTGGCGGCCGGCGTCATCAACCAGCCTCCCGTGCCGCAGCCGGGCGCCTTCCAGCTCAACGTGGAGACGCAAGGGCGTCTCACCGATCCCGATGAATTCGGCAACATCATCGTCAAATCCGATGCCGACGGCCGCGTAGTCCGGGTCCGCGACATCGGCCGGGTCGAGCTCGGCGCCGCCGATTACAGCCGCAACGGTTATCTCGACGAGAGCGTGGCCACGCCCTTGGGCATCTTCCAGCGCCCCGGCTCCAACGCCCTTGCCACCGCCGCCCAGGTCGAAGCAACGATGAAGGATCTGTCCAAGTCGTTTCCGCTGGGCCTGAAATACGACATCGTCTACAACCCGACGGTCTTCATCTCTCAATCCATCTCCGCCGTGATCCACACTATGTTCGAGGCCGTCATCCTCGTCGTGGTGGTGATCATTGTGTTCTTGCAGACTTGGCGGGCGTCGATCGTACCCATCGTCGCCATCCCGGTGTCGCTGGTCGGCACCTTCGCCATGCTCGAAGCGCTCGGCTTCTCGCTCAACAATTTGTCGCTCTTCGGCCTCTTGCTCGCCATCGGCATCGTCGTCGACGACGCCATCGTCGTGGTGGAGAATGTCGAGCGCAATATCCGTGAGGGCTTGAGTCCGCGCGACGCCGCCTACAAGACCATGGAGGAGGTTGGCGGCGCGCTGATCGCCATTGCGCTCGTGCTCTCCGCCGTGTTCATCCCCTCGACGTTCTTGAGCGGTATTCTCGGCCAGTTCTTCCGCCAATTCGCCGTCACCATCGCCACCTCGACGGTGATTTCGCTGATAGTCTCGCTCACGCTCAGCCCCGCGCTATGCGCGCTGCTGTTCAAGCCGCACGATCCCAACCCGAAACAGAATTTCCTGACGCGTCCGATCAACGCCTTTTTCAAGGGATTCAACCGCAGCTTCGAATGGCTGTCCTCGCGTTATGGCGGCTTGACCCGGCGCTTGGTGCGCGTCGCCTTGTTGATGGTGTTCGTCTATGCCGGGCTGATCGGCCTGACCGTCTATCAGTTCATCCAGGCCCCGACCGGCTTCATTCCGCAGCAGGATCAGGGTTATCTCATCAACATCATCCAGCTGCCGCCCGGCGCCTCACTTGCCCGCACCGACGAATTGACTCGCCGGGTGACCAAGATCGTGCTCAAGACGCCCGGCATCGCCCATGCCGTGCCGATCGTCGGCCTCGACGGCACCACCTTCACCACCTCGCCCAATTCCGCCGTGATCTTCACCCCGCTCGACGACTTCAAGGAGCGCGCGGAAAAAGGCCTGAGCGCGCAAGCCATTATTGCCAGCCTCAATAAGCAATTCGCCCAGATCCAGGACGCCCTCATGATCAGCGTGTCGCCGCCGCCGGTGCGCGGCATCGGTACCACCGGCGGTTTCAAGATGGAGGTGCAGGACACCCATGGCGGCGATCCGGCGCAGCTGGAGGCCGTGACCCAAACCATCGTCGGCGCGGCCAATCAGACCCCTGGGCTCAGCAGCATCTTCACCACCTTCAACACGCGCACGCCCAAGATCTACGCCGATATCGACCGCGTCCGCGCCGAGATGCTGGGGGTCAAGGCCGACGACGTGTTCCAGACCCTCGAAGTCTATTTGGGCTCGCAATATGTCAACGACTTCAACTTTCTCGGCCGCACCTATCGCGTGACGGCGCAGGCCGACGGCAAGTTCCGCCAGGATTTGCATTCGGTCTCGGAGCTGAAGACCCGCAATGCCAAGGGAGACATGGTGCCGCTCGGCGCGGTCGCCTCGTTCCGCAACATCACCGGCCCCTACCGGGTCGAGCATTTCAATCTCTACCCGTCCGCCGCGGTGCAGGGCGGCGTGGCGCCCGGCTATTCCTCGGGCTACGGCCTCGCCGCCATGGCCAAGATCGCCCAACAGCTGCTGCCCGACGGCTACGCCTTCCAATGGACCGAGATCGCCTATCAGGAGCAGCTCGCCGGCAACACCGCCATCTACGTGTTCCTGGCCTCGGTGGTGTTCGTGTTTCTGCTGCTGGCGGCGCAATATGAGAGCTGGTCGCTGCCGCTCGCCGTGATTCTGATCGTGCCCATGTGCCTGCTCGCCGCCGTGAGCGGCCTCTTGGCCCGCGGCATGGACGTGAACATCCTAGGCCAGATCGGCTTCGTCGTGCTGATCGGCTTGGCGGCCAAGAACGCGATTCTGATCGTGGAGTTCGCGCGCCAGAACGAGGAGCACGGCGAGGACAGATTCCAGGCGGCGACCGAAGCGGCGCGCGTGCGGCTGCGGCCTATCCTGATGACGTCATTCGCCTTTATTCTCGGCGTGCTGCCGCTCGTTATCGCCACCGGCGCCGGCGCCGAGATGCGCCAATCGCTGGGCACGGCGGTGTTCTTCGGCATGATTGGCGTGACGATCTTCGGGCTGATCTTTGTGCCCGTGTTTTATGTTGTAGTGCGCAAATTCGCCACCAAGCCCAAAACGCACGGCGCCGCCCGCCAAGCGCCGGCGGAGTAGGCCTACGGCACGAGCACCACGCGGAACCGCGCTTTGCCGCTCAACATATGGGCATAGGCCTCCGCCGCTTGCGTGAGCGGATAAGTCTCGATCATCGCCGCGACGCCGGTGAGCGCGCTGAAGCGCAGCGTATCCTCCGACTCGATCGAGGTCCCTGAGGGCCAGCCTCTCACGCCGCGGCGCTCGCCGATGATGTGAAACGGGCCGACCTCGATGGCCTCGGGCGAGGCCCCCACGACGAGCAGCGTGCCGTCCACGCCGAGGCCGTCGATCAACGGCGTCATGGCCTTGGCGCTGGTCGCGGTGGCGAGAATCACCTTGGCGCCGCCCATCTCGCTCAGCACCTTCGCGGCGTCCTCTGCCTGGCTGTCGACATAGCGATGGGCCCCGAGCCTCAGCGCCAATTTCTCTTTGTCCTTGCCGCGCGCGATGGCGACAGTACGGAAACCCATCTTCGCGGCGAATTGCACGGCGAGATGGCCGAGGCCGCCGATGCCGAGAATGGCCACGAGATCGCCGGCTCGCGCGCCGGAATTGCGCAGCGCGTTGAAGGTGGTGATGCCGGCGCAGAGCAGTGGCGCGGCGGCGATGGCCTCGAGCTCGTCGGGGATGGCCGCCAAGGCCTCGATCGGCGCGATCATATAGTCCGCGTAGCCGCCGTCGTAATGAATGCCCGGCACCTTGAGATAGCGGCAGGTGATGAAGTCGCCGCGGCGGCAATTGACGCACACCCCGCAATGGCCGCCATGCCAGCCCACGCCCACGCGCTGGCCCACGCGCCAAGTTGTGACCGCCGGCCCCACGGCATCGATCCGGCCCGCGATCTCATGCCCGGGCACCGCCGGATAGTGCACGCCGGGAAAGGTGCCGGTCGCCACGAAGGCGTCGCTGTGGCAGATACCGCAGGCCTCGACCTTGATCCGCACTTGGCCGGGTCCCGGCTCGGGGAGAGGGCGCTCGACCAGCTCGAACGGGGCCCCCGGCTCTTGGATCTGCACGACGCGCATGGGATTTGCTCCTTGGGTTCACGGTCCTCTGTCTAGCGGAAGATATGGGTGGCGCTGATGCCGTTGAAGATCGATTGCATGGCGATGGCGGCGAGCAGCACGCCGAACACCCGCACGATGACCTTGCGCGCCGTCAGTCCGATCAGTTGATGGATCTCCTGGGCGAGCAGCAGGAAGATGGCGGTCACCACCATGACGGCGACGATCGCCGCCACCACCGCCGCGAGCAGGCGCAGATCGCCCTTGGTGTTGGCCGCGAGCACGATCGCGCTCGTCATGGCGCCGGGGCCGGCGAGCAGCGGCGTGGCGAGCGGAAACACGGCGATCTCGGCATGGCGCTCCGCTTTGGTCTCGGCATCCTCGCTCTCTTTGACGGAAAGCGCCGCGGCCGCGCCGGGACGCCGGCTGAGCGTCATTTCAAGGGCGATAGCCAGAAGGATGATGCCGCCCGCGGTCTGGAGCGCCGCCAAGGATACGCCGAGCTGATTGAGCACGGGCCCGCCGAACAGGGCAAAAGCGAGGATGATGATCGTGGCGATAAACACCGCCTTGAGCGAAATCGCGCGGCGCTCGCCCTGCGTCATATTAGGCGTGAGCGCGGCAAGCAGCACGGCGATGTCGATCGGGCCGATGACCGCGAAAAACGTGGTGAAGGCGGTAAGCGCGGTTTCCAGCATGAGCCTGCCAGGGATATTGACCAAGAATTAGGCCGCCAAGATCGTTGCCCATTAGAGCGCCATCGGCTTAAGATGGCGCAACAACTATAACATTGGGAAACGCACCAAAGAGGAGTCGCGGGTCACATTCAGGACATGGCGGGGTTGCATTGCACAGTGCCGAGAGGGTGAACGTCAGCGCGGGGGTCGAAATACCCGAGGCGCCGCCCCGCAGATTCTTCGACGAGATGCGCGACGAGAAGGGCAATGTCCGCCCGGCTTACGCGGCCTTTGCCGGGCTGCTCGACAACCTCTCCATCGAATCCCTGGTGACCAAGCAGGAGGCGGCCGAAGAGTTGTTCCGCCGGCTGGGCATCACCTTCGCGGTCTATGCCGAAGGGGGCAGTACCGAGCGCTTGATCCCCTTCGACCTCATTCCCCGCATCCTTTCGCGCGCCGAGTGGTCGCTCGTCGAGCGCGGCTGCATCCAGCGGGTCAAAGCGATCAATATTTTCCTCTACGACATTTATCACGACCAGGAGATCCTAAAAGCCGGGCTCGTGCCAGAGGAGTTCGTGCTGCTCAACCCGGCCTATCGGCCCGAGATGCTCGGGGTCGAGCCGCCCAACAAAGTCTATGCCCATATCGCCGGCATCGATCTCATCCGCACCGGCGACCGCGATTTCTACGTGCTCGAAGACAATATACGCACGCCCTCGGGCGTCTCCTATGTGCTGGAGAACCGCGAGATCATGATGCGGCTCTTCCCCGACGCCTTTGCCGGGCAGAGCATCTCTCCCGTCGGCAACTATCCTGAGCGCCTGCTCGAGAATTTGCGCGCCGTGGCCCCGGGCGCGCCCTCCAATCCCGTCGTCGTGCTGCTCACCCCCGGCCGCTACAACAGCGCCTATTTCGAGCATGTGTTCCTGGCTGAGCAGATGGGCATCGAGCTGGTGGAGGGCAGCGACCTGTTCGTGCGCGATAGCCAAGTGTGGATGCGCACCACCGAAGGCCCGGTCAAGGTCGACGTGATCTACCGCCGCGTCGACGACGCCTTCATGGACCCGCTCGCCTTCGAGCGCGATTCGGTGCTCGGCGTGCCGGGGCTTCTATCGGTCATCCGCACCGGCGGGGTGGCGCTCGCCAACGCGCTCGGCACCGGGGTGGCCGACGACAAGGCCATGTATGTTTATGTCCCGCGCATGATCGAATTCTATCTCGGCGAGCACCCCATCCTCGATAATGTGCATACCTATATGTTGCGCGACCCCATGCAGCGGCAGCATGTGTTCAACAATTTGCACAATCTCGTGGTCAAGGAAGTGCAAGGCTCCGGCGGTTACGGCATGCTGATCGGCCCGGCCTCCACCGCCGCCGAACGCGAGACCTACAAAGCGCGTGTGATGCGCGACCCTGCCAATTACATCGCCCAGCCGACGCTTGCGCTGTCCACCGCGCCGACGCTCGTCGGCAGCGAGATCATGGCCCGCCATGTCGATTTGCGGCCCTTCGTGCTCTCGGGCAAGGAGACGAGCGTCATTCCCGGCGGCCTCACGCGCGTCGCCTTGCGCCAGGGCTCGCTCGTGGTCAATTCGAGCCAGGGCGGCGGCACCAAGGACACTTGGGTGTTGGAGCGCGACCCATGCTGAGCCGCACCGCCGAGAATCTATTTTGGATGGCGCGCAGCATGGAGCGGGCGGAGAATACCGCGCGCATGCTCGACGTCAGTTTTCGCATGTCGCTCTTGCCCTCGACCATCGACAAGCAGGCCTTGCATTTCGAGCCGATCCTCGCCATCGCCCCGGGGTCGGGACGCTTTCGCGAGCTCTATGGCGAATTCACCCACGACAACATCATCCGCTATGTCGCGCTCGAGCCGGAAAATGGCGGCAGCATCTGGTCATTGATCCACGAGGCGCGCGAGAACGCCCGCGCCCAGCGCACGGCCATTTCCAGCGAGGCCTGGGAAAGCCTGAACTCGACCTGGCTCACGGTGCAGAACCTCGATTTCGAGGGGCTCAAGCAGTGGGGCTATCGCGATTTCTTCGAATGGGTAAAGGAGCGCTCCCACCTCTTCCGCGGCGTGATCTTCGGCACGCTTCTGCATGACGATGCCTTCCGCTTCATCCGCCTCGGCACCTTCATCGAGCGCGCCGACAACACCGCCCGTATCCTCGACGTCAAATATCACGTGCTTCTGCCCCAAGGCGAGCAGGTGGGCGGCTATGTCGACTATTACCAATGGGGCGCGCTGTTGCGCTCGGTCGGCGCCTTCCGCGCCTACCGCACCGTCTATCACGACACCGTCTATCCCTGGCGTATCGCCGAGCTGCTCATTTTGCGCGCCGACATGCCGCGCTCGCTGCATCATTGTTACGGCAACGTGATCGGCACCCTCGACGAGCTCGTAGGCAAGAAGGAGCTCGAATGTCGCAGGCTCGCCGGCCAGACCTTTGCCCGCTTGAAATATGGCCGCATCGACAAGATCTTCAGCGCCGGCTTGCACGAGTTTTTGCAAGGCTTCATCGCCGCCAACAACGCCCTCGGCACCCAGCTTCAGGAGGACTTCCTGATGGTGCGGGCCTCTCTCGCGGGAGCAGCCTGAGCGATGCTGATTCGGGTCGAGCACGTCACGGCCTATGGCTATTCGCGGCCGCTGCAGGCGAGCATCCAATATGTGCGGATGACGCCGCTATCGGGTCCCACCCAAGCGGTGGAGAGCTGGAGGCTCTCTTGCCCCGGCGCGCTCGCCGATCCTTGGCACGACCAATATGGCAATCTCTGTCACACGCTGACCGTGGCGGAGCAGACCACCGAGCTGACCATCAAGGTGAGCGGGCTCGTGCGCACGCGCGAGACGCATGGCGTGGTCGGGGCCGCGCCAGCTGAGCTGCCCTTGGGGCTCTATCTGCGCGACACCCCCTTTACCGTCGGGTCGGCCCCCATTCGCGACCACGCCGCTCGTTTCCGGGTGGCCGCCGAGCGCGACCGGATCGCCGCGCTGCACGAGATCATGCTCACCATCGCCAAGGAGGTGGAGTATCGCAAGGGCGAGACCCACGTCCACACCACCGCCGCCGAGGCGCTGGAACAGGGCAGCGGCGTCTGCCAGGATTATGCCCACATTTTTTGTGCCATCGCCCGGGTGCTCGGCATCCCGGCGCGTTATGTCAGCGGCTATCTCGCCCATGGGGCCGGCCATGAGGCCCATGGCGCGAGCCACGCCTGGGCCGAGGCCTATGTCGAGGATCTGGGCTGGGTCGGCTTTGACCCGACGGCCAGCGCCTGCGCCGATGAGTCCTATATCCGCACCGCTGTCGGTCTCGACTATGCTGAAGCGGGGCCGGTGCGAGGGGTCCGCAGCGGCGGCGGCGTCGAGACCATGCAGGTCTCAGTCGTCTTTCCAAGCCAACAGCAACAAGCGCAATGAGGGGAGGATCTGTGACTTATTGCATCGGCATCCTGCTCGATGAGGGCGTGGTGCTCGCGTCGGATTCGCGCACCAATGCGGGCATCGACCGCGTCTCCACTTTCCGCAAGATGTTCACCTTCGAGAAGCCGGGCGAGCGCTTCTTCGCCCTGCTCACTGCCGGCAATCTTTCGCTCACCCAAGGCGTGATCAGCCTGGTGAGCGAGTGGCTTAACAACGAGAATCCGGATCAGGACCTCTACGCCATCCACTCCATGTTCGGGGCGGCGCGCATCGTCGGCAATGCGCTGCGCGAGATCCACAAGACCGACGGCGGCTATTTGCAGCAGCACGAGGTGGATTTCACCGCCTCCTTCATCCTCGCCGGCCAGATCAAGGGCGGTCAGCTCAGGCTATTCATGATCTATGACGCGGGCAATTTCATCGAGGCCATGGGCGACACGACCTACTTCCAGATCGGCGAGGTCAAATACGGCAAGCCGATCCTCGATCGCGTTATTCAGCACGAGACGTCCTTGGCCGACGCCGCCAAATGCGCGTTGATCTCCTTCGAACTCGACCATGCGCTCGAACGTCTCGGTGGGGCCCCCGCTCGATATTCTGATCTACCGCCGCAATTCGCTGAGCGCGCCGTTCAAGGTGCGGCTCGAGGACGACGACCCCTATCTCCAGACCATCCGCGAAGGCTGGGGGAGCGCGCTGGTCAAGGCGTTCCACCAGATCAGCCACGATCCCGGCTGGGTGTTCTAGCTCCGCGCGTCCCGGCTCGTGCTAGTAGCCCGATCCGGGCGTCCTCCCTGGGGAAAAACTGCTCGAGGCCGAGGCGGGCGCCGTGGCCGAAGCGACGCCGGCCGCCATCTCCTGCGCCGCCTGCTTGCCGGCCGCCGCCGCCGCGGCGCCGCTCTCCTGGATGATGTTCGTGGCAAGGTCGCGGATCTCTTCCAATTGATGCGCGAACTGCTCCATCTGCTTGCGCGCATGGTCGGCCTGCAACTCGAGCGCCTGGGTGACGTCCTTGGTCTCGGCAAGCTTGAGCGCCAGCGCGAAATTGGCCTCGGCCGTATCGCGCGTGACGCTGGCGATCTTCTCATTCAAGGTGCGCAATCTTGCGCCGGCCGTTTGCGAGTTCGCCTCGAACGTCTTCCACGTCTTCTCGCTCGTCGTGGCGAAGGTCTCGAATGCCCGCCTCGCCTGCTCGATGCTCATCTTCATGAGATTCCGGAGCGACTCCGGCACTTCCGGTTTCATGAACGCGTCATTGGCCATGCCACTCTCCTGTTGTCGTAGCTGCCCTCGTGCTTCCTCGCGCGACGCTGGTCGGACTGGTCCGCCGCGTTCCACCGCTTTTTCCAGCGTGAGCAGCCAGACGCTGGCTGGCCACCACGTAAGCCACCAAAAATTTCTTATCATCAAGCTTAGCATAGAGAGGGTCCTTACGGCAGGGCGCGCGAGCGGAGAGGGTATCAACAGCCATCATGGAGAAATGCGTCAAAAGGCGCGAGCATTGTCGTGAAATTTGCTTTCCAAAAGCCCGCGACTGAGGCTTACTAACCGACGGGACGGGGAAACACCCACAGGATCAGGGCCGTGAGGCCACTTTTGAGGATTGGCGGACTCCAGCTTTTTGGGGTCGGCGCCGATCAAGGAAGGATCCGATGCTCCGTTTCCTCACCCCAGCCATGGCGCTGATTTTTGGCCTTTCGCCGGCCAAAGCCGGAACCATGCCGGCCTATGACCCCGAAGTGATTTGCACCGATCTTGCCGGGACTTCGACGCGGCAGGAGATGATCATGCGAGGTTGCCTCGACTTCCAGCAACGTATCCGCAATGAGATCGCGCTCGCCTGGGACAAGCTTCCCGCCCCGGTGCAGGAGGCCTGCGGCAAGGCGGCCGAATCGACCGGAGATTATTGGCGCTTGAAATCGTGCATCGATCAGCAGGCGCCCACCCCTGCCAGCGATACCACGGGACGCTAATGGGTCACACGTAAAGCGGCGTTAACGGCTCATGGCGCAAAAAAAATTCTCCACCCTGCCGCCGCCCTCCGCCATGCGGCAACCGGGAGATGCTCGCGCCATGCTGAATATCCTCATCCGTGAGTTCGCGCCGGGCGCCGCCGTCACCGACGAGCGCGCGCTGGAGCAATTCCAGAAGCAATGGGCGACCTACCAGAAGCTCGTGGATGCCGATGCGCTGTCCCATAAGCGAGCGGGCAAGATCCTGCATGGCGCACTCGCCACCATTCCCGCGCCCTTCGCCTTCCTCGACATTGCCTGCGGCGACGCGGGCCAGATGCAACGCGCGCTCGGCGGCACGGCCTGCCGCCATTATCACGGCATCGACCTGTCCGAGCCCGCGCTCGAGCTTGCCGCTAAGAACCTCGCCGACGCGCCTTTCGCGGTGGAGCTCGACCATAGCGATTTCGTCGACGCCGTGGCTCGGCGTCCCGAGCCCGCCGACGCCGCCTGGTGCAGCCTCTCGATCCATCATTTGCAGACCGACGAAAAGCGCACGCTGCTTAAGGCCGTCCGTGGCTCGACGTCACGATTCCTGATGCTCTACGAACCGACTCTGGCCGAGGGCGAGGACCGTGAGGGCTATCTCGAGCGCTTCCGGCGCGTCAACCGTCCCGCCTGGACCTTTCTCACCGACGAAGAGTGGGGGGAGATCGACCGCCACGTCACGACTTGTGATTTCCCCGAAAGCGCCGCGACTTGGCTCGAGCTTGGCCGCGCGGCGGGGTTCGCCACCGCGAGCCAAATCTTCCTCGACCCTACCAGCTTCTACGGCCTCTATCGCTACGCGTTCTGAGGACTACTCCACGATCATCGCTTGCAGCGTGTCGAGCGTATCAGCCTCCTCGGCCGGCTTGTCCCAGCGGATGCGGTGGATGCGAGGGAAGCGCATGGCGACGCCCGATTTGTGCCGCGTGGAGCGATGCACCGAATCGAACGCCACCTCGAACACGAGCTTGGGCTCCACCTGGCGCACCGGACCGAAACTATCCACCGTATGGTTGCGCACGAAGGCGTCGAGCTCTTTGAGCTCGGCGTCGGTGAAGCCGAAATAGGACTTGCCGACCGGCACGAGCTCGCGCGTCCCGTCCGGGCCTTCGCGCCAGGCGCCAAAAGTGTAATCCGAATAATAGGACGAACGCTTGCCGCTGCCCCGCTGCGCGTAGAGGAGCACGGCGTCGAGGGTGAGCGGCGCCCGCTTCCATTTATACCAATGGCCCTTGGGCCGGCCGGCGATATAGGGGCTATCGCGGCGCTTCAGCATCAGCCCCTCGATGCCGGTCTCCCGCGCCCCCGCCCACAGTTTCTCCAGCTCCGCCACCGAGGCGAAGTCGAGCAGCGCCGAGACGTCGGTGCGCGGCGGCTTGGCTTGCTCGTGCCAGGCTTCCAGCCGCGCCCGGCGCTCAGTAAAGGGCAGCGGGCGGAGATCGTGCTCGCCCTCATAGAGCATGTCGTAGAGGCGGATATGGGCCGGGTGGGATTTGAGCATGGCGGGCGTCACGCTCTTGCGGTTCAGCCGCTGCTGCAAATCGTTGAACGGCGCCACCTCTCCGCCGCGCATCACCAAGAGCTCGCCGTCGAGTACGACGCCCTGCGGCAGCCCCGCCACCACATCGGGGAAGGCGCCGGAAATATCGTCGCCGGTGCGGGAGAACAGGCGCTTCTCGCCGCTCATGCTCGAAGCCTGCACGCGGATGCCGTCCCATTTCCATTCGGCGGTGAAGGCGGCGGGCTCGATCAGCGGCAGCTCGCGCTCCTCGATCTGATGGGAGAGCATCAGCGGCCGGAACATGGGCGCGCTCCCCAGCTCGGGCCGCGGGGCCGTGCCGCCAAGCCAGGCAAACAGCAATTCATAGGGCGGCGCCACCCCGTGCCACACCTCCTCGATATCGGCGAGCGGCACCCCGGACCAGGCGGCAAGTGCGGTCTTGGCGAGCCGCGCCGAGACACCGACGCGAAGCGCCCCGGTCATGAGCTTGAGCAAAGCGAGGCGTCCCGGGGCGGGCAACGCGTCGAGGAAGCCTGCGAGCAGCCCCGGCACGTCGGCGGGCGAGGCACCTTGCAAGGCTTGCATGACTTGGCTGAGGCGGGGCGGTTCGGCCCTCTTGCGGCCCTCCGGCCATAACAGCGCGATGGTCTCCGCCGTATCGCCCACATAGTCGCGTGATAGATCGAACAGCACGGGATCGATGCGCTCTTCGATCATCTCGGTCAGGATACGCCGGAGCGGCAGGCGGAAGAACAGGCCGTCGGTGAGTGCGGCGAGCGCGAAGCCGCGGTCGGGATCGGGGGCGGAGGCGAAATAGCGCTGCAACAGCCTCAGTTTGTCGTTTCGCGACGGCGTATAGGCGAGGCGCTCCAGGAGCTCGGCGAAGGCCTTCACTGGTCCTCGTCCTCGCGGCCGATCAACGACAGCGCCCGTCCCCGCCGCCCGGTGGAATGAATGTGATAGATGAGCGCGTCCTCGCGCCCATGCGTCACCCACACCTCCTCGGCGCCCGTCTCCTCGATGGTGGTGACGAGCTCGTTCCAATCGGCGTGGTCGGAAATTACGAGTGGCAGCTCGACGCCGTGTTGCCGCGCCCGCGCGCGCACCCGCATCCAGCCGGAGGCAAAACCGGTCAAGGGATCGGGCAGCCGCCGCGACCAGCGGTCGGCGAGCGCGGAAGGCGGCGCGAGCACGATCTCCCCTTTGAGCGTCTCGCGCTTGGCCGCGGTGGCGGAGTCGAGCGCACCGAGCGCCACGCCGAACGATTCGTAGAGCGTGCAACACTCGACGAGCGCCCCATGCAGGAAGATCGGCCGCTCATAGCCCGCCGCGCGCAAACTGGCGATGAGGCGTTGGCATTTGCCGAGCCCATAGACGCCGACCACGTGGGTGCGCTCGGGAAACGCCTCGCGCGAGCGGAGCAGCTTCGCCACCTCCTCGCTTGCGTCCCCATGCTGGAACACCGGCAGCGCGAAAGTGGCCTCGGTGATGAAGAGATGACAGGGCACGAGCTCGTAAGGCGGGCAGGTAGGGTCAGGCGCGCGCTTATAGTCGCCCGAGACCACGACGCGCCGCCCGCGCCATTCGATCACCACCTGGGCGCTGCCGAGCACATGGCCCGCCGGCACGAGCGTGACAATTACCTCGCCGATCGTCAGCGCCTCGCCATAGCCAAGGGCCTGGCTGCCGCGTGACGCCACCGTCCCGAGCCGCGCCTGCATGATGGCGAGCGTCTCCCGCGTGGCGAGCACATGCTCATGGCCGGGGCGGGCGTGATCGGAATGGCCGTGGGTGATGATGGCGCGGGCCACGCCACTGCCCGGATCGACATGGAAGCCGCCCGGCCGGCAATAGAGGCCGCCACGATCCACACTGAGCCAGCTGTCGAATTGGTCAGGATTCATCGGGGGGCCCTTCTAGAACAAAACGAGTATTTGGTAGTAGAAACCGTGACCTGATACTCGCCAAATAGTTGTTGTAATTCCGCTGGTCTACAATTCGATCTGTTGTGGCGTGCGGGTGTTCGCCATGGGGGGTTGTATCGGAAGGGGCCTCGCGGCACGGCTCCGCGCGAGCGGACCGCAGGTGGTCCTTTCGCTCAGCCTCTGCGCTATCGCCGCAACCCCTGCCGCGGCCGGGGGCGACGCACCCACCACCGAGATCTTCGCCGGCGTCGGGGTGGAGGACAATTCAACCCAAGGCTATGTGGGCGCGGGCTTTGCCTTCGGCAAGGGACTCTATGCGCCCGGCTGGCGCCTTCGCGCGGTCGGGGCCTTTGGCGGCTACGACTATCAAAGCGCGCTTGGCGGCTAGCAACTTCACCTTCGACGGGCGGGACACATTCGGCGCCGCGCTGATCGGCTATCAGTTCGGCGCCAGCACGGCAATTTTCCGCATCTTTGCCGGCATCGAAGGCGAGAACCAGGACATCACGCCCCACGATCCCAACAATTCGGTGCAAGGCAGCGCTCTCGGCTTGCGCCTGCAAGCCGAGAGCTGGTTCGATTTCTCCGCGCGCAGCTTCCTCTCCGTCGACGCGGCCTATGGCACGGCCTTCCAGGAATATTGGAGTCTTCGCGCGCTACGGCTACCGCTTGCGCCCATGGCTCGCCATGGGCGTGGAGGGCGGCTTGCTCGGCAACGAGGAATACGACGCGGGCCGTGGCGGCGGCTTCTTCCGCTTCAATCTGCTGGCCACCGAGCTCACAATTTCCGGTGGCTTCACCGGCAATTATCTGGAGAGCGAGCCGAGCGGCTATCTGTCCGCCGGGCTCTATCGCCGCTCCTAATGCGGGCGAGTGCCCAACGCGCACGTGAGGGCGAAGGGACGCATCAAGCGCCGCCGCCGCTCCGCATCATTATCGGATTAAGATGCACTGCCGGCCCCGCTCCGGCAGTGCTGGCCTCATTGGCTTGTCGCGCGCCGCTCGCCGACCCTTCAAGGCTTGGCCTGCGGCGGCAATCGTCCTCTCAGGTCGTGCATTCCGTGTAAGAGAGGCGTCCTCAGCCTGATGGCCTCGGTCTCTCCAGTCAGAAGCATGACACAGGGGCGACGCGCAAAGCAAACGGGAGTTCACATTTGCGCGCAATTTCTTTGCGCGCTATTGCGCCTGGCTCGGCGTCCCCTCTTGCTGGGTGCCTTCGGCGGTGGCGGCTTGCTCGCGCCACGATTTGAACCGGTTAGCGAGCTCTTCGCCATGCTCGCTCCACCACCCGGCATCGAATTTCAGGGCCTTCTTCATGTGGTCGGGAGCGGTGGGCAGATAGGTCTTCATATCGACATCGACGATGGGATGCTTGCCGACGAGCGCGATGGCTGATTTGCGCATCGGCCCATAGCCGATCAATTGGGCTTGTGCCGCAAGCCGCGGGGGCTCCAACGCGAATGCGATGAAACGCTTGGCGGCGTCCTTGTTAGCGGAGTTCTTGGCAATGGCCCACAGGTCGAGATCGTAGACTTGGCCGTCCCATATGATGTTGAGCTGCGGCGCGCCGATGGCGGCCCGCGCCATGCGGCCGCTATAGACGGCGGCCATCACTGCCTTTTTCTCGAGGAGCCAGCTGACCGGCTCCTCGGCCTTGTCCCACCACACAATGTCGGCTCGGATCTTGTCGAGCGCCTTGAAGGCGCGGTCGACGCCGGCGGGCGTGGTGAGCTCGCTATAGACGTTCTCGGGCTGCACCCCGTCGGCCAGGAGCGCGAGCTCGAGCGTATAGCGCGGTCCGTCGGGCAGTGCCCGCTTGCCCGGGAAGCGACGCGTGTCGAGCAGGTCGCCGACGCTGGACGGCTGGGCCTTGGTCAAGGCGTTGCGGTCGAAGGCGATGGTCGTCGACCAGGCGACGCTCGCCAAGCCACAGGAGGGTAGCGCGCCTGGGAGGAAGTCTTCCGCCGCGCTCTGGCCGGCTCCAGCAGCATCCAGGATCGAGCTGTCGATCGGTTCGAGCAGGCCGTCATGGCACAGCGCATCGAGCGCGCCTGCCGAGAGGTCGACCACGTCGATGGCCGACGGGCTCGCGGCGATCTTGTCTTTGATCGCGGCAAGCGTGCCGTCATAGATATCCATGCTGATCTTGGTGCCGGTCGCTTGGGTGAACGGCTCGAAAAAGGCCATCTCCTGCGACTGGCCGTAGGCGCCGCCATAGGTGGCGACGGCGAGACTAGGGGGGTCCTCAGCCCTGGCGCCGGGGAGGGGTAGGCCGAACAGGACGGCGAGAAGGGCGGCGAGCCACGGCCCGCGCGCGCGGACCCCTCGCGTGCCGACATGCCGTTCCTGACGGCGGTTGGCTGGCCTCTGCCTTGTCATGGGGCTGCTCGGCGAACGACCTCTCCTGCCGCCTTCGTTAGTGCTGCGAAACCGCGGGCGCAAGCGGCAACGCCTGCGAACTGCCTTCGCCGAGCATGGAGCGATCCGCTCTGCGAATCGAAGGCTGCGACAACGATCCGCGGATGGAGACCTTCGGTATCTCCTGAGCGGTCGTCTCCGAGGTCTTCGCCGCCTCGGCGGGACTGGCCACGGCCACGTCCCAATCGATTGTCTGCGCTGGCAGATCGATATCGCCGGAGCCGGCCACAAGTCCAGCGGGCGTCTGCATGGTGAAGGTTTGGCACCAGAGATGACCACCGCCGAGGCGGCAATCGGCGTCGAGCTGGGCGAAGGGCGTGCCGGCGCTGGGGCTCCAGCCTTGCCCTTCCAAGGGCATCGTCGCCACCATGAGGCGGGAGAAATCGACTGGCACCGCCCCGTCATGCGCGGTGATTTTGAGGCTGCCCGAGAGTCCCTTCAGCAATTCGCCGGCATCGCGCCCTTGGGCCGCGATCTCGGTCTTGATTCCTCCCACGCCCTTGAGGGGGAGATCGATCGCCAATTGTTGCAGGCACGATTCCATGGCGATGTCGGTCAAGCTTGCATCGAGGGTGAGGTGCCTTGCCGGCTCGGTCAGGTCGAGACTGGCGCGGCCGGTCGCCGCTCCGCCGCACACCTCAAGCTCGCCGAGCTCGGCGATGATCAGGCCCTGTTTGGCGGTGACGGTGATCGCGCCGCGCCCGAGCTTGAGCGCGCGCGCCTGGATCTCGCCGGCCGAGACCCGCAAATCGGCATCGAGCGCCTCCACCAACGGCCAGTCGAACGGATCGCTGTCGCGGAAGGCGGACGGCGTCTCCGTGGCGTCGGTCGGCTCAGGCGCAAGATAGGGATCGAGCACAAGCCGGTCGAAATCGAGCGTGCCTTCCACGCGGGGCCGCGCGCTGCCGGTCAGCGCGAGCAGGCCTTGCGCCTTGTTGCCGTCGAGCGAGAAGCTGCCGTCGTCGAAGGTGAGTGTGGCGCCGGCGAGATGGAAGGCGCCGGAGGCCGTGAACGTCTTCAGGCCCGGGCCTTCACTAAGGGGAATGCCGAGCCAGGCGAGCAGGCGCCGCGCATCGGGGATCTCAGCCGCCATGGTCCCGTCAAGCCCAAACGCGCCCTTGAGCGACGCGGTGCCCTCGATCTTCGCCTGGATCGGGTCGGCGTTGAGGACGAGCGAGACCGGCAGTTTGGTGCCCTCGGCGGTGTCGGTGACGGCGCCGCTGTCCAAGGCGAAACGGACCCCGACATCGCGCCACACAAACTTGCCGAAGCCGGAGACCCCTCCCTGACCCTCGTTGATGTCGAAATGGGCGTTGATCTTCTCGACCCGCTCGGGTGCCGCGGCGGCGGTCGGCACGAGGATCGTGCCGCCCCGCACATGCACCGCGCTCACCGGCACGCCGCTTACGAGGTCCGTAAGCAGCGATTGCGGCGCGGCGCCCGGCTCCGCGGCCTCGGCGAGGGTAATTCTCGGCCGTCTGAGCGCAAGCGCATCGATCCTGACGTGCCCCAGCAGCAAATCCGCCAGGTCGATCGAGATCTTCGCCTCTTTGACGGTCATCAACTCGATCATGGGCAGCCGCTTGCTGTCCTTGAGCTCGAGCCCGGCCGTGACAGAGACGTCGGGGAGATAGCGGACCCTGACCGGTCCGACGAGGGTCACTTTGCCGCCGGTCCAGGCCGACAGTTGCTCCGCCGCCCGGTCGCCGAGTTGCGCCGTGTCGCCGAACAGCCGGGGAAGCAGCGCCACACTGAGGGTGAGGGTGCCAAGCCCAAGAAGGAGCCACTTCCATGGCAGCTCGCGAGGCTTCATTCCGATGTTTACCCCGTTTTTGGCGCTGCGAAATGCAGCACGTCCGGCCTAAGCCCCCGCCAGATCAACAGTTTTAGCCCGATTAGGGCGAGATAGCGAGCCCGCCCGGTGAATTCTCAACCTATCAAAAGGCTCCGAGCGTGCGGGCGGCCGCGTCGATATTGTGAGAAATCTTGGCCAGCCCGGCTTCGACCGGCGCCGAGCGAGGCGGCCAGGAAGCGGATCGAATAGGCAAGCACCAGGGCAAAGGCGGCGCCCGGGAAGATGAGGCCGGTGCTCACGCCGAACTCGGCGCGCCGGCCGTCAGCGCCGTTCAGGAGGATGCTCCCGGGGCCGGCGCAGTACGGGCAGCGAGCGCGGCGACCGCCCCCGGCGACAACAGCAGATCCGCCTCCTGCAGCACGTCGGCAAAGGCGTTGGCGGCATCGATGACCGGCTCGATCAGCGCCGAGCCGGTCAAGGCCAGCGCACAGGCGCGCATGGCCGGGCAGCGATGATGCTGCGAGGCGGCGATCAGCGAGATTGCCATGCATTCGTCGGCGCAGAAGGCGGCGTAGCCGACCGGCGAATATTCGATCTTGCGCGCGGCCGATGCGCGCACCGCCCGGACCCAGCAGGCAAGCTCGGTCACGGCCCGCTTCGCCCGCGACGAGCCGAGCGCGCGCGCATATTGGTTCCAGCCGGTTTCCCAGCAGGCGATGTCGCCGGTATCGTAGCCGGCGAGCCAGCAGCGGAAGCCGACGCCGACGAGCCACTCCGCGCCGCTGCGGCGGGAGAGCGGAGACAGGGGACAGGCGCGCGCCGCCCCCTCGATGTCGATCTTGTCGTAGTTGCTCATTTCACCCCCTCACGAGCTTGGCCCGTCGGCGAAGCCGACCTTGTCGACGAGCTCGCTTGCCGTCTTGCGCAGACCTGTGACCTCATTGAGCGAGATCGGGTCGGGCTTGAACGACCCCCAGCTCCGCACGAGCTTGGACCAGGGCACGCCCTCCTTCACCGCGGCGGCGCGGGCGCCGGGAGCGAAGGGCAATGCCAGGGCAAGGGAAGCGAGCGCGAGCGCCGCGGCGCACGCCGATGATATGCGCATTCCAACTCCTCCAATAATCCGGGGTTCAAGGTCCCGGCATCGGAATAGGCCCCGGGCCAAGACGCCGTTCAGGGGCGTGATCTCTTCGCTTACTTTGCGTAAGCCGCCCAAGTCAACGGCAAACTCCAGGTCTCCGCAACATTAGAAGCCTTCTAAGCTTTTACAGCGGAAGACGAAGCAGAGAGATCATCAATGCACAACGACAGGAGATGAAAATATATTGAGGAAGCGAAAGTGTCGGAGCGGAAGCTGAAGCTTAAGGACGGGAATAGCCGCGCCTGGGTCCGAATGTCTCACCTCAGCCCGGACGCCGCTCCACCAGCCGCTCCGGCGGAAAGATAACATCGGCCGAAGTGCCCACTCCCCGTGCGCTGGTGAGCTCGAAGCGTGCGCGGCTCGCATCCACCAATGCCTTGGTGAGCGGAAGCCCGAGCCCGGTGCCGGTCTGATTGCGTGGCGCCGTGTCGAGCTGATGGAAGGGCTGCATGGCGAGCGCGATCTCATCCTTGGTCATGCCGACGCCGTTGTCCCGCACTCGCAATCTAAGCTCGCCGTCCTCGATCAGGCTGCCCGACACGATCACCTGTCCGCCGATCGAAGTGAACTTGATGGCGTTGGACAGAAGATTGAGCACGATCTGCTTCAGCCGCCGCGGGTCGGCGATGATGGGGGGAAGGTCGGCGGTGAACGAGGTGCGCAGCAGGATGCGCTCTCGCTTGGCCAGCGGCTGCAAGCTCGCCACGCATTCATGGATGAGGTCGGGCAGCTCCACGGCGGTGAAATCGAGCTCGAACTTGCCGGCTTCGATCTTGGAGATGTCGAGCAAATCGTTGAGCAGGCTGAGCGCGTAGAGTCCGCTTTGATGGATGTCTTCCAGATAGCCGCGGTATCGGGCATTGCCGATGGGACCGAGGCGCTCTTGCAGCATGAGCTCGGTGAAGCCGAGGATCGAATTGAGGGGCGTGCGGACCTCGTGGCTCACTTTGGCGAGGAAGTCGAGCCGGCGCCCGGCCACTCCCGTTTCGGCGGGAGCGGATTCTGGTGTCGCTATCGGGGGCAGGGCGGCGCTCTGGCCGTTCTGCGCCGGCGCCGCGTCAGCGGGCACCGCATTTGCCCGATCGACGAGGCGCAACATTTGCAAGCCCGCTTCGGCATCGAGCAGGCGCAGCTCGAAATCGAGCTTGAGCCGCCGCCTTCCGCGGGTGAGCGCATCCACGGTGATGATGCGCCCCTTTCCTGCCTCGCCCTCCGGCTGCAGCAAGTCAGCGCCGCCGGGAATGATGGCCTCGAGCCCGCCCGCTTCGGCGAGCTCGGCGAAGGAGCGATAGCCGAAGGCGTAAGCGAAGGCCGCATTGGCGTGGGCGAGGCCGCCTTGCGCCACGACGCCGACGGCGGCGGGCATCGCCTCGAACATCGCCGCCAGGCTCGGCAGCGTGAAGCCGAGCGCGTCGAGATCCGAGGGCCCGTGCACCGGCACCCCAGCACCGGGCCCGCGCAGAACGCGGCCCTTGAGCGCGCGGGCGATGTGCTCGAGCGCTTCGCGGTCCGTCGGCATCTCTCGGATGCGGGGGGTGTTTCCGGGATCGGCCATCTTCGGGCCTGATGGGAAAACGCGAAAATCCGCGTTTGGGCCACAGGAAAACCCGGCTGCTACCCCTAATCCCATCTAGAGGTCGCGCCGTTTATCAACTCATCCACTAAATTTAGGCGAATTGACAGCCTTGCCTAGCCCAAAACGCGAAAACCCACGCCTGCCCCAAGAAAAGAGATGCCCTTTTAATGTGCGCTCTTGCTTTTTCGCAGCGCACCATTTATATTGCATTGCAGCATAAGCGACGTGGCGATCAAGGAGAAGCGCGAACAACGCGCCGAAGGGATGGATAGACGCAGTGACATCACACCCAGGAGATAACCTCATGAGCAACACATTTTCCCCCCAAGCCGCCGCCGAGCAGGCGCGCGATTCCTTCACCAAGGCCAAAGCCCAATTCGAGCAGATGGCGCTGGACACGACCGTGCCCGAAAGCGTGCGCGCTCTTGCCGAGAAAACCGTGACCCAGACGCGCGAGGCTTACGAGCGCGCCAAGGATGCGCTGGAAGAGGGCGTCGATGCGCTTGAGCGGTCGTTCGACGCCGCCGGGCAAGGCGCCGCCGCCTTCAACCGCAAGCTTATCGAAATCACCCAGCGCAATCTGAATTCCTCGTTCGACCTCGCCAAGAAGCTCGCCGGCGCCAAGAACCTCGCCGAGATTTTCGAGCTGCAATCGGCCTATGTGCGCCAGCAATTCGATGCCCTGGCGAGCCAGGTGGGCGAGATCCGCGCGCTGTCGAGCAAGATTGCGGCCGACACCTCGGAGCCCATCAAGGCACAGGTTGCGCGCTCGCTCGACAAGGTCAAAGGCTCCTAGCGGCACCAGCCCAATAGCGATCGGCGCCTCGATTGTGGCGCACGAGCCCGGACGGAAGCGCCCGGGCTTTTTCTTATCCCGGTTCGCAGCCGCGCACCCGCTTGCAACGGCTCTTGGCTCCGCTTAGGTTCCCGGACTTGAGGCTGGCACTGCGCCGCTGTAGCTCAGTTGGTTAGAGCGCTTGATTGTGGATCAAGAGGTCGGTGGTTCGAATCCCCCCAGCGGTACCAGCCTTCTCGAGCATTTAAGCCCTGGCTGAACCGCCGCGCCGTTGCCGCCGCTAGCGGGGCTGTAAGAGGGGACAGCGCTCGATGGGCAACGCACGAATTGCTTTAGGGCTTGCGGCTTGCCTCCCTATCGTCACGGGCTGCGCCACGACGACCGGCGGCCAAGTCCAGGAGATCGCGCCAGGGACCTACAGCATTGGCGTCTCCGGTAGCGGTTACGTCCTGACGCAAGGATCAGGGGCAATCATGGCAGCCGTGAACAAAGCGGGTGACTACTGCCATTCGAAGGGGCAGAAACTCTTCGTCCTGCCGAACGCAGCAAGCAAAGAAGTCCGCTTCCGTTGCGTCGCCTCGGACCAGGTTGCCCCGGTCAATCCCCCTCCCTTACCCCGCTAAAGCATGCGCGCAAGGAGGCGGGCTCCGGCTTGGCCGGCTCCCATCTTACGTGTCGCTGTCGCTCGGCGCTGCCGGCAGTTTCGGTTGGAAGAGCAACCCCGGCCCATAAGGCCAGGGGAAGGAGGCTCGACGGACTTTGTGGCGAGCTCAAACTGCGATAAGGAAGCAAAGGCCAAACCAACAAATGAGCACGATCATCGCCGACTCCGGACTCCTTCCCCACGACGCGAGGGGTTTCGGCCAGACGCCACCATTCCGACGAGTTTGACCTCAATCGAACGATGACCACCGCCGGCGTTGCACCGCAAGAGATTGGCTCCACCGTCTTTCGCACCCCGGCCTGGGCGCGTTATTTCTCGCTGCTCGCCGCCGTGATGCTGATCGGCGTCTCTGTGCTTATGCTCGCGTTTGCCGTTCTCCTTCTATTTCATCGCTGGTGGTGGCTCGGCGCATTCATGGCGGCGTTGGCGATCTTCATGGCCGGGCTGACCGGCTATGCCTTGCGGGATTTGCGCGGAAAATGGGGCCTGCGCGTTGAATTCCTGGCGGACCGGATGGTGCTTGATCTGCCGGCGGGCCGTTCGCTCA
Organism: uncultured Alphaproteobacteria bacterium; assembly: GCA_963820115.1. Classification (GTDB taxonomy): domain Bacteria; phylum Pseudomonadota; class Alphaproteobacteria; order Rhizobiales; family Methyloligellaceae; genus Methyloceanibacter. The sequence continues at coordinate 696,383 of CAWFYP010000002.1, forward strand.
TTCACCGCCCCGTCGCCCAGCATCTGACGATCCCCTATCGTGACATCGATGCGGTCGAAACCAGGCTCGAGGCCTATCCCTCTCTCGGCATGGAAAGCATGCAGCGCAGCTACGTCCTGAGCCGCAAGCAGGGAGATCCGATTTTCTTGTTCGAAGATCGCGCCCTTGGCACCCCTCTCGAAACGCCGATGGTTGCCGAGATCGCCAACACGATTGTCGCGCGGGCCCACGTGCCGCTTCGCGATCTTGGTATGGTCGAGGGCCGCGGCGGCTTCTTGTCCGCGTGGGGAGCGCACGCTCCGGATTGGGCTGCGCCGTCATTGCCGCTTGCGCAACAACTCCGGATTTGGCGTCACGTGGCCACCACCGGGACGCTCGCGATCGTTGTTATTATTTTCGCCCTGGTCCTAAGGCTGATAGTCGGCCCCTAGAACATAGGGTGCCGAGTTCGACGGGGGTCAGTGGAACTGCTGCGCCGGCGCGCCTGAATAGGTCCAGAACGGCATGTCCCCCTGCGGCGACGGGATCAGCGCCGAATTGTCCGCCGGGTTGTTGCGGTCGCGCATCGGCGTCATCTGCAATTGCAAGGTACCGGGTACGGTTGTCTTCTCGTCCGGATCCTGGAAGCGGGGGCTGCCGTCCGCATTGGTGGTGCCGGAGGTGTCGATGTCGAAGGCGAGCGCCCGGCCGGGCAGGGCCGCCATGGCCACGGAAGCCAAGAGCGCGGCACTCAGAAGCGCGAGGCTGAGAGCAAAACGCTGCATGTGAAGTCCCCCTATGCGAAGGAACCAACTTTAACGCGCTTCGCCGCCGGAGGCCACCCGCAAAAGGCCGCATGGCCTTGTAAGGTTCCTGTAAAACTCAGCGCGCGGATTTCGAGCGCCGCTGATAAAAAGCGCCTCATGGCTGCTACCCGGCTCCTCTATGTCGTCACCGAGGATTGGTATTTCCTGTCCCACCGGCTCCCCATGGCCCACGCCGCGCAAAAAGCAGGCTATGAGGTCCATGTCGCCACGCGGCTCGACCGGGGCGAGGACGCCATCACGGCCGAGGGGTTCACGGTCCATCCGCTCTCTTGGCAGCGCGGCAGCCTCTCGCTTTTCCACAGTTTCCGCGGGGTCATGGAGCTCAGGCGGCTGATCGGGGAGATCAGCCCCGCGATTCTGCACAATGTGGCGCTGAAGCCCGTGCTGCTGGGCTCGGCCGCGAGCCTCGGGCGCTCGGGTCTTGCCGTGGTCAACAGCCTGACCGGTCTCGGCACGCTCTTCATCGGCGAGACGCAAGTGAGCGGGTTCACGCGCCGCGCCGTTGATCTCGCCCTGCGCGCCCTGCTGAAGCGCTCCCGCAGCGTCACCATCGTGCAGAATCCCGACGACCGGGATTTCGTGCGCGAGCTCGGCGTGCCGGCGGCGCGATTGGTGCTCATCCCGGGCTCGGGCGTCGACACCGACACGCTCGCAACCTTGCCCGCGCCGCCGCCCCCGATCATTGCAGCCTATGTTGGGCGCATGCTCGCCGACAAAGGCGTGATCACGCTGATCGAGGCTTTCTCCACGTTGCGCGAGCGCGGCATTTCCTTGCGGCTCCTGCTTGCCGGCGATTGCGACCGCGAGAACCCCGGCTCGCTCGCGCCGGAGCAGCTTAGGGAGTTCGCCTCCGCCTTCGGTATTCGCTGGCTCGGCCATGTGGCCGATATCAGGGAGGTATGGCGGCAGGCCCATTTCGCCGTGCTCGCCTCCCGCCGCGAAGGCCTGCCCAAGAGTTTGCTCGAAGCCGCCGCCTGCGGCCGTCCCATGGTCGCCACCGACGTGCCGGGTTGCCGCGAGATCGCCATTCAGAACGAGACGGCGCTCACCGTCCCGCCCGACGATACGGCGGCGCTCGCCGACGCCATGGCGCGCATGGCGTCGGATGCGGCGTTGCGCGCGCGACTGGGCAAGCACGCGCGGGAGCTTGTGGTGGCGAAATTCTCGAGCCGGAAAATCGGCGAGGAGATCGTCGCCCTTTACCGCGGCCTCACTCCGCCATAGCCCCGTTGCCGCGCTCGTCGCGCATCATGGCGGCGATGCCGGCGCGCGTCGTGATGGGGGCGCGCCAGCCGATGCCGCGGAGCTTGGCCGCATCGATCACGAATTTGCCCGACAGCCGCTCCCATTCGGCCTCCTTGCCGAACGACGCCATCAGGCGCTTCACCGCCCCGTGCGGCACGCTGATGAGATGCGGCGACCGCCCCAATCCCTCGCGCATGGCGGCGACGAGATCGGCCACGCTGATCGGCTCCGCATCGGCGGCGAGAAAGGTCTCGCCTTGCGCCTGCTCGGCGCTGAGCACGAGCGCGATGGCGGAAATCAGATTCTCGAGCGCGAGCAGCGAGCGGCGGTTGTCGAGCCCGGCGAAGGGCAGCGGCATGGCGGTGCGGGCGAGCGTGGCGAGGCTCGCAATATTGCCCTTGACGCCGCGACCATAGACGACCGCCGGGCGCAGCACCGTGAAGGGGACGCCGCTCGCCGCCACGAGCCGCTCACCCGCGAGCTTGGCGCGGCCATAGGCATCGGTTGGCTCAGGCATGTCGCTCTCGCGGATCGCGTGTTTGGCGGCCAGCCCGGCTTGCGCCCGCACCGAGGAGAGGAACACGAGGCGCTCCACCCGCCCGCGCGCCGCCTGCGCCAGCGCGCCGACAGCCTCAGCGTTGATGCGGGTGTAGACATCGTCCGGCAGGCTGCCCGGCCCGTGCGCGATGCCGGCGAGATGCACGACATGACTGACACCTTTGAGTAGCGGCGCCCAATCGGCGGTCCCGCCAAGATCGGGCAGCGCCACGCGCTCCACGCCTTCGCCGCCCGGCACCGCGTCGGGATTGCGGGCGCCGCCGCGGACCTGCCAGCCTTGCTTCGCCAGCGCCACCGCGAGCGGCGCGCCGATGAAGCCGGATGCACCGGTGATGAGCACCAGGCGCGTCATCGCGGTCCGGTCCCGAACGCGCGGAGCGTGAAACCCGTCGCCGCGGCACCAAGCGCAAGCAAGAGCAGGTCGAGAGTGGTCGAGTTCATGACCACGGCGTCGATCGCCAGCGCGGCGAGCAGCACTCCGAGCAGGAACACGCGCGCCGTGACTTGCGGCACGCGGAAGCCCTGCACCGTGGCGTGCTGATAGAAATGGCTGCGGTGAGCGCTGAACACCGGCTCCTTGCGCAGCGACCGGCGGACGAGCGTGAGCCCCGCATCGGCGATGATGTAAAGTGGCAGCAGCAGCGCGGCGGCCAGATTGACGCGCGCGACGTAGATCAGGAGGAAGGTAAGCAGCAGCCCGATCGGCAGGCTGCCCGCATCGCCGAGAAAGACCCCCGCCGGGTGCTTGTTGAACACGGCGAAGCCGAGCATGGCGCCGAGCAGCGCGAGCGCCAGCAACCCGACCGGCATGGGCACCGCGCCGAGCGCCTGCAGCACCACGACGGCCGCGGCGATCGGCACGATTTCCGCCACCGTCATCCAGTCGATGCCGTCGAGGAAATTGACGGCGTTGATGCACGCGACGGTGCCGAGCACCAGCAGCGCCCGCTCGAGCAGCAGCGGCACGAAATCGGGCAATAGCCTGAAATCATTGGGCAGGATCGCCACCATGACGAGGGCGGCCGCGACATGCCCGATCAGCCTCAATGCGGCGGGCACGTGCCGCGCATCGTCGATCGTGCCGAGCACGGTCAGCGCCGCGGCGGCCACAAGCACCGGTACGAGGCTCGACAGCCCGTCGCGCCAGGGCGCGAACATAAATGCGACTCCGCCCAAGGCCGCGAGCATGGCGAGCATGACGGCGATGCCCGCGCCTTGCGGCGTCGCCCGCCGATGCGAGGAGCGTGCATTGGGGCGGGCCAGGAGAAAGCGGGCCAGGAGCGGTTTCAATAGGACGATCAGGGCGGCGGCGAGGAGGGCGGCCGCGGCGACGAGGCCGAGCGCGGGCACTGGCTCGATCATCGCGCTGCCTTTAATGCAGCGTGCGTGAGACGGGCTGCCATTCGTCCTTCGGTGCGAGCGGGTGGCCGCCGAGCGAGGGAGTGTAGCCCTCGACGGTGGTGCGCAACATGTCCTGCAATTCGGCCTCGTCCTGCTTCTGGATCGCTTCGTCCAGGCGCTCGAGCGCGGTCACGAGATCCTCATAGGCCAGGATCGGCTCCGAGGTCTTGAAGATGCGCGGATGATTGGTGCCAGTCGTGTTCTCGCCGATCAAGAGCTCCTCATACAGTTTCTCGCCGCGCCTAAGCCCGATAAACTCGATGGCGATGTCGCCGTCGGGATTGCCGTCGTCGCGCACTTCGAGCCCCGACAGATGGACCATGGTGCGCGCGAGGTCGGCGATCTTCACCGGCGTTCCCATGTCGAGCACGAACACTTCGCCGCCGGTGGCCATGGCGCCCGCCTGGATGACCAGCTGGGCCGCCTCCGGGATCGACATGAAATAGCGGATGATCTCCGGATGGGTGACGGTGACGGGGCCGCCATGCTGGATCTGATTGCGGAAGCGCTTCACCACCGATCCCGACGAATTGAGCACGTTGCCGAACCGCACCATGGTGAACAAAGTGGGGCTGCCGCCCTCCTGTGCCAGCGCCTGCAGAATCAGCTCGGCCATCCGTTTGCTCGCGCCCATCACGCTCGTCGGCCGCACCGCCTTGTCGCTCGACACGAGCACGAAGCGGTCGACGCCGAGCTCGCGCGCCGCCTCCGCCAGCACCAGCGTGCCGAAGGTGTTGTTCTGCAAGCCGGTGAAGGGATTGATCTCGACGATGGGAACGTGCTTGTAGGCGGCGGCGTGATAGATCACCTCGACCCCGCACTCACTCAAGGTGCGGGCAACGAGCTTGCGGTCGAGCACCGAGCCGAGCACGGGAATGATGGTCGTCGGCGCCTGTTTCTCCGGGGTGTCTTCCATTTGCTCGCGCCGCTGCAGCTCCTCGATCTCGGTCTGGATGTCGTACAGCGCCACCTCCGACAGCTCGAACAGCACGAGCGCTTTCGGCCCGAGGCGCAAAAGTTGCCGCGTCAGCTCCGAACCGATCGAGCCGCCGGCGCCCGTGATCATCACTACCTTGCCGTGCACATGGGCGAGCAGCAGGTTGAGGTCCGGCGCCACGGGGTCGCGCCCGAGCAGCTCTTCGACCTCGATCGGGCGCAGGTCGCTCACCTCGACGCGGCCCGAGGCGATCTCGGCCAGCGCCGGCAGCGTCTTCACCGCCACGGGGTAGGGCTCGAGCGTGCGAATCGCGGCGCGGCGCTCGTTGCGTATCGCCGAGGGCAAAGCGAGCATCACCTCCTTGATGCGCTCGCGTTCGATCACGCCGCCGATCTTCCCCGGCCGCAGCACCTTCACGCCATGGACGAACTGGCCCGCGAGCGAAGCGTTATTGTCGATGAAGGCGACCACTTTGTACTGGCCGGTCTCGTTCAGCGCGCGCAACAACTGGATGCCGAGCGAGCCCGCACCATAGATGATCACGCGCTTGCGCTCGTCGAAGTGTACCGGCTTGTGTTGCGGCGCGGCGCGGAGCAGCGCGGCGCCCGCCCATTGCCGGCTCAAGCGGATGAGGCCGGCGGCGATCAGGCCATAGATCACGATCACTGAACGGGGATAGTCGCGCAAGCCCGACATGAGCACGACCAGCGCCCAGACGATGGTGGCGATGATGACCGCCACATAAATGCGGGTCGTGCCCTCCGGCCCGATGAAGCGGGTGACGAATTTGTACAGGCCCCGCATTTGAAACGTGATGACGCCGACGATGGGCGCCGCGGCAACCAACAGCCAATTGCCGATCGAGTTGGGGACGTAAAGCTGGCTCAGGCGCAAGGAATAGGCCGCCCAGAGTGCAACGCTCAGCATCGCGAGGTCATTGATGATGAGCAGCATCCGCTTGAACCAGCGAGGTCGCTCGATGAGCCAAACGGCAAAACGCATGGGTAACCACCCCGAACCGGACGCGAGCCGGACCCCGAAAGGATTTTTCCCGCTTTTGGGCGCTTTTGGCGAGTGCGCTGCACCATACAAGAAGCTTGCCAGGAACGGAAGCCGAGGCCGCCAAGCCTGCCGGACCCCGCTTAGCCCAGGATCACCACATGCAGGCGACCCGGTCCATGCGCGCCGCGAATGATGGTCTGCTCAATATCGGCGGTGCGCGACGGGCCGCTGATGAGATTGACGCTGCGCGGCAGCGCGCCAGGCCCGTACGCCGCCCGCAACCGGTCCCACGCATCCTCATAGGCACCGACGATATCGGCGCCGGCGATGAGCACATTATGGGTGGCGGGCAGAAAGGCAAGGCTCGTCGGATTGTCGGCGCCGGAGGCGAGAAACAGGGTGCCGGTTTCCGCCGCCCCGGCGAGCGCGCGGGAGAGGCTGGTCGTGTCGGACGGCTCGGCGGCCCCGAAGCGAAGCGTGAGATCCGGCGCCTTCGCCCAGGGCAGCGCCGCCAAGAGCGGATCGCTGCCGAGGTGGAGCGCTGGCGGCAAGCCATGCGCGGCGAGATAGGCGGCAAGCGTCCGGACGGCCTCCTCGGGCGTTGCCACACGCGCGACATCGGCGCCTTGGGCGCTGAGCATCTGGGCGAATAGCGTCACCGCCGCCTCGCCCTGCACGCTCGCCCGCGCCGGGATTGTGCCTCGTGGATGGCGCTCGAGCCGGGCGCTGACCGCATCCTGCCGCGCTTCATCCGTGGCGCTTGCGCCAAGGCCGGCGCGGATGCGTGCGAGCATGCGGGTGCGGGCGGTATCGCCACTCATGACTGCTCGCGCCTCTGTTCCGCGTAGAGCTGCTGGAAGGTCTTGCCTTGCGGGGCAGGGAGGTCGCGCCTCTTGGTCCAGCTCCGGAGCAGAGGAAACGCGCGAAAACTCCCGCGCGTCCCCGCCGCGCGCGCGAGCAGCGCCATCGCCACACCGGCGAGCGCGTGATAGAGGCGGGGACGCGTGGCGGCGAACGCCCACACCCTCAACACGAGCCGCTCGGCGACCGAGGGATTGCCGCGCGCGAAGTCGCGCTCGCGCCACGTCCGCAGCAGCGCGGGTAGCGGAATGCCCATGGGGCAGACCTCCTCGCAGCGGCCGCATAGGCTCGAGGCGTTGGGCAGGTCGCGCGTGGCATCGATGCCATACAGCGCCGGACTCAGCACCGCCCCCATGGGCCCTGGATAGAGCGAGCCGTAAGCGTGGCCGCCGATCGTGCCATAGACCGGGCAGTGGTTGAGGCACGCCCCGCAGCGGATGCAAGCGAGCATGGCGTGGAACGCGCCGCCCAGCATCTCGCTCCGCCCATTGTCGAGCAGCACGACGTGATAGGCCGATGGCCCGTCCGCATCGCCCGCGCGGCGCGCGCCGGCGGCGAAGGTCGTGTAGGCGGTGATCTCCTGACCGGTGGCCGACCGCGCCAGCACACGCAGGATGGTGCAGGCATCCTCCAGCGTCGGCACGATCTTTTCGATTGAGGCGATGACGATATGGGTGGGCGGCAGCACAAGGGTGAGGTCGCCATTGCCTTCATTGGTGACGACGACCGACGCGCCCGTCTCGGCGACGAGCAGATTGGCGCCGGTAACGCCGACGTCGGCGCCCACGAATTTCTCGCGCAACACCGCGCGCGCCTCGGCGACGAGGTCCTGCGCCTGATCGAGCGTCCGCGTTTCGGGCAGGGCACGGTGGGCGCGGCGAAAATCGGCGGCGATCTCTTCCTTGTTGAGGTGGATGATGGGAGCGATGATGTGACTTGGCACCTCGCCCCTGAGCTGCGCGATATATTCGCCGAGATCGGTCTCGACCACGTCGATGCCGGCGGCCTCCAGCGCGGCGTTGAGGCCGATCTCCTCCGACACCATGGATTTGCCCTTGGTGACGAGGCGCGCCCCGGCCTCGCGGCAGAGCGCGAGCACGGTGGCGCGGGCCTCCTCGGCAGTGGCCGCATAATGCACCTCGCCGCCGCTCCCCCGCACCTTGCGCTCATAGGCCTCGAGATAGAGGTCGAGATGGGCGAGCGCATGGTCCTTGATTGCGCGCGCCTCTTGGCGCAGCCGGTCGAATTCCGGCAGCTTCGCCCGTGCCGCCGCCCGCTTCAGCACGAAGCCGCGTTTGACGTTGAGGAGCGCGCGTTGCAGGGGCGCATCGGCGAGCGCGGCCCGCGACCTCTCCTTGAAGCCTTCCGCCGCGCTCTCGGTCGGGATATGGGCCAATGCCGGGTTACGCTTTCGTCTGGCCGATGGCGGGCGCCTCGGCCATGCCTGCCAGCACTTCCGCCACGTGGCGCACCTCTATGTTTGAGCCTTGGCGCGAGAGGCAGCCCGCGATCTGCATCAGGCAGCCGAGATCGCCGGCCAGCACGCAGGAAGCCGACGTGGCCATGATGGCGCGCGCCTTGGCCTCGCCGATGGCGGTCGAGATGTCCGGATATTTCACGGCAAAGCTGCCGCCGAAGCCGCAGCAAATTTCGGTGTCCGCCATCTCCACGAGGCTCAGCCCCTCGACGCCGGCGAGCAGGCGGCGCGGCGCATCGTGAATGTGCATCTCGCGAAGAGAGGGGCAGGAATCATGATAGGTGGCGCAAGCCCGAAAACCCGCCGCGACACTCTCGACATGCAGGATTTCGACAAGGAATTCGGTGAGCTCGAAGGTCTTGGCGGCGAGCGCTTCCGCGCGGGGGCCGAAGACGGGATCGTCGGCGAGCAGCGCCGGATATTGCATTCTCAGCATGCCGGCGCAGGAGCCGGAGGGCGCGACGACATAGTCGAAGCGCTCGAACGCCGCGATCGCCTGCCGCGCGATCGCCTTGGCGTCGGCGCGGTCGCCCGCATTATAGGCCGGCTGCCCGCAGCAGGTCTGCGCCCGCGGCACCTCCACTTTTACGCCCGCATCCTCGAGCAGTTTGATGGCGGCAAAACCGACGCTCGGCCGGAATAGATCGACGAGACAGGTGACCAAGAGCCCGACATGCGGCCCTTGCCGCGCGCTGATGCCTTTGCTCATGTCACGTTCACGCCGTCGCCGGTCATAAGGTGACGTCCATTGATCTAGATTGGTCTTCCGGATGTAGCATCGGGGCCCGGACAGCAACAAGGATCGCCACGCCCTTTAGGGGCGCACGATCCGTTTGCCTAGAGCCGGGAGATTGACCCTATTGGGCCGGGAGCGTCTTCAGATAGGCGATCACATCCGACCGCTGCCCCGCATCGGGAATGCCCTGAAAGGCGAGCGCCATGGGCGAGTTGGGGATCATGGCCTTGGGGTCGGAGATCCATTTGTCGATATTTTCCGGCGTCCACACGAAACCCTCTGCGCCGAGCTTCTTCATGCCGGCCGAATAGCTCGGATAGTCGGCGATGCTCGCGGCTTTGCGCCCGACGATGCCGTTGAGCTCGGGCCCGATCAGCGTCTTGGCGCCCGGCCCAACCTGATGGCACAGCCCACATTTCTTGAACACTTCCTTGCCCTTCTCGACATCGCCTTCGGCCGCCGCCGGTGCGGCCATGGCCGCGAGCACGGCTGCCGCAACGGCAAACGCAAGCATTTGTCTCATCTCAGTCCTCCCATTGCACGGTATTCACTGGGCTCACAAACCCAACCCAACTCAATCCTTGCAGAGTTCTAGCGCTCTGCCTTAACGCGAAACTCTAGCAGAGCGTACCGTAGGCGGACTAGTGACCAAGTGCAGCAGCGTTGCTCGCATCGAAGCGCGCCAAGTGCCGGCGCTCCGGCCGGAGCATGCAAAAGCGGCATATTGCCCGCGAAGGTCGCCCATGCGAAAGACTAGCCAAGAAGGTGGGCTTGCTTTCGCGTAAGGCGGCCCTGACGGAACGTCCCTCGGAGCCTCAATGCCGCATCTGTCGAACGGAGACCCCGACTTTGCCATTCTCGGCCGCCGTGATCAGATCGTCCGCGCGCTGGCCAAGCTCGTGCCGGCCAAGAGCCTGATCACCGATCTGGAGGGGCGCCGCACCTTCGAGACCGACGCGCTCACCGCCTATCGCTCGCTGCCCCTCGCCGTGGTGCTGCCCACTAGCACCGAGGAGGTGAGCAAGGTGCTCCGCTTTTGCCACCGGAGCGGCGTCAAGGTGGTTGCCCGCGGCGCCGGAACCTCGCTCAGCGGCGGCGCATTGCCGCGCGAGGATGCGATCGTGCTCGGGCTGTCCCGCATGACACGCGTGCTCTCCATCGATGAAACCAACCGGGTGGCGCGGGTCGAGGCCGGCATCACCAATCTTGCCATCTCGCAGGCGGTGGCTGCCCAAGGCTTCTTCTATGCGCCCGACCCGTCGAGCCAGCTCGCCTGCACTCTGGGCGGCAATATCGGCACCAATGCCGGCGGCGCCCATTGCTTGAAATACGGCGTCACCGTGAACAATGTGCAAGGCGTGCGTATGGTGCTGATGGACGGCGAGGTCATCGAATTCGGCGGCGACTATCTCGATGCCCCGGGCTACGACTTCCTGCCGCTCATCATCGGCTCCGAAGGCCAGCTCGGCGTCGTCACCGAGGCGACGGTGCGCCTCATCAAGATGCCGGAAGGGGCGCGGCCCATGCTCCTCGGCTTCGGCTCCTCCGCGGCGGCCGGCGCGTGCGTCGCCGGCATCATCGCCGCTGGCATCGTGCCCGTGGCCATCGAGTTCATGGACAAGCCCGCCATCGACGTATGCGAGAATTTTGCCCATGCCGGCTATCCGCTCGACGTCGAGGCGCTGCTCATCGTCGAGGTCGAAGGCTCCGAGGACGAGATCGTGGCGCTGCTCGAGACCATCGCCGAGCTTGCCGAGAACTACGCGCCCCTTGCCGTGCATATCAGCCAGAGCGCGGCGGAGAGCGCGGCGATCTGGAAGGGACGCAAGGCGGCCTTCGGCGCCATCGGCCAGCTCTCCGATTATTACTGCATGGACGGCGTGATCCCGCTGTCCAAGCTGGCCGAGGCGCTGATCGAGGTGGCGCGCATCTGCAAGCGCTATCATTTCGAGGTCGCCAACATCTTCCATGCCGGCGACGGCAATCTCCATCCCCTGATTCTCTATAATTCCAACGATCCGCTGGAGCTCGAGCGCGCCGAGATCTGCGGCGCCGAGATCCTCAAGCTCTGCGTCGAGCTTGGCGGCTGCCTCACTGGCGAGCATGGCGTCGGCATCGAGAAGCGCGATCTGATGCGGCTGCAATTCACCCCGGCCGATCTGGCCCAGCAGATGCGGGTGAAGAGCGCCTTCGATCCCTCATGGCTGCTCAATCCCGCCAAGGTGTTTCCACTCGAAGGGCGCACCCTTACATGACCGGCAATCTCCGCCTCGGCTTCCATGCGCCGGACTCGACCATCGAGCTCGCCCATCTCGTGGCCGAGGCCGCCGATACGCGCACGCCCATCGAAGTGCGCGGCCGCGGCTCCAAGCACGAGGTGGGACGTCCGGTGCAGGCGGGCTCGGTGGTGAGCACCGAGCGTCTCTCCGAGATCACCCTCTACGAGCCGACCGAGCTTGTGCTGTCGGCGCTCGCCGGCACGCCGGTGGCGGAAGTGGAGCGCGTGCTCGCCGAGCGCGGCCAGCAGCTTGCCTTCGAGCCGGTCGATTTGGGCCCGGCGCTCGCCGGCAGGCCCGGTCAAGGCTCGGTCGGCGGCGTCTTTGCCACCAATCTCTCCGGCAGCCGGCGCGTGCAGGCCGGCGCCGCGCGCGACCACCTGCTCGGCATGCGCGGCGTGAACGGTCGCGGCGAGGCCATCAAGGCGGGCGGCCGGGTGATGAAGAATGTGACGGGCTACGATCTCGCCAGGGCGCTTGCGGGGTCCTGGGGCACGCTCGCGGTCATGACCGAGATCACCATGAAGGTGCTGCCGGCGCCGAAGGAGACCCGCACGCTCATCTGTTTCGGCCTCACCGATGCGAGCGCGGTGGAGGCGTTGGGCGTTGCCTTCGCCACGCCTTACGAAGTGTCCGGCGCCGTGCACCTCCATGAGCCCCTCGCCGGCCGTTTTTCCGACGAGGGCATCGCCGGCGCCCGCGGCCCCGTGACGGCCATCCGCATCGAGAATTTCCCCATCGCCACCCGCCACCGCATCAACCGGCTCAAAGACCGGCTCGCCGCCTATAATCCTGCCGCCGAGCTCGACACCGAGCGCTCGCGCCGCTTCTGGAGCGAGGTCAAGAGCCTCAAAATGTTTCAAGGCTCCGAGCGGCCGCTCTGGCGCCTCTCCACCGCCCCATCCCATGCGGCCAAGCTCGTCGGCATCATCGCCCGAACCCTCGATATCCGCGCGTTCTATGACTGGGCGGGCGGTCTCATCTGGCTCGAGACCGAGCTCACCTCCGATGCGGGCACCGTCGAGATCCGCCGCACGCTTGCCGAATTCGGCGGCCATGCCACGCTGATCCGTGCCGAGCCCGCGACGCGGGCGAGCGTCGACGTGTTCCAGCCCCTCGATGCGCCGCTGATGGCGCTCACCGCCAAGCTCAAAGCGGCATTCGATCCGGTCGGCATCCTCAATCCGGGCCGCATGTATCCGGGAGTTTGACGAGGCCCATGCACACCAACTTCACCCCGACCCAGCTCGCCGACCCGACCATCGCCCGCGCCGACGCCATGCTCCGGCGCTGCGTGCATTGCGGTTTCTGCACCGCCACCTGTCCGACCTATGTGCTGACCGGCGACGAGCGCGATTCTCCGCGCGGCCGCATCTATCTGATCAAGGAGATGCTCGAGCGCGGTAAGGTCACCCGTCCCATCACCCGCCACATCGACCGCTGTCTCTCTTGCTTCTCCTGCATGACCACCTGCCCGAGCGGCGTCGACTATATGCATCTCGTCGAGCTCGCGCGCGCCCGTATCGAGGTTGGGGGCCGCCGCCCGCTGCCGACGCGCATCACGCGCTGGATGTTGCGCAAGGTGATGCCGTATCCCCGCCGCTTCCGCTCGATGCTGTGGCTCGCCTGGGCGACGCGGCCGCTGCAGCCGCTCCTTGCCAAGCTGCGATTGAAGAGCGTTAGCGCGGCGCTGGCCCTCGTGCCGCCGCGTCCGCCGCGGCTCAAGCTGCGCAAGCGCAAGGGCACGTTCAAATCCGAGGACCTCCGCGTCAAACGCGTGGCGCTGATGCTCGGCTGCGTGCAGGAGGTGCTGCAACCCTCGATCAACCGCGCCACGATCCGTCTGCTCCGCCGCCATAATGTCGAGGTGGTGGTGCTCAAGGACGAAATGTGCTGCGGCGCGCTCACCCATCAGCTCGGCCAGGTGGACGAGGCGCGCGCCGCCGCTCGCCACAATATTGATGTCTGGTCGGCGGCGATGCGCGAAGGCAGGCTCGACGCGATCTTGGTGACGGCCTCGGGCTGCGGCACCATGATCAAGGATTACGGCCATCTGCTCGCCCGCGATCACGGCTATGCCGAGCGCGCCCGCCAGATCTCGTTCCTTGCCCGCGACATCACCGAATTTCTCGACGATATCGGATTGGTGCCCCCCTTGATGTGGACGAGCTTGCGCGTCGCCTATCATGCCGCCTGCTCGCTACAGCACGGCCAGCGGGTCGATGCCCCGCCGCGGAACCTGCTCGAGCAGGCGGGCTACTCCGTGGTGGAGATTCCCGAAGGTCACATTTGCTGCGGCTCGGCCGGCACCTACAACATTCTCGAGCCCGAATTAGCCGGCCAATTGCGCGAGCGGAAGCTCGCCAACATCGAGCGCGTCAAGCCCGACCTCGTCGCCACTGGCAATATCGGCTGCATCATGCAGCTGAAAGCGGGCAGCGACATTCCGGTGGTGCACACCATCGAGGTGCTCGACTGGGCGACCGGCGGCCCGTGCCCCAAGGGGCTGGAGGGGCTGAAGGCGAAGGTGCACCCGGTCAAGAGCCTGATCGAGATGGCGGCGCTGGAGACGGTATAAGGCGAGCGTCGCTTGCTGCGATTAGGGTGTTAGGCTAGAAGCCGCGAGGTAGCCGAAGCCCTCGAAATCCGCCGTCCCCGCCATGAACAAGAGCAAAGAGCCGGTCCGCCCCGAGGCTCGCCTGCCCAAGGGCCTGTTCGACACGTCCGCCGGCGAGATCCGGGCGCGCGAGGCGATGCTCGGCACCATCAGAGAGGTGTTCGAATCCTACGGCTTCGAGCCGCTCGACACCCCGGCAATCGAATATTCCGATGCGCTCGGCAAGTTCCTGCCCGACCAGGACCGTCCCAATGAAGGCGTGTTCTCCTTCCAGGACGACGACGAGCAATGGCTGTCGCTGCGCTACGATCTGACCGCGCCGCTCGCCCGCTACGTCGCCGAGAATTACCAGAGCCTGCCCAAGCCCTTCCGCCGCTATCAGTCAGGGCCGGTGTGGCGCAACGAGAAGCCGGGCCCGGGCCGCTTTCGCCAATTCACCCAATTCGACGCCGACACGGTCGGGGCGGGGGGCGTCGCCGCCGACGCCGAGCTATGCATGCTCGCCGCCGACACGCTCGAGGCGCTCGGCGTGAAGCGCGGTCAATACATCGTCAAGGTCAACAACCGCAAAGTCCTCGATGGTGTGCTTGAGTTGATCGGCTTAGGTAGCGAAGCTAGCGCAGGCAAGCGCCTCATTGTGCTACGAGCGATCGACAAATTGGATCGGCTCGGATGGGAAGGTGGCGTCGAACTGCTGCTTGGTAAGGGACGCAAGGATGAAAGCGGTGATGTCACTAAGGGCGCGGGACTAGATGTCAGCCAAATTTCGCGCCTGCGTGCCTTCGTAACAGCCAAGCCAGGCAAGGTGACAGAGGATGGCCTGTTCACTTGGTGGAACTCCATCGCCCCGGAGCAGGCGGCTGACAGTGTCGGAGCAAGCGGCATACGAGAGCTGAACGGTATATTCGAAGTCATCCCCACCGAGTATCGCAATCGCATTCAGCTAGATACGAGCGTCGTGCGCGGGCTCGAATATTATACCGGCCCCGTGTTCGAGGCGGACTTGGCCGCCCCCATCATAGACGAGCGCGGCCAGACCATCCGCCTCGGCTCCGTCGTGAGTGGCGGGCGCTATGACGGCCTCGTCGAGCGCTTCACCGGCGAGAAAGTGCCCGCCACCGGCATCTCCATCGGCGTGTCGCGCTTGCTCTATGGCCTCGAGCTCCTCGGCCAAGACCAGCCAAGCGCCACGCCAGGCCCCGTCGTCGTGCTCGTGCTCGACCGCGACCGCATCGCCGACTATCAGCGCATGGCGCAAGACCTACGCGCTGCCGACATCCGTGCCGAGCTCTATCTCGGTGAGTCCGGCCTGAAGGCGCAGATGAAATATGCCGACAGACGCGGCTCCCCTTGCGCCATCATCCAGGGCGGCGACGAGAAGGCTAAAGGCGAGGTGCAGATCAAGGATCTGATCCTCGGCGCCACGCTGACATCGACCAAAGACCGCGACGACTATCTCAAGAAGCAGGCCGAGGCGCAGTTCACCGTGCCGGAATCGAAGCTCGTCGAGGCGGTCAAGGGCGTCCTCGCCCGTCACAAGGCCTGAGCCATGGTCGCTGAATTGGCGCGAGAATTCGAGGCGCTCGAAGCCCAAGCCGCCACGCTCATCGATCGCTTCCGGCGGGCGGGCTACGAGCAGGTTGCGCCTTCCATTCTGCAGCCCGCCGAGATTTTTCTCGACGAGATCGGCGAGCAGGTGAGGAACCGCACCTATGTCTTCACCGACCTCGCCGGCGAAGAGCTGTGCCTCCGTCCCGACCTGACCGTGCCGGTGTCGCGGCTTTATTTGGAGCGTCACCCCCTGGCCCATGTCGAGGCCCGCTATTGCTACAACGGGCCCGCCTTTCGCTTCCAGCCCGGCGGCGGCTCGGGCGTGCACCCGCGCGAATTCCGCCAGGCGGGCATCGAATGTTTCGGCGCGGTCGATCGCGAGGCGGCCGACCTTGAGATCGTCCTGCTGGCGGTCGATGCCGTGCGCGGCGCGCGGCTGAAGGACTTCCGGCTCAAATTCGGCGACATCGCGCTGTTCTACGCGCTGCTCGATGCGCTTGCCCTGCCCGAGCGCTGGCGGCTCAAGCTCCGCCATTATTTCTGGCGTCCGCCTGCCTTCCACGCGCTCCTCTCCCGCCTCGCCAAGGGCGAGCGCCCCGAGGGCGACGGTCCAATCGCCGCGCTCGCCGCGAGCCTCGATGGCGTGGAGCCCGAGCACGCCGAGGAGCTGGTCGCGTCCTATCTCGAGCGCAACGATCTGCCCCTGGCCGGCAACCGCACCCTTGCCGAGATTGCCGCGCGCCTCGCCGATCAAGGCGCGGATCTGCGCGCCGCTCCGTTGCCCAAGGAGGTAGCGACCATCATCGACTATTATCTCGCCGTCGAGGCACCGCCGGAAGAGGCCGGCGACCGCATCGCCATGATAGCGCAAGGTGCGGGGCTCAACCTCGGACCGGCGCTCGAATTGCATCGCCGCCGCTTCGAGAACCTCGCCGCCAACGGCATCGATCTGAGCCGCGCCATCTTCGTCGCCGAGTTCGGCCGCAACCTCGAATATTATTCCGGCCTCGTGTTCCAGATCGAGGCCCGCGCGGGGCGCGATGCGGTTCAAGTCGCGGGCGGCGGCCGCTATGACGGCCTACTCACGCGGCTCGGCGCGCCGCGCCCGGTGCCGGCCATCGGCTCCGCCATCCACACCGAGCGTCTGCTCGCCGCCGCCGGAGGAACGCGCTGATGGCCGAGGCTCGTCTCAGCATCGCCGTTCCCTCCAAGGGGCGGCTCAAGGACCAGGCGGCCGAATGCTTCGCTCGCGCCGGGTTGGCTTTGCGCAAGACCGGCCATGAGCGGGGCTATCGCGGCGTGCTTGAGGGCCTTCCCGGCGTCGACATCGTGTTCTTGTCGGCGGCCGAGATCGTGCATCAGCTCAAAGGCGGCCGCGTGCATCTCGGCGTCACCGGCGAGGACCTCATCCGCGAGACCTTGCCCGACGTGGATGCCAGTGTGGAATTCTTGGCCCCGCTCGGCTTCGGCCGCGCCAATGTCGTCGTGGCGGTGCCCGATTGCTGGATCGACGTCGCCCGCATGGAGGATTTGGAGGACGTGGCGGCGCAATTCGCGAGGCAGCACGGCCGGCGGCTGCGCGTCGCCACTAAATACATGACGCTGACGCGGCGCTTCTTCGCCGCTCATGGCGTGGCGGGCTACCGCATTGTCGAGAGCGTGGGGGCCACCGAGGGCACTCCCGCCGCCGGCACCGCCGAGCTGATCGTGGACATCACCACCACCGGCACGACGCTTCGCGCCAATCATTTGCGGGTCTTGGAGGACGGATTGATCCTGCGCTCGCAGGCCCATCTCTTCGCCGCGCGCGAGGTGGCCTGGACGCCTGATGCCGCCAAGCTTCGCGATACGATCAGGACGATGTTGGTGCTCGCGGAGTAGGCATGACAGGCTCTGGTCGAGGATGTGGGGCAACCTTACAGAATTGGATATTGTCGTGACCATGACCATCCGCATCATCGCTACCGGGCTTCTCTCGCTCGCGCTCATCGGCGCGGCCGCCGCCACGCCTGCGCGCCTCATTATCCTTCGCCATGGCGAGAAGGCCACGTCGTGGAAGCTGTGCGACATCGGCCAGGACCGCGCCGACGCGCTGGCCACGACTTATCTCGGCCGCGGCGCGGCGAAATCCCTGTTCGCCGATGGCGCGGCGCCCGCGGCGATTCTTGCCATCACGCCGCATACGCTCGAGCTCGCCGCGCCCGCCGCCCAGACCTGGCCCGAGCCGATCACGCTCTATCCGGTTCTGCCCGACAAGGACGCCGACGAGGACGAGAAGGTGGATGTGCTCAACCAGCGCACGCAGGAAGCCGCCCACGACGTGATGACCGACCCCGCCTATGCCGGCAAGACGGTGGTGATGGTGTGGGAGCACAAGCACATCGCCAACGCCAAGCTCGAAGCCGATTTCCCCGGCGCGGCGGTGACGCTGCGTCAGCTGTTCAAGCTCGACCAATTGAGCGACGTGCCCAAAACCTGGCCCGGCGCCACCTATGACTATTTCTGGATCATCGACTTCGCCGATCAAAGCTCCGCCACGCCCACCCGTTTCACCATGGTGAAGCAGGAGTTCGGCGGCGACTTTGCGGACGTCCCGGCCAACGATTGGGACACGCCCAACGGCATGACCGAAGACAGCGGCTGCAAGCTCAAAGCGCCGAAGGACTAGCCTGCCGGCAATCAAGCCGGGCTGAGGTCTAGCGCGTCCCGCGCCGTCTTGCCGTCGCGCCGCGCAGCTTCGGCGAGCCGGTGGCCGCCCGTGGCATCGGGCTTGAGCTCGAAGAAGCGTGCATGGAACTGCACGAGGCTCGCGCGGTGGCCGATGGAGACGATGGCCGTATCCGGCAGCCTGTCCAGCAACAGGCGATAGAGCGCGCCTTCCGACGCCTCGTCGAGGGCGGACGTCGCCTCGTCGAGGAACAGCCAATCCGGCTTCTGCAACAGCGCGCGCGCCAACGACAGCCGCTGCTGCTCGCCGCCCGAAAGCCGGTCGGCCCAATAGGCGGTCTCGTCGAGTTGGTCGCGCAAGGCGCCGAGGCCCACGGCCGCCAGCACCTCCTCGATCTCGGCCCGCGGAAAGGAATCCTCCGGTCCGGGATACGCGAGCGCGCCGCGCAACGTGCCGAGCGGCAGATACGGCCGCTGCGGCAGCACGAGCAGGCTCGCCCCTTGCGGAATGCTGATGGTCCCGGTGCCGAACGGCCACACGCCGCCGAGCGCGCGGAATAGGCTCGTCTTGCCCGCGCCCGAGGGCCCGGTGACGAGCACCCGCTCGCCGCGGTCGATGGCCAGCCCCGACACGCGCACGATCTCCTCGCCATTGGGTAGCCCCACCGCCAGCTCGTCCGCCACGAGCGCGCCGGTGCCGTTGCTCACCTGCTCGAGCTTGGGCGCGGTGGCGTCGAGCCCCTTCGCCCAATCCATCGAGGCGTCGAAGCCCGCCAGCCGGTTCAGCACCGCCTTCCAATCGGCGATGTTCGAATAGGCCGTGACGAAGAAGGACAGCGCGTTCTGTACCTGGCCGAACGCCTGGGCGATCTGCATTAGCCCGCCAAGCGCCATGGAGGTGAAGAAATAGACCGGGCTCACCACGAGGTAGGGGAAGATGATGGCGATCTGCGAATAGCCCGTGGTCAAGAAGGTCAACCGCTTGGTGCGCTGCATGATGCCGTACCAATTGCCGACCACGCGCGCGAACCGGTCGAGCAGCCGGTCCTCCTCGGCTCCCTCGCCGGACAACAGCGTCACTTCCTCGGCGTTCTCGCGCAAGCGCACGAGCGAGAAGCGGAAATCGGCCTCATAGCGCTGCTGGTCGAAATTGAGGCGGATCAGCGGACGCCCGACGAGATGGGTCACCCAGGTGCCGAGCACGGCGTAGATGAGCGCGGCCCAAACGAGGTAGCCCGGGATGTCGAACGAGTAGGACCCGATGATCAGCGGCGTCGTCGACGACAGCGTCCATAAGATCACCACGAAGGAGACGAGGGTGACGATGGAGCCAAGCAGCGAGATGCCGATATCGAGCGTCGAGTTGATGAATTGGCGGATGTCGTCGGCGATGCGCTGGTCGGGGTTGTCGGCGGAATCGCCCTTGAGCCGCATGCGGTAATGGGTACCGGCATCGAGCCAGCGGCCGAGATAGCGCGCGGTAAGCCAGCGGCGCCACCGGATCTGCAGCCATTGCTGCAGATAGATTTGGTATACGGCGCTGGCGATGAAGAAGGCGGCGAGCACGCTGAACACCCCCAGCTGATAGAGGAAGGTGTTCCAATCTTTGTTCTGCAGCGCGGTGTAGAACGTGTTGCTCCACGAGTTGAAGCGCACGTTGAGCCAGACCTGGAACAGCTGCAGCGTGATGACCGCGGCGAGCAGCCCACGCGCAACCCACCGTTCCTCGGACGAAAAGTACGGGAACGCGATGCGCTTGAACTCTTTCACCGAGTTGCGAAAATGCGCCATGTGCTGGCTACCTTCGGCCGTTTCGACCCGTGCTTATGGACGATAGGGCCCGCGTCTGCGCGGGGAAAATTACGATTGCGTAACTAGGGGCAGAGATCAGCCCTTTTCCGCACAAAAAAGGGGCGGCCAATGGCCGCCCCTGCTTAACTCCGAGCCTGGCTGACTTGAAGGCTTACATCATATCCATGCCGCCCATGCCGCCCGGGGGCATATGGCCATGGTCGTCTTTCTTCTTCGGCGCCTCGGCCACGCCCGCCTCGGTGGTGACGAGCATGCCGGCGACCGAGGCCGCGTCCTGCAGCGCCGTGCGCACGACCTTGGCCGGGTCGATGATGCCCTTCTCGATCAGATCGACATATTCGCCGGTCTGCGCGTCGTAGCCGAACGAGGGGGATTTCTGGTCGGTGATCTTGCCCACCACGATCGAGCCCTCGACGCCCGCATTCTCGGCGATCTGACGGACCGGTGACTGCAAGGCCCGGCGGACGATATTGATGCCCGCATCCTGGTCCTCATTGTCGCCCTTGACCTTGATCGACCGCGAAGCCCACAGCAGCGCTACGCCGCCGCCTGGCACGATGCCTTCCTCGACCGCGGCGCGAGTGGCGTTGAGCGCGTCGTCGACGCGATCCTTCTTCTCCTTCACCTCGACCTCGGTAGCGCCGCCGACCTTGATCACGGCCACGCCGCCCGCGAGCTTGGCCAGCCGCTCCTGCAGCTTCTCCTTGTCGTAGTCCGACGTGGTGTCCTCGATCTGCGCTTTGATTTGGCCGATGCGCGCCTGGATGTCGTCCTTCTTGCCGGCGCCGTCGACGATCGTGGTATCATCCTTGGTGATGGTCACGCGCTTGGCGCGGCCCAGCATCTGGATGGTGACGTTCTCGAGCTTGGTGCCGAGGTCCTCGGACACCACCTCGCCGCCGGTCAGGACGGCGATGTCCTGCAGCATGGCCTTGCGGCGGTCGCCGAAGCCGGGCGCCTTGACGGCGGCGACCTTCAACCCGCCGCGCAGCTTGTTGACGACGAGCGTGGCGAGCGCCTCGCCCTCCACGTCCTCGGCGATCACGAGCAGCGGACGGCCCGATTGCACCACCTGCTCGAGCAGCGGCAGCAGCGCCTGAAGGCCGGACAGCTTCTTTTCGTAAATCAAAATGTAGGGGTTCTCGAGCTCGGCCACCATCTTCTCGGCGTTGGTGATGAAGTAGGGGGAGATGTAGCCGCGGTCGAACTGCATGCCCTCGACCACTTCGAGCTCGCTTTCGAGGCTCTTCGCCTCCTCGACCGTGATCACGCCCTCATTGCCGACCTTCTGCATGGCCTTGGCGATCATGTCGCCGATCGCCTTCTCGCCATTGGCCGAAATGGTGCCGACCTGGGCGATCTCAGCCGATCCGCTTACCTTCTTCGCCCGCTTCTTGATGTCGGCCACGACCTCGACCACGGCCTTGTCGATGCCGCGTTTGAGATCCATCGGGTTCATACCCGCGGCGACCGACTTCAAGCCTTCGCGTACGATCGCCTGCGCGAGCAGGGTGGCCGTCGTGGTGCCGTCGCCGGCGGTGTCGTTGGTCTTCGATGCCACCTCGCGCAGCATCTGGGCGCCCATGTTCTCGAACTTATCCTCGAGCTCGATCTCCTTGGCGACGGTGACGCCGTCCTTGGTCGAGCGCGGCGCGCCGAACGATTTTTCCAAGATGACGTTCCGGCCCTTGGGACCGAGCGTGACCTTGACCGCATTGGCCAGGATATCGACACCGCGGAGCATCCGCTCGCGGGCGTCAGCCGCAAATCTCACATCTTTCGCTGCCATTAGACTGTTCTCCGTTGGTATTTCTGATCCTCATCCAAAGGGCGGGGCCGCTTCGTCACGGATGAGTTGCTGGATTGGTGTGGTGTCCTTGCGTCGGCCGGTCAGCCGAGAATGCCCATGATGTCGGACTCCTTCATAATGAGGAGCTCCTGACCGTCGATCTTGACCTCGGTGCCGGACCATTTGCCGAACAGCACCTTGTCGCCCTTCTTCACGTCGAGGGGCTGGATCTTGCCGTCTTCGCCGCGGGCGCCGGGGCCCGCCGCGATCACTTCGCCTTGCTGCGGCTTCTCCGCCGCCGTGTCGGGAATGATGATGCCGCCTTTGGTCTTGTTCTCCTCCTCGAGTCGCTTGACGACGACGCGGTCGTGGAGCGGACGAAATTTCATTGTCTTCCTCCTGCCAGTGCCAATTGCCGGGATATGGGGTGGCCGTTGTTGGCACTCAAGTGAGATGAGTGCCAAAAATATGCTTCCGGGGGATAGCGGCTAGGCCGGCCGCCTGTCAAGGCACGAACGGCCGGATTCGGCGGAAACTACGCTGGGCCAGCTTCCAAACCGTAAACGATTCCCTCCCGGAACGGCTATTGCGGCGTGAGCCGGCGGATCAGGGAGACCGCATAGGCCGGCGACCGGGCGGCGAAAATGGGGTCGTCGGCGGGGCCGGCCACGCCGTCCGTCACATTGCCGGGCAGGAAGCTGAAGGCATTGCACGTGGCATCCGGCGCGATTGCCTGGATCGAGAGCTTGCCCAGCGGCGCCGTGGGCCGGTCGTCCTCGCCCTCCCAGCGCTGTGTCGGATCGCTGGTCTGGTCGCCGTCCTTGCCCAGAATGGCGACGAGATCGAACAGGATCGGGCCTTTGGCCAGGCGCTCCTTCAGCTCATCGGTGTAGAAATCGGGAGACTTGCCCTTGAGCTCATCCGGTGTGAGACCGAGCTCCCCCGCCTCGGGGATCCATTTATATTTGATCAGCTGGGTCGCGCCGGCGGCATTGGTGAAGGTGAAGCCATGCACGCCCCAATAGTCGACCCCGGCATAGCTTGCCGGCACGGGATGGGAGGTGAGCCAGGCGTTCTGCCGCGTCGCTCCCGGATGGGCCTCGAAAAAGGCCTTGATCTTCGCTTGGTCGCCCGACCCCAGCGCCTGCAACAATCCGACGAATAGGTCCGGCGTCTTCGCAAAAAATACCGGCGCCGAGATCGTGACGAGATCGGTGTTGGCGCCGTTGCCGAGATCGAAGCGGACGGCGAGGCCGCGCACATTGTCTTGCGCCGTGTCGGGCGCCTGCGGGTTCCCCCCGCCCAAGGAGAACCGGGCGATGACGGGAACGGGCTTGGCGAAATGCGGCGCCTTGGACAGCTTTGCCGCCTCCGGCGCCGGCGCAAAGTTACCGGTCAGGCAGATGCCCTTGGTGTGGGCGGCGCGCATGCCGGCGTGTTTGCCGAACACGCTGTTCAACGCGTCGACCAAGTCCTGTGGCGTCGACTGCGCGATGGCGATCGCGAGGGGCACCGCCACGAGCGCCAGAGCCAAGCCCAATATTTTCGCTTTGCCGGTCATCGCACGATCCTTCCTTGCTGCAACTCTCGCCGCTCCCGCCTAGCATAGGATTATTGCATAGCGGGGACGAACTCCGCCGCGCGCTTCGTCGCGCCCCGAGGCCAGGCGGCGCATCATGCGCAAGGTATCGGCTGTTTCATTTCGGGATGCGGCCGGTGCGACCAATCACGCCGGACAGGGGCCGGTCTTGGCAGTTGGCAAGAGAGCGTCTAGGCTGCCAAATTGCGGTTGCTTCAAGGGGTGGCGCGCCGCATCTTGCGCGCCGAAACGCGAACGAGGCGGACGGGATTCGCTGCGATGGCCTCTGATCGAAATTCTGGACGGATGCTGCTGCTTGACGTGATCGTCCTGATCGCCATGGCCGTCACCGCCACGGCCTTTGCCGCCGGGCTCATCTGGCATTCGGGCATCGACGTGATCCCGGGGATGATCGCCGGCGCCGCTCTTTACGCCATCATGGCCGCCTGCCACTTCGTGGTGACGCGCAGCGCTCGCTCCGTCCCTGTCGCTGGCCGTCTCGACGAGCTTGAGGAAGCGCTGCAGATGCTCGATTCCGATCTGCAGCGCATCGATCAGGTCGAGGACGATGTCGCGCGGCTCGATCTGCTCAATGACCGGGTGGAACGGCTCGACCGCGCGATCGGCAGCCCCGATGGCGGCGGCGGCGGGACCGGGGGCGCCGACCGCGTCGAGCAGCTCGCCAGCGATTTCGAGGAGCTGCATGGCCGCATCGAGGATCTCCGCACCGATCTGCAGAGCGAGGCGCGCGGTCAGCGCGATAAGATCAGCTTCGAGCTTCGGCAACTCGAAGGCTTGATCAAGCAGCTTTCGCGTGAGCTCATCGCCGCTTCGTCGGCCGAGGCACCCGAGGAGCCCGAGGCGCCTGAGGCGCGCGAAATTTCCGAAGCCCCCGAGCCTACGTTGGAAGCGGTGGAAACGGTGGCAGCCGACTTGTCGCCGGCTCCGGCCGAAGAGCCTCTGTCGCTGGAGCACGAGGCCATCGAGATCGAAAGCGAAACCATCCTCATCATCGAGGAGCCGATGCTCATCACCAGCCTGGCGGACGAGTTCCCCACCGACCTGGTCGAGCCCGGCACCGACCAGGGGCTGCTCGACACCGTGCGCCAGTCGATCGAGAAGAGCCGCATCGACTGTTATCTGCAACCGATCGTGACCTTGCCCGACCGTAAACGCCGCTGCTACGAGGCGCTCGCCCGCATGCGCAACGCCGCCGACGAGGTGATGCTGCCCGCCACCTTCATTCCCGTGGCCGAGCGGGCCGGGCTGATGCCCCTCATCGACAACATCATGCTGGTCAAGAGCGTGCAGGCCCTACGACGGCTGCCGTCGGACACCAAGATCAAGGGCATCTTCTGCAACATCTCGGTGCAGTCCCTGCTCGACCCCGAATTCTTTCCCGAGCTCGTCGAGTTCATGGAGGAGAACAGCTCCTTGAGCGAGAGCCTGTTCTTCGAGGTCAGCCAGCAGGCCATTCGCGGCTTGAGCGCCGACGAGCTCAAGAGCCTGAATACGCTGGGCGACCTCGGCTTCCGCTTCTCGCTCGACCACGTGGCCGATCTCGATGTCGATTTCGCCGCGCTGCGCGACCGGCAATTCCGCTTCGTCAAGATCGAAACGGCAACCTTCTTGCGCGGCATGGAAGAGGCGGGCGCCCGCGCCGCCGATCTGCGCAATGTGCTCGAGCCGTTCGGCCTTGAGCTGATTGCGGAGAAGGTCGAGGACGAGGACAGTGTCGCCAAGCTCATGGATTATGGCGTCGAGCTTGCCCAGGGCTATCTCTTCGCCGCGCCGAAGCCCATGAGCCAGGACATGTTCCGCGAGCTGGAAGAGGCCGACGCAGCCTAAGCGAAGCCCCAAAAAGCCACGGCCGGAGCAAGGCCCCGGCCGCAACTTGGCTCTACCGTTCAATTCTAGGCTTAGGCCCCGCTTCTAGCGCTCGTAATAGCGCAGGCTCGGCGGCCAATTCGTCTGGGGGAACAGCCGCTGCAGCTCGCGATATTCGTAGGTCCCGGCATCGGCGTCATGGCGCCAGCTATAGCCGCCTTGCCCATAGACGCTGTTCGGGTAGTAGGAATAGTACCGCCTGTAGCGCACGGCCTCGGCTGCCGAGGGGCCGCTCGCGAGACCTTGCGTAAGGGGCGCGGCATTGGCGGGCGCAAATCCCGCCGCCAGTGCAAGGATCGCCACGGCGGCGGAGGCTTTCAGAACGCTCTGAAACATTGGTTCATCTCCTTGGCATCTTCCCGGCTGGCTGCATTTGGGGGTGCACCCTCCAGGCTGCAATGGCGCGGCGATCACGAGAAGGTGATGGCGGGGTCCGTGGCCGGATTTCCGCCACATCCGGTCCTCCCCGCGACGTCGCCTCGCCAACCCGATCCGGACGGCGCCCCGGCGCTGCGGCCCTCTGCCAGTCTTGACCCTCCGACCCGCGGCCTCTACGGGGAGCTATGACCACGCTCGCGCTGTCTCCCTTGCCGTTGATTCCCTCCATCAAAGAGCTCGGACAAGGCTACCGCGCCTGGCTGGTCGATATTTGGGGCGTGATGCATAACGGCGGGCGCGCCTATGCCGAGGCGGTGGAGGCGACGAGCGCCTTCCGCGGCCAGGGCGGCCTCGTGGTGCTGCTGTCCAATTCGCCGCGGCCGAGCCCCGGCGTGCAGCGGCAACTGACCGAACTCGGCGTTCCCCCCGGCGCCTACGACGCCACCGTCACCTCCGGTGACCTCACCCGCTACGAGCTCGGCAAGCGCCCGGGCGCTTGCGTCTTCCATCTCGGTCCCGAGCGCGACCGGCCCATCTTTGCCGGCCTCGATCTTGAGCTCGTGCCGGCGGAAGACGCCGAGCTCATTGTTTGCTCCGGCCTGTTCGACGACGAGACCGAGACGCCGGAAAACTATGCGGCGCTGTTGGAACGGCTCACGCAGCGGCAGCTGCCCATGCTCTGCGCCAATCCCGACCACATGGTCGAGCGTGGCGATCGCCTGATCTTTTGCGCCGGCGCGCTTGCCGCCGTGTATGAGGGCTTCGGCGGCGAGGTCATCTATGCCGGCAAGCCCTATGCGCCGATCTATGCCCTGGCCCTGGAGGAGGCGGCCAAGCTCGCCGGCACCGAGGTGACGCCGGGACAGGTGCTCGCCATTGGTGACGGCGTCCATACCGATATTGCCGGCGCCACATCCTTCGGGGTCGACTCCGTATTCGTGGTGAGCGGGCTGCATGTCGACGGCGCCGCCGATCGTGCCGCACCGCTCGACGGCCGCAGGCTGGCCGAGCTGTTCAAGGGCGGCAAGCCACCGCTGGCAGCGATGCGCGGGCTCGTCTGGTAAGGCGGGCGCTTAAGCCTCGGCGAACAGCGCGTCGATCTGCGTCTGGTCGGGACTTGTTGCGGGCGACGCCGGGCCATGCATCAGAAGGGCGATCTTCCGCCTCTGCCGTTCCGCTTTCGGCCTCTTGCGCGGCTGGTCCGCGCATTTCAACCGCGCAGTGATGATCTTGTCCAATGTCTCGGCGATATTCGCCGCCCGCTGGCCGACGAGGTCGTGGAAGCCGCAAGCCGCAATGATCGCGAGCGCCTTCTCTTCAGCAGCCGCCCGGGAGGCCGCACTGATGCTCGGGCTGACCATGAGATCTTCGGCGGACGTAAGAATATGTCCCGCCGCTTGCTCCGCGGTGCTGCGGATGGCGGCCAGCTCTTGCAGCGCGCTCATCAGCATGGCGATCTCGGTCGAGATCGACTGGCTTATCCGGCGTCGCGTCCCGAAAAGGGCAAGCGGCGTCCGGCGTCTTGAGGTGGCTCCCCCGCGCCGTGGCATGGTGTTGTCCTGTTATTGGGTTCAATTGCCGAACACGGCGTCGATCTTGGCCTTCAGCGTGGCGGCATTGAATGGCTTGACGATATAGTTGTTTACCCCGGCCTTCTTGGCGGCGATCACGTTTTCGGTCTTGGATTCGGCCGTCACCATGATGAACGGCGTGCGCGACAGGCGGTCGTCGGCGCGCACCTCGCGCAGCAGCTCATATCCGGTCATCGGCTCCATATTCCAATCCGAGATTACGAGCCCATAGCTCTTCTGCCGCATCATGTTGAGGGCGGCGGTCCCGTCGCCCGCCTCGTCGACATTGGCAAAGCCGAGCTGCTTCAGAAGATTGCGAATGATCCGGATCATCGTTTTGTAGTCGTCGACGACGAGAACCGGCATGCTGGGATCGACCGCCATACGCTCCTCCACTCCCTCGCTGCGCCTTGAGGTGCTCCGGCGGCAAGGCTCCCGACCTATCACAACCCGGGCTCACCGCAGGGCACGGAAAGAGGGTCGCAACCGGGGCCGAGCTTAGGGATTTGGCGTGAATGGAGGGTTAAGCCTGATGCGAGCGGCCGGTTGACCCCGCCTTCGTCTCGCTGTCTCGCGCCCCGCTGAAGCCCCACTGCTGAGAGTGCGGCATCGCCGTCGGGGAAGGGCCGTTTAGCTTCTGCTAAGCTTGGTGCGCGGAGATAAGCCGATGCGGGAAGCGATCGTCGGACTGGCGGTCATGTGTTTAGTCACGCTATACGCC
Source organism: uncultured Alphaproteobacteria bacterium (assembly GCA_963820115.1). Taxonomy (GTDB): domain Bacteria; phylum Pseudomonadota; class Alphaproteobacteria; order Rhizobiales; family Methyloligellaceae; genus Methyloceanibacter. Next base: position 724,254 of record CAWFYP010000002.1, read on the forward strand.
GTGTACCTCATGGCGCCCGATCTGTTCTGGGTCTGGGTTCATCGGCTATTCTTCATAAATTAGCCGGGCCTATCTCGATTGAGGGGGTTCTCCGGGGCCTGCCTTGGGCGCTTCTGCGGCCAAGCGATATTGCGGTGCAATAGAGGCTTCGTTATCTTCGCAATCGCAAAAAAACAGCAGGGGTGATCGATGACCGCAAACGGGAACGGCAATTTGGGCCATGGCTATTATTTCGAGGATCTGTCTGTCGGCATGGAGGCGAGCTACGCCAAGACGATCATGGACGCCGACATCCGTGCCTTTGCCGAGCTCTCCGGCGATGTGAACCCCGTGCATTTGAGCGATGCTTTCGCCGCCGGCACCATCTTCAAGAAGCGCATCGCCCATGGCTTCTTGACTGCGGCACTCCTGTCCACCGTGCTCGGCACCAAGCTGCCGGGGCCCGGCTGCATCTACCTTTCCCAGAGCCTCAAATTTCGCGCGCCGGTCTATATCGGCGACGAAGTGGTGGCCACCACCAAGATTACCAGCCTCGATCCCGAGAAGGGCCGCGCTGTTCTCGCCTGCAGTTGCGCCGTTAACGGCAAGCCGGTGCTTGACGGCGAGGCCGTGATGATGGTTTCCCGCCGCGAGAAGCACGCCTAACAGGCTGCGAACCGCCCAAGGGCGATTAGGGGACGCAAGGATGGAAGTCGTCCGCTTCTGGCGGGACGTGCCGGCTCACTTACGCGGGGCCGTGCTCGCGATCGGCAATTTTGACGGGGTCCATCGCGGCCATCAGGCGGTCTTGATGGCGGCGAAGGCAGCGGCCGCCCAACACGGCCGGCGCGCCGGCGCCGTGCTGTTCGAGCCGCATCCGCGCGAATATTTCGCGCCGGACGAGCCCTTCTTTCGCCTCACGCCTGTTCCCCTGAAGCTCGAGCTCTTGGCCGCGCTCGGCCTCGATCAGGCCTTCGTCATTCCCTTCGTGCCCGAGCTTGCCGGCCTCGGCGCCGACGCCTTCGCCAGCAAGGTGGTCGCGCGCGGCCTCGGCGCCTCCCATCTCGTGGTCGGCTACGACTTTACCTATGGCAAAGGCCGCACCGGCTCGCCCGCCGAGCTCAAGGCATCAGGCGCGAAGCTCGGCTTCGGCGTGGAAGTCGTGGCGCCGGTGACGGAGGAGGGCGTCACCTTCTCCTCGAGCAAGGTGCGCGAGCATCTCCGCCGAGGTGAGGTGAGGGAGGCCGCCGAGCAACTCGGCTATTGGTGGCGGGTGAAGGGCAAGGTCGAGCGGGGCGCGGGCCGCGGCAAGGGGCTCGGCTTCCCCACCATCAATCTCGCCCTGGCCCCGGGTCAGGACATCGGCCACGGCATTTACGCCGTCTATGTGCATTGCGGCGGCCGCCGCCACAAGGCCGCGGGCTATGTCGGGTCGCGTCCCACCTTCGGCGCCGGCGTGCCCGTGCTCGAAGCTTTCCTCCTCGACTTCGCCGGCGACCTCTATGGCGAGGAGGTGGAGATCGAGTTCATCGCTCAGCTCCGCCCCGACCAAACCTTCACCGATGGCGAGGCGCTCGCCGCGCGGATGCGCCAGGATTGCGAGGAGGCGCGGCGCCTGCTGGCCCGCATCGAGCAGGACGACCCCATGCGCGCTTATCCCTTGGGCCGCGCGCTCGCCTCCGGCACTGGATTGTAAGGAGCGTGGTTGCTAGAACCCGCCCAACCCAAGAATCGGATGCGGGACGAAGCCGGACATGGCCACCAAGAGCAAAAAGACCAAGACGGCAGTGAAGGCGCCATCCCGGGCTAAGCGGCCACGCGCCGCCAAGTCCGCGGCGCGCAACGCGGCCGCGAAGCCGAAGACCACGGCAAAGTCAGCCACCGCGAAGACGGCAAGACCCGCCGCCAAGCGCGCGCCCAAGCCGAAGGTGAAAACGGCCAAGGCGGCGGCGACCTCGCGAGCGAAACCGAAGGCGCCGCCCAAGGCTCCCGTCGCGGCGGCAGCGAGGCCCGCGGTAAAGGCCAAGCCGCCGCAAATCGGGCGCGACTGGAGCGTGACGCTGTTCCTGCCCAAGACCGACTTTCCCATGAAGGCGGGTCTGCCGCAGCGCGAGCCCGAATTGCTCGCGCGCTGGAACAAAGAAGATCTCTACCGGCGCCTGCGCGAGGCGGCGAAAGGACGGGAGAAATTCATCCTCCATGACGGGCCGCCTTACGCCAACGGCCATCTGCATATCGGCCACGCGCTGAACAAGATCCTCAAAGACGTCATCACCCGCTCGCAACAGATGATGGGTAAGGACGCCGCTTACGTGCCGGGCTGGGACTGCCACGGCCTCCCCATCGAATGGAAGGTTGAGGAGGAGAATTATCGCGCCAAGGGAAAGACCAAGCCCGACTTCTCCGATCCCGCCGCCATGATCGCCTTCCGCCGCGAATGCCGGGCTTATGCCGAGCATTGGCTCAACGTGCAGCGCGAGGAGTTCAAGCGCCTGGGCGTGGAGGGCGATTGGGACCACCCCTACACCACGATGAGCCACGACGCCGAGGCGACCATCGCCGCCGAGCTGATGAAGTTCGCCATGAACGGGCTGCTCTATCGCGGCTCCAAGCCCGTGATGTGGTCGGTGGTGGAGCAGACCGCGCTCGCCGAGGCCGAGGTCGAATATCAGGAGATCACCAGCCCCGCGATCTATGTGGGCTTTCCAGTTCTTCAAAAAGAAAAGGCAGCCTGGGTGACTCCCGACGGCGCAATGCCTTCCGTAAGCGCTCCAGTCGAAATCTTGGGTGCGAGAGTTGTAATCTGGACAACCACGCCATGGACCATTCCGGGCAATCGGGCGATCTCGTTCTCCCGAGAAATACACTATGCCGCTTATGTGGTCGAAGCGGCTCCGACAGGGAACTGGGCAAAGCCAGGCGACAAATTTATTCTCGCTCAGCGGCTTGCCGATGACTTCCAAAAAGCTGCAAAAATCAACTCACTAAGAATGCTGAGGCCGGTAACTCCGGATTTGCTCGCTAAAATCGAATGCAAACATCCGCTTGATGCGCTTGGCTACGACTTCTCAGTCCCGCTCCTCGCCGGCGAGCACGTGACCGAGGATACCGGTACCGGCTTCGTGCACACCGCGCCGGGTCACGGCACCGAAGACTTCGAAATCTGGACAGAGAATGAGCGCGCGTTGCGTGAGCGCGGCATCGACGCGACGATCCCCTTCACCGTCGACGCCGACGGCTTCTTCACCCAGGACGCGCCGGGCTTCGAAGGCAAACGCGTCATCGACGATAACGGCAAATTCGGCGACGCCAATGAGGCCGTCATCACGGCGCTGAAAGACGCAGGCATGCTCATCGCCCGCGGCAAGCTGCGTCACGACTATCCGCATTCCTGGCGCTCGAAGAAGCCGATCGTCTTCCGCAACACGCCGCAATGGTTCATCGCCATGGATGCGCCGATCGAGGGCGGGGAAAGCACCCTGCGCCAGCGCGCGCTCAAGGCCATCGGCGCCACGCGTTTCGTGCCCGCTCAAGGGGAGAACCGCATCCTTGGCATGGTGGAGACGCGCCCTGATTGGGTGGTGTCGCGCCAGCGCGCCTGGGGCGTGCCCATCACCGTCTTCCGCCACCAAGAGACGGGCGAGGTCATCCCCAATCGGGAGTTCAGCGCCTCGGGCGAACTCATTGAAAGGATTGTCGATGCCTTCGAGAAAGAGGGCGCCGATGCGTGGTTCGAGCAGGGCGCCAAACAGCGCTTCCTCAAAAGTCTGGTCGAGGACCCCAACGCCTGGGACAAGGTCGACGACATTCTCGATGTCTGGTTCAATTCAGGCTCGACCCACGCCTTCGTATTGGAGGAGCGGCCCGACCTAAAATGGCCGGCCGACCTCTATCTCGAAGGCTCAGACCAGCATCGCGGCTGGTTCCAATCCTCGCTTCTGAAATCGTGCGGCACGCGCGGCCGCGCGCCCTTCGACGCCGTGCTCACCCATGGCTTCGTCGTCGACGAGGACGGGCGCAAGATGTCGAAATCATTCGGCAATGTGGTGGCGCCCCAGGACGTCATCCGCCAGTCCGGCGCCGAGATATTGCGGCTGTGGGCCATGAGCTCCGACTATGCCGAGGATCTGCGCATCGGCCAGGAGATCATCAAGGCCAATGTCGAATCCTACCGCAAGCTCAGGAACACGCTGCGCTTCCTGCTCGGCAACCTCGCCCATGACGAGCCCGCCTTGCATGTCGCCTATGCCGATATGCCGGAGCTCGAGCGCTATATGCTGGCGCGCCTCGCCGAGCTTGATCAGCTCGTGCGCGCGGGCTACGACGCCTTCGACCTCAAACGCATCTTCCACGCGCTGCTCAATTTCTGCGTCAACGACCTCTCGGCCTTCTATTTCGACATCCGCAAGGACGCGCTTTATTGCGACCCTTACGACAGCCCCACGCGCCGCTCCGCGCTGACCGTGCTCGATCGTCTGTTCGACGCGTTGACCGCGTGGCTTGCGCCCATGCTCGCCTTCACCATGGAGGAGGCGTGGGCCATCCGCTTCTCGGATCGCGGCTCGGTGCATCTGCGTCAGTTCCCGGCGTTCCCGCAGGAATGGCGTGACGTGGCGCTGGTCGAGAAATGGCGCAAGGTGCGCGCCGTCCGCCGCGTGGTGACCGGCGCGCTCGAGATCGAGCGCAAGGAGGGACGCATCGGCTCGAGCCTCGAAGCCGCGCCCAAGGTCTATGTCGCGGATGGCGATCTCCGCGCCGCGCTCGCCGGCCTCGATCTCGCCGAGATCGCCATCACCAGCGGCGCCACGCTGCTAGAGGGTGCGGGTCCGACCAGTGCCTTCCGCCTCGACGAGGTGCCGGGCGTGGACGTGCTGTTCGCGCGCGCCCAAGGGACGAAATGTGCCCGCTCCTGGAAGATCCTGAAGGAGGTCGGTGCCGACCCCGAATTCCCCGAGCTCTCCCCGCGCGATGCCGAGGCCGTCCGCCAGTTCGATATGCGCCACGCTCAGGCGGCCGCGGAGTAATCCCGCATGGAGCAACTCAAGCACCTGCTGTGGGGGCCGCTGTCGCCGCTCGGACTTGGCATCGCGGCGCTCACCGTCCTCGCCGACCAGGCGAACAAGGTCTGGATGCTCTATGTGTATGACATCGGCGCCAAGGGGACGGTCACGCTCATGCCCTTCTTCGATCTCGTGCTCGTGTGGAATCAGGGCATCAGCTACGGGCTTTTACAGCAGCACAGCGATGTGGGACGCATGGGGCTGATTGTTTTTGCCGTCGCCGCCGCCATCGGACTCGCCCTTTGGCTCGCGCGCGTGACCACGTCCCTGACCGCCGCCGCCATCGGCTTCATCATCGGCGGCGCTGTCGGCAACGCCATCGACCGCATCGTTTATGGCGCCGTGGCCGATTTCTTCTCCTTCCATGCCTTCGGCTTTGAATGGTACGTTTTCAACATCGCCGACACGGCCATTGTTGCGGGGGTGGTGGGACTTCTGTATGAGTCCTTGTTTCGGGGACACAAAAAGGTCTCAAACCCTTCTAAGATGTAAAAAAAGTCCGGTATCGTCGGATTTCCAAGGAGTTGTGGGGCACTCCGAGATTATGATCGCGCGCCTGTTAACTGGCTTGAGCCTCGCCGCCGCGCTCGCGGCCTGTTTGGCCTTGGGCGGCTGCGGGGGCGTCGAGTTCAAGGGCAAGCTATTCGACTATGCGGGGCTCACTGGCGACCGCACCCCCAAAGACCCCAAAATGGCCGAGCGCGCGCCGCTCGTGCTGCCCCCCGAGACCAATACCTTGCCACCCCCGGGCGAGCCTCCTACCTACGCCGCCCGTGCGGATTGGCCGGCCGACACCGACGAGCAGCGCAAGAAGGTCCTCGCCGCCGCGCAGGCCAAGCAGAGCGAGCAGGAAGTCGCGGAGGATCCGACCAATCCTTACGCCGGCAAGCCCACCCTGCTCGACAAATTGTTCCGCAAGAAGAAGGACGACGACGACGAGGAGGATGCGGCTGCCGTACCGGAGCCCGATCCTTCCGACAAGACGGCGGATGACAAGGCCCGCGAGCAGAAGGCCGTTGCCGTCAATGGCGCGCCGAAGCCGCTCGATCAGCCGATCGTCGAGGCGCCGAAGCAAGAAGACGATCCGTTCCATCCGGCGGCGCCCGACAGCTACAAGCAGATGTCTGGCCAAAACGGCAATTAGGCGACAGCCACCACCAAATTTCCGCGCTAACGTAAACGGTCCGGCTTGAATTGCGGGTCACCTGGCCCGAAATGTGCAACACTCTCATCCTTTGGGTGAGGGGGCATGCCTTTGGCGTCACATATCCCACAGAGCGGGCGACGTTCCATGGTGATGACGATGTTCGATCAGCTTGCCGGGGCGCTCGATGGCCGGGGGGGCTTGGTCCTTGCGTGTCTCAGCCTCGCCTCCATGGCCGTGGCCGTCGCCATCGACAACGCCCAAGCCACGACGCGCATCAGCGAGTTCAAACTGTCGAATGGTCTGCAGCTCGTCGTCATCCCGGATCACCGCGCTCCCGTCGTCACGCAGATGATCTGGTACCGTGTCGGCGCCGCCGATGAGCCGCCGGGTTCCTCCGGCATCGCGCATTTCCTCGAGCATTTGATGTTCAAGGGCACCGACCTTGTCCCTTCCGCCCAATTCTCCAAGATCGTGGCGCGCAACGGCGGTGAGGACAACGCCTTCACCAATCACGACGTCACCGCCTATTTCCAGCGCGTGGCCAAGGACCGTCTGCCCAAGGTGATGGAGATGGAGGCCGACCGCATGGCCCATCTCCGCCTGTCCGAGGAGGACGTGACGACGGAGCGGAAGGTGATCCTCGAGGAGCGCCGCTCGCGCGTCGACAACGATCCCGGCTCGATCCTGCAAGAGCAGATGATGGCCGCGCTCTATGAGAACCATCCCTACGGCATTCCCATCATCGGCTGGGAGCACGAGATCCGCGCGCTCAACCGCGAGGACGCGCTCGGCTTCTACAAGCGCTTCTACGCCCCCAACAATGCCCTCCTCGTCATCGCCGGCGACGTTGAGCCCGAGGACGTGCTGAAGCTCACCGAGGAAACCTTCGGCAAGATCGCGCCCAATCCGCAGCTGAACGGCCGCCATCGGCCGGAGGAGCCCGAGCATCAGGCCGGAGTCACGGTAAAGCTGCAAGACGCGCGCGCCGGACGCACCACCGTGCAGCGCTATTATCTGGCCCCGAGCTACGCCTCAGCGGCGCCGGGCGAGGCGGAGGCGCTCGATTTGTTGATGCGCATCGCTGCCACGGGATCGGTGAGCCGCATCTATAAGCGTCTGGTGATCGAGGGCAAAGCGGCGGCCAGCGCCGGCGGCTGGTATTCCGATTCCGGCCTCGACGGCGGGCGGCTTGCCTTCTACGGCATCGCCTCGGAGGCCGTCTCCGCCCCCGAGCTCGACGAGGCCATCGGCTCAGTCGTCGCCGAGTTGCGCCAGGACGGCGTGACCCAGGGCGAGCTCAACCGCGCGCGCGGGGCCTATCTCGCCGAATTCGTCTATACCGCCGACAGCCAGTCGCGCATGGCGCGCCATTATGGCTGGCGGCTCGCCACCGGCATGAGCGTGGCGGACGTGCAGGCCTGGCCCGACCGGATCGCCAAAGTCACCGTCGAGGACATCAAGAAGGTCGCGCGCAAATATCTGGTGGACAAGGACTCCGTCACCGGCATTCTTGAGCCCTTACCCGAATATACGAGCGGCATCGATCAGCCAGAGGCCCATGCGCCAAGTCCCGGCAAGTCATAGAGGCGGTGATGGGGGAATCCGCGACGCCGCGCGCATCTCGCCATTCCTCACGGCTTGGCGGCGCGGCTGCGCTGATCCTCGCCCTCACGCTCGCCACGCCGTCTGAGGCCATGAATATCGAGCGCGTCACGAGCCCCGGCGGCATTGAGGCGTGGCTCGTCGAGAGTCACGACAACCCCCTCATCGCCATGCGCTTCGCCTTCCGCGGCGGCTCGACGCAAGACTCTCGTGGTAAGGAGGGGCTTGCTTATTTCGTCTCCAGCATGATGGACGAGGGCGCTGGCGATCTCGATTCCGTGGCCTTCCAGGAGCGGCTGCAGACGCTAGCCACGCGCATCGACTTCGACGCCGGGCGCGACGTCATGGTCGGCACCCTGACCACGCTGACGCCGAACCGAGATGATGCCTTCGACCTGTTGCGGCTCGCGCTCATCGCCCCGCGCTTCGATCTCGACGCCACCGAGCGCGTGCGCGCCCAGGTCCTCGCCGGGCTGAAATTCGATGAGAACGATCCCTCGACAGTGGCTTCGATCGCCTGGGACCGGGCTGCCTTCCGCGATCATCCTTATGGCCAGCCGATCAAGGGCACCGGGGCCTCGATCGCCTCGATCACCCCCGCCGATCTGCACGACTATGTCGCCCGCGTCTTTGGTCGCGACAAGCTCCTGATCTCGGTGGTTGGCGACATTGACGCGGCGACGCTCGGCCGCCTGCTCGACCATGTGTTCGGCGGCCTGCCGGAGAGATCTGCGCTGACACCGGTCGCGGAGGCCAACCTGCCGCTCGGGCCCACCCGCGAGATCATCGAGATGGACGTGCCGCAATCGGTGGCGCAATTCGGCCATCGCGGTCTGTCGCGCAAGGACTCCGATTTCATGGCCGCCTATGTCTTGAATTACATCATCGGCGGGGGTGGCTTCTCCTCGCGGCTGATGGAGGAGGTGCGCGAGAAGCGCGGGCTGGCTTATTCCGTCTATTCCAACCTCTATCCTTTCGAGCACGGCGCCGTCTTCGTCGGCAACGTCGCCACCAAGAACGAGGCGGTTGGGCAATCCCTCTATGTGATCGAGAGCGAGCTGAGACGCGTGGCCGAGCAAGGCCCGAGCGCCGAGGAGCTCGACTCCGCCAAGAGCTATCTCACCGGCGCCTATGCGCTGCGCTTCGAATTGTCGAGCGGCATCGCCAATCAATTGCTATGGATCCAGATCGAGGATCTCGGCATCGATTATATCGACGAGCGCAACGCCTCGATCGAGAAGGTAAGCCTCGACGATATCAAGCGCGTGGCCAAGCGCTTGATCGAGGCCGACCGCCTGATCACCACCATCGTCGGCAAGCCGGTGGAGCACAAGGTCAAGGCTCCCGGTTAGTCGGAGCGCGTTCCCCAAAAGCGGAAGGGTGAAGCGGGATGCCTCTGTCGCAATCCGTCTCGGGCTGCCTCGAAGCCGCGATCGGCGCGCGCGGTCTGAGCCAAGCCGCATTTGAGGCTTATCTCGCGCGCCTCGCCCCGGCGCTGGCCGCGCTCCGCGACGCCTATGCTCAAGGCACGCTGCAGCTGTTGCGCGTGCCGGAGCGGCGCAACGATATCGCCCCGGCGCGAGCGGCGCTTGACCGGCTCTCTGAGGGCGCCGCGACGCTGGTCTTTTTCGGCACCGGCGGTTCGAGCCTCGGCGGTCAGACTCTCGCGCAACTGGGCGGCTGGGGCATCCCCGGCGACAACGGCACTGGCGAGGGGAAACGCCCACGGCTGCGCTTCTACGACAATCTCGACGCCCGCACGCTTGGCTTGGCGCTTGCTTCGCTCGATTTGGCGTCCACCCGCTTCGTCGTCATCTCCAAATCCGGCAACACGCCCGAGACCCTGGTGCAGATGATCGCCGCGCTCGACGCGGTGCGTGCTGCTGGCCTTGAAGCGCGCATCCCTGAGCTGTTTCTCGGCCTCACCGAGGAGAGCGCTCCGGGCACGACCAACGGCTTGCGCGCGCTTTGCGACGCCTTCGCCATCCCCATGCTTCCGCACGATCCGGGCGTCGGCGGCCGCTATGCCGGGCTTACCAATGTCGGACTCTTGCCCGCGCTTGCCCGCGGTCTCGACGTCGAAGCCTTGCGCGAAGGGGCACAGAGCGTGATCGCGAATTTGCTTGCGGCCAAGCAGCCGGCGGACTTCGCTCCGGCCCTTGGCGCGGCGGTCGCCGTCGGCCTGGCCAAGGAGAAGGGCGTGCGAGCGAGCGTGATGCTCCCCTATAGCGACCGGCTCGCCCGCTTCGCCGCCTGGTATGTGCAGCTCTGGGGCGAGAGCCTCGGCAAGAAGGGTGAGGGGACGACGCCCGTTGCCGCCCTCGGCCCCGTCGACCAGCATAGCCAGCTCCAGCTCTATCTCGACGGCGCGCCGCAGCACCTCATCACCGTCATTCGCACCGCTTGCGCCGGCGAAGGTCCGCGCGTGCCGCCCGATCTCGCCGGCGTCGCCGACGCCGCCTATCTTGCCGACCGGACCGCCGGCGATCTCGTGGCCGCCCAGCAGGAGGCGATTCCCGAAGCCTTAATCGGGGCAAACCGGCCCGTGCGCCTCATCGACCTCGGCCGGCTTGACGAGCCGGCCCTCGGTGCTCTGATGATGCACTTTATGCTCGAGACGATTCTCGCAGGGGCCCTGTTGGGCGTCGACCCGTTCGATCAACCTGCGGTAGAGTCGGGCAAGGTGCTCACCCGCCGGTATCTGGCCGGCGCGGGCGAGGAGGGACCCGATGGCCATACGCCGGCTGCCGCCGACGCTGGTGAACCGCATCGCCGCGGGTGAGGTCGTCGAGCGTCCCGCGAGCGTCGTCAAGGAGCTGATCGAGAACGCGATCGACGCCGGCGGCGCCAGCCGCATCGACGTGGTGGCGACGGGTGGCGGGCTCCAATCCATCCGCGTCACCGACGACGGCGCGGGCATGGCGCCGGACGACCTCGCTTTGGCCGTGGAGCGCCACGCCACCTCCAAGCTCGGCGACGACGATCTCACCCACATCGCCACCCTCGGCTTTCGCGGCGAGGCGCTGCCCTCCATCGGTGCCGTGGCCAAGCTCACCATCACCAGCGCCTTGCGCGGCTCCGCTGCCGCTTACGCCATCAGCGTCACTGGCGGCCGCAAAGGCCCGCTCAGGCCCGCCGCCGGCGGTGCGGGCACGAGCGTCGAGGTGCGCGATCTGTTTTATGCCACGCCGGCGCGACTCAAATTCATGAAGTCCGAGCGCGCCGAGACCGCGGCCATCGCCGAGACGGTAAAGCGCTTAGGGCTCGCCCAGCCTCGCATCGCCTTCAGTCTCACCACCGGCGAGCGCGCCGGGTTGAAGCTTCCGGCTTGCGCGAGCGGCCTCATCGACGACGCGCTCTCCCGCTTTGGGCGCGTCCTCGGCGAAGACTTCGTGCGCGACGCGCTTCCCGTGCGCGCTGCCCGCGGGCCGCTTCGCGTGGAAGGCTTCGCCGGCCTGCCCACGCTGCATCGCCCGAACGCACTCCAGCAATATCTCATCGTCAATGGCCGTCCTGTGCGCGACCGGCTGCTCGCCTCCGCCGTGCGCGCCGCTTATGGCGATCTCGTGCCGAATGGCCGCCAGCCCATGTTGGTACTGTTCCTGACCGTGCCGCCCGAGGAGGTGGATGTGAACGTGCATCCCGCCAAGACCGAGCTCCGCTTCCGCGATCCGCAGGCGGTGCGCGCGCTGGTCGTCACCGCGTTGCACGAGGCGCTCGGGCAGGCGGGCCATCGCGCCACGGCGTCGCTGTCGTACATGGCGCTGCAGCGCATGGCGCGGCCGGGGCAGGGGACATCGCCCGCGCCCGGCTGGACCCATGCCGCCACGGGCTTCGCCGAACCTGGTCAGGCGCCGTTAGGGCCGCTGGCCGCGCCGAGCGGCGATACGCGGGGGACGACTTGCCCCGAAGACAGCGGGTTGACTTACCCCTTGGGCGCCGCGCGGGCCCAGCTCAACGACACCTTCATCATTGCCGCCACCGAAACGGCCCTCGTCATCGTCGACCAGCATGCGGCCCATGAGCGCCTCGTCTATGAGCGGCTGAAGCGGGCCATCGCCAATGGCGGCATCGCCCGCCAGCTTCTGCTGATTCCCGAAGTGGTCGAGCTTGAAGAACAGGCCGCCTTGCGCTTGGCCGGGGCGGCGGGCGAGCTCGGACGTCTCGGTCTCGTGCTCGAGCCGTTTGGCGCCTCGGCCGTGGTGGTACGCGAGGTGCCCTCGCTGCTCGGCCACGGCGACATCAAGGGCCTCCTGCGCGACCTTGCCGATGAGCTTGGCGAGGGCGAGGGCAGCCTCATGTTCACGGAGAGGCTCGACCATGTGCTCGCCACCATGGCCTGCCATGGCAGTGTGCGCGCGGGCCGCCGCCTCAATCCCGAGGAGATGAACGCGCTTCTGCGCGAAATGGAAGAGACGCCCTTCTCCGGCCAGTGCAACCACGGGCGTCCCACTTACGTCGAGCTCAAGCTCGCCGATATCGAGAAGCTGTTCCAGCGCCGCTGATTATTTGAAATTCTGCATCGCCTTGTCGCCCAGGAAGGCGGCGTCGGCGCTTGCCACGTCGCCCGTGGCGTCGCCGAGCGTCATATGCGCGATTTGGATCAGATGCCCGCGCGGGGTTTTGAGCAGGGTGTAGTGGATCTCGACCGACTGGTCGGGCGCGCGGCACGCGGTGTATAGGCGGCGCACCGTCACGCCGTCGATGATCTCGTTGTCCTTTTTGCCCGAGGCAAAGTCGCCCTTGCAGCCCTTGGCGTCGTCCGCCATCACCACCGTCGCCTCCTCGTCGAGATCGACCGAGCCCATGTCCTTATAGGCGGCCAGCGCGCCGATGATGCCGTTGCCGTAGCTCCACACCACGTCGAAATTGGGCATCGGATTCGCGGCCGGGTCGACCAGCGTGTAGTCGGTGACGCCGGCCGAGGCGAGCAGGGTCGTGGCGAAGCTCGCCGCTTGGCTGGTCGTGAACAGTTTATGCGTTCCGCCCGCGCCCTGAGCCTTCGACTCCAGCGCTGAGAAGGCGGAGTTGCCCTCCTTGGTCTGCTCCGCCTCGAGGCTGTCGCTGACGCAAGCGGCGAGTTGCGTGATGGCGTCGCTCACGCCGCCCAAGCGGAAGCTGAGCTTTCCGGCTGGCGTCATCACCATGAGCAGCTTGCCATGGCGGATGGCGTCGATCACGGGCCCGGAATCGTCCAGCGGGATAAGGATGCCATGCGCGTCCACCACCTTGGCCAAAGCTTTAATCGGCGCCTGCTTGTCGATGTTGAGCGTCACATCCTCGGCGCTGCCGACCGGCAGGCGCCATGTGTCGTCGGCGAGCACGAGGCCCCAATCAAAGCTCCGGCTGATGATCAAGCCAAGGGTGATGCCGCTCGCATAGGACGCGGTCATGGTGCAATCGCTGAAGGCGCCGGTCTCGTCGTTGTCGGGCCCGCCCTCCCAGCCGCCCAAGGTGAACGCGGGCGCGGGACCCGCCGGCGCCGCGGCGAGAAGGAGCGCCAAGACCGCAAACACGCCGTTCCGGATCGTCATAAGCGCCTCCCGGAGGATATTAGAGCACAGCTCGGGGGGAGCGCCTAACGGCCTGTTCCAAATAGCGTAAACCCTCTATGCCGCGGCCCTGGCGATGACGATCTGGGTGTCGCCATAGGCCCGCACGTCGAGGGTCTCGAGCGGGCGGGGGAGCACCACCGCCTCGCTTGCACGCTCTTCCAGCACCGTGACCGCGCCCGGGGCGAGCCACCCTCCTTCGACTGCGGCGGCGAGCGCTCCCGTTCCAAGCCCCTGGCCGTAAGGCGGATCGCAGAATACGACATCAAAGGGGACCATGCTGCCGGCCGGCCCGAGCTTGGTCGCGTCGCGGCGCCAGATCTTGCTGGCGCCGGTGAGCTGCAGCGTCTCCACATTGCGGCGAATGGCCGCCCGCGCCGCAACCGCCTCCTCGATGAACAGGCAAAAGCGCGCGCCTCGTGACAGCGCCTCGAGCCCGAGCGCGCCCGAGCCCGCGAACAGGTCGAGCACGCGCATGCCCTCGAAGTCGACGCCTGGCGCGCCATGCGTAAGCACGTTGAACAGCGCCTGGCGCACTTTGTCGCTGGTCGGCCGGGTGGCGAGCCCCTTGGGCGCCTCGATGCGCGCGCCTTTGAATTGGCCCGCTACGATGCGCATGCGCTGACGGCGCCAATGATGAGGAGATCGACGCTCATCGGCGCGCCGCGCGTCGTTTTTGATTTTCGCTGCACCATCCCAGCGCCTCGGTGAGCTTGGCCCCGAGTTGATCGGCGAGCACGCGGCCCTTCACCTCGGCGACCGCGCCGGGTGCCATATCGCCGAGGGCAAACGGTCCGAACGAGATGCGGATCAGCCGGTTGACGGCGAGTTCCAGATGCTCGGCGATGCGCTTCACCTCGCGGTTCTTGCCTTCGCGCAAGCCGAGCATCAGCCACACATTGCTGCCTTGCGCGCGGTCGAGCCGCGCCTCCACCGGTCCGTAATGGACGCCGTCGATGGTCACGCCGTCGCGCAAAGCATCGAGCTGCTCTTGGCTGACCCTGCCATGGGCGCGCACCCGGTAACGCCGCAGCCAGCCTGTGCTCGGCAGTTCCAAATGCCGCGCGAGCGCGCCGTCATTGGTGAGCAACAACAGCCCCTCGGTGTTGAGATCGAGCCGGCCCACCGAGACCACCCGCGGCAGCCCGGGCGGCAGTGCCGCGAACACGGTCGACCGCCCTTGCGGGTCCTTGTGGCTGGTGACGAGGCCTTTCGGCTTGTAATAGCGCCACAGCCGCGGACCCTCGATCTGCGGTAGCGGCTTGCCGTCGACACTAATCTTGTCGCCCGCGCTGACCACATGCGCCGGACTGACGAGCACCGTGCCGTTTACCTTGACGCGGCCTTGCGCGATCCACGCTTCCGCGTCGCGCCGCGAGCAGAGCCCGGCATGGGCGATGGCCTTGGCGATGCGCATCGGCGCGGCGGGCGCGGACTGAGGCTTTCGTGGCGCGCCGCCCGAGGGCTTTCGCGTCCCTTGACCGGCCCCATCCTTTGCGCCCAGTTTGCCCGCCATGACGAGCGAGAAGCTTGCAGATGTGACCGCGCCGCGCAAGGAGGCGAGCCCCATGGATTTGGCGCTCGCCGAGGCCGAGGCCGCGCACGAGCTGGGCGAGGTGCCGATCGGCGCCGTGGTAGTGAGCCCTGACGGCGAGGTGCTGGCCGCCGCTGGCAACCGCACACTCACGCTGCGCGACCCCACCGCCCATGCGGAGCTGCTCGCCATCCGCGCGGCTTCAGCGCGCCTCGGCAGCGAGCGGCTCGTCGATTGCGATCTCTATGTGACGTTGGAGCCCTGCGCCATGTGCGCCGCCGCCATCTCTTTCGCCCGGCTGCGCCGACTCTATTTCGGCGCGGCCGATCCCAAGGGCGGCGCCGTCGAGCATGGCCCGCGCTTCTTTCAGCAGAAGACCTGCCACCACGCCCCGGAAGTTTATGGCGGCATCGGCGAGACGCGTGCCGCCGCGCTGCTCAAATCCTTCTTCGCCGCGCGGCGCTAGTCGCGTACGGGCGGAAACTCCTTCGGATTCCAGTAGCGCATGCTCGGCGGATAATTCGCTTCGGGAAACTGCCGTTGCAGCGCCTGGATCTCGTAATTGCCGCGCGCATAGGGCACGAAGCCGAAATAGGAGCTCCAGCCGCCCCGCGGGCCCGGATTGTAATAATAGGGAAGGACCGGCGGATAATGGCGGCGCCCATAATAACGCACCAACTCCACGACGGAGGCCTGGGCCTTGGGCGCGGATGCCACCATCGGTGCGGCGTTCACCGGCGCTAGGCCCACGAGCCCAAGACCGAGGGCGATTACCGCCGTCCCGGCAAGCACCGATGCGGTCTTTTTGGAGCAAAATGAGAGAGGCGCCATGGGGGGTCTCCGATTCGAAATCTGGGGATGAAACTAAGCGCGGCCGGCCACTGGCGCAATCATCCCGCACAAAGATGGCATAAAAGGCGTCGATGTCGATCACGCGCCCTGACCAATGACTGCGCCATCCTTTGCCGTTGAACTCGGGATCGTGGCGCTGCTCCTGGTCGTGATCGCCGCCTGGGCCCTGCGCCTTGCCTTGCAGGCCCGCGGATCCGGCGCAAAGCCGATTATCAAAGCGAGCATCAAGAAGCTCAAGACCGGTTGGTACCAGGTCGGCGTGAATGTCACCAATCGGGCCCCTTACGCCTTGCTCGGTGTATCGCTCCGCCGCGTGCGGCCAACCGCCGCCCGGCTGCTCGCGCCGATCGTTGCCGTCAACACCAAACAGGGCGACTTCCAGGTCTGGTCGGATCCGACCATCGACAAGGCGACGACGACGATTCCCCTCGACCTCATCGTGGGGCCGCGCGAGCACCCGCACGGCGTCGTTTCGCTGCGCTCCGAGGCCCATGCGGCGGCGTGGCTGTTCCTGCCCGAGAGCGGCGATCCGAAACTCGTGACGCTGGAGCTGACCCTGAGGGAGGACGGCGGTAGATTGCGCCGCCATCGCTTCGATGTCAGGCCTGAAGCCGGCCCCTGACCCCAAGCCCGATTCTCGCATTTCCGGACACCCTGGCGTTTCGAGCAAGAATTGCGGCGTTCCGGTCATTCACCTTGCCTCACGCGTGGCCGATAACGCCGATCCTTCGGGCTCGCGCCCGCGAACATCAACAACAAAGGAAATCATTATGCCGCTTATCAACGTGAAGCTGATCGAGGGCGTTTTCGACGAGGCGAAAAAGAAGCAGATCGCCGCCAAGCTCACCGACGCCATGGTCGCCATCGAGGGCGAAACCATGCGTTCGGTCACCTGGGTTGTGATCGAGGAAGTGAAGAGCGGCCATTGGGCCATGGGCGGCAAGCCGCTCACCACCAATGACGTGCGCGCGCTCCAGTCAGGCCGCGCTGCGGCTTGACCCCTGGGAGGTGCTGTCTAGCGTGGAGCGGGCGGGGCGAAATTCGTCAAGCCCGCCCCCCTGTCACCTCGCCGCCGTTGCGCCGCCAAGCCGACGGCGGCACGCCGAATTCGCGCTTGAACGCGCGCGTGAACGCCGCCTCCGACTCATAGCCGCTGCGCTCGGCAATGCGCGCAATCCCATCGAAGCTCGTCCGCAACGCCCGAGCCGCCAAAGCCAGCCGCCAGCGCGTGAGATATTGCATCGGCGGCTCACCGATCATGTCGACGAAGCGTTCGGCGAACGCCGAGCGCGATAGCGCCACCTCCCGCGCCAGCTCCTCGACCGTCCATCGGTGCCGAGGCTTGCCGTGCAGTAAGGCCAGCGCGCGGCCGACATAGGGATCGCGCAGTCCGGCCAGCCAGCCCTTCTGATCGGCGGGCTGCGATTGAATGTAGCGCCGCAAGGCTTCGACGAAGGTAAGCTCGGACAATTTCGCCAGCAGCGAGCGGGCGCCCGGCCGTTGCGCCCGCGATTCCTGAACGCCGAGGCGCAGCAGATCGGCGATCCAGCCGCTTACGGTGACGTCGCCGAGGGGAATGCGCAGCATTTGCGGCAAGGCATCGAGCAGCGGACGGAAGATGCGCTGATCGCAGGCGAGATAGCCGCACACGAAACGGGTCGCCTCGCCGCCGCCGCCGGAGCGCATCTCGATCAGACCCTGGGTCAGATCGGACACGTCGATGATCTCCTTCACCTCTGCGGGCGGGAGGGCGAGATCGGAGCCGAGGACATGGATGTGATCGTGCGGAAAAAGCAGGAGGTCGCCGGCCACCGCGCTCACCGTCTCGATCCCATCGGCAAGCCGGACCGAGCAACGTCCCTCGGTCAAGAGATGGAAGAAGATGACGTGGTCGGTGCGCGGCAATTGGCCGGCGGCACGATGCAATCCGTGCTGCGCCTCGGCGCACCAGGGCGCCGTGAATTCGGCGTTGATGTAGACGGCGCCATCCATGCGGATGGCCGTCAGCACGTCCGACAGCACGTCCAACGGAGGGCTCCCCGGTCAAGCGAAGTCATGGCGCCCAACGACGCCGAGACCGCTCAATTATGCACTGGGAAGGCGCGGGTCCACGCCCTCGCGGGTCGGCCTCGTTGAAGCGTGCGCGAACCGAGTGTCGGGGAGGCCGAAGCCCTCCGGGCAGGCTCTACTGCCTGGCGACGCCGAGCGGCGGGAAGCGATAGTTGCGCAGATCCCATTTGCCCGGGGTGTACCACAAGCAAGCGCCTAATGGCTTGGACCACAAGCATTTTTGCCCAGGCCGGGGGCCGGGAAGGCTGCCGTGCTTCCCATTGAGGAGGGCGCGTTCCCATTGCTCTCCCGCACTCTCACTGGCAAAGGCCGCGGGCGCCGAGACGAGGAGCAGGCACAGGGCAAGGAGCAAAGGTCTCATCGCAGTCTCCATGGGGTACCATCGCCTTATACCCCCCATCGACTACGGAAGGATTGACAACATCAGTAAATCACAACCAATATTCAGGTCATAGACTTAAAAAGATTTGCGCAGGAATTATCAACCGCACGACATTTTTGGGTAAGTTCTACCCGCCGGCGCCCGATGTCTAGCGCGAGACAGCCTTGTCGCCTGCCAGTGCCCGCCAGCCGATGTCGCGGCGGTAAAAGCCCTCCGGCCAGTCGATCTTGTCCAGCGCCACATAAGCACCCGCACGCGCCGCCTCGATGCTGCTACCCCGAGAGGTAACCCCGAGCACGCGGCCGCCATCGGCGAGGATGCGGCCGCCCTCGGCCCGCGTCCCGGCATGGAAGATCTCCACCTGCGGATCGGCGCCGGCGGCATCGAGGCCTTTGATCTCGGAGCCTTTCGCGTAAGGGCCCGGATAGCCCTTGGCCGCCATGACCACGCACAGCGCCACATCGTCGCTCCAGTCGAGCGTCAGGTCGCCCAATCTGCCGTCGGCCGTCGCCATCAGCGCCGGCAGCAAATCCGATTTGAGCCGCAGCATCAGCACCTGACATTCGGGATCGCCGAAGCGCACATTATATTCGATGAGCTTGGGCGCCCCGTCCTTGATCATGAGCCCGGCATAGAGCACGCCCTTGAACGGCGTGCCGGCCGCGGCAAGAGCCCGCACGGTGGGCCGCACGATCTCGTCCATGACGCGGCGGCACATCGCGGCCGCCATGATCGGCGCCGGCGAGTATGCGCCCATGCCGCCGGTATTGGGGCCCTGGTCGCCGTCGAGGGCGCGCTTGTGGTCCTGCGCCGTGGCGAGGGGCAGCGCCCTCTCCCCGTCCACCAGGGCAAAGAAGCTCGCTTCTTCGCCGTCGAGATATTCCTCGATCACCACCTCCGCCCCCGCCGCGCCGTGCTCGCCGGCAAAGCAGGCAAAGATCGCGGCCAGCGCTGCCGGAAGCGTTTCGGCGATGGTCACGCCCTTGCCGGCGGCAAGGCCGTCCGCCTTGACCACCATGGGAAGCGGCTGCGCCGTCGCATAGGCCAACGCGGATTCGGCATCTTTGAAGCGGGCGTAAGAAGCGGTGGGGATGTTATGGGCCGCGCAGAGATCCTTGGTGAAGCCTTTGGAGCCTTCGATCCGCGCGGCTGTCTGCGATGGGCCGAACACACGAATGCCCTCGCGCGCCAAATCATCGGCGATGCCGGCGACGAGCGGCGCCTCGGGGCCCACCACCACGAGATCGATGCCGCGCTCCTTGCAGAACCGCGCGATTGTCCCATGGTCGTCGAGGGATAGCGGCACACATTCGGCGACAGCGGCAATACCGGCATTGCCCGGCGCGCAGTAAATCCGATCGAGCAGGGGGCTTTGCGCGAGTTTCCAGGCGAGCGCGTGCTCGCGGCCGCCGGAACCCAATAGCAACACGTTCAACAGGGCGAAGCTCCGCTTTCCGTTGCCCGCCCGCCTTGCTATCAGTCGGGCGTACCCGAGGCGTGATTAGCACGCCCCTAACCGGAAACAAGAACGCGACCCATGGCCGACTGCGACCTGCCCACGAATCTCGTGGAATATACGGTGTCCGAGCTCGCCTTCGCCATCAAGCAGACGGTGGAGGGCGCCTTCGGCCTCGTGCGCCTGCGCGGTGAGATCTCGGGCTTCAAAGGCCCCCATGCCTCGGGCCATTGCTATTTCACCCTCAAGGACGACAAGGCCTGCGTCGAGGCGGTGATCTGGCGCAGCACCTATGCCCGCCTCAAATTCAAGCCCGAGGCGGGGCTGGAAGTGGTGGTGCAGGGCCGCATCACCACCTATCCCGACAAGTCGAAATATCAGATCGTCATCGATACGCTCGAGCCCGCGGGCGCGGGCGCGCTCATGGCGCTGCTCGAGGCGCGCAAGAAGAAGCTCGCCGCCGAAGGGCTGTTCGCCCCGGAGCGCAAGCGGCCGCTGCCCTTCCTGCCGCGCATCGTCGGCGTCGTCACCTCCCCTACCGGCGCCGTGATTCGCGACATCCTGCATCGGCTCGCCGACCGCTTCCCCTCCCATGTGATGGTGTGGCCGGTGCGGGTGCAGGGCGAGACCTGCGCCGTCGAGGTCGCCATGGCCATCAGCGGCTTCAACACACTGATTGTGCAGGGCCCGGTGCCGCGCCCCGATCTCCTCATCGTGGCCCGCGGCGGCGGCAGCCTGGAAGATCTCTGGGGCTTCAACGACGAGCTCGTCGCCCGCGCCGTGGCCGCCAGCGCCATCCCGCTCATCTCGGCCATCGGACACGAGACCGACTGGACCATCATCGACCTCGTCGCCGATTTCCGCGCGCCGACGCCCACCGCGGCCGCCGAGCGCGCCGTGCCGGTGCGCACCGAGCTCACCCTCGCGGTACGCAGCCATGGCTTGCGCGTGGCGAGCTCGCTGCGGCGCTTGCTCGAAGGGCAACGGAACCGCATGTTGGCGGCAAGCCGCGGCCTGCCGCGCGCCGCCGCGGTCCTGGCGCTGCCTCGCCAGCGGCTCGACGGCGCCGGCGCGAGGCTCGGGCGCGCGCTGTTCGCCAATGCGCGCGAGCATCGTGCCCGCTTGGTGCATGACGCCACGCGGCTCAGGCCCCATCTCGTCGTCGGCGCGACGCGCGATCGCCGCGTGCGACTTATCCGCCTTGATCGCTCGGGCGCCCGCGCTATTGCCGCGAGCGTCGCGCTCGCCCGGAGCCGGCTCGCAACGCAAGGGAAACTGCTTGCCTCGCTCGACTATCATAACGTGCTCGCGCGAGGCTTCACCCTGGTCCGCGGCGAAGACGGCCGCGTGCTGCGCCGCGCCGCCGAGGTGAAGGCAGGCGCCGCGCTCGATATCGAGTTCACCGACGCGCATGTGCAGGCGACGGCCGAGGGGGAGCGCGAGCCCACGGCGCGCCGCGAGCGCGCTAGGGGGCGGAAGACCAAAGCGCGCAACGGCAGCGAGAAGCAGGGCTCGCTGCTCTAACATGATCCGGGAAAGTGGCTTCCGGTTTTCCGCTAAGATCATGCGCATAAACATAGAGTGGACTCGCCATGGCGCGTCCGCGCTATTATCTTGTCGGCAACCATTGTCGGCGAATCGAGTGTCGATGCTGTGATGAACCGTTTCGAACGTAATCTCGGCTTTAAGGGCGAGGCCAAGATCCGCTATCTCGACGGCGAGATCCAAGTGCTCACGCCCGGCGAGTTCGTGCGCTGCGCCGTCACCGACCGCGTCATTCCGCTCGACGAGCTGCGTTATTGGAGCGTCGAGCTGCAGGAGCCTTACGTCGACGCCGTCGCCTCGCTCAAGCGCTACCGCGAGACCCACCCCAATCCTGCCGAATAGTCAGGACTTATTCGCCAACGCTGCGGTCAGCAGCTGTTTGAGCGTCACCTCGTCGGCAAAACGGATGGCGATGGGCAGTGGCCGGGCGCGGAACTGCAGCTCGCCCCGCGCGCTCTCCCGCTCCTCTGGCAGGCGCACCCAATCCTTCTCGGTGGTGACCAGCATGGCGCCCCGCGTTTCGGCCTCCTTGAGCAGCGCACGAGCCTCGCGCTCCGTGAAGCAATGATGGTCGGGGAAGGAACGCGTCGCGATCACCCGCGCGCCGTGGCTTTTGAGCGTGTCGTAGAATTTCTCCGGCCGCGCGATGCCGGCAAAGCCGATCACCGGCAACACGCCGAGCCAGCGCGGGTCGCCGTTCGGCGCGACGCTCGCGCTCAGCACAGGCTTGCCGCTTGCGCCAAAGGCATCGGCGAGCGCCTTCGCCTTGCCGCCGTCGCCCATGACGATCAGGGCATCGGCGCGGCCGAGCTGCTGCTCCAGCGGCGCGCGTAACGGTCCCGCCGGCATCACGAGCCCATTGCCGAGCCCAAGGCCGGCATCGACCACGATCAGCGACAAATCCTTGACGAGGCCCGGATTCTGGAAGCCGTCATCCATGACGATGACGTCATCCCCGGCGGCCTCGATGGCCCGCGCCCCCGCCGCGCGGGCGCGCGCCACCATGACGGGCGCGGTACGGGCGAGCAGTAGAGGCTCATCGCCCACCTTCTCCGCACCGTCACCCGCGCGCACGAAATGCGGGCCTTCAATCTTGCCGCCATAGCCGCGCGTCAGGAAGGCGGGGCGCTGCCCGAGACTTATCAGCATCTCGGCCACGGCGATGGCCGCCGGCGTCTTGCCGCCGCCTCCGGCCGTGAAATTGCCGAGGCAGATCACCGGCAGTAACGAACGATAGGGCACGATGCGCGCCGCCTTCGCCGCCGTGACCCGCGCATAGAGATGGCTCAGGGGGCGCAACGCCGCGGCCAGCGCGCCCTCCTTGCGGTACCACCAGAAGGGCGCTTCAAGACGCATGTTTGAGCGAGGGCTTTGGCGGCAGGAAGCGCTCGAGCGCGGCGATGGTGCGGGGCAGCGCGCCGCCAAGCGCGGCAAGCGCCTCGTCCGCTTTGGCCATCATCGTCTCGCGCGCTTGCGGCGTCCTGAGCAGAAACAGCGCGGCGTCGGCGAGGCTCGCCGCGTCATTCACCTGCCGGCAGCCGCCCGCCGCCAGCAATGCATCATAGGCGTCGCCGAAGTTCCGCCAATGGGGACCGCTCAGCACCGCCGCGCCGAGCTTGATCGCCTCCACGGGATTTTGTCCCCCCCGCGGCACGAGCGAGCCGCCGATGAAGGCGACCGGCGCCAGCCGATAGAACAGGCCAAGCTCGCCGATCGTATCGGCGACATAGATGTCGGTCGCCGCATCGGGCAATTGACCCTCCGAACGGAGCGCGACCTTCAGATTGGCGCCCGCCAACAGCTTGGCGATCAACGGCCCGCGCTCGGGATGGCGTGGCACGATGATGGTGAGGAGGTCGGGCAACGCTTTGCGCATGGTGAGATGAGCCACCGCCACCATGTCGTCCTCGCCCGCATGCGTGCTGGCCGCGAGCCACACCCGCCGGCCGGCAAGCGCCGCAGCGAGGCCCTTTTCGCCGCGCGCATCGGCAGGCGGCGGCGGGGCGTCGGCCTTGAGGTTGCCGATCCCTTGCGTCTCGGCGGCCCCGAGCACGGCGAAGCGCTGGGCGAGGCTCTCATTCTGGGCGAGGACCAGGCTGAAGGCGGAGAACAGCGGGCGGCTCAAGCCCGGTCGCTTGCGCCATTTGTGGAACGAGGATTGGGAGATACGCGCGTTGACGAGCACCAGCGGCACGCCGCGTGCCTTCGTCTCCAGCACGAGGTTCGGCCAGATCTCCAATTCCACGAGCACCGCGAGCTCGGGCCGCCAATGCTCGAGAAAGCGCTGCACATAAGCCTGATGATCGAGCGGCACATATTGATGCAGCGCCGTCCCGGGCAGACGCGCACGGGCGAGCTTGGCCGAGGTGACCGTGCCGGTGGTGAGCAGCACGCGCACATCGGGATGCTCGCGCCCGATGGCCTCGATGACCGGAAGCACCGCATTGGCCTCGCCCACGCTGGCGGCATGGAACCAAGCAAGGAAGCCTGGCGGCCGGGGTAGGCTCGCCACGCCATAGCGCTCCGGGCGCCGTGTCCGCTCCTCCTTGCCGCGGCTCGTGCGCCAGGCGAGCATCAGCGGCGCGAACGGCGCGGCGAGACGCGTGAGCGCGCGATAGGCGGCCAGCGTGAAGCTCGGCCGGTCGGCGTGTTCGTCGGGGTCTGGTGCCAAGGGATCCCTCGCTCCGGCCAGAGCATAGGCGCGCGCGGTGGTTTCCGCGAGCCCGCGCTCAATCGCCGCGCGTCCGGCCTCGATCCCGTCCGGTCCGCCATTTCCGGTGACGCGGATCGGATCGCCGACCACGATGGCGAGCGTCGAGAACGGCAGGTTGATGGTGAATTTGCTCCAGGAAGAAAGGGCGATGAAGCGGCTCGTGGCCATGGCGCACGGCACCACCGGTCGGCCTGAGATCTCGGCGAGCGTGGCGATGCCTTCGCCCGCGCGCCGCGCCGGGCCGGGCGGCACGTCGGCGGTCATGGCCACGGTGGCCCCGTCGCCGAGTGCGGTAAGCGCCTCGCGCAGCGCCGTGGCCCCGCCGCGATTTCGCCGCCGCTTGCCCGCGCCCGCGCCCCGGATCAGACGCATGTGGAAGCGCTTGAGAACCGCGCCGATGATCTCGGCGTCGCCATGACGGGCAACCATGGCCGCGACATCCGCCGGCTGGTCGGGCTTGATCTTGGGCAACATGAGGAACTGGCCGTGCCACATGGCGAAGATCTGCGGGTGCTGCGCGAACAGCCTCGCGTCGGTGTCGGCGGGATCGCGCACGACCCGCGAGCTCGCATAGACGAGGCGGATATAGGCGGCGGCAATTCCGCTGCCGAGCGCGACTACGGGCCTTGCGGAGAACAGTCGCTTCCCCATGCGCGTTAAGCGGCGCTATTTGCCGGCCATGGCCAGCGCCCCGGCCCTGTCGTCATCGGGCGCGGGAGACGGCGCGTCGCTGATGCCAAGCTGGGTGCGGTGCAGCCGCGCATAGAGGCCGCCTTTGGCGACGAGTTCGTCATGACGTCCGACCTCGACGATCCGCCCCTGATCGAGCACGCAGATGATGTCGGCCTTCTTCACCGTCGACAGCCGGTGGGCGATGGTAATCACCGTGCGCCCGCGCATCAGCTCTTCCAGTGCCTTCTGCACCTTGGCTTCGGCCTCCGAATCGAGCGAGCTCGTGGGCTCGTCGAGCAGGAGGATGGGCGCGTCCTTATAGATCGCCCGGGCGATGGCGATGCGCTGGCGCTCGCCGCCCGAAAGTAGATTGCCCGCTTCGCCGACGCGCGTATCGTAGCCGCGCGGCAGGCCCATGATGAAATCGTGCGCCGCCGCCGCCTTGGCCGCGGCAACCACCGCGGCCTCGTCGAGCGGTTTGGTGCCATAGGCGATATTGGCGCGGATCGAATCGTCGAACAGCACGGGATCTTGCGTCACGAGACCGATCGCGTCGCGCAACGAGGCGATGGTGAACAGCGCGATGTCCTGGCCGTCGATGGTGACCTTACCGCTGTCGGGGTCGAAAAAGCGGAGCGCGAGATTGACAATCGTGCTCTTGCCCGAGCCCGAGGGCCCGACCAGCGCCACGGTGCGCCCGGGCGGCACGGCGAAGCTCACGCCCTTCAGCACCGGATTGGCCGGCTCATAGGCGAAGGACACATCCTGGAAGGCGATCTCGCCGCGGCTCAGCGCCAACGGCTTGGCATCCGGCGCTTCGGTCAGGCGCGACTGGAGATCGACAATGCCGAACACCCGGCTCGCCGCCGCCACCCCTTCTTGCAACTGGGTTTGCAGCGTGGCCGCGCTCTTGAGCGGCGCATAGAGCAGTAGCGCCGAGGTCATGAAACCCATGAAATGGCCGAGCGTGAGATCGCCGCGCACGCCCTTGGTGCCGGCGAAATAGATGGCGAGCGCAAAGCCGAGCCCGGTTAGAAGTTCGATCGACGGGCTCGACAGCGCCCGGGCGCGGGTGCCGCGCATGGTGAATTCGAGCGCCCGGTTGATCGCGTTTGCCGCGCGCCCCGTTTCCTTGTCCTCCTGCCGGTAGGCGCGCACGATGCGCATGCCGCGCAAGGTCTGGGTGATGAGCGCCGAGAGGTCGCCCGTCTCCTGCAGCGACTTGGTCGTGGATTTGCGCATCTTGCGACGCTGGCGGCTGAGCATGACCCAGGCAATGGGCATGAAGAGGAGGATCAGCAGCGCGAAGCGCGCATCCATGTAGAACATCGTGCCGACGAGAATGATGACCTTCAGATAATTCTCGCCGAGGGTAACGAGCGAGCGGCTCGCGGTGGCGCGCAGCAGGTTGGCGTCGTTGAGGAAGCCCGACAAAAGCCGTCCCGAATGCACCATCTGGATATAGCTCAGGTCCGCGCTGGCGAGCCGCGCGAACATCTGGATGCGGAGATCGGCGATGAAGCGGTTGCCGAGATAGGCGATGGTCACGTCGGCCACATATTCCGACACCGCCTTGATGATGGTCACCACGACGATGCCGGCGGTGACCCAATAGATCATCTGCTGGTTCTTGGCGACGAACACGTCGTCGGCAGTCGTCTGGATGAGAAACGGGATGGCCCCGGTAGTGGCCGCGGTCAGGATCATGGCGAGGCTCGCCAGCAGCAACAGCCCGATGCGCGGCCGCAAATGCTCCCGCCAGATGCGCAGGAGGATGACGCTCGTGTCGTAATGGTAGTGCAACTCGTCGGCACCGCGCGTGATGCCGCTCGCGTCACTGAACAATTGATCTTTCAAAGGCTTCCCCGGTTTTTGGCGGTTTTTGGTGACGGGGCCACCGCGCCGCCTCCTTCTAGCATGCGAAGCTCGGTGGCCTTAAGGCGAAAAAGCGCCGCCGGCCGGGGCTGCTAGCCCGCACTGCCGCCGCTTTCCGTGTCCGGCTCGAGCAGCCGGTGCAGATGGACGACGAAATAGCGCATATGGGCGTCGTCGACATGGCGCTGGCTCGCGTCCTTCCAGGCGTCATAGGCTTGCGCGTAATTCGGATAGATGCCGACGATATCGAGCGCCTTCAAATCGGTGAACTCGACCTTGTCGAGCGTGGTGAGCTCGCCGCCAAAAACGAGGTGCAACAGCTGCCGCCCGCCGGCCTTTCCCCCAGTCTTCGTCGCCATGGCTCCGTCCCCGTTCTCGCCCGTCACCCGCGCGTTTTCCGGCAAAAGACGTCAGAGGTCGATGCGGCTTGTTCGCTCGACCAGGATTGGGTGTAGGCCGGGTGTGCTGGCCACGAGCCCCGAGAAGCGCGGGGTCTCGCGATTGAAGACGAGCGCATCGCCCCGATGATCGGTGACGATGCCTTCCGCCTCCTCGACGAGGAGCGTTGCGGCGGCAACGTCCCACTCGCTCTTGGCCGAGAGCGAGACGGTAGCGTCGGCCCGCGCCGCGGCCACGAGCGCCATGCGGTAGGCGACGGAATTGACCCAGCGCGATTTCACCTCGGGCCATGGCTCGGCCCAGATGCGCTTCTTGAACAAACCGCCGCTGGCGATGATTTGCGCGCCCTCGAGCGTGCTCTGGCCGCTCACATGAATGGGTCCCCCGTTGAGGAAGGCGCCCTGACCACGCAACGCGTGGAAGAATTCCCGTTGTGCCGGATTGAACACCATGCCGATCACCGGGACGCCGTCCTCGACCAGCGCGGCGGAGACCGTCCATTCCGGCACGTGGCGCAGGAAGGCGTTGGTGCCGTCTATCGGATCGACCATCCACACCCGCCGCTTGTCGAGCCGCCGCGCATCGTCGGGGGTCTCCTCCGACAGCCAGCCATAGCCGGGCCGCGCGCCCATGAGCGTGGTCTTGAGCAGGGCGTCGACGGCGAGGTCGACGTCGCTCACCTCCGACCCATCCAGTTTCCGCTTGACCACGACCTCAGTGCGGAAGGAGGCAAGCGCGAGCGCACCCGCTTCCTCCACCGCGCTCTTAAGCAACGGGTAATCGTCCTGCAGCGCCGGCAGAGGCAGGTTTTCGGCGGGGGAAAGGGCGGTCATGATCCCAAAGAAGACTCTCTAAACCATGTGGGCAAGCTTGCCGCGCATACCAGCCATTAACAACGTCCATTAAGCCGGCGGCAAAAGGTTCTGTGGCAAGATCGCGACAATAAAGGCTGTCTCAAGGCGGCCGCTCCTGCCTCCAGGAAGCAAACAGCAAGGCGTCACCGAGGGGCCCCAGGGCGCAAGCTCTGGGGCCCTTGCTGTTCGACCCTACAGCAATCGCGCCAGCACCATATCGAGCAGCATGGCGGCAAACACGATCAAGCCGAAATCGCGGTTGGAGCGGAAGCGCTCGAGGCAATTCTCTGCATTGTCGATATCGAGCGTCGCCACCTGCCAGATGAGATGGGCGCCGGCCAGCAGCATGCCGAGCAGGAACACGGTGCCCATCTCGGCGAGAATGCCGGCGAGGGTGATGCCGATCCAGGCGAGTGTGTAGAGCAGCGCCAGCCACGGGCACGTCGCCCGTCCGAATTTGAGCGCCGTCGATTTCAGGCCGACGAGATCGTCGTCCTCGCGATCCTGATGGGCATAGATCGTGTCGTAGCCGATGGTCCAGAACACGGCGCCGCCATAGAGCGCGATGGCCGGCCAGCCGAGCCGGCCGGCGACCGCGGCATAGCCCATGAGCGCCCCCCAGCTGAAGGCAAGGCCGAGCACGGCCTGCGGCCAATAGCTGAAGCGTTTGACGAAGGGATAAAGCGCCACGATGGGCAAGACCGCGAGGCCGAGCAGGATGGAGAAGAGGTTGAGGCTGCGCAGGACCGCGAGCCCGATCAGGCTGAGTGCGAGCATGAAGGCGCGTGCCTGACGCACCCGCACCCGACCGCTCGGTAACGGCCGCTGCCGCGTCCGCGCCATCCGCGCATCGAATTTGCGGTCGACGATGTCGTTATAGGTGCAGCCCGCCCCGCGCATGGCGATGGCGCCGATGGTGAATAGCACGAGGAGCCAGGGATCCGGATAGGCGGCACCCCCGATGCGCGCGGCGAGCTCCACCGACCAGAAACAGGGGAGTACCAACAGCCAGGTGCCGATCGGCCGGTCCATGCGCGCCAAGCGCAAATAAGGCAGCCATGCCCCGGGCGCGAAACGGTCGGCCCAGTTTTGCGGGCCGGCGTCGGTCACGGTGCTTGCTTTGCCTTCAGCCAGCGGACGTGGCATGTCTTGGGCTTCGCCCTGCATCAGACCCTTTCCCGATAATGCCGTCCAAGCTGCAACGGCTGTTCGTCAAAGCGCCCTTGAGCGCCGGTGCGAGCTTCGCGCTCGAGCCGCCTCAGGCACACTACCTCCTCAACGTGCTCAGAATGAAGGGCGGTGACAAGCTTCTCGTCTTCAATGGTAAGGAGGGAGAGTGGGAGGCCGAGCTGAAACCGGCCGGCCGCAAGGGTGCAGGGCTGGTCCTCGCCCACCGGACTCGGCCGCAGACCGAGGGCCCCGACCTCCATTATCTGTTCGCGCCGCTCAAGCGCACCCGCCTCGATTATATGGCGCAGAAGGCGACCGAACTCGGCGCCGGCGCGCTCCTCCCCGTCATCACCCACCGGACGGTCGCCGAGCGCGTCAACACTGAGCGCCTGCTGGCCAATGCCATCGAGGCCGCCGAGCAATGCGGGCTGTTGCGGGTGCCGGAGGTGCGCTCGCCCGCCAAGCTCGCCCAGCTGCTCCGCGAGTGGGACCGGGATCGCCTGTTGATCTTCGCCGACGAGCAGGCCCCGCACGCCTCGCCGCTTGCGGCCCTGGCCACCGAGGCGCGGGCGGGCCCGCGTTCCCTCGCGGTCCTGGTCGGGCCGGAGGGCGGCTTCGATGCCGCGGAGCGGGACCGTCTGCTTTCCCACGACTTCGTGCGCCCCATCTCTCTCGGTTCGCGGGTGATGCGCGCCGACACCGCCGCGGTCGCCTGCCTCACCCTCGTCAATGCCGCGCTTGGCGACTGGCGCTGACGGGCTCGGGCTTGGTAAAGAATTTGTGTCAGGCGCCTCATCCCGGCTCTTGTCAGGCGGCCAAAACGCGCGCCATAAAGGCCGCCCTTTGCGCGACCGGCCGCGCATCCCAATTCTTGTCCGGCAATCGGTAAGCGGAAGCGGAGTCCTCCCATGTCGACACGGGTCGAGGGGCCGAAGAGCCCTGTCATCGAGTTGCGGGACGAGCTCGTCGCCTTTCTCGAGGCGGGGTCGAAGCCGGCCGCCGATTGGCGGATCGGCACCGAGCACGAGAAATTCGTCTTCGACCGCAGCGGCAATAGCCCCGTGCCGTACCCGGGCGAGCGCGGCATCGGCGCGCTTCTGCAAGGCCTCGCCGACCGCTTCGCCTGGGACGCGGTGCGCGAGGACGGCAACATCATTGCGCTGAACCGCGCTGATTGCCCCAAAGGCGGCATCATCAGCCTAGAGCCCGGCGGTCAGCTCGAGCTCTCCGGCGCGCCGCTTGTGACCGTGCACGAGACCCAGGAGGAGCTGCGTCAGCATCTCATCGAGGCGAAGGAGGTGGGCAACGAGCTGGGCTTGGGCTTTCTCGGCCTCGGCTTCTCGCCCAAATGGACGCTTCAACAGACGCCGATCATGCCGAAACAGCGCTACCGCATCATGGCGCGCTACATGCCGCGCGTCGGACGCCACGGCCTCGACATGATGTTCCGCACCTCGACGGTGCAGGTGAATCTCGATTTTGCCGATGAGGCGGACATGGTGCAGAAGCTGCGCGTCGGTCTCGCGCTGCAGCCGGTCGCCACTGCGCTGTTTGCCAACTCGCCCTTTACCGAAGGCAAGCCCAACGGTTTCAAATCCTATCGCGCCGATGTCTGGCGCGACACCGATCCCGACCGCACTGGCCTCTTGCCCTTTGCCTTCGAGCCCGGCATGGGCTTTGAGCGCTATGTGGACTACGCGCTCGATGTGCCCATGTATTTCGTCTATCGCGACCACCGCTATATCGACGTGGCCGGTGCCTCGTTCCGCGATTTTCTCGCCGGACGGCTTGCCGCGCTCCCCGGCGAGAAGCCGACGCTCGAAGATTGGGCCGACCACCTCACCACGCTCTTTCCCGACGTGCGGTTGAAGCGCTATTTGGAGATGCGCGGCGCCGATGCCGGCTCCTTCGCCGAGCTGTGCGCGTTGCCGGCGCTGTGGACCGGGCTGCTCTACGACACGGGAACGTTGGCCGAGGCGGCTGCGCTGATCGCCGATTGGACGCTCGAAGAGCGCCAGCATCTGCGCGATACCGTGCCCAAGCTCGCGCTGGCCACGCCGTTCCGCGACCACACCTTGCGCGAAGTGGCGCGCGAAATGGTGGAAATTGCGGGGAGGGGGCTCAAGGCCCGAGCGCAATTGAACCGGCAGGGCGAGGACGAGGACACCTATCTTGCCCCGCTGATCCACGCCGTCGATCGCGGGCTGAGCCCGGCCGATCGCCTGCTCGCGCATTATGCCAGCGATTGGCAGGGCGACATCGCGCCGCTATTCGCCACCCACGCGCTGTAGCTCAACATCGGCCGGGTTGCGATTGACCTGCTTGTTTCAGGGACTGAAGCACGTCGTGCAAAGCGACCGACAAATCGTCCGTCAAAGTGATCGGCAGATCTTCACCGAACGAATAGTCCTGGAGGATTTCCAGCGCGCGCTCCAGGGTCTGGACCGCTGCCTCATGCTTCTTGATGAGATATTTGGCGGAGCGTTCGTGCCAGTCGAGGATTCGGGCGAGCTGGTTGTCCTCGCCGTTCGCTCTGCGCTTGACCCGGCCTCGTAGCCGCGTCACCCGATCGACGGCTCGCCTTTGGTTCGAAATGTGAGTCCTGCGCTGGACGATGTCGTCCTGGATCGCCTCCTCGAGCAAGGCAGCTATATCCATGAAGGTCAGGTCCTGCTCCGCATGAAGCAACACGCCGAGCTTCTGAGCGATGACCTCCGTGGCGTTAGCGTCGCAATTGTCGGGAAGAATGGGTTCTACT
The DNA here is from genome assembly GCA_963820115.1 of uncultured Alphaproteobacteria bacterium. Classification (GTDB taxonomy): domain Bacteria; phylum Pseudomonadota; class Alphaproteobacteria; order Rhizobiales; family Methyloligellaceae; genus Methyloceanibacter. The sequence continues at coordinate 755,874 of CAWFYP010000002.1, forward strand.
TCCCCCGTGCGGTCGTAGCGCTCGCGGCGCTGCGCGTCGGAAAGCACGTCATAAGCCCGAGCGAGTTCACGGAAGGCCTCGACCGACCCCCCGGCATCCGGATGCAATAATTTGGCTTTCTGCCGGTAAGCGCCATGGATCTCTTCGGGCGCCGCGTCCCAGCGCACGCCCAGCACGCGATAAAGGTCCCTCACTGACTTGCCCCTCTAGCCTCACTGTCCCCCAACGTCGGAGGGGACGTTGTTAGGCTCTAACGAGAAGAGGCGCGTTGAGTTCCACCCGAACGGAATAACGGCTGCCTGACCTATTTTGGCACAGCTTATTGGGCAGGCGTTTCATCTCGCAGATACGCAAGACATAGTCTGGAGTGACCCTCCGGCCTGGTCGCAAAGCAGCAACGTGTCGGGCCGAAACGCTCGCTTTGGGTGGGCGGCGGGGCTGAGGCTGGCGGGTCTTGAACGGCGCCATCGCGCTAACCACATTGCAGACAAGTCACCGTCTTCTCCGCTCAACCCTGCACGGAGGGGACGTAGTCCGTCCCCCCTTTGACGGATGGAAATCGGCGGCGGAGGCATCTCCGCCGCCGATTTTGCGTTTCAAGGCCCGATCGCTGAACGCGCTATTTCAGGCCGGCGAGCGCGTCCCCAAAGCCTTGCAGCGAGATCGGGATGCCGATGCCGGCCTCCGGTGTGTCGAAGATGATGAACATGGCGGTGGTCCCCGTCTTCATTTTGTTTATGACGTCGTCCTGCAGCACCACCTCGGCGATGCAGCCGCGCTTGCCGCATTTGAGAAAGGGGGCGTTGCCCACGTCCTTGCCGTCGATCTTCAAGCCAAGCCCGGTGGGGAGCAGCACGCCAAGCGGCACCACCACGCGCAGCAGCTTCTTGTCCTCGCCGATGGCCTTATAGAACACGACGGTGAGACCGACATTCGGGCGGTCCTCCGCGGTGACGCTCTGCACCAGCGCGCATTTCTCCTCTTTGGCTCCGGGAGGCGTGCGGCAGCTGACCTGCCACGCGCCGTGCGTTTCCTTGACGACGCTGCCCGGGCCCGTCTCGGCTGCTTCGTTATCGGGGGCAGCGCTCTGCGCGCCGACCGGGCCGGAGAGAGCGAGCAAGGAAAGAGCGATTGCGCCACTGAGTGTCGCGACCGGAGCGCCTCGTGATTTGCGGGGGTGGCAGTGAGGCATGGCGCCCATGGGTAGGAAGTCCTCTCGCGCGGGCGTCAGGCCCGAATCACGACGGCCAAGACTAGGTCGCAAGGAAAGTGCTGCAAAGCGGCTGGACGAGACATGGGAAACCGCTGTCGCCGAGCATTGGGGCCAAATTTCGGCCCATGCCTGGGAACGGGCCCGCAAACCCTTGTGCGAGCGGGGATATGCCGCATAGCAGCACGATCAAGAGTGTTGCCAAGATGAGTCCTTTATGGTTTGAACACGGGAAAATAACCTCGCGGTCGCGCTTGCATCGTCGGCCCGGAGGCGACAACAACGTCGGGGGCGGACGCCAAGATCGCGAGCAATTTCGCGCGCCGCCCTTACTATGGACGAGGCGTGGAGCGCGATAAGGACTGTTCCCGCGATGAAGATCGAGGCTCTTCGGTGCTCCCTGGACGGAGACCAAGGGAGCACGAAATGCTGCATGGCAGGCCTTGGGGAGTGATGGGATGGCGATTTTCGATCGACGCGTAATGGCGATGGCCGCGGGCGCTTCCGCGTTGCTCGCTGGCCCGGCCTATGCCGTGGAAGGTCAGCCGGCGCCGTGGCAAATCGGCTTCCAGAATGCCGCCACTCCGATCATGCATCAGATCACCTCCTTCCATGCCTTCGTCACGACCATCATCGTCGTCGTCGCCCTGTTCGTCATGGGACTCCTCGTCCTCGTGATGGTGCGGTTCAACGAGAAGAAGCATCCGGAGCCTTCGCGCACCTCGCATAACACCTGGCTTGAGATCGCCTGGACGATCATCCCGATCCTGATCCTCGTGTCGATCGCCATTCCGTCGTTCCGGCTGCTCTTCGCCCAATATGATTTTCCCAAGGCCGACCTCACGGTCACGGCGACCGGCAGCCAGTGGTACTGGACCTACGACTATCCCGACCAAGGCATCAGCTTCGATTCGATCATCGTGCCTGACGCCGAGCTGAAGCCGGGCCAGCCGCGACTGCTCACCGTCGATCATGAGCTCGTCGTGCCGGTGAATAAGAATGTCATCGTGCAGGTCAAGGCCAACGACGTGATCCATGACTGGGCGATGCCGTCCTTCGGTATCAAGCTCGACGCCGTCCCCGGCCGCCTGCAGAAGACCTGGTTCCGCGCCGAGAAGACCGGAACCTTCCATGGTCAATGCTCCGAGCTATGCGGCCGCAATCACGCCTTCATGCCGATCGTCGTGCGCGTCGTCACCGAGGACGAGTTCAAGGATTGGCTGGCCAAGAACAAGCCCAAGCCCAGCGCCTCCGGCGGCGCCGCGGGTGACGTGGCGTCGTCACGCAATTAAAGGTCCGCTTTCACCGGAGCGAAATCGTCGCTCGTGACTTTACGAAGAACTGAGGAAGAGCAATCATGGCATCGAAGGCCCAGGTAGAGACAGCCCACCACGAAGAGCACCCCTACGGTTGGCGCCGTTGGGTCTATTCGACCAATCACAAGGACATCGGCACGATGTACCTGATCTTCGCCATCATCGGCGGAGTGGTTGGCGGCATTCTCTCCATGGGCATTCGCGCCGAGCTCATGTATCCCGGCATGCAGATCTTCGGCGATCCGGAAGTGTTCAACGTCTTCGTCACCGCCCACGGCCTGACCATGGTGTTCTTCATGGTGATGCCGGCGATGATCGGCGGGTTCGGCAACTGGATGGTGCCGTTGATGATAGGGGCGCCGGACATGGCCTTCCCGCGCATGAACAACATTTCCTTCTGGCTCTTGCCGGCGTCGTTCTCGCTGCTGCTGATCTCGCTATTCATGCCGGGACCTCCCGGCGGCCATGGCGTCGGCGCCGGGTGGACTCTCTACGCTCCGCTGACCACGGTCGGCACGCCGGGACCGGCCATGGACTTCGCCATCCTGTCGCTGCATCTGGCCGGTGCGTCCTCGATTCTCGGCGCCATCAACTTCATCACCACCATTTTCAACATGCGCGCGCCGGGCATGACGCTGCACAAGATGCCGCTCTTCGTGTGGTCGATCCTGGTGACGGCGTTTCTGCTGCTCTTGTCGCTGCCCGTGCTCGCCGGCGCGATCACCATGCTGCTCACCGACCGTAATTTCGGCACGGCCTTCTTCGACTCGGCCCATGGCGGCGATCCGCTGCTGTGGCAGCACCTGTTCTGGTTCTTCGGTCACCCCGAGGTTTACATCCTCATCCTCCCGGGCTTCGGCATGATCAGCCAGATCGTCTCCACCTTCTCGCGCAAGCCCGTATTCGGATATCTCGGCATGGCCTACGCCATGGTCGCCATCGGCGTGGTCGGCTTCGTGGTCTGGGCCCATCACATGTACGCGGCCGGCATCAGCGTGGACACGCAGGCCTATTTCATCTTCGCCACCATGGTCATCGCCGTGCCCACGGGCGTGAAGGTGTTTTCCTGGATCGCCACCATGTGGGGCGGCTCATTGTCGTTCCGCACCCCCATGTTGTGGGCGCTCGGCTTCATTTTCCTGTTCACCATCGGCGGCGTGACCGGTGTGGTGCTCGCCAATGCCGGCGTCGACCGCTCCTTCCACGACACCTATTACGTGGTGGCCCATTTCCACTACGTGCTGTCGCTCGGCGCCGTGTTCGCCATCTTCGGCGGCTGGTACTACTGGTTCCCCAAGATGACCGGCTACATGTACTCCGAGGCCGCGGGCAAGCTGCATTTCTGGCTGATGTTCATCGGCGCCAACGTCACCTTCTTCCCGATGCATTTCTTGGGGCTCGCCGGCATGCCGCGCCGCTATGCCGACTACCCCGATGCCTTTGCCGGATGGAACTTCGTGGCCTCGATCGGCTCCTTCATCGCCTTTGCCGGCATGCTCGTGTTCCTGTACAGCATCGCCGAGGCCTTCGTCCGCAAGCAGCATGCGGCCGCCAATCCTTGGGGCGCCGGAGCCACGACGCTCGAATGGACGGTGTCGTCGCCGCCGCCCTTCCACAGCTATGAGACGCTGCCGCGCATCAAATGACGGTGGTCGGCAGGTCTCGGGCTCGCGGGCTTCGCGGAAAATCGAGCACTGGTGCCGCCAAGCTTGAGTGAGTGATCATGTCGGACGCCACCTTGCGCACCTACCCGGAAGCCTTCGCCGTCAGCGACGGCGGTGACGTCGCTGATTTCATCCAGCTGTTGAAGCCGCGGGTGATGTCCCTCGTCGTGTTCACCGCGCTCGTGGGTCTCGTCGCGGCGCCCGGCTCCATGCATCCGGTCCTGGCGATTGCCGCGCTTCTATGCATCGCCGTGGGTTCCGGCGCCGCCGGGGCGCTGAACATGTGGTACGACGCCGATATCGACGCGACCATGGCCCGCACCGCCGCGCGGCCCATTCCCCGCGGCCGCATTGCCGCGGATGAGGCGCGCGCCTTCGGCGCCGTGCTGGGGGTGGGCTCGGTGGTCTGCCTAGGGCTGATTGCCAATTGGACCGCGGCGGCGTTGCTCGCGCTCACCATTGGCTTCTATCTCTTCGTTTACACCATGTGGCTGAAGCGGACGACGCCGCTCAACATCGTCATTGGCGGAGCGGCTGGCGCCGTGCCGCCGATGATCGGCTGGGCCGCGGCCACGGGCGGCGTCAGCCTGGTCAGCTTCATCCTCTTCCTCATCATCTTCATGTGGACCCCGCCGCATTTCTGGGCGCTCGCGCTGCTGCGCGTCGGCGACTATCGGCGTGCCGGCGTGCCCATGCTGCCGGTGGTCAAGGGCCCCGACGCGACCAGGCGCCAGATCTTGGCCTATAGCCTCGTCCTTGCCCCGCTCGGCGTCGCCCCGGCCTTCGTCGGTCTCGGTGGTGTGCTCTATGCGGCGGCGGCGACCATGCTCGGCATCTTGTTCGTGGTCTTCGCCGTTGCCTGCTTCCGCGAGCGCGAAGGCGAGCGCGCCGACCGCGCCGCCAAGCACCTCTTCGCCTATTCGGTGCTTTATCTGTTCCTGCTCTTTGCCGTGCTTCTCGTCGAGCAGGGCTTCGGCATCGGCTTGGGGCCGTTGCCGCTTCCTTGGGGCTCGTGATGCGCGATGGCAAGGATGAGCAAGATCAACGCAGACACCGGCAACGCATGCGCTCCCTCGCCATCGCCTGGACGCTCGCCGCGCTCGTCATTCTGTTCTTTATCGTCACCATCGTCAGGCTCGGCGGCAATGTCGCCGTGCGCCCGATCTGACGGCCAGGATCCCCGCCATGGCCAAGAATAACCAACGCTCCCCGGAGCCCCGGCGCCACAACATCGTCGGCTTGGCGCTCGCGGGCCTCGTCGCCGGCATGGTCGGCCTTTCCTTCGCCGCCGTGCCGCTTTACCGCATCTACTGCCAGGCGACCGCCTATGACGGCACGCCGCGGCGGGCGGCGGCAGCCCCCGGCAAGGTTCTCGATCGCACCATTACCATCCGCTTCGATGGCAATGTCGCGCCGGGCCTGCCCTGGAGCTTCGCCCCCGAGCAGCAGACCATGGACGTGAAGATCGGCGAGACCGCGCTTGCCCTGTTCAAGGCGACCAATCGGGCGAACGTTCCCGTTACCGGCCGAGCGATCTTCAATGTCTCGCCGGAGCATGCGGGACTCTACTTCACCAAGATCCAATGCTTCTGCTTCACCAAGCAGACGCTCGCCGCCGGCGCCTCCGTCGAAATGCCGGTGACCTTCTTCGTCGATCCCAAGATCGTCGACGACGAGGACGACAAGAACGTCACCGAGATCACGCTGTCCTACACCTTCTTTGCCATCGATCCGCAAGCCCCCGTGGCGGCGGTGCCCGATGGCGGCAAGTCGGGGTCGTGACCGCCTAGTCGAAGAGGGCGCGCAAGCGCCTAAGAGAGATTAAAGGGGAGAACATCATGGCCGTGGCCCAACCGCACGCTAAGCATCATGACTACCATCTCGTCGACCCGAGCCCGTGGCCGGCCGTCGGCGCCGTCGGCGCTTTCGTGCTCGCCATTGGCGCCCTCATGTTCTTCATCTCCAAGAAGCAGGGCGACCCGCACGTCTGGTTCATCTTTCCCGGCGTGGTCCTCGTCCTCTTCACCATGATCGCGTGGTGGAGCGACGTCATCAAAGAGGCCCATGAGGGCTACGAGACGCCGGTCGTGCAGTTGCATTTGCGCTACGGCATGATCCTGTTCATCGCCTCGGAGGTGATGTTCTTCGTCGCCTGGTTCTGGGCCTATTTCGATGCGGCGCTCTATCCGGACAGCGCCATCACCTACGCCAAGACGGCGGTCCTCGGTGGCCAATGGCCGCCGGTGCCGAGTGCCGACACCGACATCACCGGGCTCGGCTGGTTCCAGCATACTTACAATCCCTGGGGCCTGCCGCTGGTCAACACGCTGATCCTGCTCACTTCGGGCACCACCGTGACCTACGCCCACCATTCTCTGCTCGAGGGCAACCGCCGCGGCTTGGTGATCGGCCTCGTCGCCACCATTGTGCTCGGCATCTTGTTCACCACCTGCCAAGCCTATGAGTACATGCATGCGGGCTTCGCCTTCGCCAACCACATCTACGGCTCGACCTTCTTCATGGCCACCGGCTTCCACGGGGCCCATGTGATCATCGGTACGATCTTCCTCACCGTGTGCCTGATCCGGGCCATGCGCGGGGACTTCACGCCGAAACAGCATTTCGGTTTCGAGGCGGCGGCCTGGTATTGGCACTTCGTCGACGTGGTGTGGCTGTTCCTGTTCACCTGCATCTATGTGTGGGGCGCGGGCAGCCACTACCCGGCGGGATGACATAGACCAGACGCGCACTTACATTCGGGGGCGGCCGGGCGCGCCGCCCCCTTCGCTTTTGCCGGGCAAGGATCTGAGCATGGCGCGGAGCAAACAAGAGCTGAAGCCCAAGAAACCTATCTCGGCCATCTGGGCGGGAATCCTCGGCCATTGCCCGGCCTGCGGCCGCGGCAGCCTGTTCCAAGGCTACCTCCACCCAGCGTCCTCCTGCAAAGTCTGCGGCCTCGACTTCAGCGCCGTCGACGCGGGCGACGGGCCCGCCGTGTTCGTCATTCTGATTACCGGCTTCGTGGTGGTGGGCGCCGCGCTCATCGTCGAGATCCTCTACGCGCCGCCTTATTGGCTGCACGCGCTGCTCTGGGGACCGCTCGCCATCCTTCTGCCGCTCGCCCTGTTGCGGCCGTTCAAAGGCGTGCTCGTCGCACTGCAATTCAAGCACAAAGCCGCCGAGGGCCGCCTCGCATCTGAATAGGGGAGGCGGCATGGCCAAGAACATCGCCGGCCTGACGGCGCTGACGCTGTGCATGCTGGCGCTGCTCGTCGGGCTCGGCCTATGGCAGATCCAGCGCCTAGCCTGGAAAGAGGGGCTGATCGCCGAGATCGAGACGCGCACCAAGGCGCCGCCCGTCGATCTGCAATCGGCGCTGGCGACGGCGCGTGCCGGCGATGTGAGCTATACGCGCATCAAGGCCGAAGGCCGCTTCCTCAACGACAAGGAGCGTTATCTTTTTGCCGTTGCCGACGGCACCGTGGGCTGGGATGTGATCACGCCGCTCATGACGGCCGATGGCGAGGCGCTTCTGGTCAATCGCGGCTTCGTGCCCGACGCCTTGCGCGATCCGTCCACTCGCCAGGCGGGCGAGCCGGATGGCACCATCACCGTCACCGGGCTCGCGCGGACGCCGGAGACCCAAGGCAGCTTCACCCCGGAAAACGACCCGGCGCGCAATCGCTGGTTCTGGCGCGACCTTTCCGGTATGGCGGCCTCCATGTTCCCCGGGGAGAGCGTGAAGGTGGCGCCCTTCTTCCTGGACGCGGAAAAGAGCGACCTGCCGGGCGGCTGGCCCCTGGGCGGTCAGACGCGCCTCGATCTCCCCAATAACCATCTGCAATACGCCATCACCTGGTTCGCCCTCGCCGCCGCCATCGCCGCCCTCTACGTTTATTATGTTGTGAGCCGGCTGCGCGAGACCCGCGTCTAGGCTCCCGCCTCTGTTGCGGGGCCAGTCTTGGACGGCTAGGGTCACCTCGAATCTCGCGTTTCAGCCGTTTGAGGTCCGCTTTGCGTTATGTCAGCACAAGGGGCGAGACGCCCGCGCTGTCCTTCGAGGACGCGCTGCTCGCCGGCCTTGCCCGCGATGGCGGTCTCTATCTTCCCGAGACCTGGCCCAAGCTTGCACCGGCGGAGATCGCAGCGCTCGCCGGCCTCGACTACGCCGACGCGGCCTACCGCGTGATAGCGCCCTATCTTGCGGACGACCCCGCCCTTGCCGATCTCAACACCGTGCTCGACGAGGCCTATGGCAGCTTCCACCATCCGGCCGTAGCGCCGCTGCGCCAGATCGCGCCCGGCACCTGGCTGCTCGAGCTGTTCCACGGGCCGACGCTCGCCTTCAAGGACCTCGCGATGCAGGTGGTGGCGCGGCTGATGAACCGGGCGCTGGCCCGCAGGGACGCACGCGCCACCGTGGTCGGGGCCACCTCCGGCGACACCGGCGCCGCCGCCATCGAGGCCTTCCGCGGGCTCGACGCCATCGACATCTTCATCTTGCATCCGAAGGGCCGGGTGAGCGACGTGCAGCGCCGGCAGATGACGACAGCGGCGGAGCGCAACGTGCACAACATCGCAGTGGAGGGCACCTTCGACGATTGTCAGCTCCTGGTGAAATCGCTGTTCAACGACGCCCCCTTCCGCGACCGGCTCGGGCTCACCGGCATCAACTCCATCAACTGGGCCCGCATCCTCGCCCAGATCGTCTATTACTTCACCGCCGCAGTGGCCCTCGGCGCGCCCTCCCGCGCCGTCGCCTTCGCCGTGCCGACCGGAAATTTCGGTGATATTTTCGCAGGTTACGCGGCCGTGCACATGGGGCTGCCGGTCCAACGCCTCGTTATTGCCACGAACCTCAACGACAGTCTCGCCCGCGCCTTGGCCACGGGGAATTTCGAGCCGAGGAACGTGATCGCCACCTCCAGCCCGAGCATGGATATTCAGCTTGCCAGCAATTTCGAGCGCCTTTTGTTCGATCTCGCCGGGCGTGATTCAGGTCGCGTGAGGGCGTTGATGGCCGAGCTTGCCGCCAAGGGGTCGTTCCAGTTGAAGAGCGCCGAGCTCGATCAACTGAAGACGCTGTTCGCCGCCCATACCATTGGCGAGCACGAGACGGAGATCACAATTCGCGGTCTGTTTGAGGAGACCGGCGTGCTCGCCGATCCGCACACGGCGGTGGGGCTCGCCGCCGCGCGGATAGAGAGCAATTTACAGCCCATGATCGTGCTGGCGACCGCCCATCCGGCGAAGTTTCCCGAGATTGTCACGCGCGCCACCGGCCGCACGCCTGAGCAGCCGGAGCGGCTGCATCTCAAGCTCGGCCAGCAGGAGCGCTACACGCTTCTGCCCAACGATTACCGCGCCGTCGCCGACTTCATTGCCGGCCATGCCCGCGCGAGCGGCACTGGCGCCAAACCCGCCCATGCTGGAGCAGGCGCGTGAGCGTAGAGCTGTCCCGCCTTGCCAATGGCCTGACCGTGATCAGCCACGCCCGCGCCGGCGTCGAGACCGTGTCGCTCGGGCTATGGATCGGCGCCGGCAGCCGCAGCGAGGGAACGGCGGAGCATGGCGTCGCCCACTTCCTCGAGCACATGGCCTTCAAGGGGACCGAGCGGCGGAGCGCGCAAGCCATCGCCGAGGAGATCGAGGCGGTCGGCGGCGATCTCAATGCCGCGACCGGGGTCGACACCACCGCCTATTACGCGCGCGTGTTGCGCCCCGATCTCGGCCTCGCGCTCGATCTTTTGAGCGACATCATCCTCGCTCCCCGCTTCGACCGCACCGAGATGAATCGCGAGCGCGACGTGATCCTGCAGGAGATCGCCGCCTCGCTGGACGAGCCCGAGGACATGGTCTTCGACCTCGCGCAAGGCCTGGCCTTTCCCGATCAACCGGCCGGGCGGGCGATCCTCGGCACATCGGCGAGCGTGAAGACCTTCACGCCGGGTCATTTAGGCTCTTACCTGAGGACCCACTATCACGCGCCCAACATGGTGCTCGCCGCCGCGGGCGCGGTCGATCACGCCGCGCTGGTGGCGCTCGCCGAGCGGCTTTTGCCGGCGCTCGATCCGGGTCCAGCCACCATCCCCGAGCCCGCCCGTTATCGCGGCGGCGTCGCCCGCTCGGATATCCCCTTCGAACAGGCCCATCTCGTGCTGGCCTTCGAGGCGCTCGCTTACGGCCATCCCGATTATTTCGCGGCGCAAGTTTTTGCCGGCGCGCTCGGCGGCGGCATGTCGTCCCGCCTATTCCAGGAGGTGCGCGAGCGCCGCGGCCTTTGCTACGCCATCCACTCCTTCGCCTCCGGGCTTTCCGACAGCGGCACCTTCTCCATTTATGCCGCAACCGGTCCCGACCGGGCGCATGAGCTCCTTGCCGTGATCCGTGACGAGCTCGCCCGCGCCAGCGATGAGGGCTTCACCCCGGACGAGATCGGCCGCGTCAAGGCGCAGGCCAAGATGGGCGTGCTCGCGGCGCTGGAAAGCGGCAGCGCCCGAGCCGAGCAGCTCGCCCGCCAGGTGCTGATCCACGGTCGCCCGCTCACGAGCGAGGAGCTGGTGGAGAAGGTCGAACGCGTAAGCGCCGGGGACGTGCAGCGCTTGGCGCAAACCATGCTTCTCTCCCCCGTTAGCCTTGCCACCGTTGGGCCAATAGTTCGGGTTGCAAGAATTCGACGCAGTGGCGGCAAAATTCACCCAGCCGGCGGCCGCGGCCGCCTAGGGAGCATGCGTTCTGATGGCGTTGTTGCGAACCGCTTCGCCGAGCGACCTCGGACCGGTCATCCAGACCGATCGCGTACTCCTGCGCACGCCGCAAATGACCGATTACCCCGGCTGGGCCGAGCTCAGGGCCCAGAGCCGCGACTTCCTGACCCCGTGGGAGCCGCTGTGGGCGAGCGACGAACTCTCGCGTGCCTCCTTCCGCCGCCGCATCCGCCATTATATGCGCGACCTGCGTGAGGACATGGGCTACGCGCTGTTCATCTTCTCGGCCGCGACCGACACTCTCGTCGGCGGCCTCACTTTGTGCAATGTGCGCCGCGGCGTCACCCAGGCCTGCACGCTCGGCTACTGGGTCGGCGCCCCTTATGCCCGTCAGGGTTACATGACGGCCGCGGTCCGCGCTGTTGTCCCTTTCGTGTTCGATTCGCTCGAGCTGCATCGGCTCGAAGCGGCATGCCTGCTCGCTAACGCGGCCTCGATCAGGCTCTTGGAGAAGACGGGCTTTACCCGGGAGGGTGTGGCGCGCCGCTATTTGCGGATCAACGGCGCGTGGCAGGATCACCTGCTCTACGGCTTGGTTGATACCGATATGCGTCGCTAGGGCGCGAAGTCTTGGTAATTTGAAGAGGGGGAGGTTGGCGAGTTGAGCGCCTCCGCACGAGCGAACAGGAGCCCGTACCCGGCAGCCGCGTGCCTGCGCGCGACGGTGCTCTTGCGCGCGCTCTTTCTCCTCGTCGCGCTTGTGGTGGGGGCGGGGACCGCGCACGCCATCGACGCCATTCCCATCAAGCCCGATCAGGACAAGCTCGACGTCACGGCCTTGGGCGAGCTCTATGAGGGGCGCGGCGACCGCCTGCAGATCGAAACCGCGCCGGGCCCCGACGGCTATGTCGGCCGCATGGCGGTGCAGGCCTCCACCCCTGGCACCAATCCGAGCTGGCTCGTCTTCGCCCTTTCCAATCCGACCGGCGAGCGCGTCACGCGCTGGCTGGTGGCGCCGCGCTATTCGCTCATGGGCTCGCGCGTCTTCTGGCCCGACCTCGATTCGGGTCGCATCGAGGCGGTGACGCCCTCCCTTGGCTTCCGCCCGGAACGGCTCGCCAACGATCGCGCCGATATGTTCCGCGTGAGCCTCGATCCCGGTCAGACCGTCACCTTTGCGGCCGAGCTCGATTCCTCGCAAGTGCCGCGCCTGCTGCTCTGGGACCCCGACTCTTACCAATCGAAGCAGCAGGACCGCATGCTGTTTCAGGGCGTCCTGCTTGGCATCACCGGACTGCTCGCCATCTTCCTGACGGCGATCTTCGCCGCCAACCACCGGGCCATCTTTCCCGCTACCGCGCTCGTGGTATGGGCGGCGCTCGCTTATTTCTGCGTTGATTTCGGTTTCTGGAACAAGCTGTTCCCCGTGGGCGTGGAGCGCACGGCGCTGTATCGCGCCGCGTCCGAAGCGGGACTTGCCGCCACCCTCGTGCTCTTTCTTTATACTTTCTTGCGCATCGGGCTGTGGCACGGCTGGATCCGCACTCTGTTCTGGGGCTGGATCGCCGCCCAATTCGCCCTCGTCATCCTCGCCGTCATCGATCCCCGCCTTGCCTCGGGCTTGGCGCGCGCCTCCGCCGTGGGCATCGCCGCGATCGGCTCGGGGCTGATTGCCTATCTCGCGCTCCGCGGCCAGGACCGGGCGCTCGCTCTGATTCCGAGTTGGCTACTGCTGCTCGTCTGGCTGTTCGGCGCCACCCTGATCGTGTTGGGTAAATTGTCCGGAGACCTCGTCATCTCCGGCCTCGTCGCCGGCCTCGTGCTGATTCTCGTGTTGCTCGGCTTCACCGTGACGCAATTCGCCTTCCGCTCCGGTGCCGCCGCGCCGCTTGGGCCCGTAAGTCACACGCAGCTGAAATCGCTCGCCGTGGACGGCTCCGGCGCCGCGGTCTGGCAATGGAACGCGGGCAAGGACCAGATCAGCGTGGCGCCGGAGATCGAGGAAGCGCTCGGCCTTGAGCCCGGCAGCCTAACCACCACGGTGGAAGGCTTCCTGCAGCAATTGCATAGCGCCGATCGCGAGCGCTTCCGCCTGATGCTGTGGTCGCTGCAGGACAAGCAGGGCGGCGATTTTCAGACCGACTTTCGCCTTCACCGTCACGACGGCACCTATCTCTGGTACGAACTCCGCGCCCGCGCCGCGCCGAGCGACAATGCGCGGCTGTTGCGTTGCGTGGGATTGATGCGCGACGTGACGAGCCACAAGCGCTCGCAGGAGCGGCTGCTGCACGACGCCGTGCACGACAACCTCACCGGCCTGCCTAACCGCGAGCTGTTCATCGACCGTCTCGCCGGCGCTCTCACCCGGGCACGAGAGGCGCAAGGCAATCGCCCCACGGTCATGTTCATCGATATCGACCGCTTCAAGAACGTCAATAAGAGCTTCGGCCTCGCCATCGGCGACAGCATGCTGCTGACCTTGGCCCGTCGGCTCGCGCGCCATCTCAGCTCGCAAGATACGCTCTGCCGCCTGGGCGGCGATCAGTTCGCCATTCTCGTGATCTCGGAGACCGACGCCCGCCAGGTGGCCATGCTCGCCGAGCGCGTGCGCCGGGCGCTCAGGACGCCCATGAAGATCAGCGGCAAGGAGATCGTGCTCACTGCCTCGATCGGCATCGTCGTGCATGACGGCGGCCAAGCCACCGCGCAGGACATGCTACGCGAGGGCGAAATCGCCATGTTCGGCGCCAAGCGCGCCGGCTCCGACCGCATCGAGATCTTCAACCCGTCGATGCGCGGCGAGGACGAGAGCCGTCTGCCGCTGGAAAGCGATTTGCGCAAGGCGATCGAGCGGCGGCAGATCGCCGTGCTCTATCAGCCGATCACGCGGCTCGCCTCCAACCAGCTCGCGGGTTTCGAGGCGCTATTGCGCTGGGATCACCCGACCCGCGGCCGCCTCGGCGCCGAGGACTTCATCCCCATGGCCGAGGAGACCGGGCTCATCACCGAGCTCGGCAGCTATGTCCTGGGCCAGGCCTTGGAGCAGGCCGCGCGCTGGCAGAAGGTGCTGCCGCGCGACCGTGACCCGCTGTTCGTCAGTGTCAACGTGTCGAGCCGCCAGCTTTTCCGCCAGGACCTCGTGCAGGAGATCAGGCTGCTGCTCGCCCGCGAGGCGGTGCCCAAGGGCACGCTCAAGCTCGAGATCACCGAATCCCTCGTCATGGAAAATCCCGAGCGTGCGGTGGAGATTCTCACTTGGCTCAAGAATTTCGGCGCCGGCCTTGCCCTCGACGATTTCGGCACCGGCTATTCCTCCTTGAGCTATTTGCACCGCTTCCCCTGCGATACCATCAAGGTCGACAAATCGCTCGTGCGCGACAGCGGCGTCGACGGCTCGACCCCACTCATCCTCAAATCGATCATCGCCCTTGCCCATGAGCTCGGCAAGGAAGTGGTGGCCGAAGGCGTGGAGACCGCCAACGATGCCGCCTATCTGCGTTCGATCGGCTGCGAATTCGGCCAGGGCTTTTATTATGGCGAGCCGATGTCGGCCAAGGATGTCGGCCAGCTCCTGGCGATGCTCGCCAACCACCGCAAGCAGAAGCAACGTTCGACCCCGCAAGGAAATGCCGCGCCCGGAGGCGGCGAGCTCGCCCCGCAATCGACGGGCGCAGTGGCCTTGCGTCAGCCCAATCCGCTGCCCTCGGCGAATTAGGGCCTAAGCGTGGCCCGCATCGTTGACGAGGCGGATGGGGTCGATCCCGATCTTGCCGAGCGCCCGAGAATATTTGCGGTCGACCTCCGAATCGAAGATGAGCTCGGGATCAGCCGGGCAATGCAGCCAGCCATTGGCCTGGATCTCGCTTTCGAGCTGACCCGGCGCCCAGCCGGCATAGCCGAGCGCGAGCAGGGCCTTGTCGGGCCCGGTGCCCTTGGCGATATCGCGCAGGATGTCGACGGTGGCGGTGAGGCACACGAGCTCGTCGATGGGCAGCGTGCTCTCCGCCTTGAAATAGTCGGCGCTGTGCAGCACAAAGCCGCGGCCCGTCTCGACCGGGCCGCCGAGATGCACGGCCATGGCGTGCAGCCCTTCGGGCAGACGGATGCGATCCTGCGGCGGCACGATGTTGAGCTGCTCGAGCAACTCGGTGAAGCTGATATTGGGCGCGCGATGGTTGATGATGATGCCCATGGCGCCGTCCGCCGAATGTGCACACATATAGATGACGGCGCGGGCAAAGCGGGGATCGCCCATCGCCGGCATGGCGAGGAGGAGCTGACCATCGAGATAGCCGTCGCGCTGCGGACGGCTTTGGGCGCTACGACCGGACATGGGACAAGACTATAAGGTTCGGTTCCATATTGGGAAGGGCCAACACCGTGAGTGAACGCCCGAAACTGGGCCGTTGTTCGTCCGCAAGGCTCACGAAAGAGTGAGCCTCAGCCTTGTGCTGTTGATCATAGCGTAAGCACCCTTACCGCTAGAATTTCGTTCCGAACAAAAACTGCCAAGGACAATAACTTGCCGTTCCCAACCGTCGCCTTTTGGTTCAAGCGCCTTATTGCGCCGCTACTCGCCGCTCTCTTTTTGAGCACAAGCGCGCATGCGGCGGAATCCTCCTGGCTCAACGCCACCAATTCGAAAGTGCGGCTGATCGGCGGCACGGTGCCCGTCAAGGGCGAGGAGAGAACGGTCGCCGGCATACAAATTCGCATGGAGCCCGGCTGGAAGACCTATTGGCGCAACCCGGGCAATTCGGGCGTGCCGCCGAGTTTCGACTGGAAGGGCTCCACGAATCTCAAAGCTGCCGATGTGCTCTATCCGGCGCCGCGTCGCTTCACCGACGCGGGCGGCGTCGCCATCGGCTATGAGGACGAGGTGGTATTCCCGGTACTGATCACGCCCGAGCGGCCGGACGAGCCGGTCGAGTTGAAGCTCAGTTTGTCCTATGGCCTATGCAAGGATTTGTGCATCCCCAACGAGGCAAGCCTCAGCCTCGAGCTGCCGGCCAAGGGAGCAGCGGGCAACGGTGACGCGCTTCTGCTCGCACGTTTCCTCGATCTCGTGCCGAAGCCGGTCGAGCCGGGCAAGCTGCCGGCCTTGGGTGGGATTGAGGCCAGGCTCGACGGACCGAAGCCCGAGTTGCAGATCGACGCGCTGTTCCCCGCCGACAGCGCGGGCGGCGAACTGTTCATCGAGGCTCCCGACGCTTACGTGCCGGTGCCTACGTCCATGGGCCCGTCCGACAACGGCAAGCAGCGCTTCGTCGCCACTTTCGGCAGCGCCGCCGAGGCGGCGAAGATCAAGGGCAAGACGCTGACCCTGACCCTCGTCGATGACCGCGGCGCGCGCGAGACGAATTGGACCGTGGAATAAGCGGGGCCTACCCGGCTTGCCCTCTGCCGCCAAGCCGGTATGGTGCCCGCGAAACCCCACACCTTCAGAGGAGCAGTCCATGAGCATCAAGATCGGAGACCGGCTGCCGGAGGCGACTTTCAGGGTCCTCGGTCCGGAAGGGATCGTGCCGCTCCCTACCAAGGAGGTGTTCGCCGGCAAGAAGGTGGTGCTGTTCGCGGTGCCCGGGGCCTTCACCCCGACCTGCCATTTGAAGCACCTGCCGGGCTTCATCAAGAACGCCGACGCCTTCAAGAAGAAGGGCGCCGACACGGTGGCCTGCGTCGCCGTGAACGATCCCTTCGTGCTCGGCGCCTGGGCCGATGCCTCCGGCGCCAAGGGCAAGGTGCTGTTCCTGTCCGACGGCAATGGCGAGTTCACCAAGAAGGTCGGCCTCGATTTCGACGGCAGCGGCATCGGGCTCGGAACCCGCTCCAAGCGCTACGCCATGCTGGTCGAAGACGGCGTGGTGAAGGCGCTCAATCTCGAGGACTCGCCGGGCGTGGCCGAGGAGAGCACCGCCGAGAAGCTGCTCGCCGCACTGTAAGCCGGCTCAGTCGTCCGCCAGTTTGTTGCGGCGGCGCATGAATGGCTTCATGCCCTCGCGCGCCAGCTCGTCGGCGCGGTCATTGTCGGGATCGTTATTATGCCCCTTGACCCAGTGCCAGCTGATCTTGTGTGGCGCCTCGGCCGCTTCCAGCCGCTGCCATAGCTCGGCATTACGCACCGGTTTCTTGTCGGCGGTGCGCCAGCCATTCCTCTTCCAATTCTTGATCCACACCGTGATGCCGCCCCGAAGGTAAGCGGAATCGGTATAGAGCTCGACCTCCGACGGCCCCTTCAACGATTCGAGTGCCTGGATCGCCGCAGTGAGCTCCATGCGGTTGTTGGTGGTTATGGGTTCGCCGCCTTTGATCTCCTTGCGGTGCGCGCCCGATACGAGGATCGCGCCCCAGCCCCCCGGTCCGGGATTGCCCGAGCAGGCCCCGTCGGTATGGATCACGATTTTGGCCATCACGCCTCCCCGAGCCCGTAATCGCGATAGGATTTGACCCGCTGATGGAAGCGGAGCTTGCGCAGATATTCGTTCGGATCTTTGAATTTGACGAGCGCGCTCTCGTCGGTGTTGAGCCAATCATAGCTCCGCGTGAGGAGGAATCTGAGCGCCGCGCCGCGCGCCAGCGACGGCAGTGCGGTGAGTTCGGCGGGGCTCAATCGGCGCACCGTCTCATAGGCTTGCAACAGCGCTCGCGCCTTGGTGACGTTGAAGCTCGCATCGGCCTCGAAGCACCAGGCGTTGAGGCAGACGGCGATGTCATAGGCGAGCATGTCGTTGCAGGCGAAATAGAAGTCGATCAGCCCCGAAACGAGCGAGCCGAGAAAGAACACATTGTCGGGGAAAAGGTCGGCATGAATCACGCCCATGGGCAGGTCCGCCGGCCAATGCTGCTCGAGGTAATCGATCTCCCGCCTGATCTCCCGGCCGAGCCCGGGAATGATGTCGTCGGCCTCGCCGCCGACGGCATCGGCGAGCTCGATCCAGCCCGGCAGCGACAAATCGTTGGCCCGCTGCATTGGAAAGTCCGCCCCGGCCAAGTGGAATTGGCCGAGCGCCTGCCCGAGCAGACCGCATTGCTCGATATTGGGGCGCTTGACCGAGACCCCGTCGAGAAAACTGATCAGCGCGGCCGGCCGCCCCGCCAGTTCCTTGAGCGTGCGCCCCGCGCAATCATGCACCGGCACCGGGCTGGAGATGCCGCGCGCGGCCAGATGCTCCATCAGCGCGAGGAAATAGGGCAGGTCCTGTGGCCGCACCCGCTTCTCGTACAGCGTGAGGATGTAGCGGCCAGCTTCGGTATGCACGAGGTAGTTGGAGTTCTCCACCCCCTCGGCGATGCCCTTGCACGAGGTGAGCGCGCCGATGGCGTAGCTGGCGATGAACCCTTGCAGCTCCTCGTCGGAGACGTCGGTATAGACCGCCATGCTACAACGCCGGCGTCTCTCTGAGCTCACGCGGCAACTTGAAGGTAATGCGCTCGGCTGTGGTTGTGACGGTCTCCACTTGAACGTCGAAGCGGGCCTGGAACGCCTCGATGATCTCCTGCACCAGAACTTCCGGCGCCGAGGCGCCAGCGGTGATGCCGAGCCGGGAAATGCCGGTGAAGGCCTGCCAGGGAATCTCGGCCGCGCGCTGCACCAGCATGGATCGGAGGCATCCGGCCCGTCGTGCGACCTCGACCAGACGCACAGAGTTCGAGCTGTTCGGCGAGCCCACCACGATCAGCCGGTCGCAGCTTGGCGCGATCCGCCTCACCGCGTCCTGGCGGTTGGTGGTGGCGTAACAGATGTCGTCCTTGCGCGGGCCGACGATGGTGGGGAAGCGGGCCTTGAGCGCCCGCACGATCGCCGTGGCCTCGTCCACCGCAAGCGTGGTCTGGGTGGTATAGGCGAGCCGCTCCGGGTTTTTGGGGGTGAAGGCGCGCGCCGCCTCCACCGTCTCGATGATATGCACCGCGCCCGGCGGCAGCTGGCCCGTGGTGCCGATGACCTCCGGATGGCCGGCATGACCGATCAGCAGCACCTCGCGTCCTGCGGCAAAGTGGCGCTCGGCCTCGATATGCACCTTGGAGACGAGCGGGCAGGTGGCGTCGAGATAGAACAGGCGCCTTTTGGCCGCCGCCGCGGGGACCGATTTTGGCACCCCATGGGCCGAGAACACCACCGGCGCGTCGGTGTCCGGGATTTCGTCCAATTCCTCGACGAAGATCGCTCCCTTCGCCTTGAGCCTCTCCACCACGAAAGCGTTGTGCACGATTTCGTGGCGGACATAGACGGGAGCGCCATATTTGGCCAGCGCCATCTCGACGATCTGGATCGCCCGCTCGACCCCGGCGCAGAAGCCGCGCGGCGCGGCAAGCAGGATGATGAGGGGCGGCAGGCGCTTGCACGTCCGTCCCTGGAGGGGGTCCCGATTTCCGTACCTGCCGAGCATCTTCGTCCCAGATTTACTCTTGCTGTGGCTATATTTAGCCCGCCCAAGACGGGCCTTGTCGCGCTCAATCGCTGCGGATAGGTTGGCCGCCAAAGCTTTACGGGCTGCTAGGGGGTCGTGCAAGCCAAGGGGGGCGAGGCGCTTAAGCCGCGCGCTTGCCCCGGGCATATCAGGCAGTGAAGCCTGGCATGTCAAGCCGAGGACGGGGGTAAGTTGAAGCGTTCCTGCGCTCTTTGGTTACGGCGCTTAAGCCGCGCAGCGGGAGCGCTCGCGCTGCCGCTGCTCGTCTCGGCCTGCGCTGTCTCCCATCTGTCCAATCCGTTCCGCTCCAACAGTCAGGACGATTCGGCGTCGGCCGTATCCGCCGATCGTCTGTTGGAGACCGCCAAGGCCGACGCGGGCGGTGACGTCAATCTCGGCACGGCCTCCCATTGTCCGCAGGTGGTGGCCTGGCCCCATGACCGGTTCTTGACCATCTATCAGCCGGGCCATGTCGGCGACAACCTGTCGATCCTGCATCGGGGCGAGATCACCAAAATGGCGCGCGAGTGCCAGCTCTACCCCGACCGCGTGGTGGTGAGATACGGCTTTGCCGGGCGCGTGCTGCTCGGGCCCAAGGGCACCGCCGGCACGGTGACGCTTCCCGTCTCGATCCACGTCGCCAATGCCGATCGCAAGACGCTGGCCACCGACGCGGTGAAGATCTCCACCACCATCCCGCAAGGCAATCCGGTCGGCTATTTCTCCATGGTGAAGGAGATCTCCTTCCCCATCGTGCAGGGCACCCGGCCCGAGGATTACAAGGTGTTCGTCGCCTTCGAGCGCAACCAGCCCGGCGCCGGCTAGGCGAAGCTAATTCAGCTTGGATTTGAGCGCGTCGATGCCTTGCGTCACGAGCTTGCTCGCGACGTCCGGGGTGAGCTTCTCGGCGATGACGCTGTGGGCCGCGGCGACGGCCGCGTCAACCGCGGCGCTCCGCACCTCGCGCAAGGCTTCGGTCTCGGCGCGGCCGATCTTGTCCTCGGCAAGCTTGATGCGGCGGTCGAACTGCTCGCGCACCGAACGCCGCGTCTCCGCGGCAAAAATCTCGGCTTCCTTGGCCGCGAGCCGGATGATGTCTTGCACCTCGCGCTCGGTCTCGCCCTGTTTGCGGCGATAATCGGCGAGCACCTTCTCCGCCTCCTCCCTGAGGTGGCGCGCCTCTTCGAGCTCCTTGGCAATCATCGCCGCGCGGGCGTCGAGCGCGCCGGCGATCTTCTTGTGCAGGCCGAAATAAAGCACGAGCCCCAGAAACAGGAAGAAGGCGACGGCCACCCAGAATTCCGGCTCGGTGATGAACGCCATCCTATGTCTCCCGCGCCGTCGTGACGGCCTTGGCGATCTCCGGCGCCGACGGCGTGATGCCGATCAGCCGGCGCACGATATCGGCCGCGACCTCGGCCGCGACCGCATTCACGTCCTTGAGCGCCGAATTCTTGGCCGCCTCGATGCGGGCATCCGCCTCCGCCGCCTTCTTGGCGAGGTCGCCTTCGAGCCGCGCCCGCTCCGCCGCGAGCTCGGCATTGAGCGTGGCGCGGGCCTCCTCGGCTATTCCGTGCGCCCGCTGCTTGGCCTCGGCCAAAGCCTGCTCATACGCGGCGATAGCCTCGTCGGTCTCGCGCCTCAGCCGATCGGCGGTGGCGAGGTCGTGGCCGATATGTTTCTCGCGCGTCTCGATCAGGGCGCCGATGCGCGGCAGCGCCACCCGCTTCATCAGCACGTAAAGGATGCCGAAGGTGATGACGAGCCAGATGAGCTGCGGGACCCAATCGAGCGGGTTGAGCTGCGGCATGGCGGTCGCGGCCTCTCTAAGCGCCGCGGCCTAGAACACGAACAGGATGATCAGCGCCACCACGAGGCCGAACAGGCCGGTGGCCTCGGCCAGCGCGAAGCCGAGCAACAGATTGGCGAACTGCCCGGGCGCCGCCGACGGATTGCGCAGCGCGCCTTGCAGATAATTGCCGAAGATGGTGCCGATGCCCACGCCCGCGCCGACCAGCGCGATCGAGGCAAGGCCTGCGCCGATCAATTTTGCTGCTGAAGGATCCATATCTCTCTCCCTTTGGAACGGTGTTGAAGCTCTAATGATGCATATGCAGCGCGTCGTTGAGATAGATGCACGTCAGGATCGCGAACACGTAGGCCTGGAGGAACGCGACCAGAATCTCGAGGCCGGTGAAGGCGACCATGAAGGCGAGCGGCGCCCAGCCGCCGAGCAGCCCGAGCGCCACCACGAAGGCGCCGAACACCTTCAGCATGGTGTGGCCGGCCATCATATTGGCGAACAGCCGCACCGAAAGGCTTAACGGCCGGGTGAGATAGGAGATGACTTCGATGACCACCAGCAGCGGCAGCATGAAGATCGGCACGCCCTCCGGCACGAAGAATTTGAGAAACTTGGCGCCGTGCTTGACGAAGCCGATCAGCGTGACGCCCAGAAAGATGAATGCGGCGAGCGCGAAGGTGACGATGATGTGGCTCGTCACGGTGAAGGAATAGGGCATCATGCCGAGCATGTTGAGCGTGAGCACGAACATGAACAGCGTGAAGATGAACGGGAAATATTTCATCCCCGTGGTGCCGACATTGTCGCGCACCATATTGGCCACGAATTCGTAGGAGATCTCGGCCACCGATTGCAGCCGCGACGGCACCAGCGCGCGCCTGCGCGTGGCGTAGAGGGTGAACAGCGTGATGAGCGTCGCCGCGATCACCATGAACAAAGCAGAGTTGGTGAAGGAGGCGTCGATGCCGAACGGATGGAAATTTAAATAGCGGTGGATCTCGAACTGATGCATCGGGTTCGGCAGCTCGGTGCCGACCCCATGCGCCGCCTCACCCGCTGCTGTTTCCGCCTCCACCACGCTCGCTCCCTAATCGTCCTCGTCGTCGCTTCGCGGCAGGTCCTTGCCGGGTAGCGGGCCGGCCGCGTCCTGCATCGCTTGTGCGCTGCGTATCACATTCAGGATCCCGGCGGCAGCGCCGAGGATCAGAAACACCACCAACAACAACGGCGCCGTGCCGAAAAACCGGTCGAGCGCCCAGCCGATGAAGCCGCCGACGGCAACCCCCGCGATCAGCTCGGTGGAGAGCCGCAGCGCCCGCCCCAAAGCCGGTCCGCGCCCCTCGCTGGAGCTCGCGGCTTTGGGCTCACGCGCCCCGCGCACGCGCCCCAGGCGCTCCTCCAGATCGTGCAGCCGCAGCTTGATTGCATCGCGGTCGCCTTCCTCGCGACCGGGCGGTTTGGCGGCTCCGGCCATAGCTGCTCAATTCCGGGGAGGTGACAAGGACGGGCTGGTCCTCGACTTCGGGCGGCACCTTAGAATTTGGCCTTCGCGCCTGTCAAGGAAGTCAAAATGCGCGCGGAAGCGCCTGAAATCTGGCGCTTTATCACCCCGCGTCGCGGAAGCGCTCGGCTCTATCGAGATCGACCGAGACGAGCTGGCTCACGCCGCGCTCGGACATGGTGACGCCGTAGAGCCGGCTCATGCGCGCCATGGTCAGCGGGTGGTGGGTGATGATGAGGAAGCGCGTATCGGTCTGCCGCGCCATCTCCTCCATCAGCATGCAGAAGCGCTCCACGTTGGCGTCGTCGAGCGGCGCGTCGACCTCGTCGAGCACGCAGATGGGCGAGGGGTTGGTGAGGAACACGGCGAAGATGAGCGCGAGCGCCGTGAGCGCCTTCTCGCCGCCGGAGAGCAGCGTCAGCACTTGCGGCCGCTTGCCCGGCGGACAGGCGAAGATCTCCAGCCCCAATTCGAGCGGATCGTCGGAATCGACGAGCTTGAGCTCGGCCGAGCCGCCGCCGAACAGGGTCTTGAACAGCTGTCCGAAATGGCCGTTCACCGTGTCGAAGGCTTCGAGCAGGCGCTTGCGGCCTTCGCGGTTGAGGTTGGCAATGCCTTGCCGCAGGCGGGAGATCGCCTGCTCCACGTCGGCCTTCTCGCGGCTCATCTCTTCGAGATTGAAGGCAAGCTCGGCCTCTTCCTCCTCGGCCCGGAGATTGACGCCGCCCAGCCGCTCGCGGTCGCCTTTGAGCTTGGCGATACGCGCCTCGACCTCGACCAGCGGCGGCAGCGCGGCCTCGGGCTTCATGCCGGCGAGCTGCAGGCAATCTTCCGGCGCGCAATCGAGCTGCTCGCGGATGGTATGGGCGCATTCGCTGCGGCGCTCGCGCGCACCTTCGAGCCGCGCCTCGCTGCGGGCGCGTGCCTCGCGCGCGGCGGCGAGACGCTCCTGCGCTTCGCGCAAAGCCTTCTCCCGCCCTTTGAGCGCGCTCTCGGCGAGAGCGAGATCGTCGGCAGCCTTGCTGCGCTCGCGCTCGGCTTGGGCGATGGTGTCGAGCAACCGTCCCCGCCGCTGATCGATCTCGGCCGGAAGATTGGCAAGCGCGATAAGGTCGGATCGCGTCTCGCCCTCGCGCACGCGCAAGGTCTCGATCTGCTCGCGCGCCTTGGCGATGCGGTTATGCCACAGCTCCTCTTCGGCGCGGATGGCTTCGAGCCGCTCCTCGCGCAGCCGGATCTCGTGCTCGAAATTCTCAAGCGCCGCCTCGGCGCGGGCGTGGGCGCCGCGGGCCTCGCTCGCCTGGGCTTGCGCGGCGTCCAGCGCGGCTTCGAGCGTGGCCATGGCAACGAGCTCCGCGAGCGCCGTTTCCGCGCGCGTCGAATTGTCATTGGCCTCGGCGAGGGACGCGTCGGTCCTGCTGCGCGCCTCGGCGAGCGCGCCGAGCTGTTTGCCTTTGCCCTGGAGGGAATGCTCGGCGATGGCGATCGCATCGTGCTTTTGGTTCAGCGTCGCATGCGCCGCTTTGACCTTCTGGCGCAACGCCTTGGTCTTCTCCCCGGCCGCTTCCGCCTCGGCTCCCCTCTGGACGAGCGCGGCATCGGCAGCCTGAAGATGCGCTTCGAGCGCGCCTGCGTCCGCTTTGAGCGTTTCGAGCCGGCCCCGCTCGACGAGCCGGGAGCCCGCGCGCGAGCCCGCGCCCGAGGCGAGACAATAGCCGTCCCAGCGCCACAGGTCGCCTTCGCGCGACACGAGGCGCTGCCCGACCTTGAGCTTGGCTTGCAAGGACGCGCCGCGCTCCCGCGCCACGACGCCGATTTGCGCCAGTCGGCGGTGCAGTACTTTCGGCGCGGTGATGAACGTGGTCAGCGGCGTGGTCCCCTCGGGCAGCGCTGGGTCGGCATCTTCGGCTCCGCGCAAGGTCCAATGCGCTGGCGCGGCCTCGTCGCTCGCCGCGTCGAGATCCTCGCCGAGCGCGGCGCCCAGCGCCTGCTCATAGCCGGCCGCGACCTCGACCTCTTCCACGATGGGTGGCCAATCCCGCGCGTTCTCGGGCTCGAGCAGCTTGCTGAGCGTGGCCAGCTCGGTCTGCAATTCCTGGCGTGCAAGCCTGGCGGCGGCGGCGGCGGACCGGCTGTCGGCCTCGGCAGCGCGCGCTCTATCTTCCATGGCCTCGGCCGCGGCAAGCTCGGTCTCGTCCGCTCCGATCGCGGCGGTGAGGCGCGCCGCCTCCGCCGTCAAACCCGTCAAGGCCTCGCCGCCCTCGGTCTCGCCTTCGAGGCGCGCCAGCCCCTCGGCGATGTCGGCGGCCTGGCTGGTCAGCCTGGCGATGCGTGTCGCGGCCTGCACGCGCTCGTCCTCGAGCCGCCTGCGCTCGGTTCGGGCCTCGGCCAGGAGCGCGGTCGCCTCGGTGAGATCGTGCTCGGCGGTGCCGAGCATGCCCGCCGCCGCACTCAGCGTCTCGCGCAGATGCGGCTCCTCGTGATCGCGGGAGCTGGCCGCTTCGAGCCGGCGCCCTTCCTCGTCGAGCCGCCGCAACATGCCGTCGGCCTCGCCGATATGCTCTTCCTCGCGGGCAAGATCGCGCAAAGCCTGGGCGAGACGGGTCTCAAGCTCCGCTTGCCGCGCCTTGGCGCGGGCCTCTTCGCGCTCAAGCGCGTCGCGCTCGACGCTCAACCGGTGCAGCACGGCGGCGCGGGTGGCCTCCGCGTCGCGTAACGGCTGGAGCTTCTCGGCGGCCTCCGCCTGCTGGCGCAACGCCTCGCCCTCGGCCTTGGTCTCTTGCGCGACCGATCCGAGCGCGTGCTGGAATGCGTCCTCTTCCTCCTCGACATGGGCGCAGGCCGCGACCCAATGCAGATGGTGCTGCAGGGCCTCGACTTCGCGAATCTTGGCCGAGATCTCGCGGTAGCGCTGCGCCTGGCGCGCTTGCCGCCGCATCGCGGCCAATTGCGAGCTGAGCTGGCCGATGATGTCGCCAAGCCGCTCCAAATTCCCTTCGGTCGCCTTGAGGCGCAGCTCCGCCTCATGACGGCGGCTGTGCAGCCCGGCGATGCCGGCGGCATCTTCGAGCACGCGGCGGCGCTCTTGCGGTGGCGCGTTGACGATCTCGCCGATGCGGCCCTGGCGCACGAGCGCCGGCGACCGCGCGCCGGTGGCCGCGTCCTCGAACAGCAGGCGGACGTCGCGGGCGCGCGCATCCTTGCTGTTGACGCGATAGGCCGAGCCCGCCTCGCGCTCGATGCGGCGGGTCACCTCCAGCGCGTCGTTGTCGTTGAACTCGGCGGGCGCGGTGCGGGCGCTGTTGTTGACGAACAGAGTGACTTCCGCCGAGTTGCGCGCCGGCCGGCTCTCCGAGCCCGCGAAGATCACGTCCTCCATCGCCTGGCCGCGCATGCTCTTGTAAGACGTCTCGCCCATGGCCCAGCGCAGCGCCTCGAGCAGGTTCGACTTGCCGCAGCCATTGGGTCCCACGACGCCGGTCAGCCCGGCCTCGATCAAGAGCTCGGTCGGCTCGACAAAGGATTTGAATCCGACAAGGCGAAGACGGGTGATCTTCACGGCAGCATGGTCCTTGAATGTGATCGGTAACGCGGCAACGATGCTATCGTTCGGCTCAGGCCCCGGAGGCCGGACGCGACGAAGGCTGCTGCTCGATCATGGACTTGATTTGATCGAACGTGATTTCACCTTGGGCCTTTTGGCCATTGATGAAGAAGGTCGGCGTACCCTTGACGCCGAACTGCCGCCCCCGCTGCTTCACCCCCGTCAAGGCGTCGATAATGCTTTGATTCGTGAGGCATTTGTCAAACGTCTCGCGCGACATACCGCTGGATTTGGCCACCGCATAGATGGCGTCGGGCCGGATTTCGAGGCTGACCCATTCGGGCTGGCGGGTCAGAAAGGCGTTGAACAGCGCGAAATACTTATCCTCCGGCGCACAGCGATTGATGATGGCTGCGGTGCCCGAAGTATGCCCGATGGGAAATTCGCGCACGATGAAGCGGACCTTGCCCGTGTCGATAAACTCCTTCTTCACTCGCGGGAAGACATTGCGCTGGAAATTGGCGCAATGCGGGCAGGTGAGCGAGGCGTATTCGATGACGGTGACCGGGGCATTCGGCTTGCCCATGGCCCGATCGCCAAGCGGGCCCGCCAGCAGAACATCGTCGGCGGTGGCCGCTTTGGGATCGCCCGCGTCGGTCTGCGCACCCACCCCGCCACAGGCGGCGAGCGCCAACCCCGCCGCGATCAGCGCCACTCCGGTTGCGATGCGCCTCGGCATGGACCTCGCTCTTAAGGATTGCCCACGCTGCCGGGCACCGGGCTCTCACTTTGCGGCGGCACCACCGGACTTGGCTGCGATGCGTCGGCACTTGGCTCCGGCGTCTCGGCGCTCGGCTCCGCCGGCGTAGCGCTCGGCTCCGGCGTCTCGGCACTTGGCGCCGAGCTCATATCGGCGGCGCTGCCGGGAACGGGGCTCTCACTTTGCGGTGGCACCACCGGGCTCGGCTGCGATGCGTCGACACTCGGCTCCGCTGTCTCAGCGCTCGGAGCCGGCATCTCGGCGCTCGGAGCCGGCATCTCGGCGCTCGGCTCGGGCGTCTCGGCACCCGATTGTTGGCTCTCCACGCTGCCCGGCACCGGGCCCTCGCTCTCAGGCGGCACCACGGGGCTCGGCTGCGAGCTGTCGACGCTCGGCTCCGTCTCGGCGCTCACGGGTGCACTCGGCTCTTTGCTTGGCTCTTTGCTTGTCATGGGCGCGCTGGCCGGCGCCGACGTATCGACGCCGAGCGCGGCAAACGCGGCGTCGAAATCGCTGATCTGATGGTCGCCCGTCATCCGCTTGGCGTTGATGAAGAAGGTCGGCGTCGAATCCACCCCGAAGCGCTGATGCGCGCGGGCACGCGTCTTCACGACATCGTCGTACAGCGCCTTGTCGCCGAGACATTTATCGAAGCGTTCCTTCGAGAAGCCGGCTTGCCGCGCGATCTGCTCCAGCTTCTCCTTGCCCTCGGGACCGCGCACGGCCCAGACCTCTTGGGTCTCGAACAAGCCGTCCACCATCGGATAATAGCGGTCCTCCCCGGCGCAGCGCGCGAGCATGAAGGCCGCGAGGGCGAGATTATCGAGCGGAAACTCGCGCAGAATATATTTGGCCCGGCCTGTGTCGATATATTTGGCCTTGAGCTCGGAAAAGACATCGTTCTGGAACTGGGCGCAATGCGGGCAGGTCATCGAGGCATATTCGATGATGGTGTTCGGGGCGCTTGCCTCGCCGATCACGATATCCGGCAGCGGCCCCGGTTTGGCGAACTCGGCCGGGTCAGGATCGCCCTTGACCACCTGCTCCTCGCCGCCGCCGCTGAACCCGCCACGGTAATAATAGATGGCCGCGCCGCCGATCAGCGCCGCCGCGACAGAAATGACGATGAGCCAGATATTCCGGCCGCTTCCTTGGCTCTTCCCCTTATCCGCTTCGCTCACGCTTTCCACTCCACTTGCTGGGCTGTCATTTCGGCGCTGGGCCGCCGCTCGGGTGCCTACATTCGTAGCAGAAGCCGCTCCTGGCAAGTGCAACAACGCGTGAAGAACCGGCCCTATTCCTTGTCCCGCCGGGCCCGTAACCCCGTGCCGAGCCTAAGCAGCGCGGCGCGCAAGCCCTGGTCGGCGATCGCGGCCGAGGCCGGCACGGAAGTCGGGTCGAGCGGCGGCGTCGGCGTCGGCGGCGTATGGGCCGCGCGCACAACCGGCGCCTGTAGAATGCGCATTTCCGCCACGGCGCGATAGCCGAAATAGGTGTTGACCCGGTCGAGGATCGTGCCCGAGCGATGCTGCACCTCGATGGCGCGAGGGCCGTCCACCCGGAGCACGAGGGTCGCTCCTTCGGCGCGCCAATTCCGCTGGCCCGAGCCGGGCTCCTGTCCCTCGACGCGCCGCGGCCACACCACTTTATCGGGCATCGTGAAACCCGCAAGCTCCGCGCCGACGATGGCCGGCCACTCGGTGAGGATCGCGGTGGTGGCAAAGCCGCGGGCCCGCGCCGCGGGGTCGAGCAGACGCGCCACGAAAGCGCCGATCGCCTTGGCGCCGCCCGGGCCTCGGGTCCACGATTTCGGTTTGTCGCCTACCATGCTCTTTTGGCGTTGATGAAGGGCTCGCCGCCCTTGCTTCGGCACGCCGCTATCTTACACCATGGACGGCGAGCGGGCGGAAGGACCGGCAAGATGCCGCAACAGGGCACGGGGGCGAAAGCAGGCGAGGCCATCGCCGGCGCGCTGCTTGCTTGGTACGATTGCGACCGCCGCAAACTCCCTTGGCGTGCCGCGCCAGGGACGACGCCCAATCCCTACCATGTCTGGCTGAGCGAGATCATGCTGCAGCAGACGACGGTGAAGGCGGTCGCCCCGCGCTATGCCGCCTTCCTCCGCCGCTGGCCGAGCATCGAAGCGCTGGCCCAAGCCGAGCTCGGCGAGGTGCTCGCTGCCTGGGCGGGACTTGGCTATTACGCGCGGGCGAGAAATCTGCATGCCTGCGCGCGCGAATTGATCGCCCGTCACGGCGGCAAATTCCCCACCACCGAGACGGACTTGCGGGCGCTGCCCGGCATCGGCGCCTATAGCGCGGCAGCCATCGGGGCCATCGCCTTCGGCCTCCGCGCCACGCCCATCGACGGCAATGTGGAACGCGTGGTGGCCCGCCTCTTCGCCGTGACCGTGCCGCTGCCAGCGGCCAAGCCAAAGATCAGGGCGCTCACCGCGACGCTCACGCCGGTGGAGCGGCCCGGCGATTTCGCCCAAGCGCTCATGGATCTCGGGGCCACGCTCTGCACGCCGCGTACGCCGGCTTGCGGGCTGTGTCCCTTGCGCCCTTCGTGCCGAGCTTATGCGCAAGGTCTCGCCGCGCACCTGCCCTATCGCCTGGCGCGACCGGAGCGGCCGACGCGCCGCGGCACCGCCTTTGTCGCCATTCGCGCCGACGGCGCCGTGCTGTTACGGACGCGGCCTTTGCGCGGCCTGCTCGGCGGCATGCTCGAGCCGCCATCCTCGCCCTGGAACGAAGGCGCCGATGGCGCGCAGGCAGCGAATACGCACGTGCCCATCGCCGCGGCGTGGCGGCGCGTACCGGGACGGGTCGCGCATACCTTCACCCATTTTCATCTCGAGCTTGAGGTATGGCGCGCGGAAGTCGGCGACCGGGCCGAGCTGACGGAAGCCGCCTCTCCGGAGCGCTGCCTGTGGCTGAAGCGCCGCGAGCTCGCGGGCGCGGCGTTGCCGAGCGTGATGCGCAAGGTGCTCGTCCACGCCTTCGACGCGCGAGCCGGCATCAAGCGGGCGGGCTAGGTCGTGCTGCCGAGCTGTCGGCGCGCTTCATCGCGCAGCGCGTCGATCGGCTTGAGCGTCCCTTCCGCCTCGTAATGCCAGAAGGTCCAGCCGTTGCAGGCGGGCGCGCCTTGCACATGGGCGCCGACCTTGTGGATCGAGCCCTGGGCGCCGGCGCAGGCAATCGAGCCGTCGGCGCGCACCTTCGCTTCATGGCGGGCGCGCGCGTCATAGAGAACCGTGCCCGGCGAGATCAGCCCCAGCTCGACTAGTGCGCCGAAGGCGATGCGGGCCTCGGTCCGCTTGCTGCGGGCAATTTCCAGCGCCGCCGGATCGAGCGGCACCGTGGCGGCAATCCGCGCTGTGGCCGCCTCGGCGTAAGCCGCATCACGCTCGATGCCGATGAAGTTGCGCCCGAGCCGCTTGGCCACCGCCGCCGTGGTGCCCGAGCCCGCGAACGGATCGAGCACCACATCCCCTTTGTGGCTCGCGGCGAGGATCACGCGGGAGAGCAGCGCCTCGGGTTTCTGCGTGGGATGGGTCTTGCGCCCATCCTCCTTCAGCCGCTCCGCCCCGGCGCAGATCGGGATGAGCCAGTCCGAGCGCATCTGCAGATCCTCGTTCAGCGCCTTCATCGCCTCGTAATTGAAGGTATAGCGCGTCTTCGGTCCCGTCGACGCCCAGATCAGCGTCTCATGCGCGTTGGTGAAGCGCCGCCCGCGAAAATTCGGCATCGGGTTGGTCTTGCGCCAGATCACGTCGTTCAGCACCCAGAAGCCCAAATCCTGCAGTAGGGCGCCGACACGGAAGATGTTGTGGTAGCTGCCGATCACCCATAGCGCGCCCTCAGGCTTGAGCACCCGGCGGCACGCCACGAGCCAGTCGCGCGTGAAGCGATCGTAGTCGGCGAAGCTTCCGAACTTGTCCCACGCGTCGTCCACCCCATCGACGCGGCTATTGTTCGGGCGCAAAAGCTCGCTATTGAGTTGCAGATTGTAGGGCGGGTCTGCGAAGACGAGGTCGACGCTGTGCTCCGGCAGACGCGCGAGTTCGGTGATGCAGTCGCCAACGATGATCTCGTTGAGCCGAAGCCCCCCACGCATAGCCATGACGCCACTCGGTTACAGACAAGGGTACCAGCTTCCGCCGCGACGTGAGGCGCCGGGCGGGCGATTTGTATGCTGAGGGCTCAGGGTAAAGGCGGACTTAACCCCGTTGCGCTATTCCTGGCCGAGGAGGAAGGCCCATGGCCAAGGACATCGTGATGCTGCATGGCGCCTCGGAAGGCGGCTGGTGCTACGACCAATTCCGCGCCAGCTTCGAGGATCGGCGTTGGACCTGCCACGCGCCGGACCTGATCGGCCATGGCGCCGATGCGGCCGGCGCCAAGACGCGGCTCGTCGGTGTCAGCATGACCGACTACCTCCATCAGATGCGGGACTTCCTGCGCGGCTTCGCCGCCCCACCCGTGCTCGTCGGCCATTCCATGGGCGCCGTGCTCGCCCAGCAGCTTGCCGCCGAAGGCTTCGCCCGCGCGCTCATCTTGGTCAGTCCTGCCCCGCGCTCCGGCCTCCTGCCGGCCACGGAAGCGGAGCGAAAGATCGCGCGCGACCTGATGACGCTTGGACCCCTCTGGTCCACCGTCGTCGAGCCGAATTTTGACCTCGCCTGTGCCTACACCATGAACCGGATACCGCTGGATGAGCGGCGCGCTGTGTTCGATCGCTTCGGCCCCGAATCGGGCCGCGCTTATTTCGAGATGTTCTTTTGGATGTTCGATCTGACGGGGGCGACGGCGGTCGATACGGCGGCCGTCCGCTGCCCGGTGCTGTGTATGTCCGGCACCGACGACAAGTTGATTTCAGTTGCGACCGCGCGGGCGACGGCGGCGTCGTTCCGCGAGACCGAGTTTTGGGAATTGGCCGGGCACGGCCACCTCGTGCCGCTCGAGCCGGGCGCCGAGGCGCTCGGCCGCCGCATCGCCGAGTGGCTTCCGGCTTAGCAGCCTGGCGCTGGAAAATTGCCAAGCCGCGGCCGGTCGGCTCAGTCTTCGGCGGTTTGCGCCTCGGCCGGCTCGGTGAGCAGGCGCAGCGCCCGCTCTATGGGGCTGAAGGAGCGGCGATGATGCGTGCACACGCCGTGCCTCTTGATGGCGAGCGCATGCTCTGGCGTGCCATAGCCCTTGTTCGACTCCCAGCCATAGCGCCGGTAGCGGCGCGCGAGCTTCACCATCAGACGGTCGCGCGTCACCTTGGCCACGATCGAGGCGGCGGCCACCGAGAGCGACAGCCCGTCGCCGCCGATGATGGCGCGGGCCGGGCAGGGGAAGCGGCGGGGAATGATATTGCCGTCGATCAGCGCCGCGCCCATTGGCAGCCCCAGGCCGCGATAGGCAACCCGCATGCCCCATAGGCTCGCTTGCAGGATGTTGTCGCGGTCGATGCGGCGCACCGGGCCGATGACCACCGACACCAAGGCGGTCGCCACGATCTCGGCGTAGCGATCCTCGCGCGCCTCCGGCGTCATGAGCTTGGAGTCGTTGAGCCCTTCGGGAATGCGGTCAGGGTTGAGCACCACCGCGGCAACCACCACGGGGCCGGCCCATGGTCCGCGGCCGGCCTCGTCGATGCCGGCCACGGGCACGTCATACTGGCTCATCAGCGCCTCTTCGAGATCGAAGCAGGGCTGGGGCTGGACGGGCAGTTTTTCGGCGGCGAGTCCCATAGCCGAAGACTCTTCGCCAGATTGCGCCGTTTTGGCAATCGTCTCGATCGCCACGGCCGCCAAACTGTGGAAAACCGGACGATTATGGGAGTAAGGGATGGCCGGGCTCTACAGCAGCCGCAATTGCTGACCGGCGAGCACCGGCGGGGTGAAGCGGTCGGTGCGGAGATCGACCGATTGCTGGTTGAGCCCGAGCCGCGCCGCCGCCATCTCGAATTTGCGGCCGATCATCCAGGCGAACGGCCCGTCGCCAGTCATGCGCTCGCTCCATTTCGCATCGTACAGCCGGCCGCCTCGCGTCGACCGCACCAGCGACAACACGCGCTCGGCGCGGTCCGGGCAATTGGCCTTGAGCCATTCGGTGAACAGCTCGCCGATCTCGAGCGGCAGCCTGAGCAGCACATAGCCCGCGCCCTTCACGCCCGCAGCGGCGGCGCGCTCCAGAATGCGCTCCATCTCCATGTCGGTGAGGCCGGGAATGACTGGCGCCACCATCACCGCTGTCGGAACGCCCGCCAGATTGAGCTCTTTCAACGCGGCGAGCCGCTTGGCCGGCGTGCTCGCGCGCGGCTCCATGGCGCGGGCGAGCTTGGCGTCGAGGGTGGTAACCGAGAGCGCCACCTTGACCAGGCCGCGCTCGGCCATCGACGACAGAATATCGAGGTCGCGGAGGACGAGCGCCGATTTGGTGACGATGCCTACGGGATGGTTGGCGGCCGACAGCACCTCGAGGATGCGCCGCATGATGCGGTAGCGCTTCTCCACCGGCTGATAGGGGTCGGTGTTGGTGCCGATGGCGATGGTCTCGACCTTGTATTTCGGGTCGGCCAGCTCGCGCTCGAGCGCCTGCGCCGCGTTGGTCTTGGCAAACAGCTTGGTCTCGAAGTCGAGCCCGGGCGATAGCCCGAGAAAAGCGTGCGTCGGCCGCGCGAAGCAATAGATGCAGCCATGCTCGCAGCCCCGATAGGGGTTGATCGACCGGTCGAAGCCGATATCGGGCGAATTGTTGCGGGTGATGATCCGCCGCGCCGGGACTTCCTGCACCTCGGTGGCGAGCCCCTCGAGCTCGGCGAGCGACTCCCAGCCGTAATCGACGCTCTCATAGGCGGTCGGCTCGAAGCGCCCCGAGCGGTTGGTCTGCGCGCCCCGCCCGTGCCGGCGTGCGGCCGCGACCCCGCCCGCTTCCAGCGGAACGTGCTCGTCTTCGATCGGCTTTCTCAGGGCCACGGACATCCCCTGATATATAGGGAGCCCATGTGAACAAAGCAAGAACAAACTCCTATGCCGCGGCGCAAAGCGTTGCCGGAGCGGGGTCAAACGCTATAGTCCGCCTATGATTTCGGTCATCATCCCCACCTTCAACGCGGAAGCGAGCTTGGTGCATTGTCTTGCCTCGCTGGTTCCGGCGGTGGTGGACGGCCTGGTGCAGGAGGCCATCGTCGTAGACGGCGGCTCGTCCGATGCGACCCTCACCCTCGCCGACGCCGCCGGCACGCGCTTCTTGCGCGCCGAGCGCGGCCGCGGCCGTCAGCTCGATGCCGGCGCACGGGCCGCGCGCGGCAATTGGCTGCTCTTCCTCCATGCCGACACGGTGCTCGAGCCCGGCTGGGAGAAGGAGGTCAAATGCTTCATCGAGCGGGTAGAGACGGTCCGGCGGACGCAGGCCGCCGCCGCCTTTCGCTTCGCGCTCGACGATGAGGGCCTGATGCCGCGCCTCCTCGAGATGCTGGTGGGGATTCGCTGCCTGATGCTGGCGCTGCCCTATGGCGATCAGGGGCTGCTCATCTCGCGGACGCTTTACGGCAAGCTCGGTGGCTTCCGCTCCCTGCCGCTCATGGAGGATGTGGATCTCGTGCGCCGCTTGCGGCGCGGCCAGCGTGTGATGCTGAAATCCCGCGCGGTGACGAGCGCGCAGCGCTACCGCCGCGAAGGTTACCTCCTCCGCATGCTGCGCAACTCCATTTGCATGGCGCTCTATTATCTGCGCGTGCCGACGCGGGTGCTCGCGCGCCTTTATGGATGAATCCAAGCGCGTCAGACGCAGCGCCGCGTTTGCTGCGCGGCTCGTGATCATGGCGAAAAGCCCGCACGTGGGCGCGGTAAAGCGGCGGCTCGGTGCCAGTCTCGGCCCCGTGGCGGCGTGCCGGATCTATCGCACCTGCCTCGCCCATACGGTGCGGAGGCTGGGAGCCGACTCCCGCTGGCTCACGACCCTGGCTATCACGCCGGACATGGATGTGACGGGGGGATTCTGGCCGCGTATCGCCGGGGACCGCAGCATTGCGCGTCTTGGCCAAGGGGCAGGCGATCTTGGCCAGCGCATGCAGCGCCTGTTCGCGCGCCTGCCGCCGGGACCGGCCATCCTTGTCGGCACCGACATCGCCTCCTTGCGTCCCCGCCACATCGCCGACGCTTTCCGCCTGCTAGGCGCCAACGACGCCGTGCTCGGGCCCGCCCAAGACGGCGGCTTTTGGCTCATCGGCCTGAGGCGGTCTCCACGCCTGCTCGCGCCGTTCAGCGGCGTGCGCTGGTCGAGCCCGCACGCTCTCGCCGATACCGTCGCCAATCTCAAAGGTGGCCGCGTCGCCTTTGCCGCGACGCTGGCCGATATCGACACGGAGGCCGATCTTCGCGCCGCGCGCGACGCCGTCGGCCGCCTCATCCTCCCCGTGTGGAGATAGTCTCGGAGTTTCTGAAATCGGTTTAAGCCAAACTTAAGAGGAGTGAGCTAATCGCTTTAAAACCCGTCCAAGGCTGCGCTCATGCGAATCGCTCTCGTTGACCCGAGCAGTGCCACCCGCTCTGCTGTTGCCCAGCTTCTCGAAGCGCGCGGGCATGAAGTCCTGCCGTTTGCCGATGAGAACGCGGCCCTGGGGCGGATTCAGTTGGACCCTCTGGTCGAGGCGCTGATCACCGGCGACGAGCTCAGCTCCATGTCGGGTTTGGAGCTGTGCTGGGAGACGCGTCTGCTCGCCACCTGCCGGCGCCCGATCTATGTGCTGTTCATGTCATCGGAGGGGGGCCATCGCAGCCTGATCGAGGCGCTCGATTCCGGCGCCGACGATTTCATCTCCAAGCCGCCTTTGGCCGAGGAGCTCTATGCGCGGCTCCGCGCTGCCGAGCGCATCGCCTCGATGCAGCGCGACCTCATCCGCCTTGCCACCACCGACCCGCTCACCGGTCTTGCCAACCGGCGCGGTTTCTTCGAGCAGGCCAGCGAGGCCTGCGAGCGCGCCGTCTCGGCCGGCAAGCTCGCGGCCATCATCCTCGACATCGACAATTTCAAACGCATCAACGATGCCTATGGCCACGACGCCGGCGACGAGGCGATCAGGGCTTGCGCGCGCACCGCGGCAATGGATGAAGGCCTCGTCGGGCGCCTCGGCGGCGACGAATTCGCCGTGCTTCTCGAGCGCCGCACGCTGCCCCAGGCCGTCGAGGTCGCCGAGAATTTGCGCCGCCGCCTGGCCGAGCGGCCGTTCGCGACGAGCAAGGGCGCGATCAGTCTCACTTGCAGTCTGGGCGTGAGCGAGGGCGGCCCCGGCGATACGGTCGATGAGCTTCTGAAGCGCGCCGACGCGGCGCTCTACGACGCCAAGATCGGCGGCCGCAACCGCGTGGTCGGCGCCCACCCTGCGCTACTTGCGGCGATCAACCCGCCCATACAGCGGCGCGGCGCGTCGCGACTTATCGCGGGCTAGCAGTCACTCAGCGTCGCTCGGGGCTTTGCTCTGCCGCTGCTCGTTCAACCGCGGCATGATCTCGATGAAGCTGCACGGACGGTGGCGGTTGTCCAATTGATGTTTGAGGATGCCGTTCCACGCGTCCTCGCAGGCGCCGGGCGAGCCGGGCAGGCAGAAAATATAGGTGCCGTTGGCGACGCCGCCGCAGGCGCGCGATTGAACCGTGGAGGTGCCGACGGTCTCGTAGCTCAGCATGTGGAACAACACCGAGAAGCCGTCGATGTCCTTCTCGAACAGCGGCTTGACCGCCTCCGGCGTCACGTCGCGCCCGGTGAAGCCCGTGCCGCCGGTGGTGATGACCACGTCCACATCCTTGTCCTTGATCCAGCGCTTCACCTGTTTGCGGATCGCCTTCGCGTCGTCTTCCACCACCGCATGCTCGGCGACCTGGTGGCCGGCCTGCTCGATCATGCTGGCCAGCAGAGGACCGGATTTGTCAGTCTTCTTGGTGCGCGTGTCGGACACCGTGAGCACGGCGATGCGCGTGGGGATGAAGGGGCGGGTTTCGTCCAAGCGATGCATGGGGGTCATCTTTCCAACTCCGCCTTGAGCGCCAATAGATCCCGCCAGGCATAGCGCTTGTCCGCGGGATTGCGCAAAAGATAAGCGGGATGCAGCATGGCGAGCGCGGGCAGCTCGGCGTGGCTCGCGCGATAGGTCAGCCACTTGCCGCGCAGCCGCATGATGCCCTCGGTGACGCCGAGAATATTCTTCACCGCGGCGCCGCCGAGCAGCACGAGCACGCGGGGGCTAAGCAACTCGATCTGCCGGGCGAGGAACGGGGCGCAGGCCTCTACTTCTTGCGGCGTCGGCGTGCGGTTGCCGGGCGGACGCCAATAGACCGTGTTGCTGATATAGATTTGCCCCTCGTCGAGGCCGATCGCGGCGAGCATGCGGTCGAGCAGCTGGCCCGCGCGGCCGACGAAGGGCTTGCCTTGCAAATCCTCGTCGCGCCCCGGCGCCTCGCCGACCAGCATGATGCGGGCCTCCGTGCTGCCACGGGCAAAGCAGAGATTTTTCGCCGTGCGCTTGAGCGGGCAGCCCTCGAAGGCGCCCACCAGCGCTTCGAGCTCGGCAAGGCTAGCGGCGTCGCCGCCGAGACCACGCAAGGCCATCGGGTCTTGGCGGGGCGACGCGGCGACCCGCGGGAGCGCCGGAGGCTTCCTCGCCTCGGGTGCGGGGGAGGGGGCCAAGGCCGCCGCGAAGCAATCGCGCGGAACCTCGGCGATCGCCTCGTCCGCGCCCATGGCCTCGTACCAGGCGAGCAGCGCCTGCACCGTTTGTCGTTCCGCTGGGGTCATTGAGCTATTGGTTCCGGCCGCATATTGTCATTGCCGGGCTTGACCCGGCAATCCAGTATCCTTAACTCGTCATAGCGACGAAAGCCGGTATCCAGCAGAAATGTTTCTGATTTTTTCACTAGATTCCGGCTTGCGCCGGAATGACGGAGGCGGGTGAACCCGAACCGAGCGCAACCTTCCAACGCGGAGTCCTTAGGCCTTGAACGACGTGACCGAGCGCGAGACCATGGAGTTCGACGTCGTCATCGTCGGTGCCGGACCCGCGGGGCTGGCCGCCGCCATCCGCCTGAAACAGCTCGCCGCCGAGACCGGCCAGGACATCTCCGTCGTCGTGCTTGAGAAGGGCTCGGAGGTCGGCGCTCATATCCTCTCCGGCGCGGTGATCGATCCCGTCGCGCTCGACCGGCTCCTGCCTGAGTGGCGCGAGCAAGGCTCGCCGCTGCAAACGCCCGTCACCGCGGACCGCTTCTATTATCTCGGCGAGACCAGCGGAATCGGCTTTCCCTCTTTCCTCATGCCGCCGCTCATGAGCAATCATGGCTGCTATATCGGCAGCCTGGGCAGTCTCTGCCGCTGGCTCGGCGAGCAGGCGGAGGCTCTCGGCGTCGAGATCTATCCCGGTATCGCCGTCACCGAGGCGATCTTCGGACCGAATGGCGAGGTCGAGGGCGTCATCACCGGCGACATGGGCGTGGCGCGTGACGGCACCCACAAGGACAGCTACACGCCGGGCATTGCGCTCAAGGGCAAATACACGCTGCTCGCTGAAGGGGCGCGCGGCTCGCTCTCCAAACAGCTGATCAAACGCTTCAAGCTCGATACGGACAGCGGCCCGCAGAAATTCGGCATCGGGCTGAAGGAGCTGTGGGAAGTGCCGAAGGAGAAGCATCGCCCCGGCCTCGTGCAGCACACTATGGGCTGGCCGCTCGAGGACAAGACGGGCGGCGGCTCCTTCCTCTACCATTTCGGCGACAACCTCGTGTCGATGGGCTTCGTCGTCCATCTCGACTACTCAAATCCCTATCTCAACCCGTTCCGCGAGTTTCAGCGCGCCAAGCTCCATCCCCGCATCGGGGAGCATCTCGAAGGGGGCAAGCGCCTCGCCTATGGCGCCCGCGCGCTCACCGAAGGCGGCTGGCAGGCGATCCCCGAGCTCGCTTTTCCCGGTGGCGCGCTCGTCGGCTGCGCCGCGGGCTTCATGAACGTGCCGCGCATCAAGGGCAGCCACAACGCCATGCTCTCCGGCATGATGGCCGCGGAGGCGGCCTTCGCCGCCATCGCCGCCGGCCGCGCCCACGATGTGCTTGATTCTTACCCCGAGGCTTTGCGGGCAAGCTCACTCGCCAAGGAGCTGAAGAAAGTGCGCAACGTGAAGCCGCTCTGGTCGCGCTTGGGCACGCGCCTCGGGGTGATGCTGGGGGGCATCGATATGTGGCTCAACACGCTCTTTCCCTTCTTGGGCCATACCCTCAAGCACGTGAAGCCCGATTATGCGAGCCTCGATCAGGCCAAGGACTCCAAGCCGATCGACTACCCGAAGCCCGACGGCGTGCTGACCTTCGACATCCTCTCTTCGGTGTTCCTGTCGGGCACCAATCACGCCGAGAACCAGCCGGTGCATCTCGTCCTTGCCGATCCCTCGATCCCCATCGACCGCAACCTGCCGGAATACGCCGAGCCCGCCCAGCGTTACTGCCCGGCTTTGGTCTATGAGGTGGTGGAGGATGGGGGTGGCGCCCGCTTCCAGATCAACGCGCAGAACTGCGTCCACTGCAAGACCTGCGACGTCAAGGACCCGGCGCAGAACATTAACTGGGTGCCGCCGGAGGGGGGCGACGGCCCTAACTACGTCAACATGTAATTTCGTCCATGTCGCGGGAAGCGGCCACAAACCAGCCGCCTTTTCACCCCAAGCAAGCTTTTGGGTTTCCTGACCAAGGGAAAACCCTTAGCCTAAGGTCCAAGAACCAGTTTGGGGCGGCTCGCTGCCGGAACGACATGCCGAAAATCGACCACGCCAGCTTGCGCCGATGGGCACGGCGGTCACTGCTTATCATCGCCATTCTCGCTGCTCCGGCGGCCTATTCCGAGGTCTCCTCCGAGACCACCAAGCATCCCGATCCGGGCACGCTGCTCGGCAATTATCTCGCCGGCCGCATGGCCCGCAGCGACCATGACATGCTGTCGGCGGCCGAGTTCTATTCGCGCGCGCTGGCCGAGGATCCCGACAACGAGATCATTCTTGAGCAGACCTTCTTGCTCGAGACGGCATCGGCGCATTGGGATCGCGCCGTCGAGCTTGCTCAAGAGCTCGTCAAAATCGAGCCGCAGCATCGCATCGCACAGTTCCTGTTAGGGTGCGAGGCCTTCAAGCAGGGCAAATTCGGCGAGGCCGACGAGCATTTCGCCGCCGCCCGGCAAGGTCCGATCGCCGACCTCACCTCCACGCTGGCCCGCGCCTGGGTGCAGGAAGCCGCCGGCAAGTCGGACGAGGCGCTGGCCACGCTCGACTCGCTCAGCGATGCGGACTGGGCGCAGTTCTACCAGCGCTATCACCGCGGCCTGATCGCCGACCTCGCCGGCAAGCACGATCTGGCGCGGACGGCGTTCAGTCAGGCGTTTAAGAAGAATCCCGGCACCCTCAGAGTGGCTGAAGCCTATGCGCGTCACGCGGTGAACTTCAACAACCGCAAGCTCGCGCGCCAGACGCTCAAGACCCACATCGCCAAGTCCTCGGGCCATCCCCTTTCCGAGGCGCTGCTCGCCGACATCGAGAGCGGCAAGACGCCGCCTCTGCTCGTGACCACGCCCGGCGACGGTCTGGCCGAGGTGTTCTACGGCATCGGCGATGCGCTGGCGGGCGAAGGCGGGCTCGATATGGGCATCATCTTCCTGCAATTCGCCCTCTATCTCGAACCCAACTTCCCCATGGCCCAAGTGGCCTTGGCCGAGGCCTATGATGGCGCCAAGCGCTACGACCTCGTGATCCAGGCCTTCGACCAGATTCCGGAGAGCTCGCCGCTCTGGCTGAACGTTCAGATTCAGAAGGCGTTTGCCCTCAACTCGCTCGATCGCGTCGACGAGGCCAAGGCGCTGCTCGACACCCTAACCACCAAGCATCCCAAGGACATCCGCCCGCTCGATGCGCTCGGCAATATTCTGCGCTCGCACGAGCGCTATGCGGAAGCGCGCGATTACTATGACCGCGCCATCTCACTGCTGCCCAAGCCCACCAAGGATAATTGGACACTGTTTTATTCGCGCGGCGTGTGCAATGAGCGGCTCAAGGATTGGCCGAGCGCGGAAGCCGATTTGAAGCGCGCGCTCGAGCTTTCCCCCGACGAATCGCTGGTGCTCAATTATCTCGGCTACACCTGGGTCGATCAGGGTGAAAATCTCAAGACCGGCATGGACTACATCCGCAAGGCGGTGAAGCTGAAGCCGGATGACGGTTATTATGTCGACAGCCTTGGCTGGGCCTATTTCAAGCTCGGCAATATGCCGGCGGCGGTCGAGCAGCTCGAGCATGCCGTCGAGCTCAAGCCCGACGATCCCGTCGTCAACGACCATCTGGGCGACGCCTATTGGCGCGTCGGGCGGACGCTGGAGGCGAGATATCAGTGGCAGCAGGCGCTGACGCTGAAGCCCGCCGGCGACCAAGTGGTCACGCTTGAGAAGAAGCTCAAGGACGGTCTTGAGGCCGGCCCCGAGACCAAGGCGGCCGACCGCACGACGCAAGCGGGCGCCAAGGCGCAAGAATAAGCCTGCCGCCTCGGTCGTCGCGGGTCACACCGCTCATGACGACGTTACGCGAGCTGGCTCCCGCCAAGCTCAATCTGACCCTTGAGGTGCTGGGGCGTCGCGCCGACGGCTATCACGAGCTGCGGAGCCTCGTGGCCTTCGCCACGGTTTGCGACACCCTCGACTTCGAGCCCTCCGACGCTCTTTCGCTCTCGGTTGAAGGTCAATTTGCCGGCTCGCTGACGAATGACAATCTCGTCATCAGGGCCGCGCAGGCAGCAGGTGAAGCATCACCGAAATTGCGCCTCGGAAGCTTTCGTCTGAACAAGAACCTGCCCGTTGCCGCGGGCCTTGGCGGCGGCTCGGCCGACGCGGCGGCGGCACTCAGGCTCCTAGCGCAGGCCAATGCCGGGGCGCTCACCCATGCGGACTTGGTCAGGCTCGCCTCCGGCCTCGGCTCCGATGTGAGCGTGTGCCTGTCGAGCCGCCCGGCGCTCATGACCGGCCGCGGCGAGAAGGTTTGGCCGGTGCGTGGCTTTCCGCCCTGCGGCGTGGTGCTCGCCAATCCGGGCCTCCCGCTCACCGCCGCCGCGGTCTATGGCGCGCTCCACGCCCCGTCTCTGCCGGAGCCGCCAAGCGCGCCGCCGGATTTGCCCGATTTCGACGGCAGCTTCGCGCGGCTCCTCGACTATGCGCGCCCGCGCGGCAATTTGCTCCAGGCCCCGGCCATCGCCCTGGCGCCCGCGGTCGCCACGGTGCTGGCGGCGCTCGAAGCGCTGCCGAACGCGGGCCTCGTCCGGCTATCGGGCACCGGCCCGACCTGCTTTGCGCTGTTCGCCGAGGATGCCGAAGCCGAAGCGGCGGCTCGCGGTCTTGGCGTATCACATTCCGATTGGTGGGTGGCGGCGAGCACGCTCGCCTGAGCCCCAAGGTTCAGAACGGGCGCTCGACCGAGAACTCGATCGCTTCGAGCAGCGCCTCCTTGGCCTCGCCCTCGGGAAAGATCGCCAGCGCGTCCCGGGCGATGGCGCCATAATGGCGCGCGCGCTCGAGCGTGTCGCTGAGCGCGTTGTGCCGCTGCATCAGCGCCATGGCTCGATCGAGATCGTCCTCCTCGATCGTGCCCTCCTGCAGCGTCCGCCGCCAGAAGCCGCGCTCCTCCTCATTGCCCCGCCGGTAGCACAGCACCACGGGCAGCGTGATCTTGCCCTCGCGAAAATCGTCGCCAACGCTCTTACCGAGCGTCGATTGCTCGCCCGAATAATCGAGCGCGTCGTCGACGAGCTGGAAGGCGAGCCCGAGATTGCGCCCATAGGAGCGCAACCCCGCGGCCTCCGATTTGGGCCGCCCGGCGATCACCGCACCGACTTCCGCCGCCGCCGCGAACAGAGCGGCGGTCTTGGCGTCGATCACGGCGAGATAATCGTCCTCGGTCGTCTCGGTGTTCTTGGCGGTGATGAGCTGCATCACCTCGCCCTCGGCGATGATCGCCGCGGCATCGGCGAGGATACGCAGCGCGCCGAGCGAGCCCACATCGACCATCATCTTGAACGCCTGGCCCAAGAGATAGTCGCCGACGAGTACGCTCGCCTCGTTGCCCCATAACAGCCGCGCCGCGGTCTTGCCGCGCCGCAAGTTGCTCTCGTCCACCACGTCGTCATGCAGCAGCGTCGCGGTGTGCATGAACTCCACGCTTGCCGCGAGCCGCACATGGCCGTCGCCGGCATAGCCGCAGAGCTTCGCCGCGGCGATGGTGAGCATCGGGCGCAAGCGCTTGCCGCCCGATTGGATGAGATGCGTGGCGAGTTCGGGGATCAGCTCCACATTGGAGCGCGCGCGATCGAGGATGATGCGGTTGACATGGGCCATGTCCTCCTCGACAAGCGCCACAAGCGGGGCAAGGCTGGCACTTGCATCGCGTGCGCCGGCGAGCTTAACGACAATTCCCAAGGATCGGGCTCCTATTCGTGCCATGGAGTTCGGTTTGACTATAGTCGGTGGTCCGGCTGCAAGGTCAAGCGCTGACGAGGCTGACGGCTATGAAGGAACTATTGCGCTCCAACGATTCCGTGCTCCTGTCCTATGTCAGCGCCCTGCTGGAGGAGGCGGCCGTCGATTTCATGGTCGCCGATATGAATATGAGCGTGCTGGAGGGCTCGATTGGGGCGCTGCCGCGGCGGGTGCTGGTGGAGAGCGCCGCGCTTAGCCGGGCGCGCCGCATTCTGACCGACGCCGGCATCGGCGATGTCCTCACCACAGATCGGAAGGACTGATCGCAGGTCCGCCTATGACGAAAAACGCTGCCCCCCCGAGTGTGGACGAGTTCCTCGGCGGCCGCATTGCCGTGTTGCAGCCGGAGACCGGCCACCGCGCCGGGAGTGACGCGGTTTGGCTTGCCGCTGCGGTCCCGGCTGAAGCGGGGGAGCAGGTGCTCGACGCCGGCGCCGGGGTGGGCGTGGCCGGGCTTTGCCTCCTCGCCCGCGTCCCCGAGGCGAGGGTCACCGCCGT
Source organism: uncultured Alphaproteobacteria bacterium (assembly GCA_963820115.1). Classification (GTDB taxonomy): domain Bacteria; phylum Pseudomonadota; class Alphaproteobacteria; order Rhizobiales; family Methyloligellaceae; genus Methyloceanibacter. The sequence continues at coordinate 799,821 of CAWFYP010000002.1, forward strand.
CGAGGCCGATGCGGAGCTTTGCGCGCTCGCCGCCGCCAACGCCGCGCGCAACGGCGTGGCCGGCCGCATGAGCGTCGTCGCGGCCGATGTGACCGCCCCCGCCGATGCGCTCGCGGCCAAAGGTCTGCGACGCGAGGGCTACGCCCAGGTAATCGCCAACCCGCCCTTCCACGCCGCCGGCACTGTGCGGCCCGCGCCTGACGAGGCGCGCGCCTTTGCCCATGTCATGGGAGATGGGGGGCTCGAAGATTGGCTCCGCTTTCTCGCCGCCTTTGCCGCACCCAAAGGCAGGCTCACCCTGATCCACCGGCCCGACAGCCTCGGTCTGCTGCTCAAGCTTTGCGAGCGGAGATTCGGCGACATCGTCATCTTTCCCCTCTTTCCGCGGGCGGGGCAACCCGCGACGCGCATCATCCTGCAGGGCAGGAAAGGCAGTCGCGGCGCGGTCAGCCTCTTGCCCGGGCTCGTGCTGCACGAGCCCGACGGCCGCTACACGGACGGCGCCGAAGCCGTGTTGCGGGGCGGGGCAGCGCTGCAGCTCGCGGGCTGAGATCAAAACAAAGGGCCGCCGCCTTGGGGGAGAGGCAGCGGCCCTGTCTGGGCCCGGGCGAGAGGGTGCCCGGGCGGCGAGGTCGGCTAGTCGCAGACCCGGACGTCCCGATAGACGGTCTTGAAGAAGTAGCTGTAGGAGTAGTCGTCCCAGATGCGGATGGTCACGGGACGGCTCGCATAGTAGCAATCCGAACCGTAATTCGAATAAGCGAAATTGTAGCCGAAATGGTAGCCGTGATGGCCATGGTAGCCGGCATTGGCGGCGGAAGCGCCGAGCGCGAGCATCGACAGGGCGGCGGCGGCGATCAGGGTCTTCTTGAACATTTCAATTCCTCCAGCAGGGGACGCTTTCTGTTCGAAGCGTCGGTTTCGCGTCAGTGGAGCCGAGGGGTCTCCCTCGCTCATGTCGCGATTTCTAGCTGGGTCCGGCTGAACCGAAACTGAGGCGCCTATTCATCCGTCATTCACCGGGCGGGGGCCCGGTCCTGTGAAAAACCGAGGGCCACGCCCGGTTCTCCGAAGGGCCCTCGGTCGATCTTCCGCTTTGTGAAGGCGGGGCTAGTACCAGCCGTAACGGCGCCAAGCATGGCGGCCGCGCCAATAGGGATAGTAGGCGTAGGGGTAATAGCCGTAGGCGCGGTAGGGGTAGTAGCCGTAGCCATAGCCCCAGCCGGGTCCGACATAGACGCCGACCCCTGGGCCACCCCAACCCCAACGGCGCCAACCGGCCGAAGCGGGGTCTGGGGAAAGTGTCACGAGCGTGAGCGCGAGCGCCCCCGCCGCAACCGCCAAAGTCGCAAGCCTTTTCATGGGATTTCGTCCTCCTCGAAGGGTGGGAGCGGCGTTTGAACGCGCCGCTTGGTCTGGCCGTTCCACTCGGATCAGGCCAATCTATCAGGCAATTTCTGGAGAGACCCTTTATCGCTTTGCTCAAAGCTTATCGGTTGTTTCGGGGCTCGGTCAGCCGCCCCGCGGTTAGCCTTGATTTAGCCTTTTGCGGCGCTACGCTAGGCCATGGATCCTTTTCCCGACGAAACCTTCTCGCGCAACCGTGACAATTGGCTGAGTTTCCTGCCCGCCTCCTGGGTGAAGCGGGGGCCACTCGTGCCCGTGCTCAGATTCAGCGGCCCGATCGGGGTCGTGACGCCGCTCCGGCCTGGTCTCACCCTTTCCACTGTCGCCTCGGCCATCGACAAGGCCTTCTCCATGCGCGGCGCGAGAGCCGTGGCGATCCAGATCAACTCGCCGGGCGGCTCAGCGGTGCAGTCAGGGCTGATCTTCAAGCGCATCCGCGCACTCGCCGAGGAGAAGGACCTCAAAGTCTATGTCTTTGCCGAGGACGTGGCCGCCTCGGGCGGCTATCTGCTCGCGCTCGCCGGCGACGAGATCTATGCCGATCCGAGCTCCATCGTCGGCTCGATCGGCGTCGTGACCGCGACCTTCGGCCTCAACGAGCTCATCAACAAGATCGGCATCCAGCGCCGCGTCTACACCGCGGGCGCGAGCAAAGATACGCTCGATCCGTTTCTCCCCGAGAAGCCGGAGGACGTCGAGCGCATCAAATCCATCCAGCGCGACGTGCATGCGGCCTTCATCGACCTCGTCAAGCGCCGCCGCGGCGTTAAGATCGAGGCGGCCGGCGACAGCCTGTTCACCGGCGCCTTCTGGTCCGGCAAGCAGGCGCTCGAGCTCGGACTGATCGACGGTCTGACCGACCTCCGCTCCAAGATGCGCGAGCTTCTGGGGGAGGATGTGCGTTTCAAGCTGGTGATGCCCGAGCGTCAGCTGTTCCGCCGCAAGCACGGCGTGTTCGCAGGGCTCGGCGGGTTCGACTTCACCTTCTCGCCAGGCGGCTTCGCTGCCGATATGATCTCGGCGATCGAGGCACGCTCGCTGTGGTCGCGCTTTGGGTTCTAGGGCCATGCCGCAAATTCTCATTCTTGTTGGCGCCAGTATCGGCCTCTTCGTCGTCCGGCGGCTCTACCGGTCGGAGCGCCAGCGCGTCGCGGCCGAGCTGGCCCGCGCCCGCGAGGCCATGCACAACGAGCAGGAAGCGGCCATCCCCTTGGAGCGCGATCCGATGACGGGCGTCTACCGGCCGAAAGCGATGCGCTAGCGCGGGTTTGCGGCCTAACGTTCCGGCATTCTACCGGCGAGGAAGTGCGCTCACTCCCTTGACCCTCCCTGGCTGCCGCGCATAGCGTGCGCGCCAAGATGCGGCCTGCCTTCCCCTGGCCGTCACCTCAGGCACGCATGGCCAAAGCGGCACAGCAAACCAAACCGAAGCCCTTGAGCTTCCAGGATCTGATCCTGTCGCTGGAGCGATATTGGGCCGACCAGGGCTGCGTGATCCTGCAGCCCTACGACATGGAGATGGGGGCGGCCACGTTTCACCCGGCCACCATCTTGCGCGCGCTGGGCACGAAGCCGTGGCGGGCGGCCTATGTGCAGCCCTCGCGCCGGCCGAAGGACGGCCGCTACGGCGAGAACCCCAACCGGCTGCAGCATTACTATCAGTTCCAGGTGATCCTGAAGCCGTCGCCGCCCGACATCCAGGACCTCTATCTCGAAAGCCTGCGGGCTATCGGCATCGATCCCCTCAATCACGACATCCGCTTCGTCGAGGACGATTGGGAGAGCCCGACCCTCGGCGCGTGGGGGCTCGGCTGGGAGGTGTGGTGCGACGGCATGGAGGTGTCGCAATTCACTTACTTCCAGCAGGTGGGCGGCTTCGATTGCGATCCCGTCGCCGGCGAGCTCACTTATGGGCTGGAGCGCCTGGCGATGTATGTGCAGGGCGTCAACCGCGTCTTCGATCTCAATTTCAACGGACGCGAGGGCAAGGACAAGGTCAACTATGGTGACGTGTTCCTGCAAGGAGAGCGGGAATATTCGCGCTACAATTTCGAGCATGCCGACACCAGGCTCCTGCTCGATCATTTCCGCGACGCCGAGGCCGAATGCAAAGCGCTGCTCGCCAAGGGCGAGGCGCGCGCGGGGCATATGATGGTGCTGCCCGCCTATGACCAGGCGATCAAGGCCTCGCACCTTTTCAACCTGCTCGATGCGCGCGGCGTGATCTCTGTGACCGAGCGCCAGGGTTACATTCTGCGCGTGCGCGAGCTTGCCCGCGCCTGTTGCGCCGCCTGGCTCAAGACCGAGGCCGGTGCCGCCCATGCTTGAGGTCTATCGCGAGAGCGCGCCGCCGCCGCAGGAGCGCACGCTCGCCGTCAAGCCGACATTGCGGTCGTGGACCGGCCGGGTGTGGCGCTATGGACCGCAGAGCTTCCAGCTCATGCTCAAACTCGATGCGCATGTGGCCATGTCCGACGTGGAGAATTCGGATCTGCGTTCGACGCTCACGCCCTTCGCCGCCGAGCTGTCGAGCTTTCCGCTCTATCTCGATTACACCCATGAGAACCATCTGCCGCTGCCTTGGGCGGTCGGCGTGTTCGACGTCACGCAGGGCAAGAATGCCTTCGTGCGCTTCTACGATTTCCTGGAGACCGCTCCGGCGCACGTCCTCGTTCCGCTCCTGCCCGGCGCCGGGGCCCAGTCCGATCTCATCTTCAGCGTCATTCCCTATCGCCTTGAAACGAATCGGCTGATCTTCGCCGTCACCGATTACGATCTCGGCTTCCATAACCGCATCGGCTAGCCCATGTCCGAGCTGCTGCTCGAGCTATTCTCCGAGGAGATCCCGGCACGCATGCAAACGCGCGCCGCCGAGGATCTGGCACGCGCGCTCGGCGAGAAGCTCAAAGCCGCCGGCCTCGACTTCGAGACCATCCACAGCTTCGCCACACCACGGCGCCTGACGGTCGTGGTCGATGGCCTCCCCAAGCGCTCGCCAGATCTGTGCGAGGAGAGGAAGGGTCCGCGTGTCGGTGCCCCCGACGCCGCCATCCAGGGCTTTCTCCGCTCCACCGGCGTCGACCGGGTGGAGGAGCTCGAAATCCGCCCTGACAAGAAGAGCAATTTCTATGTTGCCGAGATCGAGAAGAAGGGGAGCCCCGCCGCCGACGTGGTGGCCGGCATCGTGCCCGAGATCGTGCACGCCTTTCCTTGGCCGAAATCCATGCGCTGGGGCGACGGGCGGCTCCGCTGGGTGCGGCCGCTCCATTCGGTCCTGTGCCTGTTCGACGGCAAGCTCGTGCCCTTCGCCGTGGACGGGATCGAAAGCGGCACGGCAACGCGCGGCCACCAATTCATGGCGCCCAAGCCCTTTAATGTAAAGGGCTTCGACGATTATGCGGCGAAGCTGCGCCAGGCTTACGTCGTCCTCGATGCCAACGAGCGCATGGTGACGATCCTGGAGGGCGCCCGCGCGCTCGCCGCCAAGCAGGGCCTCACCCTCATCGAGGACGCGGCGCTGCTGGCCGAGAATGCGGGCCTCACCGAATGGCCGGTGCCGCTCATGGGTGCCTTCGATGAGAGCTTCCTCGCCGTGCCCCCCGAAGTGCTGACCACTGCCATGAAGGCGCACCAGAAATGCTTCTCGCTCCGGCGCGGAAAAGACCTCGCCAACCGATTCATATTAATCGCCAATCTCGACGCCAAGGACGGCGGCAAGGCGATCGCCGCCGGCAATGAGCGGGTGATCGCGGCGAGGCTCTCCGACGCCAAATTCTTCTTCGACCAGGACCGCAAAGTGGGTCTCGAAAATTGGGTGCCCAAGCTCCGGGAGATCATCTTCCACGACAAACTTGGCACCCAATATGAGCGCGTGCAGCGGACCTGGCGGCTGGCGCGCGAGCTCGCGCCGCTCGTCGGCGCCGAGCCCGATCTCGCCGAGCGCGCCGCCATTCTCGCCAAGGCCGATCTCGTCAGCGACATGGTGGGCGAGTTCCCCGAGCTACAAGGAATCATGGGCCGCTACTACGCCCTCGACCAGGAGGAGAACCCGCTGGTCGCCGACGCCATCGCCGCGCATTACAAGCCGGTGGGTCCGTCCGATGAGGTGCCGCGCGAGCCTGTGGCCATCGCCGTGGCGCTCGCCGACAAGCTCGACATGCTGGTGGGCTTCTGGGCCATCGACGAGAAGCCCACCGGCTCCAAAGACCCCTACGCGCTCCGCCGCGCCGCTCTCGGAACGATCCGCATCATTTTGGAGAATGAGTTGCGTGTCGCGCTTCGACCGGTGCTTCGCAATGCGCGCGAGAAGCTGATCGACTTCGAGCCGGGCGAAAGCAAGAAGGCCAAATCATCCGATCACAGCGGCGACAAGCTCGTCAGCGATCTCCTGGCCTTCTTCGCCGACCGCCTCAAGGTGCATCTGCGCGATCAAGGCGCACGCCACGATCGGATCGATGCGGTGTTAGCGCTTCCCGGCCAGGACGATCTGCTCATGATCGTGCGCAGAGTGGAGGCGCTCGGAGATTTCCTCGACACCGAGGACGGCGCCAATCTGCTCACCGGCACCAAGCGCGCCATCAACATCCTGCGCATCGAGGAGAAGAAGGACGGCAAAAGATACGATCAACCGCCCGACCCCAAGCTGTTCGCGCTGCCGGAGGAGAAGGCGCTGGCCAAGGCCGTTGACCAGGCGGAGCGCACCGCCGCTATGGCTATCGCGAAGGAGGACTTCGCGGGCGCCATGGCGGCCATGGCCGGTTTGCGCAAGCCCGTCGATGCTTTCTTCGACCACGTCACCGTCAATGCCGACGACGCGCCGCTGCGCGCCAACCGCCTGCCCCTATTGAACCGCATCCGCGCCACGACGCTGACCGTCGCCGACTTCTCCAAGATCGAGGGATGACGTGTCTCGCATTTTTCTTCGTCATGCCCGGACTTGATCCGGGCATCCAGGCCGTTGCAACTCAGCGGGCTGATGCGCGATGGAATGGATTGCCGGGTCAAACCCGGCAATGACGAAGCGAATCGAAGCGTCCATGCCTGAACATCTCTTCGTCTATGGCACGCTCCGCAGCGTGAGCGCCCACCCCATGGCGCGGCGGCTCGGCGCCCAAGGATGCCTAATCGGCGAAGGGGAGGCCCAAGGCACCCTCTACGATCTCGGCGCCTATCCCGGGGCCCTGTTCGATCCCGCCTCCGCGCAACGGGTTGTGGGCGAGGTCTATGCCGTGCATGCCACAGATCCGCTGCTCCGCGCCATCGACGCCTATGAAGGCTGCGCCGAGGGCGAGGCAACGAATTCCGGCTTCGGGCGTATTGCTCTTCAGGTGAGGCTTTCCGGGGGGCGGCAGCTCAAAGCATGGAGCTATGGCTTGGCGGCGCGGCCGCCGCGCGCGCGGCCGATCTTAGGCGGCGACTGGATCGCCCATCTCGCCCGCCGCAAGCCGCGCCTCCGCCGGCGTTAAATCTTCCCATCCCTTTATTTGTGTCCACCCCGAGGGACCGCTACAAGGGCGGGTTGACCTGGGATTGAACGATGAGCCAGCGCCGACCGGCGACCAAGCAAGATGTGAAGTGGGTGTACACCTTCGGCGCCGGACGCGCCGACGGGAGTGCCAAGCTGAAGCCGTTGCTCGGCGGCAAGGGCGCCTTCCTGGCCGAGATGTCGAGCCTCGGCATGCCCGTGCCGCCGGGCTTCACCATCTCCACCGAAGTGTGCCGCGCCTATTACGAGGCGGGCGGCAAATTGCCCGAGGCGCTCATGCCCATGGTGCGCGACGCGCTCGCCTGGGTCGGCGAGGCCACCGGCGTCCGCTTCGGCGACGTGAACAATCCGCTGCTCGTGTCGGTGCGCTCCGGCTCGCGCGCCTCGATGCCGGGCATGATGGACACCGTCCTCAATCTCGGCCTCAACGACGAGACCGTTGAAGGGCTGGCGCGCGTTTCTTCCGACCGGCGCTTCGCCTACGATACCTATCGCCGCTTCATCCAGATGTATGGCGACGTGGTGCTCGGCCTCGGCCACGATCTATTCGAGGAGGCCCTCGACAACTACAAACATCTCAAGGGCTTCGAGCTCGACAGCGAGCTCGAGGAGGAGCATCTCGTGGAGATCGTCGGCCGCTTCAAGGCGCTGATCGCCGACGAGCTCGGCCAGCCCTTCCCCCAAGATTTGCAGCTACAATTGCGCGGCGCCATCGCCGCCGTATTCGGCTCCTGGGAGAACGCCCGGGCCAAGGCCTATCGCCGCCTGCACGACATCCCCGACGATTGGGGCACCGCGGTCACCATTCAGGCCATGGTGTTCGGCAATCGCGGCGAGCGGAGCGCGACCGGCGTCGCCTTCACCCGCAATCCCTCGACCGGCACGAAGGAGCTCTATGGCGAGTTCCTGGTCAAGGCCCAGGGCGAGGACGTGGTCTCGGGCCTGCGCACGCCGCAACCTTTGACCGAGGCGGCGCGCAAAGCCGCCGGCGAGAAGCGCCCCTCGCTCCAAGCGCTCATGCCCGACGTCTTCGCCGCCCTGACCGCGAGCGCCGCCAAGCTCGAAGGCCATTTCCGCGACATTCAGGACGTCGAGTTCACCGTCGAGGAAGGCAGGCTGTGGATCCTGCAGACCCGCTCGGGCAAGCGCAGCATGCAGGCGGCGCTGCGCATCGCCGTCGACATGGCGGAAGAAGGCGTGATCAGCCGCGAGGAGGCCGTGGGCGGCATCGAGGCGGCCCAGCTCGACCAGCTCCTGCATCCGACCCTCGACCCGCGCGCCGACAAGACCGTGATCGCCACCGGGCTCGCGGCCTCGCCGGGCGCGGCCTGCGGCGAGCTCGTCTTCGACGCCGACGAGGCCGTGCACCTCAAGGCCCAGGGCCACACTGTCATTCTCGCCCGCGTCGAGACCTCGCCCGAGGACGTGCAGGGGATGCACGCCGCCGCCGGCATCCTCACCACGCGCGGCGGCATGACGAGCCACGCGGCCGTGGTCGCGCGCGGCATGGGACGTCCCTGCGTCACCGGGGCCGCGTCCGTGCAGATCGACCTCGACAAGGAGACACTGCAAGCGGGTGGCGTGCTCCTGCATAAGGGCGATATCGTCACCATCGACGGCTCGACCGGCCAGATCATCAAGGGCCGCGTGCCCATGCGCGAGCCCGACCTCTCCGGCGATTTCACCACCATCATCGGTTGGGCCGACAAGGTCCGCCGCATGCAGGTGCGCGCCAATGCCGACACGCCCGCCGACGCCCGCCAGGCACGCGCCTTCGGCGCCGAAGGCATCGGGCTCTGTCGCACCGAGCATATGTTCTTCGACGAGGAGCGCATCCTCGCCATGCGCCAGATGATTCTCGCCGAGGACGAGGACGGCCGGCGCCGAGCCCTCACCAAGCTGCTCCCCATGCAACGGCAGGATTTCGTCGAGCTGTTCGAGGTCATGGCCGGACTGCCGGTGACCATTCGCCTGCTCGATCCGCCCCTGCACGAGTTTCTGCCTCACGGCGCCGAGGCCATCGCCGAGGTGGCGGCCGCCATGGGGGTCAGCGTCAACCGGCTGACGCGGCGGGTGGGCGATCTGCGCGAGTTCAATCCGATGCTCGGCCACCGCGGCTCGCGCCTCTTGGTGAGCTACCCCGAGATCACCGACATGCAGTCCCGCGCCATTTTCGAGGCGGCGATCGCCGCTGGCCACGCGCTCGGCGTCCGCGTCACGCCCGAGATCATGGTGCCGCTCGTCACCTCGCAAGCCGAGCTCGACCTCGTCAAGCGCCGCATCGATGCCGTGGCCGAAGCCGTTCGCGAGGAGCAGGGAGTCGAAATCACCTATTCCGTCGGCACCATGGTGGAGCTGCCCCGCGCCTGCCTCAATGCCGGCGAGATCGCCGCCACCGCCGAGTTTTTCTCCTTCGGCACCAACGATTTGACCCAGACCACCTTCGGCCTTTCGCGCGACGACGCCGGCCGCTTCCTCGGCGAATACACTGACAAAGGCATCATCCAGCACGACCCCTTCGTGACGCTCGATTCGGCCGTGGGCGAGCTCATGCAGATCGCCGCCGAGCGTGGTCGCAAGGTCCGGCCCGAGCTCAAGATCGGCATCTGTGGCGAGCATGGCGGCGACCCGGAAACCGTGCGTTTCTGCGAAAAAATCGCCCTCGATTATGTCTCCTGCTCGCCCTATCGGGTGCCGATCGCCCGCCTGGCCGCGGCCCAGGCCGTTTTGGGTCGCGCGCTAAGAAGCAGTTAGCCTTGGTGATAGAAATCCGCCGCCGGCTCGGTTTACCACAATTTGTCCCTAATTCTCCGGCAGCCTCGGGCCCAATGAGACGGGAGTCCGGGCAAAACCGGTGGGGGACTACAACTAAATAACTGTTTTCCCACCATTTTTGGCTGGTTGAAGATCGGGGACGATCGCCCTGGGCGCGCTCCAATTGGGCGCAGCATCGGGGCCTGCAGGCGTCGGCCGCCGGGAAGGCCGAGGTTTGTAGCGGGTTACGGGGACAAGCCCGGGAGGGAGCATGCGCCGACGCTCATTTCGTCGGATGTGGCACGTGGTCGCTGCGCTAATACCGCTGCCATTGATCGGACTGGGCTATATCGGGGCCGTGCCGGGTAACCGGGTGGCCTTCCAGATCGAGCTTTTCCTCGCCGGCAACGGTTCGGTCTACGGCCATAAGACCGCAAGCACCGAAGCCGCCGAGCCTTATCAGCCACTTCCGCGCGAGGCCGCCCGGCTCTTTGCCGCTCAAGGCAAGGGCCCCCGCGCCGATCGCTATCTCGCCCTCAAGACCACGACCGACGCCGGCAAGCAGCTCATCTCGGCGAGCTTGGGCGGCATGCCCGAAATCACGGGAGCGCTTGCGAGGAGCAGCGGTGAGGTCATCCGCGACAAGAAGGGCGACCGTCTGCAGCCGACCGTCACCGAGGTGGCCCTCAGGGGCCCCGTCGATGACGGTTTCTCCAACGCTCTTTTCCTCAAACCTTATTTCGGCCTCAGCAACATCAGTCCGTCGCAGGACGCCATCGCCTACCATCCCACGGCCGAGGGGCTTGGCTTCCGTTCCAAGGGCGAGAGCCAGGCGGAGTTTGAGGAGCGTGAGCGCCGCTGCCTGGCCACCGCGATCTATTTCGAGGCGCGCGGCGAGCCGGTCAGGGGCCAGATTGCCGTCGGCCAAGTGATCCTCAATCGCGTCCGCAGCCCGCAATTCCCCGAGACCATCTGCGGCGTCGTCTATCAGGGCCAGATGCAGAAGGGTTGCCAATTCTCCTTCGCCTGCGACGGCCACACCGACATCCCGCGCGACAACGAGCAATGGACGCTCGCCCAGGACCTCTCGCGCCAGATCACGTCGGGTAAGGTATGGCTGCCCGAGGTGGGCTACTCGACCTATTACCACGCCGACTACGTCAGGCCCGGCTGGGTCAATGCCATGAGCAAGATCGACGAGATCGGACGCCACATCTTCTATAAGAAGCGCAACGAGACGCCCTATATCGTGCAGGCTTCGACCGAGCCGAGCCCGACGGTAGCGCCGGCGCTTTCCCTTGCCTCTTCCACCCCCGCCGCCACCCCTATTTCCGCCACTCAAGCGCTAAGTCTAGGACCGGCGCCGAGTGAGTGAGCGCGCCGACCGAGATGAGGTCGACGCCGGTTTCCGCAATCGCCCGCACCGTTTCGAGGCTCACCCCGCCTGAGGCTTCCGTCACCGCGCGCCCGCTCACGAGCGCCACGGCCTTGCCGAGCGTGGCGAGGTCCATATTGTCGAGCAACACCGCGTCGATCGGAAAGCCCAGGGCCTCGCGCAGCTGATCCAGGGTGTCGACTTCGATCTCGATTTTGACTAGATGGCCGGCTCGCGCCCGCACCGCGGATAGCGCCTCGGCGATGCCGCCGGCAGCGGCGATGTGGTTGTCCTTGATGAGCACCGCGTCATACAGCCCGAAGCGATGGTTCATGCCGCCGCCCGCGCGCACGGCATATTTCTCGAGCCCGCGTAAGCTGGGAATGGTCTTGCGCGTGTCGACAATGTGGGCCGAATTGCCTTTGACCGCGGCGACATAGGCTGCCGTGAGCGTGGCGATGCCGCTCAAATGGCAGAGGAAGTTGAGCGCGACGCGCTCGGCGCCGAGCAGGGCCCGAATCTTGCCCACCACGCGCGCGACGGCCTCACCGGCCGCGACCTTCCCGCCATCGGGGATCAGCGGCATGAAGCGCACCTCCGCGTCGAGCGCGCGGAAGGCGGCCTCGGCCACCTCAAGCCCGGCGATGATTCCGGGTTTGCGCGCCACGATCACGGCCTCTCCCCGCGCGTCGGCGGCAATGATGGCATCGGTGGTGATGTCGCCGGCGGTGCCCAGATCCTCCGCGAGCGCCGCCCGGGCGGCGGCCTCGGCGGCCAAGGGCGGCAGCCGATGCGCCCTGGCCTCAGCCATGGAGGGCGGCAGCGCGGGCGGGTGAGGCACGCACGGTTCGGATCGCCGCGGCGGCGATGGCGTCGGCTTGCGCCAGCGTCAAGACGCTGCGGCTGGCGAGGCCCGCCTCGGCTTTCGGATAATCGCTGCGGAAATGGGCGCCGCGGCTCTCCCGGCGCATAAGCGCGGCGGCGGCGATCAGCTTGGCCGTGGTGAGCATGTTGCGGAGCCTGAGGTCGCTCGCCGCGGCAGGCTTGAGCGCCGTGATTGCCTTGAGCGCGCTGGTAAGTCCGCTGCCGTCCCGGATCACGCCGACCTTTTCGGTCATATTGCGGCGAAGCACCTGCAGCGTCCGCGCCTCCGGCTCCGCCAGCGGGCGCAAGGCGGTAAGTGGCACCGGCGTCACCTGTCCCTCGCTCGCCGCACCCGTGGCAGCGATGTCTTGCGCGACCCGAGCGCCGAACACGACCGCCTCGAGCAGGGAGTTGGAGGCGAGCCGGTTTGCACCATGCGCGCCCGTCGAGGCCACTTCGCCGCAGGCCCACAGCCCGTCGACGCTGGTGCGGCCGGAAGCGTCGGTGAGAATCCCGCCCATGTGATAATGCGCCGCCGGCGCGACCGGGATCGGCTCCTGTGTCGGATCGATGCCCGCGCTCTTGCACGCGGCATAGACGGTGGGGAAGGAGTCCTTCAACTCGGCCCCGAGGCTGCGACAATCGAGAAAGGCGCCGCGTCCGCTCATGACCTCACGATAAACGCCGCGGGCGACGACGTCACGCGGCGCAAGCTCGGCGTCGGCGTGCAGCGCGCACATGAAGCGCTCGCCACGCGCGTTGATCAGGGTCGCGCCTTCGCCCCGGAGCGCTTCGGTGGCGAGCGGCGCGGGGTCGCGCCCGATATCGATGGCGGTGGGATGAAACTGCACGAATTCGGCATCGGCAATCACGGCCCCCGCCCGTGCGGCCATGCCGACGCCTTCGCCGCGCGCCTCGTGCGGGTTGGTGGTGATGGCAAAGAGCTGGCCCGCGCCGCCGGTCGCCAGCACCACGGCTCTTGCGGGCAGGAGGAGACGGGGCGGCGCGATGTCGGGCGAGGTGGCGGCAAGCTCGACGCCCGTCACGCGGCCGTCCTTGAGCCTCAGATCGCAGGCGGCATAGCCTTCGAGCACGCTGATGGAGGGCGTGCGCCGCACCGCCTCGAACAAGGCCGCCATGATGGCGCGCCCGGCGGTATCGCCCTTGACGTGCAGGATGCGCCGCGCGCCGTGCGCGGCCTCGCGCCCCAACGCCCAATGGCCCTGCAAATCCTGGTCGAAGGGAACGCCATAGCGGAGCAGATCCTCGATGCGCCCGCGCGCCTCTCGCGCCATCAACAGCGCGATCTTCTCATCGACGATGCCGGCGCCGGCCCGGATCGTGTCGGCGGCGTGGGCCTCGGGCGTGTCGCCCTCCGCGAGAGCGGCGGCGATGCCGGCTTGCGCCCACAGGCTGGAGGCGCCTTCGCCAAGATGCGCGCCCGCCACCACTGTGACCGGCAACGGCGCGAGCTTCAGCGCCGTGAACAGCCCGGCAAGGCCGGCGCCGACAATCACCACGCCACCTTCAGCAGGCATCGCCGGGGAAGCGTCCTCATAGCCCATGTGGAGCGGCCTCGAAGCCCGCAGGCCTCAATGGTTGAGATTGACCATGCGCTCGACGGCGGCCCGCGCGCGGACCGCGATCGCCGGATCGATCGTCACCTCCTCCTTGAGGAAGACGAGCGACTCGAGAATCTTCGGCAGCGTGATGCGCTTCATATGCGGGCACAGATTGCACGGCCGCACGAATTCCACCTTCGGCGCCTCGACGGCGACGTTGTCGCTCATCGAGCACTCGGTCACGAGCAGCACCTTCGACGGCTGATGCTCCTTGACCCATTTGATCATGCCGCTGGTCGAGCCGGTGAAGTCGGCCTCCGCCAGCACGTCGGGCGGGCATTCGGGATGGGCGATGATCTTCACGCCGGGGTCGGCCTCGCGATAGGCGCGCAGCTCTTCCGCGGTGAAACGCTCATGCACCTCGCAATGGCCCTTCCAGGCGATGATCTCGACGCGTGTCTGCTTGGCCACCCATTTGGCGAGATATTCGTCGGGGAGCAGGATGACCCGCGGCACCCCCAGCGACTCCACCACGCGCACGGCGTTGGACGAGGTGCAGCAGATATCGGACTCGGCCTTCACCTCGGCCGAAGTGTTGACATAGGTGACCACCGGCACGCCGGGATAGGCCTCGCGCAACGCGCGCACATCGGCGGCGGTGATCGACGCGGCGAGCGAGCACCCCGCGCGCAAATCCGGGATGAGCACCATCTTGTCGGGATTGAGCAGCTTCGAGGTCTCGGCCATGAAATGCACGCCGCCCTGCACGATGATGTCGGCTTGCGACTTGGCGGCCTCGCGCGCGAGCTGGAGCGAGTCGCCGACCACGTCGGCGACGCAATGGAAGATCTCGGGCGTCATGTAGTTATGCGCGAGCACGACGGCGTTGCGCGACCGCTTGAGATCGTTGATGGCCTTGATGTAGGGAGCGAAGCCCGGCCACTCGATGGGCGGAATGACACGGGAGACGCGCTCGTAAAGATGCGCGGTCGCGCGCGCCACCTCGGGCGTATAGGCGAGATCGGGCAGCATCGCCGGAGGCGGCATGCCGAGCGCCGCGTCGGCCCGACGCGCGTCTCGCTTGAACGGTTCGACCCGCATGGCTTCGTTCCTCCATCCCATAATGCTCAGACTGACTATATGTGGGTCGCTAAACACCCGGCACAAGGGGCCGGTGCGTGCGGATTACCGCTATTCTCAATCTGAGTATAGGCAAAGGGGGAGGGGATGCCTAGAGGGCGCGGCGAGGTGGCTAAGCGCGGCTGAGAGGCGCTGCCTAGGATCGGCTTACTTGGATCTCGCCGATGCTTTCCGCGCGACGCGCCGCGCAGCGGAGGCCGGCGCCTCCGAGCGAACCGGATCCTGAGGGGTGGGGATCAGCCACACCATGATGCTGTCGAGCTCTTCGATCTGTTCGTCATGGGCGACCCGATCGCTTGACCGGTTCCACAGGCTCGACTCGTCGGATGTCGCCTCGCGGGCAACGATCGCCGCCCGGCCGTCCCATATGGGCTGACCGCCGCTCTGCAGCCTCTCAAGGCTCCGCCGCATCGCACCGTAGATGTCGAGCCACGCTTGCGCGCAGGACTCGTCGATCGCGCGAAAGGCGAAGATCGGCCGTCCGCCAATCTCTGCGACGTAGGTCTGCATGACCCTACTCCGTTGCCGGACCCTGCGCGCGAGGGGCGGGGGGCTGATCTTGGCGCGTGAGGGGATAGGCGCGACTCTCATACAGGCGGCGTATGCCGCCATGGTCGAACCTCTTCTCTTCGACCTCGAGATAAGCCCCGAGAAGCGCCTCGGCGGGCATCTCCTCGATGGCGAAGCGAATGGCCTCGGCGGCCCGCGTGAAGCGCTTGTAGGTCACCGCCCGTGATTTGGATCGCCAATTCCGGGCCGGGAACAGCTCGGCTTCTGCCTTGTAGTCAAAATTGCTCATGATGTTGAACCCAGGAAATATCGTTTGAGTGCTCGGTACCAAAATTACTAATAAAAACTAACATGCCGCATTTGTAAAAACAAGGGAGAACGCCAAGTTAGTTTTCCAAGTGCAATTAATCCTGTTCAGCTACCGCAAGAAGTCTTGCAATCCTGAGCGCGCGTTATCTCGCCGGACCGTCGAATGTAAGGCGGAGAACCTCCCCGTTATTCTCGTCGGTCAGGAGGTAGACCGAGCCGTCCGGCGCCTGCGCCACGTCGCGGATGCGCGTGCCCACGGGGATGCGCTCCTCGCCTGTGACCTTCTCCCCGTCCAGAGTGAGGCGCACCAGCCCCTGCGACGTCGGGCCACCGATGAGGAGGTTACCCTTCCAAGCGGGGATGGCGTCGCCGGTATAGAAGGCGATGCCCGAGGGCGAGATCACGGGCGTCCAATGGGCGATGGCGTCGGCGAATTCGGGATGGGTCGGAGGCTCCGGGATTGACCGCCCGTCATAATGCTTGCCCCAGCTCACCATCGGCCAGCCATAGTTCTTGCCCGCCTCCGCGATGTTGAGCTCATCGCCCCCCAGGGGGCCGAGCTCGCTGACCCAGAGCTTGCCACTCGCGGGGTTGATCGCGGCGCCTTCCGGGTTGCGGTGACCCAAGGACCATATTTCAGGGCCCGCGTCCTTCCGACCGAGGAACGGGTTGCCCTGCGGCACGGAGCCGTCAGGATTGATGCGCATGATCTTACCAAGATCGCTTGCGAGGTCCTGGGCGGGCGAGAATTTGTTGCGATCGCCAAGCGTGACGAACAGCGTGCCGTCGGGCGCAAAGGCCAGCCGGCCGGCAAACTGGATTGGGTCTCCGCTCGTCGGCGGTTGGCGGAAAATGACATCGAGATTTTCGAGACCCGCATCGCCTAGTTTCCTACGCGCCACCGCGATTCCGGCGCCGCCTTCGCCGGGCTCGGCGAAAGCGATGTAGACGAGGTTGTTGGCGGCAAAATCGGGATCGAGCGCCACGGCGAGCAAGCCACCCTGACCTTCGGCGAAAACCTTGGGCACGCCTTGGAGAGGGGCGGATAGTTTGCCGTCCTTGGCAAGGCGGCGGAGCCGCCCGGGCCGCTCGGTCACGAGCAAATCACCATCGGGGAGGAAAGCCATCCCCCACGGATGCTCAAGCCCCCCGGCCACGGTCTGCACCTGGAGTTTCCCGGCCTCGCTAACGATCACGCGGTCTTCCGCTGCCAGAGCCGGTGCCGACAGGAGCGTGAGGGCCACGAGGCCTCCACGGAACGCGCCCGGCCACAGCGGCCTAAGGCCAGACCTGACGCCGCTCATTTGCGTTTTCATGTGGGACCCAACATCCGACCTCAGCTTTTCAGCCGATAGCCCGTCTTGAAAATCCACCACACCACCGCGAGGCAACTCACGAGGAAGAAGGCCGTCATGGCAAGGCTGAGCTCCACGCTCACATCGGCGAGCCCGTAGAAGCTCCAGCGGAAGCCGCTGACGAGATAGACCACGGGGTTGAGCAGCGTAACCTTCTGCCAAAAGGGTGGCAGCACGTGGATGGAATAGAAGGTGCCGCCGAGAAAGGTCAGCGGCGTGATGATGAGCAGCGGCACGATCTGCAGCCTCTCGAAGCCATCCGCCCAGATGCCGAGAATGAAGCCGAATAGGCTGAAGGTCAGCGCCGTCAGCACCAGGAAGGCGACCATGAAGAAGGGGTGGGCGATATGGATGGGTACGAACATCCATGCCGTAGCGAGGATGATGAGACCGAGCAGGATCGATTTCGAGGCCGCGGCGCCGACATAGCCGATGACGATCTCCATGGGGGAAATAGGTGCCGACAGGAGCTCGTAGATCGTGCCGGTGAAGCGCGGGAAATAAATGCCGAACGAGGCGTTGGCCACGCTCTGAGTGAGCAGCATCAGCATGATCAGCCCGGGCACGATGAAGGCGCCGTAGCTCACCCCTTCTATCTGGCTGATACGCGAGCCGATCGCCGCGCCGAACACGACGAAATAGAGCGAGGTCGACACCACCGGCGAGACGATGCTCTGCATCAGCGTGCGCCGGGCGCGCGCCATCTCGAAGGTGTAAATCGCGCGGATGGCGGGCAGGTTCATCGGCCCTGCCTCACGAGATCGACGAAAATGTCCTCGAGCGAGGTCTGCGTCGTTTGCAGATCCTTGAATCTCACGCCGGCGCTGGCGAGTTCTTGCAAGAGCGTGGTGATGCCGGTGCGCGCACCCTGGCTGTCATAGGTATAGACGAGCTCCTCGCCGCCATTGGCCAGCGCCAGGCGGTGCTGCGACAGCGCCGCGGGCACGGCATCGAGCCGATCGTGGAGATGCAGCGTCAATTGCTTCTTGCCGAGTTTGTGCATCAGCTCGTGCTTGTCCTCGATCAGGATGATCTCGCCGTGATTGATCACCCCGATGCGATCGGCCATGTCCTCCGCTTCCTCGATATAGTGGGTAGTGAGGATGATGGTGACGCCGGAATCGCGCAGCGAGCGCACCACCTGCCACATGTCCTTGCGCAGCTCGACATCGACGCCCGCCGTGGGTTCGTCGAGGAACAGGATCTTGGGCTCATGCGACAGCGCCTTGGCGATCAGCACGCGGCGCTTCATACCGCCGGACAGCGTCATCAGCCTGTTGTCCTTCTTGTCCCACAAGGACAAATCCTTAAGCAGCTTGGCGATATAGTCGGCATTGGCATCCTTGCCGAACAGACCGCGGCTGAAGGAGACCGTGGCCCACACGGTTTCGAAGGCGTCGGTGGTGAGCTCCTGCGGCACGAGCCCGATCAGCGAGCGCGCCGCGCGATAATCCTTGATGATGTCGTGGCCTTCGACGGCGACGGAGCCTTGCGAGGGGTTCACGATGCCGCAGATGATGTTGATCAGCGTCGTCTTGCCCGCGCCGTTCGGACCGAGCAGGGCAAAGATCTCGCCGCGGCGGATCTCGAGATTGATCCGCTTCAGCGCCTCGAAGCCCGAGGCATAGGTCTTGGACAGGTCGACAACGGCAATGGCGGGTGGCATGGGCGCTGCGGGGTCAGGAGATGGTGGGGCGGCTTAGACTAGGTGGGAGATGGAGGGGGCGGTTTGAAGGCGAAGCCATGCTAGTCGAGCGCGCCACGCGCCGCCAGGGCAGGAATTCCACCGCCAATCAAAGGCCTAACATTTCAAGCGCTTGCAAGGGGAGGTGACAGTGCCGGAAGCAGACGTCGAAATCGAGATCGAGGGCACCGCGCTCCTCACCGATCCCTTGTTGAACAAGGGCATGGCCTTCTCCGAACAGGAGCGCACGGCCTTCTCGCTGCACGGCCTGCTGCCGCCCCATGTCGCCACCCTCGACGAGCAGGTCGAGCGCCAGCTCGAGGCCGTGCGCGGCTACGAGACCGCGCTTGAGCGCCACCTCTTCCTGTGCGATGTGCAAGATTCCAACGAGACGCTGTTCTACGCGCTCGTCGGGCGCAATTTGCAGGAGATGCTGCCGCTCGTCTATACGCCGACCGTGGGCGAGGCCTGTCAGCAATTCAGTCATTATTGGCGCTATCCGCGCGGATTGTTCCTGAGCGTTCCCCATCGTCACGATTTCAAATCCATCTTCGCCCATCCCCGCTTCGATCGCGTCGAAATCATCGTCGTCTCCGATGGCGAGCGCATCTTGGGGCTCGGCGATCAGGGCGCGGGCGGCATGGGCATCCCCATCGGCAAGCTCTCGCTCTATACCGCGTGTGCCGGCATCGACCCCGCCACCACGTTGCCCATCCTGCTCGACGCCGGCACCGACAACAAAGAGCGGTTGGCCGATCCGCTCTATGTCGGCTGGCGGCATGAGCGCGTGCGCGGCGACGACTACGACAGCTTTGTCGAGGCCTTTGTCGAGGCGGTGCTCGAACGCTGGCCGCATGTGCTGCTGCAATGGGAGGATTTTGCCCGCTGCAATGCCGGCCGCATCTTGGCCCGCTACCGCGACCGGCTGCTCACCTTCAACGACGATATTCAAGGCACCGCCGCCGTGGCTGCCGGCACGCTGCTCGCCGCCGTCAATGTCACCGGCATTCCTCTGATCGAGCAGCGCATCGTCGTGGTGGGGGCGGGCTCGGCCGGCTGCGGCATCTCCGCGCTGCTCCTGCGCGAGATGATCGAGGCGGGCCTAGCTGAGGAGGAAGCCAAGGCGCGCTTCTATGCCGTCGATCGCGACGGGCTTCTGGTCGAGGGCATGGACTGCCTCGACTTCCAGAAGCCTTTCGTGCAGCCGCGTGACGCCGTCGGCAATTGGCAATGCACCGAGCCCAACAAAATAGCGTTGCTCGACGTGGTGAAGAACGCCAAGCCCACGGTGCTGATCGGCGTCTCGGCGCAAGGCGGCCTGTTCGGCGAGGCGGTGGTGCGCGCCATGGCCGGCGGCGCGGCGCGGCCCGTGATCTTTCCGCTCTCCAACCCGACCTCGCAGGCCGAGGCGATCCCGCCAGACCTCATGGCCTGGACCGAGGGGCGCGCGGTGATCGGCACCGGCAGCCCCTTTCCGCCCATCGAGCGCGACGGCAAGCCCTTCACCGTGGACCAGACCAACAACGCCTATGTGTTTCCGGGAGTAGGGCTCGGCGTGCTCGCGGTGAAGGCTAAGCGGGTGACCGATCGTATGTTCGGCGCCGCGGCCGGCGCGCTCGCTGACATCTCGCCGGCCAAGCACGACCCGCGCGCCAACCTCCTGCCGCATGTCGATGAGCTGGGCGCCGTCGCAATGGCCGTCGCCCGTGCCGTGGCGCTTGCGGCGCGGGAGGAGGGGATGTGCCCGCCTTTTGCCGACCAGGCGCTCGATGATCTGATCGCCGCCAAGATGTGGGCGCCGGTCTACCGCCCCTACCGCCGCAAAATCCGCTGAACTAGGCGTCCTGCATCAGCGCGGCGAGCGCCTCTTGCGTGGTGATGCGCGGCGTCCAGCCGAGGCCGGCCAGCGCCGATGCATCCGCCACCAGCGAGCCGAGAAGCTGTGGCGCCATCTCGGCCTGTCCCATGGCGCGCAACGAGGCGGCCAGCAGCGCCGGCGGCGCATAGAACAGAGCAGCCCTCCGCCCAAGCCCCTGCCGCATGGCCGCGATCATGGCCGGGATCGACAACGGCTCCGGGTCGGCGACGAGGAGGGGACGCTTGATCGGCGCGCGTGCCGCGAGCACGCAAGCGACGGCTTCCACCAGATTGTCGAGCGCGAGCAGCGAGCGCCGCGCCCGTAGCCCGGCGAGCGGCAGCGGGTAGGGCGAGCGCGCGAGGTCCTTGAGCCGCGCCATATTGCCTTGCACGCCCGGCCCATAGACGAGCGCCAGCCGGAGCGCAGCCCAGTCGAGCCCGGTCTCGGCCAGCCCCCGCTCGGCGGCAAGCTTGGAGCGGCCATAGGCGTCGGTCGGTTGCGGCGCGAGATCCTCGGTGAGGACGGTCTCGGCGGCCGGGCCGGCCTGCGCCCGGATCGAGGAGAGAAACACGAAGCGCTTGACGCCCGCCCGTTGCGCCGCGCGCGCAAGTCTGATGGTGGCCTCGGTATTGATTAGCCGGTAATCGTCCTCCGGGCGCCCCGACATGGTCTGCGCCACGCCGGCGGAATGGATCACCGCGTCGACGCCGGCAAGCGCCTCGGCCATGTTGTAGGGCTGGGCGAGATCGCCGATCAGCGCGCTCGCGCAATCGAGCGGCTCGGTGCTCGGCCGGCGCAGCAGCACGCGTAAACGATAGCCGCGCTTCGGCAGCTCGCGCAGGAGATGGCGGCCGACGAAACCCGTGGCGCCGGTGAGCGCAACGAGCGGCTCTCTGGGGCCTTGCGCTTGCTGCGTCATTCCTGCTGCAGACGTCCGGCCTTGACCCGCAAGCCCGGGGCGGGCCGCTCCACCACGACTTCGCGGCGGAAGCGGTAGAGCTTCGCAGGCCGTCCGCCCGTCATGGTCGACACATTGCCCGTGGCCTCGACGAGGCCGCCATGCTCGACGAGCCGGCGGAAATTTTGCTTGTGCAGCAGCGTGCCGGAGATGGCCTCCACCGTCTTCTGCAGATCGTACAAAGTGAACTCCGGCGGCAGGAGCTCGAACACCACCGGACGATATTTGAGCTTGCCGCGCAGGCGCCCCATGGCGGTGGCGAGAATGCGGCGGTGATCGAAGGCCATGGGCCGGCCAAGTTCCGGCAGGCCGTCCCACTGGCCGGCCGCCGGGCGGCCGTCGCGCTTGGCCTCGGCCACGAGGCCTGCTTCGTAGAGCAGCTCGTAGCGCTCGAGCACCTTCTCCTCGTCCCACGAGCCGCCGATGCCGAAGCCGACGCGCAGCCGCTCCGCGCGCCGCAGCGGGCGGGCGGGCTCATCGGCCGGCGCCGCGCGCCCCGCCCAGAGTTTCAGTCGTGGCTCGATCTCGTGTGCGAGGATCTCAGGCTTGCCCTCGCGCCAGTCCTCCCAGGGAAAATAGGCGTACCAAGGCGACCAATGCGAGCCGAGCAGCTCCTCTTCCGCGCCGCGCGTCAGCGCAAGATAGCCGATGGAGAGGATGTGGGAGGCAGTGTCGCCGGGCTCGGCGTGGCGGCCGCGGTCGCCGAACGTATAGAGCTGCTCCACATAGCCGAGATCGAGTCCGGTTTGCTGCTTCACCCAGGCACGCAGGCCGATCTCGAGGGTCCGGTGCGCGCGCGGAGCGAACGGACCGAGCGGCAGCGCATCCCAATCGCCGGAGCCGACCACGCCCGGCCGCACCACGAGGATCTGCGGCTGCTGATCGCGCACACTGACGATGGCCGCGTTCAGGCCCAACTCGATTTGCGTTAGGCCGGTGGGCTCGATCGCGCGGCGCGGCTCTGCCATCGCCGTCAGGCCGCGGCCCGCGCGGGCAGGGCGAACACTTGCGCCTCGTCGGCATATTCGCCCCTGCCGATCGCCTCGACTGCCGCGATCATGCGCCCCTCCCGCGTCAAGGCATGGTCGGCGAGCCGGACCAGACGCCGGTTGGGAAAGGCCGTGGGCGACGCTTGACGCAGACTTTGCGCCAGCAACAGCTCGCTCGCCTCGGGGTTGAGCGCGCATAGCGTGATGAAGGCCGCCGCCGTCGAGCGGCTGATGCCGGCCCAGCAATGGATGAGAAGCGGCGCGTCGCGGTCCCATTCGAGCGCGAAATTGACGAGATCGACGACGTGGTTCTCGCCCGGCAGCACGAGCCCGGGCGCGGGCTCGGAGATGTCGTTCATTGCCAGGCGCAAATGCCGGTCCGGCCGGATGCTCGGCGGAGTGGCGACGAGCGTCTCGCCATTGATCAGGGTCACGAGGTGGCCGATCTGCGCCGTGGCGATGGTGTCGGCGACGCAGCTCAACGGCGCGACATAGATGGTCTCTGACCGCATCATGACCCCTAGTGTAGTCGAAGTCTCTTGGCGAAATCAGGGAAGGCGGCGCTTTGCTTAAGATGGGTATTTGGGGCCCGGGCGTCATGGGTGAAGCGCGTTGAAACGCTTGAGGAAGCGCGCCTCGGCCGCCTCCGCCGGCGCCGCCTTCAACTGCGACAACTTGCCCACGAGCTTGGGGCTCAACCCGCGGGGGCTGCCGAAGAAGCGGCGCGCCTCCTCGCCGGAGAAGCCGGCCAGCCCGATCGCCTCGTAATAGGCGGCGAGCTTGTCGGCGCGCTTGATCAGCTTGGTGATCTCCTCCGGCAGCTCGGCCGGCAGCCCGAAGCGGAGATGGATGGCGGCCAGAAGCTTGTTCTCGAACGCCTTGTAGTCCAGCGACAGCGCCGCCTTGAACGGGCTGATGAGGTCGCCGATCACATATTCCGGCGCGTCATGGATCAAGGCCGCGAGGCGAAAGCGGCGATCGAGCTGCGGCGCAAGGTCGCCCACGATGCTCTCGACGAGCAGGCAATGCTCGGCCACCGAGAAGGCGTGCTCGCCTTGCGTCTGACCGTTCCAGCGGGCGACGCGCGCGAGTCCATGGGCGATGTCCTCGATCTCGATGTCGAGCGGCGATGGGTCGAGCAGATCGAGCCGGCGCCCGCTCAGCATGCGCTGCCACGCGCGCGGCGCGGTATTGGTGACGACGCTATGCATAACTCACCAAATTCTCACCGAGGATCGCTGACACATTGATCACCGTTTCATGAACAGTTGCCATGCACGAAAGCATGGACGAAGTGCGCTCATAATGCCATTGATTAGCCGATTCTCGTTCGAGAACCGCTCAACCCAGGTCTGCGACTTACGGAGATACACATGGCACTGCCAAGATACTCGCTCGCGCACAATGAGAAGAACAAGAAGTGGGAACTCAAGCATGAGGGTTCGGGGACCGTGGTCAAGCGTTTCTCGACCAAGGCTGCCGCCACGAAGGGCGGCGTGTTGGAGAGGGCCGTGGGCAAGAAGGGCTCGGTGCGCATCAGAAAGCGCGACGGCAGGATCCAGGAAGAGCGCACCTATCCGCGCAGCATGGATCCGCGCAAATCAAAGGGCTAGCGTCCAGTCGCCGGCGAGCGTCGCGCATTCGGCGTGGCGCCGGCAGGTCACGAGATGGTCGTTGACCATGCCGGTCGCCTGCATGAAGGCATAGACGATCGTCGGCCCGCAGAACCTGAAGCCGCGCGCCTTCAAATCTTTGGAGATCGTTCGCGACAGCTCGGTCTCGGCGGGGATGTCGCCCATGGTCTTGCGGCGGTGGACGATGGGCTTGCCGCCGACGAAGTCCCACAGCAGTGCGGCGAAGCCGGAACCGGTCTCCATGATATCGAGCCAGGCGCGTGCCGATGCGACCGCGCCCTCGATCTTCATGTGGTTGCGCACGATGCCCTCGTCCTGCATGAGACGCGCGACACGCTTTTCGCTGTAGCGGGCGACCTTCTCCGGCGCAAAATTGTCAAATGCGCGGCGAAAATTCTCGCGCTTGCGCAGGATGGTGATCCAGGAGAGCCCGGCCTGGAAGCCGTCAAGGACGAGTTTCTCGTAAAGCGCCCGGTCGTCGCCTTCGGGCACGCCCCATTCCGTGTCGTGATAGGCGATATAGAGCGGATCGGAGCCGGCCCACGGGCAGCGCGCCGGCGGCGTCGCTCTCATGCCGGCCCGGCGGGTATGGCGGGAAAGGTCGCCCAGGCCGGCCGGTCGAGCGTGACCGTCACCTCGCCCGCGCGCAGCGGGATTCCTGACTTCAGCGCCTCTTCGGCGCGGTCGAGCCGCATCAGCGCCAGTCCGCGGCTGCCGCTCACCGAGCCGAGATGGCCGAGCGCCATGGTGCCCGCTTCGATGCTCGTGCCGGAAGAGGGCAGCGCCGCCGTGCCCTCGACCGGGACCACGCGCTTCCGCGCCGTGCCCCGATGCTCCATGCGCGACACCACCTCCTGGCCGACATAGCAGCCCTTCGTGAAATCGACCCCGTGCAGCTGATCGAACAGAGCCTCATGGGGAAAGGCGTCGCCATAGGCGTAATCGAGCCCGCCTTGCGGCACGCCGAGCCTGATGCGCCAGGACTGATACGCGGCCTCGCTAGTCTCCACGCAGCCGAGCGCGGCAACAGAGGTCGATGAGGGCAGCAGTACCCGGTAGCCAAGCGCGGGCAGCCGCGGATCGGCATAGAGAATGGCGCCCGCCGGAAGCGTGGCTGGGCGCTCGCCCCATATCGCCGCCACGCTGTAACTTGGCTCCGCGACGATGTCCGCTTGCGCCCTGAGCCTATAGAACACGATCCGCTTCATGAGGTCGGCCACTTGCCCCGCCGCGACCTCGAGCAGAAATCCCTCCTCGTACGGCACCACGAAGAAATCGAATAGAATTTTCCCTTGCGGCGTGAGCAGCCCGGCATGGATCGCCGCGCCGTCGCGCGCTTTGGCGATGTCGTTGGTGATCAACCCTTGCAACAGTTTGGCCGCGTCGGGTCCATGCATGCGCAAAGCCGCGCGATCGGCCAGCAGCGCCGCATGGCAATGGTTCTTGGCGTGCTTCTCTGCTACCACAACGTCGCCAGATGTATTGAAGCGGGTGCAAGCCCGCAAGGGACCTCAGAGCCGCAAGCTTGGCCGACAGTTTCGACCTCCTCATCAAGGGCGCCACCCTTATCACCCCCGCGGGCGAGGGTGCGGCCGATATCGGCGTCAGCGCCGGACGCATCGCCGCCATTGGTGTAAGCGCGAGCGGGCCGGCGGCGAGGACGCTCGACGCGCGCGGTTTGCATATCCTGCCCGGCGTGATCGATACCCAGGTGCATTTCCGCGAGCCGGGGATGGAGCATAAGGAGGATTTGGCCTCGGGCAGTCGCGCTGCCGTTATGGGCGGCGTCACCGCCGTGTTCGAGATGCCGAACACCAACCCCGCGACCACGAGCGCCGCGGCGCTGGCGGATAAACTGGCCCGCGCCAAAGGGCGCATGCATTGCGACTTTGCCTTCTATGTCGGCGCCACGCGCGACAATATCGAGCAATTGCCGGAGCTCGAGCGCCTGCCGGGTGCGGCCGGCATCAAGGTGTTCTTGGGCTCCTCCACCGGCGACCTTCTCGTCGACGACGAACACGCGCTGCGAGAGATCCTTGCCCGCATCGGCAGGCGCGCCGCCTTTCATGCCGAGGACGAGGCGCGCCTGCGCGCCCGCGCATCCTTGCGCCGCGAGGGCGATCCCCCGAGCCACAGCGAATGGCGCGACGCCGAAGCGGCGCTTGCGGCGACGGAGCGGCTGCTTAGGCTCGCCACCGCAGCGGGCAAGCGCGTGCATGTGCTGCACGTCTCGACAGCGGCGGAGATCGAGCTGCTCGCCCTGCATAAGGACGTGGCGAGCGTCGAGGTCACCCCGCAGCATCTCACCCTTATTGCCGATGAGGCCTATGCCAAGCTCGGCACTAAGGCGCAGATGAACCCGCCGCTCCGGAGCCGCGAACATCAAGACCGGCTGTGGTGGGGCATCAGCCAAGGCGTGGTCGACGTGCTCGGCTCCGATCATGCGCCGCACAGTCTGGAGGAAAAGGCGCAGAGCTATCCCGCCTCGCCCTCGGGTATGCCGGGGGTGCAGACGCTCGTGCCGGTGATGCTCGACCATGTCGCCCAAGGACGGCTGAGCCTGGCCCGCTTCGTCGACTTGACCAGCGCAGGGCCGGCCCGAATCTTCGGCATCGCCGGCAAGGGCCGCATCGCCGTTGGCTATGACGCCGACCTCACCCTCGTTGATCTCAAAGCCCGCCGCGTGATCGAGGATG
Organism: uncultured Alphaproteobacteria bacterium; assembly: GCA_963820115.1. Taxonomy (GTDB): domain Bacteria; phylum Pseudomonadota; class Alphaproteobacteria; order Rhizobiales; family Methyloligellaceae; genus Methyloceanibacter. The sequence goes on from CAWFYP010000002.1 coordinate 826,401, forward strand.
CCTGGATCGCCAGCCGCTGCGGCTGGACGCCCTTTGCCGGAAAGAGTGTGCAAGGCTGGCCCATGGGCACGCTCGTACGCGGCCACCTCGCCATGTGGCAGGGCGAGCTCGGCGAGGCCTTGGGCGAGCCGGTCCGCTTCGGCGAGGCGCTGCCGCCTAAGCCCTATTGAAGGAAATAGTGCCACACCCCGTCGGCGGCGATGCCGACCCGGTAATAGCTGTATTTGCCGGAGCGCTGCATGGGCACGGCTTGCGCGGCGGGCACGAGGCGGTAGAGCTCGACGGCTTGCGCGGGCGATAGCTTGGCGAGATCGGTCTCGGCGAAATACGGCCAGACATACATCTCTTCCTTCCCATCCTTCACGCGCACGAAGCCCGAATTCAGCACATTGAGGAGGGCAGCGAGCACGTCACGGCCCGCACCATCGGCGGAGTGCTGCTTCCAATAGGCGATGGGATCGTCCACGGCCGAAGTCGCGACCATCGGCTTCAGCTCGTTCATTTCCATCACCGGACGGAGCTGCTCGATATCGCCGCTCTGCGCCGCGAGCATCATCTCCTCGAACATCCGGCGCGCCGGCTCCGGCAGTTCGGTCGCGTCATAGAGGGCCTTTGGCACGCCCTTGCCGGTCGGCGCGGGACCCGCGGCGGTGCCCGCTGCCGGCGGCGCGGGCAGAGGCGCGATGGCTTGCGGGGCGGGCACCCCAGGCGCCGCGGCCGGCGCCGGCTTCGGAACCTTGCTTTCGGCCGCGGCGTGGGACGGGCCTGTCTTCTTGGCCTCGATGGTGACGGCGTTGGTCGGACTGGACATGGCCCCCGCGAAACGCTTGCCCCGCTCGGCGTAGACAATGACAGCAGCGCCCGCTACCAATGCGGCGAGGCCGATCATGATCCATCTGTTGCCGCTCGGCATGCATCACTCCGTCGTCGCGCGCCTGCTCTCACCGCTTGGCCGAGCCCGGTCGCATCTCTATAGCGCCAAGCCGCCCAGCGGCAAATTGCATCCTGAAGCCGGGTAGCGGGTCTTGCAGTCCGGCGCGCAAATCGTGCTGTCCGGCGTCCAACTGGTGCTTGCCGGCATTATGATCGGCGTACTGGTGGCGGCGCCGATCGGCCCCGTGAATGTGCTCTGCATCCAGCGCACCGTTTCGCGCGGCTTTTTCGCCGGCGTTGCCGCGGGACTCGGTGCCATGCTCGGCGACGGCACGCTCGCGGCCATTGCCGCCTTCAGCATGACGGCGATTTCCGAAATGATGCTCGCCTATGCCGCACCGATTCAAATCGCCGGCGGCTTGGTGCTGATCGGCTTCGGCGTGATGCTGCTGGCGCGGCGCCACGTACTCAATGTCTCGCCCAAGGAAGAATCGCGGCTGTGGGAGCACACCGGCATCATTCCCCACACCTACTTCCTCACCGTCACCAACCCCGGCGCCATCCTCGGCATGCTCGCGATCTTCGGCGGCCTCGGCTCGCTGATCGGCGGCCTCAATTATTTCGAAGCGCTGCTGCTCGTTGCTGCCGTCATGGGCGGCAGCCTCTTGTGGTGGATCAGTCTGGCCGAGCTCATCTCCACCATCCGGCACAAGCTGACCGCGCAGCGTTTCACGCTGATCAACCGCGTCGCCGGCACGGTGCTGCTTACCTTCGGTGCAATTCTGGTAGTGGAGGGGCTGCTGCATCGGCTCCCCTAACGGGAAGCGCGCGCTTTATTGCGACGTGCGCTTGATCGTGAATTCGCCGTGCTGGATGCGGCGTGACAGACCCGCCGTCATCTTGGCGACGGCATCCTCGCCATAGACCGTGATGAGGTCGGCGAGCGCGGCGAACAAGGCGGCATTGGCGAGCATTTCCGGCTCGATGCCGTCATGCAACGCCTCTTCCCAGGCATCGAGGATGTATCTCAGAGCGTCCTGCTTCTGAGTGCCTTCGCCTGAGCTCCGCAATGGTCGCTTTGGTTGACGCAAGGCGGGTTCCCCTTCTTGCGGCCCCGGTTGCTGGAGCTCGACCAATACACCGCGGTCCTGGCTCACGAGAAACAGAGTGAACTGACAGTTAACTGTTATGGCTAATTGGACTGGTTGCGCCGAATGCGCTTTACCGGCGGGGCCGCTTGCGCCCCTTGCGCAGTAAGGCTGCCGCGCTTGAGGGCATTCCCAACGGTGCCCCGGTATGGCTAATCGGGCGACAGCAAGGGCGGCTGCGCCTGCCGCGTACGCCGATGCTTCTTTGTCTCCGGCGGTGCCGGAACTCCTTGCGCGTCTTGATTGGGCTTCCCGGCATCGGCCTGGGGCGTGCCGTTCTTGGTCTTGTTCTTCTGGTCAGGCTTGGTCTGGTCGGTCGGCGTGGTGCCGGCCTCGGTTGCCTTTTCCTTATTGGCGTCTGCTGGCGGCGTGGGCGCATCCGCCGGGGCGCGGCTCGCGACATGGGAGGGTTGCGCCAGCGCAACGGCGATCAACGCCCCCTCGGTGGAAAATCTGGTGATCGCCAGCGCCGCCGAGGAGGTGCAGCTGCGGTAGGTGCGCCGGTAGCCGCGATAGCCGTCATTGAAGCTGTTCACGAGCTTGGCGCGTCGGACGGCGGTGGTGCCCTCGTTCTTGAGGATATCCTTCATCTGGTCGCGCCACAGCTGCCCCTCCTGGGCGCCGCATAGCTCGCGCAGATAGTGCACCGCTCCGAGGATCTCGGCGAGGCGCAACAGCTTGGTGTCATAGGGCCGGTCGTCGGGCGGCGGCGGTGCCGTCGTCTCGGCGCGCGGCACGATCGGCGGGAGATCGTCGCCCGGCCGCGGGGTGGGCTTGGCCGGCCGCCGTGGCTTCCGCGGCTGCTCGTCGAACCATGGGAGCCCAAAGAATTGCGCCTCGGCAATGGGGGCGAGAATCATGGTCGCCAGGGAGAGCGCGCACACGCCAAGGCCGAGGCGAAGCCGTCTTTGGGCCGGTTCCCGCATGGGTCCTGAACTACCCCTTCTTCAGGGCGAAATCTAGCCGCCGGGCGCCCCTTGCAGCCGCTCCGCCGCCTGGACGATCAGCGCTGCCGTCCCCTCCGTCATCGCCCGCCCGGCAAGCCCCGGCAACGCCACCCATTCAGCCGCCTCGGCATCGCTTCCCGGCCGCGCCACGCCGGCCACATAGCGGCCATAGAATACGGTGAGCCGGTAGCGCAGCGCCGCACCCGCGCTTCCTTCTGCGTCGATCGTCACATGGCCCAGAGTCCCGGCGAGCTCGGCCTCGATGCCGGTCTCCTCCATAAGCTCACGCAAGGCGGCCATAGGCGCGGTCTCGCCCGGCTCGATTTTGCCGCCCGGTAGGCTCCACGCGCTTTCCTTCGGCGCCCGCCCGCGTTTGATGAGGAGCACGGCGCCGTCCTTGAACACGGCGATGCTCGCGCCGAGCTGGCGCTCGGCAACGCGCGACGCTGAATCTTTCGCCTGGGTCATGGGGCTTCAGAGGGGGAGCCTAACCGGCCGGCCCCGGCGCCGCCAAATTACTTCTGGTCGAACAGCGCGTCGACCGAGGCCTGTCCGCTAACGTCGCCGGCCGCGGTTGAGGCGCCCGGCCCCACCTCGCCATTGGCGATGGCGTTCGCCTCATCGATCAGGATGCGCAAGCGCTCGGCCGCATCCGTGCAGCGCGTCACTAGGCGGCGCTGATTCCTGTCGTTGAGCGCCGCGGCCACCTCTCCGATCAGCGTCACCGCCTCGCCATGCAACCTCGCCACCGCCTCGTCGAAGCGGGCGCGAATCTTGGCCGGTGCGCGGCGATAGGCGGCAATGGCGAGGTTCTTGTCGCGAAAGCCCGATTCGGCAAAATGCTCTTCATAGGTCAGCGGGCGCCAGGCCAGCAGGTCCGGGGTGAAGTCCTGGTCCTCCGTCGGGACCGCCTCGAGCAGCATCACGAGCTCGTGGAAGTGGTTGAGATAGTCGGTCGCCAGCAGCGTCGCTTCGTTGATATTGGTGCCGGGAATATGCGAGCGGAAATGGCTCACCATCGCCGAGCGGAACGCCGCCACGATATCCTCGCGGGACACATCTTCGCGGAGTTCCGGTGCGGTGAGGTCATCGCGTTGCGATCGGTCGGGAAGCATCGACGCCTGACTGACGTTTGACTGGGAATTGTGCAACCGCGGGTAAGTGTTGCCCCAACATGATTGCCAAAGTGTTACCCTTCCGTCCCGATGTGCTCACGCTATAGCCTGACCTCGCCGCCTGAAGCGGTTCGCGCCTATTTCGCCTACCGGGAGACGCCGAATTTCCCGGCCCGCTACAACATTGCCCCGACCCAGGCCGTTCCGGTTGTCTGTCTCGACGCGGAGGGCAAGCGCGCCTTCCGCCTCATGCGCTGGGGGCTGCTGCCGCCCTTCGCCAAGAACCCGAAAGAGTTTCCCACGCTCATCAACGCCCGGGCCGAGGGGGTGGAGACCAAGCCTGCTTTTCGCGAGGCCTTCGCCGAGCGCCGCTGCCTAATCCCGGCCGACGGCTTCTATGAATGGACGGGCACGAAGGGCCGGCGCCGGCCGTTTCTCTTGCGGCCTCGCCGCGGCGGCCTGATCGCCTTCGCCGGGCTGTGGGAGCGCTGGCGCGACCGCGAGGGCGGCGAGATCGACACCGTCGCCATCCTCACCTGCGCGGCCAATGCCACCGTGACGCCGCTGCATGACCGGATGCCCGTCATTTTGCCGGTGGACGTTTTCGACGCTTGGCTCGACTGCAAGGGCACTGCCGCGGAGGCGGCGCTCGCTTTGTTGCGGCCGGCGCCCGACGATCTCTTCGAGGCGATCGAGATGGATCCCAAGATCAACGATTCGCGCCGCGACGAGCCGGGCATCCAGGAGCCGGTCCAGCTCTCTTTGCTTTAGGCCGCGGCGGTGACGAGGCCGATAGCGAAGCCGTCATGGCCCTTGGCGCCGACGGTCTGGATCGCCGTCATGCTCACCCGCTTCTCACCCGCGGCCGTGGCGAAGAAATCGCGCACGCCCTCGATATGCGCATCGTGCCGGCTCCGGTCGATCACGCCGCCCTCGCGCACCACATTGTCGATGACGATTAGGCTGCCGAGCCGCGCGAGCTTGAGCGCCCAGTGGAAATAGGCCGCGTTGTTCTCCTTGTCGGCGTCGATGAAGATGAGGTCGAACGGACCCGATCCTTCGAGCTTGGGCAAGCTGTCGAGCGCGGCGCCAACCCGCACCATCACCTGCTCGGCGAGCCCCGCGCGGGCAATATTGGCGCGCGCCACCTCCGCAAAGGCGGGATTGAATTCGAGCGTGATAAGCTGGCCGCCCGGTGGCAGCGCGCGGCCGAGCCAGATGGTGCTGTAGCCGCCGAGCGTGCCGATCTCCAGGATATTGCGCGCTCCAATGCTCCGCGCGAGCAGTTGCAACAGCTTGCCCTGGTTGGGCGCGACGTTGATTTGCGGCAAGCCGGCTGCGTCGCTGGCGGTGAGCGCCGCCTTGAGCGCGGAGTCGGCCGGCACGAAATGCTCGCTGATGTATCGGTCGACCTCGCTCCATTGCTCTTGGCTCATCTCGTCTGTCCCTACAGGACCTTGCCCGGATTGAGGATGCCGTTCGGATCGAAGGCCGACTTGATCCGCCGCATCAACTCGAGCTCGAGCGGCGTCTTGGCGTGGGTCAGAAGCTCGCGCTTCATGCGGCCGATGCCGTGCTCGGCGCTGATCGAGCCGCCGAGATCGAGCACGATCTCATGCACCGCCGCGTTGAGCGCGTCCCAAGAGCTGAGGAAGATGGCACGCTCCATCGCCGGCGGCTGGCTGACATTATAGTGGATGTTGCCGTCGCCGAGATGGCCGAAAGGAACCGGCCGCGCGCCGGGGATCATCAGCTCGACGAGCTGGTTCGCGCGGGTGATGAGCTCGGGGATGCGCGCCACGGGCACCGCCACGTCATGCTTGATGCTGCCGCCTTCGTGCTTCTGCACCTCGCTCATCGTCTCACGCAAGCGCCACAGGCTTTGCGCCTGCGCCAACGAGGAGGCGAGCATGGCGTCCTCGATCTCCTTGGCTTCGAGGCCTTCGCTGAGCAGCGTCTCGGCGAGTTGCCGCATGCCATCGCCCGGCCGCGGACTCGCCAGCTCGAACAGCACGTACCATTCATGCGGGGAGGGGAGCGGGTCGCGCGTGCCTTCCACATGGCGCAGCACGAAGTCGAGCCCGATGCGCGGCATGATCTCGCAGGCGATGAGGGAAGGGCCGGCCCTCTCATAGAGTCGAGAGAAGAAGGCGAGTGCCGGCTCGAGTGCGCCAAGACCGGCCAAGGCGGTCGCCGTCTCGGCCGGCTTGGGGAACAGACGCAGCACCGCCGCGGTGATGATGCCGAGGGTGCCCTCCGAGCCGATGAACAAATCCTTGAGGTCGTAGCCGGTATTGTCCTTGCGCAGCGTCTTGAGCCCGTCCCATACCGCGCCGTCGGCGAGCACCACCTCGAGCCCGAGGGTGAGGTCGCGCGCGCTGCCATAAGCGAGCACGCTGGTGCCGCCGGCATTGGTGGCGAGCACGCCGCCGATCTGGCAGCTTCCTTCCGAGGCGAGGCTCAAAGGGAACAGCCGCCCGGCGGTCGCGGCCACTTGTTGCACATGCGCAAGCACGAGTCCGGCTTCCACCGTCATGGTGTCGCCGCTCAAATCGATATCGCGCACGCGGTTGAGCCGGCTGAGGCTGACCACGACCTCGTGCCCGGTCTCGAACGGGATCTGCCCGCCGACCAGACCGGTATTGCCGCCTTGCGGCACGATGGCCGTGCCCGTCGCCTGGGCGCGGGCAAGGATCGCCGCCACCTCTTGCGTGTCGGCGGGCTTGAGCACGAGCGCGGCCTTGCCGACATAGCGGTCGCGCCATTCGGTGAGATAGGGCGCCATGGCGTCGGCATCGCGAATGGCGTGCTCCTCGCCCACGATGCGGACGAGCGCATCGAGCGTGTCGGCGCTCGGCATCGGCGGAATGTCGCGCTCCGCGGTCATGAGGATTGCACGTTGGCCGCGACCTTCACGGCCCGGCTGGCCAGGGCGCGTTGCAAGCGGTCATTGATAGCTTCGCCGAGCCCCTGGGCCGGGATCGGCATGACGGCGATGGCGGTCGCGCCGGACGCATCGAGGCTGCGCAAGCTCGCGAAGAACTTGACCGCGGCCTCGCCAAGATCGCCGCGTTTGCTGAGATTGATCGTGGGTCCGGAGAAGCGCGGCGCGCCCGGCCCGAAGGCGAGCAGCGCCTCGCCCCGGCGCGGCTCGGTCACGTCGAGGCGCAGTGGCGTGGCGGGCGCGTAATGGCTCGCCAGCTGCCCTGGCGAAACGATGGGCGCGGCGGCTTCCGCCTTGAAGAGGGGCCGGCCCAGCACCGCCGCGATCGTCTCGCGCGGCAGCGCGCCCGCGCGGAGCAGCATGACGCGGTCGCCCGCGACGCCGACCACGCTCGATTCGAGCCCGAGAGGACAGGGGCCGCCATCGAGGATCATGCGCGGAATCTCGCCGAGTTCCTCTTGCACATGGGCGGCGGTGGTGGGGCTGATGCGGCCGAAGCGGTTGGCGCTCGGCGCGGCGATGGGCAGCTTGGCCGCCGCCAGCAGCGCGCGCGCGACCTGATGGGCCGGCGCCCGCAGGGCGATGGTATCGAGCCCCGCGCTGACGAGATCGGAAATGGGGCAATTGGCGCGTCGCGGCAGCACGAGCGACAAGGGCCCCGGCCAAAAGGCATCCGCGAGCGCCCGCGCCGTGTCGTTAATTTCCGCGTAAGCCTCCGCGTCCTCCAGGCCCAAGACATGTACGATCAGCGGATTGAAGCGCGGCCGCGCTTTGGCGGCGAACACCTTGGCCACGGCGCCCCCGTCGCGCGCATTGGCGCCGAGCCCATAGACGGTCTCGGTGGGAAAGGCGACGATCTCGCCATGTATAAGCGCTTCACTGGCGCGTTTGATCGCGTCTGCGGTGGCGGCAATGACGGTCATGGCTGGCTTATAGGCTGAACCGAGCGTTCTGTTCCACCACCTGCTTGCCTTGCAGGAAAGCCGGCATTGACCATGAGCCGACGCCGCCGCACCATGAGCGCGCATGCCGACGCTTCTCCTGACCCACCCCTCCTGCCTTGAGCACTATACGGGCTACGGCCATCCCGAGCGGGCCGAGCGCTTGCGCGCCATCGAGACTGCGCTCGCCGGTGACGCCTTCTCGAGCCTCAAGCGCGAGACAGCGCCGCGCGCCGACCGGGCCGCGATCGAGCGCGTCCATCCGGGCCGCTATTTCGACGCCATCGAAGCGGCATTGCCCGCGAGCGGTCACGTCCATCTCGATCCCGACACCGTCATGTCACCGCGGAGCCTCGAGGCCGCGCTCCATGCCGTCGGCGCAGCCGTTTACGCCGTGGACCAAGTCATGGCGGGCGCGGCGCAAAACGCCTTCTGCGCGGTGCGTCCGCCCGGTCATCACGCCGAGCCGATGCGGCCCATGGGCTTCTGCCTGTTCAACACTGTGGCCATCGCCGCCCAGCACGCCCGCGCCGCCCATGGCGCGGAGCGCGTGGCGGTGGTCGATTTCGACGTCCATCACGGCAATGGCACGCAAGCCGCCTTCTGGCTGGACAAGGATTTGTTCTACGGCTCGACGCATCAGATGCCGCTCTTTCCCGGCAGCGGTGGCTTGAGCGAGCGGGGGGTCGACAATATCGTCAACGCGCCGCTCAGCCCGGGCGACGACGGCGAGCATTTCCGCGAGGCGTTTTTGACCCGCATCCTGCCGGAGCTGCACGATTTCGGCCCCGACATCATTCTGATCTCGGCGGGCTTCGATGCGCACCGCCAGGACCCGCTCGCGCAGCTCCGGCTGGTGGAGGCCGATTTCGCCTGGGTGACGCAAGAGTTGCTGGAGATGGCTGCCAAACATTGCGGCGGCCGGGTCGTCTCCACGCTCGAAGGCGGCTACGACCTCGATGCGCTTGGCCGCTCGGCCGCCATCCATGTCGAGACGCTGATGGGAGCTGCCTCTTGATCCACGCCGCCTTGAGGGGCTAAGCCACGCCATGGCCAAGCACACAGATCATGCCGACATCAAGGATATGAGCTTCGAGCAGGCGCTGAAGGAGCTCGAAGGGATCGTCGATCGCCTGGAGAAGGGCGATGTCGAGCTCGAAGCCTCGATCCGCATCTATGAGCGCGGCGAGGCGCTCAAAGTCCATTGCGACACGCTGCTACGCAAGGCCGAGGCCAAGGTGGAGAAGATCGTGCTCAATGCGAGCGGCGAGCCCACCGGCACCGCGCCTCTCGACGTGGAAGACTAACCCGCCTCGTCGACGTCAAAGCATCGTCACTTTGAGCTTGAGCTTAGGCTTCGGCCGGAGCGTGATGCGGGCAAAGGGCACCGGCTGCGTCCCTTCAGGCAGTGCGAAGCGGACGCTGGCGAGCAAATGGGCGAGCATGACTTTGCCTTCGAGCATGGCGAAGGCGGCGCCGATGCAAGTACGAGGCCCGGCGCCGAACGGCATATAGGCGCAGCGCGGGCGGCTCGCCGCTGCCTCCGGCGCGAACCGGCCGGGATCGAAGGCGAGCGGCTCGGACCACAGGCGGCGATGACGGTGCAGCACATAGATGGGGATGAGAACATTGGCGCCTTCTTTCAGCGCGACGCCACCGAGGCTCACCGGCCGGCTCGTTACCCGCACCATGGCGGGTACGGGCGGATAGAGGCGCATCGCCTCCTGAAAGATCTGCTCCAACAGGCCGAGCCGTCCCGCCTGCGCGTGATCGATCCGCCCGCGCCCGATGACGCTGCGAATTTCCTCGCGCGCCCGCTCCTGCCATTCAGGAATGAGCGCGAGCAGATAGAGCGTCCAGCTGAGCGCCTGTGCCGTCGTCTCGTGCCCGGCCATGAGGAAGGTGACCACGTTGTCGAGGATGAGACTGTCCGGCATGGACGCGCCGGTTGCCGGATCGCGCGCCGTCACCAGCCGTCCGAGGAGATCGGCGCTGTCGTCTCCTTCCTGCCGGCGCCGGTCGAGCAGGCGTTGGGCGACACGGCGCAATTCATCGCTCGCCCGCGCCATGCTCGATGCGCCGGGATGCGGCAGGGCGGCGGGCAGCCCGAGCGAACTGAAGGCGATCTTCCACACCGTATGGGCCAGGAAGGCGGTGCCGAACCGTTCGACTGCGGCGCGGTCCTTCTCGCTGAGGCTCGCGCCGAGCACCGTATCCTGGAGCACTTTGAGGGTCGCGCGTCCCATGTCGCGGTCGATCTCTTGCAGCGATCCGGGCTCCGCCGCACCCCAGCGCGCGGCGACGCCGCTAGCAGCCGCGGCAAAGGCGGGCACGAAACCCGCCACCTCCGCCGGCGCGAACAAGGGTGCGGCAATACGTCTTTGCCAGCGCCAGGCCTCGCCTTCGGCGATCAACAGGCCCTTGCCGCCGAGGCCGCCCAGAATGTCCTCATGCGGCGGATTCTTTGAAAAGCTGTCGGCATCATCGAGCAGGGTCGTCTGGATCAGCCCGGGATCCATGACGTAGAGCACCTCGACCCCGTGCCAGCGATAAAGCACGAGAGGCTCGTCGTAGAACTCCTCCGCCCAGGCCGCGACCGGGTTGCCGAGGGTCTTCAGGATCAACCAGGGAAAGCTCAACCGCCGCTTGGGCGGGGCGGGCAGGAGCGGTATGGTCGACGTTGGTCCGGTCACCGATGACTCGATCTCCCCCAACTGCTAGGGTAATCGATGGCCCCTAGCAGGGTCGATATGAGGCCTATAAAAACAGCCGGTTCAAAGGCTTCTTCCAAGGGTTACCGGGGGACTGCATGAGCGCTGAAAGCCAAACGCCGCTGCTTGACCAAATCCACGAGCCGAAGGACCTGCGCGAGCTGGAAGACCGGGAGCTGCCGCAGCTCGCCGAGGAGCTTCGCCGCGAGCTGGTCGACGCGGTCTCGGTGACCGGCGGCCATCTCGGCGCCGGGCTAGGCGTGGTGGAGCTTACCGTCGCCCTGCATCATGTCTTCGACACGCCCACCGACCGCCTGATCTGGGACGTGGGACATCAATCCTATCCGCACAAGATTCTGACCGGCCGGCGCGACCGCATCCGCACGCTGCGCCAGCCGGGCGGGCTGTCCGGTTTCTGCAAGCGCGCCGAGAGCCTTTATGACACGTTCGGCGCCGGGCACTCCTCGACCTCGATCTCCGCCGGTCTCGGCATGGCGGTGGCGCGCGATTTGTCCGGCCAGAAGCACAATGTCATTTGCGTGATCGGCGACGGCGCCATGAGCGCCGGCATGGCCTATGAGGCGATGAACAATGCCGGCGCCATGGATTCCCGACTGATCGTCGTCCTCAACGACAACGACATGTCGATCGCCCCGCCGGTCGGGGCCATGAGCGCCTATCTCGCCCGCCTCATCTCCGGCGGCACCTACCGCCAGCTGCGCAATTGGGCGAAGCAGCTCGCCAAGACGCTGCCCAAAGGCTGGGAGCGGCGCGCGGCGCGGGCCGAGGAATATACCCGCGGCTTTTGGACCGGCGGCACGCTGTTCGAGGAGCTCGGCTTCTATTATGTCGGTCCCATCGACGGTCACAATTTCGATCATCTCCTCCCCGTGCTGCGCAATGTGCGCGACGGCGAGAACGGACCGATCCTCATCCATGTGGTGACGCAGAAAGGCAAGGGCTACGCTCCGGCCGAGACCTCCGCCGACAAGTTCCACGGCGTCGGCAAGTTCAATGTCGTCACCGGCGCGCAAGAAGCTTCCGCGCCGAGCCCGCCGAGCTACACCAAGGTGTTTGCCAACGCGCTGATCGAGGAGGCGCGCGCCGACGATAAGATCGTCGCCATCACCGCCGCCATGCCGTCCGGCACCGGGCTCGACCGTTTCGCCGATGCGTTTCCCGAGCGGTGCTTCGACGTCGGCATCGCCGAGCAGCACGCGGTGACTTTCGCCGCGGGCCTCGCCGCCGAAGGCTACAAGCCCTTCGCCGCCATCTACTCCACCTTCCTGCAGCGCGCCTACGATCAGGTGGTGCACGACGTGGCCATCCAACATCTGCCGGTGCGCTTCGCCATCGACCGGGCCGGGCTCGTCGGCGCCGACGGGCCGACCCATGCCGGCGCTTTCGACGTCGCCTATCTTTCCTGCCTGCCGGGCATGGTGGTGATGGCCGCCGCCGACGAGGTCGAGCTTATGCATATGGTGGCGACGGCCGCTGTCATCGACGAGGGCCCCTCCGCCTTCCGCTATCCGCGCGGCGAGGGGGCCGGCCTTGCCCTGCCCAAGCGCGGCACGCCGCTTCCCCTCGGCAAAGGCCGCATCGTCAAGGAAGGCTCGGCCGTGGCGCTTCTGTCCTTCGGCGCGCGACTGGGGGGGGCCTTGACCGCCGCCGAGCAGCTCGCGGGCTTCGGGCTTCCCACCACGGTGGCCGATGCCCGCTTCGCCAAGCCGCTCGATCTCGATCTCGTGGCGCAGCTCGCGCGGCACCATGAGGTGCTGATCACGCTCGAGGAAGGGTCGAGCGGCGGCTTCGGCTCGGCCGTGCTGAAAGCGCTTGCCGATGCCGGCCTGCTCGATCGCGGGCTGAAGGTGAGAACGCTCACGCTGCCCGACCGCTTCATCGAGCAGAACAAGCCCCATGTCATGTATGAGCAGGCGGGGCTCAACGCGCCGGCCATCGTTGCGGCGGTCCTTGCCGCGCTTGGCCGGGAGCAGGGCGCCGTGGCCGACGAGATCCGGCTTGCTTGAGCGAGCCTCTTAATCGAGCGCGCAATCCTTGCTGAACTGGGCGACGGCTTCCGCCCGGCCCTTGTCGGATAGCGTCGCGCTCGTCTCTCCGGTCTTGACCGTGAGCGGCCCCGCGGCCCGCAAGACCGCCAGCACTGGCTTGACCTCGATGTCGGTCGCTTCGGCGAAGGTGAGGCCGCTTTCCTGGTCGAGCGTGGCCTCGCCCTTGACCGGCGATTGCGCGTCGCCCGCCGAGAGCTCGATGGTGAGTGGCTCGCCGGGCTTGGTGCCTTTGAGGTCATGGCGCACGTCGAGCACGGCGATGCTCATGCCGTTGAAACAGGAAAGCACGAAGAGCGGATTCCTGGCGGGGTCGAGCGAGCCGTAAGCCAGCGAGGTGAGGTTGTCGCTCGAGCGCTCGGTCCACAGCAGAGGCTCTTCCCCCGTGCGCGCGAGCCCCGCCAGAGGCAGGGCCGCAACACTCGACGCAAGCGTGAAAAGAACCAGGCAGGCTCTCGACTTAACCGTCATCAAGATTCTCGCTCGATTGGAGTTGGCCGTTATCTAAGGCACGTCATGACCCGGCCCCGGATTTAAGGCCGCGCCAGCGCCTTTGCTAGTCCAGCCGGCACCGTTTGGCAAACTTGGCGAGCTCGGTCCCGCGGCCTTCTTCCGGCAGCACGGTGACCGCTTTCCCGGTGGTCACGGTGACCGCGCCTTTACCATCGAGCACGGCCATCACCGGCTTCATACGGAATTTCTTGGCTTCGGCGAAGATGAAGCCGCTCATCTCATCGGTCGCCGTCTTGCCCTTGACCGCGGCCTTGGCGCCGTCGCGAGAGAGCTCGATCGTCATGGGCTGGCCGAGTTTGGCGCCGGGGATGTCGACATAGACCGTCATCTCCGCGGTCTTGTCGGCGTTATTGCAAATGAGCAGGAACACGTAGTCCTCGGTCGTCTCGGTCGAGCCGAGCACGAGCGAAGGGCCGGCCTCGTTGTCGCTATAGCCCCAGGCATAGCCTTCGAAGGCCTCGGCCGCGCGGGCGCCGGGCGCCCCGGCCAGCAAGACGAGTGCAACCAGCGCGAGCCTAAGCCCGCAAGGTCTTGCCATTGCCGTTGCCGTTACGCCTGACGACCCGGTTCCGTCGCGGCGGGCTCACGAAGCATCCGGTGAAGCGCGGATCGAACTCATGGTAATTGCAGGTGATCTCGTCCCCCGCGGCGATGTCGACCAGCGCATAGCCCCGGTCGAACACGCGGAAATCGGTGTTGGGCCGCTCGCTATGGTTCATGAACTTGCCGTCGTCACTGTCCAGCACCAGCACGCCCGGGCGCTCCAGATGGGGATAGCTGTAGCGGGCCACGTAGTCCCGCATGTGGGGCGGTATGCGGTCGAGTTCGCCCCCCTCGATGACGATGTCGAATTTGGGGTCGAGCACCCATAACAGGTTGCCGCCGGCAACGAACTCACCGGCAAAAACGCCAAGCCCGTCGATCGCGCTTGGTCCTACATACGTCCTGACGAGCATCATCACATGCCTCGTTGTTTGGCTCAGGGCTCAGGTGGAAAAGGCAAGCGTATCGCGGCGGCGTTGGCGGCCGATCGAATCGCGATGAAACAGAAGCGGCGGGCTCATGCGGGATTGCCGGTGGCTCCGTCCGCGACTGTCAGTATGGAGCGTTTGCGGCGGGCGCGCCGTTGCGCGGTAGCCCGCTGCAGGTGCAGGATGCGCCGCTCGAGATAGGGTGAGAAATGTCCGGCATAGCGCTTCCACAGCGACGGATCGCGCCAGTCCTCGCCGGTCACCCGGCCGCGGCAGGCGGGCGCGCCGCATTCGCAGTCGAACTCGTCGTAAGGCGAGCCATCGCACATGGCATAGTCGATGGTCACCTCGGCGCCGGGCTCGATGGGCTCGATCGCGACGATGGTGATCTGCCCGCGCAGGCCCGCATTCGGACCGCAGCTATGATTGATGAAGTCGGGCGCCTCGTCGGGGTGGAGCGAGGCGAGATAGCAATTCTCCTCGACCTGCACCGTATGGCGCCGGATCTCGGGCGACAGATCGTCGAGCTCCGCCGCGGTGACGATGCGTCCGCTCCACACAGCGACGAGTTCGCCGGGAACAATGAGCTTCCGGGCGATGACGGCTTTGCCGCCTGTCACGTCACGATTTCGGACTTCGCATTTGTCGGTGAGATAGGCCGATTGACCTTGGCTCACGAGACCTCCGCAAGGGCGCTGAGCGGGGCGCTTTCCAGAGGTGCTTCACGTGCGGTTCCGGCCGCTCCCGGTGCAGATCCGCGCGCCAGAATCTCCCAGCGCGCTGCGAGTGTATGAGAAGCTCACGTGCCCATCTACAAAAAAAGCGCCTCGACCAAATGCTTGTGGAAGGCGGCCTCGCCCCCACGCGCTCCCGGGCCGCGGACTTGATCCGGCGGGGTGAGGTGAGCGTTGGCGGTGCGGCGGTGCTGAAGCCGGGCGCGCTCGTGGCCCCCGACATGCCGCTCGCGATTCGCCCGGGCGCCAGCCCCTATGTCTCCCGCGCCGGGCTGAAGCTCGAAGCCGCGCTCGACGCCTTCGGGCTGGAGGCGGCCGGCCGCACCGCACTCGATATCGGCGCCTCCACTGGCGGCTTCACCCACGTTCTCCTTGCCCGTGGAGTTGCCCGTGTCTTCGCCGTGGATATCGGGCGCGGCCAGCTCCATGCCGACATAAGCGCCGAAGCGCGGGTCGTGGCCTTGGAGGCCATCGACGCGCGGCGCCTCGACCGGGCGCTCATCCCTGAACAGGTGACGGCCATCGTCGCCGATGTGAGCTTCATCAGCCTGACCCAGGCCTTGCCTGCGGCGCTTCGCCTCGCCGCGCCCGGCGCTTGGCTCGTGGCGCTGGTCAAGCCGCAATTCGAGGCGGGGCGGAAGGCCGTGGGCAAAGGCGGCATCGTGCGGCAGGCAGCCGACCGGGAGCGGGCCGTGGCACGGGTGCGCGCCTTCATCGAAAGCGAGCCGGGCTGGACCGTTATCGGCACGATGGTCTCGCCGATCCGGGGCGGCAGCGGCAATGAAGAGTTCCTGATCGGCGCCATCCATGGAGCTTGAGCTCACCATCGACCGCCTTGGCGCGGGAGGAGACGGCATGGCGCAAGGCCCGGATGGGCCGCTCTTCGTGCCCTTTGCGCTTCCCGGCGAGCGTGTAAGGGTCCAGGCCGATCAGGGCCACGACCGCGCCACGCTGCGCGCCGTACTGGCGCCCAGTCCCGACCGCGTCACACCGATCTGCCCTCATTTCGGCATCTGCGGCGGCTGCGCCCTCCAGCATCTGGCCGAGGCGCCTTACCTTGACTGGAAGCGCGATCTCGTCCGCACCGCGCTCCGGTCGCGCGGGCTCGACGCAGAAGTGGAGCCGGCGTTGAGCGTGAAACTGGGGAGCCGCCGCCGCGCCACCTTCGCCCTGGCACGCACGCGGTCGGGGGCTGTCCTCGGCTATCACCAACGCGCCAGCCACGACATCGTCGCCATCGAGACCTGCCCGGTGCTCGAACCCTCCATCGTGGCACGGCTCCCTGAGCTGAGATCGGCGCTGGCGTGCCTGGCCCCGGCGAAAGGGCAAGTCCGAATGCTTGTGACCGTCACCCTGAGCGGACTCGACGTGGCGGTGGAGGGCGGCACCACGCGGCTCGGTGCGGAGGATCTTGCCGCCCTTGCGGCGGCCGCCGGTTCCGCCGGCATCGCGCGGGTCACGCTCAATGGCGAAATGGTGATGCAGCAGGCCGTCCCCATCATCGATATCGGCGGCGCCAAGCTCGCGCTGCCGCCCAGCGCCTTCCTGCAGGCCTCATCCGAGGCCGAGGCCCTGCTCGTGGACCTTGTGCGCGTCGGCGTGAGCGAGGCCAAGCGCGTCGCCGACCTTTTCGCCGGGCTCGGACCCTTCACGCTCGCCCTTGCGAGCCGCGCCGCAATCGACGCCTTCGACCAGGATGACGCCTCCCTGGCGGCGCTCGCCCAGGCCGCCCACGCCACCTCGAAGCTCAAGCCCGTGCGGACGATGGTGCGCGACCTTTTCCGCAGCCCGCTCAGCGCCAAGGAGCTTGAGCCCTACGAGGCCGTGATCTTCGATCCACCGCGGGCGGGGGCCAAGGCGCAAGCAGCCGAGCTTGCCCGCTCCTCCGTGCCGCGCATCGTCGCCGTGTCCTGCCATCCCGGTACGCTCGCCCGCGATTTGCGCCTGCTCGTCGATGGCGGTTACCGCCTCACCCGCGTGGTGCCGATCGATCAGTTCCGCTTCTCGCCCCATATCGAGGCCGTCGCGCATCTTGAGCGCTGAGCGGGTGGCGCTACTTGCGCGCTTGAACGCGCCTAACCCTGGCCGGTCTGGCCGCGGTGGCGGAGATAATGGTCGGCGAGCACGATGGCCATCATCGCCTCGCCGATCGGCACGGCACGGATGCCGACGCACGGATCGTGGCGCCCCTTGGTGGAGATCTCGGTATCGTTGCCCTTGGCGTCCACCGTGCGGCGCGGGGTGAGGATCGAAGAGGTCGGCTTGACCGCGAAACGCGCCACGACCGGTTGTCCGGTGGAGATGCCGCCGAGGATGCCGCCGGCATGATTCGACAGAAACTCCGGCCAGCCCGCGGGCCGATTGCGCATTTCGTCGGCGTTCTCCTCGCCGGTGAGCGCCGCGGCGGCGAAGCCCGCGCCGATCTCCACGCCCTTGACCGCATTGATGCTCATCAGCCCCGAGGCGATGTCCTGGTCGAGTTTGCCGTAGATGGGCGCGCCGAGCCCCGCCGGCACGCCGTCGGCCGCGATCTCGATCACCGCACCCACCGAGGAGCCCGCTTTGCGCACCTCGTCGAGAAATTTGGCCCACACTTCGACCGCATTGGGATCGGGGCAGAAAAACGGATTCTTCTCGACCTCGTCCCACCGCCAATTGGCGCGGTCGATTTTATGCGGCCCGACCTGGATCAACGCGCCGCGCACGCGCATCTCGGGCACGACTTTCCGCGCGATGGCGCCCGCCGCGACACGGTTCGCCGTCTCGCGCGCCGAGGCGCGGCCGGAGCCCCGCCAGTCGCGCACGCCGTATTTCGCGAAATAAGTGTAGTCGGCGTGGCCGGGGCGGAACTTGTCTTTGATCTCGCCATAGTCCTTCGAGCGCGCATCCACATTGGCGATTTCGAGGGAAATCGGCGTGCCCGTCGTCACCTGCGCGCCGGCCTCGTCGGTAAACACGCCCGACAGGATGCGCACCTGGTCGGGCTCCTGGCGCTGGGTGGTGAAGCGCGACTGGCCCGGTCGGCGCTTGTCGAGATAGGCCTGGATCTCGGCCTCGGTAATCGGGATACCCGGCGGGCAGCCGTCGACCACGCAGCCGATCGCCGGCCCGTGGCTCTCGCCCCAGGTGGTGATGCGGAACAGATGGCCGAATGTGTTGTGCGACATGGGTTCTTTTAGGGGCGTGGCGGATCGGCGTCTAGCGGACCCACCATAGCCTCAACTTCGAAACGAACCCTTTCGCCGGCCGCAAGGCAGGGTAGCTATTCCTTCACCACCGAAATATCGGGGGCGTCTTCGTTCTTCATGCCGACCACGTGGTACCCGGCATCGATATGCAAGATCTCGCCGGTGACGCCGCGCGACAGGTCGGAGAGAAGGTAGAGCGCGCCCGCGCCGACATCCTCGATGGAGACGGTGCGCCGCAGCGGCGAGTTGTACTCGTTCCATTTCAGAATGTAGCGAAAGTCGGCGATGCCGGAGGCCGCGAGCGTCTTGATCGGGCCGGCCGAGATGGCGTTGACGCGGATATTGCCCTTGCCGAGATCGGCGGCCAGATAGCGCACGCTCGCCTCGAGCGCCGCCTTCGCCACCCCCATCACATTATAATGGGGCATGACCTTCTCGGCGCCGTAATAAGTGAGCGTCAACAGTGCGCCGCCATTCGGCATCAGGGCCTCGGCGCGCTTGGCGAGCGCGGTGAAGGAATAGCAGGAGACGAGCAGCGTCTGGACGAAATTGTCCTTGCTCGTGTCCACATAGCGCCCGTCGAGCTCCTCCTTGTTGGAGAAGGCGACCGCGTGCACGACAAAATCGAGGCTCCCCCAGGCCGAGGCCAGCGTCTTGAACACGGCTTCGACGCTTGCCTCGTCGGTGACGTCGCACGGCAGCACGAGCTTGGAGCCGATCTCCTGGGCCAGCGGCTCGACCCGCTTCTTGATGGCGTCGCCCTGATAGGTGAGCGCGATCTCGGCGCCGTTCTCGTGGCAAGCCTTGGCGATACCCCAGGCGATGGAGCGGTTATTGGCGACGCCGAGCACGAGGCCCCGCTTGCCTGCCATGAGCTTGCCCGTTTCCGCCATTTTTCCTCCGCGCCAGTGCGGGCTTTATAATGCCCGTCCCCTTGGCCCGGAAGGCTTTTCGCTGGCGACGGTTGCGGCGGGCCTGGCGCGAGGCCGGCTCAGCCCTCGAGCGACCAGTGCCCCACCGCGTCGCGGCAGGCGATGCCCTCGACCTGCTTGCTGTAGGGCCCAAGGGTGAGAGCGTAGATCACGTGCCGGCAGATGCGGCCCGAATCGTCCCGGAACGCCGAGATCGGCCGCACCGCGCCGGCGAGCTGTCGTGTCGGCCGCTTCCACATCAGCGTCGTGCCGTCGCCAAGCTCGCTGAGCGCGAGGTCGAGCGCTTGCAGGGCAATCGCCCGGTCGCTGGCGTCGAGCTTGGAGCGAAGCTCGGCGAGCGTGGGTGTGGGTCCGGTCATCCCCATCGCGCCCGGCGCGGCTATTGGCTGCGCCGCGGAGAGTTGTGCCCCGTCCTGCGCCTGGAGAGAGGATGGGGCGAGCGCTAATAACGAAAGAACTAATGCGCTCGCCCCAATGATGATAGGAGCGTTCCCTCGGAACGTACGCATAACCACCCGTCCCCAACTCATCGCGAGGGTAAATCCCCCCGCGCCACTATCAACAATCCTCATGGTGCCCTATCAGAGTGAGGAAAACGTAAATGCCCGTTTCTCTTCGAAACGCTTGCAAAATAAAGAGGTCCGCTTAGGCCATGGCCCAAGATCAGCCCGAACCGGGCCTGCCGGGCCCAGATTTTACTGAAGCCGGGGAGCCTTTTGCTCTCTTTGCCAGCTGGCTGGCGGAAGCCGAGGCAAGCGAGCCCGACGACCCCAACGCCATGGCGCTCGCCACCGTGGACGCCCAAGGCGCGCCGAATGTGCGCATGATTCTGTTGAAGGGCGCCGATAAGCGCGGCTTCGTCTTCTATACCAATTGCGAGAGCGCCAAGGGGCTCGAGCTCGGCTCGGCTCCGCGCGCCGCGCTGCTGTTCTATTGGAAGAGCCTGCACCGGCAGATTCGCATCCGCGGCCCGGTCGAGCCGGTGAGCGCCGCCGAGGCCGACGCTTATTTTGCCTCGCGCTCGCGCGAGAGCCGCATCGGCGCCTGGGCGTCGAACCAATCGCGGCCGCTTGCCGGCCGGGCCAAGCTCGAGGAGGCGGTGGCGCGCTATGGCGAGCGATTCGGGAAGGGCGACGTACCTCGGCCGCCGCATTGGCACGGTTATCGTCTCACCCCGCTCGAAATCGAGTTCTGGGCGGGCCGGCCGCACCGCCTGCACGACCGTATCGTGTTCCGGCGCGGCTCGCCCGCCGCGCCTTGGGTCAAGACCCGCCTCTACCCTTGATCCAGCGAGCCTGACGGCCCTGACTAGCGCGTGCTGCCCGTCGGAGCATCGGAATAGCCCAAGGCCTGCATGTGCCGGATCAGATCGCCGAGGTCGTCATAGGCGAGAACGCGGTCGCGGCTATCGGCACTGGCGATTGTCGGCGTCGATGTCTCGGGCGGCGCGTTGTCCTCATCCCCGTCCGGCACATAGAAACTCGCCGCTGCCTGCACCGTGGGATTGTCGCCATTGGGCCCGCTCGAGGAATCGACGGCATAGCGCGTTCCACTCTCTTGCTCACGGATCACCGCCGCCCAATGGGTCCAGTGACTGGCATCGTCCTTGGCGAAGGGGCGCTCGACGACATGGCGGCGGAGAAGGCCGTTCCGCTGTAGCACCAGGAGGAAGCTCGTGCTGTTGGTGGCCTCGTCCACGCAGTCCTCTTGGCTCGGATCGCTCGAGCCGAGAAAGTCCATGCCCGGCCGGTCGCTTGCCGTGCCGACCGTGGGCGCCACGCGCCGCTCCATCCAGCCGATGGCATAAGCAAGCCCCCGGCGCTCCTCGCGCGCGCTGTCGTCCCGTTCCACCCGGGCCATGACGTCACGAAGTGCCGAGATATCGGCGGCGGAGAAGGTGAACGGCGTCTGTGCCTTGCAGCCATAGGCGTGGCAGATGGTGACGGTGTTGGCCAAAGGCGGCTTGGCCGAGAACTGCTCGAAATGGGCTTCCGGCGGTCCTCCCTGCTCATAGACGCAAGCGCTGAGCGGCAACACGCCGGAGAGCGCCATCAGCAGGCGGCTATAACTTGACAGACGCAAAACGAGGACCCCGTCGCGCCGCTCTCGCGGCGTCCGACAGCATCCCTGGCCTTCGTTGAGGATTGGTTAGGCTAAGGCGAAGCGGCGTCCCGCAGTCCTTCGGCCGCCACCATCTCTTCGGCCCGATCGAGGCCCCGCGCGAAGCGGTCGAACATCTCGTCGATCTCGGCTTCGGTGATGATGAGGGGAGGGCAGATCGCCAGCGTGTCGCCGATGGTGCGGGTGATGAGCCCCTCATCCTGGACGAGTGCACTTGCCCGCATGCCCACATACCGCTTGGGGTGGAAGGGCCGCTTGGTGGACTTGTCGGCGACGAGTTCGACGCCGCCCATCAGCCCCATGCCGCGCGCTTCGCCCACCAGCGGGTGGTCGGCCAGCGCCTTGAGCCGTGCCTGGAAGCGGGGGACGAGCCGGGCCGCTTTGCCGACAATATCGTCGCGCTCATAGATCTCGAGCGTTTTGAGCGCGATGGCGGCGGCGAGCGGATGGCCGCCATAGGTGAAGCCATGGGCGAAGGCGCCGATCTTGCGGCTCTCGTCGAGCATTGCCTGGAAGACGGGTTCCGGCACGGTGACGGCGCCGAGCGGGGCATAGCCCGAAGTGAGGGCCTTGGCCATGCTGACCGTATCCGGCTTGAGCCCGAAGGCCTGCGAGCCGAACCAAGTCCCGAGCCGCCCGAAGCCGGTGATGACCTCATCGACGATGAAATGAATGTCGTAGCGCCGCAGCACCGCCTGGACGGCATCGAAATAACCCTCTGGCGGCACGATGACCCCGCCCGCGCCCATCACCGGCTCGGCAATGAAGGCGGCGATGCTGTCGGGGCCCTCGCCCAGGATCAGCGCTTCGAGATTGGCGGCAAGCCGCCGGGCGAAGTCCGCCTCGCTTTCGCCGGGCTCCGCGCCGCGATAATGATGCGGGCAATCGGCATGGAAGAAGCGCGGCAGCGGCAGGTCAAAATCGGCATGGTTGTTGGGCAGCCCGGTAAGGCTCGTAGCCCCGAGCGTCACCCCATGATAGGCGCGCAATCGCGAGATGATCTTCTTTTTGGCCGGCAGCCCGCGGGCATTGTTGTAATACCAAATGAGCTTCACCTGGGTGTCGTTGGCCTCCGAGCCGGACGCGGTGAAGAAGACCTTGGAGGCGGGCGCGGGCGCGATGGCCTTGAGCTTCTCGGCGAGCGCCACGGCGGGATCGTGGCTCTTGGCCCCGAACAGATGGGCGAAGGGGAGCCGGGCCAGCTGCTCGCGCCCCGCCTCGACCAGCTCTGCATTGCCGTAGCCGAGCGCCGTGCACCATAAACCTGCCACGCCCTCGATATAGCCTCGGCCCTGATTGTCGAAGACGCGGATGCCTTCGCCCCGTACCAGGATCGTCGGACCGGTGTCGCGGAAGCTCGCAAGTTCGGTATAAGGGTGCACGAGGCTCCCGACGTCGCGTTGCTGCGCGGGGTCAAGCGGCGGCATGGGACAATCCGGCGGGTTGCTCTCAACGGACGGCAGGGTAAAGCATGGCTAGGCCTGAACTCGCAACGGGGTTCGATCTTTGAGCGCGCGTTACGTGCAAAGCGAGGCGCACACCGCGACCTGGGCGCGGCGGCTGGCGCTCTTTTTCCTCCAGCTGCTGGTGCTGACCGTGGTGCTGGCCCGCTTCACCTCGCTGAGCACGCCGGCGGCGATGAACCTGCTCGCCGTGTCCTGTATCGGGCTTGTTCTGGCCATTCTGCTCGCCCTCGGGACACTCATCCGCATCTGGTTCAGCGGTCAGCTCGGCGCGACGCGGGCCTTTGCCGGCATCGTCATTGCGCTGATCGGTCTCGCGGTCCCCACGTGGTATCTCGCCCAATTTTTCATGCTGCCCTCGCTCACCGATGTCGAGACGACGCCGCGGCAGCCGATCGACTTCAAGCAGCTCGCTTCCATCCGGCCGCCCGGCGCCAACCCCCTGGAGGAGCCGGACGAGACCACCGCCGCGCTGCAGGAGCAGTCCTATCCCGACATCCGCCCCATGGAGCTCGAGCGCTCCTCGCGCGAGGTGTTCGACATGGTGGCCGAGGCGGTCAAGCGCCTCGGCTGGAAGGTGGTCATGACCGAGCCGCCGGGCGACGACGGAGTCGGACGCATCGAGGCCACTGACCGGACCATGATCATGGGCTTTACCGACGACGTTCTGGTCCGCGTCACCGGCGACGATGCGCGTGCGCTGATCGATGTCCGCTCGGCGTCGCGCTACGGGCTGCACGATTTCGGCACCAATGCCGGGCGCATCCGCTCCTTGTTTGCCGAGGTGAAGAGCGAGCTCGAGAAGGGTGAGACGACCGGGCTGGGAGAAGCGACGGAGACCGCGCCGGACAAGAAGTTGAAGTCGGTCAGGAAGCGGGTGAAGAAGCGCCGCGGCACAGTGAGAAGGGCGCCGACAGCCCCGGAGTCCCGTCCGCCGCTACTAAGCCCCGACTGATCAAATACTCCATATGGGCGAGCACCGACAGCGCCGCGGCCTGTTTGAGATCGGTGTCGAGGCCGCCATAAAGGCGCTCGACGATGCGGGGAATGAGGCTCTCGCCGTCCTCGAGGCAGGCGAGGATGGTCTGCTCGCGCCAGCGCCGATGCATGAGATAGGCCTTGGCGACCCGTTGCGGCGTCTGGATGCGGCCGCCATGTCCCGGCAAGAAGATCTTGTCGTGGCGCTTGAGCAGCCGCTCGAGCGAGACGAGGAACTTGGCCATGTTGCCTTCCGGCGGTGCCACGACCGTCGTGTTCCAGCCCATGACATGATCGCCGGTAAAAACCGTGCGCTGGCCGACCAGGGCGAAGCAGAGATGGTCCGGCGAGTGGCCGGGCGTATGCAGCACGTCAAGCGCGAAGCCAGCCCCCTTGATGGTGGTACCGTCATCGAGCGTTTTGTCGGGCACGAAGGCCGCGTCGACGAAGGCGTCGCCAAGGCCGGGCGCGCCGGCGCCGCGCCGCGATCCCGTGGGACCGTAGGCGAGGATCTCGCCGCCGAGCAGGGCCTGCAAGGCGCGCGCGCCGTCGCAATGGTCGCGATGGCTGTGGGTGACGAGGATCTGCGTGACCCGCTCGCCTTTGGTTGCCGCGGCGATCGCGCTCAAATGGCGATCGTCATGGGGGCCGGGATCGATGATCGCGATCTTGCCATGCCCGACGAGATAGGTGTTGGTGCCGAGGAAGGTATAAGGGCCGGGATTGTTGGCGACGATGCGGCGCACCCCGTGTGCGACCTCTTCGGCCACGCCGTAATCGACCTCGACATTGCGATTGAAGGCGAGCTCCGCCGACATGGTCTCGGACCTAAGGTTGCACGCGAACCCGCAAGACTGATCTTAGCGGACTAACGGTGGGCGTTGGCGTCGCCGCGGCGACAAGCTTAACTGTGCAGGCGCATTTGGCGCAAAATGTGGCTTCCGCGTCCGCCGGAGGGCGCGAAGCCCCTGAGAACAAAGGATAAAGCGGAGCAGCCATGGTCGGAGTGGCAGGATTTGAACCTGCGACCCCCTCGTCCCGAACGAGGTGCGCTACCAGGCTGCGCTACACTCCGGTGGCTGAAGCGTGACGTATATAGACGGCTCGGCCTTGAGCCGCAACAAAGCCATGGGTCCGCAAAGGGCCTCCGCGACGCGCGAGGAGATCGACGAGCTCGGACATAAGCGCGGCGATCAGGCGTCCGCGCCGGAGGACAGCCAAGTGAAGAGCCTCATCGTCACCGCCGATGATTTTGGTCTGGCGGTTCCCGTAAACGAAGCCGTCGAGCGCGCCCATCTCCAGGGCGTGCTGTCGGCGGCGAGCCTGATGGTGGGCGCCCCGGCCTTTGCCGATGCCGTGTCCCGCGCGCGCGATCTGCCGTCCCTCGGCGTTGGCCTGCATGTGACGCTGCTCGACGGACGCCCCGTGCTGCCTCCCGGCGAGGTGCCGGGCCTCGTCGGGCCCGACGGCCGGTTCCACCGCGATCCTGTGCGCTTCGGCCCGGCGCTTTATTTTTCGCCCGAGCTACGCCGCCAGGCCAACGCCGAGATCGACGCGCAGTTCGCGCGCTTCGCCGCCACGGGCCTTACGTTGGATCACATCAACGGCCATTGGCATTTCCATATGCACCCCGTCGTCCTGCGCGCGATTGTGCGGAACGCGCAGCCCTTCGGCGCCTCGCCGGTCCGGATACCGCTTGAGCCCTTCGGCCCATCCTTTCGCGCCAACCGGGACCGCGGGCTCGGGCGGCTCACGCATTCGCTCTTCTATTTGCTGCAGACGTGGCGCATGCACGCGCCCTTGCGCGAAGCGGGCCTCGCCGCCAACGATCATCTGTTCGGGCTATACGACACCGGCGCCTTGAGCGAAGCCCGCCTGCTCGCGCTGCTCGAGCAGCTCCCGGAAGGCGTCTCCGAGCTCTATTGCCATCCGGCCACGAAGCGGTGGGACGGCCCGGACAACCTTCCTGCCGGCTACCAGCCCGAGGCGGAGCTCGCCGCGCTCCTCAGTCCGGCCGTCAAGTGCAAGATCGCCGCGGTGGGCCTCCGGCCCCTGTCCTTTCGCGCGGCCCTTGACGGCGGTCGCGAACCCCCGGCCTGATGCGCCGGAACCACCGCGAGGGGATGGGCGTGGCCAAGGGCAATAGCGGCGTGAAGACCGGGATGATCCTGGGTGCCCTGGTGGGGCTGGCGCTCGCCACCGTCCTCATTATTCATTTCGGTTGGCGGCAGGTCGCCGACGCGGCGCTCGCCGCCGGTTGGCAGGGGCTGGCCGCCATCACCACCATCTATTTCGTCTGCCTCGTGCTGTGCGCGCTCGCTTGGCGCGCGATCCTGCTCGACGCGCCCCGCCACGCTCTTCTTGTCTGCCTGGGGGCTCGCTGGCTGCGCGAAAGCATCGGCAATCTCGCTTTGGTGCCGACAGCGGGCGAGCTCGCCGGCGCCCGTGAATTGACTCTCTTCGGCGTACGTCCGGGCATGGCCGGGGCGAGCACCGTGGTCGATCTGACGCTGGAACTGTTGAGCCAGATCGTCTTCACGCTATTCGGCCTTGTCCTGCTGCTTACCTGGTATCAGGACAAGCAAATCGGCGCCTGGCTCGTGACCGGCATCGCACTCTCGGTGCTCGCCGCCGCCGGCTTCATCCTCGCCCAACGCCAAGGCCTGTTCATCGTGTTGGAGCGGCTGCCCGAGCGGCTCAATATTAAGTGGGCCTGGAAGGCGTTGCCGGCCGCCGAAAGCGTGCACGCCGGCATTCACAAGATCTACGCCCATCGCCGGCGCATCTTGGCGGGCCTCGGCCTCCATCTTGCCGCCTGGGTCGTCGGCGCCGGCGAGGCGTGGGTCGGCTTGCGCTTCATGGGCCACCCGCTCATCTGGTCCGACGCCTTGATCTTGGAGAGCGTCGCCTTCGCGCTTCGCACGGCGACCTTCGTCGTGCCCTCGCGCATCGGCGTCCAGGAGGGCGGCTATATCGTGCTCGGCAGCCTGTTCGGCCTGTCGCCGGACGTCGCGCTCGCTTTATCGCTGTTGAAGCGCGCCCGCGAATTGGCGACCGGCCTGCCGTGCCTCATCCTCTGGCAGAGCGTCGAGGCGCGACGGCTATGGTGGCGGCAACAACCCTCACGCTCCCGGCGCTGAGGGGGAGCGGAGTCGGGTGCTCAGCTTCCGGCGAGCAGCTTGTCACTCTGCTTCGTGAGCGAGCTGACCAGCGCGTCGGGCCCGCCCGATTTCAACACCGCCCCGAACTCCGCCCGGCGGGTGGCAAGCTCGCTGATGGTGCCGTTGAGATAGACGTCGATGACCTTCCACTCGCTCCCGATCTTGCGCAGCAAATAGTTGAGCGCCACGGTCTTGCCATCGGACTGAATGATCTGCGTCTTGACGATCTTGTCCCCGTTCGGCCGGTCGACGGCTTCCAGCACTTCGAACTGCTCGCCGGAAAAGCCATCGAACCGGCTGGCGTAGGTGGCCGTCGTCATGCGCGTGAAGGCAGCGACGATGCTTTGCTGCTGGGCCGCGGACAGCGCGCTCCAGCTCGCCCCGACCGCGATCTGCGACATGACCGCTAAATCGTAAGTCTTGGCGAGGACGGGCGCGAGCTTGTCGTAGCGGCCTTTGACCCCCAGCTGCTTCGCCTGCTTCATGGTGTCGAGCAGTGCGCCATAAAGGCTGTCGATGCGCGAAGCGGCTGGATCGCCGTTGGCGCAGTGTCCCTCGAGGGGCGCGACGAGTGGCAGCGTCAGCCCCAGCACGGCGACCAACAGGGTGCGCCTGACTCTATTCACCGGCCCAGAAATCATTGCGCCCCGGGCACCGTGTTGGCCACCATCTCCTGCTCTTTCGTTGCAGGGATGGTCACCTTCCAGCCGGCGACCATTGCCACCGATGCCGGTGCCGGCCCTTCCGCCTGGCTCGGCGCATAGCGGTCTGCGGTCCAGCCGCTCGTTTCCAGCGCCTCTTGCAGTTCGGCCTGCCGCTTCTGATCCACGACGCTACGCAACATGGAATAGAAATCGATCGAGCTGTCTTCGAGCGCCTCCATCTGGTCGGCCTGCCCCAATTTGGTGAACGGACTTGCCACCGAGCCGGCGACGGTCAAATTGTTGACCGTGGTCGCAAGCTGGGTCCCGAACAGTCCTCCGGCGGGGATCGCGGCGACGAACTCGCCCGCCGTTCCGAGCAGGTCGCGCACATTGGTCGGCCCGATCACCGGCAAGACGAGATACGGGCTCTTGCGCATGCCCCAGACATAGAGCGTCTGCCCAAGATCGCCGGATTGGCGCGGCAAATCTTTGCGCGCGGCGACATCGAACAACCCTCCCACGCCGATGGTGGAGTTGATGGCGAAGCGGCTCGCCGTCGTCGCCGCCGCCTTCAAGCGCAGCTGCAACAGATCGTTGGCAAAGACCATCGGCTCGGCGAGATTGCCGGCGAAGGATTCAACCGAATTGCGCACGCCCTCCGGCACGCCGTTCACATAGGCCTTGGCCACCGGATAGATGACCGCGTGATTGAAGCGCTGATTGCGCTCGAACACCGAGCGGTTCATCTTTTCGAACGGATCGCGGACGGCTTGCGGCTCGTCGGGCAGGGAGGCAACGTCGGTCGGCGCGTCGACCGCCGCCTGTCCGGCTTTCGCATCGGCCGGTTGGGTATGTGAGGCAAGGAGCTCGGGCGAGGTGACCGTCGGTCCGCTCGAGGCGCACGCCGACAGCCCAGCCGCGAGCATCGCGGCCGCCATCATCCGCCCCACAATCGAAAGCCCTCGGACGTTCATTCGCCCCCACCCGTTGATAGGTCTATAGTGCTGCCGGGTCGGCTCGGCTGAAAAATCGAAAGTTCCCTCCAATGCACTTTAGCTTGGAATTGGCCGGTTGGCTCTGGCCAATTTTAACTCTCTTAACGATTACAGGCTGCGCTTACGCCCTTTTTGCGGCGGCCCTGCTGCGGCGATTTGCCCAAAAAACGGCCATTCCCGGGCTTTCGAGCCCCGGGCTGACGATCTTGAAGCCGCTTTGCGGGGCCGAGTCCGGGCTTGAGGCCAATCTCGCGACGTTTTGCGCGCAAGACTATGAGGGCGCCGTCCAGCTCGTTTTTGGCGTCCATGATTCGGCGGACCCGGCGGCAGCCATCGTGCGGCGGCTCCAGCAGCGTTTTCCGGACCGGGACATCGAGCTTGTGGTCGACCCGAGCCTGCATGGCAGCAATCGGAAGATCTCCAATCTTGCCAATATGCTGGCGGCGGCCAGGCACGGCATCATCGTGGTGTCGGACAGCGATATCCGGGTCGGCCGCGATTACCTCGCAGGGGTCGTGTCCGCGCTGGAACAGCCGGGAGTCGGCATCGTAACCTGCCCGTATTACGGCATCCCGGTGCGGGGGCTGTGGTCCAGCCTCGCCGCGGCGGCCATCAATCATCATTTCCTGCCGAGCGTTTTGGTGGGTCTCAAGCTTGGCCTGGCGCGGCCCTGCTTCGGCTCGACGCTGGCGATCCGCGCCGAGACCCTGAACCGGGTTGGCGGATTCAAGCCCTTTGCCAACCTGCTCGCCGACGACTATGCGATGGGCGAGGCCGTGCGCGGGCTCGGCCTGACCGTGGCCATCGCGCCGCTCCTTGTCGGCCACACTTGCGCGGAGGAAAGCCTGAGGGCGCTGCTGAGCCACGAATTGCGCTGGACGCGCACCTTGCGCAGCCTGGATCCGTTGGGTTATGGGGGCTTGGTGATCACCCATCCTTTGCCGCTCGCCCTGGCCGCCGCCGCGCTGCAAGACTTCGCCGCCGCCGGCATCGCCCTCATTGCGCTTGCCCTTGCTTGCCGGTTCGTGGTTTCGCTACAAATCGGCGCGGGCGGCGTGGGGGAGAGGGGCGTTTCGCCCTGGCTCAGTCCTCTGCGCGACCTATTGAGCGCTATGATGTATGTTGCCGGCTTCCTGCCGGCACCGATCGTCTGGCGCGGTCATCGCTACGAGCTTCAGTCCGATGGGACGCTGACGCCGAGCTGAGGGGAAAGTTTCATGCGCACGCTCTTCCTGCAGGCCCCATCTTATGATGGCTTCGACGGTGGCGCCGGCGCCCGCTACCAGGCGAAGCGAGAGATCCGCTCCTTCTGGTACCCGACCTGGCTCGCCCAGCCCGCGGCCCTGGTCGAGAATTCGAAGCTCATCGACGTGCCGCCGCACCAGCTGAGCTTCGCCGATATCGCGCCCTGCGCGCGCCAATACGAGCTCCTGGTCCTGCATACCTCTTCGCCGTCCTTTGCCAGCGACATCAAGACGGCCGAAGCCATGAAGGAGCTCAATCCGAGCCTCAAGATCGGCTTCATCGGCGCCAAAGTCGCCGTGCAGCCGAAGGAGAGCCTGGCGGCGTCCCGGGCGATCGATTTCGTCGCCCGCAACGAGTTCGACTACACCATCAAGGACGTCGCCGACGGGCGCGACTGGAGCAAGATCGCCGGCCTGTCCTATCGCAACGCCGAGGGCGTCATCGTGCACAATGACGACCGCGCCGTGCTCGAGGACATGGACGCGCTACCCTTCGTGACGCCGGTCTATAAGCGCGACCTCGTCATCGAGAATTATTTCATCGGCTATCTCAAGCATCCCTACCTCTCCTTCTATACCGGCCGCGGCTGCAAATCGCGCTGCACCTTCTGCCTGTGGCCGCAGACGGTCGGCGGCCATCGCTACCGCGTGCGCAGCGTCGGCAATGTCATCGAGGAGCTGAAATGGGCGGCTGCCGCCTTCCCCCAGGTGAAGGAGATCTTCTTCGACGACGACACGCTCACCGACAATCTGCCGCGCGTCGAGGCGCTCGCCAAGGAAATCGGCAAGCTCGGCCTCACCTGGTCGTGCAACGCCAAGGCCAACGTCCCGCGCGACACGCTGAAGGTGATGAAGGACAACGGCTTACGCCTGCTGCTGGTCGGTTACGAATCCGGCAATCAGACCATCCTCCACAACATCAAAAAGGGCATGCTGGTCGATGTCGCCCGCCGCTTCACTAAGGATTGCCACGAGCTTGGCATCGTCATCCACGGCACCTTCATACTCGGGCTGCCCGGCGAGACCACCGAGACCATCGAGGAGACCATCCGCTTCGCCAACGAGATCAACCCGCACACGATCCAGGTCTCGCTCGCCGCGCCCTATCCCGGCACCTTTCTCTACAACCAGGCGCGCGAGAACAAATGGCTAGCCGAGGAGGATCAGGAGCTCATCAACGATCTCGGCACGCAGATCGCGCCTTTGTCCTATCCGCATCTCAGCCACACCGAGATCTTCGACGGGGTCGAGGACTTCTATAAGCGGTTCTATTTCCGCGCGCCGAAGATCGCCGCCATTGTCGGCGAGATGGTGCGGAGCCCCGACATGATGCGGCGCCGGCTGCGCGAGGGCGTGGAATTTTTCCGCTTCCTGCGCGAGCGGCGCGAGATCGATGCCTAATCGGTATCGGTCGGAGGCGGCGGCTCGCTCACCGGCGGTGATTTCCGCGGCGGTCCCATGAGAATCGGCTGAAACAGCACCGCGGCGGCGAGCGTGGTGATCAGCGCGAGGCTCAACAACTTGCCCATGCTCGACGTGCCGGGATGGTTCGACAGCCACAGGCTGGCGAAGGCGGTCGAGGTGGTGAGCGCGCTGAACAGGACGGCGCGGGTGAGCGAGGAGGCCAGCAGGCTCGTCTCTCCCTCGCGCCAGGCGAGCACGTAATAGATCTTGAACGCCACGCCCACGCCGAGCAGGAGCGGCAGGGCGATGATGTTGGCGAAGTTGAGCGGCAGTCCAACAAGCACCGTGAGCTCGAGCGTGACGACGCCGGCCAGAAGCAGCGGCACGAGCGTGACCAGCACGTCGCTAATGCGCCGGAGCGCTATGAGCAGGATCAGCGCGATCGACACGAGCGCAAAACCCGCCGCCTGAATGAAGGCGCGCACGATGGTGTTGGCCAATTCCTGGATGAGGATCGGCGTCCCCGTCGCCTCAGGCGCGATTTTGAGCACGGCGGCGGCGAAGCGCTCCATCGCCGCGTTGTCGTTCTGGTCGCCTTTGGGCCTCACCTCGATGCGTGCCCTGCCGTCCTTGGCGATCCATTCCTGCGTCAGTTCTTCAGGCAGCCGGTCGAGGGTGACGCGCCCCGGCGCTAGGCTTGCGCGCACCTGGTCGAGCCTGAGCTTTAGCCCGCTGAGGAGCGCGGTCTCGACGGCGGCGCGGCGCGCGGGGTCGGCCGCGGCGAGCGCCGTCAACGATTGCGCGAGATTTTGCCTGAGAATTGCGTCCTCGCCGCTGCCGGGATTCTCGCGGAACGCCTTGGCGGCATCGTTGAGCGCCTGGGTCGTCTCGGCGTCGCTGGGTGGGGACTTGACCTCCGCCACATCGAGGGTCGGGGCGAGAATGGCCGCCGCGTCCTCGATGAGGGCGATCTTCTCGTCCTGGTCCGGCGGCACGAAGCTTTGCAGCGTTACCGTGCCGTAAACCTCGGGCGGGGCATCGAGGCGCCGCGCCAGCGCCGTAGCCTCGTCGAGCGAGGGCGCCAGCACATTGATCGCGTTCGGCGTCGTGGCCTGGTCTTGCATCAGATCGCGTAAGGTCGCCACCAACTCGACCTTGGCGCTGCGCAGATTGAGAGGATTGAAGTCGAATTCGAGGTGGCGAAAGAGCGGCAGCCCCGCCGCCACCCCGAGCGCCGCCAGGATTAGGATCGGCACGCGGTGGCGCGCCATGAAGCGGTCGACCGGCGCCAGGCTGCGATAGCCGATCGCCTCGGGCTCGGGCGGCGGCGCGAGCAGGGTCAGAAGCGCGGGCAACAGAGTGACGCTGGTGACGAGCGCCACGAGCATGCCGGTGCCGGCGATCAGCCCGAGCTCGGATAGGCCGCGATAGGCGGTGGGCACAAAGGCATAGAAGCCGGCGGCGGTCGCGGCGGCGGCAAGGGTGAGCGGCCGCGCGATCGTCGCGGCGGCGGTGGCGAGCGCGGCGTGCAGGTCGTTGTCGCGATGGCGCTCGCGGCGGTAGCGCACCGCGAATTGGATGCCGAAATCGACGCCGATACCGACAAACAGAACGGCGAAGGCGACCGAGATGAGATTGAACGCGCCGACCATGGCAAGGCCGAGCGCCGCGGTGATCGCGAGCCCAACCGCGAGGCTCAGCATGACGGGAAGGATGATGCGGCCCGAGCGCAGCGCGAGAAAGAGAATGAGCAGCACCGCCGCCGCGGTCGCCACCACGTTGATGAGCGCGCCATCGGCGACGCTGCCGAACTCCTCGTCGGCCATGGCGACAGGGCCGGTCAGGCGGACGGTGACGCCCTTGTCCGGCGTGAGCCCAAGCGTGGCGGCCGTGGCGCGGATCGTGTCCGACGCCGCGGCGCCGGGCTCGAGCGCGCCATAGTCGAGCTTGGGCTTGACGCGGATGAAGCGGCGGAGCTCGGCCGGGGAGGGCTCGGCACCGGTCATGAGCTCACTCCAGGAGAAGGCCGCGGGGCGGCCCAACAACAACGCGTCGATGGTGGTCGCGAGCCGGGCAAGCGGCGAGGCGAGATCTTTGAGCGTGATGGCGCCCGCCTGCACCCCTTGCGGGATGATGGTGAGCGCTTCGGCCAGACCGCGCAGCGTGGGATCGGCGGCGAGCGTGGCGAGGAAAGGCTGCGCCCGGATCAGTTCGTCGGTGGTGCGCTTGACCTCGGCGACCGACAGGAACAACAGGCCGTTCTTCTCGAAAAAAGGACCGCCCTCGAGCTCCTGCACCGCTTGGATATGCTCAGGGCTCTTGGCGAGCGCGGCGGCCAAAGTCTTGGCCGCGCCGGCGGCCTGCTCGGGCGTGGCGCCGTCCACCACCACGAGCAGGGTGTCCACCTGCTGCGGAAATGCCGCATCGAGCTGCAATTCGCGCTGGCGCCAGGGCAATTTCGAGGAGATGAGTTGGCTGTTGTCGGTGTTGATCGCGAATTTTTCATAAGTGTAGGCAACAGCGCCAAAGCTTATTGCCCCGGCGACCAAGAGCGTGAGCCCCGGACGCCGGCAGCAAGCCTTGACAACGTTGACGACTACAGCCTCAAGCATTTCGCAATAGTGACGGGTGGTGGCGCAAGGCGCCCGCTTGTTTGGTCAGAGCGAGTTGAGCCGGTCTGGAGACAAAGGGCATGCGCTGATGTGGCAGGGATTTGTGTCGAGCCGGCGACGCCAAAGCACCTTGACCACCGGGGCGCCTCGCAGGCTAATGAAGGCCTTCGGGTAGGGCAATCGGGCTTCCCAAACTGGTCTGGTTCATGAAAGTCATTTTGGCGCAACCGCGCGGATTCTGTGCAGGTGTCGTCCGGGCCATTGAGATCGTGGAGCGGGCGCTCGAGAAGTTCGGCGCGCCAGTTTACGTGCGCCACGAGATAGTCCACAACCGCCATGTCGTCGAGAGCCTTAAAGCCAAGGGGGCTCGCTTCGTGGAAGAACTGTCCGAGGTCCCGCCGGGCGCGGTGACGATTTTCAGCGCCCATGGGGTCTCGCGCGCCGTGGAACTGGACGCCGACGCCCGCGGCTTGGCCGTGCTCGACGCCGTCTGCCCGCTCGTCGCCAAGGTTCACCATGAGGGGCAGCGCTATTTGGACCAAGGCCGCGTGGTGATTTTGATTGGACACGCCGGCCACCCCGAGATCGAGGGGACCATGGGCCAGCTCAAGGGCGAGGTGCATCTCATCCAGAGCAAGGAGGATGTCGAGCGGCTGGATATCGCCCTCGATGCTCCCATCGCCTACATCACCCAGACGACGCTCAGCGTGGACGATACCCGCGCTACCATCGTGGCCGTGCGGAACCGCTTCAGTGACGTGGTGGGACCCGAGACCCGCGACATCTGCTACGCCACGCAAAACCGGCAGACCGCCGTGCGCGAGCTCGCCACCCTGGTCGATCTGATCCTCGTCGTCGGCGCCAGCAACAGCTCGAATTCAAACCGCCTGCGCGAGATCGGCGCCGAATGCGGCGTGCCGAGCTACCTGGTCGAGGATGGCAGCGCGCTGAGCGAGGATTGGTTTGCCGGCTGCGACACTATCGGGCTCACCGCCGGCGCGTCGGCGCCGGAGACCCTGGTCGATGACGTAATTGCATCGCTCGCGCGTTTCGGCCCGCTCGAGCTCACGACGCTGTCCGGCATCAAGGAAAAGGTCTATTTCCGGCTGCCGCAAGAGCTGGTTGGAGCTTAGCCGCATGGGTATTCCTCTCGGTCAGGCCTTGGCAGTTGGCGCCTATGTCGTCGGCCAGCATTTGCGCGGCCGCAAGCGCTATCCCCTGGTGCTGATGCTCGAGCCGCTATTCCGTTGCAATCTGGCGTGCGCCGGCTGCGGCAAGATCGATTATCCCGACCAGATTCTGGATCAGCGGCTGTCGGTCGCCGATGCCCTCGGCGCTGTCGACGAATGCGGCGCTCCGGTCGTCGTGCTCGCCGGCGGTGAGCCGCTGCTGCATCGGGAGCTTCCCGAGATCGTGGCGGGTGCGCTTGATCGGGGCAAATACGTTACCGTGTGCACCAATGCGCTGTTGATGGAGAAGAAACTCGCTCTCTATCGGCCGCATAGCCGGTTCAATTGGTCGGTGCATCTCGACGGCGACAAACAGATGCACGACAAATCGGTATGCAAGAGCGGCGTCTACGATCGCGCTATCGCCGCCATCGAGACGGGCAAGGCGGCCGGCTTCCGCGTCAACATCAATTGCACCCTGTTCAGCGACGCCGAACCCGCGCGCGTGGCCGACTTCTTCGATCACGTCAAGGCGCTCGGTGTCGACGGCATCACCGTCTCGCCGGGTTACGCCTATGAGCGCGCGCCGGACCAGCAGCATTTCCTCAATCGGAAGCGCACCAAGCAATTGTTCCGCGACATCTTCCGCCGCCAGCGCGGCAAATGGCCGGTGTTCCAATCGGGCCTGTTTCTCGATTTTCTCGCCGGCAACCAGACCTATCACTGCACCCCCTGGGGCAACCCGACCCGCACCGTGTTCGGCTGGCAGCGGCCCTGCTATCTGCTCGGCGAAGGCTATGCCAAGACGTTCAAGGAGCTGATGGAAGATACCGACTGGGACCAATACGGCACCGGCAATTACGAGAAATGCGCCGACTGCATGGTGCATAGCGGCTTCGAGGCGACCGCCGTCATGGACGCCGTCAAGAAGCCGTGGAAGGTGGCGCGTGTCGCGCTCGCAGGGATCAAGACTGACGGGCCCATGGCGCCGGACATCCCGCTCGATCGCCAGCGGCCGGCCGAATATGTGTTCACCCGGCACGTCGAGCAGAAGCTAGCCGAGATCGGGGAAGCCGAGGCGCGCGCCGAGCAAGTAGTGGCAGCGGAATAGCCCGGCCATGGCGCGGGCCGTGTCGCCCGCAAGCCGTACGAGCGCCGTGAGCTGAGCGGGGTCGCGGCTGAGCGCGGCGAGCAGCCCCGCAATATCGAAACCACCATCGCTGCCCATGGCCGCGAGCGCCGCGGAAGGGATGTCGCGCGTCGCGGGATCGGCCACCACGCGCAGCACGGCGAAGGGCAGCCCATGGCGCGCGGCCAGCTGCGCCACGATTTGACTCTCCATATCCGCCGCGACGGCGCTACTTTTTGCGTGCCGCGCCCGCTTCTCCGAAAGCGACGTCAGCGGGCGATCGACGCCGGCAATGGTGACGGGCTCGGCGCCGATAGCCTTGGCGATGCGTTTCGTCCAGGCCGGGTCTGCGGCATAGGTCGTGCCCGCGTGCACGACCTCGCGCCCAGCGAGACACAACCCCGCCGAGAGACCCGGCGCCAGACCCGCGCAAATGCCGAAACTGATGATGGCCTTGCCGCCTTCGGCCAACGCCTGCTCGATGCGATGCGCAAGCTGTGCGGCATCGCCCCCGCCGGCGACCGCACGCACCCCCTTGGCGCGCGCGGCGATACGCGCCTCGGCGCGCAAGCCCGTCGCGGCGACGACGAAACCCGCTTGACCTCGCGCGCTCACATCCCGACCAGAACGGAGCTGGCGTTGGCGGCTTTCAGATTGCGGTAGCGGGCGAGCGCCCAGAGGGGAAAGAATTTCGCGTAGCCGTGATAGCGCAAATAAAAGACGCGCGGGAAGCCGGTGGCGGTGAAGCGCTGCTCCGGCCAGAAGCCGTCGTTCCCTTGTGCGTCCATGAGATACGCGGCGCCCTTGGCGACCGCCGTATGGTTGACCTCGCCCGCCGCCATCAGACCGAGCAGCGCCCAGGCGGTTTGCGAGGCCGTGCTTGGCGCGGGCTCGTATCCGGCATAATCGAGCCGGTAACTCGAGCCGTCCTCGCCCCAGCCGCCATCGTCATTCTGGATCGATGCCAACCATTGCACGGCCTTGCGCATGGCAGGCGATACGGCATCGCCGCCGGCGGCATTGAGCGCGCAGAGCACCGACCAGGTACCGTAGATGTAATTCATGCCCCAACGGCCGTACCAACTGCCGTCCTTCTCCTGCGTGTCGAGCAGATAGGCGACACCCCGGTCGAGCGGCTCGCTCTTGCCCGCGTGCGCCCCGAGCTGGGCAAGCATCGACACGCAGCGCGCGGCCACGTCCGCCGTGGGCGGATCCAGCAGCGCGCCGTGGTCGGAGAAGGGGATCTGGTTGAGGTAATAATAGTCATTATCCGCATCGAAGGCCGCCCAGCCGCCATTCGTGCTTTGCAGGCCGACCACCCATTCCTGCCCGCGCGCCATCGCCTCCGCGAATTTGTCGCGCGCACCGCCCGGCATGCGCGCGGTAGCGCGGTCCATGGCCATGACCACGACCGCGGTGTCGTCGAGATCGGGATAATGCGGATTAGCATATTGGAAGGCCCAGCCGCCGGGGCGAATGTTGGGCCGGCGCGCACCCCAATCGCCGACAATGTCGAGCACCTGCAACGGGGGTAGCCAGTCGAGACTCGCCACGGCGCGCCGCTCGCATTCGGCGCCGCCTACCTCGAGCAGCGTATGCGCGGTCAAGGCCGTGTCCCACACCGGCGAGAGGCAGGGCTGGCAATAGGCCTCGTCCTCCTTGACCACCAGCAGCCGCTCGATCGCGTTCCGTGCTGTACGGACGCCTGCGTCGTCCTCGGGATAGCCAAGTGCGTCGAACATGAGCAGCGCATTGACCATGGCCGGGAAGATCGCGCCGAGCCCATCCTCGCCGTTCAGCCGCTCGGTCACGAAACCGGCGGCGCGGTCGATGGCGCGCCCGCGCATCGCCTTCGGCGCATAGGGTTCGAGCGCGCGCAACACGCGGTCGATGCCACCGAAAATCTGCGACCACGGCCAAGTCTGATGCGGGCCCTTGGGCCAATGGCGCACCTCCACGGGCGGCGTCAGGAACAGCTCGTCGATCCGCACGCCTTTCGGGTTGCGCGCAAGTGGCTTCAGCGCGTTCAGCACCATGAGCGGCACGAGCACGGTGCGCGCCCAATAGGACACCTTGTCGAGATGGAAGGGGAACCAGCGCGGCAGGAGCATGATCTCGACCGGCATCACCGGCACCGCGCGCCACGGCGCCGCGCCGTAAAGCGAGAGCAGATTGCGGGTGAAGACGTTGCTTGAGGCGGCGCCGCCTTTGCTCAGGATCCAGGCACGCGCCTGCGCCATATGCGGCGCGTCGGTGCCGTCGCCGATCATCTTCAGCGCGAAATAGGCCTTCACGCTCGCGCTCATATCGGACGTGCCCGCATGGAACAGCGGCCAGCCGCCGTCCGCGGATTGGATGCGGCGGAGATAGCGCGCGATCTTCGCTTCGAGCGCGGCATCGACCGTCTCGCCGCGATAATGGCGCATCAGCACATATTCGGCCGGGATGGTCGCGTCGGCTTCGAGCTCGAAGACGAAATGACCATCCGGCCGCTGCAACGCGCCGAGCGCTTGCGCCGCCGAGGCGATCGACGCCTCAAGCCGGTCCATGGCGGCGGATTGCGCGTCCGCGCCGGAGGAAGCGTGCGCCTCGGCCATCGTCATCGCATCCCTCTCGCGTCATTCGTCACGAGCTGCGCGGCCCTGTTGCCGGAGCGGATCGCGCCCTCGATGGTGGCAGGCAGCCCCGTCGCCGTCCAGTCGCCGGCCAGAAACAGGTTACGCCAGCGCGTTTCCGCGCTTGGGCGCTCGGCATTTTCCTGCGGCAGGGCGGCAAAAGTAGCCCGGCGCTCTTTGACGATATGCCATTGGGGCAGCGCCTGGGGCAGCCCCGTGAGCGTGGCGACGTCGCGCCAAATCGCCACGGCCAGCTCCTCACGCGGCGTCTCGACCAAGCGATCGGCGGCGCTGATGGTGACGGAGAGGCGCTCGGGGAATGCGAACACCCATTCCGCTAGGCCGTTGACGATACCGGTCACGGGCGGCATTCCCGCCGCCGGCGCGATCTTGAAATGCGCGTTGACGATGGCGCGGAAGCTCGTTGGCGCGGTGAGTTCGGGGAGGAGCAGCGGCGCGACCGCGGCCGGAACCGCGAGGATCACCGTATCGCCGGCGGCGAGCGAGACCGTGTCCTCGCCGAAATCGAGCGCGCGGGCTTCGTTCTCGCCAAGCTCCACGCGGCGCAATTGGTGGTGGAAGCGGAGCTTGGCTCCCTGCCGCTCGAGATAGGAAAGCGCGGGATCGATGAAGGCAGGCCCGAGCCCGTCTTTGGCCACGAGCGGCCGGCACGCCCGGCCGCCGCGCATCAGCGTCTCGCGCAGCACGGCGCCGGCGAGCGTTGCCGAAGCCTCGCGCGGCTCGGTATTGAGTGCCGCCAGCAGCACGGGCCCCCAGACGCGCTCATAGGTGGGGCCCGCGCAGGCAATAACATCGCCGATAGCGCGATCCGCAGGCGGACGCAGGAGCTTCGCCAGCGCTAGATAGTCCATTGCGCGCGTGCCTGGCGCCCGCCGTGACGCGGAGAAAATCCACCAGGGCAGCGGTCCGCGATTGGGGCGCAGCAGCCAGCGCTCGCCCGAGGCGAGATCGGCGAAGGCGAATTGGGCCTCCTCGGGTCCGGCGAGCCGGTCCTGGCTGCCGATCTTGCGCAACAGCGCGAGCGCGGCGCGATTGGCGGACAGGAGCAGATGATTGCCATTGTCGATCCTGAGCCCGAGCGCCGGCTCGAAATACGAGCGGCACCGGCCGCCGGCATGCCGCGCCAGCTCATGCACGACCACACCGCGGCCCGTGCCGGCAAGCGCGATCGCCGCGGACAGGCCCGCCAAGCCCGCGCCCACGATATGCACGTTTGCCTTCGCCATTACACGACGCCGTAACGCAGGACGGCCCAGAGGAATTGCCCCTTCGAGGGACGCACTCTCACCCGTGGCGCCTTCCAGCCGCGCGCGACGAGCTTGTCGAGAAGGGCGCGATACACCGAGGCCATGATGCGCGGCGAGCGCACGGTTTTCCGGCTGCACCCGGCCATCACCGTCGCGGCTTCGGCGAAATGTTTGCGCGCGCGCGCCGCCACATTGGCGCACGCCTTACCCAGTGCGGGATGGGCTAGCACGGTGGCGACGGTTTCGTCCTTGATGCCGGCCTCGACCAAAGCCTCCTTGGGGAGATAGAGACGGCCGAGCTTCGCGTCTTTGTCTAGGTCGCGCAGGATGTTGGTCATCTGCAACGCGCGGCCGAGATGATGCGATAAGCGGCGCCCCCTCTCGTCCTCGATGCCGAAGATGCGGACCGAAAGCCGGCCGACCGCCGACGCCACCCGGTCGCAATAAAGATCGAGCGCCGCCCATTTCGGCGCGCGGATGTCGCGGCGCACATCCATTTCCATGCCGTCGATGATGGCGAGGAAATCCTCGTGGCGGAGACCGAAGGCTTTGACCGGTCCGGCGAGCCCTTGGGTGAGCTCGGTCGTGCCCTGGCCCGCATAGAGGCGCGCCAGATCGGCCCGCCAGCGGTCGAGCTTGGCGAGGCGCGCCGAGCGCGATCCGGCCACGTCGGCGATGTCGTCCACCGCGCGGCAGAAGGCGTAGACCTCGTACATCGCCTCGCGCTGCTCTGGCGGCAGGATGCGCAGCGCGAGATAGAACGAGCTCTGCCTGGCGACCGGCGCCGCCGCCTCGCTCATCGCGCTCTGGCGCTCCGCCACGCTCACGGCCGGTCACCCGCGCGCGCGAGCCGTGCCGCCAGCGTGGCCGCAGCTCCCTGCGTCCCCTGCCACAGCGCGCCTTGCTTGGTGAGATGCACGCGCTCGCTCAGAGGATCGCGCGTCAAGAGAATCGCCGTGAGCTTGTGCGCAAGTCTGACGATGATGCCGGTCTCGAGCCCAAGCCGGGTGTCTTGCACCGCGAGCGGCAGCTTCGCGGCTTCGGGCAGGAGCAGGGCGGTGCGCTCGGCGAGCGCCGTCAAACAGGCGCGCAGTTCCGGCGTCGCCTTGACCGCGCCGAGCGCCTCGACGCGCGTCCCGTGCGCCGCCATCATGTCGAGCGGCACATAGACCCGGTCGAGCGCGCGATAATCCAAGCCGCAATCCTGCATATGGTTGATCGCCTGCAAGGCGGTACAGAGCGGGTCGGAATAATCGTAAGTCGAGCGCGCTTCGCCATGCAGATCGAGCACGAAGCGTCCGACCGGCATGGCGGAATAGCGGCAATAGTCCATGAGCTCGGCCCAATTCGCGTAACGGCGCTTGGTCACGTCGGCGCGAAAGGCGGTGAGCAGATCGAGCGGATGCGTCGGAGGCAGCCCCCGCTCCGCCAGCACGCGCTTCAGCGGCAATGCCGCCTTGGCGCTCGCCGATTTGCCGAGCAGCGTCGCTTCCAGCGCATCGAGGCCAGCGAATTTATCGGCTTCGGCGAGCTCGGCGTGGTCGGCAATATCGTCGGCCGCGCGGGCAAATCGATAAAAGCTCAGAATGGGCGCGCGCAAACGCGGCGCGATGAGGAGGGAGGCGACGGGAAAATTCTCGCCGTGCTCCGTCTTGCTCGCCTCGATATCGGCTAGGACTGTCATCGCTTCGCCACCAAGGCTTGACTGCGCCCCTTCCACATTCCGCCCTTGCCGCGCCAATGCTGGTATGCCGAATCCAGCGTGAACGCCAAATAACCCGCAGAAATCAAGGGCAAAGCCAAGGCCCAGAGCGGGGACAGGCGATAGAAACGCAAGATCGGCAGGAAGGCGAGCGTCATCAATGCCCAGGCGAGCCCGGCCACCGCATTGGCGGGAAAGGCCCCGAAAATCACGACCAGCGGTGCCGCGAGAAAGGTCACGGCCATGCCCGCCACCGTGGCGGCAAGCAGGAGCGGCGAGTAGCGGAGCTGGGCATAGGCCGAGCGCGCCACCATGCGGCGAACGTCGCCGATATTGGGATAGACCCGCACGCTGCGCACGCGGTCGGTCAACCCGAGCCAGATCGGGCCTTGCACCTTCATCAGCGCCGCCAGCGCGCAATCGTCGATCAGGGCGCCGCGGATCGCGGCCATGCCGCCGGCCTTTGCCAGCGCGCGGCGCTCGACCAGCATCGAGCCGCCGGCCGCCGCCGCGCTCTTGGCCTCGCCGAGGTTCACCCAAGCGAAGGGGTAGAGCATCTGGAAGAAGAACACGAAAGCGGGGATGAGCGCGCGTTCCGGCCAAGTCGCGCAATGGAGCTTGGCCATGAGCGAGGTCAGCACGAGGCCCTTGGTCTCGGCGCGGGCGACGAGCTGCCTCAGCGCATCGGGCGCATAGGCGATATCGGCATCGGTCAGGAGCAGATAATCGGGCGGAGGCTCGGTGGCGTTCGCGCGCTCGATCCCCTGCGCCATCGCCCAGATCTTGCCGGTCCATCCCGTGGGCAGAGGCTTACCCTCGAAGACAGTGACCTCGCGGCCGGCGGATGCGG
Organism: uncultured Alphaproteobacteria bacterium; assembly: GCA_963820115.1. Lineage (GTDB taxonomy): Bacteria > Pseudomonadota > Alphaproteobacteria > Rhizobiales > Methyloligellaceae > Methyloceanibacter. Next base: position 868,839 of record CAWFYP010000002.1, read on the forward strand.
CAACCCGGCGCGCCATCGCTGCCGTGCCGTCGCTGCTCTCGTCATTCACCAGCGCGACGGAGAATCGGCCGGGATAGTCTTGCGCGAGCAATGAGGCGAGGCTGTGCGGCAGCATCGCCGCTTCGTTGCGGGCCGGGATCACGGCGACCACGCTCGGCCAGACGCTCCCTGTCGGAAGCACAGGCCGATCGGCATCGTCGCGCTCCCGCGCGCGCCAGAACCCGCCCCGGAAGAAGAGGAGGGTGATCCAGATCGCGAGCGTGAGCCCCGCCAGGAAGAGCGATAGCGTCACGACAGATAGCCCGCTTGGAAAAACCAATCGATGGCGTCGCGCAGCGCATCCTCGACCGGCCGCGCCCGGTAGCCGAACTCGCGCTGCGCCTTGGCCGAGGTGAAGAACATGTGATGCTTCGCCATCCGCAAGCCGTCGCGCGTCAACAACGGCTCGCGCCGCGTCACATAGGCCATCGCCTCGGCGGCAAAGGCGAGCGGGTAGAGGAGCCGGCGCTGCAGACGCCAGCGCGGCGGCGCGCGGCCCGTCAGGCGCGCGATCCGGCCGAGCAATTCGGCAAGCGACATGTTCTCCCCGCCGAGAATATAGCGCTCGCCGATGCGGCCCTGCCGCAGCGCCGCGAGATGGCCTTGGGCGACGTCGTCGACATGGACGAGATTGAGCCCGGTGTCGACGAAACCCGGCATGCGGCCCGCCGCCGCTTCGACGATCATGCGTCCCGTGGGCGTGGGTCGGCGGTCGCGCGGGCCGATCGGCGTCGAGGGATTGACGATGACCGCCGGCAAGCCCTCGGCCACCATGCGCTCGACCAGCCGCTCGGCCGCAACCTTGCTGCGCTTATAGGTGCCGATCGCCTCGTCCTCGGCGAGCGGTGCCGTCTCGTCGGCTGGCGTGCCGTCCTCATGCAGTCTGAGCGTCGCCACGCTCGACGTATAGACGATGCGCTCGGCGCCCGCGGCGCGCGCCGCCTCCATCACCGTGCGCGTGCCGTCGACATTGGCGCGCATGATTTCCTTGCGCCGCGGCGCCCACAGCCGGTAATCGGCCGCCACATGGAAGACGTAGCGCGCGCCTTGCGCGGCGGCGAAGACCGCGTCCCGGTCGCGCATGTCGCCTTCCGCCAGCTGGACATCCAGGTCCTCCAGATTGGTCCATGGGCTCCCCGAGCGCACCAGCGCCCGCAAGGTGAAGCCCACCCCGGACAGCGCCCGCGCCACCGCCGACCCCACAAAACCGGAAGCCCCTGTAATAAATACCAAATCCTTGCCCGGCACGGTGTTGTGCTCCCTGGGATTCAGGTGATGCTCATTTGCCCCGCTGAACGGGCTTTGGGCAATCATTTCGATGGCCTGAAATGTTCGGCTTAGGGTCGGGCGAGGGGCCTAACTCGGCTCCGGGGGCGAAAGAGGGGGCACAACCTCATAGCCGTATTCGGCGGCTGCGGCAGCGAGCCATGACCAGAAACTTTCCGCGAGCGTCGAGGGCACGGCGAGATCGTAGCTCGGCTCTTCGTCCACCTGCCACAGCACGCAATCGATCAGCGCAATCGACGTGGTCGCCGCATCGCCCGGGGCGAAGGCCCGCGCATCGAGATCGAGGCCGCAGCCTTTGGCGAGCGTTTCCCGGGCGCGCGGGCCGCCAATGCGGAGCACGGTCTTGCCGTCGGATTGGTCCACCACCGTGGCAAGACCCGTGAGCGCGTCGGTCAATGCGTGCAAGCGCTCCGCCGCCGCCGCATCCTCGGCCACCGCGAGCCATTGACCGGGCGCGGTGCCGATGAGGCTCAAGCCCTCCGCCGTAACCGGCTTCGGTCCCTCCGGCAGGACCAGGTGGGTCAGCTCGCGCACCACCTCGCCGACCTCACCCGTGCGGCCGCGACCGGTGGAGAGCACGCGGAGTTCCAGGCCGGGACGTTCCATCAGCACCACCGCCCGCGGTCCGCCGACGCGGCGGCCATAGCGGCCCGGTACCGCGAAATCGGCAAGCGGGTTGCGGGGTTCGAGCAGGGGCTCAGCCACGGCTTCGGCTTCCTTCCGGGTCGACGAAGATCGGCGAGCACACCACGCATTCCACGTCTGTCTCGCGCAAAATATTGATGGCGCGGATGCGCTCGCCCAAACGCTCAGCACCCCAGGCGAGAAAGCCAAGCCCGATGTCGTAGCCAAGCTCGGGCGATCGGAGACGGAGACGAGCCGGAGGTCGAGCGTGGGCCATAGCACCTGGCGGCAAAATTCCAGATGTTGCATCACCTTGCCGGCATTGGCCGTGGTGGTGGTGATGACGTAATGCTGCTCGGCGAGCCGCGCCACGGTGCCGTCGTCGAGCGCGAAGCCATCCTCGCGCAGCATGACGCCGTAGCGCGCTTTGCCCACGGCGAGCGACTGCATCTTGTTGATATAGACCCGGTCGAGAAAGACGCCGGCGTCGGGACCCTGAATGTCGATCTTGCCGAGGGTCGAGACATCGCACACCCCGGCCGACGCCCGCACCGTCGCCGCCTCCCGCGCGACACTGTCCTGCCAACGCTTCTCGCCAGGCCGTTGATACCATTGCGCGCGCAGCCACGGCCCGGTCTCGGCGAACACCGCGCCTTGCGTCCCGGCCCAGCCATGCGAGGGGGGCAGGCGCTTCGGCCGGAAATGGGCGCCGCGATGCTGCCCGGCGAGCGCGCCGAGGCTGATCGGTGCATAGGGCGGGCGGAACACGGTAATTGCCGGTCTTAGGGATGGAGCGGCCAGTGAGCTCGGCCATGATGGCGAGCCCAATGACATTGGCGGTCTTACCCTGATCCGTCGCCATGCCGAGCGTGGTGTAGCGCTTCAGATGCTCGACCGCGCCATAGCCTTCGCGTTGCGCCAGCGCCAAATCCTTGACCGTCACGTCATTCTGCAAATCGACGAAGGCCGGCCCGCGGCCGCCTTTGACCCACCACAGCGGCGCGGCTGGCGTGCCCGCATCGCCTTCGATGTCCGGCAGAGGTGGCCATCCTGTCCGCCGCCATCTTCATCACCATGATCCCCATGCTCGCCATGCTGCGGGCCGACCACCAAGGCCCCTTCGCGCCGCTGCTCGACCTGGTGTCGGGCCCAGGCGGCGTCCCCAACGATACCGCCTATTTCTGGCTCACCGGCTCAGTGTCGAGCTTTCTCGACAACGCGCCGACCTATCTGGTCTTCTTCAACCTCGCCGGCGCCGATCCGCAACAGCTGATGGGGCCGCTCGCGAGCACGCTCACCGCCATCTCGGCCGGGGCGGTGTTCATGGGCGTCAACACCTATATCGGCAACGCGCCGAACTTCATGGTGAAGTCGATCTGCGAGGAGCGCGGCATCAAGATGCCGAGCTTCTTCGGCTATATCCTGTGGTCGGGCGCCATCCTCTTGCCTCTGTTCGCCCTGCTCACGCTGCTGTTCTTCGTGTGAGGCGAAGGGCTTAAGCGGAGCGGGTAGGGCGCGTGCCCCGGGGCCGGGCGCCAGGGGGCGGCATCCGTTGCTCGGAAAGCCGGATGCTGCTAGGAGGGCACCCGCTCACTATATCTATGCGCGAGCGTCCGTAGCCCTCGACGGCGGCAGCGTTTCAAGTCATCTGACGGACGCATTGGGGCGTGGCCAAGCGGTAAGGCAACGGGCTTTGGTCCCGTGATCCCAGGTTCGAATCCTGGCGCCCCAGCCACCTAGTCGCGGGTTTTCTGGCTCTCTCCCAGCTCTCGGCAAACAGTCCAGAAGAAAGCCGGAAATGCGCCACCGAATGGCTCTGCGGCTGCGGGAGGAGAGTCGAGAGACGCCGCCTCAGCGCGAGAGTGTGCGATTTCTCCTCCTTTATCTCTCCAGGCCAGTTTTGGGGGTCACACTAGCCAGTTTTGTAGACGGCTGAGCGATTTCTGGCTCTCTGCTGACCTTCGCCGCACAGTCCCGAAGAAGCGCGGAAGTCCGCCACCAAATAGCGGTCGTTCTCTAGGATCCGACGCGAGAGAGACAGTGTCGGTGAGAGAACGCCACTGTTCTCCCGGTTTATCTCTTCAGGCCACTTTCGGGGGTCACACTTGCCGCGGAGCAGATCGTTCCACTAGCCGCCCGGCGCGAGCCGATGCATGACCATCCGGCACTCGGCTCGCTTGCTCACTTGCTCGTCTCTCAATCTCTGCAATTTCATCAATTGAAAGCAAGCCCGAGTTTGGCCGCCCTACAGATCGACGGTACGCGCCTAACGCCGCGGCGGTTTCTGGTCCGAAATCACCGTCTATTGCGCCATCGTAATGGCCGAGTTCTCTAAGCCCAAGTTGCATTCGCCCGATCGCCGCAGCTTCTTGACGCCGCCGCTCGGCCAGTTCCTGTTGTTGTTGGATGAGCCTAGTAATTAACTCGAAGGCATTTTGCTGGCCAAAGGCGGGGCCAGTCACGACAGGAAAACAGAGCCCGATCGCAATAACAGCAACTAGCCGGATGGCACGACATACGACCATGGCTGCCTCTCCGAGACTTCGTAATGACATTCTGTTGCGATTAGAACGCCCTGTAAAGCTGGCTGTTCAGCCCAATCGACCGGTATGGGCTGTGAGTGATGTCCGCTCGGATCTGCCAATGTCCGCTTTGGGTCAAAAACGGACTTCGCCCTAAGTCTGTGCCACGTCCGCTCTATCCCTCAACAGCAGACATTTGTTAGCGCGACCGTTCAGTGCCAACAGGTCCTACTCAACCACTAGAGGCCTCCTGAAGACCGGACCGCCGCACATTCGGTAGGTCAAGGCCCTACGGTTCTACGCAGGTAGCGAAGATGTGGAAGCCCGGCACTTTCAGCTTCGCATCGCTTCGCAACTCATCCCTGGCTTCTTTGCAAGAGACCTGGGTAGAAAAATCGATCACCGTGGTTGTCGCCGAACTGCCCGTCGTGCCAGCGGCGCCATACACCGCGAATACCAGCATCCGGCGCCCTTCGGATTCATGCTCAGATGAGACAGCCACGTTGAGCATCAAGCCAGAAAAGAGAAGAGCCAACGCAAAACGCTTCATCGGAGAGCTCCCTATCTGCTACACGTGCCCGCACCATTAGCCATGATAGCTGTTTTTTTCTTTTCGCGGTCTGGGTTTGTTGTGACCCCTCTGGCAGAGGCTCTTCGATTCGAGGCCATCGTGCGCATCCTAAGTGATCGCTGCTCAGTAGTGGAGCGTCGTCGCATGCGTGTTTCTCTATGCCGCGTCCTTTCATCGCGGTAGGGGGTGGACTGGCGGGCGGCGCCTTTGCGCTCGAACTCGCCCGCAACGGTGCCGACGTCCTCGTGCTCGAGAGCACGGCCGTCCCTAAACACAAAGTCTGCGGAGAGTTTCTCAGCGCCGAAGCCCAAGCGCTACTCGCGTATCTCGGCCTCGATCTCAAGTCGCTTGGAGCAACCTCTGCAGGCACCTTCCGCTTGGTGGCGGGTAATCGGAAGGCGGAGGTGCCCTTGCCCTTTCGGGGCGCTGGGCTCTCTCGCTATCGGTTAGACCAGGGCCTGTTGCACACCGCGGAGGCAGCGGGCGCCGAGTTGAAACGCGGCATGACCGTGAGCAGTCTCGAGCCCACCAGCGCCGGTTTGCTTGTGAAGGCCGGAAAGCGCGTTCTGCGGGCGGAAGCCGGAGCGCTCGCGACGGGCAAGCACAACCTGCGTCCATTCCAGCGTACGGAAGGAGGGATGGTTGGGTTTAAACTCCTTTTACGCCTTCGCCCTGAGGCATTGCAATCGCTTGAGGACGTCGTTCAGATCACTATGTTCGATGGTGGTTATGTTGGAGCCTCGATTATTGAGGAAGGCCTTGTTTCACTATGTTGGGTGATGCAGCCGGCACTCTTGCGGCAAATCGGACCCTCCTGGCCATCCCAGACCGCCTACTTTTCAAGTCAATCGGAGATCCTTGGCGACCTGTTGATCGGCGCCGTACCCGAATGGGACAAGCCGATTTCCATCGCCGGCATTCCTTACGGTTATCTCAGGCGCGAGCCGATCGCCCCCGGCGTTTTTCCCGTCGGCGACCAGCTGGCAGTCATTCCTTCGTTCACCGGCGACGGCATGGCGATCGCACTGTACTCAGGTATCGCCGCAGCGCAGGCTATCCTTGCGGACAACAGCGCCATCGTGTTTCAGCAGCGCATGCTCAAGCGGCTCAAGCGCCAGTTTCTGCTCGCCCGTGCCGCGAACCTACTTTTTGAGAGGAAGATTACTCATGATCTATCTGTGATGAGCGCCGCCCTTCTGCCAAGCGCCGTCGTCTGGATTGCCAAGTCGACGCGTCTGCGAGACTTTGAGGATGTGATGTTGCCGCGCGCGAGAAGCGGCGATCATGGTTAGGTCCTGATCCAGCGGATCAGGTAGCGGAATGGAAAACGCGGCATGACCTCGGCATTTGTCAGTCCGGCCTTGCGGGCCAGCGAGTGGGCTTCGTCCAGCGTGAACGCGCCCTCGACGGATGTTCGTCCATCGAGCCGGCAGATGTCGTTCAACAAGAGCACGCTTGTGCCAAGCCGCGCAAACCAATAGCTCAGCGGACTGCGCACGAGATCTTGGATAACAAACCGGCGGCGAACTTTGGCGGCGGCGTTGCGCAGGAAGGCCAACGCATCTTCTTCTGCCAAGTGATGCAGGAACAGCGTGCTCATGATCATGTCGAACCCGCTCGGCAGCTGTTCCCGCTTCACATCGAGCTGGAAGAACGCGATCGGCGCTCCGGCTCGCGCTGCGGCTTCGCTGGCGAACCGCACTGCGACCGGACTCAGGTCGCAGCCGGCAAATTCGACGCTAATGCCGGCGCGCTCGGACCAGCGGGAAAGGGCGAGGAGGACATCGCCGCCGCCGCACGCCACATCGAGTACACGCAAGGGCGCATCCGACAGGTGCTTCCCGGCGGCGGCCTTGAGGTCAGGCCACATAAGCGCCGCCGATCGCGTCACCGTGTTTACCCGCCTCAAGCCCTCCAGAGTCTCGGTGAAACGCGCGTGTGGTAGACCGGGCGCGTCCATAATCTCCGGCTGATGATTGCGACAGCTGAGGTCGATGCCCATAGGTTGCCACTTTAGTCCGCTTAGGTGGAGACGATCGTGACACTCTCCACTCTCATCGGTGCACCGCAGATTGCGGCTGCGCTCGTGCTCCTTCAGCGCGGGGGTGAGGAGCTTTATTCGGCGCGCAACACGCGGGCGCTTCGTGCGGCGGGGGCTCATGAGGTTGGCGGAGACTATTACCCGGTGGTAGCGACAACGCACCTTGCCTGGATCGCATCGCTCTTCTTCCTCGTCTCACCGCAGGCGCCGATCCTCTGGCCGCTCATCGTCTACTACCTTGCTTTGCAGGTCGCTCGATATTGGGTGATCGCAAGTCTGGCCCGCTTCTGGACTCACCGCATTGTCACCCTTGAAGCCGAACCTGTGGTTTCGCGTGGACCCTATCGCTATCTTCGTCATCCCAACTACGCCGTCACCATTATCGAAACCTTTGTGCTCCCGCTGGCCTTCGGCGCGCTTGCATTAGCCACGATCATGACGGCGCTTTGGTGGACGGTGCTCGCCTATAAGATCAAACTTGAGGACCAGGCGCTCGACGTGCGACACGTGGCTCAGAGATCGACGGCCAAGAAGTAAGCAGAGAAGCCAGGGCCGAAGGACGCCAGCAAGTGCCGGCCCCGAACGCCAGCGTCCATCGCCTTGGCAAGCGCAAATAGGGCAGTGGGCGACGACATATTGCCGAAATCGCGAAGCACATCCCACGAATAGGCAAGGTCTTCGCGCGACAGGTGCAGCAGTTTCTGAACGGTCTTCAGGATTTTGGCGCCGCCCGGATGTAGCAGAAAGCCGCTGAACTCGCCAAGGCTCATGCCGTTGGCATCAAGAAAGCTCTTGAGCGCAGGCAGGAGCTTGGCGCGAATAAGGCCCGGCAGTTCCGGACTGAGAACCACGCCGAAGCCGTCTTCTTTGATATCCCATCCCATGATGTGCTCGGTTTTGGGCCAGAAATGATCGCCCATGGCGAGCACCTTACCCCGCCTGCGCCACTCCCTTGTCCCCTTGTATTGCGCAGAATCACGCCCGCCGCCCCATCGCCGAACAGCGCACCGGCCACGAACATCGCCATGCTCGGATCGGCGATGCGGAGGCAGAGCGAGCATAGATCGATCGTGAGAAACAGGACGTAAGAGCCGTCCGGCATGGCCTGCGCGTAGCGGCCGGCGCGGGCAAGTCCGGCTACGCCACCTCCGCAGCCGAGCCCGAAAATCGGCAGACGCTCCACCGACGCGGGCAGTTGCAGGCGGTTCATCAGCTTTGCATCGAGGCTCGGGATCGCAAGCCCGGTGATGGTGTTCACGATGAGCGCGGAAACATCGTCGAGCCTGATCCCGGCGCTCTCGATGGCTTTGAGCGTCACCTCCTCCAACAGATCGAGTGCATGGCGCTGGAAGACGGCGGTTCGCGCTTCCCACCCATGACGCTCGTAATACCAATCTGGCGGCTCGCAGGCGTGGCGGGTCTCGATCCCGGTATTGCCATAGAGACTTTCGAGCCGCGCCAGATGCGGGAAAACGGCCTTCGCACGCTCGGAAATGTCGTCTTGAACAGAAGCCCCGCCAGCAGGCTCGGGTTCTTGGAACTGGCCCGGCCCCGCTTGCGACCGGCGTTCAGTCAAGTGTTGCACAAAAAATAGGCTCTCGTTGGCAAACTGTGCTACCTTGCATGGGACGGCTAGCCAACCCCGGTTTGCCGTCTTTGTCCTTAGAGCCCCCGGTCGTCTACCATGGCCGGGGGTTCGACTGGCCCCTGATCCCCTTCCTATGCTGACTGTGCCCATTGCCTATCCGAGCCTCTCGGAGCAAGGCAATGAATTCGACGAATGTGCGCGTCGAATGGCCAATCATAAAGATCGTTCGGGCGCACTCAAGAGAGCGACTGGTGAAGTCCTCCATCAGGGCAAGATCTAGGGTTGAGCGTTCGTCGACGAGCGGCAGGAGCCACCTATAAATGTGTCAGTCCTTCTGTTTCAGTGCCGATCCTTTGTGCATCGCCACGTGCTCGGTTTTGTCGCTCTTGATCTCATACTGTGGATCATCAACGGTCGCATGATGCGTATACCCTTTGTAGTCCACGTCTTGCTTGTGGATCTTTATGATCCGCCCGCTGACATGTCCCGCCTCTGAGTTCCAGGTCACGTGATCGCCGACTTTGAATTTTGTGGCCATGCGAGTTCAGCCTTCTCCATCAAGATTGGCTTTCTAGATGCCTGAATGAGGCCAAGGCGGCCGAGGTGCTCGATTACCGCAACCCCGAGCACGCTTCTTTGAAGTGGAACAGTTGAGTTCAAACGAGACAGCCGGGGTAGAGATAATCAATCGCCACGATAAGATTCGATTTTATCGCGGAAATTTCGGTTCTCTTTTTTGCTCCGGAATTTCGCTTTTGGCGGTCAAGTTGAGATGCGAACGAACCGGGGAGCGCGCTGTCTGCAATGCTCCGCCCTCCAATTCCCAACGGGCAATCGCTCTGATTGGATTGTAGGTGCTATCGGGTTTCTGGCGTTGATTGGTCATCGACGCTTCGATCCCGAGCCACGTTCGCTATTGCAGTTCGATCTGGATCGTCAGCCATTCCGTTTTCAAAAGGTTTCTAGCTAACTTGACCATATCGCGGGAGTTGGCATCGCGTTCTGCAGTTGTTTCACTTAGGCGCGCGGCATCCGCCAACCTGAGCAACGAGGCCGCGTCGGCCTCATCTGGGTTCAATAAAAGCTCCAGACGTGTCCACAAGGCCGTCAGCTTCCTGCGATCATCCGGCGACAAATGACCGTCATCGATGGACACCAAGATTGCGTGGTAGTCGCTAAGCGCATCGATGACTTTGTCGGTCCAACTCTGCCGAAACTCTGCCACCGTATGCCGACCCGCGTTTTGCGCGTTCATCAGGGCAGCGTTGGCAGCTTTCAGCGCTGCTTTCGACTGCCTGTGTCCGACATAGAGCTGGACGCCGGCCACGCTAAGTGCGCCGGCAGCGGCAGCGGCGGCAGCTAATGCGGAAATGGTTGCGACATCCATGTCTGGACACGCGCATCAATTCTTGCGCGCGCCTCCTTCTCTAGGTTTACGATTTCACGATCCAGAAGCGGTCGCGTGCTCCATCAGAACCTCGGCCTTGAGGCTTTCAACGTCGCGAAAAATCGAGGCGACCGCGCTCACGCGGCCATTCCGCTTGAAGCGAAGGAGGCAGTCTTTGCTCATGACGTCGCCTTCGATGGCGATCTCGTCCCACGCCTCCGCATGACCCACATAGTTGATTGGGACATCGTAGTGCTGGCTCCAGAAAAACGGCACGGCGGTGAAGGGCATGGCGTGCCCCAACATATTAAGAGCCGCTGTCTGTCCTTGACGCTCGGCGACGACCCAGTGCTCGACGCGGATATTTTCGCCTGAATGTGGGTCAGGCCATCGCGCTATGTCGCCTGCCGCGTAGACGCCGGGGGCGCTCGTCTCAAGAGTTCGGACTGACGGCAACTCCCCGTTCGAGCCTGAGCCCTGCGTTCTCCGGGATCTCGAGGCGGGGCCGAACCCCAATGCCGGCGACCACCAAGTCAGCCTCGATGGTCGGACCGCTCTTGAGTGTTACCACCCTGCCGTCGATGGCATTGGCCTTGTCCTCCAGGTGAAAGATCACGCCATGCTCCTCATGGAGGGCACGAATAAAGCGACCCATATCCGGGCCGAGAATGCGCTCCATCGGCCGCTTATCTGGCGCCACGACGTGAACCCCTAGCTTGCGCGTGCGCAGCGCGGCAGCCACCTCGAGCCCGATAAAGCTTGCTCCGATGACAACAACTCGGCGTGCGGTCTGGGCGCGCTCGATGATGGCCTGGCAGTCAGCGAGCGAGCGTAGCGTACGCACATGCGGCTGATCGGCGCCGGGAATGGTGAGACGGACGGGCTCAGCTCCCGTCGCCAGTAGCAGCCGGTCATAGGGAATTTTGCCGCCGCCGGTGACGACGACTTCGCGAGCACGAATATCGACCTGTAGAACGGCCTGTCCCATCCGCGTATCGATGCTGTTGTCAGCGTAGAAACGATCATCCCGCAGAGGCACGTAGTCGAGAGGAATGGTGCCCGCGAGGTAGTCCTTGGACAGGTTAGGCCGATCGTAGGGCAGGGCATCGTCGCTGCTGAGCATGACGATGCTGTTCTGGTAGCCCTGCCGCCGAAGCATTTGGGCTGCAGCGAATCCGGCCGCGCCGCCACCGACGATGACAATCTTTTCGGGTTCGCCAACCGCGTTGCCGCGTGACGTCGGACTTGGCCGCTTCCGCTTTTTGCGCACCGCAATCTTCCCGTCGCGTTGCTCGACGTTCCAGCAGGCAATTGGACTAAGCGCTGGCGCCCGGAGGGCTTCTCCGCTGCGCAAATCGAAACAGGCATGGTGCCAGGGGCAACGCACCGTGTCGCCAACCACGAGACCCTCGGCAAGAGGGCCCTGATAGTGGGTGCATTGGGCACCGATTGCGAACACCTCGCCGCCGTGGCGCACCAGCAGAATCTGCTCGTCGCCCGCATGACCGAGGAGCATCCCGCCATCGGGGAGCTCATCGAGAGCAATGCCTCGGGTAAGGTCTGGACCGGCGAGCTTCTTTTCTTCTTGCACCATCGTGGCCTGCCTTCGTGATCTAGAATCGCATCGTTTGCATTAGCTTCGGCTGCAGCGCTTCGGTATCAATCAATCATGCTCAGGAATTCTTGCCGCGTCAGCGGATTGTCGCGGAAGCAGCCCAGCATTCGGCTCGTGACCAGATCTGTGTCCGCCTTATGCACGCCTCGAGTGGTCATGCAGTGATGCGTCGCTTTTAGAATGACGCCAACCCCCTGAGGCTTGAGGACCTCGTCAATCGTGTTAGCAATCTGGGCCGTCATTTTTTCCTGAATCTGCAGGCGCTTCGCGTAGGCGTCCACCACCCTGGCAAGCTTACTGATCCCAACCACGCGACCGCTCGGCACGTACGCCACCCAGGCCTTACCGGTAATGGGCGCCAAGTGATGCTCGCAATGGCTCTCGAAGCGGATGCCACGGAGCACGATCATCTCGTCATAGCCTTCAATTTCCTCGAAGGTCTTCTCCAAAATCAACGCGGGATCCTGACCATAGCCGGCAAAAAATTCTTCGAAGGCACGAGCAATACGAGCGGGAGTTTCGATCAACCCGGGACGCCCCGGGTCATCGCCCGCCCATCGAATGATGGTCCGAAACGCTCCTTCGACATCGGCTCTGTCGGGTCGACCGGCATCAACTCGCTTCGAGGTCCGCAACAGTTCCAACGCATGCACATTCGAGCTCATGAAATCTTCCCCGCTAGTTTCTTGTCGATTTACAAAAGCTGTAAGGATTCTCTCTGTCATCGCCTCGCAGTCGGCACCAGCGAACGGAAACGTCTCCGACAAGGCGCCGCATAGTTCCGGGTCGAGCTCTTTTCGTAAACGTCGGCGCGCGCGGAGGAGACGGGTCTTTACCGTTTCCTCTGGGATTTGCAGGGCTTCGGCCGTGTCCTCCACGCTTAAGCCCTCAATCTCGCGCAATACGAACACTGGTCTAAATGTGTCGGGCAGCCGCGCAATTGCCGTCTCCAGCAGCTTGGCAACCTGACGCCGCATCAAGACCTTTTCCGGCGATTGCGTAACCGATCCTGCCATCAGCTTTTCCCGATATTCTTCTAAGACGAGAACCAACTCTTGATTGAGCAGGCGAGACCGCCTTTGCGCGCACCTTCTCCGGCTCAGGGCTTCGTTAACGACGATCCGAGTCAGCCATGTTGAAAGCGACGACCTTCCGGCAAAGGTCCCGATGGCGCCGAAGGCCTTCATGTAGCCGTCCTGAACGGCCTCCTCAGCTTCCGAGCGGTCTTTGAGGATGCTCCAAGCTGTACGGTAAAGCCTCTGGTTATTCCGGCCCGTCACCAGCCGTACCGCAGCAACGTCTCTCGCTGCGATGCGGCCGGAGAGCTCGAGATCAGAAAGCGCCGCGTAGTCGCTGTTGTTTCGCTTCAACATGCTTTCAACCCGAATGGCTTGGTTTGAACGCCTTCCGCAAAACTACGACTTCGCTGAAGACAGTTGCTGAGCCAGGCGCTCCGCGTGCTCCAGATGCGCCTCAAACAGTTTGAGGGCATCCTGCAAGAGAGATTTTAGCTCAGGATTTTGAGCGTCCGGGATCAGAGTGGTGCTGAGAGCGGTATTCACCGTCTTGTGAAACGCGACCTCATTGTCGATATAGGCCTTATCGAACGCCGCACCCGTCAAGCCCGCTAGCTTCTTCCGCGTGGCTTCCGCCTGTTTGGTCAAGCTCTAACTCGTCGGGTTATCTTCGGGCGTCACGTTCAACTTCTTGACAAGGGAAAGCGCTCGGTCGTTGACCGAGGTGTGATCGCCGATCATCCGTTGGGCGAAGGCGCGCACATCGTTGTTCTGAGATTTTTCGAGAGCCTGTTTGCCCGCTTCAACGTCAATAAGCCCCGCGGTGTAAGCGATATGTGCGATCTGCGGGTCGGTTGGCTTTGCGGGCGTGTCAGCCCAAAGAAGCCCGGGACTCAGTAGGGCCAGGACTATTACGAGCGGAGTGAGTAGTTTCTGCATGGTCGATCCTCCTTTGAATGGTGCCCGCATTAGGGCTCACCGATTAGATAGAAGCCCGTGCGAAGAGGTTCCCGGCGCCGTCGCCATTTGTTGCAAGTAGGTGGGCCGTCCACACCTCTGCGGCGCGATCCTCTTCGGTCAAATAGCTAAGCGCGGCGTCGACGCCACCTGCGTGATGCGGCACGCCAGCGAGCTTGAGGCCCATTTCGACCGCCGCCAACGCACCGATGATCGTGGCATCGTTGGTGTAGCCCAGGTGTCCGAACCGAAACGTCTTCCCTGCGAGCTTGCTAAGACCCGTAGCCAGCGACACGTTGAAACGGTCGAGCACGAGACGTCGGAAGTCGTCGGCGTCGTGACCATCCGGCATGCACATGACTGTAACGGCCGGCGAATAGGAGCTTGCGTCGCGACACCAGATTTCGAGATCCCAAGCCCTTGCTGCTCGCCGCACAGCTTCGGCATGGCGTTCATGGCGCGCGAACACGTTCTCCAGACCGAATTCGTGCAGCATCGTGATGCTCTCGGCTAAACCGTAGAGCAGCGAAATCGGTGGGGTGAAGGGAAAGAAGCCACTGACATTCTGGTCCAGCATCGACTTCCAAGACCAGTAGGATCGGGGGAGGGTGGGCTGCCTCGAGGCTGCAAGGGCTTTCTCGCTCACTGCATTGAACGACAGTCCGGGCGGCACCATCAATCCTTTTTGGGAGCCGCTGATGCTGACATCGACCCCCCAATCATCATGGCGATAGTCCATCGCGGCAAGTGACGAAACAGCGTCCACCAAAAGAAGCGCCGGATGGGAGGCGGCATCCATGGCTGCACGAATCTCTTCGATCCGGGTTCTGGCCCCCGTCGAAGTTTCGTTATGAACCACGCAGACGGCTTTGATATCGCGGCCAATATCGGCGCGGAGATGCTCCTCTACGTGATCGGCATTGGCCCCGCTGCGCCAATCCGTTTTAATAACGATGGGCATCAATCCGAGATCTCGCGCCGCAGTTGCCCACAACAGGTCGAACTGGCCCGTTCCGGCAAAGAGAACGCAATCGCCAGGCGAGAGCGTATTCACGAGTGCTGCCTCCAAGGCCCCCGTGCCAGACGAAGGAAAGAGGATCACTGGACCCTTCGCCCTGAAGATGGTCCGAATTCCCGACAACACTCGGTGGGTAGGCTCTTGAAATTGAGGACTGCGGTGATCGAGCATCTGCCGGCACATCGCGGCCAAGATGCGGTCCGGAATCGGAGTAGGGCCCGGCACCTGGAGAAAGTGAGGACCAGACTGGTGAACAGCGTTCTGCATCGGATTGTCCCGCTTGAGGGTCATGTTGGCCGCCGAAATAGTCATCCGCAGTCGGATTGCGGGCGTGAGACTGCGAGCACCGTTAGGAGGCGCCCCTTGCCGTCATTCCCTGACCACTCCATGGCCTGGCCCGGCGAGAGGCCGATCAGCGCCGCCCCAACGGGAGTAAGAACCGAAATTCTTCCGGCGTTGATATCGGCGTCCTCCGGAAGGGCCAACCGGACCGTCAAACGACGGCCGTCATCGATCTCGAATTCGACGATCGAGCCAATGCAAACCACATCAGCGGGCATTGCCGTCTCGGGCCAAACGTCAGCACGTTCCAGTTCGCTGAGAAGCGCTGCCGACACCTCTGGCGCGCGCCGCGAGGCCGCTGTGGCAATCGCCGTCAGCCGCTCTTCTTCGGCCGCGCTGATGAGGATGTGCGGCAATAAATCAATTGTGGCCAGCATGGACATTGGTAACCTCATGGCGTTAGGCAAACGCTCTCAGAAAAGAGCGCCTGGCGCAGACCCCGGAGAACGAAGCTGCGAGAGAATGTTGGCGCGACCGCTCACGTGCGGCGACGCAGATCACGGTGATGTAAAGATTAGGAAGTCCCGGGCGCGCGCAGCTATACCGCGGCGCTCGGGCTAGAAGCCTGCGGCGTCAGATCCCTGAGGGGGAAGTCGCAAATGAAAGGCCACTTTGCAGGTCATGACCGATACATGGGCTCTCGATGAGGTTTCGTCAACCAGCAGGATCAGTCGATTGCGACAGCCTCGTCAGTGACACTCGACGGAGCAGCCTTTTCCATTTCATCGAGCGCCAGCGCCGAGTGTGAATAAGCAGCACCAGCGCGCATCTCAGCTGCCACCCATATCGCCTCCATCAGTTCTTCGCGGGTCGCACCCTCGCGCATCGCGGCTTTGGTGTGACCGCGGATGCAGTAGGGGCATTGCGTGACATGGGCGACAGCAACGGCGATTAGCTGTTTTGTCTTGGTCGTGAGCGCGCCATCGGCAAAGACCTTTCGGCTGAACGTTTGAAATGCGTCGTGGGGCTCACGCGCAAGCCGCTTATGCGCCTCGGATAAAGCGCCAGTCGATGAAGGGTAAGGGTAAAGCGTCTCGGACATCGTTCTTTCCTCGTTGGTGAAAGTCGCGCCACCTCCGGCTTCCTCTAGGTCAATACGATAAAACATGTATTTTGTCTATTGCTTTTAATCCTCCGACATGTAAAGATGCACATACGATGCATGTTTAGAGAGGAGTCTGAGCTATGAGAATCACCGCCCTTGCAACTGCAATAATCCTACTCGGCGCCGGCTCGGCGTTCGCCGCGGATACCGATTCTGGCACGGCCGGCCGTCCAGGCGCCGTGTTAAGCGAAGTCGATTGTGTAGCAGCTTGGCAAACTGCCGCTGGTGCACAGTTCACTCGGTTTCACCGAGATCACGACGCTCTCTCGCCCGCGCTCGCGAAAGGAATTGTCACCAACTTTCAGCAAGCCGACACGAACAACGATGGAAGCATCTCGCGTGCGGAGTTCACGCAAGCCTGCAAGCTCGGCTTGGTGACGAACGGTCTCGCTGACCGCGACGTAGTGGCTGATTACTAAGAAGAGCTGCGATGGGAACCCCGACGTCCCGCCCTCCCAAACAGCAGCCCTCTCCCAGGCTGACCGGTGCCACGTTGGCGTCGGTCAGCCGCCTCGATCCCTAGAGGAAGGAAGCACCGAGATGACATTTCGATTTCTTTGCGCCGCCGTAATTGCGAGCCTCGCATGTGCACCAGCGGCCCTGGCCGGTACGCCGGCACCAACCGACAGCCAGCCTGTCGTTTACGTCGCCAAGCTTCACCCCGTGAATACGAAGGTCACAGGCCTCGAGACCACGGGCGAGGCACGCTTCTCAATCAATGGCGAGACGCTGACGATAACTATCAGCGCGCAGAAGCTGCCACCCGAAATGGTGCACTGGCAGCATTTCCACGGTTTCAAGGACAATCGCCCTGCGACCTGCCCCACCGAAGCAGCCGACGTAAATCATGACGGCATCATCGATCTCATCGAGACCGAACCTACCGCAGGCACGACCATGGTTCCGTTCGATGACAATCCGGCCGGCATGGACATCGCTGGCGGTACCTATCCGAAGGCGGGTGCCGATGGAACGTTCCAGTATCAGAAGACGGTCTCGTTGAAAGACCTGGATGCAGCCTTTGCCAAGGCGTTTGGTGACAAGGAGCTCGATCTCGACAAGCGTGTCGTTTTCGTTCACGGGATCCTCCCCTCGACCAAGCTCCCTGCGTCTGCCGCTTCGCTCGGGACGATTCCAGCACATGTCACGTTGCCGATCGCCTGCGGTGAAATCAAGCGGGTGCAACAGTAACCTCACGAAGGCCTGATCGTCGGGGTTTTGCCGCAGCGACCGGGGTTTGGAGAAGCGCAATGACGACAAAAATATCGGCTGCGAACGTCAAGCTGAAGCGCGCCTATGAGCCTCCAGCAGCTGACGACGGAAAGCGGATTCTAATCGATCGGCTGTGGCCTCGTGGAGTCACGAAGAAGCGTGCGGCCATCGACCAATGGATGAAGGATATCTCGCCCAGCACCGAACTTCGCAAATGGTTTGGTCACGATCCAGCCCGCTGGGACGAATTTCGTCGCCGCTACGCGCAGGAGGTGCACAAGAACGGCGATCTTCTCGATCAACTACGGTCCCTTGCACGGCACGGACCCATCACGTTGGTGTACTCCGCTCATGACGAGAAGCACAACGATGCCGTCGAACTGAGAGAACTGATTCTCAGGTAGGCGAGGTATGAGCGCCCTTGGCGAAGGGTTCAGCCATTGGCGTGGCCACGCCACGAACACAGCGGGTGATGCCATGACGCTCTATGGATTTTTGCAGTTTAGTGTGTGCGTGTTTTCCATCCTTGCCGCCGGGTTCTGGCTGCAGTCGGCCACCTCCAGGTTGGCGAAGCCGGCCATGAAAACCAGCCGGCGGAGTGCTGGCAAGTATCCACGGGCGCTTGTGAGCCAGTCACGATGGAATGCAGCTGGAGCAGTGTGTGCGGGTATGGCGGCTCTTTCCCAATCGGTTGCAGCGGTGCTGCCCTATGTTGGCTGAGATAAATCATTGCGGAGATGACCGAAATGCCTACTGGCCTTGAAGGTAAAATCGCGGTGGTCACAGGCGTGAGCCATCAGGGGCAGATCGGCGAAACCGTCGCAAAAGCCCTGGCGGACAGAGGCGCGGCGCTTACGATCTGCGCCCGCGAGGAGAGGAATGTTGACGCCCGGGCTGCCGAACTGCGGCAAGCTGGCGCTCACGTGCTTGTCGTGGCCGCGTCTCTGACCGAAGAGTCCGGGGCAAAGCAATTGATAGCGGCCACCATGAAGGAATATGGGAGGATAGACGTACTCGTAAATCTGGCAGGGGGTCTTACCCGCTATAAGCCTGCCGTCGAGCATAGTCTCGATGACTGGAACATAGAACTAGGCAATAATCTCTTGAGCGCATTCTTGGTATCTCGCGAGGCTTTTCCGCACATGCAAGCGGCCGGTGGAGGCGCCATCATCAACTTCGCGCGTGCCGGACTATCTCAGGCCAATATGGTCGCCTACAACTGTGCCAAAGCGGGGATTGAGGCGCTGACTCGTACCCTTGCTCTTGAGGGGCGAGACTCCGGTATCCGCGTCAATGCCGTCGCGCCCGGACTTGTGAACACGGCATCCAACATTGCCGCGATGAAACCAAAAGATCTGAAGCGATGGACCAAACGCGAAGATATTGCCGCGGCGGTGGTCTTTCTTGCGTCGCCAGCAGCCGCGGGTGTTACCGGCCAAGTCATAGCGGTAACGGGTTGGGGACTGTAAATTGAATGCGTATATGGTCCGACGCAAAATTTCGCACGCTTTTGAACGACGTAAACGCTCACCTTCCACCTCCGGCTTGCCTACGTCTTCCTTTGCCAGACGCCGGCCCGGGTTGAGGGCCAATGGACAGCATAGCCTTTAGCGACGCCCGCGGCTTCACCAGGTCACTCAGGGTGTAGTCATCGAGGGCCTCGACAAAGGCGGTGCGCGCGTGCTCGAGGGCCTTGCGCAATACGCAATAGGGTAGGATCGCGCACTCGGCGTTGACCGGTTCGAAACACATCACGATGGCCATGTCGGGCTCTGTATGGCGTACAACCTCGCCGAGTCCGATTGCCTTCGCCGGTTTCGCGAGGCGCAAGCCACCATGCCGGCCGCGTACGGTATCGACGTAACCGGCTACACCCAGCTGATGAGCCACCTTCATCAGGTGATTCTTGGAGATGCCGTAGCTTTTGGCGATTTCTTCGATCGTTGCGAGTCCGTCGTCCTTGAGTGCCAGATACATCAGCGTGCGTAACGCATAGTCGGTGTAGACGGTCAGGCGCATACGGCTTCCTCTGCTGGGATCATATTCAAAGATTTATTTTTCATATTGCTTTTGATTCGACCGATGGTAAGATGCACCTACCATACATGTTTCACCGGACTCAGGTCAAATGGGTAATCACGCGACAGCCAGTAAAATCATCGGGTTGGATTGTGGGCCTGTAGAGGCTGGCCGGCTATCCGAGGATGCGATCCGCCATTTGGTTGACCGCTTCTACGCGAAGGTCCGCGCCAATTCCGAGCTCGGACCCATTTTCGAGCGTGCCATTTCTGGCGACTGGGCGCCCCACCTCGCCACGATGCACGATTTCTGGTCGTCGGTGATGCTGACGAGCGGACGCTACAAGGGCAATCCTGTTGCTGTGCATCTGGGGGTGGTAGGAATAGAGCCACAGCTTTTCGGACGCTGGCTGGCCTTGTTCGACGAAACCTGCGGTGAGCTTTTCGACGATGATGTAGCCGCCGGGTTTCGAGTGAAGGCTGAGCGCATTGCTGAAAGCCTCAAACTCGCGTTGTTTTACCGGCCCGACCGCCCATGGCAGGGGAGCGCGCCATGACAAGCGGAATTCCATTCGAGATTACGCTGAGGCCACCAAACACATGACGCCAACAAGAGTTCTGGCAAATGGCACGGACGCGCGCTCGGGCAGTTCTATGTCTAGTCTCCCAGGAAAAGCGGGATCGTGCTGGGTCGCAAGCGCGCCTCGGACGACTTATCCGTCCCTTTCCGACTCGAAACGTGCCGATGTAGTGGTCGTGGGCGGTGGTATCGTCGGGCTCACGGCTGCGCTCGAGCTTCGTAAGGCTGGTTGCTCTGTCATTCTGCTTGAAGCCCGTCGCATTGGACGCCAAGTCACTGGTAGGTCCACGGCCAAGATCACCACCCAACACGGCCTGATCTACCACTATCTTTACGAACGGTTTGGCGGCGAAAAGGCTCAAGCATACGCTGATGCCAATCGCACTGGCATGCAACGCATCGCGCAGTGGATCAGGGAGTTTAACATTTCGTGCGACCTGGAGACCAAGTCTGCCTACGCTTATACATGCGCGCCGGAACGAAAAGGTGAATTGGAGAAAGAGGCCAAGAGCGCGCGAGAGCTAGGATTTAGCGCGGCAGTTCTCGATCAGGCGCCGCTTCCATTCGCGACGGCTGGAGCGCTTTGCTTTCCGGAGCAAGCTCAGTTCAATCCCGCAAGCTACCTCGAGGGCCTAGCAACCGCGGTCGACCGATTAGGCGTCCAAATTTACGAAGAAAGCGCTGCACGCCTTATCGAAAGTGGGGATCGCTGGCGCGCCGTGACCGACAAAGGCGCGGTCGATTGTCGGCATATCGTCATGGCCACCAACTTACCCGCGAAGAGTCCTGTTGGCTTTGCCCGCAGAACTCAGCCTCGCAGCCACGTGGTCATGGCTTTTCGCACAGAGGTTGAGAGACAAATCGATGGCATGTTTATTAGTTTGGACGAGCCGCTGCATTCAATGCGCACCGGTCGTGACAGTCAGGGATCAATTCTCGTGGTCCTAGGCGGTCGCTTTCCCACTGGTCACGACGGCGATGTGGCTCGACGGTTCCGCAAGCTAGAGCGATGGACCCGCGAAAATTTCGCCGTCGGCGACGCTTTATGGCGTTGGTGCAACGAAGACTATGACACGGAAGATCGCGTGCCCTATGTCGGAGCGCCCGCCCCAGATGAAGCGCCGGGTTTCTATATCGCCACCGGATTTAACGGTTGGGGAATCAGCAATGGCACCGCCGCAGGAATCCTCATGTCCGATCAAATCCTTAAACGCGCGAATCCATGGATACTGCTCTATGACCCTACGCGTCCCTCATCAAAAGAGTTTAACCAAGGCGGTGAGTCCCAATCGAAGATCGATAACCTGGCAGACCTGCAGCCGGGGGAAGGTGGCGTAATAAGCAGGGACGGAGAGGAGATTGCTGTTTGGAAAGACGATGAAGGACAATTGCATGCTGTCTCGGCAAGCTGCACACATCAGGGCTGCATAGTGACGTGGAACAATGCCGACCGGACATGGGATTGTCCCTGCCACGGCTCGATCTTCGCTACTAACGGTTCAGTGATCCACGGCCCTGCACGAATGCCTCTCGCGGATTGCTCGACCCGGTTGAGCTCCTTTTCCTAGGAGGAAGCGGCATTGACTCATTTGATGCGTACCACATGTAGGTGTCCTGGATGGAACGCGCCGAAAAATGCAGCGCCCATCGTTGCTGCCTTGGAAGCACACAATTCTCTACTCGAAATTCGCCTTTCAACCGGGTGGCTTCCTCAGACTTGCCGTTGACCCGCCAGTCGGGAGGTCATCTAAACGAACCTAAGAGGAGATTATTTCATGGCCAAGATCAGTGGTGTATGTGTCGGTGAATCGCTCGTCGGCGATGGCAATGAGGTTGCTCATGTCGACTTACTCCTTGGCCCGCGAGGCAGCGCGGTCGAGACGGCCTACTGCATCGGGCTGACCAACAATAAGGACGGTTTCACCACGCTACTCGCGTTAATCGCGCCGAACCTTATGTGTAAGCCGCCGACGATCCTCTACAACAAAGTGACCATCAAGGACGCACGTCAGGCGTTACAGATGTTCGGGCCGGCCCAACATGCCGTAGCCCTGGCGGTGGCCAATTCCGTCGCTGAAGGCGTCATCCCTGCCAACGAGGCCGATGACCTCTTTATCACCGTCGGCGTTTTCATCCATTGGGAAGCCAAGGACATCAAGAAGATCCAGGAGTTCAACTATCGCGCCACCAAGGAAGCTATTGCTCGCGCTATCAATGGCGAGCCGACGGCATCCACCGTCACGGCGGAGAAGGACAAGGTGCACCACCCGTTCGCTGCCGATTGAGAGTGCAATTCCTAGGGCGGTAGAAACCGGTTACCCGTTCAGTAGGCCCTTGCGGCATCTGGTGGGTGGTAGGAATAGAGCCGCAACTTTTCGGCCCATGGCAGGGAGCGCGCCATGACCTACGTCGTCACCGACAACTGCATCAGTGCAAGTACATGGATTGCGTGGAGGTGTGCCCAGTCGACTGCTTCTACGAAGGCGAGAACATGCTCGTCATCCACCCCGACGAGTGCATAGACTGCGGTGTTTGTGAACCAGAGTGTCCGGCCAAGGCCATATTCGCCGATACAGAGCCTGGTCTTGAGAGTTGGCTCAAGCTTAACGCAGAATACGCGTCGATTTGGCCGAACATCGCGGTCAAGCGCGAGCCTCCTGCCGACGCCAAAGAGTTCGACGGCGCGCCCAACAAGCTCGAACGCTACTTCTCGCCGAACCCCGGCCAAGGCGACGAGGGTGAAGGTCGTGGATCAGCGGAAAACCAACCCATGAACGCCGAGCCTGCGAGCCCTGGCCAAGACTCATGAGCGGCGATCCTGCTCGACGCTATGTTCGCGGAGACAGCTTCCGCCCTGCTTCGAGCCGCGGTCCGGCGATTGGCAGACGGTAGAGTCACCCGCGCGTTTCCGCTTCCCGCGGTGGGTAGATGATGGTGCCATCTGCATGCCGGACGGCGCCTGGCGTGAGCAGCGCCCGATGGACACCATTGCCAAGAATGTGGAAGACGCTCTCTCCGGCGCAAATGAGATAATCAGCGATGATCCGCCGATGACAGCGCCACCAAACTGCCTCCGCACACATGATGGCCGAACGACGCTCATGCCCCAGACTGCGAAGCTCTGTCAAGCCTCGGCGGAAGCTCTCCGTCAGGGCATAGTCGGCGTAGTTCCGGAAGCTAGAATTTTGCCATAGCAGGTTGGGCGAGGTCTTCAGTTCGCGAGGGCGTAAGCCGCCAAGCGCGGCCAAATGGACATAGCCGATTTGGAAGCTTTGTAACTCGTCCGTCAGGACGTCGAGGTTGAATTGGGGGTTGGTGCGCGACCGCGGCATATGCCGAACGTCAACGACGAGTTCGATTTGTGAGACACGAAGGAGATCGGCGAACTCGGCGGTGGAGTGCGTCGAATGTCCAATCGTGAAAAAGGGGGTTGTCATGAGGAAGCAGGAAAAGAGACGCGGCTCCCTTGTGCCGCGTTATTTACGTGAGAGCTTCCGACGTAAGTCCGGAAAGGGTGAGCGGCGCGTCGCCGGCTTGAGTTAAGCATCGCTCAAAAAGCGCTAGGGGACCTGTTCCGTTACGGGATCCGCGGCAGCGTCCCATAGCTGTGGAAGGGGGGCGGCGACGACAATGCCCATTCGAGCGTTGTGGCGCCGGCGCCCCACGGATTGCCAGGCGCGCGAACTTTGCGCGCAAAGGCGTAAGCCATGCCGACCAGGAACACGATCAAGCCGGCGAAAGAAACGTACGAACCAATCGATGCCACAAAGTTCCAGCCGGCAAAGCTGTCCGGATAATCGGCGACGCGGCGCGGCATTCCCGCTAGCCCCAGGAAATGCATGGGGAAGAAGGCAAGGTTGGCGCCGATGAACATCAACCAGAAATGCAACTTGCCGAGCGCTTCAGAATACATGTAGCCGGTCATTTTGGGGAACCAGTAGTACCAGCCGCCGAAAATGGCGAACACGGCAGCGAGGGACAGCACATAGTGGAAGTGTGCGACTACGTAATAGGTATCCGTCAGCGAGCGGTCGAGGCCAGCATTGGCGAGCACAACGCCGGTGACACCACCGATGGTGAACAAGAAAATGAAGCCGATTGCCCAGAGCATGGGCGTGCGGAACGAGATCGAGCCGCCCCACATGGTGGCGATCCAGGAGAACACTTTAATGCCGGTCGGCACCGCGATCACCATGGACGCGAAGGCGAAATAGGCCTGTGTGTTCACGCTGATGCCTGACACGAACATGTGGTGAGCCCAGACCACAAATCCGATCACGCCGATGGCCACCATGGCATAGGCCATGCCGAGATAGCCGAACACGGGCTTGCTTGAGAAGGTGGAGACGATCTGGCTGATCATGCCGAAGCCTCCCAGGATCATGATGTAAACCTCCGGGTGGCCGAAGAACCAGAACAGATGCTGGAAGAGCAGGGGGTCGCCGCCATGCGCTGAATCGAAGAATGCGGTGCCGAAATTACGATCGGTCAAGAGCATGGTGATGGCGCCGGCGAGCACTGGCAGCGAGAGCAAGAGCAGAAACGACGTCACCAGGATTGACCAGGGAAAGAGAGGCATCTTGTGCAGCGTCATACCCGGCGCCCGCATATTGAAGATGGTGGTGATGAAGTTGATCGCCCCGAGGATCGAGGAGGCGCCCGCCAGGTGGATCGACAGAATCGCATAATCCATCGCCGGACCCGGGGTGCCCTTGGTCGAGAGCGGCGCGTAGAGCGTCCAGCCGGTGCCGATGCCATGCCCCCCCGGAGGTCCGGGGACGAAGAGCGAGATCAGCAGTAGCGCAAAGGAGGCAGGCAGCAGCCAGAAGGAGATATTGTTCATGCGCGGGAAGGCCATGTCGGGCGCCCCGATCATCAACGGCACCATCCAGTTGCCAAACCCGCCAATCATAGCCGGCATGATCGTGAAGAAGATCATGATAAGTCCGTGAGCGCTGACGAACAAATTATAAACGTCAGGGCTGCCAAAGATTTGCATGCCCGGGTACATGAGCTCGGCGCGGAGGCCCATCGAGACCACGCCCCCGATCACCCCGCCGACGATGGCGAAGATCAGGTACATCGTGCCGATGTCCTTGTGGTTGGTCGAATAGACCCATCGGCGCCAGCCATGCGGATGTTCGTCGTGGCCGACAGCGGCCCGGGCACCGTAGGTCATGATAGAGGCTCCCTAATTCCGCCAAACCGAAGGGAGTGGTCGGTTCCTCGCTAGTCTGAGGAAAGTCTGAACGTGTAGAGCGTGCCGCCCTGGGGGATCTTGTCCAGCTCGGCAGCCTTCGCCATGGCTGTGGCACCGATGGCGCCGAACTTATCGTTCATGTCGAGGCCGGCGGCCACCGGCAGGCCGATCCAGCCGCCAATGCCGGCGAACACGGACACATACTGCTTACCGTCGACCTTGTAGGTCATGGGATTGCCGACGATGCCCGAGCCGAGCTTCCGGCTCCACAACACCTTGCCGCTGTTGCGGTCGACGGCGCGAAAGTCGCCGTTCAAGCTGCCGTAGAACACGAGCCCACCGTCGGTGACCAGTGCGCCGCCCCAGTTTGGATAGGGGTCCGGAATCTCCCAGACGGTCTTTCCGGCCACGACGTCGAACTTCTTGAGCTTGCCGGTAACGCCTGGCTTCTCTGGATACATATACACGTTGGCGAACACATAGACCGACCCCTGGGTCGTGTGTGTGCGCTCCTGCGGCTCATCCTCCATACACCAATTGTTGGTGGGGCAGTAGACCATGTTCGGCTCTTTGGGATCGACGGCGCAGGGCTGTTGATCCTTGCCGCCCATAGCTGAAGGGCAGACTTGAACGTTGCGGCCAACCTCCAGTGGAGAGTGCTCGCGCACCTTGATCGGCCGTCCGGTTTTGAGATCGATCTTCTCCGCCCAGTCGACGGTCACGTATTTGCTCGCCCGCAGTAGCGTGCCGTCCGTGCGGTCGAGCACATAGGCAAAGCCATTGCGATCGAAATGCGTGAGGGCCTTAACCTTCTTTCCGTCGATGTCGATGTCGGTAAGCATGTTCTCGTTGACGCCGTCATAGTCCCACTGATCGAAGGGCGTCATCTGATAGGCCCAGACCACCTCACCGGTGTCGACCTTGCGCGCGAAGATGGTCAGCGACCATTTGTTGTCCCACTTGCCGCTATTGCATTCCTCGTGAGTCTTGTCACCGCAGCGGTAGGACGGACTCCACAGACCGGGGTTTCCGGTCGAGGAATAGACGAGCTTGAGTTCAGGGTCGTAGCTGAACAAGCCCCAGAACGCGCCGCCGCCGACCTTCCAATCGTCTCCTGGATAGCTCGAGATGCCGATGTCCTTGCCGTAGGTGCCGTATTCCGGATGTGCCTTGTTGGTTTCCGGGGTCAGGCAAACATCCTTGTCGGATCCAGTCGCATGGCATGTCCACACCACCTTGCCGGTATCGAGATCGTAAGCCGTCATGCGGCCTCGCGCGGCGAACTCGTCACCACCAAAGCCCGCGATGACCAGGTTCTCGGCAATGAGCGTGGGACTGGTCTCTGTCTCGCCGTGCTCGGGATAGGCGTTTTTGACAACCCAGAGCTCTTTACCCGTGAGTGCATCGAGCGCGATGACGTAACCATCAAGAGTATGGGTGATGATCTTGCCCTTGGCATAATTCAGACCGCGATTGACGGTGTCGCAACAGGCGCGCGGCACGGCTGATTCGTCACGGTCAGTTTTCTTCACATAGTTCCAGACCGCCTTGGGATGGTCGGGATCGGTCAGATCCAGTGCTTGCACGACGTTGCAGTTCGACATGCTCGGGCACCCACTGACCATGAAAAGCATCGGCTTGCCGCCGACGTCGCCGATCACGATGGGCTGGCCTTCGGCTCCGCGCAGAGCGCCGGTGGACTGCGCCCAGATCATCTGGAGCTTCTTGACGTTCTCGGTCGTGATGTCCTTCAGGTCGCTGTGCCGCGTCAGCTTATTATCGCGGCCCGGTGCCGGCCACTGATTGGGGTCCTTTGCCCGCTGATCGATCTCGGCTGATGCAAACTCCGCAGCGAAAGCTGGCCCGGAAAAAATCAGCAGGGCGGCTACAACGATCCCGCCGGCAGCCAACCCACAATTTCGATATGCCATCTGGTGTTCCTCCTAGAGTGCAGGCGGCATTTTGGCGTTTGCCCTTGCCGCCGATTGGTACGCGGGTTCATAGCTAGCGTCCCCTGCGGCTGTCTTTTTGTTGGTTAGAGCGCTTCTGCATTGTTCGCTATCAACTGAGTCGCTCGGACGACGGTGGGTTCGGCCAGCCTGGAACTCGAACGTACCGAGGCACCGCACCCACCGATGCGTAACCAGCGCTGAGCAGGATTGCCGCGCATATCAAGGCTGCAAAAGTCATGACGCATACTCCTCATTTCCGCCAAAAATATATCGCTCATACATCTTTACACGACAATCGAATAAAAGCAATACCCCACGTATATGTTTTGATGTGACAACGTCGCGCAAGCCGATGAGGTACGAAAAGCGCGGCCGGCAACGTGAAGCTCAAGCGGGCTTATGAAGCGCCGCCTCGAGAGGACGGCATCCGGAGCCTGATCGATCGGCTGTGGACGTTGGGATGAATTTCGTCGCCGCCACGCCGAGGAGGTGCACCAAAACGCTGATTTGCTGGACCAGCTGCGCTCCCTTGTGCATCAAGGGCCGATCACGTTGGTGCATTCAGCCCATGATGAAGCGCACAACGATGCGGTCGTGCTGAGAAATTTGCTTCTGGGACGTTAAGCACCATCAGGTAGGTTGATTTGCAAACAATCCTTGCACCAATTCCCGTAATGCCGGGATCACCGTCTGTTCGAACCAAGGATGTTTGCGCATCCAAATTGCGCTTCGCCAACTTGGGTGGGGCAGAGGAAAAAAATCTGGCCCGTAATCGGCAAAGGCCTTCACGGTCTCGGTCACGGACTTGTTCCCGTCGGCTGTCAGATAGTACCTTTGCGCGTAGTGACCAACCAACAGCGTCAGCCGGAGATTGGGAAGGTATTGGAACGCGCGGTCATGCCAAAGCGGTGCACATTCCGGGCGAGGGGGATTGTCGCCACTATTCTTGGCAGCGCCCGGGTAGCAAAATCCCATGGGCACGATCGCAACCTTCGAGTCATCGTAGAAAACGGAATTCTCGAGCTTCATCCAATCGCGCAAACGATCGCCGCTTGGATCGCTCCAGGGAATTCCACTTTCATGCACCTTGCGGCCGGGGGCCTGACCAATGATCAACAGGCGCGCGGAACTGGCTAGACGCACGGTTGGCCGAGGCCCAAGCGGCAAATGCGCTTCACAGACCCGGCATGCCAGAACCTCGCGCAATAGACGTGGCAACGACATTTAGCAATCGGTCCCGGGGCTTGGTTCAGTGCGAGACATGTAAGTTCGCGCAGCATAAATTGATAGGCCGCCCATGAGTGCTTCTCTACGAACCCCGGCTTGCGACTTGCTCGGCTGCGAGCATCCCGTCGTGTTGGCAGGCATGGGCGGTGTCGCTCGATCTGAGCTCGTCGCCGCCGTGACGGAAGCCGGTGGCTTCGGATTCCTCGGTATGGTTCGTGAATCGCCGAGCCTTATACGCCGTGAGGTCGAGGCCGTTCGCCGCCTCACGTCGAAGCCATTTGGTGTCAATCTCATTCCCGCCGCGACCGACCCGGAGCTGCTCGAACGGCAGCTCGTTGCGTGCATCGAGCTTGGCGTCCCAGTGGTCGCTCTGTTCTGAACTTATCCCTTGAGAGTGTCGAGCGGCTTCGCGATACCGGCATTTCGGTGGTGTGTCAGGTGGGATCATCCAGGGAAGGAGAAGCGGCGCAACGCGCGGGCGCACAAATCCTGGTTGCGCAGGGGATCGAAGCCGGTGGTCATGTCCGCGGGACGACACCGCTGGAGGTTCTATCGTTGACGAAAGGGTTCCTCATTCCGCACATTGTGACAGTAAGATGATATAGGCGCTGGCACGGTAAGACAGGCGCCGAAATCAAGGCGCCTGCCATGCCAGGAGCGAGGACACGGTGGGTTATCGCTGTTACCAGCGCGCTCGCGCTGCTGGGCGCAACGTTCGTTTTATTGTTCTGCACCGAGCCAATCGCGGTGCGCTTCTGGTTCGCCGTCGCAGTGACAGCCAGCATCGTTACTTTCGTTACGCTTCTGTCGCGGCGGCTGCTCTTCGCCAGCGTGATCGCCTCCTCACTCGCTGCAGTCGTGTTTCTCGTCTCCCTCGGGAAACAGGCCACGATGAACATGGGTCTGCACACCTATGACCTCTTCTTCTATCTGAACGCCGACACGTTTGAGTTTTTGTGGGGCGATTATCGCCGCTACGTCGTCGGAGCTCTTGCAGCGCTCGCAGCCGCGACAATTCTGGCGGCGTTGACTTGGTGGTTCGACCCGACACGGCTCTCGCGTTTGGCTTCAAGCTTGACCTTGGTCGCTGCGATTGCAACGGCGGGAGCATTTGAGCGTCAAGCAAGCGCGGAGAGCGGAGCGTTTCGATTGTTCACACAGAACGACTCTTTTGTCTCCGCGTTTTACCTATCGTGGAGCGAGACTTGGGACACTCTGGTGCGTGGACAATTGATGGTAGCCGCGGCGCGAACGGCACTCCCCGACTTTGCGAGCGAGTTCCAATGCACGCCATCGACGAAGCCGCCGCACATCGTGCTTATTCATCAAGAGTTGTTGGTGCCGCCCAGTCTGTTTCCCAAGCTACAATATGACCGCGCTCTCGACCGATTTTTCCTTTCCGACGACGGCCGGCTACACCGGCTGCGCGTGGAAACCTACGGCGGCGGCTCTTGGGTCACCGAGTTTGCGCTGTTGACGGGCATCTCGGCAAAGGCCTTCGGCGACATGCGGATGTTCGTGCAGGTTTTCATGGAAGGCAGGCTCAAAGAAACGCTTCCGCAGGCGCTCGCAAATTGCGGCTATCGCACGCTGATGCTGTTCCCTATGAGAAACGGTTTCGTTTCGCTTGACCGATTTTACCGATCGATCGGCTTCTCCGAAATTTTGGATCAGCGGGCACAAAATGCGCCTACGACCAGGGAGCGCGACCGATTCTATTTTCAGAATGCGCTCGACGCGATGGAGCACCACTTCAAATCATCCGATCGGCCGCTCTTCGTCTACATACAGACTATGGCCTCCCACGGTCCCTATGACAGCGCGTATATGCCGGAAGAGAACGTGCCGGGAGGCGCCCCAGGCACTTCGGCAGAGATGAGCGAGTATCTGCGCCGAGCGGGCATGGCCATGCGCGACGGCGATTTCCTCATGGCTGAGATCAAGCGCCGCTTTCCCGACGAACCGATCCTCGTTGTGCGTTACGGCGATCATCAGCCGAGCGCGACGCGCGATCTAATTAATGACGTGTGGGGCGATGATAGTCCCGATGTCGGAAAGGACGGATCACCAGGTCCCTTCATTACGTTCTATGCGATGGAAGGGCACAACGTTCCAGTGCTGCCACTGCCAGCCTACGACCCGCTCGATATCGCCTATGTTGGGACCATAATGCTGGAAGCCGCCGGGCTTCCGCTGTCGGCGTCGCACCAAGAGCGCAAGCGGCTCATGATGGCCTGCGAAGGTCGCTATTTTGGGTGCGAGCCGCGCAGCCAAATCCTGGCCTTCCACCGGCGGCTTATCAATTCGGGTTTCGTGCGGACCCCATAAACGCGACCGTAGGGCCGATGTCTGCATTGGGTCACTCTGAGACATCAGTCCTCGAGTTCCGAAGGTCCGCTATCCAAGCAAGTGCTGACATTGACCGTCCTCGGCCTTCTGCCCCTCGCCATTGGCATGAATGAAGCGGGACGGGAGATCGAAGGACCAATGGCCGTCGTGATCCTCGGAGGCCTGCTCACATCAATGGCACTGAATCTTCTGGTTTTGCCAACCATTGCACTACGCTATGGGCGCTTTGAACCAGATCCTGCCGCTCAGATAGCCACTGCCTGAACCAAACCTCGTTGGGCGAACTACGTTGGCCTAAAGGCGTCCCTTGATGGGTCCGCGGCCACTTTCTCAATGCTCCCTGACTGCATTCCCTCATCTACCCGGCCTTTGGGCAACGGCGAGGCAACCATCGAGGCGTTGTATGGAAGCTGCGTGACATTCATTCAATCTTCGCGCCCGCTCTTCTGGAGCAGCTGAGGCCCCGGTGATGAGGAGAAGCAACAGAGCCGCCCTGTATCTACTCGCGGCGGGAGACCCGAAACTCATCTCCGTCCAATCGTGCTTCTCGTGCCATTTGGGCCCTGGGCCGCGCATGTAGTGCCGTTCGGGGCGATAGTCGTCAAACAACGCTTTGGTTAGCGCTTGCCATGCCGCGGAAACTCTGGTCGGGGTTGCGCTGGAAGACTGAGCCGTTTCCCTCGTTTTCGCCATTTCTCTGCTCACCCATCATTGTAACGACGGTTTAAAACGATCATTTGAAATTCAAACATTCGTTTATGACCAAAAAATGACTGACGAATGGGCGTACGGAAAGACGTTGTCAGCGTGGCTCCCAACGATCCAACAATTGCATTGGCGCACGGGCTCGCGTAAGCTGAATTCAAACGTTTGTTTGAATTTTTGCCGGATGCGATGACCCGCCCGTCCGAATATACGCGCCAAAGCATCATGAAGGCCGCTACCGCCCTCTTCGCAGAGCGGGGCTATGACGGCACCAGCATTCGGGCGATCGTCTCCAAGGCGCGCGTCAATCAGGCGGCGATCAACTACCATTTCAAGGGCAAGGAGGGGCTCTATTTCGAAGTGCTCAAGGTCGCCTTCGAGGGCTATCTGCGGCTCGACAATTTCGATCTTAAGCGGCTGAAGGACCTGCCTCGCGAGGAGGCCTTGCGCAGCTTCGTGCATCAGCAGCTACGCCCCCTTCTTGCCCGTGATCAAATGAGCCGTTACATCCGGATCTTTGCTTGGGAGAACGTTCGTCCCAGCAAGGTGCTGACCAACTTCGTCAGTACGGGTGCCATGCCGTTTCTCGCCAGCGCGACGGAACTCGTGCGGCGCTTCCTGCCTGCAGACACTTCGGATCAGGACGCCATGTGCGCCGCCATCTCGCTGATGGGTCAATGCAGCGTGTTCGTGCGCAATCGCGAGCAGTTCACGAAGCCGCCGTTCAATCTGAAAATCGACGAGGCGTTCGTTGCGCGGGTGACCGACTTCATCAGTGACCTGGCGCTGAGGGGCATGGCGCAACGGGCGTGAAGGACAGTCAATGCGGGGAATGGATATTGAGGTGAATCGCGGAGCAGGGTACGAAAATCATACGTCCGCTTTGAGTAAAAAGCGGACAATGAGAGTCCGCATGCACGATGTTGGCTTCGCGCCAACAAGCCGACATTCTCAATTCGCTGTTAAACGCGATGCTTTTCCCTGTTTGCAATAGAAAATTCCCTGTTTTGCCTTTAGGGAATTCCCTCGCAAATCGGTTGGTTTCTGCGGGGCCTGGCATGCGCGGTGGGTCCAATATCGGCGAAATTCCCTGTATTTTCCCGGCTATCAGGGAATTCTATAGCAGAGACTCGTTCGCCTCAGCCTCTCAGCACAGCCACTATAAGTCATTGATATAGATGAATTTTCTGATCCAAGCGCGCGAGGTGAATTCCTCGCAAGATCCCGCCAGATTTCGGCCCTCCAGATTCCATTTGAAGCGGTAGAGACGATTTTTCGTCGAGTTCTCGCGCGCACTGACACGAAAATCTCTTGGGCGGCATTTGGGGGTCAACATTTTCGGTGACCGCGACAGGAAGCATCGCGCGGGGGCGCGAGCCTAACGCGCCTTATTCGCTCTGAAACCCAAGCAGCTTGCGCTGTGCAGGCCAGTCTGTGGGTAGTTTCAGGGCTAGCCGCATCAGCCGCTTCGCGCTGAATTCAGGCGGGTGTTTGCCATTGATGATGGCCGTGACGATATGGGGTGCCAGCGAAGGAAGCCGCAGCAGGCGAGAGAGGTAGCCGATGGTAAGCCGCTCATGGCTGGCTATCGCCGGCACGGTTAGATCGGGATCTTGTATCAGACGCTCTTGAAAGTCGTGCGCGCGAGCAACGATCCGAAGAGGAGTTCCTGGTGGTCCTGCCCGAATGCGACCTGCCCGAGGCAAGAACGCGTCTGGAGCAGATCTGTCTGGCGATCAAGGAAGAGAAGCTCGTATTTCACAATCAGGAATTGCCGAGCGTGAAAATGTCGAGAGGTTTGGCCGGACTGGGTGGAGATTTGACATCCGCGGGCGCTCTTATCGCGGCGGCAGACACAGCACTCTATGCGGCCAAACACAACGGGCGCGACCGCATCGAGACTTGGTCGCGAGAGATCGCGCAGGCGGCAACGGCGGCAGCCGCTTAGCTGCCGCAGATCGGAGCCCCGCAGCCAATTGAAATCCGTAGCTGGCCATAAGGTCCGGTTCCAGGACGCCCGGCAGGACT
The DNA here is from genome assembly GCA_963820115.1 of uncultured Alphaproteobacteria bacterium. Classification (GTDB taxonomy): domain Bacteria; phylum Pseudomonadota; class Alphaproteobacteria; order Rhizobiales; family Methyloligellaceae; genus Methyloceanibacter. The sequence continues at coordinate 902,222 of CAWFYP010000002.1, forward strand.
AAGGTGGCTCTTGGCATAGCGGCGCTCATTGTGCCGCTCAATGTCCGTTATTGGGGGTGGAGCGGACATCGCGGATCGAGGGCGTTGCGTCGGCTTTTGACCCAAAGCGGACGTTAGAACACCCAGGTGAAGCGGCCTTTGACTGCGTTGTCATCAACTCCGTCGCCGAACTGGCCCGAATAGGAGGCGCCGAGCGTTGCGGTAGGCGAGAGGCTGAGGTCAAGCCCCGCCTCGATCAGCGCGGTGTCTTCGGCGAGCGGCACGCCGGTAACGGTAAAGCCGATGCCGGTCGAGGCAAAGAGCAGCGCCGCGTCGGGCGTGATGTCGTCGAAGGCATGTTGCCAGGCTGCGGAGACATGTGGAACGACGACGGCGCTGTTCCAGCTGAACGTTGATGCAGCGCGCAGGCCAAGGGTCGAATAGCCCACATCCTGGTTGGTACTGCCGCCGCGCAGCCCAGCAAGCGCGCCGTTCTCCTTGAAGCTGTCGCTATTGATGCTGACAAAAGCGAGCCCCGCGAAAGGCTCTAACGCGCCACGGCCGCTGACGATGGGATACGCCGCTTCGCCGAACAGCTGGCCGGTGTCGGCGTCGTAGCTCGCCTCCTCGCGCTCGAAAAAGCCGGGGAAGATCACCGCGCGCGACGTATCGATTTCATTCCAGGTCCAGGCTCCGCCGCCGCGAAACGCAAACGACCGGGCCATGCCGCCAGGCATAGCCGGCGAGATGGAAGCTGTTCACGTCGGCGCCGCTGTGGCGAGCATCGACGCTGATGTCGGATTGCGAATATCCGGCGCCAAGCCCAATCCGCCACGTGCCGCCGATATTCGCATCCATGCCGGAGACGAAGCCGCCGAGATTGCGGGAGGCCGAGGCCGCGTTCAGATTGCCGTCGAAATCGCCCCAGGCGCCGAAGCTCCGCGTCCAGAAGGCGAGGCCGGAAGCCGCTTCAAGGCGGCGAAGTTGTTCTAAAAGCGCGCGCCCCTATCCAGGTTCTGACAGGATGTAATCGATGCTCTGCTTAGCCTCGCCCACCGGGGACGCCGATATCGGTTCCCAAGAAAGCCCCGGCACGTGGACGTGGACCGAGGCTTCTCTGACCGGGCTGAAAGGATGGGGCATCCTCGAGTGAGCCGATCAGTTTTGACGACGCGACTGTCGATCGGCGGTTCCAAACACAAGGACTCGTCGGGACGGGCTTAAGCTTCGGGGGTAGCCGATATCATCCTTACCGCGTAGGTGGGGGCGCTTGAGGCCGCTGGAGGAAACTAGAATCACACCTCACTTCCGTGCTAGAATTCAGTGATGTTGCTGGCGATGTGGCACGCTTGGTCATTTACCACTGTTCTTGCGGCGCTCAACCTCACTTCTTGAGACTTCGCCGGCGTCGATCAGGGCTTCAATGCACTCATGCGATAGGCTATGACCGACTCGGTCCATGCAATCTCTTAGCGCGTTGCTTTCAAGCCCGTAGGATCCGCAATACTTCCGATAATCGTCTTTGCAGAACTGCTTTTCGCCTTCAGTGATGGGAGCCGCTTGCGATGAGGCGACAGCACAACAGATACCAGCAATCGCGAGCAAGAAATCCGAATACCCTGCTTTCATGCCAATCCCCGCGACGTCCATCAAAAAAGGCGCCGGCCGAAGCCGGCTCCCTTAAATCACCCGCTTAGAGCGGCCCGCAAAAAGCCGAGCAGTTCGGTTACACTTGCATAGTGAGCTTGCTCAGCGATGACGGTGGCCCCGCCTGAAATGGTGAACTGCACGAGCGAAGACACCATTGAGAGCAGAGTGGCAATCCCAGCGCCTACCCAAGCTGCCAACGGCAAACGCGTCCTTACTGGAAAGGTGTCCGCAATTCTGATCATGGCAATCTCCCTCGAGGTTGCCCCTCAATTGCAAAACGTTGGCGAGGGCGCTCTGTTCCAATAAGCGGCTTGCGCCCGAGGGTTTGGGGAACCGCATGGCGGGCACCGCTTTCCCGGTTGCGAGCGGAGCGGAACGTGGTGACGATACCCAATAATCCCAGAGAATGCCGCGAGCAAGCGCAGCTTTACGCCTATCTTGCGAGCACAGCCGAGATGCCGGAGGACAAAGAGCACTTTGGCTCTCTGGCGGAGTCCTGGATGAGGTTGGCCGCTGAGATCGATGGCGCCGAAACCTGCTGAACGCCCTAGATGCGATTGGGTTCGACGAGCCAAACCTCGATGAGGATGGATATTCTGAAGCTGCCCGATGCGACCTCTCGGCCCAACACAATAGGCGATCGCCTACGACGCCGCGGTAAGAACGTCGTCGACAGACTGCCCGCAGCAAATCGCTTAGGGGGAGGGACCGCGAAGCCCGGCGAGCTCTACCGTGCCGCCGGCAGGACCCTGGCCGGGCTCCATCGCAGCCCCCTGCCACTCCCGATAAGCTACTGGCCGCGCCCGATAAGCTCGACCGTTAGCGTTGCAGAGACCACGCCAGGTCTTAGCGATGTGGCCTGCCGAAATCCGGCTTGCCGGTTTCGGGTGGCAGGAGGTTGAAACTTCGCCGCGCGGAACGCCTGAGGCGACCCACGCTTCCCATAAAGGCGGGCGGCGGGAGGAGTTTCATACCAAGTTCCATGGTCGCCGCGAAATTTGACTAAAGACGTTCCCCGGAGGGAGCTCCAACTTTGGAGAGAGATACGAACATAGCTAGGACGCCCCGAATGACCGACACGTTCCGATGGCGTTTGGCCTTCGGAGCGGTTCTGATAGCCGGTGGCTACGCCGCGTGGCTGATCATTCCTCTTGTGGTGGCCGCTGACCTAAGCCCCAGTGTCAAAACAGCGTTGACTGCCGTCCTTGGCACAACGCCATTACTGACTAAGCTACTGGCGCTCGCGCTCCTGGGTCGGCCAACGATCGACTTCCTTAGGAGACATTCATTCAAACTGTTTCGCAAAGAGTCCGACGGCGCTGACTAACTTGCTGATGTTTGCATCGGGCCAGCTGCTGCGCTGCTATCACATCGCGCCGATCGCATCCTCCAAGGCGTAAGAATGAGGCCGTGCAAGTCCAAATTGGCAATCTCATCGTGCCGCACGGACAGACGGCCAGCGCGAGTCACAGCAACTCGAAAACGCTACCTTCCGATCTGCGCTAAAGCATGGGGCGAAGTTGCTCAGTCGCAATTGTCACCCTCGCTCGCAAGCGTTGCGCACGCCCCTCGCACCAAAGCAGAGCCAGAAAGATTTGCTTTGGGTCCATTAGCTGGCAAAAAATCCATCGCCCAACGGTAATGAAGACGCCAGCTACTTAGATCATGGAGGTTCCACCATTCGCTATGAATAAGTGGAGAGAGTGGGCCCTTTAAGATGCTCGATCATCCAGGGGCCTATCAACACCTTCTAGAGGCTAGAAAAATCGGTACCTGCGATCTCAAACGGAACGATTGATAAGGAGCCGGGTTCTGCCTCCAGCACTTAGGTCGAGTGGAGATTTGCATGTCGTCCGCCGGTGCAAGCGCCTCAAGGTTCGCTAAGAACAAGCAATTAGCACCGCTGCTTACTTCGACTGTAGCCTTGTTGGTTCTTCTCTTGCTCGTGATGGCGAGCCCGGCCGTTACTGAGGCAGCGGGTCCCACAACAAACCCTAGCGGGAGTGAATCCGCCCCAGATAAAGGTATGATCAAACCCCCGCCCACCGGCGACGCGGCTATCCAAACGACAGTTCCCAATCCCGAGGCTGGGAGCGACAAGGACATGATTGGTCCGCCAGAAACGCCGGAAGGTAACCCGAACATCGAGCCCAGATAGGCCGCGGTGCGAACGCTCTTTCGATGGTGTCCGTTTTTGTCGGATCGGCAACATATTCTTGATGAAGCTGTTCGTCAGATCTCGCCACCTTGAGGAAGTAGCGTCACGCATTGAATTTGAGGTGGAGGAGTTATCATGTCGAAACCACTCAAGGTTCAGATTCTCGAAAAGGCTCGAACTCTTATCGAAGATGAGCGGCACTGGTGCCGTGGTGAGCTTGCCAGAGACGGTAATGGCGTTTCGGTATGTCCCACGGACAGCAGAGCAGTAAGGCGCTGCGGCCTGGGCGCTATGATTGCGGCGGCTTACCAGATTACAAACGACTACGGTCGGGCGCGCGACCTCGCGATAGGTGCTTCGCGGCCACTTTGCGGCAGCTCCACGCTCGTAAATGTCAACGACGTACGGGGTCATCCGGCTACGCTCGCCCTGCTCGACGAGTTGATAGCAGCGATGTAAACGACACGCCAATTCGGGCAACAAAAGCGTGATGAGGCCCAAAAAGGGATTCATGCCTTAATAACCTTCGTCAGGGCTGTCGTTTTGGCGCGACAAACGGATTGGTCTCAACCGCCCGACTGTTCTTATCGAAGCACGCATCAAGTCGCGCTAAAGCCAAGCGACTTTTATCTAGGGGTATGGGAACTGTTGCCCCCGCGCCTTCAACGCTAAGCGCGTTGGTAACGCGTATGAAAGACGCCCGATGGGCCCTGGACACCGAGTTTTCGGGACTCATACTGAGCCGGGAACTTGAGACGGGGAGCTGACACGCGCTCACCCGACACTCTGAAGGGCTAACGTGACCAGGGGATGAGGGTTCCCGCTCGACGGGGAGCCAAAAAGGCCAGCCCCCGCGAACCGGTCTTCTCTTGTAGCGCTGGATCCGATCTTTTAGAGAATCCGATCTTATAGCTGGATTTGAGAATCCGACCTCGAGCCGCGGAACAAAATACCACGCCTGGTAGTTTAGTTGACGATCCTCGTGTTTCTTCCCAGGTGGGCACATGGGCGATGAAGGCGATATGTTCCTCGGTACGATTATCGAAGAACTCAGGGCAAAGGATGGAGCCATGTTCCGGCGCCTCCTGAAAAAGCTACGGGAGGACGATCATCCCGAGGCCGAATTCCTCTTTGCCTCGTTAGTGACACATCCTCTTCTGCGAGATTTGGTGCCTCACTGAGGGGTCTCGCTGTATTGTAGCGCTGAGTTTCGGTCCAACCACCGGAATGAAAAGCCATGAACGCCCCCGACCTCCACGTAGAAATTGCGGAAGGGCAGATTACCGTCATGCGACCAGCGACGGCCGACACGATCACATATCGAAAATCAACGGACCCCCCGCATCTTGAACTGGCGCACAGCTGGATCGCTCTAAGCGTCACGACGCCCGAAATTTTCAAGTTTCGCACTCAGGCACTCCAGGCCGCTGTCGACACGGCACGACAGCTCGGTTGGATTGTCTGATCCTAGCGTGGGCCAACGTCAGTCCCGCGGCTTGAAATCGTCTGTTTCACGGAGAAATGGGGAAGCCTGGCCAGTTGGTCGAGGCCTCCCCTCAGTGCGCCTTTCCCCCTACATTCGCGCGAAAACGTCGGTAAGCCGATGGATAGCAGAAATCGGGAGCGCGGCGAATCTCAGGCGATTTTCAGGCGAGCGAAAATAAACTCACCATCTTGCCGGAAAAATCCTTTTACCCAATCGGCCTTGTGGTGGGCTTCGACGACGGGAAGCGCGAAGCGGGCGCCGAGGTCGGTAAGACCTTGAATTCAGGGTCGGAGATCAGGCTCTCCTCGAAATGGCCAGTAGGCACTTACCGTGCGGCCCGAGAGCGCGCTGACGAATTTGGAAAGGTGCGCGGCAATCTCCGCCGAGTACCGGCGTCGTACTTCGGCGCTGATCGCGAGCCGCTCCTCAATCAGCCGCCGGCGCTCCCCTTTGCGCCATGCCAGAATATCTAAATGCGATGCGTATGAGGGCATTCGTCGCTCGGTGCCAGGAGCGGATGTTCTTCGAATCCGCGCCATGTTCGCATTTGGAGATGTAGTGAGATAGAGTATCCGCAATATGCAAGGCCGGTCCAACGAGAGAAACGGTCGCGCAGGAACTCGACCCCGTTTTCCAGCCTCCTTCGGCACAGAAAGATCATGCCTCGGCCCCTAGTTCGCGTCTCCCGATCTATTTATCGCGCCACCGGCGACGCCCGGGGCGAACGCGCCATTCCAGAAGAGACGGCTATTGCCTTCACGTTCAACACCGCATCCTACGCGGTGATGATGGCAACGCCCCAGGATCTTGAGGACTTTGCTGTCGGCTTTAGCCTTACAGAGGGTGTGATCTCGTCGCTTGATGCTATCGATAGCGTGGAAATCATCGAGGAGGATATCGGCACTGAACTCCGCATCTGGCTAAAGACGCAACACGCCGCAGAATTTCTGGGACGCCGCCGCAAGATGGCCGGCCCTACAGGCTGCGGACTTTGCGGCATTGAGAGCTTGGTCGAGGCGATGAGGCTGCCGCCCAAAGTGCATGAAGGGCTCGTCTTTACGCCGGACCAGATCATGACGGCGATCGACTCGCTTTTTCCGCTGCAGGTGCTGAACCAGGAGACTCGTGCGGTGCACGCTGCAGGTTTTTGGGATCCATCGCGCGGCCTCGTTGCCGTACGGGAGGACGTCGGTCGCCACAATGCGCTCGACAAGCTCGCGGGCGCGCTTGCACGCGAGAACGCCACGGCGCAACAGGGCATTGTCGTGCTCACTAGCCGCGTGTCGGTTGAGATGGTGCAGAAATCGGCGGCTATCGGAGCGCCGATGATCGTCGCGGTCTCAGCCCCCACCGCCTTGGCGGTCCGCATGGCAGAGGCTGCCGACATGACTCTCGTGGCAATTGCCCGTAAGGACGGCTTTGAAGTCTTCACTCATCCCCATCGAGTCGAGGGCGCGTTGACCAGCCACGTCGCCTGAAGCGTCAGGTCGGCTGCAGACCAAACTCCGTGAAGGGGATGAAATCGACCATGTCGCCCTCTCTCACTTCCCTCACATCCTCGGCCACTTCGACCAAGCCGTCGGCATCCCGCAAGGAAGAGATCAATCCCGATCCGTCACGAGCGAATTTGGCGACCGAGAGCCGCCCATCTCTCTGCGTGAGCTTTGCCCGCCAAAATTCGCGCCGCCCCGGCTTCTTGGTTTGGGCGAAGGCTGCGGGCAGGGGATAACGCGCGGCCTCAGGCCATGCGCCGCCGGCGAGACTCGCAAGCACTGGTCTCACATAGAGGAGAAAGCAGACGAAGACCGCCACCGGATTTCCCGGGAGGCCGAGAACCACGCATTGGCCGATCTGGCCAAAGCTCATTGGGCGTCCGGGTTTGATGGCGATTTGCCAAAGATGACGCTTCCCCAAGGCGTCGATCGCCCTGACCACGTGATCTTCGGCGCCCTGGCTTGCGCCTCCTGAGATCACCAGCACATTGTAGCGACTGGCGGCATCTCTGAGCGCTTCTCCCACCAGCTCGGCTTTGTCCGGGAGGATGCCGAGGTCTATTGGCTGCGCGCCAGCACTCTCAACCAGACCCTCCAGCATCGGTACATTCGCGTCGAATACCTTGCCTGGGACGAACTCGGCACCCGCACGCAGGATTTCATCGCCGGTCGAAAGGAGGGCCACCTTGAGCGGGGCGTAGCAGCTTAGCCGGTCGAGGCCGCAGGCTGCAGCGCTTGCCACATCTTGCGGCCGCAGTCTTGTGCTCTCCTCGACCAACACGGCACCCGCCTTGGAATCCTCTCCGGCAAGCCGGCGATTGGCGCCCTGCTTCAGACCTGGAGGTATCAGGGCCCAGCGTTCTTCGCCCATCGTATCGACCGGCACATCCTCCTGCATGGCTACAGTGTCGAATCCAATCGGCATTACGGCGCCAGTGAAAATGCGCACAGCGCCATTTGCGGGCGGAAGAGTCGGAAGCGGATGCCCGGCGGCGGCCTCACCAACGACCCTAAATCGTGCCCCGGCCTGCCGATCATACGCCGCATGCGAGAAAGCATATCCGTCTACGGCGGAATTGTCGTGAGCCGGAATGGGCCGCGGAGCTATGACGGGTGCGGCGAGATAGCGACTGGCAGCCCTATTCAGCGGCACGTCTTCGGTGTTGACGACCGGCCCAACCCGAGACTTTAGGATGGCGAGCGCTTCGCTATGCGGTAGCCGGTCTTTATCATGGAAGAAGCAATCATTGGCGAGCTTGATGCTCATGGCGACGCAAGCCCCAGATAACCGACGATGAAGTCGGCCATGCCTTTTACATCATCGAGATGGAACTTGGGGAGCGCGTCCGCTTCTTCGCCCGGACGGTCGGAGGCGATGGCCACGACCTGCGGTGAGCTCCCCGCGAGCGGCTGCCGCGATACGCCCGAGTCCCGGCGTATCTCGATCTTAGGAAAGGGCTCCCGCTTGTAGCCCTCTATTATAACGACGTCGCAAGGCCCGGCCTCGGACACGATTTGGGTGAACTGCATTTCCGGCTCACCACGAAGCTCGTGCATGAGTGCCCAACGCTTGGGCGAGGACAAAATCACCCGCCGCGCCCCCGCTTCGCGCAAGGTGTAAGAATTGCGACCGGGCTGATCGATGTCAAACCGCTCATGCGCATGCTTGATCGCGGAGACCACATATCCCCGTTTGCAAAGCTCGGCAATCAATCGCGCCGCGAGCGTCGTCTTGCCGGAATTCTTCCAGCCAGTAATGCCGAACATCGGCGTGGTCATGAGGCGCTCCTTTGCAACAGCACCTCAGCCTCCGCCAAATCCTCTGGCCGATTGATGTTGAAGAACGGATCTAAAAATCGCTCGCCAACTTTCTCGTGCGGAAACTCCACTTCCTCCGCGCCGTGCGCCTTTACCCAATCTCCGACTTTCCGCATGCCGCTTGCAATAGAGTCTTCAAGAGCCGAAGCAAGCGTGACAGGCCATAGGCCGAAGACTTGATGCACGCCTTCCTCCGACCGAGCTACCAAAAGCCGGGGCTCACTATCCTTAATTGCCGAGCAAAATCGGCTAACCAGATCGCTGGGGAAGAAGGGGGTGTCAGTTGCTGCAGTGATCACGAAGCAACTCTCCGGCCACTTGGCACGTGCCCATGCGATTCCCGCATGAACACCTGCCAAAGGTCCGGCATGGCCGCCGAGGCGGTCCGGAATGACTGGCAGGCCAAATGTCGAGAACCGAGCGAGATCACCATTTGCATTGATGATGAGGTCCGAGACTTGGGGGCTCAGGCGATCGATGATACGAGCGAGAATCGGCCGGCCAGCAAGCGGCAATAGGCATTTGTCGCCGCCGCCCATGCGGCTCGATCTGCCGCCGGCAAGCAATACGCCGACAACGACCTCAGGCAATTCCATCTTTTGGCGTCTAGGCTACAGACCAGAAGCGGTCACGTTCCGACTAAACTCTGTCACGGGTCGCTCTTTACCGTGACCTGGCTCGATCTTCACGGCGCAATATTTGTATTCGGGGATCTTCGCGATCGGATCGAGCTGCGGATTGGTGAGTACGTTAGCGGCCGCCTCGACATATGCAAACGGAATGAAGATGGTACCATCCTGGATCGCCCGGTCGGCACGGGCGGTAAGTTCGATAGTTCCCCGCCGCGTGGTCACTTTTACGATTTGTCCCGGCGCGACGCCGTAACGTGCGAGCGTGATCGGGTTGAGGCTCGCGGTAGGTCCGGGCTCGAGCAAATCCAGCACCTCGGCGCGGCGAGTCATGGCCCCAGTGTGCCAATGCTCGAGCTGACGCCCGGTCATCAGAACCAAAGGATATTCCCGGTCGGGAACCTCCGCGGGAGGCAGCACGTTGGCCGGCACGAGCATCGCCCGGCCGGACTCGGTCGGGAATCCGTCCCCGAACACTACCGCCTCTCCTGGTTGATCCGGCCCCGAACAAGGGTAGATCACCGAGGACTCTCGTTCCAACCGCTCCCAGTTGATGTTGTCGAGCGAGGGCATGGCAAGCATCATCTCGGCGTACACTTGTGATGGATGGGTGTAGGTCCAGGGCAGGCCGAGGCGTTTGGCAATCTCGACGATGATCCACAGATCCTCGCGCGTATCCCCCGGTAGGTTGAGCGCCTTGCGACCCATCTGGACCTGCCGGTTAGTATTAGTGACGGTGCCAAACTTCTCGGGCCATGCTGAGGACGGCAGCACGACGTCAGCGAGCATCGCCGTCTCGGTGAGGAAGATGTCCTGCACCACGAGATGCTCCAGTTTGGCGATGCCAGCCCGCGCGTGGTCGGCATCGGGATCTGACATGGCCGGGTTCTCCCCCTGAATGTACATGCCTCTGATCTCGCCGGCGTTCGCGGCATTTATGATCTCAACCACGGTCAGACCAGGCTTGGTCGACAATGGTGTTTGCCAGAGCTCCTCAAATTTCTTGTGGACCTCTTGGCTCTTAACGTCGGCATAGTCTGGATAGAACATCGGGATCAGGCCAGCATCCGAAGCGCCCTGCACGTTGTTCTGGCCACGCAGGGGATGCAGGCCGGTACCCGGCCTTCCTACCTGTCCGCACATCAGCGCAAGCGCGATCAGGCAGCGTGCATTGTCGGTGCCGTGCACATGCTGCGAGATGCCCATGCCCCAGAAGATCATCGCATGTTCGGCGCGGCCGAAACGACGCGCGACCGTGCGGATGGTCTTGGCGTCGATGCCGCAGATTTCAGCCACCAACTCGGGGCTGTAGCTGGTCAGATGTTCCTTCAGGCTCTCGAAGTTTTCCGTATGGGCCTGCAAGTACTGAAGGTCGTAGAGCTTTTCTTCCACGATCACATGCATGATGGCGTTAAGGAGCGCCACATCGCTGGCGGGCTTGAATTGCAACATATGGGTGGCGTACTCGCGCAGTGCGGTGCCGCGTGGATCTATGACGATTAGAGTGGCGCCGCGTTTCGCCGCCTGCTTGAAAAATGTCGCCGCAACAGGGTGGTTCTCCGTCGGGTTGGCGCCAATGATCATTATGACGTCGGCGTGCTCAACCTCATTAAAGGTCGCGGTCACCGCGCCGGAACCGATGCCCTCGATCAACGCTGCAACCGAAGAGGCATGGCAAAGCCGCGTACAGTGATCGATATTGTTGTTGTGGAAGCGGGTGCGGATAAGCTTCTGGAAGAGATAAGCTTCTTCGTTCGAGCATTTCGCCGAGCCAAATCCGGCAATCGTCTCATTGCCGTGCTGCTCGGCCACGCGGGCTAGTCCGCTTGCGGCAAAATCGAGCGCTTCGTCCCAACTTGCCTCGCGGAAATGGGTAAATGGGTTGGAGGGATCGACATCCAGCCGCTTCGGGAGGCCCGGATTCCGGATTAGCGGCTTCATCAGTCGCTGCGGATTGGTCACATAGTCGAAGCCGAAGCGGCCTTTGACGCATAGACGCTTTTCATTGGAGTAACCGTTTCGGCCCTGCACGAAGGCGATCGTGTTGTCCTTGATCTGATAGCTGATCTGGCAGCCAACGCCGCAATAAGGGCAAACTGAGTGGACCTCGCGGTCGACCGCCCGGCTGCCGTGCTGAGTGATCGGATCCACGATCGATTTCGGCATCAGGGCCCCGGTCGGGCAGGCCTGGACGCATTCTCCACAAGCGACGCAAGTGGAGAGGCCCATGGGGTCGTCGAAGTCGAACACCGGCTTCGCGCCGATGTTGCGGAAGGCCATGCCGATCACATCATTGACCTGAACCTCGCGGCACGCGCGGACACAAAGGCCGCAGTCGATACAGGCGTCGAGATTAACTGCCATGGCGGGGTGGGAGACGTCGGGTTTGATAATGCCGTGGGCGGGAAAGCGAGAGGTCTCGATCCTTTCGACCTCGGCCCAATGCCAGAAGGGAGAGACACGGTCGGGCAAATCTTCGCGTGGTGGCTGGTCCGCAAGCAGCAGCTCCATGACCATGCGTCGGGCCTTCACGGCACGGTCTGCGGCCGTCTTCACCACCATATTCGGCGTCGGTTTGCGGATACAGGAAGCAGCGAGCACGCGCTCGCCTTCTACCTCGACCATACAGGCGCGGCAATTGCCGTCGGCGCGATAACCGGGCTCGGGCAGCCAGCAAAGATGTGGGATGTCGATGCCTTCGCGTTTGGCGACCTGCCAAATCGTCTCTCCAGGTCGCGCGGAAACGACATTGCCATCGAGGGTGAAGAGCATTTGGTCTGTCATGGCCTCATCGCTTCGCTATTCATCGACGACCCAGTTAGCTAGCACCCATCCCGCGGGCCGGCACCATCGGTCCGGGCGGGCTCAGGGGAGAAATGCTCCATGGCGGTAATGAAAGCATTCGGGGCTGCTTGGCCAAGTCCGCAAATCGACGCGTCGCGCATGGCTTGAGCAAGCTCGTCGAGAAGCCCCGTATCCCACTCATCTCTCTCGAGCAGGGCAACGGCCTTATCGCAGCCCACCCTGCAAGGCGTGCATTGACCGCAAGATTCGTCCTTGAAGAACCGCAACAGATTAAGAACTACCGCGCGGATGTTGTCGCGGTGCGAGAAGATGACGATGGCATGGCTGCCAACAAACGAGCCATATTTATCAAGAGTTCCGAAATCCAGGGGCAGGTCCGCGAGACTTGCCGGCAGGATACCGCCCGAAGCCCCGCCGGGCAGATAGGCCTTGAACGTCTGCCCATCCTCCATGCCACCGGCGCGATCGATCAACTCCCGCGCCGTAATACCCGCCGGAGCCAGGATAACGCCAGGTTTCTTCACGCGCCCCGACACTGACCACGAGCGCAAGCCCTTGCTGCCGTTGACGCCCTGGTCGGCAAACCATTTGGCGCCCTTCGCCAGAATTTTGGGGACCCAATGGAGGGTCTCGACATTCTGGTTGAGGGTGGGGCGACCGAACAGCCCGACCTCGGCGATATAAGGCGGCCGGTTGCGTGGATAGCCCCGCTTACCTTCGATCAACTCGATCATCGCCAACTCTTCGCCGCAGATATAGGCACCGGCACCGCGGCGGAGTTCAATCTGGCCGGGCTCGATCAGGCCCGCGCCTTCCAGGGCCGCGATCTCATGCGCCAAGATGTGAAGCACGGCCGGGTACTCGTCTCGCATATAGAGATAAATCCGTTCGGCTTCGACCGCCCACGCCGCGACCAGTGCACCTTCGAACATGCTGTGAGGCTCGCGTTCGAGATAGAAACGGTCCTTGAAGGTGCCAGGCTCGCCCTCGTCGCCGTTGATCGTCATCAATCTTGGCCCGGAATAGGACCGCACGATCTGCCATTTGCGCCCAGTGGGGAAACCGGCGCCGCCCAATCCCCTAAGAGCTGCATCTGAAAGCTCACTGATGATGGAGTCGACGCTCCGCTTGCCTGACCGGCAATTCTCGAGCACGGAATATCCGCCCTCTGCGAGGTACTCGGCCAGAGTCTGGTAAGCGGGGATCTTCGGCTCCCGCTCGCCACTCTCGACTACTGACTCCACGGAATCGACCGTAGCGTGATCGACATGCAGATGACCGATTTCGCACACCGGCGCGGTGTCACAGCGGCCCATGCAGGGCGCTCGCAGGACGCGGACTGCCGAGGGGTTCGCGCGCAACTCGAGCGCACGCAACAGCACTTCCGCTCCTTTGAGCGCGCAGGTGATGGAGTCGCAGACGCGGATGGTTGTGGGCGGAGGCGGTGTCTCGTCCTCCTTCACGACGTCGAAATGGGAATAGAAAGTCGCGACCTCATAAACAGCCGCCTGCGGAAGGCGCATTTCCTCGCAAAGCGCGCGCAAGTGCCGCGCCGAAAGGTAGTGATAGCGGTCCTGGATCAGATGCAGGAACTCGATCAGGAGATCGGGCCGACGGGGTAGGGAGCCCAGCAACTCCCGCACCTCCCGAAGCGCCGCATCTTCGAGTTGGCGGCCCTTAGGGAAAGCCCGAGCCCGTTTCCGTGACCCTAAATTATAGGCCGGTCGGTCTGGACCACCGTTGGTTGCGGCTTTCTGCCCCACTCTCCTCTACCTCTCCTCCACTCCGTCGCGACCTAAAGAGGCAGACCCGCCAACGGCTACGCTTCGAATCCTTACAGCGCTTGGCTGCAACCGGCAAGTAAGCCTCACCGCCGCCTTCATTTCCGGGGTTGCAGGTCCTAATCTCAGCGCTACCTGTCTTCTCCAGGCTGTTGTAAGGGTTCCCGAATGTTTGATCTTTCTGAAGCATTTCGCGTCGCTCTACGGCAGATCGCTACGCTCGATCCGCAGCTTATTGAGATCGTTGGGTTGTCACTCAAGGTGACGTTGACCGCGGTAGCAATCGCCACGATCATCGGCTTCGCGGTCGGCGGCGTGCTCGCAGTATATCGCTTCCCTGGACGGGGTGCGTTGGCCGCGCTCCTGAATGCGCTAATGGGACTCCCGCCTGTTGTGGCAGGCCTCCTGGTCTACCTGCTCCTCTCCAATAGTGGGCCGTTCGGAGTGCTCCAGCTACTCTACACGTCCCAAGCCATGATCGTTGCGCAAGTCATTTTGGTGACCCCAATCATTGCTGCCCTTACGCGCCAGACTTGTGAAGATCTGCTCGAGGAATATCACGAACAGCTCCGCTCGCTCGGCGCGTCATCGTTGTCCATCGTCGCGACGCTTCTCTGGGATGGCCGTTACCGGTTGATCACGGTCGTCCTCGCAGGCTTTGGGCGCGCCATCGCCGAGGTCGGCGCGATCATGATCGTCGGCGGCAATATCGACCATGTGACACGCACCATGACCACAGCGATCGCACTGGAAACATCCAAAGGCAACATAGCTCTTGCACTTGCCTTGGGCATGGTCCTCCTTGCCATTACACTTGCCATCAACATGTTGCTAATGGGGATCAGGAGGCTCGCCTCCCATTTTGCGTATGCTTGAGAAGCCGAGATCCCTTCCGACACGGGAGGCCCTCACGCTCTTCTTCGGGCAGCTCCTGCCGCTGGAGCTGCGTGGACTCTCGTTTGAGACAGGTGGACGGCGTTTAATCGATGGTGTCGATCTCAAGCTCGAGAACCCGGGCATCAGCGTCATCATGGGGCCAAACGGCGCGGGCAAGAGCCTGCTGCTCAGGCTCATGCATGGACTCATCTCGCCGACCGACGGTGCCATCCTCTGGGCCGGCAAATCGGCGGACGCGCAAATCAGGCGGCGTCAGGCCATGGTCTTCCAAAAACCGGTGCTGCTCCGGCGCACCGCGGCCGCCAATATCACCCACGCGCTCGGATTACGCGGCGTTGGGCACGGTGAGCGTAGCGCCCGCGCATTCGAGGCTTTGCGGCTTGCGGGGTTGGAGAAGAAGGCATTCACACCCGCGCGAGTGCTTTCGGGCGGCGAGCAGCAGCGGCTCTGTCTTGCTCGGGCTCTTAGCCTCGATCCCGAAATCCTGTTTCTCGACGAACCGACTGCGAACCTTGACCCTGCCTCAACGCTGGCTATCGAACGGCTGCTCATCGATGCGAAGAGCCGTGGCATCAAGGTGATAGTCGTGACCCATGACGTGGGGCAGGCGCGAAGGCTCGCGCAAGACGTAACTTTTTTACATCATGGGCGGCTTATAGAGCATCAGCCCGCGTCGCTCTTTTTCGAGCAGCCCGAAAGCGATGCGGCGCGTGCCTTCTTGGCCGGTGGGTTGGTATTGTGACCACAGGAAGCTCGTTCATGCCTGCTTTTTTCGGGAGACGAGATGTTCTAAGACTCGACTCTCGCAGCCTTCGCGACGTTCGCCTTGGCGGTTCCCTTCTCGCGAGCAGCTGACGATTTTATCATCGTTCAGTCGACCACCTCCACGCAGAATTCAGGGCTGTTCGAGTATATTCTACCGCTCTTCACCAAGAAAACCGGCATCGAGGTTCGCGTGGTCGCGGTCGGCACCGGCCAGGCTTTAAAGAACGCCGAGAATGGCGATGGCGACGTAGTCTTCGTCCATTCTCGGCCAGATGAAGAAAAGTTCGTGGCCGACGGTTGGGGCGTGAAGCGTTGCCCCGTCATGTATAATGATTTTGTCATTGTGGGTCCGGCCGACGACCCCGCCAAAATCGCGGGCCTGAAGCAAGCGTCGGACGCCCTGAAGAGGATCGCTGAGGTACGAGCCCCCTTTGCCTCCCGGGCGGATGATTCTGGCACCCATAAGGCCGAGCTCAAACTTTGGGAGGCCGCCGGCGTCGACCCAAAGGCTTCAAGCGGCAGTTGGTACCTGGAAACCGGCTCCGGCATGGGCGCGACACTAAACACGGCGGTCGGCAAGCAGGCCTACGCACTGACCGATCGGGGCACTTGGCTAGCCTTTGCCAATAAAAACGGCTTCAAGATTTTGGTCGAAGGCGACGACAAGCTATTCAACCAATATGGCGTCATCCTGGTCAATCCCGCGAAGCACCCGAATGTGAAGGCGAAAGAGGGTCAGGCGTTCATCGATTGGCTCGTCAGTCCAGAAGGGCAGGCTGCCATAGCCGGTTACAAAATCGATGGGCAGCAGCTATTTTTTCCGAACGCAGGCTCCAGAGCTGAATAATTTTCTTGCTCTGTCGAACGAGTGATCCCGGAGTGCCCGCACCTATCGCACAGGCTTCGTCACGTTTTTCTTGAGGACGTCTCCCGTGACTGCGCAATAGTTCATTTCAATAAGGTTGTCATCCTCATCCCACACTGATCTTGTGAGAGTGGAATTTTCAAGGTCAAAAGTGAGCCCCTTGATGGGGTTTGAGACGATCTTTGGTATTTCACCGGTTTCTGCCTCGCGTCTTTTCGCCCACGCCAAAGCCTCCTCAAAAGTCTCTGGCTGATTTGGGGGGCTATCTTCTCTAATCACCTACTTAGTATAGGCCCGAATCCGTCCGGTAAAAATGCTCTTGCGTCACGATAGAAAAGCGAGAATAGCTTCAGCGTCACCCAATGCCGCTATTCCCGAATAGGAACGCAATGGATGAGGCGACCCGCACGGAGCTCGAGGCAGCGGCCTTCCGCCGGCTCGTAGAGCATTTGCGGGCGCGCAGCGACGTACAAAATATAGAGCTGATGGACCTTGCCGGCTTCTGCCGGAACTGCCTCTCCAATTGGTACCAGGAGGCTGCGGCTGCCAAGGGCGTGGCGCTCAGCAAAGAAGATGCGAGAGAGATCATCTACGGCATGCCTTACGAGACATGGAAGGCGATGTTCCAGAGAGAGATCCCTGCCAAGCACGCAGGCGGGTAATTTTGTCAAAACCCAACCACCTCAGATGATGACATTAAGTCTGCTTAGGGTCAGAAGCTGACCTCGGCGACTGCGCTTAGTGCCACTAGCGGACGTTACATGGGCACCAAACGAACAATTCTGGGGTACTGGACTTGACAGCAAGAAGTCCGCACGCTCAGAGGGACTACCGCGTACCGGGACAAAGGTATGATTTATTCGGTAGCGGGCATTCTTCTAATTCTTGCGGTGGGAATGTGTGTCGTGGCATTCCCGTTTGTCCTTTGGATGCTGATTGGTGATGGACCTCGATCTCGGCACACGCGCTAGACTTCTTGCCGGCGTGGGAATGCCACGGCGTCTTCAAAGCTGGCGCGAAGATCGTAAAAAAAGCCCCGCCGAGATATAACGAGGTCGAGGAATAAGGCGGCCTTTAGAAGGCGTTAAGCGGCCGCAGTAAATAGGGTCACGCACTTGTAGAACAGCGCGCCGATCAGCGCCGCGGCGGGCAGCGTGATCACCCAGGCGATGATGATGCCTCCGGCAATGCCCCAGCGGACAGCGGACACGCGCCGCGCCGTGCCGACGCCCATGATGGCGCCGGTGATCGTATGGGTCGTCGACACCGGAACGCCGAACGACGTCGCTAAATAGAGGGTCACCGCACCCGCCGTCTCGGCGCAGAACCCTTGCACCGGCTTCAGCCGCGTAATCCTCGATCCCATGGTCTTGACGATGCGCCAGCCGCCGACGAGCGTGCCTAGCGCCATCGCCACCTGGCAGGATAGCACCACCCACAACGGAACGTAAAAAGCGGACCCGAGCAGACCTTTGGCGAAGAGGAGGCTGGCGATGATCCCCATGGTCTTCTGCGCATCGTTGGCGCCATGGCCGATGGAATAGAGAGCGGCGGACCCGAGCTGGAGCACCCGGAACTTCTTGTCGACGGCAAAGGGTGTGCTCCGCATCAAGAGCCACGCCAGCGCCAGCCACAACAACAGCGCCAGCGCGAAGCCAAGCAGCGGCGACCAGACGATGGCCGCCACCGTCTTTAGCGTGCCCCACCAGACCACCGCGCTGAACCCGGCCTTGGCGGCGCCCGCCCCGATCAGCCCGCCAATCAGGGCGTGCGAGCTCGACGAGGGGATCGCCCCCCACCAGGTCAGAAGGTTCCACACGATGGCGCCCATCAGCGCACCGAAGATAACCTGGCCGTCGACGATGTCCGGAGAGATGATGCCGGTGCCGACGGTCTGCGCCACATGCAGCCCGAAGAACAGAAAGGCGATAAAATTGAAGAACGCCGCCCAGGCCACGGCGACAGTGGGCGACAGCACCCGCGTCGAAACCACTGTCGCAATCGAATTGGCGGCGTCGTGCAGACCGTTGAGAAAATCGAAAATGAGAGCGACCGCGATGAGGGCGGCAAGCAGCACGAACGAATTTGCCATCGCGAAAAGGCCCCCCCGGTTCGCGTTCAAAGTCGCGTTCAGGCGTGCTCGATCACGATGCCTTGAATCTCGTCGGCAATGTCATCAAGGCTGTCCACAGTATCCTCCAGATGTTTGTAGATCTCGCTGCCACGAATGAACTCGAGCGCATTCCCACCTTTGACCTTTTGGTAGAGCAGCTCCAGCCCGCGGTCGTAAGAGTCGTCGGCGTCCCCTTCGATACGCGTGATCTGCAGGCAGATCTCGTTGAGCTCGGCGGCGTTGCGTGCGACGTCGGATAGCTTCGCGACCGCGCGTTGGGTGAGTTCGGAACATTCGACGATCGCGTCCGCCATCGCGCGCATGTCCGGTTCGAACTTTGTAATCTCGAACAGCATGATGCCTTTCGCCGTTGCCTTACACTCGTCGACGGAATCATCCATCGAGGTGATCAGGCTCTGAATGTCGGCCCGGTCGAACGGCGTTATGAACGTCGTGCGGAGCCCGAGAAGGACTTCGCGGGCGATGCCGTCAGCTTCGTGCTCGAGCGCCATAATCTCTTGGAAGCGGAGCTTGAGATCGTCGCCTCCGTTGACCATTTCGCGCAAGGCCAACGCCGTTTTGACCATGACGGCGGCGTGGCGCTCAAAGGCGGGGAAGAAGACATTCCGGCGCGGCAATAATCGCTGAAACCATTGCAACATCGCGCGCCTCTATCTCGCTAACAGGCGGATGAATGACTGAAAAAGCGGGTTTTGGTCAAGATGGGCCTTTAGTCAGGCGCAGAACCAGCAGAAATTGACTGCGCTAACAGCGAATCTCGGGGGCACCCTGTTTGCGATAAAGAATTCCCTGTTCCAATCGCAGGGAATCCACTCAGAAAAGTTCCGCGTTTCAATGGGTTCGTGCAGCGGGGAGGGGTGCTTCGACTGGAAATTCCCTGTAATTTCCCAGATAACAGGGAATTTGCGCTGCCGAGACAGGTTCGCAGCAGCCTTCCAGCACAGCCAACCCAGTCCGGTGTTTTTCGGCTGTCTTCTGACCCTCAGTGCTCGCCGGTGATGTAGCTTAAGCAGCTCGGCGCCGCCAGGAAGACGAAGGCAGGCGCGGAAAGCTGCCGTTTGTGCGCATCACAGCTAAGTGACTAAGGTCACATAAAACGGCCGCTCTGAAGTGCTAAGGGAAAAAAGCGGGGCAAGTCCCCCAAGCCCCTATAGGAGTGACGATTATGAGTAGAGGTTACATCACGTCTGCCTTTGCAGGCGCTCTATTGCTTGGTCTGGCCAGCGCGGCTCTGGCTGCGACCGGCGAGTTCAACAACATGTGCACAGAAGGTCTCGCTCTCGGCAAAGACATCAATACGGACTGTTCGGTCAACGCGGTCATTGACGGCAAGACCTACTGCTTCGGCAGCGATCAGGCCAAGACTGACTTTATGAAGGACCCCAAGGGCAACATGGCGAAGGCGCAGGCCTATTACAAAAGCAAGCATCCTGGATAAGGTCCGACTTCACTAGGAATATCGAAGGCCCTCCGCCCATCGACGGAGGGCCTTTGTGCATCCAACCGGTGGGCGTTCCACGGTTTGATGCGCCTCAAAGCTTTCGCTTGCGGGCACAGGCGCGCGATCTGCCGCCGATGGAGCTACTATCAGGTGAGATGCCGAAATCGAATCAGATGCGATCAGCCACATTTCAAGCCGGTTCGAGCTCAGCGGCCGGGCGAGCCTTTGAACGAGGCTGCCGACCAGCGTAGCATGGCGCCATGACCACCATCACACCCTTCACACCAGTCGCTTCCACCATCGGCGGCATGTTAATCGGGCTGTCCGCAGTGTTGCTGATGCTGTTCAACGGGCGCATCGCCGGAATCAGCGGAATATTGGCGCGCATATTTCCCCCTTACCGCGATACGGATGCGGCAAGCGCCGTGGCTTTCGTGGCGGGGCTGATGGCGGCGCCGCTTTTCTACTCGACGGTAATCGGTGCGTCCGTGACCCAAACCGTGTCGGCTAATGCGGGTTTGATGGCTGTCGCGGGCCTGCTGGTCGGATTCGGCACCGTCTATGGCGGCGGCTGCACGAGTGGGCATGGCGTGTGCGGGCTCGCCCGCCTCTCGCGCCGCTCGCTGGTCGCCACCGCCATTTTCATGGCGATGGGCTTTGCCACAGTATCCGTGGTGCGCCATGTGATCGGAGGCTGAGCGCGATGCTTCGTCTCGCCCTTAGCTTGATCGCCGGGCTCATCTTCGGGCTCGGCCTTGTAATCGGTGGCATGGCCGATCCGGCCAAGGTTCAGAACTTTCTCGATGTCGCCGGTACCTTCGACCCGAGCCTAGCTTTCGTCATGGGAGGCGCCGTGGCGGTGACCTTCATCGGCTATCGGCTAGCCTTTCGCGAGCGCTCGCCTCTGTTTGCCGAGCGGTTCCATTTGCCCGCAGCTAAAGAGCTCGATGCACGTATCATGGTCGGACCGGCCCTCTTCGGCATCGGCTGGGGGCTGTCCGGCTTTTGTCCCGGCCCCGCCGTCACCTCGCTGCCGCTTCTGGCCAAGGGCACGCTCATTTTCGTGCCGGCCATGCTCGTCGGCATCGGTGTAGCGCGGTTCGTCACGCAAACACGTGCGCCCAGGCGCTTTGAGACCACCGGAGGCACGGCATGATCTTCCGCCAGCTGTTCGATTCAGTCTCCAGCACCTACAGCTATGTCCTCGCCAGTAGGAAAGGCGGCGAGGCGCTGATCATCGATCCCGTCCTAGAGAAAGTCGACCGATACATCCAGCTCCTGAACGAACTCGACCTAAGGCTCGTTAAGGCGATCGATACCCACCTCCATGCCGACCACGTCACAGGGCTTGGGGCGCTGCGCGACCGCACCCTGTGCGTCACGGTGATGGGGGAGCAGACCAAGGCCGACGTCGTCTCCATGCGCGTCGGCGACGGCGAGACGGTCGACATCGAGGGCCTGCAGCTCGGCGTGATATATACGCCGGGCCACACCGACGATTCCTATTCCTTCACCATGGCCGACCGAGTGTTCACGGGCGATACGCTGCTCATCCGCGGCACCGGCCGTACCGATTTCCAGAATGGCGACGCGCGGGCGCAATATGATTCCATCTTCAATCGGCTGCTCAAACTGCCCGAAGACACGCTCGTTTATCCCGCGCACGACTACAAGGGCGAGACGGTCAGCACGATCGCCGAGGAGCGCGCCTTTAACCCCCAACTCCAGGTGAAGACGGCCGACGAGTATGTGGAGCTCATGAGCAAGCTCCATCTGCCCGATCCCAAGATGATGGACACCGCTGTCCCGGCCAATGCGCGGGTGGGACTGGCGCAAGACGAGATCGCCAAGCGTGGCTGGGCTGTGCAGGCATCCGAGCTCGATTCTCTGCTCAATCGGCGTGACGTGGCCATTGTCGATCTCCGCGAGGACCGCGAACGCGCCAAGCACGGGGAGATCCCGGGCTCGTTGCATGTGCCCTATGCCAGCATTGCCGATGCGCTGAAGCCCGGCGGCGTGCTGCGCGAGCTAGGCGCCACGAAGTCGCTTCTTTTTTATTGTGCCTTCGGCGAGCGCTCGGCCATGGCGGTCCAGCTTGCGCAGGAGGCCGGGCTTAAGAGTGGACGCCACCTCCATGGGGGCTTTTCCGCGTGGCGCAAAGCAGACGATCACGCCCCCCGCGCGAGGTCCGCAGGCTAGCACTGGCGCGACGTCTGTGCGGTTACTCCTCCGCTACATTTGGAGGCCGGTTTTCGGGGTCACACTGCGGATGGTCCTCCGGTCTCAGACTTTTTTGTATTTGAGAAACTTTCCGGTCATGACGATCTTCACGCGGTCGCCATCCCAGCGAACTGGTGGGCTGAGGGCGGTCGGCTTTTTCATACGTAGTCCGCTCGCGAGGGTGCCCGAGAACACGCTCAAGTTTGCTGTAGGAGTCATGCTTTCAGCATTCGGAATATTTTGGACCGGAGAAGGGCTCGGTGTTCCGTGGCCGGGCAAGGATTTGGCTATCCTAGTGATAGCGGCCCTATTTCTGATGGTCGCGCTCGCCGCTGTCGCCCTGACGCGTCGCTCCCTGTTTGCAATCAAAAATTCCCTGTTCCGATTGCAGGGAATTCGTCCAGAAAGTCTCGTGTTTCAATTGGTTAGTGCAGGCGGGGAGGGCGTTTTAAGGGAAATTCCCTGCATTTTCCCGCCGATCAGGGAATTTCAGAAACGGAGACTCGTTCGCTGCAGCCTCCCAGCACAGCCACCTAGTCGCGGGATTTCCGGCTCTCTCCGGTGTGAGGGATCAAGGATACCGCACGGCTTCGGGTTCAGGCTCTGGAAGTGGGATGAACTCTGAATCTCCGGGCACCGAGTCAAATCGTGCCATCCGCCAGTCGGCCTTGGCCTGCTCAATGCGATCTTTTCTCGAAGAAACGAAATTCCACCAAATGTGCCTGGGTCCATCCATCGGCTCGCCACCAAGTGCCATGAAGCGCGCGTCAGTTTTGGCCCGGATGGTGATGCGGTCCCCGGGCCGAAAGACCAGCAGTTGCGCGGGGCCAAACACATCGCCCGCAATCTCAACGTCGCCAGCCACGGTGTAGATCGCTCGCTCAACGTAATCAGGATCGAGCGGCACCGATGCGCCGGCGCTAAGGCTGATGTCTGCATAGAACATTGGGCTTGAGGTCCTCACGGGCGAGGTCTCTCCGAGCATTGATCCGGCGATGACCCGGACGACTTTCCCTTCGTCCTCTAACACCGGGAGAGCCTTGGCCTCATAGTGAGCGAAATCAGGTTCGGCTTCTTCATCGGCCGCGGAGAGGGCAACCCAGCTCTGGATACCGAACAATTTCGAGCGGACAGAGCGCAGCTCGGGCGGCGTGCGCTCCGAATGCGCAATCCCGTGTCCTGCCGTCATCCAGTTAAGCTCACCGGGCCGGATCGGGAGCACCGTTCCCAGGGAGTCCCGGTGAACAATCTCCCCGTCAAAAAGGTACGTGACAGTTGATAGGCCGATATGGGGGTGCGGCCTAACATCAATGCCCGCGCCCAGCAGAAATTCAGCCGGACCCATTTGATCAAAGAAAATGAATGGCCCGACCATTTGCCGCTGCTTTGACGGCAGCGCACGCCGCACGGAAAAGCCGCCGAGGTCCCGCGCGCGCGGCACGATGACCGTCTCAATGGCATCGCACGCGAGCGCGTCACCAGGCTTCGGATCTATGGCCGGCTGCCAGCTCATATTCAACTTACAACCACGCGACGGGCCGCTTCCTGAAGCTTATAATGGCCAGCGCATCACGGAAACCACCAATGTCCGCTTTGGCGAAGGTCAAGCTGCATAGAGTACTATGATACAGGTTTCCCAGGACACTGACAGGCTTCAGCCAAACACTGGTCCTCCGCCGGTGCGCGATCAATTGGGTTCGTTGCCGCGATCTTCCGCGACAGAGTGGTTGGGACTACGCATCGCTGACCTCCTTTGAGGCCCGAAATCGGGCTCTTGCACCGCCACAAGCCCGGAACCGAAGCCGGGCGACAGGGCGTGCTCAGAGGTCAGCCTGTCTGTCTGTCTGTCTGTCTGTCTGTCTCCACCACACACGCTTCGTTCGGAAGTGAAGTCCAGAGAATTGTCTCCTCTTTCGGTAATCGGCGGAGGACTAGGCCGTGTACTCATAAAAAGGCATGAGTTGAACCATTGCGGGGTGTCCGCTTTACCCCCGATAGCGGACGTGAAGCGAGCCCGCTCAAAGAGTCCGCTATGTGCCATTATCGGAAGTCGGTAAGAGCCGAACGCCGAGTGGGAGGTTCGTCCAGTTATCCGGGATTAAGCTGACGGGGATCGTCGCCGAGATCCACGTAATCGATGCCCAGCGGACCGATGGCCGTTACTTGGGTGATGTACTCACCAGACTTTGCCCCAGTGGAAATGGGACGAGTTGCCCGGCAGAACGACGACGCTACCGGGCGGATAAGCATCTACCTTATCGCCGTCGAACTTGTCGCCTAGACCGATGTAGAAAACGCCCGACAGGACCGTGTAGATACGGTCCTCCGGATGCCTGTGAGGCATGAGTTTCACGCCGGATGGCACTTTGACCCTTATCGTGTAAAGGCCCGGCGCCGAGGGCTGACCGACAACGACGGCGAGGCGGACCGAAGGTGGGAATGCAGGGAACGGCTTCCAGTCGATATCTTCGGGCAAGATCGATCTGAAAACAGTTTGCCCTGGCTGATGGGTTTGAACCATGCGCTCCTCCCCCTACCTGCGGCGAGACGGCTAGTTGCTGCAGGTCTGCTCACAAGTAAATCCGCAATCGCTCGATAGATCCTTCGATCTACGAAGCCCGAGCGCTTCCAGCGGGTTTGGCCTTTTGCTTCAGCGCCGCCATCAGGGTCTTCGCGGCGGGGCCCGAGGACGCGGGATTCTGTCCGGTGATCAGCAGGCCGTCGGTGACGACGTGAACCGCCCAGTTCGCCTTCTTCGAGAAGATGGCGCCCAGTTTTAACATCTCATCTTCGACAAGAAAGGGCACCACTTTGGTGAGGCCGACGGCTTCTTCCTCGCCATTGGTGAAGCCGGTAACTTCCTTGCCCTGAACCAGAGGCTTGCCGTCTGGCGTTTTGACGTGATGCAGCGCGCCGGTGGAATGACACACTATGGCTATGGGTTTACCGGCGGCAAGGAAGGACTCGATCAGCTTGATGGAGTGCTTGTCTTCGGCGAGATCCCACATCGGGCCATGGCCGCCCGGATAGAAGACTGTGTCGAAACTTTCCTGCTTGACGCTGTCAAGGCGAACGGTTTTGTCAAGCTGAGCTTCCGCAGCCGCGTCCTTCTCGAACCGGAGCGTAAGGTCAGTCCTGAACTCGGGTTCGTTGCTCTTGGGATCAAGCGGCGGTCGGCCGCCCTTCGGGGACGCGAGCGTAATCTCGGCCCCAGAATCCTTGAAAACGAAGTAGGGAGCAGCGAGTTCTTCGAGCCAGAAGCCCGTCTTTCGACCGGTGTTACCCAGTTGGTCGTGGGATGTGAGGACCATCAGTATCTTCATGACTGTCTCCTTATGTTAGCGATCATCGAATGAAGCGCCACTTGGCGCCCAGATGAGATCCCGCGAACACCCCCCAACGCCGCGAGCGAGACGGCGCGAACTTGGTCAAACTCTAGCAGCGAACGGATCTGATCCGGGTAGGCTCCGCCAAAATCACTCCGATGCTTGTGAATAGGCCGTCACCTCCCGTAACCGGCCAGTGGCCACGTCGAAGACGAAACCTCGCACCGGGACATCCTTTGCAATCCACGGATGCGACCTAACCATTTTGACCTGCTGCTTGGTATGTTGTTCAGGATCCTTAAAGGCAAAAAAGCGCATCGGTGCCGGCGTTGAATCTCCGGTCAGCTTAGACAACTTTGCGTTCAACTCGGCATCGGTGAAGCCGGTAAATCCGCATCCAGTATGATTGAGAATCATGATCTCTTTAGAGCCAAGCACGCGCGTTGAGACGATTAGCTCTGACAGAACATCCTCGGTAACGGCAGGCCCTCCAGTTCGGATCACGTCAATGTCGGCGTGCTTCAATCCGAGAATCCCGGGAAGGTCGGAGAGCCGAGGATCATGCAAGTGATGACCGCAATTTTCGGCTTGGGGGGTCCGGCCCCCCACTTCGGGTCATACGTCTTGGCATACAGTTCGTTTGCTTTCAGCGCTTGGTCGATAACGCTCATGACTTCCTCCATCTTAGTCGGGCCGCGACGTAAGCACGCGAGGGGGTCCAACCATCCGAACGAGGAAAGCGACAACTCAGAGCAACCCCAACGATCGCATCGGGAACTCGTTGGGTTAGAGCGCCAAGGGCGCCCTCCTCCTAATGGTCCAAGGCGCTAATTCCGAAAACGTTGACCGGTTCCCCGCTACCAAAGGGCAATTCGACGCAGCGTTGGTCACCACGTTTGAGCTAGGCCGTAAAGGCACCAGCTGAGCCATTATGGGGATGTCCGCTTTACCCCCAAGAGCGGACATGTATCGGCGTTGGGATTGATGTCCGCTAAGTGCCAATAGCCGACATTGAGCCCCGTTCTCACATGACCCTTTCAATGTAAGGCAACCTCCAGCTCTTGTCCAAGATCGCCTTCTCTGGGCCATACACTCGGAACCACGGGAACCATTTCTGACCTTTAGGGGTCTGAAGCCAGTTGGACGTCTGACCGGCGGGGGGCTTTGGGCCAATGTTAATGTCCACCGAGCCGTCGGCGTTCTTCCGCAGTTCCTTGTCGAGTGAACTGAGCGTGAGGCGCGTCGAGTTGTGAACTGTTGCCGACATGGAGTGCCGAGCTGCGCCGATGTCTGCATTCCGCCAGGAGCCTAGCTGATAGCGGATAAGCAAATTCTCGGCCCAGCAGGAGTATCGCTTTTCGGCTGTGATTAGAGACCGAGATCAGTCAATCCAGGATGCTCTCCGGGGCGCAAGCCTAGCGGCCAACGATACTTCCGCTCCCCTTCCTCGATTGCGAGATCGTTGATGCTAGCAAAGCGCTTTTGCATCAGACCGTTTACGTCGAACTCCCAATTCTCGTTGCCGTAGGAGCGGCACCACTGCCCATCGCTGTCGTGCCATTCGTAGGCGAAGCGTACGGCGATGCGGTTGTCGCGAAACGCCCACAACTCCTTGATCAACCGGTAGTCGAGCTCCCGAGACCATTTGCGCGTAAGAAATGTGATGATCTCATCACGGCCTTTCGGGAACTCAGAGCGGTTTCTCCATTGGCTATCCAACGTGTAAGCAAGCGCCACATGCTGTGGATCGCGTGTGTTCCATGCGTTCTCGGCAAGACGCACTTTCTCCATCGCCGTCTCCAAAGTAAAAGGTGGCAACGGCAGTTTCATTTCCATGGCAGGCTCCTTCGACAAGGATTCGATTGAGTGGGTTAAGTGGCCCGTGTCCACAGGTGAACCTCGGCGCCGCGCAAATCACGCTTGTAGGTCGGCCCCCCGATCAAGATGCTGCCCAGTTATTTTATGCCACCCCGGCTGGCAGGGGGATTGCTCACAGTCCGAGGCCAGCAAAGCGCTATGGCTTGAAGAAAGCGAGCAGGTCCGCATTGATCGTCTCCGCTTCCGTGGTTGGCATGCCGTGGGGAAAGCCTTTGTAGGTTTTCAGCGTACCGTTCTTTAGGAGGTCGGCCGACCTAGGCCCGGACGCCACATACGGAACGATCTGATCGTCTTCGCTGTGCATCACCAGTACCGGCACCGTAATCTTCTTGAGATCCTCAGTAAAATCGGTCTGCGAGTAGGCCACGATGCCATCATAATGCGCCTTGGCGCCTCCCATCATCCCTTGGCGCCACCAGTTCCGGATGTTCGCCTCGACGGGCTTGCCCGTTTTGTTGTAGTTGTAGAAAGGTCCGGCGGCGACATCGAGGTAAAATTGCGAACGGTTGGCTGCGAGCGCAGTCTGGAGATCGTCGAACACTTTTTTCGGCAGCCCTTTCGGATTGGCTTCTGTCTGCACCATTAGCGGCGGGACCGCGCTGATGATCGCGGCCTTCCGGCCATGGTCATTTGGCTCCGATTAACGTGACAGTGCCTAGTTGCTGCGTGTCACTTCGACGAGGTTGTCTGAAAACGAAGGCGCGTGACCCATATCGGAAAACTCAGCCGAACTAATAGAATTCACCGTGCCCTCGTTCAGCTGGCGCCAATAGCCAAGCGTCGCCACGACGATCCCCGGGTTCACGTCGTCGGTAATGCGGGCGACACCCTTGAACGCGCCGCGGCCGTTCGAGACTTGAACGCGGTCGCCTTCGACGATCCCGCGTTTGTTCGCGTCGGCCTCACTGATCAGCACGAACTGTTCGCCCTGGCCCTTAATCTTTTGCGCCATATTGGCGTAGCAAGAGTTGAGGAAGCCGTGGCTCTTCGGCGAGACGATGTTCAACGGATATTTCTTAGCGAGTTCGGGATTCGTCGCGGGCGATTCGCGCGTCGGCATGTAATCGGGGAGGGGGTCCAGTGGTTCGCCGGGCTGGAACCCGTCATACATTTGCCGGAAGGGGCCGGCGACGAAGTTGGTGGCACCCTCGATTTGAAAATGGCACTTGCCGGACTCAGTCGGGAAGTTGCCTTCCTTGTGCGGCACCCGATTATCCTTCGTGCCGACGTTGAGGCGGGCGTAGCCGTGATTGCGTAAATATTCGAGATCGATGCCGTCGCAAGCCGGTGAATCCCAGTCCACATAGTTCTCAAGACACTCGCTATCGGACCATTTGAAGTTCTCTTCCTCATAGCCCATGCGCGCGGCGAGACGCCGGAAGATCTCGTTGTTCGGGATGGCCTCGCCCGGAGAGTCGGCGCATTTCGCGTTGTACGTCAGATATAAATGCCCCCAGGAGAGGATCATGTCTTCCATCTCCGCGCCCATGGACGCAGGCAGCACGATGTCGGCATAGGACGCTGTGTCCGAAATGAAGTGCTCAGCCGAAACCATGAACAGATCATCACGCATTAGGCCTTGAACGATTTTGTCGGTCTCGGGCGCTTGCGTGACCGGATTTGAGTTCCAGCACATCATGGACTTGATCGGCGGATCGAGCGGCATCTCGCCGACAAGGGCCCGGCCGATCTGCAGATTGTTGATGACGCGGGTGCCCTCGGGGATGAGATCGGGGCGGCAAATCACATCAAACTTGTAAGGGTGCTCCCAAACGGGAAACTGCGTCACGCCACCGCCGACATGGCGCCATGCACCGGTAAGCGCAGGGATACTGGTGACGGCGCGGATTGTCTGGCCGCCGCCATAGTGACGCTCAAGCGCAACGCCCATGCGGATTGCCGCGGGCTGCTCGGTGGCGAGTTCGCGCGCGAATTTGCGGATATCGTCCGCCGGGATGCCGGTGATCCCCTCGGCCCATTCCGGGGTTCTGGTCGCGGCGCGCTCTTTCAGCGCCTCGAAGCCGACCGTGTAGTTCGCCACATAGTCCTCATCGACCAGGCCCTGCGCGATGATGGAAT
Source organism: uncultured Alphaproteobacteria bacterium (assembly GCA_963820115.1). Classification (GTDB taxonomy): domain Bacteria; phylum Pseudomonadota; class Alphaproteobacteria; order Rhizobiales; family Methyloligellaceae; genus Methyloceanibacter. The sequence continues at coordinate 931,626 of CAWFYP010000002.1, forward strand.
TGATAACGGCCATGGCCAGGGCGGCATCGGTGCCCGGCTTCGGGCAGATATGCCAATCGGCCTCTTTGGCGGTTCTCGATGCGTAGGCATCGATGACCACGACTTTGGCGCCGGCTCTTTGCGCCTCCTTGACGATGGCCCAGTGGTGCAGATTGGTGCTGACGCTGTTGCACGCCCAAATGACGATGTACTTCGAATGAATGTAGCTTTCCGGATCGACGCCGGCGGTCGGCCCTACCGTGAGCAGCCAAGCCGTACAGGAACCTTCGCCGCAGAACGTGCGCTCGCAAACGGTGGCTCCCATGCGATTGAAAAATGCATCGCCTCCATTCAGGCCGTGAACCAATCCCTGATGGCCCAGGTAGCTATAGGGAATGATCGCCTGGGCGCCGTACTCCTCGATGATCGCCTTCCAGCGGCTCGTGATTTCATCCAGCGCCTCATCCCAGGTGATGCGCTCGAACTGTTTCGACCCTTTCGGGCCGGTCCGGCGCATCGGATACAACAGGCGGTCGGGATGGTAATGGCGCTTCTCGTAGTCTTTGAGTTTCACGCATAGGCCCCCGCGCGTCATGGGGTGCTCCGGATTCCCTTTGACACCCTTCAGAACGCCGTCTTCGACCTCAAACAGCATCGCGCAGGTGTCGGGGCAATCGTGCGGGCAGCCGCCGAAGAAGATTTCGCGCTTGGGTTCCTGGTTCATTCAAATTCTCCCTTGATCGCCGCTCTCGTTGGCCCAGAGGCGACTGAAACTCTTGAGGGCATTGTCGTCGAGAGTAAACTGGCTTGAGCCTCCTGGCGAGGATCCTTAGTCCGCGATGCCTGTGTGTACCGAAAACCTCATCCGCTTTGCTCGCCTCCCTGCTATGAAACGGATTCTCCCTGCTCGTTAGGTTAGGGAGAGGGCTACCTAACGCCCTGAGATGCCGAGGCTTTCTGCAGGGATGCGGTGGCCCTTTCCCCGCAATTTGACGGAATCTCCCTGCATTTCGCAAATTTGCAGGGAGAGACGGGTTGGCCTCGGACTGCCAGCACAGCCACCTAGTCGCGGGTTTTCCGGCTCTCTCGTGACCTGCACCGAACCTCGCCGCAGGCCGCGAGCGCGGCAGCGCCGATGTGAGAAAGGCCGCATTATATCCAAAATGGTCGACGATCACGCCGGCATCTTCTTCGGCATGGCCAGGCCGGTTCGCGCTCTGCAGATAAGCGCGTTTCAAAGTCGGCTGTCCGGCTTCGAGGTCTCAACCTTGGCTTCTTCTTCGGCCAATAGCGTCAACAGCAGCTTGCGCTGAGCTTCGTTGGTTGGAACCTCAAGTTGCCACTTGAAGGCCTTGATGTTTTGGCTGTGGACGAAATTTTCGAGGGATGTTTTCATGTGCCGCTCCATGGACGACCCCGCGCTTAATGATGTGGGAGAAACAGGCTCTCTACGGTGAGCTGTCGAAGCCGGATGGGATCGGTCACCCCATCTGCCACCAAGTTCAGAAGCTTTTGCCCGATGGCAAGTCTCACATCTCTATCGTGGGCATAATTGCGAAAGGGGTCATCCGCCCTTACGACATTCCAAATGGCGGCGAACGCCCGGTCCATCGCTGCGAGCGTCTTAGGATCGTATATGTCCGGTTGGGAATTTTGAGAGGACATAGCTCCCTCCCTGTTTGCAGGCGGGAGCGCGACTTACCTCTCTCAGCCACGTGCCTGTGGTGCCGTTACTGGCGATCACTCATCATGCGCGCCTCGGATGACGATAACAAGGCAACATGCTTGGAATTTAATTGAAACTGAGACACCAACCGGCTGGGATTGAAGAGTGGAGGCCGCCGATTGAGGCGGCCTCTGTGTATCCTTTACTGTTTCTTGGCGCCGCATTTGTGGGTCTGCTCGACCCAAACACCGCCAGCCTGCTCGCACTCAACCTTGGTCTTTGCGGATGATATCGCAGCAAAGCTGGGCGCGGCGAACACGGTTGCAACGGCCATAGCAAGGGACGCGAAGAGAAGCCTCTTCATGGTAACTCTCCTTTTTGTGGATGCTTGATGGATGGGCCGGAAGGCCTCCATTTGGGACAACGAACGGCCGCCAATTTCGTTCCCGGGGGAAGCTAGGACAGCAAACCCATCACCCGGCACCGCTGGTTCACCCTTCGCGCTTTCGTTGCGGCGCGTGAAATTCCCAGGGTTGCGCGCCCCCTTGCTATGAGCAAATTGTGAACAACCCTGCTTTCAAATGAGGCTAAAGTGGAGGTGATGCTCATATCCGAACACACCGAGCCAAGCTCAGACGACGACGGCATCCGTCGCCACATAAACATGCAGCAAGCCGCTCGGCGTCTCATGCATGCCGCCTCAACCTCGCCGACGAATTTAAGAAGCTTGCCGGTGAACTAGCATTCTCGATTAGACGCATTGACCCAAGAAATGGCCGGCAGCCCTAGGCCCTGTGGAACTAAGGGGCAAGCTTGTCGCTCATATCAGTGGCGTCGGTGTCTTTTGCAGCCGGATACACCAACGCGCCGCCAGGTAGCACTCGAGCGCCGGGCGTGACCTTCGCCGGAACGATCTTGCCGGACCCCATGATGTGCGCCACGGGAATCCCATGAGCCAGCAGGTAATCCGTTATGATTCGGCGGTGGCATCGCCACCACACGGCTTCGGCGCACATGATGGCGCAACGCTTGTCGCGAGCCAGTGCCTCGAGTTCCTCTACTCCCACCCGGAACGCCTCGGTCCCGGCGTAATCGGCATAATTTCGGAAGGATACGTTCTGCCAAAGCGCATTGGGGGAAGGCATCGCGGCCTTGCGGCGATGGCGCAAGCCGCCAAGCGCGGATAGATGAACGTAGCCAATCCCCGCTGTGGCGAGCGCCTGAGGCAAAGCATCTACGTTGAAATGCGGATTCGTCCGCGAGCGCGGAACTGAGCGTACATCGACCAACAATTCAGTCTGAGCCTCTCGGAGCAAATTCATGAACTCGGAGAGTGTGCGCGTCGAATGGCCAATCGTGAAGATTGTTCCGCGGCTTCCATGAACGTGACTGGCGACGTCCTTCATCAGGCTAGGTCCACGAAAATTCGCCGCCGGAGCACTGTGCGAGCGTGCCATAGGCAAACATGCGCGGTCTCGCAGCCGGGAGCTCAAGCGCGGCCAAGTGCGGTGGCGGGGCTTTGCCGCGTGGCGAGCCAAGCCGGATAAAATGACCCGAGCACGCCGAGAGCGATCGCCGCCAAGGCGGTGGCGGTGACAAGAGGAACGGTCGGGCTCACCGTCACGAAGCGTCCGATTGCTGGAATCGCGCTCAATAGATGCGACCCGAGCACGCCGACGACGACGCCCACCGAGCTGCCTATTGCCGAGAGGATCAATCCCTCAATTACGATGGCGCCGGTGATCCGATCGGTCGACCAGCCAATTGCAGCCAAAATGCCTATTTCTCGGGTACGCTCCAACACCGCCATGAGAAGCGTGTTGAGAACCATCAGCACGCCCATCAGCAGTGCGACCCAGGCCATTGACCGCGACACCGCGCGCAACAGGCCGAGCATACTGTCATTGCGCATCACATCCTCGCTCTTTGATGCTGACAGGCCGCCGATGGCCTCAATGGCGTGCGTTACGCGCTCAACCTCTGCCGGATCTCTCGGATGAGCGAGTTTGACGGACAGAAATGTCACCACACCTGGGCGGAAGGTCAGCTCCTGCAAATCGACAAGCGGGATAACAACCACGTTGCGATTGATGATCGAGTTGAAGCGGGTGATGCCGATGATCTTAAACTTCTCGCCCAGGAGGCCTATCGTGTCACCAGCGTGCTTTTGCATGGCGCGGGCAAGGTCGATGCCGACCAGGGCCACTTTTCGCTCATCGCGATTGGGCAGCCGCCCTTCTTCGAGCGGAACATTTTGCCAGAAGAAACTTCCCACCGGCCAGCCAGCGGTCAGCACGTGCTCTTCCTGGTCGCTACCGACCAGCGAGAGCATCTCTCCGGAGACTGCCGCCACGCCAGGTATCTCAGCGATGCGCGGGCCGATAGTATCCGAGATGGTTCCGCCGAATAGCTCGGCGGTGCCGGTCCGTCTCACAGTCAGGTCTGCACCGTGCTCCTCAATGCTCTGCCCGACATTCTGCTCCACGCTTTGTGATAGGCCGTAGAGCGTGATGAAGCTGCCGACCGCAATCGCCACCCCGGCCGAAGTAAGAATCGAGCGGGTAGGTCTGCGCTTGAGATTGCGGAAGGCGAGCTGGAGATGGTTCATTGTGCGGCTTCCCGCCGCCACGCGGTACTTCGTTCAGACAGGTGGCCATCCTTGATGCCGACTTGCCGGGCGCAAGCCGCGGCAAGACCAGTGTCATGCGTGACCAGGACGAGGGTAACTCCGCGCTTCTTATGCAAGTCGAAAAGGAGGTCGATAATCTGGTTGCCATTCACGCTGTCGAGATTGCCGGTCGGCTCATCGGCGAGGATCAAGTTTGGTTGGTTGACGATGCTCCGTGCGATGGCAACCCGCTGGCGCTCACCCCCGGACAGTTGGTGCGGCAGATGCGTCGCGCGTGCGGTAAGGCCCACAGCCTGAAGGGCAGTTTCGGCGCGGCGCTTGCGCTCATTGTTGTCAATGTCGGTACCAAAAGTGGCGACCTCGACATTCTCAATCGCCGATAAGGTTGGGAACAGGTTGAAATCCTGGAACACGATGCCGATCTCGAACCGGCGGAGTGTCGTCCAGGCCTTCGGCGTCGTGACTGGCTCACCATTCCATCGAATGATCCCGGTGGAGGGTACCATGATACCACACATCAACATGATCAGCGTGGTCTTGCCGCTACCGCTCGCCCCGACCACTGAGAGCGACTCGCCCTTCGCGACCTCGAGATTGACGTCGTTGAGGGCAATGACTCGTCCCCCGTCGAATTCGCGTCCGACATGTTCAAAGGCAACTAAAGGGTTCGAGGTCACTGGCTTATGATCCACGGGCGGTGGCGCGCTTGCGGATGAAGGCGATCACTGCGTTGATATCGCCATGATTGGCAGCGAGAATTTCGGCATATTCTCGGCGTTCGGCGCTTAAAACGCTGCTGCCATCGATCGCCACGTCGACGATACGCCAAGACTGGCCAGTTGGCCGCAATCTCCAGATCCAGGTTTCCTGCGCATCTGGCAGGCTCAAGCGGCTTGCAGCCATCCGGTCGCCACCGTTCGACCGCCTTATTCCGACAAAGCTCATCGTCGCGCCACGATAGTCCCGCATGCGACGAAGATAGGCAGCAACGACCGCACCCTCGAACGCGGCCAAGAAGGCCTCGCGCTCGTCGTTCGTTGCTCGGTCCCACGCTTTGCCGAGGGCGTATTGCGCCATCGCCGGCACATCGAAGGCCCAGCCGAGGAGAGTGCGACACCGTTCGTCTGCGTTCTCTTCTGACGACAACAGGTCTGTCGAAGCCTGATTCACCCGTTCGACGAAGGCGCGAACGTTGTCATCTGGGGTCGCGGTCGCCGGCCGTATGCTTGGAGCAAAGAGCAAGCAGGCTAGAACAAGCGCGCGGAGACCGTACAGGCAGATCGCACGCAACTTTGTGGTATGCGCGATCCTTCCGCAAATTGCAAACGAGCCTTTCAGCACCCGCCACCTCTCCATTGCACCCAGCGCGAAACAAGTCTCACCCCCTGCCTCGGTCAAAGTATATCTGAGCCAGGCCCACGAATTGATCTAGCGCAACAAGACGTGGCCGGATAAGTGCATTCCTTAATCACGATGGTCGCGCGGTTTGGGAGACTGTTCCCGATCTTCAATTCCTCACGCGGGGCTTGTGGCCACAACCCTGCAATAGGCGGGATACGCCGGTGCGTACTTGTGCGTCTTGAAGGGCCGAAAGCTGCCATTGATTTTGGAGGCACGGTTGCGCCAAGTTTCTTCGACTACCTGCTCAGGCAGTGAAGTCCGCCTGGTGATCGCGGAAGAAGAAGGCGTCGAAGGTGCGCAAGCAAGCACCGTGACCCCGATCGGCAAGCATCACATTGTGGAGTGAGGACTGCCCGGCATTGGCCCGGCAGCGCCCCCACCACTAATTCTTTGCCCCCTCGAACTGACTATTTGGATTTATAGTTGGCCCCTTCGCACGTATCCCCGATCTCCGAGGACGAAGATCGGGTGGATTAAACTGACCCATTAAGGGCACAAAAGGCCAATTGATACCGCTCATCCGCCGCGCCTTCGCGCATGCGCCCTCGATGTCACCCTGGAACAATCGAGATCCTATTCGCGCAGAGCTCTTCAGCGTGGAGCGGCTGGAGGAACACGCGCGGAGCCTCGCGGCCGCGCAGCCCGTCACGCCGAAGGCGGCCAAGGGCAATCCGCTGGGGGGTCGACTCGTCGACAACGAAGCGGTGCTACTCCACGCCTATCGCACAATCGCCAAGGCGATTAGCGAGGAGCGCGCGATCACCCCGGCGGCCGAATGGCTAGTTGACAACTACCATGTCGTGGAGAGGCAGATCCGCGACATCCGCTCCGATCTGCCGCCGAGCTATTACCGCCAGCTGCCCAAGCTCGCTGAGGGACCGTTCGCGGGATATCCGCGCGTGCTCGGCGTAGCCTGGGCCTTCGTCGCCCACACGGATAGCCGCTTCGATCCCGAAATACTGGCCCGCTACGTGCGGGCCTACCAGGAGGTCCAGCCGCTGACCATCGGCGAACTCTGGGCGGTGGCCATCACACTGCGGATCGTGCTCGTCGAGAATCTCAGGCGGCTGGCGGAGCGGATCGTGCACAGTCGCATTTCACGCGAGAAAGCCGACAATCTCGCCGACCGGCTGCTGGGCGGTGGCGGACACGCGGCCGAACCGGTATCGGTGGTGCTCGCGGGTTACGAGCGCGCCCGGCTCCCGGACGCGTTCGCGGTCCAACTCGTGCACAGACTGCGCGACCAGGATCCGCGGATCATGCCTGCCCTAACTTGGCTCGACCAGCGTCTCGCGGCGCAAGGAACCACTGCCGACGCGGTCGTGCGCGACGAACACCAGAGGCAGGGCGCTGCGACCGTGACGGTACGCAACATCATCACCAGCATGCGCATGATCTCCGACGTCGATTGGACTGAGTTGTTCGAGCGCATCAGCTTTGTTGACGACGTGCTCGCCGCAGCGAGCGCCTTTCCCGAGATGGATTTCTCGACGCGCAACCTCTACCGCAGCGCCATCGAGGAACTGGCGCGCGGCTCGGATCGCACCGAGATCGAGATCGCGCGCCGCGCCGTGTTGGCCACAGAGCAAGCCACATATGCCGACGCGGGCGGGGTGGAAGGCCGCGGGGGCGATCCTGGCTATCATCTTCTCGGGGGAGGTCGCGCCGCGTTCGAGGCGGGGATCGGCTTTCGGCCGCCGCCTTACACTTGGCTTAGGCGATCGAGCCGGGCGATCGGCATTGGGGGCTATGTCAGCGCTGTCGCTGTTGCCGCCGCGGTTATCCTCGCCTCGCCGCTGTTCGCGCTCGCTGCCGTGGGGCTGCATGGGGGATGGCTAAGCCTGCTCGCTGGCCTGGGTGCGATTCCCGCCATCGACGCGGCCATCGCGCTGGTGAACCGGGGCGTGATACGGAGCTTTGGCACCACGCTCCTCCCCGCCTTGGCCCTGCGCGACGGCGTTCCCTCGCATCTGCGCACGCTCGTCGTGGTGCCGACGCTGCTGACGACACGCGACGCGATAGAGGAGCAGATTGAGCGGCTGGAAATCCATCATCTCGCCAGCTCGGAAGGCGACCTTCAGTTCGCACTACTCTCCGACTGGGTCGATGCTGCGACCGAGCACTTGGAGAGCGACGCCGTTCTCCTCGCAGCTGCAGCGGAGGGCATCGTCCAGCTCAACCAGCGCCACGGTGCGGCGCCCGGCGGCCCCCGCTTCCTGCTGCTCCATCGCCGGCGAGTCTGGAACGAAGGTGAAGGACGGTGGATCGGCTGGGAGCGCAAGCGCGGCAAGCTGCACGAGTTGAACGAGCTCCTGCGCGGCGCGACCGACACGACTTTCCTGTTGACGATCCAGCAGCCTAGCGCCGTGCCCGCTGAGGTTCGCTACGTCATCACGCTTGACGCCGACACGAGACTTCCGCGCGATACGGTTCGCCGCCTGATCGGCAAGATGGCGCACCCGCTCAACCGGCCGCGCTTCGATGCCGACGCCGGCAGGGTTGTCGAGGGCTACGCGGTGCTGCAGCCGCGAGTGACGCCGTCACTGCCGATCGGCCACGAGGGCTCGCTGTTCCAGCGCGTCTTCTCCAGCGTGAGCGGCATCGACCCTTATGCCTCCGCGGTGTCCGACGTGTACCAAGATCTGTTCGGCGAAGGCTCCTATGTCGGCAAGGGCATCTACGAGGTGGACGCCTTCCAGGCCGCGCTGGCCGGTCGTGTGCCGGACTCGACGTTGCTCAGCCACGATTTGTTCGAGGGCGTGTTCGCGCGCGCCGGTCTCGCCTCCGACGTCGAGGTGGTCGAGGAGTTCCCCGCCCGCTACGACGTCGCCGCCCTGCGCCACCACCGCTGGGCGCGCGGCGATTGGCAATTGCTACCCTGGATTTTCGGTCGCGGCCCCGTCGCCAGCAAGGATCGGAAGCGTGGCGCCATCCCGGCGATCGGCCGCTGGAAGATGCTCGACAATCTGCGACGTACGCTGTCGGCTCCGGCTGCAGTCCTCGCATTGCTGGCGGGATGGACCTTGCCGTTCGAGGCGGCGGCGATTTGGACTTTCTTCGTACTCGCGACGATCGTACTGCCGACCCTGATCCCCGTCGTCGCTGCCGTCGTTCCGGGGCGGACCGGAATCACGGTGCGCAGCCACCTCGGCGCGCTCGGCGGCGATCTCCGCCTCGCTCTCGCCCAGTCGGCGCTCATGATCAGCTCCCTTGCGCATCAGGCGTGGCTGATGGCCGACGCGATCACGCGGACCCTGACCCGGCTGTTCGTTACCCGCCGGCATCTCCTCGAATGGGTTACCGCGGCGCAGGCAACGATCGGTCCGAGGCTCGACCTTTTCAGCTTCTATCGCCGGATGGCTGGGGCGGTCATCATCGCCGCTCTGGCGGTGATTGTCGCTTCGGCGTGGGGGCACGGGACTTGGCCGCTCGTGCTGCCATTCGCGGCGCTCTGGATCGCCTCGCCGGCAATCGCGCGCTGGACGAGCCGATCTCCTATCGTGGCGGGCAGGCAATCAATGTCTGACGGCGATGCCCGCGCCCTGCGACTGATCGCACGGCGGACGTGGCGGTTCTTTGAGACCTTCGTGACGCCGGCCGATCAGATGTTGCCGCCGGACAACTTCCAAGAAGATCCGGAACCGATTCTGGCGCATCGGACCTCGCCGACCAATCTCGGCCTCTATCTCCTGTCGGTGGTGAGCGCTCGCGACTTCGGATGGACGGGAACGATCGATGCGGTCGAGCGGCTGGAGGCGACGCTGTCCAACATGAGCCGGCTCGCGCGATTCCGGGGCCATTTCTACAACTGGTACGACACGCGGGATCTGCAGCCGCTCGATCCCCGATATATATCTTCCGTCGATAGTGGCAATTTGGCCGGGCACCTCATCGCTCTCGCCAATGCGTGCCGGGAATGGGCGGCTCAGCCGCTCACCGACGAGCGACGTCTTGCCGGCGTCGCAGACGCGCTCGAGCTCATGCGCGAAGAGGCGGGCCGGCTGCGCGACGGTCGCCGAACGCAAACGGTGACGTGGCGCCAGCTGGACGATGCGCTGGCCCTGCTCGCGGCCGATGCGGGTGGCGGGTAACCGTCGACGGCGAGGGCATCGCGAAACGGCTCTCGGCGCTCGCGGTTGCCGCGGAAACCCTGGTGGACATCGCGCGTGCTCTCGCGAGCGAACGAAGCGATGGCACCGGCACCGACATGCTGTTCTGGGCTGAGACGACCCTAAGAGCGATCGAGAGCCACCGCCGCGATATCGACGGGTTGGCGAAGGCAGCCGCCTCTTTAACGGCGCGCCTCTCGGTCCTGGAGCAGGCCGCGCGGGCGACAGCGCTCGCGATGGAGTTCGGCTTTCTGCTCGACCACGACCGCAAGTTACTTTCGATCGGCTATCTCGTCGCCGAGGGCACGCTCGACCCGAGCTGTTACGATCTCCTCGCCTCGGAGGCGCGGCTCGCGAGCTTCATGGCAATCGCCAAGGGAGACGTTCCGACCCGCCACTGGTTCCACCTCGGTCGTGCTGTCACGCCCGTCTCGCGCGGCGCGGCGCTGATCTCCTGGTCGGGGTCGATGTTCGAATATCTGATGCCATCGCTCGTCATGCGGGCGCCGGAGGGCAGCCTCGTCGAAGGGACGAGCCGGCTGATCGTGCGGCGTCAGATCGACTACGGGGCCAAGCTCGGGGTGCCTTGGGGCGTTTCGGAATCCGCCTACAACGCCCGCGACCTGGAGTTCACCTACCAGTATTCGAACTTCGGCGTGCCCGGCCTTGGGCTGAAGCGCGGGCTGGGCGAGAACGTCGTCGTTGCCCCTTACGCGACCGCGCTCGCGAGCATGGTCGATCCGCAGGCTGCAGCGCGCAACTTCGACCGCCTCGCCGCGGCCGGTGCGAGCGGCCGTTATGGCTTCTACGAGGCCCTGGACTACACGCCGATCCGCGTGCCGGAAGGCAAGACCATCGCGATCGTGCGGGCCTTTATGGCGCATCATCAGGGCATGACGATCGTGGCCATCGCCGACGCGCTTCTCGACGGCGCGATGCGGGCGCGGTTCCACGCCGAGCCCATCGTGCAGGCGACGGAGCTGTTGCTGCAGGAGCGAACGCCGCGTGGCGTGGTGGTGGCGCGTCCCTGGGCGGCGGCGGAGCCAACCGCCAAAATCTGGGACGTGGAGCCGCCCGGCGGCCGGCGGCTTACCACAGCGCACGGCGCGACGCCCGTCACCCACCTCCTCTCGAACGGCCGCTATTCGGTGATGCTCACGGCCGCAGGCTCGGGTTACAGCCGCTGGCGCGACCTGGCTGTGACTCGTTGGCGCGAGGACGCCACCTGCGACGAATGGGGCTCCTATGTCTTTTTGCGCGACGTCGAGCAGCGGCAACGTATGGTCGGCTGGATTTCAGCCGAGCGGCACCGAGCCCGACGACTACGATGTCGCTTTCAACGAGGATCGCGCCGAGTTCACGCGCCGCGACGGAACGCTCAAGACGACCATGGAGGTGCTCGTCTCGGCCGAAGACGATGCCGAGGTCCGTCGCGTCTCGATATCGAACTCCGGCACCCGCGTGCGAGAGATAGACGTCACGTCCTACGCCGAGCTCGTGCTGGCGCCCCAGGCTGCCGACGTCACGCATCCAGCGTTTTCCAAGCTATTCGTCGAAACCGAATATCGGGCTGAAGTCGGCGCCATTTTGGCGACGCGGAGACGGCGAGCCCCGAGCGAGCCAGAAATCTGGGCTGCACATCTCGCTGTCGTCGATGGCGGCGCCGTGGGAAAGCCCGAGGTGGAAACCGACAGGGCCCGGTTCCTCGGCCGCGGCCGCAGTGTACGAACGGCGATCGGGGTGATCGACGGACGGCCGCTCTCGAACACGGTCGGTACCGTGCTCGATGCGGTCTTCGCCCTGCGCCGGCGTGTGCGGATCGCGCCCGGCGCGATCGTGCACATCGACTTTTGGACCGTGGTCGCATCATCTCGCGAAGCGCTGCTTGACCTTATCGACAAGCATCGCGACACCACCGCCTTCGAGCGGGCGGCGACTCTCGCCTGGACCCAGGCGCAGGTGCAGCTCCACCACCTCGGAATCAGTCCGGGCCAAGCAAGTATGTTCCAGCGTCTCGCGGGACACCTCATCTACTCAGCTCCCACCCTGAGGCCTTCCTCCGACGCCATCCTTCGAGGCGCCGGCGCGCAGTCGGGGCTCTGGCCACTGAGCATTTCCGGCGACCTGCCGATTTTGCTGCTGCGCATCGCCGACACCGAGCACCTCGACGTCGCCCGCCAATTGCTTCATGCGCACGAATATTTGCGGATGAAGCAGTTCGCCTTCGATCTCGTGATCCTCAACGAGCGCGGGTCTTCCTATGTCCAGGACCTTCAGATCGCGCTTGAGACGCTGGTGCGAACGAGCCAGTCACGGCCGCGGGTCGGCGTGGAGGGACCTCCGGGCCGCGTCTTCGTGCTGAGAGCTGACCTGATCTCGGCGGAGACATGCGCCCTTCTCGCGTCAGTGGCGCGGGCGGTGTTCGTCGGACAGCGCGGGCGCCTCTCCGATCAGCTTGACCGTGTTCCCGATCGCAGAATCCCTGCGCGACCCCTTCCGAAGCGGGCTGCCCTCGCTTCGGAGCCGCGGGCCGCACCATCTTTGCCCAACCTCGAGTTCTTCAACGGGCTCGGCGGCTTCGCTGAGGACGGACGGGAATATGTAACGATCCTCGGCCCTGGTCAGTCAACGCCGGCCCCCTGGATAAACGTCATCGCCAACCCCGCCTTCGGCTTTCAGGTGGCGACCGAAGGCGGCGGCACCACCTGGTCCGTGAACAGCCGCGAGAACCAGCTCACCCCCTGGTCGAATGATCCGGTCACCGATCGTCCGGGGGAGGCGTTCTATGTGCGCGACGACGACACTGGTACCCTGTGGGGCCCTACTGCCCTGCCCATCCGCGACGAGGCGGGCAGCTACGTCGCCCGCCACGGAAGGGGATACAGCCGGTTCGAGCATACGGCGCACGGGATTGCGCTCGATCTTCTGCAATTCGTGCCGCTCGACGATCCGATCAAGATCTCGCGTCTCACGCTACACAACACGTCGAGCCGCACCCGGCACCTATCGGTAACTGCCTATGCCGAATGGGTTCTCGGTTTATCGCGGACCGTCTCGGCTCCGTTCGTGGCGACGGAAATTGATTCCGTGACCGGCGCGATGTTCGCGCGCAACGCGTGGAACGCGGCTTTCGGATCTCGGGTCGCCTTCGCCGATCTGAACGGATATCAAACGGACTGGACGGGTGACCGGCGGGAGTTCGGTCAAACGGACTGGACGGGCGACCGGCGGGAGTTCATTGGCCGCAACGGTACGCTCGCGAGCCCCGCAGCGCTCGCCAGGGCGACGGCGCTCTCCAACACCGTTGGGGCAGGGCTTGATCCCTGCGGCGCGCTGCGCACCACCATCGGGCTTCCACCGCACGGCACCGTCGAAGTCGTGTTCTTTCTGGGCCAGGCTGCGAGCGCGGAAGACGCGCGGAGCCTGATCGCGCGCTATCGCGCAACCAATCTTGACACCGTTCTGTCCGATGTCGGCCGGTATTGGGACGATGTACTCGGCGCGGTTCAGGTGAAGACGCCCGATAGGCCGATGGACATCATGCTGAATGGCTGGCTCCTCTACCAGACGCTCGCCTGCCGTATCTGGGCCCGCTCTGCCTTCTATCAGGCAAGCGGCGCCTACGGCTTTCGCGATCAGCTTCAGGACGGCACGGCGCTCGCCGCCTCCCGACCGGAGATTACGCGCGAGCACTTGCTGCGAGCAGCGGCACGGCAGTTCGTCGAAGGCGACGTTCAGCACTGGTGGCTGCCGGAGTCGGGGCAGGGCGTGCGCACCCGGATCTCCGACGACCGCGCATGGCTCGCCTACGCCACCGCCCATTATATCGAGGCGACCGGCGACGACGCCGTCCTGAAGCAGGTGATTCCCTTCCTGGAAGGTCCGCGGCTCGCGGTGGGCGAGCACCACAGCTTCGTCCAACCCACCGTTTCCGACGAGGTCGCCACGCTGTTCGAGCACTGCGCGCGCGGGCTTGACCAAAGCCTCACGTTCGGCATCCACGGCCTGCCGCTGATCGGTACCGGAGACTGGAACGACGGCATGAACCGCGTCGGCGAACGTGGCGAGGGCGAGAGCGTTTGGCTCGGCTGGCTTCTGTACTCAACGCTTACCGCATTCGCTCCGCTCGCCGATGCCCGCCACGAAACGGGCCGCGGCGCCACTTGGCGAGCGCAGGCCGCCGCCCTCGGAGCCTCTCTTGAGCGTGAGGCGTGGGACGGAGACTGGTATTTGCGCGGCTGGTTCGACGACGGTACGGCGCTTGGCTCGGCGACAAGCGAGGCCTGCCGGATCGATTCGATCGCGCAAGCTTGGGCGGTGATTTCCGGGGCCGCGGACAGCGAGCGCGCCGCCCGCGCCATGGCGGCGGTCGAGCGCGAACTGATCCGCCCTCAGGACGGACTGGCGCTCCTATTCACGCCGCCGTTCGACCAGACGCGGCTCGATCCCGGCTATATAAAGGGTTATCCGCCGGGCATTCGGGAGAACGGAGGTCAATATACGCACGCCGCCCTGTGGTCGGTGATGGCCTTTGCGGGGCTCGGACAAGGCGACAAGGCGGCGCAGCTGTTCTCTCTTATCAACCCCATCAACCACGCCCGGAGCCGGGCGGGGGTGCAGCGCTACAAGGTGGAACCCTACGTCGTCGCCGCCGACGTCTATGCGAATCTGCGCCACGTCGGGCGCGGCGGCTGGACGTGGTACACGGGCTCCGCGGGATGGATGCAACGCGCGGGTATCGAGAGCATCCTCGGACTGCGCCTACGGGGTGCGGTTCTATATCTGGACCCGTGCATCCCGAAGGCTTGGCCGAGCTTCGAGATGACGGTCCGGTACCGTTCCGCACGATACGAGATCTTGGTCGAGAGTTCCGGCGGCGCTGGCCGAGGCATTGCTTCCGCCCAGCTAGACGACACAGTGATCGTGGAACGGCCATTGCGCGTGCCGCTGGCGGACGACGGCATCACACATCGTTTACGGGTTCGGCTGGGGTGATCGGTGCGAGGGACCCCACTGCAGTGCGCGGGAATCCGTAGCTCGCCGCGGCCGATAAAATTTCACGAGGTAGATCGGCCGCTGCATGTCCGTTTTGGGTCATTAGGCGACATCAGCGGGCCATGCGTCGATGTCCGAAAGGAGCCCGGAAGCGGACATTGAACTGAGCTGCGTAAATGTCGCCGAAGAACACGGGCGCGGTGTTTCTAAATCGACCTTCCCTGCTATGGAATGATGGTCTCCCTGCTCCTTGAATTAGGGAGAGACCTATCCAACCCATTGAGATGCGAGGGCCTTCTGCTGGGATAAGACGGAGCTGTCCTGCAATTTGGCAAAATCACCTTGCATTTCCCCAAATTGCAGGGAGAGACAGGTTGGCTCCGGACTGCCAGCACAGCCACTATAAGTTATTGATACAGACGAATTTTCCGGTCCCGGCGAGCGAGGCAAATTCCCCGTGAATTCCCGCCAGATTTCGGCTGCCCAGCTTCCATTTGAATCGGTAGAGACGATTTTTCGTCGAGTTCTCGCGCGCACTGACACGAAAATCTCTCGGGGGGCATTTGGGGGTCAACATTTCCGACGACAGCAACAGGAAGCATCGCGCGGGGACGCGAGCCTAACGCGCCTTATTCGCCCTGAAACCCGAGGAGCTTCAAATATAAGCTCGCCTGGATGAAGCGGCTTCTGTCACACGCGGCCCAGCTCTACGCCCTCGATGCGCCAGTCGTGCTTGCGGGGGACTTCAACGTCGTGCCGACCGATGCCGATATCTACCCAACCAAGTCCTACGCCAAGAACGCTCTGGTACAGCCAGAACCTCGGGCGCTGTTTCGGCGCCTTCTCGATCAGGGCTGGATCGATGCGATCCGGACGATGCACCCTGATGCACCGATGTACACCTTCTGGGATTACAAGCGAAATCGGTGGCAACGCGATGCCGGCCTTCGTATCGACCATCTGCTGCTGAACCCGAAAGCTGCAAAGCGTCTGGTTGACGCCGGTGTCGACCGGGAGGTGAGGGGTCTCGAAGGCGCGAGCGATCACGCCCCCGCCTGGATCGTGCTCAGCGATAAGCCGGCCGCGCGTCGGCAACTCGTGCAGCGTTCAGTAAAGCAAACGCGGGATAAGACCAAGCAAACGGCGCGGCGTACTAAACCAGTTCGCTGCCAGCCGCTCCTGGTCATTGATGGGGATTCATTTGCGCACCGCTCCTATCACGCTCTGCCGAAAACAATCCTGAGGCGTGGCGGCAAACCGGCCGGTGCCATCCTCGGCTTTGCGAACATGCTGCTGCGCCTCTACCGCGAGGAGCAGCCGCGCGCGGTGCTCGTCGGCTGGGACACGCTAGATGTCCCCACCTACCGGCATGACAAGTTTCCGGCTTACCAAAGTGGACGCGAATTCGAGGACGCCTTGCTTGAGCAACTCGATGTGCTGCCGGAATTTGTGGCCGCGTGCGGCTTTCAGAATGCGAAAGCGCCTGGCTTCGAGGCAGATGATTTTCTCGCGGCTGCTGCCGCAGCGGAAGAAAGGCGCGGCGGCACAGTCCTTATCGCGAGCGGCGACCGCGACACCTTCCAGCTTGCCTCGGATCGCACCACCATCCTCTATCCCGTCCGTGCCGGCGAGATGGCGCGTATCGGCCCTGCCGAGGTTCGCGCGCGGTATGGCGTCGATCCTAAGCAGGTTCCGGATTTCATCGCGCTGCGTGGCGACCCGTCGGACAAGGTGCCAGGGGCACCCGGCGTAGGTGCGACCGGGGCCGCTAATTTGCTACAAAGGTATGGCAGCTTGGAAGCCGCGCTCGCAGCTGGCCGCTTTTCCGCGATGGCGGGCAGCCTGAGACTTTATCGCTCCATCGCCACGATGAACAAGCGAGCTCCGCTGCCGAGCCTTCGCAATCAGACGCCAACTTGGCACAAGGCCGCCGCACTCGCCCGCGAATGGGAGCTAAACCAACTTGCCGGCCGGCTTGAAGAGCTAACGTTCGGCTAGGCTGAAATATTGTCTGAACCCGCTTGCACCGAGCTGACGGTCATCCTCCATCACGGATGTCCGCTTTACCCCTCAAGAGCGGACTTGATCAGCGTCGGCATCAATGTCCGCATAGTGCAAATAGCCGACCTAGCTGACAGGCAGCGCCTCAGGAAACTTCCAACTGCGTAGAGGATCTCGGGTCGCGACGGGACGCTCTATGACTCGTGCCGGAATGCCGGATTGCCCCCGCTGGGCCAGCCCTAGTTCATCGTGATCGCTAACCCGCTCAGGTCGGCGTTCGCCATCAGCCCGACCTGCTGGCCCGAGAGCTCCAGAATGGCGCCATTCTGGTTGGTGAGCACGATCGCGCGGACACCGCGCCCGACCGCAAGCCCCGCGCCGGCCGCGGCGTAGACGCCGGCAACGTCCGACGCGCGTTGGATGTTGCGCACCTGACCGTGCAGCACCGTCTTCGAACCGCCGAACACCAGGCCGTAGTCTATGCCGCCGACCCCAAGCCGATAGCTGCGGCCGCGGAAGGTGAGCGTGCCGCCGCCGGCTGAGCCGCCAATGATCCAGCCGCCCTTGTAGACCGTTAGCGTAATGCTGCCGCTATCGGCATTCGCGCTCTGGAGACCGACGCCAAACAGGGCGATCAACGCGACCAAAGCGCCTCGGAGCAGGATCGGAATTCGCATGCCTTGACTCTCCCTTGTTTCAGTTTTTGTGGCATGGAAGCGGGCGATTCTCGTCCGTTCCAGATGACACGCCGCGAGGCGACCTTCCCCATTTCGGCCGAGGCCGACCTCACCATCACTCTATCATGCGAACAAATTGCCTTGGGGCAATTCACTACACGTCCGCTTTGGGTCAGTTGCTGACTTTACAGTGCCCCGTCGAATTGGTCCGCTAAGTGCCAGAAGCCGACATAGTAGCGGTGGTTGACAAGGCAGTGATAGCGTTGCCTAGAGATCAGCTCGTCAGCAAAGAGCCGTAGCAAGGATGGGATGTGATTCCGAAAGTCCTGGACTGGTTAGGTTTCGGCCCGCACGGGCATGGTCATCACGAGCACAATCATGACCATGATCATGCCCACGGCCATACCCATGGCGTCGTGGACCCGACCCTCGCTACTACCGTCCGCGGCATCTGGGCGATCAAATGGTCGTTCTGGATCCTAGCGGCTACAGCAGCTCTGCAGCTTGTCGTCGTGTATGCCTCGAACAGCGTGGCGCTAATCGCGGACACCATCCACAACATCGCCGATGCCGGTACAGCCATACCACTCTGGGTCGCCTTCGTGCTTGCCCGGCGGAAGCCGACGCAGACCTTTACCTATGGCTACGGCAGGGTCGAGGACTTCGCCGGTCTCGCCATCGTCCTGATCATTCTGTTCAGCGCATTGGTGGCTGGGTATGAGGCCATCGACCGGCTTTTCCACCCCCACGCCGTGATGCATCTCGGCTGGCTTGCCGCCGCTGGCGTGATCGGCTTTTTGGGCAACGAGGCCGTGGCGGTATTCCGCATCCGCATTGGCCGGCAGATCAACAGCGCGGCGCTCATAGCCGACGGTTACCATGCGCGAACCGACGGGCTCACCAGCTTGGCGGTTGTCCTAGGCGCGTTTGGAGTGTGGATGGGATACACGCTCGCCGACCCGATCATTGGCCTCATCATAACGGTCGCAATCCTGGGGATCGTCTGGCAATCGGCCAAGGCAGTGTTGACCAGGATGCTCGATGGCGTTGACCGTTCGACGATTGATGAGCTCGGCCACGCCGCGCAGCATGCAAGAGGCGTGTTGAGCGTGGAGGCGGTTCGTGCGAGATGGCTAGGACACCGCCTGTACGCCGAGATGACGTTGGCCGTCGATCCAGCGCTCTCGCTGGCCGACGCCCGCAAGGTGGCCGACGATGTAAGGGAACACGCGCGCGGCCATATGCCCGCCTTGGAGAGCCTCCATGTGGAGTTGGCGCCGGCGTCAGGTCGAGAGCGAACTGAGCACCATCCTGAGGCCGAACACGACCATACCTGAGATCGCAACAAGGCTGTTCATCGCTTTGCAGAACCGGTACTAGTTCCTAGCGACGGCGATCTTCGCAAGCGCTGCTTGCAAGCCCTTCGCCAGCTTGTTCGCATCGTCGTTGGCCCAGAAATGGACAAAAAAGAGCCGCGGCTGTTCGTCGAGCATGTGGGTATGTATCGCCGTCACTTCGATGCCGCTCTCGCGCAGCGCCCGGATCAGCGGATTTACCTCTTGGGCCGTGATCACAAAGTCGCCGGTGATCGCTGCCTTGCCCGCGCCCGTTGGCTGAAAGTTGATAGCGATGGCAGTGCCCATGGCCGGGGGAACTGGCATGCCATCCTCGGTAATGGGGTCCTTGCGCGGCACTGAGAACTGATACACGCCGCCATTGACCTTACCCTTCACGCCGATGGCTGCATCTAATTTGTCAGTATCAAGTTCGATTTGCGCGGTCTGTGCCGCAGGTGCCGCCGGGGCAGCGAATGGTGTCTTACTCTCCGCAAGTGCAGCCCGGATCGCCGTCGCCAATGCGACGGGGTCACCCTGCCCATGAATGTGCATGTAAAGCGTGGTGGGGGTGCCGCGCATCAGATGGTTATGAACAGCAGTGATGTCGATACCACTCTCCAGCAGTTTACTCATAACCGGATTCACCTCGGTCTCGGTGAGCACGAGGTCACCCATGGCCACCGCTTCATCTTGCATTGGCTCGAAGGCAAGCCAGCCACCGAGAGCCAGTGCAGGTTTGATTGCAACGCCGTCGAAGTCGCCTGAAGATCGGTGCGCGGAATGGCGTAGCGGTGGACTTCGCCTTGCACCGAAGCCGTCTTGCCAAGCGCCGCATCGACTTTGGCCCAGTCAATTTCGGCTGCGTGAGCCGGAGCAGCGAAGCTAAGCGTTAGAAGTAAGCCGAGGCCTGAGATCACGATACGCATCCTCATTCTCCTTACTCGCAGTGAAGCCCTCCTGGAATCTGTGCATGGCCGTCATCCGATTGCGCCGATGAGATACAAGGTGATCCCGGCGAGACAGCAGGCGATAAGCGTGGGGATCATCCCAACCCTAAACCGAAACATAGCCACTGCAGCGGCGACGGTTATCGCGAGAGCCCATAGGTCCACGCTCTCCAGCCTCGGCGCATCGAAGGCAAACAATGCTGCCCTGACTGGTACCGTCTCGCGGAACAGCACATGCACCGCAAACCAAACGGCGAGATTGAGTATGACACCCACGACGGCTGCAGTGATTGCCGTGAGAGCTGCATTGAGCGCTTTTACCTCTCGGAGCCTTTCCGCGAAGGGTGCGCCCAGGAAAATCCAAAGGAAGCATGGTGTAAACGTCACCCAGGTCGCGAGCAGTCCTCCAAGTGTCCCCGCCAACAGGGGAGAAAGCGGCCCAGAGTGTCGGAAGGCCGCCATGAAGCCCACGAATTGCAGCACCATAATCAAGGGACCAGGTG
Organism: uncultured Alphaproteobacteria bacterium; assembly: GCA_963820115.1. Classification (GTDB taxonomy): domain Bacteria; phylum Pseudomonadota; class Alphaproteobacteria; order Rhizobiales; family Methyloligellaceae; genus Methyloceanibacter. The sequence continues at coordinate 951,870 of CAWFYP010000002.1, forward strand.
TGGTTTCCGCCATACCCAGGCCGTCGAGCATCTCCCCCGGCTTCAACCATCCGTAATGTTGCACTGCTTGTTGAGCGACGTAGGCGAGTACGGCGTAGGCGCCGCCAAAAGAGACCATCGCCATCTTGCTGAAGAAGAGCGCGATCTGGCTAAAGACGTTCTGAGTTCCGAGAGTAGTCACGAGGACTGCGACCGGAATAAGCCAGAGTGACAGCCACACCGCCGCGACGCCCAAGAGGTGATGCAGTCTTGGACGGGTGTGCTCCAGCAACTCGTCTCCAAGCAGACTATCGCCACCCGCAGCACCGCTTTGACCGAGCTTCGGCCCACTAGCGACCGCGAGGGACCGTGGTGCCACGATGTTGGCGATGAAGCCTGCCGCCGCCGCCGCGAGCACGATCAGCGGAAAGGGAGCCCCCAGAAAGAATATGGCTACGAAAGAGATGGCCGCGATGCCCATTAGCATTCGCGTCTTGAGTGCTCGCTTTCCAATGCGCAGAACTGCCTCGACAACGATAACGAGGACTGCTGCCTTGAGCCCGAAGAACAGCGCGGTAAGCACGGGCACGTTGCCCCACAGCGCATAGACGTAGCTAAGCGCCATAATCGCGGCGATGCCAGGAAGGATGAAAAGGCCTCCGGCGATTATCCCGCCGAGCGTGCGGTGCATCAGCCAACCGATGTAGGTCGCGAGCTGCTGGGCCTCCGGTCCCGGCAGCAGCATGCAGTAGTTGAGCGCGTGCAGGAACCGTTGCTCTGAAATCCAGCGCTTCTCCTCCACCAGGATGCGATGCATGACCGCGATCTGTCCGGCGGGGCCGCCGAAGCTCAAAAGTGCTACTCTTACCCAAGTTCGCACCGCATCGCTTAGAGATGGATACGAACAATCTTCCCCAACGGCGCGCGGCGCACTTACCGGAGCATCGTTCATTTTCACGTGCTCGGCTTGTTGGTGGGCCAATTATGTGTTTCGTCAGTGGCGTCGCGGCACCAACGGTAGAAGGCGTCATAAAGCAACATCCCCGCTTCGAGCTGTTGCAGATCGTCCGCATACATGCGGGAGAGGCCCAGTGATGCCGCGAGTAGACCGGGAGCCTCAGGCGCAAGCTCGGGGCGCGCAGTGTCCGCAGCGCGCACGATGGTCGCCAGGCGAAGCAGGGGCGCGATGCCTACTCCGAACTCCTCGACCATGGTGTCGAACGTGCAGGTGTCGCCCCGATGGCTCCAGAATACATTCTCAATGTCGAACGGGACGCCTCCAAAACGCTCGGCCACAGCCACGACATCGGTTGGAGCGACAAACAGGAACAGCGCGTTTGGATCGACGAATCGACGAATGAGCCAGGGGCAGGCGATCCGGTCGATCTTTGGACGGGCGCGGGTCACCCATACAGTTCTTCCCCGAGGATCGACGGGGGGAAGCTTGGCAATGGGAACCAACGGGAGTCTCGCCTGCCTCCATGCCTCGAACCCCCCTTCCAGCGCCTCCGCTGGAACCCCATGATCCCTGAGCAAAGCGGCCGCGCCTTGACTTAAGCTCGCGCCTTTTTGGCAGATCACAATTGCAGACTGCCGGTCGTCCGCTTCAGTCCAATCCTCTAATTTATTCCAGGCGCAGTGGATGGAAGAGGGAATGAGATACGGATCGGCCTCGAACTCGTCCCGTGGTCTTACGTCAACCAGCAGGGGGCACTTAGGCGTGCCGATAAGGCGAACTAGTTTGTCGATTGAAATTGTATTCGGCGCGGCCATGATGCGTCCCTTCTCTTGCATGGAGCGGAACGCGATGCTTCGGCCTTGCGCCTCGTGGGGAGATCGCGGTCCCCATGGTTGAATAGAGGACCGCCCCATGCCGGATGTCAATATTCGCAACGAGGAATGTCCGCTTTGGGTCACTAGCGGACGTTACAGCGCCTCATCGAGGCTGTCCGCTTTGTGCCATTAGCAGATGTCTAACACCTCGCCAGCCCGCTCGTTGGAGGGGTCACTGGTTCGATCCCTGTCGCGCCTCCTCGAGAAGCCTACTCACGATCGGGATTGCGATCGCGCAGCGGCGCGCTCGATCGGCGCAGCCTGAAGAAGGCGTAGAAATAACTGAGCCAGAGGAGGACGGAGAGGCCATAGAAGGTGATGGTTCGCAACGACCACCACGGCCAGGAGCCGGATGGGCCGATGGCGATCGCGTTGGGGTACCAACTGAAAAGCGTGGAGCGCCACCAATTCCACATGAGGGTCATTTCCGTGTTGCGAAACTGCGCGGTCTTGGCGTCGTTGAAGACGCGCTCGCTGTTGCGCTTCAACCACCACCAGGAATCGTCGTTGGTCAGCTCCAGACCCCTGTCGGACGGGTTGCGCATGTAGATGTATTCGATGTCAGTTGTATTGCCGCGGGCGTCGGGATCGCTGCGGCGCACTTCCGTTCCTGTGATGACGCCGGTTGTCCATGTTGGACGTGCGTATTCCCATCCAAACCAGAGGGGGATACCCACCACGAGTGCAGCGATGGACAGAACGGGGCCCCGCCTGCGCCATAAGATAAAGGCGAGCACGAGAATCGCGAGCAGGACGATGTAACCGATAGACAGCCAAGCCTGGAGCATGGCTCAAACCTCACCGCAGATGAGTCTCGAAACGGTCGAGCCGCCGCATCTTTCGCTCATCTCCATCCCCCTCTTCGTCTTGTGGGCTGGCGGAATGATGTTGGTATAGCCGCTTATTTGAGGCGAAGGAAATGTCCGCTTTGGGTCAGTAGCGGACATGCGCGCTACCATCGCAGATGTCCGCTAAGTGCCAGGAGCGGACACCGGCCCGATGAGCCTCAGTGCCGGGCAAGGGCGATCTGCATCCGGAAGACCCAATACCCGTCATTGATCTATGCGTAGAGGGGCGTTTTTAAGTTTCGACCATTCGGCCACGAGGGCGCATACCCGACGGACTTCGGCTTCCGTAAGGCCCGGAAAGCAGGGCAGGCTCAACACTGAGTGGCACCAAGCGTCAGCGCCAGGCAGCTGCGTGTTGGGCCGGGCCCATGGAGCGGGTTGCCGGTGCAATGGGTTGGGGAAAATGGACTTTGGTTTCCACGCCGTGACTTGCAAGATACGTCCGCAATTCGTCACGACTTTCGCTCCTTATAACGAACAAGTGGTGGAGATCTCCCACCTTCGACGAAACGCAACGCACTTGCTCCGGGAGGCATTGCATGTAGAGGCTTGCGAGTTGGTGGCGCTCATTGAGCCAATCATCAAGATGCCTAAGCCTAACGCGCAGGATAGCGGCCTGTATTTCATCCATACGTGAGGTGATCTGGCGTGCGTCGCGCAACTGATCGTCGCGTCCGCTCAACGTTCGCATCGTCGCGGCAAATTTCGGATCATTGGTCGTTACCGCACCGCCGTCGCCATACGCCCCGAGACTCTACGTTGGATAAAAGCTCCAGCAGGCCGTCGCGTTGGTTGGCGGTTTCCAAACCATGGGCATGAGCAGCATCGAAGAGTTTGCAGTCGAGCTCGCCCGCGCTTGGCATCCGGCCGTACAGAAGGACCGGAACCGACTGGGGGCGGATCGTGAGGAGGCGGCCGTCGTCACCCACTTCATCGGCCACGATCTCTGCCCCCGCACCGAACCAATCCAAGCGCCGTGAGTGGCAGTGTGTTGGCGGGAACCCACACTTCCCGCATCCCCATCGCGGCGGCCGCCAAAGTCAGTGCATCTGTTCCGCTGTTGCACGATACACAATGGGCTTGACCACAATAGGCAGCCCATTCCGCTTCAAAGGCATCGGTCTCGGCACCACGCAAGAACCATCCGCGATCAATGACGCGAGAAATCGCCTGGTCGATGGCCGTGCGAAGGGTGTGGTTGGCCCTGGTGAGGTTGCAGAAGGGCACGCGGTCAGTCATGGCAAACGATCATTCCCGGAGGCGGCACTTCGAAGATAGTCTGTCCAATTCGTTTTGCGCCAGCCAAGACGCGCGCACACGGTACCCCCAAACCTACTGACCCGGGCCGCACCGGCCTCCGGATGTGCGCGAGCTTGGGCATTGCGAAATCTCCGTCCGGCACGAGCGAAGGGAAAGGGGAAGCTTGCGCGCCAGGCTCCCGCCTTCCATTGTCGCCCCTGCATGGAATCCACCGAATATACCCGGCTCGCGGCGGTCGAGGATTCGATGTGGTATTTTCGCGCCCTGCACAGCCATATCTGGCGCGAATTGTCACGTCGATTGGGGACCGAAGCTGCCCTCCTTGACGCGGGCTGTGGCACCGGCGGACTGATCCGGCGCCTTGGGCCCCGCAGAGTGGGTTGGAAATGGACGGGCGTGGATGTTTCGCCGCTGGCCCTCGAGTTGGTGCGGAAACGGTGCGGTGCAACCGCCGATCTGCAAGAGGGCTCAGTCACCGCGCTTCCATTCGATAACGGCGTTTTTGACGCGGTTGTCTCGGCGGACGTGCTCTATCACCTCGATGACGATTCGGCGGCGCTGCGCGAGTTCCATCGGGTGCTTTGCCCAGGAGGCGTCCTGGTCGTGAACGTTCCGGCTTATCGCTGGCTTTGGTCCTATCACGACGAGGCTGTCCACGGGCGGCGCCGTTACGGCCGCGCGGAGTTACTGGAAAAAATGTCTTGGGCGGGATTCGTCCGCGGCCGCGCGACGTATTGGAACTTGCTGCCGCTGCCTCTGATCATCGCGCGTCGAAAACTGTTTCCGCCTGCGCGGTCGGGAAGCGACGTGCAGAAGCTGTCGGCGCCGGTCGAGGCCGGCTTGCGCGGAGCAATGGCGATAGAGAGCGCCTGCCTCGCCGGATTCGGCACCCTTCCGGCGGGCAGCTCGGTTCTCGCGGTGGCCGACAGGGCTGCGGGAAATGACATCCGACGTGAACCTGGCACGAAGGCGCCGGCTCTCGATTAGAGGTCCCCCCAATCTCCATGCTCTACTATGTAGTGGCTGCAGGATTGCTGCTTCACGCCCTTTACTGGGGCGCCGGCCTTGCCACGGCAATCATGCCCCGCCCGTGGCAGCGATTCTGGCCTGTCTTGGCGGCGCCAGCCGGACTGACCTTGCAATCGCTCGCGGTATGGACCGGTGCGTACGCCAATTTGCCCGGGACAAACAGCTACGCGTGGTGGGCCGAAATCATCCCGGCTGCGCTGCTTCTGGCCGCGCTCCGGCGGGATGAGTTCCCGGCGGCGGTTCTTTCCCGACCTTGCGCGGTTGGGAGGCCTGTGGCTGGCGATGGCCGCCGTGCTGGTCGCGGTGGTGACGCCGCTCGCCCGCGCGGCCGACTTTCTCACCACGATATCGCTGGGGAGCTGCGATGCCGCGGATTACGCCGCGGGAGCCCGCGTGCTGATGGAATTTGCAAGACCGGACCGCACCGGGTTCCTGGGGCTCACCGAAGTGGTGACCGTGATGTCGGTCGATAACTTTTTCGATTTCTGGCTGCGTCTGAATCATTTCACGCCTTCGGCCCTGATTGCGCTCAACGCAAGCATCATCGGGCGTGAGGCTTATGAAATCACGGGCCTACTAACCGCGGTGCTGCTTGTGCTCTCCATGCCGGTCGTCTTCTGGCTCGCGCGGGCGGTCCTTCACTATCGTGCGAGCGTAAGCGTGTGGCTTGCGCTGATTTACGGGCTGAGTCCGGTGACCTGGTACGCCGTCTTTCATGTCGCACCGGCCCAATTGCTCGCCGCGCAGGCGATTGCGCTTATCACATGGGCGGGCTTCGCGCTTTGGCGGAGTGGGCTCGGCTGGCGGCGTGGTCTTGCGATGAGTGGAGTAACCGCGACGGCTTACGCGCTCATCCTGGGAAGCTACAACTTCATCGTTCTGGTATGTCTCATGCCGGCTGGAGCTTATGTCTGCGGCATGGCGATCTGGAAGGATCGTTGGCGGGGGCTCGTGCGGTGGACGCTTCTCATGTTCCTGCCACTCGCCGCCGTGGGCGTCGTCATGGCGGCGCGGGTGGCCGGGTTGCCGGAGCGGCTCATGCTTTTTCAGGCGTATGATTTCGGCTGGCGCATTCCAGCACTTACCCCTGAAGGGTGGCTCAGCATGGTGCGGGGGCCCGCGCTCGACGGCTTTGCCCTATGGGCGCGCATCACGCTTGCGGTGGTCGTAACGGCGGCCCTGGCCGTCGCCTTCTGGAGAGCGGCGCGTCGGCGCCAAGTGGCCGGCTTTGTTGCCATCTGCCTTTCCGTGCCGGCCCTTGCCGGTTACGCCTATCTCATCCTGCGCGGCCACAGGCTGGACAGCAATGCCAGTTATGACGCGTACAAGTTCCTTTCAGTTTTTTATCCGGGTATCCTTGGCGCGGCCTGCTACTGGGTGACGCTGGGGCGGCAGGACGGGCCGGCGTTGGTGGCGTTGCGGGCCGCGATGATTGTCGTGGTGAGCGCATTCACCTTAAACGCGGCGCACACATTTTCCGCGCGGCTTCGCAACCCTCCGCTCATGGTGACGCCCGACCTTGTGCAGCTTCGTGAGGTGGAGGACATGCCTGAGGTCACATCGATCAACGTGCGCTTTCCCGACGTGTGGTCGCGTCTCTGGGCCAATGTGTTCCTTCTGCGCAAGCCCCAATATTTTTACTGGCAAACCTACGAAGGGCGCCGGAACACTCCGTTGCGCGGAGAATGGGATCTCAACGGAGGGACTGTCCAGGTGCGCCTCCCGAGTTCGAAGGCGGCAACCAGCTCCTATTTCTCGCTCGTTTCGACGGGGGATCCTTTCTTTTTAAGAGCGAGGGAGGCTGATGGCTGGTACGACCTTGAGCAGGATGCGCGGACCGGAAAGCGTTGGCGCTGGACCAAGGGCGTTACGACGATTGTCATTGAGAATCCGCAGCATTACCCTGTGCTGACTACTTGGTATTTTCACGAGGTCAGCAGCCTCGAGGACCGGGACTTCCAGATGAGCGTAGCTGACAAACCGGTCGGGCAACCGGTGACGGCGGTGGGTAAAAAGCCACGTGAAATAGTCGTCTCCAGCGTGCTTATTCCACCGGGAGAGACTCAGGTGCAGTTCAGCACTTCTTCGCCTCTCACCCTCGCCGGGAATGGCGACACGCGCCTGTTGGGGTTCCGTCTTCATGGCATTCAGATCGAGGTGCACGACGGTTCTGCGGCTGCCACGGCTCCAGGCAGATAACGTGATGGTTCCACGGGTAAGTCGAAATCGGGAAGCCGCATTCAAGCAGGCTTGCGCTGCCTGGCGGCTTCGCGGCTAATTCGCGCGCATGGCCGAGCCCGCCCTTAGTTTCGTCATCCCCCTGTACAATAGCGCGACGACGATCAGCTCGCTCGTGCGTGACGTCGAGGCGCTAGAGGTTCCGGGCGGACATGAGATCGTGCTGGTCAATGATGGCAGCACTGACGGGACGGCATCCGTTTGCGGGGAGCTCGTGCGGGGGGCCCGCGTGCCGGTTACGTACGTGGAGCACGCCCGCAATTTTGGCGAACACAATGCGGTCCTCACGGGCTGGCGCCATGCGCGCGGACGCCACCTGGTCAATCTCGATGACGACGGCCAGAATCCCCCCACGGAGGCCGTGCGCCTGTGGAGGCATGCTGCGGAATCCGGCCTCGACGTCGTCTTCGGCCATTACGACGTGAAGCGGCATTCCGCTTGGCGCAACGCCGGGAGCTGGTTCACCGGCCGGATGACCGATTGGGCGCTGGACAAGCCAAAGGGCTTTTATCTGTCGAGTTTCCGATGTGTGACGTCGGTTGTCGCCAAGGAGGTGAGCAGCTATGCCGGGCCCTATCCCTATATCGATGGGCTCTTGCTCCAGGTTACCCAGCGCATCGGATCCATTGAAGTGCGTCACTTGTCCCGGCAGGGCGGCCAAAGTGGCTACACCGTTCGCCGCCTGACGCGGCTCTGGCTGAGCGCGTGGATCAATTCCTCGGTGCTTCCTCTGCGTGTCGCAGCCGTTCTCGGTCTTGCCGTCGCGGCCGTCGGGTTGGTAGGATTTGCTTGGGTTTTCGCCCTCTGGCTGACTGACCGCGGTCCGCCGCAAGGCTGGGGCTGGCTGATGTCGGGCATGCTCGTGTTCTCGGGCGTCCAGCTGGTGATGCTAGGCGTGATTGGTGAGTATCTTGGGCGAATGTTTCTCGCCGTGAACCAAAAGCCACAGTCCGTCGTTCGGAAGGTGGAACGCTCGCCGGGCTCGTGAAGTCAAAGGGCGGTGGGACGAGGCCGGAATTTGTCAAATTGCCGCCGCCGTAACCAAATTCCCCGGCCGAGGTGACAATGCCTTTTCTAAGCGCGCCTTTGCAGGTCCGCTTTGGGTCAGTCGGCGACATCAGCAAGCCATGCGTCGATGTCCGAAAGGAGTCCAGAAGCGGACATTGAACTGAGCCTCGTGAATGTCGCCGAAGAACACGGGGGCGGTGTTTCTAAATCGACCTTCCCTGCTATGAAATGATGGTCTCCCTGCTCCTTGAATTAGGGAGAGACCTATCCAACCCATTGAGATGCGAGGGCCTTCTGCTGGGATAATACGGCGCTGTCCCTGCAATTTGGGAAAATCACCCTGCATTTCCCCAAATGGCAGGAGAGACAGGTTGGCTTCGGACTGCCAGCACAGCCACCTAGTCGCGGGTTTTCTGGCTCTCTCCCAGCTCTCGGCAAACAGTCCAGAAGAAAGCCGGAAATGCGCCACCGAATGGCTCTGCGGCTGCGGGAGGAGAGTTGAGAGACGCCGCCTCAGCGCGAGAGTGTGCGATTTCTCCTCCTTTATCTCTCCAGGCCAGTTTTGGGGGTCACACTAGCCAGTTTTGTAGACGGCTGAGCGATCGAGCTACCATCAATCGGCATGCCCGTTCTTGGGCACTTAGCGGACGGAACTCATCGCCGCTCTCATGTTGGCTAATGACCCAAAACGGACATGCAGCGGCCGGGATCAACCTCGTGAAATTTTATCGACCTCGGCGAGCTGTACTCATCAGGGTTGCACCGTGACTTGGAACGACGCCGATCGAACGTGGGATTGCCCCTGCCACGGTTCAATCTTTGCCATTGACGGTACCGTGATTCATGGGCCAGCCCGAGAGCCTCTTGCGGCGCGTCGCATCAAAAGCCGGGACTAGAAGATTTAAGTTATGCAAAATATCGTCGCGGCTATCGCTATTCTTCTCTGCATCCTGGTCGTTGGAGCAATTGTCGTGCGAGAGAAGTGCAGATTGAGGTCTCTGCATTGGCAGGCATGCGCATGGGTACAATCAGAGACGGTTCATGTGGGTCCAATAAACGAGCCTTAACCTACGACAGGAGGCAAAATCCCAACTGGATCCTGGGCAATATCGAGCATCAAGCGATAGGCGCCTGACCGATGATCAACAGGCGCGCGGAACTGGCCAAGCGTAGGATTGGCCGAGGCCCAAGCGGCAAATGCGCTGCACAGACCCGGCATGCCCGAACCTCGCGCAATAGACGTGCCAACGACATGCAGGCGATCCTGAGCGTGGTGGGCTGCGATACATGTAATTTCGCCCCGCATAAATCAACAGGCTACCCATGAGCGCTTCTCTACGAACCTCGGCTTGCGACTTGCTCGGCTGCGAGTATCCCGTCGTGCTGGCCGGCATGGGCGGTGTCGCTCGATCTAAGCTCGTCGCCGCCGTGACGGAAGCCGGTGGCTTCGGCTTTCTCGGCATGGTTCGGGAACCGCCAAGCCTGATACGCCGTGAGGTCGAGGCCGTTCGCTGCGTCACGTCGAAACCATTTGGTGTCAACCTCATTCCCGCCGCAACCGACCAGGAGCTGCTCGAACAGCAGCTTGTCACGTGCGTTGAACTGGGCATCCCAGTGGTCGCTCTGTTCTGGGACTTATCCATTGAGATTGTTGGGCGGCTTCGCGATGCCGGCATTCTGGTGGTGTGTCAGGTCGGATCGTCCAAGGAAGGGGAGGCGGCGCAACGCGCGGGAGCGCAAATCCTGATTGCGCAGGGGGTCGAAGCCGGCGGCCATGTTCGCGGGACGAAACCGCTGGAGGTATTATTGCCGGAGATTATCGCTGCCAGTGATGTGCCGGTGCTGGCTGCGGGCGGCATCGTAGATGGGAGTGATCTTGCCGACGCGCTGAGAGCGGGAGCCCAAGGCGTGGTGATAGGGACGGCGTTTCTTGCCTCGCCCGAGTCGTTTGCGCACGACTATCACAAACAACGGATTGTACTGGCCGAGGGAAAAGAGACGGTCCTCACTGAGATCTTTCATATCAACTGGCCGATTGGCGCCCCAGTTCGCGTGTTGCAGAACAGCGCCACGCGCGGTGAGAGAGGCGATCCCCTTAGGTTACGCCAAATCATTGGCGAGGAGGAAGGGCGGCCGATTTTTCTTTTCAGCACGGACTCACCCTTACGCTCCATGACGGGGGACTTCGAAGCAATGGCGCTCTACGCAGGGCAGGGCGTTGATAAAATCAACGCGATTGTTCCTGCCGGGGAACGGCTTGCGGCAATCGTCAGCGACGCTACGCGCCTGCTGACCCAAGGGGCAACTAAGGAATCGAAGGCTGGGAAGCCAAAAGATGGTCATCGCAAAAAGTGGCCGCGGCGTCCCGTAGATTCAGAGGCCAACACGTAAAAATAGCCAAAACAAGCCACAACGAGCGGGACACCAGGGTTTTGGCCGTCTCCGCAGATCTTTCAATTGAAGGCCGACAGATCCCCATGCGGACTATTTGTCCTTCATCAACGCGGCCGCGAGCTCTCGGACGAGTGGCTTCATGAAAAACGTGTTGTCGCGAGGCATAATGTTCACCTGCACCCCAAGCGTTTCGAGCTCCGCCGCAACAATTGGGCCGACAGCTGCAACGGCGATGCGGTCGAACCCCTGCAGCAGTTCCGCCTCTCGGCCGGACGCGCGGGCGACGTCGCGGAACCGTCGAACCTGGGGCGCGCTCGTGAAGGCAATCGCGTCGATTCCGCCGGCCGCCATCTCATCTATGACAGCGATCACACGCGCATCGTCGGCTTCGGAAGCATAGACATACGGAAGCACCGGATCCGGCACCGCCCCGGCATCTTTGAGGAATTTCAGAAGCCGATCATTTGGGTTGTCGGGATAGAGCTGCACGCCGACATGGTGCCCCTTGAGATTGTGCCGTTCCAACGCTGCGATCACTCCCTCGGTCGTAGGTTCGTCTGCGGGCAAGTCGGTCGCCAACCCGATCTCACGAAGCGCCCGAACTGGCTTCGGCCCGCGCGTTATCTTGCGTGTAGCGCCGAGCGCCTTGACGAAGGCAGGTTCCAGGCCAAGGCGCCGGGCAAAGCCGAGGAGCCGCCGCAGGCCTTCACCCGTCATCAGCACGAGATCGTCACACGCCCCACCCGCGAAGCGGCGCAGCCACGCCTCTATAGGTGCTGGATCAGGCGCATCGCAAATGGCGATCATCGGACAGGGGATCGCCTTGGCGCCACGCTCTTCCAGCATACGGACTAGTTGGCCGAGTTCGCGCGTTTCCGGCACCACAATTCGCCGTCCGCTCAGCTCTTCAGTCATGCCCAAACTTTCATTCCACGCCGAGGGGGTTCCAAGACTGCACCGTCACCAGGTGACGAGCTCAGTTTCTTGATGCACAAGCGCTTCCCGTCGGCGCTGTCGCCCGGCAATGAGGCGGCGTAAGCGCTCGGCATCAGCAGGATCAATAGCGATACGCCCAGAATGCTTTTCATGGTTTGCCTCCGACGTTTGGTCACCGGCAGATCGCGCGATGTTTTTATTACTTCTTCGTGATCGTCGTCGTCGTCAGGTACGAACCCAAGGCCACCGCACGTCGGGCATTGACGTTCATCGTCCGTATCTTTGTCGACGACACCATCGCCATTGCAGTCCGGACAAGTTTTCATGTGTGCCTCGAAGTCGAGCGTAGCTAGATGAAGCTGCACATGTCACGCGGTCCTTCTGACCTATCCCGCCTCAGGTCACGGGTCCTTGTTCCAATTTCACGAATCCTTCACGCGGCAAGCGGCGGCATTCTTAGGTACCAACTCAAAATTCGCACCTTACTGAGCCTTGTCGTTCCCGAAAATCCTATCCGGCGGATTCGCGCGATGAGGGAGAATTCAGAGCATCATCTGATGCGATCCATCTGCTTGGGAGGGCTTTTTCGCGCGTTGTGACCTTACCGACCCGCGTTTTTTAAGCGTAATCTGAGGGCCAAATAAGCTGCTACAGCAAAGAGGCAAAGCGGCACGACCGCGCCGAGAATAACGCCCATTTCGCCTCGCGGGGTGAAGAGACCCCACCGCTCAACATGGCCGAGCGGGTCAAGGTCTTCGTAAAAAATGAATATTGGGGTCCAGTCCTCATGATGAAACTCGCTGGTCCAAGCCAGCATGTTGTAAGCGAGCCCAAGCCCGATCACCACAAGTGCCGCAATGAGGAGATTCTGCTGATCGTCGCTCATCGGTAGGAATTCAGCCTTCGCCAGAGGACCGCAGAAGCGATCTCCTCGGGCCGGCGAAGTCGGCCGATCGGCTGATCTCGAAGAATGCCCTTCATGACAGATGCTACAGAGAGCGAGCAATATTGTTGGCGGTACCAATGGGCAACAGGGCGACCGGGGGTTTTCGGTCGCGGAGATCCCTCACTATCTTTGCTACGGTTCCGTCGCCACCTGCCGCGATGACCATGTCCCACAATTCATGCAACGTCGCCTTATACTTTTCGTCCTTTGCGATGTGCGTGTCTGAAAAAGAGTGACCTGTCCAGCCGGAAAGCGGAGAGGTAGTCTCCTGCCATCGTTGACAGGGGACGACCTTGGCCCGCAATCCACGCAAATCATTGTCACGAAGGCCGCGAAAAATCCTACATTAGCTGCGCAAAGCCAGAGAGACCGCAGCGCCGGTAAGGGGTCAAACGCTAATGGACATCAACACCCAGGTGTTGCTCGGACACACCCATGTGCGCATGTCCCAGACGTACTTGATCGCGTCGCTTCGAGGAATCGAGGTGGGCTATGCGGCAAGCGATCCATCCGAACGACTTCTTCAACCAGAGTTTCAAGAAGGCCGTTTCCGATAGTGCCGCGTCCTCAGCATCGGAACGATCAGAGGGTGCTGGCATGAAACAGTTCGTCTACTTCGTCTGGGGCTGCCTGTTCCTATGCGTTTATTTACTCACACTCGCGGGGATCGACCTGTGGGCGACAAAGTTGAAGATGGATTGGGTCATCATAAGCGGGGCAACGTCCCTGGGCTTGCTCATTGGCATCTTCGTCGGGTTCTTTGTTCAGGAAGCTGAGAAATGGGACCACCGAGCGCTAAGCAGCGCTGGGGCAGCATTCGCGGGGGCGGGCACGCTCGCGATTCTGCATTGGGCTGCATCTGGTCCCACTCGAGAGCTCTGGTTTTACCCAATCGGCCTTGTGGTGGGCTTCATCATAGGTACGTTTTGGGACTGGAAGCCAGAATAGTGCCGTTGCCTCGCGCGAATAGAAATCGCCGCGGATCTCAAGGATCAAAGCGATGAGGGCTTTTCCACCACTATGCTTGATGCTTGTCGTGTTAGGCGCATTCATCGCGATCCCCACCAGGAGCGAGGCAGCTTCAGCAGCTGCAATAAATGCGGACGCTAATGCGACCCTTCATAGCTTTGCGGATCAAATCTCTGGGGCTCGCGAACTGGCGAATAAGGCCGAAAGGGTTTTGGTCTTTCCGTCGGTTGTTAAGGCAGGCCTTTTGTTTGGCGGGGAATACGGTGAAGGCGTGCTCATAGTGCATGGGAAAATTTCTGGATATTACAATCTGATATCAGGCTCAATCGGCTTTCAACTCGGTGTGCAGGAGCGGTCGGTCATAATCATGTTCATGACCACGGACGCCCTTGACAGATTCGATCGCAGAGCCGGATGGAAAGTCGGCGTCGACGGATCGGTAGCCATTATCACTCTTGGCATTGGCGGATCGATAGACACCGATAAGCTCACAAGCCCCGTGATTGGGTTCATTTTGAATCCGGAAGGGCTAATGTACAATTTGACGCTTGAGGGCTCAAAAATTAGCCGCATCTCGCGCTGAGCGATCTGCGTGTCAGGACTATGGCACAAGAATAGACATGAGCAACAAAGACGTTCGAGTTCCCGAGCCGACCGCGCCCGGCCGAGGATGCGATGGCTGCACGCTCTGTTGCAAATTGATGGGTGTTATCGAGATCGAGAAGCCCATGGGTGCCTGGTGTGCACATTGTGCAGTCGGGACCGGTTGCGCGATATACGAGTTGCGTCCCAATTCTTGTCGGGAGTTCCAATGTGCCTTCCTCACCCTCGACATTCTGACGGAGGCTTGGCGTCCTTCGAAGTGCAAGATCGTTGTAACTGCCGAGCTGGAAGGCAAGAGGCTAGCGGCTCACGTCGATCCAAGTCGGCCTGACGCGTGGAAAGAAGAACCCTATTACGGGCAATTCAAGCGGTGGGCAAAAATGGCGGTGCCCAAAAAGCACCAGGTCGTGGTCTACATCGGACGCCGGGCAATCGTGATCCTGCCAAGCGAGGACGTCGACCTCGGGATCATCGCTGACGACGAGTTGATCATCACGGGTGAGAGGAATACCCCTGTTGGTTTTGAGCTAAGGCCGCTGAAAATTAAACGAGACGACCCACGAGCAGCAAAGCTTGTCCGGTCACCACTCGCCTAGAGCACAGCGGCGGCGGCGCTCGAAGGTACTTGGTCGCTGCGATTCTGGCCTCAGCCGTTATCACTCCTGCTTTCGCCCGCGTTGTTATGTACGTGCCACAAAGGCCTGCCGACTTAGCCACATACCACCCAATCCAAAGACGCATAGACCCGAAGCGAAAACCGTCAAACACAGCGCCCAAGGTGATCCAACGACATTAGGAACTCGCAATGGCTATTTGGGACGGCGGGGCTGATCGCTTTATGAGGCGCTTCGCTTCGTTGCCTGCCCACAGTAGGACAGATAAGATTTCCGCGTCGGGGAGAGGTTTTACGAAAGGAACCAAAATGCGGAGCCTCCTAACTCTCACTGGCGCTGTCGCGTTTGCCATTCTTGCGTGCGGGGGTCTTGGCGGGGCTAAGGCAATGCCTCGGATAGTTCACCAGACCACCCTAGACTCGCCGATTGAGAAAACTGGCTACTATCGGCGACACTATCGAGGATACTATGGATACCCTCGTCCCGGTTGCACGTTCACAATACGCGAGTTGCAGAGGTTTTGGGCTGCCCAACTCTGGCCACCCAGCATGCGGTGCTTTCCTTATTCTCACTAGGTCGCAGTTACTCCCCGTTACCGCCAAAAGCTGACGTGGTGCGAAGCTTGGCGTCCGCTTCAGGCCAAGAAGCAGACATTGTTAGGTTCGCTGTTAGCGCGGTGTGTTTCCCTGCCCTCAACAAAGAATTCCCTGTTCCAACAGGAAATGAAAAAAGGACCCAAAGCTGACCTCGGGTCTTTCGTCGAACTAGGCACTTCGAAGTCGATTAGGTGACCCGGCCTTGGCAGCGGCTTGCTCGACCGGCTTGTAGGCATTGCGCGTCAGACCGGCATACATCTCACCGAGCTTCGACAACTCGGCAATATAGGTGTCATAAGCCTTCTTGGCGAATCACCACGACGCTGTTGGCAATTGCCACGAGAGCGACATGCCTCCAAGAGCTCAGTTCCGAAATATTGCCGAACAGACGCCCAAGGAAAGGCCTCATTCATCCTCGGCGCCATCAATCTTCTCATCGGCGTTCTGCTTCTAAGCTCGCCAGTGATGGCTACGCTCGCGGTCCCATTCGTTTTCGGCGTTCTGCTCCTTATTGAAGGAGGCGCGCTGATCATCTGGGCCTTCCGCGTTCGTCAGTAAAGAGACTGAGACTCGCTGTATCAGGACGATACGCCGGCGCGGGGCGCGACCGTGATTCGCGACAATGTCGGATTCATCCGAAACGGCAGTGTATGCTATCTTGGCTTAGAGGGTTCACAGGCTGCGCAGGGAGTAGAAAATGAAGCTAGCAACCCTGACATCCGCAGTAATATTGCTTAGTGCTGGCTGTGCCTTCGCTCAAGGAACGGCAAATACCATGACTTCGGGTCGCCCAAGCGCCGTCCTTGATGATACCCAATGCCAGACCGTTTGGAAGATGGCGTCGCCTAATGGGGCAACCCTATCGCAAGATCAGGCAGTGCCCTATATCGTCAACTTTTCAATGGTTGACGTCGATGGCGACGGCAAGATCACGGCGGATGAGTTCAAGGCCGCTTGCGGTAAGGGTCTGGTGAAGTCGACTAAGCCTTAATTTCAGCTCGGCCTCATCGGCCAATTTAGCTCAGGCTTATCGGCCAAGGTCCGCCTCGTAGGAAGTTGAAGCCATGGCTAGGAGGACGTGACATTTGCAATCCTAACCTTCACGGCGATGAGCGGGGGAGGAGATCCATGGCCGTTATTGGACCTCCCCCGCAAGGCTCAGCGGCCGTGTTGTTTTCTCAGGCGGTCCACCTCAGCTTGGGACACCGCGCCGGCTTGAATCAAACCTCTAACGCAGGCGTGCGTTAGTCGATCCCCGTGTCGACGCATGCAGTTTTCCAGACCCCTGGTTCCCAGTCCCCACTCGCTGCAGAACCTGCGATAATCGTCTGCACACTTCCTTTTGCCGGCCTCTGCCGGCCCAGTGGAACAAAGAAAGATAGCTACGATGAAGAACAAGATTGCACGCGAGCGATTCATGACTCTTTCCTCCCAGTTCACAGTCCAGTGGCGCAATTAACAGGGTACGCAATGACATCTGCGCCGCTCTGGGTTTGGCGGCAGACCGCAAACCCAGTGGAAGCCTATACCACAGTAACGGCCCGCCAAGAGGCACCCGGTTTTCTCAATTAGCGAGTGGTTAGACAAAGCCGAGGGGCTTACCGCTCCGGTTACTGAAATTGCTTGGACCTGCCACGCAAAAAGTCCAGCAACCAGCACCGTCGCTGCTAGGATGATATTGCGCATCATTGCCTCCTTGAAGCGGGGTGCCGCGAAATATTACGCCGGCCTGGTGAAACCAACGTTGTCCCCGATAACGGTCGTTGGTCCGATGGGAAGCGGTTCGGGGTTGGCAATGTCAAGCTTCTGAAACTCGATTTTGCTCTTCCATACCTTTCGTAAAAAGTCTTCGAACACCTGAATGGTGAGCTGCTCGCCGGGACAGCGGCGATAGCCGAAGCCGAATGGCGCAAAGCCCGCGTAGTCGCAGACCGGCAGGGGCTTACCGTCGACGATGCCGTATACGGTGCCGAACCCGCTATTGTTGATCGCCGCCTTGCGCCCGTCCGCGACATCGAAGGTCTCGCTGCTGAAGGGGCATTTGGCGAAGCCGATCTGCTCGCATTTTTCCTCGTTGATGTCGTGGCTGGTCGGGACCTTCTTGTAGCGATCCGGATTGAACTTCTCTGGGTCCTTCCAGTGCACCGGGTCCATACTCGTCGAGGTGTGCGGGCTCACCACGTAGCCGTGCCGCTGATAAGGTGGCGTACGCACTTCCTCCATCGCCGATATGCTTCCCCCGTTCGGCGAGATGGTCCGGAACAGCTCCATGACGAAGCGCTCGAGCGGCGTGAAGGCATCGCCGGCCGCGTCGTCGGGGTTGCTTGCCATGGTCTTCTTGAACCAGGCGCGTGTGTCGGGATCGCCCGTGTCCGTTGCGAGCCTGAGCATGATGTTGTAGAGCGAGTTGCCCCACTGGCTGAGCGCCACGAAGTTGTGGAAGACCTCGAACACGACGTCCTTGTGGGCGAAATATTCGCCGTCACCCGCGTTCTTGAGCCAGTACCATGCGAAAGTCTTCTCAGGGTTCGGTGTCTTGCCGCTCTCGATGTCGGCGAGCCGGTCGTCGATCCACGCTTTGAGGAAGGCGAGGTTCGCCCTGACGGCCATGTAGTTGTCGTAGACGATCTTCTGAGTGACGTCGCGATATGCGAGGACGGTGTTGAACGCTTGACCGATATCGTGGACCTGTTGTGGGATCGCGTCGCCCTTTACGCCAAGATGGAGATCCCAATAGAGGTCGAAATAGTTCTCCAGATAGGGCCGCATCAGCGGCTTGCCGGCGTTTGCGTCGTTGAGCAGCTTGTCGAAGAACGCAATGACCTTATCGCCATACATTGGGCGGTAGAGATCGGGGGTGAGCGCCGTCATGTAGATGCGCTTGCGGCGGTTATGAGGCCCGCGCTTCTCCAGCCCTTGGAGGAAAACGGTGACGCCGTCTTCCGGAGCGGGCTTCCACGTCTCGCTCAATAACCCCCAGAGATCGTAGGGGAGCGCATTCTCCTTAGTGAACTCGACATTGATCATGGGAAGCCACAGGCGTTCTCCATCGTAGACGCTCACCAGGAAGTGCGGGACGGTGACGTTCTCGACGTAGGCCGGGTCGAACTCCGCGAGGAATTGCTTGCGCAAGCGAGCGACGGCCGACGCCAGATCGGTGGGCGCCAGAGGCTGACCGGCGGCAGGGGGAGATTGCGACAGAGCGGGCTGAGTGGCCATTCCCACGACGGCAGCAGCGCTGCCGGCCAAAAATGTTCGCCGTTCCATGGTGACTTCCCTTGTTACAGAATGACCAGGTTATCTTATCGCCTTCCGGGTGCGAGGTGTCGTCGAAAAGGCCATTGCGCCGGGCTCGTCTCATTCTAGGAGCACTTTTGAACCAACCCGCTCACCTTTTCGTGCCACCAGCCACGACATGCGAGGCGCACGCTTGATCAGCAGCAGCAGGTCAGCTTTGGGTCAGTAGCTGACATTACAGCGCCCCAGGGATTTGGTCCGTTTCGTGCCAATAGCAGACTTCGATGGAAAGGCGCGATGCCCTGAGGGGGTGAGGATCCGCCGTAGATGTCTTCGCGTCGCGTTCGCCCCAAGGGTCTTAACTGCGCCCGCCTTTGAACAATCCAAATAAGAAGCCAATACCAAAGCCAGCGCCGATCGCGGCGAGCGGGGTGCGCTGGATTGCTCCCTCGGTCGCGTGGACCATATCTGTTGCCACGTCTTGAGCACGTCCATATTGGCGGTTGGCCATTCTACCGACGGTTTTGCCAAGGTCTCTGATGTTTTCCTTCGCTTCTTGAGCTTCAGAGGATAGATCGGATTCGTCAGCTTGATTGGCGACTTTTCTTACCGCCGCTCGTGCGTCAGCTACGTTTGTCATGGGGGTGTCCTCGATTTGGGTGGTCGATGGTCTCCGCAGCGGGCGGGACGCTAAGAGACAATTGTGCGGAGGCTGATTTGTTCCAAGCGACTGCCAGCATTGTACTGGAGGGACTAACCTGCGCGAGGTAACTTCTCCTGAGCGGAGATTCCGTATGATCGTTTGACGTGGAGCGACCGTCACCTTCCGCCCCCGAGTGACCTGTCCATCGCTCAGAGGTAGGTAACTCTCATCCCTCCAGAAAGTGACCAAAGGCGGCGAGCGGCCAAATCCGGTCGCAGACGATTTTAGTGATCGCCAGCATTGGCACGGAGAGGATCGCTCCGGGAGCACCCCACATCCAAAACCAGAAGACGAGCGAGATGACCACGAGAACGGGATTGAGGACGAACCGCCGGGCGAGGAGCATTGGAGTTATCGTCTCGCCTTCGATCAAGTGAATTCCGAGGTAAAGTCCAGCAGGCAGGAATGCTTGCCAAAGCGTGTCAATGGTCAATAGGCCAGCGAGGAGAAAGACGACCACGCCGAGAATTGGACCGAGGATCGGCACGAAGTTCAGTAGGAAAGCGACTGCCCCCCAGAGGATCGGGTCGCCGATCCCCGTGAGCCACATAACCACGGCCGTGGCAATACCGACGCCGGCGTTCATCAGCGTGATCGTAACCAGATACGCGGATATATCACTTTCGATTTGTTGTGAGATATCGACCGCCTGGCGCTTGTTGCTGAAGGTTGGCAGTATCTCGACGAGGCGGCGTAGGAACGTGTCACCTGATACGAGTAGGAAAAAGAGAAACAGAATTGTCGTAAAGAACCCGCTGGCAAAACTACGGGTGCCAGTGAAAATCTTCGTCATAAGCGTCGAGCCTTCCGCCGAGACCGCGGCTGGTGCCCCTACCGGTTGTCCAAGACCTTCCACCTGATGCAAAAACCGTTGCAACGTGTTGATGGGTGCTTGCATGAAGCTCAACCGCTCCTGCAGCCGAGGAATGCCTTGCGGAAGCTTGGCCGCCCAGGTGCTAGCCGGGCCCGATATGGCTGCGCCCAGGCCGACGATTGTTCCGAATACTGCAAGGATTAAGAGCAACGCCCCGAGCGTCCGTGGTAGGTGCCATCGCTCCAATACCCGCATCGCCGGCTTCAACAGGAGACTAAGAACGAGGGCAAGCACTAATGGCAGTACGATCTCCACCGCGACATAAATCGCAGTCAGCAGCGCGAGCGCGAATAGACCTCCGAGGAAAATGGCTTTCGGATCGGAGGGTAGAGGCATCTCTTCCGGCTCTTCTGCCGGTGCCACGACCTCCAGCTCCTGCTGTTTTTTTGCCATACTTCAGTATGTATCAGTGTTCCTAGCTCGAAACCGGCGTTGACACGATAGTGCCCGCGAGCTTACCGCTGAACCTGTGCTTTCGCTGTCAAATCCCACGATCCCAGATCTAGCATGAACCGCAATCCGGATCCCTACGGCCGCGACGCGACGCGTCCTTACCACATCCCGCTCAAAGGTTTGTGGCAAGTGGCTCAAAGGGTGTGGAGCGAAAGCAATCGCGACAATCTCTCGGTGGTGGCGGCAGGGTGCGCATTCTTCGCACTCTTTGCCATCTTCCCCGCGCTATCGGCTCTGATATCTCTCTACGGTCTGACTACAAATCCCGCGACCGTGGAGCGGCAATTCGGTATGCTTGGTTCCGTGTTGCCCGGCCAAGCCTATGACATCGTGATTGAGCAGATCCACCGCATATCCGCAGCGCCAGGCAGAACGCTCGGCTGGAGTCTTGTTCTAGGCCTAGGTCTGGCTCTCTGGAGCGCCAATGCGGGCACGCAAGCCATGTTGGCCGCGCTGAACATTGCTTATGGAGAGCCCGAGCGCCGGAGCCTCGCCCAATATTATTTGAATGCCTTCACCTTCACGATTATCGGCATTCTGGGGGGCGTGGTCATGCTTCTCGCTATCCTCTACGTACCGATCCTGTTCGCTTTTACGGGCTATTCCCACGCTTTCGAGCTCGTCGTCGGTGCGATGCGCTGGCCGTTCCTCGCGCTGTTCGTGCTCTCCTTACTCGCGCTTCTCTACCGCTATGGTCCTTGCCGCCGCACCGCTAAATGGCGCTGGGTGAGCGCAGGCTCTCTGTTCGCCACTGCGGTATGGCTGATCGCCTCAGCGGCCTTCTCGCTCTACGTATCGAACTTTGCCCACTACGATAGGTTCTATGGATCACTTGGCGCCGTCATCATATTGCTGTTCTGGCTTTACATCTCGTTCTACATCGTACTGCTCGGCGCCGAGATAAATGCCGAGCTCGAGCTGCAGACAGCCAAGGACACGACGGCAGGCAAGCCCAGGCCCATGGGGCAGCGGGGTGCTTTCGTCGCCGACCACGTGGCCGGCGGGCCTGGCGGGCGTGAGCGACCGGTAAGTCCCGTCGCCCGGGACCCGGCAACTGCTAAGCCTGGCGGCTCCTGACCCGCGGCCAACCGGCGTGATCTGATTTTGCCGATTGGGCAAACGAGAAAACTGGGGAATGCGAGCCTCAAGCGAGCCGCAAATCGTTGGCGGCGGATGAAGTGATGGACACGGTCGTGCCTGTCGGACCTGCAAACCTTTGAACCTTGGCGGTGAGCTGCTGCGCCAGTGCTTCAATGATGCTTGTGCCTAGTCCGGTATGGACATCAGCACCGGCTCCCCCAACCCCCTCGCCATCATCCGATACCGAAAGACGCCAGCCTGGTTTCCCGGCGTCGTACTTAACTAGGATTTGGCCCTCACCCGTCCCACGCGGAAACGCATGCTTCAACGCGTTGATCACAAGTTCCGTGACGATCAGCCCAAGGCTCACTGCTTCGCTGGATGTCGCTCGACCAGAGGTGGCTTCCACCTTGATGGATAGCGGCCGGCGTTCACCGACCATCGACTTTGCAAGGCTCTCGCACAATTTGGATAGATAGGGACCGATCTCGATGCTCTCGTTCAATCCCGAAGCGTGCAAATGCTGTTGTACGGTCGCCACGGACATGACCCGCTGATGCGCGTCCTGCAGGTGTAGGCGTATCTCCTCGGATTGCACCGTCCGAGCCTTGAGAAGAAGAATGCTAGCGATAATCTGAAGACTGTTGGCGACGCGGTGTTGCATCTCCTGCAGCAGAACCTCCTTTTGTCGGAGGAGCTCGTCCTTTTCCCGTTCGGCATCGCGGCGATGAGTTATATCCTCTATCGCCAGCAGCAGGGCGGAGGCCGAGCCGCCTTCGTCAAACACTTGTCGCGCGTTGAGGAGCATCACGCGCCGCCCAATGATTGGGAAGTCGTGTTCCACCTCATAGGCCTCAACGGTGCGGTGTTTCGGAATGATGTCTTCGAGGACGGTCCGGAGCGCCGGAATGTTCCACTGCCCATCGCCTAGTTCATAGAGCCTTCGGCCTTGCGTATCCTGCGGCTCGGCGGCGAAGGTCCGGTAAAAGGAGCGGCTCGCCGCGATGACGCGCAAATCTCGGTCGAGCACGACAAGGGGCTCTCGAACGGTGTCAACGATGGCCTCCGCCAAGCTCTGCCCATGCGCGATATTGGCTAAAGGGCTGTGATCCGCCACACAAAGACTCCCTTTCCGCAAGCGCTGGATATTATCAGAGCTCGTAAGAGGGGAAACAACTGCGCGGTAGCGCCGCATGTTGAACCCCCAATACGCAGCCTCGGGATTCGCATGCGTAGCGATGGCCAGGGAACTTTCAACCCTGGTCGCGTTAGCCCTTCAGAGTGCCGGCGGAACGCGTCCCAGTCCCCCCGTCTGGGGTTTTGCCGGCGTGTTTAGGGAGGCTCAGTAAATGAGTCCCGGAAGCCCGGCGTCCCCTGCACGTCGGGCTTCTTCTATTTTGTGGTCTTGCGATCCAGTGCCGCGATCGGTCAAACGCGGGGTAGCGTTCGAGCATCCACCTGTCAGATCAAAGCCGACCCATGAGAAGCAGAACGACGAGGATGATCAGGATGACGCCGATGACACCAATGCCGCCGTGACCGTAGCCGTAGCCGTAGCCGCCGAAGCGGCCACTGAAGCCACCAACCAAGAAGATGATAAGGATGATGATGAGTATGAGCCCGAGCGACATGATCTATCTCCGGTTGTAGCACCGAGCCCAGCATTGAGCCTCTTCGGACTCCGCCTGTGAAGCCCTTAATCGGCTTTTTCCCCCACTACATCTCGAGGCAAAGACCGCTTTTGCCGACGTCGATCTCGATGCCAGCGCCGTTTAGGCCGGCGGGAAGCTTGCCAGAGCTTGGCGCCGTAGCTCTTCAGCATCGGTCACGCCATCCGAGGCAAGAACCTCTAACCGCTGACTAAGCTCTGCCTTAAGCTCAGAATCGTTCTTGAAGCGCGCAAGGAGGTCGCGCGTCTCGAGGACATTCCAAACCCCGACAAACGCGAGGTCAATTGCCGCGAGGGTTTTGGGATCACAATGACTGGATATTGATCTAGGAGAGCCCATGGTCGCTCCGCTCATTTCCAGGCGGGAGCGCGACGTAACTCTCTCAGCCACCGGCGCCTGTTGCTGCTGACCGATGATGGGACTCAGCCTGCGCCTTTCCGCGACGAATGGCGAGCGAAGATTTGGTGTAGCGCATCTTCGTGGGCCGGTTACCGGGGAACTTTGGGGTCGTGATTGAGTTGTTGTTGTGCGGTTCGTCCACAGCAGACCTCGCTGCCGAGACAGCACCGCACTAAATCAACCCAAAAATCCACAATGGAGATCGTCACATGGACTGGAACCGTGTTGAAGGAAACTGGAAGCAGGTCAAAGGCAAGGTCAAAGAGAAGTGGGGCAAGCTCACCGACGATGACCTAACCGCCATCAACGGACGCCGCGATCAGCTCGAAGGCAAGATCCAAGAGCGCTACGGCGTAGCCAAGGACCAGGCGCGCAAGGAAATTGACGATTGGTATGGGTCGCAAGCCTGGTAATGCGAGGCTTGGAAGATGTTCCTGGGCCCGGCATCGTGCCGGGCCTTCTTTTTGAGAGTGGGGGCCAATCAACGTACACTAAGCAAGGAGAAAACACATGAGCATGCTGAAAGTGATCGAGGTGCTCGCGGAATCCGAAGAAGGCTGGGAGGATGCGGCGCAGGTGGCGGTCGCCAACGCCAGTAAATCAGTCCGCAACATCCGTTCGATCTATATCAAGAATGCCGAAGCGACCGTTGAGAACGGTAAGATCGGCAAGTATCGAATCAACGCCAAGATATCCTTCGTCCTTGGGGACTGACGATCTCCTGGCGCGAGAGGCGTAGATGATTTGGACGACTGCGGCACCGGCAGTTACAACAGCGTTCCTGAGTTCGCTTGTCGAAGCTGTTGAGGCACTGACGATCGTGCTCGCCGTCGCTTCGGTCCGCGGTTGGCGACCGGCAGGAACCGGTGCCTTTGCCGGTCTTGGGCTTCTTGTGCTCATGGTGGTCTCGCTGGGACCACTCCTCAATCGGATTCCTCTGCACCTGCTGCAGTTCGTCATCGGCGTCTTGTTGCTGCTGTTCGGCACGCGCTGGTTGCGCAAGGCAATTCTGCGCGCTGGGGGGGTCATTGCGCTTCACGATGAGGCAACAGCCTTCGCTACCGAGACGGAAGAGCTGCGCGATCAGGCGCGTCGTCACGAAACGCGGCTTGATTGGCTGGCCGGGCTTGCGAGCTTCAAAGCCGTGGTGCTCGAAGGGCTAGAGGTCGTGTTCATCGTCATTGCCGTGGGCACAGGACGAGGCCTCCTTGGTGCCGCGAGCCTCGGTGCGCTTTCCGCCTGTTTGGTCGTGGTCGCGTTGGGCTTTTTTGTACATCGCCCTCTTACCCGGGTACCCGAGAACACGCTTAAGTTTGTTGTCGGAGTCATGCTTTCAGCATTCGGGGTATTTTGGATCGGAGAAGGACTCGGTGTCCCATGGCCGGGTGAGGACTTTGCTATTCCGGTGTTTGCAGCTCTATTCTTGATGGTCGCGCTCTCCGCTGTCGGGCTCACCAGGCGCACTAGAGCAGATAATTTGACATGACCATACTGGCCACTGCCTTCCGGATGTTGGTCGGATTGTTCGTCGATGACGGCTCGCTTGCGCTGGCGATCATTGTAATCGTCCTGCTCTCCTCGGTCATCGCAAACCTGATTCCCGATATGCCGCTCGCTGCTGGTGCGGTCCTTTTGGTCGGCTGCCTTGGCGTGCTTTTCGCCAATGTCATGAGAGCGACGTAGGAGCCAAATGAAATATCGCGGTTACCGCCGCGGTCCAGGTCCTTGCCGGCATCTCGGACGCTGCGCTGCTCAAAAGGGAGCACGCTGGCGAAGCCAATCTCTTCGGACTTGTGTCACTTCCTTTGCATTGCAGGTCCCG
The DNA here is from genome assembly GCA_963820115.1 of uncultured Alphaproteobacteria bacterium. Taxonomy (GTDB): domain Bacteria; phylum Pseudomonadota; class Alphaproteobacteria; order Rhizobiales; family Methyloligellaceae; genus Methyloceanibacter. The sequence goes on from CAWFYP010000002.1 coordinate 977,361, forward strand.
TTCGGGCAAAAAGCCATACTTCGAGTCGAACTGCTTCAGTGGGGGAGGATCAGGATCATGCCGACCAACACCGACAACAGTGCCACCGACAACGCAATGGCGACGCGCGTGGCTTTCACGGCCCGATCCTTCTCCCACCAGCTCGTCGGCCTGATGCCTTGCAGAAGAAATGTCGTCACGCCGGCGAGGTTTACGCAAATCAGGTTCACCAGAAACAGCAACAACGCGCCCATGGCCATGGCTGGATGCCCACCACCCAGCAGCAAACCGGACGTCACCAGAGGCGGCAACAACGCCACCGCTACCATGACGCCGATCAGAGTCGCCGATACGCCGCTCGTGAACGCCAGCGCGCCGGCGCTGCCCGACGCCAACGCCACTACGACGTCGCCTAGCGCCACTCGCGTGCGCGACGCCATTTCAGACAAAGTCGGATCCACGTTCAGCAGCATGCCGATGATCACGGACAACGCCATCGCCGCCGCAACCCCTGCCAACGCCGTCACGAACCCGTGCCGAAGCAGCGACAAGTCACCCAAGGTCGTACCGAGCGACAAGGCCACATTCGGCCCGAGCAACGGTGCGATCACCATGGCCCCGATGATCGTGGCCACACTGTTTTGATTGAGACCGATGGCCGCCACGACGGTGGATAAGCCCACCATCGCCATATAGACCCGCGAAAGCCGCGCACCGTTTTTGATGTCCTCGTACAATTCCTCCCGGCTGATCCGCTCCGGCGGTTTTTCCTCCGACAGCGACTGTTCGGACGTAGCATCCGGCTCCGGCTCTGCCTCGACGCGCGGCAATGTCGCTTCGACCGGCAGAATCACCACCCGGTTGCCCTCCTCACCGGAGTAGCGTTTCTCCAGCAAATCCAGAACCGCTTCGCTTCGTTCCACGTCCAACAAGATGCGGACCAGCACTTCCCCGTCCGCCAATCGGATCTGACGGTGTTCGAGCACCTTGCAATGCTCCAGAAGCTCGCGGACCTCCTCGCTGTCCTTCTCCTGCAACACCATCTCGAGCAAACGCAGCGCCATCGGTGCACTCATGAATAATGTCGGCGAATGCCATGCGCACATACCCAGTTGGTGTGTATATTGCCCCAGATCAAGGCAAACGCGCGGAACAAGATGGACGCGGAGCGCCGCGACTTACCGGGCATTGAGCAGAGACTAAACGGAGGCGAAGATGCTGATCGAGATCAGTACGGACAGCAACATCGAAGGACGCGAGGAGCTCGCCACCCATGTTAAAGGCGTGGTGGAGAGCGCCCTAAACCGATTCAGCGATCGGATCACGCGGGTGGAAGTCCATCTCAGCGACGTGAACAGCTACAAGGGTGGCGAGGACGGTATACGCTGCGTTATGGAGGCCCGACTCGAGGGGCGCCAGCCCACAGCCGTCACTCACCAGGCAACGACCTTGGACCAAGCGGTCGACGGCGCGGCCGGTAAGTTGAAGAGATCTGTCGAGCGCACCTTGGACCGCGACGCCACCTTGAAGGGACTGCGAGACCATCGCTAGCGTGTTAGCGCTCTCCCCTGAGCGAGGTGGGAGCGGGCCTGGCAGGCACATTGCGTAGTCAAAGTTACGAATTGGTACGCGCCCACGCGGCCAATTGTTATAATCGAACCAGGAGGACGGTTATGGCGGATACGACGATCAAGAAGGTCGAGGCCGGTTCATCCCCTAGCGGAGAAATGGGCCAGAAATATCTTGTTGCTGGCAAGCGTGTGTCTATGCGCCTCTGGGCGCAAGAACCAGGGGGTAAGCTTAAGGCTCCCACGACGAGGGAGTACGAAACTGTGGGCTATGTCATCTCAGGCAGCGCAAAACTCGATCTCGAAGGACAGACTCTGAATCTAAAAGCTGGAGACTCGTGGTTGGTGCCGGCGGGGGCGATGCACCAATACACGATTATCGAGCCGTTCACGGCCGTTGAGGCGACCGCACCACCGGCCGAGGTTCATGGTCGCGATGCGCCGGCCTGAACTCCAAGCCCTTGATCGACATTTCCCCCTCTCGAGAGTGAATGTCCGCCCGAGCAATCGTCGAGCGTCCAGTTATTCAGTCGTCTTCCCGTCGAAGTGCTCTTTGTCTTTCTCTGCGTCCGCCTTGGTGGCGTGCACGACGCCATCGCGATGGTTCGGCGGAGCGTAGAGCGTGTAGAGCTTCATCGGGCCTGATGGACCGTTGATGACGTTGTGGCGGGTGCCGGCGGGCACCAAGATCGCGAACCCGGGCTTGATGCGATGCTCAACGCCATCAAGCACCGCCTTGCCTTCGCCTTCCTCTACCCGGAAGAACTGATCAAGCTTGTGGACCTCTGCACCGATATCTTCACCGGGTTTGAGGCTCATCACGACGAGCTGGCAATTCTTCGCCGTATACAAGACCGTGCGGAACGTCGTGTTCTGTTCCGCTACCTTTTCTATGCTGTGGACGTAGCCTTTCATAGTTTCCTATCCATTTTTGCCTCGTCGGACGTGCTTGGCCGAAGAGGGATCGCCCTTTTTGGCCGAAACTTTATGAGCAGCACGACATCGTGGACAACAAGGGCGATGCCCCAGGCACAAAGCACCCAGAGGAACCAAGGATGGGCGGGATTCCTGATCAGGTTGAGGATTGCAAGCCCAACAATGACGCCGATAAAGACCGCAAGGTGAATTAGAAAGCCGCGCATCGGCGGTTCTGTGAACTTGAGCTGCTGCGGCGTAGACCTCGTTCGGTTCGGCATCAGACGACCCTTGCTATCATTCGCCGGACGTTATGGCCGCGTGCGCCGATCCTGCGGTCACGGCTACGACCTAGGCGAAGGCCCTGTTTTGCCTAGGTATGCCCGCAGCATTGTATCACTTGGCGCTACCCTCGCCTACCAGCGATGGGCGAGCATTCGGGCCTCATCTATCCGCTCGTGATGACCGGAATCGCCGAGGTGATCTTTCCTTCATGCGATCGGCCTTCCTACGTTCGCCTGCGTCGCAATTCATTCTTAGGCGAAGTGCTTCTGCAAGCCTGGGATCGTATCGAATATCTCTTTCGCCAGTACCGGATTGGTGTCCTTGATGTAGGAAAGAAGTGCCGTACCGATATTTTTAATTTGCTGCGTGCTGAGGTTCGTCTCTTCGATCTGCGCCATCGCTGCAACAATTATTCCAGCGTCGACCCCTAGCATTTTACCCGCCAAACCACTTAGCGCCCCGCCCACTCCGCCACCCGACCCAACCACGATCGGATGCTTTTGCGCGAGATCCGCCGCACCCGGCAAGTGATTGAACAATTGAGTTACTTTGCTTGCGTCACCTTCCTGCTGGATCAAAGATAAAATGGTTCCGACGGCGGTTTCTGCTGCAACCGGGTCCACATTCGCTCGCGTAGCGATCCCATCAACTAAGGCCTGAATTGTTTGTTCTGCCATTTCAGTACTCCTTGCAAAATCACGGCCAAGGAATAAGTGACGTAACCGCATTGGCGGTACTCCGACCACAGGAAACTCATTTACTGCGCCATCGCCAGAACCCCGGCATCCCTTTGGGTAAGAAACTGAACTCACGGAGCCTAACCCGCTTTGTCGCTATGTGCCACAAGCGGACATACAGACCAGCCTGGCTCGCGTCGCTCGTCTAGGCGACATTCTCGTCGGCAACGGCTCGGAAAAGAATTTGTGAATCAGGCGCAGTTCGGACCCTCTGCAGAGTCTTTGGATTTCGGAGGGCGCGGGCGACGCAGGCGAGCGCATTGAGCTGCGAGCTGTCGGCTGTTTCGGGAAGCAAGAGTAAGAAAACAATGTCCACAGGCTGGTCATCGATTGCGTCAAAGTCGATGGTATGGTGCAGACGCGCGAGAAGACCGAACGGCGCTGCAAGCCCGTGGACGCGGGCGTGAGGAAGCGCAACGCCATTCCCGACGCCGGTCGATCCGAGCTCCTCGCGTTTGGCAATCTCGCCAGAGACTTCGTCCGGGTCCAAGCCAACAGCGGCCGCTGCCTGAGCGGAAAGCTGCTCAAGCAGGCGCTCCTTGTTGCTCGCGCGGATGTCCAGCACGACCCCGGCGGGCGAGAGGAAATCGCTGATCTTCATGAGGGCTCCAAGACTCTGGGGCGGCGGCTTCGCGGGAGCGTTTGGTCTAATCCGGGGCCGTGAGCCGATAGCCGACGCCTGTCTCCGTCAGAATGTATTGGGGCCGCGCGGGGTCGGGCTCGATCTTGTGCCGAAGTTGCCGGACATAGACGCGGAGATATTGCGCATCGATGGGCATCGCCCAAAGCTCGTTCAGTAGAAATTTGTGCGTCAGGACTTTCCCGGCATGCTGCACCAGCACACGCAGCAGCTCGTACTCCTTCGGCGAAAGCTTCACTTTATCGCCGCGAACTTGGACGATCCGCCGCACGAGATCGACCGACAAGTCGCCCAATTTGAAGAGCGGCCTCTCTCCCTGCGCCTGAAGCTGATGCCGGAGTGCCGCGCGAATGCGGGCCAGCAACTCCTCCATGCCGAAAGGCTTGGTGACATAATCGTCGGCCCCGAGATCGAGCGCCTCGACCTTGGCCACTTCGTCCCCGCGGCTTGAGAGCACCACAATGGGCAAATCCTCCCGTCGCGCGCGAATTTGACGCAAGAGATCGAGGCCCTGCATATCCGGGAGCCCAAGGTCGAGAATGACGAGATCGGGCTTGTCCGCCAAAAGCTCGAGAGCGGCCTTCGCGTTCGGCGCGTCGATGGTCTGATAACCCTGCGTGCCCAAGCCGGTGCGCAGCAATTTGCGGATCGGCGGCTCGTCATCGACGATGAGCACCTTGAGAGGCGCTGCCGTCATGCAGCTGTCTCCAATCGCTCGGTGGATTTGGGAACGGGCAGGGTAATGGTGAAAACGGCGCCTGAACGGTCTGATCGGTTCGCCGCGGCAATCGAGCCCCCCATGGCTTCGACGAAACCGCGCGCGATCGCAAGCCCGAGGCCAGTGCCGGCCAGAACCTGATCGCCCTTCTGCGCGCGATGGAACTTGTCGAAGATGCGATCAATCTCCTCAGGCGGAATGCCGCTGCCCTCATCGATGACTTGCAACTTGACCGTGCCCCCTTCTTGCCAGCCGTCGATGCGCACCGCCGTGCCGGAGGGCGCATATTTGGCAGCGTTGTCGAGAAGGTTGAAGAGCGCCTGCTCGAACAAGACCGGATCAAGCTCCAGCATCGGCAGGTCTTGCGCAATATCGACTTTGACGCTGTGGCCGCCCAGGATCTTGCTTGCTCGCTCCAGCGCCGTGCCGACGATCTCGCCAATATCGTGCCGCGCCGTATTCGGCTTGATCGAGCCGGCCTCGAGTTTCGTCATGTCGAGCAGATTGGCGATAAACCGGTTGAGCCGCTCCGACTCCTCGACAATGGTCGAGATCAATTCGACTTTCCCCCGGTCGTCCAACTCGCGCGCAAACCCCTTAAGCGTCCCCGCCGCCCCGATGATCGCCGCAAGCGGCGTCTTCAAATCGTGGGAGATGGAGGTGAGCAGCGCCGAGCGCAGGCGATCGGACTCGACCCGACGTTCCGCCCGATCGAGATCGTCGACGAGAGTGACCCGCTCGATTGCAAGCGCCGCCTGGTCGATCAGAGCATCCAGCAAGCGGCGTTGATCCGGAGTCAGAAGCGGGCCTTGCTTGTCGCAGTCGATGCCGACGACGCCGATGGTGGCGCGCCCGGTGCGCATGGGGAGGAACAGCCATTTGGCGCCTGGAAGCGTATCGGAGCCGCGCCCGGCGGCACGGTTGTGTTCCCACGCCCATTTGGCGGCGGCAAGATCGGCCTCGTCGAGAATGTCTTCCGGCGGATAGCCGGCCTTCACCGCGATCGAGCCGTCCTCCGGCAGCAGCAACACGACGCGGACTTTGAGCATCGCGGCCGTTTGGTAGGCTGTCGCCCAAAGCACGTCGTCGAGAAGGCCGGCTCCGGAAAGTTTGCGGCTGAAGACATAAAGCAACTCCGTCGTCCGCGCTCGTCCCATGGCCGCGACTGCCAATCGGCGCGCCCGCGCCGCCACATTGGAGACGATGATCGCCACGATGGTGAAGAATACGATGGCAATGACGTTGCTGGGGTCGGCGACCGAGAAGGTGTAGTAGGGCTCGGTAAAGAAGAAATTGTAGCAAAGCGCCGCCGCCACGCTGGCGAGCAGAGATGGCCACAAGCCGAAACGCACCGCAACGCCGACAATCGCCGTGAGGAACACGAGGTCTGTGTTCTCCAGTCCGACCCACGGCCAGAGCAGTTCGTTGGCACCCACGGCGAGCCCCACCGCGAGCAGCGCGAAAATATAGGCGCGCGGATCGAATGGCTCGATGCCTTCCGCCGGTCGCACTGTCTTCTTTGGAATAGGCTCGCCGGCAATGGCCTCGCCGGCGATGACATGGATGCTGATGTTCCCGCACCGGCGCACGAGATCGCGGACAACAGAGCCATGCAGAAGCTCGAACCAGCTTGATCGCGTGGATTTGCCAATGACGACTTGCGTGATGTTGTTCGCTTGCGCAAAGCCGACCACGTCGTCGGCGATGCGGCGATCGCCGCCCGGAATGGTAACCGGCTCACCCCCGATGGCTTGGGCGAGCCGAAGCGTATCGGCGATCCGGTCCCGTTCTTCCTCGGTCAATTGCAGGCTGCGCTTGGTCTCGACATAGAGCGCCGTCCACGGTGCGTGCAGGCGGTCGGCCAAGCGCTTGGTGTAGCGCACGAGTCCGGCCGCGCGCGGGTCCTCGCTCACGCAGACAAGGAGCCGCTCGCCCGCTGCCCAAGGCCCGGAGATGGCACGCTTCTGCATTTCGTTGAGCAATTGCTCGTCCACGCGCTCGGCGGTGCGACGGAGCGCCAGCTCCCGCAGCGCCGTCAGGTTCGCCGGGGAGAAGAAGTGTTCCAGCGCGCGCTGGGCCTGCTTGGGGATATAGACCTTGCCGTCCCTGAGGCGCTGGATCAGATCCTCAGGCGTGATGTCGACCAGCTCGATGGCGTCGGCGCGGTCGAGGATCGAGTCTCGCACGGTCTCGCGCACGCGCACGCCGGTGATCTGCGCCACGACGTCGTTCAGGCTCTCGATGTGCTGAATGTTGACCGTCGTGTAGACGTCGATGCCGTTGCTCAAGAGTTCTTCGACATCGAGGTAGCGCTTGGGATGGCGGCTGCCGCCGACATTGGTATGGGCGAGCTCATCCACCAGGGCCAGGCGCGGGCGTCGCGCGAGCAGCGCGTCGAGGTCCATCTCCTCGAGCCAGCGGCCCTTGTACTTGAGGCGTTGGCGCGGGATGACCTCCAGCCCTTCTGTAAGCGCTTCGGTTTCCTTGCGGCCGTGGGTCTCCACGACGCCGACGACGACATCGGCGCCCTCGTTCTTTCTGGCCCGCGCTTGCTGCAGCATTTCATAGGTTTTACCGACGCCCGGCGCGGCACCCATGAAAATCTTCAGCTTGCCGAGACGTGCCTCTTCGCGTCGTGCCGCCTCAAGCAGGGCTTCCGGCGAGGGGCGCTGGTCAGGCTCACGCCGCTGATCTGCCATGCGGCCTTAGTCCTTATGCGGGCTCTGATCTCGCTGGCGTATCACCGCGTGCCGGAGCTGTCCAAAGCAAGGTTCAGCTCGAGCACATTGACGCGCGGCTCGCCGAGGAGGCCTAGGGTACGACCCTCGGTATGCTCGGCGACGAGATCGCGGAGCGTATTTTCTTGCATATTGCGCGCCTTCGCAACGCGGGGGATCTGAAAATCGGCTGCGGCAGGGGAGATGTCGGGATCGAGACCGCTGCCCGAAGTCGTCACCAAGTCAGTGGGAACCTGATCGGATGGGTTCTCCTGCTTGAGCTTCTCCACGTCGGCGGTGACGCGGTCGATGAGCGCCTTGTTGGTCGGTCCGAGGTTGGAGCCCATGGAGTTGGCGGCGTTATAGGGCTGGGCGACGCTCTTGCTCGGATCACGGGGATCGGGGCCGAGCGTGGCCGAGGGGCGGCCGTGGAAATAGCGGTCGCTCTCGAAGTCCTGACCGATCAGCGCCGAGCCGACCACCTTCCCATCCTTCTCGATCAGGCTGCCTTGCGCCTGATAGGGGAAGATCACGCCGGCGATGCCGGTCATGATCAGCGGATAGATAAGGCCGGTGATGAGGGTGAAGGCAACGATGAGCACGATTGCCGGACGGATTTCCTTAAGCACGGTCACTCTCCTCTCTAGACGAGGTGCAGGGCGGAGACTGCAAGGTCGATCGCCTTGATCCCAATAAACGGAATGATGATGCCGCCCAGCCCGTAGATCAGCAGGTTGCGCTGCAAGAGCGGGCCCGCGCCGATCGGCCGGTAAGCGACGCCCTTCAGTGCCAGCGGGATGAGCGCAACGATGATCAGCGCATTGAAGATGATCGCCGACAGGATCGCGCTCTGCGGCGTCGCCAGATGCATGACGTTCAGCGCCTGCAGCGGTCCATTGGCGCCTCCCCCTTGCGCGTAGAACACGGCAAACATCGCCGGGATGATCGCGAAATATTTCGCCACGTCGTTGGCAATGGAGAAGGTCGTGAGCGCGCCGCGCGTCATCAACAGCTGCTTGCCGATCTCGACGATCTCAATGAGCTTGGTGGGATTGGAGTCGAGGTCGACCATATTACCGGCTTCGCGCGCCGCCTGCGTGCCGGTGTTCATGGCGACGCCGACATCGGCCTGAGCCAGGGCCGGCGCGTCATTGGTGCCGTCACCGCACATGGCAACGAGCTTGCCCTTGGCCTGCTCCGCGCGGATCAGCTTGAGCTTTTCCTCCGGCGTCGCCTGAGCGAGAAAATCGTCGACGCCGGCCTCGGCCGCGATCGCTGCTGCGGTCGTGGGATTGTCGCCCGTAATCATGACGGTGCGAATGCCCATACGCCGGAGCTCGGCGAAGCGCTCGCAGATGCCGCCTTTGACGATATCCTTGAGGCAAATGACGCCGAGCAGCTTTCCATCCTTGGCCACGGCAAGTGGCGTCCCGCCGGATTTCGCGATGGCCTCCGCAATGGAATTGACCTCGCGCGCCATCTCGGCGCTGACCGTTGTCTTCCGCGCGGGAGCGCCCGCGGACGCGGCTTTGGGTGATGCTGTCTTGAGATAATCGAGGATGGCATCGACCGCGCCCTTGCGCACCCATGAGCCGTTGATCTCGACGCCGCTCATCCGGCTCTGCGCCGTGAAGGGGATGAACTTCGCCCCGAGCTGCTGGATGTCGCGGCCGCGGATGCCGTATTTCTCTTTCGCCAACACGACGATGGAGCGCCCTTCCGGCGTCTCGTCGGCGAGGGAGGCAAGTTGCGCGGCGTCGCCAAGCTCCCGCTCGGTCACGCCCGAGACTGGCCTGAACTCGGCAGCCTGGCGGTTGCCGAGGGTGATGGTGCCGGTCTTATCGAGCAGCAGGGTATCCACGTCACCCGCGGCCTCGACGGCGCGGCCCGACATGGCGAGCACGTTGAAGCGCACCAGGCGGTCCATGCCGGCGATGCCGATGGCCGACAGAAGGGCGCCGATGGTGGTGGGAATAAGGGTGACAAACAGCGCCACCACCACGACGATCGAGACCGTGCCGCCGGCATAGGCCGCATAGCTCGGGATGGTCGCCGTGGCAAACACGAAGATGATGGTCATGCCGGCGAGCAGGATATTCAGCGCGATCTCGTTCGGCGTCTTCTGCCGCTCGGCGCCCTCGACCAGTTTGATCATGCGGTCGAGGAAGGTCGCGCCTTGCGCGGCGGTGATGCGCACCTTGAGCCAATCGGAGACGACGAGCGTGCCCCCGGTGACCGCCGAGCGGTCGCCGCCGGCCTCGCGGATGACCGGAGCGGATTCGCCTGTGATGGCCGCCTCATTGACGGAGGCCACGCCCTCGATTACCTCGCCGTCGGAGGGGATGAGATCGCCTGCCTCGACCAGCACGATATGTCCCGGCTGGAGCTCGCCGGCCGGCACCGGTATGGCGAGGCCCGTCTTCTCATCGACAATGAGTTTGGCCTTGGTCTCCTCGCGGGTCTGGCGCAACGTCGCGGCTTGCGCCTTGCCGCGACCCTCGGCCACGGCCTCGGCAAAATTGGCGAACAGCACCGTAAACCACAGCCACACGATGATCTGGAAGGTGAAGCCGAGATGCTCGCCGCCGCCCCCCATCCATTCCCGAGCGAAAATGACGGTGGTGAGCGCCGCGACGGCCTCGACAACGAACATCACGGGGTTTTTTGCCATGAGGCGCGGGTCGAGCTTGGCAAAGGCCGAACCGATCGCGGGCCACACGATCTTGGGATCGGTGAGCGCCGTGACCGGCATCCGTTTGCGCAATCTTGAGGTTTCCATTGTTGCGACTCCGGTTAGCTCGATTAGAACAATTGCCCCGCCATCATGGCGAAGTGCTCGACGATCGGCCCAAGCGCCAGCGCCGGGAAGAAGGAGAGACCGCCGACGATGAGGATGACGCCAACCAAAAGCCCAACGAAGAGTCCGCCATCAGTGGGAAAGGTACCGGTCGAAGCCGGCACGATCTTCTTGGCCACCAGCGAGCCCGCCACCGCCATCATCGGCACGATGATGAAGTAGCGTCCAATCAGCATCGCGAGGCCGCCGGTCGTGTTGTACCAGAGCGTGTTGCCGGTTATGCCGGCGAAGGCGGAGCCGTTGTTTCCCGTCTGCGAGGTGTAGAGATACAAGGCTTCGCTGAAGCCATGCGGGCCGGCATTGGCCATGCTCGACACGCCGAACGAGAGCACCACGGCCGCAGCCGTGAAGCAGAGCATCGACAAGGGCAGCATCAGGATGGCAAGCATCGCCATCTTGACTTCCTTCGCCTCGATCTTCTTGCCGAGATATTCCGGCGTGCGGCCGACCATCAGGCCTGCCACGAACACGGCGATGACGACCATGAGCAGCATGCCGTAGAGGCCCGAGCCGACGCCGCCGAAGATGATCTCACCGAGCTGTATGTTGAGCAGGGGGATCATCCCGCCGAGCGGCGTGAAGCTGTCGTGCATTGCATTGACGGAGCCATTCGAGGCATCGCTCGTCGCCACCGCCCAAAGGCTGGAATTGGTGATGCCGAAGCGGACCTCTTTGCCTTCCATGTTGGCCGGATCGAGCCCGAGCGAGGCGAAGTGTGGGTTGCCGGATCCTTCCGCCCAGTAGCAAACAACGAGACCCGCCAAGAACAGGATCGACATGACGGCATAGAGTGCCCAACCCTGGCGCTCGTCCTTGACCATGCGCCCGAAGGTGTGCGTCAGCGCGGCCGAGATCAGCAGGATGTAGATGAGCTCGAGGAAATTGCTGAGCGGCGTCGGGTTCTCGTATGGCATCGCCGAGTTGGCGTTCCAGAAGCCGCCGCCATTGGTGCCGAGCTGCTTGATGGCGATCTGCGCGGCGGCCGGCCCTTGGCTGATTGTCTGCTTGGCGCCCTCGAGCGTCGTCGCGTCGACATAGGCGCCGAGGTTTTGTGGGACACCCTGCCAGACGAGTACGAGCGCGGCGATGATGGAAAGCGGCAGCAGCACGTAGAGAGTGCAGCGCGTAAGATCGACCCAGAAATTGCCGACGGTTTTTCCTGAGGCACGGGCAAAACCGCGGATGAGCGCGACGGCGAGCGCGATGCCGGTGGCGGCCGACACGAAATTCTGCGTCGTCAGCGCCATCATCTGGGAGAGATAGCTCATGGTGCTCTCGCCCCCATAGTTCTGCCAGTTGGTGTTGGTGGCGAAGCTGACCGCCGTATTGAAACTCAAATCGGGCGCGACGGCCGACATTCCGGCTGGATTGAGCGGCAGGAACGCCTGAAGCCGCAAAATCGCATAGACGAGCAAGAATCCTGCGGCGTTGAACAGCAGCATGGCGACCGTGTAGCTGATCCAATGCTGCTCGCGCGTCTCATCGATGCCGCCGAGCCGGTAGAGGACCCGTTCGACGGGATGAAACACCGGGGAAAGAAACGTCCATTCCCCTTCGAACACGCGTGCCATATAGCGCCCGAGCGGCACGACGAGCGCCGTGAGCACCACGAAGTAGATCGCAATTTGCACCCAGCCATTGAGGGTCATGGCGTTCGCTCCTTCAGAACCGCTCGGGCCGGAGCAGGGCGTAGGTGAGGTAAACGAGGAGCGCCGCGGTCACAGCGCCGGCGAGCCAATAATCGAAGATCATGGCGGGTATCCTTTACAGCCGATCGCAGGCGTAGGCGTAAGCGACCGAGACGATGAAGAAGCCAAGGCCGAGAGCAATGAGGATGGCGTCCAGCATGGATCACTCCCGAGAAATGTGCCGAGCGGAAAGGCCGCTCACAGCAGCAGCCGTGGGCTGCTCTGCTGGCGAAGAGCTAGTCCGATCGATGGTATGTTTTCGAGAGAGAGAGGTGGCTGCCTTTATAGGAATCTCATAAAGGGCGCCGACGTCCGCTTTGGGTCAGTCTGGGACATCAGCAATCGAGTTCGAAAGCCCGCTATTCAAGCAAGCGCGGACATCGGGTGCCTTATTGAGAGGCGACAGAGGTTCGCTGTTACTTCCGAGAAAATTCGCTGTTCGCGTCCATATATTCCCTGTTCCACCTAGCAGGGAATTCCACCGCCAATCCCTTGTGGCTGCTAGGGTAAGCAATGCGCGATTGGCCCCGATCTCGATGAAAATCCCTGTATTTTCCCGCAGATCAGGGAATGTCAAATAGGAGACGCGTTCGCTGTAGCCTCCCAGCACAGCCACCCAGTCGCGGGTTTTTCGGCTCTCTCCAGGAACTCGTCAAAGTCGCCGGAAGAAGCCCGGAATTGCGCCACTGATTGGCAGTAATTGTCACTGACCTGTCGCCAGAGAGCACGTCTCGGCAGAAGAGCGCCACGCTTTTTCTGGTTTATCTCTGCTGGGCATTTTCGGCGCCGCGAAAGCGGGGCGAGAGCGACCCCTTCTCGAAGGGATAGTTCGAGACGGTTACATAACGTGGGCAGGGTGCCTACGTCTTTGGAGAGATGGAGGACTAGCCACGATTAACTTCCTCGGCTGCCGCGCTCAGGGCATCGCTCGCCAATGGCGTAACGACCCTCTCGCCACTTTCAGTACAACTCGCCGACTTGTCGGTTCGCGCCAAAAAAGCCGGGGATGCCGTGGCTGCGGCGCAGAAGGAAGCGCATGAAAAGCTGGTCGCGCGCAGGGACCAGGCACAGGCTGCTGCCACTGCCGCAATCCAAAAGGTCGATCGGGACATCAAGGCCGCTAACCAGACAGAGCTCCGCTTAACAGGGCACCCACCTCACTCTGGCGCTGAAGTTAAATTTTCGAGCGTCGATCGCGTCTGATCCGTTAATGCCTTCCCACCCATACAAGTCTCATTAAGAAGCGCGCTTGCGAAAGCCTTGGCATAGCCTTTGCTCAATTGCTCATTCTCAAAGGCTTGAGCTCGTTCGGCCAAGCTATTCGCGATATAGCCTTCGTTGTCGCCACAAGCCAAATCAGCATGAAACCGAGCGAGCTCGTCGGCGGACGGTTCTGTCGCCTTGTTGACATAGTCTGTCCAGCTGCTTTCATCATCCCAGCGTGGTGGCTCGTTGCGAAGGATCTCATCAAGGCGGGAGGTCACAACTGATAACACCACCGGGTCGGTAATGTTGGCATTGAGCTCCTGCTTCAACTGCGCCTTGGCGTCCGGCGTGAGAGACGACATTTCGAGATCAGTTAACCCCATGGGAACGGGCGATTGATCGATGAGGTCGCGCGGGAAATTGACGAGCCAAACCTCTGCCGACGCCAAGTCCGCGCCCTGGAGCTGGACCCCTTCAAGATTGGCTCCTTGAAGCTGAGCCGTCTTTAAATCCGCGCCCTGGAGATTCGCGTAGCTTAGATCGGCGCCCTGAAGCTGGGCCCCTCGCAAATCGGCTCCCTGAAGATTTGCGTAGTTCAATTCAGCGCCCTGGAGCTGGGCCTTGCTCAATTCGGCGCCTTGAAGCTGGGCTGAGTTCAATTGAGCGCCCTGGAGCTGGGCTTCTCGCAAGAAAGCGCCCTGAAGCTGGGTATCTTTGAGCTTGCCCTTGGCAAACGTCTTCCACATTTGCGCCGCACGGAGATCGGCCCACGTGAGATCGGCGCGGTGAAGGTCTGACCGACTGAGTAGGGCAAAGCGAAAATTGCGCTCTCGGAGCACGACCCTCTCGTCCGCATCGACGCCGAGATCAGTGTCCTCCACAATGAGAACGCGATATGACAGGAGCCATCGTCTCCACCAGCCCTTGTCATTGTCGTTGGGCACGTGGTTGTAGATGATACGGCGCACGAGGGGGTTCAAAAGCTTTGCCTCCTCCTCCGGTCCAACCCCAACACTCGTGGGGGCGACAAACCCGAGACGACGATCGATCCATTCGTCTGGTACCGTGGCTATCAGCCAGCTAAATCCAGCGACCAGCGGGAGAAGAAACAGGACCAGTAGCACTTGAGTCCCGGATACCTCCCAAGCCTCAGCTTGCGGCCCGACCTTGATATCCCACCTCCGACGCCTCGGGCCGGTATTCTGCATGAGGGGCGTGAGGAGGATCAGCATGGCAAAGCCGAGCATCACGGCGATCCGATGCCAATAGGTGATCGAGACATCGTGATAGGGCAGGAATTTGATCTGAAAGTAGAGCAGCGTGATGATCGGGAGAACGCTGAACGTCACGTACACGATCAGCTGCATCATGAGCTTCGTGATGCGATTAGGCTTGGGGCCGGCCGCGATCTGCGAGAACACGTAGGAGTGGACTCGTTCACGCGCCGGGTGCTGAGTCCCCGTTTCCATCTCATAAGAGCCTGTGGCGTCGGTGAACCTGCGGTATTTCCGCGCCAGAATGACGTGCTGAATGAGCAGTGAAAGATAGACGAGCAAGAACAGCAGAGGCGCGTACTGAAAGAAGCCGACGAGAGGGATGTCTGCATTGATAATGGGTAGCTTGACCGGGCTGTTGAGGAGCAAAGCTTTGTGGCTCACGCTGGCGAGCGTCACCACCACATAGGTCAGAAGGAGGAGAAAGGCGAGCCAGCTGCTCCAGGCCGGGTCGCTGGCCCTATTGGCCTCATCCAAAAGTTCCTTGGCGTCCTCGCTTGGATGAGGGGGCATCGTCATTCAGGAGGGCTCCCGTAGACTTGGTGAAAAGACTTCTCAGTTGAAATGGGAGCGGTTCGCGTGTGGCACACACATTCAAAATCCGCCTTGGGTCATCAGCGGACGCGGTCTTGGCCGACGCGAATCTCCGCTTTAGGCCCAGACGCGGATATGAACTCGCTGTTAGGGCAGAGGCATTCCCTATTTGCAATAAGGATTTCGCTGTTCCGATTGCAGGGAATTCGTCCAAAGAAGCCTCGTACTTAAAAGGGTTCGCACAGGGGGAGGGCGTCTCGCCTCAAAATTCCCTGTATTTTCCCACAGATCAGGGAATTTTGACCACGGAGACGCGTTCGCCGTAGCCTCCGAGCACAGCCACTATAAGTCATTGATAAAGACGAATTTCCTGGTCCCAGCGAGCAAGGCGAATTCCTCGCGAATTCCCGCCAGATTTCGGCCCCCCAGATTCCATTTGAATCGGTAGAGAGGATTTTTCGTCGAGTTCTCGCGCGCACTGACACGAAAATCTCTCGGGGGGCATTTGGGGGTCAACATTTCCGACGAGAGCAACAGGAAGCATCGCGCGGGCACGCGCGCCTAACGCGCCTTATTCGCCCTGAAACCCGAGGAGCTTCCGCTGTTCAGCCCAGTCGCTGGGTATCTGCGGTGTCAGTCGCATCAACCTCTTCGCAGTGAGTTGCGGCGGGTTCTTGCCGTTGATGATGGCCGTGACGATATCGGGTGCCAGCGAAGGAAGCCGCAACAGGCGAGAGAGGTAGCCGATGGTAAGCCGCTCTTGGCTCGCTATCGCCGGCCACTTCCCGCTCAAACTGGGCAAATGATAGGAGGCGTTCAGGGTCAGCCGCCCCATAGAGGTCGTGGTGTTGAACTGCTGCGTAATCGAGACGAAGGAGACGCCCCGAGCGTCGAAAGCTTCAACGATCTTGGCGAAGTCGAACAGCGAACGCGTCAGCCGGTCGATTTTATAGACCACCACCACATCGACCTTACCTGCGCCGATATCCCCGAGAAGCCGCTGCAGGGCAGGGCGGTCCATGGTCCCGCCGGAAAAGCCGCCATCGTCATATCGCGCGCGAGCAGCAACCATTCGATGCCAACGACTTGGGCGCGGATCCTTCGTGGGCCGGATGCAATGCCTCTCCTAACGGTCGACAATGGAACTCATTATCACCGATCGGAATCCGCTCCTCGACTTCGGCAATCGCCGGCAGGCTCAAGACCTCCCAGTCCGTGGAGTTGCTCATCAGAAATCCGGAAAGGTCGTCCATGTGCACACGCTGCGTGACCACGATAATCGCGCCCGCATTTCATGCTTGTGCCTGGTTAAGCCAGACCAAGCTACAGAGCAGATGAGGATGACGAGCCCACGGTCCATAGCGCAGCGTGTGTCATGGGTCCGTGGGTGAAATAGGCGTCAAACGGTTAGCTGCTCACGCTCGCCTCCTTTTGGGACGGCGGTGGTCGAGCGGGATTCCGAGCACACGAGCCCCCGGCTTCATTATTGATACGCCTGGGAAGTTGCAAACGCCGCACCATATATCTGACTATGCGGTTGTGAGTTCGCTTTCGAGCATCTAAGACCCGCTCAATGACGCCGTCCATTCGACTCTTAACAGCATTCGCAGTCACTAGTGTCGGTTGCCTTCGCACAGGACCATCCGATGATGCCGTCGGGGATGACTCACGAACAGCACATGGCGCTGATGAAGCAACACGGTCAGACGGCCATGGGCTTTGATCAGGACAAGGCAACGCATCATTTCACGCTGACCGCCAACGGAGGGACCATACAGGTGACCGTAATAGATCCGGCCGATCAGATAACACACGATGAAATCCAGGCGCACCTTCGCGAGATCGCGGCGGCCTTCGGCAGTGGTGATTTCGAGAAGCCGCTGTTAACTCACGGCGAAGTGCCGCCCGGGGTCTCAGAAATGCAACGTCACAAGGATGAGATCACGTATACATACGAAGGCCTTAAGGATGGTGGGGTCGTGCGGATCGAGACTTCAAATTCCGATGCGCTAAACGCAATTCACGCTTTCCTTCAATACCAAATTCGCGAACACATCACCGGCGATCCGATGACGGTTCAAAAGTAAAGTAGCTGACGCACTGCTGTGTCGTATGTTCATGAGTACGACGTACTGCGATGGCGCAATCCTGATTCGAAAACGCGTCATCTGGATTCGATTGTCGCCGACTTTATAGACAGGAGGGGCGACGCCATCGCGAAGGCAGGCCTGTGCATGGTGCCTTGGGGTTGATGCAGATCAACGCTCGGCCCCGTTGTCCAGTGCCTGGTAACAAATAAGCCGACGACATCACGGAGACTTGGTCATGAAGATAGTGAGGAGCCTAATCGCCGTCAGCGCCGCCGTATTTATCGGTTTAATGGGATCCATTTCCATGGCTGAAGCTGGCCATGGCGGTGGGCACGGTGGCTGCGTCACGGCGGATCACGATGACAGGGGACGACACGGTGGCGTCTGCCTCGGGCCGAACTCGCGGCACTTGTATTACTTTGATGACCGGGGTTTGCCCCATCGCCCTGGCGGCCTGTGCGACCGGCCTCGTGGGGAGGTCGAACCAGGGCTTTACCGTGTAACATAGTGGGCACAACATGAAGCCATTGCCACATCTGTACCAAGTCGCTCTCTCCGGTGGTCCGAATGGTTACGCGACGCTCTCAGCAGGCGAGGTCCCCCCATTACGCTCGGCGCCACCGAAGGATTTTGATGGCCCAGGCGATGCATGGAGTCCTGAGCATCTCCTGCTCGCGGCCGTGGAAACCTGTTTCTTGTTCACTTTCCGGGCGGTCGCTCAGGCGTCCAAATTCAACTTCCTGTCGCTTGATCTGTCTGGCAGCGGAACGGTCGATCGCAAGGACGGGGCCACGCGCTTCACGGAAATCACTCTCGGGTCACGGCTCACACTTCCAAATGGGGCAGACCCAGAGCGTGCAAAGCGAATGCTTGAGAAGGGCAAAGACGCCTGCCTCGTGACCGCGTCGCTTTCGGTCCCCGTTCGTCTAGAAAGTGAAATCGTGGTCGAGTTCCGCCTAGGGTCACTCTTGAGGCACAGCACTCGAGTTCGGAAGGTCGGCTATTCAAGCAAGTGCCGACATTCGGGTGCGCTCATTGAGAGGCGAGGGACGTTCGCTATTACTTCCGAGAAAATTCGCTGTTCGCATCCATAAATTCCCTCTTCCACCTAGGGTCTCAAGATTGGCCGCCGGGATGCGCCGTCACCAGCTTTCCCCGGACCGGTTTCAACTGAATGCTGCGGCGAATCGATCATTTAGCAAAACGCTCCTTAACTTGCAGCTTGCAAATGAACGGCTCAGATGCCGACCGCCCGAATTAGGGAACCCTTCTCTTAGTTGCCTCTTGTCGTTCACAGCGATCTGCTTATTCCATTCCCCGCCGAGTTGATGGTGATGTGGCCGGTCTCAACGCGCATCAATTGCCCCGAAAACGACGACGCCTCTTTGCTCGATCCAGCGACTGGAGGAGCCTCAGTAGAGTCCGCTGTGGAAAGGTAAGCGGTCGTCAGGTGCCTTGGCCGTTCCGCTAAGTGCCAGAAGCGGACTTAGCCCGCGCTACAACTCTTGTGATGAACTGCCACTTAAACTGCAGCACTGACTGGAGCCCAAAACAGACATCCTGGGTTAATCATCGTTCGTTATAATTCAAAATTGGTAGCCTTGGTCCGACGTTCGCCGGCCAAAACGAAAAAATGACAGCGATTCTCAATTGTCCCAGTTCAGAGAGGGATGCGCAGCGCCGCCAGCGAACAGCGTTAGAGCGCGAGATTGGGCCAGCGATTAAGTCCGGACAAATCGTTCCCTACTTCCAGCCTTTGGTCGACTTGAAGACGGGGGCGGCGATCGGTTGTGAGGTGCTGGCGCGGTGGAGACACCCAACATATGGCCTGTTGTTGCCGTGGCTATTCATTCCGATTGCGAAGGGCGCCGGCCACATTAGCGCGCTGACATACGCCCTCCTTCGTCAAGCAATCCAAGATGCTCAGGCTTGGCCCCAGGCGCTCTCCATATCGCTAAATCTGTCGCCCCTAATGGTGGCCAACGACTGGCTCGCAGCCGACATCCTGCAAATCCTGAATGAGTGCAATTTTCCTGCTCAACGGCTCGTGCTGGAGATAACTGAAACGACCCTGATCGACCACGCCCCGGGGGCGAAGGCCGTACTGAAGTCGTTACGCAATCTCGGAGTTCACATCTCCCTTGACGATTTTGGGGGCGGATACTCTGGCCTATCGTATTTGCGCAAATTCGACATCGACGGGGTCAAGCTTGATCGCTCTTTCGTACAAGAAATATTGTCAGATCCGCACGATCAGCAGTTGGTCGGCTCCATCATTAGGTTCTGCCATGGTCTCGGCCTATCAGTTACGGCCGAGGGCATTGAGAGTGTGCCCACGCTGCGACGGCTAACCGAACTTGGCTGTGACATTGGACAGGGCTATCTCCTGTCTAAGCCAAAGCCTAACAGTGGCTTTTTGCAATATCTTCGTCGTCACTCAGATCGCCGTTCAAGGGGCGTGTTAGCCAAAATCGAAAGTCGTACATCCGGCGAATATAGGGATGGCGAAAGCGACGGCAGCGCCATAGCTGGACTTAAGGCCCTTGATCTTCTGCCTGCCCAGATCGCCGTGCTCGATCAGGAAGGTAACATCATTTCTACCAACCAAGCATGGAACGAAACAGCCGATCTTCGGCTGGCTAGACGCCGCTGGAATTATTTGGAGGAGTGCGCCGCTGCGGATGGCCGTGGATGCATCGATGGCCGAGTTGTAGGAGAGGGGATCGGTAAAATTCTTAGCAGGGAGCTGAACGAGTTCGTTGCAACTTATTCATGCCCCTTCGACCGACGGCATCACTGGTTTCAAATTTCGGTTCGCCGTCCGCGCATATCAGACGAGGGTATAGGCGCCCTCGTCATGCACGTGGACGTGACTGCGCTTCAGCATGACCATCTCACCGGGCTCGCGAACCGAGCTTTGTTTCAATCTCAGGCACAGTACGCCCTAGATGAAGCGCTCAAAAATGGCTCTGCGGTTGGAGTGGCTCTTATCGATCTTGATGGGTTTAAGTCGATTAACGACCAGTTCGGGCACGCAGCAGGTGACAAAGTTTTAGTTGAGGTGGCGCAACGTCTGTCGTCTGCCGCGAGGGAGGGTGAACTGGTAGCGCGTCTCGGCGGCGACGAGTTTGGTGCGGTGAGCTGGATCGGTAGCAGTGAGGTGAGCCTTGGCCGTCTGGCGCGTGACCTAAAGCTCGCGCTCAAACGATCCTTTTTAGTCGACGGTACGCAATCATATGTGTCGGCCAGCATCGGCACGGCTCTCTATCCAACCGATGGCCGCACGCTCAGGCTGCTGCTCAAGTCTGCCGACTTGCGCATGTATGGCTTAAAGAGAGCTCGCAAAAGGCAGCACGAGAAGTGGATCGCCTAGGGCCCGCATCTCGGCGACCGAGGCGGGCTTGCCCTTGTCCTGGATGATTTCAGTCTCCGTCGAATATCGAAGTTCTCAGCGGCGATCCTATCGTCCTTGTGGCAGGTTTTGCACAGCCACGCCTTGGACTCTCGGAGCGAAGCTGTTCGCAGTTCGGGCTAACAATTATTATAGGAAGCAATTCGGCCAGCCGACTAGAAGGCGCCGTGAGCGCCTCCGCCTTGGAGAGCGAGATCGACGAGAATGGATCGTGGTCGGACAATGCGCTCCTCTCTACGCTGAAACGTGGCTGGCGTTGGTGCGTGGATCGCCACGAACGACGATGCGCGCGGGCTTCAGGAGCCTTAGCTGCTTGTCGGCCCCGAACGCGAGAGTATGAACATAGAAAGCGGTATCGCGATCATCAGTGACCTCCATGACCGGGGACGGCGCCGACACGATTGGGAGTCCAGCGATTGTACCGATCCAGTCGATATGCCGGTGACCGTGCATTAAGATCGCTCGGCCCGTCAGGGCCTGGAGACGGCGGATGAACCAATTGCCATTGATCAGAGCCGTACCAATGCGTTCAGAGAAGGCCTTAGCGGCCCAAGGATATTCGACGACATGATGGTGGAGGGCGATAACCCAGCAGGCTCTAGGGTACTCGGCGCAGGCGATCTCGATTCCTCGCATCTGTTCGGCCGAGATCATTCCAAGTGCATTAGTGAAGGAAAAATGCGTATCGGCGTTCGAGTTCAATAGAATAATGCCTAGGCCATCTTCCCCGTCGGGACAGACAATCATAGGGAACATCTGGGCCCAGATTTCCGGTATTTCGTTGGAGAGGCTTGGCTTGGCGGTGTCGGCAAAACTCGCCATCTTGGCGCGATGCGGCTCTAAAGCGTCACTGAGCATTGCGCCCAATCGGCCCTTTGCCCGGTCGATCACCCGGACGCGTCGGCCCTGGACCGCGTTCATGACGCCCAAGCTCCGAATTTGGCGCAACCGCCGGTTCGGGCTGGTCGGCAAGTCCATGCGAGCCGGATTGGCGCGATCGACGATGTTGAGGTCGTGGTTGCCCGGCAATATCAAAATGCGCTTGGCGAGGCGTGGATGGGCCGCCAGCGCGTCCAGGAACTCGGCCCACTCCGCAGAAATACCGGCGTCAGTCATGTCTCCGGTAATTAAGATCGCATCTAGAGGGTCCTTGGCGTCCAGCACCTCCAACTGGACGAGTAGCCGCCGCAGCCGATCATTGCCGCGCGGGCCTGATCTGCCGCTTTCGATGCGAAAGCCATAGCGTTCGCCCACGACATGAACGTCCGACAAATGGGCGATCCGCCATTTACGCGCTCCGGGAGAAGCGAGCTCAAATTTATTGAGATCGCGGGGTTGAGCCATGGTGGAATCGGCGAATGCCCAAATCAACGACGCCACTGCGAGATAGGCGGCGATCACCACGACGCTGTTGGCAATTGCCACGAGAGCGACATGCCTCCAAGAGCTCAGTTCCGAAATATTGCCGAACAGATATGCGTGCGGCCAAATCAGCATGAGCAGGAGTAAGCTCAGTCCAAACACGAGAGTGCCAGCAATGGCTGCCGAGGCCGCGCGCAGTTTGGCGCGGGTTTTGTCGCTTGCCTCGCTTGCAAACAGCCGTTCGGCGAGATGCCGCAAGCCCTCGCGAAAGGCGGCGTAAGCGGGTTCAACGACGATCGAATTCAGAGACCAAAAGCTCTTCTCGGCCATCCGGAACAGCGACCGCCAACCGAACCAGCCAAGAGCAATGACCCCCACAAAAAGCAGAATGGACCAGAATCCGATGGCCAGCGATGTGATCTTGTTGGAGACCGTGCCGAGCCAAGAGGAAACGACGATCGGAGTAAGCCCAAGAAGGAGTCCAGGGACAACAAGCAAGAGTACCCAGGCCGTGATGAGCTTCGGGAGACTAATCTCTACGAGCAGACTGCCCGCAAGCGACAGCATCGAGCGCCGCTTGGTGCTGGATGCGTCGTTCTCGATATCGCCTCGGCGAGGATCGACGATTGGTCTCACCTCCGCGCGCTCCTTCAACTGACGTTTACGCGCCATAGCCAAGTTACCCGTAAGCAGTTTATGCAGAGGAAGTCAGCTTTCCCCTTCACATGCCCGCAAGATAAAATTGTCGCAATCCAACGGCTCGAAGGATATTGCGCGGGAGCGTCATGACTGTGATCATATTGGGCGCGCCAATCACGGCGCCCGGAAAGCCCCAGAAGGGGGTGTCGGACAAGTGCAAGCGAGGGGAGGGGAATATGGCGAAAGCCATCTTAAGGTCAACACCGTCGGCCCATTGGTGGGTCTTTCTGCTCGAAGGCGTTGCCGCCGTCCTGATCGGCATCTTGTTGCTCACAGAACCGGCCGCGACCCTCGTTGCGATCACCGTCTTCCTTGGATTTTATTGGCTATTCATTGGCGTCCTTGAGCTGGTGCGTGTCTTTGTAGATCGTTCCGTTCCATGGATCTGGTCACTGCTCATCGGCATTCTGGGAATTGTCGCCGGTGTCATTGTGTTGAACCACCCACTCCTTGCCGCAGTGATCCTACCGGCCACAGTCGTCTTCTATCTTGGCGTGCTTGGTGTGGTGATCGGCGTCATCGAGATCATCGGTGGCTTAACCGGTGGCGGCCTGGGTTCGTTCATCCTCGGCGCCATCAATCTTCTCATCGGCGTTCTGCTTTTAAGCTCGCCAGTGATGGCTACGCTCGCGGTCCCATTCGTTTTCGGCGTTCTGCTCCTTATTGAAGGAGGCGCGCTGATCATCTGGGCCTTCCGCGTTCGTCAGTAAAGAGACTGAGACTCGCTGTATCAGGACGATACGCCGGCGCGGGGCGCGACCGTGATTCGCGACAATGTCGGATTCATCCGAAACGGCAGTGTATGCTATCTTGGCTTAGAGGGTTCACAGGCTGCGCAGGGAGTAGAAAATGAAGCTAGCAACCCTGACATCCGCAGTAATATTGCTTAGTGCTGGCTGTGCCTTCGCTCAAGGAACGGCAAATACCATGACTTCGGGTCGCCCAAGCGCCGTCCTTGATGATACCCAATGCCAGACCGTTTGGAAGATGGCGTCGCCTAATGGGGCAACCCTATCGCAAGATCAGGCAGTGCCCTATATCGTCAACTTTTCAATGGTTGACGTCGATGGCGACGGCAAGATCACGGCGGATGAGTTCAAGGCCGCTTGCGGTAAGGGTCTGGTGAAGTCGACTAAGCCTTAATTTCAGCTCGGCGGCCAATAGTGCCACTTCGAAGGCGGCTTGCTCATCGAGCTTTTCGTCAACAATCATGGTGCGACGCTTTAGGGATTCCCGTGGCGCACATCATGGGGTCCGGCAAGATCGTTCCGGCGACAGTATTCGGAACAATCGTCGGCCTGGGCGCAGCCATATCGGGCCCGGCAAGCACCTGGGCGGCCTGTTTATAGGCGCCGTCGTCTTGGCCCTCGGCTACAAGCTCTTTCTCGCCTGGCTGGCGCAGGACTCGACGGCCGACACAGCTCTCCCGGCAGGCAGTGAGGCGCAACAACAACTCCTCAGCGAAGATGAGCTGGACCAGTAGCCCCAATTGCGGCCTACCTCGATTCCCTTCTAGCGCAATTCCTCATGGCTTCAGGACCGGGACGCGAGCGGGCTTCTTCTATCGCCACGGTCGGGCATTTCTAAATCCGCTTTTTATGTACCGCGACTAGCATTACGATTGCCCGGTTCATAAAAATCGGGGTCAAGGCAAATGGACGCTCTGGAGTGTAGTATGAGGAAAGCGAGATTGGCGGCGGCTGGGTTGGCCCTTGGTGCCCTCACGTCAGGCCCTGCGGCACAAGCGCAAGTCACGCTCGATGTTACCAAGATCACGTGTTCGCAGTTTCTCGCTTACAAAATAGTAGATCCAAAACATATCGCCCTCTGGATCAGCGGCTACTATCACGGCACCCATGGGGATCCGACCCTCGACACTCAGGGGTTGTTACAGAACGCAGACAAGGTTGAACAGTACTGTTTCAAAAACCCCAATGTAACTGTCATTGAGGCAGCGAGTGAGATTCTGGGATCGGGAAAATAGCTCGTGCTAAGCTTGGTTGGAATGTCCGCGTCAAAGCTCATAGTCGCGACAATCGCCTTTGTTGGCGATCGTGGCGAAGTGGCGTTAAAGGCGGTGATTAAAAGAGGGTGAGCAGTGTCTCGAGACACCATTCGCCGGATGGGCCGATCCTTTTTTTTGTTCGCGAAATGGGTGGTCGCGCCGGTCATCTTGGGCGCTCTGGTGATTGCCGGAGCGGTCCTTCTATCCCGGCAAGAGATCGATTTTGACACGTTCCTGAATTACTTCGCTTTGGGACTTCTCATTTTTGTTATCATCACGCTATTCTACGGAATCATCGCAATCCACGATGTGCCTTACGAGATTGCAAGGAGGCGCGACCATCCGCACCAAGATGCAATTCATGCAGCAGGGTGGGTGAGCCTATTCACGCTCCACGCCCTTTGGCCATTCTTGTGGATCTGGGCGATGCTCTATCGCCCAGATCGCGGCTGGGGTTTCAAGAACACTGACGACAGGCTCGATGATCTCCTCCACAGGGTGCAGGAGCTCGAGACACGTTCGAAGCGTGCGAAACTCCCAACGAGCGCGGAGCGGCCCGAGAGGCAGGCGAACCGCGCGGACCTCCCAGCAACCGCGGAGCAGTTTGAGACCGGTTCCAATAGTGGAGCTGGGTGATGGAGCTCCTCCTGATCGCGACCTATTCCGCAATCTGTGTGGCCGTCTTCAAGATCTTCAGGATCCCGGTCAACAAGTGGACGCTGCCCACGGCGGCTTTGGGCGGCATCTTTATGATTGGCGCCATCTTGCTCATCATGAACTACAATCACCCCTTCACGAGCACTGCGCGTATCTATTTTGCAACCACCCCCATCATGCCAAACGTAAAAGGCAGGGTGATTGAGGTACCAGTCGAGCCTAACGCTCCCCTGAAGGAAGGTGACATACTTTTTCGCATAGACCCGAAGCCCTACCAGTACGTGGTGGATCAGAAAAAAGCACTGCTCGCGGAGGCCGAGCAGAGTGTCAAGCAGCTCAAGGCCGCCTATGATCAAGCGCTGGCGAACGTGGAGAAGGTCAACGTTCAGGTCAATCTTGCGCAGGAGGAGTACAATAGGCAGGCACAGCTCTTCGAAAAAAAGGTGATCGCCCAGGCGGCGCTTGATACGGCGACGCGCAATGTCGATGCTGCGAAGCAGGGACTAGCAGCGGCACAAGCAGCCGCCGAGAGCGCGCGGCTCGCTTATGAAGTTGAGATAGGCGGCGTAAACACCACAGTCGCCCGCTTGCAAGCGGAATTGGGTGAAGCTCAATACGATTTGGACCAAACGGTCGTCCGAGCACCAGGTCCCGGTTATGTGACACAAATGGCATTACGCCCCGGAATGTACGTAGTCCCCGCTCCCTTACGTCCCGTCATGGTCTTCATACATAGGGACGATCAGGAGTTGGCGGCTGGATTCCAGCAAAATGCCCTCCAACGCGTGCGCGCCGGAGACGAGGCAGAGATCGCTTTCGACGCCCTACCGGGGCGAATCATCAAAGGGAAGGTGAAATATGTAATCGATGCGATCGCACCGGGACAACTTCAGGCGACCGGCGCGCTACAGGACCTGGGAGCGGATTTGTCGGGCGGACGCGCCGTCGCCGTCATCGACGTCAAGGATGACACCTCCAGCTTCAACCTTCCCGGCGGAGCGGCGGCGCAAATCGCGGTCTACACGCCGTTTGCGCACCACTTCGCCATCATCAGGCGCATCTTGCTGCGCATGCGGAGCTGGGAAAACTTCGTGTTCCTCGAAGGCCACGGTGGAGGCGGAGGTGGCCATTAGCGCTGACAAATTGCGTTACGCGGAGCGACTCAAGGCCATAAAGCTATAATCCATCGGCGCGGCCCGATGGCGACGAAGATCGAGGAGTAAATCATGGTCGCAAGCGCGGACAAGTTGGCGAAGGGCCTGCCAACAGCCCAGGAGATGATGGAGAAGCTTGCTTTGGCCGAGGCCGAGAAGGCCTCGGAAGCGGCGCGCAAGCACGCCGCGGCCGAAGCCGAGAAAAAGGCGCTGCTCGACAAGCTCACCAAGCCGTCGGGCGTTTCCGACGAAGAGGCCTTGAGGCGCGTGGGAATCATCATCGAGCGCGCGGTGGCGAACGGGTTAACTGAGGTTCAGGTCTATCGCTTTCCCAACGCGCTTTGCACCGACCACGGCCGTGCCATCAATCAGCAGGAGCCCGGTTGGGAGGCGACGCTGACCGGACTGCCCAAGGAAATGTACGAGTTCTGGGACCGGCAGCTTCGCCCGCTCGGATATAAGCTCAAAGTCCAGATCCTCGACTTTCCGGAAGGAATTCCGGGGGATGTCGGCATCACTCTCAAATGGGTGTGAGCAGTTCGGTCCATTAGCAGGATTTTTTGAAAGCCGGGCCTTCGGACGAGCGGCTCCTGGCGAAACTCATCACCGGCGAGACGCTCCATATCGACGGCGGTATCACATCATCGACTGAGTCTGGACGGTGGCCGATCCAAGCAAATATCTCGCGCGCGAGACCCTGAAAGACGGCAGCGAAGTCACTGTGCGCGCTATCCGCGCGGACGACGGGGCGCGCATTCTCGAAGCCTTCAACGCGCTTGACCGCGAATCGATCTATCGCCGCTTCTTCAGCCCGAAGAAGGAGCTGTCAGATGCTGAGCTAAAGCAGCTCACCGAGGTCGATTTTAGCCAAGTGTCAGCGTTGGCGGTCACGGCACAGCAGGACGGCATCGAGACCTTGCTTGGCGGCGGGCGTTACGCAGCAGAGCGCGGGAACCACCCGCGGAGCGGTGAGCTCGCCTTCCTCACTGCGAAAGCTTATCGCGGCCGCGGGATCGCGAGTCTCTTGCTTAGACATCTTACGTTTCTTGCTCAAGAGGCCGGCCTATCGCAGCTTGAAGCCGACGTTCTTGCTGAGAATCAATCGATGCTAAACGTATTCCGCCGCAGCGGATTGCCCATGACGCGGCGACGCGAGGGAAACGCCGTTCATGTGACACTCTCGCTAGGCGAACCCTCGACTTGCCCATCCTTTGACAAGAGTACCGCAACCCAGCGCCAGCCGGGCACGTGAGCGCATACAATCATCATGAGCACCATAATCGGTACGCTGAGGAACATTCCGACGATCCCCCAGATCGTTCCCCAGAATGCGAGCGATAGAATAATGGCAAACGGGCTCAAGTTCAGCGAGTGACCCATCAGCATCGGCTCCAGCACGCTGCCGATGGCGAGATTAAACGCGGTCAGGCTCGTGACGAGTATGACCAAGGGGACGAGCGTGTCGAACTGGACAAGCGCGACGAGAGCGGGCAGTGCCACCCCGATAATCGACCCGATATTGGGGATGAAGTTGAGGAAGAAGATCAGGAGCGCCCAAGTCGCCGCGAAATCGATACCCAGCCAGCGCAATACCACGTAGCACAACACGCCGGTCAGTGCGCTCACGCCTGTCTTGACCGAAACATAGCGGCGCACGCTTTCTGACACGGCGGTCATGACGTTGCGCGCTTCTTGGGCCCGATGCGGATCGGGAAACATGGCCCCGATCTTCTGCCTCATGTAACCGCTTTCAACGAACAGGAACCCGACATAGGCAATCACGAGCAATAGCGTGACGACGAAGGATTGAGCCGTAGTGAAAGCACCGAAGACCCGCCCGGTGACATCGACCCCAGCAAGCGCCTGCCGCAATTTCGCCGACGGCTCGGCGCCAAGCCATCGCGTGAGATCGCCGGCGATAGACTGCAATCGCGCCGCGTAACGCGGCCAGGCCTGCGCCACGGCGTCGACTTGTCCCAGAATGATCGAGACGACGAGATAAAATCCGAGCAGTACGACGGCGATTCCCAAGATCGCCGCGAGCCAGCGGGGAACTTGGAAGCTTCCAACCCGCACGCGCGCGAAGCGCTCAATCATCGCTTCGAGCAGGTTCCAGACAAGAATGGAGATGGCCAGCGGCAAAAGAAAGGTGCGTCCATAGATGAGTCCTGCGAGAACGACGCCGACCGCAATGATTGCCAGCCCGGCATTGCGCAGGCCTTCGCTTTGCTGGGAGCCATCCAACTCTAATCCTGGATCAGAATTTCTCCTCGATCCAACGGCGGTCCTTGATCGTAGCCTCGTCGTCATAGGCGCCTCTCTTGTCGCGGGTCGGCAGCTTGATTTTGTCGCGCTTCGGCGCCTCGTGAGGGATCAGGCTGAGAAAATGCGACAGCACGTTAAGTCGCGCCCGCTTCTTGTCGTCCGAGCGTACGATGTACCAAGGCGCAAAGTCAGTATCTGTGGCCTTCAGCATCATGTCGCGGGCGTGAGAGTAATCATACCAGCGTTCGCGAGAAGGAAGATCCATAGCGCTCAGCTTCCACTGCCGCATGCGATCATCGATGCGCGCTTCGAACCTTTGCTTCTGCTCCTTATTGCTCACCTCGAGCCAGTATTTGACCAAGCGTATGCCGTTATCGACGATGATGTTCTTCTCAAACGCGGGGCACATCGCCAGAAAGCGCCTATGCTGTTCCTCGGTGCAGAAGCCCATGACATATTCGACGCCGGCACGGTTATACCAACTGCGATCGAAGATCACGATCTCGCCGGCCGCCGGAAAGTGCGCGAGGTAACGCTGCATATAGATCTGCGACTTCTCGCGGTCGGAAGGCGCGGGCAGCGCCACTAGGCGGAAGGTTCGAGGGCTGACGCGCTCCGTAATCGCGCGAATGGTGCCGCCTTTGCCGGCGGCGTCGCGGCCTTCGAAGACGACAATGATCCGCTCGCCGGTCGCCTTCACCCAATCCTGCAAGGAGCAAAGCCCCGTCTGCAGCTTGCGCAGCTCCCTTTCGTATTCTTTGCGCTTAAACTTCGCGGGCGCCTCGCTGTCACTCTCGGAGGCGACGGGCTCGTTGTCATGCATAGCGTCCTCTCGATCTGTATTTCCCGGCGTAAGCTCGTCAGCCGTTCGACATCGATGGATTATTTGACAACGTGCTTTACCACTCGCACGATCAAGAGAAGAAACACGGCACCGATAACAGCGAGCACGAGCTCGCCTAGCATCCCCCCTCTCCAGGAGATCGCGGCCTCCAATAGGGGAAACATGAGACCCGCCATGAGCGCGCCTGCGATGCCCACGACGATGTCGACCAACAAGCCAAAGCCGGGCTCGTGACTCAGTCGGCTTGCCAGCGAACCAACCAATGCCCCAAGCGCTGCGGTGATAAGCAATGTCATGTCGGTTAATGTAGCACGGCCGCGGGCTACTCAACCTGTCTCGAGGGGCTTTTTTCCGCTTAGGTTCCAATGTGTTGAGAGACGAGGGGTAGAGCCATGTTGCGCCAATTCTTGATGGGCGGGGCGGTCAGCACCTGCAATATCGTGATTCACGCGCTGGTGATGACAGCTGTGGTCCGGGGATCGCAGACCGCGGCCCTGAAGGTCACTGCGCGGCCCAACTTGATCCTGATTGCCGTGATGGTTGCCACTGTCTCCATCCTAATGGCCGCCCATACATCCGAAGTGATCGTATGGTCTTTCATTTACGGCCTCGTCAATGCAGCACCAGCCGGCACTAATCTCTTGTACTTTGCATTTGTGAACTATACGACGCTGGGATACGGCGATGTTGTTCCAACCGAGCGCTGGCAATTGATTGCGCCGATGACGGCAATGAACGGAGTGTTGCTGTTTGGCTGGTCAACAGCAGTCATCTTCGAGGTGTTGCGCAAAGCGATGGCTGTCACGGTTGGCGACGGTCCCTTGGCCAGTCGCGATCTCCGTGGTGAAATGCGCAATCAGCGGACATCGCGGTAATGAGCCCAACCCGATGGATTCCAGCGCTGCGGTGGCTGCCGACTTATGAGCGCTCTTGGTTGCGGGGCGATATTGTCGCCGGCGTTACTCTGGCCGCTTATCTGCTGCCGGCCGCGCTGGGGGATGCGTCTCTTGCAAGCCTGCCGCCCCAAGCTGGCCTCTACGCCTGCCTATTCTCCGGCCTGGTCTTCTGGCTCTTCTGCAGCTCTCGGCATACGGCCATTACGGTCACGTCTGCCATCTCTCTGTTGGTCGGTGCCTCGTTGGCCGAGATCGCCGGCGGCGATGCAACCCGCTTCGGCGCGCTTGCGGCGGGCACGGCCGTACTCGTCGCGGTCATTGCACTGATCGCGTGGGTGGTGCGAGCCGGAGCAATCGTCAACTTCATCTCCGAAAGCGTCATGGTCGGATTCAAATGCGGGGTGGCTCTCTTTCTCGCCAGCACCCAACTACCGAAACTGTTCGGGTTTCACGGCGCGCATGGAGACTTCTGGGAGAACGCGCGCAACTTCCTCACAAATCTCCACGAGACCAATCGCGCTTCTCTCGCGATTGGGCTTACTGCACTCGCTATACTCATTCTCGGCAAGATTTTTCTGAGGCACAAACCCGTCGCTCTTATCGTAGTTATCGGCGGCATCATCGCCTCGGCGTTGCTGGGCCTGGGCAACAAAGGCGTCAATCTTCTCGGAGACGTGCCTCAAGGCCTGCCAGTCGTTGGCATCCCCGACGTTTACTGGTCCGATGTCAACGCGTTGCTCCCTCTCGCGCTTGCTTGCTTCCTGCTTGCCGCCGTGGAGACGGCTGCCATCGGCCGTACTTTTACTGCGAAGCACGGCGGTCGCCTCGACGCTAACCAGGAGTTTCTCGCTCTGGCTGCATCAAACTTCGCAGCGGGCCTCGGCCGTGGCTTCCCAGTGAGCGGGGGGATGTCCCAGTCGCTCGTCAACGAGGAAAGTGGTGCGCACACCCCGCTGTCAGGCGCCATTTCCGCCGTCTTCATTCTCATTGTGGTGCTCTTTCTGTCGCACCAGTTGAGCGCTCTTCCTCAGCCTGTTCTTGCCGCGATAGTGCTTATGGCCATCGCCGGGCTATTCCAGATGAAAACGCTGAAGCGCCTCTGGTTTGCCAGTCGGGCCGATTTCGTGGTGGCGATGGCCGCCCTTCTGGGGGTGCTCGGCTCGGGACTGCTACGCGGCGTAATGATTGGCGCGGCCATCTCCCTCGTAATGCTCATGCACCGCACTTCGCGCCCCCACGTCGCCCTGTTAGGCCGTATTCCTGGAACACGACGCTTCTCTGATATGGAGCGGCATCCAGACAATGAGGCCACGCCTGGCGCGCTCATCTTTCGTCCCGAATCGAGTCTCGTCTATTTCAACATTGAACATGTTTGCCTGACGATCCTCGACCGGGTGCAGCAGGCACCGGTTCCTCCTCGTCTCGTGGTTCTCGATCTATCGGCCGCACCGTACGTCGATCTGCAGAGTGCACACGCTCTCGCAGGCCTCGCCGACGAACTCGGTAACGCCGGCAGTAGGCTACAGGTGGTGGAAGCCCGCTCTGGAGTAAGAGATCGCCTGCATGGCGAGGGACTCGACACCCGGCTTGGTGGCATAAACCGATTTACGTCCGTGGCCGACGCTCTGGACAGGCCATAAGCAGCCTACGCTCTGGCGATGTCCGCGTTGGGTCAATCGGCGACATCAGCGAGCCATGCGTCTGAGTTCCGTCGCAGGGGTCCGCCCAGTTTTTTGGAGGCCCAGTCGCGAACCACCTCACCCCCTAGCGCCCCTCCCATTTATACCTCAGGCGATAACAATTGGCGTTCAACCAACCCCCTTCATCGCAGGTTTCTCGGTAGAGATAGCCATGCGCAAGCATGCAAAGATGCGCATGCCGTCTAACCACAAAGCTCGAGGTGGTCGCGTAATAGCGATGTTGTGCTTCGCGCTGGCAATCGGCAAGATATTTGTCCGATCGATCGAGCCAACCGGCTTGAGCGGTTGCTAAGCAGGCCAGAACGAACCCAACGGACGACAAGAAGATGCGGTTCATGGTGAAACCTGTCGCAAGTCGTCATCATTGGCATCAAGCACGGGCCACTCTTTTGCAATTTGGTTTGCAATATTCGCCGGGGGCCGACCGACGATTTCAATTTCGACTCTACGAGCTTGGTCAGGGAAGGCAGTGACGGTCTCAATCAACTCTCGGATCGCTAAAATTAGGGCTTAGTCGACTTCACGAGACCCTTACCGCAGCCGGCCTTGAACTCATCCGCCGTGATCTTGCCGTCGCCATCGACGTCAACCATTGAAAAGTTGACGATATAGGGCACGGCCTGATCTTGCGATAGGGTTGCCCCATTGGGCGATGCCATCTGCCATACGGTCTGGCATTGAGCATCATCGAGGACGGCACTTGGGCGACCCGAAGTCATGGTATTCGCCGTTCCTTGGGCGAGGGCACAGCCAGCACTAAGCAATATTGCCGCGGCTGTCAGAGTTGCTAGCTTCATTTTTCTACTCCCTGCGCAGCCGTGACCCTCCACGCCAAACTAGCATAGCATGAGGATTATAGTCTCGCGGGCACTCGCTGGCGGGGCGTCTAGTTTCGGTGTGTACCCCGGGGAGGCAAAATGGGCCGACCATTGCGCAGTATCACGATCGTTGGCGGCGGCACCGCGGGTTGGCTTGCGGCCGCCTTTCTCAATCGCTTCTGCAAATCACGAGATACAAAACACAAGCTCGAGATAACGCTGATCGAGTCGCCAACCATTCCGATTGTCGGCGTCGGCGAAGCGAGCTTGCCCGGCATGGTCGTGCTGCTGAATCAACTCGACGTTTCGGAATCCGAATTCTTCAAGGCTACGGATGCGACCTTCAAAGTCGCGGCGCACTTCATTGGCTGGAACCGCGACGACAAGGGCCGGCCGATCGAGTTCCTGAATATCCTCAACGCCCCCGGCGCGATCGATGGGCGCCAGCTCGCCGACTATTTCATCACCTTCGATCCGGCGCGCGCCGCGCCCGACGCCGGCCTTGCCTATGTGCGCTCTTTTTCGCCGGTCGTAGAGATCGTTCGTGACAATCTCGCGCCGCGCCGACCTGGCGCGCCTGATTTCAGCGGCGAGATTGGCTACACATATCATTTCGACGCCACCAAGCTCGCCGCGTTTCTAAAAGACGTCGCCACGAGCCGCGGTGTGAAGCACGTCCTGGACGATGTGGATGCCGTCAATCTCGACGAGCGCGGATTCGTCAAATCGCTTAACCTGCGCCACCGGGGCGAGCACGCCATCGACCTTGTCATCGATTGCACCGGCTTTCGCGGCTCGATTCTTCAACAGGCGTTGGGTGAGCCCTTCGAGCCTTATGGCGACTATCTGCTGAACGACCGCGCCGCTGTCGTGCAGATTCCGCACAAGGATCCCCGCATCATGGCACCGACCACGCGGGCGACAGCCTTTTCAGCCGGTTGGAATTTCCAAATCCCTCTGACGACGCGCGTCGGTACGGGCTATATCTTTTCCAGCCAATTCATCTCCGACGAGAAGGCCATCGAGGAGCTTCTCGCCTTCTACGGCGATCAAGCGAAGGGCTGCGAGCCGCGCGTAATCCCCATGCGGACTGGCCGTGTGCGCAATGCCTGGGTCAAGAACTGCGTCGCACTAGGCCTTGCCGGCGGCTTCATCGAGCCCCTGGAGGCGACGGCTATCTTCATGACCGATCTGGGGGCGCGCTGGCTCCAGCACTACTTGCCGACGCAGGATTTCGAGCCCGAACTTGCCGCCGCATACAATCGCCAGACAAGGCGCGTATATGATGAGGTGCGCGATTTCGTGCAGGCGCATTATCATCTCAATAATCGTCAGGACACGGAGTATTGGAGGGCGGCGCGCGACGGCATGAAGCTCTCGGAGCGCCTCCAAGAAAATCTCAAAGTGTGGCGGCACACGACGCCTGAAGTTCTGGATCTGGATAGCGCATTTCTCTTCAGCAGTCCGGTTTACACGCTGCTCCTGATCGCCAAGGGCTTTTACCAGGGCGTTCGGTTGGCGAAGGCGTCGTCGCTGAACCGCGCGGCGTACGAGCGGTACCGCACCGCCGCGCGCAATGCGCGACCCGGGCAGCTCGCCGGTCTCATCAGCCAGGCCGAGTTTCTGAAAACCGGGGGCAAGGCGCCGGTCGACCCCTTGGCCGGTCTGTTCCCGGCGCCGGCCTTCGGACCGACCAGTACGAGGATCAAGCTCCCAACCCAGCCAGCATTTCCACCCGTTCGGCGCAAGCCGAAGGGTTGATGACAATAATGTCGGGACTGATCGGCGTCACCCGGGCGTAAAACGATCGGTTGGTCATCGAGACAAGAGCACCGCGCCGATCCGGCGTCTCACCTCTTCTTCTCCGAGGGCGTTGGCGATTAGATCCAGTCCCGGGCTGCGGGTGGTTCCCGTCAAGAGTATGCGAATCGCCTGAGACGCCTCACGGATTGATCCGACAAAGGACGACGGGGCGTCCTTGAAGGCGCGAACGGTCGGTGCGAAGCCGTTTGCGACCGCCGCGGTGCGAATTTGCCCAAACCACTCATCCGACATCTCCCATCCATGGTAGTTTTCGTAAACATCCGAGCAAAGCTTGCGGATCGCCTCGGGGGGAATGCCCCCGAAACGCGCGTCGGCTGGGTCCGTCACCGGTTCGAATAGGGGGTTGAAGAAGTACCCATAGACGCCACGGAAATCGGACCATTTGCGTAGATCCTTGCGTGGGCGGTCGACACCGACGCGTTCGATGTCAAGGACTCGTAGTGCAAGCTCACGGCGTGGGGCGACGGCGGCCGCGAGCTCCTTGTCATACGTATTGGCCCACTTCAGCACGGAATCGAATATGTGGTCGCTCGGCATCTCGGCGATAACGTCGGCCGCGATGTCCTCGAGCTTCGCGAGATCGAGCAACGGTCCCGCCGTACCGCACTCCTCAAGTCGCAACGGTTCCTTCAACGCCACCGAGATCGGCAGGTAAGAAAGCCGGCTATTCGCCAGGCCGCGAAGGAAGTACGTGACGGCGTCCTTGGGATAGCCCGCGGCGATGTAGAACTCGATCGACGCCTCCGGATCCTTGCGCTTGGACAGCTTGCGCTTGGTGGAGCCTTGCTGCTTCATCAGAGGAGCCACGTGGGCGTATGGGATATGGTCAAACCCAGCCGCGTCGAAAAGCTGGAGGTGAACGGGCACCGAGGGAATCCACTCCTCGCCCCGGATAACCAACGTCACGCGCATCAGATGGTCGTCGACCATGTGCGCGAAGTGGTAGGTCGGGAGCCGCAACTCGTTCGCCGAGCTCTTGAGAATCACGATGTCGTTGCGATTGTCGTCGGCGGAGATGGTGCCGCGGATGACGTCGGTGTAGTGGATGCGGCGGACGATTTCACCGGGCGATCGAAAGCGTACGACGTAGGGGACACCGGCGGCTAAGCGCTCGCGCACCAATTCGTCCGGAGCATCGCGCCAGGGTGCCCAGCGGCCGTAATATCCGGTCGACACGTTAGCAGCCCGCTGCTCGGCGGCGAACGCAGCGAGTTCGTCTTTCGTGCAGAAGCAGAGGTAGGCCTTACCTGCACGGAGAAAGTCCCGCACATACGTCATGTAGATTTCAGAGCGCTGCGACTGAACGTACGGTCCATACCGGCCTATGCCGGCCGGCTCGTCGGAGGAGAGGCCCCACCACTCTAACATCCCTTCGATTTCATCGACGGCGCCCGCAACCTCACGTTCCTGATCGGTGTCCTCGATACGGATCAGATAAATCCCACCGCTCTGGTGAGCGATAGCTTGGTCGAGCATGGCAACGAAGGTTCCCCCGAGGTGAAGCGCGCCGGTCGGGCTTGGGCAAAACCGCGTAACCTCCGCCCCGGGTGTAAGACTCCGTGGCGGATAGAGACGCTCCCAATGACTTGCCCCCGGCAAGTCGCTCGCGAAGAGGGCGTCGATCTCGCCACGGCCAAGCATGCAAATTTCTCGCGGGGGACGTCAGTTTGGGTGGAGGATCGGAAGGGGCTCCGGCAGGCCCACCCATTTAATCTTCGCCTCTCGTCGCGTCAAATATGCGGCCGGAAGACAAACCGGTTACGAGGGGCAGCTTGCAGGGATGAGGAACCCGACGCCGCGCATCGCCATGCTTGACGGCGTCAACGAGGGCTACAGCGTTCGGCTTAATCAGCACTCTGGGGCTCTAAAGGGACGTGTCCCCGGAATTGAACGACGAGGCGCGACGCCGCATCCGGACCAAGTGGTTCAATCCGTGCCCCACTCCTCGTCGGCACGACGATACTTCCAAGCTGGCAAATATCCGTTTGGGTTGCAGCACCAGAAGGCTTGCCGCCGCGGCGGCGGGCAGAGCCCGGCAGTCGCGCACCGATGCCAATGGCGCGGATGCGCGAAGGACGTTGCTGACGTGAGCGTGAGCAAGGTGGCCGCGAGGGCAACCGCAAGGCAGGAGATCTTCGCCGTTTCCATCCCCATCCTCCTGCGCAGCGCTTTCCAGCCTAACGGCGCTGCTTCTCCCGATCCAACACCTCCCGGCAACGTGCCTTCCATTTCCTGAACGAAACGGTCCGGGGACGGCACTGGCCTGCCGGTTCCCCCGATTGAGAAGGTTATGGTGAGCTGTTGAGTCCCATAAGAAGGTGTAGACGAATAGTGGCCGGCCGCTAATGGAGCACCCTCATGTTGCAGCGCCTTTCTTGCCTCATGGCAATCGTCATGACGTCAGGTCTCGCCTCTGCCCAATCGCCATCGCCGAACGGGGTCAAGACGCTCGATCCTCCCGGCGCCATCAAGGCCGAGGGGACCTGGAGCCTCGGCACGAGGGCAGGGGATTTCGTCTTTGTCGC
Source organism: uncultured Alphaproteobacteria bacterium (assembly GCA_963820115.1). Classification (GTDB taxonomy): domain Bacteria; phylum Pseudomonadota; class Alphaproteobacteria; order Rhizobiales; family Methyloligellaceae; genus Methyloceanibacter. Next base: position 1,014,730 of record CAWFYP010000002.1, read on the forward strand.
CGGCATGCAAGGCATCGATCCGGCGACCAACATTTTGGTTAAGGACCCTCAAGCCCGCGTTCGTCGCGCCTTCCTCAATCTTCAATTGATCGCCCAATCGGAGGGCGCGAGCCTCAAGGATTGCGTGCGGCTCACGGTTTACGTCAACGACCTGCGCCGTGTCGCGCCCATGGTGGAGAAGGCGCAAGCCGATCTCTGGGGCGGGCCGCCTTATCCACCCCGAACCATGGTCGAGGTGAATCGCCTGTTCGACAACGATATCGTGGAGATCGACAGCGTCTTTTATGCCCCGGTGAAGAAGTGACTCAACCCCCGGGGACGACTCACTCTATTTTCAATCGACGGTCGCCTCCCGGAAGGATGGACATGGATCGGTCTTGGCGCGTGCTCGTCATGGGCGGCATCGCGGCTGCCTTTATGCTCGCCGCGGCAGGGCCCTTCGCCCATGCCAAGGACGCCAGTGCCAAATTCGATCCGTCCGTTCGGCCGGACTTCAGCGAGCCCGTCACGCTGGCGAGCAAGGACGGCGTTCTCGAGGTGACGCTCACCGCGCATCAGGGTCATGCCAGCCTCGATACCGTGGCTGCGCCCGTCGAGAACTTCCTGGTCTTTGCCTATCAGGTCGTACGCGGCACGGCGTCCAACGGGCGGATGTCGGGCGACAATCTCTACCCCGCGCCGACCTTGCAGGTCTTTCCGGGTGAGACGTTGATCATTCATCTCGACAACGGCCTGACCGGCCTGACCATCCGCGATTTCACGGATCCGAAATACATCGCCAAGGGCCAGGAGGTACCGCTCTATCCCGCGGCGATGACCTCGTCGCCGATTAATCTGCACACCCACGGCATACACGTCAGCCCCAAGGGCAATGCCGACAATGTGATGCTGAACATTCCACCGGGGATGTCGAACACCTACACCTATCGCGTCCCCACAAGCATGCCGCAGGGCGCCTATTGGTATCACAGCCATCTGCACACGCTCACCGCGGCCCAGACCTATCTCGGGCTCGCCGGCCTGCTCGCCATCGGCCGCACCGACGGCAATCTTCCCTCGGTCACGGCGAACCGCATCCCCATCCGCAACATGGTTCTGCAATACAATTTCGTGTTCGATCGGGCCGGCGGTCTTGCCCAGCTCAACAATTACACTTGGCCGCAATGGGTCAGCACGATCAAGCCGCCGCAAGGCGATGAGCTGGCGAAGGGCACGTACCGGCCGCTGCTTGTCCCGATCAACTTCGCCCAATCGAAAAAGGGCGAGCGCTATTTCACCATTTGGTACGCGGGCCCGCTGTCAATCCGCAACGAGCGTGGGCGCTTTGAATTCATCCCGAGCAATCTGCAGCGATTCACCGCCAAATCCGGTGGAACGGGCGGCGACGTCCCGGCCGACCCGTCGCTTCCCGACTACCAGCGCGACCTGCAATTCACCGTGAACGGGCAGTTCCAACCGGTGATCAAGAGCAAAGCGGGGCAGACCGAGATCTGGGTGCTCGCCAATGTCAGCGACATCGCCTACATGCCTGTCGAGCTCACCGAGACGGCAACCGGCACTCACCCCAAGATCGCCATCGTCGGTCAGGACGGGTTGCCCTATCCGCAAGTCCATTATCCCGTCTTCGAGAACGGCACGAAACTGCTCATCCCGCCGGCAACCCGCTATGCGATCGCAGTGACGATGCCGGCCATGGGAGACCTGATCCTGGAGATGCCGCCGCGGGGCGGCGGCGCCGTGACCATCAGCGCGCCGGGGATCCTTTACACGAATGACGGCACCGACAATCCCCCGGCCACGCTCGGCAATCTCAGCGTCTTGCCGTCGGCGATCAGCTATTATGATGGGTTCTTCGTCTCCCCGACCCAGATCTTGGCCCGGGCCACGACCGCCGGCGGTAAAGGCATCACCACGAAATTCGCCGAAGGACAACCGCTCAAGGCTTACACCGCATTCACCGACCTTTCCAAACTCACGCCCGACTTCGAGCGCGACCTGGTGATCTCCGGCGGATTCCTCAACGACCTCGCGAGCAAATCCGATTCCAAGGCCTTCGTCTACGCCTTCGCCGGCACGGCGTTTCCCAACGTGCCCTTGATCCAGCCGCGGCTCGGCTCGGTGGAAGAGTGGAAGTTCGTCAACAACAACAACGACGAGCATCCGATCCACATTCACGTCAACGACTTTCAGATCACCCATTATTTCGATCCGACCACGGGCCTCGAGACCGGGCCGGAAATGTGGGGCGTCGACAATGCCAACGTTCCGGCGCCGGCCATGGGCGCGGAGGAGGCGGTGGTCCAGCCCGGCGCGTTGTCGCTGCGCATGAAGTTCGACGATTTCATCGGCCTGTTCGTGATGCATTGCCATCGCCTCAACCACGAGGACAACGGCCTCATGGCGCTGGTCAACGTCATCCCCGCCGTCTCGAGCTATGCGGTGGCCGTCCCCGGCTCGGCGGGTCATGCCGCGGAAGTGAAAGTCTTTGACGGCAACGGCGACCGGCTCCTCGCCACGGTTACACCTTTCCCCGGCTATGAGGGGAGCCCGAGCGTGGCCATGGGCGATGTCGACAATGACGGCGTGCTCGACCTGATCGTCGGCGCCGGTAAGGACCACGTCCCGGAGGTGGTCGCCTATTCAGGAAAGGCGAAGGACGGCAAAGCTGCCTTTGCCACCGAGCTCGCCCGTTTTGACGCCTTCGCTGCCGAGGCCCGCGGCGGCGTCAGCGTAACGGCGACGCAGATCGACGGCACGACCGCCGACAACATCATCGTTGGCTCCGGAGCCGGCATCCCGAGCGAGGTCAAAGTGTTCGGCTCGGAGCTGCCGGCATCGCCGGGCACGGCACCTCCGCTGTTCTCGAGTTTCAGCCCCTATTTGGACGATCGCTCCGGCGTGAGCGTCGCCTCGGGCTTTGTCGACTTCTCCTCGGGCCGCAACAGCGTCGTCACCGCTCCCGGCCCCGGCAGCCCGGCCCAGGTGAAGGTGTTCAATTTCTCGCTGATGACTCCGCTCGATCCGCAGCCGGCCGGCGGCGCGGCGGCGCAATGTCCGGGTCCGCGGCAAGCGGCCATCACCGCCGCCTTCATGCCCTTCGGCCTCGACTATCGGGGTGGCGTCTCCTTGGCCACCGGCTGGCTGACCGGAGCGCTGGGCGGCGCCAAGCGGATCGTCGTCGGCCAGTTGACCGGCCCCGGCACGGTGAAGGTTTATTCGAGTGGCTCGGCGCTGCAAGGCGGACCGCAGATCTATTTGGACAGCGCGATGCAGCACACCCCCGTCGTCGATTTTACCGAGGCGGCGAGCTTCACCCCCTTCGGTGGAGCTTCCGGCGTGCGCGTGGCGACGACGAGCACGACGACCGGTGCCGACCTCCTCGTAAGCGGCGTCTCGCCGCAAGACAACACCGTGCAAGTGCTCAAATACCAATTCGTCAGGCCGATGCCTGCCGCGGTCATGTTGCAAGCCGTGCAGCTCGGCAAGGTAGCCTCGGCGGCGGGATCGCTGCCGGCCATGCTCGGCGGCGATTGAGCGAACCGTGAGCGACGACCTCACCACGCTTCTCCTTTGCGCGCGGGTTCGTCCCGGTAGCGAACCGGCCTTTGCCCAATGGCAAGTCCGTTGGCAGACCGCGGTGCTCGCAGTCGCCGGGGCGGTGAGCGTCGAGTTCTGGCCGCCGGCGCCGCCCGATCAGATGGAAGTGGTGGCCTTGACCCGCTTCAACTCGGTCGCGGCGTTGCGCAAATGGCGGCGCGGCGAGCGCAATCGCAAGCTCGTCGACGAGGCCGCGCCGCTGGTCGAAGGTGGCTTGGTGATGCAGCTCGTGGGGCAGGCCGCGGTCGATTATTCCGTCAAGCACGGGGTGACGATGGTCATGGTCACCGACATCAAGCCCGGCAAGGAATCGGCCTATCGCGCCTGGGCCGATCGCATTCAAAAGCTCCAGGCCACGTTTCCCGGCTATGTCGGCTCTTTCGTCCAGCCGCCGCAGCACAACGAGACCGGTTGGACCACGGTGTTGCGCTTCGACTCGGCGGCGAATTTGGAGCGGTGGCTGAAGTCGGACGCGCGCGCCGCCATGGTGAAGGAGAGCGAGGAGCTGGTCGGGGCCTTCCACGCGCAGCGGGTCGACACCTCGTTTCCGGGTTGGGTGGCGAACGATCCCACCACCGGCAAGCCGCCCAGTATGTGGAAGACGGCCTGCCTCGTCCTGCTCACGCTCTTTCCCGTCGTCATGCTGGAGCTGAGATTTCTCAATCCGCATCTGGAGGCGCTCAACCCGGCGCTGCGCACCTTCATCGGCAATGCGCTGAGCGTCGCGCTGACCACCTGGCCGCTGATGCCGCTGGCGATTTGGGGCTTCCACGCCTGGCTGTTTCCGGAAAACAAGCCGCGCTGGATGGTGGCGACGATGCCGCTCGCGCTCGTGCTCTGCTACGTCGTCGAGATCGCGCTCCTGTGGCACCTGCTATTTTAGGGACGATCCGCTCGGTTTGAGGCGCGCCAGATCGGCGGGCGTGTCGACATCGGCGAAGATGCCGTCCAACTCGACGGGCACCTCGATCACGCGCTCGGCATGGCGCGCCAACAGCTCTTTCGCCCCAACGTCGCCGCTGAGACCCGTCATCTCGGCGAAATAGGCCGCCCCCCACAGCACGGGGTTGCCCCTTCGGCCGTGGCGCACCGGAACGCAAACGCGCCCGCGCGTCGCTTGCCCCCCGGTAAAGGCCTCCATCAAGGCGCGGAGGACCGCGCTGTCGATCTCCGGCGTGTCGCCGAGCAGGATCAGCGCGCCATCGCTGTCCGGCGGCAGGGCGCGCAAGCCCGTCCGGAGTGATGTGCTCATACCCTCCGCGAAAGCGGGGTTGTGCACGAGAACTCACTTTAAGGCCGCTCAGCGCCGCGGCGATGCGCGGCGCCTCGAAGCCGGTGACGACGATCACCGGGTCGGCCCCGCTCGCGAGCGCCGCGCCGGCAATGCGCGCAACGATCGGCTCGCCCCCAACGTGCTCGAGCAGCTTGTTGCGCGGCCCCATGCGAGAAGATCGCCCCGCGGCGAGCACGATGGCCGCGATCCTCATCGGCGATTTCCCTTGCCCCGTTGCACGGCGGTGATCTCGGCGATGATCGAGACGGCAATTTCGGCGGCACCTTGCGCCCCGATGTCGAGGCCGATCGGGGCATGAATGCGGTCCAGCGCGGCGCGCGGGACGCCTGCTTGGGCCAGCCGCTCGAGGCGTTTGGCATGCGTCTTCCTGCTGCCGAGCGCGCCGACATAGAAGGCGTCGGAGGCGAGCGCGTGAATCAGGGCCGGGTCGTCGATCTTCGCGTCGTGGGTGAGCGCGATCAGCGCGGTGCGGCGATCCAGGCCGATCTTGGGCAGCGCGTCGTCGGGCCATTCGCGCACCATCGCCGCATCGCCGAAACGCTCGTCCGTGGCGAAGGCCGAGCGCGGATCGACGACGACCACATCATAGCCGAGCGCGCGGGCCATGGGCACCAGCGGCTGCGCCACATGCACGGCGCCGACAACGATCAGGCGGATCGTCGGGTTGAACACATTGATGAAGATTTCGCCCTCTCTCCCTGGCACGGCCACGCTTTGGTCGCGGCGAAACGCGTCCGCAAGCGCCGGTGCGAGGTCCTCGCCGAGATCGTCCGGCGCATGGGCAAGGCTGCGCGCGCCGGTCGCGAGATGGGTGACCAGCGCCACCTGGCGGCGCGCCGTAACGTCGCCGACGAGGAGAGGGAGCACCCCGTCCGGGGAGGGGCCGCGTGAGGCCAGCGGCTCGACGAAGATGCGGATGGCGCCGCCGCAAGCGAGCCCGACGCTCCAGGCTTTATTGTCTTCGACGCCGAATTCGAGCGCCTTGGGCTTGGCCGTCGCGATCACCTCGGCGGCTTCGGTGATAATTTCTGCCTCGACGCACCCTCCCGACACCGAGCCCAGGAAATTGCCCTCGGCATCGATCGCGAGCTGGCTGCCGACGGGCTGCGGCGCCGAGCCCCAGGTCTGAATGACGGTGGCGAGCGCCACGCGGCGTCCTTCCGCCAGCCAGTCGAGGGCCTTGGCGAGGACGAATGGACCTGATGCGCTCATCGCCAATTGGGGCGCCTTATTGCCTTGACGCGCAAGGGTACAATCCCAACCCCGCGCGCGGTTGCGCTATCCGCCGCGCGCTGAATCATGGCATGGTCGCGCTCTTGAGCCCGCCTACCGGGCCATGAGGCGGCGGCCATGAATCTGAATACCATTACCGAAATCAAGCGGCCCGCATCCGCCGATGAAATTGCCGAGTGGCGCCCGGGCTATGCCTGGCTCGCCGGCGGCACCTGGCTGTTCTCGACGCCGCAGATCGATACCCACACCCTGATCGATCTTGAATCGCTGCGCTGGCCCGCGCTCAAAGCCACGGGCGGCGGTCTCGAGATCGCCGCGACCTGCACCATCGCCGAGCTCGAGCGCTATAAGGCGCCGGCCGAATGGACCGCCGCGCCGCTGCTGCGATTGTGCTGCCATGCGTTGTTGATGTCGTTCAAGATCTATAACGCGGCGACCGTCGGCGGCAATATCTGCATGTCGTTGCCGGCCGGAGCCATGATCTCGCTCGCGACGTCGCTCGAAGGCAGCTACACGCTGTGGCCGCGGGACGGGAAGCCGCGCCAGGTCGCCGCGCTCGATTTCGTCACCGGCAATCATCGCAACGTCCTTGCTCCGGGCGAGCTCTTGCGCAGCATCCATCTCCCGGCTGGCGCCCTCAAGAAACGCTTCGCCTTTCGCCGCAACTCACTCACCCATCTCGGCCGCTCCGCCGCGCTCGTGATCGGCACCAAGAATGCGAGCGCCAAGGACCTGACGCTCACCATCAGCGCGGCCACGGCCAGGCCCGTCCAGATCCACTTCGAGCGCGCCCCAACTGCGGTCAAGCTGCGCCACGCCATCGATGCGCATATCGCCGGCAAGGATTGGTTCGACGACGTGCACGGCTCGGCGCCCTATAAGCGCCATCTCACGTATTACTACGCCGAGCAGATTCGCGCGGAGCTCGCCGCCGCATGAACCTCACGGTCAACGGCAAGAAGCTGTCGGCGGAGCCGGCGCCCGGCCAGTGCCTCAGGACATTCTTACGCGAGCATGGCTGGTTCGGCGTCAAGAAAGGCTGCGACCAGGGCGATTGCGGCGCCTGCACGGTGTGGCTCGACGGCGTGCCGTTCCACTCTTGCCTCATGCCGGCCTATCGCGCCGCGGGGCGCAAGGTCACCACCATCGAGGGGCTCGCCCAAGACGGCGAGTTGCATCCGATGCAGCAGGCTTTTCTCGATGCGCAGGCCTTCCAATGCGGCTTCTGCGCCGCCGGCATGATCATGACCGCGGCGACCTTCGATGCAGCGGCGCGCCAAGACCTGCCGCGCATGCTCAAGGGCAATCTTTGCCGCTGCACGGGCTATCACTCGATCGACGATGCGCTGCACGGCATCGTCAACGCCGAGGAGGATGTGGCCGGGAAGGCGTGCGGGTCGAGCCTGCGCAGTCCCTTCGCCGAGGCCATCGTCACCGGCCAGGCGCGCTATACGCTCGATGTGCCGACCGCAGGCGTACTGCATCTGAAAGTTCTGCGCTCGCCCCATCCCCATGCGCGCATCAAATCCATCGCGCGCGATAAGGCTCTCGCCGTGCCCGGCGTGGTCGCCATCTTCACCTGGGAAGATGTGCCGCGCAAACTCTACTCGACCGCGACCCATGAGGATCACCTTGTCGATCCGGACGACACCTACGTGCTCGACAATGTCGTCCGCTTTGTCGGCCAGCGGGTCGCCGCCGTGGTGGCGGAAACCGAAGGCGCGGCGGAAGAGGCCTGCCGCCGGCTCGAAATCGACTACGAGCTTCTCCCCCCAGTGTTCGATCCGGAAGTCGCCATGGAGCCCGGCGCGCCGATCCTGCACGAAAAGAGCGTCGCCTATCGCGACAACGTCTATGTCGACATTCATGGCGAGCTCGGCAGCGTCGAGGAAGGCTTCAAGCAAGCCGACGCCGTCCACGAGATGACCTATGCCACCTCGCGGGCGCAGCACGTGCATCTGGAGACGCACGGCTCGTTCGCCTGGCGCGGCGACGACGGCCGGCTGCATGTGCGGACGAGCTCGCAGGCGCCGTTCATCGCCAAACAGAAGCTTTGCTATCTGTTCGGGCTGTACGACCGCGACGTCCATGTCTTCACCGAGCGCATCGGCGGCGGCTTCGGCGGCAAGCAGGAGATGATCTCCGAGGATTTGGTCGCGCTGGCCGCGCTGAAGACCGGGCGCCCGGTGATGTGGGAGTTCACCCGGGCGGAGCAATTCATCGGCGCCACCACGCGCCATCCCATGACCACGCATGTCAAGCTCGGCGCCAAGCAAGACGGGACGCTGACCGCAATTCAAGTCCGCGTCGTGTCCAACACCGGCGCCTATGGCAACCATGGGGGTGAGACGCTGGCGGCCGCGCTTGGCAGCCCCATCGCCGCCTATCGCTGCCCCAACAAGAAGGCCGATGGCTACGCCGTCTACACCAACATGGTTCCGGGCGGCGGGTTTCGCGGTTACGGCGCCACCCAGTCCACCTTTGCCGTCGAATGCGCCATGGACGATTTGGCGAAATTGCTCGGCATGAGCCCGTTCGAGATCAGGCGCATCAACAAGGTCCGGGAGACCGACCGGATCGAGTCGATCTGGAAGGACCCCTCCGACGTCATGTTCGGCAGCTATGGGATCGATCAATGTCTCGATCTCGTCGAGGCGGCGCTGGCGAGCGGCCGGGGATTGCCCAAGCCCGAGGGCGATGACTGGCTGGAGGGGACCGGGGTCGCTCTCGCCATGCTGGATTCCGGACCCCCCACCGAGCACCGCTCCGGCGCCGAGATACGGCTCTTGCCCGACGGGACCTATCATCTTGCGGTGGGGTCCACGGAGATGGGCAACGGCTCGACCACGTCGCACCGCCAGCTCGCGGCCTCCGTGCTTGAAACCCGCGCCGGCAACATTGCCATTATCAACGGCGACACCGACCAGACACCCTACGACACCGGCACCTTCGCCAGCACAGGCACGGTCGTGGCCGGGCAAGCGGTGGAGAAGACCGCAACTGCGCTGCGTGACGTGCTCATCGACTTCGCCGGACGTCATTTCGACTGCGATCCGGCCGATTGTCGTTTGCAGGATGACGCCATCATCTGCGCCAATCGGAGAATCCCGCTCGCCGAGCTGCATGCCGCCGGCGCCAAAGTGGGTGATCGCTTCGTGGTTCGGCGCAAGGCGTATTTGTCGCCGCGGTCGGTCGGGTTCAACGTCCAGGGCGTGCGCGTCGCTGTGCATCGCGTCACCGGCGAGATCGCGATCTTGCAGAGCGTGCACGCCGCCGACATCGGCCGCTTGATCAATCCGATGCAGTGCCGCGGCCAGCTCGATGGCGCCATCGCCATGGGCTTCGGCTGGGCGCTCTATGAGAAGATGGTTTATGACGAGAACGGGGCCATGGTGAACCCGGCGCTCCGCGACTACCGCATTCCGGCCTTTGCCGACGTACCTCGCAGCGAGCTCTATTTCGCCGACACCTATGACACGGTCGGGCCGTTGGGCGCGAAAGCGCAAGGCGAATGCGCGATCAATGCCGTGGCGCCCGCGATTGCCAATGCCGTCGCCGACGCGACCGGCGTGCGGTTTGCCAGCCTGCCGCTGTCGCCCGAGCGCATCTTCGACAAGCTCGGGTCGTAACTGGGGCGGCCTCCGGACTTTTGACCCGCATCAAGGCGGCCGCCTGCGCTTGCTCTATCGAGGCATTTGGGCGGGGTGTCAGGAAGGAGTTCCCCATGCGACGCGTGGCGATAATCGCAAGCCTGCTCGCCGCCGGTGCCGGGCAGGCATTGGCCGGGCAGCTGGGAGATCCGCAAGCCGGCTTTAGCTACGCCAAGGAAGTCTGCTCCAAATGCCACGGCATCTCGGCGGAGAAATCGCCGCTGCCGAAGGCGACGCGCTTCCGGGAGCTTGCCGATCGGCCGGGCATCACCGGGACGGCGCTGCGCGTGTGGATGGAAACCTCCCATCCCACCATGCCGAACATCGTCGTGTCGCACCAAGACATGCTCAACGTCATCGCCTACATCCTCGATCTCAAGGGGCGCGAAGAGCACAAATAGCGCGGCCCCGATGGAGCCGGGCAGGCGCTTCGATCAGCGCCGCGTCAGCACGCCATAGAGGAAGCCGAGGCCGGCGGCGATGGCGATCGCCGGGAGCGGGTTGCGGCGGACGGATGCCTCGAACTCCGAGGCGGCCTCGCCAGCCGCGCTCTTGGCCTGATCCATCTGATGGCCGCCCATGCGCTTGACGCTCGCCGTAAGGCTCTCGATGTCGTGGCGAATGGATTGGATGTGCTTGACGATCTCTTGGGCGTCCTCGCCGAGCCGGCGACCGGCCGGCATCTCGGCATCTTTCGGTGCCATGGATTGGCCTCCTTACACTTTGTTGACAAGCCTAACGATGCAGTCTGCTCTATAGTATCAGAGGCGAACCGACCTGCGTTTTGGATTAACGCTTGGGGACCGTCGCTGTTCATGGTCCGTTGCCGCGCCAATTGACAACCCCTCCCGCCCGGTGGCTTTGATTTGCGTCAACCGTGATCCCGCACAGCTCGCCAGGCGGGGTGCGGCTCGTTCAATGGCAAGGTCGTGAGCGTGGCGCTGCAGTCGGAAGCCGGTCGGGAGGAGAGGCCCGGCACCGCAATCCTCAAGCCTCTCCACGCCGCGATGCCCTATTGGCTGGCACTGGGCGCGACCGCGGCGCTGCTCGTGCTGCATGCGGCGTTGCCGCCTTGGCTCCACGACCGCGCGCCCTTCCTCTTATTTCTGCCGGCGGCGTTGCTGGCTGGAGGATTTGGCGGCTTTGGACCGGGGCTCCTCGCCACCGCGCTTGGGCTTGGCCTCGGCCTCTACTTTGTCGGCGGCGTCGGCGGCATGACCGATCCGCAATTGATGGAGGCGGCTCTCTTTGCCCTGGTGGGCATAGGCGCCGCCTGGTTCGGCGAGCAGCTCCGCCGCGCTCGCCTTCGCGATCGGGAGAATGCCCGCGCGCTCTCCGCCCGCGAGGCGCATTTGCGCTCGATCCTCGATACCGTCCCCGACGCGACCGTCGTCATCGACGCCGCCGGCATCATCCACTCCTTCAATGTCGCCGCCGAACGTCTGTTTGGCTATCGCGCCGCCGAGGCGATCGGGCACAATGTAAAGCTGCTGATGCCTATGCCCTATCGCGCCGACCACGACGCCTATATCGACCGCTATCTCACCACTGGCGAGCGGCGCATCATCGGCATCGATCGGGTCGTGACCGGCCAGCGCAAGGACGGCTCCACCTTCCCCATCAAGCTCGCGGTCGGCGAGACGAAGTCTGGCGACGAGCGCTACTTCACGGGGTTCATCCGCGATCTCACCGAGCGCCAGCAGACCGAGCACAAATTGGATGAGTTGCAATCCGAGCTCGCGCGGCTGTCGCGCCTCACCGCCATGGGCGAGATGGCCTCCACGCTGGCGCACGAGATGAACCAGCCGCTGTCGGCCATCGCCAACTATCTGCAAGGCTGCGGACGCCTGATCGAGGGGGTCGAGCACCCGAATGCGCCCAAGATCCGCGACGCGCTGGCCGAGACCACCAAGCAGACGCTCCGTGCCGGCCACATCATCCACCAATTGCGCGAATTCGTGGCCCGCGGCGAGAGCGAGCGGGCACCGCAAGACATCAACAAGCTCGTCGAGGAAGCGAGCGCGCTCGCTTTGGTCGGCGCCAAGGAGGAGGGGGTGAAGCCGATCTTCCGCTTCGATACCAAGCTTGGACCTGTACTGGTGGAAAAGGTCCAGATCCAGCAGGTGGTGGTCAATCTCATCCGCAACGCCATCGAGGCGATGCAGGGCTTCGACTGCAAGGAGCTGGTGGTCACGACCGAATCCGCGGGCGACCGCATGGTCGAGGTCAGCGTCGCCGATACCGGACTCGGTCTGTCGGAGGCGGTCATGGCGCGGCTGTTCCAGCCCTTCGTCACCACCAAGCCGCATGGCATGGGCGTGGGCTTGTCGATCTCCAAACGCATCATCGACGCCCAGGGAGGGGCGCTGTGGGCGGAGCCCAATCCCGACGGCGGCGCGACCTTCCGCTTCACCTTGGAGCTATCGAGACATGCGAGCGGCGCCGATGACCGATAATTTCGTGGTTCATATCGTCGACGACGACGAGGCGGTACGCCAATCGCTCGCCTTTCTGTTGAGCACCGCCGGCATCCCGGTCCGTCTGTATGATTTCGGCGACGTCGTTCGTGGCCGCGCTTCCGGGCGTGCAGGGCGGCTGCCTCATTACCGACGTCCGCATGCCCGGCATGACCGGGCTCGAACTGTTGCGGGAGCTGGGGGCGCGATCGGTGCCGCTGCCGGCCATCGTCATCACCGGCCAAGGCGACATTCCGCTCGCCGTGGAGGCGATGAAGGCGGGCGCCGTCGATTTCATCGAGAAGCCCTTCGAGGAGGAGACGATTTTGCGCGCCGTGCGCTTGGCGGAGAAGCGGGCCGCGCAAACCGGGCGCGGGGCTCACGACATGGCGGCCATGGCCTCCCGCGTCGCCTCGCTCTCCGAGCGCGAGCGGCAAGTGTTGGAGGGTCTCGTTGCCGGCCATTCCAACAAGGTCATCGCGCAGCAGCTCGGCATCAGCCCCCGCACCGTCGAGGTCCATCGTGCCAATCTGATGGCCAAAATGCAGGCCATGAGCCTGTCCGAGCTTATCCGCATGGCTTTGCTCGCCCCTCCCTACGGCTGACGCGGGCGCCGATCTGACCCCTCCCTTGATGCAGCTCAAAGCGGCATTGGGCGCGCCTGCCACCATGGCCCCGTAACCAGGCCGGTCAAGGCCGCGTCACAAGGGTGTGCAGGTGACGGAGGTGCGGACAATTCTCATCGCCGTCGAGGACGGCGTGCTCGCCGATTCCTTGCGCTTCTCGCTGGAGCTCGAGGGCTACATGGCGGAGCTGTGCGACGAATTCTCGCTTCTGCCGGCGGTGGCCCGACACCCGCCGGGCGTGGTCGTGCTCGACCAGGACGTGTTCCTGCGCCTGGACGTCCGGACCGGGGTGGAGAGCCTGCAAAATATCGGCATCCCGGTGGTGCTCATGGTCGGCCAGACGAGCCCGCGCCTGCTGCAACGGGCCAAGGCCGCGGGCGTGAACCGAGTGGTCGAAAAGCCCCTGCTTGGTGGTGTACTGTTCGACGCGATCCGCACCGCGCTGGAGGAGTGCGGCGCGGATGACGGCAAGGCTTGAACAGGACAAGGAAGGCGGCAGTTCCCCCATGCTGTCCTACAAGGAAATGGACAATCTCGCCGCGGTGGAGATCGTCATAGACCACCGCGTGTCGACGGAGGAGTTCGACGCGACGGCCAAGAAGCTCGAGGCCTTCATCGCCCGTCATGGCCGCGTCCGCGTGCTCGAGATCATCAAGGATTTCGAGGGCATGGACGCCGCCGCGTTCTGGCGCGATCTGAAGTTCAGCCTGCGCCATCTTACCGACTTCAGCCGCTGCGCGATCGTCACTGACGCCAAATGGCTCACTTTATGGTCGGCCATCGTCGCCCCTTTCATCGAATGCGAGGTCACCTATTTCCGCCCCGACGAGGAGGAGAAGGCCCGTGATTGGCTGCTCTGGCCCGAAGGCGCCGTTGACGACGTCTGACGCCGCCGGGCTCGCCGCTACGTAGAATCCCTTAAGGCGTGCTCCGAATTTCCGCGCGCTCCGTCCTCCCTTAGGCTGGATGAAATGAATCGGGAGGAGTGACGATGCTGACCCAGCCCACAATTTCCCCAGCTCCTTTGTTTGCGCCGAGCCTTCCCTTGCACCGCGGAGTGGAGCGCGCCCCTCGGCGCCTCGATGAGGCGGGCCCGATCGGCATCCCCGTGAGCTTTGCCCGCAACGCCGAGATCTTCGGCGAGGCGGAGCAGTCCGGTCTCATCTATATGGTGGTGTCGGGCGTGGTGCGCGTCTCCAAGCTCCTGCCCGATGGCAGGCGTCAGATCAGCGCCTTCCACATGGCGGGCGATCTGTTCGGCTTCGAGCCGGACGAGTTGCGCCATTTCTCCGCCGAGGCGGTCGTGCCGACCAAGCTCGTCGCCTATAAATGGCAGAATCTGATTGCCGTGGGCACCGGGTCCGGCGCCTTCCTCCGCGAACTGCTGCACGTGACCATGAAAGGTTTGCGTCATACCCAGGAGCAGCTGCTTCTGATCGGGCGGAAGAGTGCGCTCGAGCGCGTCGCCGCCTTCCTGGTCGAGATGTGCAAGCGGTCCGGCAAGACGCGTTTCGTCGAGCTGGCCATGCCGCGTCACGATATTGCCGACTATCTCGGTCTGACGCTCGAGACGGTTTCACGCATGTTCGCCGAGCTGCGCGCCCAGGGCGCGATCAAGCTAGAAGGGGCGAGGCGCGTTCATGTGCTGGACTTCGCGCAGCTGACGGCGCTCGGTAGCTGACCGGGCAGCGCCTTTTTGCGCCTTGCCTTGGCCCCTTGCTTTCGTCAAATGTGAGGGCCGATCGTCATTTGAGAGTGAGGCCCCCAGGATGCCTACTAAAATTGCTTTTCTTGCTTCCGCCGTGACCACTTTGCTCTTGGTGAGCGCCGCCGCCGCTGCGCCCGTGCCTGGCCAGCCCGATCCGCAAGCCGGCAAAGGCTTGGCGGAGAAGCTCTGCACCAATTGCCATCTCATCGGCGGCACCCAGCAAGAGCACGCCGTGGCCGACGTGCCGAGCTTTCATGAGATCGCCAACCACCAGGACCAGACGGCGGGCACGATCATCGCCCATATCATTCTGCCCAAGCATCCGATGCCGCAAATCCCTCTCACCAAGGCTGAGCTCGCCGATCTTGCGGCCTACATCATGACGTTGCGCGATAAGCCCTAGCCTGCGCGCCGCAAGGCTCGGAGTCTGCGATATTGATCTTCGCCAACGCCGCTTGCGGCGAGCTGGCAACAGAGGGGAGGGCACTATGATGCGCAAAGATCCGGCGATGCGGGCTTTCGTGATCCACCTCGCCGTCTTCGTGATCGTCGTCAGCGGCCTTGCCGCCATCAACCTGCTGCGCCGCCCCGATCACATCTGGTTCATCTGGGTGCTGGCCGGCTGGGGCATCGGCGTCGCCGCGCACGACCTGGCTTTGCTGCTTGCGCGCACCCCTCGGCGCGACGCGATCTTCACCGATCCGGCGGTGCGCGGATTTTTCATCCATGTCTTCGTTTTCGTGGCGGTGAACGCGCTCCTGATCGTGGTGAACCTGATCGCCACACCTGGCCGATACTGGTTCTATTGGCCGCTGCTCGCCTGGGCCCTCGTGCTCGCCGCCCATGGCTACCTCGTGTTTCACCGGCGCAGGACGCCCGCGCAAAGCCCAAGTCCGGCGCTGACCAAGACAGGGGCCAAGACCGGAGCCAAGGCCGGAGCCAGGACCAAAGCCAAGACCGGAGCCAAGAAATGAAGCAGAAGAAATTATGGTACGTCATTGCCGATGGCGGGCGCGCGCGTTTCGTCGAACGCGACGCCGACGGCGCGTTCCGGACCGTCGAGAGCTTCGTCTCGACCGAGCTGCACGACCGGGCGAGCGATCTCGGTCGCGACCGTCCGGCCCGCGTCCAGGAGAGCGCCAATGTGGCCCGTCACGCGGTCGAGCCGCGCCGCGATTTGCATGGAGCGGCCAAGGAGGATTTCCTCCGCACGGTGGCCGAGGCGCTCGCCGCCGAGCTTGGCCAAGGCCAGTTCGACGGGCTCGTGCTCGTCGCCCCGCCCGGCGTGTTGACCAAATTAAAGGGCGAGCTCGCCAAGCCCGTCGCCGCCAGCGTAGTCGGTGCCCTGCAGAAGGACCTGACCAAGGTCCCCGACCACGACCTCGCCGGCCATTTCTAGGCGGAGCGGGACCGGGCTTTATCTTCGAGATCGACCGGCAGCTTGAGCGTGACACTGAGCAGGCCGGGCTCGTCCTGATCGGCGCCGACACGGAAGCCGAGTTCGCGGCACATTTGCAGCATCGGCTCGTTGGCAGCGAGCACGGTCCCGTGCAAATCGCTCAAGCCCTCGCTCTCGGCATAGCGGATCAGTTGGCTCAACAGCACAAAGCCGAGCCCTTTGCCCTTGAGGTCGCTGCGCACGATGATGGCGTATTCACCGGCAGTGTAGTCGGGATCGGTGGCCAGCCGCGCCACGCCGAGAAGCTCCTGGCCGTCCTCGCTAAGCGCGATGAACGCCATGGCCCGGGCATAGTCGATCTGCGTGAAGCGCGCGATGAAGGCATGCGAGAATTCCTTGCGCGGGGCGAGGAAGCGGAAGCGGATGTCCTCCGGCTCGAGCTTGGCGACGAAGGCGCCGTATAGACGCTCATCCGCCGGCCGGATCGGCCGGACCACAACCCGCAGGCCTGCCGCCGTCTCCGCCATCGTCTCCCAATCATTGGGATAAGGCCGGATGGCGAGCCTGGGGTTGGGGGCGGGCGTGTCGATCATGGCGGCATCGATGCGGATGCGGGCATCGAGCGCGATCACGCCTTGCGCGTCGGCAAGCAGGGGGTTGATGTCGAGCTCGCGCAGACACGGGCAATCCACCACGAGCTGCGATAGGCGCACGAGCGTGTCGGCGATGGCGGCAAGATCGGCCGCCGGTTGGTCGCGGTAGCCTTCGAGCAAGCGGAAGATTCGCGTCCGCTCCATCAGGTCGCGCGCGAGCGCCAGATCGAGCGGTGGCAGGGCCGTGGCCGTGTCGCGGATGATTTCCGCCGCGGTGCCGCCCGCGCCGAACAGCATCACCGGACCGAACAGGCGATCGTCGGAAACGCCGAGTAGCAATTCATGCGCCTTCGGCCGTTCGATCATCGGCTCGACGGTGAAGCCTTGGATCCGCGCATCCGGCCGCGCTTTGCCCACGCTCGCCAAGATGGCCTCGGCCGCCTCGCGGGCCGCGCGGGGCGAGCGCAGTCCGAGTTTCACCCCGCCGACATCCGACTTGTGCGACACATCTTCCGACAGCACCTTGACCACGATGGCGGACGCCTGCTTGAGCAAGTCTTCCGCCGCCTGTTCGACTTGGTCCGGCGTTGCGGTGACGCGGGTAGCGGCGACGGGAATGCCGTAGGCGGCGAGCACCGCCTTGGCCTCGGGCTCGGTGAGCAGGGTGCGGCCGGCCTTCGCCGCCCCGGCCATGACCCGATGCGCCGCCGCGCGGTCGACCTGGGACAAATCCGCCTCTCGCGGCGGCGTCCGCATCAGCGCCTCTTGTCCTTGGGTGTACTGCCACAAATAGCCGAAGCCCTCGATCGCTTGATTGGGCGTCTCATAGGTGGGGATGCGGGCGGCGCGAAACTTGGCCCGCGCCTCGGTCGCCGCCGCCTCGCCGAGCCAGCTCGTGAGGATGGGCGGCACGCCTCCGTTCTTGTGGGCTCCGGCCGCCGCGTCGATCACCGCCTCCGCGGCCGCGCTCGATGAGGCGAGCGCCGTCGGGCAATTGATGACGAGGATGGGCTGATCCTTGTCGCGGGCGAGCACCGCCCCCATCACCGCGGCGTAACGGTCGGGCCTCGCGTCGCCGATGATGTCGATCGGGTTGGCGCGCGACCAATTGGCCGGCAGCATGCCGTCGAGCGCGATCTTGAGCGAATCGTCGAGCGGGGCGAGGCGGCCGCCGGAGCCGATCAAATCGTCGACGGCGAGAATGCCGGCGCCGCCGCCATTGGTCACGATCAGCAGCGTGTTCCTGGCGATGGGCTTGAGACAGGTGAGCGTCTCCGCCGCCACGAACAGATCCTCGAGATCGCCGACGCGCACCAGGCCCGCCCGGCGAAACGCGGCATCGACCGCGGCATCGTTGCCGGCCAGCGCGCCGGTATGGGTCGCGGCCGCCCGGGCCGAGGCCGCGTGCCGCCCCGATTTGATCACGATCACGGGTTTGGCGCGCGACGCCGACCGTGCCGCCGACATGAATTTGCGCGTGGCGGGGATCGTCTCCAGATAGAGCAGGATGGCGGCGGTGGAGATGTCCGAGGCGAGCATGTCGAGCAGATCGCCCACATCCACATCGGCCATGTCCCCCATGGAGACCACGTAAGAGAAGCCGATCCCATGCGCGGCGGCCCAGTCGAGCACGCCGGTCACGAGCGCACCGGACTGGGAAAGAAAAGCGAGCTTGCCGGGGATAGGCTGGTTGAAGCCGAAATTGGCATTGAGGCCGAGCGCCGGCACGGCGATACCGAGGCAATTGGGGCCGATGATACGCAGGCAAGTGGGGCGGGCGGCGTTGAGCATCGCCTGCTTGATCTCCGGGCCGAGCCCGGCGGTGATGACGACCGCCGCGCGTGTTCCCTTGGCGCCCAGCGCCCCGATCAGCGCCGGGATGGCCGCGGGCGGCGCCGCGATCACCGCGAGCTCCGGCGCCTCGGGCAGCGCCGCCACATCGGCGAAGCATTTCAGCCCGCCGATCTCCCGGTGATGCGGATTGACGAGATAGATCGGCCCGCGAAAACCCGCTTTGAGCACATTCTCGGTGAGCGTGGCGCCGACCGACCCTGGTTCCGGACTTGCGCCGATCACGGCCAAGGAGCGGGGGCAGAGCGCGTGATCGAGGTTACGGATGGTCATGGCGCGGGGCTAAAGGAAGACTCTATCCAAGCGATCACATTATGGCGGGCGCCTTAACGACGCGATGACAGGCGCTTCACCGGGCGCGGCCTTGACCGAAATGATGTCGTGATCCGCGTCTCGTCATCGATGATCATCCCACCGGCGCGCCATTTTGTGTGCGGAGCACGCACGCTGCGATTCGACGTCAGTCCGTCTCGCCGCAGTCCCGTCATGGGTCATTTCACGGCGTAAATTTGGGCATCTGTCGCGCGTCTTCGGTTGCACCGCACAACAAATTTGGCATTGGGGCACCGGCCCGCTAACGCACTGCAGCGAAAGGCAGAGAAGTTCGACTCATTTTATCGCCCGCAGTGCTTTTTCACTTGCAAAGCGGGGACATTTGGCAATTATGGGCGGGCAGCTTGCAACGAGTGAACCTGTCCGTTTTCATCCGATAACGCCCCGGACCCACTCCGCGATGAGCTGTGATTCCTCGTGAGGTGTCACTGCGTGATGTGGTCATCAGACAACCCGCTGCCAAAGGCGGGCGCGAGGCATGTTAATTGCCTTGCCGCGTTTAGGCAGCCCCCCATCATCCACCGTGACAATGACAAACTCGCAAGGGCTCGGTGCTCGCCTTGAGCATTCGGCTTGGGGTGGGAATTTCAAGCAGACTAGAACAACTCAGCTTCGGTGAACTGAGTAGCTAGGGAGAGGAGAAACAAATGAACTACGTAAAAGGTAGCGTTGTCTTCGGCGGGCTCATCGCCATTATGATGAGTTTGTCGGGGGCAGCTCTTGCCGGCTCCGATGAGGAGCAGCTGGCAAGAATGAAAGACCCGGATCAGTGGCCGGCCCCCGGCCGTGATTTCGCCCTGACCCGTCACAGCCCGCTGGCTGATATCAATGCCGGCAACGTTGGTAAGCTCAACATGATCTGGGAGCAGGGCACGAACGCTCTGCGTGGTCATGAGGGACAACCCCTTGTGGTCAAGGATGTCGGTGGCAAGCCCATGCTTTTCATGGTCAGCGGCTGCCCGGCCATGTCGAACTGCAACGTCGTGCAGGGTCTCGATCTGACGGATGCTGATCATCCGACACAGGTGTGGAGCTACGTGAAGCTGACCGATCGTGACGAGTCCGCTGTTCCGCGCGCTTGCTGCGACACGGTCAACCGTGGCGGTTCTTATGCTGACGGCAAGTTCGTGTTTGGCACGCTCGACGGCTATTTGATCGCCCTCGACGGCCAGACCGGCAAGGAAGTCTGGGTTGTCAAGCTTGCTTACCCTGAGCATGGCGAGACCATCACCCCGGCTCCGTTGATTGCCGACGACAAGGTGCTCGAAGGCTTCGGTGGCGATGAGTTCGCCGCTCGCGGTCGCATGACGGCCTACAACCTCAAGGACGGTTCGCTGGCTTGGGTTTGCCAATCGACCGGTTCCGACAAGGACGTTTGCCTGACCGAGAACACCAACAAGGCACATCCTGAGTACGGCACGGCTGGCAAGGATCTTGGCATCAAGACGTTCCCCGGCGAGGACTACAAGATCGGCGGCGGCGCGGCTTGGGGTTGGTACAGCTACGATCCGGACCTGAAGCTGGTTTACTACTCGACCGGTAACCCCGGCCTGTGGAGCCCGGCCTATCGTTGCCCGGACAAGACGCATGAGGAGTGCAACGCCGGTGATTTCGACAACAAGTGGTCGATGACGATCTTCGCCCGCAAGGTCGATACCGGTGAGGCAGTTTGGGCCTATCAGATGACCCCCTTCGATCAGTGGGACTATGATGGCATCAACGAGAACATGCTGACCGACATGGACGTCGGCGGCAAGAAGGTGAAGGCACTCACTCACTTCGATCGTAACGGCTTTGCCTATGTGCTCGATCGTACCGACGGTACCATTATCGCCGCCACGAAATATGTGACGGTGGACTGGGCCGAGAAGATCGACATGAAGACTGGCCGTCCGGTCAAGGTGCGTGAGCACTCTCCGCTCGAGCGTGGCCGCAACGTCGAAGCCTGCCCGTCAGCTATGGGCGGCAAAGACCAGCAGCCGGGTTCGGTGGATCCCAAGGAGCCGAACGTCTTCTACATGCCCACCAACAACTGGTGCATGGAGCTCGAGCCTCAGGAGCGCACGCACACGAACCAGGGCACGGTCTACGTGTTCGCGAACGTGTATATGTATCCTGAGAAGCCCGGCACGACCGGCAAGGTCAAGAAGTATGACGTCCTGTCCGGCAAGACGATCTGGGAGATCCCGGATCCCTATCCGAACTGGGGCGGCACCATGAACACGGACGGTGGTCTGATGTTCTATGGCAGCCTCGGCGGTGATTTCCGGGCTGTTGACCGGAAGTCGGGCAAGATCCTGTGGAGCCGTAAGCTTGCGTCGGGTATCATCGGAAACCCGATCACCTACAAGCTCGGTGGCAAACAGTACGTTGGTGTCTACAGCGGTATCGGCGGCTGGATTGGCCTGCCCGTGACTGCTGGCCTGGACCTCAGCGATAAGTTTGGCGCCATCGGTGCTACGGCTATGACGAAAGCTGCTGGCCTGAACCATATTCCTCAGGGCGGTACGCTGCACGTCTTCCGGCTCTTCGAGTAATCGAGAGCTTTTAGGCTAATTGGACGCCCGGTGCCCTTGCGGCATCGGGCGTCCTTTTCCTATATACGTGTTGGTGATATTGACGCCGTAGAAGGGTTGAACGCCGTCGGGCCCTGGCCTTCGCGTTCCCCTCGCCAGCGAAACCACACGACGAAAGAGCTTCCCATGCTGATGCGCACCTTGACTTTCGCCCTCTGTCTCGCCGTTTCGGGGCTCGCCCTCGGTCCGGCTCTGGCCGCCAAGGGGGACCTCCGGCGGGACCTGAGCAAGGAGTTCGACGATCTCCTGCCGAGCGAGAAGATCGCCATCCGCGCCGCGGCAAAGGTGGCCTACAAGGCCAAGAAGGTGAAATCGCTCAATGTCTGCGCCGACCCCGGCAACATGCCGCTGTCCGACATCAAGCTCGAAGGCTTCCAGAACAAGATGGCGACCCTGCTCGCCGACGCCATGGGCGCGCGTGTCACCTATTCGTGGCGTCCGTTCCTCGAGCGCGGTCTGACGCGGCAGACCTTTGACGAGGGCGTGTGCGACGTGATGTTCGACATGCCCGCAAATTATGGACGCCTGCTCACTACCACTCCTGTCTACCGCTCGACCTATGTCCTCGTCTTCCGCAACGACAAGGGCCTAAATCTCACTGGCCTCGACGATCCCAAATTGAAGGATCTGAAGATCGGCGTGTTCCAGACCTCCGGCATTCGCGAGGCGCTCGCCAAGCGCGGCATCATCAACAACGTGTCGCTGCAAGTGCAGAGCCACGACGCCGATTTGGTCATCGAGCATCAACCCTGGTACGTCGTGCAGAAGGTGATCAACGGCGATCTCGACGTGGCGGCCGTGTGGGGGCCATTCGCGGGTTGGCTCAAGACGATGAAGAATGCGCCGATCACCATCATGCCGGTCAACCTCATGGAAGATAAGGTGCCACTCGAATTCGACCTCGCCATCGGCGTGCGCAAGACCGACGCCTTCCTGAAATACATGCTCGAATTCGCCATGGAGGACCACAAGGCCGAGATCGAGAAGATCCTGAAAGATTACGGCGTGCCGCTCGTGCAGTGCAGCCGCTGCCTCGTGCCCGGCGATCTTCCCTCCCATGGCGGCTATGTCGAGGTGGCGCAAACGGACTTCAAGGCGCGTCCCGACCTCGCCTCCCCTGACCAGATAGTCACCAAAGCCAAGGTGGAAAAATGGCTGGAGGAAGGGGCCGACCCGACCGAGGAGCTCGGCAACGCGGTCAATGCCAACGATCCCGACCGCGTCAAATTCCTGATCAGCAAGGGCGCCGACGTCAACAAGCTCAACCGCCAAGGCGCCGCCGCGCTCCACACCGCCGCCCGCCAGAAGCATCCGGAGATGGTCAAGCTGCTCATTGACCTCCACGCCAATGTCAACGAGCCCGATAAGGACGGCATGACGCCGCTCTTGCATGCGGTGATGCGCGACGACGTGCCGACAGTCGAACTGTTGCTCGCCCACGGCGCCAATATCGAGCAGCCGGGGCCGGAAGGGTTCGGACCTCTCGCCATGGCCATTGCCGAGAGCAAATATGAGGCGGCCAAATCCCTCATGGACCACGGCGCCAATGTCAATACGCCGTCGGGCAATGAAAAGCTCACGCCCCTGATGATCGCCGCCAGCCAAAGCGCGCCGGCCGAAGGCGCCATGTTCCTGCCCGGCTCGACCCGGCCCATCGACGTTGCCCAGGGCCTGGTCGAACGCGGCGCCGACGTGAACGCCAAATCGACCAAGGGCGTCACCCCCTTGATGATTGCCGCCACTCACAACAATCCGCCGATGATCGGACTCTTAATTCAGTCGGGGGCCGACGTGAACGCGAAGGATGCGCAAGGGCAAACGGCACAGGACGTAGCCGTGCTCAACGGCAATCAGGAAGCCGCGCGCGCGATCGCGGTGCTGGGCACCAACCTGTCGGCGAGCGCCAAGCCGCCGCAGACGCCAAGCGGCCAGGGGACCACGAGCCAATGAGGACGGACATGCCGCTGTATCGAAGGCTGGTTGTTGTCGCGGGGACCACGGCGATTGTCGTGGCTTTTTGCTGTCTGAGTGCGGGCTCCGCGCGGGCGGACGATGCCGCCAAGGGCGAATTCAGCGATGCCTGCGCCATGGGGCTCGCCTCGGGGCAGACGGTGAAGACCGATTGCTCGGTCAATTGGACGGCGCCCGACGGTAAGGTCTATTGCTTCTCCACCGATGAGTTGAAGACGGCCTTCCTCAAGAATACGGACGAGAACATCCAGAAGGCGCGCGAGTTCTATGTGGCGCAGGACGCTGCGCCGGCGGCTAGCGGAGCGATCGGCCCGACCAAGGAGTTCACCGAGGATGACGTGAACGCGGCGGTGAAGAAGGTGGTGGACGAGAAGAGCAAGGACGGCGTCTTCGTGTTCCACGATCCCAAGCTCGACGCCGATCTCAACCTCGTGTTCGAAAGCATCAAGATCGTGCGCGGCATGACCGGCTATGGCTGGTTCGCCAATGTCATCTTCCACGACAAGGACGAGCCGAAGAAGCAATACGCCATCGATTTTTGGTTCAAGCCCGACGGCGATCAACTGAAGCTCATGGATATCCGCGTGCAGAAGGGGCCGAAGCAGGACGGCGACAGCTATTACATGATCACCCGCATGCCGGTGGCGTGGTGGTGGTTGCCGGTGCAGGAGCATCCCGGCGACATGGAGGTGACGCGCGCCTGGCAGGTCATGGCCGCGATCCACAAATACATCGCCGACCACAAGGATGCGAACGGCGATCTCGACGTCAAGGACCCGAAGGGCGACAGCGTGCCGCTCGAATTCGTCGAGATCCATCAGCCGGTGCGCCACCTGAAGAAGGACGGCGAATATTTCGTGTGCACCGACTTCCGCAAGCCCGGCAGCAAGGACGAATATTACGACATCGATTTCTGGGTGAACCAGAAGACCGGCAAGCTCGAGGTCGACAACGTCAAGATGCACAAGGTCCCAGTGCAGGAGGACGGCATCTGGACGCAAAAGCCCCTCTACACTTTCGAGGGCATGGATTTCGACGTCACCAACTGATCTCCCCGCCAACGACGCCCCGAATCTCGCATGTGGCGCTCGCCCCCGTTCTCTCTTGCCGCGCCTGGTCGCGTGGGTCCCGCCCAGGCCGGCATATTTACCATTGAGCCTTACCGGACTGGCCGCGCGGCCGCGCTTGGCCTAGGTCTCGTGCGTGGGTTGCACGGCCATGGCTAGTTCCCCAATGTGGTGTTCGATGCGAAGGAGATCCCCGGGCTCGCGAACTGGGCAGGGGGCGAACCGCGCCAATGTGGCGCCTGACCTTGCCGGTCTGTCTTCGCTATACTCCCCCTCCTCGGTGGGGACGTCCGTCCTCACCGATCTTTATTGTGATGAGCTCAACAAACCAAAAGGCAACTAGGGTAAGGAAACAAGCTGTGCGCAAAATTATCTCTGGAGTTGTGGCGGTCGCTTTTATTGGAATTTTGGCTGCAGTCGCGTGGAAAGCCTGCGCGGCTGACGATGAGACCGCAAAGCCAGCGGAAGCTGCCGCCGGCGAGTGCTGCAAGGCGGGCGACACGACACCGCCGGTCGATCTGGTAAAGCAGGTGCCCATCGGGGGACTGCATAGTCCCTATCAGGATTACGCCAAGCTCGCCAAGGACGAAGAACTCGTCAAGAATTTCCGGCTGCCGGGGTGCAACGAGTGTCACGGCGGCAATGGCGGCGGCGGCATGTGCCCCGCCTTGACGCAAGGCATCTGGTTCTGGGGCAACACCGATGACGTGCTGTTCAGGCTCGTGACGCTGGGCTCTGCGGAGCTGGAAAAATCGGGCTTCACCCGCATAACCTATGGCAGCGTGCATGCGCCGATGCCGCCAATGGGTTTCTCCATCAAGACCTCGGACGAACTCTGGAAAATCATCGCCTTCATTCGTTCGATCAATCCTCCTGGCGTCAATCCTCCTGAAAAAGTGGTTCCGGGGAGAACCGCGTCCCCTCCGGGCTAGGCTCCGAGCAAGCTGCTCCAAGGCCGGAAATCCACGCCATTCTCTCGATCCAAGGGGGGATGACGCAATCCCTATGACAGCAAGATTGCAGAGGTCGTTGAACCAAGGGTAGGTTCTGTGCGTCGAAGGACGGAGTCGGGCCCCAGGCTCCGGCCTCGGTCCTGTCGACGTTCTTGCTGAGCTCAACGAACCAAAGCAATAGGGTAAGGAAACAGTAACAGTGCGCAAAATCATCATCGGACTTTTGGCATTGGGGTTTATTGGCGCTGGCGCGGGGCTGTGCCGCGCGGCCGATGACGCAGCCCCCCCGGCAGGTGATCAACCGGCTACCGCGGCAGCGTCGGCGGGCGACGCCGGCACCTGTTGCAAGGCCGGCGACACCACCCCGCCCCTCGACCTCGTCAAGGCGAACTCCGAAGGAGGGCTTGCACAATCCGTATAACGACAAGATCGCCGAGATCGCCGAAGAGGGTCACCACGACTTTCTCTCGCTCGGCTGCAATGGCTGCCATGGCGGCGGCGGCGGCGGTGGCATGTGCCCGCCGCTCACCAATGACACCTGGGTCTATAGCGCCGGCGACGATACCCTGTTCCGCCTGGTCACGCTCGGTTCGGACGAGCTGAAGAAGCAGGGCTACTCTCGCGTGAAGCACGAGACGGTCGTGGGGCCGATGCCGCCCTTCGGTGGCATCATCAAGACCTCGGATCAGTTGTGGAAGGTGATCGCCTGGATCCGCTCGGTGAACCCGAGCTCGCAAAAGCATGAAGGCGATGTCTACGCGCCGAACCAATATTAAGCTTTTCGCCATGGAATGGGATCGGCCGCCAAGCTCAGATGCAGCTTGGCTGCTGTTTCATGGCCGGCGAATGCCGCTTCATTAAGTTTTCATGACTCGCGCGCGCAACCTTGCTGGACTTTAACTTGGCAAAAAGATTGCCATGTTGTGCACTGTGCATTGATAATGCGCCGCATCTCTGAGAAAGAGTGGTGCCAACAAGATCGGTTATGGGGAGCGGCAACCCATCCTTTCGGGCCGAGCTGCCGGGACGCGTAAGGAGCGAAGCCTGTTTCTATGTCGAGTCTGTCGATCCCCCTTCGTGGTGCCGGCCTCGCCGGCATCGCCGCCGGCCTTCTCAGCCTGGTTCTGCTGACCGCCACCGCGTTGGCCGAGGAGCCGGCCGCGGCGCCTCCGCCGGCCGCCGCTCCTGCTCCCGCTGCCACCGCGGCCCCCGCCGCCACTGCGGATGAGCAAGCGCCGGTCAAATCCACAATCGTCTATCTCGGCAAGGATTATGACGAGCCGCTGCCGCTCTCCTACGCCGAGCCCATCATTACCGATAAGGGCATCCAGGGCGCACGCCTCTCCATCGACGAAAGCAAGAAGTCCGGCGCCTTCGTCGGCCACGATTTCGCCCTCGACGAGGAGATCGTGCCCAAGAACGGCGATGTCGTCGCCAAGGCCAAGGAGATCCTCGCCAAGGGCGACGCCCTCATCGTCGCCGATCTCGAGCCCAAGGATCTGCTGGCGGTGGCCGATCTGCCCGAGGCGAAGAACTCGGTCATCGTCAACATTCGCTCGAGCACCGAGGCTCTGCGCCAGGAGGACTGCCGCTCTAACGTCTTCCACATCATCCCCGACTGGGCGATGCGCGCCGATGCGCTCGCCCAATATCTGATCTGGAAGAAATGGCCGCGCTGGTTCGTGCTCACCGGCGACACGCCGGAGGATAAGGACTACGTCGCGCAGATCGAGCGCGCGGCCAAGCGCTACGGCGGCAAGATCGTCGAGAAGCGGGTCTACAATTTCCCGCCCGGTGCCCGCAATTTGGACTCCGGCCATCAGCAGGTGCAGGCCCAGATGCCCATGGCCACCGAAGGCGCGCCCGACTACGACATCTTGATCGTCGCCGACACCGCCGAAGCCTTCGGCGACTATCTGCCCTTCCGCACCTATGACCCCCGGCCGGTGGGAGGCACCCAAGGCCTGCAGGCGCTTGCCTGGGACCCGTCCTACACCGAGTACGGCTCCATGAGCTTCCAGAACGCCATCCGCAAACGCGCCAAACGCGCGGCGGTCGAGCGCGATTACACCGCCTGGCTCGGCACGCGCACCCTTGCCGACGCCGTCATGCGCTCCGGCAAGACCACCGTGCCGGAGTTCAAGGCGTTCCTGCTCTCCGACGGTTTCAATCTCGAAGGCTTCAAAGGGATCGCACTGAACTTCCGCGATTGGGACCACCAGATGCGCCAGCCGGTTTTGCTCGGCGGCGGTACCCGCACCGTCGTATCGACGTCGCCGCAGGAAGGCTTCCTGCACGAGACCAACATCACCGACACGCTCGGCTACGACAAGCCTGAGACCAAGTGCAAATTCAAATAGGCCCAGAACGAAGGTAACACCGACATGAACCGCCTCACCGCCACCGCAGCGTCCGCGGCAGCACTCTTTCTCCTAGCCGGCCCTTGCTTCGCCGAGACGATCTTCGTCTCCAACGAGAAGGACAACACCATCACCGTGATCGACGGCAAGACGCTGCAAGTGATCAAGACCATCCCCACCGACCGTCGCCCGCGCGGCATCGTGCTCAGCCCGGACTATAAGGAGCTGTTCGTCGCCGCGGGCGATGGCGACACCATGGACGTCATCGACACCAAGACGCTGAAGAAGTCGCGCGAATTGGACTCCGGTCCCGATCCGGAGTTGATGGCGATCGACCCCAAGGGCGACAAAATCTACATCGCCAATGAGGACGACTCTCTCGTGACCATCATGGACATCAAGAGCGGCGACGTGCTGGGCGAGGTGCCCGTGGGCGTCGAGCCCGAAGGCATGGTGGTCAGCCCGGACAACAAATACACCGTGGCCACCTCCGAAAGCACGAGCATGGCCCACGTCATCGACAATTCCACCATGAAGCTGGTCGCCAATGTGCTCGTCGATTCGCGCCCGCGCGAGGCGAAGTTCACGGCCGACGGCAGCCAGCTCTGGGTCTCCTCCGAGGTTGGCGGCTCGATCTCGGTGATCGATCCCAAAACCTGGAAGGTGATCAAGAAGATTCGCTTCCAGGTGCCGGGCGTGCGGCCCGAGCTGCTCCAGCCCGTAGGCATGGAGTTCACCAAGGACGGCAAATTCGTTTTCGTGGCGCTTGGCCCGGCCAATCGCGTGGGCGTCATCGACACCAAGACCCTCGAAGTGGTGAACTATATCCTGGTCGGCCAGCGCCCCTGGCACTTGGAGTTCAGCCCGGATGGCTCGAAGCTCTATGTCGCCAACGGCCTCACCAACGACATGACCGTGATCGACACCGCGAGCCAAAAGGCGGAGAAGTCGGTGCCCGTGGGCCGCTTGCCCTGGGGCGTGGCGGTGATGCCGTAACCGCACCGGCCAGCGGCGTCAGACTTGATCGGCTGGCCCGCGCGCAGGGACGGTCGGGCTGCTTTCCGAGCTCCGCAGCGCGACGACGCCTTCGGCTATCCACCAGATCAGCAATGCGCCGAGCAACGCAATTGTAAGATTGCTGAGCAGACCGACGATGCCGACCGCGATGGCTAGCGCCCAATGGGCCGGGCGGCGCAAATCCCTGAGCAAGGCGATATGCAACAGGCCGGCTACGGCAAGCAGCCCCGCGAGGATCGGCAATGGGAAGCCGGCCAGCACGGCGGCCAGGCTGGCGCCGAATGCCAGGGCAAGGAACAGCAACGCCAGACCCAACAGAATAGGCGCGCCGCCGGTGCGCGCGCCGAAGCTGTAATGCGCGGTCATACCGCCTGCCCCGTGGCATACGGGCATTCCGCTGATCGCCCCCGCCAGCAGGTTGGTTAGGCCCAGGCTCAACGCCAGGCGGCCGGGCCGCACCCGGTCGCCGTCCCGGCCGAAATAGGCTCGGGCAACATCGGCGGTGGCCAGGCATGAGTTGGCGAAGGTCAAGGGCAATTGGGGCAACACGAGCGCGGCGGCGGCGGCCGTGAAAGCCCGAGTGCTTAAATCCGGGAGTTGGATGGCAGAAGGGCCGAATATCAGCGGCCCATGGTAAGCCAGCACCATGGCGATGATCGCCAGCACCACGAGGACGAGAGTCACGAGTTGGCGGCGCATCAGCAAAGCCGCCAAGGTCACGACCAATCCGCCCCCGACGAGCCACCAGGTCGGTTGGGCGTGATCAATGAACGCGGCAGGCGGCGCTGTGGTCAGTTTCCAGGCAAGCTGGCAGAACAACAGGCCGACCGAAAGCTGGATGCCGCGAATGATCGGCTGCGGGAATATCTTGGCGACCCAATCGAGCAACCCGGAAATCCCCAGCACCACAAACACGCCGCCCATCAACAGCGACCCGGCCGCTATTTCATTGGCGCCGAGGCCCTGGGCGATGGCAATCGCGCCGAAAGCCTTGAGCGGCTGCACCGGCACTGGGAGCCGATAGAACAGCCCGGCCATCACGTAAAGCAAGCCGGCGGGTATCAGGACGGCGGTTGCGGACAGGCCGTTATTGACGATGAGCGCCACCGCGATGGGAACCAGCACACCCAAATCCGCGACGGCGCCGGCGAGTTCTCTCCGGTCGAACCGCCATCCTCCTGACGCCGGCCCGTCCACGCGCTCAGGTTCCTTGGAAGCTCGATTCGTGCTTGGCGTGCGTGGCGATGCCGTCTGCCTCGGCCTTCAGCCGCATGATTGCCTCGCGCACCGGCGGATCGAGTCCGTCGCCGCCCTCGTCGAGATAGGCGAAGATCGCCTTGCGCATGCGCGGGTCCCAGAACTTCTTGATGTGATTGGCGATGCCGGGAACGACCTCGTCGGCGCGCTGCACCTCGAAGAATTTGCCGATCTGGTTCGCCATATAGACCAGTCTGTCAGGCGACATGGCTTGCCCGCTCTCCTTGGATGCGCTGCTTATGGGTGAAGACCTCGAAGCCGTCGGCGCGCGCCACCGCCACGAGCGTGATGCCCGCCTCTTCGGCCATGCGCAGAGCGAGCGCCGTGGGCGCCGACACCGCGATGAGTGTCGGCGCGCCGATGGCCGCCGCCTTCTGCACCATCTCGATAGAAACCCGGCTCGTCAGTACGATGAGCCCGTCCGCCGCCGCGACGCCGCTCTGGGCCAACGCGCCCGCGAGCTTGTCGAGCGCATTGTGGCGGCCGACGTCTTCCCTGAGCGCGACGAGGCCTTGTCCGGGCGTCCATAGCGCGGCGGCATGCACGGCGCGGGTCGCCTGGTTCAGCGCCTGCGCCGGCGCGAGCGATCCCATCGCCGTCATGATCTCGTCCGGCGTGAACGCGCGGCCTTCGCCCACCGGTGGCGGCGGCCGCATCGCCTCGGCGAGGCTCTCGATGCCGCATAGCCCGCAGCCCGTGGGGCCGGCGATCTTGCGGCGGCGGCCGGACAGCTCGGCGGCTTCGCTATCGCGCAGCCACATGCGCAGCTCGATGCCGAGTTCGCTCTCGACGATCTCGAGCTCGCGGATCGCGTCCGCGCTCTCGATGACGCCCTCGGTCAGGCTGAAGCCAATAGCGAAATCGGCGAGGTCCTGCGGCGTCGCCATCATCACCGCATAGGTGCCGGCATTGTAGGTGAAGGCGATCGCACTCTCCTCGGGGATCGCGCGCACGCCGTCCTTCACGCCCGACGGGCGGTAGATGGAGCAGGAGACGCGAACGACCGGAGGCGCCATCTAAGCGGGCCTTACTCCGCTGCGATCAGGGGCTCGGCAATCCGCCGCGAGACTTTGGTGAGCTCGTCATATTCCTCTTGCCACTCGGTAGGCCCGTTGGACACGCTCACCTGCACGGCGGTCACTTTGTATTCCGGGCAGTTGGTGGCCCAGTCGGAATATTCGGTGGTCACCACATTGGCCTGGGTCTCGGGGTGGTGGAAGGTGGTGTAGACCACGCCCGGCGCCACGCGCTCGGTGATCTTGGCCTTGAGCGTCGTCTCGCCGGCGCGGCTGGCAAGCTTCACCCAATCGCCGTCGCGGACGCCGCGCTGCTCGGCGTCGTGGGGATGGATCTCGAGCAGGTCGGATTCGTGCCACACGACGTTGGCGGTGCGCCGCGTCTGCGCCCCCACATTATATTGGGTTAGGATGCGCCCGGTGGTGAGCAGCAGCGGGTAGCGCGGGCCGGTCTTCTCGTCGGTCGCCACATATTCGGTGATCACGAACTTGCCTTTGCCGCGCACGAAGCCGTTGACATGCATGACCGGCGTACCGTCCGGCGCCGCGGCGTTGCACGGCCACTGCACCGAGCCGAGCTCATCCAGCTTCTTGTAGGACACGCCAGCGAAGGTCGGCGTCAGCGCCGCGATCTCGTCCATGATCTCGGATGCGTGGGTGTAATGCATCGGATAGCCGAGCGCGTTGGAAAGCATCTCGGTGATCTGCCAATCCTCATAGCCGTTCATCGGCGCCATCACCTTGCGCACCGGCTGGATGCGCCGCTCGGCATTGGTGAAGGTGCCGTTCTTCTCCAGGAACGTGGAGCCGGGCAGGAACACATGGGCGTAATTGGCCGTCTCGATCAGGAACAGATCCTGCACCACGACGCATTCCATGGCCGCGAGCCCCGCCGCCATATGCTGGGTGTTGGGGTCGGACTGGAGAATGTCCTCGCCCTGGATGTAGATGGCCTTGAACGAGCCATCGACCGCGGCGTCGATCATGTTGGGGATGCGCAGGCCGGGCTCGGCGTCGAGATGCACGCCCCACAGCGACTCGAATGTCGCCCGCATGGCATCTTCCGAGATGTGGCGGTAGCCCGGCATCTCATGCGGGAACGAGCCCATGTCGCACGAGCCTTGCACGTTGTTTTGCCCGCGCAGCGGGTTCACGCCGACGCCCTCGCGGCCGATATTGCCGGTGGCCATGGCGAGGTTGGCGATGGCGATCACCGTGGTCGAGCCCTGGCTGTGCTCGGTGACGCCAAGCCCGTAATAGATGGCGCTATTGCCGGCGGTGGCATAAAGCCGGGCCGCGCCGCGGATCGTCTCGGCCGGAACGCCGGAAATCTTCTCGACCTCCTCCGGGCTGTGGCGCGGCTGCGCCACGAAGGCCGCCCAATCCTGGAACTCGTCCCAATCGCAGCGATCACGCACGAATTTCTCGTTCACCAGCCCCTCGGTCACGACGACATGAGCGAGCGCGGTGACCACGGCAACGTTGGTGCCCGGCCTGAGCGGCAAATGGTAATCGGCCTCGATATGTGGCGTGCGCACGAGGTCGATGCGGCGCGGATCGACGATGATCAGCTTGGCGCCTTCGCGCAGCCGCTTCTTCATGCGCGAGGCGAACACCGGATGGCCATCGGTGGGATTGGCGCCGATGATCAGGATCACGTCTGACTGCTCGACCGAGTCGAAATCCTGCGTGCCGGCCGAGGTGCCAAAGGTGGTCTTGAGCCCGTAGCCCGTGGGCGAATGACACACCCGCGCGCAAGTATCGACATTGTTGTTGCCGAAGGCGGCGCGGACCAGCTTCTGCACGAGATAAGTCTCTTCATTGGTGCAGCGCGACGAGGTGATGCCGCCCACCGCGCCCTTGCCGTATTTCTCTTGGATGCGTTTGAATTCCGACGCCGCGTAGCCGATCGCCTCGTCCCACGACACCTCCCGCCACGGGTCGGTGATCTTCTCGCGGATCATCGGCTTCAAGATGCGGTCTTTATGCGTGGCGTAGCCATAGGCGAAGCGGCCTTTGATGCAGGAATGGCCGCGATTGGCCTTGCCGTCCTTGTAGGGGATCATGCGCACGAGCTCGTCGCCGCGCATCTCGGCCTTGAAGGCGCAACCGACGCCGCAATAGGCGCATGTGGTGACGACGGAATGCGCCGGCGTGCCGATCTCGATCACGCTCCTCTCGTTCAGCGTTGCCGTGGGGCAGGCCTGCACGCAGGCGCCGCACGACACGCACTCGGATTCCAGGAACGGCTGCTGCATCGAGGGCGACACCACTGAATCGAAGCCGCGCCCGGCGATGGTCAGGGCGAAGGTGCCTTGCACCTCCTCGCAGGCTCGCACGCAGCGCGAGCACACGATGCATTTGGAGGGCTCATAGGTGAAATAGGGGTTGGAGGTGTCGAGCCCGGGATTGGGATGGCGCGCGCCGTCATAGCCGTAGCGCACCTCGCGCAAGCCGACCGCGCCGGCCATGTCCTGCAACTCGCAATCGCCGTTGGCCGAGCAGGTGAGGCAGTCGAGCGGATGCTCGGAGATATAGAGCTCCATCACGCCCTTGCGCAGGCGCTTCAGCCGCTCGGTCTGGGTATGCACCACCATGCCCTCGGCGACCGGCGTGGTGCAGGAGGCGGGCGTCCCGGCGCGGCCCTCGATCTCGACGAGGCACAGCCGGCAAGAGCCGAACGCCTCCACCATGTCGGTGGCGCAGAGCTTGGGGATCTGGTTGCCCAAATCCATGGCGGCGCGCATGATCGACGTGCCCTCGGGCACCGTGACCTTGACCCCGTCGATGGTCACATTGACCGTCTTGTCGGTCATGGCGCGGGGGGTGCCGTAGTCGATTTCCTGGATCAGCGACATGGGAGTGTCCTCATTCAGCGGCTTCGAGGCGCTTGGGTGCGCCGAAATCTTCGGGGAAATGGGTTAGCGCGCTCATAACCGGGAAGGGGGTAAACCCGCCCAAGGCACAGAGCGATCCGAGCTTCATGGTGTGGCAGAGGTCTTCGAGCACGGCGATATTCGCCGCCCGGTCCTCGTTCGCCACGATCTTGTCGACAAGCTCGACGCCTCGGGCCGAGCCGATGCGGCAGGGGGTGCACTTGCCGCAGGATTCGATGGCGCAAAACTCCATGGCGAAGCGGGCCTGCTTGGCCATGTCCACGGTGTCGTCGAACACCACCACGCCGCCATGGCCGATGAGGCCGTCGGCCGCGGTAAAGGCCTCATAGTCGAACGGCGTATCGAACAGCGCGCGCGGGAAATAGGCGCCGAGCGGGCCGCCCACCTGGACCGCGCGCACCGGGCGCCCTGAGCGGGTGCCGCCGCCGACATCGTCCACCAGCGCGCCGAGCGTGATGCCGAACGCCGTCTCGAACAGCCCGCCATATTTGATGTTGCCGGCGAGCTGGATGGGCATGGTCCCGCGCGAGCGGCCCATGCCGAAATCGCGATAGGTCGTGGCGCCATGCGACAGGATGAAGGGCACCGTCGCCAGCGACAGCACGTTGTTGATCACGGTCGGCTTGGCGAACAGGCCGATATGCGCCGGCAGCGGCGGCTTGGCGCGCACCTCGCCGCGCTTGCCTTCAAGGCTTTCCAAGAGCGAGGTCTCCTCGCCGCACACATAGGCGCCGGCGCCGACGCGCACTTCCATGTCGAAGGAGAAGGGCGAGCCGGCCACGCCCTTGCCGAGCATGCCGCCTTTGCGCGCCTCGTGAATGGCGATCTCCATGGCCGTGATGGCGTGGGGATATTCCGAGCGGATATAGACGTAGCCATAGGTGGCGCCCACGGCGATGCCGGCGATGGTCATGCCCTCAATGAGGGAGAACGGGTCGCCCTCCATGATCATGCGGTCGGCGAAGGTGCCGGAATCGCCCTCGTCGGCGTTGCACACGATGTATTTCTGCTGCGGCTTGGTCTGCGCCGCGGTGCGCCATTTGATGCCGGTGGGGAAGCCCGCGCCGCCGCGGCCGCGCAGGCCGGAATTCACCACCTCCTCGACCGTTCCTTCAGGCCCGATGCCAAGGACCTTGGCCAAGCCCTTGTAACCGCCATGGGCTTGGTAATCCTCGAGCGAGCGGGGGTCGATGATGCCGCACAACGCAAAGGTGAGCCGCGTTTGGCGCTTGAAGAAGGGGATATCGTCCACGAGACCGAGGCTCAGTTTGTGCGCCTTGCCCTCGAGCATCCCGCCATCGAGCAGGCTCTCGACGTCGGCCGCCGTCACCGGCCCATAGCCGATGCGGCCCTCGGGCCGTTCCACCTCGACCAGCGGCTCGAGCCAATACATGCCGCGGCTGCCGGTGCGCACGATCTCGACTTTGAGGCTTTTCCGTTCGGCGGCCTTGTAGAAGGCGGACGCGACCTCGTCGGCGCCGAGCGCGAGCGCGCCGGAATCGCGGGAGATGAATAGGCGCGCGCTCACGCTTGCGCCTCCTTGAGCAATGCCTCGAGCTTCTTCTCGTCGAGCATGGCGAACACACGCTCATCGTCGAGCACGGCGGCGGGCGAGGAATGGCACAGCCCGAGGCAATAGACGGGCTCGAGCGTGACGCGAGCGTCGGCCGTGGTCTCGCCGAATTTCACCCCAAGCCGTTCCTCGGCGCGTGCCGCGAGCGCTTCGCCCCCGGCCGCCTGGCAGGATTCGGCGCGGCAGATCTTGAGCACGTGCCGTCCGGGCGGGGCTTTGCGGAAATCATGGTAAAACGTGAACGCGCCCCAAACCTCGGCGCGCGAGAGGTTGAGCGCCTCGGCCACCATGGGGACCGCCGCCTCCGGCACGCAGCCGAACACGGCCTGCAAGCCATGCAAAATGGGGAGAACCGCGCCCGGCCGGTGCTGCTCGCGCGCGATGATCGCGCTCGCGCGTGCGGCACTCCATGGCTCGTATCTGGACATTCTAGAGGCCGCTTCTCTTTGTGAGTTCTAGGAAAATGAACAAGAACGCCCTGTGAATCAATAAAGAGGGCCCATCGCCTGATCGGCTTTTGCTATCGCCTTTGCCGCATCCGCGGGGGGGCTGACCCTTATCATGGAAATAGGCCGCCGGTCCCACCCCCGCAAGGCCTCGGCGGGTAGATTTCGCCTTTGATTACAATGCTCTATTGGACGATTTAGGCTTTGGATCGAGCCGGGCAATATCCTTGAGGCTGAGGCCCTTGCCGCCCAGAATGGGCGCGAGTTGCTTGGCCTCGGCGACCAGCGCATGGATCAGCGGCGTCATCGGATCCCGATAGGGCACGACGAGACCGATCGAATGGGTCACCTCGGGCTCGAGTATGGGAATCGCTCGGACCGTCTCGGTCAGTCCCAGCACCTCGGCGAGCTTCGCCGGCATCACGGTCGCCCAGCGCCCGGTGCGCACATGGGCGAACAGCACGACGATAGAGTTGGATTCCATGGTCGGCGCCACCTCCGCGCCCGCCTCGCGCAACAGCTGCTCGATGATGCGGCGGTTCTGCATGTCAGGGGTGAGCAGGCACAGCGGCACCTTGCCCGCTTCCGCCCAGGTCACCGAGTCGCGTTGGCCGAGCGGGCTGTCGGGAGAGACGAGCAGCCGGTATTCCTCG
The DNA here is from genome assembly GCA_963820115.1 of uncultured Alphaproteobacteria bacterium. Classification (GTDB taxonomy): domain Bacteria; phylum Pseudomonadota; class Alphaproteobacteria; order Rhizobiales; family Methyloligellaceae; genus Methyloceanibacter. Next base: position 1,051,256 of record CAWFYP010000002.1, read on the forward strand.
TTATAGAGCGGCACCGTCTTGACGCGGCCGAGCGGTTCGTTGTCGAGATAAGTAAGCCCGGCATCCACCTCCAGATTCTCGAGCAGCCCCAGCACCTCGATCGAGTTCCGCGACAGGATGGTGAAGCTCACATCGGGGTGCCGCGCGCGGTAGGGCGTGGTGATCATGGCCGCCATGGCGAGCGCCGTCGGAATCGCCGCGATGCGGATATGGCCGGCGAGCCCATGCTTCAGCGCATCGATCTCCTGCCGCATGGCGCGCGTATCGCCGACGATGCGCCGGGCCCAATCGAGCACCCGCTCGCCTTCCGGCGTGAAGCCCTGGAAGCGTGAGCCGCGCTGCACGAGCAGCACGCCGAGCGCGTCCTCCAATTGCTTGATGCCGGCCGACAATGTGGGCTGGCTTACGCCACAGGCCTCGGCCGCATGGCCGAAATGCTGCTCGCGGGCGAGCGCTAACATGAATTCGAGCTTGTCGTGCATGGTCGCGGATTCGTGGCTGGCGCGCTCCTATCATCGCAAGAAGCGATGACAAGCGCCAGTGCGGGCAGGGCAGGGGTTTACGGAGCGCCGATCTTCCCCGGCTCGGGTTTGGCGCTGTCGGGATTGGTGGCGCTCGGCGGCAACCGCTCAGACCCGGTGCATGCCGGGCTCAAGCCCGCTCAAGACCCCGGCGGCGAGGACGACGCCCAAGCCAAGGGCCGTTTCGACAAGGATAGCGCGCAGGAGCAGGCGTCTTGAGCCCAAGCCTTGCGATCCCATGAGCGCCGGCGCGAGCCGAAAGCGATTGCGCGCGGCAAGGGCGATCATCAGCGCGAAGAGCAGGGCTTTGGTCAGGAGCGCCGCGCCATAGGCCGTCCCCGTGAGCCCCGTCCATCCACCCCCGAGCACCGACCCCTGGAACAGGGCGGTGACCGCAAGCGTCAGCACCGCGACGAGTCCGAGCGTGGAGAAGCGGCGCGCGGCGAAGGCGGCAATTTCAAGAGGTACATCGCGCACCACGATGAAGAGCGGCAGGAGGCCACCGAGCCATATCCCCGCCGCGAGCAGATGCAAGACCTGCGACACGAGCAGCGCGCTCGATCCATGCGCCATGGCAAAGGCATGGCCATGGCCGGCTTCGAGCAGGACGGCGAGCCCGGCGAGGCACGCCGCCGCCGCTGTGCGGCGCGCTGCCAGCGCAGCGCCGGATGCGGCCAGCGCGAGCGCCTGCGCCAGGAGCACCTGGCCGAAGCGCGTGCCGAACAGCACCGCCGGAACCGCGGCACCCGCTTGTCTCGCCGTGTCGGCGTCGGCCATCGCGGCTGCCTCCAGCCCGAGCCAGAAGACGCCCGCCACAAGGGCGGCAAGCAAACTCCACCACGCGACCGAACGGCATCTCGCCTCGATCGGGGGCGCGGCATTCGATTCCAGCCGCCGCGCGATCGGCGGCAACAGCCCACTCAAATAGAGCGCCGCGCCGAAGCTCGACAGCACGCTCGCCACGAAGGCTCCGCGCAGCAGCGCGAGCGCCACTTGATCTTCACCCAACTCAGTGGTCGTGGCCGGATGCGCTGGGCGCCATGGCGCCCATGCCCTGGACGTGAAACGTCACCTCCACGGTACCCGCATGCTCGAAGGTCAAGCTGCCTTTGAACTCTTCGCCTTCTTTCAGCGGTGATTTGAGTTGCAGGAACATGAGGTGGTAGCCGTTCGGGTCCAACGTCACGGAGCCCTTGGCCGGTATGCTCAGTCCGTCCGGAAGACGGCGCATCTTCATCACGCCCGCCTCCATGCTCATTTGATGAATCTCGGTCTGCCCCGCGATTGCCGCGCTCACCGCCGTCAAGCGGTCGGCAGCGGTGCCGTCATTCTTGATGGTGAGATATCCGGCGCCGACCGCCGCCCCTGCGGGCGTGGCGCGCGACCAGGCATTCTCCACCGCGATGGACCCGGTTTTGGCCTCCTCGGCTGCGAGCGCAGTGGGGATGAGCAGCAATACCACGAGCGCGACTGCATGGAACGAATGGCGCATGTGATTTCCTCCTTGTTGTGAGCGGCGGGAAGCGCGAAGGCATCCCGGCCAGATGCTATTTGCCCACCGTGAAGCTGAAGCTTCCTTGCGTCTTGTGCGTGTCGACCGAAAGCGCGTGCCATCTCACGCTGTAACTTCCCGGTGCGAGTCTTGCGACGCTAACGCGCATCACGCTTCCGCTGACGCTCGTGCCGTGGTCGACGCGTGCGCCGCCGGCGCCATGGACCTCGGCGCCACTGAATTTCGGTTCGAGCGCCTCCGTAAAGTAAAGGGTGACGGCACTAGGGGACCCGGCGACGGTGCTGCCCACCGCGGGGCTAGCGTGATCGAGGAAGGCGTGAGCCTGAACCGTCGTGGACCAGCATAACAGGGCCATGACGTACATGACGATGCTGAGAGTGCGCATGATGACTACTCCATCGTATTCGCTGCGGCGCCGAGCAGCGGCTTGCCTAGCGTGTTGGGGAAAATGTCGTCGAGGTAGAGATGCAGCTGCCCGATCACCCCGACGCCGTCGCCGCTCGCCCGGTTGATGGGAATGATCGCTTCGACGCCCAGCTGATATTTGTCCGCGACGTAGATCACGCCCGGATTGATGGTGCCGGTCGTGCGCTCCTGTCCGTCGAAATTGGCAACTTCCGTCGACAGGTTCCATTCGACGAGCGGGATCAGGCGATTGACGAATGCCGGCAGACCGAAATCGCGCACCGCCGATTTGAGATAGGGCATGCTGTATTGCAGCGTGCCGCCCCAGACGAGCGAGCGCGGGATGGGCGTTATCGCCAACAGCCCGCTTTCCTCGTCGATCGCGCTCGTCGAGGATCGCGTCGGCACCGCGTAGCCGAGCCGCGCGGTGACGGCGAACGGCTTGAACAACTTCATGGAGTCGGGAAGGAAGCCGAAGCCCTTGCCGAGGAACACGGTCGGCGTCAGCGTCGTGAAGGACTCCGCGTCGACGGCGTCGCTGCCCGTTCCGCCCCAATCGACGTTGAGCGATGCGGACATGGCGAGCTCCGCATCCGCATCCCTCACGAACTGATATTTGAAGCTCGTGCCCAAATTGTCGAAGCCCGCCTTGGCGCCCCCGCCGGGGATGCCGAGATGGATCCATTCCTCTTCGAAGGACACGCCGAAATTCCGCGTGATGGTCTTGGAATATTCGCCCGAGATGTCGAGCTCCTGTGCCGATGGATCGTCGCCATTCTTGAACCCCGCGATGGTCGGAATCGAAAGCTCGTCGGCGACACACGGGTCATCGACCGTGAGCGTTGCTGGAAAGAAGCGGTTGCCGACGACGCAATGGGCGCTCGCTGGTAGCGCGAACCCGAGTGAAAACAGGATCGCAAGCGCGATTGGACTGGTAATAGGCTTCATGACTCTCCCCCTGAAAATCCTTGAGCGCGAGGCCTGTCGCCGGCTTGATCTCACCTTGCGCGAGCTCAGCGTCCGGCGAAGGCCATCGCTGAACTCCGCCGCCCCGGAATGCGGGCCGGACGGGCGATGCCATCGAGATCAGGTGAGGAGAGAGGGAGGACCGCGGCTTTGCGGGGTACGGACGGCAATGGCGGTCAGATGCTCTTGCGTCCCGTCGGCAAGGACCGCGCCGGCGGTCGTGGGAACCGCGATGGTGATCCACGCACCCGCCAGCGCAAAATGAAGCGCGGCGAATCCGCTGCAGATCGGGCAATGGGTCTTCGGTGCGCCCGGCTTCTGCTGGCTATCCGCCGGGGTGCTGTGGCACATGGGTGCCGCGTCGGCCCAAGCCAGCGCGGGATCGAGCGCGAGGGTGGCCTGCGAGACCGTGTGCCAGGGGAAGAGCACGGCGTAGAACGCCATGCCGAACATAGCGAGCGCCGCGCCTAAGCGCCGGCGGCGATGCATGAAAGCCAGCCCCATGCGACATCCTAGACGGGTCCTGACCGCGCCCTCAAGCGGCGACTGGCGCACGCCCCGCGAGGCATAGATGTCGCGCCACTAAACTTACATGCAAATATTGCAACTATTAATCTGCGCAGCATTCATTATATGCATCCCAGGAAATCCTTGTAATCTGGGCGGGAATCGAACGCCGAGGAGGCAGAATGCGCATCACCCATATCGTCCCGGTCCTGGTCGCGGCCGTGATGGCCAGCGCCACGGCGCTCGCCGCCGACGAGGCCGCCTTCGAGCTCAGCCTCAAGGATCATCAATTCACGCCCGCCGAGCTGACCGTGCCCGCCGACCAGCGCCTCAAACTCACCATCAAGAACCTCGATACCATTCCGGCCGAGTTCGAAAGCCACGACTTCAAGGCCGAGAAGATCGTTCCGGCGGGCGGCGAAGTGAGCGTCTATATCGGGCCGCTGAAGGCGGGGACGTACGGGTTCTTCGACGACTTTCATGGCCAGACCAAAGGATCCCTGATCGCGAAATAGCGCGAAGGAACGGGAACGGTATGCTTGCCGCGCTTCTCATTGTTTTCCGCGAGATCATCGAGGCCGAACTCATCGTCGGCATCGTGCTCGCCGCCACCAAGGGCGTGCCGCGCCGCGCGTTATGGGTGAGCTATGGCGTGGCCGCTGGTGTCGCCGGGGCCTGCGTCGTGGCGGCCTTCGCGGGCGAAATCGGCAGCCTGTTCGCCGGCACCGGCCAGGAGCTGTTCAACGCCGGCATCCTCCTGCTCGCCGTGATCATGCTCACTTGGCACAATGTGTGGATGGCGAGCCATGGCCGCGCCATGGCGCAGGATATGCGGCGGGTGGGGAATGCGGTCGCCGCCGGCGAAGAGCCGCTCACCGCCCTTGCCGTCGTGTGCGGCGTCGCCGTGCTGCGGGAGGGGTCCGAGATCGTGCTCTTCCTCTATGGCGTCGTTGCCTCCGGCGGAACGACGGCGCTTGGCATCGTCACCGGAGGTCTGCTCGGCGTCCTGGCCGGCGCCGCCGTTTCGGCGCTCATGTATTTCGGCTTGCTGAGCATCCCCGCGCGATATCTCTTCTCCGTCACCTCGGGCCTCATCACGCTGCTCGCCGCCGGGCTTGCAGCGCAGGCCATCGCCTTCCTCCAGCAGGCGGGCTATGTCGATGTCCTCACTTGGACCGCCTGGGACACGTCCTGGCTGCTGTCCGACAGCAGCCTGCCCGGGCGCCTGCTCCACACGCTGATCGGCTACACCGACCGGCCGAGCGGCGCGCAGCTCGTGGTCTATGGCCTGACCGTCGCCATCATCGTCGGGCTGATGCGGTGGCAGCGCGCCGAAGCGCCGCGAGCAGGCGTCTCGAGCCCCATACCGTCACCCGCCCCCGTCGAGAACTGACCGTCCGAGCTTGCCCGGCGCCATGACTGCCTCGCGGGCCGGCGCGATATAGGCTACCAATCCGGGTCCTTGCCTCGCCGGAAGTCGCCCGATGTCCTCGCTGCCGGAAAGAGCGGTCGTCGCCGATATTGGCGGCACCAATGCGCGCTTCGCCTTGGCTGATCTCGGCTCCCTTAAACTCTCGGAGCCGAGGCAGTTCATGTGCTCGGCCTATCCGACGCTCGCCGCGGCCATGCGTGCCTATCTCGACGCCGTACCCAATCCGCCCACCCATGCGGCCATTGCCGTCGCGGCGCCCGTCGCCGGCGAGGAAATCAAGCTCACCAACTCGCCCTGGTCCTTCACCCGCACCGAGCTGTGCCGGGGTGCAGGCTTGGACGGCCTCCTCGTGCTCAACGATTTTCAGGCGCTCGCTTTATCGCTGCCTCATCTCGCCGCCGCGGAGCTGGCTCAGATCGGCGGCGGCGCGCCGATTGCCGGCGCACCCAAACTCGTGCTCGGACCCGGCACGGGCATCGGCGTCGGCGCCCTCGTCGCCTCGGGCGAGGACTGGGTGCCGGTGGCGAGCGAAGGCGGGCACATCCTGCTTGCCGCTCATGACGCCCACGAATTTGCACTGATCGAGCAGCTGCGGCGGGGCCGCGAGCGCGTCTCCGTCGAGCGCGCGCTATCCGGCCCCGGCCTGTCCGATCTCTACCAGGCGGTCGCGTCCATGCAGGGGAAGAGCGCGACGCCGCTTCCGCCAAGCGAGGTCGCCATGCGCGGGCTTGCCGGGAGCGATGCGTTTGCCGCGGAAGCACTTGCCACCTTCGTCACCTGGCTCGGCCGTTTTGCGGGCGACGCGGCCCTCTTCTTTGTCGCTCGCGGCGGCGTCTATCTCGGCGGCGGCATCCCGGCGAAGATCATCGAGGCGCTCAAGACCGGCGCCTTTCGCCGCGCCTTCGAGGACAAGGGACGCATGCGCGGCCTGCTCGCCCCGATCCCGCTCTATGTCATTCTCGCCGAGGATGCCGCGCTGCGCGGCGCCGCGGCGGGCCTCGGCCATGCGCTGCGTGCCGGCGGCGCTACGCTGACCCGGCCGTGAGGGGTCAGCCCGGCCGGCGCTATTCGTGGGCGCCCCGGCGGTACACGTCGTCGAAGCGCACGATGTCGTCCTCGTCGAGATAGGCCCCGGACTGCACCTCGATGAGGAAGGCCGCGATCTTGCCGGGATTGGCGAGGCGATGCGGCTTACCGATGGGGATGAAGGTGGACTCGTTCTCGCTCAAGAGCTCGCTCTCGCTGCCCTTGGTGACTTCGAGCGTGCCCCTGACCACGACCCAATGCTCCGAGCGGTGGTGGTGGCTTTGCAGCGAGAGAATGCCGCCCGGCTTCACCATGATGCATTTCACCTGGTAGCGGTCGCCGCGGTTCAGCGTGTGATACCAACCCCACGGACGATATACGCGGTTATGCTCGAGCGCGTGCGCGCGGCCGTTACCCTTGAGTTGGTCGACGATGCCGCGCACCTCCTCGGCGTAATCCTTCGAGGCCACGAGCACGGCGTCTTCCATGGCGACGACCACCAAATTCTCCACGCCGAGCAAAACCACGCAAGGCTGCTCGCTATAAGCGAAGCTGTTGCGCGTCGCGGCGAGAATGGTCTCGCCTTCGCCTTGCGTCACGTTGCCGGTCGCATCCTTCGCCATGAAGTTCCACACCGCCGACCACGAGCCGACGTCGCTCCATGCCGTGGCGAGGGGCACGCAGGCGAGGTTGGGCGCCTTCTCGGCGATGGCGTAGTCGATCGAGACGGACGGCGCCTGCCCATAGGCCTCGCCCAAGACCTTGAAGGTGAGGTCCTCCACGCTGCCGGAGAGTGCCCGCCGGCAGGCGGCCACGATCTCGGGCGTGTAGGCTTCCATCAAGGCGAGCAGGTTCTTGGCGCGGAACAGGAAGATGCCGGCATTCCAATAGAAGCCGCCCTGGTCGAGATAGGCCTCGGCCGTCTCGCGCGACGGTTTCTCCACGAAGCGCTTCACCTTGCGCACGGCGGCGTTGCTATTCTCGGCCTCGATATAGCCGTAGCCCGTATGCGGGCTGTCGGGCGCGATGCCGAAGGTGACGAGCGCGCCCGCCTCCGCCGCCGCGATCCCCGCCGTCACCGCCTCGGCAAAGGCGTCCTGATCGGCGATCATGTGATCCGATGGTGCGAGCAGTACGAGCCGGTCCGGGTCCGTTTCGCTGGCGATCAGCGCCGCGATGCAGGCCGCGGGCGCGGTGTCCCGGCTGACGGGCTCAAGCACGATATTGGCGGCCGGCAGCCCAAGCGCCTCCAATTGCTCGGCGATGAGGAAGCGGTGGCGGTGATTGCTGAGCACGAACAGGTCGCCGAACAGGGGACCTTGAAGCCGGCGGCAGGTCTGCTGGAACAGCGTCTCCTCGCCGGTCAGCTTGAGGAACTGCTTGGGAAACGCCTCGCGCGACAGCGGCCACAGACGGGTGCCGGAGCCGCCGCATAGAATGAATGGCGAGACCTCGCCCATAACCGCCCTCGCGAGCCTTCCAATTCAATGCTTTAGCATAGCCGGAAGCCCGCCCAAAGCCATTCCGCCAGGCCCGTCAAGCCATTGCGCGGCACCGCCCCACCGCCTATGCATGAGGGATATTGGGCGGCCCAGGGCCGATATCCGGGGGCAAGACCACATCCATGGCAGAACCGCTTCCCGAGGCGATGGCCCGCGGCGCCGCGCGACAGCTTTACCGGCTGTTGCGCCTCTCCGCGCCTTTGCTGCGGCCCCTTTACCGCCAGATCGGGCTTGAGCGGCGCGCTCGCGCCGTCACCGCGCTGGTGCGCATCGGCTGGAACGGCGCCCCGGTCCAGGCGCCCTTGGCCAGCACGCTTACCATTGCCGCGCCGAATGCTCTGCGCGAGGGGGTCGCCTGTATCGGTCATCCCCAGGCGGAATCGGGGATCGGCGAAGCGCTGCGCGCCACGGCCAAGGGCTTTGCCGCTTCAGGCGTGCCCTTCACCTTGGTCGAGCTTGGCGGCTACACCACCGCGCGTCTGGACGATGCAAGCATGGCCGCCCATGCCGGCACCTGCCTCGACCGGCGCGTCAATCTTGTCTGCGACGGCATCGTCGGCGTGGAGGTTGCGCTCGCCTCGCTGCGGCCCGAGGCCTGTGCCGGCCGCACCGCCATTCTGCGCCCCTTCTGGGAGCTGGCGAAAATTCCCCCGCGCTATGCCCCGCTGCTGCGCCGCTTCCAGGAGATCTGGGCGCCGTCGGAATTCGTGCGCGCGGCCTTTGCCGCCTCCATCGACATCCCCGTCTTGCATATGCCGCTTCCCATTGCGCTCGATCCGGCGCCCCGCGCGCGCCGGTCGAGCTTTGGGCTGCCCGAAGCCGCGACCCTGTTCCTGTTCGCCTTCGACCCGCACTCCTTCGTCGCCCGCAAGAATCCGGCAGGAGTGATTGCGGCCTTCAAACGCGCTTTTCTCGCCGGTGGCCGGCGCGATGTGGGTCTCGTCATCAAGGTCTCGGCCGCCGGACCGCACGCGCCGGCCCTGAGTAAGCTCAAAGCCTCCATCGCCGGCGATCCGCGCATTCATCTGCTCGAAAGCACCATGAGCCGGCTCGAGATGAACGGCCTGCTTCAAGCCTGCGACGCCTACGTCTCGCTGCACCGCGCCGAAGGATTCGGTCTTGTCCTCGCCGAGGCCATGGCGCTCGGCATGCCGGTGATCGGCACGGCCTATTCCGGTAGCGCCGATTTCCTGAACCCGAACACCGGCTATCCCATCTCCTTCACCCTCGTGCCGGTGAAGCCGGGCGAATATCCCGATCACGAGGGCCAGGTCTGGGCCGAGCCAAATGTGGATGCGGCGGCGGCGGCCATGCGCGCCATCGTCGACCGGCCGGCGGAAGCACGCCGCATCGCCCAAAGCGGCCAGCGCTTCATCGCCAGCCGCTACAGCCCGGCGACGGTAGGCAGAATGATGCGGGAACGCCTTGAGGCGCTGGGCGCGTTGGCGCCGACCCTTGCCATGGCCGGACGCCGGGCGGCTGAGTAGTCTTCGATATGACGAGAAGAGTGGGCGCTTGAGCCGGACAAATGTCGAAGATCGGGAGCGGATGCCTGACGTGCTGCAACAGCTGACCAAGTCTCATTTCAAGCGCTCATTCCCTCCCGTCAAAGCGCTCCGCGATTTGTGGCAGGGATGGCGCGACTATCGGCAATTGTGGTTGGCCACCGGCTGGTACGACGTGCAAAAGCGCTACCGGCGCTCCGTGATCGGACCCTTTTGGATCACCATCAGCATGGGGGTGTTCATCGCCGCCTTGAGCTTCCTTTATGGGCCGCTGCTCGGGCGCCAGATCGTCAACTACACGCCCTTCCTGGCGTTCGGGCTGATCGCCTGGACGCTCATCTCCCAGATCGTTGGTGAAGCTTGCACGGTCTTTGTCGCCAACGGACACATCATCAGACAAATGAAGGCGCCGCTCAGCATCTACATTTTCGGCATGATCTGGCGGAACATGCTGATCTTCGTCCACAACATGGCCCTCTACGTGCTCATTGCCGTGCTCTTTGCCATCTATCCCACTTGGGCCACGCTGCTTCTCATCCCGGGGCTCGCGCTTATCTTCGTCAACGCGCTGTGGATCGGCATGCTGCTCGGCACGCTGTGCACGCGCTTCCGCGATATTCCACCGATCGTCACCACCATCATGCAGATGATGTTCCTGCTGACGCCCATTCTGTGGCACACGGACCAAGTGCCGGGCCGTGAGGCGGTCTCGCGGTTCAATCCCTTCTATTACTTCGTGGAGCTGATCCGGGAGCCCTTGCTCGGCAGGCCGGGGTCGCCGGGGACCTGGGCCGTGGCGATCCTGATCACGCTCGGAGGGCTGGCGGTAGCGCTGCCCCTCTACGGCCGCTTCCGCGACCGCATCGTCTATTGGCTTTAAGCTTTGCCGCTGCGGCCTATTTGAACTCGACCTTGAGCACCTTGTAGGATTTGCCGCCACCCGGCGTCGACACCTCGACGATGGCGTTCTTGCGCTTGCCGAGCAGCGCGCGGGCGATGGGCGAGGTGATGGACAGCTTGCCCTTCTTCACGTCGGCCTCAATCTCGCCGACGATGCGGTACTTCGCCTTCTCGTCGGTGTCCTCGTCGAGCAGCGTGACGGTGGCGCCGAACATGACTTGGTCGCCCTTGAGCTTGCTGACGTCGATGATGTCGGCGCGCGACAGCTTGTCCTCGAGGTCGGCCATGCGCGCCTCGGTGATGCCTTGCTGCTCCTTGGCGGCGTGGTACTCGGCGTTTTCCGAGAGGTCGCCATGCGTGCGCGCCTCCGCAATCGCCTTGATGATACGCGGCCGCTCCACGGACTTGAGATATTTGATCTCAGCCTCGAGCGCAGCGTAGCCCTCCGCGGTCATCGGCACCTTGTCCATTCTCTCAAAGCTCCCTTGGGGCCCCCGGAATACTGTCCAGGAATTGCCCAGTCTAAGTCAAGAATCCGTTGAAATGACTGATTTTCAGCGACCGACGCGGGCTTTATGCGCGTTTGCCCACGTAACTTTGCAGCGGGGCCACGTCGAGGCCGCCGGCCCTGAGCGCCTCGATGGCCTCGGTCACCGCCAGCGCGCCGGCGAGGGTTGTATAATAAGGGATATGGTAGAGCAAGGCTGAGCGGCGGATGGAGAAGCTATCGGCCAGCGCCTGGGCGCCCTCGGTGGTGTTGAACACGATGTCCACCTCGCCATTGGTGATGGCGTCGACGATGTGGGGCCGGCCTTCCAGCACCTTGTTGACGCGCTCCGCGGCGATGCCGTGGGTGTCGAGATGCCGCTTGGTGCCGCGCGTGGCGATGACGCGGAATCCCATCAGGGCGAGCTTGCGGACCGGCGCCACCACTTTGTCCTTGTCGGAATCCTTGACCGACACGAACACCGTGCCGGTGAGCGGCAACTTGGAGCCGCCGCCGAGCTGACTCTTGGCGAAGGCGATGGCGTAGTCGCGGTCGATGCCCATCACCTCGCCGGTGGAGCGCATCTCCGGGCCGAGCACGGGGTCGACGCCGGGGAAGCGGGCGAAGGGGAACACCGCCTCCTTCACCGCGATATGGTCGAAGGAGGGACGCGCCAGCCCGAAAGAGGCGAGGGGCTTTCCCGCCACGACTTCCGCGGCGATGCCGGCCACCGGCAATCCGATCACCTTGGCGACGAAGGGCACCGTGCGGCTCGCCCGCGGATTTACTTCGAGCACGTAGATCTCACCGTTCTGAATGGCGAACTGCACATTCATGAGGCCGACCACGTTGAGCGCCCGCGCAAGCTCGACCGTCTGCCGCTCCATTTCCGCCACGATCGCGGGCTTGAGCGAGTGGGGCGGCAGCGAGCAGGCCGAGTCGCCCGAATGCACGCCCGCCTCCTCGATATGCTCCATTACCCCGCAGATGAACACGTCCGTGCCGTCGGCGATGGCGTCCACGTCGACCTCGATCGCGTCGCGCAGATAAGAGTTGAGCAGCACCGGGCTCTTGCCCGAGACGACCACCGCCTCGGCGATGTAGCGGGCGAGCTGGGCGTCGTCATGCACGATCTCCATGGCGCGGCCGCCGAGCACGTAGGACGGGCGGATGATGAGCGGGAAGCCCAGCGCCGCGGCGATCTTCCGCGCCTCCTCGGCCGAGCGCGCGATGCCGCTCGTCGGCTGGCGCAAGCCCAAGCGCTCGATCAGCGCCTTGAAGCGGTCGCGGTCTTCCGCCAGGTCGATCGCGTCGGGCGACGTGCCGAGGATGGGCACCCGCGCCTGCTCCAACGCCTGGGCGAGCTTGAGCGGCGTCTGGCCCCCGAACTGGACGATGACGCCAATGAGCGTGCCGTTCTCTTCCTCCTTGCGCACGATCTCGATCACGTCCTCTTCCGTGAGCGGCTCGAAATAGAGACGGTCGGAGGTGTCGTAATCGGTCGACACCGTCTCCGGGTTGCAATTGACCATGATGGTCTCGAAGCCCGCGGCGGAGAGCGAGAACGCCGCGTGGCAGCAGCAATAGTCGAATTCGATGCCCTGGCCGATGCGGTTCGGCCCGCCGCCGAGGATGATGATCTTCTTCGCCGCCGAGGGCCGCGCCTCGCAAGCGGGTGCGCCCGCAAGCCCCGTCTCGTAGGTGGAGTACATATAGGCCGTGGGCGAGGCGAACTCCGCCGCGCAGGTGTCGATCCGCTTATAGACCGGGTGCACCTGCAGCCCTCGGCGCCGCTCCGCCACCGCGCTTGGGTCGAGGCCGGTCAGCGCGCCGAGCCGCTCGTCGGAGAAACCTTGCGCCTTCAGCGCGCGAAACTGCGCGGCGCTTGGCGGCAGCCCATGCTCGCGCACGCGCGCTTCCATCGCCACGATCTCCTCGATCTGGCGGATGAACCACGGGTCGATGCGGCAAGCCTCGTAGATTTGCGCCTCGTCGAAGCCGAGCCGGAGCGCCTGCGCCACTTTGAGGAGGCGGTCGGGCGAGGGGGTGCCGAGCGCGGCGCGAATCGCATTCTTGTCGTCGCCTTGCCCGAGCCCGTCGAAAGCGATGTCGTCGAGCCCGGTCAAGCCCGTCTCCATGGAGCGCAACGCCTTTTGCAGCGATTCCTGGAAGGTGCGGCCGATGGCCATGGCCTCGCCCACCGATTTCATCGAGGTGGTGAGCACGGGCTTTGACCCGGGAAACTTCTCGAAGGCGAAGCGCGGGATCTTGGTCACCACATAGTCGATCGTCGGCTCGAAGCTTGCGGGCGTGGCGCCGCCGGTGATGTCGTTGGCGAGCTCGTCGAGCGTGTAGCCCACGGCGAGCTTGGCCGCGATCTTGGCGATGGGAAAACCCGTGGCCTTGGATGCGAGCGCCGAGGAACGCGACACCCGCGGATTCATCTCGATGATGATGAGTCGCCCGTCATCGGGGTTGACGGCGAATTGCACGTTGGAGCCGCCGGTCTCCACCCCGATCTCGCGCAGCACCGCGATCGAGGCGTTGCGCATGATCTGATATTCCTTGTCGGTCAGCGTCAGCGCCGGCGCCACGGTGATCGAGTCGCCGGTATGCACGCCCATCGGATCGATATTCTCGATCGAGCAGATGATGATGCAATTGTCGTCCTTGTCGCGGACGACCTCCATCTCATATTCCTTCCAGCCGAGCACCGATTCCTCGATCAGCACCTCGCAAGTGGGCGAGGCGTCGAGGCCGCGCTCGACGATCTCGAGGAACTCCTCGCGGTTATAGGCGACGCCCCCGCCGGTCCCGCCCAGCGTGAAAGAGGGGCGGATGATGGCCGGCAAGCCGATCTCGGGCAGCACTTCCAGCGCCTCGATCAGGCCCTTCTCCACATAGCGCCGGCGCCGTGCCCCTTCGCCTTGCGCCCATGCATGCTCGAATTCGGCGAGCGCATGCTCCCGCTCGGCGGGGCTGGTCGTGGCCGCGTTGAGTTGCGCGATCTCGTATTTGTATTTCTCCCGGTCGGCGCGCTTCAGCACGGCGGCGTCGGCAAGCCGCGAGCGCGGCGTCTCGAGCCCGATCTTGGTCATCGCCTCGCGGAACAGCTCGCGGTCCTCGGCCTTGTCGATGACCGAGGCCTCGGCGCCGATCATCTCCACACCGTACTGCTTGAGCACGCCGCTCCGGTGCAGGCTGAGCGCGGTGTTGAGCGCGGTTTGCCCGCCCATGGTGGGCAAGAGCGCGTCGGGGCGCTCCTTCTCGATGATCTTGGTGACGAAGTCCGGCGTGATCGGCTCGATATAGGTAGCGTCGGCCACCCCCGGATCGGTCATGATCGTGGCCGGGTTCGAGTTCACCAGCACGATGCGATAGCCCTCTTCTTTCAGGGCCTTGCAGGCTTGGGTGCCGGAATAGTCGAACTCGCAGGCCTGGCCGATGACGATCGGCCCAGCCCCGATGATCAGGATGGACTTTATGTCGGTGCGTTTGGGCATGGGGGACGGTCGCCCGCTTATAAAGGAACGGCCTCAACCTGCAACGGAATGCTGACTCAGGCGCGACGCGAGCGCTCTTCCATCAGCGCCACGAAGCGGGTGAAGAGATAATGGCTGTCTTGCGGGCCGGGCGAAGCTTCCGGGTGGTACTGCACCGAGAACACCGGCCGGTCCTTGAGTTTGAGCCCGCAATTGGAGCCGTCGAACAGCGACACATGCGTTTCTTCCACATGCGCCGGCAGGCTCGCGCGGTCCACGGCGAAGCCGTGATTCATCGAGGTGATCTCGACCTTGCCCGTGGTGAAGTCCTTCACCGGATGGTTCGCGCCGTGATGGCCCTGATGCATCTTGGCGGTGGTGGCGCCGAGCGCGAGGCCAAGCATTTGATGGCCGAGGCAGATCCCGAACAGCGGCAGGCCCGACGCCACGAGCCGCACGATCTCGGGCACGGCATAGACCCCGGTCGCGGCCGGATCGCCCGGACCGTTGGACAGGAACACGCCGTCGGGCTGGCGCGCCAGGATCTCCTCGGCGCTGGTCGTGGCCGGCACGATGGTGAGGCGGCAGCCGGCGCTGGCCAGCGCGCGCAGGATGTTGCGCTTGAGCCCATAATCGATGGCGACCACGTGGAAGCGCGGGCGCTCCTGCCGGCCATAGCCGCGTCCCCACTGCCACTCGGTCTCGCCCCAGCTCCAGCTCTGGCCGCTAGTCACCTCGCGGGCGAGATCGAGCCCGACCATGCCGGGCCACGCCGCTGCCTCGCGCTGCAGCGCCGCACGATCGAATGCGCCGTCGGGCGCATGCGCGATCACCGCGTTCGGCATGCCCTTGTCGCGGATGAGCGCGGTGAGCGCGCGTGTGTCGATGCCGGTGATGGCGATGATGCCGCGCGCCTTGAGCCAAGCGTCGAAATCCTGGTTCGCGCGCCAATTGGACGGCGCCGTGATCGAGGCGCGCAGCACGCAGCCGCGCACCCCGGACGACGCGGCGAGATTGGCCGTCTCGATGTCCTCGGCGTTGACGCCGACATTGCCGATATGGGGGAAGGTGAAGGTGACGATCTGGCCGGCATAGGACGGATCGGTGAGGATTTCCTGATAGCCGGTCATGGCGGTGTTGAAGCAAACCTCGCCCACGGCATTCCCGGTCGCGCCCGCGCCCTTGCCCTCGATCGTTGTGCCGTCGGTGAGCACGAGCAACGCCGTCGGCGCTTCCTCCGCCCACAAGGGACTCTTCCGCGCGTCAGGGTTCGAGGCCGCGAAGGCCGGAGCTTCGGGATGATCGTTCATCGGCTTTCGTTGCTGCCGCGGGCCGCGATGCGGCGTCAAGGACCATAGGAGCGCCGCGCGTCCGGCGGCGAGAAGGGCCGCTGCCCCTCCAAACCTTCCAACGAAACGGACTTCTATGACAGCGCCTCGTTACGGTCAATGCTCGCGCGAAAATATTTTCTTGTGAAAACAATCACTTAACTGCGCAAATTTGCTTGCCCGTGTGGCTGCGCTCGATTAGGTTGGAAACTTCTTCCTCGATTCCATCTCCACCTTCCATCCATGCGCGAGACCATCACCGCTGCGCTGAAGACTGCGACCAAGGCGCAAGACAAGCGCCGCATGTCGACGCTGCGTCTCGTCAGCGCCGCCATTAAGGATCGCGACATCGCCGCGCGCACCGCCGGCAAGGAGAGCGCGACCGACGCCGAGCTGCTCGAGCTCCTGGCCAAGATGATCAAGCAGCGCGAAGAGTCGCAGAAGATCTACGCCGATGCCGGCCGCGCCGAGCTCGCCACGCAAGAATCCGAAGAGATCGCCATCATCCGCGAGTTTCTCCCCGCGCAACTCGCCGATGCCGACATGCAGAAGGCGATCGCCGCCGCCATCGCCGACGCAGGTGCGGCGAGCGTCAAGGACATGGGCAAGGTGATGGCAGCGCTGAAAGCGCGCTATGCGGGACAAATGGATTTCGCCAAGGCGAGCGCGCTCGTGAAGGCGAAGCTCGGCTGAGCGAATTTGTCGTTGCTTGACCGGGCAATCCAGTAAGAACCGAATCTCGCAGAAGAAATCGTGACGGTGCGGATTACTTGATTTCCCGCCTTCGCGGGAATGACAACGACCGCGCCCGCGCTCGATCGGAAATTCCGATCGCTCATTCGGCAAGAAGCTGCGGCGGCGCAACGCGCGGCCTCTTGTCTTCGCACCGCAACATCATTCCGTCACTGCACCGCACTATTCACGATGCAATGCAGCACGGACTGATTCGTGCGCGAAAACCAAGGAGGCCATCATGGTCCTACTCTCTCGCTCTAAATTCCTCGCCGCTTCCGGCGCCCTTTTCGCCCTGGCCGCTTTCAGCGCCTCGGCTCTCGCCGACGAGTACGCCACCAATTTCGGCCCTGTCGGACCGAATGAGCCCATCCTGGCCAACATTGGCGGCCAACGGGTCATCGCCTTCTTCGTGCCCGACCGTGGCTCTTGCGCGGTGAACACGATCATGTGGAAGGATGCCGGCCTCGATGCGCCATCGTCTCGTGTCCGGCTGAGCTTGCGCCCCGGTGAGATGGTTCGGTTCGACGACGCGAAGCTGTCGATGAATCTCCTCTGCGGCGCCGACGCCTCGACCCTGGCGCTCGTGGCCCCGCCCGAGCTCATGCTGACCGGCGCGACGGGAACCAACTAGACGCTGTCGGCTTTCCTTGCCGCCTCCGGTAAGGCCCAAGACCTAAGACGCCCTCCCATGCGGGAGGGCGTTGTTACATCAGCGTTTAGGTGTGGATTGACGGGTTGAAGTTCGCTATTTGTTCGGGCCATTGGCTCAGTGAATAGCGGTGAAGGTCCGATTTGGTCGGTGGCTTCCGGGCCAAAGCGAGCGCCCACTCCAAGCATGAAGTTCCCCAATTCGTTCCTCGATGAGATTCGCGCCCGGCTGCCCGTGAGCCAGGTGGTCTCCCGCCGCGTGTCCTTGAAGCGGGCCGGGCGCGAATGGAAGGGGCTGTCGCCGTTCAACCGCGAGAAGACGCCGTCCTTCACCGTCAACGACCAGAAGGGCTTCTACCATTGCTTCTCCTCCGGCAAGCATGGCGATCAATTCGCTTTCGTGATGGAGACCGAGGGGCTTTCCTTTCCGGAAGCCGTGGAGAAGCTCGCCGGCGAGGCGGGGCTGCCCATGCCCAAGCCCGACCCGCAATTCGAGCGCGTGGAGAAGGAGCGGCTCGGCCTGTTCGATGCGCTCGAAGCCGCTTCCGCCTTCTTCGAGCGGGCGCTCCATGAACGAGACGGCCGCGACGCGCTGAGCTACGCCGAGCGCCGGGGGATCACCCCCGACACCCTCAAGCTGTTCCGCATCGGCTATGCCTCCGGCGCCAAGGATGCGCTGAAGGGCGCGCTCCTGAAACGCGGCTTCACCGAAAGCCAGTTGCTCGAGGCCGGCCTCTTGGTGAAACCCGACGACGGCCGCAGCCCCTTCGACCGCTTCCGTCACCGGCTGATCATCCCGATCCTCAATTCGCGAAGCCGCGTCATCGCCTTCGGCGCCCGCGCGCTCGACGAGGCCGCGCAGCCGAAATATCTCAATTCGCCCGAGACCAAGCTGTTCGACAAGGGCGCGACCCTGTTCAACTTCGCCGGCGCGCGCCAAGCCTCCTTCGCCTCGGGCGAGCTCGTCGTGGTCGAAGGCTATATGGATGTGATCGCGCTCCATCAAGCGGGCTTCGCCAATGTGGTTGCCACCCTCGGTACCGCCTTCACCGAGCGGCAGATGGAGCGGCTGTGGCAGCTCGCGCCCGAGCCCGTAATCTGCTTCGACGGCGACCGCGCCGGCGAAGCGGCCGCCGCGCGCGCCATCGATCGCATGCTGCCCCATTTGCGCGAGGGTCATTCCTTCCGCTTCGCCTTCCTGCCCGAGGGGTCCGATCCCGACGACCTGGTGCGCGCGCAAGGCCCAACCGCGCTTGCCCAATGTCTCGCCGCGGCCTCGCCCCTCATCGACGTCGTGTGGCTGCGCGAGCTGAAGGCGGGAAACATCGACACGCCGGAGCGGCGCGCGGCCTTCGAGGCGCGCCTCGAGGGCCTGCTCACGCAAATCACGAATGCACGCGTGCGCGACCATTATCGCCGCGAGGTGAAGGACCGGCTGTTTGGCCTGTGGCGCGAGAAAGGACGGCGCCCGCCATTCGGGCAGCAAACGCCGTCACGCGTCGCGGCTCCCGGCGCAAGTCCGCCCCCCTCGGCGCAAGGCTTCGCCATTACCGTGATCTTGGCGCTTGCCAACCATCCCTGGCTGCTCGACCGCTTCGCCGAGGAGGTGGCGACGCTGGAGCTGAAACCGAAGCCGCTCGCCGAGCTGCTTTCCTTCCTTACCCGCACCATCTTCGACCGGCCGGGCATCAGCCGCGAGCGCCTGGCCGAGATTCTCGCCGAAAGCCGCCATGGCGAGCTGCTCGACCGGCTTGCCCACAACTCCGCCTTCAAGCGCCTGGCCTTCCTGCAACCGGAGACGCCGCGGGCGGAAGTCGAGGAGCCCTTCGCCGATCTGCTCTATCGCTGGCGGGCGCTGCCGGCGCTGGAGCGCGAGGTTTGGGACGCGGCCCCCGATCTAGCCGGCCTCTCCGAGGCGGAGTTCGAGCATTTTGCCGAGCTGCAGCAGCAGGTCGCCAATGCCGGCAGCCGCCACGCCGCCGACGATGCCGGTGACCGCGAGGCCGAGGAGCGCTTCAAGGCCAAGATCGCCGAGGTGCGGCGCGAGAAGGGGGGATGGCAGAAGGGGCGCCGCCCCGATCACCGCGGCGAGCGCTCCTGAAACGCCCCCGCCGGCCCCCCGAAAGCGGCACTGCTCTTGCAGGGAGGAGGCTGCGGCCGGGACGGTCGCCTTGCGTGGCCTCAAGGGAGGACGGAAAACAGGGAAAACATTGGCCGGCAGGGGCTTTGCGGCCTTGACAGCGGCCCCGCTCCTCGCCAATTCCATAAGGCAGGTGCGAGGCCCGGGCTGACGGGTCTCGGTTGGGCCAGGCGCCATGTCAGGCGCCAAGCTGGAGGTGACGGGGGAGGGCGGACGCCCTTCGGGACATCGCGCCAGCATTGGGTCGAAGTCGCGCTGTTCCTGCGGCTGATTAGAGGTCAAAGCCGCAATCGACCCAAGATCAAGGCCAGTCTAGCAAAACTGGTAGCGAGGCGGGGCCATGCCATGCTTAATCGACGCTTAACGAAGGCCGCCGTTAATCGTGAGCATGGGCCGGATCCCGCCCGTGAGTCGTTTGGCTCCCGGTAGAAGAGCATGCGCCCCGAGCCGGTTCCAAGCCGCAACCGGTCAAGCGCATAAGAGAAGAATAAGGACGCTTCGGAGTAGATGAATGGCAACCAAGACGGCTGAAGCCGAGGATCAGGAACAGGCCCCGGCGGAGACACAGGACGGTCCCGTGCTCGACATGTCCGATGCAGCTGTGAAGAAGCTGATCAAGACCGCCAAGGCGCGGGGCTTCGTCACCTATGACGAGCTGAACGAAGTGCTTCCTTCCGAGGAGGTTTCCTCCGAGCAGATCGAGGACACCATGTCGATGCTGTCCGACATGGGCATCAACGTCATCGACACCGATGAAGCCGAGGAGACGCCGGCGGGAGAGGACGGCGCCGAGGCGCCCGCGCCGCGTCCCGTCGCCACCGTTACCCCGATCGCCAAACCCGAAACGAAGACCGAACCCGCCGAGCGCACCGACGACCCGGTCCGCATGTATCTCCGTGAGATGGGCTCGGTCGAGCTCCTGTCGCGCGAGGGCGAGATCGCCATCGCCAAGCGCATCGAGGCCGGCCGCGAGGCCATGATCGCCGGTCTATGCGAGAGCCCGCTCACCTTCCAAGCCATCATCATCTGGCGCGACGAGCTGAACGAGGGGAAGATTCTGCTCCGCGACATCATCGATCTCGAAGCCACCTATCAGGGCCCCGATGCCAAGCCCGCCCCCTCGCAGCCTTTGCCCGGCGAGGCGGTCAATGGCGAGGCGCAAGGCACGCCCGCGCCGGGCCAGCCCCAAGCGGCGTCCGGCGACGGCGAGGACACCCCGCAGCAGGAGGAGTTCGAAGAGGACGACGACGATCTCGAGAACTCGCTTTCGCTGGCCGCCATGGAAGCGGAGCTGAAGCCCAAAGTGCTCGAGACCTTCGACCTCGTCGCCACCAATTACAAGAAGCTGCGCAAGCTCCAGGACCAGGTGGTCGAGCGCGCGCTCAAGAACGACCAACTCTCCTCCGGGCAAGAGAAGCGCTACAAGCTGCTCAAGGACGAGATCGTCGCCGAGATCAAGTCGCTCTCGCTCAACACCAACCGCATCGAGAGCCTGGTCGAGACCCTGTACGACATCAACAAGAAGCTGCTCGGCTATGAGGGCCGCCTCCTGCGCCTGGCCGAGAGCTACGGCATCATCCGCGACGACTTCCTCAACGAATATCAGTGTAACGAGCTCGATCCCAACTGGCTGCGCCGCGTCGGCCGCCTGAAGAAGCGCGGCTGGGCCGATTTCGTCCACGACGAGCGCGGCATCATCAAGGAAATCCGTACCGAGATTCACAATCTCGCCGCCGAGACCGGGCTGCAGATCACCGAGTTCCGCCGCATCGTCAACGTGGTGCAGAAGGGCGAGCGCGAGGCGCGCCAGGCCAAGAAGGAGATGGTGGAAGCCAATCTCAGGCTCGTGATCTCCATCGCCAAGAAATACACCAACCGCGGCTTGCAATTCCTTGATCTGATTCAGGAAGGCAATATCGGCCTGATGAAGGCGGTCGATAAGTTCGAGTATCGCCGCGGCTACAAATTCTCCACCTA
Source organism: uncultured Alphaproteobacteria bacterium (assembly GCA_963820115.1). Taxonomy (GTDB): domain Bacteria; phylum Pseudomonadota; class Alphaproteobacteria; order Rhizobiales; family Methyloligellaceae; genus Methyloceanibacter. Next base: position 1,072,330 of record CAWFYP010000002.1, read on the forward strand.
CGCCACCTGGTGGATCCGCCAGGCGATCACCCGCTCCATCGCCGACCAGGCGCGCACCATCCGCATTCCGGTGCACATGATCGAGACCATCAACAAGATCGTGCGTACCTCGCGCCAGATGCTGCACGAGATCGGCCGCGAGCCGACGCCCGAGGAGCTCGCCGAGAAGCTCGCCATGCCGCTCGAGAAGGTGCGCAAGGTGCTCAAGATCGCCAAGGAGCCGATTAGTCTCGAGACGCCGATCGGCGACGAGGAGGATTCTTATCTCGGCGATTTCATCGAGGACAAGAATGCGGTGCTGCCGATCGACGCCGCCATCCAATCCAATCTCCGCGAGACCACCACGCGCGTGCTCGCCTCGCTCACCCCGCGCGAGGAGCGCGTGCTGCGCATGCGCTTCGGCATCGGCATGAACACCGACCACACCCTCGAAGAGGTCGGCCAGCAATTCTCGGTGACCCGCGAGCGCATCCGCCAGATCGAGGCCAAGGCGCTGCGCAAATTGAAACATCCCTCGCGCAGCCGGAAGCTGCGCAGCTTCCTCGACAATTAGCGCGGTCATCTCGTCATGCCCGGGTCAAGCCCGGGCATCCACGTCTAACGCGCCGCAATGAAAAGCGTGGATGGCCGGGACCGGCCATGACGAGTCTAGGGGACCATCCGCTCCGCGCCTAAACCAGCTGCTTGGTCTGCATCGCCTTGTCGGTAAGGAAATAAAGGCGCTGGGAGATACGGCGGCTCACCATCGGACCTCGCAAGCTCCATGAGTTCGGTTACCACTCGCCTGAGCCTGTACATCACCAAACCAGATGACATCGATGACTTGAAGCTCCGCATTCATGAGGCGTCGTGAGAGCGGGACGGGGTGCGGCGCCCGCGGGTCTCCTTCGCATTGAGGCACTCGGGCGGCGCCGGGGCTCCCCCGGGCTCAATACGAAGCCCTGCCAGGAGCTTGGCTGACGACCGTCCGGTCTATCCAAACGTGACCCCCTCTCCTCCCTTCGAGATGCGACGGGGAAGCGGCGCACGGACGGCGAAAGCGGGGCCCGGTGTTCGCCAAATCGCCGCTCATGGCGCGCCGCGAGGCGCCCGCCGCGTGCGCAATCACGCGGAGCCATAGGTTTTGCGCTTCTCGGCGCGCCATCCCCTCATGCCTCGCGGGCCGCGCGCCGTGCGAGAAATTTTGGGCTGCGCGCTTTCCTCCCCCTGAAAGGGGGAGGCTAGGTGGGGGTCACGCTGTGGGCGTCCCGCGTCGCGGCGCTGATGGTGCGTGCCTGCTGCCAGGCGTCTCCCATCATCCGCGTCACCCCGGCGAAAGCCGGGGTCCAAATCTTTCTCGCGCTGGATTCCGGCTTGCGCCGGAATCACGAAGCGGGCGCGTGGAGGGGAGCCTATTGCGGCTCGCGGCCTTCCTCCTGCAGCCCCTTCTCCTCCATCGTATGCACGGGGGCTGGGGGCGCGCTCTCGGTCGCCGGCGCAGGCACCGCCATGGCGCCGCCGGCGCCGCCCGCATCGCCGGTCGTAGGCGTTTGGCCGTCCTTGCCCTCTTCGCCCTCGACCTCCTGGCTCTCGTTCTGGGCGATGGTGAGGGTGGTGTCGTGGTGCGCGGCAAGGCGCGGCGCGGCGTTGGCGCCGGTCGCGGCGAACAGGGCAAAACTCAAAACGGCGAGGCTGGTGCGAACAGGAAACTGCATGGTCTCTCTCCCTTGCCGCCTGCGTGCCTGAGCCGGTGCGGCTCGGCCATCTCGGGCGGCGCGGCCTTAACCATACATGCCATGTGCCAAATTTGCCTTAGACGCGCGCCGGCAAATTTCCGCGAATTGTCGGCGATTGGCCCGGGGCCGGGCACAAAAAAGACCCTCCGTGGAGGAGACGGAGGGCCTTCTAGCTTACGCCTGAAACAGCCCGGGACTTAGCCCGGGTTCTTCTTCGAATAGAAGTCCTGCGCCTTGGCGAGATTGCCTTTGGGGTCCTTCATGAAGTCCGTCTTGGCCTGCTCGCTGCCGAAGCAATAGACCTTGCCGTCGAGGGTCGCGTTGATCGCGCAATCCGTCTTGATCTCCTTGCCGAGCGCGAGGCCCTCGGCACACATATTGTCGAACTGGCCGGCGGCGGCAAGCGCCACGGTGGCAAGGCCGATGAGAAGCGCGCCGGAAGCGGCGGAAATGAGGGTGGCTCTGATCATCTTGATGCTCCTTGGGGTGAGGGTGGGCGTAGCGGCCCTGAGCCCGCGTCGTAGCATCGGGCCGCGCGGCGCTCTGTGACCCCGGTTACAGTCGCGCCCCTGTGCACGAAGAGGTGATCGCGGTCTTAGCCAAGCGTGGCCCTACGCCTCCTCCGATCCGGGCGGGATCGAGGCGAGCACGATCTTGAGCGGACCGTTGCACGCGGCGCAGGTCAGCGGCGGAATGTCGTCGATGAGAAATTCAGGCCCCGCCTCGTCGATCAACCCGTCGAGGTCGAAGCGGTAGAAGCGGCGGCAGCCTTCCGCCTCGCAATGGGCCTCGAGCGCGAGATGTTGCGCCTTCGCGCTGCCGAGGGTCCAGTCGCTCATGCATGAGACTAGCGCGGGGGCTCGCGCCCGTCGATGCGGAAGGGGAAAGCGCGCGGAGAAGGAAAACGGCCCGCGCCTTGTGGGCACGAGCCGCTCAAGCGAGTCTAGGGGTGGTACGAAACTTAGAACTGGTTTTCGGTGCCCCGCGGCCAGCCATAGGTCTGCGGGAACATATATTGCAGCGCCTGGATCTCGTCGTTCTGGTGCCCGTAGGGCCGGCCGACGGCGTCATAACCTTGCTGGCGGCCCTGGTAGGCGCGATCGTCGCTGCGATAGCTCGGGCCGTAATGGGCGGCTTGCGCCGCGCCGGCGGCAAGCGCGAGCGCGAGCGCGAGTGCGGCAGTCTTGATGGTGCGGTGAGACATGGGCAGAAGCTCCTTTGGCAGCTCCCCCGGTAAGGTGTCGAACGCCCCGGAGTTATGCTGCCAGCTGTGCCACAGGACCTCTCTATGAAGGTTGAGGATGCATGGACGAAAATGCATCGAATTTTCGCTAAAGCGCGGCGGTCCCTGGGCCGGGACGAAGGCAGCCGCATCTCACCGGGGCGCCGAACCCGGCGGCGGGGAGTGGTTCGCGCTCGCCCCATGCAGATAGCTGATCGAGGCATAGGCGCCGAGGAACGAACCCACGGCCGCGAACAGCACATAGAACCAGTGGCTGGTGTAGCTGATGACCGCGAAGGACGAGAGCAGGTACCAGATGCTGCTCCAGCTGGCGGCCGGCAGGCGGCGGCGTTTCACCACGGCATTGGTGAACATCACATAGACGAAATCGGTCGTGGCGGTTGCCGCGACCACGCCCACCGCGATCAGCGGGTCGAGCTGTGCTGGCCACATGGCTTTGATCCCCAAGGCTTTGGCGGGGACGAGGCGTCCCGCGCGAGGGCGCCATCATAGCCCGGCGGAGCTTGCCGATTTGGCCGGGGCGCCTGCCCTGGGCGCTTATGCTGCATTGCACCAGAGTGCGCCTTGACCTATATCGTGGGGCAGACGGGCGCGGTGTTTGCGCCTTGCCGGGATCGACGAGGCGACCATGCACCTCACCATGCTGAAGGCGAAATTGCACCGCGCGACAGTGACCGGGGCCGACCTCGATTATGAGGGCTCGATCGCCATCGACCGTGACCTGCTCGACGCCTCGGGCATCCTGCCCCACGAGCAAGTGGACGTGCTCAACCTCGCCACCGGCGGCCGTTTCACCACCTATGCCATCGAGGCCGCACGTGGCTCGCGCGAGATCGCCGTCAATGGCGCCGCGGCTCGGCTCGTGCAGAAGGGCGACAAGGTCATCATCGTCGCCTATTGCCAGCTTCCCGCCGAGGAAGCCCGCAACTACAGCCCTTCGGTGGTTGTGCTCGGCGAGGGCAACGCCATCGAGCGCGCGATCTGATCCGCGCTTACTCGTAACGCAGCGCGTCGATGGGATTCATGAGCGACGCCCGCCGCGCGGGATAGTAGCCGAAGAACACCCCGACTAATCCTGCCGACAGCATCGCGATCAGCACGAGCTTCGGCTGCAGCGCGATCGGCCACGCTCCCCACAGCGACATGGCGAGCGCCGCGCTGCCGCCGATGGCGAGCCCGATCAGTCCGCCGGTCAAGCACAGCGTTATCGCTTCGATCAGGAATTGACTGAGGATGTCGCGGCGCCGCGCGCCCACCGCCATGCGCAGGCCGATCTCCTTGGTGCGCTCGGTCACCGAGACGAGCATGATGTTCATGATGCCGATGCCGCCCACGATCAGCGAGATGGCGGCGGTGGCGCCCAGCAACACGCTGAGGATGCTCTGTGTCTCGCTGCGGGTGCGGATGAACTCGGCCATGTTACGCACCTGAAAGTCGGGCGGCGCGTCGCCGCGCACATGCCGCCGCTGCCGCATCAGCGTCTCGATCTCGCTTTGCGCGTCGCTCATCGCCTCGGCTGAGGCGACCTCCACCATGATCGAGCGGAGATTGTCGGGCACGGTCTTGTCGCTGCCGAACAACCGCCGTCGCGCCGTCGTCACCGGCACGATCGCCGTGTCGTCCTGATCGGTGCCCCAGCCCGATTGGCCCTTCAGGCTGAGCAGCCCGACCACGGTGAAGGGCACGTTCATGATGCGGATCTGCTGCCCGACCGCCGGCCCCGCGCCGAATAGCTCGTGTGCCACGGTGGCGCCGAGGATCACCACCTTGGCCGCCGAGCGGATCTCGGCCGCGGTGAAGGCGCGGCCCCCGGTGAGCGGCCAGTCGCGCACCTCGAGATAGTCCTCGTTCACGCCGTCGACGGAAGTGGTCCAATTGGCATTGCCGGCGATCACCGGCGCCGAGCCGCTGACCATGCCGGCCACGGCCGAAATCCCCGGCACCTTGCTGCGGATTTCGGCGAGATCGCGCTCCGACAGCGGAATGGCCGTGCCTTCGCCCGCCCGCCGGCCGCTCGAGGTGAACGAGCCGGGTTGGAGCACGAGCAGATTGGTGCCGAGCGCCTTGATGCGCGCCTCGATGGCCTCGCCGGCGCCGGTCGCCACCGACACCATCACGATCACCGAGGCCACGCCGATGATCACCCCGAGCATCGCGAGGAAGCTCCGCATCGCGTTGAGCTTGAGCGCGGTGAGCGCGACCTTGAAGGAGTCGAACAGGCTCAATGCGTCACGTCCTCTACGATTTTGCCGTCGCGGAACAGCAGGCGGCGATGCGCCCGCTTGGCGATGTCGGGCTCGTGAGTGACGAGGATCACGGTGATGCCGCCCGCGTTCAGCTCCTCGAACAGGCCGATGATCTCCTCGGTGGTGCGGCTGTCGAGCGCGCCGGTCGGCTCGTCGGCCAGGATGATGTGCGGATCGTTGGCGAGAGCGCGCGCGATCGCCACGCGCTGTTGCTGGCCGCCGGACAGCTCGGACGGCTGATGCTGCTCGCGATGGTCGAGCCCGACCTTGGCGAGGCATTCGCGCGCCTTCGCGCGCGCCTCCTTGTGGCCACGCCGCGCGTAGAGGAGCGGCAGCGCGACATTGTCAACCGCGCTGGTTCGCGCCAGCAGGTTGAAGGTCTGGAACACGAAGCCGATCTTGTCGTTGCGGTAATGCGCGAGCGCATCGGAGGAGAGCCCGCCCAGCTCATGTCCTTCGATTTTGAGCGAGCCGCTGGTCGGGGTGTCGAGCGCGCCGATCAAATTCATGAAGGTCGATTTGCCCGAGCCCGAGGCGCCGGTCACCGCGAGATATTGGCCGCGCGCGACCTCGACGCTGATGCCCTGCAGCGCGCCGATCACGCTGTCGCCCATCGTATAGGTCTTGACGAGTTCGCTGGCCGCGATCTGCGGCGGCGGGGCGGCTGTTGCAGGCGCGGCGCGCGCGCTTTGGGCTCTCCGGCTCACGGGGTTTGCTCGCGCACGCGCGCCACCACGCTCGTGCCCTCGGGCAGGCCGTCTTCGATCTCGGTCCCGGTCTGATCGGCGAGACCAAGCCGCACTTCATGCGGCACGAGTCCACCCGCCTCATAGGTCCATAGCGTCGCCTTGCGCGGTCCGGCCGGCCGCTGCTTCTGCATGTCTTGGTATTTTTGATATTGCTCCGCCGTCAGCGCCACCCGCAGCACCTTGGCGATGCGCATGCGCGCCTGCTCGCGCGCGTCGGTCTCGGTCGGCGCCGATCCCCGCGGCCCGGCATTCTTGATGGCGGCGAATTCCGCCTCGATCCCGGCCCGGACCTTGGCCAGCTCCTCCTCGCTCAAGCCGAGTCCTGTCTTCAGCCGGTCGAGCAGGCGCGCGCTGCGGTCATCGGCGCTGGGTTTGATCGTCCCGGTCTCGCTTCCGTCCCGCACGAGCGCGGCGGACGGCCCCACTGGCTGGAAGCGCAGCGCCTCGTTCGGCACGATCACCACTCCGGGATGCTCGCCGGTGATGATCTCCACATTGGCGGTCATGCCGGGTAGGAGCCGGCCTTGCTGATTTTCGGCGGCGATCACCACCGTGTAGGTGACGACGTTTTGCAGCGTGATGGGCGCGAGCCTGATCTGCTCGACCTTGCCGGCGAACTTCGCGTCGGGATAGGCATCGACCGTGAAACTCACCGGGTTGCCGGCGACCACCTGGCCGATATCGGCCTCGTCGACCTGCGCCAGGACCTGCACCCGCGACAGATCCTCGGCGATGGTGAACAGCTTCGGGGCCGAGAGGCTTGCCGCCACGGTTTGTCCGGTTTCTACGGCCCGGTCGATCACGACGCCGTCGATGGGTGAGCGGATATAGGTGCGGTCGAGATCGATGCGCGCGCCGTCGAGCGTGGCGTGGCGCTGGGCCAGCGTCGCCTTGGCATTGTCGACTTGCGCGTTGGCGGTTGCGAGGTCGGCCTTGGCGCTCAGCTGGGCGGCAAGCGCGGCGTCGACGGTGGATTGCGAAGCGGCGCCCTTGACGACGAGTTGCTGGGCGCGGGTCAGGTCGAGCTCGGCCTTGTGCAGATTGGCGTCGGCCCGCTCCACGCCGGCTTGTTGCAGGGCGATGTTGGCCTCGGCAATGGCGACGCCCGCCTCCTGCTCGCGCACCGCGGATTCAAACGTCGAGGCTTCGATACGGGCGAGGACCTGGCCCTGCTTGACCGGCGAGCTGAAATCGACATTGAGTTCGCCGATCTTCCCCGAAAGCTGCGAGCCCACATCCACGGTGACGAGCGCATTGACCGCGCCGGTGGTCGAGACGACGCGGCGCACGTCGCCGCGGGTAAGCTTAACGGTCTGGATGTCGAGTGGCGCGCCCTCGCGCTGCTGCCAATAATAATAGCCGCCGCCGGCCGCCAGCGCCGCGACAAGCAGAAGCGTCAGCCAACCCTTTGCCATCGCGCAAGCCCGCTTCACCCTTCCCATCGCCCATAGCACGAAGGCCGGTGAGGAGACCGTTACAAAACGGCAAGGATATGAACTGCGACTAGAGCCCGAAGGGATAGGTCTCGTCCGGGCCGTGCGGATGGGCCGAAGGCCGCGCCGCCACCGCCTCGGTCTCCTCGAACCACACCCAGGCGTCGAATTGCCGCGACAGCTCCGCTTGGAAGTAATGCGACAGGAGCTCGCTCTCGGGGCGGTAGATGACGCCGATGGCGCGCTCGAGCAGGGGCTCGGCGAGCGCCTCGCGGATATGTGCCTTTTGCCCCGGGCCGGTCTCGAGGAAGAAGGCCGGGATCCCGGCGTCGCGCGAGCGGCCTTCGTAGGAATCCTCTCGCGCCGGGCGCACCCGCTTGATCTCCATCGGCCCGTCCCAGTCCGACGCCGCCGCGACCGTGCCGCGGTCGGTGCCGAAGCCGATTAGCGCGCAATCCTCGCCGAAGCGGTTCTTCGCCAGCTGGCCGATATTGTGCTCGCCGCGGACCTGGCCCATCTCGGTGAACTCGGCATTGCCGATATGGGAGTTGTGCGCCCACACCACCGCCTTGGCGCCGGGTCCGCGATGGGCGAGCAGGCGCTCGAGTGTCTCGAACATATGCTCGTCGCGCAGATTCCACGACACGGCGTCGCCATAATAGATGACGCGGTAATATTGCTCAGCGGCCGCGACGATGCGGGCATTCTGCTCGGCGTCGAAGAAAGCCTCGCCGTCGCGCACGAGATAATCGAGCCGCTTGCGCAGGAGCGCCATCAGCGCGTCGGTCACGGGGCGCTCGCACACGGCAAAACCGCGCGACAGCGCCATGCGGCCATAGCGGGCGGGCTCGGCGCGCCAGGGCGCGAGGCAGCCATAGCGCTCGCGCGCGGTGCGCGCCGCTTCCGGGTCGATGCGGTCGAGATAAGCGAGCACCGCCTCGATCGACGCCGAGAGACTATAGATGTCGAGGCCGTAGAAGCCGCATTTCCGGTCGGGATCGGCAATCTGATCGTTGATGGCCTTGAGCCGGTGCAGCAGCGCCGCCACTTGGGCGTTGCGCCACATCCAAGTGGGGAAGCGCGTGAACACGCGCGCCGGCACCGGGGGCTTGGGCAAGCCTCTTATATAGGCATCGTAGACCGCGGCGTCCGGCCAATCCGCCTCGACCGCGACGATGTTGAAGCCGTGCTGCTCGACGAGCCGCGCCGTGATTGCCGCCCGCGCATTATAGAACTCGGCGGTGCCGTGGGTCGCCTCGCCGAGCAGCACCACCCGGCGGTCGGCGAAGCGCTCGGCCATGCGGGCCAGCGCGTCGAGGTCGCCGAAAGGTTCGGCGTGTTCGGCGATGAGGTGACTGACCGTCGTCTGGATCGACTTCGCGCGCTTGGGCGGCACGAGCAGCCCCGCGGCGAAGCCCAATTCTTTCGCATCGACCGGCACTTGCTTGGCGGTGGGCTCCTGCCAGCCTTCGGCGCCGATCAGCGGCACGAAGGTGACGGGGCCGAAATCCTCCTCCTCGAAAGTGTCGCCGGCGCCGCGGGTAAGGCGGATGAGGCTCTGATAGGCGCCCGTGCCGACGGGGATGACGAGCCGTCCATGAAGGGCGAGCTGACGCTTCAAGGTCTCCGGCACCTGCGGTCCGCCGGCCGAGACGATGATGGCGTCGAACGGGGCCTGCTCGGGGAGCCCCAGAGTGCCGTCGGCGCAGATGATCTCGGCATTGCTGTAGCCGAGATGCGCGAGCCGCCCGCGGGCAAGCTCGGCAAGCTCGGCGTGACGCTCGATGGCATAAACTTTGTCGGCGATACGGCTCATCACGGCGGCGGCGTAGCCCGAGCCCGCGCCAACCTCAAGCACCTTGTCGCCGGGCCTGAGTTGGGCGAGTTCGACCATGCGCGCGACGATATAAGGCTGGGAAATGGTCTGGCCCGCCTCGATCGGTAGCGCGCCGTCCTCATAGGCAAACTCGGCGAGCCGCTCCGGCACGAAGGCCTCGCGCGGCACCTCGCCCATGGCCTTGAGCACGAGCGGGTCGGCGATGCCGCGGGCACTTAAGTGCCGCGCCACCATGATCGCCCGGTCGCGGGCGTGGCGGTCGTCGCCGTCGCGACGTTCGGCGCGGAGGATGGTCATTGCCAATCAACTATCAAAGCGGGCGGCCGTTCGGCCTTGATCTGGATCAGCCTGGAGCGCGTGCCGGCCGCTGCTCCAAACTAGCGGGGCGACAGCGTGCCAAGAGCGCCGGTCGCCTGCGTGGTTTATGCTTAGTTGCTTGATATGTTGCCACTATTTCAGTTGCCAACTGACATGGACCTTCACCTCGATGGTGGTGGTGCCGGCTTCGATCGGCACCGCCTTCGACGCCTCCATGGCCGACGGCGCCGCGTAGCGGGGCTGGAAGATGCTTTCCTCCTCGTTGATGCTGAGCACCGGCCCGAGCTCGACGCCCGCCGCCTCGGCATAGAGCTTGGCATTGGCGATGGCCTTCGCCATGGCCGCCTTGCGCGCCTCATCCTTGCGGGCCTCAGGCTCGGCGACGCCGAACTCGATGGCGCCGATGTCGTTGGCGCCGAGGCTCACCACCTCGTCGAGCACGGCGCCGAGTTTGGCAATGTCATGCAGGACGAGGCGCACCGAATTGGTCGCGCGATAGCCGACGATGCGCTGCGCCTGTCCTTCTTTCCGCGCCTCGTAGATCGGTTGCACCGAGAAATTCATCGTCTGGATATCCTTGGCCTCGATGCCGTCGGCCTTTAGCGCCTCGACCATGCGGGTCATGGCGGCGGTGTTCTTGTCGAGCGCCTCGCGCGCGGTGCCGGCCTCGCTGGTGACGCCCGTGGTGATGGTGACTTGGTCGGGCGCCGTTTGCACCGCCCCGGTGGCGGAAAGCGAGAGGCTCCGCTTCGGGCCCTCGTCGGCTGAGGCGGGGAGCGGGGCATTTACGCCGGCCAGGAGGGTGAGGCAGACCACGAGGAAACGAGCCGATTTCAAACGCATGGAGTCCATCCGCTGTGACGCGCCTCGACCGGTGGCGCGGGGGGAGGGCCGGGAGCAACAGCCCCGATCTGTTCGCGAAGGAAGACGAACTCTGCTATGAGGCGGAATTGTGGGGATGGAAAGACGGGCCCGTAGCTCAACTGGTTAGAGCCGGCGGCTCATAACCGTCTGGTTGGAGGTTCGAGCCCTCCCGGGCCCACCACCCAACTTTGGAGCTCGCCGCGGACAACGTGGGGGATCGGAAAATGGTCAAGAAGCGACACGAAGGCGGGGTTTCCTATCACGTTCCCAGCAAGGACTATTTCGAGGACCGCGAGCTCAGGCGCCATGCCGGCGTCCTGTCGCTCTGGGCCCTCGGCGTCGGCGCGGTCATTTCCGGGGAGTTCTCGGGTTGGAACCTGGGCTTCACCGTGGGCGGTTGGGGCGGCATGTTCGTCGGCACCATCGTCATCACGATCATGTATCTCGGCCTGACCAACTCCATCGCCGAGATGAGCCCGGCGCTGCCGCATACCGGCGGCGCCTATTCCTTTGCGCGCACGGCCTTCGGACCGTGGGGCGGCTTCATCACCGGCGTCGCCGAGAACATCGAATACGTGCTCACCCCGGCGGTGATCGTCTATTTCATCGGCACCTATCTCACGGCGATTTTTGAATCGCCCTCGGCGTTCCAACCTCTGTGGTGGATCCTCGGTTACGTCATATTCGTCGGACTGAACGCGCGGGGCGTGGAGCTGTCCTTCATGGTCACCATCGTCGCGACGCTGCTCGCGATCGGCGTCCTCCTCGTGTTTTTCGTCTGCGCCATTCCGTTCTTCGACTTCAGCAAATACGCGATGAATATCGGCGCCGATCCGTCGACCGGATTGGCCGTGGAGCTGCCGGATGGCCATGGGCCCTTCTTGCCCTTCGGCATCCACGGCATCCTGGCTTCGCTGCCCTTTGCCGTGTGGCTGTTCCTCGCCATCGAGCAGCTGCCGCTGGCGGCCGAAGAGTCGGCCGACCCGCGCCGCGACATGCCCAAGGGGATCATGCTCGGCATGTTTACGCTGATCGGTCTTGGCTTCCTGGTTCTCCTCTTCAACCCGTCGATCCCGATCGAACGCGAAGTGACCGACGCCGCCGGCCTGACCACGACGGTCCACGGCGCCTTCGCCCTCGGCACGTCAGGCGAGCCGATCCTCGACGGCTTCCGCGTGATTTTCGGCACGAATGCGGCCAAGGCGCTGGCCTGGCTCGCCGTCATCGGGCTGGTCGCGAGCTTCCACTCGATCATCTTCGGCTATGGCCGGCAGATCTACTCGCTGTCGCGGGCGGGCTACTTCCCCCATTTCCTGTCGGTAACCCACGGCACGCATAAGACGCCCAACGTCGCCCTGGTCGCTGGCGGCGTGGCCGGGCTCGCGGTGATGCTCACCGTGTGGTTCGCCATGGGTGGCGTGGCGGCAGGGTCATTCATTGGCGGCGTGCTCCTCAACATGGCCGTGTTCGGGGCGATGTTCTCCTATTTGCTGCAGGGGCTCACCTTCCTCCAGCTCCGCCGCCGCTTCCCCAAGATCGAACGCCCCTATCGCAGCCCGTTCGGGGTCGTGGGTGCCGTGCTCACGGTGATCATCGCGCTCGTTACCATCGGCTTCCAGCTCGCCGATCCGGTCTACCGCACAGGCGTCATCGGCGTGGCGATCTGGTACGCGCTGGCCATCCTCTATTTCGCGGCCCATGGGCGGAAGACGCTGGTCTACTCTCCGGAGGAGGAGTTCGCGGTGAAGCACCGCGGAGGGACAGCTAAGGCTGAGCCACGCGCCCGAGCGCCAAAAGTCAAAACTCGTAGTCCAAGAGCTTGATCTCCGGCGCGTACCAGTTTGCCACTAACTCGCGCGTGGTGTCGCTATAGAGCTTGCGATAGTCGCGCGCGTCACGCGTGCGTGCGTCGCGCGCGGGGTTGACATTGGTATGCGGCACTTCGAGCTTGCGCTTGAGCCCGACCGCGTCGAGCACCTGGTTCAGATCCGCGTCTAAGCGCTCGTAACGGCCAAGGAAGTCGACCGCGAGCGTGCCGCCTTCGGTATAGATTTCATAATTGTCCACGTGAGCGCGGCGGCGGTTGCCCATAAATTGCTCGAAGCTCGGCCGCACGCGCTTCGACTTCGTCTTGTAGAAGTACCATGAAACCTGGCGGTCCCACGGATTGCGGTCGAAGGCGAATTTGTAATAGCTTCGCCACACCTCTTCGCCGACATAGGCGCGCACCAGCGAAGCCGGCATGTGCTCGTAGAAGCCGACGCTGGGGTGATAATAACGCTCCGGGCGCCCAAGCAGCTTCCGCCACAGCGGGCGCTTCGGCTTCAAGGGATGCTCGATGTGGAAATTCTGCGGGCTCCGCCCTTTGCGCTCCTGCTCGCTCTCCTCCCGATAGGGGGTGATCACGTCGGACGGCCCGCACAGCTCCGACAGCGCGGCCTCAATCGCCGTACCCGCGGTCTTCTTGGTCTTGAGGAAGATGAATTTATGCTCGTGGCTGACGATCATGGCGCGGCTTCAGAAGCTGTAATCCAGGAGCCTGATCTCCCGCTCGTACCAGCGGCCGACGATGTCGCGCGTGTCGGCGTCATAATAGTCTTGATAGGGCGCGGCGTTCCTCCCCGTCGTGGTTTTCGCCCGCGGCAGCTCCACCTCGAGCGTGAGCCCGACCTGGCCGAGCGCGTGAGCGAGATCGCTGGTGAGGCTCTCGAAGCGGCCGACGAAATCGACCGCGACGTCGCCGCCGATCGAATAGATCTCGTAATTGTCGAGACGCGCGTGGCGATCCCGATGGATAAAGTCGGGGAAGGGAGGCTTCGTCGTCTCCCGGCGAAAGCGGTGGTGATAGAACGAGACCTGACGGTCCCAGGGGTTGCGCTCGAAGGCGAATTTGAAATAGCTGCGCCACGCCCGGTCGTCGTCGAGCAGCGCGCGCGCCTCTTCCGCCGGCATGTGATTGTAGAAGCCGTAATCCGCGGCGGTGAATTTGCGGAAGCGGCGTTGCCACAGCGGCCGCGGACTGTTCCACCAGCCATGCAGCCGCCAGTTCTGCGCCGCCCTTCCGCCGGCGCGCAGCGCCTCGTCATTGGCCGTGAGCGGCGTGATGATGTCGTCGGGACCGCACAGCCTGGAGAGCGCGAGCTCGATGCTCGTACCCGCCGTCTTCTTGGTCTTGAGGAAGATGAATTTGTGTCTATGTGAGACGATCATCGTGACCAAAAACTACGCCTTCTGCCCCGCGAGCCAAATGGCGAGGTCCTCGAGGATCGCGCCGAAATGGATCTCCGGAACTCTGAGTGCGGCGGCGATGTCCTGCAGCTTCTTGCGCTCTTCTCCGGCGATGCGGTCATCGGCGAGCAGCACGAGATAGGACGCCCGGATGATCTCCTCTTTGGTCTCCATGTCGAGACTGGCGGCGGCGGCGGCGAGCATGGGCAGCAGCCCGCCGTCGCGCATATTTGCCTCTTCGACTGCCCTGATGTCCTCCGGCGTGAGCGACCGGCCCGATTGGTCGCGATAAACTTGCTGGATCAGCCCGATCTCCTGGTCGTCGAGCTTGCCGTCGGCCGCGGCCATCGCCACCATGGCCATGAGAATAAAATCAGCCCCTTGCTGCGTCTTTTGCTCTCCCAAACCCCGCTCCTCCGGGCAGTGGAACCGCCATTTTCCTTGGCTTCGCGGCCTGAGACGAGAAACTTCGCTTTGAAGCCTGGCGCAAGGGTGCGCTATGACGCGGACGAAATAAAGCCCCTGCCGCTAACCCTGTTGGACCGTGACGCCGCTCAAGCTCATCTTCCTGGCCGACACGCGTCCCGGACACTACCACCTCGCGCAAGGGGTCATTGCCGCGATTGCGCGCCTGCGCCCGGTCGAGGTCACCCGAGTGCCCGTCATGCGACGCTGGATCGTGCCGACGCGCTGGCTGCGCCGGCGCATCGCCAGCGAGAATTTTTTTCCGCCGCGTATGCTGCGCATGGCCTATCGCATCGACGCCTATGCGCTGCCCAAAGCCGATCTCGTCATCTCGGCCGGCGGCGAGACGCTGATGCCGAATATTTGCGTGTCGCGCTTCCTGGGCGTGCCCAATATCTATTGCGGCTCCTTGCTGCGCGACCTAGGCCCGGAGAATTTCGGCCTCGTCATTTCCTCCTATGACCGCGATGCCGGAAGCCCGCGCCATCTCGTCGTGCTGAAGCCCTCGGCCATCGATCCCGATGCGCTGGGCCGCCCGGTCAAGGTGCCGCGCTACGGTCCGGCGCGCCACCCGCGCGTCGCCGGCCTTCTCATCGGCGGCAATGCCGGCCCATTCCGCTATCGCCGCGCCGAATGGGAACGCCTGCTCGATTTCGTGCGCAGGGTGGCGAAGGACTGGGGTATCCGTTGGCTCGTTTCCACCTCCAGGCGCACGCCGCCCTACGTGGCCGACCGGCTCGCCGCGCTCGCCCAAGATGAAAGCGTGGTCGCGCGCTTTGTCGACTTCCGCACCGCGGGCCCCGGCACGCTGCCGCAGATCTTCGCCGCCGCCGAGGTGATCCTCGCCACCGAGGATTCGAGCACCATGATCTCCGAAGCCGTGTCCGCGCGGCTGCCGGTGGTAGGCGTGGCGCCCGCCGCCCATCGCTTCACCGCGGAGGAGTTGGCCTATCGGGACTTCCTCATTGGCCATAATTGGTGCCGCGTCCTGCCCATTGCCGCGCTTGACCCGGAGAGCTTCGCCCGAGCGCTGTCGGAAATCGAGCCGATCGCCGCGAGCCCGCTCGCCGCACTTGCCGCGCACATCAAAGAGCGCCTGCCGCAGCTATTTCGTGGCGGTTGAGTCCCGCGCGCCGATTGGCTAGAAGCGAGCTCGCTTTCCCGCATCGGCAATTCCCGAGGAGCTCCGGCAGCGCCCATGGCCACGCCCCAATATGTCTATGTCATGAACAAGCTGTCCAAGACCTATGCCGGCGGCAAGCAGGTCCTGAAGGACATCACCCTTGCCTTCCTGCCCGGCGCCAAGATCGGCGTGGTGGGTTTGAACGGCGCCGGAAAGTCCACCCTTCTGCGCATCATGAGCGGCGAGGAGACCGAGTTTCTGGGCGAAGCCTGGGCCGCGGACGGCGTGAGCGTGGGCTTCCTGCCGCAGGAGCCGCGCCTCGACGAGAACAAGGACGTGCTCGGCAATGTGATGGAAGGCGTGGCGGAGAAGAAGGCCAAGCTCGACCGATACAACGAGCTCGCGCTCAATTATTCCGACGAGACGGCGGACGAGATGTCTACCCTCCAGGACGAGATCGACGCGCAAGGGCTGTGGGACCTCGACGCGCAAGTGGAGCAGGCCATGGACGCGCTCCGCTGTCCCCCCGGAGACGCCGCGGTGAAGACGCTGTCCGGCGGCGAGAGGCGCCGCGTAGCGCTGTGCAAGCTCCTGCTCGCCAAACCCGATATTCTGCTCCTCGACGAGCCCACCAACCATCTCGATGCCGAAAGCGTCGCCTGGCTCGAGCATCATCTGCGCGACTATCCCGGCACCGTGGTCATGGTCACCCATGACCGCTACTTCCTCGACAACATCACCGAATGGACGCTCGAGCTCGAGCGCGGGGCGGGCATTCCCTATCACGGCAGCTATTCCTCCTGGCTCGAGCAGAAGCACAAGCGCCTGGAGGTGGAAGGCAAGCAGGACGAGGCCAAAGAGCGCACGCTCGCCCGCGAGCTCGATTGGATCCGGGCGAGCCCCAAGGCGCGTCAGGCGAAATCGAAGGCGCGTATCCGCGCCTATGACGAGCTCGTGGCGGAAGCCGGCCGCGACAAGCAGGGCAAGGCCGAGATCACCATCCCGCCCGGGCCACGCCTCGGCGACATGGTCATCGAGGCGGACGGTTTGGAGAAGGGCTTTGGCGACACCCTCCTCATCGACCATCTCTCCTTCAAGCTGCCGCGGGGCGGCATCGTCGGCGTGATCGGCCCGAACGGCGCCGGCAAGACCACGCTGTTCCGCATGATTGTGAATCAGGAGAAGCCCGATCATGGCACCATCCGCGTGGGCGATACGGTGAAGCTCGGTTATGTCGACCAGTCGCGCGACGCCCTCGACGGCAAGAAGACCGTGTTCGAGGAGATTTCGGACGGCAACGACGTGATCAAGCTCGGCACCCGCGAGGTGCCGTCCCGCGCCTATGTCGGCTGGTTCAACTTCAGGGGGTCGGACCAGCAGAAGAAAGTGGGGCAGCTCTCCGGCGGCGAGCGCAATCGCGTGCACCTGGCCAAAATGCTGAAATCGGGCGCCAACCTGATCCTGCTCGACGAGCCGACCAACGATCTCGACGTGGAGACGCTGTCCTCGCTCGAAGCCGCGCTCGAGGACTTCCCAGGCTGCGCCGTGATCATCAGCCACGATCGCTTCTTCCTCGACCGCATCGCCACCCACATCCTGTCCTTCGAGGGCGACAGCCATGTCGAATGGTTCGAGGGCAATTTCGCCGATTATGAGGAGGATAAGAAGCGGCGCCTGGGCGAGGATTCGGTGATCCCCAAGCGCATCAAATACAAGAAATTTGCCCGCGCTTAACCCAAGGGCGAGTGCTCGCTTGCCGGGATCCGCCAAAACGTATAAACATATCTTTATGTCAGGTGATGCCGAAAATCGCCCCGCACTTCCAGGCCTGTCCCGCGCCCAAGCCTTGGGCGCCTTGCGCGCGGCCGGCGAGGTCACGCGTTTGCGCATCCTCGCTCTGCTCGCTTTTGCCGAGCTCAACGTCAAGGACCTGACCCAGATCCTGAGGCAGAGCCAGCCCCGCATCAGCCGGCATCTGAAGCTGATGGCCGAAGCGGGCCTCATCACGCGCTTCCGCGAGGGGAGCTGGGTGTTCTTTCGTTTGGCCGAAACAGGCTCCCAGGCCGCGCTCGCCCGCGCCATCGTGGCCAGTCTCGACGCGGACGATTTGACGATCGCCCGTGACCGCGCCCGCGCTGAAGGGGTGCAGAAGGCGCGCGCCGAAGCGGCGCAAGCCTATTTCAAAGCCCATGCCGGCGATTGGGACCAAATCCGTGCGCTGCATGTGACGGAGGACCAGGTGGAAGCCGCGATGAGCGACGCCCTCGGCAAGGGGACGTTCGCGCTGCTGGTCGATCTCGGCACCGGCACCGGGCGCATTCTCGAATTGTTTGCCCCCCGCGCCGAACGCGCGCTCGGCTTCGATCTCAATCATGACATGCTCGCCTATGCGCGCATGAAGCTCGAACGCGCGGGGCTCACCCAGGCGCAAGCCCGCCATGGCGATCTGTTCAATGTGCCGCTGCCCGATGGCGTGGCCGACGCCGTGGTGCTGCACCAGGTCTTGCATTTTCTCGACGACCCCGCCGCCGCCCTCGCCGAGGCGGCGCGGCTGCTCGCGCCCGGCGGCAAGCTTCTGGTGGTGGATTTCGCGCCGCACGAGCTTGAGTTCTTGCGCGATCGATCGGCGCATCGCCGCCTCGGTTTCGGTAACGGTCAGCTCAAATCGTGGCTCGAAGAGGCGGGGCTTGCCCTCAAGCAGCACCGCGATCTGGCGCCGGGCAGGGGGGTGAGCCCCGAGAAGCTCACCGTCTCGCTCTGGCTCGCCACCAAGCGTGCCGCGGAACGCAAAGTGAGGCGCCCGCGCGCCGCCGCGGAGGCCGCCGCGTGATGCTCAACGCTCCCGAACGCAAGAGCCGCTTCCTCGGCGACGGCGACATCGACGTCTCGTTCGAGTTCTTCCCCCCGAAGACGGCGGCGATGGAGGAGACGCTGTGGCGCTCCATCCGCCGGCTCGAGCCGCTGCATCCGAAATATGTGTCGGTCACCTACGGCGCCGGGGGCTCCACCCGCGAACGCACCCACGCCACCGTCGCGCGCATTCTGAAGGAGACGAAGCTCAAGCCCGCCGCCCATCTCACCTGCGTCGCCGCGACCAAGGAAGAAGTCGATGAGGTGATCCGCGACTATTGGCGGCTGGGCGTACGTCATATCGTGGCGCTGCGCGGCGACCCGCCGGGGGGCGTAGGCGCGCGCTACGAGCCGACACCGGGCGGCTATGTGAACGCCGCCGATCTCGTCAAGGGCATCAAGAATGTGGCGCCGTTCCAGATCTCCGTCGCCTGCTATCCGGAGAAGCATCCCGAATCGCCGAGCGTCGAGGCCGATATCGATTTTCTGAAAGCGAAGATCGACGCCGGCGCGACCAGCGCCATCACCCAGTTCTTCTTCGACAACGAGATGTTCTTCCGCTTCCTCGATCGCGTACGCGACCGCGGCATCACCATCCCCATCGTGCCTGGGCTGATCCCGATCCACAATTTCCAGCAGGTTGCGGGCTTCGCCAAGAGATCCGGCGCGAGCGTGCCCCCCTGGCTCGGTCATAGATTCGATGGCCTGGAGAAGGACGTCGAAACGCGCCACCTCGTGGCGGCGGCGGTGGCGGCCGAGCAGGTGATGGGCTTGGTCGATCGCGGCATCACCGAGTTCCATTTCTATACGCTGAACCGCGCCGACCTCGTCTACGCCATCTGCCATCTGCTCGGTTTGCGCCCGGTGCCGGCCGCGGCCAAGATTGAGGCCGCGCAATGACCCGCGACGAGCGTATCGCCGCGCTGAAGCGGGAAGCGAGGGAGCGTATCCTCATCCTCGACGGCGCCATGGGCACCATGATCCAGCGCCATCGTCTCGACGAGGCGGCCTATCGCGGCGCGCGCTTCCGCGAGCATGCAAGCGACCTCCGCGGCAACAACGATCTGCTGGTGCTGACGCAACCCCGCATCATCGGCGAAATCCACAACGCCTATCTTGCCGCCGGCGCGGACATTATCGAGACCAACACCTTCAACGCGCAGGCGATCAGCCAAAGCGACTACGGGCTCGAAGACATCGCCTATGAGATGAACCTGGCGGCGGCCAAGCTCGCTCGCGAGGCGGCCGGTGCCTGGACGGCGAAGACATTGGATAAGCCCCGCTTCGTCGCCGGCGCCATCGGCCCCACCAACCGCACCGCCTCGCTTTCGCCCGACGTAAACAATCCAGGCTTCCGCAATGTCAGTTTCGATTTCTCTGGTTGAGGCATACGCCACCCAAGCACGCGGGCTGATCGAGGGCGAGGTGGACGCGATCCTTATCGAGACGATCTTCGACACGTTGAATGCCAAGGCCGCGGGTTTTGCCGTGGAGCAGGTGTTCGATGAGCTTGGCGTCGTGCTGCCGATCATGCTGTCCGACACCATCACCGATCTTTCCGGGCGCAACCTCTCCGGCCAGACGCCGGAGGCCTTCTGGTACTCGCTCAAGCATCTGCGGCCCTTCTCGGTCGGGCTCAATTGCTCCTTCGGCGCCGAGCAGCTCAGGCCGTCCGTGGCCGACCTTGCCGCCGTCGCCGATACGCTGATCAGCGTCTATCCCAATGCCGGGCTGCCGAATGCCATGGGCGAATATGACGAGACGCCCGAGCACATGGCGGGCCTGCTCGAGGAATGGGCAAGCGCCGGACTGATCAACATCGTCGGCGGCTGTTGCGGCACCACGCCCGAGCACATCCGCGCCATCGAGCTCGCGGTGTCGAAATATAAGCCGCGGCAGGTGCCGGAGGTCGAGCACAAGCTCCGCCTCTCGGGCCTCGAGCCCTTCGTCCATGGGTGAGCCTGAATTGACCAACGCGGCGCAAGATTTCGTCATGGTGGGCGAGCGGACCAACGTCACCGGCTCCGCCCGCTTCCGCAAGCTGATCGAGGCGAACGACTACGCCGCCGCGCTCGAGGTCGCGCGTCAGCAGGTCGAAAGCGGCGCCAACATGCTCGACGTCAATATGGACGAGGGCATGCTCGACTCCGAAGCGGCCATGACCACCTTTCTCAACCTCATCGCCGCCGAGCCCGACATCGCCCGCGTGCCCATCATGATCGACTCCTCGAAATGGTCGGTGATCGAGGCCGGGCTCAAATGCGTGCAGGGCAAAGCGGTGGTCAATTCCATCAGCATGAAGGAAGGCGAGGGGCCGTTCCTGGAGCACGCCCGCAAAGTGCGTCGCTATGGCGCCGCCGTCGTGGTGATGGCCTTCGACGAGCAGGGCCAGGCCGAGACCGCCGAGCGCAAATTCGAAATCTGCCAACGCGCCTATAAGCTCTTGACCGAACAAGCGGGCTTCCCGCCCGAGGACCTCATCTTCGATCCCAATATCTTCGCCGTCGCCACCGGCATCGAGGAGCATAGCGACTATGCGCGGGCGTTCATCGAGGCCACCCGCCGCATCAAGGCGGAATTGCCTTACGTGCATGTGTCGGGCGGCGTGTCCAACCTCTCTTTCGCCTTCCGCGGCAATGAACGGGTGCGCGAGGCCATGCATTCGGTGTTCCTCTACCATGCCATCCAGGCCGGCATGGATATGGGCATCGTCAATGCGGGCCAGCTCGCGCTCTATGACGACATCGATCCGGAGCTGCGCACCCTCGTCGAGGACGTGATCCTCAATCGCCGCCGAGATGCGACCGATCGCCTACTCGAAGCGGCGGAGCGCTACCGCGGCGAGGGGGCCCAAAAGCGCGAGGTAGATCTTGCCTGGCGCGACAAGCCGGTGGAGGAGCGCCTGACCTATGCGCTCGTGCACGGCATCGCCAATTACATCGATGAAGACACCGAGGAAGCCCGCGCCAAGGCCGCGCGCCCGCTGCACGTGATTGAGGGACCGCTGATGGCCGGCATGAGCGTGGTCGGCGATCTGTTCGGCGCCGGCAAGATGTTCCTGCCGCAGGTGGTGAAGTCGGCGCGGGTGATGAAGCAGGCGGTCGCTTATCTGATGCCCTTCATGGAGAAGGAAAAGGAGGAGCAGGGGCTTGCCCAAGGTGAGCCTGCCGGGCGCATCCTGCTCGCCACGGTCAAGGGCGACGTGCACGACATCGGCAAGAACATCGTCGGCGTCGTGCTCCAATGCAACAATTACGAGGTCATCGATTTGGGCGTCATGGTCCCGGCGCAAAAGATCCTCGACACCGCGCGTGAGAAGAACATCGACATCATCGGCCTGTCCGGCCTGATCACGCCCTCGCTCGACGAGATGTGCCATGTGGCGGCCGAGATGGAACGCGAAGGCTTCGACCTGCCGCTGCTCATCGGCGGCGCCACCACGAGCCGGGTGCATACCGCGGTCAAGATCAGCCCGAACTACAAGCGCAGCCAGGCGGTCTATGTCACCGACGCGAGCCGCGCCGTGGGCGTGGTGTCGAGCCTGATGTCGGCGGAGGAGCGCCCGCGCACCATCGCCAAGGTCCGCGAGGACTATGTGCGGCTCGCCGAATCCCATGCCCGCGGCCAGGCGGAGAAAGTCCGTGCTACGCTCGCCCAGGCGCGCGCCAACCGGCTCAAGCTCGACTGGTCGGATTATGTGCCGCCCAAGCCCGCCTTCCTCGGTACTCGCGCCTTCAAGGCCTACGATCTCGCCGAGCTGGCCCGCTATATCGACTGGACGCCCTTCTTCCAGGCCTGGGAGCTGAAGGGCGCGTTCCCCCGCATTCTCGACGACGACAAGTATGGCGAGGCCGCGCGGCACCTCTTTGCCGACGCCCAAGCCATGCTGAAGCAGCTCATCGCCGAGAAATGGCTCGCCGCCAATGCCGTCGTCGGCTTCTGGCCTGCCAACAGCGTGGGCGACGATATCGAGCTCTATGCCGACGAGCGCCGCGACCGGCTCATGGCCACGCTGCATACGCTCCGCCAGCAAATGGCCCGCGACGGCTCCCGCGCCAATCTCGCGCTCGCCGACTTCGTCGCGCCGAAGGAGTCGGGGCTTGCCGACTATATCGGGGCCTTCGCCGTGACCGCGGGGATCGGCGAGGAGGATGTGGCGCGGCGCTTCGAGCGCGCCAATGACGACTACTCCAAGATCATGGTCAAGGCGCTCGCCGACCGGCTCGCCGAGGCCTTCGCCGAAGCGTTGCATGCGCGGGTGCGTAAGGATCTGTGGGCCTATGCGCCCGACGAGCGCCTCAGCAATGAGGAGCTGATCGCCGAAGCCTATCGCGGCATCCGGCCGGCGCCCGGCTATCCGGCGCAGCCCGACCACACCGAGAAGCGCACGCTGTTCCGCCTCCTCGATGCCGAGCAGGCGACCGGGCTCAAGCTCACCGAGTTCTGCGCCATGTGGCCCGCCGCCGCCGTGTCGGGGCTGTATTTCTCTCACCCCGAGAGCCGCTTTTTCGGCGTCGGCAAGATCGGCCGCGACCAGGTCGCCGACTATGCCGCGCGCAAAGGCTGGAGCCAGGAGGAGGCCGAGCGCTGGCTCGGCCCCATCCTCAATTACGACCCCAAAGTGGCAACCGCGGCGGAATAGCGGCGGGACCTCGCCAAAGCTGCGAGGTCAAGAAGCTGGATCGGGGTCTATGCGTCGTGGTCGGGGCGCTTATGCGCGGGCTGCCCTAGATCATCCCGAGGATGATGGCAGCGACAAAGCCAAACGAGATCATCGCCACGATGGCGGTCACCATGCCCGTGTATTCCATCGGAAGCCTCCTTCCCGATTGGAGGGTGCCTTGGCGGCCTAAGGGGAGGAAGTGTACGAACGGCCTCGCCCTGCTGCCAAGCCCTTTCTATGTTGCAGCGCACAAATCGCGTGCATTGCAGCTGACGTCCAAAACGCCGAAGGGGACACCGCGGTTCCCTCAACGCAATTGTCCTTGAAAACCCAGAACGGGCCGGGGAGACTGTTGCCGGGCGCCGCCACAATCGTACAAGTGGCACCCATTCGCTCCTGTGCATAAGGTCCGGAAAACCGGGTGGGACTCACAGTTTGGCCCCCCGGCCAACAAAATCTCGGCGCGCTCCTGGGCTAGGAGCGGCTAGTCTGACGGGTTGAAAAGAAGGGCCGCGGGCGGGGGTGCATCCCGAGCGGCGGGAGGGACGCGACAAATGAAGGTGGTAAGCCTCGCCGGGCTGTGTCTTGGGCTATCGAGCCTCGTTGCGGTCTCGCCGGCCGAGGCGTTGAGCATCTCCAATTCCGATCCCCAGGCGCACACCATCACCGTGACGGTCGGCAGCGACTCCAAGGAGCTCACGGTAGCGCCGGACCAAGAGGTCGACGCCGCCTGCGCCGACGGTTGCAAGGTCAAGCTCGAGAACGGCGAAGAGTACGACCTCAAGGGCAGCGAGGAAGTGTCCATCGAGGGCGGGGTCATCTTCGTCGACTCCTCGCCCGATGCGGTTGACGAGGATTTGCCCGATATTGATCCCGACGCTGACACCGACGCCTCAGGTCCCGGCGCCGCGCCCCCTTCCGATTCCGCGGCGCCCGACAACTCCACCTCCGCCGCTCCGCACGGCCAATGACGAAGCGCTCCTCTTAAAGGGGAAATTTGCGCAGCAGGATCTCGTCATAGCCGTCGGCGACGAGACCCGGCAGGATTGCCGCGCGGGCAAAGCCATGCCGCTCGTAGAAGCGCAAGGCGCGGTCGTTGAAGGACGAGGCGCAGACCCAGAGATTGCGCGCGCCGCCGGCAACAGCCTCACGCTCGAGCCAGGCGAGGATGGCGCGGCCAAGTCCCCGACTCTGAAACGGCGGCAAGAGTGCCAGCAGCTCGAGATACGGTCCCTTGAGCCAGGGGTCCCGCACCGACACCAAGCCTGCTTCCTGCCCGTCCACCTCGACGAGATGCCGGAGGGCACCGCCGTCCGCCGTGGCCAGGAATTTGGCGAGCCGCTCCGCCGGGTAGGCCATCACCGACCAGGGCGGCATCGCCACGATGGCCGCGGCCAGGCGCGGGCCGGCGCTTGGCGGAAACGGCATGAGCCGCGCACGCCCGAACGGCCCCGGCGCAAGCTCAATGGGGACCGTCGAAAATGGAGAGGAGGTCATGGCTGCCGGGCTTCGCAGAGGAACGGGCGATACGCTTCGCATCGCCGGGTGTGTTCTCATAGCAGATCGACGCGATCACCGGCTTCCCGGCCGCGATCAGCTCGCTCACGGTGACGAAGCGGTAGCCCTGCTCCTTGAGCTTGGGGATGGCGAGCGCCAGCGCCTCCGCCGTGTGCCAGCCGCGGCCATTGGCATGCGCCACGATGATGGCGCCTGGGTGGACGCGCGTCAGGATCCGGGCGGCGATGGCCTTGGCGCCCTCATGCGGATCGGGATCGCCGGTGACGAGGTCCCATTGGATGGCGAGCAGCCCGGCATCGGCGACCGCGGCGAGCGATTTGGCATCGCAACGGCCATAGGGAAAGCGCATCACCGCCATGCGGACGGGTGGAGCGACGGGGGCTTCGGCCGCGCCCACCGCGCATTGCTTTGCCGCCAGCGCATCGCGAGCGCGCGCGAAGGCCGCTTCGGTGAGGGTGATTTCTCGCGTCAGCGTCTCGTCATTCACGCGACTCAAATCGAGATGGGTGAGCCCGTGGCTGCCCACCTCGAACAGGGGGTCGCCGATCAGCTGCTGCGCGCGTTCCCGATGCGTCTCCATCCATTTGCCGCCGGCGAAGAAGGTGGCCTTCACGCCCTGCGCCCGCAGCAGATCGACGATGCGGCCGTCATAGCCGGCCACATCGCCACTCGTCTCGCACAGATCGAAGGTCAGGGCGATCAGCTTTTCCCCCTCGGGCAGGGCGACGCTGCGGATCGAGCCGCGCAATTCCGGCGCGGTGGGGGAGGCCGCCGGCAGCGTGACCGCCTTGAGCGGTGTAAGGTCGAAGGGGTGCCGCGCGCGGCTGGGAGCGATCTCGGCCTTGGTGCCGGCAAGCGCTTCCGGTGTCCAGCATTGCGGCACCTGCTCCTGGGCCCAAGCGGGGCTGAGCCCGGCAATGAGCCCGAGGCCAAGCAAGGCTGCGAGGTGAGAGCGAAGCATGGCCAGGCCCTTTCCGCGGGCATTGAGCCTGCCCGCGTTTCCCCCGTCAATTGCCGCCGGCGTCGCGTCTCGCCGAGGCCGGATGCCGGGGAATCTGGCCATCATTCCGGCCCAATCGATGCCGCTATCTAATCGCTCCACGCCCCCGTCGCGTCGGGGCGGGAATGGACCGAGGGGAGATTTTGATGAGACTGGCCGCATTATATTTGGGCATAATTTCAATCGCTTTGGGCGTTGCCCTGTCATCCGCCTTCGCGCAGGACACGGCCCGGCAAAGCCCGGTTCGGCTCGCGGACGGCCACGCCGACGCCTGCATGTATAATTACAATCAATGCATGACCGGATGCGACGGCATGTCGGGCTGCGAGGGTCAGTGCCAGATGAATTACGATGGTTGCATCTCGCAAGGGCATTGAAGACGGCCGCCCCTATACCCGCGGCGCTAACTCCAACATGAGGCCCCTCGTCGGTCTTGATCTGGCGCAAGCGGGGTCGCACCGCGCGAGGCTAAGGTCCTCACAAGGCTCGCGGATATTGGGGCTCGAGGGAGGATCATTGTGAGAATTGCCGTTCTTTGCCTCGCATTTTCGCTGATAGCGAGCGCGGCCCTCGCCGATGCTCTAGACGACTGCACGGAGGGGGAGACGGCGCAGCTCCGCATCGCGGCCTGCACCTCGGTCATCGAGAGTCACGGCCTGCCGCCTGAGGATGCCGCGCGCGCCTATAAAGACCGCGGCAGCGCCTACGCCGCGATCGGTAAGCACGACGAGGCCATCGCCGATTTCACCGCGGCCATCAAGCTCAATCCGGACTACGCGGTCGCCTTTGCCGGCCGCGGCGAATCCGAGCTGGCCAAGGGCGATTTCGGCGGGGCCATCGCCGATTACACCGACACCATTCGCGTGAAGCCAGCCTATCCCGCGGCCTTCGTCAGCCGCGGCTACGCCTATCTGGTCAAGGGCGATTTCGACCACGCCATCGCCGATTTCACCGCGGCACTGAAGCTTGCGCCCCGCGGCGTCATCGCGCTGAACAATCGTGGCCTCGCCCACAAGCAGAAGGGTGAGTTTGACCTCGCCCTGGCCGACTACGCGGCGGCGATCGAACTCAATCCGAGTTATGCGCTTGCCTACAACAATCGCGGCTATGTCTACGAAGCCAAGGGTCAGAAAAAGGAGGCCATTGACGATTTTCGTCAGGCGCTCGCGCTTGACGCTTCGCTGGTCGGGGCGAGAGACGGTTTGCAACGCCTGGGCGCCGAGCCCGCCTCGACGGCGGAAACCGATACGCTGATCCACGACGGCGAGGCGCTTGCGCAAGAGCATTGCGCCTCGTGCCACGCCATCGGTGCGCAAGGCGAGAGCCCCAACAAAAGAGCGCCCGCCTTCCGCGATCTGCAACGGGGCTATCCCATCCTCGCTCTGCGCGAGCCATTGTCGCGTGGCATCGCGCGGCCGCATGACGAAATGCCGACCTTCGTTTTTTCCGATCATGAGATCGATATGATCATCGCCTATATCAACAGCCTCGCGTCCGAGAAATGACGCGCCGCGCCGTGACCCGCATTTTTGTCTGGGGCTCGATCCTGGCGGCGATGCTCTGGCCGCTCGCCTCGGGGGCCGGCGCGCAAGACAAGCCGCCGGCGCAAGACGAGCATCCCGATTGGGGCGCCAATGTTTGGCAGGCGCCGCCCGCCGGCTGGAACTTGAAGAACATGGCGCCGGCGCAGCGCCAGCGCATGGCGCGCTCCTGGGCCTTTATGAACAAGCAAGTTCCTGAACAATATCTCGAGGCCGAAAATACCGTCGGCTTCACCATCGCCGCCATTGCCGCGGGCGGTCCCCTCTATGCCGCCCATTGCGCGCGCTGCCATGGCGCAACCGGACTCGGCAATGGCGATCTCGCCCCCGACCTCAACCCATCGCCGGCGCTGCTGGCCTATCTCGTGCAGCAGCCGATCGCCGGCGACCAATATTTGCTGTGGAGCATCGACGAGGGCGGCAAGCAGTTCAACACCGCCATGCCGGCGTTCAAGACCGAGCTGAGCCGTGAGCAGATTTGGCAGATCGTCGCTTATTTGCGCGCGGGCTTTCCCGCGCTTGCCAGTGAAGCGCCCGAGAGCGGCGCCGAGCCGCCGGTCAAGACGGACGAGCCAAGCCCGAAGCCCTGAGCGCGAGAAGCCTACCCTTTGCCCTTGGTGCGCGTATTGCCGTGCGGCGCGTGGCGCTCCAGGAACTCGATGATCAGCCCGGCCACGTCCACTTCCGTCGCCTGCTCCAGCCCCTCGATGCCGGGCGAGGAATTGACCTCCACCACCAGCGGCCCATGCTTCGAACGCAGCATGTCCACGCCGCAGACATTGAGGCCGAGCGTGCGCGCGGCCTTCACCGCCACCGCGCGCTCCTGCGGGGTGATGCGCACCTTCTCGCCCGCGCCGCCACGATGCAGATTGGAGCGGAAGTCGCCCGGCGGTCCCTGCCGCTTCATCGCCGCCACCACCTTCTCGCCGATGACGAGCGCGCGGATGTCGGCAGAGTCCGCCTCCTTGATGAACTCCTGCACCAGGATGTTGACGTCGGCGCCCTGAAACGCCTCGATCACCGACTTCGCCGACTTCATGGTGTCGCCGAGCACGACGCCGATGCCTTGCGTGCCCTCGAGCAGCTTGATGATCACCGGCGGTCCGCCGACGAGGTCGATGATGTCCTCGGCCTGCTTCGGGTCGTTGGTGTAGGCGGTGGTGGGCAGCCCGATGCCACGGCGGGCGAGCAGTTGCATGCAGCGGAGCTTGTCGCGGCTGCGGCCGATGGCGACGGACTCGTTCAACGGATAGATGCCCATCACCTCGAACTGCCGCAGCACGGCGAGACCGTAAAAGGTGATCGAGGCGCCGATACGCGGGATCACGGCGTCGAAATCCTCGAGCCGCCGCTTGCGGTAGTAGAGCGTCGGCCGCTTCGAGGTGATGTTAATGGAGACGCGCAGCGTGTTGATGACCTCGATCTCGTGTCCGCGCTCGCGTGCCGCCGCGCACAGGCGCCGGTGGGTATAGAGGCGCGGATTGCGCGCGAGCATCGCGATCTTCATCGGAATAGGCCTCTTAGGTAGGGCGAAGGGGTCTAGCGCAGCACCTTGTGCGGCTCAAGGGCGGACACACGCACTCTGAGCGACAGGCTCGCCGGCCGGTCGCCGGCAAGGAAGGAACGGTTGGGTTCGACCAGGACGCCGCGCTTCAGCGCCGTGCGCCCCAGCAGCATGCGGAAGCCCATCTGGTCGCGATTCGTGAGCGCCAGCTCGATCGTCCAGGCGAGCTCGCCCAGTCGGAGCATCGTCTCGATGATATAGCGCTGTTCCGCCTGGCCGCCTGAATTGCGCACCGTGCGCTCGTCCACGGCGTGGGCCTCGCACTTGACTGAAAGCCTATCGCTCCGCTGCAGCGGGTGAAGCTCGAAGCGCACCCACAGCTCGCCGCCGCGCCGGAACGGCTCGATGCGATAGGCGTGCAACGCGCTGGTGCGGGCGCCGGTGTCGATCTTGGCCTTGATGGCGGCCACGCCGAGATCCGGCAGACGCACCCATTCGCGCCAGCCGATGCGCATCCGCTCCTTTCTTATGCGTCCTGTGGTCATGCTGTCCGCGGGCTCGAAAGGGAAATCACGATCACAGTCTTAGGGCCGAAGCGCGCCGCTGCCAATGTCGGCGATACCGCCGCTTCATCGGCGCGTCGCTCTTCACTATAGTGAGGCGGCTTTTCCGGGAGGGGGCCATGGGCAGAAACCAGCATGTCACGCCCCATGAGCGGGGCTGGGCCGTGACCGCCGACGGGGCGGGGGCGCCCTCCGCCATCTTCAAGACCCAGAGCGAAGCCTGGGAGAGGGCCAAGTCTCTGGCGCGCAAGGAGCGCTCCGAGGCGCTGCTGCATGGCAAGAACGGCCGCGTCCGCGAGCGCAACACCTACGGCCACCATCCGCACGGCCGCGCGGATTGAGCGTCACGGGCTGAAGATCAGCGCGATATAGACCACGAATAGGAGCAGGTGCACGACCCCTTGCAGCACATTGGTCCGCGTGCCGCCGAAGGTCAGCGCGCTCACGAACAGGGTGAGCACCAAGAGCACGGCCTGCAACTGATCGAGCCCAAGATGCACGTCAAGCTTGGCGACCAGCGCGATCGTCAGCACGGCTGGGATGGTGAGCCCGATCGTGGCGAGCGCCGAGCCAAGGCAGACATTGACCGCGCGTTGCAGCTGATTGGCCAGGGCTGCGTGCATGGCCGTGAGACCCTCCGGCGACAGCACGAGGATGGCAATGAGGATACCGCCGAGCTCGGCCGGCATCTTGAGCGTTTCGATGCCGAGATCGACGATCACGGCGAGGAACTCCGACAGCAGCACGATGGGCAAAAGCGTGAGCACGAGCATGACCAGGTGATAGCGGAGGGAGTGCGTCGCGTGGCGGTGCAGGCGGCGGTTGTCATAGGCCTTCACCCGCTCGCCATCGCCATTGGGCTCGGCAAAAAAGGCCCGGTGGCGCACCGTCTGAATGACGAGGAATACCCCGTAGAACAGGATGGTTATGACCGCGAACAGCCCCGCCTGAAACGGCGATAGGCTCGGGTCCGGCACCGTCCTGGTGTAATTCGGAATAACCAGCGCGAACACCGCGACCGCCGCGATCACCACGAGGAAGGCACGCGCGCCTTCGAGATTGTATTCTTGCTCCCAATAGCGCAGCGCCCCCATGATGAGCGCCGCGCCGATCAGGCCGTTGAGCACGATCATCAGCGTGGCAAACATGGCGTCGCGCGCGAGTGTGGGGTTGTTCTCGCCATGCAGCATGATCGCAGTCATGAGCGAGACCTCGATCACGATCACCGAGAGCGTAAGCACGAGCGTGCCGTAAGGCTCTCCCAGTTTCTCGGCCAGCGCATCGGCATGACGCACGACGCCGAACGCGCACCACAGCATCACTCCGAACAGCCACAGGAACAGAAGGATGGTGCGCGGATAGTTTCTGAGGTCGTCGAAAAGGGGCTTCTCGAAAATGAAGATGAGAATGGTAGTGACGATGCCGGCGATGGTCGGCGCTTCGCGGACGATGCGGGCGAGGATGTCGTCCGTCTTGAGGCGATGTGCGGATGCGGGCGTGTCGCGCTGATTCATGCGTCTCTCCGCCGGCCCCGGCGCGCTCTTTCAGCATGGCGGGAGGGCGCGGCTGAGGCGAAACTAGCTCGGGTGGCAATTCGCCGCGAGGATCAAATTCGGGGAACAATACCGGAAGGTTGCCATCCCGCGTCTGGCTTGAGGCCGCGCTTTGAAGTAAAAGCCTCTTACATGGCTTCCTCCGACCATCGCTGGCGCCGCCCGCGCTCCTACCATCACGGCAATCTAAAAGAGGTCCTGCTCGAAGCCGCCCGCGCGCTGATCGAGCAATATGGGCCGGCCGGATTCAGCCTGACCGAGGCGGCGCGGCTCGCCGGCGTCAGTCCCGCCGCGCCCTACCGCCATTTCCGCGACCGCGAGGCGCTGCTCGGCGAGGTCGCTCGCAGCGGGTTCGATCGCTTCGCCGCACGCCTCGATATGGCCTGGAACAACGGCGTGCCCACGCCGTTCGCAGCTTTCGATGCGCTCGGCCGCGCCTATCTCGCCTTCGCCCGCGAGGAACCGGCGAGCTACGCGGTGATGTTCGAAGCGGGGCTTCAGCCCCAGGATGCCGCGCGCATGCCGGGCGCGACCAAGTCCTTCGACGTGCTGCACAAGGCCGCCGCGGCCCTATGCCGAGGACTACCGGAGAAGGAACGGCCGCCGGTCCGGCTGATGAGCCTGCATATCTGGGCCATCTCCCATGGCGTCGCCACGCTGTTTGCGCAAGGCGGGGAGAGCAAGCCCAAATCCGTGCCCATGAGCGCGGAGGAGATTCTCGAAAGCGCCATGCTCATCTATTTGCGCGGACTAGGCATCCTGCCCGACGACAAGGCGGCAAGCACGTAACTATTTGCCCGCGTAGAGGGATTGCAGAATGCGGTTCCACTCGTCGGGCGCGCCGTTGAAGACATTGCGGTCGACGTTGCCGTCGATCCCTGGCACGCGTCCGGTGGTGGTAAACTGCCACAGCGCATAGGGGCGCTCGCCATAGACCTCTTCCGGCTCCGCCGCCACCGAGCGCAGCCAGAGCGGATAGTCGATCGAGGCGCCGGCGAGGACCTCGCGAAAGAAGACGGGATCGGTGTAGATGATCGGCCGCTTGCCGGTGTGAGATTGCATCGCCGCGAGCAGGACCTGGATCTTCTGCAGCGCTTGCTCGCGGTCGATGTGCTGCGGGCAGGTCTTGGAATGACTGTTCCACTCGACATCGAGCACGGGCGGCAGCGCGTCCGCGTCGTCCGGCACGTTCAGCAAGAACCACAGTGCTTGCTCTTCGGCGGAGCGGCACCAATAGACAAAGTGATAGGCGCCGCGCGCCACGCCCGCCTCTTTGGCCGCGTACCAATTGTCGAGAAATTTCGGGTCGACATGGTCGCCGCCTTCGGTCGCCTTGATATAGGCGAAGGCGATGCCGGCGGCGCGCGCCTTGCGCCAATCGATGTCGCCCTGCCAGGCCGAGACGTCGATGCCCTGCACCGGCATGGTATGGGCGCGGGCCACGCCGTCATGCCGGTCGACATCGGACATGCGCGCATGGGCCGCGAGCCCGCCGCCGCAGAGAAACGCCGCGAGCGCCGCGGCGCCAAGGATACGGAGCGGAAGGATCATGGCTGTGGTTGCGTCCCCCTAACGCGGAACCGTGGCGCAGAACCGTGGCGAATTTCCCTCTAAAGGCAGCTCTAACCTGGGCGGGTTAAGATTTCTCAAGCCCCGCGAGGGAGGAGGCAGCCGCGACAGGCGGGCGCGGCCCCTTTGCACGACCCGTCCTTGCTCCCTATGTCACACAAAGGCGTCACTCTTTGGGGCGCCCGATCACGTTTGATGTCCGCCCCTTGACTCTTGACCGCCCGCGCCAATCTATGTGAATGTGAATAACATTCACACCTAAGGAAGGGCCTCGCATGCAGCTAGTTCAGACCTTGGACGATTACGGGAAGCCCGCCTGGATCACGGCCATGATCGTCGGTTTCCTGCTCTGGTGGCCGCTCGGGCTTGGCGTTTTGGGCTACACGATATGGAGTGGACGCATGGGATGTGGAATGCGACGTGACTGGAAAACGAGCGACTTCGGTCGCGAGGTGATGCGCTGGCGGAGTGGCATGACGCCGTTCCGCTCGTCCGGCAACGCGGCCTTCGACGAATATCGCGATGAGACGCTGCGCCGACTCGAAGAGGAGGCCGACGAGTTCCAGGCGTTCCTCTCCCGCTTGCGCAAGGCGAAGGACAAAGCGGAGTTCGACCAGTTCATGGCCGATCGCCGCGGCGCGGTCTCCACGACCTGATCGCGCACGCCAGAGTTAGAGAGGCAATGTTACGCGAGGGCGCGGGGCGATGGTCCTGCGCCCTTTCGTTTGCTCGTTTTGGGGAGACCTAGCTCCCCACCGCCAACGGTGAGGTGCGAAACATCTGCCAGTCCTGCTCCGTCGCCTTGGCCATGGCCTGCGCGGCTTTGAG
This sequence comes from uncultured Alphaproteobacteria bacterium, assembly GCA_963820115.1. Taxonomy (GTDB): domain Bacteria; phylum Pseudomonadota; class Alphaproteobacteria; order Rhizobiales; family Methyloligellaceae; genus Methyloceanibacter. Next base: position 1,105,140 of record CAWFYP010000002.1, read on the forward strand.
CAGCCAGTCGGGGCCGCGCTCACTCAGATCGCGCAGCACGGTCTGGCGCTGATCCGGCGTCGCCAGATGCAAATTGGCGGTCTCCCGCCCCATATCCCTCAGGATGAGCCGTTCGTCGCGCCGCTTCGGGAAATGCGCGAGCTCGATCCGTCCACAATGCGGGCCCAACCGGCGAACCACCCACCCATGCTCGACGGCATAGTAGGGATCAGGCTGTCGCACCGAGCGCTTGAGCAGCCGAACGGCGAGAACGCGTTCCTTCACCCGACCTCTGGCCCAGCCCCAGGCCGAGGGCAGCCAGGCCTTAGCCTCGCGCGCGACCAGACCGCCATTGTCGAGCGCCGTGGCAACGTAGCGTGGCCGGCCAAGGCTGCCGACCCCGGCGGTGCGGTGCGCGAAAATGACGTCTCCGTCCTGGCCTGGGAGCGACCGCTCCAGCAGCCGCTGTATGCGCTTGGGCGGCGTCACGGGAGCGAGCTTGGTGAGCTTGGGCCAGAAATGAGTTCGGATCGCGCTCCGCGCCAAGGGCCATTGCGCGTAAGCCCGGGTGGCTTTCTTCGAGGATGAAGGGATTGCCGCCCGCCTCCAACGCTTCGGTATAGCCCTCGAGCACCGCCGTTGCCGCGCCGCCGGCATCGATGGCGAGCTCATTCTCGTGTTTTGCCAGCATCACGCTCGTGACCAGCCGGGCGAGGTCGACCGCATAGGGCATGTTGGCCACCTCGTCGAAATCGTTGACGCCCCAAACGAGCCTGCCCTCGGCATCGCGCCACGTTCCGAAATTCTCCACATGGAGATCGCCCACGGCCAATAAACGGGGCGCCTTGGCAAGGTCGGGGCAGACCTCCGGCCACAGCGAAGCCCAGCGATAGAAGGTCGCGCGCAGAAACGCGAACAGCGAGCCCGTCATCAGCTTGTGCTTCGTCTCGATGTCCGCTTCGACGACATCGACGCGCTGGCGGAGCCAGCGCTCATAGTCGGTCGTGACCGCGACGATCGGGGCGGCGGCCGGCGCGTCGGCCTGCGCTTTTTTGGCCCGGGCCATGTCTCATCTCCCTTGCCGGCAGTCTAGCATGGCGACCGGCTAGGGGCGGGTTCTCTATGTCGCGTAGTCGGCGAGCACGCTTCGCGCGCCGAACCAGCGCAGCACGAGCGGAAATATCAGGGTGTTGAACATCAGCTGGATGGTGAGGCGGCGCAGCCGCGGCCACGATTGCGACGAGGGAATGAACACTTTGGCGAACAGGGCGGCATCCGCCTGGCGCCGGTCCACCGCCGGTTTGAGGAAGGCCTGATAGGCCGCAAACGCCGCTTCATAATCGACGCCATGGCGGGCCAGCTCGCGCGCAAGCACATAGGCGCCGGCCATGGCCATATGCGAGCCCTGGCCCGCCAGCAGCGTCAGGCAGCCGCAAGCATCGCCGAGCAGCGCCACGCGGCCGCGATGCCATTCGGGCATGACGATCTGCGTCATGGAGTCGAAGAAGATCGGAGCGCTGCCCTGATATTGATCGAGCACCTGCTCCAGGATCCAGCCCGCGCCCTTGAACTCCTGACGCACGAAATCGAGCCGCCGCTCGGGCGGCACATCGACGTCGTCATGGCGGAAGGCATAGGTCGCGTCCATGCGCTGCGCATCGAGCGGATAGAAGGCGCCGACCCGATCAGGCTCCTCATGCAGCTTGAGCGCGCGGCCGATGTCGAAGGGATGCTTCTCTAGATGAAAGGCGGCCACATAGGCCCCGAGGAAGCGCTCGAATTGCTGCGCCGGGCCGAACACGAGCTTGCGCACGGTGGAATGCACCCCGTCGGCGCCGAACACGAGGTCGAAACGTGCCGCCGAGCCGTTGGTGAAGCCAATCTCGACGTCGGACGCGCGCGCTTCGAGCGCGGCGATGCCGGTGCCGAAGCGAATGGCCACTTGGCAGGCCATGGCGCGCTCATAGAGGATGCGCTCCAGATCGACGCGGCGGAGATAGACATAGCGCCCGCCAAGCGCGCGCCGCACCACCTCGATGGGAACACGGTCGAACACCTGACCCTGGCCGTCGACGAATTGCAGGGAATCGATCGGATAGCGGATGGCGCGGAGCTCGGGGACGAGCCCCATGCGCTCGGCCACGTCCCAACCCGAGCCGAAGAAATCCATCATATAGCCTTCGCGGCGCAACTCAGGCTCGCGCTCGATCAGAAGCGGTGCGTAGCCCTGCTCCTTGAGCAGCACCGCAAGCGTGAGCCCGGCGATGCCGGCACCGCAGATGAGGACTTTGCCCGTCATGTCGCCTCCCCATAGCCGCCGCCGGTGGGCGTTTTGATGATGATGGCCTCGCCCGGCTCGAGCACGGTCTGGGCGCAGCCGGGCAGGCGCTCGAGCCGCCCATCGTTGCGCCGCACCCAATTCTCGCCGCGCTCACCGGGCTCCCCGCCGGCGAGCCCGAAGGGCCGAACCTTGCGGAAGCCCGACAGGATGGCGCAGTCCATGCGCTCGAGGAACCGGATCGCGCGCAGCGTCCCGTCGCCCGCGTGCCATTGGCCCTTGCCGCCCGAGCCGCGCCTGATCTCGAAGCGCTCGACGAGCACGGGGGTGCGCAGCTCCAGCACCTCGGGGTCGGTGAGCCGCGAATTGGTCATATGCGTCTGCACCGCCGCCGCGCCGTCGAAGCCTCTCCCCGCCGGCGCACCCGAGCAGATCGTCTCGTAATATTGATAGGCCTCGTTGCCAAAGGTGAGGTTGTTCATGGTGCCTTGCGCCGCGGCCAGCACGCCGAGCGCGCCGAACAGACAATTCACGATCGCCTGGCTCGTCTCCACATTGCCGGCCGCGACCGCCGCCGGGTAGCGGGGTTTGAGCATGGAGCCCTTGGGGATGATGATCTTGATCGGCTTGAGACAGCCGGCATTGAGCGGGATGTCGTCGTCGACCAGGGTGCGAAACACATACAGCACGCAGGCCCGCGCGATCGGTTCCGGCGCGTTGAAATTGTCGGGCTGCTCCTCGCTCGTGCCGGTAAAATCGACCTCCGCCGTCCCTTTCTTGCGGTCGATGCGGATGGCGACACGAAGCGTGGCGCCGTGGTCCGTCTCCAGCTCGAAGCGCCCCGATTTCAAGGAGTTGAGCGCGCGGGCCACGGATTGGGCGGCGTTGGTCTGCACATGGCCCATATAGGCGCGCACGGTGCCGAGCCCGTAATGGGCGACGAGCTTGTGCAGCTCGGCCACGCCCTTGGCATTGGCTGCGACCTGCGCCTTCAGATCGGCGACGTTCTGCGCCGGGTTGCGGGCCGGGTATCGCGCCTCGCGCAGGAGCTTGAGCACGGCCTCCTCCTGGAAGCGGCCGCCGGCGACGAGCTTGAACGGATCGATATAGACGCCTTCCTCCTCGATCGTCCGCGCTTCCGGGCTCATCGAGCCGGGCGCGATCCCGCCGATGTCGGAATGATGCCCGCGCGCGGCGACGAAGAACAGGAGGTCGGGGCTGCGCTCGCCGAACACCGGCGTGACCACGGTGATGTCGGGCAGATGCGTGCCGCCATTATAGGGTGCGTTCAGCATATAGACGTCGCCCGGCCGGAGCGCGTCGCCCACTTCCTTCAGGACCGTGGCGACACTGCGGTCCATGGAGCCAAGATGGACCGGGATATGCGGCGCGTTGGCGACGAGCCGGCCGCGCGCGTCGAACATGGCGCAGGAGAAATCGAGCCGCTCTTTGATGTTGACCGAGCGCGCGGTGTTTTGCAGCGCGTAGCCCATCTGCTCGGCGACCGAGGTGAAGAGGTTGTTGAACACTTCGAGCATGACGGGGTCGGCATCCTTGCGCGGCCGCGGTCGCGCTTTGCGCGTCTCGATGCGGGTGAGGAGGAGGTGATTCTTGGCGGTCACCTCGACCTGCCAGCCGGGTTCCACCACCACCGTCTGATGCGCCTCGATGATCAGTGCCGCCCCTTCGATGCGCATGCCGGGGGCGAGGCTGTCGCGCAGGAACATTGGCGCCTCATGCCACGCGCCATGGGTGAAGATGCGGGCGATGGTATGCGGCTCGGGATGCGTTTCGGGGCCGGCCGGCAGATCGGGCTCCTCTGGCCTCTCGCCGCCGCCTAGCGCCTCCACCTCGATCGCCTCGATCTCGATCTCCTTCTCCGGGCTGGTGAAGCCGAAGCGCTGCTGATGGGCGATCTCGAACAGCGCGCGCATGCCGGCGAGGCTCGCGAGCGGGATCTGCAAGGCGGAATCGGTCCCGGCATAGCGCAGATGCGCGTGCGCCGCGCCGCGCACCGCGTCCGCGGCGATGCCCTGGGCCACGAGCTCGGCCTCGGCGTCTTTCTCCAACCGTGCCGCCAGCGCTGACGCCTCGGCGAGCCCCCGATTATCGAGAGGTTTGAGCACGCTCGCGGTGCGGCTCGCGCGCAAATCGGCCAGACCGATGCCATAGGCCGACAACACGCCGGAGAGGGGATGGATCAACACTCGCTCGAGCCCGAGCGCGTCGGCGACGAGGCAGGCATGTTGGCCGCCGGCGCCGCCGAAACAATTCAGCAAATAATCCGTGACGTCATAGCCCCGTTGCACCGAGATCGAGCGGATGGCATTGGCCATGTTCTCGACCGCGACGCGGATGGCGCCGTCGGCCACTTCCTCAGGCGCGCGTCCATCGCCGATCTCCTTGGCGAGAGCGGCGAAGGCGCGGGCTACGGCCCGGGCGTCGAGGGGCTCGTCTTGGCGCGGCCCGAAGAGATGCGGGAAGAAACCGGGCACGAGCTTGCCGACCATGACATTGGCGTCGGTGATGGTCAGCGGCCCGCGGCGGCGATAGCTCAGCGGCCCGGGATCGGCGCCGGCCGAATCCGGCCCCACCCGTAGCCGCGCGCCGTCGAAATGCACGACCGAGCCGCCGCCCGCCGCCACCGTGTGGATCAGCATCATCGGCGCGCGTACGCGCACGCCGGCCACCATGCTGTCGAAGGTTCGCTCATACGTGCCGTCGAAATGGCAGACATCGGTGGAGGTGCCGCCCATGTCGAAGCCGATGATCTTCTCGCAGCCGCCGATGCGCGCCGTCTCCACCGCGCCCACCACGCCGCCCGCGGGTCCGGACAGGATCGCGTCCTTGCCCTTGAACAGATTTGCCGATGTGAGCCCGCCCGAGGACTGCATGAAGAGGAGACGCGGCGTCCCCGGCTGGCCCACCGGCCGGCTGGTGAAGCCGGTCCGCACGCCGGCAGGAGACAGCGCCCTGGCGACGCGGTCGACATAGCGCCGGAGCAGCGGCGAGAGATAAGCGTCCGCCACGGTGGTGTCGCCGCGGCCGATGAACTTGACGAGCGGGCTCACCTCATGGCTCACCGAGATTTGCGTGAAGCCAGCCTCGCGCGCCAGCCGCGCCGCTTGGCGCTCATGCTCGGGATAGGCGTAAGCGTGCATGAATACGATGGCGATCGCCGTGAGGCCCTCGGCCCGCGCCGCCGTGAGCGCGGCGCGGGTGGCGTCGAGATCGAGCGGCGTCTCGATGCTGCCATCGGCGTGCACGCGCTCCGGTACCTCGGCGACGCGTGCATAGAGCATGGCGGGCTTCTCGATTCGGAGCGCGAAAATCTTCGGCCGCGCCTGGTTGCCGATTTCGAGCGCATCCCGGAAGCCCTGGGGCACGAGCAGCAGCGCGCGCTCGCCCTTGCGCTCGAGCAGCGCGTTGGTGGCGACCGTGGTGCCCATCTTGACGCTGGCGATCAGCGAAGCGGGCAGGGGCCTCCCGCGCGGGACGCCCAAGAGATCGGCGATGCCCGCCAAGGCTGCGTCCGCGTAGGCCTCCGGATTATCGGAGAGAAGCTTGTGGGTGAGGAGGCTGCCGTCAGGCGCGAATGCGACGATGTCGGTGAAGGTGCCCCCCCGGTCGATGCAGAACTGCCATGTGCCGCCCGCTGTCATGAAGGGGAGTTATGCGCGTCGCTCGAATCGAGGCAAGGACTTCCCTCCCGCTGGGCCGAGCGTGTCACAAAACGGCGCATCCTCTTCGCGCCCGTTTTGCTATATTGGCAAAACGTGCTGGGAGGGAGGATCGTCATGGCCTGCCGATTGATGCTGGTTGGTGCGCTTGTGAGTTTACTCTTGGCGATGGCTCCGGTCCCGGCCCGAGCCGCGGACGCCGTCTTCGAATTTGCCGCGCCGCCCGCGACGAATCTTCTGCGCGTGTACCGGGTGAACCGCAGCACCGGCGAAATGGGTGCCTGCGACTTTGTCCCCAAACCGGGCGCCATCGGCAGCACCCTCTGTTATCCGGCCGGCGACGGCGGCGCGGCTCAAGCCGAAGGAGACTATGGTCTCGTGGCCAGCAATCTTGCGCAAGAGGGGGGCATCATGCGCGTCAATCGCCGGACGGGCGATGTGAGCATCTGCTACGTGCTCAATGGCGGGGTGGTCTGCACGGCGCCGTCGCATTGACGATCGCTCAGGCCTAGCCGATCCGCCTCAGGCCCTTGGCGTAGTGCTTCCAGCGCTTCACATAGACATCCGCCGCCCGCGCGATCATGGCGCGCGCTTTGTCGTCGGTCTCGCGCACGGCCTTGGCCGGCGCGCCGACGATCAGCGAATTGTCGGGGAACTCCTTGCCCTCGGTGACGAGCGCGCCCGCGCCGACCAGGCAATTCTTGCCGATGCGCGCCCCGTTGAGCACGATCGCCCCCATGCCGACGAGGCTGTTGTCGCCGATCGCGCAGCCATGCAGCACGACATTATGCCCAATGACGCAATCGCGGCCGATGGTGAGCGGAAAGCCGGGATCGGTATGCAGCGTGGCATTGTCCTGGATCTGCGAGCGCGCGCCGATCTCGATCCATTCATTGTCGCCGCGCAGCACCGAGCCGTACCAGATGCTGACATCGGCATGGAGGCGCACGCGGCCGATGACCATGGCGGTCTCAGCCACCCAATAAAGCCCGTCCTCGGGAAACTCGGGCGCCTCGCCGTCGAGCTGGTAGATGGCCATGCGCCGCTCCTTCCTGCGAGGGATGTGGATACCACGCCGCGCGCCCGTCCTGTCATGAGCCACGTGGGCGGAAAATCCAATCATCGTAGTGCGCCGGGCCCTGCCGAGGCCGAAATGGCGCACTTCCTCCCCTTGTAACCCCTGGTCCCCCCGGCTATGACGGGACCCGCAAACCCTGTAGCCGGTTAAGTAAAGCGATCCATGGATACCGAAGCCCCCGCCCAACCCTTCGCCCGCAGCACCGCGAGCCCGATTGCGGTCTTTATCACCTCGTTTTGCGCCGCGATCTGCGTCGCCGGCGGTTTCGGCATCGTGTTCGAGGCCTTCGCCGTCTCGGCCGCGGGCCAGTTCGGCCTCGGCCAAACCTTCGTGTTCGCGGCCAGCGGTTTGATCGGCGTTGCCACCGTTTGGCTCGCAGTATGGTGCTTCGCCCGGTCCTGGCACGTGGAGCGGCGCCTGCGCCAGGGGCTCGAGGTCGACGAGCCCAAGCTCTCCATTCTCGCTAATTTCCGCGGTACCTGACCAAGGCCGGCGCGCCCTCAAATGGGGGCGATTCTCCACATGCGGCTCGACGCAAAACTCCTTATGCTTTGGCGGCTTCAGTCTGGGGGGTCTCAGTAATGTCGATTTGGGGAAAATTGGCGGGCGCCGCGGCGGGCTTGGCGATCGGCGGCCCGATCGGTGCGCTGCTCGGCGGCGTCGCCGGCCATTATGTCATCGACCGCGATGGGGAGCAGGATGGGGCCGCCGAAAACCAGGTGGCCTTCACCGTGGGCGTCATCGCGCTTGGCGCCAAGATGGCCAAGGCCGACGGCGTCGTTACCCTCGATGAGGTGAATGCCTTCAAGGAGGTGTTCAAGGTACCCGAGGGCGAGATGAAGAACGTCGCCCGCGTGTTCAATCTCGCCAAGCAGGACGTGGCCGGCTACGAGGCCTATGCCGAGCAGCTCGCCGCCATGTTCAAGGGCAATCGCAAACTGCTCGAGGACGTATTGGAAGGGCTGTTCCACATCGCCAAGGCCGACGAGACGCTGCATCCCAACGAAGAGCAGTTTCTGGCCCAGGTCGCCAAGCGCTTCGGCATCAGCGACACGGAATTCAGCTACATCAAGGCGCGGCACGTGATCGTATCGAAGCGCAATCCATATGACGTGCTGGGTGTCACGCCGGCGGTCGGCAATGACGAGCTGAAGAGCCACTACCGCAAGCTCGTCGCCGAGAGTCACCCTGACAAGCTAATGGCCCGCGGCGTGCCGAAGGAGTTTGTGGCGATCGCCACCGAGAAGGTCGCCGTCATTAACGAGGCCTATGCGGAGATCGCCAAGGAGCGCGGGATCTAACGCGCCGCCACCGTCTCCCACATTTCCGTCATGGCCGGCTTGTCCCGGCCATCCGCGAATTTCCTGATGCAAACGTGGATGCGCGGCATAAAGCCGGGCATGACAGATTTTGAGTATTGTAGAAGCAGCTATGACCGCCCCCGACAGCCCGCTTGCCACACTGTGGTGCCCAGCGCCGAACCACGAGCCGCGCCGCGACGGCCGCGCGCCCGACATGCTCATTCTCCATTACACCGGCATGGACTCGGCCGAAGCCGCGCTCGATTGGCTGACGCGGGAGGAGTCCAAGGTCTCGGCCCATTACCTCATCGACGAGGAGGGTCGCATCGCCCAGATGGTGGCGGAAGAGATGCGCGCCTGGCATGCGGGCCAAAGTCTGTGGGGAGGCGAGACCGACCTCAACTCCTGCTCGATCGGCATCGAGATCCACAATCCCGGGCACGATCTGGGCTATCCGGAATTCCCGCAACCGCAGATGCGCGCGGTCGAGGCGCTGTGCCTCGATATCTTCACCCGCCGCGCCATTCCACCCGAGCGGGTGCTCGCTCATTCCGATATCGCGCCGGGCCGGAAGCGCGACCCCGGCGAGAAGTTCGACTGGCGGCGGCTGGCCAAGGCCGGCATTGGCCTGTGGGTCGAGCCGGCGCCGCTCGGCGATGACCAGGGCCTTGGCCTCGGCGATGAGGGGGACGGCGTCGCCGCCTTGCAGCAGGCGCTTGCCCGCTTCGGCTATGGGATTGAAGCCACCGGCACCTATGGCAAAGGGCTGGAGCAGGTGGTGCAGGCCTTCCAGCGCCATTTCCGCACCGCGCGCATCGACGGCCGCGCCGACGCCTCCACGCAGGAGACGCTCGCGCGGCTGCTCGGCGCTCTCGAAGACCGGCGGATCGCCTGATCAGTTGGTGACGTCGAAATCCATGCCCTCGAAAGTGTAGAGGGGCTTTTGCGTCCAGATGCCGTCCTCCTGCACTGGGACCTTGTGCATCTTGACGTTGTCGACCTCGAGCTTGCCGGTCTTCTGGTTCACCCAGAAATCGATGTCGTAATATTCGTCCGTGCTGCCGGGCTTGCGGAAGTCGGTACACACGAAATATTCGCCGTCCTTCTTCAGGTGGCGCACCGGCTGATGGATCTCGACAAATTCGAGCGGCACGCTGTCGCCCTTCGGGTCCTTGACGTCGAGATCGCCGTTCGCATCCTTGTGGTCGGCGATGTATTTGTGGATCGCGGCCATGACCTGCCAGGCGCGCGTCACCTCCATGTCGCCGGGATGCTCCTGCACCGGCAACCACCACCACGCCACCGGCATGCGGGTGATCATGTAATAGCTGTCGCCGTCCTGCTTCGGCCCCTTCTGCACGCGGATATCCATGAGCTTCAGTTGATCGCCGTCGGGCTTGAACCAAAAATCGATGGCGTATTGCTTCTTCGGCTCGTCCTTGTCGTGGAAGATGACATTGGCGAACCAGCCATAGCCGGTCATGCCGCGCACGATCTTGATGCTTTCGAACACGAGGTTGAGATCGGCGTCGAGCTTGGGATCGTGGAACACGAAGACGCCGTCCTTGCTCTTCTCGTCCACCACCTTCTTCACCGCCGCGTTCACGTCATCCTCGGTGAACTCCTTGGTCGGGCCGGTCGCCCCGCCCGATGGCGCGGTGGCCTTGGCCACATAGAATTCGCGCGCCTTCTGGATGTTCTCGTCCGCATTCTTGAGGAAGGCCGTCTTCGATTCATCGGTGGAGAAGCAATAGACCTTGCCGTCGGGCGCGGTCCAATTGACCGAGCAATCGGTCTTCACCGTCTGCCCCTCGGCCAGTCCCTCGGCACAGCTATTGTCGAACTCGCCTTTGACCGGCGAGGCGTTGCCGGGGACAGGGCTCATGGCCGGCTTGGCATCCTCGGCCAGCGCCGGACCCGCGCCAAGGGCGCCAACGACCAGTATGGCCGCGGCGAGAATGAGCCTTCGCTCGAATGAAATGGAGATCATCGTTCTTGTTCCTTGGCCGTTTCCTAAGGGACTTCTGCAGTTTCGGCTTTAGGCCGATTGGAGCGGTCGGTCTGTGACCGGAGTCACTGTGCGTCGCCGCCATAATTCGCCAGCGCGGCGGCGTTCACCACCTCGACGCTGCCGCGGGAGGCACGGACCCAACCCATGCGCTCCCAATCGTTGAGATAGCGGCTGATCACCTCCCGCACGCTGCCGAGGTCCTGGGCGAGCTGCTGGTGGGTCTTGAGCACCATGCCTTGCGCGTCGGCCTCGGCCAACAGCCGGCGGGCGAGCCTGAGGTCGAGGCTGGCAAAGGCCACCTCGTCGACGAGCGTGATGAGGCTGGAAAGGAGGTCGCCATAATTGTCGAGCACGAATTGCCGGAACGGCATCGAGCTCCGCATCAGCCCGTGGAAGACAGAGGCCGGCAACGCGGCGAGCAGCACATCGGTTTCCGCCGTGCTCTCCGCCGGAAAGCCGCTGCCGGCCATGAGGCAGGAGGTGGTGAGCACGCAGGTCTGGCCCGCGCCGACCTGGTAGAGCAGGATCTCGCGGCCCAATTCGGAGGTCTTGAACACGCGGGTGCGTCCGTCCATGCACATGACGTAGTTGTGGCAGCGCTGGCCTTGGCGATAGGCGACGTCGCCCTCGCTCAGCCGGTTGAACCGCACCGCGGCGAGGAGCTCGGCATGATGCTCAGGCTCGAGCGTGGAGAGCGCCGGGAACAGGTCGAGCCAGCGCGCCGTCAGGTCTTGGTCAGGCATCGGTCGTGTTTGGACCGCTTGCATCCGCATCAATTCCCATCGAGGCCTAGGATAGCGGCCCATTATGACCCTCCTTCCGGGGGGGGCCAATCACATGAATGGGAGAATGCGTGACCGGGCAAAGCCGCTGCCGGCGGACCGAAGGCGGAATTGGTGGGGGGAGCGGGTTAAGGCCCCCGGGCGCAAGGATTAACCTCGCGGCCGGGGAGCACGACCGGGAGGAGGGGACCCGCTATGCGGCGGCTGAGCCGGCGCGAGCGTGAGGATTGGCTAAGCGAGATCGCGTCGCTGGCTTGACGCCGTAAGCCGCAAGCCCCTTATTAGAGCGTCAGCAGGCCGGATGGCCGCTCTGCGAGTGCCGGCGTATCGGCGGGCGGAGAGGAAAGTCCGGGCTCCATGGAGATACGGTGCCGGATAACCTCCGGCGGGGGCGACCCCAGGGAAAGTGCCACAGAAAGCAAACCGCCATGCCGGGCCAGAGATGGATCGGCGGGTAAGGGTGAAAGGGTGCGGTAAGAGCGCACCGCGTTCTTGGCAACAAGAACGGCATGGCAAACCCCACCGGGAGCAAGACCGAATAGGGGCGGCGCGGCGGGGAAACCCGCCAGTCTCGTTTCCAGACGAGCCGCCCGGGTTGGTTGCACGAGGTGCCGCGCAAGCGGCGCCCCAGAGGAATGGCCATCACCGCGCTCTTTGAGCGCGGGACAGAACCCGGCTTACAGGCTTGGTGACATAAATATGGCCGGCGCGTGGGGTGACCCCCGCGCGCCGGCCTCCAATGTCCTGCACTATCGGCGATCTCCTGCGGAATGCTCCAGATGGCGACGTTGCTGAAGAGGCGCTGCTTTTGGCCGGCGTCGGCGATCAGGCAAGGTCGAAGCGATCGGCGTTCATCACCTTGTTCCAGGCCGCCACGAAGTCACGCACGAACTTCTCCTTCGAGTCCGCGCATGCATAGACTTCCGCGAGCGCACGGAGCTGCGAGTACGAACCGAAGATCAGGTCGACACGGGTACCGGTCCACTTAACCGCATTCGTCTTCCGGTCACGACCCTCATACACGCCGTCGCCGGCCGGCGACCAGACCGTACTCATGTCGAGCAGGTTCACGAAGAAGTCGTTCGTCAGCTTGCCCGGCTGTTTGGTGAAGACACCATTCTTGGACCCGCTGGCATTGGCGCCCAGCACACGCAGGCCGCCGATGAGCACGGTCATCTCTGGCCCGGTCAGCCTCAGCAATTGAGCCCGATCCACCAACGCCTCCTCGGGCGCCATGAACTGTTGCTTCTCGCTGAGATAATTGCGGAATGCGTCAGCGATTGGCTCGAGCGGGGCGAAGGAAGGAGCGTCGGTCTGCTCCTGCGATGCATCCATGCGCCCCGGAGTGAAAGGCACCTTCACGTCGACACCGGCATCTTTCGCGGCCTTCTCAATCGCGGCACAACCGCCGAGGACGATGAGGTCGGCGAGCGAAATCTTCTTGCCGGCGGTTGCCGAGGCGTTGAACGCCGCCTGGATCGCTTCGAGCTTCGCGAGCACCGTCTTGAGCTGGGCCGGCTGGTTCACCTCCCAATCCTTCTGGGGGCTGAGGCGAATGCGCGCGCCGTTGGCGCCGCCGCGCTTGTCGGAGCCGCGGAACGTCGAGGCCGACGCCCAGGCAGTCGAGACCAGTTGCGACACGGAGAGGCCGGAGGCGAGAATCTTCGCCTTCAGGTCGGCGATGTCTTTGTCGGTGACGAGCTCATGGTTCACCGCCGGGACCGGGTCCTGCCACGGCAGTTCCTCCTTCGGCACGAGCGGGCCGAGGTATCGTGCGATCGGACCCATGTCGCGGTGCGTGAGCTTGAACCACGCCCGGGCAAACGCGTCCGCGAACTCGTCCGGATGCTCGTAGAAGCGCCGGGAAATCTTTTCGTAGGCTGGGTCCAAACGCAGAGACAGGTCCGTGGTCAGCATGGTCGGCACATGCTTCTTCGACTTGTCGTGCGCGTCCGGGACGTCGGCTGGAGCGTTTTTCGCTTTCCACTGCCAGGCGCCGGCCGGGCTCTTCTCCAGCTCCCACTCGTACTTGAACAGGTTGTCGAAGAAGTGGTTGCTCCACTTCGTGGGCGTCTGGGTCCAGGTGACTTCGGGGCCACCGGTGATGGTGTCGGCTCCGAAACCTGCGCCATGCTTGCTCTTCCAGCCGAGGCCCTGATCCTCGATGAGTGCGCTTTCCGGCTCCGGGCCGAGGAATGACGGATCACCGGCGCCGTGGGTTTTGCCGAAGCTGTGGCCGCCGGCGATCAGCGCGACGGTCTCCTCGTCGTTCATCGCCATGCGGAAGAACGTTTCGCGAATGTCCTTGGCTGCTGCGATCGGGTCCGGTTTGCCGTTCGGGCCTTCCGGATTGACGTAGATGAGGCCCATCTGCACCGCGCCGAGCGGTTCCTGAAGCTGGCGTTCGCCGCTGTAGCGTTCGTCGCCCAGCCACGTCCCCTCGGGACCCCAGTAGAGCTCTTCGGGCACCCACACATCGGCGCGGCCGCCGGCAAAGCCGAACGTCTCGAAGCCCATCGACTCCAGCGCAACGTTGCCGGCGAGAACGATCAGGTCGGCCCAGGAGATTTTCCGTCCGTATTTCTGTTTGGTCGGCCACAGCAGCCGGCGCGCTTTGTCGAGATTGGCGTTGTCGGGCCAGCTGTTCAACGGCGCAAAACGCTGCTGGCCGGCGCCGGCGCCGCCGCGGCCGTCGGTGATGCGGTATGTGCCTGCGCTGTGCCACGCCATGCGGATGAACAGTCCGCCATAGTGGCCGAAATCGGCCGGCCACCACTCCTGCGAATCCGTCATCAGCGCGCGCAGGTCCTTGATGACCGCGTTCAGATCGAGGCTCTTGAACTCCTTGGCGTAGTCGAAATCCTTCCCCATCGGATCGGATAAATTGCTGTTCCGATGGAGGACCTGGATATCAAGCTGGTTCGGCCACCAGTCGCGGTTCATAGCTCCGCGGGCGCCTCCCGTGAACGGGCACTTGCCTGCGCTCTCGTCAGTCTTTGCGTCCATTTTTTTCTCCGATCGTGTTCGATAATCGTCTTTGAGCTGTCCCGTATGGAGCACTTATGACTTCTGGGATGTGTTGCCGGCGACCGGTCCTCGCGGACCCGCGGCGATCGAGTTTTGATTATCGGCGATCGGCGCGCCGGCCGTCGTCGTCAGGGTCGGTGTCTTGCGCAGGCTCTCCACATCCCTAAGCCGGGTCTGGCAGTGGCGGAGGATCGCCGAGGCAGACCATCAGGGCAAATAATATTTACCGATGAGCCCGATAAGAAAAACCTATCGCTTGGCTTGATCGTCGAGGAATCCGCGGATGAGGCTGACGGTCACCGCGGGCTGCTCCTCTTGCGGCATGTGACCGCACTCGGACACGAGCTTGAAGGTGGAGTTGGGCATTGCCCGCCGGAGCTTGAGCCCGATGTCGAGCGGCACGATGCGGTCGTGGTCGCACCACAGGATGAGGGTGGGCAGCGTGATGGATTTGTAGCGTGCCGAGATCTGCTCGAGGTCGTCGGGCACGATCTGCCGCGCGCTATAGATGATGGCGTGTTTGCCCGCGGCGGTGCTGAGCGGCTCGGAATAGGCCTCGACCTCGGCCGGATCGATCTTGCTGTCGTCGTAATAGGCGATCTTGAGCGCGACCTCGATCTGCCAGGAGGGCGGCGCCATGCGCACGCCGAGCTGTGACATCACCGGCATATCGAGCAGCTTGAAGAATGTCGGGATCTTCTGCGCGTAAGCGATCGAGTCGATCAGCACGAGGCGGGAGATGCGCCCTTTGAGCCTGGTGTCGGCCTCGAGTGCGAGCATGAGCGCCACGCCTCCGCCGAAGGAATGGCCGACGAGGGTGACGTCGTGCAGGTCGCGATTCTCGATGAGCTGGGCGAGCAGCTCGGCTTGGTCGGAAGCCGAATAACGCTCGTCGAACGGCTTGTCGGATTGGCCGAAGCCCTTGAGGTCGACGGCGATGACCCGATGGTCGCGTGCGAGTTCCGGCACCACGCGCCGCCAGGTGAAGCTGCTGGTGCCGAAGCCGTGGATGAGCAGGAGCGGGGGGCCTTCACCCTGCTCCCTCACATAGAGACGCACCGGTGCCTCGACTGGCCCGAGCGTGCGCGCGAAGGAGGCCGCATTCGGGTCGCCGGCCCCGAACCCGCAGGCGCAAAGCGAGAGCGCAAGGGCCAAAAGACCGAACGTCGCCCCATGCCGTGTCAATGTCATGGGCGTCCGCCCCGCCACCCGTTGCCCGCATCGAAATGCTTAACGCCAAACGAGCCGCGAACTGTTCCCGCCGAGCCGGAAGACATCCCGGTTGCTGCGTGGATGTGAGTGACGCACCCCGTTTGAGTCTCCGGTTCTACTTGCTTCGCCCGGGAGCGGCAATCGGCCTTCCGCTCCGGCGCGTGTGACACCGGCCGCATCACCTCTCAGCGGCTCAGTGTGGAAAAGCGGCACGCGAATCCTCTTATACCCATTGCTTTCCATTGACGCCCATAAAATCCCATGCTATCCCAAATATGCCCGTTCGGTGATGGGTGGGGGAGGCTTCGGTCGCGCTTCCTTAGAGGCCACGGGGGGATCTGCGCCGCCTCTCCCACCAATTCTTAAGAGTCCTGGGTCTTGCACCCGCACATCTAGTCCCGCGTCAGCGAGGGGCAGCCCGAGAGGGGGAGATGGACCAGTTTGTGTCGGCATTCACCAATAAGATCGACACCAAGGGCCGCGTCTCCGTCCCAGCCTCCTTTCGCACCGTGCTCGCCAAAGACGGCCTTGAGGGCATTTATTGCTATCCATCGCTCGATGCGCCGGCGCTCGATGCTGGCGGCCAGCGGCTGGTCGACAAGATCAACGGCCTTGTCGAAGATTTGGCGCCTTATTCCGACGAGCGCGATCATCTCGCCACCGCTTTGTTCGGCACGAGCGAGATTCTCTCCATCGATCAAGACGGACGCACCATTCTGCCGGAGCGCTTGCGCGAGCACGCCGGCATTACCACCCACATCACTTTCGTCGGCCTTGGCGAGAAGTTTCAGATGTGGGAGCCCAACCGATTTGCAACCCATTTGGCGGAGGCACGAAAGAAAGTGCGCGACCTCCGCAAGCTACTCGGCGCGGGGCGTCGCGGAAGCGGCGGGCCAGAGGGAGCACGGGAATGATGGCGGGTCGCGGCGTGGGTTTGACCGCCGCCGGCGGACCGGCCCGCCACATTCCCGTGATGCTCTCGGAGGTCCTCGCGGCACTTGCGCCTGAAGACGGCGAAATCGTCATCGATGGAACTTTCGGCGCGGGCGGCTATGCCCGCGCCATCCTCAAAGCGGCCCGCTGCACCCTCATCGCCATCGACCGCGATCCTGACGCGATTGCGGACGCCCGCGCGCTCGAAGAGCGCTTTCCCGGCCGCCTGCACCTCGTGCTTGGCCGTTTCGCCGAAATGGAGACCATCGCCGAGGCCGAGGGCTACGCGGCCGTCGACGCCGTGGCGCTCGATCTCGGCGTGTCGTCCATGCAGCTCGACAGGCCGGAGCGCGGCTTCTCCTTCATGCAGGAGGGCCCTCTCGACATGCGCATGGGCAAAGAGGGGCCGACGGCGGCGGACGTGGTCAATCTCCTCCCCGAGCGGGAGCTCGCCAATATCATCGCCGTGCTGGGCGAGGAGAAGCGCGCCCGCGCCATCGCCCGGGCCATCGTCGCCCGCCGCGACGACCAGCCGATCCTCACCACTCTCGACCTCGCCGACATCGTTGCGCGCGTGCTCGGCCGCCAGCATGATGATCTAAAGCACCCCGCCACCCGCACGTTCCAGGCCCTCCGTCTCTATGTGAATGGGGAGCTCGAGGAGCTTGCAATGGGCTTGAGCGTGGCCGAGCGCCTGTTGAAGGCGGGAGGGCGCCTGGTGGTGGTCACGTTTCACTCGCTCGAGGACCGCATCGCCAAGCGGTTCTTTTCGAGCCGCAGCACGCCGCCCCCGCGCGGCTCGCGCCATCTGCCGGAAAAAACCGGCACCGTCCTCGCCCCAAGCTTCCGGCTTCTTAACCGACGTCCTTTATCACCGACCAAGGAGGAGTTGAGGGCGAACCCCAGAGCCCGCTCGGCGCGGCTACGCGCGGGCGAGCGGACGGCGGCCCCCGCCCATGCTCTCGACCTTGCCGAGCTTGGCGTTCCGCGGCTTGCCATGTGACGCCTGGGCCCGAGTGTTCATAAAGCGGGTGTATCATGCTGCGTTTCGTCAATATCTGCCTGGTCTTGGGCCTCGCCGCGCTCGCCTCGGTCATCTATCAGGTGAAATACGAGGCCCGGGCGCTCGATGAGGAGATCGCCGGCCTGCACAAGCAGATCGAGAGCGAGCGGGACGGCATCGCCGTCCTGCGCGCCGAATGGAGCCTGCTCAACCGGCCCGATCGAATCGAGCGGCTGGCCGCGAAATATTTGAAGCTTGCGCCGGCCGAGCCGCGCCAACTCGTCACCCTGGATAGCCTGACCGACCGCGATTTCGCCCGTGCCCGGAGCGCGGCGCCCGCCGCCCCCGGCAAGTCCGGTCCCACTGCCGCGCCCATCGACTGACGGCGAGGGGGCGCAAGTGGCAGCGATCGGCAAAGCACAGGAGGACCCGCGCGCCGAGCGGGTCTATTTGGCGCGGAGCCGCCCGCGCTATCGGCTTGCGTGCCTCGCCTTTGCCTTGGGTTTCGCGCTGATCGCCTTTCGCCTGGTCGGCTTCGGCTTTGCCGCCACCGAGCCAAGCTCAGGCGGCTTGCGTGACATCTCCACCACGGTGCACCGGCCCGACATTCTCGACCGCCATGGCCGGCTGCTCGCCACCGACATCAAGGGCGCCACCCTCTACGCCGACCCCGCCCGCATCATCGATCGCGACGAGCTGGTCGAGCAGGTGGCGAGTGTGCTCCCCGACATCGATACCGCGGAGTTGCGCGAGAAGCTGAAGCAGGGGCGGCGCTTCGTGGTCATCAAGCGCGAATTGACGCCGAAGCAGCAGGGCGAGATTTATGAACTCGGTCTGCCGGGCCTGGACTTCATCGAGGAATACCGCCGCGTCTATCCCGTAGGCGCCACGGCGGCGCATGTGGTCGGTCTGGTCGACGTCGACAATAAGGGCCTTACCGGCATCGAGAAATTCGTCGATGACAACCCGCAGCTCGCTATGTCCCACCCCGAGACCCCGGAAGGCGGCGAGACGGTCAGCATCTCGCTCGATCTCGGCGTGCAGCATGTGTTGCGCGAGGAGCTGGCGGCAGCCCTTGCCGCCTATCGCGCCAAGGCCGCCGCGGGGGTGATTATCGACGTGCATAGTGGCGAGGTGGTGGGCCTCGCCTCGCTGCCCGACTACGACCCCAACCACCGCGAGCAGGCGCTCGATAACAACCGGCTGAACCGCATCAATTCCGGCACCTATGAGATGGGGTCGGTGTTCAAGGTGTTCACCGTGGCCAGCGTGCTCGACGCCGGCGTGGGGACGCTGCGCTCGAGCTATGACGCGACGGGCCCCATCCATGTCGGTTCCTTCACCATCGACGACTTCCACCCCCAGCGCCGGCGTCTGACGACCTCGGAGGTCTTTATTTATTCGTCCAATATCGGCGCGGCGAAGATGGCGCTCGATCTTGGCGTGGAGCGCCATCGCGCGGCGCTTGCCAAGCTCGGTCTGCTGAACCGTCTCACCACCGAGATCGGCCAGGGCGCGGCGCCCATCCTTCCCGCCCATTGGGAGCGCATCAACACCATGACGATCGCCTTCGGCCATGGCCTGTCGGTGACGCCCTTGCAGCTCGCCGCCGCCGCCCTGCCTCTGGTCAACGGCGGCCTCGCCGTCACCCCCACCTTCCTGCCGCGCTCGCGCGCCGAGGCGGAAGCCCGCGCGCCCCGCGTGCTGAAACAATCGACCAGCAAGGCGATGTTGCAGCTGATGCGCCTCAACGTCCTCAAAGGAACGGGAAAGCGCGCCAATGCCGAAGGCTACCGGGTCGGCGGCAAGACCGGCACCGCCGAGAAGGTGGTTGGGGGGCATTACTCGCACTCGGCGCTGCTCACCTCCTTCCTCGCCGCCTTTCCCACCGATGCGCCGGAATATCTCGTGTTGGTGATGTTGGATGAGCCCGAACGCGTGCCGGCAAGCAACAATCAGGCGACCGCTGGACTCAACGCCGCCCCGACCGTGGGCAAGATCGTGGAGCGCATTGCGCCCATTCTCGGCGTGCAGCCGCGGCTCCCGGAGGACCAGCGCAAGTTTGACGAGAAGGTGCTGGCCTCCTATTAGAAGAGGTCTCCTTTTCGGGGACCGTCTCGGCCCTTGGGACGGCGACGAAAACGGGCTCTAAAGGCGCCGTTCTGGGCCGCGGTGTAGTGCCGCTTACGCCTGAAGAAACTGCGCAAAATCAATATATTGGGGCGGCTCGCGTCAACCGAGACGGAATCGCTCCAAGGGCGATAGCACGAATGACCCTTGGTGAGTTGATCGGGCCCGAGCCGGGACTGCCGCCTGCCTGGGCCAAGCTTCCCATCACCGGGCTCACCGCCGATAGCCGCGCCGTCCAACCGGGCTTTCTCTTCGCGGCCCTGCCGGGAGTGAAGACCGACGGCGCGCGCTTCATCGCCGAAGCCGTCCAGAAGGGCGCGGCCGCGATTCTGCTGGGAGAGGGTGCCGCGCCCGAACTGAACGGGACGCCGGTGGTGGAGGACGCCGATCCGCGCCGGCGGCTTGCGCTCATCGCCGCGCGCTTCTTCGGCACGCAGCCCAGAGTCGAAATCGCCGTCACCGGAACCAACGGCAAGACCTCGGTCGCCGCCTTCACGCGCCAGCTCTGGGAGGGCCAAGGCTTGCGCGCCGCGAGCCTCGGCACCGTCGGTGTGGTGTCGCCGTCAGGCACCGAGACGCTTGCCCATACGACGCCCGATCCCGTCGCCTTGCATGCGATCCTCGCCAGGCTCGCGCGAGCGGGCGTGACCCATCTTGCGCTCGAAGCGTCGAGCCATGGGTTGCAGCAGCGCCGCATTGACGGCGTCGAGCTTGCCGCGGGCGCCTTCACCAACATCTCGCGCGATCATTTGGACTATCATGCGAGTTTCGAGGAGTATTTTGCGCAAAAGCTCCGCCTATTTCGTGAGCTTCTGCCGCGAGGCAGCGTCGCCGTGGTGGATATCGACAGCGAGGCTGGCGAGCGCGTCGCCGCCGCCTGCACGGCGCGGGGCTTGCGCGTCATCTCGGTCGGACGCGGCGGCAAGACGCTCCGCCTGGTTTCGGCCACGCGCGACGGTTTCGCTCAACGTCTTGAGATCGAGCATGGCGGCAAAAGCTTCGCCGTCCGCCTGCCGCTCGTCGGCGATTTCCAGGCCGCCAACGCGCTCGTGGCCGCCGGGCTGTGCCTCGCCACCGGCGGAACGGCCGAAGAGGTGCTGCCCTTGCTTGCCGGTCTGTGCGGCGCGCGCGGGCGCCTCGAGCTTGCCGGGACGACAAAGTCCGGCGCGCCGATCTTCATCGATTACGCCCACACTCCCGACGCGCTCGCCAAGGCGCTCGACGCCTTGCGGCCCTATGTGCAAGGGCGCCTGATCATGGTCTTTGGCTGCGGCGGCGACCGCGACCAGGGCAAGCGGCCGGAGATGGGCGCGGTCGCCGAGGCCAAGGCCGATATTGCGTTTGTTACTGACGACAATCCGCGCAGCGAAGACCCCGCCTTGATCCGCCGTGCTATTCTGGCGGCGGCGCCGTCCGCGCTGGAGGTGGCAGGCCGCGGCGGCGCGGTTGCGCGCGCTATCGCCGGGCTGCGCGAGGGGGACGTGCTGCTCATCGCCGGCAAGGGCCATGAGACGGGCCAGATCGTGGGCAACACTGTCATTCCTTATTCCGACCACGACGCGGTGGCCGCCGCCTTGCGGGCGCATGGCGTAGAGGGGGGAGCTTCGCGTGGCTAGGCCGCTTTGGACCATTGGCGAGCTGATGAAGGCGACCGGCGCCAAGTGCTATGCCGCGCCCGAGACCGGCGTCACCGGAGTGTCCATCGACAGCCGCTCGATCGCGCCGCAGGAATGTTTCATCGCCATCCGCGGCGCCAACCACGATGGCCACCGCTTCGTCGCCGCGGCGCTCGCCGAAGGCGGCGCCTGCGCCATCGTCGACAAGGCGTTCCCCGGGCAGGGCATGGAAGCCAAATTGCTGCGCGTCACCGATACGCTGGCCGCGCTTCGCGACGTCGGCAGCGCGGCCCGCGCGCGGGCGCAGCGCACGGTGGTAATCGGCGTCACCGGCAGCGCCGGCAAGACCGGCACCAAGGAGGGGCTCAAGCTCGCCCTGGCCCCCTCAGGCTCGGTGCATGTCTCGGCCAAGTCCTACAACAATCATTGGGGCGTACCGCTCTCCCTCGCCAATATGCGCCCCGCCGATGGCCTTCGGCGTGTTCGAGGCCGGCATGAACCACGCGGGCGAGATCTTGAGCCTCGCCAAGCTCATCCGCCCGCATATCGCCATCATCAC
The DNA here is from genome assembly GCA_963820115.1 of uncultured Alphaproteobacteria bacterium. Lineage (GTDB taxonomy): Bacteria > Pseudomonadota > Alphaproteobacteria > Rhizobiales > Methyloligellaceae > Methyloceanibacter. The sequence goes on from CAWFYP010000002.1 coordinate 1,126,729, forward strand.
CACCATCGCGCCGGTGCATCTCGGCTTCTTCCGCTCGGTGGCGGAGATCGCCGACGCCAAGGCCGAGATCCTGGCCGGCCTCGCGCGGGGAGGCACCGCGATCCTCAACCGTGACAATCCTTATTATGAGCGGCTGCGGCGCCATGCGTTGGCACACGATGCGAAGATCGTGAGCTTCGGCGAAACTAAGGGGGCCGAAGCGCGGCTCCTTTCCGTCGATCTTCGCCCCGAGGGCTCCGAGGTCAAGGCGGACATCCTGGGCGAGACCATCACCTACCGCTTGGGCGCTCCCGGACGGCATTTCGCTCAGAACTCGCTCGCCGTGCTCGCCACGGTCAAGGCGGCGGGCGCCAATCTTATCGCCGCCGCCCGCGCCCTGTCGCGCTGGCAGGCTCAGTCCGGACGCGGTGAGCGCATCGTGCTTGCGACGCCGGGCGGCCGGATCGCGGTGATCGATGAGACCTACAATGCCAATCCCGCCTCCATGCGGGCCGCCCTTGCCACGCTCGCATTGACGCCGCGGGCGGAGTTCCCCCGCCGGGTGGCCGTGCTCGGCGATATGCTCGAACTCGGCGGCCAGGGCCCCAAGCTGCATCTTGAGCTGGCCGAGGACATTGACGCGGCGGGCGTAGATGTTGTCTTTGCCTGCGGCGAGCTGATGGCGGGACTTTACGCCAGCCTTCCCGCGGGCCGGCAGGGAGGCTATGCCAAGACGGCGGCCGACCTTGCGCCGCTTTTGGCCGAAGCCGTGGGACCGGGCGATGTGGTCATGATTAAGGGCTCGTTCGGCAGCCGCATGGCGCCGTTGGTCGAAGCCCTGCAACGGCATTTCGAAGCGGTCAGCGCGTAGGGTGTAAGCGCGGGGCCAGGCGGGAGATGACAGCATGCTCTTCTGGCTGACCGAGCTTGCGGGCGAACTCAGCGTCTTCAACATCTTCCGCTACATCACCTTCCGTACCGGGGGTGCCTTGATCACGGCGCTGCTGTTCGTGTTCCTGTTCGGGCCGCGCATCATCCGCTCGCTGCGCGTGCGCCAAGGCAAGGGGCAGCCGATCCGCAAGGACGGTCCCGAGCGTCACCTCGTACAAAAGCAGGGCACGCCCACCATGGGCGGGCTGATGATCTTGTCGGGGGTCACCTTCGCCACGCTGCTCTGGGGCAATCTGCACAACCCATACGTCTGGGTGGTGCTGCTCGTGACGCTCGTTTATGGCGCGGTCGGGCTTTATGACGACTATCTCAAGGTGACCAAGCAGTCGGCGGCTGGCTTCCGCGGCCGCATCAAGATTGTCATCGAGGCCATCGTGGCGGTGATCGCCACCGCCGTGATCGTGTCGGTGGGCGAGGAGCCGCTGTCGACCGAGCTCGCCATTCCCTTCTTCAAGAATGTGCTCGTTCCCCTCGGCTGGCTGTTCATTCCCTTCGGCGCCTTCATCATTGTCGGCGCGGGCAACGCCGTGAACCTCACCGACGGTCTCGACGGACTCGCCATCGTGCCGGTGATGATCGCCGCCGCCACCTTCGGCTTCATCTCCTATCTCGTCGGCAACGCGCTGTTCGCCGAATATCTGCAGATCCATTTCGTGCAAGGGACCGGCGAGCTCGCCGTGGTGTGCGGGGCGCTGGTTGGCGCCGGCCTCGGCTTCCTCTGGTTCAACGCGCCGCCCGCGCTCATCTTCATGGGTGACACGGGCTCGCTCGCGCTGGGCGGCGCGCTCGGCACCATTGCCGTCGCCACCAAGCACGAGCTGGTGCTCGCCATCGTCGGCGGCCTGTTCGTGCTCGAAGCCGTGTCGGTGATCGTGCAGGTCTCCTCCTTCAAGCTCACCGGCAAGCGCGTGTTCCGCATGGCCCCCCTCCATCATCATTACGAGCAGAAGGGATGGCCGGAATCCACGGTGGTGATCCGTTTCTGGATTATCTCGGTGGTGCTTGCGCTTGCCGGCCTCGCCACGCTGAAATTGCGCTAAATTCCCCCCACCGATGATTCCCGTCACGATTTTCGCCGGCCGCGAGGTTGCGGTATTCGGGTTGGGCCTGAGCGGCCTCGCCAGCGCCCGCGCGCTGACCGCGGGCGGGGCGCGCGTCGTCGCCTCCGACGATACCGAAAAGGCGAAAGCGGCGGCCGCGGCGCAAGGCGTGCCGACCGCCGATCTGCGGGATGCCGATTGGCGCGCTTCGCGGCACTGGTTCTGGCGCCCGGCATTCCCTTGACCCATCCCACGCCCCATTGGAGCGTCGCCAAAGCGCGCGAAGCCGGGCGTGGAAATTATCGGCGATACCGAGCTCTTCTTCCGCGAGCGCGCCAAGCGTGGGTCGCCGGGCAGAGTCGTGGCGATTACCGGCACCAACGGCAAGTCGACCACGACCGCGCTCACCGCTCATCTGTTGCAGGAGGCAGGCAGGCGCGTGGCGCTCGGCGGCAATATCGGCACGGCGGTGCTCGACCTTCCGCCCTTCGCCCCCGATCTCACTTACGTGTTCGAGCTGTCCTCCTTCCAGATCGATCTGACGCCGTCATTCGCGCCCGACGCGGCCTGCCTCCTCAACGTCACGCCCGACCACCTCGATCGCCACGGCACGCTTGAGGCCTATGCCGCGATCAAGGCGCGGGTGTTCGCGCACCTTCCCGCGGACGGGACTGCCGTCATCGGCGTCGATGACGCGATATGCCACGCCATCGCCGATCGCCTGCGCGGGGCCTTCAAGGTCGCGCGCATCTCCGTGGGCACACCGGTGGAGACCGGCGTATGGGCTAAGGATGCCACGCTGATCGAAACGGAGGGGGCGTCGCCGCGCGCAAACGAGCCTGGCCGGGGTCGGCGCGCTCCGCGGCGCGCATAACTGGCAGAACGCCGCCGCGGCTTCCGCGCTTGCCCGCGCCAAGGGCTCGACCAGACGGCGATCGCCGCAGGGTCTCAAGAGTTTCGCCGGGCTCGCCCATCGCATGGAGCAGGTGGCCCGCATCGGCCGCGTGCTCTTCGTCAACGATTCCAAGGCCACTAATGCCGACGCCGCGGCGCAAGGCGCTGGCCAGCTTCACGGCATCTATTGGATCGCCGGCGGCCGGCCGAAGGCGGGCGGCCTCGCCGGGCTGGAGCCGCTCTTTCCCAGCGTCGCCAAGGCGTATCTGATCGGCGAGGCGGCGGACGCCTTCGCCGCGCAGCTCGGAGACAGCGTCGAGCACGTCAACTGCGGCACCCTCGAGCAGGCAGTCGCCGCCGCCGCCCAGATGCCGGCCGCTCGCATGCGAGTGAGCCCGTGGTGCTGCTGTCGCCGGCTTGCGCCTCTTACGACCAATTCGCCAATTTCGAGGTGCGCGGCACAGCCTTCCGCGATGCCGTTTTGGCCCTGGACGGCGCGCGGCAGGTGCAGTCCGGAGAAGGGCAGGGCGGCATGAGAATTACCCGCGCCGACCGCAGCGTCCTGTCCGATTGGTGGTTCACCGTGGACCGCCTGATGTTCTTCGGGCTGCTCCTGCTCATGGGCACCGGCGTCGTGCTGTCGCTCGCGGCGAGCCCGCCCATCGCCGCCAAATATCATCTCGAGCCCTATTATTTCGTGCGCCGCCATGCAGCGCTGCTTTTTCCCGCCATTGCCATCATGTTCACCGCCTCGACCCTCACGCCGAAACAGATCCGGCGCGCGAGCCTCGTCATCTTCATCGTCGGCATCGCCCTCATGGTACTTACCATGGTGATCGGCCCCGAGATCAAAGGCGCCCGGCGCTGGCTGCAATTGGGCTTCATCTCCATCCAGCCTTCAGAATTCGTCAAACCCGCCTTTGTCGTGCTCGTCGCCTGGCTGTTCAACGAGGCGCAGAAGCGGCGCGACATACCCGGCACCGAGCTCGCCATCGCGCTTTACGCTATCTTCGCCCTCCTGCTCGTGCTGCAACCCGATTTCGGCCAGACGCTCCTCATTACCCTCGTCTGGGCGACGCTTTTCTTCATGGCGGGAATGAATCTCGTCTGGATCGGAATCTCGGGAGCCGCGGGTCTCGCCGGCGTCGCCAGCGCCTATGCCTTCGTGCCGCACGTCGCCTCGCGCATCGATCGCTTTCTCAACCCCGCTTCCGGCGACACCTATCAGGCCGACCGCGCGCTCGAACTCTTTTCTCCATGGCGGCTGGCTCGGGCGCGGGCCCGGCGAAGGCACGGTCAAGGACGTGCTGCCCGACTCCCACACCGACTACATTTTCGCCGTGGTGGCCGAGGAATATGGCCTGATCTCCTGTCTGATCCTGCTCGCGCTATTCGCCTTCATCGTGCTGCGCGGTTTCTCCAAGGCGGCGCAGGAGCCTGACGGCTTCATTCGCCACGCCACCGCCGGGCTCATCATGCTGTTCGGTCTCCAGGCGATCATCAACATGGCGGTGAATGTGGGTCTTTTGCCCGCCAAGGGCATGACCCTTCCCTTCATCTCTTATGGCGGCTCGTCTTTGCTCGCCATGGCGCTGACCATGGGCTTCGCCCTCGGACTGACGCGCCGGCGACCCCTGGCCGGGCGGTTTGAGCGCGCCCCCGTTCCCGGCGCCTCCACCGGCACGGCCGCGAGCGCCAAGGAGCACGTGGCGTGAGCAAGCGCCCGATCCTGCTCGCCGCCGGTGGCACGGGCGGGCATCTCTTTCCCGCCGCCGCGCTGGCGCACGAGCTCCGCCGCCGTGGCGATCGGGTCGAGCTTGCGACCGACATGCGCGCCGAGAAATATGGCGGCGATTTCCCGGCCGATGCGATCCACCGCGTGCCCTCGGCGACCTTGACCAGCCGCTCGCCATTCGCGGCGGTGGCGACCTTCTCGCGACTAGGGGTGGGTTTCTTCGGCGCGCTCGCGCTGTTGCGCAACATCGAGCCCCGCGCGGTTATCGGCTTCGGCGGCTATCCCACGCTGCCGCCACTCATCGCCGCGCGCACGCTCGGCATCCCCTGGCGCGATCCACGAGCAGAACGCGGTGATGGGGCGGGCCAACCGGCTGCTCGCGCGCTTTGCGACACGGATCGCCGTCTCCTTCACGCCGACCAAGCTTGTGCCCGAGGGGGCTAGGGAAAAGCTACGCCTCACCGGCACGCCGGTGCGCGCGGCCGTGCTTGCCTTCCGCGATGTGCCTTATGAGCCGCCGACGCCGTCCGGCCGCCTCCTGCTGCTCGTCTTTGGTGGCAGCCAGGGCGCGCGCTTCTTCTCCGAGGTCATGCCGCCCGCCTTGCAACGCCTGCCCGAACCCGTGCGAAGCCGGCTGACCCTGGTGCAGCAGGCGCGCGAGGAGGATGTGGATGAATTGCGCGAGGCCTATCGCGGCTTGGGGCTTGCCGCCCATCTGGCGCCTTTCTTCCGCGATCTGCCCGAGCGCATCGCCAAGGCCCATCTCATCGTCGCCCGCGCCGGCGCTTCGACCGTGGCCGAGCTGATGGCCATCGGCCGGCCTGCTCTGCTCGTGCCCTTGCCCCATGCCCTTGACAATGATCAGCTCGAAAATGCAACACGGCTGCAACAAGGCGGCGGCGGCTGGTGCTTCCGCCAAGGGGAGTTGACGCCGGAGCGCCTGGCCCAAGAGCTGCAACGATTGTTCGGCTCACCCGAGCTCTTGGCGGACGCGGCAGTGAAGGCGAAGGGCATGGCGCAAACGGACGCCGTCGCCAAGCTCGCCGACCTTGCCGCCGAGCTTGTCAATGCCGGACGCTCGGTGCCTGAGAAGGAGTAGCTGTCGATGCACATGCCGCCCCCGGATAAGAGCGGTCTGTTCCACATCGTGGGCATTGGCGGCATCGGCATGAGCGCCATCGCCGAGGTGATGAAGAGTCGCGGCTGTTCCGTGCAGGGCAGCGACCTCAAGGACAGTGCCAATCTGGAGCGGTTGCGGGCCAAAGCCATCCCCTGCACGATCGGCCACGACCCCGAGAATATCCGCGGCGCCGCCTATCTCGTCATTTCGAGCGCGGTGAAGCCCGGCAATCCGGAATTCGAGGCGGCCAAGGAGCGCGGCATTCCCATCATCCGCCGGGCCGAGATGCTGGCCGAGCTGATGCGCCCCTGCGCCACCGTGTCCGTCACCGGCACCCACGGCAAGACGACCACCACCTCGCTGATCGCCGACATCTTCAAGAACGCCAAGCTCGACCCCACGGTGTTGACCGGCGGCATCATCAATGCCTGGGGCACCAATGCCCGCGTCGGCAAGGGCGCGTGGATGGTGGTGGAGGCGGACGAGTTCGACGGCACCTTTTTGAAGCTGCCGACGCAAATCGGCGTCATTACCAATATCGACCCCGAGCATATGGATTACTGGCCGTCTCTGCCGGCGCTGCATCAGGCCTATCAGCAATTCATCGAGGCGATCCCGTTCTATGGCCTGGCCGTCGCCTGCATCGACCATCCCGTGGTGCGCGAACTTCTCGCCAAGCTCGGCGGTGCCGCCAATGGCCGGCGCACGCTGACCTATGGCGTGGCGCGCGAAGCCGACATCCGCCTCGTCAATCCGCGCGGGGAACGCGACCGCATCCTGTTCGACGCCGATCTCGGGCCCGGAGTGAAGGGCGGCGCGCGCAAGCTTGCCGACCTCATGCTGCCGGTGCCGGGTCATTACAATGCGCTGAACGCACTCGCCGCCTTTGCCGTGGCGACCGAAGCGGGTGTGGGCGACGATTTGATCCGCGCGAGCTTCGCCGCCTTCTCCGGCGTCAAGCGGCGCTTCACCCATGTGGGCGAATGGCAAGGCGTCCAGGTCTATGACGACTACGCCCATCATCCGGTGGAGATCGCAGCCGTGCTGCGCGCGGTGCGCGTGCCGGGATCGGGCCGCGTCATCGCCGTGCTCCAGCCCCACCGCTACACCCGGCTGCAGTCGCTGTTCAACGAGTTCTCCGCCTGTCTCGACGACGCCGACATCGCCATCGTCACGCCGGTCTATTCGGCGGGCGAGGCGCCGATCCCGGGCATCGACCGCGACGAGCTCGCGCTCGGGCTGCGCCGCCACGGTCACCGGCATGTCTTGACCGTGGACGGCGAGGACGAGCTGGCCCTCACGGTGGCGGACATCGCCAAAAAGGGCGACCTGGTCCTGGGCTTGGGCGCCGGCACCATCAGCGAGTGGATCAATGCCTTGCCGCGGCGCCTCAAAACCAAAAGGGCGCGTCCATGAGCAGCGCAAGCGTGACCGAAGACCCGATCAGCTCCGCCGACGGCTTTGCCGGCGAGATCGCGGCGCTCCTGCCCGAGTTGCGCGGCCGCCTCAAGCCCGCAATGTCCCTGGCCGATCTCACCTGGTTTCGCGTCGGCGGCCCGGCGCAAATCCTGTACACGCCGGCCGACGAAGCCGACCTTGCCTATTTCTTTTCGCGTGTGCCCCCCACGATTCCCATCACCACGATCGGGCTTGGCTCCAACCTGCTCGTGCGCGACGGCGGCATCGCCGGCGTGGTGATCCGCTTGGGGCGCGGCTTCGGCGAGATCAGCATCGAGGATGGATATCGGCTGCGCGTGGGCGCGGCGGTGCCCGATGTGAAGGTGGCCCGCGCCGCCGCCGATGCCGGCATCGCCGGGCTCTCCTTCTATCGCGGTATCCCCGGTTCGGTGGGAGGCGCGCTGCGCATGAATGCCGGCGCTCATGGGCGCGAGACGAAGGAGGTATTGGTCGAGGTGCGCGCCGTCGATCGCGGCGGCCGCATCCATGTGCTCCCTGTGCAAGTGCTGGGCTATTCCTACCGTCATTGCGGCGCGTCGGACGACCTCATCTTCACCGAGGCCCTGTTTCAGGGCGAGGCTGGCGAGCCGGCGCGCATCTTGGCCGAGATGGACGACATCGCCGCCTATCGCGAGCAGGCGCAGCCGATCAAGAGCCGCACCGGCGGCTCGACCTTCAAGAATCCGGAAGGACATAAAGCGTGGCAGCTCATCGACGCCGCCGGCTGCCGCGGCTTGCAGGTAGGCGACGCCAAAGTGTCGGAGATGCATTGCAACTTCCTCATCAATGAGGGCAATGCGAGCGGGGCCGACATCGAGCAGCTGGGCGAGACGGTGCGGGCGCGCGTCAAGGCCACGAGCGGCGTTGACCTCGATTGGGAAATCAAGCGCCTCGGCATTCCGAAATGAGCTCGACCGGTCTCCCAACGTGTCATTGCCCGCAAAAGCGGGTAATCCAGTAACCACTGCCTCTGAATACTGGATCGCCCGGCCAAGCCGGGCGGTGACGAGTATGGTCCGCCTGAAATCCTGCCAATTGACGGGGGCGTCGCATGACTCAAACGCAAACCCACATCGCTATCCTCATGGGCGGCTGGTCGTCGGAGCGGGAAATATCGCTGCGCTCGGGCGAGGCCTGCGCCACGGCGCTCGAAGGCGAAGGCTTCGAGGTGACGCGTCTCGATGTCGGCCGTGACGTCGCCGCCAAGCTCGCCGCGCTCCGCCCCGACGTCTGCTTCAACGCGCTCCATGGCCGCTTCGGCGAGGATGGCTGTATCCAGGGCCTGCTCGAAATGCTCGGCATCCCCTACACCCATTCGGGTGTGCTGGCCTCGGCTCTTGCCATGCATAAGGAGCGCGCCAAGGCGGTCTTGCGCGCAGCGGGCGTGCCAGTCGCCGAAAGTCTGGTGCTGCCGCGGGCCGAAGCCGCCAAGGCCCATGCCATGAAGCCGCCTTATGTGATCAAGCCGCCGACCGAGGGGTCGAGCGTCGGCGTCTTTATCGTGCGCGAGGACCAGGCCCATCCCCCGCAGGAGCTGCACTCCGCCGACTGGACCCTCGGCGAGGAGGTCATGGTGGAGCGCTTCATCCCCGGCCGCGAGCTCACTTGCGCGGTCATGGGCAACGAGGCGCTGGGGGTGATCGAAATCCGCCCCGCCGAGGGACTGAGCTTCTACGACTATACCTCGAAATACGCCCCCGGCGGCTCGATCCACGTGCTCCCGGCGCCGCTTTCACCAAATGTTTACCAATTCGTACAGAAGCTGTCCTTAGCGGCTCATCGGGCACTGGGCTGCCGTGGGGTCAGTCGCGCCGATTTCCGCTACGACGACCGGCCGGACGGTTCTGGCGAGTTGATCTGCCTTGAGGTCAACACCCAGCCTGGCATGACCGGCACGTCGCTGGTGCCTGAGCTTGCAGCCTATGCCGGCCGCTCCTTTGGCGAGCTGGTCCGCTGGATGGTGGAGGACGCCTCGTGCGATCGCTAAGCAGGGCGAGAGGGAAGATGCGGGAACCGTCCGACGCGCTGATGCATCGCGCGATCGCGGTCTCGCGCGCCAGATCCATCGAGCTGCCCGGCTTTCGCCACCGGCGCCGCGCCCGGGGGACGACGCGCACCAATGGCAAATGGCGCCTGGTCGCCGCGCTGTTCCTGGTCTGCGGCCTTGGCTATGGCGCCGCCGTGGGCGGCCAGATCGGGCAGCTCTTCACCAAACTCGGAGATGGCGTCGAGGCGGTGACGGTCGCCGCCGGCTTCGGCGTCAAGCGCATCACCGTCGAAGGACAGCATCATACGAGCGACGCCGAGATTGCCAAGGCGCTCGAGGCCGGTCCCTCGACCAATATGCTCGCTTTCGATACCGACGCCGCCAAGGCGCGTCTGGAGCAGGTGTCGTGGATCAAGCACGCCCAGGTCATGCGGCTCTTGCCGTCTACAATTCAGGTCGCGCTCGAGGAGCGCACCCCCTTTGCCGTATGGCAGATCGGCGGCCGCACCTATGTGATCGACACCGAAGGTGTAGTGCTGACGGCGGCGGTGCGCGAGGCCTATCCCGACCTTCCTCTCGTCGTCGGCGACGGCGCGGGCAAGAGCGCCGCGCCCCTCTTCGCGACGCTGACCTCCTATGCCGACCTCGACAAGCAATTGGTGGCCGCCTTGCGCGTGGGCGACCGGCGCTGGACGCTGAAGCTCGCCTCCGGGATGGAGATCATGCTTCCCGACGACGGCATTGCCCAGGCGCTCGACACCCTTGTCGCGCTCGACCGCGACCAGGGCCTGCTCCACCGCAACGTCGCCAGTGTCGATCTGCGCCTCGCCGATCGGGTGAGCGTGCGGCTCCGCACCCAGGAGCCCGAGGCGACGGAGGTGCCGACGGCCGAAACCATGCCGCAAGACGTTCCGACCGCGGGTACGGCGCCTCGAGCGCCCAAGGGCAGCACCTGAGCAGGACGGGGCAGGGGGATGCGGCACGCCATCATCAACCGAAGCAAGCGCCAGCGCATCGTCACCGCGCTCGACGTGGGCACGAGCAAGATCGGCTGCCTGATCGCCAAGACCCAAGGCGCGCCCGATTGGCTCGATGCCCACAGCGGGGCGGTGCAGTTCCAGGTGCTGGGCTTCGGTCACCACCGCGCCGAGGGCCTGAAGGGCGGCCTCGTCACCCATCTCGACAAGGCTGAGCACTGCATCCGCTCGGCGATCGATGAGGCCGAGCGCATGGCCGGCGTCACTGTCGAGGACGCCCATGTCGCCGTCACCTGCGGCCGCCTCAAGAGCGAGAGCTTCTCGGCGAGCGTGGCGCTGCCCACCGGCATCGTGCGCGAGGACGACACGTTGCGCATCCTCGCCGGCGGCCGCCAATATGCCGCCCGCGATCGCCGCACTGTGCTGCACGCGCTGCCCACGAGCTATCGGCTCGACGAGCAAGTCGGCATCCGCGATCCCCACGGCATGTGCGGAGAGCGGCTCGCCATCGACATCCACGCCGTCACCGCCGACGAGGCCGCGCTGCGCAATCTGATGCTGTGCGTGGAGCGGTGCCATTTGGGCGTCGCGCGCCTGGTGGCCGCGCCCTATGCGAGCGCATTGTCGGTGATCACCCCGGACGAGGCCAAGCTCGGCGTCGCCTGTATCGATTTCGGTGCCGGCACGACGACGCTCTCGGTCTTCGCCGATGGCCATTTCATCCATGCCGACGCCATCGCGCTTGGCGGCAACGGCATCACCACCGACATTGCCCGCACGCTGGCGGCTCCCTTGGAGCATGCCGAGCGCCTCAAGACCCTCCATGGCAGCGCCTTTGCCACGCCGTCCGACGAGCGCGAGATCATCACCTATCCGACCATGGGCGATGTCGAACCGCGCAGCATGAACCAGATCAACAAGGCGCAGCTCGCCGTGATCATTCGCCCCCGCGTCGAGGAGATCCTCGACTTCATGCGCCGGCGGCTTGCCACCTGCGCCCACGCTGCCGACGCCGCCCAGACCATCGTGCTCACGGGCGGCGGCAGCCAGCTCACCGGCCTGCCCGATCTCGCCTCCAATATGTTCGGCCGCCCGGTGCGTCTCGGACGCCCGCGGCCGCTGCACGGCCTCAATGACGGCGTCGGCCCCGATTTCGCCGTAGCCACGGGACTCTTGCGCCAGTCGGGGCGCGACGACGACCGGCTGTCCGGACGCGCGGAGCAACGCTTTTTGGGTACCGGCACGGGCTATTTCGCCCGCGTCAGCGATTGGATTCGGGACAACTTTTGACAACCAACGTTCGGCTCCGGCGCGCCGCCTGAGTCTGACGGGAGCTGAACGAAAATGAACCAAGGCAAGGAACGAGAACGGAAGACCCCCATGACCATCAACCTCAAGGTTCCTGATCTCACTGAGCTCAAACCGCGCATCACCGTGTTCGGTGTCGGCGGGGCGGGCGGCAATGCCGTGAACAACATGATCGCCTCCGGCCTCCGCGGCGTCGACTTCGTGGTCGCCAACACCGATGCGCAGGCGCTGATGAGTTCGTCGGCCGAGCGCCGCATTCAAATGGGCGCCCACGTCACCGAAGGGCTCGGCGCGGGTTCCAAGCCGGAAATCGGCGGGGCGGCGGCCGAAGAAGCCATGTCCGACATCAAGGCGCATCTTGCCGGCTCGCACATGGTGTTCATCACCGCCGGCATGGGCGGCGGCACGGGCACCGGCGCGGCGCCGGTGATTGCGCGGGCCTCGCGCGAGGAGGGCATCCTCACCGTCGGCGTGGTCACCAAGCCATTCCAGTTCGAGGGTCAACGGCGCTTTCGCGCGGCGGAAGCGGGCATCACCGAGCTTGAGAGATATGTGGACACGCTGCTCGTGATCCCGAACCAGAACTTGTTCCGCGTCGCCAATGAGAAGACCACCTTCGCCGACGCCTTCGCCATGGCCGATGACGTCTTGCGTGCGGGCGTCGCCTGCATCACCGACCTCATGGTGAAGGAAGGCCTCATCAATCTCGACTTTGCCGACGTGCGCACGATCATGGCGGGCATGGGCAAGGCCATGATGGGCACGGGCGAAGCGAGCGGCGACCGTCGCGCCGTCGAGGCGGCGGAGGCGGCGATCTCGAACCCGCTCCTCGACGACGTCTCGATGAAAGGCGCCAGCGGCCTGCTCGTCTCCATCACCGGCGGCAACGACCTCACCCTTTACGAGGTGGACGAGGCGGCAAGCCGCATCCGCGCGGAGGCCGATTCCGAGGCGAATATCATCGTCGGCGCCACCTATGACGACGAGCTCGACGGCATCATCCGCGTGTCGGTGGTGGCCACGGGGCTCGGAGTGATCCTGTCCGACGCGGTCAAGGCGCCCGCCATGGACAAGCTAAGCGCGCGGCTCGCCGGCCTCTCCGCCATGCCGTCGATGGAGAGGGGTGAGACACGGCCAGCCGCCGCCCCGGCCGAGGAGCAGGGTCACGTTTGGCGCGCGCCGGGCAATGTGACGATCGAGCGCCGTCCGGCGCAATCGACCGGCATCGCCCTCCCGCGGCCCGTGCCGGCGCAGACCCAAACGCGGCCGCAGCCGAGCTTCGTGCCTGCGCCGCCGGCTACGGCCCGGCGCGCCGTTCGACGCATGCCCAATGTCGAGGAACTGCCGCTCGTGGCCCAGAACGCGATCAAGGCCAATGCCGGCCAGGCGTCGACTCTCGGGCTTGCGGCGCAGAAGAAGAAGGTCGGCTTCCTGGAGCGCCTGACGAGCGTCGGACGGGGCCGCAAGGAAGAGGAGGAGGAGATCATGACCCTGAAGCAAGAGCCGGAATTCGGCCAACCCCGGCCCTTGGCGGCCTCACTGCAGACGGAGATGCCTGCACCCGCGCCGCGGGGGCTCAAGATCGAGCGGCCCCGAGGCGAGCCTGGCCTTGCCGTGCCGAAGCGCATCGAGGCCCAGCCGCGGCTCGCCGCCATGGACAGTCTCGGCTCGTCAACCGAATCACTTGATGACGACGATTTAGAGATTCCGGCCTTCCTGCGTCGGCGGGCCACCTGAGGGCGCATTAACCTTTTCCCCCGACGATCCACGGGAAACACGAGAATTGTTTTTAGGATCAATGGCTTGAGCAGGGACGCCGACGGTAACAGACTGAAAGAAACCGTGATTTGTCGGCCGTCTCAGCCAAGGGTTATGGTTCCTTATTAACCGATCCGCGGAACCAAAACGGCACAACGCCAGGGAGCGCGGGTTATGGGGGGCTCGGGGGATCGATCCCTTGAGCTTTGGGAACTCAAAACACGGCTTGGGGGCCATGAAGGGATTTATTGGGGCACGCCAGACCACGCTTGCCGACGAAATCTCGCTAACCGGCACGGGGGTCCACAGCGGAGCGCCAGTTTCCATTAGTCTTTACCCGGCTGAGGGTGACTCGGGGCTGCGTTTTCTTCTCTCCAACGGCGATACGGAAGCCACCGAGATCGCAGCGGATCATCGCTGTGTGACCGGCGTGACGCTGTGCACCGTGCTCGGTGACGGCAATGGCATCTCGGTCGCGACGGTCGAGCATCTGCTCGCGGCACTGCGCGGCCTCGGCGTCGACAATGCCGTGATCGAGATCGACAGCCCCGAAGTGCCGATCATGGATGGCAGCGCCTCGAGTTTCGTCGAGGCCATCGATGAGGTCGGCCTGGCGGAGCTCGATTGTCCCCGCCGCTTCCTCAAGGTTCTGAAGCCCATCATCGTCGAGGATGGGGGCGCCTATGGCGAACTGACCCCCCATAACGGTTTCCATCTCGGCATCGAGATCGAGTTCGACACGCCGCTCATTGGCTGCCAGAAAATCGACATCGATATCAATCCCGGCTCTTTTCGCCGCGAGCTGTCGCGGGCCCGCACCTTCGGCTTCATGAAGGATGTCGAGAGCCTGTGGGCCGCGGGTCTTGCCCTTGGCGCCTCGCTCGAGAACACGGTGGCGATCGGCGAAGACCGCGTTATCAACCGCGAGGGCTTGCGCTATGCCGACGAGTTCGTCCGCCACAAGGCGCTCGACGCCGTTGGCGACCTGGCCCTTGCCGGGGCGCCGATCCTCGGCGCCTTCCGCTCCAGGCGCGGCGGCCATCGTCTGAACAGCCTCGTGCTCAAAGCCATGTTTGCCGATCCTGAGGCTTGGACCCTGATCGAGGCTCCGCGGCCGTTCCGCGAGGTTCGCCACGCCGAGCTCAGCCATCGTCTGGCCGCAGCCAATTTCGCCGCCGAGCGCAGCTAGCGGCACGCCGTTTACTGCAGTAGCACGTCGAACGCCTGGGATGACCCATTTGGGCCATGCCGGGCGTTCGGCGTTTAACGCACAGGCACCCGCGGAGACCCGCGCCATGGGACGCCCCACCGGGCGACCCCGTCGGGCAAAAAAACACCATATTCCGCTAGTTGGTTGGCATTGGTCTGGGCTAGCCTGCCCGGCATAAGGCCGGCGCGGGAATCCGCATGCCATCGGCCTTAATCGGGCAAGGGGACGGTCTTGAAGGGGAACATGTCCGGTCGGATCGCGCCATTTTTGAGCCTGTGCGGATCTGGGCTCGGGCTGCTCCTTGCCGCGAGCCTCCTTTCCGGTTGCGGCTCCTCCTTTTTCACCAAGCCCGACGACCAGGTCAGCAACGACCCCCCGGACGTCATCTACGGCCGCGCCGATAAGCTTTTGGGCGGTGGCAAATACGAGGATGCGGCCAAGGAATATGAGAAGGTCGATATCAACCATCCTTATTCCCAGGAGGCGCGCCGGGCCATCGTGATGGCGGCCTACGCCTATTACAAGAAGGGCGACTACGACAACGCGGTCTCCTCGGCCGACCGCTATCTCACGCTGCATCCTGGCACCAAGGAATCCGACCTTGCCCAGGAGGTCATCGCCATGAGCTATTACGACCAGATCCTCGACCCCAAGCGCGACCAGACCAATGCGCGCAAGGCCTTGCAGGCCTACCAGACGCTGCTGCAGCGCTATCCCAATTCGCGCTACGCCGCCGAAGCAGCGAACCGCGAGCGCGTCTTGCGCGACCTCCTGGCGGCGAGCGAGATGACGGTCGGACGCTATTATCTGCGCCACAACAACTATCTTGCGGCCATCAACCGGTTCCGCATCGTGGTCACCGACTACCAGACGACGCCGCAGATCGAAGAGGCCTTGAGTCGTCTGACGGAGGCCTATATGGCGTTAGGGATCGTCAACGAGGCGCAAACCGCGGCCGCCGTTCTTGGCCACAACTTTCCGGACAGCAAGTGGTACGAGCACGCTTTCTCGCTCTTAGACAGGAGCGGCCTCCAGCCGCAAGAGCACGAAGGCTCGTGGATCACCCAGACCTGGAAGGGCGACGGCAAACCCGCCTGACGGACCTGTCATGCTAGCCGCCCTGTCGATCCGCGACATCGTCCTGATCGACAAGCTCGATCTTGAATTCGCCACGGGCCTGTCCGTGCTCACCGGCGAGACCGGCGCCGGCAAATCCATCCTGCTCGACGCCTTCGCCCTCGCCATCGGCGCCCGCGGCGATGCCTCGCTCGTGCGCCAGGGAGCGTCCCAAGGCCAAGTGACGGCGATCTTCGAGCCGGGCGCGGGCCACCCGGTCTTTGCCCTCCTTGCCGCCAACGGCATCGACGCCGGCGACACGCTCATTTTGCGCCGGGTGCAGAGCGCCGATGGCCGCACCCGCGCGCTGATCAACGACACCGCCGTCAGCGTGCATCTCTTGCGCCAGATCGGTCAGGCGTTGGTGGAGATCCATGGGCAGCACGACGACCGCGCCCTGATCGACCCGAGCGGGCACCGCGATCTCGTGGATGCCTTCGGCGGGTTGAGCGAGGAGGCCCGCGCCGTGGCGGCGGCCTTCGACGCCTGGAAGGCGGCCGAGCAGGCGCACGCGGCCCATGCCACCGAGATCGCCGCCGTCCGCGCCAATGCCGATTATGTCAGCCATGCGCTTGACGAGCTGCGCGAGCTTGCTCCGCAGACGAGCGAGGAGGAGGGCCTCGCTGGCCGGCGCCAGTTGATGATGCATGCCGAGAAGATCGCCAGCGAGCTGGAGGAAGCGCTCGATGCGCTGCAAGGCGAGGGGACAGGCGGCGCGCGGCTGGCGGCGGCGCTCCGCCGCATCGAGCGCCAGGCTGGCTTGGGCGGCGAGCTGCTGATCGCCGTGACACAGGCCCTCGAGCGCGTGCTGGCCGAGACCGACGTCGCGCAGGGCAGGATCGAACAGGCGCTCGCTGCGCTCGCCTTCGAGCCCAAGGATCTGGAGCGCACCGAGGAGCGCTTGTTCGCGCTGCGCGCCGCTGCCCGCAAGCACAAGGTCCAGGTCGACGAGCTGCCGGGGCTGATCGGCCGGCTGGAAGCCGATTTTGCCGCGCTCGATCGCAGCGAAACGCGCCTTGCCGAGCTTGCCCAAGCCACGGAGACGGCGCGCGCAGCCTATGCCGAGGCGGCAGTGGGGTTGAGCAAGGCCCGCCACGCCGCGGCCGAGCGGCTCGACGCCGAGGCGGCGGCCGAGCTTAAGCCCCTCAAGCTCGAAAAGGCGCAGTTCATCACCAATATCGAGATGGTGGACCCCGATCAGGGCGGCCCGTCCGGCATCGACCGGGTCGCCTTCTTCGTGCGCACCAATCCCGGCACCGAGGCCGGTCCCTTGATGAAAGTGGCCTCGGGCGGCGAGCTTGCCCGCTTCATTCTCGCGCTGAAGGTTGTGCTGGCAGCCCGCGGCTCGGCACCCACGCTCGTCTTCGATGAGGTGGATTCGGGCGTCGGCGGCGCCACCGCCGCGGCCGTCGGCGAGCGGCTCGGGCGCTTAGCCACCCGCGTCCAGGTGCTGGCCGTGACCCATGCGCCGCAGGTGGCGGCCGTGGCGAGCGGCCATTTTCTGATCGCCAAGGAGCCGCTTGCCGGCCCCGAGGGCGAGACCATGGCGACCCGCGTCGCGATGCTTGAAGGCGAGCACCGCCGCGAGGAGATCGCCCGGATGCTCGCCGGCCAAACCGTCACCGACGAGGCACGCGCCGCCGCGGCGCGCCTAATGAGCCGCTCGGCATGATCAAGAGTGCCGGCAAGGGCAAAGGCAGGCAGAAGCCGGCCGCCCTTGAGCCCAAGCCCGTCGACCGGCTGGACGCGACCGAAGCGGCGTCCGAGCTCGAGCGGCTGGCGCAAGCGATCGCCCATCACGACGCGCTCTATTACCGCCAGGATCGGCCCGAGATCAGCGACGCGGACTATGACGCGCTCCGGGCGCGCAATGCTGCCATCGAGACGCGCTTCCCTCCACTCACCCGCGACGACAGCCCCTCCTTGCGCGTGGGCGCGGCACCGGTGGAGAGCTTCGGCAAGGTCCGGCACGTCGTGCCGATGCTCTCCCTCGGCAACGTGTTCGACGACGAAGGGGTGCGCGACTTTGTCGACCGTGTCTGCCGCTTCCTCGGGCTCGCCAGCGCCGAAGGGCTCGCTTTCACCGCCGAGCCCAAGATCGATGGCCTCTCCATCACTCTGCGCTACGAGGGCGGGCTGCTGGTCCAGGGCGCGACCCGCGGCGACGGCTATGAGGGCGAGAACGTCACCGCCAATGTCCGCACCATCGCCGACATCCCCCATGCCATCCGGGCTAGGGGGTTCCCCGATCCGTTCGAGCTGCGCGGCGAGATTTATATGAGCCAGTCCGCCTTCCAGCGCCTCAATGAGGAGCAGGCCGCGGCAGGCGAGCGCCTGTTCGCCAATCCCCGCAACGCCGCCGCGGGGTCGCTCCGCCAGCTCGATCCTGCCGTGACCGCGTCGCGACCCTTGCAATTTTTCGCCTATGGCTGGGGCGAGGCGCCGACCCTGCCGGCGGGCACCCAATGGGGCATCTACCGGGCGCTTAAAGCTTGGGGCTTCCCCTTAAACCCGCTCGCCCGCCTTACGCACTCGGTCGAGGAAATGCTTGGCACCTATCGCGATATTGAAAGTGAGCGTGCCGGCCTCGATTACGACATCGACGGTGTCGTCTATAAGCTCGACCGCCTCGATCTGCAGGAGCGCCTGGGCTTCGTCTCGCGCTCGCCGCGTTACGCCATCGCCCATAAATTCCCCGCCGAGAAGGCCACCACCATCCTGCGCGACATCGACATCCAAGTGGGCCGCACCGGCGCGCTCACCCCCGTCGCCAAGCTCGAGCCGGTGACCGTGTGCGGCGTCGTGGTGCAGAACGCCACTCTCCACAATGAGGACGAGATCGCGCGGAAGGACGTGCGCATCGGCGATACCGTGATCTTGCAGCGCGCCGGCGACGTGATCCCGCAGATTCTCGCGGTGGCTCAAGACAAGCGGGTCAAGGGTGCGAAACGATTCACTTTTCCCACCATGTGTCCCTTTTGCGGCAGCCACGCGGTGCGCGAGATCAACCCAATCACCGGCAAGGAGGACGCGGTCCGGCGCTGCACCGGCGGGCTCATCTGCCCCGCCCAGCGGGTCGAGCGGCTGAAGCATTTCGTATCGCGCAACGCCTTCGACATCGAGGGGCTGGGTGAGAAGCATATCCAGACCTTCTACGACGAGGGTCTCATCCAATCGCCGCCCGACATCTTCACGCTGGCCGCGCGCGACAAGCGCTCGGCCCCCAAGCTCGCCGCGCGCGAGGGCTGGGGCGAAACCTCGGCGCAGAAATTGTTCGACGCCATCGAAGCCCGCCGCCAAGTGCGGCTCGACCGCTTCATCTACGCGCTCGGCATTCGCCATGTGGGCGAGACCACGGCGCGGCTGCTCGCCCGCAGCTATGGCACGATCGAGGCGTTCCGCGCCGCCATGGTGGCGGCGGCCAAGGACCGCGAGGGCGAGGCCTTCGCCGAGCTCGACAATATCGAGGGCATCGGTCCCACCGTGGCGGAAGCCATCGCCGATTTCTTCGGCGAGCCGCATAATGTCGCGGTGGTGGACGCGCTGTTGCGCGAGGTGAGCCCGGAGCCGCTCGAAGCCATCGACCACGCTTCGCCCATCTCCGGCAAGCGCGTGGTGTTCACCGGCGCGCTCGAGCGCATGACCCGGCCTGAGGCCAAAGCGCGCGCCGAGCGCCTCGGCGCCAAGGTGTCGGGCTCGGTCTCGAAGAACACCGATTATGTGGTGGCCGGCCCCGGCGCGGGCTCGAAGCTGAAAGAGGCAAAGGAGCTCGGCGTCACGGTGCTGAGCGAGGAGGAGTGGCTGAAGCTGGTGGAGAGAGAGTGACGTTCCAGCGTAACCCCGAGCTGTAGACAGCAAACGCACCGCTTCGAAACGTGTCCTTCGCTAAGGTCATGAATTATATACAGAAAGCAGCCTAGGGATAGCGCAGCTTGAGCGCCACGATGGTGAGCGTGAGCACGAGCGTAACGGCATTGGCGAGGATGATCGGCCAGTTCGAGATCATGATGCCGAACACGAGCCACAGCGCCACGCCCGAGGCGAAGGCCGCATACATCAGCAGGGAGATGCCCTTGGTCTCCTTGTAGCGGATGATATGCAGCGCCTGCGGCAGGAACGCCGCCGTGGTGAGGATGGCGGCGAGCGCCGACACCAGGGTCGCGGTCATTGTCTCGGTCCCCGCTGCTAGCCGAGGGGGGCGGTCGCGTGGCGTAGCCACGGCCGGTCAGCGCCTTTGAGCTGCGGCTCGATCAACCGGCGCACCGTCGCATGATAATCGTTGAGCCAGGCGAGTTCCTCCTGCGTCAGCAGGGACGGCTCGATCAGGCGCCGGTCGAAGGGAACGAGCGTCAGCGTCTCGAAGCCCATCATCTCGCGCGTGCCGCCGTCGATCGGCGTGGGCGGCGTCGCCAGCACGAGGCTTTCCAGCCGGATGCCGTATTGGCCCTCGCGGTAATACCCCGGCTCGTTGGACAGGATCATACCCGGCTCGATCTCCACGCTGCCGAAGCGCGACAGGCGCTGCGGCGGCTCATGCACCGAAAGATAGCTGCCGACCCCGTGCCCGGTGCCGTGATCGAAATCGAGCCCGGCCGCCCACAGCGCGCGGCGCGCGAAGGGATCGAGGTCCTGGCCGCGGGTGCCCTTGGGGAACCGCGCCGTGGCGATGGCGATGTGGCCCTTAAGCACGAGGGTGTAATGGCGGCGCATTTCGGCCGAGGGCGTGCCGATGGCGACGGTGCGCGTGACGTCGGTGGTGCCGTCGGCATATTGGGCGCCGGAATCGATGAGATAGAGCGTGTTGCCGGTGAGGCTGAGCGCGGTCGTGCGCATCGGCCGGTAATGCACGATAGCGCCGTTCGGCCCCACGCCGGAGATGGTGTCGAAGCTGATATCCTTGAGCTGGCCCGTTTCGCGGCGGAGCTCTTCGAGCTTCATCGCCGCGGAAATCTCGTCCACGCTGCCGGTCGCCACGATGTCGTCGAGCCAGTTCAAGAAGCGGGCGAGCACGGCGCCGTCGCGCAAATGTGCCGCGCGCGCGCCGGCGATCTCGGTCTCGTTCTTGATCGCCTTGGGCAGGATGCACGGGTCGGTGCCGGGGACGAATTTGCCGCCCGCGGCCTTGAGCGCTTGCGCGAAGCGGACTGGCGCCGTCTCGGGATCGAGCCTCACCTTCGCCTGCGACCGGCCGAGCTGCGCAAGCTTCTCGTCCAGCGCGGCGGGCTTGAGAATCTCCACGATCTCGGCGAGGCTGCCGCGCACATTGTCGCCGAGCTTGGCGGGATCGATGAACAGGCTGGGCCGTCCCTTGAGCGGCACGATGGCATAGGCAAAGGCTACCGGCGTGTGGCGGATATCGGCGCCGCGGATATTGAACAGCCAGGCGATGGAATCGAGCAAGGTGATGAGGACGGCGTCTGCGCCCTCCTGCTTCAGCACTCTCTGCACGTCGCGAATTTTCTCTGCCGCGCTACGCCCGGCGAATTCAAGACCATGCGGCACGACCGGCGCGGCCGAGGGCGGCGGACGGTCACGCCACAGTCGATCGATGGGATTGGTCTCCTGCGGCTCGAGCGTGATGCCGGCTTTTCCCAGCGTCTCCGTGAGGCGCTCGATCTCTTTGATGGTGTGCAGACGGGGGTCATAGCCGAGAGCATCGCCCGCGGCGAGCTTGCCCTTGATCCATTTCGAGGCCTTGGCCTCGGGCACCTGCAACACCTCGAACTGCGCGGCGTCGATTTGCCCGCGCGCCTGCAAGATATAACGCCCGTCGACGAGCAACGCGGCTTGGTCCTCGAGCACGATCGCCGTGCCGGCCGAGCCCGAGAAGCCCGTGAGCCAGGCGAGGCGCTCGGCCGATGGCGCCAGGAACTCGTCCTGATGCTCGTCGCTGTGGGGGACGAGGAAGCCCTTGAGCCCGCGGGCCTTGAGCTCCTCGCGCAGCGCCTTGACCCGCTCAGGCGCCATGCCGGTGGTGGGTGCCTCATCGAAGCTTTGGAACATGAGGAGCCTTGTAAGGCCGCACCTCTTAACGATCAATCGGCCGGCGCGGTCCCTTTACCTGCGACGCCGCATGAGCAGGCTCGCCCATCCATCGACAAGGACTCGCGAAACGAGCGTGAAGCCAGCCGCGCGGAATCGCGCCTCGACGCCAGGCGCTTGCGCTTCAATGATGCCGGAAAGCACGCAAAACCCGCCCCCCTCAACCGCACGGGCGAAAGCGGGCGCGAGTTCGAGCAGCGGGTTGAGCAAGAGATTGGCGAGGAGCAGGTCGAAAGGCCCGCGCAACAGCGGATGCGCCAGGCCTTCCGCCTCCACCACGCGCACGAGACCACCCACGCCGTTCTTTTTCGCATTGCCCGCCGCGACGCCCGCCGCGACCGGGTCGTTGTCGCTTGCCAGCACCGCGACATGCAGGGCCTTGGCGGCGGCAATGGCGAGGATGCCGGTGCCGGTGCCGATATCGGCGATGCGGGCCGGGCGCGCTCGCTTCGACAGCGCATCGAGGGCGAGCAGGCAGCCGCGCGTGCTTGCATGATGGGCGGTGCCGAAGGCGGTGCTCGCGTCGATCTCGATCGTGTAGCGGTTGCGTGCGACCGGGCTATGGCTGCCATGGACGAGGAACCGCCCGGCGCGCACCGGCCCGCGCATGTCTTGCGAGAGCCGCACCCAGTCGGCCTCGGCGACCGGCGCGATGCGCAGGGACGAGAGCAGACGAGGCTCGGCGACGGCATCTTGCAGCAGCGTGGCGAGCATCGTGGCGGAAGGGGCCGCGCCATAAAGAACCGTCACCTCGACCCGGCCGGGCCCGCGCTCGAACAGGGTGACGGCGAGGGCTGCGGGGCTTTCAGCCACTTCGAGCGCGGCGGCGATCCGCTCGGCCCCCTCTGGCGGCGCCTCGATCGAGGCTTGATAGAGGCTCATGCGCCGCCATGGGTAGGTGCCGCCTGATCGAGCCGATCGACGTCGAGCAGCCCGTCCCACAGCCGGTCGAGATGCTCGCGCGCATCGGCCGGCGCGATCGCGGTCAGCCTTCCTTCGGCATCGGCGCGAACGAGGCCGTCGGCAAGCAGACGGCGCAAGGCGTCCCCGGCATCGAAATCGACGCCGATCCCGCAGCGCTCATTGAGCAGGCGTTCGATGCCGCCTTTGAGCCCACCCAGCGCGTCGTAATGCGCGGGCTGCCGGGCGAGAAAGGCATAAAGGAGCATGTCCTCCTTGACGTCCTCCTCTTCGGCGCTGTCGGCGATCAGCGTCAGCGCGCCGCGATTATTGGCGAGGCTGCAGAAATAGAGGTTCTGCGCCAGCACCATCATGTAGCGGTTGCGAGTGTTGAAGAAATTCATCACCTGACGGAAGATCACGGCGCTCAGGCCCACGAGCCCCGCGGCCAGCGTGAACGGGTTGGTGGCGGCGAGGATCTTGGTCGCGGTGCCCATCACGCCCGCCGCCGTGCCCCCGCCCGCGGTGACGAACAGTTTCAGCTTGTCGAAAGGGCGAAATTCGATCCGGGTATTGGGGAACAGCATCTCCAGATCGACCTGCGGGATGCGCTTGAACACCTTCACATAGATGTGGTCGGGGGTGACGCCGAGCGGCAAATGCCGGCGCTGCCTCATGACCATCCGCCGCGCGCGGGACGGGCTTGCCCCGGTCGCCGTCACGATCTCGGCGACGCGGGTCTCGGTCGGCTTCAACTTCAACAGCAGAAATAGGCGTTGAAAGAGATGCACCTCGAAACGATCCTTGGTGAGGTAGAGCCGCCAGGGATTGCGGTCCTCGCGGGTCTCGACGCTCGTACCGCGGTAGTAGAGCAGGGCCTCGTCGAAATCGCTCATGTCGACTTCGAGAAAGAGCCCGTGCGGCGAGCGCGCGATCAGGAGGCGCTGCACGTCTTCGGCGCTGAGGGGCACGTAATTGGCCTGCACCAGAAATTCCTCGAGCCCCACGATGAATTCGGCGCGGGCCGTTTGCCGCGCGTGCTCATCGAGCTCGATGAGGTTGGCGGTGTCGCTGTCGGGGCAGAAGGGCAGATAGTCGTCGATGAGGGCGAGCAGCCGCTCGCGATAGGATTGATGCCGCCAGGCGGCGAGACAATCGAGGGCGCGTCCCCACACCCGCAAATCGCCGCCATCCTCCGCGATCATGGCCGCGAGCTTGTTGCGCAGGCCGTGGCGGCTGATGGGAATGAAATGCGCGCTCGCCTCAGCCGGCGGCAGGGGCGCAAGCTCACGCCGCTTAGCGGCCGCTGCCTTCCCATTGCCGGCAGCAGGGGAGCGGACTGGCGCTTGGGTGACGAAACCCGCCATGGGCGCGAGCTTAGGCTTGCGCCAAGGCCTCACGCAAATGACGAGACGATGACGCGGGCTGCCGCGCCGTCAGCTCCGCTCGACAAAACTGTCCACCACCTTCTTGCGCCCGGCCTTGTCGAAATCCACGGTCAGCTTGTTGCCGTCGATTTGGGCGACGCGGCCATAGCCGAATTTCTGGTGAAAGACGCGCTCGCCGACTGCGAGCCCCGACCCTCGCGCCGTGGAGGCCGCCACCAGCGTGCCGTTGATGGTGATGGGTTCGCGCCGCGGCGCTGAAGTCCCCGTGGGCGGCCGGTTCGCGCGCGCGCGCCGCCAGCCCGGCGTCTCGTAGAAGCCGCTCGCGAACAAGGTCTCGGCATTATCGAAGCGGCTCGCGCCGTAGCTCGCCCGATCCTCCGACACCTCGACATGGTCGACCGGCAGTTCGTCAATGAAGCGCGACGGGATCGCCGATTGCCACATGCCGTGGGTGCGGCGGTTCTGGGCGAAGGTGATTTTGGCCCGGTGCCGCGCCCGCGTCAGCCCCACATGGGCGAGCCGGCGCTCCTCTTCGAGCCCCGAGCGCCCCGCCTCGTCGAGGCTCCGCTGATGCGGCAGCAACCCCTCGTCCCAGCCGGGCAGGAACACGGTGTCGAATTCGAGCCCCTTGGCACTGTGCAGCGTCATCAGGGTGACGCGCTCGGCCCCTTCTTCCGCTTCGGCGTCCATCACCAGCGTGACATGCTCGAGGAACCCGGCCAGCGTGTCGAACTCCTCCATGAAGTGGATGAGCTCCTTCAGATTCTCGAGCTTCGACTGCGCCTGCGGCGATTTCTCCGCCTGCCACATGGCGGTGTAGCCCAATTCATCGAGGATGAGCTCGGCGAGCTCGGTATGGCGCATGGTGTCGATCGAAGCGCGCCAGCGGTCGAAGGCGGCGATCAGATCGGCCAGCCCCTTGCGCGCCTTGGGCTTCAATTCCTCGGTCTCGATCATCAGGCGCGCGGCCTGGAATAGCGGCACACCCTGCGCCCGCGCCAGCTGATGCAGCGATTTGAGGCTGGATTCACCGAGACCCCGGCGCGGCACATTGACGATGCGCTCGAACTTCAGATCGTTGGCCGGATTGAGCGTCACCTCGAAATAGGAGGTCGCGTCCCTGATCTCCTGGCGCTCGTAGAAGCGCGGTCCGCCCACCACGCGATAGGGCAGGCCGAGGGTGATGAAGCGGTCCTCGAAGGCGCGCATCTGGAACGACGCGCGCACCAGGATGGCGATCTCGCTCAAGGACTGACCCCGGCGCTGCAACTGCTCGATGTCCTCGCCGATGACGCGCGCTTCCTCCTCGTCGTCCCAGCAGCCCTGCACCTCGACCTTCTCGCCCTTGGCCCCGTCGGTGCGCAGCGTCTTGCCGAGCCGGCCTTTATTATGGGCGATCAGGCCGGACGCCGCGCCGAGGATGTGCCCGGTCGAACGGTAATTGCGCTCGAGCCGGATGATCTTGGCGCCGGGGAAGTCGGTCTCGAAGCGCAGGATGTTGTCCACCTCCGCGCCGCGCCAGCCATAGATCGACTGGTCGTCATCGCCGACGCAGCAGATGTTATGGTTGCCCTGCGCCAGCAGCCGCAGCCACAAATATTGGGCGACGTTGGAGTCCTGATATTCGTCCACCAGCATGAAGCGGAAGCGCTGCTGATATTGGGCGAGCACGTCGGGGTGCTCCTGGAACAGGCGCAGATTCTCCAGCAACAAATCCCCGAAATCGGCGGCGTTGAGCTCTTTCAGGCGCCCTTGATAGGCGGCGTAAAGATCACGAGCCTTGCCGTTGGCGAAGGCGAAGCTCTCGCCCTCGGACACGCGGGCAGGGATCAGCCCGCGATTTTTCCAGCTATCGATCATGCCGGCAAGCACGCGCGCCGGCCATCGCTTCTCGTCGATGTTTTCAGCCTGCAAGAGCTGCTTCAACAGGCGGATCTGATCGTCGGTATCGAGCACGGTGAAGGAAGGCTTCAAATCCACGAGCTCGGCATGGCGGCGGAGAATCTTGACCCCGATGGCGTGGAAGGTGCCGAGCCAGGGCATACCCTCGGCAACGCCGCCGATCAGCTCGGCGACCCGGCCCTTCATCTCGCGTGCCGCCCTGTTGGTGAAGGTGACGGCGAGGATCTGCGACGGCCACGCCCGACCGAGCCGCAAGATATGGGCGATGCGGGTCGTGAGCACGCGCGTCTTGCCGGTGCCGGCGCCGGCCAGCACGAGCAGCGGCCCGTCGAGCGTCTCCACCGCTTCGCGCTGCTCGGGGTTGAGCGCATCGAGATAGGGGACTGCGCTCAGCCGGAGCGCCCGCTGCGAGGTGGAAAGCTGCTCCTCCTCCTCCTCCTCGGGTGAGGGCGGCTCGGGGGCCGGGACAGCCGATGCGCAAATCTTTGTCATGATCTAACGGACTATATCACTGTGCGGCTTGGGAAAATAAAGGGTTGGTCCCGGGCTCGGGCTTTTGCTCCCGCGCGAGCGGCGAGGTCGAGCCTGAGTGGCATGAGGCGGCCCGCGTCACATTCGCGTTACGCCGATCGGGCAAAAGGCCACAGGCCGAGTCGGATTAGCGGGTTGCGCGTCCGCCGCCAGGCTGGCAAAAAGGCGCGGGGGACAATCATTCTGAGGGGGCTAAGGCTATGCTTCGTATTTCGAAGGTGAGTGTTGTCGTGCTTGCCGCGGCTGGGTTTGCCCTGTTCGGACAGGGACCCGCCAAGGCTGGATGTCAGGTGATTTCAGCGACTCACAGCGCCGATAGCAAGGGTGAGGCATTGAAGATGTCGCAGGTGCTCGCCGCCCAGAGCGCCAACGAGCTCAAGCAGTCCAAGGGCTGGCACTCCATTTCCATGAGCGCCTACCGGGTGAAGCCCGATCCGTTCTGGAAGATGGTCCGGCCGGTGGTGCCCAAGGACGTCATTTACGGGCACTTCGTCACGGCGCGCACCTACACCACCTGCTTCACCGGCGTGGTGGTTCCGTTCGTGTGCACCTCGGGCTCGAAGGTCTGCGGCAACTAGCGCGGTCCTTTACCCTAAGGCGCCCCCCAGTAGCCATCGCGGAACGGAACCCGTTCGCGGTGGTTTACTGGAGCGCCGGCGGGCCCGGGTGTGTGCCACCTGCCTCATCCTCGCCACAAGCCTTGGTAAGCTCTCCTTCAAGCTTGTCTGGTGCAATGGGCAAGAGATGCAGGTCGGGACTATTATGTTTCCGCAATATAGCTGGCGCGAGCGCGTGGCCGATGGCTGCATTCATGCCGTTGGCGTGACTGCGAGCGTTGTCGCGCTGACCGCGCTCCTCGTCATCGGCGTGATGTCGCAGACGGCGCTGTGGATCGTGAGCCTCACCATCTACGGCGTGGCGCTGGTGCTCATGTTCAGCTGCTCGGCGGGCTATAATCTCGTGGTGCGGCCGAAGCTCAAGGGTATCTTGCGCCGGTTCGACCACGCCGCGATCTTTCTCATGATCGCCGGCACCTACACCCCCTTCGCGCTGATGAAGATGGACGCGACCACCGGGCTGTGGCTGCTCGAATTGGTGTGGGGCATGGCGGCCATCGGCATCGCCATCAAGCTTTTCAGCCCGCGCCATCTCGAAGGTCTCTCCACCGCGCTTTACCTCGTGCAGGGCTGGGCCGTGGTCGCCGCCTGGCATCCTCTGGTGTCGGCGGTTCCGGAACGAGTGTTGGCGCTGCTCGTGATCGGCGGCGTGCTGTATACCGTGGGCGTGGTGTTCCATCTCTGGGAGCGCCTGCCGTTCCAGAACGCCATCTGGCACGGCTTCGTGCTCGCCGCCGCGGGCTGTCACTTCGTGGCCGTGCTCGATTCGATCGGCGCCTGACGCAACGGCGCGGCGCCACATCCAGGGCGTTCCCTCACCAAGCCCATGCTAAACTAAGGCCATGACCGACCTCGTGGCCAAGCCTGGCGAGTCGCAAGCCGCCGGCGCCAAGGCGGGGCTGTTCGCCGAGCTCGCACGACGGTTCGGCACCCGCTTCTCCACCAGCGCCTCGCTTCGCGAGCAGCACGGCCATACGCTCACCTGGGTGCCCAATCAGCCGCCCGACGCCGTGCTGTTCGCCGAAACGACCTCCGATGTCGCCGAGGGGGTGAAGCTCTGCGCCGCCGCGCGCGTGCCCATCATTCCCTTCGGCACCGGCACCTCGCTTGAAGGGCACGTGAACGCGCCCCAGGGCGGCGTGTCGATCGACCTGTCGCGCATGAACCGCATCCTCGCCGTGCATGCCGAGGACCTCGATTGCATGGTGGAGCCGGGGGTCACCCGCAAGGCGCTCAACGAGCATTTGCGCGACGCCGGGCTGTTCTTCCCCATCGATCCCGGCGCCGATGCGAGCCTCGGCGGCATGGCGGCGACGCGCGCCTCCGGCACCAACGCCGTGCGCTACGGCACCATGCGCGACAACGTGCTCGGGCTTAAAGCCGTACTCGCCGACGGCAGCGTGATCAAGACCGGCGGCCGCGCGCGGAAATCGGCTAGCGGCTACGATCTCACCCGCCTCCTGATCGGCTCGGAGGGCACCCTCGGCATCATCACCGAGCTGACGCTGAAGCTGCACGGCATCCCCGAGGCGATCCGCGTCGCCATCTGTCCCTTCGCCACCATCGAGGCCGCGTGCAACGCGACCATCGCCGCGCTGCAGACGGGCCTGCCGCTCGCCCGCATCGAGCTCCTCGACGAGGTGCAGCTCCGCGCCTGCAATGCCTATTCGCGACTCGCCTATGCCGAGACGCCCACTCTGTTCCTCGAGTTTCACGGCACGCCCGCGTCAACCGCGGCGGAGGTGGAGAGCTTTGCCGCCATCGCGCGCGAGGAGGGGGGCGGCGCACTGATCTCGGCCGACCGGCCCGAGGAGCGCTCGCGTCTGTGGCAGGCGCGCCATGACGCCTATTGGGCAGCGCGCGCGCTGAGGCCCGGCGCCGACCTGATCGCCACCGATGTCTGCGTGCCGATTTCGGGCCTCGCCGCCTGCGTCGGCGCGACCAAGGCCGACATTGTTGCCACCGGATTGATCGCTCCGATCGTCGGCCATGTCGGCGACGGCAATTTCCATGTGATGCCGCTCATCGACATGGTGGACGCGGACGAGCGGCGCAAGGTGCAAGGCTTCCTCGACCGGCTCGTGGCACGCGCCCTCGAGTCTGGCGGCACCGCGACCGGCGAGCACGGCGTGGGCCAGGGCAAGATGCGCTATCTCCCCCATGAGCATGGGGAGGGAGTGGCCGTGATGGTTGCCATAAAAAAGGCGCTCGACCCGTTGAATATCCTCAATCCGGGCAAGATCTTTGCGTTATCATGACCAGGCCTTCGAGGTGTTCGCGCGTCCTTCGTCTCATCTCCGCGCTCCCGGAATGCCTGCGCCCGCAAAATCAAGGCTTTGAACACAAGTGAACTCGTTCCTGCTCAGTTTGGCAGCACTCCTAATTCTCGTGCTCAGCGCGCTGTTCGCCGCGCCGCTCTTCATCGACTGGAACGATTACCGCCCCATCTTCGAGCAACAGGCGACCAAGCTGCTCGGCCGCGAGGTGAAGGTGGGCGGCCAAGTGCATATGGTCGTCCTGCCCGCGCCGGAGCTCAGATTTGACGACGTCAAGGTCGCCGACGAGCAGGGCCGGCTCGATGCGCCCTTGCTCGAGGCCCGCTCCATCGAGGCCTTGCTCAATATCGGCGCCTTGCTGACCGGCGCCATCGAGGCGCGGCAGATCACCATCACCGACCCCGTGCTGCGGCTGAAACTTGGCGAAGACGGTCGCGGCAATTGGAATGACGTGGGCCGGCCCGGCGAGGCGCTGCCTTTCGTGCCCAAGGAGGTGACCCTCGATCAGGTCAACGTCACCGGCGGCCGGATCGAGCTGGCCCGGGCGGGCGAAGCGCCGCTCATGGTCGAGAATGTGAACGGGCAGGCGAGCGCCGCCTCTCTCTCCGGTCCGTATAAGGTCTCCACGAGCTACACTTACGCCGGTCGCCGCCAGGATTTGCGCTTCTCGACCGGTCCGGCCGACGCCGGCGGAGCCTTCCGCCTGAAATCGGCGCTGCGCGATCCCGAGCGCCGAACCGTCTATCTGCTCGACGGCGACGTGACGGGATTAGGCGGCAAGCCCGCTTATGACGGCAATATCGTCATCCGCATCACCGCACCGGCCCCGGCCGCGCCAGCGGCGCAGACCTTCCCGCCGGTCGCGGCGCCTGCCCCTGACCCCGGCACGGCGGAAGAGCAGCTTGCTGCGGAAGGCGAGCCCAAAGCGGAGGAGGGGGGTTCCGCCTTCGAGCTCAAGGGCGAGCTGCATGCCACGCCCGACCATGCCGAGCTGCCCTCCCTCGATCTCACCATTCATGCGCGCGGGCGTCCGCAATTGCTCAAAGGCAAGCTCGCGCTCGATTTTGGTCCCCAGCCCAAGGCGCAAGCGGAACTCGCCGCCCGCTTTATCGATGTCGACGCGCTGCTTGCCGCCGCTGGATCGACCGAGCCGGCGTCACCTTTGGGGGCGTTGCAGGCGCTCGCTTCCCGCATACTCACCGGGACCGAGCCCCTCGGCGAGGCAACCCTTGCCGTCGCCATCGAGCAGGCGAGCCTTGGCGGCGACCTCGTGGGCAATCTCGATCTTGCGCTGCAGGCCGCGGGCGGCCACGTCACGGTCGAGCATCTCACCGCCGAACTGCCGGGCGAGAACCACATCGAGCTTTCCGGCGATCTGGCACCGGGCAAGACCGGGCCGGTGTTCACCGGACCGTTCAAGCTCGACGGCTCCAAGCTCAGGACGCTCACGCGCTGGGCCGCCGGCGACCGGGAGATGTCGGGACAGGCGACGATCGGCAAATTTGCCCTCGCCGCCCAAGCCACCATCGGCGACGGCGCGCTCGCGCTCGAGCAGGCGAGCGGCGAGCTGAGCGATACCAAATTCTCAGGGTCCTTGCGTTATTTCGGCGGCGACAAACGTGTCGTCGACCTCGCGCTCGACAGCGACCGCCTCGATCTGCGCGATCTGCTTGGTGGCGATGAGCCGTGGCGGTCCTGGTTGCCGGTCTCGCCAACCCAAGCGGACGACAAGATGGGGCCCGCGCCAAACCTTCTCGTCGCCCTGCGTGACGATGACGTGCATGTGGCGCTGCGCGTGGGCGAGCTCATGTTGCCCGACATCCCCGCGGGCAAGCTTGACGCGAAATTCGCGCTGCAAAGCGACACCCTCGACGTCGAGCGCCTCGACTTCGCGGCCTCGAGCGCGCTCACCCTCACCGGCAAGGGCCGCATCGCGCAATTGAGCCAGGCGCCCGCGGGGCAGGTGGATTTTGCCCTTCAGGCCGAGACCGGAGACGGCTTGCGCGTACTGGGCGCCTTGGCGGGGCTGCCTGAGAGCGTGGCCCATTCCAAACATTTGCAGAGCCTCGCGCCCTTGGACATCCATGTCGGGCTGACCGCCGCGCCGGAGGGCGCCGCAACCAAGGCCTCGCTCACGCTCAGCGGCAAGGCGGCCGGTTCCGACTTCGCCCTGACCGCGAACGCGCTCGGCGCGCCGGCCAAACTTGCCGAGGCCGAGATCAACCTCGACGGCGCCGTGACCGGCGATCGCGCCGAAGCGCTGCTCGGCCTGCTGCTGCCGAACCTGCCGCAAGACTGGCTTGGCACTGGCGGCGGCGCGGGAAAACTCGCCCTGAAATTTGACGGCGTGCCGGCGAAGGGCGTCACCGGCCGCGCCGAGCTGGCCACCGGCGGCGTGACGCTGGCCTTCGCCGGGCAGGGCGCGCTTGGCGATGACGGCATGACGCTCAACGGCAAAGTGCAGGCAGCGAGCCCGAATGCGGGCCTTGCCTTCCTGCTGCTCGGGCTCGAAGTGCCGCCGAGCGCCGCCGCCACCGCCCTCAATCTTCAAGCCGATCTCGCCAAGACGGGCGACGTCGTCGAGCTCAAAACCATCGCCGGCGACATTGGCGGCGAGAAATTGACGGGCGACGCGCGCTTCGATTGGAGCGGCGACAAGACGAAATTCGTCGCCAATGCGAGCCTCGACGAGGTCTCGCTGCCGGCGCTGCTCGGCGGCCTCGTCGCCTGGGAGCGCACCCCTTCGACGGAGGAACTGTTAGGCGCGATCGGCGACGGGACTTCCGCGGTGTGGCCCGCGCGCGGCTTCGCCCTCGCTCCGCTCGCCAAGGCGCAAGGCGAGATGACGCTCGCCGCCAAGCGGCTGACGCTCGGATCGGCGTTGCCGGTGGAGGATGCTCACCTCTCGGCCCGCCTCGACCAAGACGGCCTTTCCATCACCGACCTCAAAGGGCGGCTGTTCGGGGGCAATCTCGGCGCCTCGGGGACTTTGAGCCCGCGCGGCACCGGCGCATCCTTGCACGCGCGCGCCGACCTCACCGGCGCCAAGCTCGATGCGCTGTCGAAGGGCGTGGTCGGGCCGGTGCTGGCCAAGGGTGACTTCTCCCTCCGCTTTGACGTGGCCGGCGAAGGCTTGAGCCCGCCCGGCCTCGTCGCCGGCCTGAACGGGCAGGGGACATTGTCGCTCGAGCCCGGCACGTTGCAGACGCTCAGCGTCGACCCGCTCAAGCGCATGGCCGCCGAAGCGGCCAAGAGCAAGAAGATCAAGGCCGATAAGGATCAGATCGCCGCGCTGGCGCGTCAGATTCGCGACAAGGTCACCCATGGCACTTACAAATATGCCGCCGCGACCTTCCCCTTCGAGGTGAAGAACGGAACCGTGCGGCTGACGCCCGCGACTCTCGTGACTGCCGGCGCCGCGACGACCGTCAATGGCTATGTTGAGCTTGCCAGTCTGAGATTAGACAGCGAGTGGGCGATGACGTTGTCCGGCGGCGACAACGTGCCGTCGCTGAGCCTCGTGCTGGCGGGGCCGCTCGCCGACGCCGCCGCCATCTCCCCGGTCATCGATGTGGACGCGATCGAGAGCTATCTCACCATGCGGCGCATGCAGGAGGACGTTGAGCGGCTCGAGACCCTCGATGTCAGCGGCCGCACCCCGCCGCCCGGGCCCGAGACGCAGCCGCAAGCCGGGACCCCGCTCGACCCGGACGCCGCCAAGGCGGCGGCGGAAAAGGCTGCTGCCGAAGACGCCGCTAAGGCCAAGGCGGCAGCAGAGGCCAAGGCGGCAGCAGAGGCCAAGGCAGCAGCAGAGGCCAAGGCAGCAGCAGAGGCCAAGGCAGCAGCAGAGGCGAAGGCCGCCGCCGAGAAAGCCGCCAAGGGCAAAGCGGCGGCTGAGGCCAAGGCTACCGCTGAAGCCAAAGCTGCGGCGGATGCGAAAACGGCTGCCGATGCGAAGGCCGCCGAGGAAAAGGCTGCCGCCGAGAAAGCCGCCAAGGCCAAGGCTGCGGCGGAGGCCAAGGCTGCGGCAGACGCGAAGGCTGCCGCCGAGGCAAAGGCCGCCGAGGAAAAAGCTGCTGCGGAGAAGGCCGCCCAGGCCAAGGCTGCCGCCGAGGTCAAGGCTGCGGCAGAGGCCAAGGCTGCCGATCTGCAGCCAGCCGCGCCCACGCCCCAAGCGCCGCAGCCGAGCCCGGAAAGCACGGGCGAGCAGTCCGCTCCCGCAGGGCCCGAGGCTCCCCAAGGGAGCCCCGCGGTCAGCGTCGACGGCGAGCCAACCTCAACCACCCCCGCTGCGACCGATGCCGAGGCCGCAGGGACTGCGACCCCGAGGCCGCCGGTCCGGCCGCGCCGGCCGCCGCCTGCTTCGGACGATTGGAAGAAGGGCATCAGCATTTTCGGCGGCGGTTGATAGACGCCGCTTACGCCTTGCGCAGCCGCCCCAGCACATAGAGCCGGATCGCGGCCGACAGGCTGGTCGCCGCGCGGCCGGCTTCGCCGCGTCTTTCGTCGATCTCCCCGATGAGAGCGGCGATCGAGCGCCCATCCTTGGCGGCCAGCTCACCGAGCGCATCCCAGAACGCGTCCTCGAGCGAGACGCTGGTGCGGTGCCCCGCGATCACGATCGAGCGCTTGTTGCGCGGCTTGGCCATGGCGTGACGGCTACGCCTTGGGGCCCGTCATGTCCTCAGGCCGCACCAGCCGGTCGAACTCCTCGGCCGTGACATAGCCGGTGCGCACCGCCTCCTCGCGCAAGGTGGTGCCGCGTCTATGCGCGGCCTTGGCGATCTCGCTCGCTTTGTCGTAGCCGATTTGCGGCGTGAGCGCGGTAACCAGCATGAGCGAGCGCTCCATATGCTCTTTGATGCGCGCGCGATTAGCCTCGAGCCCGACGATGCAATGGTCGGTGAAGCTTTCCGCCACGTCGGTGAGCAGCCGGATCGATTGCAGCATGGCATAGGCCACGAGCGGCTTGAACACGTTGAGCTCGAAATGCCCCTGGCTGCCGGCGAAGCTGATCGTGGCCTGATTGCCCATCACCTGGGCCGCCACCATGGTCACCGCCTCGCATTGGGTCGGGTTGACCTTGCCCGGCATGATCGAGGAGCCGGGCTCATTCTCCGGCAGGATCAGCTCGCCGAAGCCCGAGCGCGGACCGGAGCCGAGCAGCCTGATGTCGTTGGCGATTTTGAACATCGACACGGCCAGCGTATCAAGCGCGCCATGGGCGAACACGAAGGCGTCATGGGTCGCAAGCGCCTCGAATTTGTTCTCGGCGCTGACGAAGGGAAGCTTGGTGATCTCGGCGATCTTGCCGGCGAACAGCTCGGCGAACCGGGGATGGGTGTTGAGCCCGGTGCCCACCGCCGTGCCCCCTTGGGCAAGCGCATAAAGGCCGTACAGGGTCTGCTTGATGCGTTCGATCCCGTGATCGATCTGCGCCGCATAGCCGCCGAATTCCTGCCCCAAAGTTAAGGGAGTCGCATCCTGTAAATGCGTGCGGCCGATCTTGATGATGTCCTGGAACGCCTCCGCCTTGTCTTTGAGCGCCTGGTACAGCCGCGCGAGCGCGGGATTGAGGCGATAGGCGATCTCCGTAGCCGCCGCGATATGCATGGCGGTGGGAAAGGTATCGTTCGAGGATTGGCCAAGATTGACGTGATCGTTGGGGTGGACCGGGTGTTTGGCGCCGCGCGTGCCGCCCAGCGTCTCGCTTGCCCGGTTGGCGATCACCTCGTTGACGTTCATATTGCTCTGGGTACCGGAACCGGTCTGCCAGACCACCAAAGGGAAATGCGCGTCGAGCTTGCCTTCGATCACTTCTTCTGCCGCGGACGCGATCGCCTGTCCGAGACGGGTATCGAGCAGCCCGAGCTCGAGATTGGTGAGCGCCGCGGCCTTCTTGACTAGGGCAAGGGCGCGGATCAGGGGCTTCGGCATGCTCTCATCGCCGATACGGAAATTGCGGCGCGAGCGCTCGGTCTGGGCGCCCCAATACCGCTCGGCCTCGACCTCGATCGGCCCGAAAGCATCGGTCTCGGTGCGGGTCGGGGTGGAATGGGGAGTTTGGCGCGGGCCGGATTTTGCAGGCATGCTTACCTCTCCCCTCGGGCGGCGATTCGGTCAAGCGGACAAGGGCACGGCCATTCCGCCACCGGATGATCTATCGGCTCCATCATGGCTAGGCTATAACATCCCCCATGGCCGCGAGAATGTGCTCAATGCACTCCGCTTTAGGCCTTCCAACGAGGAGCATCCGAAAAGGCCCGGCGGCAGTTGCCCCGCGACATTGGGTGAGGAAGGCGAGTGACTGACGTTACGACGAGAATGGCGCTGCCGGTGCCGCGCGCGACGCGTATCGCCTTACTCGTGGCGCGCGTCTTTGCCTTGCTCGCCATGGGCATCGGCGCCTTCGTCCTGCTCGGCTGGCAGGCCGATATGCCGGCGCTCGCCGGCCACGTCCCGGATCTGGCCGGGATGAAGCCCAACGCCGCGGCCGGCGTCATTGCCGCGGGGCTTGGCCTGTTCTGCCTGACCTACGATGACGTCCGTGCCATCGCGCGGTTGATCGGCTTTGCCCTCATCCTGCTTGGGCTCGCGACCGTGAGCCAGGAACTGCTCGGTCTCGACTTCGGTATCGACCAGGCATTGCTGCCGGCCGGCGACCCCTCGCAGCCGGTCCCGTCCTTGCGCATGGCCCCCGATATCGCGCTGACGCTGATCCTGTTCGGCTTCGGGCTCATGTGCGCCAAACGGGGCAGGGGAGCCTCCGCCATGAGCCAGGTCCTCGCCATTGCCATGCTGGCCCAGGTCCTGATCGTGCTGACCGGCTACGCCTATGGCGTGGCCACGGTCGATTATCCCGTCCCCTTCACCGCCATGTCGGTCTATGGCGCCGCCAGCTCGCTTTTGCTGGCGATCGGCTTGCTTGCCGCCTCGCCCGAATATGGCGTCGCGGCGGCCATCGTCGAATCGTCCCCGGCCGGCGAGATGCTGCGGCGCCTGTTGCCCGGCATCGTCGTGCTGCCGCTGATCATCGGCTGGTTCGCCCATCAGGCCGAGCTCGCCACCTATTACGACAGCGCCGCAACGCTCGCTTTGTTTGGCGTGGCGAGCGTCCTCGTCCTCGCGCTCTTCGCCTGGACCACCATCGGCGCCGTCCGGCGCGCCGATCGCGACCGTAACGCCGCGCTCATCGAGCTGCGCGGCCAGCGAGAATGGCTGTCCACCACGCTGGCCAGCATCGGCGAAGGGGTGATCGCCACCGACCCCTCCGGCAGCGTGCTCCTGCTCAACAAGGTGGCAGAGCAGGTGACCGGATGGACGTTGGCGGAAGCGCGCGGGCGTCCCATCTGGGAGGTGTTTCGCGTCATCGACGAAGCCACCCGCAAACCGGTCGACGATCCGGCGCTAAAGGCGCTGCGCGAGCGCCATGTCACGCGGCTTGAATCGGGCGCCTTGCTCGTCACCCGCGACCGCCGGGAGCTGCCGGTGGAGGATAGCGGCGCGCCGATCTTGGGCTATGACGGCTCGCTCGCCGGCGCCGTGCTCATCTTCCGCGACGTCACCGAGCGCCGCCGCGCGGCGCAACGCCAGTCCATGCTGGTGGGCGAGCTCAATCACCGCGTCAAGAACGCGCTCGCCATCGTGCAGTCGCTGGTGCAGGCGAGCCTCCGCCAAGCCACCAGCAAGTCGGCCCAAGCCATGGCCCAGACGCTGGCCGAACGGCTGCAGGCGCTGCATCGTGCCCATGACCTGCTGCTCGAGTTGCAATGGTCGGGAGCGAGCCTCAAGGCCATGGTGGAACGCGAGCTCGAGCCCTATCAGCGCCCCGACGGACCGAAGATCACCATCAAGGGTCCCGACGTGCTGCTGCCGCCGCAATGCACCTCGATCCTCGCCATGACCCTGCACGAGCTCGCCACCAACGCCGTGAAATATGGGGCGCTGGCGCAGAATACGGGCCAGCTCGGCGTAAACTGGCGGACGGGGCGCGGTGGACGCCTGTTCCTCGTCTGGGAGGAACGGGGCGCCGTCGCCCCCGCCAGGCGCTCGAGCGGGTTCGGCATGCAGCTCATCGACAAGGGCATCCGCCACAATCTCGGTGGCGAGACCAAGGTCGATTTCCGGCCGACCGGGCTCTATGTCGAGCTTAACGTGCCGCTCGAGCCCTCGCGGGAGACGCGAGCGAGGCCCTCGCCGGCCCCGGTCGAGCCCGCCTGAATTCTATTCCAGAGTCCGGATTTCCTCGTTGGCGTGGCGCAGCCGCTCGGAGAAGTCGCGCGTCAAATTGCCGAGGATGGTGATCATGATGTTGGGGTGCTCGGCCGCGATCTCTTCGAGCTCATCGACGGCGAGCCCGTAGCAGATGACCCGCTCCTCGGCGATCACCTCGGCCGACCGCTTGCCGCCGTCGAGCAGCGCCATCTCGCCGAAGCTCAGGCCCGGTCCAATCGACGCGACCCGCTTCTTGCGGTCGCCTTGTCCCGGCACCCTGATCTGCACGCTGACCGTGCCGCGCGCAACCACGAAGAACAGATTGGCCTCGGCGCCCTCGTGAATGATGACCTGGCCCTTCTCGAAGATGAGCGGACGGACGATGGTCTCGACCAGGCGGATTTCCTGTGGGGTCAGTCCCTTGAACAGGTCGAGCTCGGCGAGTGCGAATTTCGTGCTCGCCCCGGCGCGCTGCGAGCTGGCGAGCAGCTGGTCCTCGCACCATTCGAGCGCGGCGTCGGTGTCGCGGAAAAAACGCACGCCGCCGTCGTCGTCATGGGGGGCGAGCATGTGGACGAGGGGAGCCAGCGGCCCCACGGTGGCGATGGCCGAGAACACGAGCTCCGTCTCGCCTTCGGCCATGGCGCGCGCCGCGCGCGCGATCAATTTGCGGGCCGAGGTTTCCGCCAGATGCACGCGCTTGAAGTCGACGATCACGTAGCGTGTGTCCGCCGCGAGCTGCGTCAGTCTGCGCAGGAGCTGCTCGGTCGAGCCGAAGAACAGCGCCCCTTGCACTTCGAGCACCGCGACCTTCTTACCTTCCTCCGCCAGCACCGCGCGCTCGTCCGGCGTGCGTATGCGGTTCGAGCGCACCACGTCGGCGCGGTAATCCCGCCGGATGACGCTCTTCACATTGGTGCGGTTGTTGAAGGCGTGCAGCTCGAACTCGTTGGAGATCTCCTGGCACACGCGGATGCCGCGCACGCTGTTGCCCTGCGAATCGATGGGCGGGGAATAGACGCAGATGCCGATTTGCCCGGGAATGACCGCGATGATGCAGCCCGACACGCCGCTCTTGGCCGGCATGCCGACCTCATAGGCCCATTCGCCCGCATAATCGTACATGCCGCAGGAGTTCATCACCGACAGCACGTCGCGGACATGAGGCGTGTCGTTGACCGGCACGCCGGTGAGGGGGTTCCGGCCGTCATTGGCCAGCGTGGCGGCCATAATGGCCAGGTCGCGGCAGGTGACGTCGACCGAGCATTGGCGGAAATAGAGGTCGAGCACCTCGTTCGGATCGCGCTTGATCATGCCCGTGTTGAGCATCATGTAGGCGATCGCCCGGTTGCGGTGACCGGTCGCCAACTCCGAGTTGAACACGGCCTCATCGATATCGAGCGGGCGCCCGGCCAGATGCGAGAACAGATCGACCATGGTGGCGATGCGCTCGTCCTGGGTCTCGCCCCCCATCAGCTCGGCCACGGCAATGGCGCCGGCATTGACCATGGGGTTGAACGGCCGGTTGGCGACCTCGTCGAGCACGATCGAGTTGAAGGCCTCGCCGGTCGGCTCGACGCCGACATGCTTCAGCACGGCCTCGCGGCCATAGTGCTGAAGCGCATAGCCATACATGAACGGCTTCGAGACCGACTGGATGGTAAAGGCGACATCGGCATCGCCAACGGCATAGGTCTGGCCGTCGACGGTGGCGATGGCGATGCCGAACAGGGATGGGTCGGCCTTGCCGAGCTCGGGGATATAGTCGGCGGGCTTTCCGCCGCTGAGCTTGGCGACGCGCTCATGCAGCTCGGAGAGATAGTCTTCGACGGTCGCATGGGCCTTGCGGGCCTTTGCTTCCGGCATACGCAATACGCGGCTTGTTTCGTTCAACGCGCCCCCCGCGCTCATTGGCCCCCGCGGCGACTGTAGACAAGAATCGCGTACCCGCCAAAGCCGGACTTCGTGCGAAGTGAACGAAAATTGTCGCCTCGATGCCCAAGCTTTGGGCAGTCGGCGGCAGCGCGCGTCTGGAGACGGAGCTGAGCTATTTCTTGCGGAAGCGATCGAGCTGCACGACTTCGGCCGGCGGACGCACGAGGCCGATCTCGACGATAGGCACCTCATCGGGCTGCGGCTCGGGCAACGCGCGGGCCGGGCCTGCCTCGTCGTCACCCACGAGGTCCGGCAGGGCCGCGGCCATATGCGCCCGCGCCGAATCGTTGGCCGCGCCCGGCCGGCCGAATTGAAGACCGAATTGGGCACTTGGATCGTAGAACGCCTTCACCGCCTGGAAGGGCACGACGAGCCGCTCGGGCACGCTGCCGAAGGACAGCTTGACCTCGAACCGGTCGTTGGTCACCTGCAAATCCCAGAACTGGTATTGCAGCACGACGGTCATCTCGTCGGGATATTGTTCCTTGAGGCGCTTCGATACGACGACCCCCTCGGCCTCGGTGTCGAAGGCGATATAGAGGTGGTGCTCCCCGGGGAGCCCGTTCCGCTGCACGAGCGTAAGCACTTCGCGGATCACGCCGCGCAGCGCATCCTGGGTGAGTAGGTCGTACCGGATCTCGTCTTCTGCCATGGATCTCGTCGCCCCGCTTGCGACGTAAGGCAGGCAATGCCCCGTAATAAGAGTGGAGGGCTTCTGTTGCCCGGTGCCCTCCGAAACCGCGCCTAACCCCTGCGAAGAGGTGAGGACTTGACTTTCAGGCTATCGCGCCGCTTACGCAGCGAGAGCAGCCTCCGCATAGTTGTCATTGGCAACTATATGGTCGGCCCGATAACGGCGGAACCATGCCGGGCGAAAGCGCATCCTTTACACCCTCGTCGAGCCTGGTTCGCCCCCGCCACGTTTCAGAAACCAATTGGCGTCGCCGCGTGCTCGCGTTCTGAAACCTGGTGGAGGCGCCGGGTACTGCCCCCGGGTCCGAGTGGCTTATTACGAAGGCCATTTATCGCCATAACCGGCCGAAGCCGACCCTCACTATATAGTCCGGTACGGCGGCAAAAAAAAGGTTGCTGGCAGGAACTTGGGGAAAGACCGCTAACAACGTCTGATCTTGACGGTCTCGCCGCCCGCCCCGACCTCACTGAGTGCGGCGCCGACACCTGCCTAAGGCATTGGGCGGGACGTCCCCCGAAGCGGGTAGTTTTCGAGCGTCGGAACGTCCGTCCGGCCCGTCGAATACAGGAACTGGAGGTCGCTCCAATCCCATAATCGGGCGTCGAGACCCGGTCTGTGGTTCCAGCGCCAAACGTCCCAGTCGGTCGCGCCGCGCGCATGGATGGCGCACGATATGCCGAGCAGCAGGATGAAGGCTGCCATCGCCGGCCACGCCCGCTGCCGCGGCGCCGCAGCCATCGCGTCCCAGGCCGGCGCCAGATAAAGCGCGAGGAAGGGCAGCGCGTCGCTCATCAGGCGCGGACCGTAGGAAAAGCCGCCATGCCAAGCCGGCCAGAAGGAAAGGAAGATCCACAGCCCGAGGCAATAAGCGAGATAGGCGAAATCGAGCGCGGAGGCGCGGGCCTCGCGCACGCGCTGCACGAAGCCGTAGCCGGCGAAGATCAGGATCGGGCTGAACACGAGCAGGCCGCGCTGCGGGCTGACCATGAGCCCGGCGAACCCCGTCCACGACCACGCCGCCAGGCCCGTGTATTGGCTGACATACGGATTCCCGATCCAGCCGAAGGCGTGCCAATCGTACAGCACGTTGATCAGGATCGGCGGCACGGCGGTGAGGCCGAGCACGAGCGCGGCGCGCCAATTCATGCGCAGCAGCGCAACGCCGATCGCCATCAAGGCAAGTCCGGCCATCTGCCGGATGAGCACGGCGTAGCCGAGGGCAAAGCCCGCCGCTGCAACGTCGATCAAGCGCAGAGTCTTCCGCGACAGAAAATAGATCGCCGCTGCAAAGCAGAGAATGAGAGGTCCGTGCTGCCAGAGCCCGCGGCTTGCCGTCGACCACATGGTGGTCCCGAGCGCGAAGGCGGTCGTCGCCAGCAGCGCACCCG
Organism: uncultured Alphaproteobacteria bacterium; assembly: GCA_963820115.1. Taxonomy (GTDB): domain Bacteria; phylum Pseudomonadota; class Alphaproteobacteria; order Rhizobiales; family Methyloligellaceae; genus Methyloceanibacter. Next base: position 1,168,149 of record CAWFYP010000002.1, read on the forward strand.
TGACGCTCGCCTCGCGCCGCCGCATGGCGAGGTAGAAGAGTGCTACCGCGGCGGCACTGATGAACGAGGCGGCGATATGGTCGTGCCACGGCGCGACGTTGCATTCGAGGCTCGCCAGCAAATGGCCGCCGATCGCATCGTTCAAAGCCACATAAGGCACGACCATCAGCGGCGTGCCGGCGGGATAGACGCTGTAGATGCCGCTCGCCGTCCACACCAGCTGATAGGGGAGATCGTGGCCCACGATAAGCGGCACGGGCGCCGCGCGGATGGCCGGGAGCCAAGCCGACACATCCCCATAGAGTCCCTTGTAGAAGCTTGCCGCCACATGCATGGCGAACATGGCATCCGACGATGTCACCACGGGAGAGACGAGATAGATGAGGAGGGCGACGATAAAGATCGTGGCGGCGGTCGCCCGATCGCCCCACCCGTTCCCCGCTTGCGCCTGCCCGGGTCCGGTTGCTCCCAACCAATTCCTCCCCATAACGGCGGGCGATTAGAGCCTAAGGGGGAGAAGGGGTACAGGGAGAACTTGGCGGGCTTAAGCGGCGGGCCATTTCCGCTACACTAAGCCGGCAAGGATTCGCTCGATGCGTCAATATCTCGATCTGCTCGCCCGCGTCCGCGAGACGGGCACGCCCAAAGGCGACCGCACCAAGACCGGCACGCTCAGCCTGTTCGGGCCCCAGCTGCGCTTCGAACTCGCGGAGGGCTTCCCGCTGGTCACCACCAAGAAGCTGCACGTCAAATCCATCATCCACGAGCTGCTATGGTTTCTGCAAGGCTCGACCAATGTGCGCTATTTGCATGAGCATGGCGTCACCATCTGGGACGAATGGGCCGACAGCGAGGGCGAGCTCGGCCCCATCTATGGGCGCCAATGGCGGTCCTGGCCCACGGCGGATGGACGCCATATCGATCAGATCTCGCGCGTGGTCGAAGGACTAAAGCGCGATTCCGAATCGCGGCGCCATGTGGTGAGCGCGTGGAATGTGGGTGAGCTCGATCGCATGGCGCTCGTTCCCTGCCACTGCCTGTTCCAATTCTACGTGGCGGGGGGCCGGCTCTCCTGTCACCTTTATCAACGCTCCGCCGATATCTTCTTGGGCGTTCCTTTCAACATCGCCTCCTACGCGCTGCTCACTTTGATGGTGGCGCAGGTGACGGGTCTAAGGCCGGGAGAGTTCGTCCACAGTTTCGGCGACATCCATCTTTATCTGACCCATCGCGATCAAGCGGACGAACAGCTGAAACGCGAGCCCCGCGCCCTGCCGCGCCTGGAGATCAATCCCGAGGTCACCTCGCTGTTCGACTTCGTCTATGGAGATTTCAAACTCGTGGGCTATGACCCGCATCCCGCGATTCGTGCCGAGGTGGCGGTGTGAGCCCTGCCGCGGCAGGGAAGGGCGGTCCCATCGTCGCGCTCGTCGTCGCCATGGGCGAGAACCGCGTCATCGGCGCAAATGGCGGCTTGCCCTGGCGGCTGTCGAGCGACATGCGCTTCTTTCGCCAGGTGACCCTCGGCAAACCCGTGCTCATGGGGCGGCGCACTTTCGCCTCCCTCGGCCGCGTGCTCGACCAGCGCACCAACATCGTTCTCTCTCGCGAGCAGGGCTTCGCCGCGGCCGGCACACTGATCGCCACGAGCCTGGACGAGGGATTGGCGCTCGCGCGCAAGGCGGCGGAGGCCGGCGGGCAAGACGAGATCATGGTTATCGGCGGCGAGGACGTCTTCGTTGCGGTCCTGCCGCTGGCGCGCCGTATCTACCTCACCGAGGTGCACGCGGCCCCGAAAGGCGATACCTGGTTCCCTAAGCTCGATGAAAGCGAGTGGCGCGAGGTCTTCCGTGAAGACCATCCCCCGGGTCCCAAGGACGATCACGCCTTCAGTTTCGTGCGGTTGGAGCGCCTTTGAAGCCCCCATGCGCCCGAGCCCCGCATTGCGCGAGCCCGGTGACTATCCTATAACGCTCACGAATTGAGGCCCCAGGGCTGCCACGTTCATGGCGGCAGACTTGCCGCTTGGCGGCCATCCTACGGGCCCCGCAAACCCCTCTTCAGCCATCAGGATCGAGTGTCATATGCCTTGGAGCAATCAGAGCGGCGGCGGCGGCGGTTGGAAAGGCGGCGGCGGCCCGTGGGGCCAGCGTCCTGGCTCCTCCGGTCAGCAGCCCGACCTTGAGGAAATCTTGCGCCGCAGCCAAGACCGGCTGCGCCAAGCCATGCCCGGCGGCCGCATGGGCGGGCCGCTCGCCGCGGTCGTCGGCATATTCGCCATCATCCTCATCGGCTTTTTCGGCTTCACCGTGCGCGTCAATCCCGAAGAACTCGGCGTCGTGCTCAAATTCGGCAAATTTGTGCGTCTCTTGCCCCCCGGCCTCAACTTCCGTTGGCCTTACCCGATCGAGCAGGTCGAGCTGCCCAAGGTGACTCGCGTCAATCGCATCGAGCTCGGCATGCGCGGCTCCGCCGACAATCGCGACGCATCGAGCACGACCCGCGACGTGCCCGAGGAAAGCTTGATGCTCACCGGCGACGAGAACATCGTCGATGTCGACTTTATCGTCTTCTGGCAGATCAGCAACGCGCCGGACTTCCTGTTCAACATCCAGGACCCCGAGGTCACGGTGAAGGACGTGGCGGAGAGCGCCATGCGCGAGATCGTCGGCCAAAGCGACATCGAGCCGATCCTCACCGAGGCGCGCGCCAAGACGGAAGCGGCGGTGCAGGCGCTGATGCAAAAGACCTTGGACAGCTACGGCGCCGGCGTTCAGGTGACCCAAGTGCAGCTGCAGAAGGTCGACCCGCCGGCGCAAGTGATCGACTCCTACCGCGACGTGCAGGCCGCCCGCGCCGATCAGGAGCGGCTGCAAAACGAGGCCGAGGCCTATGCCAACCGCATCATTCCCGAGGCCAAGGGCGAGGCCGAGCGCATCCTGCAGGCCGCGCAAGGCTATCGCGACCAGGTGGTGGCCATAGCCAAAGGCGACGCCAGCCGGTTTACCCAGGTCTACGAGCAATACAAGAAGGCGCCCGACGTGACCCGCAAGCGCATCTATCTCGAGACCATGGAGCGGGTGCTCTCCGGCACTGACAAGGTCATCGTCGACGACAAGGGGGGTGCGGGCGTCGTGCCTTATCTGCCGCTCTCCGAGTTCTCCAAGAAGCCGCCGCAGGCGCCGGAGAACCCCCAATGAACCGGACCTTCCTCACTTTCGTTCTCGTTCTCCTCGGTGCCGCCGCCATCGTCGCCTATCTGACGTTGTACACGGTGGAGCAGACGCAGCAGGCCCTCGTGCTTGAATTCGGCAAGCCGAAACGCGTGGTCAAGGATCCGGGGCTCAAATACAAGATCCCCTTCATCCAGAACGTCGAATATTTCGACAAGCGCATCCTCGACGTCGATACCGCCTCGCAAGAAGTCATCGCGCTCGACAAGAAACGCCTCGTCGTCGACGCCTTTGCGCGCTATCGGATCACCGATCCCTTGCTGTTCTTCCAGAGCGTGCGTGACGAGCGCATCGCCAGCGCCCGCATCGGTGCCATCATGGAGGCCTCGCTCCGGCGTGTGCTCGGCGGCGCGAGCTTCAGCGATGTCGTGCGGGACAAGCGCGAACAGCTGATGAAGACCATCCTGAGCCAGGTCAATCAGGAGGCGAAGCCCTTCGGGGTCGAGATTGTCGACGTGCGCATCAAGCGCGTCGATCTTCCCGAGGCGAATATGCAGGCCATCTATCGGCGCATGCAGGCCGAACGGCAGCGCGAGGCCGCCGAGTGGCGCGCCGAGGGCGAAGGGGCGTCACGCCGCATCCGCGGCACCGCCGATCGCCAGGTCACGGTGATCAAGGCTGATGCCACGGGCGAAGCGGAGCGCGTCCGCGGTGAGGGCGACGCCGACCGTAACCGCATCTATGCCGAGGCCTATAACAAGGATCCAGATTTCTTCGCTTTCTATCGCTCGATGCAGGCCTATGGGACGGCGCTGAAGCCGGGCGAGACCCGCCTCCTGCTCAGCCCGGATTCGGAATTCTTCAAATACTTCAAGGACGAAAAGGGCAACGCGGCCGCGCCGCCGCCCGCGGGCCAGCCAGGCGAGCGCTCGGGTGCGGGGTCGCCCGAGCCTCAGCCCGAGAGCGGGCCGGATGAGCAAAGCTCCTCCTCGGGTAGCGTCGGCGCCAGCGGACCGTCCGCCTCGGGCGAGCCGGCGCAGGTGCCCTAGGCGCAATGAATGATCTTGTGGTTGCTATCGGCCTCGTTCTCGTGATCGAAGGATCGCTGTGGGCCCTGTCGCCAAGCTTGGGCCGGCGGCTGTTGCAAGCCACGGCCGATGCGCCCGAGCAGATCTTGCGTCTGGCGGGACTGCTGGCCGTGACGGCGGGGGTGCTCATCGTGTGGTTCATGCGCCGCTAGGGCCCGGGGGGTGGCCTGCCGCCTGGTGGCGATTTGGGTTAACATGCATGGCAAACTGGATAGCGATCCGCGCAGTCCGCGCGGGGAACGGTGCAGGCGATGATTGAGCGAGACAACCGCGCGCGGCGAACCGAATGGCTTGGCGCCGGCGCCTCGCGTCTTTGCCTCGCTGTCATTTTCGTGCTGCTCCTCGCGAGCGGGCTGGGGCTGACTGTCGCGCCAAGCTTCGCGCGCGGACCGGCGTCCGTGGCCGATATTGCCGAAGGCCTGCAGGACACCGTGGTGAACATCTCCACCACCCAGACGCTGAAAGGCGGCAAGGACGACGCGCCCGTGGGGCCGGGGCCGAAAGGCTCGCCCTTCGAGGATTTCTTCAATGACTTCTTCGACGATCAGGACAAGCAAGGCGCGCCGCGCAAGGTGAGCTCGCTCGGCTCGGGTTTCGTCATCGACCCCTCCGGCCTGATCGTCACCAATAATCACGTCATCGAGGGCGCCGACGAGATCATCATCAACTTCACCAACGGCTCGAAACTCAAAGTGGTGAAAGTGCTTGGCCACGATTCCAAGACCGATCTCGCGCTCCTCAAGGTCGAGCCGAAGGAGCCGCTCAAGGCGGCGAGCTTCGGCGATTCCGCCAAGATGCGAGTGGGCGACTGGGTGATGGCCATCGGCAATCCCTTCGGCCTCGGCGGCACCGTCACCGTCGGCATCATCTCCGCCACCAAGCGCGACATCAACGCCGGTCCCTATGACGACTTCCTGCAGACCGACGCCGCCATCAATCGCGGCAATTCCGGCGGCCCCCTGTTCAACATGGACGGCGAGGTCATCGGCGTGAACACGGCGATCATCTCGCCCTCGGGCGGCTCGATCGGCATCGGCTTCGCCGTGCCTTCCAACAGCGCGGTGCAGGTCGTCGATCAGCTGAAGCAGTTCGGCGAGACGCGGCGCGGCTGGCTCGGCGTGCATGTACAGAACGTGACCGATGAGATCGCCGACAGTCTGGGCCTGAAGGAGCCCAAGGGCGCCTTGGTGGCCAACGTCACGCCCGACAGCCCCGCCGCCGCCAGTGGCATTCAGCCCTCCGACGTGATCCTCAAATTCGATGGCCAGGCGGTGGACAATATGCGCAGCCTGCCACGGGCGGTGGCCGCCACTCCCATTGGCAAGGCCGTGCCGGTCGAGCTGTTGCGCAAGGGCCAGACGCTCGATGTGACCGTGACGGTGGGCCGCCTGCCCGAGGAGGACGCGGATACCGAGGACGCGGAGCAGACCGGTCCGCAGAAGGAGGCGGAGCCCGAACGCGAGCAGCTGCTCGGCCTGTCGATTGCCCCCCTCACCGACGCGCTGCGCGATCAGTTCAAGATCGGCAAGGCGGTCGAAGGGGTGATGATCACCGCTGTCGAGCCCAACAGCCCGGCGGCGCAAAAAGATGTCAAGGTCGGCGACGTCATCGTCGAGGTGACCCAAGAGAAGGTCACCGATCCGCAAGAGGTGCTGGCGCGGGTCGAGGCGGTCAAGAAATCGGGCCGCAAGACGGTCTTGTTCTTGCTCTCCGACGCCAAGGGAGGCTTGCGCTTCGTTGCCGTGCCGATGAGCTAGGCAAGCAAGCCGTGAGCGGTCCGCCGGCGATGGGTGATGCAACGCGCCGGCCGAAGGCGGTGCTCATCGCCGGGCCGACCGCGAGCGGCAAATCGGCCGCGGCGCTCGCGCTCGCCGCCCGCTTTCGCGGCATCGTGATCAACGCCAATTCCATGCAGGTCTACCGCGAGCTTGCGGTGCTTACCGCCCGGCCCGGACGCGCCGATCTCGAGGCTGCACCGCATCGGCTCTATGGCACGGTTCCGGCGGCGGAGGCCTATTCCGTCGGGCGCTGGTTGGCCGATGTCGCAATATGCCTCGATGAGGCGGAGCGCGAGGCGCGCCTGCCCATCCTGGTCGGCGGCACCGGTCTCTATTTCAAGGCGCTGACCGAAGGGCTCGCCCCCGTGCCGGACGTTCCCGAGGAGCTGCACCGCTTCTGGCGCGATGAGGCCGACCGGCTCGGCGGCGCGGGGCTGTACCGGACGCTCGCCGCGCGCGACCCCGCCTTTGCCGCGCGGCTCAGACCCTCCGATCCGCAGCGGGTGTTGCGCGCGCTCGAGGTCATCGACGCCACGGGCGTGTCGCTCGGCGAATGGCAGGGCGGCGGCAGCGCACCCCTGCTTGCTTCCACGGAGGCATGGAAGCTCGTGCTCGCGCCGGAGCGCGCCCCGCTCTATGCCGCCATCGACGCGCGCTTCGATCACATGCTGACCTCGGGCGCGCTCGATGAGGTCCAAGCTCTGATGGCGCAGCGTCTGGATGACGGGCTGCCCGCCATGCGCGCCCATGGCGTAGGCGAGCTTGGTGCCTATCTCCGGGGCGAAGCGAGCCTGGAGCAGGCGGCGGTGAAGGCCAAGACCGAGTCCCGCCGCTACGCCAAGCGGCAGATGACGTGGCTGCGCCGCTTCATGGCGGATTGGGAGTGGTTCCCCGACGCGCGGGCCGCGATTGCCGCCGCCGACGCGCCGATCGCTACACCGTGACCTGCGTGCCGATCTCTACCACGCGGTCGGTGGGCAGCTGGAAATAGCTCGACGCATCGTCGGCGTTTTGCGCGAGAAAGATGAACAGCTTGTCCTGCCACGGCGGCATGCCCGATTTTGGATCGAGCCGCACCGAGCGCCGCGACAGGAAGAACGACGTCGACATGATGTCGTAAGTCCATCCCGCTTTGCGCGCGATCGCCAGCGCCTTGGGCACGTTCGGCCGCTCCATGAAGCCGAAATGCAGCACCACGCGCAGGAAGCTGTCGCCGAGCGGCTCGATCTGCACGCGGTCCTCGCGCTTGACGCGGGGAATATCCTCGACCACGACGGTCAGGATAACATTGTGCTCATGCAACACCTTGTAGTGCTTGAGGCTATGCAGAAGTGCCGTGGGCGCGCTTTCTGGCGCGGCCGAGAGGAACACCGCCGTGCCCGGCACATGCGGCGGCGGGCTCTTGGCCAGCGACCGGACCAGCTCGACGACGGGAATCTCGAGCCGCCGCGTCTTGGCGGCCAGTATGCGCGCGCCCTTGCGCCAGGTCATCATGATCGCGATCACTAAGCCGCCGATCAGAAGCGGCACCCAGCCCCCCTGGAACACCTTGAGGAGGTTGGCGGCGAGGAACGTCGTATCGATGAAGAGGAAGGGCACGATCAGCGCCGCGGCGCCCCACAGCGGCCACTTCCAATCCTTCCAGATCACGACGATGGCCATCATGGCGGTCACCACCATCGTGCCCGTCACGGCGATGCCATAGGCCGAGGCGAGCGCGCCCGACGATCTGAACTGCGCGACGAGGAACAGCACGCCCACGAGCAGGATGCCGTTGAGGCGGGGGATGTAGATTTGCCCGGCCTGCGTCTCCGAGGTGCGCCGGATCTGCATGCGCGGCAGGAGGCCGAGCTGGATCGCTTGGTTGGTGAGCGAGAACGCGCCGCTGATCACCGCTTGGCTGGCGATGACGGTGGCGGCGGTGGCGAGCCCCACCATCGGCAGCAGCGCCCAGTGCGGATAGAGCAGAAAGAACGGGTTTTCGATCGCCTCGGGGTGCGCCAGCAGCAGCGCGCCCTGGCCGAGATAATTGAGCGTCAGCGCCGGCAACACGACGCTGAGCCATGCGATCTGGATGGGGCCGCGGCCGAAATGACCGAGATCGGCATAGAGCGCTTCGGAGCCCGTGACCACGAGGAACACGGCGCCGAGCGTGGCCAGCCCGACCACCCCGTGATTCACCAGGAAGCTCACGCCATAGACTGGGTTGAAGGCGAGGAGCACGTTGAAATTCTGCGCGATGTGCCACAGGCCGGCGGCCGCGATGGCCATGAACCAGACGAGCGTGATCGGCCCGAACCAAGCGGCGACTTTGGCCGTGCCCATCGACTGGGCCGCGAACAAGGCGAACAAGGTCACGACGGCGAGCGGCACGACATAAGTCTCAAGCCCGGGTGTGGCGACCTCGAGCCCCTCCACCGCCGACAGCACCGACAGCGCCGGCGTGATCATGGCATCGCCGTAGAACAAGGCGGCGCTGACAATGCCGAGTAGGATGATGATGAAGCTCTTGCCGCCGAGCGCGCGGTGGGCGAGCGCCATCAGCGCGAGCGTTCCGCCTTCGCCGTTATTGTCGGCGCGCAGCAGGATCAGGACATATTTGACGGTAACGATGAGGATGAGCGCCCAGATGATCAGCGACAGGATGCCGAAAATGACGGCTTCGTCTGCCGTGCCCGTGCCGCCTGAAGCAGCCAGGACCGATTCGCGCACGGCATAGAGCGGACTGGTGCCGATATCGCCGTAGACGACGCCGACGCAGCCGAGGGTGAGCGCCCAGAAATGGCGCCGCGCCGTGACCTCGCCCCCGGCGGCGCCTGGGGCAGTGCTGTCAATCGCGCTGTGCGGCATTGGGTGTGGCGCGGTGCCCAGGTCCGTCATGGACCTTGCGTCCGCAGACGCTCCATGGTTGAGCGGCGGCGGGCATATACCTAACCCGAGTGCTTGTCCATGTGGCCGAATTGGCGCAAGCGCGGCGCGCCGGAATCCTTGGCTACACCGTGACTTGGGTGCCGATCTCCACCACCCGGTCGGTGGGCAACTGGAAATAGCTCGAAGCGTCGTCGGCGTTTTGCGCGAGGAAGATGAATAGCCTGTCCTGCCACCCAGGCATCCCCGATTTGGCGTCGGGCCGCACCGAGCGTCGCGACAGGAAGAATGACGTCGACATGATGTCGAAGGTCCAGCCGAGCTTGCGCGCGATCGCCAGCGCCTTGGGCACGTTCGGCCGCTCCATGAAGCCGAAATGCAGCACCACGCGCATGAATTCGTGGCCGGCGGGCTCGATCTCGACCCGGTCTTCCGGCGCCACGCGCGGGATATCCTCCGTGGCGATCGACAAGATCACATTGTGCTCATGCAGCACCTTGTAGTGTTTGAGGCTGTGCAAGAGTGCGGTCGGCGCGCTGTCCGGGTGCGCGGTCAAGAACACGGCCGTACCCGGGACCCGATGCGGTGGACTCTTCTCCAGCATTTCGATCAAATCCGTCACCGGCATTTCCAGCCGGCGTGTCTTGTTGGCGAGGATCCGTGCGCCCCTGTGCCAGGTGAGCATGACGATGAACAGGAACGCGCCGATCACCAGCGGCACCCAGCCGCCTTGCGGCACCTTCAGGAGGTTGGCCCCGAGGAAGGCGGAATCGATGATCAGGAACGGCACCATCAGCGCGATCGTCCCCCAGACCGACCATTTCCACACCCGCCAGATGACGAGGAAGGCCATCAGCCCGTCGACCAGCATGGTGCCCGCGACGGCCACGCCATAGGCCGAAGCAAGGCCGTTGGAGGAGCGGAACAGGGCGACGAGCAGCAGAACCCCAACCAGCAAGAGCCCGCGGATGCGCGGGATGTAGATTTGCCCGGCCTGGGTCTCCGAAGTGCGGCGGATCTGCAGGCGCGGCAGGATGCCAAGCTGCACCGCCTGATTGGTGAGCGAGAAGGCGCCGGTGATCACCGCCTGGCTCGCGATCACCGTAGCGGCGGTGGCGAGCACGATCATGGGATAAAGAGCCCAGGAGGGCACCAGGCGGTAGAATGGGTTGACGACCGCGCTAGGGTCCGCAAGCACGAGCGCGCCTTGCCCGAGATAGTTGATGGCCAGGCACGGCAGCACGAAGGAGAGCCACGCCGTCTGAATGGGCTTGCGCCCGAAATGACCGAGATCGGCGTAAAGCGCTTCGGCGCCGGTGACGACGAGAAACACGGCGCCGAGCGTGGCGAACCCGATGAAACCGTGGCCGGCGAGGAACCCGATCGCGCGCAGCGGATTGAGCGCGTAAAGCACCCCCGGGTCGTCGGCGATATGGATGATCCCGGACAGTCCAAGAGCCACGAACCACAGCGTCATCACCGGACCGAAATAGGACGCGACGCGGGCGGTGCCGCGCGATTGAAAGGCAAACAGGCCGACCAGGATCACGACGGTGAGCGGCACCACGTAGCTTTGCAGTTGCGGCGCCGCCACCTCCAAGCCTTCCACCGCCGACAGCACCGAGATCGCCGGAGTGATCAGGGCGTCGCCATAGAACAGCGCCGCGGCCAGCATGCCGAGTATGAGCACGCCGAAACGCAAGCGTTGCGAGTGCAGCGCGCGTTGCGCCATCGCCATGAGCGACAGCGTGCCGCCTTCGCCGTTATTGTCGGCACGCAGCAGGATGAGCACATATTTGGCGGTGACCACGAGGAACAACGCCCACAGGATCAGCGACAGGACGCCGATTACCGTTCCGCGCGACAGGTCGCCCTGGGTCCCGCCGGCCGCTTCCAAGGCCACGCGGAAGGCGTAGAGGGGGCTCGTGCCGATGTCGCCATAGACGACGCCGAGGCAGCCGAGCGTGAGCGGCCAAAAAGTGGCCTTGCTGTGCGCCTCGGCCTCAGCGCCGTTGGCGGCAGGAATCTCGGACTTGGCCTGAATCATTGATGAGGGATGGACTGGCTTGATCTGAGGCTAGGGGCGGTGTTGCCGCCCGCATGGCGGGCGATCCATCTCAAGGTTACGGACATAGGGGTATCTCACCGGCTTGTCTAGCCGTGGTGGCGCAACGGCGAAAGCGCGGCAAATCAAGGGCATCGCCGAAAAGGGCGCAATAAAATTTCGCGCTGGCGTAATCAACGCAATTTTCGGGAAGAATTTATGCGGCAAATTTTCCATTCATTCGCCTTCATCGTTGACCCTCCGCCGGCGAGGCCGTACGGTGCGGCCACATTTTGCGGCTTTCCGTGCCTGACTTCTTCATGACTGGTCATTCACTATGACCGGAAGGGGAAGGCGTGCCCGGCAGGCCCCACGTTTTTCGCAGAGGATCGAAGATGACGCGCGCGATGACCGGCGCGGAAATGGTGCTCCAAGCTCTTGCCGACCAAGGCGTCGAGCATATTTTCGGCTATCCGGGCGGCGCCGTGCTGCCTATCTATGACGAGTTGTTCAAGCAGGACCGGCTCAAGCACATTCTCGTGCGCCACGAGCAGGGCGCGGTGCACGCGGCCGAAGGCTATGCGCGCTCGACCGGCAAGGTCGGCTGCGTGCTCGTCACCTCGGGCCCCGGCGCCACCAATGCCGTCACCGGGCTGACCGACGCGCTGATGGATTCGATCCCCATCGTCTGCATCACCGGACAGGTGCCGACTCATCTCATCGGCAATGACGCCTTCCAGGAATGCGACACGGTCGGCATCACGCGGCCCTGCACCAAGCACAATTATCTGGTGAAGGACGTCAATCAACTGAGCCGCGTCCTGCATGAGGCATTCTACGTCGCGCGGACGGGACGGCCCGGGCCGGTCGTCGTCGACATTCCCAAGGACATCCAATTTGCGAAAGGGGTCTACACCGGCCTCACCAATTCCCAGCACAAGAGCTACCGGCCGCAGACCGAAGGCGACCCGGCGGCCGTCGCTGCGGCCATCGATCTGATGGTCCACGCCAAGCGGCCGCTCTTCTATACCGGCGGCGGCATCATCAATTCCGGCCCGGAGGCGAGCCGGCTCCTGCGCGAGCTCGTGCATCTCACGGGCTTTCCCATCACCTCGACGCTGATGGGGCTCGGCGCCTATCCGGCGTCCGACAAGCAATGGCTCGGCATGCTCGGCATGCATGGCACCTACGAGGCCAACAACGCCATGCATGATTGCGACGTGATGATTTGCATCGGTGCCCGTTTCGACGACCGCATCACCGGCCGGCTCGACGCCTTCTCGCCGGGGTCGACCAAGATCCATGTCGATATCGACCGCTCCTCGATCAACAAGAATGTCAGGGTGGATCTGCCCATCGTCGGCGACTGCGCCAATGTGCTCGGTCAAATGCTGCAAGCCTGGCGCGACCGCAAACCCAAGCTCGACAAACCGGCACTCAAGGCATGGTGGGCGCAGATCGATCTGTGGCGCGCGCGCCATTGCCTGCACTACAAGAAGCGCGACGACGTGATCATGCCGCAATATGCAATCGAGCGGCTCTATGCGCTGACCCGCGACCGCGACGTCTTCATCACCACCGAAGTGGGCCAGCATCAGATGTGGGCGGCGCAGTTCTTCAAATTCGAGGAGCCCAATCGCTGGATGACATCGGGCGGGCTCGGCACCATGGGCTATGGCCTGCCGGCGGCCGTCGGCGTGCAGGTGGCACATCCGGGCTCGCTCGTCATCGACATCGCCGGCGAGGCCTCGGTCTTGATGACCATGCAGGAAATGTCGACGGCGGCCCAATACGATCTGCCCATCAAGATTTTCATCTTGAACAACGAATATATGGGCATGGTCCGCCAGTGGCAGGAGCTCCTGCATGGCGGCCGCTATTCCCATTCCTACACCGCGGCGTTGCCCGACTTCGTCAAGCTCGCCGAGGCCTATCAGGGCGTCGGCATCCGCGCCGAGAAGCCGTCCGAGCTCGACGACGCCATTCGTGAGATGATCGCCATCGACCGGCCGGTGATCTTCGACTGTCGCGTCGACAAGCACGCCAATTGCTTTCCCATGATCCCGAGCGGGGAGGCGCATAATCACATGCTGATGGGCGACGAGCTGAACGAAGAGGACATCGAGAATGCCATCACCGAGGATGGCAAGGTGATGGTCTGACATGAGCAAGCAGCCCGGCTCCGCCTACTCCCTCGATAAGCCCGAGGAGAAAGCCGAGACGCACACCATGAGCGTGCTCGTCGACAACGAGCCGGGCGTGCTGGCGCGCGTGATCGGCCTCTTCGCCGGCCGCGGCTACAATATCGAGTCGCTCACCGTGTCGGAGACCGAGCACGAGGCGCATCTGTCGCGCATCACCATCGTCACCTCCGGCCCGCCCATGGTGATCGAGCAGATCAAGAACCAGCTCGACCGGCTGGTGCCGGTCCATTCGGTCACCGATCTCACCGTCAAGGGCAACCCGATCGAGCGCGAGCTCGCCATGGTCAAGGTGGCCGGCAAGGGCGACAAGCGGGTCGAGGCCTTGCGCCTGGCGGAAGCCTTCCGCGCCCAGGTGATCGACGCCTCGACCGAGCATTTCGTGTTCGAGATCACCGGCAAGCAATCGAAGATCGAGCAGTTCATCGTGCTGATGCAGCCGCTCGGTCTGGTCGAGGTCTCCCGCACCGGGCTCGCCGCCATCTCGCGCGGCCCCGAGCAGATGTGATGCATCAGGACTTGCCGTGCGTCTTCGCCGCGGGGGTGGAGGCCCCGAACACAGTGATCAGGACGGCGCCGCGGATTGGCCCCGAGGCAACACCTCTTGCAAAGTGCCGGCCTGCGCGTCACAAACGCGTCCAAGCAGCGATGTTAGTGACTTAAGGGCAGGGAAGAACTTATGCGTGTCTATTACGATCGCGATGCCGATCTCAATCTGATCAAGGGGAAGAAGGTCGCCATCATCGGCTATGGCAGCCAGGGCCATGCGCACGCGCTGAACTTGCGCGATTCCGGCGTGAAGGACGTGGCCGTGGGTCTCCGATCCGGTTCCAAATCCGCCGCCAAGGCCGAGAAGGCCGGCATCAAGGTGATGGATGTGGCCGAGGCCGCCAAATGGGCCGATGTGGTGATGATGCTCACCCCCGACGAGCTCCAGGCCGAGATCTGGCAACGCGACTTGAAGCCCAACATGAAGCAGGGCGCGGCGCTGTTCTTCGCCCATGGGCTCAACATTCATTTCAACCTGATCGAGCCGCGCCCCGACATGGATGTGTGCATGGTGGCGCCCAAGGGCCCGGGCCACACCGTGCGTGCCGAATATATGCGCGGCGCCGGCGTGCCCTGCCTCATGGCCATCGCCCAGGACGCCAGCGGCAACGCCCATGATCTCACCCTGTCTTACGCCGCGGCGATCGGCGGCGGCCGCGCCGGCATCATCGAGACGAGCTTCCGCGAGGAATGCGAGACCGACCTGTTCGGCGAGCAGTCGGTTCTGTGCGGCGGCCTCGTCGAGCTGATGCGCGCGGGCTACGAGACGCTAATCGAGGCGGGCTACGCGCCGGAGATGGCCTATTTCGAATGCGTGCACGAGGTGAAGCTGATCGTCGACCTCATCTATGAGGGCGGCATCGCCAATATGAACTACTCGGTGTCCAACACCGCCGAATATGGCGAATACGTCTCCGGCCCCCGCGTCGTGAACGCCTCCAGCAAGGCGGCGATGAAAGAGGTCCTCGCCGACATCCAGTCGGGCAAATTCGTCAAGGACTGGATGCTCGAGAACCGCGTCAACCAGACCTCGTTCAAGGCGATGCGGGCCAAATGCGATAGCCACGAGATGGAAGTCGTGGGCAAGCGCTTGCGCGAGATGATGCCGTGGATCGCCGAGCGCAAGATGGTGGACAAGAGCAAAAACTGACGACCGGCCTCCGTCTCGCCTGCGACCGAAGGCGCGCGCCTCAGATGTCGCGATCCTCATTGCAACTTATCCGTGTAACGGCTAAGGTGCACTCCTTTTACGAGAGGGAGGATCCCATGCAGTTCAGTGCGGAAAGCCTGGCCAAGGACATCGTCGGCGGCGTCGCCGCGGCAAAGGCCGGGCCGGGTAAGAACACGATTACCGCCATGGCGCTGAAGCCGAGCGACTTCTGCGGTCTCTGGCCGCAAGCCAAGCCGATCCTGTGAGCTCTTGGCCGGCGTGGCCATTTTCATCCCGGGCGCCGGCGCGACGGCGGGCGCCGTCCTGCAAGGCTTGATCAAAGTGGGCGACCAGGTCGCGGCGCAAATGTGCCAATGAGCGCGCGCTTATGCGCGTGAGGCGCGTCGTCCCGGCCGGAATTTGGCTTGCTGCGCTCGTGCGGGAGGCTTAGGGGTCTCGAAGCTGCACCCCTATCGTCCGAGCGAGACCGCCGCCCATGCTGATCACGCGCCTGGCCAAGATCGTGATGTGCGTTGCCCTTGGGCTCTTCTGCCTGCTCGTCGCTTTCGACAACATCACCGACTACACGACGAATTATCTCTTCGTGCAGAACGTGCTGAGCATGGACACGACCTTTCCGGGCACCGAGCTCCACTATCGCGCCATCACCAATCCAACGCTGTGGCGGCTCGCCTACGCCATGATCATTGCCGCGGAGGCGGCGACCGGCGCGCTGTTTCTCATCGGCGCCTTCCGCCTGTGGCAGGTCCGCGATGCATCGGGCGAGATTTTCAACCGCGCCAAGGCCTACGCCATTGCCGCCGCGCTCCTCGCTTTCCTCGTCTGGTTCTTCGGTTTCATGGTGGTCGGCGGCGAGTGGTTCGCCATGTGGCAGTCGCAAACCTGGAACGGCCAAGAGGCTGCCTTCCGCTTCTATGTGACGGTGCTTGCCGTGCTGATCTTCATCAATCAGGCGGACCTCGATTTGCGCGGCACGTGGCCTGCGCGCCCGACGCCCAAGCGGCGCCGCACGGACAAGCGCTGAGCGCGTGACAACCACATGGCGGGGCTGATGCGTGAGCCGCCGACGGGACAGCCAGGCCATGGCACCGCCGCTCCTCTTTCTTAGAGACATCCATCTTTCCTTCGGCAGCACGCCCCTGCTTGCTGGCGCCGACCTGGCCATCGGTCCGTTCGAGCGGCTGTGTCTCGTGGGCCGCAACGGCTCGGGCAAGTCTACCCTGCTCAAGCTCGCCGCGGGCATGATCGAGCCGGATGCCGGTACGCGCTTCGTGCAGCCGGGGGTGACCATCCGCTATCTGCCGCAAAGTCCCGATCTGTCAGGCTTCGCCAGCACGGCCGCCTTCGTCCAGGCGGGGCTTGCCCCGGGCGATGATCCGCACCGCGCGCGTTATCTCTTGGAGATGCTTGGCCTCACCGGCGAGGAGGACCCCGCGCGGCTCTCGGGGGGCGAAAGCCGGCGGGCGGCGCTCGCCCGCGTGCTCGCGCCCGAGCCCGACATTCTCTTGCTCGACGAGCCCACCAACCATCTCGACGTGGTTGCCATCGAGGGGCTGGAGGCCATGCTCAAAACCATGCGCTCGGCCATGGTCCTCATCAGCCACGACCGGCGCTTCCTGAAGAATCTGTCGGAGGCGACGCTGTGGCTCGATCGCGGCACCACGCGCCTCCTCGACAAGGGCTTCGCCGCCTTCGAGGCCTGGCGCGACGCGGTTCTGGAAGCCGAGGAGGTCGAACGCCACAAGCTCGACCGCCGCATCGTGCAAGAGGAGCATTGGCTCCGCTATGGCGTGAGCGCGCGGCGGAAGCGCAACCAGCGCCGCCTCGAAGCCCTGCTCGCGCTGCGCGACCGGCACAAGCGGGCGCTGGCCGCCCGCGCAGCGGGAGACGTGAAGCTCACGGTGCAGGAGGCCAAAGAGGCCGGCAAGATGGTCGTCGAGGCCAAGACCATCGCCAAGAGCTATCGCGCGCTTAAACTGGTGCGCGATGTGAGCCTCAAGATCACCCGCGGCGACCGTCTCGGCATTGTCGGCCCGAACGGTGCCGGCAAGACGACGCTGATCAATCTGCTCACCGGCGCGCTGGCGCCCGATTCGGGCCGCGTGCGCCTCGGCACCAATCTCGAAATCGCGACTCTGGACCAGCGGCGCGAAAGTCTCGACCCCGAAGCGACCGTCGCCGAGACCCTGACCGGCGGGCGCAGCGACGCGTTGCTTATCGACGGCAAGTCGCGCCACGTCGTCGGCTATATGAAGGACTTTTTGTTCAAGCCGGACCAAGCGCGCTCGCCGGTGAAGGTCCTGTCGGGCGGCGAGCGGGGGAGGCTGATGCTGGCCCGCGCTCTGGCGCGTCCCTCCAATCTCCTGGTGCTGGACGAGCCCACCAACGACCTCGATCTCGAGACACTCGACCTCTTGCAGGAGATGCTCGCCAACTATCCCGGCACGCTCATCCTCGTTAGCCACGACCGCGACTTCCTTGATCGCACGGTGAGTTCGGTGCTCGCCTCCGAAGGGGAGGGGCGCTGGATCGAATATGCCGGCGGCTATTCCGACATGGTGGCGCAGCGCGGCGCAGGAATTAGCGCAACGCCGCGCGTGAACCCGGCAGCGCCGAAGTCGCCGCGACCAGCTCAACCGGTGGCGCCGCCTAAGCGCCAAGCCGCTGAGCCGCGCAAGCGCCTCAGTCCCACCGAGCAACATGCCCTGAAGACGGCGCCCGCCCGCATCGAGGCGCTGACCGCGGAGATCCGCCGGCTCGAGCATCTGCTCGCCGATCCCGGCTTCTATGACCGCGACCGCGAGGGCTTTGCCGCGGCCGGAACCAAGCTCGCCCAAGCCCAAGCGCAGCTCGCGGCGGCGGAAGAAGAATGGCTCAGACTTGAAGTGCTGCGCGAGGAGGTCCATGGACCGGGATAGTTTGCTGGCTTCACCCGCAAAATACGGAGGCTTTCCCAATGATCGGTATCGTCATCGCCGCCCTGAGCGTCGTGCTCCCGCTGCTGCATCTAAGATTGAGCAAGCTCCCGGCGACGCGCGGGCGCGCCATTCACCTGCTGCTGCTCTATGCGCTGGTGCTTGACGTGGGTGTCGTCGGCCTGATTTTCGGTTTCATTCCCCACGTCTTCTTTGCCGATGAGACGGCGCGCCAGATCGGATGGCCCACGGGAAGTCCGTTCCAGTTCGAGGTCGGCATCCACGACGGCGCCTGGGGCGTCCTCGGCTTCCTGTGCATTTGGATCGGCGGCATGTTTTGGCTCGCGACCGGCCTTGGCTGGTCGCTGTTCATGCTCGGCGCCACTTATGGCCACATCGACCAGACGGTGCGCGCAGGGGATTACGCGCCATACAATTTTCTCACCATCTTCTCCGACGGCTTCATCGCGCTGTGGCTGCTCCTGTTGCTCTATCTCTACTGGCGCGGCGGCGGATTTCAAAAACAGCCCTAGCCGGCTGATGAGCGCCACCCAGACTTATCCCCGCATCCTCAAACCTGCTCTATCCTGCCTCCACCTCGTCCGTTTGAGGGGCGCGCTCATGAGGCGTCGTGATTGCGGGACGGGGCGCGGCGCCTGCGGGTTCGTGCAACGCATGCATAGCACCCGGGCGGCGCCGGGGCTCCGCCCGGGCTCACTACGAAGCCCTGCCAGGAGCTGGCTGACGACCGTCTGGCCTATGTTAAGCGCGACCCCTTCGTCGATTCTCATCCGTCGGGCAAGCGGGGCATTGACGGCGAAAGCGCGGCCCGGTGTTCGCCAAATCGCCGCTCATGGCGCGCCGCGAGGCGCCCGCCGTATCCGGCAACGGATGCGGACACCATAGGTTTGCGTCTTTCGGCGCGCCATCCCCTCGCGTGAGGGGTGAAAGGAGCAAAGCCCGGACGCATTCCCGCGTCGCGGCGACGGAAGCGCATGCCTTATTCTCTTTTGTCATGCCCGCGTAGGCGGGCATCCAGTAACCCGAGCGGAAGGCGATTTGGCGAGAAGGATCGAAAGCGCGGTGGTTACGGGATTCCCGCTTTCGCGGGAATGACAGGCAGGGCCCTTGCGCCGGCGCGCGCTTGGCCCTATTTTCCGGTCATCGCGCCGGTTTTTTGAGTCAGATTTGCGCGACTTAGCGGTGATTGGCGATGCAGCGGTTGAACGGGCAGACGATGTTTGAGACGGGCGCCGCGGCGCTAGTCGATCCTGCTCGCGCCGGCCTCACCCTCCGCAAGCTCCTCCTTAGACGCCCCTGAATTCCGGCGGTCCGCGCAGAAAGCGGACGGGCGTTCAGGGGATTGCAAGCAAATCTAGCAAGAATTCAATGCGCTTGCCGGCCGTGCTAGACTGGCGGCGAAGGAGCGAAGGACGATCCACATGGACTCCGATCAGACTGAAGTAGAGACCCCGGCGCGCCGCGACAAGGACCGCGTCGTGATCTTCGACACGACCTTGCGCGACGGCGAGCAATGCCCCGGCGCCACCATGACCTTCGAGGAGAAGCTCGAAGTCGCCGAGTTGCTCGACGAGATGGGGGTGGACATCATCGAGGCGGGCTTCCCCATCGCCAGCCAAGGCGATTTCGACAGCGTGCAGGAGATCGCCCGCCGCGCCCGGAAGGCCGTGGTGTGCGGGCTCGCGCGCGCGCAATTCAAGGACATCGACGCCTGCGCCGAGGCCATCAAGCTGGCCAAGCGCGGCCGCATCCATACCTTCATCGGCACCTCGCCGCTCCATCGCCAATATCAGATGGGCATCGACCAGGACGAGGTGCTGGAGCGCGTGACGGCGTCGGTCAGCCGCGCCCGCGGCTACACCGACGACGTCGAATGGTCGGCCATGGACGCGACCCGCACCGAGGCCGATTTCCTCTGCGCCTGCGTCGAGGCCGCCATCAAGGCCGGCGCCACCACCGTCAATATTCCCGACACGGTCGGCTATGCCACGCCCGACGAGTTCGCCGCGCTCATGTGCATGATCCTGGAGCGCGTGCCGAACTCCGACAAAGCGGTGTTCTCCACCCATTGTCACAACGATCTTGGATTGGCCGTCGCCAACTCCTTGGCGGGGGTTGGGGCAGGGGCTCGCCAGGTGGAATGCGCCGTCAATGGCTTGGGCGAGCGCGCGGGCAACGCGGCGCTCGAAGAGATCGTTATGGCCATCAGGACCCGCGGCGACGTCATGCCGTTCTGGACCGGCATCGATACGACCTATCTCACCCGCGCCTCGAAGCTCGTCTCGCGGGTCACCGCCTTCCCGGTGCAATATAACAAGGCGATCGTCGGGCGGAACGCCTTCGCCCATGAGAGTGGCATCCACCAGGACGGCGTGCTGAAACACGCCGAGACCTTCGAGATCATGACGCCGGAAAGCGTGGGCCTGAAGGAATCCTCGCTCGTCATGGGCAAGCATTCCGGGCGCCATGCCTTCCGCGAGAAGCTGAAGGAGCTGGGCTACGAGCTCGGCGACAATGCCTTCGAGGATGCCTTCTTGCGCTTCAAGGCGCTGGCCGACCGCAAGAAGCATATCTGGGACGAGGATATCGAGGCTCTGGTCGATCAGGAGATCGCTAGCGCCCATGATCGCATCAAGGTGGTGGCGCTGACCGTGATCGCCGGCACCGGCGGTCCGCAAAAGGCGACCATCACGCTCGACATCGAAGGCAAGCAGCACACCCATGAATCGACCGGCGACGGGCCGGTGGACGCGACCTTCCGTGCGATCAAGGCGATCGTGCCCCATGAGGCGCGCTTGTCGCTCTATCAGGTGAGCGCGGTGACGGAAGGGACCGATGCGCAAGCCGAGGTGAGCGTGCGGCTCGAAGCCGACGGCAAGACTGTGACCGGGAGGGGTTCCGACACCGACACCCTGGTCGCCTCGGCGCGCGCCTATGTCAGCGCGCTCAGCAAGCTCTTGGCGCGCGAGGCGCGGCGGAAGCCCGAGACGATGCTCGCGTCGTAGGGCTTGCATCGTGACGAGCGCGGCCTAAAAGCCGGGCTCGACAAAGAGAAGGGCGGCACGCTTCACGCGCGCCGCCCTTTCGTCTCATGCCGGCCCGGGCCGGGGGGAGCTTAGTTAGGCTGCTGCTGGCAGCCTTCCTGGTTGGGATTGTCGCGGCACTTTTTGTTCTTGTCCTTTTCCTTCTTGTCCTTGTTCTTGCCTTTGTCCTTGCCGTTGTCGCCGCCATTGCCATCGCCATTGCCGCCCTGATCGCCGGCTTGACCGCCTTGGCTCTTCTGAAAGCCCGGCACGAAGCCCTTCTTCTTCCAATCGCCTTGGGCGTTGCCGCCATTGCCGCCGGCGGAACCGCCTTGCCCCTGTCCACTGAAGCCGGTCGGGGCACCCTGTTGCTGGTCACTCTGCTTGGCCCCGCCGTCGCCCTGATCCTGGTCCTTGTTCTTTTTCTTCTTCTTGTCCTTGTCGTTATCCTTGTCCTTATCCTTGTCCTTATCCTTGTTCTTGTCCTGGTCCTTGTTCTTGTCCTGGCTCTTGTCTTTGTCCTGGTCCTGACCGCCGCCTTGACCGCCGGCTCCGCTTTGGCCCGCGCCGCCTTGACCGCCGGCTCCTTCCTGGCCGCCACCATTGCCCTGTCCAAAGCTCTTGCGCTTGTCCTTCCCTTTGTCCTGGTCGCTTTGCGATCCGTTACCCGCGCCACCGCCATTGGCTCCGCTCTCGCCCTCGGCCGCGTTGCCCTTGTCCTTACCCTTTGGCTTGAATCCTTGCGGGCCTCCCTCTTTGTCGATGGACTCGACCTCCGCCGCGCCGGGCCCCCAGCCTTTGGGGGGCTTGCCCTCGAAGGTGCGTTTGAGCTTGGCCTTCGGCTTGAAGTCGGATGGCGAGTTCACGAAATTCTTCGGCGCGCGGTTGGGCTTCACGCCCTTTTGGAATCCGGGCGCGAATATCCGGATGCCGTCGTCGCCGCCCTCGAACTTCCCGTAGCGCCCACCCTTGCGGTCCATGCGGTAGATTTTCTTGCCGACGATGGGACCGCCGCCGAACCTCGCCGCCCGGTCGCGGGGAAACCCGAAATTGAAAATCACGCCGTTGCGGAATTCCGGCCGATAGACGTTGGGCGCGCCGTAGAAAGCGGGCCCGAGATCGGATGGCGGCAGCGCGTAGCGATAGATGCTGCGTGAGGTGAGGTAGCGCGGGGCCACGAACACCCAGGCCTCGGCCACCGGCGGATCGTAGCTGAGCGGCTGGCCGTAGGCGTAACCGGCGCGGTGCGGGCCGATTGGCGCCCAGCCGACATAATTGTCGCCGTAGCGCCACTGCACCCAGGCGGGCGCCCAAGTGTCGCCGGGCACCCAAAACCAGCCATAGTTCCCGTCATAGCCCCAGCGCCCATAATGATAGACGGCCCAGGCAAAGGGCTCGTAGGAATCCCAATACCAGCCATATTCGTCGGTATAGACCCAATGGCCGACGGTGTAGGGACGCCAGGTCTCCGACACGCGGGTCGGCAGCCACACATAGCCGAAGCGCGGGTGCCAGACCCATTCGCCGTAGGGGCCGAGCTCGTCGTAGAAATAGTCGACGTCGATCGGTTGCGCCGCTGCCGTGCCGCTCCAGCCGAGCGGGACGCCTAAGGGCGAGGGGGCGCCCGCCATCGCCACGCAGACGGCGAATGTCATGCCCGCAAGAAGCCATCTTAACCAGCGCCCGTAGCTCATTATGCCCTCCGGCTTTCTCATTCGTCGTCACGCGGCAGTGCTGCCTGCTGCTATTGGCACTTTGCGGCCAAACGCTGGCGAAGGCCCGCCTTTGTCATGCCCAATGCATCAACGCTGCTGAATGTTCGCTGAACGAGCGAGCTATGCATTGCTCACCAGACCGATTTGCAGCAACATGAGTGTCGCGCTGGTGGGCGGTTAAAGATGGGTGGCACGGCACTTCTGCTGGCCATCGGCGTTCGAGGCTCCGCGTTTCTGAGCCGAATTGGGGCGGGCGTATGTTTTCGCGCGTATTGGGCTTTGTCTCGTTGGACATGGCCATCGACCTCGGCACGGCGAACACCCTCGTCTACGTACCGGGGCGAGGAATTGTTCTCGAAGAGCCCTCCATTGTCGCCATCGCCCACCGTGACGGTGAGCGCGAGGTCATCGCCGTCGGCCGTGAGGCCAAGGCCATGCTCGGGCGCACGCCCGATTCGATCGAGACGGTGCAGCCCCTGCGCGACGGCGTGATCGCCGACTTCGCCGCCGCCGAGGAGATGATCAAGCATTTCGTCCGCCGCGTATATCGGCGACGGGCGTTCAGCAGCCCGCGCATCATGATCTGCGTGCCCGCTAGCGCCACGCCGGTGGAACGCCGCGCCGTGCATGAGGCGGCCTTGGCGACCGGCGCGCGGCGCGTCTATCTCATCGAGGAGCCGGTGGCGGCGGCGCTCGGCGCCGGACTTCCCATCACCGAGCCGCGCGGGTCCATGATCGTCGACATCGGCGGCGGCACCACCGATTTCGCCGTGATGTCCATGGGTAACGTCATCTATTCGCGCTCGATCCGCACCGCCGGCAACGCCATGGACGAGGCGCTCATCAACTACGTCCGCTTCAATCATCACCTCTTGATCGGCTCTTCCAGCGCCGAGGCCATCAAGAAGGAAGCAGGCACCGCCGTCGCCAAGGCCAACGGGACGCGCGTCGCCGTCCATATTCGGGGGCGCGATCTGCAGCGGGGTCTCCCAACCCAGATCACCCTTGAATCGCACGACATCGCCAAGGCGCTCGGCCCGCCGATCCAGCAAATCGCCGATGGTATCGGCAAGGCGCTCGCCGACATTCCCCCCGAGCTTGCCGCCGATATCGGCGAGGCCGGCATCTACTTGACCGGCGGCGGCGCGCTTCTCGACAAGCTCGACGCGCGGCTTGCGCACGAGACCGGGGTGAAGTTCAAGGTGGCCGAGGATCCTCTGCGTTGCGTGGCGCGAGGGTCAGGCATGGCGCTGGAGCAACTCGACAGCGTGACCGATCTCTTGATCAAGCCGTGAGGCGAGCGGGGAACGAAGGCAGGTTGCCGCTAGCGCAACCAACGAAGGGGCAGGCACCGTTTCGCGATGTCGCCGAGGATGATCATGCGCAAATCGCGTTCGCTCTTTCGTCGGCGCCTCCGCTCCTGGCGGGGTCCGGGCGAGCTCGTAACCTTCGGCCTCTATTTTCTCTGCGCCGTGCTCTTGGTGTTGAGCCGCATCGGCCACGGCGCCATCGCCGATGCACGCGATGCTTTCGCCGACGCCACCGCGCCTCTGCTCGAGGTGGCATCGGCGCCCGTGATCAAAGCCCGTCACGCCATAGAGCGCGTGCGGTCCTACGCCGGTCTCTTTGGCGAGCTCGACCGGCTCAAGCAGGAGAATGCGGGGCTGAAGGAATGGGAATGGCGCGCCAAGGTTCTGGAGCAGAAGGTCGATCATCTGCACGCGCTGCTGAACGCCGTGGACGATCCCGGGCTCAGCTTCGCCACCGGCCGCGTCATCGCCGATGCGCGCGGTCCGTTCCTGCGCAGCGTGCTGATCAATCTCGGCCGCGAGCAGGGGCTGCGCGTGGGCTACGCGGCGATCAGCGGCGACGGCCTCGTCGGCCGCACCGTCGATGTCGGCGCCTCGGTGTCGCGCATCCTCCTGCTCAACGATCTGAACAGTCGCATTCCCGTGCTGGTGGGTCCCGCCGGCGTGCGTGCGTTGGTCGCGGGCGACAACAGCGCCGAGCTTAGATTGGAGTTTTTGCCGGACGGCGCGCAAATTTATCCCGGCGACGAGGTTTCGACCTCGGGCAGCGACGGCGTACTGCCGCGAGGTTTGCGTGTGGGCCGCGTCATCGGCGGGGCGGCCGCCTTCAAGGTTGACCTCTATGCCAAGCCGAGCGATATCGAGTTTGTGAGCGTGCTGTTCTTCGACACGCCCATGCTCTCGAGCACCGATCCCGCCGAGGCGTCTGCACGCGACGCGGCGCGCGCCCTATCCTCCGCGCCCCGAGACATTGCCGGCGCCGCGCAACCAAGCGCCGCCACCATTCGCCCTGTGGAATTGAGCGTGACGCATGTCGGGACCGATGCCGGCCCCGCCGCGCCGATCGAGGCGCCGAAACCGCAATGAACGCAATTCTGCCCGCCGCTTCCATTGTCGTAGCGATCCTGGCCACGGCGGTGCCCTGGGGGCTGCCTTCCGATGCCACCTTCGTTCTGCCGCTTGTCGTGGTGATGATGGTGTTCGGTTGTCGCGCCATCGACGGCGCGCATCTGCCGCCGGTCGCGGCCATGCTGCTCGGCCTGCTCACCGACGTGACCACTGGAGGGCCGCTCGGCTTTTGGGCGCTCATCGCGCTCATGGCGTCGAGCGCCGCCAAGCGAACGCCGCCCTTGACCGACCGCTGGGGCTATGGCGTGCTCTGGCTTGTCTGGATTCCGCTCGTGAGTGCGCTGGCGAGTTTCGGCTGGCTGCTGGCGAGCTTCTATTTCTTCCGCTGGGTCGATTGGCATCCAATCGGGCAGGGCGCCGCCGTCTCGGTCGTGCTGTTCCCCGCCGTGCTGTCCCTCCTGCTCACCATCAAGCGCCTGAGCGTGTCGTCGCGCCGTCGCGCCGCTTATGGGGGCCGGACGTGATCGAGGTCGATCCGGCACGCAAGCAGCGCTTGCGCTTCTCGCGCCGCAGTGTCCTCGTGGGTGCGGGTCAGGCCGCTCTGTTCGGCGTACTCGGCTGGCGTTTGCGCCAGCTCCAGATCCTGGATTCCTCCGAATATCGCCTGCTCGCCGATGAGAACCGCTTGAGCGTGCAGCTCGTCGCGCCTCTTCGCGGCACCCTCTATGACCGCTTCGGCGCGCGAATCGCGAACAATCGCGAGAATCTACGCGTCCTCGTCATCCCCGCCTTCAGCAAGGATCTGGCGGCGACGCTGACCACGCTGTCCTCCGTCGTGGTGGTGCCGGACGCCGAAAGAGATCGCGTGTTGCGCCACGCCAAGCGGCAAAGCGGCGATATGCCCATCCTTGTGGCCGAGGCCCTCACCTGGCGTCAATTCGCGCTGCTCAATTTGCTCGCGCCGCAGCTGCCGGGGGTCGAGACCGACGTGGCGCAGATCCGCACCTACTTCCATCCTCGCAGCATGGCCCATGCGGTGGGCTATGTGGGCATGGCCGGCAAGGGCGAGGTCGAGGAGAACCCGGTAACGCGTCTGCCTGGCTTCCGCATCGGCAAGGCGGGACTCGAGAAGGGCTTGGACCGCGAGCTCCGGGGACGTCCCGGCAGCATCAACTACGAGGTGGATGCACACGGGCGCATCGTGCGCGAGCTCGGCTCCGCTCCGAGCGAGCCGGGCCGGGACGTGGTTCTCAGTCTCGATCTCGAGCTGCAGGAGATGGCGCTCAATCGGCTCGCCGACCATCGCCGCGCCTCGGTGGTGGCGCTCGACGCCGTGACCGGCGAGGTGCTGATCATGGCGTCCACGCCTACTTACGATCCCAACGAAATCGCCTTCAACGTCGATCGCAAGCGCTGGCAGGCGCTGATCAAGGACAAGGAAGACCCGCTCAACAACCGCGCCGGGCGCGGCCTCTATCCGCCAGGCTCGACCTTCAAGGTAGTGACCGCGCTCGCCGGCCTCACCGCGGGCGTCATCGACCCCAAGGAGCGCATCGTCTGCCGCGGCGGCTTTCCCTTCGGCAATCATTACTTCCACTGCTGGCGCAGTGGCGGCCATGGCCCCATCGCCCTGCATGACGCGATCAAGGCATCCTGCGACGTCTATTTCTACGAGACGGCCCATCGGCTCGGCATCGATCGGCTCGCTGTCACCGGCCGCGCGCTCGGTCTCGGCCAGACTTACGACTGCGAATTGTCCGGGCTCAAAGCGGGCGTCATGCCGGACCAAGCGTGGAAGCGCAGCACGCTGGGCGTGCCCTGGTATGCCGGCGAAACGATCAGCTGCGGCATTGGCCAAGGCTACGTGCTAGCGACGCCGCTACAGCTCGCCGTGGCGACCGCGCGCATCGCCACGGGACGAACGATCGTCCCCCGCTTCCGCTGCGTCAATCCGGGGCAGGCCGCGCAAATCCCGCCGCTCCAAGGCGTCGACCCCGCGCATCTGATCCTCGTCCGCGACGGCATGGCCGCGGTCGTGAATGAGGGTGGCGGCACGGCCAATCGCGCCGCGCTCGGCATCCCCGGCGTGCTCATGGCGGGCAAGACGGGCACGGCGCAGAGCTTTAGCCATGACGCGCGGCATCCCCCGACCGGCTGGGAGGCCGAGCCGCATTCCCTGTTCATCGCCTTCGCGCCGGTCGACTCCCCGCGCTACGCCGTCGCCTGCGTGGTCGAGCATGGCGGCTATGGCTCGCGCGCCGCCGCTCCCATCGTCCACGACGTGATGACCGAGCTCATCACGCGCGATCCGGCGAGGCAGCCGGTCTTTGTCGCCCCGCAGCGCAGCCCGGCGGCGCTGGCCGAGGCGGAGGGCACGCGATGAGGATGCTGTTCGCCGACGCGGTCGAGCGGCCGCGGCCGCGGCTCGCCAAGAAGCTCGTGCTGATCAACTGGCCGTTCCTCTTGCTCATCACCGCCATCGCCGCGGTCGGCGTCGCCACGCTCTATTCGGTGGGCGGGTCGCTCAATCCCTGGGCCAGCCGGCATGTGGTCCGCTATTGCCTCGGGCTCGGACTGATCTTCACCATCGCCCTCATCGACATTCGCTGGTGGCTGCGGGCGGCCTATCCTCTCTACCTCGCCGCACTCCTCCTCTTGGCCGCGGTGCTCATCTTCGGCGTGGAGAATGGCGGCGCTCAGCGCTGGTTGGGATTTGGTGCCTATACCTTCCAGCCCTCGGAGATGATGAAGATCGCGCTCGTGCTGGCGCTCGCGCGCTATTACCAGACGCTGCCGCCTGAGCTCGTATCCAAGCCTCTCTACGTCTTGCCGCCGCTCCTGATGATTGTGCTCCCGATCGGGCTTGCGCTCGACCAGCCCGACCTCGGCACCGCGGCGCTGCTCGGCATCGTCGGCTGCGGGCTTCTGTTCCTCGCCGGGGTGAGCTGGCTTTATTTCCTGGTGGCGGTGGTGGGCGTCATCGCCGCGCTGCCCGTCGTGTTCGAGCAGCTGCACGATTACCAGCGCGAGCGCGTGCTCACCTTCCTCGATCCGGGGCGCGATCCGCTCGGCTCCGGCTATCACATTCTGCAATCGAAAATTGCCATCGGCTCGGGCGGCCTCATGGGCAAGGGCTTCATGCAAGGCACCCAAGCCCAGCTCAATTTCCTGCCCGAGAAGCACACCGACTTTATCTTCACCATGTTCTCCGAGGAGATGGGCTTTTTGGGCGCGGCCGGGCTGCTCGCCCTCTATTTTCTCGCGCTTCTATTCATTATCTATATGGCGCTCCGCTGCCGCAGCGCCTTCGGCCGGCTCGTGGCCGCCGGCATGGGGCTTTGCCTCTTCGCCTATGTGTTCATCAACGTGGCCATGGTGACCGGGCTCGTGCCGGTGGTGGGCGTGCCGCTCCCGCTCATTTCTTATGGCGGAACCTCGATGCTCACCATGATGGTGGGCTTGGGCTTCGTGCTCAACGCCCATGTCCACCGGGCCGAGCGCATCCGCCGCGAGGAGCTCGGGCTCTTCTGGTGAGCCCCTGGGGCCAGGTGCTGCTGTTGAGAATTGGGCGTGCTGGACAGGGCGCGCGGGGCGGTGTTAAGGGGAGCGCTCTTGGGCGCCCCCGTCTATAGGGTGGCCTCTAGGGGCGCATAGCTCAGGTGGTAGAGCAGCTGACTCTTAATCAGCGGGTCGTAGGTTCGAGTCCTACTGCGCCCACCAAAGTCACAAGGCCGCGAGAGTGATGCGCCCTTGCCTGCGGTCGGAACCAATGCCGCACGCTTCCTCCAGAACCCCAATATTGTGGCAGATACTTCCGTGTCGAACATGATCATCGAGGATGTGACATCCATACCGGCGGAGTGGGCGCCGCAGAAGGCGACCTGGACGGCGTGGCCCGCCGACGCATCGGAATGGAACGGCGACCTCGAAACGTCGCGCCGCGACGTGGCGGCCATGGTGCGCGCGCTTGGCCCGACCAACAAGGTGAGAGTGCTGGTCAATGGCGCGGAAGCGGAAGCCTCCGCCCGGGCGGCTTTAGGTGACGCCGCCGAGCTCGTGCCTGCGCGCTACGGCGACATCTGGCTGCGCGACACCGGACCAATCTTTGCGGTGACGCGGCAGGGCACCGTTGCGCTTCGAATTCGAGACCAATGCTTGGGGCGGCAAATTCGACCTGCCCGACGATGCGACGGTCGGCGATGACATCGCGCGCCTCGCCGGTACGCCCGTCAAACGCTTCGACTTCGTGCTGGAAGGCGGCGCGCTCGACCATGACGGCGAAGGCACGATCCTGACCACTCGTCAGACGCTGCTCAACGTCAACCGCAATGGCTGGACCAAGGACGAGGCCGAGGCGGCGCTGCGTCACACCTTCGGCGCCACAAAAATCATTTGGATCGATGAGGGCCTCAAGAACGACCACACTGACGGCCATATCGACAATCTTGTCCGCTTCGTAAGTCCCGGGCGTGTCGTCTGCCAAGCGCCGGCCGGTACCTACGATCCCAATGCCGCAACCCTGGACGCGATCGCGCATGACCTCGCTCGCGCCACCGATGCGCGCGGCCGCAAGCTTGAGGTGATCCGCATTCCCGGCGTCGGGCTCTATCGCAATGCGCTGGGCGAGGCGGCGCCCGCGTCGCATCTGAACTTCGTCATTGCCAACGGCATTGTCGTGGTGCCCGTCTACGGCACGCCGACGCAAGGTCCAGCTGTCGAGGCCTTGCAGGCGGTCTTTCCCGGCCGCAGGGTCGTGGGTCTCCCTTCGCGCGGTCTGCTCGGCGCGGGCTCGGCGGGTGGCGGGTCCTTCCATTGCATCACGCAGCAGGAACCTTCCCGATGACCGACCGCATGATCGCCGTCGCGGCCATTCAGGCCGCCTACGGGTCGGACATGAAGGCGAACATCGCCAAGACGGAAGGCTTCATCCGCGCAGCGGCAAAAGCGGGGGCGCAAGTGGTCCTGCCCTCCGAGCTGTTCCAGGGCATCTATTTTCCCACCAAGCAGGACCTAAATGGTTCGCCACCGCATATCCCGCGCGCGAGCATCCTTGCGTGCTCGCGCTCCAGAAACTCGCGGGCGAGCTCAAGGTCGTCATCCCCATCTCATTCTTCGAGAAGGACGGCCCGCGCTATTACAACAGCGTGGCCATCGCCGATGCCGACGGGGAAATCCTCGGGCTCTATCGCAAGAGCCACATCCCCGATGGGCCGGGCTATCAGGAGAAATATTATTTCCGCCCCGGCGACACGGGCTTCAAGGCGTGGAAGACGAGGCACGGGACGATCGGCGTCGGCATTTGCTGGGACCAATGGTACCCGGAAGCGGCGCGCGCCATGATGCTCGAAGGCGCCGAGCTGCTGTTCTATCCCACGGCCATCGGCTCCGAGCCCCAAGACCCCTCACTCGAGACCCACAAGCCATGGCGGCTGGCGATGCAGGGCCACGCCGTCGCCAATGCGGTGCCCATCGTCGCCGCCAATCGCATCGGGCGCGAGGAGAATGACGGCACGACGCAGAGCTATTACGGCCATTCTTTCGTCGCCGATCATCGCGGCGAAATCGTCGAGAGCTTCGGCGCGAAAGAGGAGGGGGTGCTGGTCCACAGTTTCGACCTCGCCGAGATCGAACGCTACCGCGCCGATTGGGGCCTGTTCCGCGACCGCCGCCCCGACCTCTACGCCAAGAGCATCCTGTGATGCTCCTTGGCGGCCGGAGCCTCCTCTTGCTTGCACTTCTCCTGGCCGCGCCCGTCCCGGCGCATGCCGCGGAACACGCCGCGCCGCTTCCTGCGGTCCGCAACTCTACGGCAGCCGCGGACGTCGCCACCCGCGTCGATATTGGCGGCGGCCGCAAGATGTATCTCCAATGTCGGGGCTCGGGATCTCCTTCAGTCATCCTTTTGGCCGGCCTGAAGGCTTCGGCCGAGGATTGGACAATGGCCAAGCCGGGCGCGCCGAACGTCTTCTCCGGGGTTGCCGGCTTCACGCGGGTCTGCGCCTACGACCGGCCCGGAACGCCGGTCGGGGAGGCGCCGAGCCGCAGCGACCCGGTCCCGCAGCCGGCCACGGCCGCCGACGCGGTCGCCGACCTGCATGCGCTGGTGCTTGCCGCCGGCATCGCGACGCCCGCCGTGCTCGTCGGCCACTCTTATGGCGGTCTTATCGTCCGGCTCTATGCGAGCACCTACCCCGACCAAGTGTCCGGTATGGTCCTCGTCGACGCCCTGACCGAAGGGCTCAAGGACGCGGAGACGCCCGAGGAATGGGCGGTACAGCGCACCCTGATCAACGGCGACATAACCGAGAGCCTCAAGCTGTATCCGGCTCTGGAGCAGGTGGATGTGGACCGCAGCTTCGACCAGCTCAAGGCAGCCCCGCCGCTCCATCCGATGCCGCTGATCGTGCTCTCCGCCGATCGGCCCTGGGGACCGCAAATTCCGGCGTTGATCGCCGACGGCACGCTGCCGCCCGATGTTCCCCCGGATTTCGGCTACGTCACTGACCGCGCGCAGAAACAGGCGCAGGCGAAGCTCGCCCAAATCGTGCCGAACGCGAAGCATGTCACCGACACCAATAGCGGCCACGAGATCCACAAGGAGCAGCCGCAACTGGTGACCGACGCCATTCGCCAGGTCGTCGACGCGGTGCGCGAGCGGAGCGCGCAGCCGCCACGGTGATTTAAGCCCGCCGGTGCCACGTGCCTTTCATCTTCATCACGGCCGGCTCGCGTAGCGCTTTACCATGGCGGGCAGAGTGAGGCCTTGGACGATGATGGTGAACAGGACGACAAGGTAAGTGGCGGTCAGGATCAGCGGCCGCTCGACCACTTGGGGAATGGACAGCGCGAGCGCCACGGATATGCCACCGCGCACGCCGCCCCAGGTCAGGATCGGAATGGTGCCCTTGACGAAGCGCTCTCTGACGCTGAGGACGGCCACGGGCACGGCAACCGCGATCAATCGCGCCAGCAATACGATGGGCACGGCGGCGAGCGCCGTCGGCATGAGTGAAATATCGGACCGCAGGACCAACACTTCGAGCCCGATGATCAGGAACAGCACCGAGTTCAGGATCTCGTCGATGAGACTCCAGAAGCCGAACAAATAGCGCCGCGTCGTCTCGCTCATGGCGTAGGCGGCGCCGCGATTGCCGGTGAGGACGCCGGTGACGACCACGGCGATCGGCCCGCTCATATGCAGCCCCTGCGCTAGGGCGTAGGTGCCGGTGACGAGAGCGAGCGAGATCAACACTTCGATGGGGTAATCGTCGATGCCGCGCATGGCCAAATAGGCGATGTACCCCGTCGCCAAGCCGAGCACGGCGCCTCCCAAGGCCTCGATGAAGAACAGCCGCCCGAGTTCGACGAAATCGATACCGCTCCCGGCAGCCGTGCCCATGGCCGCGGCGAGCAGGATCGTGAACAGCACGACGCCGACGCCGTCATTGAACAGAGATTCCCCGGCCATATCCATTTCCAGCGTCTTGGCCACGCGCGCCTGTTTCAGCATGCCAAGCACCGCGATCGGGTCGGTCGGGCTGATCAGGGCGCCGAACACGAGCGCCCACGCGAAGGGCAGCGGGAAGGACAGGAGCCGCGCCACGGCCCAGAAGGCGGCGGCGATGATGAGCGTGGAGATGACGACGCCGAGCGTGGCCATGGCGCCTACCGTCCACGCCCGGTCGCGCAACACCGTGAGGTCGATCTGCAACGCGCCGGCAAAGAGGAGGAAGGCGAGCATGCCGTTGAGCAAGGCCGAGGAGAAATCGATCCCCTCGACGAAGCGATGCAAATCTTCATAGATCGCAACATGCGGCAGCACGACCTCGAAGCCGATCAGCACCAACGAGGCGGCAAGCCCCATGAGCAGGAGCCCGACATTGCTCGGCAGCCTCAGCCAGCGCTGATTGAGCCAGGCGAAAAGAGCAGTGAGGGTTAAGAGCCCGGCGACGATTTCGAAGATGGAGAGCAAGCTGGGCATCCTCCCCAAGGATAGGGGCCGCGAATCGGCGAAATGCGCCGCTCGCGGGTTTAACTGACCGGCCGGCTGTCGTCACGGCGGCCGCCCGGACCCCGGCAGGCTTAAACCCTATGTTGTCACGCCTATGTCATGGTGACGTCATGAAGCATGCCTTTCTTTGGTTCCCTTTCCCGCCGCGCCATTCGTGACCATATGACGATGCCATGGATCAGACTGTTTCCCGGCCGATAGCGGTCGCGCCCGACGACGCCCATCCGGATACGACCCCGCATCCAAGAGGGGGTGGCGCCACCCCCTCCTTCGACACGCTCGACCGCCTCGGCCGGGCGACGACGGCCCGCTTTACCCAAGGCATCTCGCCGCACGCGGTATCCAATGCGTGGTTTGACTGGGCCTCGCATCTCGGCGAGGCACCCGGCCGGCTCATGGAATTGTGGATGGAGGGCGCCAAAGCGGGCGCCAAGCTCGCGCGCTTTGCTCTCGGTGGCGCGGCGAGGGAAGAAGCGGCGCCGTTTCCCCCGCAACCGGGCGATCACCGTTTCGCCGATCCCGCCTGGGCGCAGCTTCCCTACGCGCTGTGGGAGCAGGCCTTTCTCGCCCAGGAGGCGTGGTGGCAGAGCGCGACGCGCGAGGTGCGCGGCATGGCGCCGAAGAATGCGGCGCGGGTCGCTTTCATGGCCCGCCAGATGCTGGACGTCTGGTCGCCTGCGAACGTTCCCTGGCTCAATCCCGTGATCATCGAGCGGACGATCAAGGAATCGGGCGCCAATCTCGTGCGCGGAGCTGTCAACTTCCAGGATGACGCGCTGCGCGCGCTCACCTTGGAGCCCGCGCCGCCGGCGGATGGCCTGCGCGTCGGCGAGGACCTCGCCATTACGCCGGGCGAGGTCGTCTATCGCAACGAGTTGATGGAGCTCATCCAATACAAGCCGGCCACCGACAGCGTCGTCGCCGAGCCGGTGCTGATCGTGCCGGCTTGGATCATGAAGTATTACGTGCTCGATCTACGGCCGCACAATTCGCTCGTGCGCTATCTGGTCCGATGCGGCTTCACCGTATTCATGGTCTCCTGGCGTAATCCCACCGCCGCCGACCGCGACCTCACCTTCGACGCCTACCGCAAGCTCGGCGTCACGGCGGCGCTCGATGCGGTGACGACGATCGTGCCGGGACGCAAGGTGCATGGCGTCGGCTATTGCATCGGCGGTACCTTGCTCGCCATCGCCGCGGCCACCATGGCGCGCGACGACGACGATCGGCTGGCGAGCCTTACTCTGCTCGCCGCCCAGACCGATTTCAGCGAGGCGGGCGAGCTGATGCTGTTCGTCGATGAAAGCCAGATCGCCTTCCTGGAGGACATGATGTGGGATCAGGGGGTGCTCGACACCAAGCAGATGGCGGGTGCCTTTAAGATGCTCCGGTCCAACGACCTCGTCTGGTCGAAGATGATGCGCGAATATCTGCTCGGCGAGCGCGATACCGCGACCGACCTCACCACTTGGAACGCTGACCAAACCCGCATGCCCTATCGCATGCACTCGCAATATCTGCGCGCGCTGTTCCTCGAGAACCGCCTGACGGCCGGCCGCTACGCGGTGGAAGGCAACGTTATTGCGCTCAAGGATATCCGCGTGCCGATGTTCGTCGTCGGCACGGAGAGCGATCACATCGCCCCGTGGCGGTCGGTCTACAAGGTCCACCTCTTCACCGAGAATGAGCTGACCTTCGCGCTGACCAATGGCGGCCATAATGCGGGCATCGTCTCCGAGCCCGGCCATCGTGGGCGGCATTTCCGCAGCGCCACGCGCGCTGTCGGCGACCGCTACATCGACTCCGACGCGTGGCTCGCCTCGGCCGTGACCAGCGAGGGCTCGTGGTGGCCGGCATGGGGCAATTGGCTCGCGGCCCGCAGCGCGCCCGAGCGCGTGGCGCCGCCGGAGATGGGAGCGCCTTCGCGCGGATTGCCGCCGCTTTGGCCGGCCCCAGGCCTGTACGTGCACCAGCATTAGGCGGGCGCAGGCTCCTGCGCCGCGCCCCCGCTCAGGGGGACGGGGCTGTGTTGGGATTCACTTCGAAGTTCGGACCGGCAAAGCAATTGACTGCGCCGGTGTCGCACTGCCGCTGGTGCAGGCAGGCCGAAAATTGAACGCAGCATCGGTCGGTGCATGAGCCGGAAACGGCGCAGGCCGCATTGCAGGACCGGAACCCATCGTTGCACACCCGCTGGGTGTCCGCATTGCAGGTGCCGAGCGAACCCGCCCGCGACGGGGCAGGCAGCGGGCTGGCGGACGGGTTCGAATTCGTTGGATTGGCGGGCTGGGCGTGGGCCCCGTCCAAGGGCAGGCAAAGCAAGAGGCACAAAAGCGGCAAAAATCGCGACATTGCTTGGTCCCACCCTCGCGGTGCCGCAGAGGCTAGACGGAGAGACCGCACGGATCAACTGTCGTACCCAATCGGGCGCTTGGCAGACAATAGGCCCTGGGTGCCCTGCATTGCCGCGGGGGAGCTCAGCCGACCCCTCCAAGGCGCAACTTCGGTGCTGAAAAACGAAGATAACTGCAGCCGGCGAGGCGGCAGGGTTCGTCCCCGACGCACGCCATCAACGCCGCGAGAACCGAAACGCGGCGACCTAGCTAAAGATGCCGGTCAGCGTCGCGAGCAAGGTGTCGCCCTTGGTCAGCGATTCGAACAGCTTTGCTCCAAGCGCAAGAGCGACCGCCGCAGCCAGCAAGGTGCAGTCGGTGGTAACCGCGCGCCTGCGCACAAAATCGGCGATACGCTGCATCATCGGATCCCGGTCCGCTGGCCAACTCCAAGGGCCTCGAGTCTTGGTCCAGAATCCTGAACAAAGTGTTAGTCGCCCTTCCCGCACCGGCTTTCGAAGGTTTGGTAAAGCTCGCTGAAGGCATCGAGCGCACGGGCAAAGGTGAAATTGGCAAGGATGCGCTCGCGGGCGCGTTCGCCTTGTTCCGCGCGCTCCAGCGGCGGCAGCCCGGCCGCCGCGGCGATGGCCTCCGTCAGCACGGAAACGTTACGGGCGGGCACGAGATGGCCCGTGTCGCCGACGATCCGCATCGTATCGCCGACGTCGGTGGCCACGGGGATCAGCCCGGCGCTCATCCCCTCGGCTACCGCGTTGGAAAAGCCCTCGCCGAAGGCCGAGCTCGACACGACAATGTCGGCGATGGGATAGAGGCGGGCCATGTCGGCACGGAAACCGAGCCGCCGTACATTGGGGGGCGTCGTGAGATGGCTCGTTCCCGCGCCGACTACCAGTCCGTACACGTCCGGGAGCGCCGCCATGGCGGCGAGGAAGGCGGCATGGTCCTTCATCGGGTCGACGCGCGCGACGTGAATGGCGACGGCCGCGTCGACCGGGATCCCGCGCCGCTCGCGCTCGGCCGCCCGCAGCGCTGGATCAGGGTGGAATCGTTCCGTGTCGACGCCGTTATAGATGACGATCATGTGCCGCGGCCGATAGCCCCGAGCACTGTGAAAGGCGGCGCCGCTTTCCGAATTGGCGATCACGAGGTCGGGCCAGGACGACAGCCATGCGCTCCAGCGCAGCATCGCGCGGTATCTCTTGTCGTCCATGTTCGATGCCCGGAGGTTCCACAGCAGCGCGCGCGGCCGTCCCCGGCGAGCCAGACGGTGGGCGAGCGCCGCCATGATGTTGCCGTGATACATCCAGCCGTGGATCACATTCGGCGACAACCGGTTGACGAGGCTCGCCAGGCGGGCGAGGGCGCCTGGCACCTGGGTGAAGGAGGTTATGCCGAGGGCGGTCACGCCGACCCCGCTCTTCTCGAGGGCGTCGGCGTACCGGCCGCGATCGCCGAGGCTCACGACGTGTTGCGGCATGCCGCGGGCATGGGCGGCCGTGGCGAGCTGCACGAGCATGGTCTCCGCGCCGCCGGCGCCAAGGCCCGTGATGACGTTGAGAACGGAGACGGTCACGGTGTGCGTCCGGCGACCAAGGCGAGCTGGGTGAAGAGCGCTCCCTCGTCATAGCGCTCTTTCCACCAAGGATGAATGGACCCGCGATAGGTGTGGCGCACCGCCCGCGAGGGGATCACCCGGGCGTCGAGGCGATTTGCCGCGAACAGATGGGTGACGTCGGAGCTGCGCAGCAAATTAATGGCGCGCCCCCGCCGCGCGATATAGGCCTCCGGCGGCTGCTCATAGAGCCCCTCGAGCGGATTGAGCGTTGGATAGTGGTTGCCGAAATCCACGAGGTGGAGAAAGCGCGTCTGGGGGGTCTGGATTGCCGCGAGCCTCGCCACTGTGCTGGCCAGCGGGAACACGTGCTCCAGGCACGATTGCGACAGGACGATGTCGGCGCCTCCGGCCATGGGCGCCGCTTCGAAGCCGGTACGGTGGATGATCACCCGCTCGGCGAGCGCACGGCGAAAGGCACCAAAGTCGAGGCGGGGACCATAAAGCGCGGCGAGGTCGGCGTGGAACCCGGCGAGGTAGCCATCGGCAATCGCTTGGCTGAAAAAAAGCTCGGCGTCCCATTCGGGTTCGGCGCTCTCGAATTGGCTGGCGCCGCAGAAGATCGCCAGGGGCCCGAAGCCGGCCAGTGGGCCGCAGCCGACCTCGACCACATGCTGGCCCTCGAAATCGAGGGCAGGCCAGTCCATGTGCCGGCGCACGATCGCTTCTTGCCGCAGCAATAGCTCGGCGAACCTGATCCCCCGGACGTGCTTGGCGGATGACAGCAACTCACCCGCGGTCCACGCCGGTCCGTCGCGCAAGACGGGAAGCCGGCGGCGAACCAAGCGCCACGTCTCAAACGGCGTGAGCGAGAGAAGATAGCGGAACGCCGGCATGCCACACCCACCTGCGCTGCCGTCAGCCGTCTCCGGCAGCTTCCCCGAAATATCATAGCCTGATGCGACGCGCGCCAGCGGCCACGAGTTGGACCCAATCGGCAGGCAACCCCGTTTGAAGGGTTACGCCTTCACTGAGCCTGGCTGTCAATACCAGCCTTGACAGTGTTGTTCAATTCATGAACACTCAAAGACACGACGGGGAAAGGGCGAGTAGGGATTTCCAAGCGCCCACGATCTCCTGGACCAACCGGCATTTTTTCCCTCTGGCTGAGGCCCCGCGCCTCACCCGGACTGCGGTAGCTATCTTGCTGGACCCTGGTGGCAGGGCCGAAGGGCGGGAGGGCGGACGGTTGAGGACAATTTCAGGCGAGGTCGTCCGGGTGGCGCGCGGCCACCGCTTACCTCGCACAACTTCCACGGCATAGGGCGGGAACCATGGCACGCGAGTTGATCGTCAACGGGCACAAGATCGAAGATGGCGGGGCCTGCTATGTCATTGCCGAGATCGGCCATAACCATCAGGGCGACCTTGAGCAGTGCAAACGCATGTTCGACACTGCCAAGGAGTGCGGCGCCGATGCGGTGAAGCTGCAGAAGCGCGACAACCGCGCGCTGTTCACCAAATCGATGTATGAAAGCTCCTACGTCCACCGCAACAGCTATGGGGCCACCTATGGCGAGCATCGCGAGGCGCTTGAGTTCGGGCGCCCCGAATATGAGGAGCTGATCCGCTACGCGAAGGAGATCGGCATCACCTTCTTCGCCACCGCCTTCGACGGGCCAAGCGCCGACTTCCTGGCCGAGCTTGACATGCCGGCCTTCAAGATCGCCTCCGGCGACCTCACCAATCTCACCCTTCTGCGCCACGTCGCCAAATTCGGCAAGCCGGTGATCATTAGCACCGGCGGCGCCACCATTGACGACGTAGTCCGTGCCTATCGCGTGATCATGCCCATCAACCCCCAACTCTGCATCATGCAATGCACCTCGGGCTACCCCGCGGAGTTCGAGGAGTTGAACCTGAAGGTCATTCAGGCCTTTCGCCAGCGCTTCCCCGACATTGTCATCGGGCTTTCGTCCCACGACAACGGCATCGCCATGGCACTTGTGGGTTATGTCAGCGGCGCCTGCATCGTCGAGAAGCACTTCACCTTGAACCGCGCGGCCAAGGGGACCGACCATGCCTTTTCGCTCACGCCGGAGGGACTGCACCGGATGGTGCGCGACCTTCAGCGCGCGCACATCGCGATGGGCGACGGCGTCAAGCGTTGCTATGAGAGTGAGAAGGGACCGCTCTACAAGATGGCCAAGAAGCTGGTGGCCGCGCGCGACCTGCCGGCCGGACATGTCATCTCCGAGGCGGACATCGCCATCAAGGCGCCCAATGATGGGCTGCCGGCCTTCGAATACGATAATGTGCTTGGCACGCGACTGACCGCGCCGCTCAAGGCCGACGAAAATTTCAGCTACGACATCTTGGAGCGCGCCGATGCCGCCGCGCCGCGCCGGGCCGCTGCCAGCCTCGCCTAGCGCTGGATAGTCTGCCGCCGCCATGCCGCACAGCGCGGGTCTTTGCGAAGATCCCTTGTTTTCGGTGCGCGACCGCATCGTGGTCGTGACCGGCGGGTCGGGAAGGCTCGGCGGCTCGTTTTGCAAGTCGCTGCTGACGCGCGGGGCAAAAGTTGCGGTGTTCGATGCCGCGCCTCCCGCTCAAGACCTACGGCCGGAAGGGAGCGCCTCCTTTCGCTTCGACCGCGTCGACGTCACCGATCGCGGGTCGATTGCCTCGGCCCTTGCCGGCATCGAGCGCGACTGGGGCGTGCCCCACGGCCTCGTCAACGCCGCCGCGATCGATGCGCCGCCTGACGCACCGCCTGAGGAAAACGGTCCATTTGAAACCTATCCGACGGAATCCTGGGACAAGGTGATGGCGGTGAATGTGAAGGGCGTCATGCTCACCTGCCAGGTGATCGGCGCGGCCATGGCCAAGGCCGGACGTGGTGCCATTGTCAATATCGCCTCAATCTACGGCGTCGTCTCTCCCAACCAGAGCCTGTACGATTATCGGCGCCGGCGCGGCGAGAGCTTTTACAAGCCCGCGGCCTATTCCACCTCGAAATCGGCATTGCTCAATCTTACGCGCTATCTTGCCACCTATTGGGCTGCGAACGGCGTGCGGGTGAATACGCTCACCCCCGGCGGCGTGTTCGCGGGCCAGGAGGACGCCTTCCTCGAAGGCTATAACGCGCGCGCGCCTCTCGGCCGCATGGCGCACGAGGACGAATATGACGGCGCACTTCTGTTTCTTCTATCGGACGCATCGTCTTACATGACGGGCGGCAATCTCGTGGTCGATGGCGGATGGACAGCCTGGTAGAGAGCACGCAAGCGGTGGCACGGCCCTTTCCCGCGGCAATAGGCAATTGGATCGGCGGCGAAGAGCGCGCCGCGGCCGCGGGCGAGACCTTCGCCAAGCGCTCGCCCCATGACGGCACGCTGCTATGCGAGGTCGCGCGGTCGAAGGAGGCCGATGTGGCCGCCGCCATCAAGGCTGCGGCACTCGCGCAGCCGGCTTGGGGCGCGATGCCGGCGGTGCGCCGCGGAGAACTTCTGCACGCCGTCGCCATGGGGCTCAAGGCGCGCGCCGAGGACATGGCGCGGACGGTTGCGCTTGAGACCGGCAAATCGGTCAAGGACGCCCGCGGCGAGACCATGGGCGCCGTGCAGCAAGGTCTTTTCATGGCGGGCGAGGGGATGCGCCTTTATGGCCGCACCACCACAAGCGGCACGCCCAATCGCCAAGCCATGACGGTGCGCGCGCCGCTTGGCGTCGCCGGTCTCATCGCTGCCGGCAATACGCCCATCGCCAATGTGGCGTGGAAGGTGTTCCCGGCGCTGATCTGCGGCAATGCCGTCGTGCTGAAGGCGGCCGAGGACACGCCGGCGACCGCCTGGCTGTTCGCCGCGATCGCGCGCGATGCCGGCCTCCCAGCCGGCCTGCTCAATATCGTCCAAGGCCTGGGCGCGGAGGCGGGACGCCCGCTCGTCGCCGATCCGCGCGTGGCGGTGGTGAGCTTCACGGGATCGACCGCGGTTGGCCGCGAGATCGCCCGTATCGCCGGCGAGCGGCTCGCCAAGGTCTCGCTGGAGCTGGGCGGCAAGAATCCGCTCGTCGTCTGCGACGACGCCGACCTCGACCTCGCCGTGCAATGGGCGGCACTGTCGGCCTTCTCTAATGCCGGTCAGCGCTGCGCCGCCGCAAGCCGCATCATCGTGTTCGACGCGGTCTACGACGCGTTCAAGGCGAAGCTTCTCACCCGGACCGCAGCGCTGAAGCTGGGTCCGGCCGACAGTGACGATTTCGGTCCGGTCATCAATGAGCGGCAGTTGCAGCGCATGCTCGCCTCGATCGCCGCAGCGAGCGCCAAGGGCGCCAAGGTGTTGGCCGGCGGCGCGCGCCTGACCGACGCCGCGCATGCCAAAGGTTGCTACCTGGCGCCCACAATCGTCGAGAATGCGGCGCCGGGCGATGAGATTTCCACCAGCGAGCTGTTCGGACCGATTGCCTGTCTTTATCGCGTGCCCGACTTTCACGCCGCGCTCGCTCTTGCCAACGCCTCGCCCTATGGGCTCACCGCGGCGATCCACACGCAGAGCGTCGACCGCGCCCTTGAATTTGCCGCCCGCGTCGAGGCGGGGACCGTGTCCGTCAATGGCGGCACCTATGGCAGCGAGCCGCATATGCCTTTTGGCGGGGTGAAGGCTTCCGGCAATGGCAGCCGCGAGCCGGGCACCGAGGCGATCGATCTCTATTCGAATCTGAAGAATCTCTATCTCCTGGTCGATCCGGCGCGCGTCTGATGGCCGCGGCACAGCCCAACGTTCTCGCCGTCATTCCCGCCCGCGGGGGATCCAAACGGTTGCCGCGTAAGAACATCCTGCCCCTCGCCGGCCATCCCGTCATTGCCTACACCATCCAGGCAGCGGCCGGCGCGCAGCGCCTCACCAACTGGCTCGTCTCCACCGACGACGCGGAGATCGCGTCCGTGGCCAAAGCCTACGGCGCGCCCGTTCCCTTCACGCGGCCGGTGAGCATTGCGGGCGACAAGGACCGCAACAGCGCGGTCGTGCGCCATGCCATGGAATGGATGGAACGCACCCATGGGCTTCGTTACGACATTTTGATGCTGCTGCAACCGACCAGCCCGATCCGCAAGAGCGCCCATATCGACGAGGCGATCGAGCTGTTATGGGCGTCCGATCTCGACACGCTCGCAAGCGTCAAAGGACCGATCTATAAGCGCGATCCCTACATCAAGGCGGTCCGCGACGGCGTGCTCGAGCCTTACAATCCCGCCGAGGACCCGAAGGCCTGGGAGCCTTGCTACACGTACAATGCCGCCATCTACGCCATGAAGCGGGACTTCTTCCTGCGCGAGGAGAAGTTCGTGTCGCAGCGCTCGGTGCCGCTCTTGATGGATCGCTTCCATTCCGCCGACATTGATGAGGAGATCGACCTACTCGTTGCCGAACTGTACGTTCGGCAGCTGGGCTTGAGCCCCTTCACGCGCCCCGATGGTGCGGACGTCGCTCGACAGCAAGCGAGCCGGAAATGAGCGCAACCATGTTTGTTCGTTGAACGAACGTTCGCGAGGGAACGATGGCCGGCAGTAACGCGGAACCTGTCACCTGCAGCTCTTCACAGGGGATGAAAGTCCTGGCGATGTTTTCGCACATCAGGGGAGGTTATGCCCGTCAGCTGCTCCGCGTGCTCGAACGGGCAAAGGAGCATGGCTGGGAGATCAACGTTCTCTGCCGGTCCGTCGACCGCAAGACATTCGCACCGATTGTTGCCCCGTCAGGCAAGATCTTCAACTACCCGGAGATGCTGAATCCCATTGCGTGGGAAACCGATCCAGCGCGAGTTGCCGACGTCGAGCGGCGGCTCGCCGAAGCCGAACAAACGGCAGGGGTGCCGGTCGGCCAACTCATCGCCGGATGCCCGGCGAGCATCGGACGCGCATACGTTGTTCCGGCGCGGATTCGCCTCAGTTCGCAAATGGCGGATCGAGTCTTGACCAACAATACCGAGCCTTTTCGGATTTTCCGACGTTATTTCGGCTTTGGCGAGCAGGTTCTGGCTGAGTGTGGTGCCGACGTGCTCCTTGCATTCGAATGGGGTACGCCGTTGCACTCGGCAATGTGGTTGTCCGCGACCCGACAGGGCATCCCGGCCATTGCGCTGCGTCGGTCGAAAATCCTCACCGACTTTTGCTACTGGTCGACCGACCGGTTGATGCGCAATACGAGATCGCAGGCTGAGGCAAGGAAACGGCGCAATTCTGATGCGGCGGCCTCCGATTTTGCCGGTGATTACATAAAGCGCTTCCGTGACCAGCCAACCATTTCCAACGTCGTCGAAACCAAGTGGAAAAGAAAGGCCCAGATACGCTGGGCCCGGGAAGCGAAGGCGTGGCTGACGTTGCCCGTCCGCTTCGCGAGGGCGGTCGCACTCGACCTTCTTTACAAGCTCAGGGGCTTGGATACGGCTCAACGTTCGCCCGCACTGGAGCGCCTTCTCGCTCCGCGGATGCGTGCGATAACCGCGCGGAAGCACGCTCGCTATCTGCGCACCTACGATGACGCGCAGCTCTCCCGCATGAAGTACGTATATTTTCCAGTTCATAAAGAGAC
This sequence comes from uncultured Alphaproteobacteria bacterium, assembly GCA_963820115.1. Taxonomy (GTDB): domain Bacteria; phylum Pseudomonadota; class Alphaproteobacteria; order Rhizobiales; family Methyloligellaceae; genus Methyloceanibacter. The sequence goes on from CAWFYP010000002.1 coordinate 1,211,583, forward strand.
CGACATGCCTTTGGCGTACGAGGCGACGCCATGGCAAGATCAACGCAACAGCATTCAGCTGATCGCGAGCAGCCTGCCGTTCGGCTACAACCTTCTGGTGCGGGAGCACAAACTGAATTTTGGACAGCGTCCGAAGGACTATTATCCCCATCTTTGGCGTCTGCCGAACGTCATCGTAATTGACCCATACGACTCGCAGTTCAAGTATCTGCGGCACGCCGATCTGATCGTCACCGAGAATGGTTCGTCGGGTTGGGAAGGGTTGTTGTTCCGTCGCAAAGTGCTGACCATTGCTCCTAATTTTTATGATGGCGCTGGTCTTTCTGAGCGGGTCTACGACGCCAACCAGTTGGGCGCCAGGATCGTCGAGATGCTCGCCCGGCCCGCGGCTTCTGATATGGCCGAATCCGACGCCGAATACGATCGCCAACTCGCTCATATGATCGATGCCGAAGCCGCAACGACCTTTTCGAACGATATTGAGGGCATGGCAACGGGAACTGAATTGCTGGCCGAGCTGGTGAAAGAATTGCGGAGCCAAAAATCGGGGCGGTGTCTGGCAGAGGGAGCCGAACGCGACGGTGTCGGCAAACCCGCCATGGCTCAAGCGGAAAGCAAAGGGTTGAGGGTCGAGGTCTGATGCAGGCGTGCCGCGAGCTAAGGGGCGTGATTCCCGTCGTGCAAACGCCGGTGCATGAAGACGGCTCCATCGACACCGAAGGCCAGATGGCCCTCATTCGGTTCCTCGCCGAGAAGGGCGTCGGCGGCTATTGGGCGCTCGGCACCGGTAGCGAGGACATGAACCTTACCTTTGCCAAGCGCCTGACCGCGGCGCGGGCCGTCACCCAAGCCAATGCCGGGAAACTGCCGCTGATCCTCGGCGCCGGCTTCTTCGCCATGGAGGACATTCTCACCTTCATCGACGCGACGAAGGACCTCGAATTCGATGCCTATCACGTCATGCCCTATCATCCGGTGATGGGCCTCGATGGGATTGAGAGATTCTATCGCGACATCGCCGACTACGCGCCGAAGCCCGTCTGGATGTACACCAGTGGCAATTGGTGTCGCTATTTTCCGCCGGAATTCGTGCAGCGGCTCAAGAGCCATCCCAACATCGCCGGCATCAAGTTCAGCTCGACCCGCACTACCGACCAGATCAACGTGATCGGCATGGCCGAACGCGGATTCCAGGTCATCACTGCCGTGGCGACGCAATTCATTATGGTTTTGTCGGTCGGCGTGGCCGGGAGCACGACCAGTTGGGCCGGAGCGCTTCCCGAGCCTCTGGTGAAGATCTACGATTTGTTCAAAGCCGGCCGACAAGACGACGCGATCGCCGAGCAGCATAAATTCAATGCGTTCCAGGCGCGCCTGCCCAAGCGAGCCAAGGAATGGAATTTCCTCACCGGGGCGCACGAGAAATACGTCCTGTCGCTGCGCGGCATTTGCAAGCCCTGCATGACCTCCTATTACACGGAACTCACCGAGCCGGAGCAGGCCCAGCTGCGCGCCGGGCTCGAAGAGTTTGGTTATCTCGATCGTGTTAAACAACCTGCGTAAGACTACGGCCCCGGCGGCGGACCAGGGGCGCGCTGCGAGCGCGATCGAGCGTATCGCGCTGGCCAAGGTCGCCGACCTCGATACGCTGTTCGACCAGGGCGAGATTCGCGCGGCAGCCGACGGTTTCGCGCCGAGCTATGTGCTCGTGGCGCTGCCGAAATCCTCATCGACCTTTTGCACGGAGGTGCTGGCCGCGACGCTCGGCGCGGCGGTCTACAAGGACATCGTCACTCAGGACCGCTGCACGCCGAAGGACCTCAGCATTGCCGGCATCGTCAACGGGCGCAATCGCATGACCCTGTCTCAGGTCCATCTCGTCGCCACCGGCGCCAATTTGCGCATCTTGCGGAACTTTCGCATTCCCGTCGCGATCCTGTTGCGCAACCTGTTCGATATGGTGGTGAGCCTTCGCGACCATATGAACGCAAATCCATTTTTCTCTTCGATCCTCATCCCCACCGATTGGCATGCGCTGAGCGAGGCCGATAAGATCGACTACATTATCGACACCGCAGTGCCCTGGACCGTGACCTTCTATGTCTCCTGGGCGCAGGCGATCGCCCGCGGCGATGTAGCCACCACGCTGTTCCACTATGAAGACATGTTGCGCGCGCCGGTTCCGTTCTTCCGCACCATCTGCGCGTGCCTCGGACGCAGCGTCAGCGATAGCGTGATCGAGCGCAGCCTGGCGCAAGTCGAGAAGTCGGAAGCGACCCGCTTCAATGTGGGACGTATGGGGCGCGGACGCGAGGAGCTGAGCGCGGCGCAGATCACGCGCATCCGCCGCCACCGGGACTATTACCCCGGAATCGATTTCGCGCCGCTTGGACTATGACAGCCACCCCATGGACGCGCAGACAATGACCAATACAAGCAAGGCCGCCTCCGGCCGCAGGCCAGGCAAGTCCTTGCGCGTGCTGTTCCTGCCGAAAAACAGCCGCACGCCCTATTTCCACTCTCTGCTGGCTGCCGCCCGTGACGGCGCTGGGTGGACTATCAGCGTCGTCTGCCCCGAGCCCACGCGGAGTGTCTGGCGTGACGTGGTTGCGGGTGACGGAGAGACGGGCGGGGAGGGGTTCTTTTTCGTGCCCAATTTCAACGACCGGCAGCCCTGGGAAGACGACCCCAAGCGGATTGCCGCGATCGACGCCTTCATCGCCCAATGCGAGCAAGCCACGGGCATATCGGCCGGACGTATCCTGCTCGCGGGCGAGCGCGACCTCGGCCGGGGTTTCTCCAGGCCACTCTACTACTGGTTCCACAATCGGATGGCACGGCGCGTCTTGGCGGACAACACTGAGCCCTCCCGCATCCTGCGCCGGATGTTCGTCTTTGCCCGCAATACGCTCGAGGCGTCCCGCCCCGATCTCGTGCTGGCGGGCGAATGGGCCGACGCGCTCTGCTTCACCTTTTACCTTGCGGCGCGGCAGATGGGCATTCCTTGCGTGGTCAACCGCTATTCGAAAATCCTCACCGGGCGCTGCTTCTGGTCGGCCGAGCCCCTGATGTATAACGGCGCACGCCATGCGCTCCTGGCGAGAAAGCGGGAGCAGCGCCCACCCATCAGCGAACGAGCGCGCAAGCACATTCAAGCCTTCCGCGACCGGCCGACCATGGTGGGCTATCTGCGCGCGGTCTGGGACCGGATGGACAAGACGGGTTGGCTCAAGCGGCATCGCAATCTTGCCAGGCTGCTCGCGGTCGAAGCGCGGCATCGGCTAAGGGGTGATGGCGGTCCGGCGCCCAAGCCGGGCCTGCAGCTTTTCTTCGACCATTACCGGCGCCCTTGGCTCGAATGGCGCAATGCGCGCTTCTTCAAATGTTGCGATGAGGAGGAATTGGCGGGGCGCCGCTACATCTATGTCCCGCTGCACAAGGATCCCGAGCAGGCGCTGAACTATCAGGCGCCCTATTGGACCTATCAGATGTACACGATTGGTCTCTTCAGCAGCTGTCTGCCGCAAGGCTACCGGCTGCTCGTGCGCGAGCACCGCACCAATATCGGCCGCCGGCCGCCGCGCTTCTATAGGGAGATGGGAGCGCTTCCCGGCGTCGACCTGATCGACGCCTACGACAGTCAGTTCAAATATATCCGCCACGCCGACCTCATCATCACCGATAACGGATCGGTCGGTTGGGAGGGGCTCCTCCTCGGCAAGCGCGTGATCACGCTGGCCGACAGCTTTTATGATGGGACAGGACTTGAGCGCCGCGTCAGCGAGCCCGAATTGCTCGCCGCCACCGTGGTGGAGATGCTCGAGCAGCCCGCGGTGAAGAATGCCGAGGAGCACGATCGGGCGCTCGGCTGGCTGCTCGATGCCGAATGGGAAACCTCGGCGCCTCTTGAATCCGCCGACCACGCCGAAGCGCTCGCTCGGTTGACCGAGCTGTTGCCGGACGCGTCGGAATCCGCCGAAGCGCCACTGATGCCCGCATGAACGAGACCCTTTTCTTTGTCCCGGCGCCGGAGTTCGCGCGCATGCGGAGGCTCAATATGAGCAATTTCGAGCGCGCAAGCTTGTTCGCCGACCTCTGCCGCCTCAATGCGCTGTCCATGATCGCCTATGCCGGCTCCGGCCATATCGGTTCGAGCTTCAGCTCGCTCGACATCTTCACCTGGCTGCTGCTGCACGAGCTGCGTGGGGCGGACAAGACGAAGGAGGGCGCGCCGGACCTGTTCTTCTCCTCCAAGGGCCATGACGCCCCCGGCCTCTATGCGGCGATGATCGCTCTTGGCCTGTTGCCGGCAGAGAATCTGCGCAAGCTCCGGCGCCTCGGCGGCTTGCCCGGCCACCCCGATGTGGCAACGCCCAATATCGTCACCAATACAGGCTCCCTCGGCATGGGAATTTCCAAGGCCAAGGGCATGGCCTTCGCCGATCAGCTCTTGGGACGGGACCGGCGCATCTTCGTCATGACCGGCGACGGCGAGCTGCAGGAGGGCCAGATCTGGGAATCCTTGATCTCGGCGGCAAACCATCGGCTGGACCGCATTACCGTGATCGTCGACCACAACAAGCTGCAATCCGACATCTGGGTGGAGGAGACGAGCCATCTCGGTGACCTCGAAGCCAAATTCACCGCCTTCGGCTGGGAGGTCCGCCGCTGCGACGGTCACGACTTCGCCGCCCTCGCCGCGGTCCTCGACGAGATGCGCGAGCGGAACGGCAAGCCCAAGATCATCATCGCCGATACGGTGAAGGGCAGGGGGGTCTCCTTCATGGAGTCCACCGCCATGGCCGAAGACCAGGCGCTTTATCGCTTCCACAGCGGCGCGCCCGATCAGCAGCTTTACGCCCGCGCCGCCGATGAATTGATCGCGCGGGTGAACGGCGCGCTCGCCTCGGTTGGCGCCGATGCGCTTGAGCTTGACGAGGCGCCGCGGCCTGCGCGCGCCGTCCCGCCGAATGGTGAAAGCCTCGTCGCCGCCTATAGCCAGGCGCTCGTAACCGAAGCCGAGCGCGACCCGCGCATCGTGGCCCTCGACGGCGACCTCGTGCTCGACACCGGACTGATCCCCTTCCGCGAGCGCTTCCCGCGCCGCTTCCTCGAATGCGGCATCGCCGAGCAGGACATGGTCTCGCAAGCGGGCGGCATGGCGTTGCAGGGCTTGCGCCCCATCGTGCATTCCTTCGCCTGCTTTCTCGCCCCGCGCCCGGCCGAGCAGATCTACAACAACGCGTCGGAGCGGAGCAAAGTCATCTATGTCGGCTCGCTGGCCGGCCTCGTGCCGGGAGGCCCAGGCCACTCGCATCAATCGGTCAACGACATCTCTTTGCTTGGCGCGATCCCCGGATTCGAGCTGGTCGAACCCTGTTGCGCGGCGGAAGTGGCGCCCCTGCTCGCCTATCTCTTGCACGGCACCGAAGGTAGCGGCTATCTCCGTCTCGTCTCGGTCCCGCGCGCGATCCCCTATAGCCTGCCTTCCGACTATCGCCCGCGGAAGGGCACCGGCGTGGAGCTGCGTCCGGGAAGCGACGGCGTGATCATCGGTTATGGCTCGATTCTGCTTCCCGAGGCATGGCATGCGGCCAACATGCTGAGCGCGAGCGAGGGGATAGAGCTGGCCGTGGTCAACCTCCCCTGGCTGAACCGCATCGACCCCGATTGGCTGCGCGCGGCGGTCGAAGGACGACGTGCCGTCTTCACCCTCGACAACCACCTCGTTGAGGGCGGCCAGGGAAGGATGATCGCGGCGGCCATCGCCGAACTCGGGCTTGAGGCGCCGCCACTCGTCCGCCGCTTTGGGCTCTCCGATTTTCCCGCCTGCGGTCAGAACGACGAGGTGTTGATCGCCCATGGGCTCGATGCGGCGAGCCTCGCCGAGGCTTTCCTGCAGACCCTCAGCCGAACTCGGGCGGACAGGCTCTATGCCTAGGTCAGCCCGCGTGGCGCGTGCGATGGGCAGCTTGGCTGTGCCGAACCTGCGTTTTGCCTCATGGGCCATGCATCCGGTCGAGCCGGGCGTCGCCTATCGCCGGGATATCGATGGTTTGCGCGCCGTGGCGGTTTTGGCCGTCGTGTTCTTCCATGCGGACTTTGCGGGCTTTCCGGGCGGCTTCGTCGGCGTCGACATCTTCTTCGTCATCTCGGGCTACCTGATCACCTCGATCATCGTGAAGGCACTCGAGGCCGACAGATTCTCCGTCGCCTGGTTCTACGAGCGGCGCATTCGTCGCATCATTCCTGCCTTGATCGCCCTGATTTCCGTAACGGCCATCCTCTCGGTGGCTTTTCTGCTGCCGAACAAGCTGATCAGCTTTGGCCGGAGCGCAGTGGCGACGGCGGCCTTTGCCTCGAATTTCTTCTTTGCCGCCAATACCGGCTATTTCGCCGGGCCGGAAAAGATGATGCCGCTGCTGCACACCTGGTCGCTCGGAGTCGAGGAGCAGTTCTATATCGTCTGGCCGCTGATTCTGCTCGCTTGTCATCGCCTGGGCCTGCAGCGGAGGATCAAAATTCTGGTCGTGGTGCTCGCCCTGGCAAGTCTTGCCTGCTCCGAAGTGGCGACGCTGAAGGCGTCCACTGCCAAGGTCGGCTTTTTCTTGCCGCAAACCCGCGCCTGGGAGCTCATGATTGGCGCCATGCTGGCGCTTGGCATGGCGCCGGAGCTCAATTCCCGCTGGCTACGTGAAGGGCTCGCGGCGTTGGGCGTAGCCATGGTGGGCTTTGCCATGACCCAGCCCTCGTCCCTGACGCCATTTCCGGGACTATGGGCCCTCGTCCCTTGCTTGGGCGCGGCGCTCGTCATCCACACGGGACAGCAAGGCGATACAGCCGTGGCCAAGCTCCTCAGCCTGTCGCCCGTCGTCTTTGTCGGTCTCATCTCGTACTCGCTCTATCTGTGGCACTGGCCGCTGTTCGTGTTTGCCCAAGACTATCTCGCCCATGCGCCCACTTTCGGCGAGGCGCTGGGCTTGATCGCCGTCAGCGTGATCGTCGCGACGGTGTCATGGCGCTACATCGAACGGCCCTTCCGCTCCGGACACGGAAGCGTGCAGCTGTCACAACGAAGCTGTTTTGCCGCGGGGTTCGGCGCTCTTGCCGTGGTCGCTTGCGTCGGCGGTGTCTTGGTCCTCTCGAACGGACTGCCCGGGCGCCTCAGCCCCGAGGAGCAACGGTTCTATCTCGCCAGCGAGGAATTCAACCCCTTACGCGACGATTGCCACACCAACGGCCTGGTGCCGGCGTCGGTGGTACGCTGCACGAGGCCGGCGCCGCTGGCGAATGGGAGCTATGACATTCTCGTCTGGGGAGACTCCCATGGCGACGCCTTTTTCCCCGCGGCAGCGATGCTCGCCGAAAAATATGGACTGTCCGTGCGCCAAGCAACGAAGAGTGGTTGTCCGCCGGTGATCGGCATCGAAAGGGTCAATAAGAACCACGCCGGCTTGCGACTATCGGATTGTGAAGATTATAACGAGGCGATGTTGCAGGAATTGCAACACGGACCGAGGCCGCTCCTGGCGATCCTCGCTTCACGCTGGTCTCTATATATGGAAACCAAGGGAGGCCCGGGAGACGGCAGTGCGTTTGCAATCGACGGCGACGACAAGTCGCTCGACATCGCGACCTCCCGTCACGTGTTTGAGCGCGGATTGGGCCGGACGCTCGATGCCCTCGCGGCGCTTAGCATCCCGGTGCTGTTGATCGGACAGGCGCCGGAATTCCCGCTGAGCCCAAACTTCTGCATCGTCCACAACGCCCTCTATCGCCGCGACGTCGGCGACTGTCTCACATTGCCGCGAGAGGCGGCCGATCGGCGACTGGATGCATCGACGAAGATCCTCAAGAAATTCGCCAGCAGCAAGCCTGGGGTGATGTACGTCGGCCTTAACACGATTCTCTGCGACACCGAAACGTGCTGGGCAGCAAAGCAGGGCACTCCTCTATATCGAGATTATAGCCATCTCTGCCTCTCGGGAGCCAAGTTCATCGGCACCGCTCTTTTGGCGGATCCCGATCTGAAGCCCTTATTTGCCTCACGAGGCAGCGGTGCGGCTCAAGCGAACATGCAATTCGGCAAGCGAGGCGATAAATGAATAAGCGTAACGGACCGCCGAAGAGTGTGGATCCTATGCAAGGCCGTCAACTCTTGATTTCTCTTCCGCCAAGCAAGAAGGATCGCACGCGCGTGATCGCGGCCTTTCTGGCAGACGCCAAGCATCTCCGGGGAATGGAGGTGGATGCGATCTGCGCCAAACTCGACCAAAAGGGATTTGCGCCACTCGTGGGACCAAACGGCAGGTTTTTTGTCGTTCCTCATCTCCTGCAGCCGCAGGACTGGGAGAGCGACGCCAAAGCGGTGGCCGAGGTCGAGCGCACGATTCATGAGGCTGAGCTTGCATCGGGGCTACCCATGGGCCGCCTCGTACTCGCGGCTGCCCACAGCGTCGGGCGTGCCTTCAGTACTCCGGTCAGGCGGGTTCGGCGCTATGCGCTCGTCCGCAAGGTCCTCAAGGACAACAATGAGCCTTTCGTCATTCTCCGGCGCCTTTTTCACTTTGCCGATCGGGTGCTCGAGGAAGCGAAGCCGGACTTTATTTGTACCTATGAATATGCAACGGCGCTCAACAGCGTGTTGTGGTTGGCGGCCAAGCGGCGCGGGATTTCATGCCTTGGCATCCGCTTCTCCAAGATCAATTCCGGGGAGGGCTTTTGGACTCCCGATCGCAAACTGCTGAATACGATTGCCGTCGAGGCTGGCACCGCGCGGCGCTTGGCCGGCGCCACGGCGAGCAACTCTGCCAAGGCACGCATCGACAAGTTTCGGAACCGTCCCGCGACGGTGGCCTATATCGCCAATAAATGGCGCGGCCACGCCGAACGCGGCTTCTTGCGTTGGCATGCGCAATATCTGCGCACCATGGCGCGGGAAACGCTAAACGGGCTGCGGGGGCAGGATCGCGCTTTAGCCGAGCCGCTCGGTTCGCGCCTGGGCCGCTATTATTTGCAACTCTTGATGGGGCAGCGGCACCAACGTCTTCTGCGCAGCCTTGGCGATGATGATCTTGCTGCCACAAAATACGTCTATTTTCCGATGCACAAAGAGGGCGAGCTCGCGCAGACGCTGCAGGCGACCCAATGGTACGACCAGCGCAATACGGTCCGCGTGCTGGCAAGCTTGCTCCCCTTCGGCTATCGCCTCCTCGTCCGCGAGCATCGCTTGAATTTTGGGCACAGACCAACGCGCTTCTACCGGGAACTGGCGCAGATTCCGAATGTCGTCATGATCGATCCCTTCGATTCCCAGTTCAAATATTTGCGCCATGCCGATCTGATCATAACCGAGAATGGCTCCTCCGGCTGGGAAGGGCTCATGCTTGGTCGCCGCGTTCTGGTCCTGTCCAATACCTTTTATGACGGCGCGGGTCTTGGTCTTCGGGTAACGGACCCCGACAAGCTAAACAAGGCAATATTGGACAGCCTTGCGAAGCCCGCGGTCCCGGACCCGGCAGCCTGGGATCATGCGCTTGCCTGCACGCTCGACGCTGAATCCGAGACGACCTTCCCGATGACGGACGAAGCAAGAACCGTAGCCGTAGAATTATTGCTAAGGACGATGGAACCGAGTTTGCCGGCGCGAGCAGAGGCCTGAGCCGGGGGGTTGGCGGGCCGCGCCCGACGTCAAACAAGATGAGTTTGGGAAGGAAGCTAAAATGCTGACAATCGCTATTCCCGACCGGGCCGCCCTGGAGCGTACCATCGAGCGAATTCGGGGCGCGGCGAGATCATTGAAGGTGAGAGATGAACGAGCGCAGCGCCGCCGACTGACAATGGCGGTTCCTCGCCGGAAGGAAATCGAGCATCTCCTCGATGAGCGCACCGGCTACGGGCGCGTTACGCCAGAGCTAATTCCCGAGATTGCGGCGGCGGTCGAATTCGCACAGAAAGTGCGCGATGAGAAACGCGAGCCGGCAAAGAAGAAGCGCGACTACAACCCTACAATCTTGGATGCCAAGCACTATGAGGATGCGCCCGCATTGTTTGATCTCGCTTTATGCGACGAGGTCCTCCAGATTGCCACGGAATATTTGGGCGAGATTCCCATCCTGTATAATCTCAAGCTTTGGCACACCCCGCCCGAGCCCACCGAGATGCTCAAGGGCAGCCAGCTTTATCATCGTGATGGTCGCCGGTGGTTGTTACGTCGCGTGAAGTTCCTGATCAATATGAGCGATGTCGATGCGGACTGCGGGCCATTCACCTTCCTACCGGCAGACGTCTCCAATCGGGTTTCCCGGGCGCTCGGCAGCATGAAGAACCAGGACCACATCACCGATGAGATCGTGTATCGGCATACCGACTTTTCGAAAGCCGTTGCCATGACCGGCCCAGCCGGGACTGGAGCCGCGATCGACTCGTCGCGCTGCTTCCACTATGGAGCCCGTGCCCGCACGCGCGACCGGTTGATGTTGCAGTTTCAATTTCTTCGCATAGCCGATGCCGTCGAAGGTGGCGATATTCGGCGCTCTGCGGGCTTTTCGGAACGGTTTGGCGACGACGCGTTCCGAAATCTAGTAATTCCCCAATAGAGCGTGGCGCTGGAGCTTAAAATGCCTATGTCGCCGATCGATAAAAAACTTTCCCAAGCCAGCCGCCGTTGGAGGCGATATCGGCCGCACTCGGCCTGCTCGAACGAACCGTCGTCCCACAGCGCCGGCTGGGGCAGATCAGACGCGCGGCGTAAAAGATGCATCCCGTGAACGGCAAACACGCTGTGCGCTTTGGCTGGCTCCGACGAGATCAGCGGCAATTCGTCGTCGGCGACATGCCGACCGAGAACTGGGAGGGAACAAATCGCGGCACGAGACTGAGCTTTGTGCCGCTCCCGATCATACGCAAGACCGACAAGGTCTTCACCATGGGAAGCTGCTTCGCCCGAGAGGTCCGCTATACATTGCATGACATCGGATTCGAACTGTTTCCCAAATACCATAAGATCGAATTCGATCAGCTCACGCAAAAATTCAGAAAACTTTCGGTGCGCGGGCACGTCAACCACTACAACACATTTACGATCAGGCAGGAGTTCGAGCTCGCCTTTGGTGGAAAGCACTACGCGCTCGAGGATTTTGTAGACCGCTCTTCGCCGGAGCAGAATATGACGGTTCCGCACGGAAGGGTTTGGCAGGACCCCTATCGGAGGAACGTTTATGCGCTTACCGGCGACGCGATCATGGATTTGAGCCGCAAGATAGATCTGTGCATGCGCGATGGTATTTTTCAGTCCGACGTTTATGTACTGACGCTTGGCCTGACCGAAGTGTGGCGCAATGATCGCAACGGGCTTTATGCAAATCAGGTTCCTGACAACGAGATCGAGGGCAAGTATCCCGGCTTCACCTTCGAGCGAAGCAGCTACGAGCAGAATTTTGACAATATGCGAGTGGTCTGCGCCTTGCTTGCCGAGCATTTTCCGGAGAAGAAGATCATTATGACGGTTTCGCCTGTTCCCCTGAAGCGCACATTCTCCGGCAACGACGTCGTTATTGCGAACATGGAGAGCAAGAGTATTCTCCGCGCTGTCGCAGCGGCACTCAGCACTCGGTTCTCGAATGTCATTTACTGGCCATCCTACGAGATGGCCCTGATGCGCGACCTCTACGAGGAGGATGGACGCCACGTCACGCCAAAGGGCGTCCGCGCAATCATGGAACAGTTTCTCGCCGTCCATTTGGAGTCGTGCGCGGGACGGCATGGAGTGTCGTAAGGCGAGGTGTCGTGCATGATTAGCAAGGAAGCAGTAATGGGACTCTTGGCCTCGCTGAGAGGTGCTCGTCGTCATCCCGACGGGTACTACTACGAGACGACCAAACTCGGCGAAGCGTTATCCCGATGCTGGGATGACATCGCACTGATTGCTGATCTCCGGCCGACCGATCGCGTCCTGGACATGGGATGCGCCGAAGGCCTCGTGACCTTGGAAGTTGCCAAGCGGGTCGCCCACGCGGATGGGGTGGAAATCGTGCCCGGCCGCGTTGCCCAAGCTCAACGAGAAGCCGGGAAGCGCGGCTTGAGCAACGCAAAATTTGTAGTCGGATCGGCGCTCGACTATCCGCTGGAGCCCGGCAGCTATGACGTGACGATGTTGCTCGGTGTGTTATGCCGGCGCTACGCTCCGGGCAAATACGTTGGGCTGGATGTTCTGGAGCGCTTGCTGGCTGCCACGCGGCGGCAGATCGTCGTTCGCGTCGGTCTAAGCGGCAAGAATGCCGATCATGGAGTCGATCTTGCCGGTATCCTTTCGACAATGGATGCGAAGGGCTTCGATGGGATCGCGTTTGTTCGCCACGAGCCGCGCTTCCATTTGATTTTTGGCAACCGGCGCGGCTCCGATGCGCGCCTCAAAGTCGTCCCTCCGCTAGCAATCGTACCGACGCAGACCTTTACCGAGCAGAACTTCATGCGTGGTGCCACAATTGGAAATTACAGCGAATTCGGGCTTTGACTTCTTTGCAGCGCTCGGTTTTCCCGAAGGGAAAATGCGATGGCGGTAAACAAGCACAAGCGATAGGAAAATCGATGGATATCGAGTCACGGCTCTATCACTATGGTCTCGGCGTGGGCCTGCCCTACGGCCCCTTGAATTCGATTGCCAACGCTTTCGACCTGGCGCGGAATGCGCCGGACCTCAGCCGGCGCCGGAAGCTTGCGCGCCAGATGCTCGTAAATCGCCCTGGACCGGATTCGTTCCCAAGGACAAGGGATTTGCCTTGGTTGGACCGGACACCTTGCCTGGCACGGCCGCGGCGCTCGAGGCGGCCCGGGCCATTATCGAGCACCGTCGCAACTCGGGCTGGAAAGCTCGCAAGAACAATCCCTTCTATCAGTGCGAGCGGCCGGAGGATTTTCGAGATTATCCGGAGCTCGTCGAGTTTGTGTTGAGCGATGCCATGATGCAGATCGTGAGCGACTATTACGGCATGGTGCCGCAGATGAAGGAGGTTGGCATCTGGCTAACCCCGCCGCAGGACCATCAATTCAGCAGTCAGCTCTACCACCTCGATAAACCGGAAAGTCAGTTGCTCAAGCTGTTCCTCAACGTCGGCAACAACGACGACGACAGCGGCCCGCTTACCCTGCTGCCGGCGGATGTATCACGACGGGTGCGACAGAAGACCCGCTACGAGGCAATCTATTTCTGCGGGGACGGCCGCCTCGCCGACGACACCATCTTTTCGATCTGCTCTGCCTCAGAGCAGGTTGCCCTCGGCGGGAGTCCGGGAACGGGAGGCTTCGCGGATACGTCTAACTGCTTCCATTTCGGCAGCCGATGCCGGTCGGGGGAACGCAAGATGCTGACGGTCGCCTTCATGCTGCCGCACAAGGCGCGCGAGCCCCGCACGCCGCTGTTTGACTTGGTTCCAAGACCGACCGACGAAGCTCGCCGGCTTGTTCTTTCCGGAGCTGCCCTGAATTAGCCCCCGACAGGCGGCGCCCCGTGATGTGGCAGGCAGGCGTTGGATCTCCAGCCGTCGATCAAATGGCGATGTCTCCGGCATCCGGTATCACCAATCGGCGCACCGGGTCGTTGCCGAACTTCGCGTCGAAAGATGGGGAGCGCCATAGTTTGTCATTGCGATCCGCGGATAGGTCGAGCAGTCGGAAAAACTGGAACATCAGCACCAGTCGCTCCTTACCGCGACTGCGGCTCCCGAAGTGGAAGCACCGCGATGAATCGATTACGAGGCCGCTGCCTGCGGGACCGGTGAACTTGAGTTCTTCTGATGGGCTCACATAGCGATACATGTCGTCATCCTCGACGCAATTCCCCATTCTGTATGTGGGAGAGTCGTAAGACATCCGCTCGGAGACATCCGCGGGGAGAAAGGTGAAGGGCCCGCAGCTGTCGTCCACATCGCTCGCGCAGAATATGAACTTTGCGCGACGGTGCAGCCATTTAGTTCCGTCGCGATGATAGAACTGACTGCCCTTCATCCGGTTATTCACCGGCGACCACAGAACCGTCATCCTCAAGAGGGTAGGGACCTCGAACAGATAGCCCGCGGCGATCTGCAAGACTTCGTCGGAGAGGGCGAGATCGAATAGCGGCGGAGCTTCTTCGTACCGTATGGGATCAATGAGGTGGATGAGGTAGTCTTCCTTGGCGTTACCGTCTTTTCTTAAGCCTTCCGCATTGCGCCGCTCTTTCAACACGCGCTGGGCGAAGTCAATGGCAGGCGAGACGCTGGCGAGCGTGCCCTTGGGCAGCCATCCGAAGCCGCGAACCGGATCCATAACGTGCTCTAGCTCAGGGTTCTGTGGAATGGCGCCCACAAGTTTGCGGCGATGCGATTGATCACTCGCAATGCGCGCCGATTTGACCCCGCGTGCGACGCGCTCTAGGTTGCGAGCGGCGCTCTTCGGTGTCTTAGGATACATCATGATTTTATCGAGCAATGCCAACATCGTGCACACTCCCGGTCGCTTCTAGAAATGGACTGCTCCCAGTCTATTCGTACCCGCTCGACGTGCACAGTCGTATTTCCGAACCATTTGTCACGTTCCGGCGCCTGATTGACGGAGAAGACGAGCTTACCGCTCCATGCATCGCGTGATCATCTCTCATGGTCTCGGCTTGACGCAGATTCCGCGCAATAGGCGCGTACACGTGAGCCGATCGCCATTGCGTCGCCCCGTAGTCTCGAAGGCAAAGCGCATCGCCGTGTCTCCTGGCATCTTATGGTCGGCTTGACGTAGATGGCACTCAGCTTACGCCGGCTCATGCGCGGATTGCGGCTCGGCCGTCCTCCAGTCTCCAAGAAAAAGCACGGTGCTTCGCCGGCTCCAGTCCTATCCAATGGAAATGTCGAGTTCGCCATCCTTGATGTTCCCAACAAGAGCTGGAGGGGAACCAAGCGCGGCTCGCGGGTGACCTTCGTACGCGCGCCGGTCCTTCGGAGGGGCGACAAGGTGCTCACCATCGGAAGTTGCTTCGCCTTGGAGATTAAACACGCGCTTCACGAACGCGACTTCGACGTGTTCCCCAAATACGCGGAGATCGCGTTCGATCCCGCCACGCAGACAATTGGCAAGCTTCCGGCGCTCGACGACATCAACCATTACAACAGCTTCACCATCGGGATGGAATTCGAGCGCGCCTTTGCTGGCACGCATTGCGACCCGGAGGATTTTGTCAAACATTCCGGCCGCGCCGCGCGCCTGTTCGGCTCTCTCGCTCCGGAGATCTGGCAGGATCCCTATCGCCGTCATATCTTTGCCAGCAGTAAAGAGGGGATCATCGATCTCAGCCGCAAGCTGGATCTTTGCATCCGCGACGCCATCATGAATGCCGATGTGTATGTCATCACCCCGGGTGTCACCGAGGTGTGGCGTAACGACCGCAACGGGCTCTACATCAATCAAGCCCCCACGCCTGAGCGCAACGGACTGTGCCCGGGATTTACCTTCGAACCCAGCAGTTACGCACAGAACTATGCCAATCTGCAAAGGGTGTGCTCCTTGCTCAAAGAGCATTTTCCCCAAAGGAAGATTATCTTATCCGTGTCCCCGGTTGCCTTGAAGCAGACCTTCTCGGGCAGCGACATCGTGGTGGCCAATATGGAGAGCAAGAGTATCCTCCGTGCGGTGGCCGGAGCCCTTTCTCGAGAATTCGAGAACGTCATCTATTGGCCGTCCTATGAAATCGTGGTGTCGCGGGACACTTGTGAGGAAGATGGGCGACATGTGCGCTCCGACGTCGTCGGTGCGATTGTGGACCAATTCCTCGCCGTGCATCTCGATGGCTGACCGGAACATGGCAGGGATTTTTGCCGTGTTGGCAGACAGATTGGGTGCGCTCTGCCTAGCGCTTTCGCAATCTGCAACCAATCGGCGAGGTCGCCAGTACAGGACCACATGATCAGCGACGCAGGAACAACGAGCGAGGTCAAGGCGTCAGGTGCGGCCGGCGCCGATCAGCCTGCTACGACCGGACGAACTCCCCTCACGTCGGAACAGCTTGAGCGTTTCGTTTATCTCGTTGGCTCGCCGCGCGGCGGTACGACCGTCATCATGCGCAGCTTCTATTTGAGCGAGCGCGTGTTCTCCTTCCCCAGCATGACCCTGTTTACGCAACACATTTGGAGGCACCGCAACAAGGTGGATCGCCGGCTGCTACGCCAGATCTTCAGGTTGCCGAAATTCTATCGCGAGGGGCGCAACCTCGCAGCGTTGGAGCCGGCGGAAAGCACGCGCATCAAGCGACAGATCCACGATGCGCATGCGACCCAGGATCTCGGGCAAATGTATCAGCTCTATCCGTTGCTCTATTCCCTGGACCCCACCTGTGCGAAGGACCCGGACAAGGCGCGGTGTTGGGCCGACAAGGCTAACGATGTGTATGGGCTATTTGACATTCCACGTTCAATGCCCCGGGCGAAGTTCATCTTTATCATCCGCGATCCACGGGCGACCGTTGCCTCGATGGCGGGTCAGGTCGCGAGGTCACGGGCCGATGTGGGTCTTCACGGGGGACGGCTGAATGCCCTGATCGCGTCGTGCTTCTACTGGCGGCACATGATGCAGACGTTCCTTCGTTTCAACCGCCTCTACCCCGACCGCACCATGTTCATTCGCTACGAAGACTTTGTGCGAGAACCCGAACAGAGCATCAACCGGTTGCTCGACTTCGCCGTCGGCGAACCCATGCCCGAGGCGATTCTGCGCGCCGAGTTGTCTCGATTTCAGCACAAGAAGAAGCATGACCGCAAAGCGGATGGTCATGGCATCGACGCCAAGCCCTTGGAGCGTTGGCGCCGGATGCTCACTGGCGACGAGATTGAGCTGGTTACCGCTTTGACCTGGCGCACAGGTGTCAAGCTTGGGTATAAGATTGATCCCCCGCAAGGTCGCTTCATGGCGCTCTTGGCGCTCAAAGAGCTTAAGGGTTGGCGCAAGCGCATGCTATCGGCCGCTAAGCTTGGCTACCTTGCGCTGATGGAAAGTGTAACCCCGCGGCGTTCGCCGTCCGCCGCCGACGCCCTGCCGCAATGACTTCGGAACGGAAATGCCAGAGTGCCGGTCCTTCACGTCGGATTCCACAAATGTGGATCCACGACATTGCAGGGGGCGCTCTTTGCGCGTCATCCGGACATCGCCAACCTCGGCGAGCCCAAAGAAAACCCCCGCGCATTGGCGGCCGTCAGCAACGTATGGAAGTCATGCTGTGTGGACTCGACGAAGCGAAAGCCCTTCGACCTCGAACTGAGTCGCCAACTTTGGCAGCAGGCGATTGCTGAGGTCGAGCCCGGCAAGGTCCCCGTGTTCTCGAAGGAGACACTGACCCTGCAGGAGTTCTATGGCGAGCCGAGCGACTCCGCATTACCGGCAAGGCTGCGGTCGATTGTGGGACCGGCAAAAATTATCATCGTCGTGCGAAATCAGATCAGGCTCATCGAGTCGCTTTACCTTTTCCGCGCGAAAGGCTTTCACTATGAGCCGCTGGACCGGTGGCTGAAGGCGAAAGGCGGCCGGCCGCTGCAATTCTATAAATTCTATATGGTCTCGCAATGTTTTGCGGAGGCCTTCGGGCGAGAGAATGTGGCTGTTTTCCCGCTCGAGGAGCTCAAAGCGGACCCCAAACTATTCGCTCGCCGGATATGCGAATTTATCGGTGTAGATCCCAGCCCCGCAACAGGGCTCCTTCGCAACGAGCGCCGTAACATGCGGGTAAGCCAGCGCTATCTCACTTACTCCAAATTGCGCAAAGCAATGGGGATGTACATTCCACTCGGTTGGCTTTTGCCCCGCCCGTTGCGCAACAGTCTCGATCGTCTGATCAGGAGCGGGGACGAGGCCCGTATTGAGCTGCCCTCCGATTGGATTGCCGAAATCGAGCAGTATTATCGCGGCGACAACCGCCAGCTCGCCGAGGAATGGCGCTTACCCATCGCGCGATATGGGTATCCAGTTTGAGGCTGCGCGCATCCCCGCTCCGTATTTCGAGGCTGTCCGCTTCGCCGGCTCGTGCCCGGCGAGAGCTCCGAAGTCATAACCCAGGCCAATCGCGATGATTATTCGAGGGCTGTTGCAGCGTCTAGGCGACATTGTCGTGATCATGCGCCGGCTCCAGATGCCGATGCGCGTGGTCGCGCTCCTATTCGCGCTCAACCTTTTTGCCAGTCTTTGCGAAGGTCTCGGTGTTGCGATGCTGCTTCCCGTGTTCCAACTCCTGCAAGCCGGCGGCACGGTCGGCAGCGTCACGGTCACCGGGGCTCATTGGCAAATCTTGAACTCTGTCGCCGACGATCTGGGCATCAAGATTTCGCTTGGCCTGCTTCTCTCGATTAGCTTCTTCCTCATTCTCCTGCGCCAAGGGGTCAACTACATCAATGTCCGGCAGCAAAGTCGGGTGCAACGCGGCGCCGCGGATCGAATTCGTCAGCATGCCTTCAATGCTTATCTCCGGGCCAGTACCAAAATCCAAGACCAGATCCGGCTAGGCGATGTTGCAAACGATATGACTACCGAACTGGGCCGAGCCCTCGGCTCGCTCTTCGCGGCGGTCCAGTGGCTCGGCAGGTCAGTCCAACTGCTCATCTATCTGTCGGGGCTATTCATACTTTCGGTCCCCATGACGCTGCTTTCGATCTCGGTGATTGGGATTGCCGCTTTCCTTGCGCGCGGAATGCTTGCCGACGTAAAGCGAAGTGGCCAAGCCATCACCAAGGCGAACAGCGATCTCACATCATTCATCGTTGAGCGGCTTCATAACACGCGGCTGATTCGTCTGTCCGGCACCGAACGCGCCGAGTTCGAATGCGTTTGCCAAGCTGAGCCAAATTCATGCACGCCGTGCCATGTGGCAGACCATGCTCAGCGCGCGAATGTCGCTCCTCCCTGAGCCGATCGCCATCGGATTTGCCTATCTTGTGCTGTATATCGGCGGCACCGTTCTCGGTCTCAGTCTCGATCTCCTGGGCATGTTCGTCGTCGTCTTGATCCGTTTGATGCCGATCGTCCGCGGGCTTGCCGGAGACTACAACAACATCATGGGCAAGTGGCCCTCGGTCATCAAGGTCAGCACGTTCCTGAAGTCGATCAGGGCGGCACAAGAACCACGGGGTGGCGCTGAGACCTTTACATCGGTGGAAAGGGATATCGCCTATGACCGCGTCTCGTTCAGTTACCCGCAGGCGTCGGGCGCGGCACTCGATCAGGTCACGGTTACGCTGCCCGCACGCCGCATGATCGCGCTTGTCGGCCCATCCGGCGCTGGTAAGTCTACCTTCGTCGATTTGCTGCCGAGAATTTGGGAGCTGTCCTCCGGCGAAATCTGCTTTGACGGCACCCCTATCGCCAAGTTCAGCACCGATAGTCTACGGGCCGGGATCGCATTCGTGCCGCAGCAACCGCAGATCTTCAATATCAGTCCCGCCGAGCACATCCGTTATGGCAAGGAAGATGCGAGCGACGCTGAGGTTCGTGAGGCAGCGCAACTCGCCGGAGCCCTCACATTCATCGATGCACTGCCGGATGGGTTTGATACTCTGCTAAATGACGGCGGCAAACGGCTTTCGGGTGGTCAACGGCAGCGGCTTGACATTGCCCGGGCGCTCGTGCGCCGAGCTCCGATCCTCATCCTCGATGAGCCGACCAGTGCGCTGGACGCCGACGCCGAGGCGGCATTTCGCGACGCACTACAAACGCTGAGACGCAAAACCGACCTCACCATCATCGTCATTGCGCACCGGTTGTCGACAGTGGCCGACGCCGACAAGATCGTCGTCCTAAACGAGGGTCGAGTCGAAGCGTTCGGCAGCCACGCCGAGCTCATCGGTGCCGACAATTGGTATAGTCGTGCCTTTGCCAAGCAATTCGGCGCGCACGGCCCTCAAGGCCTTGATCTGGCGGTCGATGTCACGCAGTGATTTTGGGCTCACCAAAATCGTAGCCCAAGAGCTCTTGCGGGGTCCAAGACCGGCGCGTGCGCGCCGGGCATAGCAAAGTCATTTACTGGTTGGCAGCGTCATGAACACATATCAGGCATCATCACCGAAAAAGCCGATATTTCCGGAGGCAAACCTTAGCGACATGACCGTGCTTGTGACCGGTGCCACCGGTTCGTTCGGTCAGGCGTTCGTACGTTACGTTCTTGCCACGGGAAGCCCGGCGCGGCTGATCGTCTTTTCACGCGACGAGCAGAAGCAGTATGATATGCAGCATGCGCTGCCGGTTCAGGCGCATCCCAGTCTCCGCTATTTCATCGGCGACGTGCGTGATCGCGATCGGCTGCAGATGGCCATGCGAGGCGTGGATTATGTGATTCACGCGGCGGCGCTGAAACATGTGCCGGCGGCGGAGTACAATCCCTTCGAGTGCATCCAAACCAATGTGCATGGCGCCGAAAACGTCGTCCGCGCCGCGCTGGAGATGGGCGTCAAGAAGGTTATTGCCCTGTCCACGGACAAGGCCGCCAACCCGGTCAACCTCTATGGTGCTTCGAAACTGGCGGCCGACAAGATTTTCGTCGCCGCTAATCACCTGAGCGGTAAGGGCGGCACGCAGTTTGCCATCGTGCGCTACGGGAATGTGCTCGGCTCGCGGGGCAGCGTAGTTCCCTTCTTTCGTCGGTTGATCGACCAGGGAACGAATAGTTTGCCCCTTACCGATCCGACCATGACTCGCTTCACCATTACTTTGGCTGAAGGTGTGAGATTCGTCCTCTCGTCGCTTGCCATGACCAATGGCGGCGAGATCTTCGTACCGAAGATACCCAGCCTCCGGCTGAGCGTGTTGGCCGAAGCACTCGCCCCGAATGTCGCGGTGGAATGTGTCGGCGTGCGGCCCGGCGAAAAGTTGCATGAGGTGCTGATCACCGAGGATGAGGCGCGCACCACGGTCGACCTTGGCGATCGTTATGTCGTCGAGCCGGCCATTCATCTCTACCACTACACGAGCATGACCGAGGTGGTGGGCTATTCGAAGGTGCCCGCGGGTTTCTGCTATCGGAGCGATACCAACGACCAATGGCTGGACGTCGCGGCCGCGCGTGAACTCCTGCGCCGGGAAGGCTATATGCCGACGCCCACGGTCGAAGAAGCCGCTGAGTAGCGGTGGTGGCGACGCGCTGGCTGATCACCGGGGGCACCGGCTTGTTGGCCGACTATCTTGTCGAAGCCTGCCGCGCCGAGGGTCCGGTGACGACGACAGCCCGGTCCGGAGGCGATCGGCGCTGCGATTTGAGTGACGCCGCCGCCACTCGGTTGTTGCTGTCAGATATCGCGCCCGACGTGATCATCCACGCTGCGGGACTGACTAACGTGGATCAGTGTGAACGTGAGCCGAACCAAGCATTTGCCGCCAATCAGACCACCGCTGCAAATCTTGCCACGGCCTTGTCATCGTGCATGCAGCTTGTGGTAATTTCGACCGACCAAGTCTATCCCAACTCGCCGGGACCGCACGCCGAGTCCGATGTCGCGCCGGTGAATATCTACGGCCGCAGCAAGCTTGCGGGCGAAGAGGCCGCGCTCGTACATCCGACCGCCCTCGCTATAAGGACGAACTTCTTTGGTGCGTCGCGACGCCCAGGGCGTCAAAGCCTGAGCGATTATTTTATCCGCGCCCTAGCAGCGAGAGAGCATGTCAGCTTATTCGCCGACGTATTTTTCTCCCCACTTCACATGACCACGCTGGCCCAAACCGTAATCGACCTGGTGAAACTGAACATCAACGGGGTTATCAATGTCGGGAGCCGGGAGGGGAGGAGTAAGGCTGATTTTGCTTTTGCCATCGCGCGCCACAAGAATCTGCCGACCGAAACCGTCCGGGTATCGAGCTCGTCGGAACTGCCCGACCGGGCACCGCGCGCGCACGATCTCCGTCTGGACGTGTCGCGCCTTGAAGGCATCCTCGGCCGGACGATGCCAACCCTAGAGCAGGAAATAGCCAAACTATGAGCGTCGAATTCGTGATCGGCCGTCACCAGGTAGGGCTCGACCATCCAACGTATTTTGTCGCCGATATCGCTGCGAACCACGACGGATCACTCGATCGCGCCAAAGAGCTTATTCACCTGGCCGCGGAGGCTGGAGCCAATGCCGCTAAGTTTCAGAATTTTCGCGCTCCCACAATCGTCTCAGACTTCGGTTTCCGCCAGCTCGGCTCCCACCTCTCGCATCAAGCAAGCTGGAATAAGAGCGTCTACGAGGTTTATGAGTCCGCGTCCCTGCCGATGGAATGGACGGAGGCTTTGCGAGAAGCGTGTGACGCCGACAATATCGATTACTTCACGGCGCCCTATGACCTGCGCCTCCTAGACGAGCTGGCGAGGAGTGTTGTGGCGTGGAAGCTGGGTTCCGGTGACATCACGTGGCCGGCCATGATCGAGGCGATGGCTCAGCATAAGATCCCCATGCTTATCGCCACGGGGGCTTCCGAGATGGACGACGTCCGCCGCGCGGTCGCGACAGCCCGGCGCTACGAAGAGCGCATCGTTCTCATGCAGTGCAACACCAATTATACCGCCGGTCTCGACAATCTTCGCCACGTAGCGCTCAATGTCTTGAAGCTGTATGCCCGCGAGTTTCCCGAAATGGTGCTCGGCCTCAGCGACCATACGCCGGGCCATGCGACTGTCCTTGGGGCAGTGGCACTCGGCGCCCGCGTGATTGAGAAGCATTTCACCGACGATACCGGCCGAGAAGGACCCGACCATGGGTTTTCCATGGATCCCATCGGTTGGCGAGACATGGTTGACCGCACCCGCGAGCTCGAGGCGGCGTTAGGTCCGGAGCACAAGCACGTCATGGGGAATGAGCAGGAGACCGTCGTCCTCCAACGACGCGCAGTAAGAGCGGCCCTGGACATCGACAAGGGCACCACCATCGGCGCGTGCGATCTTATCCCTCTGCGGCCGTGTCCATCCGATGGCCTACCCCCATACCGGATGGACGAACTCCTTGGCCGCAGGGCAGTGCGCGACATTCCCTTGGGAGACTGTGTGCGGCTGACCGATGTTCAATGATGTGCGCGTGTGAAGACCGCTATCGTCGTTCCGGCATTCAATGAGGCGGGCTCGATCGTGAGCGTCGTCGCAGCAATATCGCGTTACGGAACGCCGATCGTTGTGGATGACGCTTCGGCAGATGAGACAGGCGCTCGAGCGGCTTCGGCCGGCGCAATTGTCGTGCGTCACGAGCTAAACCGCGGCTATGACCAGGCCCTCCTCAGCGGCTTCGACAAGGCGGTGGAGATCGGCTCGGACGCCATTGTTACGATTGACGCCGACGGTCAGCTTGATTCCGCTGCCATTGGCGCTGTCCTAGACAAGCTTGAGCACCTCCCATTGGTGCTCGGTACGAGGAGCAGCGGTGCCGCTCGTTTTGCCGAGGCTCTGTTCAATCGCTACGCCCAATCGCGCTTCGGTGTGACGGACATTCTCTGCGGCTTGAAGGGCTTTCGTACCGAGGCGTATTTTCGCCATCGAACCTGCGCGGACTCTTCGAGCGTGCACACGGCATTAGCCCTAGCCCTGGTGCGGGAAGGGGCGCCTTTCGCGCAGGTACCGGTCGCCGTAAAACCTCGACTAGGCGCCTCGCGGTATGGCGGCATCTGGCGCGCCAATATGCGCATCCTTCGCGCACTTGGTGCGGCCATCAACACCGATTTGCACGGACGATGACGGTTTTGCCGCCATCGATCCTCCGGCGCGGTCCTCATTCAAGCGCATGATTCCGTCAAGCCCACCCCTGGTCTTTATCTGCGGCCATCGCAAGGCCGGCACGACGCTTCTGCGCAATCTGCTCGACGGCCACGAGCAACTCTCGGTCTATCCGACCGATCTGGCGCTACTCTACGCGTATTTCCCCGCCTACCTGCGCGACCATGTGGGCGCGGACGAGCGCCGCACCAGGTTGAAGCGCATCCTCTTTGTCGATCTTGCCGAACAGCTCGGCAAATACGGCGCCGCGCGCGTCCTCGACAGCGAGGCGCTCGAGCGGCGCTTCTTCGCCGAATTGGGCGAGGATGAGCTCGGCGATCCAGCCGCGATCATTGCCACACTTGTGCGGGCCTATCTGGCGGCGAGCGGTCGCCCGGTCGCGTCGGTGAAGGCGCAGGTGCTGAAGGAGACCAGCATCGAAATCTACGCGAGCGAACTTCTCGCCTGGTTCCCACAATCCAGCTTCGTGCAAATCCTGCGCGACCCGCGCGACAATTTCGCGGCCCTGGCCGCCGGCGTGGACAAGCATTACGCGCCGCTCGGCGAGGACCGCAAGCGCACGCTGGCGAGCCTGCTCCATCGCGCGCGCCACGGATTCCGCATGGCGTCGCGCAATCGCGCGCGTCTCGGCGAGGAACGCTATCACGTCTTGCGCTACGAGGATTTGGTCAGCGCACCGGAGACCCGCATGCGGCACGTTGCTGGCTTTCTCGGCATCGACTTCGCCCCGAGCCTACTCACACCCACCATGCTTGGCCTTCCCGTCGCGGGCAACAGCTATGAAGGGGAGGGCACGCTCGCGGTGAGCGGCCGGAACGCGGGCCGTTGGCGCGAGCGCATCCAGCCCGAGGAGGCGCAGATCATCGAATTCCATCTCGCCGATGAGATGCAGGAATTTGGCTACGAGCCCGCCTTCGGCGCCGAGGAGCAGGCCAGCGCCGCGGCCGAATTCTACAAATGGCAAAACTATGCTTATTACTACAACGACCGTTTTGCCGAGCCGCTGCCGCGATGACCTTCATATACACCGCGACCGACGATGCAATGGCCCAGCGCGAGACCACCGGCGCGATCGAGCGCCTGTTCGATCGACTCTGGCCGCTGCCACGCTCCATCACCGGGAAGGGCGCGCGCGAAACCCATGCGATTTTGAACGAGCTCGTCCCCCTGCAGCGCATCGAGGTGCCGTCGGGCACGCAAGCCCTCGACTGGCCCGTGCCCAAGGAATGGGTGGTGCGGGAGGCCTATGTGATCGCCCCCGATGGGCGTCGCCTGTTCGACTTTGCCGCCAACAATTTGCGCCTGGTGAACTACTCGACGCCCTTCCGCGGGCGCTTGTCGCGCCAGGCGCTCGACGCGCACCTGCACAGCTGCCCCGATCTCCCCGACGCCATCCCCTATGTGACGAGCTATTACGCGCCGCGCTGGGGCTTTTGTTTGAGCGAGCGCGAGCGCCGCGCGCTTCCGGATGGCGACTATGAGATCGTCGTCGACACCGACCTCATCGACGGCGCGCTGACATTGTCGGAAGCCGTGCTACCGGGCGAGGAGAGGGGCGAAATCCTCATCTCCACCTATACGTGCCACCCCTCGCTCGCCAATAACGAGCTTTCCGGGCCGATCGCGGCGGCGTTTCTTTATCGGCGCCTCGCCGCCTGGCCCGAACGGCGGCTCACCTACCGCTTCGTCTTCGCGCCCGAGACCATCGGCGCCCTCGCTTATCTCGCTCTGCGTGGCGACCATCTGCGCGACACGCTCGTCGCCGGATATGTCGTCACCTGCGTCGGGCTCGACACGCATTTCACCTATAAGAGCTCGCGCCGGAGGAACAGTCCCGCCGACCGTGCCGCCGCGCACGCGCTGCGCCATCTCGGGATGGATTATGAGCTGCGCGATTTCTCGCCAACCGGCAGCGACGAGCGCCAATATTGCTCGCCCGGCTTCGACTTGCCCGTGGGCTCCCTGATGCGCGGCGTCTATGGCGAATATCCCGAATACCATAGTTCGCTTGACGACAAGCGCTTGATCAGCCTTGCCGCCCTGCAAGGCAGCATCGATGCCTATGAGGCAATCTGCCGGACGCTCGAGCAGAATGTGACCTTCCGTAATCTCTTTCCCTTCGGCGAGCCGCAGCTCGGGCGCCGCGGCCTTTACCCGACTCTTGGCAGCGCCGGCCAGAGCGGGCAGGTGGCGCCCATGATGTGGCTGCTCAATCTTTCCGACGGACTCCACGATCTTCTCGCCATCGCCGAGCGGAGCGGCCTTCCCATCGGTGTCCTATGGCAGGCGGCGCGCGCGGCGGAGGATAAGGGTGTCATCGTGCGCTGTGGGCGTGAGCAAAGTTGAATTGGCGGTGAGGGTTTGATGTCCAGCAGCCAGCCCGTGGTGGCAATTATCCAGACCCGCATGACCTCCACGCGGCTTCCCGGCAAGGTGCTGAAGCCGCTCGCGGGCGCGCCGCTCATCGCCCGTGTCGTCGAGCGCGTGGCGCGGATCCAAGGCGTGGATGCGGTCGTCGTCGCGCTTGCCGATGGGGCGCCCCATGATCCTGTCATTGCCGCGCTTGGCGGGCTTCCCGCCAAGATCGTGCGCGGGCCCGAGCAGGACGTGCTCGCCCGCACGGCCAGAGCGGCCCGCGTATCCGGGGCCATGACGGTGATGCGCATCACCTCCGATTGCCCGTTGCTCGATCCGGATGTCAGCGCGGGCGTGCTTGCCGCCTATCTTGCCGAGAAAGATGCCGGCATCCGCTACGCGCGTACCGCCTTCGACAGTGGTTTCCCTTTGGGTTTTGACACCGAGGTCTTCGCCGCGGCGGCGCTCTTTGAGGCCCAGGCTCGAGCGAGCGATCCCTATGAGCGGGAGCATGTCACGCCCCATATCTGGCGACGCCCCGACGTCTATCCATCCGTCCTCGTCGACGCGCGTCCCGACCGGCGCCATTGGCGCCTGGTGGTCGATACCGAGGATGATTACGCCCTGGTCGCGGCAGTTTACGACGCGCTCTACCCAGCCAAGCAGGATTTTGGCTTGGCCGATCTCTGCCGGCTTTTCGAAGCGCGGCCCGAATTGCTGATGCTCAATGCCCATATCGCCCAGCACGGTTATGTTGGACTTCGCTGAAGTCTCGCGTCTCATCGCCGCGGGAGGTGCCGGTCGAAATCGATGCGGCTCTGGCACGGCCCGATTGGCGGGCACGTGTCTCCACGCCCGTCGGCCTCGACGAGGCCAACGCCATCGCCGCGAGCCAGGGCGGCCGGGCGCTCGATTGGGCGCTTGGCCTTGGCGACGACTTGGCGCGGGACGCGAGCCTGCTCGCTCTGCCGAACATCCTTGCCTATGGTCGCGCGATCGTCCTTGCCGCGCTCGCCACGAGCCGGGCCGCGGCCTCCGGCATGCGCCTCACCGGCGGATCGCCTGAGCTTGCTTACCTAGCGACCGGGGCAGGCGAGGTTCCGGAGCGCGCCGATCCAGTCCTTGCCGTCCCGCGCGCTTCATTTCGCCGCGGCGCGCCGGCTCGCCCGTATCAAGAGCTGGACGGGATTTGGCCAATTGCCGCGCGCCATCCTCAATCCGGATGCCGTGGTCGTGGGTCACAATCCCCTGTTGCGCGCGATGGCCGCGCGGGACGCATCCGCGCTCGGCTTTCGCTATGCCGATGTCCTGCTCGCTTCCGCCCGCGCGCGCGGGGGAACGGCGCCCCAGCTTAAGGAGCATCTCACTGCCCTGGCTGAAATCCTGTGCGGGGAAGCCCTCACTGAGGAGCCCTATCGCACCCGGGCGCTCGCGCTGCTCATGGCCACGGCCCACCCGCATCTCGCCAAGGCGGGGCGCGACATGGCGGCCTTGCGTTCACTGCCGCTGCCGGATGAAGTGTGGAGCGGCTCGGGCGGGCTCCATGCCCCACGCGCGGTCGGCCTTGAAGTGCTGCGCCGCGGCGGGAATGTGAGGCGTTTCGATCACGGCACGCCGCGCGGCTTCGTGGCGTCCGGCGAATATACCGCCCTGCTCGAGCTCGCCGTTTCCTCCGAGTTCGTCCTGGCGACGCAAGGCGCCGCCGAGATTTGCCGCGCCGACACCGCCGGCAGACTTGAACCAGACGCGCGGCACGGTCCAAGGCGCCTCTGGCGATCCGATTTACGCCGCGGTTCCCGCCTATCGGGCGCAGCGTGCCGGCACGACGCGACCGCGCGTCGTCTATGCGCCGACCCAGCTCTTGGGATTTCGCCAGCTCCTGCCGGCGCAGCTGCCGGATGTCGTCCATCTCGATTGGCAGTTACGCGTCGCCGAAGCCTTGCACGATCTGCCCATCGACTTCATCTGCCAGCCGCACCCGGAGGGGCTGTTGCGCGGTGTACCGCACCCGCTGGAACAGGTCGCGACGACATTTCGCGGCCATTTCGCCGCTCAGCTCGAGAGCGCCGATGTGTTCGTGTTCGATTTCCCCGCCACGACCGCGCTATGGGAGGCGACGTGCACCGATGCGCGCATCGTCTTCCTCGATCTTGGTGCGGGCAAGCTGACGCCGCAGGTGGCGAAGCTGTTCAAAGAGCGAGCCCGGGTCATGGACGTCGATTATGATGAGCGTAACCGGCCGATCCTCGACATCGCCGCGTTACGTGACGCGGTGCTCGATGCGGGACGTCGCGTCGATCCCATGCCGTTTCGGCGCCTGCTCGCGGGCGAGGCCTAGGAGATGTGCGGTCTCGCCGCCTTCTTCGAGCCGGGCCGGATCTTCCCGGACTCGCTGCTCGCCGGAGCTGAGAGAGATCTCTTGCATCGCGGGCCCGATTCGGGCGGCCATGTTGCCGAGCCCAGCTTTGCTCTCGTCTTCCGGCGCCTGGCGATCATGGATCCGCGCCAGGGCGCCGACCAGCCCATGACCGACATTAGCGGCCGCTGCACGCTCATTTTCAATGGCGAGATCTACAATTTCCGGCGCCTGCGCCAGGAGCTCGAAGCGCAAGGCGCGCAGTTCCGCACCAATAGCGATACGGAAGTTCTGCTTCTCGGCTATCTCCGCTGGGGCGCCGATGTCGTGGACCATCTCGAAGGCATGTATGCCTTCGTCCTGATTGATCGGCGCGAGGGCATCGCCATTGCCGCGCGCGATCCGTTCGGCATCAAGCCGCTTTATCTATGTCGGCGCGGGCAGGCCATAGGCCTTGCCAGCGAAATGCGCCCCTTGCGGCGTCTCGTCGAGCCGCGCGTGGACGAGGCGGCGCTGGCCGAGCTCCTGACCTTCAGCTGGGCCGCGGCGCCCTTGAGCAATTTGCACGGCATCGAGCGCGTGCCGGGGGGCACCATGCTGACCATTCCCCTCGCGGGTGGCCCCACACGCCGACGCCGCTTCTGCGACGTGCTCGACATGATCCGGCCCGATGAGGCGCTTAGCGCTGAGGAGGCTGAAGCCGATGTGCTGGCGGCCATCGATCGCTCCGTGCGCGATCATCTCATGAGCGACGTCGGTTACACGCTACAACTGTCGGGCGGGGTGGATTTCAGGGCTGGTCGCGGCATTGGCCAGCGTGGCGGCGGGCCGTCGCATCGCCTCCTATTCGGTGAGCCTTGGCGATCATCCCTTCGATGAGGTCCGGTTCCGCAAACCCATCGTCGACCGCTACCGTCTCGACCATCACGAGATCGACATCGGCGGCGGCGCGTTTGCCGATGCCTTGCCGCGCGCCGTGCGCCACATGGAAGGTCCCGTGCCCCATGGCGGCTGCGTGGCGCTGATGCTGCTCTGCGACCGCATGCGCTCCGAGTCCAAAGTGACGGTGACCGGGGAGGGGGCCGACGAAATGTTCGGCGGCTATGCGCGTTACGGTCTGTGGCGCAAGCTCATGCTGCAGGAACGGCTCGCGCGCATGGTGCCGACGGGGCTTTTGCCAAACACCTGGCCGTTTCTCGGACTGCGCCGGCTTGCGGGGCGCGATGCGGCGGTCTATTCGGCCGTCTATCACGACTTCCCCGCCATGCAGCGGCTCTTTCCCGGCCTCGTGCCGAAGCCGGGCCTGCGCGAGACGGCGAGCCGGCGCTTCCGCGACTTTCGCGACCGGCTGTTCGCCATCGATCAGGTGGCCTATCTGGAATCGCTCCTCATGCGCCAGGACAAGATGTCGATGGCGGCCTCGGTGGAGGCGCGGGTTCCGTTTGTGCACCTGCCGCTTGCTCGCCTCGCCAATCGGCTGCCGCGGCGCCTGCGCGCGCCGGGCGGCGTGACCAAGCCGTTATTGAAGCGCATCGCCGAGCGCTTCCTCGACCGGGACGTGATCTATCGCCGCAAGGTCGGTCTGCTGCTCCCCTATGACGATTGGCTTTCTGACGCCAAGGGACTCGGCCGCTATCTCGATTGCCTCACTGAGCCGGACGCGCGTCTCGGTGCTTACGCCAAACGCGCTACGCTCGCCGACACGGTCAACCAATTCCGCAAAGGGGAGCGGCAGGGGCTCCCCTCCATGTGGCTACTGGTCAATGTGGAGCTCTGGCTGCGGAGTCTAACCGCAATCAGTGAGAGCGAGACAGGAGCAGTTGTCAGCCCCGCCGAGGTCGAGACGCACGCCTAATCATGACCATGGCCGTCACCCACAAGACCGAAGCGCCCGCCTGCGAGGTCGCCATGCGCGAGACCTATGGTTGGCGGCGCTATCGCTCGGGCGAGGTCACGCTGTGGCTCAAAGGCTTCATCTATGGTCTCGATGGGGCGAGCCTCGTGCGCCGCGTCGCCGAGATGCGACCCACTTTCTCCAGCGACAGCCTTGCCACGCTGCTTTGCGCCACCGACGGCCATTACGCCATGGTGGTTTCGGGCCCAGGCTGGGGCGCGGCGGCCGTGGACTGGGTGCGCAGCATCCCCCTTGCCGCTGCGCAAATTGGCGGTCGCTGGATGGTCGACGATCAGCCGGAGCGTCTCCGCAGCCTGGCGGGCCTCGGGGGCGCCGACATCGACCCGGATGCCGCCCTTTCCCTCGGCATGGCGGGCTATACCATCGACGCGGCCACGCTCTATCGCGGTATCGAGCTGCTGGTGCCGGGAGAGTTCATCTGGTTCGCCGCGGGCGAGGGCCGCAGGCATCGCTACTATACCTACCGGCCCTGGCGCGTTCGCCCGGGCACCGGCCCCAAGCTCGAGAAGGAACTCACCGAAACGACGCTTGGCCTCGTGGAGCGCATGGTGGCCTCCCTCGACGGCCGTCCACTGCTCGTGCCGCTCAGCGCCGGGCGCGATTCACGCCTGATAGCCTCCGCCGCTCGCCATCTCGGTTATGCCAATGTGCGCTGCTTCTCCTATGGCCGCGCCGGCAATTTCGAATCGCAGGCAAGCCGAGCCATTGCCGAGAAGCTCGGTTATCCCTGGACTTTTGTTCCGGCAACGATCGGGCGTCAGCGCCGCTTCTTTGCCGGAGAAGATTACGCACGCTACCTCGAAATCGCCGACAGCGGCGCCTCGGTACCCTTCGTGCAGGACATGGCTGCGCTGATCACGCTCAAGCAGCGAGGCTACGTGCCGGACGACGCCGTGATTGTCAACGGCAACACCGGCGATTTCATCAGCGGCAATCACATCCTGCTTGAGCTGCAGCACCCGGCGCGCGATCTCGGACCGGAGGCGCGCTGGCGGCGGATCATCGACGGGCTTCTGCGCAAGCATTTTGCGTTGTGGAGGTCGCTCGTCACTCCGGCCGCTGAGGCGCGCATCGCCGCGCGGTTGCGCCAATCGATCGAGCGGGCGGGGGGCGAGCTTGGCGATCCGGAGACCGACCACGGTCTTTACGAATATGCCGAGTTTCAGGACCGGCAGAGCAAATATGTGATCACCGGTCAGCGAATTTATGAGTTTCTCGGCCATGAGTGGCGTCTGCCGCTATGGGACAACGCCTATCTCCGCTTCTGGGAGGGTGTGCCGCTCGCGGAAAAAGCGGGGCAGGCGCTCTACGCCCGCACCCTGCGCAATGCCAATTGGGGTGGGGTATGGGACGATATCCCGGTGAACCGCAAGACCCTCCGCCCGCTCGCGATCGTTCCCTTGCGCCTGATCGCCAAGGCCTTGCATGCCCCCCTCGGCCAGGAGCGCTGGCACCGCTTCGAGCGCCGCCATTTCCAATATTGGATGGACCCCACCGCCAATTCGGCCTGCGTGCCCTATGACCGCGTGCGTCGCGATCGTCGTGGCGCGCGGCATCATATCGCCTGGCTCGCCGAGCTCTATCTCGCGCGCCACGGCGTCACGCTTGACGAGCTTGGGCCGCACTAGACCATGCGTGTCCTGTTTCTCGCCCGTCTCTTCGCGGGGTTGAAGCCGAGCCTCGCCGCCGGCGACTGGAAGCCGGCTGGCGTCCCGGCCGTCTATCGTTTGCTCGAAGGCCTCGCCCAAGATCCGGAAATCGAACTTATGACAATGTTCTGCCTCAAGGAGCGCGATCCGCGTTTCGTCAGATCCTGGCGCAAGAGCCTGCCTCGCATCGGCGAGACGATGCTGTTGCCGTACCGCAGCCCATTGGGAGCGCGACGCCTGGATGCCGGCCTGACCGAGCTCGACAGCGGCGCCCGCATCATGTCCGCGGCAGCGCGGCACCGGCCGGACATTATCTATGCTACCTACGCCACGCTCCTCCCGGCTGCATTGCTCGCCCGCGCCGGCCACAAGGTCGTCCTAAGATTTCTTGGCGTGGTCCCGCACCATCGCGAGGTCGCGAGTGGGCGCTTGCCGCTATTCCGTTGGCTGCTCCGCTCGCCCTTTGCCCATGTCGTTTCGAGCGAGGACGGGAGCGATCCCGCTGCTGTGCTGCCGAAGCTGTTGCGCCACGGCACGCCATGGTCGGTCCGGCTGAATGGCTGCGATGCGCGCTTGCGGGCCGAAGAGGAGGCGACGGGCGCTGCGGCCGTCGCCACTGGCGGTAACCAACGCCCCACCGTCCTGTTTCTCGGCCGGCTCGAGCCCTATAAAGGTTGCCTCGAATTCATCGACGCCGCGCTTGCGGTCCTCGCCGCCGCGCCTGGCAGGGCAAACTTCATCATTCTCGGCGAGGGCCCGTTGCGGCCTGAGATGGAGGCGCGGGTCAAGACGGCGGGACGCGAGGCGGCCGTGCAGTTCTTAGGGTCGCGACCCCATGCCGAAGTCGCCGACCGGCTCGCCAAGGCCGATATCTATGTCTCCACCAACATGTACGGCAACCTCTCCAACGCCAATCTCGAAGCTATCGCCGGCGGCTGCTGCCTGTTGCTGCCGACTTCCGACGCGAGCGTGCCCCTCGATACCGTCACCGATAGGCTCATTCCAGTGGAAATAGCCCGCCGCTATGACCGCAGCAATCTCCCGGCCTCGCTGGCGGAGGCCTTGGGCGCGCTTCTCGACGCACCCGCGGAGATCGCGGCCCGCCGGGCCCGCACGGCCGCGCTCGCGCGCGGTCTGATAAAACCCTGGGCACAATCCGTGGCCGAGGACATCGCGCTCCTGAAATCCATTGCAAGGCCGCAAGAGGCGCACGCCACCGCGCCCCAGAGGATCTAAGGCAAGGAAGATAAGATGCCCAATCGCTTAGGCTTTGCCCTGGTCGGCTGCGGCCGCATCGCCCAGCGCTATTCCGACATCTTCGCCTCGGAATATCTGGCCAATGGGCGGCTCGTTGCCGTCTGCGATGTCGACCCGGCCCGCGCCGAGAAGCTCGCCGCGCGTCACGGCATCCCGGCTTACACCGAATTTCACCGCATGCTCGCCGAGCGTGAGCACGAGATCGACATTATCTGCATCCTCACCGAAAGTGGCCGCCACGCGCAGCATGCCACCGAGCTTGCGCCTTACGGCAAGCATCTCATTGTCGAGAAGCCGATGGCGCTCACGCTCGAGGACGCCGACCGCATGATCGCCGCCTGCGATGCCGGCGGCATCAAGCTCTTCATCGTCAAGCAGAACCGCTACAATCTGCCGGTGCGCAAATTGCGCGAGGCGCTCGACCAAGGCCGCTTCGGCAAGCTCGTGATGGGCACGACACGCGTGCGCTGGTGCCGGCGCCAAGATTATTACGATCAGGACAGCTGGCGTGGCACCTGGGCGCTCGACGGCGGAGTGTTCGCCAATCAGGCCAGCCACCATGTCGATCTCCTGCAATGGTGCCTTGGCCAACCCACCTCGGTCTTTGCCTGCGGGCGCGCGGCCCTCGCCAAGATCGAGACCGAGGACACGGGCGCGGCCATCATCACGTTTGCCAATGGCGCGCTCGGCATCATCGAGGCGACGACGGCAACGCGGCCGGTCGATCTCGAAGGCTCGC
The DNA here is from genome assembly GCA_963820115.1 of uncultured Alphaproteobacteria bacterium. Lineage (GTDB taxonomy): Bacteria > Pseudomonadota > Alphaproteobacteria > Rhizobiales > Methyloligellaceae > Methyloceanibacter. Next base: position 1,245,585 of record CAWFYP010000002.1, read on the forward strand.
TGTCGATCCTGGGCGAGAAGGGGACGGTCGAGATCGGCGGCTTTGCCGCCAACAAGATCAATATTTGGCGCTTCGAGGAGCCGAGCGCCGAGGACGAGAAGGTCGTTACGCGCTACCGGGAGAACCCGCCCAATGTCTATGGCTACGGCCACATCGCCTATCTCGAGCATGTCCTGGAATCGGTGATGAACGGCTCGCCCTCGCTGGTCGACGGGCTCGAAGGGCGTAAGTCGCTGGAGCTCATCACCGCCATCTACAAATCCATGGCCACGAGCAGCCCGATCCGCATCGGCTTCGGCGAGCGGCAGAGTCCCTTGGGGCGTAAATCCTCATGAGGCCGACCGCGCAGGCCTCGCCGCGCGCAACCGCCGCGGCCGAGCCCATTCCGCTCGTCGACCTTCGCGCCTCCTATGAGCGCCACCGCGACGAGCTCGATGAAGCGGTGCGGCGGGTTCTCGCCGATTCGAGCTTCATCGGCGGCGCCGAGCATGAAAAATTTGCCGATGAATTCGCGGCCTGGTGCGGCGGCGGCCATGTCGCGCTCGTCGGCAACGGTACCGACGCGCTCACCTTCGCCATCATCGAGACGCTGGGGCCGGGCGACGGGCAAGGCGAAATCGTCACCACCAGCCACACCTTCGTCGCCACCGCCGAAGCCATCGCTAATGCCGGCTATCGGCCCGTCTTCGCCGAAATCGATGCCGCCACTTGCCTGCTCTCGCCCGAGGCGGTCGAGCGCGCCATCACTCCGCGCAGCCGCGGCATTATTCCTGTCCATCTCTATGGGCAGATGGTCGATATGACGCGCTTCCAGACAATTGCCGAGCGCCATGGCCTTGTGCTCATTGAGGATGCGGCCCAGGCCCATGGCGCCCGATTCAACGACATCCGCCCCGGCGAGCGGAGCGCGGCCGCCTGCTTCAGCTTTTATCCCGGCAAGAATCTCGGCGCCTGGGGCGATGGCGGGGCGGTGTTCACCAAGGATGCGGACCTCGCCGCCCGCATCTCCAGGCGCGCTAATCATGGGCGGCGTGACAAATATGTGCATGAGACCGTAGGCAGCAATTCACGCCTCGACACGCTGCAGGCCGCGATTCTGCGCGTGAAGCTCCGGCACCTCGATGCGTGGAACGCCGCCCGCCGCGAGGCAGCACACCTCTATGATGCGCTGCTAGAAGGGCGGAACGCCATCGCGCGCGTCACGAGTGCCGCTTGTGCCCACCACGTCTACCACCTCTATGTGGTGCAGCTGGAGGATCGCGACCGGGTGAGGAGCGCGCTGGCTGCTGCCGGCATTGGCGCCGGCGTGCATTATCCCCTGCCGCTGCACGCGCAGCCGGCCTTTGCCCATCTCGGCTATGCCGCCGACGCGTTCCCTGTGACGAGCCGCGCCGCCAGACGCGTCCTTTCGCTGCCGATTTATCCCGAGATTTCGCCCGCCCAGGTGGAGCGCGTCGCGAGGGTGCTGATCGCAGGCGTCGAAGCATGACGGACTACATTGCCCATCCCACGGCCGAGATCGCCGACGATGCGGAGATCGGCAGCGGCACGCGCCTTTGGCAGCATTGCATCGTGCTCGATGGCGCGCGCATTGGACGCGATTGCAAACTCGCTCATAACGTGTTCGTCGAGGGCGGCGCGGTGGTGGGCGACCGCGTTGTGATCAAGGACAATGTCTGCGTCTATGACGGGGTCACCATTGCCGACGATGTGTTTATCGGCCCCAACGTCGTGTTCACCAATGTGTGCAACCCGCGGGCCTTCGTGTCGCGCAAAGACGCCTTCGAGCCGACCACGATCGAGCGCGGCGCCACCATCGGCGCCAATGCCACGGTTCTGTGCGGCCACCGTATCGGCGCCTACGCGCTGATTGGGGCGGGTGCGGTGGTCACGGCCGATGTCGTGCCCCACGCCCTCATGGCCGGCAACCCGGCCAAGCGCATCGGCTGGGTCTCGACCGCGGGCGAAGTATTGGGATCCGATCTCGTCTGTCCGCGCAGCGGCGAGCGCTATGTGATGACGACGACCGGGCTCGCGGCCGCCGAGTGAAGGCGCCCGGCATCAGCCGCCCGTTGCGCGCGGCCTTTTTTCTGCCCGACCTCGATGCGGGCGGCGCTCAGCGGACCATCATCAATCTCGTCGGTGCCCTCCCGGAGGGGGACATAGACCCTGTTCTCATTGCCGGCCGCGGCGATGGTGCGGCCCGCGCCTGGCTCAATCCCGAAATCCGCTTCATCGACCTCGGCTGCAAACGACTGCGCCAAGCCTTCTTTGCCTTGCGGGCGCTGCTTAAGCGCGAGCGCCCCGATATTTTGTTTTCGACCGTGGCTGACGCCAATGTCGTCGCCGCGCTTGCCGCCCATGCGGTGAGACCGCGGCCCGGCCTCATTCTGCGTGAGACGAACTCCCATCGCGCCCGCGGCGATCTCGGCCGGGCGCGCAGGATCGCGATCGGCTGGGCCTATCGCCACGCCGACGCCGTGGTGGCGTTGTCGGGGGGCGTCGGCCGTGAGCTCATGGCCGATTATCGTCTCGAGCCGGCCAAAATGATCACCATCCACAATCCCATCGATGTCGATGCCTGGGCGGCGCGCGCAGGCGCAGCACGGTCAACGCCCGCGCCGTGGCAGGAAACGGGCGATGCGCCCGTGCTGCTTGGGGCAGGGCGGCTGATCCGGCAGAAAGGCTTCGACCTCCTGCTCCGCGCGCTCGCCGGCAGCACGGGCGAGGGAAGACGCGCGCATCTTGTCATTCTAGGGGAAGGGCCCGAGCGGGCGGCGCTTACCACCCTCGCCGCCGAGCTCGGCTTGCGCCTGTCTCTGCCGGGCTACGTTTCCGATCCCGCGCCCTATTATACTCATGCCGATTTGTTCGTGCTGCCGTCCCGCTGGGAAGGCTTCGGCCATGTCATCGTCGAGGCCATGGCCTCAGGCCTCCCCGTCATCGCCTTCGATTGCCCTTATGGGCCGGCCGATATTCTCGGCGACGGGGAAGGCGGCGTTCTCGTACCACCGGAGGATCTCGGCGCCCTGGCTGCCACCATCGACACTCTACTCGGCGCGCCGCCAAGACGCGCGGAGCTCGCCCATGTGGCACCGAAGAGTGCGGCACGCTTCAAGCCGCCGCTCATTGCCGGCGAGGTCGCGCGGCTCCTGCAGGCGGTGGCGCGGCAGCGCCGTCACTGAGGATCGAACCGACGCCTACCCCGGCGTCACGGCGCCGATCGGCACATTGGCCACGACCGCGCGACCGAGCAGCGAGAGGAGCACGAGCACGCGCTCCTCATCGCGCTGGGTCTCGAAAATAGCGTCACACCCCTCGAAGGCGCCGGCATCGACCGTAATCCGGGCGCCCGGCTTGAGGTCCACGTGCCGTGCGAGCTCCACGAAGCCGTCGTCGTTGCAGCGGTGCTCGATCTCCTGGATCACCGCATCGGGAACGACGGCAAGCGCTCCACCGCTGCGGACGAGACCGACCACGCCGCGCGTCGACCCAACGGCACGCCAGCTCGGCTCGGCGGCGTCGAATGTCGTGAACAGATAACGCGGGAACAGCGGCGCGGGGGCAACTTCGACCCGGCGCGCATGGCTGCGGCGCTTCAGATAGCGGGGCAGGAACACCGCGAAGCCCTGCCGCTCGAGGTGTTGCAATGCGAGCTCCTCGCTGCGAGGCTGGGTGTATACGGCATACCATTGCTTCATTGCGCGGCCTGCATCGGCTCGAGCTCGGCGGGATGCGCGAGCGCCATGCGCAGATAATAGGGCGCGAGCACGCGCTCGCGAGCGATCTCGCCGGCACCATCCCCATGGACGACCTCCGGCGGCACCAGGCTCGTGACGATCACGGCATCGACCGGCCCGCATTCGGCGAGCGTCGCCCGTACCGGCAAGCCGCAAAACCGCGCTTCGGCGTGCAAGGGATCGACGATGCCGACCAGCTCCAGGGAGAATTCGTGGGCGCAGAGCGTGCCGACCTCGGCGAATTCCGAGATGCCGGCAAAGGCCACGCGCCGCCAGCCCTTATCGGCGCAGACCTGGAACACCTCCGACATCTGCGCGCGGGCGCGGCGGAAGAAGGTGAAGGACGAGGAGAGATATTCGGCCGCCAGCCGCGACTTCTCGGCGAAGCCTTGCGGGGTGAGGTAGTACACGTAGCGCCGGCGCGGCACCTGTTGGACCTTGATCCAGCCCCGGCGGATGCAACGCTTGAGATAGGCGTTGGCAAGCCCGAGCGCCACGCCAAGCTCGCGTGAGATAGTGCGTTGCGAGATATTGGAATCGCGCTGAATGGCCGTCAGGAACTCCGAGCATGATCTCGTCCTGGTTGGCGAAGCGATTGGAATCGTTATCTGTTTTGCGCGAGGTGTCGGACATGGACGGATGTTTAATGAACCTCAAAGGACAAGTGTTCATAGCATGAACTCCGATCCCCGTCACCCCGTTTGCGCGCGCCGCCACCAAACTCCAAGCCGTGTGAATCGTCCATGAGGCTGCTCGTGTTTGGCGGCACGGGTCAAATCGGTCGCGCGCTGATCCACGCCGCGGATGCGCTTGGCTGGGAGGTCTCAGCTCCAAGCCGCGCCGAAATCGATATTTGCGACGCGGGCGCGGTCGCCGACTGCGTGCGGGCTTGCGCACCGTCTTCTATCGTCAACGCCGCCGGCTATACTGCCGTCGATCGGGCGGAGAGCGAGAAGGAGCTGGCCTTCCTGGTCAATCGGGACGGCGCCCGCATCCTGGCCGAGACGGCGGCGGCGGCGCACCTGCCGCTCCTGCACATCTCCACCGACTATGTCTTCGATGGCCGCGCCACGGCGCCCTATGTCGAGACCGACGCCGTGGCCCCGCTCGGAATCTACGCCCAGAGCAAGGAAGCGGGCGAGCGCGCCGTACGCGCTGCGGCGCCGCCCCACGTAATCCTGCGCACCGCCTGGGTCTATAGCCCCTCGGGCACCAATTTCGTTCGCACCATGCTTCGACTTGGTTCCGAGCGCAGCGAACTCTCGATCGTCGACGACCAGCTCGGCTGCCCCACCGCCGCGGCGGACGTGGCCGAGGCCATCGCCACGATCTTGGCGGCCGCGCAAGGACCGGGGTTCGACGCCTGGGGAACCTATCATTGCGTGGGTGCCGACGCCGTCACTTGGTATGGCTTCGCGCGCGCGATTTTCGAATACGCCGCGCCGTTCGGTGTAAAGCCACCCAAGCTTCGTCCCGTGACCACCACCGATTATCCGCTGCCCGCGCCCCGCCCGGCCTATTCCGTGCTCTCGACGGCGAAACTCGAACGCGCCTTTGGCATCCGGCCGCGGCCGATGCGCGCCAGCCTGAATGCGTGCCTCGTGCGTCTCTTGGGGTGAGGGTGTCCGCCGCCGCTCAGAAGCGTGTGACGCCGGTCTTCATCCGGTCGTGGTCGGCGCGGGTCATCATCTCGATCAGCTCTTCGAGACTCGTCTTGGCCTCCCAATCGAGCTCCGCCTTGGCCTTGCTCGGATCGCCGAGCAAGAACGCAACCTCGGTGGGACGATAGAGGCTGGCGTCAACAGCGACGATGGTCCGCCCCGTCGTCTTATCGATGCCGTTCTCGGCTTGGCCCTCTCCGCTCCATTCGAGTTCGAAGCCGAAGGCCGCCGCCGCGCCGTTGACGAAATCCCGCACGGTGGCGGTGCGCCCGGTGGCGAGCACAAAGTCGTCGGGCTTCTGCTGCTGTAGCATCCGCCACATGCCCTCCACATATTCCCCGGCAAAACCCCAATCGCGCTGCGCCTCGAGATTACCGACATAGAGCGTGTCTTGGAGCCCGAGCGCCACGCGGGCTAACCCGTGGGTGACTTTGCGGGTCACGAATTCGAGCCCGCGCAAGGGGGACTCGTGATTGAACAGGATGCCGGAGCAGGCGTAGAGGCCGTATGCCTCGCGGTAGTTGACGACGCTCCAATGAGCAAACAGCTTCGCGACGCCATAGGGGCTGCGCGGATAGAAGGGCGTCGTCTCGCGCTGGGGCACCTCCTGCGCCTTGCCGAACATCTCTGAGGTCGAAGCCTGATAGAGGCGCGCCTCGGGACACGCCTCGCGCATGCCTTCCAGCAGCCGCAAGACCCCCATGGCGTCCACATCGCAGGTGTAGAGCGGCAGCTCGAAGGAAAGGCCGACGAAGCTTTGTGCGGCGAGATTGTAGATCTCATCGGGCTTTAGCTTCTGGAGCACGCGGCGGATATTGCTCGCCTCAAGCAACTCCATATCGACAAACTCGATGTCTTGAGTGATGCCAATTTCGTCTAGCCGGCCGGTAGGCGCGGCCGATGTCCTGCGATAGGTTCCGACCACGCGATAGCCGCGGCCGAGCAGAAACTGTGCCAGATATGCTCCATCTTGGCCGGAGATGCCGGTAATCAGGGCTGTCTTTCGCATGTGGCTGTCATAGGGGGCGAGAGGACTTCGTGCAATGCTTGAGGGCTCGGGATGGCTTGGGCCCCGGTCGCGGCGACGCTAGCCAAAGCATCGCCACCACCGACTATCCGAGACCCGCGCCGGGCCCTCGAGCGCGCTTTGGGTCTCGGCCGCGACCGGAGGCCCCAGCCAGAATGCGTGTCTCACGCGTCTCTAATCCCGGCCTGGCTCCCTCGTGACCCCAACAATTGTCTGAGGACAGGTTCGGTGGCGGTACTCAAACAGGTCATGCCCGAGGGAGACCCCAGCCAAAGTCATGAAAGCGGCGCCAATGGACGGGCCAAAAGAAAATCCCCACAGGAATTTGGTGTAGGCGAGGACTGATCCTACCTGAACCAATAGTGCCGTGCGCCAGCCGTTCCTCAAGACGAACGCAAGCAGAAACGTAAAAACGTCCGCGACGAAGAAGTAGCGGTCATGCATCTCTGGCAACACAAAGGGGAGTATAAGAGCAGAGCTGGTGGCAACGAGAAGTTTGCTTTCACGCGTATGGGGCAACCTCAGTCCCCATAAGGCGACGAGCAGGCCGGCAAATAATGCGAGGAGCAAACTTATCGCCATGCCCTCCTTGTAGGTGACAAAGTCAAATTGTTGCAAAAAGATATAAAGGTTGGGCGCGTTCATGGACAGACGATGATAAACATCGGCTTGCGCAATATAGACGGTCATTAGCTCGAACCAGGGGCGGCCCATGAGCGCCGCCGGCACCATCATTATCAGGTAGATGACCGGTATGAGTACAAGACAACTCGTCGGAAATTCCTTGTTGAGCATGAGATACAACAAATACGGAGCAAGAAATACTGACTGTGCCTTGAACGCGAAGGCCAAGCCAAACGCACAAGCGGCGGTCGATGGCATCCAGCACAAGGAAAACCAAAAAAAAACCAGCAAAAAGAAGGTGTAAATAATATCGCACTGACCCCAATAGAATTCCATTTATAACCACGGTGGGAATACACAAGAATAAACAAGCCGCGGCTAGGGCGATCGACGGAGATTTATCGAACTGAAGCAAAATGAGATAGACCATGCCGCTCGCCATGAGGGTGAACAACAGAGAGATTAGCTTTATCAAGATCAATGCAGAAAATAATCCAGAACCAAGACTTGCTAGCCACAACAGATATATGTATGGCGGCGTGTAGTTGGAGAATTCTCCGGAAATCGCCGGGAGACCGCGATCCATGACCTCGCGGAACCAAGGAATAAGGTGATAGGTCAGATCCTGATTATTTATGCCGGCGCCAAAGCCGACGCCGTAGGCGAAAACCACAACCGGAACGAGAAACACAAGCAGGAGGCGAACATTCGCCGCATCAAGGCGAAGAATGGGATGGGGGTCATGCGCCAAGGAGGATGCCGCGAATTGGGTCTCGACCAGACTTTGTGCTGCGGAGCCGCGTCCGCGGCCTCCAGGCTTTGTGCCCGTCAAGAGTTGTGGTGAGCGAGCTATGTGCATGCCGCCCGCGGGCGGTCAAGCTTGGTTCTTGCGACTGCGGGCGTCTTCGGCTGACTTATTTCCGGAGGCGCCGTTTGATCGCCCTCTATAGTCTCCGAAGATGACGACCGCCAATTGTGAGGCGCGGGCGCGGGAGGCAGATCGGCGGATGTCGGAACTGGGGCAAGTCGACAGGGGAGCGCCGCCACTCTATTCGCTCGCGGGCAAGCGCGTATGGGTAGCCGGCCACCGGGGTATGGTCGGTTCGGCGCTCCTCCGGCGACTCGAAGGGGAGCGGAAGTGCACTCTTCTTACCGTCGGCCGTGAGGAGGTCGACCTCACGCGTCAGGAACAAGTCGAGGCATGGATGCGGGAGGCGAAACCGCAAGCCATTTTCCTCGCCGCTGCAAAGGTCGGGGGCATTGTCGCCAATGACAGTGCGCCCGTGGACTTTCTCTACGACAACCTGGCCATCGCCTTTAACGTAATTCACACGGCGGCGGCGCACGGCGTCGAGAAGCTGCTGTTTTTGGGCTCGTCTTGCATTTATCCGAGGCTCGCTCCGCAGCCCATCGCCGAGGATGCCTTATTGACCGGTCCGCTTGAACCGACCAATCAATGGTACGCCATTGCTAAGATCGCGGGGCTGAAGCTTTGTCAGTCCTATCGTCGGCAATTGGGCTGCAATTTTATCTCTGCCATGCCCACCAATCTTTATGGCCCGGGCGACCATTTTGATTTGACCACGAGCCACGTCATTCCCGCGCTCATGCGCAAAGCGCATGAAGCAAAGGTCAAAAACGCGCCTGAGCTCGTGATCTGGGGAACGGGCACGCCGCGACGCGAATTCCTCCATGTTGATGACGCCGCGGATGCGCTCATTCATCTGATGACCCATTACTCCGGCGACTCTCACGTGAACATCGGAGTTGGCCAGGACCTCACCATCTTGGAGCTCGCTCATACCATCGCGGCCACGGTCGGTTTCAAGGGCCGGATCGCGACGGATCCCTCAAAACCTGACGGAACTCCGCGTAAACTCCTGGACACGACCATGCTTCGGAGGCTCGGTTGGAAGCCGACGATCGGTTTCCAAGAAGGCATTGCTGCCACTTATTGCTGGTTTCAGAAAACGCTCGAAGCAACGCAAGCCTCAAATCCCGTGAGCTAGCCGGCCTGAAGAGCGAGCGACCGCAAATGAAGTCCCAAAGGACGCACATCGTCCGACACCCCGAATTCGGCGGGAGAACGGGGGGACTGGATGAGGAAGGTCAAACTCGCAACGTCCTTCTTCGCGAACAATGCGTGGGGAATGCGGATTTTGGCCGGCAGGGGAGACGATCCGCCGAAGCGGAAATTCCAAGCCGCGATTCTCCTGTCGTTGAAGCACATCTCGATACGCTGCGATGGGGCCTGCTCATAGAGCAATGCGTAGCCGTCGATGCTCAGTGTCAAATCGTGTTCGCATCCGTGGACGGACCAGACGATCGTCGCCTCGCGACCCACCGTCCAGCGGCCTGTAGGCTCCGGATTCGACCAGCCATGGATGAGTGGGGTCTCATCGATCGTGAGACCGGCGAGCGTCAGCGTATCGCCAATCTTGGGCAAGCTTGAAGGATCAGGCGCCGCTCGATAGGCATCTCGGCCGAGAAGGCGCCGGAGCCAGGTGGGTCTGCCGAGAATGGCTTGCACCGCGATGATGAGAGCAGCCCGAAGGGTCGCTGCGCCCGTCCACGCTTTGAGAAACGACGTTAGGCCTCGGCTCATCGGTCGGTCGAAAGCGATCTCGTCCGTGCGCCGGAAATCCTGAAATTCTAGGAAGACTCTAGCGGGAGCACTGATGCGGGTGCGGCTCTGCTCGGCAAGAACGTGCATCTCGACATGCTCGTCCCAGTGCGACGCGGAATAGAGCCGCGAAATAAGGCTCCGCTCAATCGGCAGGTCGAGTTCATTAGCCAGAAACTCAAGGGCGCCTGCCACAATTCCCGAGACACGGTGCCCTTCCGCCGCTTCAAGCAGACGTTCGAAAGACAGATCGGGACTGCCACGAACGACGAACGTCGCATCGGCCGGCCACTGAAATGTAGCGCCACCCGCGGTCGACTGAGCTGCATGCGCACATATGTGAAGCAGTTGATCCGCCGGATCGAGGACGCTAATCGTGCGTCCGTCCAGGGTGGCGGTACGCCGTGCCTGCCAGAAGCTGTCATCGGCACGAGACCTTAGGTCGAGATGCAGGGCCTTCCAGTGGAGGTCCATGTTTCCGTTTGGACCAATGAATTGCCAACCGGGCCTCCGGTGGACGTAGTGCCTCAGTTGGTCTGCCGACGTGTATTCCGGAAATAAGTTTGCCCTCGCCAAGATTGCGACGGCATCTGCCAGCCGTTCCTCGGGTACGAGAACGTCGACATCGGTCATCGGGCGAAGACTGCGATCTTGAAAGTAGCAGGCGACGAGCGCGGCCCCCTTGAGCACGATAAATGGCACGCCTGCTTGGTCCAGGGCGGCGAACACCGGCACCGCGAATGTCATCGCCTTCAGGTTCTGGGCCCAAAAATAGCGACGGATTCCCCGGAATCGGTTCGTCAGCGGATCGGCAACCCCGAGCCGTGTAAGATTGCGTTGCAACAGGGGAAGGATGCGCTGCTGACCATAGGAAAGGGAATAGAAATCGAGGTCCTGCCGCCACTCTCGATAGGCGGCGATCGCAGCATCTCCGTCGAGAAGTGCCGCCTTGAGCAGCTGCACGTGCGCGGGAGACATCCGCCCGATAAAGCTAGAGGATGCGTTCCTTGTGAAGCTGAACATGCGGCGCAGTGCTCTTAGGCCAAGCGCGGTGATTATCGTCGATGGAAGCTCTCAGCTCGACCGCGTTCGATTTGCCGCGAGCGTTCGGGCTACCCTCAGATAATTCCGGTGGAAGACATCACGATTGGAAACGGTGCTATTGCTGCGATGAATGCGCCGGTACGCGACGACTTGCTCAAGGACGGCGGTTCGAAGCCCGACACCTAAGGCGCGCGAAAACCACTCCACTGAATCAGCGGCCATCGTTGTATCGAACGGTCCGACGCGATCGAAAGATGCGCGTCTTATGAGCATGGCGCTCTTGTGGACCCCCGCAAAGTTCTGCGAGCCTTGCGTGATGTCCTTGGGGTGTGAAACCCGACAATCCAAGTCGATGAATTGCACGACCAGGCCGAACACGGCGTCGAGAGCATTGTTCGCCGCCAAAGCGGCACTTTGTCGTGCAAGTTTTTCCTCTGCCCACAGGTCATCCGCATCGAGAAAGGCGATAAGATCGCCCGTTGCCTCACTGACCCCAGCGTTCAAGGCAGCGCTTCCGCCTTGATGCGACCGTCGCAGCACCCTGACGGGCGGTCCGAATTGGGCAGCGATGTCGGCCGATCCGTCGGTCGATCCGTCATCGACGACAATGACCTCGTCTGGGGGTAGGGTCTGACCCAGCACGCTGCGCAGGGCTCCTGCGATAAATTCGCCACCGTTGAAGACGGGAATGATGGCGGAGATCACGATCCCTCTACTCCTTTGTATCCCAACGATGAATGCCCGGTGACAAACCAGCGGCCGCTACGGTAAGTTGCCGGGCTCCGCATAAGCGTCGCCGTCTTGGGGCGTGACCGCAGTTGTGAAAAGCAGGAATCGCTGCACGTGACCTTCATGCCAGATCGCGCTTTCGAGGTGAACGAGCCGATGGTCATATCCGAGACCATCGATGGTGAAACGATCATTATCAACCTGTCCAGCGGAAGCTATTACAGCCTCAAGCACTCAGGTGCCACGATCTGGGCCGGAATCCAGCAATCCGGCAGCCTCGCAGATATCGCCGCATTAGTTCGCTCGCAATTTGAGGTTGGTGGCCAAGACATCGAGCGCGAGATTTCCACCTTGATTGAGAGGCTCATCGCCGAGGATTTGATTCGCCCCAAGGCGGGCGTAGCCTCCCCGCTCAGCCTTTCCGGTCCGGTGGGAGAGGCGCTCACGCCCTTCTCCGCGCCGCTGCTCGACAAGTATACCGACATGGAGGCGATGCTGCTTCTCGACCCGGTTCACGACGTCGACGAGGAGGGTTGGCCACGTGTGCCGGTGAATAGCGGCGAAATGGATGCATGAGGGGCCGACGGCCGATCGAGCGATCGCCCGGGAACGATTTGATGAATTCTTCGATCGGGCGCTGGAGGCCCATCGACGGGCAGAACTAACTTGCGGCGGCCCGGCCCGGCGGAGCTTCCGGATCGCCGGCGCCGCCATCGAGTTTCGCCTCGCGCATCCGGGCTTGGCTCCAGTTTTTTGCGACGCCCTAGCGCATATCGAGATACCGGCCGACGGCAAGCCGGACTTCACCTTTCATATCTGGGACGCGGCATCGTCGGGCATCGATGCCCCACCGGCGTGCTGGAGCCGGGATGACCTCATCGTGTATGGGGAGATCCCGGCCTTCATCGATGCTGAGCGATATCTCCTGGTCGACCTTGATCGGGCCATGGTTGGAGCCGCGAACCGGCGCTTGCGCAAAGCGGCGGTGTGGCTGCGGTCGCCGGACCACGTGGCCGGGCTGGATCGCTCCGCGCCGCTGCCCACCCTGTTGAACTGGTTGGCGAGCGAGACCGGCCATTTTACCGTTCACGCCGCGTCGGTCGGGCGTCCCGAGGGCGGAGTGCTCATCGTCGGACAGTCCGGAGCCGGGAAATCGCACACGGCGCTTGCCTGCCTCGATTCCGATCTCCTCTATGTCGCCGACGACCGTTGTCTCCTTGGAACTCATGGCTGTCCAACCAGCGGCAGCTTGTATTCCACGGCCAGGCTCTACGAGACTGACTTGCACCGCTTTCCGTTATTGAAGGCGAGCGACGCCATTCACGCACGCGACGGCAAGGCGCTCTTTTTTCTACACCCGATCGCCCCAGAATGGCTGTCGCCAGGCTTCCCTATCAAGGCTGTTCTATTTCCCCAGCCCTCTGGCCGTCGCGACACCAAGGTCGGACCCGCGCCTGCGGGACGAGCGTTGCTCTGCTTAGGATCCGACAGCGCGCTCCGCTCGCCGAGCGTGGGAAACACCTTTCTCAAGCGCTTGGCGGCGGTGCTGCGCACGGTGCCCTGCTTCCGGCTCGAAACCGGGACCGACATGGCCCAGATCCCAAGCACGATCGTATCTTTGCTGGACGCGCTTCCCCAAGCGGAAGCGGCGCGCGGCGATTAGCCCAAGAAGGGTTGCAGGGCGTCGAGAAGCCTTTCGCCGAATTTGTCGGCCGCCCGCTCCTCGGCGAAGACATAGGCCGCATCCGGGTTCCAGGCCGACGGCGGATTTTCGCCGATAAAGCTCGCCATCGCGTGCGCGAGTTCTGTTGGATCGCGGGGATCAACCGTGAGTCCCAACCGATATCCATTTGTCAGTCTAGCCATGGCACCGAGATTCGCCGAAATCACCGGCTTCCGATGTGCCGAGGCCAGCAACAAGATGCCGCTCATGCCCACATGATGGATATAAGGCGCGAGCACGACATCAGCGGCGGTGAACCACTCTCCCAGTTCGCCTTCGTCGACATATTGATCTTTGCGAATGATTACGGCTTGGGTCGCTTCAACGACCGCCTCGATTTCTGGTGCCAACCGCCGTTCGACGCTCGCATTTGACTTGCCTATGATCGCAACACATGTGCGTGCGGCTTCTTGGGGCTTCAATTTTGCGATCGCCTCTAACAGCTTCCAAATCCCCTTCCGGCCGCTGATGTCGCCCACCAGGAGGAATAGCTTGCGATCGGCGGGCACGCCGAGTCGCGCCCGGATTTCGTGTCTCTCGGCAAGTGTGGGGAGGCGCTCAGGAATCCTGACGGGCTCCTTCAGGCAGAACACCTGAGCCGTGCCTTTGCCTTGCAGACTTTTCGCCACCCAGGGATCGATAAAAAAGGCGACGCGCAATTGAGGGTGGTTCAATAGGCGCAGGACGAGCTGCTCTTGAAAGGCATGGAACGCGCGGCGCTTCAACAACTCTGCATGTTCGGAGCTGTAATAGAAATCCGGACGGAAAAAGATCCCGGAAAAATGGGCCGGCGCCCGGCGCCCGGAGCCGATCGCGAATAGATATTCGTCAAGATTCATGAGGAGGATATGGCGGGTCGGAAAACGCCGGCCGTATTTTTCCACCAAACTCCAATAGAACATCAGAATGCCTTCCGGCTCATGGGCTGAGTCTTTCGACGAAGCCCGTGCGGCGGCCTCGGCGGAGGCGCGGAGAGCGTAGATGGAACGTTCGTCGGCGTCGTCGAGCGTGACCCACCTGACGGACTGGCCCGGTGCGTTTTCAAAGCCTTCGAATACGAATGGGTGCTGCGTGAGAAACCGATTTGTGATGATTGCCCGCAGGTAACCGGTGCCATGGTCGCGCCATGACTCGAACAGCAAACGCATATAAAACGGAAAGTGACCCCACGTACCGAGCTCGAATAGGGTGAGGTCCGCGATGGTCGGATTTTCCGGCGAGGGAGTGGGTCGCATCGCTTGGGTAATTCTTTGGTGGGATGCCCGAGTGACTGTTATGAGACGATAGCATGCCGATAGGACGGGGCGGACGTCGAAACAATTGGTTCTAGCTCGCCATGACGGCAAAACCGCGCCAGCGTGGTCCATGACCGCGGAGGCTGAGCCGCGTCGCATATTCGTAAATCCCGATGGATCAGACCGCGCAAGTGGCGATCAGCATCACCCGTTTCGCAGCCTGCAGCGGGCGATGGAATGGGTTACGAAACGCCGGTCCGATGTTGCGCCCGAGCTGGAGACGGGCGATCTCATCGTACAGCTTGCGCCCGGCATTCACCGGCTCAAGGCCTCGGTGATGATCGGCCGAGGGGCATCGGGCAGCGCCGCGTCACGAACAGTCATCAGAGGCACGCCCGGAGCGATCATCACCGGCAGCGAGCCGGCCCGCCCACGAACGCCGCTCGCCGGCCTTCTCGGCCTGTTGAACGGCCGGCCTCTCAAATATGTGGACGTCCCGCCGGCCGAAGGCGCGCCGCTCGATCTAGGCACCTTGGGCTTCAAACTGCCCATCCCACCGGCGCCGCCGGCCCTCTCCATAGCAGGGAGGCGGCTCGATTGGGTTCGCCGCCCGGCCATCGGTTGGCTCCGTACCGTCGAGTCAGGCGGCGATGATGGACACGGTCGGCATGTCCTTAAACTGAGACCGGAAGCTCTGGTCGAACTCACCGGTCAGGACGCGCTTTCGGTCGAGGCGGTCATCGGCTCGGACTGGATATGGCATCGCTGCCGCGTGCATCGACTGGACGTGGGCCTTGGCCAGGTGGTTCTAGACTTGCCTGCGGCCGGGGAGCGCCTACTTCCGGGCGGGGACAAGGTCGCCTTCATCAATGATCGAACGGCCCTGCGCGGGCCTGGCACATGTTGGCTTGATCCGAGCGCACGGCGAATTTTCTACCTCGAGGAGTCCCCTGGGGCGGCGGTGGAGCTGTGCGTCAATCCGGGTCATCTGCTGCGACTCGCGCAGGCGCGACACGTGACTTTCGAATCTTTGCATTTCGTTGGCGGCTTGGCCTCGGCCATTGAAGCGATCGATTGCTCGGACCTCACCATCGAAAGCTGCCACGCCGAGCAATTCAGTCTCGGCGCGTTCCACCTCGAAGGATCTCGATTTGTAGTCCGCGGCTGCACGGTGAGCGATACCGGCATAACAGCGATTCGCCTCATGAGCGGTGACTCCTCGCAACTCATCGACGGTAGCAGCGAGATCGTGGGCTCCGCCTTCAGCCGCTGGGGCCAGGTCAAAAAAGTCTATGAGCCGGCCATACAGCTTCACGGGACCGGCACGCTCGTGAGGGATTGTACGTTCGTGGATGGACCGCATATGGCCGTCGAGGTGGGAGGCAATAGCCACCGCATTGAGCGCAACAAATTTTCCTGCGTCGTCCAAGAGATCGACGACATGGGCGCCATCTATTTCAATCTCGGCGAGGACCCCCTGCAGCGCGGACATGTCGTTAGTCACAATCTCTTTCATGATATCGGTCTTCACCGCACGATTGCCAGTGCCGTTTACATAGACCGCTGCAGCATGGGTATAACCATCTTTCGCAATATTTTTGTTCGCATCAACGGCGAGGGGTCGCGCGCGCGCCGGGCAATTCATGCCAACGGCGTGTCCCACCTAAAGGTCGTCGACAATTTGTTCGTGGACTGCGAATGCGCTTTCGAGCTCGAATTTTATCTGACCGGCTGGGGCAAACGCGATATCCCGGCAATCTTGGCCGGGCGAAAATCCTCGTTGAGACGAATCAATGAAGGCGCGGCTCATGCCGCGCGTTACCCAGAACTCGTCGGGCTGGCGGAAGAGGACGCGATCTTGCCGGCAACAAACTATATCGGCGGAAACCGGGTGCTGGCTCCCGACGGGGACCGCAGACGCGGCCTCGTGATTACCGGCGCTCCAGCATCGCTGGTAAGGATGGAGGACAATTTGCTATGGGACCGCTCGCGCCTCGATCCCGCCGCGTTGCTCAACCTGCCGCCGCACCTGCACGTTCTGCTTGGGAGCGACGTTACGGTGGGTGGCCTCGACGCCGCGCTCGCCGCGCTCATTGCCGATTGGGTCTCCATCGGCCTTGAAGGGTCGGCCGCGACGGCGCGTTGGCCGATCACGTCTCTAACGCGCCCGCACGACGCCGTCTGAGAAATTCTCTGCATCGCCCAAGCGTGCGGCGCTCACCCGCGCGCGACGAAGCGCTTCCCGCGGCGTGATGCTGCATCCGGCGGCCACCCGGGCTTCACGCGCGGGATCAGGATCTAGATGGTCCGGATGCACGAGGGGGAAGCAGATCGGCCCCGTTTCCAAAGCCAATGATGTCGTGCGCACGAATGTGTGCGTCGCTCCCGCACCGAAGCCGATATTGCGAACCAGATTGACCTGGGGATGAATGGCCAGCGACCCCTGCCGCCAGCAAGAATAGGTGAGCATATAGTCCCACGTGTCGCATCCGGCCCTCGCGTCGTCGAACACTGCGCGCCAATAAGCCGCGAGCAGGGGATCTCCAAGGTGCTGGACGAGCCAATCCGTATCTCGGACCGATGGCCAGCTATCCAGGTCGGGCTCGTACGTTTGCCAGGTTCGGCGCCAAGTCGCCCAGCCCCATATCAAGGGAAATTTGGAAACGTGATAGCTCGCGCCGTCCGGGCGCGGGCCGGTTCCCTGAGAACAGATGACGCCGATACGGGGGTCGTCGCGATAGCGGTCCAAAAGCTCGCTGGCAAAGCGGAAGAAGCTCGGCTCGAGGATGCAGTCATCCTCGACGATGATCGCCAAATCGACCTGCTCGAAGACCCAAGCGAGGCCGCTTTGAATGCGCTTCCGGCATCCGAGATTCTCCGCAGCGATGTTCCAGTAAACCTCTCCGGGCCAATCGACCTTGCGAATCTCGTCGAGTGCGGCGGCGCATTTCTCGCTGTCCCCAGGCACATCTCGTCTCGGACCGTCGGCGACGACAAAGAGCTGTGCGGGGCGCGCCGCCGCGACCCGAGTAACCGCTTGAGCCGTATGAGCCGGCCGGTTGTAGACGGCAAGTACAACGGCGGTCCCGCAACCTTGGTCGTTCGCTGTCACGCTAGGCGCGCTCCTAGTGCTTCCGTCGCGTAGCGCGCCGTCGCGTCCTGGGACAATCCACAATCCCGGGCGACCGCGGCCAAGTAGGGCTCTAGCCGCTTCTTCGGCAGACCGAGCCGTAGGGCTGCCAAAAATTCGGCAAGCCCGACGGCGTGCCGCCCCTGACGGGAGAAAATAAGTCCGCTCCAGAACCTCAACACGGGATCGTCGGGATAGGCGGCGCGGTAGGCTAGCGCGCCGCCGCCGCCCGGATTGCAGAGACCCGGTGACGCCGCGGCAATGGCTTGTTCATCATCAAGGATCAGGTCTTCATTGGTGCGCTGGCTCTCAAATGATCTCAGGTTGCGCCCGTATTCTCCGGCGAGATGTCCGAGCGAGGCCACGAAGAGCTTCGCGCCGGTGGCGGGCAATCCCGGATCCAGGGCCCGACGCGCGCGCTTCGGCATGGCCAGCGTATCAGCGAGCGTCTGACCGAGCCGCTTCATGGTTCTGGCTGGCTCGAAATGCAGCCGCACATGATTGTGCGCGTTTTGGCCGAGCCGTGCTCGCAAACTGGGATCACGCATTAGTTGGATAATGGACGCCGTATAGTCTCGCGGCGACCTCGCTACGATGGCTGTGACGCCATTAATGGCGAGATCGCGGAGGCCCGGGCGATCGAGCACAACGGACGGAAGCGCCATGGCCATGGCTTCCACCATCGACCGGTCGGTCGTCCCGTAGGTGTCCTCACACAGCGGATAGCCATAGATATTCATGCTGGCGAACGCCGCGGCGGGGTCCCGCGTTGTGCCATGGAACTGAAAGCGATGGTCCTGCCCGAGCCGTCTCGCCTCCGCCTTAAGAGTGGCATAAGCACCCCCGAACCCCCACACGGCGAAGCGAACATCTTCATCCTCGACGGCAGCGCTCATGGCGAGGTAGTCGGGATGCATTTTGACGAAGTCAACCGTGCCCAAATAGCCGACTGTGAAAGGCAGTCCCGACGGCGGGAGGCGGGGCACAAAATGCTCTAAGTCGACGGGTGGCGGAATAAAGAGCGCGGGTCGCGTCTCTATTTCGGGGAGCGACAGCGTCGAGCTTGAGGTGGTCATGAGCACGTCGGCGAAGGCACACAGCTCTTGGGTGACCACGTTTGGCCGCGTATGTCCCTCCACCTGTAGCCAAACGACCACCCGCATGGGTGGGTGCGCGGACCGTATGAACCGTTGCATGGCCGGGGTATTCCAAAAGTGAACAAGCACCACGTCCGCCTTGGCAAGATCCGATCCATCCGACCACGCAACACCGAGAGACGATAGCCTTTGACGCAGTTGGTCTGAGCCATCTCCCAGCGAGAGGATTGACGGCTTCGCGCCCGTCTCCATCAGCGTACGCGCGGTATACTCGAGCGTTCGGCTGGCACCCCCGGGGTGATGGTCGGGGATAACGTGTAGGATCCTCATCGGCTAGCTAAACCCCTTGCGGCAGGCGATATTACTGCAGCCGCAATCCGCTGTAGCCCCCTTTCTGGATGATTTCCGATCGACAATGCGAGATGTTGGAATATTCCAAAAGACGGTGCGGGCTTGACCCGGCTGGCAATGGCAGAGCCGCATTCGAGGCAATCGGTTATTGGTGTTGGGTCGTAGAGACGGAGGAGGAATGAGGCACGCCCTGGTGTGTGGAGCGGGAGGCTTTATCGGTAGCCACCTCGTCAAGCGCCTGAAGCGTGAGGGCTTCTGGGTGAGAGGGATTGATCTCAAATACCCTGAGTTCAGCGAAACGCAGGCCGACGATTTCATTCAAGGCGACCTGACGGACTTGCAAACCTGCTGTGACGCGGTCGACCGCCGGTTCGACGAGATCTATCAGCTGGCGGCCGATATGGGCGGAGCAGGATTTATATTCATTGGCGATAATGATGCCGACGTCATGCACAACTCGGCGCAAATCAACCTCAACATGCTGGAGGCCTGTCGCCGAGGCGATTCCAAGAGGATTTTCTACTCGTCCTCCGCCTGCATCTATCCCGAGCATATCCAGCGCGATGCAAATAATCGGGGACTGGCCGAAGCGGATGCCTACCCTGCGGCTCCGGACAGCGAATATGGCTGGGAGAAGCTTTTCAGCGAGCGCCTGTACATGGCCTACGCTCGCAATCATGGCCTCGTCGTCCGCATCGCGCGCTATCACAACGTCTTTGGACCCGAGGGGACTTGGACCGGCGGCCGCGAAAAGGCACCAGCTGCTCTTTGTCGGAAGGTGGCCGAGGCGAATGAATCCGGCAAGATTCAGATCTGGGGCGACGGCGAGCAGACGCGATCGTTCCTCTACATCGACGAATGTCTCGAGGGAACCGTTCGGTTGATGCGGTCCGATTGCGCGGACGCGCTCAATGTGGGCTCGGATGAAATGATCTCAATAAATGAACTGGCCGAGATGATTGCACGGGTCGCAAACAAGAACGTGCAATTTGAGCACGTTCGGGGTCCGCTAGGTGTTCGGGGACGAAACTCTAACAACCACCTGATCGTCGAAGAACTCGGCTGGCGTCCGGCCGAGCCGCTCATCCGCGGCATCGAAAAGACGTATCCATGGATCGCCAAGCAGGTGCAGATGAGCAAGGAACGCCTCAGCGCCGCGATGTAGAATCTACGGCCATTCTGCAGGCCTCAAGGATGTTCTGAGCGCACTCGGCCCAATCCGGCATGGTGAATTCTCGTCGTATGCGCTCTTCCCGCGCAGCTCGATAGCTAGGATCGAAAATTGCTCGCTCCGCTAGCGCGAGACATTTATCCGGGTCGTCGGGCACATGATAATCGACGAGGTCTCCGCCCACTTCTGGGATGGAACTTGCGCTCGAGGCAATGCAAAGCTTGCCGTGGGCTAGGCTCTCGGAAACCGGTAACCCCCAACCCTCATAGTGGCTTGGGAACATTGTGAATAGGCAGGCGCGATAGAGACCATGCAAGGAACTGTCGGGCAACCCCTCCTGCTGGCCGAGCCATAGCAACTTGCCGTCGATAAAATTGCTCCGATCGATTTCGGCGAGGAGGTCATCGATCATCCAACCCTCGCGCCCAACCCAAAGCAACGCCGGCACGTGGTCACGATCGTGACGCTGCAACAGCTTTAGCCAAGTCTCGATCAGAAGTCGGTGATTCTTTCTCACTTCCACCGTACCGACACAGAGAACGAACCCCGCCGGCGATTTCATCAACTCTTTCGGGAGCGCGTTCGTCAGGTTGGCGGGACGTTCGCGGCCGAGGCGAACCACGCTGATTGGCTTTTCCGGAATATCGAAGGCTTCTTTGAAGGCAAGGAAATCCCGCCGAGTGGATTGGGAGGTCGTCAAGATCCGGTCGGCGGTCGGGAGGGTGCTCTCCGCCCACTCAAGGAACTCGGCAGTCAGCTCGGGGGTGAAATATTGGGGCGCGCGCCAGGGAATCAAATCGTGAATGAGAACGACATAACGAAGAGCATGCTTGTGCTTGATTGCATTGAGGGCGCCAGGATAACCGCGCCGTTGCCAGCTCGACCCCACATTAAGCAGAACGTCCTCGGCCCGAAATATTTTATCGGCCCGTAGCGCTCTTCGCAGGATCCTGAGCTCAACATTGCGTCCCAAGCGGCGCAAGCGGGCAATGATTGACGACGGCGTCTCGGAGGAGCGGGGTTCCATCAACCGCGAGAGTGGGGGGTAGACGTTACGCAGGGACCCCCCGAGGGCCCGCTTCGCCGTGCCGACGAGTTGTTGCCGCCGATTTGGCTTTGAGCCGGGGCGGTCCTGTCCACCCGGTGCCTTGGCGTCGCTCTGCTGCTCGATGGCTTCCCCAAGAAGGCGCTCGACGGCCGTCTGAACCGTCTTGCTCGAAACCTCAACGAAGCCAAGCTCAATCATAAACTGACAAAATCGGATCGGCGCGCCCGCGGCCTGCAACCGTAGAAACTCGAGCGCGATCGAGGCCATGACCCGCTGGATGCCGGTGACGTTACGGGAGCGCCAGCCCAGCAGATCGCCGACGTCAAACCAAACAACGCTCGGCCGAGAGTACTGCACTTTTCAACGAGTCCCCAAATCTGCAACCGAGATTTATACCTGCCCGGTGCCCAACCCGATACGGTTTCCCTCAACGGGTGCACATCGCCGAAGCCGTCTCATCGATTAAGTCCCCAGCCGGCCCAGAACGCAATGTAACGGTCGAGGGTCGCATTGTTGTGCGGCAAAGCGCCGACCATATAGCCGCGAAACTGCACCAGATTTGCCGCGATCAGCATTGCTCCGAGCACGCCCGCCGCCCGCCGCCAAATTCCGGTTGGGAGCCAATCGATTGCCGCGGCTGTCGCCAAGATAAACAGGGGATTCATCTCGACGATCTGGCGGCAGCCGAATAAATCGCCGAAGCCGGGATCGCCCCAGGAGGCGCCGAGGTAGATATTCAGCGCCACGATCAGAAGCATGATCGACGTCTCGAAGCGGCGGACAGCGAGCTGGGCAATCAGTGCCAGGATCATCAAGAGATAGGCCGGGTGCCAGAAGAACACCCCCTTCTTTACGGCGATCAAATAGCTGCCAATTTGCGGCTCGAGAAAGCGAAAGCCCTCGCCGCCATAGCTGTAAAAAATCAGGTGGCCGGTGGTCTCGTACCAAAGGAGCATCTGCGGCAGCGCCCCGACGGCTGATGCGGCAAAGCCGAGTAGTGCTCCGGCCGCGATCCGACGGCCGTCGGCGTTCCGCACGAAGGGGATGAAGAGCAGGGCGGCGACGGCATTGGTCGGGCGCACCATGACGGCGACCCCCGCAAGGAAGCCGAACAGCGCGAACTCCCAAAGACGAGGCGGGCCTCCGAGCTCGGTGCGTCGGATCGTGAGATAGAGGAGGCCCGAGATCAGGCAGAAGCCATAGACATGGGAGAATGAGCCTTCGAACGATCCGTAATAAAGGAGGTTGGTGGCGAGCAGGGCGAAGGCGACGGCTAGAGCGGACGCGACTGGGCTGTAGCGCAGCCGTGCCGCCAAATAGGAGAGCGTGCAGCCGAGCGCAAGGTAGAACGCTCCGGAAAAGGACATGGCCAGCTGGAACGCCAATTCAAAGCCGCTGACATGGGCATGGGTCAACGATGCATAAGAGAGCGCCGCCAAGAAAAAGGGGAGCTGCATCACCGCCGTGCCTAAGGCGTATTTATCGCGATAGCCGTCGCCGACCGGTGCGAGTCCCTGAAAATGTCCGTCCTTGAACCGGTATTGCGCGATTATCTCGGGCGCGCGATCTGGGTCATTCAAGAAGGACAGACTGAGATCGCGGTAGATGAAGGTCGCCGGTAGCGGCAGGTAATAGCCAAATCCATCCGATCCGATCGGCCGCGTATTGTGGCCTCGCAGCATCATGTAAGCGACGACACTGAGCGCGGCGAGCAGGCACAACAGGAACACTGGGTGCAGTAGAGTTCGTCGGACGCTGGCGAAGAGCGATAGAGGGGTTTCGGCCGGGAGCGCCGCCATGTCGCCGCTCATATCGCCTTCATCCGCAGGTAGGCGAAGCGCACCATCTTGAGAAGCAGGAAGCCGTCGCGAAAGCGCGAGATGTTGGTCTGTCCATAGACCCGCGCGCCGTAGCGGATCGGAATCTCGACGGTCTTCAGATTGAGTTTGGCCGCTCCGAAAATGAGGTGAAAGTCGCCGAACGGGTCGAAATCGCCGAAGAAGGCATGCTCGGCCTTGAGCCTGTGATAATGGCTCCGCCGTAGTGCCTTCGTGCCGCACAGCGTGTCCGTATAGCGTTGGTTCAACAGCCAGGAAAATATAAGCGAGAACAATCTGTTACCCATGAGATTGATGAACCGCATCGCGCCCCGCTCCTTGGGATAGATGAGGCGGGTCCCGTTGATGAACTCGCCGCGGCCGGAGCGGAGGGCCTCCCAGAATTTGGGGAGTTGCTCCGGCGGCACGGTGAGGTCGGCGTCGAGAATGACGAGCGCGTCGCCGCGCGCCGCGTCGAACGCCGTAAATACCGCATCGGCTTTGCCCCTGCCGGGCTGCGTCATCACTTTGATGTCCCGGTCCGGATAGGCCGCTTGCACACGCTTCATTTCCTCGAGCGTTCCGTCCGTGCTGTGCCCTTCGATGAGGATGATTTCTAGCTCGTCGCAAAGCGGAGGGATCCGCCGGACGGCCGGCTCGATATTGCCCTTCTCGTTGCGGGCAGGCACGACCACCGTGAGCGATTGAGGCGGCACGCCAAGGCTTCGTAGCGACCGGCAGACCGTGTAATGGCGGAGCGCGAAGGCCCGGATCAACGGCAAGGGGGCGACAAAGCGATTGACGATACGCCCCAAACCCAGGAGTCGCGCTGGCGACAGCATCCGCCGCTCCGACATGATCGGATCGAAATCGGCAAGGCTGGCGATCGCCCGGAGATCGGAGGGGGAGAAAATGTTTCGCTGCCCCTCCTGCATCTTCCAACCGACCGCCTCGGCGAGCCGCAGCAGCGGGTCCCAGAGGTGGGAATAATAGACGAGAACTAGCCGTGTCTCGGCGGTACAGAAGCGATGCAGTCTTTCGAGCAGCGCCTGGCAATCCTTGACCACGCCGAGCGTGTCGACGAGCAGGATGAAATCGAATTTGCCCTCGATCGCTGCGAGCGCCGTCTCGTCTTCAATGTCGCTTGCGTGCAGCTCAAGTTGCGGGAAGGCCTTCCGTCCCTCCTCGATGACGGCCGGGTTGCGGTCCAGTCCCACGCCACGGCTCGGCTCGAGTGCGGCGAGCGTGTGGCCGGCCCCGCAGCCGAGCTCCAGCACCCGCTGGCCCGGTGGAATGAGAAAACGAAGATAACGCGTCTCCTCGTCGTGAAAGAAGCGAGCTTTGGCGCGCCATTCGGCACGCGATTGTCGCTGGGCGAGCTTTCGTTGTGCGAATGGGCTCACGGCAGATATAGCGCCTTCACCGCCGCGGTCATCACTTCCCAGCTGCCATAGTAGCGCTCCATGATGGTGGGCGGCAGCGTGGCGAGCGTGACGATAGGAAAGGCCACGACGAAAGCCCAAGCTGGCATCAAGGCGCATTCGAGCCGCGGCCCATAAGCAGGAATGGCCCAGCCGAGCAGCGGTAGGACGGGCAGAATATAGCGGCCCTGCAACCCGTTGATCGTCGCATAGGCCACCGGCGTCCACGACAAATAGAGGGCAAAACAGGTCGCCGTCAGCAGGGCGAGCACGGTCGCCGCGCCGACAAGGCCGGGGAGTAGGGCGCTGCCCCGATTGCCGGGCGCGATGAGCGCCAGCAGCAGCCCGAGGCAGCCAAGCTCCAGGAACCAATCCGGCAGCGGCGTGTCCAGCCACCCCAGGCGTCCGATTACCGAACCCGCGAGAAACCACCCCTGAGACGCGAAGCTTTGCAGCATGACGGTTGGCAGCGCGAAAGGATTGCTCAGCAGATAATGGAACTGGGCGGAGACGGAAAGGTCCGCTGGCACGGGCGGCAACAACGAGCGCAGGAGAACAAACCAGGCAATGATCACAGCCAAGCTGATAACCGCGATCGCGGCCTTCCCCCGCCAGCGCGGATCGTGCTGGGCGACGAAGATGGGACTAAGCAGAGAAAGCGCGATTTGCGACGGCCGTGCGAGCGTCGTCGCCACAAGGGTGGCGGCGAATAGCGCGAACTCGCCGAGGCCGGCCGGGCGCCCCTCGCTCAGGATGCGGGAGGCAACTGCAATCGTCAACAGCGACAGGCCGATCATCAGCGCATCCTGTGAAGCCGAACCGAACTCCGACAGCGTCATGGGCAAGAGCAGTGTCGCGAACATGAGGGCCCGACCCCGCCGGCAATTCAGCAAGGCAAAGAAACCGAGCGCGCAAGCAGCCATGCCGTTGAGCAGGCGGGCAAGGAGCAGGCTCCGCGCGAAAGATGGCTTCGCCCACTTGGCAATCAACATTCCCGCGGCCTGCGGGGCATAGAGGAAGGGCCCATATTGCGCCGTGTTCTGAAAATTCTCGATTTTCTTCTGGCGCGACCACGCGATGGACCCGGCCCTTCGCGCGAGATCAACCGTCTGCTTTACGTCCCGATGAAACCACATGGGCTGGTACATCTCGCCGAAGGTCACGAGATCGACATGCACCCGGCCGCCGAAGCGATGCGAAACCAAACTGCCGAAGGTGATCTGATCGGCGCGCAGCATATGGGCGAGCTCGTCGGCGACCTGAAACGGCGGCATCGCAATGGATAGAAAGAAAACCGCGGGAACCGCATAGATTAGGAACAACCAATGCAGCTTTACCTGCAGCCACTCGAAGCGTGGAGTTTGAACGGGCGCGGCCGAGGAGAGGGGTATGGAACGCTGATCTGGGGTCATCGCGAGGCGAGTTCTATGGGGAGGCTAGGGTGCCGCCCGGTTTTCACGAGACGGCACGCATTCGCCGTCTAGGGGCTCGGACTATAGAGTCGACGGGGAAAAACACCACGCCTCACTTGAGGACCTCGTCCGGTCTTCGCACTTCGGCGAACCGGCCGCACCGCATGAGAGATTAGTTTTGCCGACGAAATGAGGACGCGCCCCGCGGCGGTGCTAACCTCTCGCATCGGATGGAAAAGTCCTCCCGCTCCTGCGTCAAATGCGGAGAGTAAAATGGATCCCGTTGCAGCGCCTCACCCCATTTTTGTTGTATGAAACGCCGTTCATTCCAGAAGCGCTGATTCTTCTCCGGCGTGTCGTCATAGCCACGCGTGATGCTCTCATGATGATAGAGCTCGGCGAAGGGTGTCCACACATTACGGTGACCTGCCGCTTGCACCTTTAGGCAAAGGTCCACGTCGTTGAAGGCGACGCAAAGCCTCTCATCGAAGCCCCCCACCTCAAAGAACAGCTGCTTGCGAACCGCAAGACAGGCGCCTGTCACCGCCGAGATCGTTTGCGGCACCTTCAATCTGCAGAAATAGCCCGGGTGATCGCGCGGGTAATGCTTGTGCGAATGACCGGCAGCGCCGCCGATTCCCAAAATGACGCCGGCATGTTGAATCGTATCGTCGGGATAATAGAGCTTGGCGCCCACGCAGCCGATCTCCTCCCTTGCCGCCCAGGCCACCATCTCGGTAAGCCAACCGAGCGCTATGACCTCGACGTCATTGTTCACGAAGGCAAGGATGTCGCCTCTGGCGGTCCGAGCGGCGAAGTTATTGATGGCTGCAAAGTTGAAAGGGTGGGGATAGGGCAGGATTCGGACGCGCGGATCTTCTGTTGCCATCGCGAAATAGGAAAGCGTCTTCTCTTCTGTCGAGCCATTGTCGACGATGAGGATCTCGATTGGCTCGTAGGTCGTGGCGTTGAGGATGCTGCTAATGCACTGGGCGAGCAGATCCGCTTGATCGCGAGTGGGAATGATGATCGAGACGAGCGGATGGGGGACGGGAAGGGCAAACCGCACTCGGTAACACGGCACATCGGAAAGCTCCTCGACTCGTGCCGCCAATCCGAGACGTCCGACATGCTCCTTTAGGGCACGAAGCCCCGCTTCATAGGCGACGCCGTTATTCCTGGAAACAGATGTCGAGCCTACAGCCGCGCGTCGGTGATAAAGAATCTGCGGGATATGACGAATCGCACTTGCCCCGACACGCTCGCTCAATCGGAGGTTTAGATCGTAGTCTTGCGCTCCCTCGAACTCTGCGCGCCAGCCGCCCGCCTCGCGCACATCATCGGCACGATAGACGGTAAGATGATCGAGGTAGTTCTGCGAGTGGAACAGCTCCGGCGAAAAATCGGGTTTGAAAAAGGGACTGTGGCGAGAGCCCGTCGCGTCGATCCTGTCCTCGTCCGAATAGATGAGCCGAACATTCGGATGCTCACTGATCGCCTTCGCGACGTGGAACAGCGCGTGCGGCGCCAAAACATCCTGGTCGTCGAGCGTTGTGACCCATTCGCCGGTGGCGGGCGCCAGGGCCGCGTTCAGGGCGAGCGCGACGCCCACCTTGTTTGGAAGAGCTACGTTTTTGATCCGCGGATCGGCCTTCGCGTAGCCGCGCAGAATCTCGGCAACATGGGGTTTGGTGGAACAATTATCGGCGATGCAAAGCTCCCAATTGGCGTAAGTCTGCGCCAGAACGCTGTCGATCGTCTCCCGCAGCCGAGCTTTGGAGGGGTCGGAGGCTGCCATCAGAATGGAGATTTTGGGCCGGCAGGTAAGTTCCGCGCCCTGCCGCCGCAGATCGTCGAGGGTCGGATCGGTGCGCGCATCGTAGCGATCGATCCATGCGAGGTAGTCAATGTCGAGCGTTCCCGCAGGCGCGATCGCACGCCGTTCTGCCCTTCCGACGCGGATATAGTGCAACAGTGGGTTCAGCCCGAGCGCGGTCACGTCGGGATAGCGCGAGACATAGCCCCAGGTACTGAAATTGGGACCAGGGTCGCGCCCCTCGGTTGCCCCGTGCGATAGATAGTGGGAACAGGGATCTAGCCCGGCCATCGCCACGTCCGGATAGGTCCTGAGATACCAAGCCGGATCGAAAAACTCGTCTAAAGCGCGCCGCTCCTTGAGCTTGCTCGGCAGCCGCAGCGTAATCGACCACCAGAGAAAATTGAGCGCGTCGCGCAACAAACGCCGCGCCCCGGAGCCGGGACGCGACGCAACCCTAAGCTCCCGATCCTTTGCGGCCTGATCGATCCCATTAGGCAAGTGCGACGTCGGGTCTTTCATGGCGCTTCACGCGTTGCCGGACGCCGTGCTAATTGTTCACCGTTGGGGGGTGTTGTTGCTTCAGCATAGTCTAGAAAAAAAGTGCCCTCAAGGCACTAGTCGGAACGCGTCTCGAAATCAAGGTAAGCTTGCATTGCTTGCATCCGCTAGGCCTCCCGGACCCTTCAGCGAGGCGCCTTTGCCCGGCAAACTTTTCTGCCTTTATGCGACTTGCCTTATCCTATTATATCTCTTCGTCGCCACGCATACGCCCCTGAATGTCCTCGCTGGCGCGCAGCACGATGACGGTCTTTACATTTCCTTGGGGCGCTACCTTGCCGAGGGAAGGTGGCTCGGCCCATTCAGCCAGTTCACTTTGATGAAGGGACCTGGCTACCCCGCCTTTCTCGCCGTCAATAACTGGCTTGGCACTCCGATCGGTTTTTCCCAGGCGCTGTTTCACTGCGCGGCGGTTAGCGCTTTCGTTATCGTCGCCCACCGGTTCATGCGGTCGTGGCTCTTGTCGGCACTCTTGTTCACACTGCTCCTGTGGCAGCCCGTTTCCTTGAGCACCCCGCTCCTTCGCGTCCTGCGTGATCGCGTTTATTTCGACCAGCTTCTCATCCTGCTCGCAGCAATGGCCTGGGCTCTGTTCGGAGACGGGAGGAAGGGAAGGGTGGTGGCCGCCTTCTTCGCGGGCGCGGTCCTTGGCTGGTTCTGGCTGACGCGCGAGGAAGGAGTATGGATCCTCCCGGCACTCGGCGTCCTGGCGGTCGCTGCGAGCATCCAAGCCTATCGCCGGCAACGCTTTCTCGCCATTGTCGGCACGATAGCGATCGTGCTTGCGGTGTTCGCCGCCACGCAGATCGCCTTTCGCGCGGTCAACGCCTGGACCTACGGCACATTCGTGGGCGTGGATTTCAAGGAAGCAAATTTCCGGCGCGCGCTGGGCGCCCTCGATAGTGTGCGCTCAGGCGGCACCAAGCCCTACGTGTCGATTACCCACGAGGCAATGCGGCTTGTTTCCGCTGTGAGCCCTGCCTTCGCCTCGCTCGAGACGTATTTCGAGGGACCTGGCAGGAGCTGGGAGCAATTCGGTTGTCCAATATATCCGGGCAGCTGCGGCGAAATCAGTTCCGGCTGGTTCATGTGGGCTCTGCGCGATGCCGCGGCACGAGCCGGCCATTTTTCCTCACCGGCCGAGTCCTCGGCCTTTTTCGGCAGCCTTGCCGACGAGGTTGAGGCGGCATGCGCCCGCGGCGCGCTCCGATGTGTGCCGCAACCGATCCCGGAAATGCCGCCGTTGAGCGTGCAACAGTTGACTGGAAGCCTCTGGGACCATTCCGCCGAAACGCTCAAGCTTCTCTTCCTCCCCGACCATTCAGTCGATCCGGGTGCGAGCGACGGATCCATAGAGAATTTGGCGGCAGCCTTGCGCTTCTTGCACTATCCGTTGCATACGCGGCCGGCAGCTTTGGCGCGCGAACCCTTACCCTATGTGATTTCCGGCTGGTATTACCGCGCCGGGTCGGAATGGCTTTCGATCGCGGTGAAGCGAGCCGATGGATCGGTTGCCGATGCCCGCGTGGACCGCAAGGAAAGCTCCGACATTGCCCGCCATTTCAGCGACAGTCTTGCGTCGCGGCAGCGCTATGTGGTGAGCGTCGAGTGCAATGACGAATGCGTGCTGGAGCTGCGCGACGCAGACGGCGAGATGGTGACCAAGTCCTTCGCCGGTCTCAACGGCGGGCAGACGGACTTTGCGCTCGGCAAGGGGAGAGTCCACATCGACCAAATTCTAGCGTTCGCCGGCATGTCCTACGATCGCACCCCGGCCGAGGCGAGCGCCCAACGCATTCGCGTGG
The DNA here is from genome assembly GCA_963820115.1 of uncultured Alphaproteobacteria bacterium. Classification (GTDB taxonomy): domain Bacteria; phylum Pseudomonadota; class Alphaproteobacteria; order Rhizobiales; family Methyloligellaceae; genus Methyloceanibacter. The sequence continues at coordinate 1,275,620 of CAWFYP010000002.1, forward strand.
GGATTTTTCATGCCTACGATGATCTGTTTCTTCCGGTCCTGTTGCTCGGAGCGCTTGCCTTTATCATTGTCACCGTCACTTGCCCGGGCAGGGCATTCGGCAATCCCTGCTATGTGATGGCTTGTGTCTCCTGGCTCCTCGTTCTCTTGCGCGCCGGATTTCTGCTTCTAGTCGCCGCGACCTCATTGCCGGCATTGACAGTTCACTATATGGCGCCAGCCTATTTCATGCTTGTTTCGGGGGCGGTATTTTCCGCCGCCGCTCTGCTCCAGCTGAAAGGCATAGGGCCGGGTAGGGCGAGGGGGGAGGCATGACCATTTTGGTGACCGGCGGCGCGGGCTTCCTAGGCTCGCATCTTTGCGAGCGGCTACTCAAGGATGGGCACGAGGTCGTCAGCGTCGACAATTATTTTACGAGCTCCCGACGCAACATCGCCGCGATCCTGGAAAACCCGCGCTTCGAGGCGCTCCGCCATGACGTTTGTTTTCCGCTCTACGTCGAGGTGGGACAAATTTACAACCTCGCCTGCCCAGCCTCGCCGATCCACTATCAACGCGATCCGGTTCAGACCACGAAGGCGAGCGTGCATGGCGCCATCAACATGCTCGGCCTCGCTAAGCGCGTGCACGCGCGCATCTTGCAAGCCTCGACCTCTGAGGTTTACGGCGACCCACTCGTCCGCCCGCAACGCGAGAGCTATTGGGGCAATGTCAACCCGATTGGCCCGCGGGCTTGCTATGACGAAGGCAAGCGCTGCGCCGAGACTCTGTTCTTCGATTACCATCGCCAACATCGTCTCGAGATTAAGGTAGCCCGCATCTTTAATACCTACGGGCCGCGCATGCTTCCCAATGACGGCCGCGTCGTCAGCAACTTCATCGTTCAGGCGTTACGCGGAGAACCTCTCACGGTGTTCGGCGACGGCATGCAGACGCGCAGCTTCTGCTATGTCGACGACATGATCCGAGCGTTGGTTGGCCTTATGGAGAGCGACCCGGCTCTGCTCGGGCCCATAAATCTCGGCAACCCGTTTGAATCAACGGTGATCGAGCTCGCCGAGCGCATCATCAAGCTCACGGGCAGCCGCTCCAAAATCGTCTTCGAGCCGCTGCCCTGCGACGACCCCAAGCAACGCTGCCCCGATATCACGCTTGCGCAGCAACACCTTGGCTGGACGCCCAAAGTCGGAATTGAGGATGGGTTGCAGGCGACGATCGACTACTTTCGGCGCGAGTTCGCGTCGTGAAGCTCTCGGTGGTCGTCCCCTGTTTCAACGAGGTCAATACGCTCGCGACCCTGATGCAGAGGGTAAGAGAGTCGCCCTATCAGCCCAAGGAGATCATCGTCGTGGACGACGGTTCGACCGACGGCACGCGGCAATTGCTCGAGCGCAGTGACATCCCCGGCATCGACCGCGTGATCTATCTGGACAGGAATGAGGGGAAGGGGGCCGCCTTGCGTGCCGGCATCGTGGCGGCAACCGGAGACGTGCTGGTCATTCAGGATGCCGACCTCGAATACGATCCGAACGAATATGAGCAGTTGATCGAACCCATACTCGCCGGCCGGGCCGACGTCGTGTTCGGTTCCCGCTTCCTTGGCATGGGCCCCCATCGGGTGCTTTATTTCTGGCACCGTTTCGGCAATGGCGTGATCACGCTCCTGTCGAATATGCTCACCAATCTCAATCTCACCGATATCGAGGCGGGCTACAAGCTGTTCCGGCGCGAGGTGATTCAAGCCATTACCATTGAGGAGAACCGCTTCGGCGTCGAGCCGGAGATCACGGCAAAGGTCGCCCGTCTTCGCGTGCGCATTTATGAGGTCGGCATTTCCTATCACGGGCGCACTTACGCGGAAGGAAAGAAGATCAATTGGAAGGACGGCGTACGCGCGATCTATTGCATCCTGAAATACAATTTGTTGCGCTAGGCCTTCGGGGAGGCTGTGGCCGCCAGAGGTGCCGCACAAAGGCGCCAGAATCAAGCTTGAGAATTGCGCCTTAGGCGACGCACTCATGCGGCGTTAGCGAAGACACTGAATCGTCTGTCCGTCTTAAGCGAGAACAAACAGCTCTGACGAGCCTGGCTTGATCTTCGGCCGTCGCTTGACGCCGCGGCATGGTGCAAACGCGACAGAAGGGATGCGTGTATTTTCGAAGCAGCAATTCTTCTGCGGAGAGCTGAAGGTAGGGGCCGATCTTCAACGATTCAAAATTGGGAAAAGCGCAGCACAAATAGGCGTCACCTTCGCAGTCGATAGTCATCTGGTCGAACGATAATGAACACACTCCGCCCGACATTTCCGGCGCTTGGGCACTACCACTAGCGCCAATTTCCTGCTTTAGGGCATCTTCCGTCCGCTCGCGTGTATAGCTCGACAGAGGGTGAGATACGCCATCGATCACCTCGAACTGAAAGCGCAACTCTTCAGCGAATTCTCGAAGTTGTGCGATCTCGTCAGAGTTGTAGTCGAACTCGATAAATCGCACCAGTATTGTGGTGGAAAGCCCCTTGTCGAGAATGCGGCGCGTCAACTCGAGGTTACGTAACGCGAAGTCAACGTTGCCGCCGACGTGGTTGACTTCGTAGATTGCCTGCGAGAAGCCGGAAAATGACACTCTGATCAGATCCACGCCCGCTGCCAAGGTAGCTTCCAAATTATCGATGTGGCGGAGGGAGAACGTGCTCGCAAGTTCGCAGATGAGCCCGCGGCGCTTTGCTATCGCCACGTAATCCTGAAGATCTCGATTTAGGAAGGGCTCCGTCCAACTAAAGAGGCCGAGCCTGCGATAGCCTTCCGCAATGATTTTCGCGACAATTCGCTCGTACAGGTCGATCCCCATCTTGCGTGCCGTGTTACCCATAGCCCGCACCCCCCTGGCGCAAGTGGGGCATTTCAGGTGGCAGGCGTCGATAGTGTCGACGTAGGCGATGTCGATGGTCATTACGGTCCTCGATGATTGACCAATAGTATTGCACAGGCTCGTGCCTCCCGCCAGCGCACGGGGAGGCCCGGTTTGCTCGCTGGCTGTTTCTAGGCTGGAGGCCAGCCGTCTAAGGGGAGGCAGCCTCGCGCTGCTTGGCAGTTGGGGGTCCCATTTTCACAATTGCGAGTCCGTCGACGAAGCGGACCGATCCAGGCTGAGGCCAATCGGGCAAGGATGCGGAAAGCTCCAGCGCGGTTTTACGCTGCGCGGCGTTGGGCGAGACAAAGGGATATCCGAGCACGCTCATAAACCCGGGAGCGCGTGACCCACTGTCCCATTCGAAGAAGGAGCCCCCGATCGTTTCGGACTTCATGAGATATCGCGCGGGCGTCGTCGAATGGGTCCCGATCACAACGAGTGGTGCCGAAGTGCCGGTCCATCCGGCTTGAGACAGTCGCGAGGCAATGTCATTGGCGATATTTTCGTCGCGCTTGAAGGAAAGATACTCGGAGAGAAAGATCCGCGTATTGGCCTGACCATTCCAGATGATGACCAAGACGGTGATGACGGCTGCCAAGACGCGCCAACGGTCCTGAAATCGGAGCTTGAGCGCGAGAATGAGAATGATCGCGCTGTAGGCGAGCGGGAGGACGTGCTGGGTTCGGCGTGGCATTGGTGTGCCCAATGCAAACCAAAGGAAAAAGGGTGAAAGAAGGATCCCGAGAAACAGGAGAAGCTGGATGACCTCTCCGCATCGAACCGCCCGCCAGATAAAAATCGCCAAGGCGACCGTGCCGGCCGCGATGAGGGGAAGCACCATCTGGCCGCCGAGAAAACCCTGGCCACGAAAAAGCGCGACGATCGCACTCCACAACCAGCCTAAAATGAAGCTCGTGTCGAGCGTACCCCAATTGAAGAAGGTATCGACATAGGATTTGACGGGGGCCACGATCGCATCGACGATCCAATAGAGCGCGTAACCCGTAACCAGGGGAAGGAAGAAATAAGACAACGTGCGGAACGGCGTGGCGCCCGCGGGCCGATCGGGGGAGGGAAGGGTCTCTAAATAGAGCAAGAAAGCGACCAACACCCCTGTAGCGCAAACGAAGAGGAAGGATTGATAAAGAGCGATGGCCATCATCGCGCACAACGATGCAACGACAAGGTTTGTCCAGCCATACCGCTCGATGGCCCACGAGAATGCGAAGAGGGTAAACGCCGCCGTGAACAGACAGCCAAGCGCGAGATCGACATTATATGTGTTGAAAGACAGAAAGTACGCATTGCACGGCAGCGTGACGTACGACACCGCAAATAGCTTCAGCCAAGGCGAGGCCGCCAGCTTCCCATTCGTGACCCGGCTAAAGACGAAGCACCAAACCAGTGCCGTGACGCATAAGAGGATCACCGCAAGCAGCGGATTAAAGAATGGCAACGGGAAAGTTGTTCGCAGGATGAAATTTGTGAGTGTGATCCCCCAGCGGCCCTGCTCTGTCCAAGCGGAGTTCAGATTGTAGAGGAGATGAACTTCCTCATCGATCGACAGCGAAAAGTTGGTGGCGGCAAAGCCGTAAGATAGCATGGCTGCCACCCCAACCCAAATCAGCAGACCTCGGTTGGCGCAACCAAATTGCTTCGCATCCGCCGCGATATGGTGCATGGCTCAAAAGTTGTTGTGTGGACGCGAGGATTCGAAGACACGCCTCATCAGAACGAAGGTCAATAGGGCGCTTGTCGTGGTCACGACGAGCATCGCGATTGCCTTGGGCAACGTAAAGACCTCGACCAACAGCGCGAGTAGGATCGAACCGTAGACGTACTGGATTAGATAAATGAACGGGAACTTGAGTGCTGCGCCAGCGCTGTGCCCTCCCTTGAATACGAACAGCACATTGAGCAGGTAGGACAGGGCAATCCCGACCACGAACGCCACCGTATAGGCGAGTGAATAATGTACATAGCCTTGGAGGATGAGAAAAATCCCATAGGTCAAACCCGTATTAACAACGCCGATGATGACAAAATTTGAAAATTGTGCGGCCTTCATGACGGTCTTGAGGGGTTGTCGATATATCGTCGGAAATCGTGATATTCCCGGATGTAATCTGTGGGGTCATACCGCTCAGACGCGAATACGATTAGGACCGCGTCCGGCGAGTACTTGTATTGTGTACCCCAAACCAGAGGCGGGATATGAATTCCCACTGTCGGATTGTCTAGAGAAACTTCTCGCCGCGTCGTCCCATTATCAATGAGCACGCTACAAGATCCATGCGCGCAAATGAGGAACTGGTGACAGGATTTGTGGGCGTGCTCACCGCGAACCTCGCGAGAAGGCACTCCGAAAACCATGAAGTATCGTTTGGGACGGAAGGGAAGATCCTTCTCGAATTCGGCGACTGTTAGGTCGCCGCGCATGTCCTTGATCCATGGGAAGTGATAGATTTCGACGCCCGGTACCCCCGTCGGAGTGACACCCACCGTCCTTCCTTTTTTGGGTTCGATTTCCAGGGCCCCGTCATGTTTTTTCGCGTCGACATATCCGATGATCCGCGCGGGATTGCCGACAGCGATGGCATGGGGCGGAACTGAGTGGGTCACCACGGCTCCCGCGCCCACCATCGCTCCTGCCCCAATCTCGAGACCAGGGAGTATCGTTGCATTGGCACCGATCGACGCCCCTTGGCGAATAATCGTGCGTTGGAAGCTGTCGGGGTAGACCTTGCTGCGGGGAAAACGATCATTGGTGAACGTAGCGTTGGGGCCGACAAAGACATCGTCTTCGATCGTGATCCCATCCCATAGCTGAACGCCGCATTTGATCGTGACGCGGTCCCCGACGACGACATCGTTCTCGATGAACACATGATCGCAGATATTGCAGTCTTGGCCAATGCGGGCTCCCGGCAGCACATGTGCAAAGGCATGAATGCGGGTTCCCGATCCGACTTGTGAGGTCTCGCAGAGCGCTTGCTCATGCGTGAAGGAACGCGTCATCCCGTGTGCTCGGTCAGTTTCAAGTCGGTAGAACCCTTGTCCGCACCCGTGAATGTCCTCGCCTGACGGACAATGGCCAGAGGCCGACGCTTGGTATTCTCGTAGCTGCGATACACATAGGCGCCCACGACGCCGATTGCCGTCAGGTTGAGGGCGCCGAAGAACATGATCATTATAATCATTGTCGCATAACCGGGGGCGGCAATCGTGCCGAGCAATCGGGCGACCAATACGAAAATGCCGAAACCCACCGAGATGGCGACACCGAGAATACCGATTAGGGTGACGAGCCGGATGGGCAGGCCGGTAAAGGCAAAAATGCTGTCGACAAGATATTTGACCTTCTTGCGGAGAGTCCAGGCGCTCTTGCCGTGCCGGCGTGCGCGCCGCTCATAGGCAACTTCCTTGCGCCGGAATCCAAGCCAAAAGACCAGCCCAAGGAGGGAGCTATTCGCCTCCTCGAGCTTTAGGAGCTCGTTCCGGACCTGCTCGTTGCAACCGAAAAGGTCGACTCCGCCGGCCGGGATCTCGGGCATGACGAAGGTGCGATAGAGGCTCCAGAACAATGACGACCATATTTGCGATGCGCGTGGATCCTCCCGCGTGCTGCGCACGCCGATGACGATGTCGCATTCGTCGCTGACGAGGGGGGTCAGGAAAGCGATGAGCAGATCGGGGGACTCCTGGAGATCGGCGGCGATCATCCCGTAATAGGGCCCGGTCCCCGCCTGGAGGCCGGTGCGGACAGCAAAGAAGGATCCGAAATTGCGGGCATGCAGGAGCAGCTTCGATCTGAATCGCGCCTGCGGCAAAAGTCTCTCGAGCGTAGCATGGCTGTCGTCAGGACTCGCGTCGACGACAAAGATGGCTTCAAGCTGCATCCCATACCGCTCCCGCACGGCACGGTCGGTTTCGTTCAGTTGCTCGACGAGCTCGGGCAGTGACTCCTGATTGCGGTAGACGGGGATGATGACGGAATACACGAGCTCACCAATTGTTGAGGGCATCGATGACCGCATCCACTTCCACGCCCGTCATCTCCGGGAAGCAAGGCAAAGTGAGCACCTCTGCGACCGCGCGGTCGGTTTGCGGAAGATCGGCGGCGATCGGCGTGCCCGAAAAACAAGGCTGGCGATGATCGGGGATGGGATAGTGGATTTCCGAGGCTATGCTCCTGGCCTTGAGGTGCCGCCGAAGATCGTCGCGGTCGCCGGCGCGGACGACATAGAGATGCGCGACATGATCCTCGCCGGGAGCGGGAGGACAGTTGATCCTAGGATGTGCAATTTCGGTGCTGTAGCGACGCGCAATATCGCGCCGCGCCCAATTCCACGCATCCAAATGAGGGAGCTTCGCACTCAAGATGGCTGCCTGGATTTCGTCGAGACGACTGTTGCGCCCGCCGAGATGCACTACGCGGTACTTCTCCTTCCAGCCATATTGCCGCAGCGCCGAGACACGGCGTGCAACGCCCTCATCGCGCGTGACCACGGCGCCGCCGTCGCCGAGCGCACCCAAATTCTTGGTCGGATAGAAGCTGAAACAGCCAGCCAACCCGAAGCTCCCGGCCCTTTGCCCGTTACGGCTCGCACCATGGGCCTGGGCGCAATCCTCGATGACCGGGATCTGTCGTGCGGCGCAGATTGCGAGGATCGAGTTCATGTCGGCGAGAAGACCATAAAGGTGCGTGACGATCACGCAGCGCACCGACGCCCTGTCAAGCAGGCCGTCGAGCGCGTCGGCACTCATCAATTGCGTTTCGCCATCAATGTCGACGAAAAGCGGCTCGGCGCCGATGGCAAGCAAAGCCGCGGTGGCATAGAAGCCAGCATTCGCCACTGTGGCAACAGCATCGCCCCTGTGCACTCCCGTCGCGCGCAGGGCAAGCTCGATGGCATCGGTCCCGCTCGCAACGCCCACGGCGTGCGGTACCCCGCAATAATTGGCGAAGGCCGCTTCGAAGGCCTCGTTCTCAGGACCGAGAATATACCAGCCGCGCTCCACCACGCGTCGGATCGCGGCGCCGAGCACGTCAGCCATGATCTCCGTCTGTCGACTGAGGTCGTTCAGCACTATCCGTCCGCCATAACCTTGGGGGGTGGGTACCATGTTGATATTATGCCCTGTAAACCATCGAAATATTAGCGCGCGCCGCGGTGTATGGGGACATTTTGCCGACAGGGCCGGTGGCGGACCGGCGGCAGCGCTCCATTCATGAAAGCTCGGCACTCAATCGCGGGGCCTCAACCATACTGGTCTGACCGAACACCTCGAACCGTGGGAATATTCCGGCAATTCGGGCGACGAGATAGGCTCGCCCGTAACAGGTCAAAAAGGGGGCTGCCTTATCGCCGAGTGGGGTGAATCTGGGTGTCGAGATTCCTCGCCTTCGCGATCACACTCCCGGCGTCGTGGCCGAGTTCAGCGACGCGATCGTCGACCGCAGCCGGTAGCCGGCCGAATGTGCTAAGCTGTTGCACGGCAGCCGATCATATTCTAGCTTTTATACCGAGGCTGCAAGTTGCAATCGGATCTGACCGAGCTCGGAAAAGCCAGTGCAGATCCGTGCGATCGATGCGGCGCATTCCAGTTCCTGGCGGGAGGATTGGAGTCGATGCGGGTCCTTATTCACATTGGCGTTCACAAGACAGGAAGCTCGGCGCTTCAGGCATTCCTAAAGCGCAACGCAAGCACGCTAAAGCGACTAGGTTTCCTCTATCAGACCGAGGAGAAATGGCCTCTCAGTCATTCCCCATTAGCAAATTCATTGAACAAGGCTCATCCCGATTACAACGTGGCCCTTGCAACAACCAGGATCGAGCGTCTGCTGAGGGACGCCGTCGATAACGAATGCCACACAGTATTAATCAGCTCCGAGGTGTTTTGCGAGGGCTACAGCGACGTGGATGTCCTGCGCTCCGCCCTGGAAGAACAATCGGTCGAATTCCTGGCCTATTTGCGCCGGCCGGATGAGCTTATCCTGTCCGCTTACGACGAGCTTGTGCGGTCGCCGGTGAAGCGTTGGCAAGAAAAGTTCGCCGAAAGCGCGCTTCTCTATGACCCAACCTATCGCGAAGTCCTGAAGAGATGGATCGATTCCCAAATCGGTAAGTTAGTCCTCGCGCCGTACGATCGCGAGCAGTGGAAGGGCCATAGCCTTTTCCTGGATTTCCTGGATATGCTGGGGATCGACGATCCGACTGGGTTCGATTTCCATTGCGCGCTCGACGACGCCAATCGCACCCTGCCGGCCGCGCTTACGGAAGTCTTGCGGTTGACGAATCGGATCGAAACTGACCCCCGCAGCCGGGAAACCCTAATTGCGGATCTCTATCGGCTTTGGGACGAGAACCCGAGCTGGTTTCCACCCTTTAGCCAGATATCAGCGGAGCAGCGCCGGAATTTTTGTGGGCAACTTGAGGTTCACCTCGATTACTACCGGCCCCACTTTCGTCCTGGATTCAAGGAGGACTTTCTGCTGCCTTCGGCTGTTGGACCGGTTGTCAGGTCGTAGCCGTCGTCTCGATTAGATAGCTGGGAAGTTTTGGCGTTCAGCCGTTCAGCGACCGATGACTCGCCGAAATAATGTCATCACGCGCCTGAGAGGCGCCGTGATTCGCCAAGAGGTGCTGCGGTAAATTCCTGCGATCTCTTGAATTTGGGTCATCAAAGTCGCTCGGAACCGCTCGCCCTGCGCAACCTGCTCGGACAACGCTTCGCGCAACTGAAGCTGCTTTTGCTGCAAGTTCTGCAGCGCGCGCTCGGCGAGGTCTCGCTGCGCTTCGACCGCGCGCAAGGAGGCCGAAGTGAGAGCGTGTTCGGTGCGTAACACTTCGCGTTCAGCATATATCTTGTTTGTTAGCGCCGCATGAGCCGCAGTCGTCGTCTCCAATGTGTGTCTAAGGGCTTCATTCTGCTGTTGCTGCGCGGCTCGGTCCGCTTCGAGCTCCAGGCGTCTCGCCGTCGTGAAGTCCACGGCCTTATCTTTTTGCTCCTGCAGATCGGCAATGCTATCCGAAAGCTTCCGCTCGAACTCTCTGCGCTGATTGGCGAGGTCCGCGCTCGATTTCAATGCGTCGAAAAGCATTCCTAGTAGTGTGGACGCATGAGGGCCCAAAGACCCAAGGAGCCGCGGAGGCTGGCGCGAGAGTTCGATGATCCTCTTATGCGCCTTCTCCCCATAGCCTGCGCTCGAGAAGGACTTTTGTGCATGCGCGCGCGCGAATTGACCTAGCGTCTTCCGAAGAATCGGATCCTCGATGAGCGCCTCGATATGCTCCGCTAATTTCTCAAAGTCCCCCGGCGGATATGCAAGGCCTGTTGTTCCATCGATCATGTAGTCGAGATAGCCTCCAGCGCTCGTATAAACGATGGAACGCTCCAACAGCATGGCTTCCACCACGGTTCTTCCGAATGCTTCGCTCCGCGAGCAACTCACGACGATGTCAGCAGTGGCCATGGTCGGATAAGGATTGGGAATAAAACCCGTGAAGATTACCGAGTCGGCAACACCCAGCTCGCCGATTAGGGAATGCAGCTGGGCGAGATAGCCTTTATCCGCGTAGCCCGCGATGAGGAGCTGCACCCGTCGGCCTCGTGCCTTGAGCAAGCCGAGGGCACGGATGACATCCTCCTGTCCCTTACCGAACAGGATGCTACCGAGTATTGCGATCCGGATAGCTTCGATGGGCTCCCACAACACGTCAGCCTGCTCCAACCGTTCCGGAGGGGCCACGTCTATATTGCAGTGGAGAACATCGGCTCTATCATCGGTGAGTATAGGGAACAGATCGCGTCGGAGCGCTGCACTACTTGCAAAAACGAAGTCCGATGTGAGGTCGACAAGCCTTAGAACCTCCGTGAACGGAAGGTAGAATTGAAGCCGGTAATCCTTTTCACCGTATTCGCATACCGACCAGATGTGCGGCTTTTGGAGGAGAAGAGCAAGCAAGGCACCCCACGGGAGCACAAGGGACTGCGTCCAAACCAAATCCGGATCGATCGACCGCAACAACGCCACTTGTTGCCAGATAGAACGCATGCTGGAGACCATCTGCGCATCCATGTCGTCGGGAGGCTGGCCGGCGGGATGACACCACCAGTCATAGGGCGCTACGACGACCGAAGCGCCGGCATTCCTCAGCGCGTCGGTAAGCTGGCCTTCGCTAGGGGCGATAACGGTCGCCAGAGTCCAAAAATTGGCTATAAGCGTATCAACCAGCTCGAATAGGCTTCGCTCCGCGCCCCCCATGCTCGAAAGGTGGCTAATGAACAGCACATTGAGCGCCTGCTGTTTGGGCACGCACACAAGATTCGCGTATCCGTCTGAGTCGAGAAGGGCCGACCAGTCTGTTTTCGGAGTAATCGGGAAATGTCGTTGATGCGCGTCGTCCAACAGGAAGCTCGCAAAGCCGAGTGCCTCGAGGCGCTCGAACAGCTGCCCTGGCTCATGCCCTGCCGATCTAATCATCGTTGGATTAAATTCGACGAACAGCACGATCTCTGGAAATCGCCGCACGGTCTCGCTCATGCCGTCTAGGACGGCAAGTTCATGACCCTCCGTATCGATCTTCAAAACGACTGGGGCTACCTGGCAGGACGACAAGAGCGCGTCGACCGTGATTGTTTCGAACTCGTTCCCTGCGCAGTACGCAGGTGCTGGGATGGGGGTAGAAACCGCAATTGTCGGAAGCCTCCGAGATGTACAAGAGCTTCTCTTCCGCGGCATTCGAGACAGCCAAATTGTGGGCCTCGATATTTTCGACGCCGTTATCCGCGATATTGTGCTCGAGGATTTGAAAGTTCTCCCGCACGGGCTCCAGTGCGATGACACGCAGGTGCGGATATCGCGATGCAACGAGCAAGGAGAAGAACCCGTAATGGGCACCAACATCGATGAATACGGATGCTCGCTGACACATCTTTGACAGCAGGCGCGCAGTGTAGGCTTCATACGGAGCATTTTCGTAACGGCCCCGGAAGCGTGGGGTTACGCGCATTTGAAACTGCTGATCGACGGGTCGAACGATGTGCACCGCTCCCACGTCATAATCAGCTTCAAACAAGTTAGATTCCATCCTATGCGACCCCTTTGCCTCAGACAGCGGGTCCTAAGGCGCTCGGTCAAAGATCAACCTAGCAAACTCAGCAAGAGCGAGGTTCGAGCACGCTACCCGTTTAATTGTCGACAGAAGCTCCGCTCACGCTGAATTGCTCCCGCAGGAGTGAAATATACCGGTTCCTTCGGAAGCGAACGTCGCCGCTGCTCCCATACGCCTCCTCGAAATACGCATGTACTTTTTCGATCTCGGCGATGTGTGCGTCTCCCAGCGTGATATGGGTCGCACTATGTTGATGGCGCCGATGAACGTTGAGGGGTTCGGGAACGTAGGCAATATCGCCGTCCCGAAGGCAGATCGTGGCGTAGACATGCCAATCGCCGGCGAAGGAGTATTCTCGGAGGCGCTCGATATTCTCTCGAAGCGCCGCGACAAAGACATCGCCGCGGGCAAGCACCGAGCTCACATTCAAAATCAGATTACGCACCGCCAGATAACGTTCGGCAAAGTGGCGGGCGTCCAAGACGACGCCCCGCGACAGGTCTTCAGCATCAGATTGCCGATAGTAGGGGTGGTAGGAGTCTCCAATTGGCGCGCCATCGCTGTCAATCTGCGCTGAATCGGAAAATGCGAGCAAGGTTTGTTGTCGCTCAAAATGAGGCATCAAGCGCTCGAGAAAATTGCTCTTGCACACATCGTCAGCTTCCGCGACCCATATGAGATCGCCGGAGGCCTGCTCGATCCCCTTCAACCATTGGATTACGCTTGATCCGGAATTGGCCTCGTTGCAGGTGACGGTGAAGTTCCTCCGATATTCACGGCGCAAGCGTTCCAGCACCGCCACGCTGTCGTCTGTGGAGGCGTCATCAAGCACGATGATTTCGAATACCGGCACAGTCTGAGCGAAGATGCTCTTCAGCCGCGCTGCCAGGTAGCGCGCGTAATTAAAGTTTGGCACGACAACAGAGACACGTTGCCACCCGGGATTTAGGAGTTGCAGCAATCCGAAGGCGTAGCGGTTATAGTTGAAGTCACGCACCACGGCTTCGCGCCGCGCCGCGGCTGCGGTAGAGGTATCTTTGTTCTCGGCTGCCATCAGTCCGCGCAGAGCTTCGACGGCAGCCTCGATATCGAACGCCGGAACGACGGCTCCATGCTCGCGTATGAGGTCCTCGGTTCCGCTTCGCCCCGCGAAGCCAACAACGGGCAGACCGCAGGCCAGGGCCTCTAGCACGACGGAAGGAAAGGGATCCTCGCGCGAGGACAGGAATAGAGCGTCGGCCGCATGCAAATAACGCGCGATGGCGTTGGTGAATTTGACATGGCGATAGTTTGTCGGCGCATCCGTGGGGAGGATGGAGGCCTGGTCCCCAACCCACAGAAAGAAGACCATTGGATCCTTCTTGGCCGCAAGGCGAGCGGCTTGCAGGAAGAGATCGAACCCCTTTCTCAGGTCGGCGAACCCTACGCCGAGTACGATCTTTGCCTCTGCCGATAAACAGAGCTCGCTGCGCACCGCCTCTCGCGCGCCTGGCGCATCGGGCAGCTCGGCGTAGAGGCCCTGGGGAAGGATATGCACCCTTCCCCGCGGTTCGCCGGCAAAGTCAGAAAAAGCGTTCGCTACCATTTCTGCGGCACAGACAATAGCATCACTGCCGCCGGCGATGACCTTGGCCTCATATTCGAGCTTGTAATCAGTGGCGAGAGCACGAAGTTCGTGTATCAGGGAGACCACGCGGAACCCGGCATAGAGAAGCTCTGGCACAACACCACCGGTGACCAGTGTATTTGTGATGGCGTAGCGCGCACCCTCGGCGTGAAGTTCGTCGACCAGTTGGGAGAGCTGCACCGATCCCGGACGCGCCACTGTTACTGGACCCACCTCACGGTACTGGTCGATCAGCGCGCCCCCCTCAAGAAGAAGCCAAGTGACGCTCAGCCCGAACTGCCGCGTGAGCGTGCGTCCAAGGTGGAGGAAGTTCAGTTGCGCACCGTGGCGATGGGCATCGTGCCCTACCAGGAGGATTCTTGGCTTCGCGGCGTGTGCCTTCTGTCCCACGAGCGCGCGTGCCGTCGCATTCAGATAGGCCGCTCCGTAATGCACGTCTGGTTCGAGATAGGCTGCTTCCGCCCATTCGTTCCAGGCATTGACGAAAATGAAGGGTTCGCCTGCGAAAGGATTGGCACGCGCATGTTCGACGAGGTGTTCAAGCCAACTTTGATAGGCGATCGGCGAGGAGCCCTGTAATGTCATACCCGCGCCTTGGCGGCGGCAGTCATTGTCCCACGAAGGACAGAGCGCCTTGATGAGAGGATACATGGCCCTGGGCCCAGAGAGTGACCGTGCCACGACTTGCTCGTAGGAAATAACAGTGCTGGTGAAATCCGGGATCCAAACTTATCAATTGAGAATTGATGCTCGGAAGGTCGGTCGCGAGCTTGTGGGGCGGGAACTCGAACGCGCCGTCTAGATTGAATAACCTCGGATCGCTGTCGCCGAAGCACTGCGCCATAAGCATCCACGGGCGCTGGCCGAACTCCGTCGCCAATCTGTACCGCCAACGTGCAATCGTTTCTGGCGCATTGGGGATGATCCCGGGCCGATAGATCAGCAAGAGCGGGCGTCCGTCGGCCTTAATATAGCGCGGGTCGGCGAAGTGGCGGCACCAGTCGGCCAGGAGTGCGTCCTCACTTTCCTCGCTGTAGGACTGCTCAATCAGGACATCGTCATCAAGCCCGTCCCAACGCCGCGTCCAATTCTCATTCGCCCACATAATGCAGAAGGGAAAATCGAGAGAGCGGTCGGAGAGGAACAGACTCGATCGGTTTCTCCAACAGACGCTTGCCGTCGAAATTATAGTAATAGAAGCAGAAGCCATGAATCCCGGCCTGACGGGCGAGTTCGATTTGGCGAGCAAGTATGCCCGGGGTCGAGAGATCGTAGAAGCCCAGGTCGCGCGGCACGCGCGGCTGGTAGTGTCCAACGAAGCGGGGTACGCCGCGCTGCGTGTTCCGCCATTCGGTGAATCCTTTACCCCACCAGGCATCATTTTCCGGGATGGCGTGAAACTGCGGCAGATAAAATGCAATCAGCTTGGCACGCGCGCCGCCTAGTCCGGCAATCTCTGGCGCGAATTCCTCGAAGGCCGGTCCTCGCTGGGTGAAGGTCCGAATCTCGCCGGCGATTGATGGAGCATCCTTGCTTTGAAGCCCGCGAAGTTGGCGTCGTCTGGCCACCGTGAGGTAGTGATAGACGGGATCAATTGACGTATCGCCGCCGAAATGGTCCTCGCGATAGGACTCCAAGGAAAAGTTCCGCGCCACGCGGCCGCTTTCACGAAAGCCCCTTTCGAGATAGTAAAAGGGAGCCTCGACACCGCTCTCGCGCAGGCCGCGGTGACTTTCTCGATAGAAGGCGGGATCGAAAACCTTATTCGGTCGCAGGTCACGCTTGAGGCCCACGGTCAAATAATGTTCGAGGGCTCGGCCTCCACCCAGCGGAACATCATATTCGTTGGAGTACCAGACCGGCTCAAAGATGCGACAAGGCCAACGACCTTCAGCCTCGCCCCACCGTATGTAGTGGAGCAGGGGATTGATGCCCTCCGTCGCAACGTCGAGATTTTCCGCAAGATACCAGCTCCCATCGAATAGCCGGCAAGGATTGCGGTCCTGCAACCACCCGATGGTCAAATAGTGGTCGATGGGACTGAGACCGCCGAGATCGCGCCCGCCACGGAGGTACCACTCGGCATCGAACAACGGCGTTGAAACCAACAAACCCGCTGCGTTCGCAGTCATGTTTCCCGTCCGGTTGCGCCATGCGATCCATCGAGATCATTGTCGATGCCCGCGGGTCGAGGCGCGGTCCACCTTCGATAACTTGCTGTGACGCGTCTCGCAACGAGATCAAAGCGGGGGAAGGCGCCTCGGAAAGACCTCGAGCGCGGACGGATAAGGGGGAATAGATGCGCTCGCGTCGGGCGGCGCTCTTTACAGTTAACAAAGAAAATCATAAAATTAGTGTAAATTGTTGAATGTTGCTGCAATTCGTGCCTTTGGGTCTTACCCCATCAACGATGAGCCTAGAAAGCCTGGAGGCCGGGTATGGCAACCTCTAATGAAATTGTGGCCGAGAACGAGTTGCCGGGAAACCCCGTAAGCCAATGGGGCATCCATGGATCGATCAATGGCGTAGCCGACACCAACATCGAGGGCTTCGCCACCAATATCAGCGTAGATGTCGGCCAAGAGGTCGATTTCAAGATCAACACGGATTCTGACCACTACCGTATAGAGATCTATCGCCTTGGTTACTACGGGGGGGACGGGGCCCGGCTCGTAGCGACGATTGAGCACAATACCACCAGCGCGACAGTGCAGCCGGCGGCAATTGTCGATCCTTCCACCGGCGTGGTGGACGCCGGCGACTGGTCGGTGACCAACTCCTGGCAGGCCCCCGCCAATGCTGTCTCCGGCGTTTATGTCGCCAAACTCGTGCGCGAGGACGGGACCGTGGGGGAGAATCAAATCCCCTTCATCGTCCGCGATGACAGCAGCCACTCCGACATCATCTTTCAGACGTCGGACGAAACCTGGCAGGCTTATAACACCTGGGGCGGCTCCAGCCTCTACGCCAGTAACGTAGGCAACCCGCAGCTCGACGCGGCCGCTGATGATTACGCTCGAGCCTATGGGGTCAGCTACAACCGCCCCTTGCAGAGTACCTCCCTGGTAAACGGCAGCGTCTTCAGCGACGACTACGCTAGCATCTACTGGCTCGAGAAGAACGGTTACGACGTCACCTACCAGGCGGGCGTCGACACGGCTGCCAACGGCAGTCTGCTCCTCAACCACCAGGTGTTCATGGACGCTGGCCATGACGAATATTGGTCGACAGATCAGCGGGCCAACGTCCAAGCCGCCCGCGACGCCGGCGTCAATTTGGCATTCATGGCGGGCAATTTGATGTATTGGGAGACGCGTTGGGGACCCGGTATTGACGGCACACCCAATCGAACCCTCATCACTTATAAAGAGTCCACGACAGGCACCGATACTGATCCAAGCCCGATTTGGACCGGCGAATGGCGCGACCCCAATCAGCCCGGTGGACCGAATCCGGAAAACGCGCTGACCGGGTCGCTCTTCATGGTGAATGGGAACATCAGTCCCCTCACTCTTTCGTCGGCCTACTCCCAATATCATCTTTGGGCGAACACGGCGGTCGCCAACCTGAAATCTGGGCAGAGCATAAGCTTGCCGGGTCTGCTCGGCTATGAATGGGACGTCAATGCCGACAATGGCTTCCAGCCGGCAGGGCTCATCAATCTTTCTTCCACGACGGTTCTCGTCGACACACTGGTTACTCCCGATAGCCTCGGGGTAACTACCGGCAACGCCACGAACAGCCTAACCCTTTATCGCGCGGCAAGCGGAGCGTTGGTGTTTAGCGCGGGTTCCATCTTTTATTCCTGGGGCCTCGATACCCAACATGCGACACCCTCGACCTGGACTGTTCCGGCTGCCAGCCCGGACCTTCAGCAATTCATGGTCAATTTACTGGCTGAAATGCACGTGCGACCGGCGACACTCCAATCGGGCCTGGTGCCGGGCGTTCCCTCCACGGATTTTACGCCCCCGGAAACAAGGATCGGGAGTTTAAATGCGCATGCCGGCTCACTTGTGGTCGGTGGGTTGGCTACGGATTTCGGCGGTGGGGTCGTGGCCGGTACCGAGATATCCACCGACGGCGGAGCCTCATGGCACCCGGCGACCGAATCTGGAGGTCAATGGCTTTACAACTGGGTCCCCTCACAAGCCGGCGAAGTAACGGTCCTCGCGCGCTCGGTGGACGATAGCGTCAACTTGGGTGCGGCTTCAGCTTTGCCGATCGAATTGGAAACCGTCGCGTCCGGAACGAAATACGTGACGCAGCTCGACGCTCAGGTTGCCTCCGCCCTCGACAGCAATACAGTCCAGACCGATGCGCTGCCTGCCCCGGTCTACGCAATTATTGGTGGTGGCGATGCCGGCAGCTTTACCATCGACAGCCAGACGGGTGTGCTGAGCTTCGTCGCCGCTCCGGATTACTCGCGACCTACCGACTACAACAAAGACAATGTCTACGAGGTCTGGGTCTCCGCCTCGGGGTCATGGGATGGAGGCTATCCCGTTTTTGTGAGCGTCACCCCACCCGGCGGGGCGAGCGCGCCCGCTCACACGACGATTTGGAGTTTGAATGCTTCTGCCAATTCCTTCGTAGTCACAGGCTACGAAGCCTCCCTGGGCGGAAGCACGGAGGTGTCTACTGACGGCGGAGTCACCTGGCACAGTGCCGTTAACAGCAGCACGACCTGGGCCTATTGGTGGACACCGACGCAGCCGGACTTCACGATCCTTGCGCGTTCCACAGCTCATAATGTCAATTCTACAACCCCAGCCACTCTTCCGGTGGAGTTTGATACCGTCGCTGCTGGCACCACCTATGTGACGACGCTCACCGACCCAAATGCAGGGTCCGGCCCCGCTCCCGTCTATGCCATCGTTGGCGGTGCCGATGAGAACAAACTAACGATCGACAGCCAGACGGGCGTGCTGAGCTTTGTCGCGCCTCCGGATCTCGCCCACCCGACCGATCTTAGCGGCGACAACATTTATGAGATCTGGGTGTCGACGACCGGATCGTGGGACGGCGCCCATCCTCTCTTTGTGAGAGTCGCGCCAGGGGATGGGGGCACCTCGCTGCATACATCGATTCTAAGCTTGAATTCCTTCGCCGGTTGGCTTGTGTTCGGCGGCACAGCGGGCGATTTTGACGGCAGCACGATTACTGACACGCAGATTTCCACCGATGGTGGAGTCACTTGGCACGATGCGCTGGGTACCACGACGTGGAGTTATTGGCTCCAGCCGACACAATCGGACTTCACTCTCCTTGCGCGCTCCGTCGATAGTAGCGGCCATACGGGTTCACCCACGGCCCTCACGGTCGATCTGGACTCTGTCGTTTCAAACTCCAGATATGTGACGACAGTCGCCGATACCAACGCGGGGTCGGGTGCGACTCCTGACTTTGCGATCATTGGCGGCGGTGATGCGTCCAAGTTCAGCATCGATAGCCACACGGGCGTGCTCAGCTTCAATGCCGCCCCAGATTACACGCATCCAACTGATCTCAGTGGAGATAACGTCTACGAGATCTGGGTCTCTGACACGGGATCATGGGATGGCGCCCATCCCCTGTTCGTGACAGTCACGCCCGCCGTCACGAGCCAAACTCTGACCGGCGACAGCGGCGACAACACGTTCTATGGCAGCCCCACGACCGAATCGTTTGTTGGCCAAGGTGGCAACGATACGGTCAGCTATACCTTCGCCTCGGCGGCTGTCACCGCCAGTCTGGCCGATCCGAGCACCAACACGGGCGACGCCGCCCACGACACCTATAACTCGATCGAGAATCTTATCGGCTCGTCCTTCAACGATACGCTGTCCGGCAATAGCGGAGCCAACGTGCTGCAAGGCGGACTTGGTGCCGACAAGCTGGCGGGAGGGGGAGGCAACGATACGTTCGTGTATCGCTCAGCCGCGGAAGGTGGTGACACCATCCAAGACTTCGTCGTCGCCAACGACACTTTGAGCTTCTCGGCGTCCGGCTTCGGCGGGGGCTTGGTCGCAGGCCAGCATCTCGTGGCAGGCACGACCTTTGTGGCCGACGCGGCGCCGGCGGCAACGACCAATGCCGGCACGTTCCTCTACGACACCACCACGCACGACCTACTTTGGGATGCCGATGGAACGGGTGGAGGCGCTGCGGTGCAAATCGCGCATTTCGACACCGCCGTCACCCTCACGCCCGACCATTTCGACATTACGACCTAGGTGCGGCCGGGGTTTACCGGCCCAAGTCCAAGGCCACCCGCAAGAGATTAATTTATAAACTTAGCCTGAACAGCTAAGGTTCTACTTCTACATATATTTTCCCATTGACAACCCTGGCGGCCTCGGGCCTCTATTAAGGGGTTAATGTTCTGTAAATGCGTACGGAAGTCCCTTTCAGTCGACTTCCGCCAAAATTGGTCTCCAATGTTCTGCGTAGGGAGGCGACGGGCTGGAACCGGCCAACTCTGCCTTGCGGCGGAGCCAGTGAGGCTCCGCCGCCGGGCATTGTCGTGTCGCATGCGAGATCGGCACCCTCAGGCCAGTCCGGGGGCGTGCTGCCGCGCCTCAACCTGTCCCATTCCGGGTCATTCATTCAGAACTGAACAAGCACGAACGCGCTCGAGGTGGAAGGCTGCGCTCTCACCGCGATGGCCTTCGACCCGGATCGCTGCGGAACGGCCAATCCTGGCCACTTGTGGAATGGCTGACGCTTCCCGGCAGATGTCTCACCCCATGGCATGGCGATTGCTCCTGGCTCGACAGGTAGAACTCCCGGCTTGCCCGGCTTTGGTTCGGTTAACGCGTGCAGGCACGAGCGATCGTGCCGCCCCCCTCATTCGCGATTAAGATGGAACAGAAACAAACCACACGATCCGAACTGGCTCAGGCGCTGCAACGATGCCGGCATGCCTTCGTGGCGGTCGGACTCTTGAGCGGCCTCATCAATATCCTGATGCTCACCGCTCCGCTATTCATGCTCCAGGTCTACGATCGCATTTTGCCGAGCGGCAGCGTGCCGACGCTCATCGGCCTCGCCCTGCTCACCGCCGGCTTGTTTTCGTTTCAAGGCATCCTGGATGTCATCCGCAGCCGGGTGTTGCTGCGTGTCGGCAG
Source organism: uncultured Alphaproteobacteria bacterium (assembly GCA_963820115.1). GTDB lineage: Bacteria > Pseudomonadota > Alphaproteobacteria > Rhizobiales > Methyloligellaceae > Methyloceanibacter. Next base: position 1,296,383 of record CAWFYP010000002.1, read on the forward strand.
TTCGGTCAATGAGGATCTGAGCGCGCGCGTCTATAGCGCCGTGGCGCATTTGCCTTTGAAGATGCGGGGCGGGGGCGACGGGCTCCAGCCGATGCGGGATCTCGACCAGATCCGCGGTTTTCTCGCGAGCAGCGGACCGAGCGCATTGTTCGACCTGCCGTGGATGCCGCTCTATGTCGGTGTCTGCTTTCTCTTCCATCCGCTGATCGGCATCGCGGCGAGCATCGCGGCGGTCATTCTAGTCGTTCTGACCTTGTCGTCGGAGGCAGCGACGCGAGAGCCCGCCAAAGACGTCGTGCGCCACGGATCAACGCGCAACGCTCTGCTTGAAAGCAGCCGGCGCAACGCGGAGGTCTTGCACGCGATGGGAATGGGGTCGACGATGTCGGCCAAATTCGCCACCGTCAATAACGATTACATCCGCGCCCAAGGGTGTGTCGCCGATCGCGCCGCCATGCTCGGAGCGGTGTCGCGCGTCGCGCGATTGGTTGTGCAGTCAGCGGTGCTCGGCCTCGGCGCCTATCTCGTGATCAACCAGGAGGCGACTGCTGGCGTGATCATCGCCAGTTCGATCCTGGTCTCGCGGTCGCTTGCGCCCGTCGAGCTCGCCATCGCCAATTGGAAAGGCTTCGTTGGATCGCGCCAGGCCTATAAGCGTCTGAATGCTCTCTTTGAGAAGCTTCCCCTTCGCAAGCAAGGCTTGCCGTTGCCCCGACCGTCGCGGTCGTTGGCCGTCGAATCCGTGAGCGCGAGCCCCCCGAGCACTTCGCGGGTCGTGCTTCAGGACGTCGACTTCGAGCTCAAGAGCGGCGCCGGTCTCGCCGTCATCGGTCCCAGCGCCTCGGGAAAGTCGTCTCTCGCCCGATTGATGGTTGGCGCGTGGCAGCCGGTTCGAGGCCGGGTCCGATTGGATGGTGCGGCGCTGGACCAGTGGTCCCCCGACGCGCTTGGCCGGCACATTGGATATCTGCCTCAGGATGTCGAGCTCTTCGACGGAACGATCGCGCAAAATATCAGCCGTTTCGAAGAGGACGCCGATGCCAAGGCGATTATCGCCGCCGCCAAGTCCGCGAACGTGCACGACCTTATCGTCGGACTTTCCGAGGGGTACGAGACCCGCATCGGCAATGCGGGTGCAAACCTCTCCGCGGGCCAGCGCCAAAGGGTCGCGCTGGCACGGGCGCTCTATCGCGACCCGTTCCTGGTGATTCTGGACGAGCCGAACTCCAACCTCGATAACGCGGGCGAAGAGGCGTTGGCGACGAGCGTTTTGGGTGTGCGCTCCCGTGGCGGCATCGTCATTGTGATCGCGCACCGCGCCAGCGTGCTCGGTTCCGTGGACCACGTCTTGGTCCTCAACCAAGGTCGCCAGCAGGCCTTCGGCCTCAAGGACGAGGTCCTGCGTCCAGTCAGCCGGCCGAGTTCGCCGCCGCTGAAGGTCATTGCGCCCGTCAGGGCTGAGGCCTCGTGATGGCGCCGTCTCCAAGCCCGAGCCGAAATTCGATCCGCGTCCATCTCGTTGCGGCGGCTGTTATTGCCGGCACGTTGCTCGTGGGGCTCGGCGGCTGGGCGCGCACCACCGAGATCGCCGGCGCCGTGATCGCCAAAGGCGTCGTCGTCGTCGAGTCCGATGTGAAAAAGGTGCAGCATCAGACCGGCGGTACTATCGGTGAGCTTCTGGCGCACGACGATCAACTCGTCCATGAGGGCGACGTCCTCGTGCGCCTGGATGATACGCAGACCAAGGCTAATCTCGGCATTCTCACCAAGAACCTCGACGAGCTCTACGCCCGTCAAGCGCGACAAGAGGCCGAAAAGGAGGGGGCTGACGAAATTCAATATCCCGATGACTTGGTCGCCCGCGCAAAGACTGACCCCCAAGTCGCGCATATCCTTGAAGGAGAGCGCAAGCTCTTCCAGTTCCGATCGGAGTCGCGTTCTGGCCAGAAGGCGCAGCTGCACGAGAAGGCCGCGCAACTGAACGAGGAAGTCAAAGGCTTGGCCGAACAGATCGAGGCTAAGACCAAGGAGATCGGTCTTATCGATGAGGAGCTGAAGGGTGTTCTCGATCTCTGGAACAAGCAGCTTGTTCCTTACAGCCGGGTAACAGCTCTTCAACGGGACGAGGCGCGTCTGGAGGGCGAGAAGGGGCAGCTCATCGCCTCCAAGGCCTCGACCAGCGGGAAAATCGCCGAGGTTGAGTTACAGATCATTCAGGTCGATCAGGATCTTCGCAGCAAGGTCGCCGAGGAACTGAGCGACGTTCGCACCAAGATCGCAGAGCTGAGCGAGCGCAAGATTGCTGCCGAGGACCAACTTAAGCATGTCGATATTCGCGCCCCGCAAACGGGCTGGGTGCATGAGCTAGCCGTTCATACGGTTGGCGGCGTGATCTCGCCCGGGGAAACCATCATGCTGATCGTTCCCAAGAACGATGCCCTGAGTGTGGAGGCCAAGGTAAAGCCGAACGACATTGACCAACTCCGCCCCGACCAACGGGTGCTTCTGCGCTTCTCGGCGTTCAATCAGCGTACGACCCCGCAGCTCAACGGCTCGATAAACTGGATTTCGCCGGATCTCACGGAGGATCCGCACACTAAGGAATCCTATTATACCGTTCGTGTAAAAGTTCCCGACGAGGAGATCGCGCGGCTGCGCGGCCTCAAGATCATTCCGGGAATGCCGGTCGAGGCCTTCGTCCAGACCGAAAGCCGCACGGTTCTGTCCTATCTCGTGAAGCCGCTGACCGACCAGATCATGCGCAGTTTTCGCGACGGCTAACTGAGCCTCCGCGCAAAGCCTCGCGTTCTTATCGCGAACCCTGAGCCAGCCCTGTCTTTGCCCCTAGAAGTCGTTGCCCAATCCGAGGAAGACTGGAGCCTTCCGCGGCTTGCTTACAGGCTTTATGACGGGTAATGACCATCTCTTCCCGAGCCAACCGCATGACGGGCAGTGGCTCAAGAGGGGTCCCATGAGCGTCCCTGTTTTGGTGGTCGGAGGCGCCGGCTATATCGGTAGCCATACCTGCAAGGCCTTGGCGCGCGCCGGGTTCTTACCGGTCACCTACGACAACCTGTCCCTGGGCCATCGTTCCTTCGTCAAATGGGGGCCGCTCGTGCAAGGGGACACCAACGATCGGGCGCGACTGATCGCGACGATGGAAGAGCACGGTGTCGAGGCCGTGCTGCATTTTGCGGCGTTTGCCTATGTCGAAGAGTCGGTCGTCGACCCGGCGAAATACTTCACCAACAATGTCAGCGGCACCTTGACCCTGCTCGAGGCCATGCGTCGCCACGGCTGTGACCGGCTCATTTTCTCGAGCACCTGCGCCATTTACGGTCAGCCTGAGCGAACCCCAATCACCGAAGAGATGACACCCTCACCGGTCAATCCCTACGGCATGTCAAAGCTGATGGTAGAGAAAATTATCGCCGAATATGGCCGCGCCTATGGTCTTCATTCTATGATCTTGCGGTACTTCAACGCTTGCGGCGCCGATGAAGAGAGCGAGGTCGGAGAGTTGCGAGCGGTGGAAACCCATCTTATCCCGCGGGCGCTGATGGCGCTCCAGGGGTATGTGGACGACTTTCAAGTCTGCGGCACCGATTACCCGACGCCGGATGGCACGGCAGTGCGGGATTATGTCCATGTCGCCGATCTCGCCGAGGCTCATGTCATAGCCTTGGAGAAGCTAGTCGGTGGCCATCCCGGTGGCACCTACAATCTCGGAACGGGCTCCGGCTATTCGGTGAGAGCGGTTCTGGATACGATCGGGCGCGTGACCGGGCGCCGTCTGAAGCCCGTGCATGGGGGCCGCAGGCCGGGGGATCCCGCGGAGCTTGTGGCTGATCCGACGCGAGCGAACAGGGAGTTGGGCTTCAGCCCGCACCGGTCGGGCCTGGACTTTATTGTCCGAACCGCTTGGGCGTGGCACCAACGGGCCCATCCGAAGCTCAATTCGGCGAGTGAGGCTGTTCTCTAATTCCAGCAATCAGGGATGGACGGCTCGACATAATTAAATCGGGCTGATCCGTCTTTCTGGGGGAGGGAAGGCGGCCGAGCTCTATATCCACGCGGGTGTGCCGAAAGCGGCGAGCACCACGCTTCAGGCATCGCTGCCGAGCCGCACCGCCTGTCACGAGTACAGAAGAGCTCATTGCACACGCCGTAAATCGTGTGGGTATAAGATCCGAATAGAAGGTTCAAGAGTGCTCTCCCTCGTCGCGTGCAGGCGAGCCGATAAATCGCTGAGGACGTTGCCGGCTCCACCTTCCCAACATTAGCCAGCTCAAAAGCCATCTTGCTTACTTCTAGTCAATGAACTCAGCTTCTCCCCCTCTTTGTTTATCCGCTTGGCGCG
>CAWFYP010000003.1:0-469209 GCA_963820115.1 uncultured Alphaproteobacteria bacterium
CATCGCCGCCATGGCGTATAAATATTCCATCGGCCAGCCCTTCATCTATCCGCGCAACGAGCTCGACTATTCGGCCAACTTCTTGCACATGTGCTTCGCGGTGCCGTGCGAGGAATACAAGGTCAATCCGGTGCTCGCGCGCGCCATGCGCCGTATCTTCATCCTCCACGCCGACCATGAGCAGAATGCATCCACCTCCACGGTGCGGCTCGCGGGCTCGTCAGGCGCCAATCCCTTCGCCTGTATCTCGGCGGGCATCGCGTGTCTGTGGGGACCAGCCCATGGCGGCGCCAACGAAGCGGCGCTGGAGATGCTGCAGGAGATCGGCACGGTCGATCGGATCCCGGAATACGTCAAACGCGCCAAGGACCGGAACGACCCGTTCCGGCTGATGGGCTTCGGCCACCGCGTGTACAAGAATTACGATCCGCGGGCGCGCATCATGCAGAAGACCTGCCATGAGGTACTCGAGGCCCTCGGCCACCCGGACGACCCGACCCTTCAGGTCGCGCTCGAGCTCGAGCGCCTCGCGCTCAACGACGACTATTTCATCGAGAAGAAGCTCTATCCGAACATCGACTTCTATTCAGGGATCACCCTCAAGGCGATGGGCTTCCCGACCGACATGTTCACCGTGCTGTTCGCCATTGCCCGCACTGTGGGCTGGATCGCACAGTGGAAGGAGATGATCGAGGATCCCTCGCAGCGCATCGGCAGACCGCGCCAGCTCTATACCGGTGCGATCGAGCGCGGCTACGTGCCGATCGAGGCGCGCTGAATTCGACGGCGCGGACTTGGCCGCTCGGTCGGCATAAGACAGCACGAGCCTTGCCGCTCTTTCAGTTGGGCTGTCGCCTGTTTCGCGGACGAGCTCAATCACCTTTGCGAGCCCCTGTCGCTGCGCGTCGCGTTCGGGGCCTTCGTGCATGAGCGGCGCGAGCGCGCCGGCGAGCTTTTCACCGCTGCAATCCTGATGCAGGAATTCGGGGAAAACCCTCGCGCCCAAAATGAGGTTGGGAAGCGCGACCGAATGGGCGAGAAACAAGAAGCGCAGGTTGTATGCCAGCGCATCGACTTTATAGGCAATCACCATTGGCGTGCCGGAAAGAGCAAGTTCCAGGGTCACGGTGCCCGAGGCGGCAAGGGCTACCGTGGCGAGCTTGAAAGCGCGAAACTTGTCAGCTTCATCGGTGACCAAGTGTGGGGTGACCGGCCACGAGCGGAGTCCGTCCTCTACGAGAGCCCGGACGCTCTCCACAACAGGCACGACGACCTCAAACGGTTCGCCTTGTGCAGCGAGTACGCGCAAGGCATCCCCAAACGGTGCCATGAGGCGGTGGACTTCGCTGGCGCGGCTTCCCGGCAATACCAATAGCACCGAGCGACCCTTGGGGATGCCGAGCCGTTGGCGCAGCGGCTGCGCGTCGAGCGACCCGATCCAGTCGAGCTTCTCAACCATGGGATGGCCAACATAACTGCAAGTCGGTCCGCCCAGGCGCGCGTGCACATCGGGCTCGAAGGGGAGGATGGCAAGGATGTGATCCACATAACGGCGCATCTTGCGTGCCCGCCAAGGCCGCCAAGCCCAGACGCTCGGAGAAACATAATTGACGATGGGGAGCTCAGGCCTCATCCGCCGGATTCGCTTTGCGACTTGATGGGTGAATTCGGGACTGTCGAGAATCACGAGGACGTCCGGCTGGAAGGCGAGCGCCGCTCGCACCGTCTGCTGCAGCCGGCGCCATAAACTCGGCAAGCGGGCAAGAATTGCAAGCGGGCTCATCACAGCAAGTTCGTGCAAAGGAAAGAGCGACGGGCAGCCCCGCCTTTCCATCAACTCGCCGCCAACCCCTGCAAGTTCCAGGGGTCTTGGCGACAGAAGGCGCAAGGCATCGATCAGCCTGGCACCGAGCGCATCGCCCGAATGCTCGCCGGCGATCAGGAATAACCGCAATGGCCCGACCGGCGAGGCAGAAGCTGGAGTTGTCTCAAGCATCGCTGTCAGACGGCATCACTCGGCCAAATAGGAAAATGCCGGCCTTATCGGCGGCGGCTACGGTCGCTTCGCGCTCTGCGATCAGGACCTCTCCGGCGGCGACCGCAATTCCGGCGAGGCCGGCCGCGGCGACGGCGGCTACGGTAGCGGGTCCGATCGTCGGCAGATCGACACGTTTGTCCTGCTGAGGCTTGGGCGCTTTGACGAGTACGCCGCTACGGTCATCGCGGCCGCGACGGCCCCATTGCCGTAGTGCGGCCGTCCGGGCGAGCATGGCGTCGGTCCCTTCGGCGGCCTCGACCGCAAGCACGTGACCGCGAACGACCACGGTAGCTTGGCCGATATCAAACCGGCCGAGCGCGGCGATGACCTCAAAACCAAGCGCGATATCGATAGCGTCCTCGCGGCTTGGCGCCTTGGCGCCAAGCTTCCCCGCGCCTACCAAGAGATTAGGGGCGACGTCGCCTGCGCCCCGTACGCGATATCCTTTATCCTCGAAGTAGCGGACGATGCGCGCCAACACTTTATCGTCGCCGCCGATCGTCAAGCTCAGCAATAATGGTAGAATCTTGATGGCGCCGAGGTCGAAACGGACATTGGTGAGATCGGGCCTTGAGACGCCTCCGATGATCACGAGTTCTCGGCAATCGTTCGCCTTTAAAATGCTGAGAAGCTTTCCCACCTCGCCGAGCTTCACCCAGCTATGCGGGTATTTGGCGATTCCCGGGTCGGCCTCGCCCTTGAATCCGATCACGTGGACCGGGCGGCCAGCGGCGAGTGCCGATTGAGCGAGATAGCCCGGAAACGGTCCGCTACCGGCGAGAATCGCAAGCGTGCCTTCCTCGCGATCAGGAACCTGGATCTCCCGCGCCAATGCGGATTGCCTAGACCGACGCGGCGGCATTGCGTGGCACGCATATGGGGCGGTCGGAACCTGCCTTCACGAAATCGAGAATCTGTCTGATGCCGTCATTGTCCTCGAACATCTCGTGGACGCCTTCGAGGCGCTCGGCGAAGGTACCCTCGGTGGAGAACAAAAGGCGGTATGCCTTGCGCAGATCCTGAATCTGCTCGCGGCTGAAGCCGCGCCGTTTTAATCCAATAACATTGAGCCCGGCCAGATAGGCTCGATCGCCGACGACCATTCCGTACGGGATGATGTCGTCAACAACTGCAGAAAGACCGCCAACGAAGGCATGGGCTCCGATGCGCACGAATTGATGCACGCCGGCAAGGCCTCCGACCGTCACATGATCGCCGACCACGCAATGGCCAGCCAAGGACGCGTTGTTGGCGAGGATCACGTGATTGCCGATGCGACAATCATGGGCGATGTGACAACCGATCATGAATAATCCGTCTGAACCCACCTCGGTAATCAGGCCGCCACCTTGCGTTCCGGGGTTCATCGTCACGTACTCACGGATGATGTTCCGCTCACCGATGACCAGGGAGCTATTTTCACCAGCAAATTTTTTGTCCTGAGGAGCGTGTCCTAGCGACGCGAAGGGAAAGATCTCGCAATCAGCACCGATCGTCGTGCGGCCGGCGATCACGACATGAGAATGTAGGCGCACACGATCGCCGAGTTCAACGCCGGGACCGACCACGCAAAAAGGGCCGATCTCCACGGCCGCTCCGAGCTTGGCGGCGGGATCGACTATTGCGGTCGCGTGAAGGGTAGCCATGCGAGAGCGTGAGCCTAGGTCTCGACGATCACGGCGCTGACTTCGGCCTCGGCGACGAGCGCGCCATCGACGAGAGCCTGCGCCTTGAACCGCCAGACGCGCCCGCGGTTGCGCATCTTCTGGACGTGATAGTGAATGGTGTCTCCGGGGATGACCGGGCGGCGGAAGCGCGCCTTGTCGATGGCCATGAAATAAACGAGCGGCGGCTCTTTGAATGCCCCCATGTGAGCCATGCACAGCGCGCCCGCCGTCTGCGCCATGCCTTCGATTAAAAGCACGCCCGGCATGACCGGATTGCCGGGGAAGTGGCCTTGGAAATAAGGCTCGTTCATCGTCACGTTCTTGATGCCGATGGCGGACCGGTCGCCATCCATATCGATGATGCGGTCGACCAGGAGGAACGGATAGCGATGGGGCAAGTGCTTGAGGAGCGCGATGATATCCAAGCTCCCCAGCTTCGCTTTGGCGCCGCGCTCATTCATCTCCAACAGGCTCCCATCGCACTCGTCCATGGCGGTCTCTAGCCGTCCTTGCCGTCGTCCAGGTCCCCATCGATCTTCATGTCCTTGCGCTCGGCGAGCCGGCGCAGAACCGTCAGCTCCCGGAACCAGAGCCGCGCAGGCTTGGCGGGGGTACCCCCCCACCTTACACCCGGAGGCACGTTGCCACGCACATTGCTGCTCGCCGCGATCTGGGCGCCGGCGCCGATCTTGACGTGACCTACAACACCCACCTGGCCGCCGAGGGCGACGAAATCACCAAGCTCCGAGCTACCCGAAATTCCGGTTTGCGCCACGATAATACAATGCCTTCCAATCATCACGTTGTGCCCGATTTGAACAAGATTATCAATTTTCGTGCCCTCGCCGATGATCGTGTCGCGCAATGCTCCGCGGTCGACCGTGGTATTGGCACCGATCTCGACATCGTCTTGGATGATCACGCGGCCGATCTGGGGAACCTTGAGGTGACCGGCCTTGCCCATGGCGAAGCCGAAGCCATCCTGGCCAATCGAGGCGCCGGCATGGATGATGACCCGGTTGCCCACCAGGGCGTGGGTGACGGTCGCATTGGGACCGATGAAGCAATCCCGGCCAATACGCACTCGGTAGCCGATCACGGTGCCCGCCGCAATGGTCGTGCCGCGCCCGATCTCGGCCTCCTTGCCGATCACCGCGCCGGGCTCCACCACGACGCCCTGTTCCAGCCGGGCGCTGGGATGAATGGGCGACGGACGGTCTACCGCCTGCTCGCGCGCCGCTTTCGGAGTACCGGCGTCGGGATAGAAGAGAGCGAGCACCTTGGCGAAGCTGCGATAAGGTTCGGGGCTTACCAGGCACACCGTCCCATTGGGGGCCTGGGTGGCGAATTTCGCCGCGACGAGACAGGCGCTGGCGCCGGTGTGCGCGAAGAGAGGTAAATATTTCGGGTTATCGAGGAACGAGACATGCCCCTCCCCCGCCGCATCGAGCGGCCGCACGTCGGTGATCTCGACGCCGGTATCGGCACCGGCCGGCACGCGCACGTCCGCGGCCTCGCCAATGGCGCGCAAGGAGAAGGGACCGGCACGGTCGAAGAAGCCGGGATGTTCCATAAAGACTAACTCCGACGGGCGTTGCGGCATCAGCAATGATGCCCCCGGCAAAGAGAAGCAAGGCCTCAGAAGTTAGTCGAGGCGCCGAAGCGGAAAAGCTGCGTCTTGTCGAATTGTGCTTTGAGCAGAGCGTCGGCGATGTCGGCGCGAAGCGGTCCCAAGGGGGACTGCCAGATGATGCTGAAACCCGTCGACAGGCGGATGCCTTGGTCGTTGAGAATGTAGCTTCCTTCCTGATTCACAGCACTCGTGGCCAGACCGCTCGGGTCGAATAACGCGCCGGCATCCACAAACACGGCGCCTTGCATGCCGAGGCTGTCAGGTACGTAGGGGAAGGGAAAGCGGACCTCGGCGGTCGTCGCCCAATAGATTTGCCCGCCGAGAGGATCTCTGCGGCAGTTCGAGACCCTGTGTAGGGTGACCGGGTTCTGGCAGGCGTCCCGTGGACCGTATCCCGCGCGGTCGAAGCCTCGGATCGTCTCGCCGCCCTTGAAGAACAGGTCGGTCAAACGGACGTCCTGGCCGCCCCAGCCCTCGATGACACCGCCTTGGACGCGGCCGACCAGGGTGATCTTGTTGGTGATGGGATAATAGCCGCGCGCATCGGCGCCCGATCGGACATAGTTCACGTCGCCGCCGAGGCCGGCCAGGTCCTGGGAAAAGGATGCAAACACGCCGCTCGTCGGCGATTGCGGCAGGTTCCGCGTGTCGTAGGCGATGGTGTAGCCGGTACTCGAGACATCGACAGTGCCTGCCGCCTGCTTCACCGCGAGCGAAGCGTTGCTAAGGACACCAAAGATCGTCTCCTGCTCAAACTTATATCTGAGACCTAGCTGCGTGTTTTCGGCGATGGGGAAGCCGACGCGGATGTCGCCGCCCGCGTCACGCTCCTGGAACGACGCCTCCTGCGTAAGGTCGACTTCCTTGTAAAAGATATCAAACCCTGCCGCCATGTTGCGGTCGAGGAAATGCGGCTCGGTGAAGCTGAAATCGACTTGGGCCCGCTGCAAGCTGCCGGAGAAGCCGAGGCGCACATATTGACCTTTGCCCAGGAGGTTGCGCTCCGTGACGCTGATGTCGCCGATCACGCCTTCGCTCGTGGAATAGCCGAGGCCGAAGGAGAGCTCGCCCGTCGGCTGCTCGACCACCTTGACGTCGATGACGACCCGATCCGGGGCGCTCCCGGGCTCGGTGTCGATGTCCACGGTCTTGAAAAATCCCAACGCGCGCAAGCGCCGCCGTGCCGCTTCGACGAGCAAGCGGTTGAAGGCATCTCCTTCAGCCAAGCGAAATTCTCGACGGATGACGTCGTCCTCGGTGCGAAAATTACCGACGATGTTGATGCGCTCGATATAGACCCGCGGGCCTTCGTCGATGACGTAGGTGATATTCATCACATGCCCAGCCTCGTCGCGATCGAACCGCGGTTTCACCTGCGCGAAGGCATAGCCCTGCTGGCTGGCGGCGATGGTCAGCGCCTCGGCGGTCTTCTCGATCTTCTCGACATTGTAGACGCGCCCCTGCCGGGACAGGATGTTGCCCCGCAAGGCATCGATGTTGATGGAGGGAAGGCTGCTCTCGACGTCGATGGCGCCGAATCGATAGCGCTCGCCCTCGTCAATGGTGAAGGTGACGAAGAAGCCGCGCCCGTCACGGTCGAGATCGGCCGTGGCCGAAAGGATGCGAGCGTCGGCATAGCCGTTCTTGAGGTAGAACTGACGCAACAGCTCGCGATCGAGGCTCAAGCGGTCCGGATCATAGACGTCGGTGTTCTTGAGGAAGCTCAGCAAGTTGTGCTGGGTGGTCGAAATGACGAAACGCAATTGGGAATCGCTGAAGGCATAGTTGCCGAGAAAGTTGATGGAGCGCACCTTGGTGCTCGGCCCCTCGTTGATCTCGAACACGACGTCGATGCGGCTATTGTCGAGATTGATGATCTTAGGGTCGACCTGCGCCGCATACAGGCCCTGGCGGCGATAGAGATCGAGAATGCGCTGAACGTCAGACTGCACCCGGGCGCGGGTATAGACGGCGCGCGGCTTGAGCTGGACCTCCGAGGTCAGGGTCGAGTCCTCGATCTCGTGGTTGCCCTCAAAGGCCACGCGATTGACGATGGGATTCTCGACCACGACGATGACCACGGTCGCGCCGTCGCGGCGGATGCGCACGTCTTGGAATAGGCCGGTGGCAAACAAGGCCTTCAACAATTCGTCGATGCGGGCTGGATCGTAGGCGTCGCCGGAGGAAAAGGTGAGATAGGACCGGACCGTCTCCGGCTCGACGCGCTTATTGCCTTCGACCCGAATGGTGCGAATAACGCCACCGGCGGCCTGGGCGTGCGCAGACAGGTCGCCCAGGCTTACGCTCAGGCCAAGCGAAAGCGGGACAACACTGATCGCAAGGAGGACTGCAAGCAGTCCTCTGGCTACCCACCGCACCATTATGGGCGTTGTCCCCTCACGCCGATCCCCTCAAGACGCAGTACTCGGTATCGAAACTGGCCACTGTTTGTGGCCGATTTTGGATTCCTAAGCCTCAGGCAACACTATGCCGCGCAAAGCCCACCGCGGCGCTGTTGCACGGCAAGGTTGTCTACAAAAACTTCAAATGAATCAGATCGTTCCAGGTCGCGAAGATCATTAGCATAAGGACGAAAGCGAGGCCAATGCGGAAACCGATTTCCTGAGTCGCCTCGCTCAAGGGCCGGCCCCGCAGTCCCTCGATACCGTAAAAAAGAAGATGACCGCCATCCAGCATCGGTATTGGGAACAGGTTCAACATGCCGATACTGACCGAAATCACGGCGGCGAGGTTGAGAAGTGCAATAAAGCCTGCCGCGGCGACTTGGCCGGACACTTGCGCGATTCGAATCGGTCCGCCCAATTGATCTGCGGCTTCGCGGCCAGTGGCGACGTCATAGAGATAGCCGAGGGAGCGGGAGACGACGAAGTAGCATTCCTTGACAGCCATGCCGAAGGCGGTGATTGGGTCGTGACGCTTGAGCGTCCAATCGTCGGGCGAGGCGGTGCGCTGAATGCCCAATAGACCCATGCGCATGGTGTTGCCGAAGCGGTCGGTGATCTCCTTGCGCTCGGGCGTCGCCACGATGTCGAGCGTCTTGCCGGCGCGCTCCACGGTGAAGGTGAGTTGCTGGTCGGCGCTCGTGCCGACGATGCGCTGCATCTCGCCGAAGCTCTCGATCTTCTGGCCATCGACGCTGAGGACGCGGTCGCCTGCCTGAAAGCCCGCCCGCTCCGCCGCGCTGCCCGGATTGACGATGTCGACCTTGGCGGCGGTAATGCGCTCGCCGAAAAAACTGAAAATCAACGTGAAGATGACGATGGCGAGGACGAAATTGGCAATCGGTCCGGCGGCCACCACCGCGGCGCGGGCGCCCAAGGGCTTGCCCTGAAAGCTGCGCTTGCGATCTTCCTCAGACAGGGCTTCGAGCGCCCTGTGGCCAGCGCTGGCCGCGTTCTCGTCGTCGATGAACTTCACATACCCGCCGAGCGGCACCCAAGATAGCCGCCAGCGCGTGCCGTAGCGATCGTTGAAACCGACGATCTCAGGGCCGAAGCCGATCGAGAAGACTTTGACGGCGACGCCGCACCAGCGCGCCACGAGGAAGTGACCGAGCTCGTGGAAAAAGACCACGATGGTGAGGACGAAGAGGAAGGGCAAGAGATAGCCGAGGACGGTGTCGCCGAAGTGGGCCGTAAGGTTAATTATCGTGTGCATGATGGGAGTTGTCCTCGGCGTCTAATCTTCTTAGCGGCTCGATCATAGGTTTGCAAACCGGGGCAGCAATAAGGCCGCACGGGCCCTCGCCTCGGCGTCGACGGCAAGCACCTCCTCCACACCGGACGGCCGCGCCGCGGCAAGATCGGCTGCGGCCTCGAGCGTCGCCTCGACCAGGCTGGCGATGGCGAGGAAGGCGATGCGGTCGGCGAAGAACGCTTCGACCGCCACTTCATTGGCGGCATTGAGCACCGTGGTCGCGCCGCCGCCCGCGGCGAGCGCCGCCTTGGCGACGCGCAGCGCCGGGAAGCGCGCCTCGTCCGGCAGCTCGAAGGACAGCGCGCCGAGTTTGGCCAGATCGAGGCGCTCGGTCGCTACATGCATGCGCTCGGGCCAAGCGAGGCTGTAGGCGATGGGGGTGCGCATGTCGGGGCAGCTCAGCTGCGCGAGCACCGCGCCGTCGCGATAGGACACGAGGCAGTGCACGATCGACTGGGGATGGATCAAGACGTCGAGCTGATCGGGACCAAGGGCGAAGAGATGATGCGCCTCGATGAGTTCGAGCCCCTTGTTCATGAGTGTCGCCGAATCGATGGTCACCTTCGGTCCCATGGACCAGTTGGGGTGATTGAGGGCTTGCGCGGGGCGCACATGGGCCATCTCGGCCAGGCTCCAGGAGCGGAAAGGTCCGCCCGAGGCGGTGAGACACACCTTTTCGATCGCCCCCGGGGGCGCACCGGCCATGCTTTGCAGCGCGGCTGAATGTTCCGAATCGACAGGCAACAGAGTCGTCTTGCAGCGGGCGACCTCGGCCATGAAAATTTCGCCGGCCGAGACCAGGCATTCCTTGTTGGCCAGGGCCGTTGCGGTTCCTTGCCGTACCGCGGCGAGCGTTGGCTCGAGCCCGGCGGCGCCGACGATCGCCGCCATCACCCAATCGGCGGGTCGCGACGCCGCTTCGATGAGAGCGCCCCTGCCCGCCGCCGTGGCGATGCCGGTGCCGGCAAGGGCTGCGCGAAGTTCGGCGTAGCAGGCGGGATCGGCGATCACGGCAAGTCCCGCCCGATGTTTGATCGCGAGCTCGGCAAGGCGGTCGACGTTGCGGCCACCGGTCAGCGCCACGACGTCGAAGGCGGACGGATCGCGGCCGATGAGATCGAGCGTGCTCAGGCCAATCGAGCCCGTGGCGCCGAGCACCGAGATGCGCCGGGGGCGCCGCGCGGGCGCCGGTGCGTTTCGGTCGAGCGATCGCAGTTGCGTCAGTACTGTCATCACCTCACCACATCAAGAGTCCGCGACCCGGATGGGTAGGGTCGCGCAACGCGATCAGACCGGCGGCCAGGGCCGCGATCAGGAGGCCGTCGATACGATCGAGAAGTCCGCCATGGCCGGGAATGAGACGGCTCATGTCCTTGGTCCCGAATCGTCGCTTCACCGCGCTTTCGCTCAAATCCCCGATCTGGCAGGCGGCGGCGATCACAATACTTACCAATGCCAGCCTCAGACCGGACGTCCCCTTCAGCACGAGGGCGAAAGCATAGCCGATCAGGGCCGGCGTGAGCGCGCCGATAATGAGCCCGCTCCAGGTCTTATGCGGGGAGATGCGGGGCGCGAGTTTCGGCCCGCCGATCAGGGTGCCCGCGAAATAAGAGGCCGTATCCGTGGTCCAGGCGACGGCGAACAGGTAGAGGAGCGCGGCCACGCCCAAGGCCTCGTCGCTGCGCAGCCAGACGAGCGCCCAGGCCGGCAGGGCCGCGCAGGCGAGGCCAAGCAGCGACCAAGTGAGCCTGCCGGTCGAGACGCTGGCGATGGCGATCGCGGCGCAAGCAAGACCTCCGAGCGCGAGGCCGGGACGGCCAAGGGTCGCGCAGATTGCCACCACCGCTACGCCGGCGGTCTGCAGCAGCGTAATCGCGTCCCACCCTCCGCCGCGGACAAGCCTGCCCCATTCCCAGGCGATCGTCGCGCCCGCGGCGATGACTAGCACGACGAAGGTCCACGGGCTCAGCACCACGGCGCCGAGCGCGACGGCGGCGAGCACGAGCGCCGAGCCGATGCGCTTCACCATCTCGGATTTGGCGGGCCCGGATTTGGGACCACGTCCGGCCCCTGCCGCATCGAGAGGCCTCACGCGGTGGATCTCGCCGCTAGGCCGCCGAATCGGCGGCTGCGCCGCTGATATTCGGCGATGGCCGCTTCCAGCGTCTCGCGCGAGAAGTCGGGCCAGTAGGTATCGACGAAGACGAACTCGGCATAAGCGAGCTGATAGAGCAGGAAATTGGACAGGCGAAGCTCGCCGCTCGTGCGGATGAGCAGGTCGGGGTCGGGCAGTCCGCTCGTGTCCAGATGGTCGCTGAAGTACTCGGGCGTCACCTGCTCGGGCGCGATGTCGCCGCGTGCCACCTCCTCGGCGATGCGGCGCGCGGCGCGGGCAATCTCATCGCGGGCGCCGTAGTTGAAGGCGATGGTGAGATGAAGCGCGGAATTATCCTTGGTAAGCTCGACGGCGTCCTCCATCATGCGCAACACGTCGGGCTCGAGCCCGGCACGGCTGCCGATGACACGGATCTTGACGCCATGCTTATGCAGATCGGCTAGGTCGCGGCGGATGAAGCGGCGCAGGAGGCCAAAGAGATCCTGGATCTCCTGGCGCGGGCGCGACCAATTCTCCGAGGAGAAGCTGAACAGAGTGAGATGGGTGATGCCGAGCTCGAGCGCGGCCTTCACCGTGCGCCGCACGCTCTCCACCCCCTGACGATGGCCCTCGGCGCGGGGCAGGCTCCGGCCGGCGGCCCAGCGGCCATTGCCATCCATGATGATGGCGATGTGGCGCGGGACGGGCGGCTCACCCGCCGCCCAGTCGAGCTTATCGATGGCAAGCGTCACGTTCGCGGTGCTCCTCTCGCGGCAAGGGCCGCCTCCTGTCTTGACCCTAGACCTGCGTGATCTCGACTTCCTTGCTCGCCAAGGTCTCGTCGATCTCCTTGATGATCTTATCGGTCAACTCTTGCACCTTGGTTGAAAGGGAATGGTGCTCGTCCTTGCCCATTTCGCCGTCTTTCTCAGCCTTCTTCAAGTGCTCCATGCCGTCGCGACGCACGTTGCGCACCGCCACGCGGGCCTGCTCGGCGTATTTGTGCGCCACCTTGGCGAGCTCGTGGCGGCGCTCCTCGTTGAGTTCGGGAATGGGAAGCCGCAGGAGCTGACCCTCCATCACGGGGTTAAGACCGAGATCGGATTCGCGGATAGCCCGATCGACGGCGCCGACTTGGGTCTTGTCCCAGACCTGCACCGTGATGAGACGCGGCTCGGGAACGTTGACGGTGGCAAGCTGGTTAAGCGGCATCGCGCTGCCATAGGCGTTCACCATGATCGGATCGAGCAGGCTCGCGCTCGCGCGGCCGGTGCGCAAGCCGCCAAATTCCTGCTTCAGCACGACAAGCGCGCCACGCATTCGCCGATCGATCTCCTTTAGGTCGAAGCTCGCCATGTCGCCTTCCCCCTTCGCCCGGCTCGTCCTTACCCTTGGGGCGGGCGCCGCGGCCCCGGTGCAAGCCCTTGGGGTCCTTGCGGGTTATACCCCGTATACCCCGTATACCCCGTCCTAGCTCCCAATCGTGGTGAAAGGGCCCTCTCCTTGCAACACCGCAGCCAAGCCGCCTTGGCGCTTGATTGAAAACACAATTATCGGAATACGGTTGTCCCGGGCAAGGACGATCGCGGCGCCGTCCATGATGCGCAAATCGCGCTCGAGCACGTCGTTATAGGAGAGCTTGTCGTACCGGCGGGCGGCCTTGCTCTTGGCCGGATCGGCGTCGTAGACGCCGTCGACCTGGGTCCCCTTCAGGATCGCGTCGCAGCCCATTTCGGTCGCGCGCAGGGCAGCGGCGGTGTCGGTGGTGAAATAGGGGTTGCCGGTGCCGCCGGCGAAGATCACCACCCGGCCCTTGGCCAGGTGGTCGAGCGCCTTGTCCCGGATATAGGCCTCGCACACCGTGGGCATCGGGATCGCCGACAGCACTCGCGCAGGCTGGCCCTCACGCTCGATCGCGGTTTGCAGGGCGAGAGCATTCATAACTGTCGCTAGCATGCCCATGTAATCGGCGCGCGCCCGGTCCATGCCGACCTCGGTGGCCATCAAGCCGCGATAGATATTTCCCGCGCCGACCACGAGACAGACCTCGGCGCCAAGGGCAACGGTCTTGGCGATGTCGCGGGCGATGGGAGCGAGCACATCGAGATCGATGCCGTAGCCCTTCGTGCCTTTGAGGGCCTCGCCCGACAGTTTGAGGAGGACGCGGCGGTAGCGAAGCTCAGGGGCCGTCGTTCGTGCCATCAGCCTCCCTCCCATCTGCCCGTTCACACCGCTTTAGGCGATGCGGTGAAGAGTCCTCGCGCACGGTTCACGCCTCGCTGCCCTTCGGGCCTAATCGCCCTCCGGACGGTCGATGCCCTCACCGAGCGCAAAACGGTAGAAGCCCGTGATCTTGATCGGGGCGCCGATCGTCTTCTCGGTCGCGGCCAAGGCCTTGGCGACGCTCGTTTCGGAATCGTGCACGAAGGGTTGGGCGAGCAGCACCACCTCCTCGTAGAATTTGCGCAGGCGTCCCTCGACCATCTTTTCGATCACGGGAGCGGGCTTGCCGGACTCCTTCGCCTGTTCGGTCAGCACCGCCCGCTCGCGCTCGACCAGCGCCTTGTCGAGCTTGTCGACATCGATGCTCTGCGGATTGGCAAAGGCGATGTGCATGGCAACCTGGCGGCCGAAGGCCTTGAGCGCTTCGGCGTCGCCTTCGGACTCGAGCGCGACGATGACGCCGATCTTGCCGAGCCCGGGCGCCATCATGTTGTGCACATAGCTCGCCACGGCGCCCCTCTTGACGGCGAGATAGGCGGTCCGCCGCAGGGTCATGTTCTCGCCGATGGTGGCGATCATCTCTTTGAGGGTCTCGGCCACGGTCGCTTTGCCGCCGGCATATTTTGACTGGGCGAGCTTGTCGAGATCGCCCTTGGCCTTGAGCGCGGCTTGGGCGATGGTGGCCGCCATCTTCTGGAAGGTCTCGTTGCGCGCGACGAAGTCGGTCTCCGAATTGACCTCGACCAGCGCCGCCTCCTTTGCGTCGGTGGCGAGGCCGATCAAGCCTTCCGCGGCCACGCGCCCGGCCTTCTTGGCGGCTTTGGCCAGGCCCTTGGTGCGCAGCCAATCGACCGCGGCCTCCATATCGCCCTTGGCCTCGGCGAGGGCCGCCTTGCAATCCATCATGCCGGCGCCGGTCTTCTCGCGCAGGTCCTTCACCATTGTCGCCGTGATATTCGCCATGCTCTCGCCTCTGCCTGAACCTGCCGCCCGAGGGTTCGCCTTGCGTCTAAGCCTTGTCGTCCGCGGCCGGCTCAGTCGCCGGCGCCGCGGCCTTCGGCTTGCGGGCGGGACCACCACCATGCGGCCGGGCGTTGCCACCTCCGGGTCCACGGGAATCGCTGCGCCCGGGCTTCCGCCGCGGACCCTTGCGCTCGCCGCTGGGTGCAGGCGCACGCGGCTTGGGACGCGCAGCCACGGCTTTTCCCTCGCCCTCTTCATCCAACGGCTCGCCCGGCTCCTCGGCGGCGCCAAGATCGACACCGGCCGAACCTTGAGCCCGCTCGATGCCGTCGATGGCGGCTCGCGCGACCATGTCGCAATAAAGGGTGATGGCGCGACCGGCGTCGTCATTGCCGGGCACGGGGTGGCTGATCCCGTCGGGGTCGGAGTTCGAATCGACGATGGCGACCACCGGCATGTTCAGCTTGCGGGCCTCGGCGATGGCGATCGCCTCCTTGTTGGTGTCGATCACGAACATTAGGTCGGGCGGCGCGCCCATGTCCTTGATGCCGCCGAGCGACCGCTCGAGCTTGTCCTTCTCGCGAGTGAGCTGGAGGAGCTCCTTCTTGGTGAGGCCGTGGGTCTCCCCCGACAGCAGTTCCTCCAGTGCTTTGAGACGCCGAATCGAGTTCGAGATGGTGCGCCAATTGGTCAGCGTGCCACCGAGCCAGCGGTGATTGACGTAATATTGGGCGCAAGAGCGCGCGGCATCGGCGATGGCCTCCGACGCTTGCCGCTTGGTGCCGACGAAGAGGACGCGGCCGCCTTTGGCCACGGTGTCGGCAACGGCGAGCAGCGCCTGATGGAACAGCGGTACGGTCTGGGTGAGATCGATGATGTGGATGTTGTTGCGCGACCCGTAGATGAACGGCGCCATCTTCGGATTCCAGCGATGGGTCTGATGACCGAAATGCACGCCAGCCTCAAGGAGCTGGCGCATAGTAACATCGGGCAGTGCCATGGGACTGCTTCTCCTTTTTCCGGTTCTGCCGCCGCGGGCGTGAGGACCGGTGGAAAGAGCCGGTCACCGGAGCGAGCGCCAGGCTAAGGTCGATAAGCCGAGACGACGCTTTGATCCCGCGTGTGAGATGAGTGGTTTATAGGCAGGGGGTGGCGCCTTGGCAAGGGTACCGAGGCCCTGATTTGCCTGCCTTACAGCACGCTCACGGCCGCCACGCCCTCGACCAGTTTGAGCGCGCTGCGCTGCTTCGGTGTGGCGTCGATCCCCTGCGGCAGCAGGAACTCGACCTCGCGAGAGAGATCGTCGAGGCGCAGCACGAGCCGGAGCTGACCCTGCCCTCCATAGCTGCCGATCTGCTCGGCGAGCGGGTCCAAGGCGGCGGTGCCGTCGAGATAGATCTTCATGCCGGAATGGCAGCCTTCGGCGGCGCGGTCGAGCGACCTCAGGCTCTGCACCCGGGTCTTGATGGTGTCGCCGTCGGCCTCCGCCTCGAGCTCGAGCAGAACCGCGGTACCGGGCTCAAGCAGCTCGCGGGCGGCGGCCAAGGCTTCGGAGAACACCACCGCCTCGAACTGTCCGGTCGGATCGGAGAAGGAGACGAAGGCGTAGGCGTTGCCGCTCTTGCCCTTCCGCTCGCGCTTGGCGAGCACCGTGCCGGCGACGGTGCCAACGACGCGCCGCATCCGCGCCTTGGCGGCGAACTCCGCCCAGGTCTCGGCGCCGAGCGTCTCCAGCACGTCGCGGTAATCGTCGAGCGGATGGCCGGTGAGAAAGAAACCGACGGCCTCGAATTCGCGGCCAAGGCGGTCGGTCGGAACCCAGGGCTTGGCAGGCCGGAAGTCGATCGGCGGCGGTTCGCGCGCGGAGCCGGCGAAAAGGTCGTTCTGGCCTTCGGCGCTTGCCTCGAGCGAGCGTGAGCCGGCGGCGATGATGCGATCGACATTGGCATAGGCCGTGGCCCGGTTCACGCCGAGCTCGTCAAGCGCGCCGGCGGCGGCGAGCGTCTCCAGCGCGCGCTTGTTGACCGAGCGCGGGTTGATGCGCTGGGCGAAGTCGGAGAGATCACGAAACGGGCCACGCTCCCCGCGCTCGGCGACGATATGGTCGACGGCGTGGCGGCCGACATTTTTGAGCGCGGCGAGCGAATATCGAATGGCTCCGTTGTTCGGGAGAAACCCGGTCTCGGAATGATTGATCGAGGGCGGCTCGATGCGGATGCCGAGACGGCGCGCTTCCTGCGCGAAGCCGTTCAGCTTGTCGGCATTGCCGATGTCGAGCGTCATGGAAGCGGCCATGAACTCGATGGCGTGGTTGGCCTTGAGATAGGCGGTCTGATAGGCGATGAACGCATAGGCCGCGGCGTGGGACTTGTTGAAGCCGTAGCCGGCGAACTTGGCCACCAGCTCGAAGATATATTCCGCGCGTCCACGGTCGACGTTATTCGCGACGGCGCCGTCGACGAAGCGGGCGCGCTGCTTGTCCATCTCCTTCTTGATCTTCTTGCCCATGGCGCGGCGAAGCAGATCGGCCTCGCCGAGCGAGAAACCGGACAGGGTTTGCGCGATCTGCATCACCTGCTCCTGATAGATAATGACGCCATAGGTCTCCGCCAGGATCGGCGCGATCTTGGGATCGAGATAATCCGGCTCCTCGCGCCCATGCTTCCGGTTCACATAGCTGTCGATATTGTCCATCGGTCCCGGCCGATAGAGGGCGACGATGGCGATGATGTCTTCGAAGCGGTCGGGCTTGAGCTTGCGCAAAACGTCGCGCATACCCGCGCCTTCGAGTTGGAACACCCCGACCGTGTCGCCGCGCTGCAAGAGATCGTAGGTGGGCGCATCGTCGAGCGGGAGCCGGGCCGGATCGAGGGCGATGCTGCGGCGGGCAAGGAGCGCGCGCGCGGTCTCGATCACGGTCAGCGTTTTCAAGCCCAGGAAGTCGAATTTCACCAGGCCCGCGGCTTCTGCCCATTTCATGTTGTATTGCGTCGCGGGGAGCTGCGCGCGCGCGTCGCGATAGAGCGGCACGAGCTCGATCAGCGGCCGGTCGGCGATCACCACGCCCGCGGCATGGGTCGAGGCGTGGCGGTAGAGGCCTTCGAGGCGCTGGCCGATATCGAGCAGCTTGGCGACGATCGGCTCGTTGTCGCGGGCCTCTTGCAGCCTGGGCTCGGCGGCGATGGCTTGGGGCAGCGTAATGGGGTTGGCGGGATTGTGCGGGACGAGCTTGCACAGCCGGTCGACCTGACCGTAGGGCATCTGCAACACGCGGCCCACGTCGCGCAAGACCGCGCGAGCCTGCAGCTTGCCGAAGGTGATGATGTGCGCCACGCGGTCGGCGCCGTAGCGCTCGCGCACATAGGCGATCACCTCGTCGCGGCGATCCTGACAGAAATCGATGTCGAAGTCGGGCATGGACACCCGCTCCGGATTCAAGAAGCGCTCGAAGAGGAGGCCGAAGCGGATCGGATCGAGGTCGGTGATGGTGAGCGCCCAGGCGACGAGCGAGCCGGCGCCCGAGCCGCGGCCTGGTCCGACCGGGATGCCCCTCGCCTTTGCCCATTGGATGAAATCGGCGACGATGAGGAAATAGCCCTGATAGTTCATGCCGGTGATCACACCGAGCTCGAAGGCGAGGCGTTCGCGGTAGCCCTGCGCGTCGTGGCCCGGTGCCGGCCCCTCCTCTGCCAGGCGCCGCGCAAGTCCCGCTTCGGATTGGCGCCTGAGCTCGGCCGCCTCGATCTCGCCTTGCGCGGCGGAGGCGCTGTCGCCGGTGAGGAATTGGGGCAGGATCGGCGCGCGCTCCTTCGGCCGGAAGGCGCAGCGGCGCGCGATCTCGATGGTGTTGGCCAGCGCCTCGGGGAGATCGGCGAAGAGCCCGCCCATCTCCTCCGCGGTTTTGAAATAATGCTCGGGGCTCAGGCGCCTGCGGTCGTCGACGGCAACGTAGCTTCCTTGCGCGATACAGATCAGCGCGTCATGGGCCTCGAAATCGTCGGCGGCGGCAAAATAGGGCTCGTTGGTGGCGACGATGGGCAAGCCCATTTGATAGGCGAGATCGAGCAGGTGCGGCTCGGCGGCGCGTTCTTGCGGCAGCCCGTGACGCTGCAGCTCCACATAGAGGCGGTCGCCGAAGATCTCGCGCAACGCTTCGAGCCGGGCGCGGGCAAGCTCGGAATTGCCGTCGGCAAGAGCGAGGTCGATCGGCCCGTCGGGACCGCCGGTAAGCGCGATCAGTCCGTCGGCATGCGCTGCCAGGGTTGGAAGGAAGGTGACCACCTCCCCGGTCTCGGCGGCGGCGAGATAGGCGATGCTCGACAGGCGCATGAGGCTGGCGTAGCCACCCGCGTCCTTGGCGAGGAGGGCGATGCGCCCGTCGGCCCGGGAGCCGCGCGGCTCGCTGCTCAAGGCCCCCTCCTCCGGCGCGGCGAAGTTCAAAGACAGCGTGCAGCCGAGGATGGGCTGGATGCCGGCCTTGGCGAGGGTCTCGGAGAATTCGAGCGCGCCGAAGAGATTGTTGGAGTCGGTGAGGGCGAGCGCGGGCATCGCGCAGGCGCGGGCAAGGGCCGCGAGGCGTGGGATGGTCAGCGCCCCTTCGAGCAGCGAATAGGCGGAATGCATACGCAGATGCACGAAGGGATGATCAAACAAGGGTCACGGCTCCTGATGCAGGCCTGCAATAGCGGGCGACGTCAGGCTGCCGGATTCGAGGGCCCTATTGTTGCCGCTTGTGCGACATATCCAGACTTTCCATGCCGGCTTCCTCTCGCGCATGTTGAACATTGTTCTCTTTTCGTTCCTGGCGCAAGTCCTCAAAGGCAAGGAACGATTCAGCCCGAGCGCGAGTTTGGAGGACGGCCCATCAAGGTTACGGCCCGGGGTAACCCTTTTCTAAAGCGCGCGCGCTTAAGACCGCGCCATCCAACAGGGGGATCAGTCATGTACACGCGTAAGATCGTCATTGCCGTCCTGCTCGCGGCGGCATCACTCGGCCTCAGCGGCTGCTTCCATCATCAGAGCGCCTACGTGGCGGAACCGTTGCCACCGCCCATCAGCCACCCGCCGCTCAAGTAGGGCCAGCGCCCGCCCGAAACGTTTCAACGGTGGCCACCACGACCTCCTCCTCGACGAGGAGGCCGTCGGCCAGCCGCAAGGTGCGGTCCATGCGGGCGGCAAGGTCGAGATTGTGCGTGGCCACCACGGCCGCCACGCCCGACTGGCGCACGAGCGACAACAGTTGATCGAAGACGCGCTCGGCGGTCGGCGGATCGAGATTGCCGGTGGGCTCGTCGGCGAGCAGGACCTTCGGTCCGTTGGCGACGGCCCGGGCAATGGCGACACGCTGCTGCTCGCCGCCTGAGAGCTGTGCCGGCCGGTGCTCCCAGCGTTCGCCGAGGCCGAGCGCCTCGAGCAGGAGACGGGCCCGCTCGTCCGCTTCCGCGCGGCTCCGGCCGGTAATAAGCTGCGGCAGCACGACGTTCTCGAGCGCCGAGAACTCCGGCAGCAAATGATGAAACTGGTAGATGAAACCGATCTCCATGCGGCGGAGCCGCGTGCGCTCGGCGTCGCTCGCCCGCGCGCAGTCGATGCCGTCGATCAGCACCCGGCCGCCGTCGGGGCGCTCGAGCAGGCCGGCGATGTGGAGCAGCGTCGATTTGCCGGCGCCGGAGGGTCCGAGCAGGGCCACCGTCTCGCCGGGATAAAACGCGGCGGACGCACCCTTCAAGACTTCGATGTGACGTGGGCCTTGCGCGTAGACGCGCTCGAGCCTGTCGAGATGAAGCACAGGCGCGCGTTCAGGGCTATTCACGTTCTGCCGCCTCTACTCGTAGCGCAAGGCTTCGACGGGATCGAGACGCGAGGCCCTCCAGGAGGGGTAGAGCGTGGCAAGGATGGACAGCACGAGCGCCATGATCACGACGGACACCGTCTCGCCCGTGTCCATCTCGGCCGGCATTTGCGAGAGGTAATAGAGTTCGGGCGAGAAAAGCTCGGTGTCGGTGAGCCAGCCGATGAACTCGCGCAAGCGCTCGATGTTTAGGCAGACGATCAGTCCTAGCCCCAAGCCTGCCAGCGTGCCGACGATGCCGATGGCGGCCCCGGTGATGAAGAAGATGCGCATGACGGCGCCGCGGGTGGCGCCCATGGTACGCAGGATGGCGATGTCGTGGCCTTTGTCCTTCACCAGCATGATCAGGCCGGAGATAATGTTCAGCGCGGCGACGAGCACGATCAGCGCCAGAATGAGAAACATCACGTTGCGCTCGACCTGAAGGGCGGTGAAGAAAGTCGCGTTCCGCTGGCGCCAGTCGCTGATGTAGATGGTGGGACCCCCCGCCTCCATGATCTCTGGGCCGAGCTTGCCGACCTCGTCGGGCGAATCGAGCACCACTTCGAGCACGGTGACGTTGCCGGGCAGGTTGAAATAACGCTGCGCTTCGTTGAGCGGCATGAACAGGATGCTCGAAATCATATTCCGACATGCCGATCTCGAAAATGGCCACGATCGGATAGCTCTTCACCCGCGGCGCGGTGCCGAGCGCGGTGGAGGCGCCGCGCGGCGTGAGCAGCGTCACTTTATCTCCCACTTTGACGTTGAGCTCGTTGGCGAGCCGCGACCCCAGCGCAACACCGGCCTGGTTGTCGAAGCCGTTGAGCGTGCCGAAGCGGATGTTGTTGCCTACCGCTTTCAACTGCTTAAGGTCCGACTCGCGCAGGCCGCGGACCAGCGCGCCGCTCGAGGTCGAGGGGGTGGAGACCATCACTTGGCCCTCGATCAGCGGCATCGCATATTTGACGCCGGGCACGCCGCGTATCCGCGCCGCGACATCGTCGAAGCCGGAGAAATTGCCGTCGAGGCTGTGCACCACGACATGGCCGTTCAAGCCCAGCATCTTGTTGAACAGCTCCTGGCGGAAGCCGTTCATCACCGCCATGACGATGATCAGCGTCGCCACGCCGAGCGTGATGCCGATGAAGGAGAAGCCGGCGATCACGGAGATGAATCCCTCCTTGCGCCGGGCGCGCAAATAGCGGAGTGCCACCAGCCATTCGAAGGGCGCGAAAGCCCGCGTGCCGCCCGATGCGCTCATGCCGCTTCCTGCCTTGCCTCGTTTGCCGAGCTCAACAGGCGATTGACCGCCGCCTCGATGGTCAGCGTTTCACGCGCGCCCGTGGCGCGGTCCTTGAGCTCGATTTCGCCCGCCTTCACGCCCTTGGGGCCGACGATGATCTGCCACGGCAGCCCGATCAGATCGAAGGTGGTGAATTTGGCCCCGGCCCGCTCGTCACGGTCGTCGTAAAGGACGCTCACGCCCGCGGCTTCGAGCCGCTCATACAGCGCCTCGCAGGCGCGGTCAGTGTTGGCATCGCCGACCTTCAAATTGAGCAGGCCGGCATCGAACGGCGCCACTTGCCTCGGCCAGATAATGCCCGCCTCGTCGTGGGACGCCTCGATGATGGCGCCGACGAGGCGCGACACGCCGATGCCGTAAGAGCCCATCTGCACCGTCACCAAACCTCCGTCCGGTCCCTGGACCTTGCAACCCATAGGTTCGGAGTACTTGGTACCGAAGAAGAAAATATGGCCGACCTCGATGCCGCGGGCCGACACCTGCCGGCCCTGGGGCACCTCCTTGGTAAATCGGGCGGGCTCGTGCTTCTCGCTCGTGGCCGCGTATTTACCGGTAAAGGCGCGGACGATCGGCGCCAGATCAGCGTCGTAATCGACGTCGGCGCCGGGCACTTCGAGTGCGACCAGTTCCTTATCGCAAAACACCTCGCTCTCGCCCGTATCGGCCAAGATGATGAATTCGTGGCTTAAATCGCCACCAATCGGCCCCGCCTCGGCGGCCATGGGTACCGACTTCAAGCCCATGCGGGCGAAGGTGCGCAAATAGGCGACGAACATCTTGTTGTAGGATTTGCGCGCATCCTCAACGGTGAGATCGAAGGAATAGGAATCCTTCATGAGGAATTCGCGGCCGCGCATCACGCCGAAGCGCGGCCTGATCTCGTCACGGAATTTCCATTGAATGTGATAGAGGATGCGCGGCAGCTCCTTGTAGGATTTGACGCCGCCGCGGAAGACCTCGGTGATCAGCTCTTCATTGGTGGGCCCATACAGCATCTCCCGCTCGTGGCGGTCGGCGATCCGCAGCATCTCCTTGCCATAGACCTCATAGCGGCCACTCTCGCGCCAGATCTCGGCGGGCTGGATGGTCGGCATGAGCATTTCCAGCGCGCCCGCCCGATCTTGCTCCTCGCGGACGATCTGCTCGATCTTGCTCAAGACGCGATAGCCGAAGGGTAGCCAGGAATAGATTCCTGCGCTCGATTGGCGAATCAACCCGGCCCGCAGCATTAAGCGATGGGAGACGATCTCGGCTTCCTTCGGATCGTCGCGCAGCAAAGGCAGGAAATAGCGGCTGAGGCGCATAGGCAGCGGTGCCGGTGGTAAGGGGCGGGCGGAACGCCGCCGCGATGGAGCCTGCCGCGGCCAGAGGCTTGCATGAAGCCTCCCGCCGGCATGTCGCGGCTAATAGCTTACTTTATCGAGGAGAAGCAATCCTGGAACGGAACCACGCCAGCGGCGTGCAGCGGGCTTGTCGAGGTGTCGAGCGCATTCGTGCCGGCCTCGGCGAGCCCCGCCAAAGCCTATTCTCATAGCGGGAGAGAACATTGCCTGAAGAGGCGGCAATAGTCAGAGTTGCAGGGAGGCGCGGAACCACCCAACCGCAATTTGACCATGCAAGGAGCTTACCAATACAGGCTCATTCGACAAAGTGCGGCAGAAAATCCATGGTGACTGTCACAATGATGGTGACAATTTGGCGCAAGCGCGCTAGTGTGCCGACACAACGTGAGAGTGTTCGGGGCCGGTAACGATCTCGGAAGTCACGCGTTGAGATTGGACCAGGTCCAAGTCTTGGGAGGAAGTAGCTCCAGGCGCGCTCATGGTGTTGTTGCACCGGCGCTGCCGCCCTTAGCCAGCATTCCCGATTGTCACCATTGACGGCGAGTTCGCCGGCTGAGGAGCCAAGGAGTTCGCATACTGAAGAGCAAGGTCGATCTGACCTTGCTTTTTTTGTGCCCCACCCCTCTCGGCAATCAGCGGATGGTTTCGTAGCGCGGCAGGAAGGGAATGTCGTCGAGCGAGATGACATGAAGCTCGATGACGGCGTAGACCGCCGCGAAGACGATCCCTGAAATGACCGTGGTGGCGAGCATCTTGAGCAGGAGCCGCGGCGCAAGCGGCGCGCTTTCGGCCGTGCCCGGCGCCACCTCTCCCTCATCGGCCTGGGTGTGCACGCCGATCGGCAGCATGGCGAACAGCACCAACCACCAGATGAGGAGATAGATGGCGATGCTAAAGGCGAGCGTCATGTCTACGCCTCCTCGAGCTCGACCAGCGTGCCGCAGAAATCCTTGGGATGGAGAAACAGCACGGGCTTGCCATGGGCGCCGATCTTCGGCTCGCCATCGCCAAGCACGCGCGCCCCTCCCGCGAGCAGCCGGTCGCGTGCCTCTCTGATGTCGGGGACCTCGTAGCAGAGATGATGGATGCCCCCGTTGGGGTTGCGCTTGAGGAAGCCGGCGATGGGTGAGTTCTCCCCGAGTTCGCCCAAGAGCTCGATCTTGGTGTTGGGCAGCTCGATGAACACTGTCGTCACGCCGTGCTCCGGCTGGTCGACCATGTCGGAGACCTTGGCGCCGAGGGCGTTGCGATAGACTTCGGCCGCGGCCGCCAGATCCGGCACGACGATGGCCACATGGTTCAAGCGTCCGATCATCGACTTCCTCTTCAAAACCGTCATGCCCGGACTTGATCCGGGCATCCATGCGGCCAGGTCTCAGCAAGCGGAAACGCCAGTGGAATGGATTGCCGGGTCAAGCCCGGCAATGACCGAGTTCTGCCACAACCTCCATACGCCTATAGCACCGTCAGCAGCACCGAGCACACGGGCTTCTTGCCCCACGCCTGGTTGACGGCGGCGCGCACGCCGCGGCGAACCGCCTCGCTCACCAGCGCCTGATCCTTGCGCCGGGGCCGGGGGATGCTCTCGATCGTACCGATGGCGGCATCGCGCGCAATGCTCTCGAAGGACACGCCCTGGATATTGGTTGCCGGCAATCCGCTCAAGGCCACTTCCGGGTCGGCGAGCAGCGCCCCCTTGTCGGAGAGCACGAGAGAGACTGAAACCGAGCCGGCAAAGCTCAGCTTGCGCCGCTCGCGCACCTGGCCGTCTTCGGCGCGGGTGATGATGGCGCCGTCGCGATAAAGGCGCCCGGTTGGCACGTCGTCGATGATGGTCGCGGGTCCGGGTGCAAGGCGCACCAGCGCGCCGTTCCGGGCGCGGATCACCTCACTCACGCCGAGCCTCTCGGCCAGGCGCGCATGGGCCTCGAGATGCCGTCCCTCGCCATGCATGGGGACGGCGATTTTCGGCTTCACCCAGCGATAGAGCTGCTCGAGCTCGCCGCGCCGCGGATGGCCGGAGACGTGCACGGGCGCGTCCTGGTCGGTGATGACCTCGATCCCTTCATCGGCGAGCGCATTCTGGATGCGGCCCACCGCCTTCTCGTTGCCGGGAATGGTGCGCGAGGAGAAGATCACCCGGTCGCCGGCCTCGAGCGCGACATTGGGATGCTCGCCGGCGGCGATACGGGCCATGGCGGCGCGCGTCTCGCCTTGGCTGCCGGTGCAGAGCGCCACCACCTTGCGGGCGGCAATGCTCTCAAACTCGGTCTCGGCGTGGAAGGATAGGTCGGGGTCGAGATAACCCGTGGCCTGGGCCGCCTCGATGACGCGATACATGGCGCGGCCGACGACCACGAGCTCGCGGCCGGCGGCGTGGGTGGCCTTGGCGACGGAGCCCATGCGCGCGACGTTGGAGGCGAATGTGGTCACCGCCACGCGCTTCGGCGCCTCGCGAACCAGGCGCGCGAGCGTCACGGCGACGTCGGCCTCGGACGGGGAGACGCCGTCGCGCACCGCATTGGTCGAATCGCAGATGAGCGCGGTGATGCCTTCTTCACCGAGCTCCCGGAGGCGTGGCTCGTCGGTGGGCGCGCTCGTCAACGGGTTCTCGTCGAGCTTCCAGTCGCCGGTGTGGAGCGCGGTGCCGAGCGGGGTGCGGATCACCACCGCGGACGGCTCGGGAATCGAATGCGACATGCTGACGAGCTCGACGTCGAAGGGGCCGATGGTGCGGCGGCCTCCCATCGGCATGATCTCGAGGGGAAAGTCGCGCAGCATGCCGATCTCGCCGAGCTTCGATTTGAGCATGGCGGCGGTGAAGGGCGTGGCGAAGACGGGAACGCCGCCGAGCCGAGGCCAAAGATCGACGACGGCACCGAAATGGTCCTCATGGGCGTGGGTGAGGAGGAGCCCTTTGAGGTTCGCCCGTTCCTCCTCGAGGAAGCGAATATCGGGCAGGATCACATCTACGCCGGGCTCGTTCTCGGTGCCGAAGGTCACGCCCATGTCGACGATCAGCCACGCGCGATCCTCGGGCGGGCCGTAGCCATAGAGGTAGAGATTCATGCCGATCTCGCCCACGCCGCCCAGGGGCAGGAAGACGAAATCCGGTTCATGGCGGGCGGAGCGGCGGGACATGATCTCCGGTCTGGACCTAATGGCCGCCGAAAAAGACGTCGCCGGCGGCGACGCGGCGCTCGGCGCCGTCGCTCATGAGCAAGCGCAAGGCGCCGCCGGAATCGAGACCGGCGAACACCCCCTCGGCCTCCTCATCGTGCAGGCGCACGCGAAGCGGTCTCCCGGTGGGACCCGCCCGGTCGAGCCAAGCGCGGCGGATCGCCTGGAAGGAGGCGCCCTCCTCCCAGCGGCCGAGCCAGGTTTCGGTCATGGCGGCAAGCGCTTCCAGCGCCGCGGCCGGCGTGACCTCGGCGCCATGGTCGGCGAGGCTCGTAGCGGGCTGAGCGAGTTCGTCGGGATGATGCGCGAGATTGATGCCGGTGCCGATTACCACGGTCGAGCGCTGGGCCTGCGGCGCGTTGGTGCTTTCGAGCAGGAGGCCGGCGACCTTGGCCCCATCGAGCAGCACGTCATTTGGCCATTTGAGCAGCAGCTGGTCCCGCTTTCCCTCGTCGAGGAGCTTGGCAATGGCGTCATAGGCCGCGACGCCGGCGAGCAAAGCGAGCTGGCTCGCCACGTTCAAAGGGCAGTTAAAACCGATCAGCAGGCTGGCGAACAAATTGCCGGGCTCGGAGTGCCATTCGCGCCCTGCCCGGCCGCGGCCTGCGGATTGGCGCTCCGACCAGACCCAGAGCGGACCGGGCTCGCCGGCTTCGGCGCGGCGGCGCGCTTCGGAATTGGTGGAATCCACCGTTTCCAGCCGGAGCAAGCGGTACCCGCTCGGCAACTTGGGGGACGTTGAGGCAAAGGACGGCATCGGATGAGACTTCAAAAAAGGGACTTGGCGGCAGTACCGGCGACCGCCACGAGCGGCGCGGGATAGAGGAAAAAGAACAAGGTGAACACGCCGCTCACCGCCAGCACCCCGGCAAGCGGCCATGGCATCGGCTCGAACGGCAGGGCAGGCGCATCGAAATACATGACCTTGACGATGCGGAGATAATAATAGGCGCCCACCACACTCAACAACACGCCGGTGACTGCCAATCCAAAGAGGCCCGCATGGATGGCGGCGAGAAACACGTAGAACTTGGCGAAGAAGCCCGCAAGGGGCGGTATGCCGGCAAGCGAAAAGAGCAGCATGGCGAGCATGAAGGCCATCAGCGGGCTCGTGCGCGACAGGCCCGACAGCTGATCGATGTCCTCGATCATGCGCCCATCCCGCCGCATGGCGAGGATGCAGGCGAAGGTGCCGAGCGTCATGGCAAGATAAATGGCGAGATAGATAATGACCCCCTGCACGCCTTCGACACTGCCGGCGGCAAGCCCCACCAGCGCATAGCCCATATGCCCGATGGAGCTATAGGCCATCAGGCGCTTGATGTTGCGCTGACCAATTGCGGCGAAAGAGCCGAGCGCCATGGAGGCGATGGCGAGGAATGCGACGATCTGCTGCCATTGGCTCGCCACATCGGGGAAGGCGGTGAATAAAGTGCGCACCGTCAGCGCCATGGCGGCAAGCTTGGGGGCCGCGGCAAAGAAGGCGGTGACCGGCGTCGGCGCGCCCTCATAGACGTCGGGCGTCCACATATGGAAGGGCACCGCCGAGATCTTGAAGGCAAAGCCCGCCAAGAGAAACACGAGGCCGAAGATGAGACCGAGATTGGCGCTGCCGCTTTGCAAGGCCGCCGCGATGCGGGTGAATTCGGTCGAGCCGGTGAAGCCATAGATGAGCGAGGCGCCATAGAGCAGCATGCCCGAGGAGAGCGCGCCGAGCACAAAATATTTCAGCCCCGCCTCGCTGGAGCGGAGGGAATCGCGGGCGAAGGCGGCTATCACATACAGCCCCAAACTCTGCAGCTCGAGCCCGACATAGAGCGCGATGAGATCGTTGGCGGAGATCATCATCAGCATGCCGGTCGAGATGAGCAGCACGAGCACGGGAAATTCGAACTTGATGTGGCCGGTCTCACGCCAATAGTCGAAGGACATGATGAGCGCCGCCGCGGCACCGGTGAGCGTGAGCAGCTTCATGGCGCGGGCGAAGGGATCGACGATGAAGCTGCCACCGAACAGGGTGGTGGTGCCGCTGCCGAGCGCGACCAACACGCCGGCGGCGGCGAGAACGAGCACGGCGAGCCAGAGCACGAGCGCCCCCTGCTCTTTGCGCGTGGCGACGCCCAGCATCAAGAGTGCCATGGCGCCGATGGCGAGCGTGAGCTCGGGCGCCGCGGCGGAAAGATGCAAGGATTGCAGCACGGCGCGTCCCTCTCCTAGGGCAGCAAAGCGAACCGCGCCTGCTCGGCGGCGGCAAGCGCGTGGTGATAATTCTTGATCAGGGCGTCGACCGAAACGGCGCTCGCATCGAGAATGGGCGCCGGATAGAAGCCGAACAGAACGGTGAGCGCGACGAGCGGCGTCATCACCACCACCTCGCGCCAGGTCAGATCCTTGATCAGACGCAGCGCGGGCTTCTCCAGTTTGCCAAACATCAGCCGGCCATAGAGATAAAGCGCGTAGGCGGCGGAGAGGATGATGCCGCTCGTGGCGAGGAACGCCACCCAGGTGTTGATGCGAAAGGCGCCCAACAGGCTCAAGAACTCGCCGATGAAGCCGCTGGTCCCCGGCAGTCCGACATTGGCGAGGGTGAACACCATGAAGCAGAAGGCATAGAGCGGCGTGCGGTTGGCGAGCCCGCCATAGGCGGCGATCTCGAGGGTGTGCATGCGGTCATAGATCACGCCGACGCAGAGGAAGAGCGCGGCGGAAACGATGCCGTGCGACAGCATCTGGAAGATGCCGCCTTGCAGGCCCTGCATGGTGAGGGTGAACACGCCGATGGTGACGAAGCCCATATGGGCGACGGACGAATAGGCGATGAGCTTCTTCACGTCTTCTTGCGCGAGCGCCACGAGCGAAGTGTAGATGATGGCGATCACCGAGAGCGCGAAGATGAGCGGTGCGTAGGCGGCCGAGGCGAGCGGGAACATCGGAATGGAGAAACGCAGGAAGCCGTAGCCGCCCATCTTCAAGAGGATGCCGGCGAGGATCACGGAGCCCGCGGTCGGCGCCTCGACATGGGCGTCGGGGAGCCAAGTATGCACCGGCCACATGGGTAGCTTGACGGCGAACGAAGCAAGGAAGGCGAACCACAGCCAGGTCTGCATCGACGGCGGGAAGCCATAATTGAGCAGCGTCGGAATGTCGGTGGTGCCCGCCTGCCAATAGATGGCCATGATGGCGAGCAGCATCAGCAGCGAGCCCGCGAGCGTGTAGAGGAAGAATTTGAAGCTCGCATAGACGCGGCGCGGGCCCCCCCACACGCCGATGATGAGGAACATCGGGATCAGGCCGCCTTCGAAGAACAGATAGAACAGCACGAGGTCGAGGCTCGTGAACACGCCGAGCATGAGCGTCTCGAGCACGAGGAAGGCGATCATATATTCCTTCACCCGCTCGGTGATCGCCAGCCAGCTTGCCAGGATGCAGAGCGGCATGAGGAAGGCGGTCAGCACCACGAAGGGCATGGAGATGCCGTCGACGCCCATGCGGAAGCTGAACGGCCCAAGCCAAGCGCGGTGCTCGAGGAACTGGAATTGCGCCGTGGACGGATCGAAATCGCGCCACATCAGCAGCGACAGCGCGAAGGTGACGAGCGTGGTCCACAGCGCGATGAAACGGGCGTTGCCAAAGGTGCTCTCGTCGCGGCCCCTCAAGGCGGCGATGAGCAGCGCGCCGAGCAGCGGCAGGAAGGTGATGGTGGAGAGGATCGGCCAGCTATAGCTCATCGCGGCAACCCCCCACTCCAGAACAGGAAATAGGTGATGATGAGGGCGACGCCGACCAGCATGACGAAGGCGTAGTGATAGATGTAGCCGGTCTGGAGACGGACAACGCGGTTGGTAATGTCGATGACGCGGGCGGCCACGCCGTCGGGCCCGATCCCGTCGATGATCTTGCCGTCACCGACCTTCCATAGCTTGCGCCCGAGCCAGAGCGCCGGCCGCACGAAGATTCGGTCGTAGAGCGCGTCGAAATACCAGGCGTTGAGCAGGAACAGATAGGCGCCGCGGAAGCGCTTGGTGAGGCCGAAGGGCACGAGCGGATTGCGCAGATAGAAGTACCAGGCGACGGCGAAGCCGAGGGCCATCATCAGCGTGGGCGCGAGCATCACCCAGAGCGGCACCTCGTGCGCAGCCGCGGCGCCATGGGTGATGAGTGAGCCGCGCCAGAAGCTCGCCTCGTCCACGCCGATGAAGTAGCGCATGAAAATGGCGCCCGCGAGCAGCGAGCCGAGCGCGAGAATGACGAGCGGCAGCCCCATGACCCAGGGCGGCTCGTGGGCATGCTCCAGCACCTCCGGCTTTTCGCGCGGCTTGCCCTCGAAGCACAGGAACATCAGCCGCCAGGAATAGAAGGAGGTAAGCAGCGCCGACAGCACCGTGAGCACAAAGCCATAATTCCCCACCGCCGAATGAGCGGCATAGGCCGCATCGATGACGGCGTCCTTGGAGACATAGCCCGAAGTGAAGGGGAAGCCGGTGAGCGACAGCGTGCCCACGAGCATCATCGCCCAGGTGAAGGGTAGCACCTTGCGCAAGCCCCCCATGCGGCGGAGGTCCTGCTCGTGATGCAGCGCATGGATCACGGCGCCGGCGCCCAAGAACAGGAGCGCCTTGAAGAAGGCGTGGGTGAAGAGGTGGAACATGCCGGCGCCATAGGCCCCTACCCCTTCGGCCACGAACATGTAGCCGAGTTGCGAGCAGGTGGAATAGGCGATGACGCGTTTGATGTCGGTCTGCACCAGGCCGACAGTGGCGGCGAAGAAGGCGGTAGTGGCGCCAACGATGGTAACGACGCCAAGCGCGATGGGGGCGAGCTCGAACAGCGGCGACAGCCGCGCCACCATGAACACGCCGGCCGTGACCATGGTGGCGGCATGGATCAGCGCCGAGACGGGGGTCGGTCCCTCCATGGCGTCGGGTAGCCAGGTGTGCAGCAGGAACTGCGCCGACTTGCCCATGGCGCCCATGAACAGCAAGAGGCAGATCAGCGTCAGCGCGTCGACCTGCATGCCCAGAAATTCCATGGTCTTGCCGACCTGGTCCGGGGCGGAGGCAAAAATCGTGTCGTATTGGACGGAGTTGAACAGCGTGAAGGTGGCGAAGACACCGAGCGCGAAGCCAAAATCGCCGACGCGGTTGACGACGAAGGCCTTGATCGCGGCGGCATTGGCGGCGGGGCGGTGGTACCAGAAGCCGATGAGCAGATAGCTCATGAGCCCCACGCCCTCCCAGCCGAAGAAGAGCTGAACAAGGTTGTCGGCGGTCACCAGCGCGAGCATGGCGAAGGTGAAGAGGGAGAGATAGGCGAAGAAGCGCGGCCGGTGCGGGTCTTCGTCCATGTAGCCGATGGAATAGAGATGCACGAGGCCCGAGATGAGTGTGACCACGACCAGCATCACCGCGGTCAGCGTGTCGATCCTGAGCGCCCAGGCAGCGTGCAAATCGCCGGAATCGATGAAGCGAAGGAGTTCGATCCTCACCTCATGGCCCTGGATGGCGATCTCGTAGAAGGCCAAACAGGAGAGCAGCGCGGCTACCAGCACGAGGCTGGTGTTGACGACCTCCGAGGCGCGCGCGCCCACGAGCCGGCCGAAAAAGCCCGCAAAGATCGCGCCGAGCAGCGGCAGGAAGACGATCGCCTGATACATGTTCGGGGGTTCAGCCCTTCAGGAGGTCGATATTGGCGACATCGATGGTGCCGCGATTGCGGAAATAGACGACGACGATGGCGAGGCCAATGGCGGCTTCGGCGGCGGCGACGGTGAGCACGATCAGGGCGAAGACCTGCCCCACGAGATCGCCATGGAAAGCGGAGAAGGCGACGAGATTGATGTTCACCGCGAGCAGCATCAGCTCGATCGACATCAAGATCACGATCACGTTCTTGCGGTTGAGGAAAATGCCGAACACGCCCAGAGTGAACAGGGCGGCGGCGACGGTGAGATAATGAGAGAGGCCGATGGTCATGAGAGCCCCCTCCCCGATTCGACCTCGACGACTTCCAGTCCGCTCGCGCGCGTTCGGGCCACCTGAGCGTCGATCGACTGGCGCCGCACCTTCTCGCGGTGCTGCAGCGTGAGCACGATGGCGCCGATCATGGCGACCAGCAGGATCATGCCGGCGGCCTCGAACAGATAGACATATTTCGTATAGAGGATCTGGCCGAGGGCGGCGGTATTGCTGACGCCCGCCGCCATCGGTGCCTGCGGGGCGATCTCCGGTGCCGTCACCCAGGCGCCGAGAATGAACAGCAGCTCGACGAGGAACAGGATGCCGATGACGGTGCCCATGGGCAGATATTTGAGGAAGCCCGCGCGCAGCTCGGCGAAGTCGATGTCGAGCATCATCACCACGAAGAGAAACAGCACGAGCACGGCGCCGACATAGACCACCACCAGAATCATGGCGAGGAACTCGGCGCCGAGCAGCACGAAGAGGCCGGCGGCGTTGAAGAAGGCGAGGATGAGAAATAGCACCGCGTGCACCGGGTTGCGCGCGGCGACGACCATGAAGCCAGCGCCCACGCACATCGCGGCAAAGAGATAGAAGAACAGCGCGGACAGGATCATCGCCGAGAGTTCACCGGTACGGGGCGTCGAGCGCCAGGTTCTGGGCGATCTCGCGCTCCCAGCGGTCGCCGTTGGCGAGCAGCCGGTCCTTGTCGTAGTAAAGCTCCTCGCGCGTCTCGGTGGCGAACTCGAAATTCGGGCCCTCCACGATGGCGTCGACCGGACAGGCTTCCTGGCAATAGCCGCAATAGATGCACTTCACCATGTCGATGTCGTAGCGCGTGGCGCGGCGCGTGCCGTCGTTACGGCGCGGTCCCGCCTCGATGGTGATGGCCTGCGCCGGGCAGATGGCCTCGCACAGCTTGCAGGCGATGCAGCGCTCCTCGCCGTTCGGATAGCGACGGAGCGCGTGCTCGCCGCGGAAGCGCGGCGAGAGCGGACCCTTCTCGAAGGGGTAGTTGATGGTCGCCTTGGGGGCGACGAAATATTTCAGCGCAAGCCAGAAGGCCGACAGAAACTCTATCAGCAACAATGACTTAGCGGCGTTCGCAAGGCGCCTCACACTCACCTCTCCGGTTAGGCTCCGCGTTGCCAGAGCTGAAGGATTGCCGCAACGATCACGACGAAAGCGAGCGACAAAGGCAGGAACACCTTCCAGCCGAGCCGCATCAGCTGGTCGTAGCGGTAGCGTGGCACCATGGCTTTGACCATGGCCACCAGAAAGAACAGAAAACATGCCTTCAGCCCGAACCATAGCACGCCTGGGACCCAGGTGAAGGGCGGCACGGGGAACGGCGGCAGCCAGCCGCCCAGGAACAGCACGGTGCCGAGCCCGCACATCAGGACGATGGCGATATATTCGCCGAGCATGAACAGCATATAGGGGGTCGAGGAATATTCGACCATGAAGCCCGCCACGAGCTCGGATTCCGCTTCGAGCAGGTCGAAGGGCGGGCGGTTGGTCTCCGCCAGCGCCGAGATGAAGAATACGACGAACATCGGCAAGAGCGGCAGCCAGTACCAGCCGAACAGCCCGAAGCGACCGTCCTGCGCTTCGACGATGTCGCTGAGATTGAGAGAACCCGCGCAGAGCAGCACGGTGATGATGACGAAGCCGATGGACACTTCGTAGGAGACCATCTGCGCGGCGGATCTGAGCGCGGCGAGGAAGGCATATTTGGAGTTGGACGCCCAGCCGGCCATGATCACGCCATAGACCTGCAAGCTCGACACGGCAAAGATGTAGAGGATGCCGACATTGATGTCGGCGACGGCCCAGTTCTTGGCCACGGGCATCACCGCCCAGGCGGAGAGCGCCAGGCCGGCGGTGACGAGCGGCGCGAGCAGGAAGATGCCCTTATTGGCGCCGGCCGGAATCAGGGGCTCCTTGAACACGAATTTGGCGAGGTCGGCGAAGGATTGCCACAGCCCCCACGGGCCCACCACATTCGGCCCGCGCCGCATCTGCACCGCCGCCCACACTTTACGGTCGGCATAGAGCAGAAACGCCACGATGATGAGCAGGGTGACGAGGAGCACGAGGCTCTCAAGCACGATGAGGGCAAAGGGAAGCGCGTAGCTCGACCAGAATTCAGCCATGGGTGCCGGTCGCTGCGCTGCCGCTCGCATGGAGCGCGCTCTGCTCGGCCATCAGCGGCGAGGCGCGCGCGATGGCGTTCGACAGATAGAAGTCGCCGATGCTCGTGCCGAAACGGTCGCGGCCCACCTTCCCGCCTCTCTCGGCGAGGCGCTCGATGGCGGCGGCATCAGCCGAAGTGATGGTGCCGATCAGCGCGAGCGCCGGGCAGGCGGCAAACATCTTGGCGCGGAGTTCGGTCACGCGATCGAAGGGCAGCTTAGCCTCAAGCGCGGCGGACAGCGCGCGTAGGATGGTCCAATCCTCGCGCGCGTCTCCCGGTGGAAAGACGGCGCGGGCCGTCATTTGCGGGCGCCCTTCGGTATTGACGAAGATCGCCTCCTTTTCGGTGTAGGCGGCGCCCGGCAGGACGACATCGGCGCGATGGGCGCCGCGGTCGCCATGGCTGCCCTGATAAATGACGAAGGCCTTGTCTAGCCGTTCCATTTCGATCTCGTCGGCGCCGAGCAGATAGACGATATCGATCTCGCCCTTGGAAGCGCCGTCGAGGATGGCTTCCACGTCGCGGCCCCCCTTCCCCGGCACGAGGCCGAGGTCGAGGCCAGCCACGCGCGCGGCGGCATGGTGCAATACGCTAAAGCCGTTCCAGCCGGGCGTGACCGCGCCCATAGCCAGAGCAGCCTTGGCGGCGAGCGCCAGCACGGCCGCGCCGTCGGGGCGGGCGAGCGCGGCTTGGCCGACGATGATCAGCGGGCGCTCGGCTCCTTTCACCTTATCGAGGAAGGGATGGGAGCCGGCGGCAAGCTTGGCGAGGGTCTCGGGTCCGGCGCCGAGATAATCGTAAGGATAAGTGAGGTCGGCCTCCTGCCCGATCAGTCCGATGGGCAATTGCCCTTGCATCTGGCGCCAGCGCTGGCGAATGCGGGCATTGAGCAGGGCGGCCTCGGCGCGTGGGTCGGTACCGATCAGCAGGATGGCGTCGGCCTCGTCGATGCCCTTGATGGTGGCGTTGAAGAGATAGGTCGCGCGGCCGAGCGCGGGATCGAGTTGCGCTCCATCCTGGCGGCAGTCGAGATGGGGCGAGCCCAGCGCTTCGGTGAGCAGCTTCAAGGCGAACATCTCCTCGGCGCCGGCGAGATCGCCGGCGATGGCCGCGAAGCGCTTGCCGTCGAGGCCCTTCAAGTGCTCGGCGATGACGCCGAAGGCCTCCTCCCAGGTCGCGGGCTCGAGCCGGCCGCCGCGGCGCACAAAGGGTTGGTCGAGCCGCTGCAGCCGCAGGCCGTCCCAAACATGGCGCGTCTTGTCGGAGATCCACTCCTCATTGATGGCATCGTTCTCACGCGGCAGGATGCGCAACACCTCGCGCCCGCGCGCATCGACGCGGATGTTGGTGCCGAGGCCATCCATCACGTCGATCGAAGGGCTCTTGGTCAGCTCCCAGGGGCGCGCCATGAAGGCGTAAGGCTTGGAAGTGAGCGCGCCCACGGGACAAAGATCGACGACGTTGCCCGACAGCTCCGACAGCATGCCGTGCTCGAGATAGGTGGTGATCTCCATGTCCTCGCCGCGGCCGATGGCGCCGAGCTCTTCCACGCCGGCGATCTCGGTCATGAATCTGACGCAGCGCGTGCAATGGATGCAGCGGGTCATGAAGGTGTCGATCAGGGGCCCGAGATATTTGTCCTCCACCGCGCGCTTATTGTCGGCGAAGCGGCCGGCGTCGAAGCCATAGGCCATGGTCTGGTCCTGCAAATCGCATTCGCCGCCCTGATCGCAGATTGGGCAATCGAGCGGGTGATTGATGAGCAGGAATTCGAGCACGCCCTCGCGCGCCTTTTTCACCTTCTCGGAATTGGTGATGATGGTGGGCGGGGTGCCGTCGGGCGCGGGCCGGAGATCATTGACCCCCATGGCGCAGGAGGCGACGGGCTTCGGCATGCCGGCCACCTCGACGAGGCACATGCGGCAATTGCCGGCGATGGACAGGCGCTCGTGATAGCAGAAGCGCGGAATCTCGATGCCGGCGAGCTCGCACGCCTGGATCAGGGTGATGCCGTTCGGCACCTCGTGCTCTTTGCCGTCGATGATGAGCTTAGGCACGGTTGCTTGCCTTCTTTTTGCGTGGCGCGTCGAGCCGGGCGAGATTGGGCGGCGGCGGCGTAAGGCGCGGATCGTTCAGCGCAGCCTGCATGAACGCCCGAAATCTTGGCCCGTATTGTTCAAGGTAACCGGAGCTCTGAAAGTAGGGAGACAGCAAATAGTCGCGATGCGGCTTAAGCTGGATGCGAACCGCCGCGTCCCATTCCTTGGTCGGAGACACCTCCAAGATCTCCTCGCTGGCATTGAGGATCGTATCGACATAGAGCTCGTATTTCTGGAACAGCTCGATGCTGCC
Source organism: uncultured Alphaproteobacteria bacterium (assembly GCA_963820115.1). Classification (GTDB taxonomy): domain Bacteria; phylum Pseudomonadota; class Alphaproteobacteria; order Rhizobiales; family Methyloligellaceae; genus Methyloceanibacter. Next base: position 36,502 of record CAWFYP010000003.1, read on the forward strand.
GTCGATGGTGCGCTCCTCGTAGTCGAATTGGGCAAGCTTCAGCGTTGGATCGGAAAGCTTCGGATTGTCGAAGGCGAGTCGGAGCGTCTCGCGCCACAATTCATTGGCATTGGCGCGACGCTCGGCCCTCTTGTTCTCGGCGATCTGCAAATGGGCATAGATCAGGGCGGCGGCGGCGGCGACTGCCATCACCACGTTGGCGAGCGTGACCGCGTTGTCCCAAAGCCAAACCATAGCCGGCCCCTATTCCGCCGCCACCGGCACCGAGGGCGACAATGGCCGCGTCGCCTGCGCGTCGATACGCGCCTCGAGCACATGGCGGAAATGGCGGATGAGGCCTTGCACCGGCCAGGCGGCGGCATCGCCCAGCGCGCAGATGGTGTGACCTTCAACCTGGTAGCTCACATCGAGCAGCATATCGATCTCGCGCTTCTCGGCCTCGCCGCGTGCGATGCGCTCAAGCACGCGCCACATCCAGCCCGTGCCCTCGCGGCATGGGGTGCACTGGCCGCAAGAATTCGTGCTTGTAGAAATAAGACAGGCGCGCGATGGCGCGGATGATGTCGGTGGATTTGTCCATGACGATGACACCGGCGGTGCCGAGCCCGGTGTTCAGCGCCTTTAGGCTGTCGAAATCCATGGGCAGATCGTTGCATTGGCTTGCCGGGAGGCAGGGCACCGACGAGCCGCCGGGGATGACGGCCAGCAGATTGTCCCAGCCGCCGCGCACGCCGCCCGCATAGCGGTCGATCAGCTCGCGCAAGGGCACGCCCATCTCCTCCTCGACATTGCAGGGCTCGTTCGCGTGGCCCGAGAGGCAGAAAATCTTGGTGCCGGTGTTGTTGGGTTTGCCGAGGGAGGCGAACCAGGTGGCGCCGCGTCGCAGGATGTCGGGCACCACGGCGATCGATTCCACGTTGTTGACCGTGGTCGGCGCGCCATACAGCCCGACATTGGCCGGGAACGGTGGCTTCAGCCGCGGCAGGCCCTTCTTGCCTTCGAGGCTTTCGAGCAGCGCAGTCTCCTCGCCGCAAATATAGGCGCCTGCGCCATGATGCAGATAGAGTTCGAAGTCCCAGCCATTGACGTTGTTCTTGCCGATCAGCTTGGCGTCATAGGCCTCGTCGATGGCGGCCTGCAGAATCTCGCGCTCGCGGATGAACTCGCCGCGGATGTAGATGTAGGACGTGTGCGCGCGCATGGCGAAAGCGGCGAGCAGTGCGCCTTCGATCAAGAGATGCGGATCGTGGCGCATGATGTCCCGGTCCTTGCAGGTGCCGGGTTCCGATTCATCGGCATTGACCACGAGATAATTCGGACGGCCGTCGGATTGCTTGGGCATGAACGACCATTTGAGGCCGGTGGGGAAACCCGCCCCGCCCCGGCCGCGCAAGCCCGAGGCCTTCACCTCGTCGATGATCGCCTCGTGTCCCCGCGCGATCATCTCCTTGGTGCCGTCCCAGGCGCCGCGGGCGCGCGCGGCCTTCAGCCGCCAATCGTGCTGGCCATACAAATTCTTGAAGATGCGATCCTTGTCCGCGAGCATCAGCGGGACTCCGTATCGACCAAGGTCTTGAGGCCGCTTGCGGGAGCGGAGTTTTGCCGTCCGGTCTGGGGCCCGGGCGTGACGTCGCGGCCTTCCTTGAGATCGGTCAGGAGCCGCTCCAGCCGCGCCGCGTCGAGGTCTTCGTAATAGTCCTTGTTGATCTGCACCACGGGAGCATTGACGCAGGCCCCTAAGCACTCGACCTCGGTCCAGGAGAAGGTCCCGTCCTCGGTCACGTGGCCCGGCGCGCCGATCCGCTTGCGGCAGACGGATTTGAGCTCGTCGGCGCCGCGCAGCCAGCACGGCGTCGTGCCGCAGACCTGCACATAATAGCGGCCGACGGGCGCAAGATTGAACATGGTGTAGAAGGTCGCGATTTCATAGATGCGGATATAGGCCATGCCCAGCATGTCGGCGACATAGCGGAGCGCGGGCTCCGGCAGCCAACCGGCGCATTGCTCCTGCGCCCGCCACAGAAGCGGAAGCACGGCGGACGCCTCGCGGCCTTCCGGATATTTCTTGAGCTGCTCCTTGGCCCAGCGAAGGTTGGCGGGGCTAAAGGCGAAAGCCTCGGGCTGCTCGTCGGCAAGGCGGCGGACGCTCATCGGCAGTCTCTTGTTCTCGTGTGGTCTCGCTTCAGGATGGACCTCGCACTCGCGGCGCTCCTAGCGGTGGACAATGCAGGAGGGGATGGTGGTGAGCCCGTCGCCGACATAGGCTTTGAAAGTGTAATAGCACACCGCGGTCGAGGTCGACTTTTGCAGGGTGAGCACGATGGCGTCGGAGGCGAGTTTGCCCAATTGACGCGTGACGGCCTCGGCCGGAACGAAGACCGTCGTGCGGATGACGAAGCCGTCACTGACGAGATCCTTCAACCTCGCGGTACCGCTTGCTTCACCCGTTGGAGCACCACCCTCCTCCGCCGGAGCCGCGGCCTTGTCGGTATCGGGCTTGGCCGTGTCAGGCTTGGCCTCCGACCGAGGTGCGCCGGCTTCGTCTTGGTTGGCGGCGTTTGCCGGCGCGGCAGCGGCGAGGAGCATGGCGCCCCATAACAAGGCCAGCATCGCTCCCATCCATGTTCTCATCCCGTCCTCCCGATCTTCATGGCCAGTTACACTCTATAAGCATGAGCTTGATGACGCGCGCCGCGCTCACCGGTCAACCTCGCCGAACACGATGTCGACCGAGCCCAAAATGGCCGATACGTCGGCCAGCATATGGCCCCGGCAGAGGAAATCCATGGCCTGCAAATGGGGAAAGCCCGGCGCCCTGATCTTGCAACGATAGGGGCGATTGGTCCCGTCGGCCACGAGATAGACGCCGAACTCGCCCTTGGGGGCCTCGACCGCGGCATAGACCTCGCCCGCGGGCACGTGGAAGCCCTCGGTATAAAGCTTGAAGTGATGGATCAGCGCCTCCATGGAGCGCTTCATCTCGCCCCGGCGCGGCGGCACCATCTTGTGGTTCTCGACCATGACCGGCCCAAGCTCGGTCGTGAGCCGGGCGCAAGCCTGCTTCATGATGCGCACCGATTGGCGCATCTCTTCCATGCGCACGAGATAGCGGTCGTAGCAGTCGCCATGCTTGCCGATGGGAATGTCAAAATCGAGCTCGGGGTAGCACTCATAGGGCTGGCTTTTGCGCAGATCCCACGCGGCACCCGAGCCGCGCACCATGACGCCGGAGAAGCCATGGGCCCAGGCGTCGTCGAGGCTGACCACGCCGATATCGACGTTGCGCTGCTTGAAGATCCGATTGTCGGTAAGCAAATCCTCGATGTCGTCGCAGACCTTGAGGAAGGGATCGCAAAAGGCGTCGATGTCGGCGATGAGCTTGGGCGGCAGGTCCTGATGCACGCCACCGGGACGGAAATAGGCCGCATGCATGCGGCTGCCGCTCGCCCGCTCGTAGAACACCATCAGCTTCTCACGCTCCTCGAAGCCCCAGAGCGGCGGGGTGAGCGCGCCCACATCCATGGCCTGGGTGGTGACGTTCAGGAGGTGCGACAGAAGGCGGCCGATCTCGGAATAGAGCACGCGGATGAGCTGCGCGCGTTTCGGCACGCTGACGCCAAGCAGCTTCTCCACCGCGAGCGCATAAGCATGCTCCTGGTTCATGGGCGCGACATAGTCGAGGCGATCGAAATAGGGCAATGCCTGGAGGTAGGTCTTGTGCTCGATCAGCTTCTCGGTGCCGCGATGAAGCAGCCCGATATGCGGATCGACGCGCTCGACCACCTCGCCGTCGAGCTCGAGCACGAGGCGGAGCACGCCGTGGGCGGCGGGATGCTGCGGCCCGAAATTGATGGTGAACTTGCGGTTCTCGGACTCGATTGCGGGGACCTTGGTCTCGGTCATCATGCGTCCGCCTTGGCCTTGGCAACCTTGGCGGCGATGCCGCGATTGAATCGGTCCCAGCTCACGATGAAGCGCTCATGGGTGCCGGCGCCGATCTCGTCCACGCCGTCATGGGCGCGCAGCGTGAAGCGGGCGCGGGGGCCCCTGACCTCGACGCACTCCGCCTCGACGGTGACGGTCATGCCCGCGGGGGTGGCGGATTTGTGGGAGACGTCGATATGGGTGCCGAGGCTGCCCTCGCCGGCTTCGAGATGCGGCTGCAACAGCTGCACGCAGGTCCACTCCATCAGGCCCACCATGAAGCCGGTGGCGAACACTTCGGGCATCGCCTGCAGCTCCGGCGCTTCGGTATAAAGATGCGGCACGGTCTTGCTCGCCGGCACGGTGTAGGCGAATTGGTGCGTGAGGCCGGGTTTGAGCGAAGACTTCATGGCGTCCCGTCTTTGTTGGGGCGCTTGTCGGGGGCCAGGCCCGCTTTCTCGTCGCCGGGAACGGCCACGTCCATCGCCTCCCAGGGGCTCAGGAAGTCGAAGCTGCGATAGTCCTGCATCAGCTTGACCGGCTCATACACCACGCGCTTCAGCGCGTCGTCGTAGCGGACCTCGACGAAGCCCGTAAGGGGGAAGTCCTTGCGCAATGGGTGCCCCTGGAAGCCGTAATCGGTGAGGATGCGGCGCAGGTCGGGGTGGCCGGCAAAGAGAATGCCGTAGAGGTCGTAGGCCTCGCGCTCATACCAATTTGCGGCGGGGAACAGGCTCACGATGCTCGGCACCGGCATCGCCGCGTCGGTCCGCGTACGGAGGCGGATGCGGTGGTTGGTCCATGGACTGAGCAGATGGTAGACGACGTCGAAGCGCCGCTCGCGTTCGGGATAGTCGGCGCCGCAAATGTCGATCAGGCAGCCGAAGCGGCAGCTTGGATCATCACGCAGGAAGGCAATCACTTCCGGCAGCTTGTCGGGCTCGACCTCGATGGTGAGCTCGCCGAGCGCGATCTGCGAGTCCGTGAGCGACGGGCCAAGGCGTTCGGCCAGATAAGCGCCAAGCTCGTTCAGGCTCAATGGCATCAAGCATCCAGGGCTGATTTGGACCGGTCAGCGTTCGATGGTCCCGGTCCGACGGATCTTCTTCTGCAAGAGGAGGACGCCATAGACCAGCGCCTCGGCGCTGGGCGGGCAGCCCGGGACGTAAATGTCTACCGGCACGATGCGGTCGCAGCCCCGCACCACCGAGTAGGAATAGTGGTAATAGCCCCCGCCATTGGCGCAGGAGCCCATGGAGATGACATAGCGGGGCTCGGGCATCTGGTCGTAGACCTTGCGCAACGCCGGCGCCATCTTGTTGGTGAGCGTGCCGGCCACGATCATCACGTCGGATTGGCGGGGCGAGGCGCGCGGGGCAAAGCCGAAGCGCTCGAGATCGTAGCGGGGCATCGAGGCCTGCATCATCTCCACGGCGCAGCAGGCAAGGCCGAAGGTCATCCACATCAGCGAGCCAGTGCGGGCCCAGTTGATGAGGTCGTCGGCGGTGGTGAGGAGAAAACCCTTGTCGGCGAGCTCGGCCGAGAAGGGCGGCTTGAGCAGAGCGCGTTGGGCCTCGTCGGGCGTGATCAAACTCCCGCTGCGGCCTTCCTTGGGCTGCTCGAAAGCGGCTTCGGGCGTTAATCCCATTCGAGCGCCCCTTTCCGCCATTCATAGATGAAGCCCACGGTGAGGATGGCCAAGAAGACCATCATCGACCAGAAGCCCAAGGGGCCGATGTCCTTGAAGGCCACGGCCCACGGGAAGAGGAAGGCCACTTCGAGGTCGAAGATGATGAACAGAAGCGACACGAGGTAGAAGCGGACGTCGAAGCGCATGCGGGCGTCGTCGAAGGGGTCAAAGCCGCATTCATAGGTCGACACCTTTTCGGGGTCGGGATTGCGGATGGCGATGAGGAAGGGGGCGAGCAACAGGGCAGCGCTGATGAGGAAAGCAAGCCCCACAAAAATGACCAGGGGCAGATAGGCTTGCAACAGCTCGCTCATGGCCCTTCTCTTCGAGCGGGCGTCGGCCCGCTTCCTTCTGGAGCCCCGTAAGTTGGCTTAACGCAGGCCTTCCCCAATGGCAAGGCTGCGCTGCGCCGCAGCATAGGGGCACCGCGAGCCGTGAGGATAGCGATGGTGGATTGCGGATAAATGGCGGGAGTGACGGGACTCGAACCCGCGACCTTCGGCGTGACAGGCCGACGCTCTAACCGACTGAGCTACACCCCCTTGGGGCAAATATCGCCAGCCCGAGGATCCCTCGTGCATGTACGGCGTCGGATTCGGCAAGTCAAGGAACGACCAGGTTCCAAGCAAATCTCGCGTGAGCGAGCCGTGGTGGGCGGTGACAGGCTCGAACTGCCGACCTCCTGGGTGTAAACCAGGCGCTCTACCAGCTGAGCTAACCGCCCATCGCCCGCAAGCGATACGGCAAGCCTGGGCCGCCGCCCACCGAAAACAACAAAGGCGAAGCCCCACTCAAAGGTAGCGAGGCTCCGCCTCAAAAGTCATCACGCGCGGCTCTGAGTATTGCAGGCTTCCTTGAGTGCTTTGCCGGCGCGGAATTTCGGCACATTGGAAGCGGGGATCTGCACCTCGGCGCCGGTGCGCGGATTGCGCCCGATGGAGGCCTTGCGTTGCGCTACTTGGAAATTGCCAAAGCCTACGATCCGCACCGCATCTCCGTTACGCAAAGCCTTTTCGATATTGTGGAACGTCGCATCGACGGCCTTTTCCGCGGCGTCCTTCGACAGTTCAGAATCCTTCGCCACGTGGGCGACCAGCTCAGCTTTGTTCACGGGTCATCATCCTTTCGCTCAGCCCCGACGAGAGGGGTTGGATTGCCTCCGGGGCTGGTTGGGTACGCTCCGATTCACAAACAAGTGGTGTATGACTGGAGCAAAAAGCCAGGAAAATCAACAAAAATGGTCCGACTCGGTTGACCGAGCCGGACCATGGGATTGAGGCAAATCCGCGGCAATCAGGATTGCGCGGCAGCGTTAATGGGCGGTGACGCCCGCGGGAGCCTCTCCTTTCGGCGGCACGACCGGCGAGGGTTCGCCCTCCTCCTCCCAAACGATCGGCTTGAGCTCGCGCACGAAGGCGATCTTCAACACCTCGTCCATGCGGGACACCGTGCGGATATCGAGGACGTTCTTAAGCTCGTCTGGTATCTCCGTGAGATCCTTGGCATTTTCGTCCGGAATGACCACCGTCTTGATGCCCGCCCGCAGCGCCGCCAGGAGCTTCTCCTTGAGGCCGCCAATGGGCAGGACCCGGCCGCGAAGCGTGATTTCGCCGGTCATAGCGACGTCCCGTTTGACCGGGATTCCGGTCATTAACGACACGATGGCGGTGACCATGGCGACGCCCGCGGAGGGGCCATCCTTGGGGGTGGCGCCCTCCGGCACGTGGACGTGGATATCCCGCTTTTCGAATAAAGGCGGCTCGATGCCAAAATCGACGGCCCGCGAGCGCACATAGGCGTTGGCGGCCTGAATCGATTCTTTCATGACATCGCGCAGATTGCCGGTCACGGTCATCTTGCCCTTGCCCGGCATCATCACGCCTTCCACCGTCAACAGCTCGCCGCCCACCTCGGTCCAGGCGAGGCCCGTGACCACGCCGACCTGATCCTCGAGCTCGGCTTCGCCGTAACGGAATTTCGGCACGCCGAGATAATCCTCGAGATTCTTGAGGGTGATGTGGATCGACTTCTTTTTGGTGGTGAGCAGCTCCTTGACCGATTTACGCGAAAGCTTGGCGATCTCGCGCTCGAGATTGCGCACGCCGGCCTCCCGCGTATAGCGGCGGATGATCTCCTTCAGCGCGTCGTCTTCCAGGCTCCATTCGTCGGGCTCAAGGCCATGGGCCTTGGTCTGGGCCGGAATCAGATGCCGGCGGGCGATCTCGATCTTCTCGACCTCGGTGTAGCCGGCGATGCGGATGATCTCCATGCGGTCCATAAGCGCCGGCGGGATGTTCAAAGTATTCGCCGTGGTCACGAACATGACGTTGGAGAGGTCGTAATCCACCTCGAGATAATGGTCGTTGAAGGTGTGGTTCTGCTCGGGGTCCAGCACCTCAAGCAACGCCGAAGCCGGGTCGCCGCGGAAATCGGCGCCCATCTTGTCGATCTCGTCCAGGAGGAAGAGCGGATTGATCTTCTTCGCCTTGCGCATGGACTGGATGACCTTGCCGGGCATGGAGCCGATATAGGTCCGCCGGTGGCCTCTGATCTCGGCCTCGTCCCGCACCCCGCCCAGGCTCATGCGCACGAATTCGCGCCCCGTGGCGCGGGCCATGGACTTGCCGAGCGAGGTCTTGCCCACGCCGGGAGGGCCCACTAGGCAGAGGATCGGACCTTTCAGCATGTTGGTCCGGTTCTGCACGGCGAGATATTCGACGATGCGGTCCTTGACCTTCTCCAGCCCGTAATGATCCTCGTCGAGGATCACTTGCGCCTCGTCGAGGTCGCGCTTGATCTTGCCCTTGACGCCCCACGGGATCGTCAACAGCCAATCGAGGTAGTTGCGCACCACCGTGGCCTCGGCCGACATGGGGCTCATCTGGCGGAGCTTCTTGAGCTCGCCCAGCGCCTTCTCGCGAGCTTCCTTCGAGAGCTTGATCTTCTCGATCTTCTGCTCGATCTCGGCCAGGTCGTCGCGACCCTCCTCGCTGTCGCCGAGCTCCTTCTGGATCGCCTTCATCTGCTCGTTCAGGTAGTATTCACGCTGCGTCTTCTCCATCTGACGCTTGACGCGGCTCCTGATCTTCTTCTCGACCTGCAGCACCGAGATCTCGCTCTCCATGAGCGTGAACACGCGCTCAAGCCGCTCGGAGACCGTGGTGACCTCGAGGATCTGCTGCTTCTCGGAGATCTTGATGGCCAGATGCGAGGCGATCGTGTCGGCGAGCTTCGAATAGTCTTCGATCTGGCTCGCGGTGCCGAGCACCTCGGGCGAGATCTTCTTATTGAGCTTCACGTAGCTCTCGAATTGCGACACGACGGACCGGGCGAGCGCCTCGATCTCGTCCTCGGCGCCGACGGTTTCCTCGACGCGGGCGATCTCGGCCTCGAAATAGTTCTCATTCTCGGTGTAGCGGCTGATGGCGGCCCGCACCGTGCCCTCGACCAGCACCTTGACCGTGCCGTCGGGCAGTTTGAGCAGCTGCAGCACCGAGGCAAGCGTGCCCATGTCGTAAATGCCCTCGGTCGAAGGCTCGTCGTCGCTCGCATTCTTCTGCGCCACAAGCAGGATCTGCTTGTCGGTGCGCATCACCTCCTCGAGGGCGGCGATCGACTTCTCGCGGCCCACGAACAGGGGCACGATCATGTAAGGGAAGACGACGATGTCGCGCAGCGGCAGGACCGGATAAAGCTCCGGCGCGCCCGGCTGCGGGGCTGGTGGTGTCGTTTCCGGCTTGGATTCGGTCATGGCAGTCCCGCTTTCTTCATGCTGACGGGCGCTTGAGGCGCTCCGCCGCGGTCTTTTCTTACCCCTCCCCCGATGCCAGCCGGTCTATCGCCGGGTTGTAAGCTTAACCCGGCCCTCGCGGCCGCCGGCCTGTGGCATGTTAACCCGCCGGATAGCGTAGTTGGCGACCCCGGCGGGCGCCGTCAAGATGGCTGCTGCCTGCGCACGCAACCTTGATTTCCCACTAGTTTGAGTGGGATTCGCCCGAGCCCGCAAGCGGGAAAGGGGTGAGCTGCCTTAAGCGCTCGACCCCAGCTCCTCGTTGCGGTCGGAGTAGATGCGCAACGGCCGCGCCTTGCCCTCGACTACCTCGGAGCTGATCACGATCTCTTCCACGCCACGCAAGGAGGGCAGCTCGAACATGGTGTCGAGCAGGATGCCCTCCATGATGGAGCGCAAGCCCCGGGCGCCCGTCTTGCGGTCGATCGCCTTCTTGGAGATCGTGCGCATGGCCTCCTCGGCGAAGGACAGTTGCACGTCCTCCATCTCGAACAGGCGCTGATATTGCCGGACCAGGGCATTTTTGGGCTCGGTGAGGATGCGCATCAGGGCCTCCTCGTCGAGATCGTCGAGGGTGGCGATCACCGGCACGCGGCCGATAAACTCGGGGATCAGCCCGAATTTGAGCAGATCCTCGGGCTCGACCCCCTTGAGGATGTCGCCGGTCCGCCGCTCATCCACCGATTCCACCTTGGCGCCGAAGCCGATCGAGGTCGACCGGCCGCGGGCGGCGATGATCTTCTCAAGGCCGGCAAAGGCCCCGCCGCAGATGAACAGGATATTGGTGGTGTCGACCTGCAGGAACTCCTGCTGCGGGTGCTTGCGACCGCCTTGCGGCGGCACCGACGCAACGGTCCCTTCCATGATCTTGAGCAACGCCTGCTGAACGCCCTCGCCCGACACGTCGCGGGTGATCGAGGGGTTGTCCGACTTGCGGCTGATCTTGTCGACTTCGTCGATATAGACGATGCCGCGCTGGGCCCGCTCGACATTGTAATCGGCGGATTGCAACAGCTTCAGGATGATGTTCTCGACGTCCTCGCCCACATAGCCCGCCTCCGTGAGGGTGGTGGCGTCGGCCATGGTGAAGGGCACGTCGAGGATGCGGGCCAGCGTTTGGGCGAGCAAGGTCTTGCCGCAGCCCGTGGGCCCGATCAGCAGGATGTTGGATTTGGCGAGCTCGACATCGGCGTTCTTGCTCGAATGATTGAGCCGCTTGTAATGGTTGTGGACCGCGACCGAGAGCACGCGTTTGGCGTAATCCTGCCCGATCACATAGTCGTCGAGGACGGCGCAGATCTCCATCGGCGTGGGCACGCCGTCGCGGGACTTCACGAGGCTCGATTTGTTCTCCTCGCGAATGATGTCCATGCACAGTTCGACGCATTCATCGCAGATGAATACCGTCGGACCGGCAATAAGCTTGCGAACCTCGTGCTGGCTCTTGCCGCAGAAAGAGCAGTAGAGAGTGTTCTTCGAGTCGCTTCCGCTCACTTTGCTCATCCGCTCATCCAGTTCTTCTTGACCCGCCTGAACCGGACGGGGGTAGTTTCACCCGTGCCAAATCTGGCTTTGCTTTCATACAGCAAGTGAGTCCCACCTCCGGGAGCAGCTGACCGAAGGGCAATCTCAGCATGCTATGGTGCCACTGATCAAGGATTGATTAATCCCCGCAATCCGCGCTCCGGCGCAAAGCTTCCACCCGCCATTCAACCGCCGTTTATGCAGGGTCCGTGCCGGGCGCGTCCGCCTGCGGTGGCAGGGGCGGCCCGATTGGTGAACAGGCCTAATGGCCGTTCTGTCCGGCCCGGGACCCGAATCGCTGGCGTTGCTATGATACTGGTGCGAGCTTCTCGATCTTCTCGTCAATGGGGTGGCGCTTGGTGATCACCTCATCGACGATGCCGAAGACCCGCGCATCCTCCGCCGACAAGAAATAGTCGCGGTCGAGCGTCTTCTCGATGGTCGTGTAATCCTGGCCGGTGTGGCGCACATAGATGTCGTTCAAGCGCCGCTTCATCTTGATGATGTCCTCTGCGTGGCGCTCGATATCGCTCGCCTGGCCCTGGAAGCCGCCGGAGGGCTGGTGCAGGAGGATGCGGGCGTTGGGTAGCGCGTAGCGCATGCCGGGCTCGCCCGCGGCGAGCAGAAGCGAGCCCATCGACGCCGCCTGGCCAATGCATAGGGTGGCGATGGGAGGGCGGATGAACTGCATGGTGTCGTAGATCGCCATGCCGGAGGTCACGACGCCGCCGGGCGAGTTGATGTACATGGAGATCTCTTTTTTCGGGTTCTCCGCCTCCAGGAACAGCAATTGCGCGGTGATCAACGACGCCAAATGATCCTCGATCGGGCCGGTGACGAAGACGATGCGCTCCTTCAGCAGGCGCGAATAAATGTCGTAGGCCCGCTCGCCGCGGTTGGTCTGCTCGACCACCATGGGGACCAGCGTGTTGAGGGTGAGATCGGCGGGATCGCGCATTGGAGTCCTAAGGGTTGGGTTGAGACGGGGCCTGCTTGAGAGGCTATCAGGCGATTCTCAGGCCCGCCCGGATTCATCTACATATGGTGTCGGCGCCCCAAACGGAAGGGGTTTGATCCCCCCGCCCGCGCCCCTACCGGTGGTCATGATCGACCATGGCCGTGATCATGGTCATGATGGTGGTCGTGGTCATGATGGTGGTCGTGGTGATGGTCGTGGTCATGATGGTGATCGTGGTCGTGATGGGCGTGGCCGGCCGCGTCGTCGGGATCGGCATAGAGCTCTTCGGGGCTCACCTTCTTATCCGCGACCTTGGCCAGCTCGGCGATATAGTCGATCACCTTGTCCTCGAACAGGGGTGCCCGCAGCTCCGCCAGCAGCTGTGGGTTCGAGCGGTAATAGTCGTAGACCTTGCGCTCCTGCCCGGGGAATTGCCGGATGCGCTCGAGCAGCGCACGATTCACCTCTTCCTCGGTGACCTCGATCTTGTTGCGTGTGCCGACTTCCGACAGGACGAGGCCGAGGCGGACCCGGCGCGAAGCGATATCGCGATATTCCGCGCGCGCTTTCTCCTCCGTCGTGCCTTCGTCGGCGAAGGTGCGTTTTGCCTGTTCGAGATCGGCGGTCACCTGACGCCAGATGGCCGCAAACTCGTTGTCGACGAGCGTGGGGGGCAGCTCGAAAGCGTGACCAGTATTGAGCGCATCGAGCAACGCCCGCTTGAGCTTCTGTCGCGACGCGCCCGCGCGATCCTGCTCGAGTCGCCGTTTGACCGCGTCGCGCAACTGCACGAGCAATTCGAGGCCGAGATTCTTGGCAAAATCTTCATCGAGTGAAGGGGTCTCAGGGGCCGCCACCTCTTTGATTTTGACCTCGAAGCGCGCTGTCTTGCCGGCCAGATTGGCTTGCGGGTAGGTGTCCGGGAAGGTCGCATCGACGGCGCGCTCCTCGCCGGCATTGGCGCCGGCCAGCCCCTCCTCGAAGCCGGGGATGAAATTGCCGCCGCCGAGGGTGACCTGGGCATCCTCGGTCGAGCCGCCGCCGAAAGCCTCACCGTCGATCGTGCCAACGAAATCGATGGTCAGCCGGTCGCCTTGCTCGGCCGTGCCGTCCTTGGGCTTGTAGGTGAGATTGGCGGCGCGCAGCCTCTCGATTGCGGCGTCGATATCGGTGCCGGTGACTTCCGCCACGGGCCGTTCGAGACTGATCTTGCCAAAATCCATGAGTTCGAATTTTGGCAGCACTTCGAAGGACATGGTGTAAGCGAGGTCGCCCGAGCCCGAGAACACTTTGTCGATCTCGCCCTCGTCTTCGGGCAGGGCGATGGTCGGCCTGAAGGCGGGACGCTCCTGCCGCTCGGAGATCGCCTGCTGGCTCGTCTCGGCCACGGCCTGTTGCACCACGTCGGCCATCACCGAGCGGCCGTAGACCTTGCGCAGATGCGCCTTGGGCACGTGACCCGGACGGAAGCCCTTGATCTTCACGCGGTCCTTGAGCTCGTCCAGGCGCGCGGATAGGCGCTGCTCAAGCTCTTCGGCGCCGATCACCACCTTCAATTCGCGGCGCAAGCCCTCGGTATTCGTCTCGGTCACGTTCATTCTAACTCTTGCCTCGCCTCGTCGTGTTCCGCTCGCGGCAGCGCCGCATCATGCCTGGTGCGGGCGGAGGGAGTTGAACCCCCACGGCCGAAGCCACCAGAACCTAAATCTGGCGTGTCTACCAGTTCCACCACGCCCGCAATCAGGCATCGGAGGGAAGTCGGACCGCCCAGCGCCCCTTCCGTCTATAACACAGCAGATTTCAAGGCGGCTAGCCAAGAGAGCCGGCCGGAGTCCTGCCCTCTACTGCCGCTCTCGCCGGTCGTCTATGATGCATTCGCCCGAGGGATGGTTACCTTAAGACGGAGAGCCCCCATGCGCGTCTTGCCCTCTCTCTTGCGGCTTGCCGGATTGGTCTGTCTGCTCACGCTTGGCGGCGTCGCTTCCGCCGATGACGACGCCAATCGCGTGGGTTTCGTCAACAAGGTCGAGAACGAGGCGATGGTCGTCTCCAATGAAGCGACTGCCATGGCCCTGATCGGCACCGCCATTCACCTCAAGGACGAGCTCCGCACCGGCGCGGGGGGCCGCATGCAGGTCACCTTCCGCGACAACACCGTGCTCACCCTCGGCGAGAATGCGAGCGTGGTGGTCGACCGCTACGTCTTCGATCCGGATGAGGGCGTGGGCGAGACCGTGCTGCAGGCAACCAAGGGCGCCTTCCGCTTTGCCTCGGGCCGGATCAAGGAACTGCGGAACAATGAGATCGCCGTATCCACCCCGGTCGCCGACATCGGCGTGCGCGGCACCGAATTCTGGGGCGGGCCGCTCGACAACAAATATGGGGTGCTGCTGCTGCGGGGAGAAGTGAGCGTGAGCAATCAGGCGGGCACCGTCCAGCTTACCGCACCGGGGCAGGGCACCGACATCCCCTCCCCGCTCGAGGCGCCGGCACCGGCAGCGGCCTGGGCGGCGGACAAGATCGACCGCGTCATGGCGACGGTCGCCATGCACTAACAAGAACAGGAAAAGGGTGAGCCCATGAAATGGTTCGGCTTGGTGTTGGCGCTCGTGATCATTGCCGTCGGTGCGTGGTTCGACTGGACCTATCACGCCATTCGCACCGAGGTCGCCGATCTCGGGTCGCGTCTCCCTTCGGAAGAGGCGCTCGATCGACTGCCCCCGGAGCAGACCGCCGAAACGCTCAAAGCGGCCGAGAGCGATTGCCTCGAGGTTGACCAACTCGCCGCCAACCCGGTGGCGCGGATGGTCAAGGGCAAGAGGGTCGCCAAGCTCGCCGAGCAATGCCAGCTGATCCGGGCGCGCAAGGGCTCGCTCGAAGGGCCGTAAGCCTTCTGTTCCGCCAGCTTGCGGTGGCGGGGCAGCCTCAGTAGGGTGCCGGCTCGAATCGACACAAGAATAAAGGGCGGCGTTTCTTGCACATCCGCGACGGCATTATCGAGGCGATCGGCAACACGCCGCTCATCAAGCTCAAACGCGCCTCGGAGGAGACGGGCTGCACCATTCTGGGTAAGGCCGAGTTCAGGAACCCGGGCCAGTCGGTGAAGGATCGCGCCGCCCTGTTCATCATCCGCGACGCGCTCGAACTCCGGCCGCCTCGCGCCGGGCGGCACCGTGGTGGAAGGGACCGCCGGCAATACCGGCATCGGCTTGGCGCTCGTCGGCAATGCGCTCGGGCTGAAGACCGTGATCGTCATCCCCGACACGCAATCCGACGAGAAGAAGCAGATGCTGCGCCTGACCGGTGCCGAACTGATCGAGGTTCCGGCGGTGCCTTACAAAGACCCCAACAATTACGTGAAATATTCGGGCCGGCTCGCCGAGAAACTCGCGAGCACGGAGCCCAATGGCGCGGTGTGGGCCAATCAGTTCGACAACGTCGCCAACCGCCAGGGACATATCGAGACCACGGCGCAAGAGATCTGGCGCGACACCGACGGCAAGGTCGACGGCTTCGTCTGCGCCGTCGGCACCGGGGGCACGCTCGCCGGTGTATCCATGGGGCTGAAGGCGAAGAACAAGGACGTGACCATCGGGCTCGCCGATCCGATGGGCGCGGCGCTCTACAATTACTACAAGCATGGCGTGCTGAAGTCGGAAGGCAGCTCCATCACCGAAGGCATCGGCCAGGGCCGCATCACCGCCAATCTCGAAGGCGCCGTGATCGACCAGGCCTACCAGATCCCCGACGCCGAGGCGCTGCCGATCATCTTCGATTTGTTGCGTGAGGAAGGATTGTGCCTTGGCGGGTCGAGCGGCATCAATGTGGCGGGCGCGATCCGGCTCGCGCGCGATATGGGGCCCGGTCATACCATCGTCACGGTGCTCGCCGATTACGGCACCCGCTATCAGAGCCGGCTGTTCAACCCGGAATTCCTGCGTGAGAAGGGGCTGCCGGCGCCCGCTTGGCTCGAGGCGAGGAAGGCCGCCGCGCCCAACGTCTTTGTTTGAGGGTAGGATTGATAAATGACCGACTTTTCCAAGACTTGGCTGACCGAGACCGATGCGCTCGAACGCGAGCTCGATGCGCCCGATCTCGTCATCGTCGATGCCTCCTGGCACATGCCGAGCGACGGGCGTGACGCGCGGAAGGAATATCTCGAGGAGCATATTCCGGGTGCCGTGTTCTTCGATATCGATGAGATCGCCGACACCAAGAGCCCCCTGCCCCATATGCTGCCGCCGCCGGAGAAATTCTCCTCGCGCATGCGCAGCATGGGCATCGGCGACGGCTCGCGCATCGTCGTGTACGACACCAAGGGCCTGTTCAGCGCGGCACGGGTGTGGTGGACCTTTCGCGTCATGGGCGTGAACGATGTGAGCGTGTTGAACGGCGGATTGCCGAAATGGAAGCGCGAGGAACGCCCGCTGGAAAGCGGCGAGCCCCGCAGCCGCACCACGCGCCACTTCACCGCGCGCCGCAACGCCGACCTCGTGCGTGACCTCGCCGATATGAAGGCGCTTGTGAAGGACAGATCGGCCGAGATCGTGGATTCCCGCGCTCCCGACCGCTTCGCCGGACGGGTCGAGGAGCCCCGGCCTGGACTGCGCTCGGGTCATATCCCCGGCTCGCATAACCTCAGCTATGGGCAGCTCCTCAATAAGGACGGCACGCTCAAATCCGCGCCCGGGCTGACGCAGCTGTTCGAAGCGGCGGGGGTCGATTTGAGCAAGCCGGTGGTGACGAGCTGCGGCTCGGGCATCACCGCGAGCGTGTTGGCGCTGGCTCTCGCCGTGATCGGCCATAGGCGTACCGCCGTCTATGATGGATCATGGGCGGAGTGGGGCGCGGACAAGACGCTTCCTATCGAGACCGGCTAGGCCGGTGCACGGCGCTTAGGCCCGAATGAGCAAACGGACGCGCAAGCAGAAACAGGATACGCGGCTTGCCCATGCGGGCCGTGAGCCCGGGCGCTATCACGGCTTCGTCAATCCGCCCATCTATCGCGGCTCGACCGTCTTGTTCCCCACCGTCGCCGGGCTCGAGGCCAACGATCAGGACTATAGCTATGGCCGCCTCGGCACGCCGACGGTCCGGGCGCTGGAAGAGGCGCTGGCCGAGCTCGAAGGCGGGTACGCCACGCGGCTCACGCCCTCGGGACTTTCGGCCATCGCCACCACCCTGATCGCGCTCGCGTCAGGCGGCGACCATGTGCTTGTCTCCGACAGCGTCTATCGCCCGACGCGCCGCTTCTGCGACCACGTGCTGGCGCGGCTCGGCGTCGAGACCAGTTATTACGATCCGCTGGCGGGCGCCGGCATCAAGGATCTTATGCGGTCCAACACCAAGGTGGTCTTCACCGAGTCGCCGGGCTCGCAGAGTTTCGAGGTGCAGGACATCCCGGCGATCGCCAAGGCCGCGCATGCGGGCGGCGCACGCGTCGTGATGGACAATACTTGGGCCACGCCGCTCTATTTCAAGCCGTTTATCCATGGGGTGGACGTGTCGATCCAGGCGGCGACCAAATATATCGTCGGTCACGCCGACGCCATGCTCGGGGCCATCACGGCCAATGAAGCGACCTGGCCGCTCATTGCGCGCGCGCATGAGGATCTCGGGCTATGCCCGGGCCCCGAGGACGTCTATCTCGCGCTGCGCGGCTTGCGGAGTCTGGGCGTGCGGCTTCCGCGCCATCAGGCCTCGGGCCTCGAGCTTGCGCGCTGGCTCGAAGCGCGGCCCGAGGTCGCCCGCGTGCTGCATCCCGCACTTCCCTCCGATCCCGGCCACGCGCTGTGGCAGCGCGACTTCACCGGCGCGTCGGGCCTGTTCGCCATCGTGCTCGAGCCGGTGCCGGGCAAGGCCGTCGCCGCCATGCTCGATGGGCTCGAGCTATTCGGCATGGGCTATAGCTGGGGCGGGTTCGAGAGCCTCATCCTGCCGTTCGACCCGAGCGCCTATCGCACCGCAACTCCGTGGCACGCTGAAGGACCGGCGCTCAGGCTCCATGTGGGGCTCGAAGACTTCGGCGACTTAAAGGCCGATCTCGATGCGGGCTTTGGCCGCCTTGCCGCGGGCTGATTGGGAAACGAGCCATGGATCTGAAGCTCAAGGGCAAGCGGGCGCTCGTCACCGGCTCAACCGCCGGTATCGGCTTCGCCATCGCGCTCGGGCTCACGCGCGAAGGCGCGGCGGTCGTGGTCAACGGACGTACCGGGGCCAAAGTCGACGAGGCGCTGAAGCGCATCGCCGGCGCGACCGATGCCACCGTCACCGGCATCGCCGCCGATCTCGGCAGCGCGCAAGGCGCCGATCGTTTGCTCGCCAAGCTTGGGTCGGTCGACATCCTCGTGAACAATCTCGGCATCTTCGAGCCCAAGCCCTTTCTCGACATTTCTGACGCCGACTGGTTTCGCTTCTTCGAGACCAATGTAATGAGCGGGGTGCGGCTGTCCCGCGCGCTCCTGCCCCCTATGCTCAAGCAGAATTGGGGCCGCATCATTTTCATCTCGAGCGAGTCGGGGCTGAACATCCGCGTCGAGATGGTGCATTAGGGCATGACCAAGACGGCGCAGCTCGCCATTTCCCGCGGGCTTGCCGAAAGCGTGGCCGGGACCGGAGTCACGGTGAACGCGGTGCTGCCCGGGCCGACCAAGTCGGAAGGGGCGACCGAGTTCTTGGAGAAGGTCGCCAAGGAACGTGGCATGGATGTTAGCGAGGCCGAGACCGAGGTGATCAAGTCACTGCGCCCCACATCGCTTCTGAGGCGCATGGCGAGTCCGGAAGAGGTCGCCAACCTTGTCGTCTATCTCTGCGGCGAAGGCGCGTCGGCCACCACCGGCGCGGCGCTGCGCGTCGATGGCGGCGTGGTGCGGAACATCGGCTAGGCAGATCATAGCGTCGCATATTCTCCCGGGGCGATTCACCAATGGCTACACCGATACCAGCGCGTCCCTTTGCCGGACTTACGCGCAACACGTTTCTGCTCGCCTTGGCGAGCCTGTTCGCCGATATCGCCACGGAAATGCTCTATCCGGTGCTGCCGGTGTTCCTCACGCAAACGCTTGGAGCGAGCGGCAGCGTGGTCGGGCTCATCGAGGGCGTCGCCCAGGCGGTGCAGAATATCGTGCAGGGATTCTCCGGCTGGCTGTCCGACCGGATCGGAAGGCGAAAGCCCGTGGCTCTGGCGGGCTATTTCTTCGCCGCGCTCGCCAAACCGCTGATCGGTCTTGCCGCAAGCTGGCACGGGGTGTTGGGGGCGCGATTTCTCGATCGGTTCGGCACCGGCATGCGCTCGGCGCCGCGCGATGCGCTGATCGCCTCCTCCGTGAGCGAGGAGCATCGCGGCAAGGCCTTCGGACTTGAGGGGATCGGCGACAATCTCGGCGCCTGTCTCGGGCCGCTGATCGCGGTCGTTCTGCTCGCTTATTTCGGCGTGGACATGCGCCTCATCTTCATCCTGGCGGTGATCCCGGGGCTGCTCGCCTTCTTCATGGTGACGCTTGTGCGCGAGCCCCCCGGGCAGGCGAGCGCGGAGACCAAGACGCGCATCAGCCTGCGCCATTTGCCCCGCCCCTATTGGAATTATTTGCTGGTCACGGCTTTGTTCGGGCTCGGCAATTCGAGCACGTCCTTTCTTATCCTCGAGACCCAGGCGGTCGGCGTCTCGCTCGACAAGACCATCCTCATCTATGCCGCGTTCAACCTCGTCGCCGCGCTCGTCTCCTATCCGGCCGGGTTTCTGTCCGACATGTTCGGCCGCCGCCGGCTTCTTCTCATCGCCTTCTTGATCTTCTTCGCGACCTATCTCGGCTTTGCCCTTGCCGGCAACCTCGTGACCATCGCCTTGCTGTTCAGCCTTTATGGCGCGTTTCAGGGAATTTTCCGCGCCGTCGGCAAAGCGCTCGCCACGGACCTCGTGCCCGGGCGGATGCGCGCGAGCGGGCTCGGTTTCTACAGTGCGACCATCGGGGTGCAGGGCTTGGTGGCGAGCATCGTCGCCGGGCTCCTATGGGACCATGTCGGCCACGCCGCGGTGTTTTGGTACGGCGCGATATTTGCTGTCGTGGGAAGCCTCGCCCTGCTCGTCCTCTTGCCGGCGGACGCCCAGCGCGCGTGACCGGCGCCCGATCTCTCAGGCAAAATAATTCGGCCCGTCCTGGCACGTCGTCAGTGCCGAGACAGGCCGAAGCAAGGGAGCGATAGAGATCCTATTCGGCGGCGGCGAGTTTGATCCGCTCCGGCGCCGAAGCGGGAGGAGCACTTTCCTTGGCCGCCGGCTTCGCCTCGGCGCTCGTGGTCTCCTTGGTCGCCGGTTTCTGGTCGGCACTCGGGTGGACGGAAAACATCCCGCCCGCGAGCATGGCGCCCTTCTCGACCTGCACATCGCCGCAGCTGACGCTGCCCTCGATGCGGCCGGTCGAGCGCACGAGAAGGAACTGCTTGATGTCGACCTTCTCGGACATGAGGCCCTGCACCTCGGCCTCATTGGCGACTACGTTGCCCTTGATGGCGCCGGAGACGCCGACGCGGATCGAGCGCGCGTTCACATCGCCTTCGATCGTGCCGTCGACCACGATCACGTCGGGCGCGGTGATGGCGCCCTTGATGGTCACGCCCGCGCCGATATACGCTACATTTGGTTCAGCAAGCCGAAACTCGTTGATTGTCATGGGCCTCATCTCCCCCGCCAAGCGACGGCCGAGCGCCGTCCTGCTAAGCAAATTCGTCAGCAGGCCCAGACTGGACCTCGCAGAGAGGGTTGCAAGTTACGTGTGTGATTGTCCCCGTTATACACATTTCTTGCCGCGCGTATTCATACGCACGACATAAGGCGAAGCGCAGACCGTAACCGCATGAATTTGCTGCGGCCGCGCGCTCAGTCTTCGAGCTTGTCGGGGTCAGGAGAAGAGTGGCGGTCCCGGAAGGAGGGACACCGAGCAGTGTATATAAAGACTTACAGTGCCTAACGCCGCTTGCGAACCCTAAGCGCGCCAACGGGCAAGGTGACGCTGCACGAGCTTGCCGAGAAGGGCATCGCCGTGCGGGGTGCCAAGCGCGGCACCTACCGCATCGAGACGGTCACGCGGGATTGCAGCGAGCGACCGCAAGCAAAGCGGGCTGCAAAGTGCAGGATGGAGAAGCCGGATGGGCAATGGAAAAGACTTTGCCAAGGAACTGAACGCAATGATCAAACGGTATGTCGATGGGGGCTGCGACCCTCAGGACATCGCTGACGAATTGCTACGAGAAGCAAATTACGTGTTCGGGCATTACAACCTCGAAATCTATCTAGAGGCGAAGCCCGTTGCTCGGGGCTGAAAGTGGAAACATCAGACCCCTTGCGCCGGGTGGTTGCCGGCGTGGCGCTTTTGAACCTTGCCTATTTCGGAGTTGAGTTCAGCGTTGCGCTCGCTATCGGCTCGGTTTCACTTTTCGCCGACAGCGTCGATTTTTTAGAAGACGCCTCGATTAATTTGCTGATCCTTATTGCGTTGGGCTGGAGTGCCCATCGCCGCTCGCAGGTGGGCATGATGCTTGCCGCCATCCTCCTTGTTCCAGGGTTGGCGACCCTTTGGACTGCCTGGGACAAATTGCTACTGCCTGTGCCACCGGCCCCGCTTCCGCTGACTTTAACCGGGGGCGGTGCGCTGACTGTCAACGTTGCTTGTGCCCTGATGCTGGCACGCTATCGCAGTCACGCGGGTAGTTTGACGCGCGCGGCGTTTCTGTCCGCGCGGAACGACGTTCTGGCGAATGTCGCAATCATCGGCGCGGGGTTGCTGACCGCTTTCACCGCATCCGCTTGGCCCGATCTCGTCGTCGGGCTTGGTATCTTTCTCATCAATCTGGACGCGGCTCGGGAGGTCTATATTGCCGCTCTTAGAGAGCGTGCGGAGGCCCGACCCTAACATCCAGGGGACTGTCATGGGTTTGCAGCCCCAAGCTTGGGCTGACGAGCAAACCAACCCCAATGCCAGAGCTAGCGATGAGCTTCGCCGTCAGCTTCGCCCGGTGCCCGGCAACCCGGCACCGATCCGAGCAGAAGCGGCGCGTCGATCTCAGCGCCTCGATGGCTTCGCCGCACGCTTGGCAGACACGGTCAGCTTTGGTGTGCTCAGCGCCGAGGCTCCAACTATCCCAATTGGGATGGCCCAGCCGAGCCTAGCAGCGCCGGCAGCTTCGACATGCGCGTCGATCCGCCGCGCCTCGTCCTCGGTGAGCACCTTGGCGATGCGCGCGTCATCCGGCTTCTCGCGCGAATAGACATCGCGACGGGCCGCCGGAGACGTTCTTAATAGTCAGTGGAGGCAAGCGCCGCTTAAGCTTCCAAAAGGCTGAATTTCGTTGCCCGGGTCAGACGCCGCGCCCTCAGCGGGTGAGCTCATGAATGCCCCTCACTCGATCCGCGCACCATCAGAAGGTGCGGTAGGGCGGTCGGTCATCCAAATCTGACGGTGAGGACGAAAATAAGGGCCATGATCAGCACTAAAACAACGACCGCTGTGACTAGAGGGCCGTGCCATGCTTGCGGTGCGTGAGGCTTCGTTGCCATGGGGGATCATATGGCAAAACGAGCGCTGGCTGAAGCGCCCGGGAACTTCGTTCGCTCGTGCGCGTTTGATGCATTGCCCGGCGGCCTTTTGTTATGTGTTCTGGCCGACGGTTGCTAAAAACGGGGGGAGGCTCGGTCCAGGAGAGGCAAGGACCGGGCTTCTTCGTTTTTCTCTAGTTCGGCCTCAACCTCTCCCTCAAAGCAGCGATGTCCTCCTCTTTCAGTTGCCTGAAGAGGCCATCATCGTCAGGCCATCCCTAAAGATTGCATTGAGCGCAGCCGATCAGATGCTCGCCGTAGAGATCAATCTCAACGAGTGCGCCGTCGCAATGCGGGCAGGTCTTGCCCATGGGAACAACCTGCCACAATTCGCGTTGTAGCTGTAGCCATCGGCGACACCTCTTCCCTCCTGGGGGCTCCGAGCCCCCGACCGATGGTGCGGCAAGAAGAAGCTCGGTCCTCCCCCGTGGCCGAGCTTCTTCATTTATTGTCATCTTGCGCTAACAAAAAAAGACGCCGACCGAAGCCGACGCCCCTATGCTGCTGGATCGGGCGTGCGTGGGCTCCGCGTCGCTGGGAACGCCGTCCAAGGAGGGTCCGGTATGTTCTCGGAGGGGCACCCACGCACGGGTAGGATGCTGCGCTAATTTTCGCCCTGTGTCGACGCGGCCAACTGAAGTTGATTGCAATCGCTCGCCATGCAATTGTCCGACGCCGCTTTGCGGTAATCAGTCCAAGGAGCAAAAACCATGAAGAAGTATCTAGTTGCCGCCGTTCTTATCGCGGGCTTTGTCACTCCGGCTCTCGCCGAGCAGTTCTATGTGGCCTTCGATCCCGCCAGCAAGAAATGCTCGATGATGCACACCCAGCCCGGCGCGGGCATGAAGGTGATGGGCACCTTCAAGACCGAAGCCGAGGCCAAGAAGGCCATGGGCGGCATGAAGGAGTGCCAGGGCTAACCTAATTCTGATTGTAGAATTGACGAAAAGGGTCGGCTTAGCAGCCGGCCCTTTTTATTTGTGGGCCGCCGGCTGAAGCCGACGCAGTGACACAAACCGCCACAAATTGCCCTGCTCCTGCTCTGATCCAACCTGAATTCGGCCGCTGCGCAAGCGCCACGATCGCCCGTCGACGTAACGACGGAGAGCACAAATGATAACGATCGTATCCCAACTCCTGCTCATTGCTGGCTTGGCTTCGGCTTCTGTCCTAATGGTTGGCCACCGGGCTGCACTAGCCCAGGACGACGATGCGGGCACCGCCACGCAGGCGCCAACCGGAGACACGGGGGATCCCGGAGACGACTCGGGTCAACCAGTTTCCCCGCAAAACCCGCAGGAGTAGTCAGCCTGCTAAAAGAGACGCCGGCTGCGTAGGCTGGCGTCTCGCTTCCGCCCCCGAGATTGAGGCGCCGGCCGAAGCCGACGCCCCTGATTGCGCTGACTTATTTTGAGTATGCGTAGGGGCGATACGGCTGGTGAAAGCCGTAGCCGTAGTAACCGTCGGGGCGTTCCGCGCCGTAATAAGAATACGGCAAATTCGAATATGCGTGCTGCCTGTTGCCGCGCCGGTATCGAGCATCTTCCACAAAAGCCAGATTATTCGTCCTCTCCACAGCCAAGTCCGGTGGAGCGGCCAATGCTGAGTTGCGCCCCTCAACCGCGATAAAGGCTGCAAGGTAGGTGGCGAGACAGAAACAAATTGGTCTGATCATATGCTGGCCTCAGACTGGTGTGTGCTATTGGAACGTTGTCTTTGCGGCCTCCCAGTTCAAGGTTGCGGTGGCAAGTGGCGGGTCGGATCTCGACGGTTCCGGTCCGCTGCGCATTTAGCGCCCGCTTCGGCCACAGCGGCGAAAAATTGTTAGCCCAGAATTAGCCCGGCGATAAATCCGTCGAATCGACGTTGGCCTAAGCTATTGGATTTGTTGGCGGTCCCGGAAGGATTTCGAACCTTCAACCCTCTGCTTAGAAGGCAGATGCTCTATCCCTTGAGCTACGGGACCAGCCGCGCGGCACTTTCGCCCGCGGACGACAGAGCTAATGTGTCCAGCGGTCGATGCGCCCGAACTTGAAGTTCTCCGCGTAGGATTTGGGTCTCAATTCCGTTCCTTGCGGCTCGTCGAGGCGGAAGGGTATGCCTTGCCGGGTGGCAAAGGCAATGGCCTCGTCCAGGCTCGCGAAGCGCATGCGCACTTGGGTGCGTGTGTCGCTGGAGCTCGTCCAGCCCATCAGGGGCTCGATGCCCAAGGGCTTCGCCGGCTCGTATTCGAGGACCCATTCGCGCGGGGCTTGGCCCTGCTGCATGGCGGTCTTGGCGGGTTTGTAAATGCGGGCAATCATCTCATGTTCTCATGCAGCGGCCGAAGCGGCGATTGGTCGGGGCAGCAAGATTCGAACTTGCGACCCCCTGCTCCCAAAGCAGGTGCGCTACCAGACTGCGCTATGCCCCGACGGCTCCTCGCCAAAGGTCCAGGATGCGGCCGAAAGGATCATCCAAGGCCCTTACATAGTTCCCTTGAGGACGGCACGCTAGGCCGAAGCTTTAACCAAAGGCCTAATGGCCAGGGTCCGCGCCAAGGCCCGGATAGATGACCTTGTCGCCCGCTTTCAGCCCGATCGCATCGGCAGCGCCGGCGTTCAGTTCCAGGATCGCTTGCACCGGCCCGTCCGAGGGGATCGGCGTGGTCGAGAAGGGCTCGGTGTGGGTCTCGATCCGGTGCACGCGGCCGAAGGCATCGATGAATACCATGTCGAGGGGGATGATCGTGTTCTTCATCCACATGGCGACGGGCTGCGCCTCGCGGTAGAGGAAGAGCATGCCGCCATCCTCCGGCAACGACCGGCGGAACATGAGGCCGAGCTGCCGCTCCGCGTCGGTGGTGGCCACCTCGATCTTGAAGCTGTGCTTGCCCGATTGGGTCTCGAGCACGAGGGTCTGCGTGCTCAGGCCGAAACAGCGGTCGGCGTGGAGGAAGAGGGGGAGCCCAATACAAATAACGGCCGCGAGGCGGCCGATGTTCAGCAGGCGTGATGCGAGTTTCAGTGCGAGGACGGACCGCTCGCCCCGTCGGGCTTGAGCTCTGCCGCCATCAGCCCTTTCGGGCCTCTGCCATAGCGTACGAGCACGGTTTGGCCGGGCCGGAGTTCGGTGAACCCGTAGCGGCGCAGCGTCTCCATGTGCACGAAGATGTCGAGGGTCTGCGGACCGCGAGTGAGGAAGCCGAATCCCCGCAGCCGATTGAACCACTTCACCAGCGCGCGCTCCCAGTCGCTCTCCGGCACGACCGAGACATGCGTCCGCTGCGGCAGTTGCGAGGGGTGCACCGCCGTCGAATCGTCCATGGCGCGGATGCGAAAGGCTTGCAGCCCCTTGGGACGCCGCAAAACTTCGCACACGACGCGCGCGCCCTCGTAGGCGGTCTGAAACCCGTCTCGCCTCAGGCACGTCACGTGCAAAAGAACGTCGGGAAGGTCTTCGTCCGGAACGATAAACCCATAACCTTTGGACGCGTCGAACCACTTGATCGATCCTGAGATCTCAAAAACATCAACTGTGGCTTCTTCGTCGTGTTGGGTTAGTCCCTCTTCAACATGTGGCGGTTCTTTCGCCCCCATTGCCGCATCCCCCGCTTCACTTTCGAACCAACCGACACGACGCGCCCCACACGAATCGGCTGGAATACACTCGGTTGCGAACATAGCATCGCGTGATAGCGAGGCCAGAGGAAATTTCCGCGCGCGCATTCCTTCTCCACAGAGCGGGTCGCACTTGCAGCACTTGTCGATGACTCTCGCGCAAGCACCTGATCGGCGGGGAAAATCTCGAAGTGAGATGCACCCCATCGCCGACCCATCGCGAGGTCGTGTTCGAATGCGGCGGAACCGCGCAAGCGTCTATGGCGGCGGGCGAAAATTCAACTCGCCATGCGGGCGGAGCGCGCCGGCAACAAAGTGTGGGCGCGCGGCAACAATGGGACTCGAATCGACAGGGAAAACGGCCCACATCGGGGTTTGCTACTGATCGGTCAGTGACTTGTCACGGTGCGCCTGGCTGTGGTTCATGGGTCCGAGCCCGCGCCGGCTGCTAAGGAGTGAAATCAGTCATGAAATATCTGCACACCATGGTCCGCGTTTCCGACCTCGACCAATCGCTCGACTTCTACTGCAATAAGCTTGGGTTGAAGGAAGTCAAACGTATGGACAGCAGCCAGGGACGGTTCACCCTGGTCTATCTCGCCGCGCCCGGCGATGACGATGCGCAGCTCGAGCTCACTTATAATTGGGACCCGGAAGCCTATGGCGAGGGGCGCAATTTCGGTCACCTGGCCTATCAGGTAGACGATATTTACGCGACCTGCGCGCAGCTCATGAAGAACGGCGTCACCATCAACCGGCCGCCGCGGGACGGCTGTATGGCCTTCATCCGCTCGCCCGACAACATCTCGATCGAGTTTCTGCAAAAGGGAAAGCCGCTGCCGAAGCAGGAGCCGTGGGCGTCCATGGCGAATACCGGCAAGTGGTAGGGGCCGGCGGGCATGGTGCCCCCTAGGAGGATCGAACTCCTGTTTTCAGGTTGAAAACCTGACGTCCTGACCATTAGACGAAGGGGGCTAAACGCCGTCGCTGATATAGAAAGCTTTGCGGATCGCCGCAAGAACGCCGGCGCCGAGGCGCGAGCATCCCGGCCAAAGTACCGGCTAGCGGGTGGGGGCGCTGGGATCGGCCGCGTCCTCGATGTGGAGCTCGACGCTGTCGCGTCCATTCCAGGAATTGCGCCGTAAATGGCCCGCGACGTGAAGCGGCAACCCGTCTTTGGCGGCGACGAGGTCGCCGAGCGCCGTGCCGCTTGAACGGAAGGCGCAGGCTTCGAGGCGCGAGCCGTCGGCGGCGTGCAGGGTGCAGCGGAGATGGCTCTCCTTCAGCAGGCGAATGCGGCTCACCCGGTGGGCGGGAAAGACGAAGCGCGGCTCCGGATGCCCCGACCCGTACGGTCCCGCGCGCTCCAGGAGCTCCATCAGCTCCAACGTCGCGCCGCCGGCGGATAGCGCGCCATCGACGGCCAGCGTATGCCGTGCCGTGGCGGCGGCGACGGCGGATTGAAGTCGGTCAGTCAGGAATGCGAGGAGCGGATCGCGCATGCGGCGCTTGAGACTAAAGCCCGCTGCCATGGCGTGGCCGCCGCCTTTGACGAGCAGTCCCGCATGTACCGCGCGCCTGATCGCTTCGCCAAGATCGACCGATGCAATCGAGCGCCCCGATCCCGTGCCTTCTCCGGCCTTCTCCCAGGCGATGGCGAGGGCGGGCCGGTGAAACCGCTCCGTCACGCGGCTGGCGATCAGACCCACAAGGCCCTTATGCCAGCCATCGGCGCCGAGCACGATGATGGGGCTCGTTGGATTGGCGGCGAGGAAGGCATCGGCCAGAGCGAAGGCTTCCTCCAACATGCGCTCCTCTATTGCCTTGCGCTCATTGTTAAGCGCTTCCAGTTGGCTTGCGAGCGCGCGGGCCTCGACATCATCGTCGGTGGCGAGCAGTCGCGCGCCGAGGCAGGAGGCGCCGACCCTACCGCCGGCATTGATACGCGGCCCAAGGATGAAGCCGAGCGTGTAGCAATTGGGCGCGGTGTCGATGCTGGCGGTGTCGGCGAGCGCGCGCAAGCCCGCATTGCGTCTCAGCCGCAGAACCTTGAGCCCGGTGGCGACGAAAGCGCGATTGACGCCTTTGAGCGGCACCACATCGCACACCGTGGCGAGCGCGACGAGATCGAGCAGGCCCAGCAGGTCGGGTTCGGTGCGATCGCGGTAGAAGCCCGCGCGCCGGAGCACGCCCGTGGTTGCGACCAGGAACAGGAACACGATTCCGGCGGCGGCGAGATGGCCTTGGCCCGATAGGTCGTCCTGTCGGTTGGGGTTGATCACGGCAAAGGCCGGCGGCAGCTCTTCATCCGCCTGATGGTGATCGAGCACGATGATGTCGGCGCCCGCAATATTGGCCGCGGCGATGGCTTCGCCCGCCGCCGCGCCGCAATCCACGGTCAAGATGAGCGAGGCG
Source organism: uncultured Alphaproteobacteria bacterium (assembly GCA_963820115.1). Lineage (GTDB taxonomy): Bacteria > Pseudomonadota > Alphaproteobacteria > Rhizobiales > Methyloligellaceae > Methyloceanibacter. The sequence goes on from CAWFYP010000003.1 coordinate 64,993, forward strand.
CCTTCCGCCACGAGCCCGGTGAGGGCTGCCGCGTTCGGCCCGTAGCCTTCCGTGAGCCGGTCGGGAATGTAGGTCGCACAACCCTGTCCGTGGTCGCGCAGAAAGCGCTCGATCAAGGCCACCGAAGCCGCGCCGTCCACGTCGTAATCGCCGAACACCGCCACTTGTTCGTCCGCCGTGATCGCGCGGGCGAAGCGCCCCGCCGCCGCCTCAATATCTTGCAAGCTCGACGGGTCGGGCAGGAGGGTGCGGATGGAGGGGTCGAGGAAGGGGGCGAGCGAATGAACGTCCGCGCCGCGGGCGGCGAGCACGCGGCCGAGCAGCTCGGGCAGGCCATGGCCTTGGGCGATGGCTGCGGCGATCGGCAGGCGGGCCGGATCGAGCCGGTCAACCCAGCGCAAGCCGCGCGCGGAGGCTTCCACGCCAAGGAAGGCTGGGGCGACCGCCGCTAGGTCCGTTGGGTATTTGAGGGCCGCCGTCACGCCAAAGCACCTGCACCGAAGAGACGGTCGGGGAGTTTAGCTGATTCGCTAGAGTTCGCCCCTTCGCCTCACCCGTGCTCGAATTTGCTCGTATCGTGATGCTCGGTCCTGATCCAGCGCACGGTGCGGGTCGCGGCGCGCATCACCACGGTATGGGTGAAGATCGCCTCCTTGCTGAAACGCACCCCCTCGAGCAGCGATCCGTCGGTGACGCCGGTGGCGGCAAAGCTCACATCGCCGGACGCCATATCGTGCATGGTATATTTGCGGTTGATGTCGGCGAGGCCGGCGGCGCGGGCGCGCTCGCGCTGTTGGCCGTTGGGCGTGAGCAGCCGCCCTTGCATCTGGCCGCCGATGCAGGCGAGCGCGGCGGCGGCGAGCACCCCTTCGGGCGCGCCGCCCACTCCCATATAGATGTCGATGCCGGTGTCTTGCGGCTCGGTCGCATGGATCACGCCGGCAATGTCGCCGTCGCCGATGAGCCGGACCGCGGCGCCCGCCGCCCTCACCTCCTCGATCAGCTTGGCGTGGCGCGGCCGGTCGAGGATGCAAGCGGTGAGCTCGCTTACCTTCACGCCCTTGGCCTTGGCGAGACGCGCAAGATTGTCGGGGGGCGATGCGTCGAGATCGACTAGACCGTCGTCATAACCGGGCCCGATGGCAATCTTGTCCATATAGACGACGGGCACCTTGAGCAGGCTGCCATGCTCGGCGACGGCCATCACGGCGAGCGCGTTGGGCAACGCCTTGGCGCAGAGCGTGGCGCCTTCCAGCGGATCGACGGCGATGTCCACCTCGGGCGCTGTCTTGGCGCCGGTGCCGACCGCCTCGCCAGTATAGAGAACGGGCGTCTCGCCCTTCTCGCCCTCGCCCACGACCACGATTCCGCGCATGGAGAGCTGGGCAAGCTCGCGATACATGGCGGCGGCGGCGGCCTGATCAGCGGCGGCCTCATCGCCGCGGCCGCGCCAGCGCGCGGCGGCGACGGCGGTCGCCTCGGTGACCCGGACAATCTCAAGCGACAGGGTACGGTCGAGCCCGGCCTTGGCCGTGGCCTTTGCCACTTCGGTTCCTCCCCTGTTGTTGCCGGCGAGCTTGAAATGCCTAACGCCGATTGCTTTACACCCTGCTTATCACAGTTTTTCGATGCGGATCATCTGGGGCTTGGCATCCACATGGCCGTCCCGCTCGATTGCGGCCAGCGCCTTGCGGACGGCGGCCTCGGTCGTCTGATGGGTGATCATGACGACGGGCGCGGGCGAGCCCGCGTCCTGGCGCTTGAAGCCGGGCAACTCGGCGCGTTTGCGACGCTGCACGATGCTCTCGATGGAGATGCCATGTTCGGCCATGCGGCTAGCAATGGCGGCAAAGGTCCCGGTGCGGTCATAGACCGAGAGCCGGATGTAGTAGCCGCCCTCATGGGCGCGCATCTGGGCCTTGCGATAGGGCTGCAAGTCCTTCGCTCGGGTAATGAAGGGCGGCATGATATGGCCGCGGGCAATGTCGATGAGGTCGCTCACCACCGAGGAGGCCGTGGGGTTGGCGCCCGCGCCGGGACCGATCAGCACCACTTCGCCAGCAAAATCCCCGTCGATGGCGACGCAATTGGAGACGCCGTCAACCTCGGCGATGGCCCGGTGCTTCGGCACCATGGTCGGGTGCACGCGCTGCTCGATGCCGCTGTCGGTGCGGAGCGCCACGCCGAGCAGCTTGATGCGATAGCCGAGATCGTGGGCGGCCTCGATATCGGCCGGGGTGATGCCCTCGATGCCCTCGACATAAACGGACTCGAAGCTCGTGCGCGTGCCGAAGGCGAGCGTGGTGAGCAGCGCAAGCTTATGCGCGGTGTCGAAGCCGCCAATGTCAAAGGATGGATCGGCCTCGGCATAGCCTTGCGCTTGCGCCTGCTTCAGTGCCTCGGCGAAGGTCGTGCCCCCTTGCTGCATGAGGGTGAGGATGTAGTTGCAGGTGCCATTGAGGATGCCATAGACGCGGCTGATCTGATTGCCCTGCAAGCTCTCGCGGATCACCTTCACCACCGGGATGCCGCCGGCGACGGCCGCTTCGAAATTGAGGGCCACGCCGTGCTTCTCGGCGAGCGCGGCAAGGCTCGGTCCGTGATGGGCGAGCAGCGCCTTGTTGGCCGTGACCACGTGCTTGCCGGATTTGAGCGCGGCCTCGACCGAATCCTTGGCGACGCCGGCCTCGCCGCCGATCAGCTCGACGAACACATCGATGCCGGGATCGCGCGCGAGTTGAATCGGGTCGGCGACGAAGCGCAGATGCGAGACATCGGCCGCGCGCGCCTTGCGCCGGTCCCGCGCCGACACGGCGGCGACCTCAATGGGTCGGCCGGCGCGTTGGCCAAGGGAGGCGCCATGGGCGGCGAGGAGGCGAAGCACCCCTCCTCCGACCGTGCCGAGCCCGGCCAGTCCGAGTTTCAGAGCATCTGCCATAACGGAGGGATCAGGCCGTCCCTTTCGCCTTCGACGCAATGGGAATGACGTTGTGCAACGCCTTGGCCTGTTCGGAAAGGAATTTCCGTATATTACGCGCGGCTTGCCTCGTGCGCTGCTCGTTTTCCACAAGCGCGATGCGCACGTGGCCCTCGCCATACTCGCCGAAACCCACGCCGGGCGACACGGCGACACCGGCCTGTTCGAGGAGGAGCTTGGAGAATTCGAGCGAGCCCAAATGGGCGAACATGTCGGGGATCGGGGCCCAGGCGAACATGGTCGCGGGTGGCGAGGGGATCGGCCAACCGGCCTTGGCCAGCGCGTCGACGAGGCAGTCCCGTCGACGACGGTAGATGCCCCGGATCTCATCGATGCAGTCCTGCGGGCCGTTGAGCGCAGCGGTGGCCGCAACCTGGACCGGCGTGAAGGCGCCATAGTCGAGATAGGATTTCACCCGCGTGAGCGCGCTGATGAGCCGCTCATTGCCGACGGCGAAGCCGATGCGCCAGCCAGGCATGGCGTAGGTCTTGGAAAGGGTGGTGAACTCCACGGCGATGTCGATCGCGCCCGGCACTTCGAGAATCGATGGCGGCGGTGAGCCATCGAAATAGATTTCCGCATAGGCAAGATCGGAGAGCAGGATGAGGTCGTGGCGTTTGGCGAAGGCAACCACCTCGCGATAAAAGTCGAGGTTGGCCACGAGCGCGGTGGGATTGGCGGGGTAATTCAGCACCAGCGCCGAGGGCTTCGGCACCGAATGCTTCACCGCCTTGTCGAGCGAGGCCATGAATTGGGAATTGGTGCGCGCCGGCAAATGGCGGATGACGCCGCCCGACATGATGAAGCCGAATTCGTGGATCGGATAGGTCGGGTTCGGCACGAGGATCACGTCGCCGGGCGCGGTGATGGCCTGCGCCATATTGGCGAAGCCCTCCTTGGAGCCAAGGGCGGCCACGATTTGCGTCTCGGGATCGAGCTTGACGCCGAAGCGGCGCGCATAATAGGCGGCTTGCGCGCGCCTTAGACCCTGGATGCCGCGCGAGGAGGAATAGCGATTGGTGCGCGGGTGCTGCACCGTCTCGATGAGCTTGGCCACGATATGCTCGGGCGTCGGCATGTCAGGATTGCCCATGCCGAAATCGATGATGTCCTCGCCGCGCGCGCGGGCTTGCGCCTTGAGCTTATTGACCTGCTCGAAGACGTAAGGGGGAAGCCGCTTGATCCTGTGGAAGTCGCTTTGCACCGATCCATCCCCGCGCAGCTTAGCTGGCCTAAGAGCCAGCTAAGCCCCCCTTGAACCATAGAATTAAGGCGGCGGGCAAGATATCCGCCGACCCTAAAAGAGGAAATTGTCCGTTAGTTCGCGGCGGGTTCGGGTTTGGGGACCGGGGCGGTCCCGTCTTGGGGCGCAGCCCCTTCCTGATGCTTCGCCTCGCTCTGCAATTCGGTGATGGCGGCGGCCTGCTGCTCCTTGGTCAGGGTCTTGTCATAGCCCTTCACGAGGTCGGAGAAGCGAGCCATCGGGCTTTTGCTCGCCAGCGAATCGGCGCAGCCGCTCGCGCCCAGAGCGAGCACGGCGATAAGGCTCCATGTGGCAAATCTCGGCACTTTCCCGCCTGTCCCGCTTCCGGCGATTGGCATCGCCAGCCCCTTGCTATATTGCATAGCACAATAGACTTTGGAACAAAAGTTGCCGGGGGAAGCCGCTGTCTATGCCAATGTGGCGCGAGGAAGGTTAATCGGAGGTATGGTTTTTAGAGCGGGGACCTGATGCAAGAGACCAATAAAGGCGCGCAAGACAGCGCCAAAACTGCGGAAGAGTTTGACGGCGAAAGCTCCATCCAATTCGACGCCTTTGCCCGCAACATGGTGCGGCTTTTTGACGAGGGCGCCAAGGTCGTCAGCTCGCTCGCCGAAAGGGGCAATGGCGCCGGCCCCTATAGCGTCGTGGCCGAGGCTGGCGAGGCCGCGAAGTCCTTGGGCGAAATCGCGCGCCATTGGGTGAGCGACCCGGGCAAGCTCGCGGCCGCGCAAAACGAGCTCTTCAGCGGTTATGCCGAGCTGTGGAGCCGCTCGTTCCGCCGCCTGCTCGGGGCAGAGGTGGAGCCGGTGATCGAGCCCGCGCCGGGCGACAACCGCTTCAAGGACCCGGACTGGTCGAACGGCCAGTTCTTCGATTTCTGGAAGCAGGCTTATCTGTTGACGGCGCGGTGGGCGGAAGACGTCACGCGCAACACCGATGGCGTCGACGACAAGACCCGCAAGCGCGCGCTGTTTTATCTCGAGCAGTTGCTGGCAGCGATATCGCCGTCGAATTTCGCACTGACCAACCCCGAGGTGCTGCGCGCCACGCTTGCCACCAATGCCGCGAACCTCGTGCAGGGCATGACGCATCTCGCCGAGGACCTCGGGCAGTCAAAAGATCTCTTGCGCATCAGCCAGACCGACCTCTCGGCTTTCGAGGTCGGCAAGAATCTCGCCGTCACCCCGGGCAAGGTCGTGTTTCAGAACGACCTCATCCAGCTCATCCAATACGCGCCGAGCACAGGTGAAGCGCATGAGCGGCCGCTGCTCGTGGTGCCGCCCTGGATCAACAAATATTACATCCTCGATCTCGTGCCGGAGAAAAGCTTCATCAAATACGCGGTCGATCAGGGCTTCACCGTGTTCGTGGTGTCGTGGGTGAATCCCGACATGCGCTTGGCCGAGAAGACCTTCGAGGACTACATGCATGAGGGTATCCTCGCGGCGGTCGCCGCGGTCAATCGTCAGATCGGTACCCATCACATCAGCGCGCTCGGCTATTGCGTCGGCGGCACGCTGCTCGCCTCGACGCTCGCTTATATGGCGGCCAAGGGCGACGACCGCATCTCCTCGGCCAGCTTCCTTGCCGCGCAGGTCGATTTCTCCGAGGCGGGCGATTTGCTCGTGTTCATCGACGACACGCAGCTGAAGGCGCTGGAAGAGATGATGGCCGAGCGCGGTTATCTCGACGGCTCGCGCATGGCGGCGGTGTTCAACATGCTGCGCCCGCGCGATCTGATCTGGCCCTATGTCGTCAATAATTATCTGCTCGGCAAGAAGCCGTTCCCATTCGATCTGCTGTACTGGAACGCGGATTCGACCAGGCTTCCGGCGGCCAATCACGCCTTCTATCTGCGCGAGTTCTACCATTTGAACCGGCTCGCCCAGGGCGAGATGAAGCTCGGCGGCGAGCCCCTCTATCTCAGCCGCATCACCATCCCGCTTTACGAGCTGGCCACCAAGGAGGACCACATCGCGCCGGCGGGTTCGGTGTTCAAGGGCTCCAAGCTGTTCGGCGGGCCGGTGCGCTTCGTGCTTGCCGGTTCAGGGCATATCGCGGGCGTGGTCAATCCGCCGGCGCGGAAGAAATATCAATTCTGGACCGGCAGTCACATGACGTCGCTCGCCGATTTCATGGCGCGGGCCACCGAGAATGCAGGCTCGTGGTGGCCCGACTGGGCGGCGTGGCTTGCGGCCCAATCAGGCCCCATGGTCGTGGCGCGCGATCCGGCCGGCGGCCCCTTGCCGCCGATCGAGGACGCACCGGGGTCTTATGTGCGCACCCACGTCTAGCGGCCGGTTACGGAAATAGCGGCAGCTGCTCGAGCCCGAGGGTCTCGTCGAAGCCGTACATCAGATTGAAGTTCTGCAGCGCCTGGCCGGCCGAGCCCTTGACCAGATTGTCGATGGCCGAAACGACGATGGCGCGGCCGGGGATGCGATCGGCGAATACGCCGAGGTGGCAGAAATTCGAGCCGCGCACATGCTGGGTCGCCGGGATGACGCCCTCCTCCACCACGCGCACGAACGGGCTCTTGGCATAGGCCTTGGCCAGGGCTTGGTGGAGGTCGTCGGCCTTGGTCTTGCCGCTTAACCGCACATAGCAGGTGCAAAGCTCGCCACGGGCCATGGGGGCGAGATGCGGGGTGAAGTTCACCCTCACCGGCGCACCCACGGCAAGTCCTAGTTCCTGCTCGATCTCCGGCACATGACGGTGATTGCCGATGCCGTAGGGGGAGAGCCCCTCGCCGACTTCGGCGAACAGGATATTCTGTTTCAGCGTCCGGCCGGCGCCCGAGACGCCGGATTTCGCGTCGATGATCACATCGTCGGCGGCGATGAGTTTCTGCTTCACCAGCGGTAACAACGCCAGCAGCACGACGGTGGGATAGCAGCCGGGACAGGCGACGAGGCGCGCTTTTCCGATCGCATCGCGATAATGCTCGGTCAGCCCGTAGACGGCGCTTTTGATCAGGGCGGGCGCGCTATGGGGCGCGCCGTACCATTCAGCATAAGTCTTGGGGTCGCGCAGGCGGAAATCCGCCGACATGTCGATGATCTTGACCCGCTCGGGGAGCTTGGCGATCTCGCCATGGGCCGTGCCATGCGGCAGGCCGGAGAAAACGACATCCACCTTGCTCCAATCCACCTCCTCGGGTGTGACGAGCGGCGGCAGATCGAGGCTGCCGAGATGGGGGAACACTTGCGCCAGCGTCTGCCCGGCATGGCCTTTGGCCACGAGGGTGGCGATGGCGATCGAGGGGTGCCGCGCCGCAAGCCGGATCAGGTCGGCGCCGGTATAGCCGGAGGCGCCAAGCACGGCGGCTCTGATGGTCTTGGTCTTGCTCATGATGGGATGCCCATTCCGGCCCGCTCAACGGGCTTAGCGGAATTCGCGGGATTGCGGAAGAAGTCTGCACGCGGGGGCCGGCCCCGAGGGAGTTGTGGCGGGGCGGCGCGGCTCGAAGAAGCGCCTTAGCGCTTGGAGAACTGGAAGCTCTTTCGGGCCTTGGCCTTGCCGTACTTCTTGCGCTCGACAACGCGGGCGTCGCGGGTCAAGAAGCCGCCCTTCTTCAGCACGCTGCGCAGCTCCGGCTCATAGCGGGTGAGCGCAATGGAGATGCCATGGCGGACGGCGCCCGCCTGGCCGGAGAGGCCGCCCCCGCTCACGGTGCAGATCACGTCGAACTGCCCTTCGCGCTTGGCGGCGACGAGCGGCTGCTTCAGGATCATCTGCAGCACGGGGCGTGCGAAATAGGCCACATGGTCCCTGCCGTTCACGGTGATCTTTCCGGGGCCCTGCCTGACCCACACGCGCGCGACGGCGTCCTTGCGCTTGCCGGTGGCATAGGCGCGGCCTTGGCCGTCGACCTTGCGCTCATAGACACGGGCCGGCGGCGGCGCCGTCTCGCTCTGCAAGCCACCGAGATCTTCGAGCGACCTCACCTCGGTATTGCTCATGGGTTAGGCGCTCCGTACGTTCTTGCGATTGAGGGCGGCGACGTCGAGCGGTGTCGGCTCCTGTGCCGTATGGGGGTGCTCGGTGCCGGCATAGACGCGCAAATTCTTGAGCTGCTTGCGTCCCAGCGGTCCGCGCGGCAGCATGCGCTCGACCGCCTTGTGCAGAACCCGCTCCGGATGCTTGCCGTCGAGGATTTTCTCCGCGGTCCGGCTCTTGATGCCGCCCGGATAGCCCGTATGCCAATGATAGACTTTGTCGGCGCGCTTGTTGCCGGTGAACACGACCTTGTCGGCATTGATCACGACGATATTGTCGCCCGTATCCATATGCGGCGTGAAGCCAGGCTTGTGCTTGCCTCTGAGGCGCATGGCGATCAGCGAAGCGAGCCGACCCACGACGAGGCCGTTGGCATCTATCAGGATCCAGGACTTCTCGATGTCCTGAGGCTTGGCGGAAAAGGTCTTCATCGGGGCGCTCGCGTTATCGGTCGGCGGCTTCTATCCGCTTCGCCGTATAAGGTCAAGCCGAGGCGAAAATTACAAGTCAATTCGTGGCATTAGCAGTGCGGTATCATGATACCAGGGCAGGTGCGCCCTTATTCTTTGATTTTACTGCGAACTTCTCTATTGGCAGAACCGCTTCGTCTCCTCATTTGATGGCAGTCAGAACATGAAACAGGCACGGATCCGGGATGAGGAGCAGCACGAATTGAGGGGCGACCTCTTGCTGCGCGAGGATCATGGACCGGTCGCGCTCCTCACCCTCAATCGCCCGGACGCGCGCAACAGCCTGTCCTCCGCGCTGATCGCGGCCCTGACGCAGGCGATTGCCGGTCTTGGTGCCGAGGATGCGGTACGCGCCATCATCATCACCGGCGCGGGCTCGGCCTTCTCGTCCGGCCACGACCTCAAGGAGATGCAGGCGCATCGCAATGATGCCGACCGGGGCAAGAGTTTCTTCGCCGAGACGATGACGGCCTGCTCGGCAATGATGGTCGGCATCGTGCGCTGCCCCAGGCCCGTCATCGCCGCGATCAACGGCATCGCTACCGCCGCCGGATGCCAGCTCGCGGCAAGCTGCGACCTCGCGGTGGCGAGCAGCGCCGCCACCTTCGCTACGCCCGGCGTCAATATCGGGCTCTTCTGTTCCACGCCCATGGTGGCGCTCAGCCGCAACGTTGCACGCAAGGCAGCCATGGAGATGCTCCTGCTCGGCGAGGCGGTGAGCGCCGCCGAGGCCAAGAGTCTGGGGCTCGTCAATCGCGTGGTGCCGCCAGATCAGTTGCACGGCGAGGCGATCGAGCTTGGCCGCCGCATCGCCGCCAAGCCTGTCGCGACCTTGAAGATCGGCAAGGAGGCCTTCTATCGTCAGCTCGAAATGCCGCTCGAAGAGGCCTATCGCTACGCCGCGGGTGTGATGGTGGACAACATGCTCCATGCGGAGTCCAAGGAAGGCATCGGCGCGTTTCTCGACAAGCGGAAGCCGCGCTGGCCGGCCTAGAAGCTCCCCATGGACCAAGACGATTATAGCGACGCCTATCTCGGCGACATCCTGTTGCGCTGCCACACCATCGCCATGGTGGGCGCGAGCGCCAGGGCGGAGCGGCCGAGCGCCTTCGCCATGAAATATCTCATGGGCAAAGGCTATCGCGTGATTCCCGTCAATCCGGGTCAGGCGGGAGAAACCATTCTCGCGCAGGCGGTTTACGCGACACTGGCTGACATCCCCGAGCCGGTCGACATCGTCGATATCTTCCGCAATTCCGACGCGGCGCTTGCCGTCACCCGCGAGGCCATCGCCATCGGCGCCAAAGTGGTGTGGATGCAGCTCGGCGTACGCAACGACGAAGCCGCACGCGAAGCGAAGGCGGCGGGGCTCCAAGTGGTGATGAACCGGTGCCCGAAGATCGAATATGGGCGGCTGTCCGGAGAGCTCGGTTGGGCCGGGGTCAATTCTCAACTCCTTTCCAGCAAGCGCCCGCTGCTGGCGGAAAAGGGCGTGCAACACCGCCGGATCCGGGTGCGCGGCGCATGAGACGGACCGGGTCGATCGCGGGCCTAAGCCTCATTCTGCTCCTCGGCGCCGGCGCCTCTGCGCTTGCCGAAGAGGACCCCGTCGATCGGCGACCGGATTTCATCCGCGAGCTGCAAAAGGCGGTTGCCGCCGACGACAAAGCCTGGATGGCGGACCATTTGCATTTGCCGGTCCGGTACTTCGGCAAGACGGCGCAAATCATCCGCAGCAAGGACTGGTTCCTCAAACATTATGCGACGGTCATCGGACCCGAGCTCAAGGCGAATGTGCTTGCCCAAGACCCGGAGAAATATTTCATGAATTACCAGGGCCTCATGGTGGGCGAAGGCAGCCATAACATTTGGTTCGAGGATTTTGGCGATGCGGGCGCCGGGAAAGGCGTGCATTTCAAAATCATCACCATCAACAACAGCCGCTAGCGCGCCATCCTCGCCGCCGGCTTTGCTATAGTAGCCCGATCAGCGAAGAGGGAGATGACATGACCGCGGACCGAAAGCCCGGCTTCAACACGCTCGCGATTCACGCAGGCGCTCACCCCGACCCGGCTACGGGGGCGCGCGCCACGCCGATCTATCAGACGACGTCGTTCGTCTTCGACGATGTCGATCACGCGGCGGCGCTGTTCAACCTCGAGACCTTCGGCAACATCTACACCCGCATCACGAACCCCACCCAGGCGGTGCTCGAGGAGCGGGTGGCGGCGCTCGAAGGCGGTACGGCAGCGCTTGCCGTGGCCTCGGGCCACGCGGCGCAAGCGCTCGTCTTTCATGTGCTGATGGAGCCTGGGGACGAGTTCGTCGCCGCGCGTCAGCTCTATGGCGGCTCGATCAACCAATTCAGCCAGTCCTTCAAGAAATTCGACTGGAACGTGCGCTTCGCCGACACCACGGATGCGGACTCCTTCCGCGCGGCGCTGACGCCGAAGACAAAGGCGATCTTCGTCGAGTCGATCGCCAATCCCGGCGGCATCGTCACCGACATCGCCGCCATCTCCAAGGTGGCCAAGGAAGCGGGCGTGCCGCTCATCGTCGACAATACGCTCGCCACGCCCTATCTCATGCGGCCCATCGAGCACGGCGCCGACATCATCGTGCATTCGCTGACGAAGTTCTTGGGCGGCCACGGCAACTCGATCGGCGGCGCCATCGTCGATTGCGGCACCTTCGATTGGCTGAAGAGCGGGCGCTACCCGACCATGTCGGCGCCCTCCCCCTCCTATCACGGCATCACCTATGCCGAGACCTTCGGCAATTTTGCCTTCGCCATCGCCGCGCGTGTGTTCTCCTTGCGCGATCTCGGCCCGGCGATCTCGCCGTTCAACGCATTCCTCATTCTCACCGGCATCGAGACGCTGCCCTTGCGCATGCAGCGGCATTGCGACAATGCGCTGGCTGTCGCCGAGTGGCTGTCGCATCACGACAAGATTGCCTGGGTGAATTATGCGGGGCTGCCCGGCAACGCTTATCACGCGCTCGCCAAGCGCTATGCCCCGAAAGGCGCGGGCGCGGTGTTCACCTTCGGGCTCAAAGGCGGCTACGATGCTGGTGTTTGCCTTGTGAGCAATGTCGAGCTGTTCAGCCATCTCGCCAATATCGGCGACACGCGGAGCCTGATCATCCATCCGGCTTCGACCACGCACCGGCAGCTCTCCGACGAGCAGCGGGCGCGCGCCGGCGCCGATCCCGAGGTGGTGCGGCTCTCGATCGGGCTGGAAGACGTCGCCGATATTATCGCCGATCTCGATCAGGCACTCGCCGCCGCCTGAACCCGCGCGACGGCCGGGCCGCGGGTCGCGAGCCAAAGATGATGGACCGCGGTGGCAAAGACGATAATCGCACCCGCCTGATGGGCAAGACCCAGAGGAATGGGCACGGCGAGCAATAGCGTCCACACGCCGAGCGTGGCTTGCAGCAGGACGAGGCAGAGAAGCGCGAACCCGCTCGCCACCAGGGCTTGGGGCTGCTTGCTGAAGGCGAGCCAGACGGCTTGGGCGGCGCTTGCAAGGAGGACGGTGTAGGCGAGCATGCGGTGGTCGAACTGCACCGTGAGCGGATTCTCGAACAGATTGAGCGTCCGGGGCGACAGCGCGCCAAGCCCCTCGGGGATAAAGGCGCCATTGATCAGCGGCCAAGTGTTGAAGCCTTGGCCGGCGTCGATGCCCGCCACGAGCGCGCCCGCCAGAATCTGCAGATAAATCAGCCCGAGGATTGCACCGGCGACCATGGGTGCGGCCAGGAAGCGCTGGTCGGTGCGTCGCCATCGCGCCGGCTCGCTGCCGAGCCCGAACAGAAGCCAGAGGGTGTAGCCCAAGATCAGAACGGCGACACCGAGATGGGCGGTGAGCCGGTATTGACTCACATCGGTCCGGTCGACGAGGCCACTCTTTACCATGTACCAGCCGACGACGCCCTGCAGGCCACCGAGAACGAACAGCCCGGCGAGGCGCGGCAGCAGCGTGCGCGGGATGTAGCCCGCGGCCCAGAACGCAACGAAGGGCACGAAGAAAACGATGCCGATCAGACGGCCGAGAAAGCGGTGGGTCCATTCCCACCAATAGATGGTCTTGAATTCGTCGAGGCTCATGCCCCGCTTGAGCTCGGTATATTCGGGGATCTTCCGATAGGCGGCGAAGGCCTGGTCCCAATCGCTCGCCGAGAGCGGCGGCACGGCGCCCATGATGGGCTGCCATTCGGTGATGGAGAGGCCGGAATCGGTGAGCCGCGTGACGCCGCCGACCAGGACCATCGCCATGATGAGGAGGGCGATACCGGCGAGCCACAGGCGCAAGGCATTTCTATACCGTGTCGTCATGGGCGCGGGGCTGATGCTGGCTCCAGTCGCGGCTTTGGCGGGGGCGATCGACATGCCGTCTGATAGCGGGCGAGACCCCAGAACTCAATGGCGAGGCGCCGGCCGATTGCCGCAGCGGGGCGTTTGCGCCAATTTGCCGGGATGACCGTCAGAACCCGCAAGCTGATCGGCACCGTGGCGCTGCTCGGCTTCCTCGCCGCCTATGTGGGACTAGTGGCGGCGATCAGCCTCGGCCGCATCGCCGAGGGCGGGCCGCTCTTGGTGTTCGCCTATGCGCTCGTGGCGGGCTTTGTCTGGGTCATCCCCGCAGGCCTTCTCATCCGCTGGATGCAGCGGCCGTGATCCCCTGCCCTTGTCTCAGGCGGCGTTCACCTGCTGGAAGCCGTTGACGAGCGCAAAGGGCGCGCCGGAGAGATAGAGCGCGGTATAGGTGAGCGACTGATATTCGCCGTTCAGCGAGACACGCGGCAGCGCCGTGCGGTGGCGAAGATGAGCGGGGAACAGCATGCCCTTGCGCGTCGTCACCGCAGTGTCGAAGCCCGCCGCGCGGGCGAGCGCGAATTCGCGCGGCCCTGCGCTCGACGCGTCGCCATAAGGATAACTGAAATGTCGCGGCCGTACCCCGAGCTCTAGTTCGAGGCGGTCGGCGCTTTCCACCATCTCCTCGCGTGCTCTCTCGGGCGAAAGCTTGGCGAGAGCATAGTGGCCCTTGGTGTGGGCTCCGATGGTGACGAGCGGGTCGCCGGCGAGCTGCCGGATCTCGTCCCAATTCATGATCAGCTCACGGGTCATGGCCGGCATATCCACGTCGTAGCGGTCGGCCAAGATGCGGACGATGCTGCGTTGGGTCGCCTCGTCGAGGCCGCGCAGCCACCAATAGATCTCCTCGAAGGCCCGTTCCTTCTCGGCGAGGGTCGCGGTAGGCAACTGCCACAGCTCGCCATTGCGGCAGAGCTCGATCCCGTCGGCGCGGCGGACGATCTCCTCAAGCGCGAGCCACCACAGCTCGCCCCGGCCGTCGGGATAGTCCGTGGGCACGTAGAGGGTGAAGGGCAATCCGCGGCGCTTGAACAGAGGATAGGCGTAATGGAGATTGTCGCGGTAGCCATCGTCGAAGGTGAAGCAGACGAAACGCCGCTCATCGCCCTCCTTTAGCCGGCGCATCGCCTCGTCGAGGGAGACCACGTCGAGGCCCGCTTCCTGCACTTGGTCGAGCACGGCATCGAGAAATTCGGGCGTGACCTCGAGGATGCGGTTTGGCGCAAACGCTTTGTCTTCGTCAGGGCGCACCTGATGCAAGGTGAAGATCAGTCCCGTGCCTTGCGTATAAGGCGCGAGCAGCCGATGGGCGCCCGAATGGTAAAGCCCGGACATCGCGGCTTTCAGCACTTTCGTCTTCACACCGGCCACGAGCGTCTCCTTTCAGCCATCAAGCATTAACCCGCCTCTGCCATGGTTTTGGCGCGAAACAAGCATTGTGGCCGGGGTTCCTTGCAAAACGATTGCCGCCGCCTCCTTTTGGCGCCGCACGGCATGGAGCGGGGACAAGGCAAAGGGATGGTCCCTGCATGAGTTCTGCTGCCCTCTTCCGTACCGAAGCCGAGATTGCCAAAGCCAAGACCGGGCGGAGTGGGTCCATCGTCGTCCAGGCGAGCTTCGGTCCCGTCTCGTTGCGCGTCACCGAGGATCTCGACGGGCTCGAGGGGCTCTGGGAAGAGCTGCAAGCGAAGGCCCCCTGCTCGCCGCCTCAGACCTATGCCTGGGCGCGAGCCTGGGCCCGCCATGGGCTTGGGCCCGAGGGCCGCGCGCCAGTCATCGCCATCGGGCGTAGCGTCGAGGGTGCGCCGCTGTTCCTGTGGCCATTCGCCACCGCGTCGGTCTTGGGTCTGACGGTGCTGGGCTGGCTCGGCCAGGAGCACGCCAATTACAATATGGGGCTGTTCGCGCCGGGCACGGCGCCGGAATTTGATGCCTCCGACATCGGGGGTTTGCTCGAGGAGGTCGCCCGCGAGGCGGGCGCGGCGGCGGCGCTGTTGCGGTCGCAGCCCTTCCATTGGGAGGGCGTTGCCAATCCCTTCGCGCTCCTGCCGCATCAAGCGGCCCCGAGCTCGGGCCATGCGGTCACGCTCGGCGATTTCGCGGAGCTGGTCGAGCAGCGCTTCGGCAAGCGCTCGCGCAGCAATTTCCAGCGCAAGGAGCGCAAGCTCGGGCAGATCGCGCCGCTCGCCTATGGCTGGGCGGAAACCAGCGACGAGAGGCTCGCCATCATGGACGCGTTCTTCGCGCAGAAATCCCGCCAATTGGCAGCCATGGGCGTGGGCGAGGTTTTCGACGCCCATGCGCGCGCCTTCTATCGCGAACTTGCGCTGCTCGAAGGCGACAATCCGAGCCGGCTCAGGCTCGGCTATCTCAAGGTCGGCGATGAAGTGGCGGCGATCTTTGCCGGTTCGATTTGCCGTGACCGGCACGCGGTGGCGCTGTCGTCCATCGGCGAGGGCGAGATGCAGAAGCAATCGCCCGGCGTTTTGCTGTTGCGCCATCAGATCGAGGAAGCCTGCGGCAAGGGCCTCGCCTTTTTCGACATCGGCGCCGGCACCGCCCGCCACAAGGAGCAGTGGTGCGACGTCATCCAGCCCTTATTCGATAGCTTCATCGCCTTCCGGCCCGAAGGTCTCGTGCTGACGCTGCCGCTGGCGGGGCTGGCGCGGGCCAAGCGGGTCATCAAGTCGAGCCCCTTATTGTGGCCGCTGGCGCAGCGCCTCCGGCGCGGCGTGCTCGGCCGCTCTGAAGCGCCCTAGATCGCGGCGACGCGCTCAAGCAGGCTCATCCGCTTGGCGCGCGCCTCGTCCCCACTCTGCTCGTAGCCGAGAACTTCGCACCCGGGATTGGCGAGCCGTTCCATGCCCGCCTCGCCGCCGGCGCGCAGCACCGCAATCACGAGCTGCAGACTCCCATTGAGGGTGCGCTCAACCTGACGCGCGGTGTCCGCGTCGGCATGGATCACGACGCAATCATAGGTTTGCGACAGCGCATCGAAAATGCGCAGAAAGGTCTCCGCAGCGTCGCCGCTGCTCTGCACGGCTGGATTGCCGGCCGGGATGACCTGCAACGGGGTCTCGGCATCGACATGAACCACGTCCTCAAATCGCGCACGGCCCGCGGCAAGATCGGTGAGGCCGGGCGTGCGTGGCAGCCCGAGCGGTCCCGACACCGCCGCCGCGCCCTTGGTGAGATCGACGAGCACCACCGGCTGCCATTTTTCGGCAAGCGCGCGGGCAAGCTCGATCGCCGCGGCGGTGGCATCGATGGACGCGGAGACGGGGGCCACGAGCACGGCGCGGGTCGCCTTCGCGCTGGTACGGGCCACGATATGGTTGAGCACGGCGTCGAGCGATTTCAGCACCGGCCCGACCTTGCCGAATCTCGCAGGGTCCCGCGTGGATGCGGCACGCCGTTGCAAATGGCGGCGAATGCCGGCGAGCTCGGGGTCAAGCACGGCGGAGCCGGATCGCGTTTCGCCGCTGGCGGGCACGACGCTCGGCGCCGGAGCCTCGCGCTTGTGGCCCGGAACCGTGCGGCGCAGCCAGTCGACGAAGCTGTCGGTCGCCGCATTGATGTCGGCCAAGGTCTGCTCGCCCTCGTCGTCTTCCTCGGGCTGCATCTCGCGGTTCCGCCGCGCTTCGGCGGCGCGGGCGATGGGCGAGGTGGCGGCCAAGGGCAGCTCAGGCTCGGCCGGGGGCGACGATAGGATCAGCGCGCTTGCCCCGGCCCGTGCAGGCTTTTGACGCCGAAGCGGCTGCTGGGCGGTGGCGCTGACCGGGCGGGTGACGGCCGGGGCGCCCATCAGCTCGCGGGCAAGAACGAAGGCGATGGCGAGCAGCGCGGTGGCGGCGGTGACGAGCAAGGTGATCGGGCCGACCTTAGGAAAGGATGGCTTGCTCGAGGCGTGGGCCTGCGAGACGATCGTGGCATTGGCCGGGACCGAGCTCATATCGTGGCGGGCCTGCGCGTCGCGATAACGGGCCAGATAAGATTCGAGCAGATCGCGATTGGCCTTGGCCTCGCGCTCCAGCGCCCGGAGCTTGATCTCCGCCCCGCTCTGGCCGGAGGCCTGCGACTTCACGTCGTTCAGGCTATTGCGCAACGAGGTTTCCCGCGCGCTGGCCACCTGGGATTCGTTCTCGAGGCCCTTCACGATCTTGGTCGCCTCGTCCCTGATCTGGGCGCGCACATCGGCGAGCTCGGAGGTGAGCTGCTTGATGCGCGGATGCGACGGCAACAGCGTCGCCGATAATTCGGCGAGCTGCCGCTGCACCTGGACGCGTTGCTCGATCAGCCGGCCGATGAGCTCGGATTTGAGCACTTCGGGCGTGGCGTCGATATCGCCCTTGTCGTTGAGCATCTGCTTGATCAGGCGCGCGCGCGCCTCGGCTTCCGATTTCTGCGCCGCGGCGAGGATGAGCTGGCTGTTCAGCTCGGAGAGCTGCTGGGCGTTCAAGGTGACGTTGTTGGACCCCTGATAGAGTCCGCTCGAGGCGCGGAACTTCTCGACGGCGGCTTCGGATTCGGTGGTCCGCTTGCGCAGCTCCTCGATCTGGGCGTTGAGCCAGATGGAGGCGTCCTTGGTTTGATCGAGCTTGGCGTTGCGCTGCCAATCGATATAGGCGTCGGCCAGCTTGTTGGCGGCGTCGGCGGCGAGCGACGGGTCGCCCGACGTATAATCGATGGCAATGACGCTCGATTTGTTGAGCGCGTAGACCGAGAGATGGTCCTCGAAGGCGTCGGCCGCCTTTTCCAGCTCCGACTTGGCCGAGCCGCGGCCGATGCCCATCCGGTTCAGAAAGCGCCTGATCAGGCCGACACCCGCGTCCTTGGCGAATTCCGGATTGTTGGGAAGGTCGAGCTCCTTGGCGACGGTAAGGGCGAGATCGCGCGAGGTCAGCACCTGCACCTGGCTCTGCACCGCCTGCTCGTCGAGCGTCTGCAGCTGGTCGCGGCCCGGATCGTTCGCCGGCCGGGTAAAGACCGGCTGGTCGTTCTCGATCAGAACGCGTGCTTCCGAAGTGTAGAGCGGGCGCATCATGGACAGGCCGATGAAGGTGACGACGCCGGCGCCCAAGGCAAGCCCGAGCACCCATCCCTTGGCGCGCCATAGCGCGCGACCAAGGGTCGGCAGATCCACGTCCTCGGCAAGGGGGGCGGCGCGATTCGACGGCATGAACTGACTGAACTCCCGAAGCGACTTTCCCCATTAGAGCGCGTCGCCGTAACCAAATGCTTAAATTTCGGCCCGCTTCGACACGCCCGCTCAGCTTTCGTTAACCATGGTCGGCATACATCGGAAGGATGGACGCTGAGCGAAACGGTGTCATGGGTCTCGCACGGGTCATCCTGATCGTGCTGCTGGTCGCAGCCGCGGTCGGGGGTTGCCAGTTGCGCGCCATCCCCGGTCTGTTGGCGCCAAGCATGGCGCTCGCCACGCCTGCCCCCCTGCCCCCGCCCGGCGCCGTGGCCGTGGCCGCGCCCGGCGCCATTCCGGGCGCGCCGGTCGTCGTCAATGAGCGCTATACGCTCGATAGCGGCGACAAGATCCGCGTGGTGGTGTTCGGCCAGGACAATCTTTCCCGCGTCTATGGCGTCGACGGCAGCGGCTATATCTCCATGCCGTTGATCGGCGCGGTGTGCGCGCGCGGTCTCACGACCTTCCAACTCGCTTCGACCATCGCCGGCCAGCTCCGGCAGAAATATGTGAAGGATCCGAAGGTGACGGCGGAAGTCGAGACCTATCGGCCCTTCTTCATCTTGGGTGAAGTGAGAAAGCCCGGCCAGTTCGCCTATGTGAACGGCATGAGCGTGGAGACGGCCGTGGCCATTGCCGAGGGCTATACCGAGCGGGCCAATGAGCGGAAGGTCCGTCTCACGCGCAAATTCGGCGGCGTGATGAGCACTGTGATGGTGCCCACCGATTATCCGGTGCAGCCGGGCGACACTATTTACGTGCTCGAGCGCTTCTTCTAAACAGCAGGAACCGGCCGTCCGAGGTCCCCGTTGCTCGTCTCGTGAGTTCCCGCTTGCGCATCCTCCATTGCCTCCGAGCGCCGATCGGCGGGCTGTTCCGCCACGTGCATGATCTTGCCAAGGGTCAGGCCGAGCTTGGGCTCGACGTCGGCATCGTGTGTGCCCAAGATGGCGGCGACGAGGAAGCCGCGCGGGCGTTGAGCCGGCTTGCCGATGCGTGCACGCTCGGCATCACGCGCCTTCCTATGACGCGGCGATTGGGCCTGTCGGACTGGCGCGCCTGGCGGCAGGTGACGCGCTTGGCCGCAACGCTCAAAGTTGACGTGCTGCACGGTCATGGCGCCAAAGGCGGGGCCTATGCGCGGCTCGCCGGCCGCGCGCTGAAGCGCCGAGGCGCTTATGTCCGTGTCTTTTACACGGCCCATGGCGGCAGCCTGCATTACTCCCCAGCGACGCTCATGGGCCGGCTCTATATCGAGGCGGAACGCCGGCTAGCGCCGCTCACCGACGGATTGATCTTCGAGAGCCGCTTCGCCGCCGGCCGTTACCGGGAGCTGATCGGGACACCCACCTGCCCGGTGCGCGTCATTCCCAACGGTCTTTATCCATTCGAATTTTATGAGCCGACGCTGGCGGAGGACGCCGCCGATTTTGTCTTCGTCGGCGAACTGAGACTCCTCAAGGGCGTCGATGTGCTGCTTGAGGCCCTCGCTTTGGATCAGACCGTCTATCCGGCGCGCGCGATCATCGTCGGCGGCGGCCCCGAGGAGGAGGAGCTCAAGCGTCTTGCCCGCAAACTCGGGCTCGGCTCCAAGGTGATGTTCACCGGTCCGCAGCCGGCCCGCACGGCATTCGCGCGCGCGCGCTGCGTGGTGGTGCCGTCGCGCGCGGAATCCTTGCCCTATATCGTGATCGAGGCTGCCGCGGCGCAGATGCCGCTGATCGTCACCGATGTCGGTGGCGTCCCCGACATCGTCGCCGGCACGAACATGCCGCTGGTCCGGCCCGGAGACGTGGACGCGCTCGGCGCCCAGATGCGCGCCTTCCTGGTTAACCCCGAGCCGTTCCTCGCGCGCGCGCGCGTGCTGCAAAAGCATGTGGCGGAGCGTTTTACCGTCGCGGCCATGACGCGAGAGATCGTCGACTTCTACCGCGAGCGGCTCGCAACCAACGCTTAACCATGGCTTAAGCCGGGGCTACGAACCGGGCTCCGCTTCACCCATCTCAAAGTCTCCCTGTGGCATAAGGCGCCTGCATCCCGCATCGCCGAGGCATGCCCCTTGGCAACCTGCTCTGTTGAAGGCAGGAGCGCCGTTGACAGGTCGAGACATGGTTGAAGCTGACGTTGCAACGCCAGAGAGCGCGGCTGTCTCAACGCGGGACGGCCCTTCTCGGGCGAAGACGCGTGACAAGTTCGAGGAGCGCCGCCGCAGCCCTCGGCCGCGGCTCGCCGAAATTCGGCAGGGCGGCAATCTCAATCTGCTGCCGCCGACGGTCGTCACCGGGGCGTTGCGGGTCACCGAGTTCCTACTCGTCGCGACGCTCGGTTTCGCGATCTATCTCCTCTATGTGGAGCGCGAGGGCGCATCCACCCATCTCGTCTATCTCGCCGCCGTGCTGATCGCCGCCGCGGCCAATATTCTGCTGCTGCAGGCGTTCGGCCTTTATCGGGTGCCGGCCTTCAGCGCGTTCGTGCGGAGCTTCGCGCGCATGGCCCTCGCCTGGACGATGGTCATCGCCGGCATGATGTCGCTCGCCTTCTTCGTCAAGGTCGGCGCCAATTTCTCTCGGGTGTGGATTGCCACCTGGTACGTCGCGACGCTGTCGGCGCTGTTCGCCGAGCGGCTTGGCCTGTCGCTCCTGGTCAAGCGTTGGACCAAAGAGGGGCGCCTCAACCGGCGCGCCGTGATCGTCGGTGGCAGTTCCGAGGCCGAGGCGCTGATCAAGGCGCTCGAGGCCTCCCACGATACCGACATCCGCATTGCCGGTATCTTCGACGATCGCGGCCATGACCGCGTTTCGCCGGTGGTGGCCGGATATCCCAAGCTCGGCAATATCGACGAGCTCGTCGAGTTCGCGCGCGCCTCGCGCATCGACCTCCTGATCGTCTCGCTTCCGGTCACGGCGGAGAAGCGGTTGCTTGAGCTCCTCAAGAAGCTGTGGGTGCTCCCGGTCGATATTCGCCTGTCGGCCCATAACAAGAAGCTGCGGTTCCGCCCGCGCACCTACTCCTATATCGGCAACGTGCCGTTCATCGACATTACCGACAAGCCGATTGCCGATTGGGACCATGTGCAGAAGCTCGTGTTCGACAAGATCGTCGCGGGCGTGGCGCTCGTCCTGCTCGCGCCGGTCATGGCGCTGATTGCGCTGGCCATCAAGCTCAACTCCAAGGGCCCGGTGCTGTTCCGCCAGAAGCGCCAGGGCTTCAACAATGAGTTGATCAACGTCTACAAGTTCCGCTCCATGTATGCGCATGCGAGCGACGCCGATGCGAGCAAGCTCGTCACCAAGGGCGACCCGCGCGTCACCCGCGTCGGCGCGTTCCTGCGCCAGACAAGCCTCGATGAGCTGCCGCAACTGTTCAATGTGCTGAAGGGCGAGCTGTCGCTCGTGGGTCCGCGCCCGCATGCGCTGAAGGCCAAAGCCGAGGACAAGCTCTATGCCGACGTCGTCGATGGTTATTTCGCCCGTCACCGCGTGAAGCCGGGCGTCACCGGCTGGGCCCAGATCAATGGCTGGCGCGGCGAGACCGACACCGAGGAGAAAATCCAAAGACGTGTCGAGCACGACCTCTATTACATCGAGAATTGGTCGGTGACCTTCGACCTCTACATCCTCGTAATGACGCCATTCGCCCTGCTCAAGGGGCACAACGCCTATTAAGGCAGAAGGGCTCGGCGGCCATGGTGGCCTATAGCGCCACTGCCGGCATTATCCTCGACCACCCGCGCCAGGTGAGTGGCGGCATCCGTCGGCTCGTGCTCCTCTATGTGTGGATCACCGTGGCCTCGATCGGCATCGTGGTGTCCGATCCCGCGCCGTACGACGCGCTGATGCTCGGGGCCGCGCTGGTGCTGCCGGTGGGGGGCCTTGCCCCGTTCAATCGCGGCATCGCGCTTTATTTGCTGCTGTGGGCGGCGATCCTCGCCGGTGGCTTCGTCGCCACGGCGCAGGCGATCTCGCTCGACGTGGCGGCGAGCCATATGGGCATCACCCTCTATCTCGCGCTGTCCTCGGTGGTGGTGGCGGCCTTCGTGGCCCATCGCCCGGCGGGGAATGTGCGGCTGATCATGTCGGCCTATCTGGTCTCGGCGCTGATCGCGGCCTTGGCCGCGCTGATCGGCTATTTCAGCCTGTTCCCGGGGGCTTTCGACCTCTTCACCGAATATGGCCGGGCGCGCGGCACCTTCAAGGATCCGAACGTGCTCGGCGCGTTCCTCGTCCCGGCCCTGATCTACGCCTTCAACGTGGCCATGACCGGCCGCGTCGCGCGCGCGAGCCTGTGGATGGCGGGCATGGGCCTGTTGCTGTTCGGCACGCTGCTCACCTTCTCGCGCGGAGCCTGGATCAATCTCGCCGTGGCGCTTGCCGCTTACGCCTATTTGAGCTTCGGCACCGCCGCGACCAACCGGCAGCGGCTGAAGCTCGTCGTCGCCATGGTGCTCGCCGGCGTCATGGCCGTCGGCGTCTTTCTGGCGGCGCAGACGATCCCCAAGGTCGCCGAACTAATGAGCGAGCGCGCGGCGCTCGAGCAATCCTATGACACGGGACCCGAAGGGCGCTTCGGCGGGCAGCAAAAAGCCGCAGGTCTCATCGCCACCCATCCGCTCGGCATCGGCGCGCTCGAGTTCCACGAGCGCTACCATCATGAGGACGTGCACGAGGTCTATCTCAGCATGTTCCTCAATGCGGGCTGGCTCGGGGGCACGCTCTATCTCGCGGTCGTGCTGTTGACCATCGGTCTCGGACTTCGCCAGGTGGTGCGCGATCGCGGCGGCGATGGGGTGAGCGTGGTGCTGGTCGCGGCGTTCATCGGCATGGCGATTGAGGAACTCGTGATCGACAGCGATCACTGGCGGCATTTCTATCTGGTGATGGCCATCGTCTGGGGCTTGGCGGCGGCGGCTCCTGCGGCCTGGGCGCCCCGATCCTCGGGCGGAGAATGACGGCGCGACAAAGCCCCCTGCCTGGCGGCCGGGGGCTTTGAGGTCGCTTGCCGCTTTGCGTGGCCTTTTACGCGTGGCAGTGCGGGTTATCTTTGAGCGCGTTCTCGGCGGCGGTCTTGGAGCCGTAGCCTTGCGGGCTGCCGACCATGCGCAGTCCGCTCGCCGGGCTCGGCGTGGCGTCGATCACGCTGCAATAATTCTCTGTGTCCTTCACCGCGTAGTGCTCGGCGGCAAGGACCGGGGTCGCCAATCCCACCAATATGAAGGCTGCTGCGAGGGTGCGTTTCATGAGGCGTGCTCCTTCTGAGCTATCCAGCCCCTCCCCTCGGATATGGGTGCGACGCGGCAAAAAACAGCGGCGCACATTGTCGCTCCAGCCGGTTTCCTTGCGCCCATCGCTGCCGCAAAGATTCTGCATTCCGGCTGGAACCGAAGACTGAGGCCCGCGTTTGAACGAGCGGCGGAGTGGTGTTCTGCGTTTCCGCCGATCCCGAACGGGGGTGAAGGGGCCGTCCCGGACGGCCCTTTTGCTCTTTTTAGGGATCAATCGCCGGAAATGGTCGGAGCGGGGAGATTTGAACTCCCGACCCCCGGTCCCCCAGACCGGTGCGCTAACCGGGCTGCGCTACGCTCCGAAGCCGTGTGCCCGAGGCCTCGATATACACGCTGCCCGCGCCGAAACAAGGCATCAAGAGGACAGGCCGCTATTCCTTGGCGGCGGTGAGGAGCTGACGGCAGGCCTCAATTTCCTCGAGAACTGCGCGCAAAGCCTCCACGTCGAGACGGGGCACCAATCCCTCGTCCGGCCCCAGGGGGCGCTTGTACGAGCCATGGCTTTGCGCCTCGGCTGCTATGTCCGGAATTTCATGCTCTTTGCCCATACCCGCCTCATCGATTTCCTCGGCGGCCGCATGATGCCGGAATTCCATGACAAAACGTGGGCCCTGCTCGCGCAGAATTTTCTGAACGCCTCTTATGGTATATCCATCGTTATAGAGGAGGAAGCGGATGCCGCGCAAAAGTGCGACGTCCTCGGGGCGGTAATAGCGCCGCCCACCTCCGCGTTTCATTGGCTTCAGCTGGTTAAACTTGCCTTCCCAAAAGCGAAGCACATGTTTCGGGACGTCGAGTTCATCAGCTACCTCACTGATCGTACGAAAGGCCTCGGGCGCTTTGTCCACCGCTCCAAACTCCCCGCCTTGATGTTTTTAGGCGACTGCTATTCGGCCGCCTTTCTTCGCGATAATGCGTCATTGATGCGCTGCTTCATGATGTTGCTCGCCCTGAAGACGAGGACCCGGCGTGGCGTGATCGGAACTTCTTGACCCGTCTTAGGATTGCGTCCGATGCGCTCTCCTTTGTCACGAATCCCGAAGGAACCGAACGACGATAGCTTCACGCTTTGGCCGCGCTCGAGACTCGCTACGATCTCGCGGAGCACCAACTCCACGATCCCGGCAAATTCGTTTCGAGGCAAGCCAACTTTTTGAAACACGGCCTCCGCCAGATCGGCCCGTGTTAGCGTCTTCCCGCTCATTTCGTAAGCTCCCCCTCGCGGGACGAAGGGTAATGCTAATCGACGCGCTTCGATGCGGTCAATCGCTACCGCAATCAAATTCCTGAAATTGCATCATTTTCCATCTAGGTGTGACTTTCGCGCGGCAGTCCGGCGGAATTTCACCAGCGCAGCAGCAAGGCGCCCCAGGTGAAGCCGCCGCCCATGGCTTCCATGAGCACGAGTTGTCCCGGTTTGATCCGTCCATCGGCGCATCCGGCAGCGAGGGCCAAGGGAATGGAGGCGGCCGAAGTGTTGGCGTGCTTGTCCACGGTGACGATGATGCGCTCAGGGTCGAGCCCGAGCTTGCGCGCGGCGCCGTCCAGGATGCGCTTATTCGCTTGATGGGGCACGAACCAGTCGATGTCGGAGGCCTTGTGGCCCGCTTGGGTGAGCGTGGCGTCGATGACCTCGGCGATGTTGGTGACCGCGTGGCGGAAGACCTCGGGGCCGTCCATGCGCACATGGCCGACGGTGCCGGTGGAAGACGGACCGCCATCCACGTACAGCTTGTCCCGGTAGCGACCGTCCGAGCGGAGGCAGGTGGCTAAAATGCCCCGGTCCGTGGCGGCGCCGTTCTGCGGTTGTGCCTCCACCACTACCGCGCCCGCCCCGTCGCCGAAGAGAACGCAAGTCGAGCGGTCCTCCCAGTCCAGGATGCGCGAGAAAGCCTCCGAGCCGATGACGAGCGCGCGTTTGAATTGGCCGCTCTTCAGGAAATTGTCCGCCGCCGACAGGGCGAAGACGAAGCCCGAGCAGACCGCCTGAATGTCGAAGGCGGCCCCATGGGTGATGCCGAGCTCGGCTTGGATGGTGACGGCGGTGGCGGGGAAGGTCTGGTCGGGGGTCGAGGTGGCGAGAATGATGAGGTCGATATCCTCTGGCTCGAGGCTGGCGTCGGTGAGCGCCGCGCGCGCCGCCGCGGTCCCCATGGTCGAGGTGAGCTCGTCGCTCGCCGCGATATGGCGCTCCTTGATGCCGGTTCGCGTGGTGATCCACGCATCCGTGGTCGCAACCATTCTGGCGAGGTCGTCATTGGTCAAGACCCGCCGGGGCAGGTAACCGCCGCACCCCCTGACCACGCTCCGCAGCACGCTCAATTCGCTCTCAACTCCTGAATCTCAAGCGGCGCCATCGAGCTCGAGCTCGGCATGGAACCGGGCCACGTCTTCGGCGAGCCGCTTCACCACGCCGCTCGACGCCATGTCATAGGCGGTGTCGATGGCGCTGGCGAAGCCCGTGGCGTCAGTCCCGCCGTGGCTTTTGACGACGATGCCGTTGAGCCCAAGGAAGATGCCGCCGTTCAACTGGCGGGGATCCATCTTCTCCTTGAGCGCTCGGAAGGCGCCCTGCGCCAGAATGGCACCGGTGCGAGCAAGGAACGACCGCCCCATGGCGGCGCGCAAATACTCGCCGATCTGCTTAGCGGTTCCCTCGGCTGTCTTCAAGGCGATGTTGCCGGTAAAGCCGTCGGTGACCACGACATCGACCGCGCCGCGGCCCACATCGTCGCCCTCGACGAAGCCACGATAGTCGATGGGTAGCGGCGCCTCTTTGAGCGTCGCCGCCGCCAGCTTGATCTCGTCGAGGCCCTTCACCTCCTCGACGCCGATATTGAGAAGCCCAATCGAAGGGCGCTCGATGCCGAACAGGGCGCGCGCCATAGCGGCCCCCATGAGCGCAAACTCCACGAGCTGACGGGAATCGGCGCCGACATTGGCCCCCACGTCGAGCACGATGCATTCGGCATCGATGGTGGGCCAAATGGCGGCGATGGCCGGGCGGTCGACGCCGGTGATGGTTTTCAGACAGAATTTTGCCATGGCCATGAGGGCACCGGTATTGCCCGCGGAGACGGCCGCATCGGCGCGCCCGTCCCGCACCGCCTCGAGCGCAAGCCACATGCTCGACCGCCAGCGCCCTTTGCGCAGCGCCTGGCTCGGCTTGGCGTCCATGGCGACCGCGACGTCGGTATGGATGGTCTCGGCGCGGCGCGCGAGCGCCGGATGGGGGGCGAGCTCCGGTTCGATTGCGGATTTATCCCCCACCAGAATGAAGCGCATCTCCGGATGACGGACGAGCGCAAGGGCGGCGCCGGCGACGATGACACTCGGTCCGTGGTCCCCGCCCATGGCGTCGAGCGCTATGGTGACTGGCGCACCCATTTTCCTCAAAGCCGGATAGGAAGATTGCATCGGCCGCGGCTAGATGGCCGCGACGGCCCCAGGCGAACCCCGAATAGACGCAAAATGCGCTTCCTGGGCAACCGGATTTTGGCCGCAGGCCAGGAAGGCGGCTTTCAGCGCTGTTTCAGCCGAGCAAGCGCGGCAAACGGGCCTTCCGGCTCCCTCTTGCTTTCGGGGGCTGCCTGCCATTCCAGCTGCGCGCCCTCGCGCTTCGGATAGGGTTCGAGGGCGGTCGCCAGCGTCTCGTAGATCACGGGGCCAAGGTCGATCTTGCCGTCGAAGATGGGCTCCGGCCAATCGCGCAAAGCGTGATCTTTGTCGGTCGCCTCGCGCTCGAGCGCCGCAATCGAAGCCAACGGCCAAAACTCTACTTCGACCGGCACTTCGAGATGCGCTTCGACGGGTTCGAGGGAGACGACGCAAGTCTGCGTCATGCGTGCCGCGAGGCTGCCGGTGAGGCCGACGCGGCCGCCGCCTTCGGGGCGGAGGCGATAGGTCAAGGCAAGCCGCTCGAGGGTAATCAGATCGAGGATCTTGGCGATGGCACGGCATTCGGACGGGGTTGCCGTGATCAGACCTTGCTCGCCATCTTTGATGTCGTCGACCTTGACGTGCCGCTCGATGAGCGGCGCTTCGCCCGGGCTTGGACGCGGTCCCTTATCCATAGTCCTCGGTCACCTTTTGAAAGTGGAGCTCGCCCGCCAGCAGGCTCGCCAAGGGCTGCCGCTTAAGCGTGTCCACGCTTCCCCACACATAAGACGCGAGCGGCTCGCTCGCCGTCCTGGCGGCCGCCGGTTCCAGCGGCAGACTCTCGGCAATGGCGGCGGCAAGCGCCGGCTTCCCCGCTGCTAGCGCCGTCGCATAGGCTGCAAGCAAAGCGTGGCTGGAGCTTGCGAGCGCGCGCACCCGTTTCGGGATCGCGAGGTCGCCGATGCCCACTTCGCGCAGCACGGTCTCCATATCGGTCTTGAATTGGTTCATCAGCTCCTGGGCCGGGCCCCAGGCCTGCGGGCCCGCGGACTGCAACCGGTTGAGGAGGGTGAAGAGATGCAGCGATAGGACCACGAATTTGCCATCGATAGTATCGGGCACGCCGAAGGCGCGGTAGAAGACGGGGAGCCGTGCCTGCGCCACAATGGCGCCATAGATTTTATCAGTGTTGCTGGGGGTTAAGCGCGTGCGCAGCAGCCGGGCCAGAGGCGTTAGGGGGTGGGTCATGCCGACGATTCTCGTCTGCCTCGCGACCGCTAGCCGTTCATCGTTCGATCGGAGTGCCTAGGGTGCGGTCGAGCCGCATCGGGGCAGGCACGGGCTTGGCAAACTCTCATCGGGGGGCACCCCAATTGTTCAAGGTC
The DNA here is from genome assembly GCA_963820115.1 of uncultured Alphaproteobacteria bacterium. Taxonomy (GTDB): domain Bacteria; phylum Pseudomonadota; class Alphaproteobacteria; order Rhizobiales; family Methyloligellaceae; genus Methyloceanibacter. Next base: position 93,325 of record CAWFYP010000003.1, read on the forward strand.
AAGCGGGCGACCGGGGGGTCGAATATAGCGGGGCTCGCCGGCCTCATCATGGCCCTTGCCATGCCGCTTGTCGGCTGCAGCGCCGATATTGACCGCCACGGCCACGTGTTCATCGATGTCGACGTCAACCAGATCAAGCCCGGCATGTCCAAGGACCAGGTCAAGCTCGCGCTCGGCTCACCGGACACCACCGGCACCATCAGCGGCGATGCTTATTACTATATCTCGACGACGCAGAAATCATATGCCTTCTTCAAGCCGTGGGAGATCGACCGCCAGGTGGTTGCCGTCTACTTCAACCGCGGCGGCACCGTCGATGACGTCGCTCATTACGGTCTGAAAGACGGCATCGTCGTCAATTACGCCAAGGACGAAACCCCGGCGCGCGGCAAGGACCTCACCGTGCTCGAACAGCTGTTCGGCAATATCGCCCAGCGCCGGCTATTCAAGGGCCAGCAGCAAAGCGTTCCTGGCCTCCCGCCGTAAGACCCAAGGGCTCGCGCTGGCTCTGCCTAATGTGCGAGCACGGCGAGCAGGAGCAAGGCCACGATATTGGTGATCTTGATCATCGGGTTCACCGCCGGCCCCGCCGTGTCCTTGTAGGGATCGCCCACGGTATCACCGGTCACCGCCGCCTTGTGGGCCTCGGAGCCTTTGCCGCCGTAATGGCCGTCCTCGATATATTTCTTGGCGTTGTCCCACGCCCCGCCGCCCGCCGTCATGGAGATGGCGACGAACAGGCCGGTGACGATCACGCCGAGCAGCATGGCGCCGAGCGCCGAGAAGGCCGCGCTCTTACCGGCAATCGCATTGACGATGAAATAGAACACGACCGGGGTCAGCACCGGTAGGAGCGAGGGTACGATCATCTCCTTGATGGCGGCGCGGGTTAAAAGGTCGACCGCGCGGCCATAATCGGGACGCGCCGTGCCCTTCATGATGCCGGGCTTTTCCTTGAACTGACGGCGGACCTCCTCGACGATCGCGCTTGCGGCGCGGCCGACCGCGGTCATGGCGATGCCGCCGAAGAGATAAGGCAAGAGACCGCCAAGAAAGAGGCCGACCACGACGTAAGGATTGGACAGGCTGAAGGTCGGATCGACGCCCTTGAAATAGGGAAACTTGTCGGCATTGGCGGCGAAATATTTGAGATCTTCGGTATAGGCGGCAAAGAGCACGAGCGCACCGAGGCCGGCGGAGCCGATGGCGTAGCCCTTGGTCACCGCCTTGGTGGTGTTGCCTACCGCGTCGAGCGCGTCGGTGGTCTTGCGGATCGCTTTGGGCATGCCCGACATCTCGGCAATACCGCCGGCATTGTCGGTGACGGGCCCGAAGGCGTCGAGCGCTACGATCAATCCGGCCAGGGCGAGCATGGTAGTGACCGCGACGGCGATGCCGAACAGTCCGGCAAGATTATAGGCGACGATAATGCCGGCCATGATGACAAGGGCGGGCAGCGCGGTTGACTCCAGCGAGACGGCAAGACCCTGGATAACGTTGGTGCCATGGCCGCTGACGGAGGCCTTGGCAATGGATTGCACCGGGTGGTAGTTCGTGCCGGTGTAATATTCGGTGATCACCACGATCAAGGCAGTGACCGTAAGCCCGACGGCGCCGCAGAAGAACAGCGACTTGCCGGTGAAGCTCACCTCGTTCACGGTCATCACCGTGTCCATGCCAACCAGCCAGGCGGTGAGCGGCCACAGCCCGATGAGCGACAGGACGCCGGTGGCGAGCACGCCTTTATATAGGGCTCCCATGATCGACTGGCTCTTTCCCAGGCGCACGAAAAAGGTGCCGACGATCGAGGTGATGACGCACATGGCGCCGATGGCCATCGGGTACAGCATCATCTCCATGACGCGATCGCCGCCGGCGAAATAGATCGAGGCGAGCACCATGGTGGCGACGATGGTCACCGCGTAGGTCTCGAACAAATCGGCCGCCATGCCAGCGCAGTCACCGACATTGTCGCCAACATTGTCGGCAATCGTCGCCGGGTTGCGCGGATCGTCCTCGGGGATGCCGGCTTCCACCTTGCCGACGAGATCGCCGCCGACATCGGCACCCTTGGTGAAGATGCCGCCGCCGAGACGGGCGAAGATGGAGATGAGCGAGGCGCCGAAGCCGAGCGAGACGAGCGCATCGACCACCTCGCGCGACGCCGGATTTAATTGCAGCACCTGGGTGAGGACGAGGAAATAGACCGACACGCCCAAGAGCGCGAGGCCCGCGACCAGGAGGCCGGTGACGGCGCCGGCGCGGAAGGCGATGCTCAAGCCGGCGGCGAGGCTCTTGGTAGCGGCTTGCGCGGTCCGCACATTGGCGCGGACCGAGACGTTCATGCCGATATAGCCGGCAGCGCCGGACAGAAGCGCGCCCACGGCGAAGCCGATCGCTTGGGTGAGACCAAGCAAGAAGGCGAGCACGAAAAAGATGACCACGCCAACGGCGGCGATGGTGGTGTATTGGCGGGCAAGATAAGCCTGGGCGCCTTCTTGGATGGCAGCGGCGATTTCCTGCATGCGCGCGGAGCCGGCGTCGGCGGCGAGCACGGCCCGCGTGGTCACGAGGCCGTAGACGATCGAGAGCGCCCCGCAGGCAATGATGAGGTAGAGAACGAAAGTCATGACGGACTGTCCCCGTTCGTTTGGTTGGATTGGCAGGAAATCTGACTTAGGACGCGGCGCACCCCAAATATGTCCGCGGGGCCATCACCCGCGAAGGACGGCGTGAAGCCCGGCGGAACTTGCCAAAGTTGCGGCAAGGACGCAACAGACTGCCTAGGGAAGCGGCGATTTGGCCATTTCTCAGGGGCCAACGCTAAAATGGGCGTAGCCCTTATGGGCAAAGGTGAGCGGCCTCCCCTCCCCGTCCCGCACCAGGACCTCCGGGGCGCCCGCCACGATCTTGCCGATAGCGACCACGCTCATTTCGCGCTCGCGCGCCGCGTCCTCGAACGAAGCCGCCTTGGCCTCCGGCACCGCGGCCAGGATCTCGTAGTCATCGCCGGCGGTGATCAGTGCCTCGAACAGATGGAGTTCGGAGGCACAGGCCTTGCGCGCGCCTTGGGCGAGCGGCACGCACTCCGCCTCAATGATGGCTCCGGACCCCGAGGCGGCGCAGAGCTTCTGCAGGTCGCCGACGAGCCCATCGGACACGTCGATGGCGGCATGGGCGTGTTGGCGCAGGAGCGATGCCATGCGGGTGCGGGGCTCGGGACGTTGGTAGCGCGCGATCAGCGACGCCCCCTCCTCCGGCGCGAGCCCCCAAATCTCGGCGAGGTCCATGTGCTCTAGCAGGCGCAGGCCGAGATGCGCGCCGCCGATCGTGCCGCTCACATAGAGGCGATCGCCGGGCTCGGCGCCGCGCCGGAGCACGGCTTGGCCGGTGGGCACAAGCCCCAGGGCCGTGACGGTGAGCGTGATCGGTCCTTGAGTGGCGCTCGTATCGCCGCCGATGAGGGCGGTGCCGGCTGCGGCCTGCAAGGCGCCAAGTCCGCGCGCGAAACTCTCAAGCCAAGGCGGCGAGGCTTCGCGCAGGGCGAGCGAGAGGAGATAGGCGTAGGGCTCGGCGCCCTTGGCGGCGAGGTCGGACAAATTCACCGCCAGCGCCTTGTGGCCGATGGCATCGGGCGGATCGTCGGGCAAAAAATGGACGCCTTCGATGATCGTGTCGCAGGCGACGACGAGCTCCCGCCCGTGCGCCATCTCGACGATGGCCGCGTCGTCGCCCAAGCCGAGCGCGGCCTTATTGGTGGCGAGCGGGGCGAAGTAGCGGGCGATGATATCGAACTCGTCGAGCGCCGCGCCGGCGGCCGCGCCGCGCCGGATGCGCTCGACGCCATTAATCATGGGCCGGTCCTTCGCAGGCGAAGTCCGCCGGCCGCGCCTCGCGCGCGAGTTTGTCGAGAATCCCGTTCACGACCTTGGGCTCGTCGCCCGCGAAGAAAGCATGGGCGAGGTCGACATATTCGCTGATTACCACGCGCGACGGCACGTCTCCGCGGATCAGGATCTCGTAAGCGCCGGCGCGCAGGATCGCGCGCAAAATCGAGTTGACGCGATTGAGCCGCCAGCCCTCGGCGAGATGCCGATCGATCAGCGGATCGACGCGCAGCTGCTCGCGCACCACCCCCTCGACGAGGTCGCGGAAAAAGGCGCCCTCGGCATCGCAATATTGGCAGCCCTCGATCTCCTGACCGAAACGATGCGCCTCGAACTCGGCGATGACGTGGTTGAGGTCGATCCCGGTCATGTCCATTTGATAGAGCGCCTGCACCGCGGCCAGGCGCGCGGCGCTCCGCGACTGGGCGTTGCGAGGCTTGGCTTTGCCGCCTTTGCGCGGCACTGGGACTTTGATTTCGGGCTTGCCGGTCATGGCCGTCAGCGCCGGCTGGCCGAAGAGAAATGCTGCTCGAGCTGCATCAAAGCGAGATAAGCGCGCGCCGCGTCGCGGCCCTTGTTGCGGCCCGTGACGGTTGCCCGCGCCATTGCCTGCTCGCGGCTGTCGCAGGTGATGATGCCATTGCCGATGGGCACGGCGTGCGCGACGGCGAGCTGATGCAGGCCGGCGGCGGATTCGCGCGCGACGATCTCATAATGCGTCGTCTCGCCGCGAATGACGCAGCCAAGGGCGATGCAACCCCTATGCCGCCCGGCGCGTCCGACAAAGCCATTGGCGAGCGCGAGGCTGAGCGCAACGGGGATCTCCAGCGCCCCCGGAACCGACAGGCGCTCGAAGTCGATATGCTGCGCGTTGAGCTCCTCGATGGCGCCGCGGGCGAGCTCATCGGAGATATCCTCATAGAAGCGCGCTTCGATGATGAGAACGGAGCGTGGGCCCTTGCGGCTCATGATCGGCTACTCCAAGGCCCGGTGGCCCACGACACTCAGACCATAGCCCTCGAGGCCCACGATCTTGCGCGCCGGCGAATTGCTCAGCAGCACCATCTCGCGTACGCCGAGATCGAGCAGAATCTGGGCGCCGACACCGTATTCGATCAGGCGCTGTTGGCCGGTGCGGTCCGCACCTGCCACGCGCTTCAAGCGGGAGGATATGGCGTCGGGGCGGCTCTCGCGGATCAGCACGATGACGCCCGCGCCTTCCTTGCCAATGATGTCCATGGCCTTATGCACCAGCGTATCGCTGTGGCTGCCGATGGCGAGCAGGTCGTCCAGCGTATTCACCGCATGCACGCGCACGAGCACCGGCGCGCCGCTCCGCACGTCGCCTTTGACGAGCGCCACATGCTCGGCCGGGTCCACCGTCGTCATGTAGACCTTGAGGTCGAAAGCGCCGCCATGGGCACTCTCGATCTTGGTCTCGGCCACCATCCTCACGAGGTGATCGTAGCGGAGCCGATAGGCGATCAAATCGGCGATGGTGGCGATCTTGATGCCGTGGCGCTGGGCGAAGGCGATGAGATCGGGCAGCCGCGCCATGGTGCCGTCGTCATTCATGATCTCGCAAATCACGCCGGCCGGGTAGAGCCCGGCAAGGCGCGACATGTCCACTGCCGCTTCGGTATGGCCGGCGCGCACCAGCACGCCGCCTTCTCTCGCCACCAGAGGGAAGACGTGGCCCGGGGTGGTGATGTCGCGATAGTCCTTGGTGGGGTCGATGGCGACCGAGACGGTGTGGGCGCGATCATGGGCGGAGATGCCGGTGGAGATGCCTTCGCGGGCCTCGATGGAGACGGTAAAGGCGGAGGCGTGGCGCGCGCGGTTGGAGCGCGGCATCAGCTCGAGATGCAGCTGTTTGGCCCGCTCCGGCGTGAGCGAGAGGCAGATGAGCCCGCGGCCATGCTTGGCCATGAAGTTGATGGCGTCGGGCGTGGCCATCTGCGCCGGGATGACGAGGTCGCCCTCGTTCTCCCGCTCCTCGGCATCGACCAGGATGAACATGTGCCCGTTGCGCGCGTCCTCGACCACCTCCTCGATGGAGGAGAGCGCGGGATGGTGGCGGGCTTGGCTCAAGATCGTCACGGGCGTTGGTTCTCTCGCGAAGCGATACGCTCCACGTAGCGCGCCAGGAGGTCGACCTCAAGGTTCACGACGTCGCCCACCTTGCGCTCGGCCCAATTGGTGTGGGTCAAGGTATAGGGGATGATGTTCACGCCGAAGCGCGGGCCGTCCACCTGATTGACGGTGAGGGAGACGCCATCGAGGGCGACTGAGCCCTTGGTGGCAATAAAGGGCACAAACTCGGGCGGGGCTTCCAGCCCGAAACGGACGCTGTCGCCGTCGGGCTCGCGCGCCACGATGCGGGCTTGGCCGTCGATATGGCCGGTGACGAGATGGCCGCCGAGCTCGGAGCCGAAGGAAAGCGCCCGCTCGAGGTTGATGCGGCGGCCGGGTGCCCAGGCGCCAAGAGTGGTGCGGCCGCGCGTCTCGTTGGAGATGTCGACCTCGAAGGCGGCGGTGCCCGGGGCGCCGTCGGTGACCTGCACGACGGTGAGACAACAGCCGTCGCAGGCAATCGAGGCGCTTTCCCTGAGACCGTCAACGCCGAGACCAGGCGCGATGCGCAAGCGCGCGCCGGCGCAGGAGACAAGCGTGCCTATGTCGCTAACAATGCCGGTGAACATGCGCGCTTGCGTCGCCAATAGGTCATGCGGTCGGGACCGAAGGACCGGGAAGAGCTAAGCGTGAAATGGCCGCATTCGGTCAACCGATCAAGCCCGTCGCTAACAAAGGGTAACAGCCCATCGGATCCTGCCGGCTCTGCCCCTTGGTAAATGGCCGCCGCGTCAATCAGACCGGCATCGAGCAGGGCGCGGGCGACGCATGGGCCGCCTTCGACCAGAACACGCGTGATGCCGCGGGAGGCAAGGGCTTCCAGCGTGTCCTGTAGCCCGGGCAGGCCCTCTTCATCGATGGCCACCGGGATGATCTCGGCGCCGCGCTCCTCCAAGGCCGAGGCGCCGGTCGGACGCTTGCCCTCGGCGCAGACGAGCCAGACCGGCACCATCTCGTCCTCGAACAGGCGCGCGGCGGGCGGCGTCCGCAACCGGCTGTCCAACACCACCCGCACCGGAGAGCGGCAGGCCATGCCGGGCAGGCGGCACGTCAGGCTCGGATTATCGGCGGCGACAGTCCCGCGGCCGACCAGGATGGCGTCGGAACGGGCGCGCAAGAGGTGGGCGTGGGCGCGGGCGTCGGGGCCGGTGACGAAGTTCGGGCTGCCATGTCCTTGCGGCACGAGGCCGTCGGACCCAAGGGCGAGTTTCAGAATGACTTCCGGACGCCCCTCGGTGATGCGGAGCACATGGCCGAGCACGATCTCAAGGGCCTGATCGCGCAGCAGCCCCTCCTCGACCTCGATGCCGGCGGCGCGCAAGCGGGCCAGCCCGTCCCCGGCGGTGCGGGGATCGGGATCGGCCATGGCGATCACCGCCCGCGCGGGACCGGCCGCGGCGAGCGCATCGGCGCAAGGGGCGCCGCGGCCTTCATGGGCGCAAGGCTCGAGCGTGACATAGACGGTCGCGCCGTGGGCCTTCTCGCCGGCTTGCGTCAGCGCGAGCGCTTCGGCGTGAGGTCGGCCGCCGGGCGCGGTCCAGCCGCGGCCCGCCATGGCGCCGGAAGGGCTTACCACGACGCAGCCCACGCTGGGGTTGGGCCAAGTGAGCCCGAGCCCGCGCCGCGCCAGCGCGAGGGCCTGTGCCATATGGTCCGCGTCGCTTAAGGCCATGGGGTCGGTCTTGCGGTCTCAGCCGCGTCAATCGTCGGCCGAAGCGGTTGCCTCATCGGCGGCGCCGGTCTCGTCGTCGGAGTCCGAACCCGCGAGCTCGCCGAGCAGGGCCTCGAAATCCTTGGCCTCGCGGAAATTCTTGTACACGGAGGCAAAGCGGACATAGGCGACGTCGTCGAGGGCTTTCAAAGCCTCCATTACCAGCCGGCCGATGGTCTCCGACTTGATGTCGTTCTCGCCCATATTTTCGAGCCGGCGCACGATGCCGCTCACCATACGCTCGATACGCTCGGGCTCGACGGGGCGCTTGCGCAGCGCAATCTGAACCGAGCGCATCAGCTTGTCGCGGTCGAACGGCATGCGCCGGCCGGAGCGCTTGACCACGGTGAGCTCGCGGAGCTGCACGCGCTCGAAAGTGGTGTAGCGGCCACCACAATCGGCGCAGACCCGCCGCCGCCTGATCGTAGTGTGATCCTCGCTAGGCCGCGAGTCCTTCACTTGCGTGTTGGTGCTGCCGCAATAGGGGCACCGCATGGGCGACCGCCCTTCCCTGTTCCACAATCACACCCACGCTTTACCGATAAATGGGATAGCGCTCGCAGAGCTCGATCGCGCGCTGCTTCACCTTTTCTTCCACGGCGCTATTGCCCGCATCGCCATTGGCGGCGAGCCCGTCCAACACTTCGATGATCATGTTGCCGACCTGCTGGAACTCGGCAACGCCAAACCCGCGCGTGGTGCCCGCGGGCGAACCGAGACGGATGCCCGAGGTGATCATCGGCTTCTCCGGATCGAACGGCACGCCGTTCTTGTTGCAGGTGATGTTGGCGCGGCCGAGCGCCACTTCGGCAGCCTTGCCGGTCAGCTTCTTGGGCCTGAGATCGACGAGCATCAGATGGGTGTCGGTGCCGCCGGAAACGAGCGCGACGCCGCCCTTGACCAGGGTCTCGCCCAGCGCCTTGGCATTGTCGATCACCGATTGCGCGTAGAGCTTGAAGGACGGCGCGAGCGCTTCCTTGAAGGCCACGGCCTTGGCGGCGATGATGTGCATCAAGGGACCGCCCTGGAGGCCGGGGAACACGGCCGAGTTGATCTTCTTGCCGATCTCCTCGTCATTGGACAGCACCATGCCGGCGCGCGGCCCGCGAAGGGTCTTGTGGGTGGTGGTGGTCACGACATGGGCGTGGGGTAGCGGGCTCGGATGCAGCCCCGCGGCGACGAGCCCGGCGAAATGCGCCATGTCCACCATCAGATATGCGCCGACGGAATTGGCGATGGCACGGAAGCGCGCGAAATCGATGATACGCGGATAGGCCGAGCCGCCGGCGATGATCAGGCTAGGCTTGTGCTCCTTAGCCAGGCGCTCGACCTCGTCATAGTCGATGCGGTTGTCGTCCGGCCGAACGCCATACTGCACGGCATTGAACCATTTGCCGGAGAGGTTCGGCGGCGCGCCATGGGTGAGATGGCCGCCCGCGGCGAGCGACATGCCGAGAATGGTGTCGCCCGGCTTGGTCAGCGAGAGGAAAACGGACTGGTTCGCCTGCGAGCCGGAATGGGGCTGGACGTTGGCGAAGGCGCAATTGAACAGGCGCTTGGCGCGATCGATGGCGAGCTGCTCGACGACGTCGACATATTGACAACCGCCGTAATAGCGCTTGCCGGGATAGCCTTCGGCATATTTGTTGGTGAGCAGCGTACCCGCCGCTTCGAGCACGGCCTTGGAGACGATGTTCTCCGAGGCGATCAGCTCGATCTCGTTTTGCTGACGCTCGAGTTCGTTCTCGATGGCCTCGAAGAGTTCGGGATCGGCATCCTCAAGGTGCTCGGTGAAGAAGCCGGACGCGCGCGTCTCGGCACGCCTCATATCACTTGCCGTCATCGCCTTGACCGCTCCTCGCGCTTGAAAGGCCCTGTCGTGCCAGGCGTCGGCTTGCGCATCGGAGATCGCGCTTCGCACCAGCCGCACGGGCCAACGCTGCCCTTACCACATGTCGCGGACACGCGCTAGCAACACCCAAGCGATGGTCGTGTCCAGGCGAAAAAGCGCAGTTTCCGCCGTTGCGCCAGGATGGGCGATCCTTCGCGCGCGATCAGCCGCGGTCGCTCAATAGGCCGAGGCCGTCGCGGAGGCGCCGTCGTGGTCGTAGATATCGGGGCGGAAATTGATCATGCCGTCCGGCGTCGCCCAGGCGGTCACATAGGCGAAATAGACGGGCACGGGCTTGGACAGCTTGACGTCAAGCTGCTCGCCGGACTGCTTCATGGCGAGGATGTGTTGGATGTCCCAGCCGGGCTCGTTGCGCAACAGCCATGCCACCAAATGCTCGACGTCATGCACGCGGACGCAGCCCGAGCTTTCGAAGCGGTCGCTTCGCCCGAACAGGCTCTTGAGCGGAGTGTCGTGCATATACACCGCGTCCTTGTTGGGGAAGTTGATCTTCACGAAGCCCAAAGAGTTCTCCTCCCAGGGCAACTGGCGGAAATTGTAGTTGTAGACGTCGTTGCCGAACCAGTCGATCTGGCGCGGGTTGAGCGGATTCCCGCTCGGGTCGAAGGCTTCCATATGGTAGGCCGCGAGCATGTCCTGGCCGCGGCGGGCGAATTCGCGCGCCTTCGGCACCAGATCCTTGAAGATGATGCTGCGCGGTACGTACCAATAGGGATTGAAATTGATCTCTATGATCTTGCTCGACAGCTCGGGCGAAGCGCGCTCGGGCTTGCCCACCACGGCGGCATAGCGGGAGGCAACCTGGCCGCCTTCAACCGCCTCGACCTGCGCCGCCGGGATATTGACGACGACGTAGCGGGGGGCGGCAGCGGCGCCGAGCGTCTGCAGCCGCGTGAGGTTCACCTGCAATTGGCGCAGGCGAAGGGCGGCCGGCACGTTCAGCGCGTCGACCGTGGAGCGGTCGATGACACCCGTCGGCGGCAGTCCGTTACGGATCTGGAACTTCTTCACCGCCTGGACCAGGGCCGGGTCATATTCATTGGGAATGCTCTGGCCGACGAGATCGCCGCTCGCCTCCAGCCGGCGGTGGAGAATCACCACCTCTTGTCCTTGGGAACCGGGGTGCATGGCATAGGCAGGCACGGTCGGCCAGCCGCCCCGCGCCACGATCTCCTCATAGCGCTGGATCGCGGCCTTGGTCGGCTCGATGTTCTTGGTGGAGAGCGTGGGCAAGCCGAGCGCGGGATTGATGATCCATTCCCGCGTGGCGGCGTTGCCCTCGTCGGGCGGCAGCTCGTCGCCATGGAAGGCGCCTGAGCTTGGCGCGGCGCTTTGCTCTTGGCCCCCGCCGCCCCGGTTCCAGGCGGGCGCGCCATGGTTGTTCCAGAACGGCGCTTGCTGCGAATCGTCGTCGGAGCCGCCCTGGCGACCGCCGCCCAGCCAGGAGAACAGCCCGGCCTCACTCGGGGCGATGGTGGTAACAAGGAACGCCGCCGCAGCGGTGAGCGTGGCGAGCACCACGACAGTCCCCTTGACCCGCTGCCAGTCGTTCATTCGGCCGCTCCCCGTCCTGTGCGGCTTCCGCCCGGCTGCCGGATGCAGGCGGGCCGCCCGCGCTACCCTAATCGCCGCAACGTTAACAACAACCCGTGCCGAACCAGTGTCGCCACCCGGGCTGCGGTTCCAAGCTTAAGCCCAAGGGATGACAGTAAAGCGTGCCGGCGACAAAATTCCGACCAAGCGGAGCATCCCCTCAAACGGTAAGCTCAGTGCTGCAAGTAAAGATGCAGGCTCGGGCGAGCCGGTTCAAGGGTTAAAAGGCGAATGGGGCAATTTTAGGCTGTGCGGTCGACTGGCAGCCGGCAACAAAAGGCCACCCCGGCGGACCGGAGTGGTTTCTTCGCAACGGCAAAATTCTGTGCAGGCGCTAGAGTTGGTAGCGGATCTGGTCGGTCCAGAAGCGCTCCATGCGAATGAGCGACTTGTTGAGCGCTTCGAGATCGTTGGGATCGAGCCCGCCCACCTGCTGCAACGATTTGAGCTGGCGGTGATATAGGCCGTTGACCACCTTGCACACATCCTGCCCCTTTTCGGTGAGGCGGACCCGCACCGACCGGCGGTCGGTGGTCGAGCGCTGATGATGGATGTAGCCAGATTCGACCAGCTTCTTCAGGTTGTAGGAGACGTTCGAGCCGAGATAATAGCCACGGCTCGTCAGCTCGCCGGCCGTCAGCTCGGCGTCGCCGATATTGTAGAGCAGCAAAGCCTGGACGCTATTGACGTCCGAACGGCCCAAGCGTTCGAACTCGTCCTTGATGACGTCTAGCAGCAACCTGTGAAGGCGCTCGATCAGCTTCAAGGAAACGAGATAACGTCCCTTGAGCTCTTCCGACTCACCAACGTCCGCACGCGTCCCTATATTCAGGGCTACACTCATCGCCTACCCTCGTTAGTTGTTATTAAACCCCAACTTGTCGGAGAGTATGGCGGACGCAACCTAAAATCTGCTTAAGCAAGACGCTTAAGATTGCATGAAATACCAGGATTAAGTTCTGGTGATTTCAAGCCGGGTTTGAGCGGCTTCATAGACTTTCTAGACCGAGGGTCTTTTCGCCGAGTTCGAGCTCTTCGGCGACCTCCGTCGCGAACAGACCGTCGACCCAGGCATCGTCCACCTCTTCGAGCCGGGCCGGCTGCCAGCGTGGCGCCCTGCCCTTGCTGGCGATCCGGGCGGCGATGCCTTCGCGATAGTCGGGGGTGACAATGATCTGAGAGGCGAGGCGATATTCGAGGCGCAAGGCGGCGTCGAGGTCGAGGGCCTTGCCGCGCTGCATCTGGGCGAAGGCCACTTTGAGCGAGGTGGGCGACTTCTTGCGCATCTCGGCCGCCGTCTGCTGCGCCCAGGATGCGAACTCGCCTTGTTCGACGTCGAGCCGGGCCAGAATCTCCTCCACCGAGCCGCCGCCAAAGATGCGGTCGAGCGCGGGGGTGAGGCGCACAAGCTCGCCCTCGCCCGGATCGCGGTGCAGACCGTCGAGCAGCCGGTCGATCGGATGGTTGTCGGCGAGTGCATCCTTCACCACATGAAAATGGCCCGAGGGAATGAAGTGGCTGACCAGGCCGAGGCGGTAGGCTTCCGCCGGGCCGATGGATTGACCGGTGAGCGCGAGATAGAGGCCGACATTGCTCACCAGATGGGACAGGAAATAGGTGCCGCCGATATCGGGAATGAAGCCGATGCCGACTTGGGGCATGGCGAGGCGGTAGCCTTCGCCCGCGACGCAATGGGTCCCATGTAGGGTGATGCCGATGCCGCCGCCGAGCACGAGGCCGTTGATCAGGGGGACGTTGGGACGGATGAATTTCTCCAGCACCCAGCAATGGGTGTAGGCCGCGCGGTAAAAGGCGCGGATCGCCTCATGCGCCCCCTGCTCGCTCCATTCGTGCAGGGTCTTGAGGTCGCCGCCGCTCGAGAACACGGAAGGGTGGGACGATTGCATAAGGACGCCGTAGATGTGAGGCGTGGGCGTCCACCGCCGGTAATGCTCGCTCAAGGCGTCGAACATCTCGCGGGTGAGCGCGTTCAGTCGGGAGGGCCGGTTGAGGGTGATGAGCCCTGCGCGGTCGTGCTCCTCGAAGCTGATGCCGAGCGCTTCGCTCAACGTCTATGTCCTTCTGGTTGAATGCAAAAACGGTTGGGTGATCGCCAGCACGTCCAGTTATTGCGGTCGGGCAGCTAGCACCCCATAGGCAAAACTACAAGCTTTACCAAGCAGGTTGAGGACTTTTGGAAATGACGGTTGATGCTCGTCCCCTGGCCGCTCTGATGCTGGCGGTCTCCATGGTTGGTCTTGTCGCGCTCGTGCCGCTGCCGGCGTTCAGCGCCGAGCCGGATGAGAGCGCGCCGCCGCTGCCCGAGCGCAACCCTCTGCGGGTGCCGGAAGCGGCGGTCACAAAGGCTCCGCTTCCGGGCGACGTCCCGACCGTGCCGTGGACCGAGGCCGAGATTGCCGCGGCCAAGGCGAAATGCACTGAGCTGCTGGCTGCCACTCCGCTCGATTATCAGCCGCTCGACCCGATCAAGCAGGGTCTGTGCGGGGCGCCGGCGCCGATCCTGGTCAAGTCCATCGGCAAGGACCCTGCGGTCGCGATCGATCCGCCGGCCACACTTACCTGTCCGCTCGCACATGCGCTGGGTGCCTGGCTCCACGACATCGTGCAGCCCGACGCCAAAGCCTTGTTTGGCGTGCCGGTGACCAGACTGCACAACGCCACCTCCTATGCCTGCCGCAACCGCTATGGCGCCGCGCAAGGGCCGCTCAGCGAGCACGCGCTGGCCAATGCGCTCGACGTCTCCGAATTCGTGCTCGCCTCGGGTGAGGCCATCACCGTGCTCGACAATTGGCCGCACGCGCCCATCGTGCCGCCTTTGCCGGAGCCCAAACCGACCCGGGTCACGCTCACCGCTCCGGCCGAACCGTCGACGCTCAAGCAAACCGGTCCGCGGATCGTCGAGGTCGCCAAGGTTAAGGCCGATCCCCGGCCGGCGCCGCCGCCGGTAGCCACCCCGCCTGCCGAAGACTCCCTCGCCGAAAAGAGGTCGGAATTCGTCAAGGAGGTGCACGACGACGGCTGCAAGGAGTTCGGCACCGTGCTCGGGCCCGAGGCCAATGCGGCGCATAAGAACCACTTCCATCTCGATATGAAGGAGCGGCGCAAGAGCTATTGCGAATAGGTGCTGGCAAAGCAAAAACCATGGTGCCGGGAGGCGCTGGCAGGCGCACGGCCCAAATGCTAGCTTCCGGCCATCATCGGAAAGGAAGGCTGTGTCCTCCTCCAAAGACAAGACGGTCTCCTTGCGCAAAGAGCGACTTAAACGCGTAAGCGCGAAGGCACCCGAGCCGCCGCGTCCGGGGTTCCCGGCGACGCGGCCGCGGCGTAACCGGCGCGCCGATTGGTCGCGGCGCCTGACGCGCGAGACGCGGCTGACCGCCGACGACCTCATTTGGCCGCTGTTCGTAATCGAGGGCGAGAAGGCACGCGAGCCCGTCGCGAGCATGCCGGGCGTCGAGCGGCTGTCCATCGATTGGGCGGTCGATGCCGCGCGCGAAGCCGCCGCATTGGGACTGCCGGCGCTGGCGCTCTTTCCTCACACCGACGTGTCGCTGCGCGACGCGGAGGGGTCGGAGGCCTGCAATCCCGCCAACCTCATCTGCCGTGCCGTCCGCGCCATCAAGACCGAGGTGCCGGAGATCGGCATCATTTGCGATGTGGCGCTCGACCCTTATACGAGCCACGGCCATGACGGGCTTCTGATCGACGGTGAGATCGATAACGACCGCACCATCGAGGTGCTCGTGGCGCAGGCGCTGATCCAGGCGGAGGCCGGTTGCGACATCCTCGCTCCGTCCGACATGATGGATGGGCGCGTCGGCGCGATCCGGGCCGCGCTCGAGGCGAGCGGCTTCGCGCACACCCAGATCCTCGCTTATGCAGCGAAATACGCCTCGGCTTTCTACGCGCCGTTCCGGGACGCCGTGGGCTCGGGCGCCATGCTGCGCGGGGACAAGCGGAGCTATCAGATGGATCCCGCCAATGGCGCTGAGGCGCTTAGGGAAGTGGCGCTCGACATCGCCGAGGGCGCGGACATGGTGATGGTCAAGCCGGGGCTGCCCTATCTCGACATCGTGTGGCGGGTGAAGGAGGCGTTTCGCATGCCGACCTTGGTCTATCACACCTCGGGCGAATATTCGATGATCGCCGCCGCCGCCGAGCGCGGCTGGCTCGATCGCGACCGGGTGATGATGGAGACGCTGCTCGCCTTCAAGCGCGCGGGCGCCGACGCCATTCTCACTTATTTCGCCCGCGACGCGGCGCGGCTGCTCAAGGCGACGCCTGAGAGCTAATTGGTGACCTTCACCTTGCGGAAGTGAATCTCGGCGTCCTTGTCCTTGTCGAAATTGTCGCCGGAGAGGCCGAAGCGCCAACCGCCTTTAGGCGGCTGACCGCGCAGATCGCGCACCTTGGTGCCGTTGATGTAGAAGGAAGCGGTGTCGCCCTCGACTTTCACCCGGAGTTGGTTGGAGGCGCCCGGGTCGGTCTTGATGGCGGTGGATTCCACATTCTCGATGATGGTGTGCCATTTGCCGTCCTGCTTGCGCGCGATCCAGTATTTGCCGTTATTGAGGATGCCGAACTGGAAGAAGTCCTTGCTGTCCTCGCCCCAGAACAGGAGTTCGGCGCCGAGGATCTTCTGGTCGCCCTCGGGCCACACCGCCTCGGAGCAGACGTCGGCGTCGTCGACGGTGAAGGTGATGTTGAGGTCGGTTTGCAGGTCGTCGGGCTTGAGCTTGATGATGAAGTTGCCGTCCCGCACGTCGATAGCCGGATGCAGGGCCCAGCCGCCGGAGTCGTTGGCGAAATTATCCTCGAAAATGACATCGTTGCCCTCGCACGCCGCGGCGATCCCCGGCAAGATAGCAACCCAGAAGAGCGCCGCCGCGCTCAACGTCACAAGTCGCATCATGGACAATTCCCCCGAGTGGCCTGCCTCGCGCGCCCGCACGCGCCTCACTGAAATCCTTAACGCCTGGGCGCAAGCTCGGCAACCTCAGGACGCAAAGACGGCGCTTCCGCCGCAGCACGCTTTTGGCTTGTCGGCCCTTCCGGCAATCACCATGTAGGCGGTGAAAAAGGCCTTGGGCCTTCCGCGTCAGGAGCAACAATGACCGAGCAGAAGACCTTGCCGCCCCGTCCCGGAGCGGATTTCGCCAACCAGCCCCATGCCTACGATCCGCTGACGCAGTCCGCGCTGTTCGACGGCGTGATCGGCAAGCGGATGCTCGCTTTTCTCGTCGATGCGACCATCATTGTGGTGCTCACGGTGATCGCCTATGTGCTCGTGGCCGTGCTCGGGGTCTTCACCTTGGGGCTGCTGTGGTTCTTTTTC
Source organism: uncultured Alphaproteobacteria bacterium (assembly GCA_963820115.1). GTDB lineage: Bacteria > Pseudomonadota > Alphaproteobacteria > Rhizobiales > Methyloligellaceae > Methyloceanibacter. The sequence goes on from CAWFYP010000003.1 coordinate 109,917, forward strand.
GGCCTGATCTTCCCCGCCGTCGGCCTGGGCTACAATGCGGTGACGGTCGGCGGGCCCAATTCGGCCACCGTTGGCATGCGGATGATGGGGCTCACCCTGCGCACCTGGTATGGCGGCAAGGTTACACCGCTCGTGGCGGCCTTCCATGCGCTTTTGTTCTGGTTCTCGCTCGTGATCTTTTGCCCGATCCTGCTCTGGGCCCTATTCGACAGCCGCAAGCGCTGCCTGCACGATATCTTGGCCGGGGTGGTCATGATCAACCGGACGGGCGCTTGAGAGCCTTCCAACCGCCGCCAAGCGCGACTTCCTGCCCTTGTTCCCCATTTGCGCTCCGCCTCCGATCCACTTAAGCTTGGCGGTAGAGCAATCGGATTCGCGCCCGGTGGCACGTGACTGAGCACAAAAGCAATTTCCCCGAGTTCTACATCACCGCCCCGCAGCCTTGTCCTTATCTCCCGGGCCGGCTCGAGCGGAAGCTGTTCACCCATCTCACGCGGGACAAGCCTCACTTTCTCATCGACAATTTGCTGAAGGGCGGCTTCCGGCGCAGCCAGAACATCGCCTATATGCCCTATTGTGACGTCTGCTCGGCTTGCGTGCCGGTGCGCATCCTGGTCGATGAGTTCACGCCCACGCGCTCGCTCAAGCGCATCGTGCGCGCGAATGGCGATCTCGTGGCCACGCGCAAGGACCCGGCGCGGAACGCCGAGCAATATTCGCTGTTCCGCGGCTATATCGACGCGCGGCACGCCGATGGCGGCATGGCCGAGATGTCGGAGCTCGACTATTCGCTCATGGTCGAGGACAGCGTGGTCAAGACCTTCGTCACCGAATACCGTTTGAAGCCGCGCCCGGGCGCCAACGACGAGACGCCGCTGCTCGGGGTCTCGCTGTGCGACCATCTGAGCGACGGCATCTCCATGGTCTACAGCTTCTACGATCCGGATTGCCCGGTCCGCAGTCTCGGCACCTATATGATCCTCGATCAGGTGGCGTTTGCCCGCCGGCTGGGACTGCCCTTCGTCTATCTCGGCTATTGGATCGAGGGCTCGCGCAAGATGCGCTACAAGAACCGCTTCCAGCCGCAGGAGCACCTCACCTCGAAGGGCTGGGTGCGGACGGCGGAGCTCGCGTCAGAGGCGAGAGCGCAGAAGGCTGAAGCGGTGACCCGGTAGGTCGGGCCGCCGCGCGCTCTAGAACTTCGCGCCGAAATTGTTGGATTTGGGGAAGCCCTTGGGCGGCAGCCGTCCGGCCTGCGCACGCGCGCCCCACCAATCCCTGAGCTCGGTGTGGGTGAAAGTGCGCCCGGCGGAATCGATCCAGGTCAGCCCTTCCTTCTTGGTGAAGATCTTGGCGTCGGCGAGGCCGCCCTGCTTGTAGCGTTGCAGCCGCACGCCTTTGCCGCGCGGCATCTCCGGCAGATCCTTGAGGGGGAAGAGCAGGAGCTTGCGGTTGTCGCCGATGACGGCAACGCTGTCGCCGTCGACCGGCGCGCAGGTGACGGCCTCCTCATTGGCCGGCACGTTCAGGATCTGCTTGCCCTTGCGCGTCATGGCGACCACCTCGTCCTCGGCCACGACGAAGCCATGGCCGCTCGTGCTCGCCACGAGTAGCTTGCGCTCCGGCACATGCACCATGAGCTCGACGGCATCGGCCGTTTCCTCCACATCGAGCATGAGGCGGAGCGGCTCGCCGGCGCCGCGGCCGCCGGGTAGCTTGTCGGCGGCGAGCGAATAGAAACGGCCGTTGGTGGCGAAGAGCAGCAGCGTGTCGGTGGTTTGGGCGAGGACCGCGCGCTTCAACTGATCGCCCTCCTTGAATTGGAGGCTGTCGAGCGCCGTCTGATGGCCGCGCAGGCCGCGGATCCATCCCTTCTCCGACAGCACGACGGTGATCGGCTCCTTCTCGATCATAGCCTCGGCGAGCTCGATCTCGATCGCCGGCGCCTCCTCGAAGCGGGTGCGGCGACGGCCGAGCGCGGTCTTCTGGCCGAAGCGCTCCTTCACCTCCTTGATCTCGTCGGCGATGCGCTTCCATTGCTTGTCGTTGGAGCCGAGCAGCGATTTCAGCTCTTTGCGTTCCTTGGTGAGGTCGTCATGCTCGCGCCGGAGCTCCATCTCCTCGAGCTTGCGCAAGGCGCGCAGGCGCATGTTGAGGATGGCTTCGGCCTGAATCTCGGTCAGCTTGAAGGCGCGCATCAGCGCGGGCTTGGGTTCGTCTTTCTCGCGGATGATTTTGATCACCTTGTCGAGATTGAGATAGACGATGAGATAGCCTGCGAGCACTTCGAGCCGATGGTCGATCTTGGCCAAGCGAAATTTAGAGCGGCGGACGAGCACCACTTTCCGATGATCGAGCCATTCGCGCAGCGCTTGGCGCAGGCTGAGCACGTTCGGCACCTGGCCGCGGGTCAGCACGTTCATGTTGAGCGGCAGCCTTGTCTCGAGCTCGGTCAGCTTGAACAGCGATTCCATGAGCAGCTGCGGCTCGACGGTGCGGCTCTTCGGCTCGAGCACGAGGCGTACCTCCTCGGTCGACTCGTCGCGCACATCGGCGAGCAGCGGCAATTTCTTGGCGAGCAGGAGTTCGGCGATGCGCGCCACGAGGCGTGCCTTGGGCACCTGATAGGGAATCTCGGTGACGACGATCTGATAAGTGCCGCGGCCGGTATCTTCCTTGGTCCAGCGGGCGCGGAGGCGGAAGCTGCCGCGGCCGGTCTTGTAGGCTTCCACGATCTGGTCGCGCGGCTCGACGACGATGCCGCCGGTGGGCAGGTCGGGCCCCGGCACGAGATCGACGAGCTTGTCGGCAGTGGCGTTGGGGAACTTGATCAGATGCAGCGCCGCGTCGCAGAGCTCGCCCGCGTTATGGGGCGGGATATTGGTGGCCATGCCGACGGCGATGCCGGAGGTGCCGTTGGCGAGCAGATTGGGGAAGTTGGCCGGCAGAACTACGGGCTCCTGCTCGCGGCCGTCGTAATTGGGGCGGAAGTCGACGGTGTCCTCGTCGATGCCGTCGAGCAGCTGGGCGGCGATCTCGGTCAGCCGCGCCTCGGTGTAGCGGTCGGCGGCGGGATTATCGCCGTCGATATTGCCGAAATTGCCCTGGCCGTCGATCAACGGATAGCGGACGGAGAAATCCTGGGCGAGGCGGGCGAGCGCGTCGTAGATCGCCTGATTGCCGTGGGGATGGAAGTTGCCCATGGTGTCGCCGACGATCTTGGCGCATTTGCGGAATTCGCCCTGGGGGGCAAGCCGCAGCTGCTGCATGGCGTAGAGCACGCGGCGGTGCACCGGCTTCAGGCCGTCGCGCACGTCGGGCAGCGCCCGGTGCATGATGGTGGAGAGCGCATAGGCGAGGTAGCGCTCTTCCAGCGCCACGCGCAGATTGACCGGCTCGACGGGGCCGCCCGAATCAGGGGTTTGGATTCGCTTGCCCATAGAGAGAGCGCTTAGCGCATTGCGATTCGCTTCTCAAGCCGCTCGGTCGTTACGGGCCAAGAGGTCGATCAGGCGCTCGCGTGGTTGCGGCAGGGTGAGCCCCTGCGGCGCAAGCACATGACGCTCGAGGAAATAGCCGGTGAGCGCGAAGCCCGCGAGCACCTCTTGCGGGGGCGTCGCTGCGCCCTCTTCCACGAGGAAGCGCGGCAGTGTCAGCAGCTTGCCGCCATAAGGTTGCCCCGCCTCGCGCGACACCGCCCGGCCCGACCGCGGCGAGACATAGGCCAAATCGATCTCGACGCCGGTCGCGGCACATTCGGTGAGGTCGAGGCCGAAGCCTAAATCCTGCAGCAGTGACAGCTCCCAGCGCACGAGCAGTGCCGGCCACAGGCCGGGCTCGTCGAGCGCGAGGAGAAGCTCGAGCGCCCCGCCATAGAGCTGCGGATGCGGATCGCGCTCCGGCAGAAGCTTGGCGAGCGTGGTGAGCGAGCCGATGGCGGCGAGCGCCGCGGCATCGTCGAGCATGCGGGCCGCACGGGCATCGAGCAGCTCCACAGCGAAGCTGCCGAGATGGTCGGCGAGCCGCGCCCGCCAGGTGAGGCTCAGGACGTTGCCCGGCTGCAGCAAGGGACGCATGCGCCGCGAGCGCCCTCCCCGCACGAGCCCGAGATGGCGGCCGTGGGCGCGGGTGAAGAGCTCGGCGATGGTGTTCGCCTCGCCCAGGGGCCGAGCTGAGATGAGGATGCCTTCGTCACTGAAATCCATGGCGCGCTTTACGACTCACTTCTTCGGGAAGTCGAGGCCCATTTCGCGATAGCGCTCGGGATCCTCGGCCCAGCACTCGCGCACCTTGACGAACAGGAAGAGATGCACGGGCGTTTCGGCGATGGCGGCAATGTCCTGCCGCGCCGCGGTGCCGATTTCTTTGATGGTCGCGCCCTTGGCGCCGAGCAGGATCTTGCGCTGGCTCTCGCGCGCCACATAGATGGTCTGCTCGATGCGGATGCTGCCGTCCTTGAGCTCCTTCCACTCGGTGGTCTCCACCGTCAGGCTGTAGGGAAGCTCGTCATGCAGGCGCAAGAATAGCTTCTCGCGGGTGATCTCGGCGGCGGTCTGACGGAGCGAGGTATCGGTGAGCTGGTCGGCGGGGAACAGCCACGGCCCCTCCGGCACGGCTTCGGCCAAATAGGCGGCAAGGTTGGTGACGCCGTCGCCGGTCAGGGCCGACAGCATGAACAGTCGGGCGAAGCTCTGCCGGGCCCCTAGATCGGCGGCGAGCGCGAGCAGCACGGGCTTCGCCACTTTGTCGATCTTGTTGAGGACAGCGACGACGGGCTGCTTCAGTTCGGCGAGGTGGCCGAGTACGGGATCGAGGCTCCTGTCGAGCCCACGCTCGGCGTCGACGACGAGGACCACGAGATCGGCATCGCCCGCGCGGTCCCAAGCGGCGGCGGACATGGCGCGATCGAGCCGGCGCTTCGGCGCGAAGATGCCCGGGGTATCGACGAGGATGAGCTGGCTCTCGCCGATGAGGGCGATGCCGCGCACCGGCCCGCGCGTGGTCTGCGCCTTATGGGTGACGATGGACACCTTTGAGCCGACCAAAGCGTTGGTGAGCGTGGATTTGCCGCTGTTCGGCGCGCCGATCAGGGCGACGAAGCCGCAGCGCGTGGCGGACGCGCCCGTGCCTTTACCGGCCTTGTCCTCACCCATTCTGCGCTGCCTGCCAGACCCCCTCGCGCAGCAGCATGGCGAGCGCCGCCGCCTGCTCGGCCGCGCGCTTGTTGGCGCCTTGCCCGCGCATCGGCTCCACGCCGTCGATCTGCACTTCGGACGTGAAGGTGGGCGCGTGATCGGGGCCCTCGCGGGCGACTTCGAGGTAGCGCGGCAAAGCGAGACGTCTGGCTTGGGCCCATTCCTGCAGCACGGATTTGGGATCGGGCGCGGCCTCCTCCAGCTCCCCCAGATATGGCGTCCAGGAACGATACACCACGTCGCGCGCCGCCGGATAACCGGCATCGGCGAAGACGGCGCCGAGCACTGCCTCGCAAGTATTGGCGAGGATGGTCTTCTTGCCCCGGCCGCCGCTGACGGCTTCGCCGCCGCTCATCACGATGAATGGACCGAGGTCCCAACCAAGAGCCACGTCGGCGCAGGTCTCGGCGCGCACGAGGTGATTATACCAGCACGCGAGCTCGCCCTCATAAGCGTCGGGGAAGCGCTCGGCGAGCAGCTCGGCGATGGCGAGCCCCAACACGCGGTCACCCAAAAATTCGAGCCGCTCATTGTCTTCGTTCGGCTTGGCGCCGGCACGCGCGCTCGCATGGGTGAGCGCAAGCTCAATCAGAGACGCGTCCTTGAAGACATGCCCCAGCCGGTCGGAAAGTTCGGCAACCGGCGTGTGGCGCCCTTTGGCCAAGCTCAGTGCACCAAGTGGAAGATGCGTGACCAGCGCACGTCGCGCGGCCATTTCCATACTTCGAGGAAACTCGCATCGTCGTCGATGGAGAAGAAGATGATCTTGGCCTTACCCACCAGGTTCTCGAACGGCACGAAGCCGACCTCGGACAGGAAGCGGCTATCGGTCGAGTTATCGCGGTTGTCGCCCATCATGAAGAAATGGCCCTCAGGGACCTTATAGACCTCGGTATTGTCGCCGATCGAGTCCTGGGTGAGATCGAGCACGGGATAGACGACGCCGTTCGGCAGCGTCTCGAGGTAGCGCGGGATCCGGCGCGTCCGTCCCGAAGGGTCGGTCTGCACGAAATCGTCGGTGCGCTCCTTCTTGACCGCTTGGCCGTTGATATAGAGCACGCCGTGGATCATCTGAATCTCGTCGCCGGGGAGCCCGATCACGCGCTTGATGTAATCGGTCTCGTTGTCGCGCGGGAGCTTGAACACCACCACGTCACCGCGGTCCGGTTCCTTGGACCAGATGCGGCCGGAGAACAAGTCGGGGCCGAAGGGGAAGGAGTAGCGGCTGTAGCCATAGGCATATTTGGCCACGAACAGATAGTCGCCCACGAGCAGCGTCGGAATCATCGAGCCGGACGGGATGTTGAAAGGCTGGAATAAAAAGACCCGCACGACGAGCGCGAGGATAAGCGCGTGAATGATCACGCGCACGGTGTCTTTGACACCGCTCTTGGCTTCTGTTTCCTCCGCCTCGACGCTCATGCGGAAGCTCTCCTGTGTGGCTGGTTTGAATGGATGGGGCAAGAGTCCCCGCCCCTATAGCAGTCAATCCCGGCAAGGCAAATGCGTCAATCTCGGGTCGGCACCTTGACCGCCGAAATAATGACGATGGCCTGGGCCATGGGGAAATCGTCGGTGATGGTGAGGTCGATGCGTGCCATGTGGCCCTCGGGCGTCAGCGTGGCCAGGGCGCGGGCGGCCCCGCCGGTGAGTTCCAAGGTGGGCCGCCCGGATGCGAGATTGACCACCCCCATGTCGCGCCAGAACACGCCGCGGCGGAAGCCCGTGCCGAGGGCCTTGGCGCAGGCTTCCTTGGCGGCGAAGCGCTTGGCGTAGGAGGCGGCACGGGCGGCGCGGCCGTCGGATTTGCGGCGCTCGGTATCAGTGAAGACGCGGGTGAGGAAGCGCTCGCCATAGCGCTCGATGGTGCGCTCGACCCGGCGGATGTCGATGATGTCGTTGCCGAGCCCGAGGATCATCACCCGCCGCCGGCCTTCGTTTTCCTGTCGGGGTGCCTCGCGTCTTGCGGCTTTTCTACGAGAGCGCAGGTGTCTTCCCGCGCTTTGTCCATTAGATCGCGCATGTGTCTTACGCTTTCGGCAAGGCCGACGAAGATCGCCTCCCCTGCGAGGTAGTGACCAATATTAAGCTCGACGATCTGATCGGTCTGGGCGATGGGCCTGACGTTCCAATAGTTGAGCCCATGGCCGGCATGAACCTCGAGGCCGAATACTTCGGCGCCGGCGAAGGCGCTGTGTTGCACCCGATGAAGCTCGTCGCGCCAGGCCTGCTGGTTGCCGCCGTCGAAGGCGGTGCAATAGGTGCCGGTATGAAGTTCAATGGCATCGGCTCCGACCTCGGCTGCGGCGGCAACCTGCTCGCGATCGGGATCGATGAAGAGTGCGACCTGAATGCCCGCATCCTTCAGCGCTGCCACGAACGGCTTCAAGGCGGAGATCTGACCAACAACGTCGAGCCCGCCCTCGGTGGTGAGCTCCTGCCGCCCCTCGGGCACGAGGCATACGGCGTGGGGACGAAGTTTGTGCGCGATGTCGAGCATCTCGAGCGTCACCGCCATCTCCATGTTGAGCGGGACGGTCAATTGCGTGGCGAGCCGGGCAATGTCTTCGTCGGTGATGTGCCGGCGGTCTTCGCGCAAATGCGCGGTGATGTTGTCGGCGCCCGCTTCGATGGCGAGTTGCGCCGCGCGCAAAGGATCGGGATGCTGCCCGCCGCGCGCATTGCGCAAGGTGGCGATGTGGTCGATGTTGATGCCGAGCCGGATGGGCGGCACGATCATTGCTGGAGGCGCGTTCATCGCGTGGCCGCCTTTATGACGGGGCGCCGGCCGCTGCCGCGGCATTGCCGCCGCTCGAACTCGCGCTGGCGGCGGCGCTGATAGGCCTCAACCGCGGGCTTGATCAACACGTAGCTCAGCGCCGCGGCGCCGAGGCCCACCGGAATCGTGCCGACGCTCATGGGCTTCAGAATCGGCCACAGATGTTCGAGCGAAGCGTGGAAGATGCCGCTCGACAGGTCGATCTTCTTCCTTACGCCAGGATTGCCGAGCAGATAGCTGCCGAGGGCGTAGGTCGAGTACCAGATAAAGGGGTAGGTCAGTGGATTGCCGACGAAGGTCCCCAAGAGCGCGGCGACGAGACTGCCGCCGGCGATCCAAGAAATCGTGACGGCCATGATGAGGTGGGTGCCGAGGAACGGTGTGATGGCGGCAAACACGCCCGCGGCGAAGCCGAGCGCGATGGCATGCGGCGTCGCGCTCAAGCGCCGCAGCCGGTAGACCACGTAGCGGCTCGAGCGGCTCCAGCTGCGGCGGGGCCAGACATGGACCCGCAAGCGCGTCAGGAAGCTCTCCGTCTCGCGACGCCTGAATAGCATCACCACCTCTGAATTGCGGCCAACACGGTAGCGTGGCGGCGGTTTACGCCACGGACGCCTAGCATATTTAGGTTAAGTTCCTCCAGGCGCCAGTGTTCCGGAGGCGGGCGAAGTGACGCTCAGGCGCTGACCCGCGACACGCTGCTTACGACGTCCTTCGACTTGAGCCCGGAAATGATGTCGTTCAGGTGCTGCAAATCCCAGACCTCCAGCTCGATGCTCATCTCGGTGTAGTCGGGCACGCGGTTGGTCATCTTGATATTGTCGATGTTGCCGTCGGCCTCGCCGATCACACTCGCCACTTGCGCGAGGCTGCCCGGCTCGTTCAAGGCGGTGACGGTGATCTTGGCGGGAAAGCGCTGGGGATTGTCCTCGTCGATGTCCCAGGTCACGTCGATCCACCGCTCTCCCTCCTCGTCGAATTCCTTAAGCGCCTCGGCGTGGATCGGATAGATGGTGATGCCCTGGCCGGGCGTGAGAATGCCGACGATGCGGTCGCCCGGCACGGCGCCGCCTTCGGCGAAGCTGACCGGCAGGTCGCCGCGCAAGCCGCGGATCGGGATGCCGCTATGTTCATCCGGGCGGGTGCGCCCGGCGGAGCCTGGCCAGCGGAATTTCAGTCCGATCACCTTGCCGAGGCCGAACCAGCCTTCGTCGTTGCGCTTGACCTTGCGTCGCCGCTTGGGCGCCTCGGTGGCCAGCTCGGGAAACACGGCGCAGACCACATCGGCCGAGGCGAGCTCGCCGCGGCCGACCGCCGCCACCACATCGTCGACGGTCTTCTGCGACAGGCGGCTCAGCGCTTGGACGATGCCCTCCTCGCTCCAGGTCTTGCCTTGGCGCGCGAAGGTGCGCTGCAGGATCTCGCGGCCAAGCTTGCCATATTGGGAGCGGACCGCGTCGCGGGTCGCACGCCTTATGGCGGAGCGGGCCTTGCCGGTGACGGCGAGGCTCTGCCAGGCCGAGGGCGGCACTTGCGCCGCGGAGCAGATGATCTCGACCTCGTCGCCGTTTCTGAGCTCGCTCACGAGCGGCATCGACCGGCCATTGATCTTGGCGCCGACGCAGGTGTTGCCGACATCGGTGTGCACCGCGTAGGCGAAGTCGATGGGGTTCGCGCCGCGCGGCAGTGCGATCAGCCGGCCCTTGGGCGTAAAGCAGAACACCTGGTCCTGGAACAGCTCGAGCTTGGTGTGCTCGAGGAACTCTTCCGGGTTGTCGCCGTCGAGCAGCATGCCGACGAGATGGCGCAGCCAGCGATAGGCGTTGCTGTCCTGGCTCGGCACCACCGGCGCGGTGGAGCCGTTGGCGGCGTCCTTATAGAGCGTATGCGCGGCGACGCCGTATTCGGCCACCGAATGCATGCGCTCGGTGCGGATCTGCAGCTCGACGCGCTGATGGCGTGGTCCGACGATGGTGGTGTGGATCGACTGGTAATCGTTCTGTTTCGGGTTGGAGATGTAGTCCTTGAAGCGGCCGGGGACCGCATGCCACGTCGTATGCACCACGGCGAGCGCGCGATAGCAGGTGGCGAGGTCGCCCACCACGATGCGAAAGGCGTAAATGTCGGACAATTGCTCGAGCGAGATCTGCTTGCGCTCCATCTTGCTCCAGATGGCGTAGGGCTTTTTCTCGCGGCCGGCGACGACAGCGGCGACCTTGGCCTCCTTGAGGCGCGTGGTGAGCGCGGATTCGATCTCGTCGATCAGCCCCTGATTGCGCGCGCGCAAGACCTTCAGGCGATCGACCACGGCGGCGTAGGCTTCGGGATTGAGCCAACGGAAGGCGTGGTCCTCGAGCTCCTCGCGCAACCATTGCATGCCCATGCGCCCGGCAAGCGGCGCATAAATGTCCATGGTCTCCTCGGCGACCACCTTGCGCTTGCCGGGCTTCATGTGCTCGAGCGTGCGCATGTTGTGCAGGCGGTCGGCGAGTTTGACGAGGAGGACCCGGATGTCGCTCGAGATGGCGAGCAGGAGCTTGCGGAAATTCTCCGCCTGTTCCGCCTTCTTGGTGACGAGGTCGAGCTTTTTGATCTTGGTCAGGCCCTCAACCAGCGAACCGATCTCGGCCCCGAACAAGGCGTCGATTTCGCTGCGGGTGGCGCCGGTGTCCTCGATGGTGTCGTGCAGCAGCGCTGTAGCAATGGTGGCGTCGTCGAGACGCATCTCGGCGAGGATGGCGGCGACTTCAAGCGGATGGGAGAAGAACGGCGCCCCCGAGGCCCGCTTCTGATTGCCATGGGCCTTCATGGCATAGACATAGGCGCGGTTGAGCAGCGCCTCGTCGGCGTCGGGCTCGTAGCTCTTGACGCGCTCGACGAGCTCATATTGGCGGGTCATGGCGCGGGCCCCTCAACGCGCGTCATTCCGGCGCCAGCCGGAATCCAGAACAGCGCATTAAGCGTATGAGAGGCTGGACCCCCGCCATGGCCGGAGTGCCGGTCAGTTGAGGCAAAGTTATCGCCCCAGCTCAGTTCGGAGCAGACCAATTCAGCGCGAGCGCGGTCCCGCATTGGAACCATCCGAGGGCGCCTGACTTGTCATGCGGCGCAACAGCTCCTCCTCGGTCATCTTGTCGATCGCACTATCGGTCGACGGATCGTCCTGGCCGAGGATCGGCATGCGCGTTTCGGCCGAAAGCATGGGCACCGCTTCCGCCTCCGGCTCGTCCACCTCGACATATTTCTGCATCGAGTGAATGAAGTCCTCACGGAGATCGTCGGAGATCACCTTCTTGTCGGCGATCTCGCGCAACGCCACCACGGGGTTCTTGTCGTTGTCGCGCTCCACGGCGATCGGCGCGCCGGCGGAGATCGTCCGCGCCCGGTGGCTGGCCAGCAGCACGAGCTCGAAGCGGTTGGGGATCTTGTCGATGCAATCTTCGACGGTGACGCGAGCCATCAGCAAATCCTTGTGTGGTATGCGGAAGTTCCCTCTATTTAGGCGCTTCGCGCATGCCAGGCAAGGTAAACAAGCGGCGGCAAGCGGACGTGACTAAGAACATGCTGACGCCAGCGGACGCCTTGGAACGCTTACGCTTCTTCGAGCGGCAAGCCGAGCAGGCCTATGACCGCATGTACGAGGCGCGGCCCGGGTCCGAGCTTGCCGCCCGCTACAGCGACGCCAAGGAGGCCCTGCACGAGGCGATCGCCCTAGCGCGGAGCCTTGGGCTCAGCCGGGAGACGAGGCGCCTCGCCGCGCGCCTTCAGGAGATCAAGACGATCTTCCGCAGCCAGTTTCCCACCTGAGGTAGACTCACAGCCGCCGCAACACGCGGCCTTCCGCCTTGCTCGCCACACGCTGCCACAGGGCGCGCCCGCTTGTACCGAGCGCCGGGTGGCGCCAGCGGGGTGCGACATCGAGCAGCGGCCGGATCACGAAGGGCCGGTCCTGGATCAGGGGATGGGGCAGGACGAGCGGACGACGGGTGCCGAGCGGGGGACCGTGCCTGCTAAAACGCCAGTTTTGCAGGAGGCCCTTATAGTCGACGATATCCAGGTCGAGGGTGCGGTTACCCCACGGTCTGCCGCCGCGGCGCCCTGCCCGCCGTTCGATCTGCTTCAGGACGCGCAACAGCGCGGATGGCGGCTTAGCGGTCGCCACGCGGGCTACGGCGTTCAGGTAGGGACGCTGGCGCGTCTGGCCGATGGCCGCGGTCTCGTAGAACGACGATCGCGCTGTGACGGCGATGCCTTCCTGATCGAGGGCCGCGAGCGCGCGCTCGAGCGTTTCCTGCGGGGTGCCCCAAACCCCGGGACAATTGGCGCCGAGCGCGATCAGAACATTGCCCGGGCCCGGCAATTGCGCAGTCACCTTGGCGCTCCTATGTTGAGGAGGCAGCCTCTTAAGTTTTGATTGCGAGCGGCTGCTCTTTGATCACAACCGACATATTTCACTGCTAAGAGGCCTCGATGCATTTTTATCCCAATGAGCGCGTCGCTCTGTTCATCGACGGCGCCAATCTTTACGCCACCGCCAAGGCGCTCGCTTTCGACATCGATTATAAGCGGCTGCTCGCGCTGTTCGGCAGCAAGGGTCAGCTTATCCGCGCCCTTTATTACACCGCGCTCGCCGAGGAGCAGGAATACTCTTCGATCCGTCCGCTGATCGATTGGCTCGACTATAATGGCTACACCATGGTGACCAAGCCCACCAAGGAGTTCACCGACGCGGCCGGTCGGCGCAAGATCAAGGGCAATATGGATATCGAGCTGGCCGTCGATGCCATGGAGCTCGCCGAGCATCTCGACCATATCGTGCTGTTCTCCGGCGACGGCGATTTCCGCTCGCTGGTCGAGGCGTTGCAGCACAAGGGCAAGCGCGTGAGCGTGGTCTCGACGCTGACCACCACGCCGCCCATGGTGGCCGACGAGCTACGCCGCCAGGCGGATCAGTTCATCGACCTTGCCTTTCTGCAAGCCGAGATCGGCCGCGACCCGGCCGAGCGTGCGCAACGGGAGCCGCGCCGCCGCCCGGAGCCGGTGGATGAATTCGAACTCCGAGGATCTGATCGAAACGTGAGATCGCGCAGCCGCGGCGTCCCGCCTCCGCGATCAGGAGCCTGACAATCATGCAGGTCGGATTCATCGGCCTCGGCGCCATGGGCAGTGCCATGGCCGACAATCTGCTGAAGGCGGGGCACGCGCTCACCGTCTATAACCGCAGCCCCGCCAAGGCCGAGCCGTTCTTGGCGCAAGGGGCCACCCTCGCCCGCACGCAGGCGGAGGCCGCAAGCGGCGAAATCGTCATCACCATGCTGGCCGACGACGCGGCGGTGGAGGCCGTCGTGTTCGGCACCGGCGGCATTCTCGTCGCACTCGCGCCCGATGCCATCCATCTCGGAATGAGCACGATCAGTTTCGCCCTGGCCAAACGTCTCGCCACCGCGCATGGGCACGCCGGACAGCGCTACGTCTCCGCACCGGTGTTCGGCCGGCCCGACGCCGCGGCCAACGCCAAGCTCTTCGTCATGGCCGCTGGCGCGCCTACGGCGCTCGCAACATGTCAGCCGCTCCTCGATGCGCTCGGGCAGCGAACCTTCATCGTGGCGGCGGAGGCGGAGAAGGCGAACCTCATCAAGCTCGCAGGCAATTTCCTCATCACCACCGTCATCGAGAGTCTGGGCGAGACCTTCGCGCTCATGAGCAAAGCCGGCGTCGATCGTCAGACCTATCTCGACATCCTCACCAACACGCTGTTCGCCGCTCCCGTCTATAAGACCTATGGCGGCCTGATCGCCGAGAAGCGGTATAAGCCCGCGGGCTTCAAGGCGCGGCTCGGTTATAAGGACGTTCGACTCGCGCTCGAGGCCGCCGAAGAGTTGCAGGCGCCGCTGCCGGTCGCGAGCCTCATCCACGACCGCTTCTTAGCGCTACTGGCTAATGGCGACGGCGAGCTCGATTGGTCGGCGCTGGCGAGCCTCGCCGAACGCGATGCCGGCGTCCCGACCAGTAAGCCTTCATGACGCGGACGAACATCGCGGAGTCCGAGACAGTTGGTGCGGAGGCGCCACGCGATTGTCCGCTCTGTCCGCGCCTTGTTGCCTTCCGTGCCGCCAACCAGGCGGCGCATCCGGACTGGTTCAACGGCGCCGTGCCGTCTTTCGGCCCGGAGAACGCGCGGCTTCTGATCGTCGGGCTGGCACCGGGGTTGAAGGGCGCCAATCGCACCGGGCGTCCCTTCCTTGGCGATTATGCGGGCGAGCTGCTCTATCGCACGCTGCTCGATACCGGCTTCGCGCGCGGGCGTCACGATGCCAAGGCCCGGGAAGACCTCGAACTCGTCGATTGCGTGATCAGCAACGCCGTGCGCTGCGTGCCCCCGGCCAACAAGCCCATGCCTGCCGAGATCGCCCGCTGCCGGCAGTTTCTGGTGGCGCGGATTGCGGCACTGCCGAAATTGCGCGCGATCCTCGCCCTCGGCCGCATCGCCCATGACAGCACAGTGGAAGCGCTTCAGTTGAAGCGCCGCGACTATCCCTTCACCCATGGTGCGCGGTACGAGCTGCCCTCCGGGCTTACGCTGTTCGACAGCTATCATTGCTCGCGGCAGAACACGAATACGCGCCGGCTCACGCCTTCTATGTTCGATGCCGTGTTGGCGAACGTCGCGGATCTGCTGCGCCCGCATCCCTCGCCGCGCGGTTGAGGCTTCTTGCGGGGGCCGCGCAACTCGGGCATCCTCGAAGCCAAGCGGATCTGCTGCGCCCGCATCCCTCGCCGCGCGGTTGAGGCTTCTTGCCGGGGCCGTGCAACTCGGGCATCCTCGAAGCCAAGCGGCAAAGTGTCGGGATCCCATGGCCGAGCTCGAAATCTCTCCGACAAAAGTCGGCTATGTGATCGTCAAGGCGCGCGAATGTGCCGCCAAGGTCGCCGCGTGGGACGAGAGCGCGAGTTCCGAGCATGACGCGGAGTCGATCTTGGAGGCTTTCTCCGACAATTCGACCTTTGCCGAGCTCAAGGGCTTCATCCGCGATCTGAACGAGGACGAGCAGGTGAGCCTCGTGGCGCTCGCCTGGATCGGGCGCGGCTCTTATGCGCCGGAGGAGTTCGACGAGGCGATGGCGACTGCCCGGGCCGAGCGCACCAACCGTACCGAGGATTATCTCCTCGGCCTGCCGCTGTTGCCCGACTATCTGGAAGAAGGTTTGGACGGGCTCGGCTATTCGATCGAGGACGCCGAGGACGAAAGCCTTTAACGCGCGGCGCCGCCGCTCGCTTCCCTCAACTCGTGCAAGACGTCGCGCGCGTGGCTGTGCGGCGCGCGCACCGGATAGAAGCATGCGGCGATGCGGCCATCGGCGATGAGCAGCGTCAGCCGCTTGAGATAGATCTCGCCGCCGGTGGTGAAGCTCGGCAATCGGAGCGCGGCGGAGAAGCCTCCCTCGGCATCGCTCAACAGTGGAAAGGGGAGTATGAGCCGCATCGCCAATTCGCGGTGATAGTCCGTAGACTGACGGCTTAGGCCATAGAGCCTCACCCCCTCGCCCGCGAAGTCCTGGGCGGCATCGCGAAAGGCCTCCAGTTCGGAGGTCGAGCCATGGGCCCCGGGGATGGCGTCCCAATCAGGCGGATTGGGGAGTCCCGGCCGCCCGGTCCAGGGATAGACAATGAGAAGGCTGCGGCCGGTCAATGCGGCCAAGCAGATGTCTGCGTCATCGGTCGTGGGCAGGCTCATTTGCGGCAGCGCCAGTCCCACGCGCAGATGGTCGGCGCCGCGATCATCCGCTGGCGCCGGAACGTCGCCCGCCATGCGCTAGCCCTTCTCGCGCATCAGCCGGCCCTTCTGGCGGTCCCAGTCGCGCTTCTTCTCGGTCTCGCGCTTGTCATGCAGTTTCTTGCCTTTGCCCAACCCGAGCTGGATCTTGGCGATGCCGCGGGCATTGAAATAAAGCCTGAGCGGCACGAGCGTCATGCCCTGGCGCTGAATGGCGCCGGCGAGCCGGCCCATCTCACGGCGATGCAGCAGCAGCTTGCGCGGTCGCGTCGGCTCGTGGTTGGCGCGGCCGGCTTGCGCATATTCGGCGATATGGGCGTTGATTAGGTAGAGCTCGCCGCCTTCGTCCGAGGCGTAGGATTCGGCGATATTGGCTTTGCCCGAGCGCAGCGATTTCACCTCCGAGCCGGTCAGCACGATGCCCGCTTCGACCTTTTCCTCGATGTCGTAATTGAAGCGTGCCTTGCGGTTCTCGGCGACGAGTTTGCCGCCTTCCTGTTTCGCTGCCATGGCATGCGCCGCTAGACGAGGAACAGGCCGACCGCTTCGAGCGCGGCGTCGACCTTCTTTTTCGAGGCCGCCGTGAGCGGCGCCAGGGGAAGTCGGGTCTCGCCGCCGCATAGGCCGAGCTTCTCGGCGGCATATTTCACTGGCCCGGGATTGGACTCCACGAACAGGGCGTCGTGCAGCGGCATCAGCCGGTCCTGCAACTCGAGCGCGCGCTTGAAATTGCCGGCCAGACAAGCGAGCTGGAATTCCGAGCAGAGCGACGGCGCGACATTGGCGGTGACTGAGATGCAGCCCTGCCCGCCATGGGCCATGAAGCCGAGTGCGGTCGCGTCCTCGCCCGAGAGCTGGATGAAATCCTTGCCGATCGCGGCCCGCTGCTGGCTCACGCGCGCCATGCTGGCGGTCGCGTCCTTCACGCCCACGAGGTTGGCAAGCTTGGCGAGTTCGCGCCATGGTCTCGACCGACATGTCGACGATGCTCCGGCCCGGGATGTTGTAGATGAGGATCGGGATGTCGGCGCAGTCGTTGATGGCTTTGAAATGGAGGTATAGCCCCTCCTGCGTCGGCTTGTTGTAATAGGGCGTCACCACGAGCACGCCGTCGGCGCCGGCCGCCTTGGCGTGACGCGTGAGCGTGGCGGCTTCCTCGGTGCAATTCGATCCGGTGCCGGCGATGACCGGCACGCGCCGCGCCGCCGCCTCGATGCACAGCTCGATGACGCGCTTATGCTCCTCATGGCTGAGCGTTGGGGACTCCCCCGTTGTGCCCACCGGCACGAGGCCGTGCGAGCCTTGATCGATCTGCCATTCCACGTGGCGTTGGAAGGCGACCGAGTCGATCTTGCCTTGCTTGAAGGGGGTGATCAGGGCCGTGATCGAGCCCTGAAAAGGCGGCATTGGCACCGGATATGCTCCTGGCCGGGGTCAGCGACGTTTTGAGGTTGGCAAAGGACGGCGGACAATAGGGTCTTGCGATTGAGCGGGCAAGCTGAGGCAAGCGCGCCAGATTAAGGAGGATCGATCGGGCGCTGATCCGAGATATGACCGGCATAATGCCCAGCGCCCGGCCTGGAAATTAAGCGCTTCTGGTGAGTTAGCGGTACACGTGCAGGAAAGATGATAGCGTCTGCTGGCAGCGACCGAATAAGCCAGCAGTCATTTTTCCGCCGGATTCTTTCAGACATTGTGAATGCGGGCAGGCTAGATTGCTCCTATCGTCGCGGCGCCCCGGCTAGGGGGAAATCCTGTTCGTTTTTTGACAGGATCGCAAAACCCGGTACCGATCGACGAGATGAAACGTTTAAGCACGACCCTATCATTCCTGGTGCTGTGTGCGAGCTTCGTGCCGGCTTTGGTCGCGCCCCAGCCGCTCGCGGCAAGGTCGCACGCCTCGAAGTCGCGCCACGCCAAGGCCGCGCCCCATAAGGCGACGGCGACCGCGACCGTGCCCCTGCCCGACCACAACCCAAACCGTCCGCCCACGCCGATCGCGGCGGTGATCCACCCCGATGAGGCGACGGGATCGGTGGCGCTGCCGCTGCCCGAACGTAATCCCAACCAGGCGCTGGCGCCCGGACTGCCCGCCCCACAGGCCGAGGCCAAGAGTGTCGACTTCCCCTATCCCGACCCGAACCCCAAGCGCTCGTCCTCCGTGCCCATGCAGGGCGCCGACAAGGCGGGACCGGCCGTCGATTTCGCGTCGATCCTGAAGCCGTTGCTCGATTACCAGCTGAGCGCCGCCGACCAAGCCAATCTCAAGGACGCGTTCCGCGCGAGCTACAAGGGTGACACCGATGCCGCCGAGGCGGCGATGGGGAAGATCAAGGACCCGGCGGCCCGCAAGCTCGCCACCTGGTACGAGTATCGGAGCGGCGGCATCGATTCCTCCGCCGCTTCAATCGAGCTGTTCCGTAACGAAAATCCCGATTGGCCCGGTCAAGAGGAGCTGCGCGCACGCGCCGAGACGGCGTTGTTTCTCGCCAATGCCGGCCCCGACGAGATCAAGGCCTATTTCGCGAGCTCAGCCCCGGTCACCGGCGCCGGGAAGGCCGCGCTCGCCAGCGCCTACCTCAAGGACGGCAACGAGCCCGCGGCGCACGCGCTCGTGGTCTCGGCCTGGCGCGACTACCAGCTCAATACGGCGGTGGAGAAGAAGATCCTCGATCGCTTCGGTGGGATGCTGAAACCCGAAGACCATCGTGCGCGCATCGATCGGCTGCTCTATCTCGACGACGAGAGCAAGACCGACGCCGCGCTCAGAATCTCCAAGCTCCTGCCGGCCGAAGAGCAAAAGAAGGTGGCGGCGCGCATCGCCGTGGTGAAGCGCGGCAAGAATGCGGGCAAGCTGCTCGATGCGCTGCCGGCGAGCGCCACCCATGGCGATGTCGGGCTTCTCTTCAGCCGCATTCAATGGCTGCGGCGGAAGGACAAGGACGAGGAAGCCTGGAAGATGCTGCTCGACGCGCCGAGCGAGCCCGACCAGCTGCTGGATCTTGAGAATTGGTGGATTGAGCGGCGCCTCAACTGCCGCACGGCGCTCAATGCCGGCCAGCCCCGCATTGCCTACGAGATCGCCGTCAAGCATGGGCCGATCTCGGGCGATGCCTATATCGAGGCGGAGTTCCTCGCCGGCTGGATCGCGCTGCGCTTCCTCAACGAGCCCAATACCGCGCTCGGCCATTTGCTCGCCGCGCGCACGGCGGCCAAGAGCTCGAAGGCCATCTCGCTGTCGGAATATTGGCTCGGCCGCGCCGCCCTCGCGCTCGGCGATGGCGGATCGGCGAGCCTGCATTTCCACGCCGGGGCGCGCTATCCGCAATATTTCTACGGCCAGCTCGCCCGCCAGGCGCTCGATCCCAAACCCGCCAATCTGGAGGTGACGCCGACGCCGCCCCCTACCTCGGCCGACATCCAGCACTTTCTTGACCGCGATGCCGTACGCGCCATCGGCGTCGCGCTCGCCTCGGACATGGAGCGGGTCACGCCTCAATTCTACTTGGCGCTCGCGCGCCGGCTGAAGCGTCCGGGCGAGGTCGTGCTGCTCGCCGAGCTCGCCAAAATTTCCGGCAATCCGCAGATCAGCCTTCGCCTCGCCAAGATCGCTTTCAACCGCGATCTGCCGGTGGGCGACTATGCGCTGCCGGTCGGCGTGCTGCCCGAATTCAAGAGTCTGCTGAGCGATCGCGTCGATCCCGCGCTGGTGCATGCGCTGTCGCGGCAGGAGAGCGAGTTCAACGCCGGCGCCAAGAGCCCGGTCGGCGCCAGCGGGCTGATGCAGCTGATGCCCGGCACCGCCAAGGCCATCGCCCGGCAATATAAGGTCAAATATCAGGCGGCCCAGCTCACCAACCCCGCCTACAACATCCAGCTCGGCGAGGCGCATCTACGCACCTTGATCAACAGCTATTCCGGCTCCTATTTCCTTGCCCTCGCCGCCTACAATGCCGGCGGCGGCAGGGTCCAGGAATGGATGAAGCTGTTCGGCGACCCGCGCGACGCGCACACCGATCCGATCGATTGGATCGAGCGCATTCCGTTCACCGAGACGCGCGAATATGTGAAGAAGATCATGGAGACGTTGCAGCTTTACCGCTCGCGGATCGACGGCGGCGAGAAGGCGCTGCAACTCGTGCAGGACCTCAATCGCGGGCGCGATACGGGCCCGACGACCGCCGCCGTCAACGAGGTTCAGGCGAAGTCCGATTGAACGCCCGACCTTGCGGACCGCCCGAGCTTGCGCTTGCTCCAGCTTGAACTTTGCTGAACACTAGTGGCGCTGGCGGTTGGCCGCATGGTCTAGCCGCGAGCGGCTCTTTGTCGTCGGCTCCAACGCCTCCCGTCCGTAAACGCTCCCAAGGTTGTCCCACCCATGCCCGATCTCGATGACGAGCTGTGGCGAGACATCTATTACACCTCGTTCGACGACCTGAAGCTACATGCCCGGCACTATCCCGTCGCCGACGGGGGTGCGCGCCCGGTCGTCTGCCTTCCGGGCCTCACGCGCAACGCGCGGGATTTTCATTACCTCGCGAGCTATCTCTGCCACCATCCGCAGCGTCCGCGTTCGGTCTATTGCGTCGATTATCGCGGGCGCGGCGCTTCCGAATACGACCGCGTGTGGGAGAATTACACGCCCTTCATCGAGCTCATCGACACGCTCGATTTCATGACGGCGCAAGGGCTGCATCAGGCGGCCATCGTCGGCACGTCGCGCGGCGGCATCATCGCCATGATGATGGCGGTGCTCAGGCCCACGGCCATGGGCGTCGTCGTGCTCAACGATGTGGGGCCCGTGATCGAGACTCGGGGGCTCGCCCGCATCATGGGCTATGTGGGGCGCACGCCGGCGCCGCGGAGCTGGGATGACGCCGTGCTCCTAGTGCGCGAGATGAACGAGCGCGCTTTCCCGGCGCTCGAGGACTGGCAATGGGAGGAGCAGGCGCGCGCGACCTTCAACGAGGTGAACGGGCGCCCGGCACCAGGCTATGACCGGCGGCTGGCGCGCGCGCTCGGCACCGTCGATCTGAGCCGGCCGGTGCCGGAGCTCTGGCCACAATTCATCGCGCTCGGCCGCTTTCCCGCGCTGGTGATCCGCGGGGCCAATTCAGATTTGCTCAGCATGCAGACGGTCGAGGCGATGGTCGACCGCCATCCTAATCTGCGCACGCTGACGGTGCCGGACCAGGGCCATGCGCCCCTGCTGAAAGAAGCCGAGACGGTGGAGGCGATCGGGACGTTTCTCGCCGCCAACGATTGAGCGAGCCGTCAGGCCTTGCCGCTGGTTTTGCGCGGGCGCCGGGTTCGCTTGGCGCGTGACGACGTCCTCGTCTTAGAGCGCGAGGGTTTCTTTGCGGTCGCCGGCTTGGCGGTGGCCTTGCGCTTCGGCGCGGGCCGGACCTTCGCCGCGACGCTCGTTGCGCGCCGGGGCCGTGCTGGCGCCTCGCGCCGCAGGTTCCGTTCGAATTGTGCGCGGGCAAGACTGCCAAGCCCGAGACCCGCGGCGAAGGTAAAGAGCAAGAGAATGACGTCGCTCAGAGCAAGGTTGCTCATCAGCCTCCCAATGGTTGATGCGGACTGGGTTTACGACCGGACCGGCCAGCGCCAGAGCCAGCCCAACGCAAATCCGACGGCGAAGGCGAGGAGAAAGTAAAGCCACAGATCGGCGGCGAAGTGGTGCATCGACTGCCCTCATTCGCTCCCAAGCAGAGGTAAGAGGCGCGGCGGGGCGTCCTCCGCGTCGGTCTCGCCGGCGTTGTCTTTGATGCGCGCGAGGAACCGCTCGCCTAAGCTGCGGGAGGAGTTCCGCCGTCTTCCAGCGGATGCTCTCGGAAGAGGAAAACAGCGCCGGCAGGTCGCGCTTGAGCTGATAGGACACGGCAGCGGCGGTTCCCTTGTCGGGGGCCACGCCCTCGATGGTGACGGCAAGACCGGACAGCGCGATCTTGCCCGATACGAGCAGGCTCAGCGCTCGCAAGGCCGCGGTCACGGCGCTATCCCAATCCTTGGGCGCGCCGGAGGCGGGCTGCAACTGGTCGTCAAGCGTCGGCCGCAAGAATAATTGCCGCGACAGCTCGCGCAAGCGCCCGCGCGCCTCCTCGCTTGGTACGCTGCCGGCCAGGGTCACCTTACCCGGGCCGAGGTCGGCAGTGAAAATGAACGGGTCGGCGATGGGGGGGCGGACATTGTCGCTCATGATATTGAGGCCGGTCGGCAGTGAGCCGGTCAGCGCTTTCTTGACGTCGGCATAGTCCTCCGGGCTGCGGGCCTCGCCTTCGACCTTCAGGCCCACGCCGAGCAGCCGCGCCGAGCCCTGCTTGAGATGGGCAAGTTGCTTCAAGCCGAAGCTCACGGCGCCGAGCCATTGCTCCTTGTTGGGGACGCCGGAAGCGACCTTGAGCCGGTCCTCGACCTCGAGATCGGGGAAGTGCGCCTTGACCATGCCGAGCACCGTGCGGTGATCATCCTCGGAGGGCACCGATCCCCGCAGTCGCAGGCTCGAGCCGCTGCGCGTCGCCGACCATATATAGGCGCCGTTGTTTTCCTTGTCCTTGGCGTTGTCCTTTTCGGCTCGGGCCGCGGCCCCTTCGTCAACCAGCTCTTGCGGCAAGGTCGGGGGCGTTGCCGCGGGCGACGGATCGTCGGTCACGCCCGCGCGGGCGCTGAACGCGGCGGCGAGCGCAAGTAACAGGACGGCAATGAGGCAAGGCAAGATCAGCCTCGGCCGGAACATGGAATCCCATTCCTCCTTCAAGCGCTGTCCGTGCGCTTGCGTGAGTACTCCCAAAGTCCCCGCGCGACACTGTCCTGCCACAGCGTCTTGCAAAATTGAAACGTCAACATGCCGCGGGACCGATCCCCTTGGTTATGCGGTATCGCGCCCTTTCGCGTTGCTTCTGGCAATGCCTTGGCGCGGGTCGCCCCGGTCGCGGGGGTGGGTTCTCCCCTTTATTCTTAACGTGAAGGAACGACTATAGGCTTTCGGAGAACGCGGTTCCAGGTGCTCGCGCGCACGCCCCGACGGCGTTAGCTGCGGTCCTTATTGGAAATGATGCGCAAGTCCAAGGATGCCAATTACGATCAGATAGATCGCCACCACATAATTGAGCAGCCGCGGCATGAGCAGAATGAGAATTCCGGCAATCAAAGCGACAAGCGGGCTGACGAACTCCGTATTGAGGGCTGGCATCGCATCTCCCCGTATGCTTGACCGAAGCTCGCCGATTTGCGAGATGGACGAGACGAGCATAAGGGATCGGACACGCCTTGTCGCGGACTGAAACCGTGGCCGCTCCAGCTTCCGAAAGAGGCGGAAAACGTTGCCCCCCGTCCTTCAAACTTGTTTTTAAAGGACTATATCCCGTCTTGTCCTTGCCGCTTTTGGCAGCACAGGTTAAGCACCGCGCCGGCGCCTTTGGCGAAGCTCTTACGGGGAAAAGGGACGGAGCCTCAGCATGACCCTTGACGAACCGGGTTTTTGGCTTGCCGTCCTGCAGATCATCTGGATCGACATTCTGTTGTCGGGCGACAACGCCGTCGTCATCGCGCTCGCCTGCCGCAAGCTGCCGCCGCGCCAGCGCATGTGGGGCGTCGTGCTCGGCACCATGGTGGCGATCACGCTCCGGGTCATCTTCACCGGCGCGGTGACGACAATGATGTCGATGCCTTATGTGCGTCTCCTCGGTGGCGCGCTGCTGTTGTGGATCGCCATCAAGCTGCTTGCCCAGGAAGAGAACGGAAGGACCGATGCCATCGAGCCGGTCGACAGTCTGTGGCGCGCGGTGAGAATCGTCGCCATCGCCGATGTGGTGATGAGCCTCGACAACATTATCGCCATTGCCGCGGCGTCGCGCGGCAGCTATGCGCTGCTGATGTTCGGATTGGCGTGCAGCATACCGCTGATCATGGCGGGCGCGGCCCTCGTCATCGCCCTACTGGAGCGATTTCCGGTGGTCGTGTGGGCCGGCGCCGCGCTGCTCGGCTGGATCGCCGGCGAGATCATCGCCAAGGACCCGCTGCTCTCCGGTCATCTCAATCCTGCCGTGGCGCATCAGGTGTGGATTGCGGGCGCCGGCGTCGGCGCGCTGTTCGTGGTGGCGGTAGGATTGTTGCGCCGCCGCTACCAGCGGCGAAGCGCGCCCGACCAAGTCTAGGTTCGGTGTGGCCGGGCCGCCGACCGGAGCAGCTCGACGATCTTGGGCAAGGTCGCCTGGAGCGAGAACGAACGCTCCACGGTGGTCCGTGCCGCCGCTCCCATAGCGGCGGCGAAGTCGGGATCGCCGCGGAGCCGCTCCAAACTCGTCACCCAGTCGCGCTCGGTCCTCGCAAATAGACCATTCACGCCCTCCTTGACCAAATCCACATTGGCACCGACCGGAGACGCCACCACCGGCCGCGCCGCGGCCATGTATTGCACGAGCTTGTAGGCGGACTTGCCATACTCCCACAGGCCGTGCGGCAACGGCATGATGCCGACATGAATGCGCTGTAGGAGCGTGGTCTCACTGCTTTCGGTCCAGGGTTGCGTCTCGACATTGGGAAGATCCGCATGCAAGTTTCTGGGGCCGATCAGCAAGAGCCGCGTATCGCTTCGCTCCAACACCTGCCGCAAGGCGCCATGGATGGTGTCGAGGTAATGGGCCGTTTCCGGCGTGCCGATCCAGCCGATGGTGAAGGGACGCGGCGGCGGAAGCGGCGTGGCCGCGTAGCGCGCGAGGTCGACCACGGTCGGAATGCACCACACACGCGAGGCCCCGGCGCCCTCGGCCCAGCTTTGCAGGAACCGGTTGGCCACGATCACCGTGTCGGAGCGCTGCGCCATGTGGCCCAGCTTGTTGGCAAGGGCGAAGCGAACCACGGGATTGTGCGATTCGGTGTAGCGGAGATGCCAGGCGTCGTCGAAGTCCACCACCAGGGAGGCAGAGCGCAAGGCGAGCAGTTCGACGAAGGCCGGGATCCACGGTAGTGCTTCCTTCTCGATCCACACGACGTCGAATTTGCGCGCCCGCGCGAGTTCCTTGAGGCGCGCAGAGTAGAAAGTGAGCACCCGCTGCAAAGAGGGACGGTGTCCGCCATAAAGCTCTTTCAGATAGGTGTCGTCGAGAAAGGGGGCGACATGGGCTTCGATGCCCTCGGCAGCGAGGCCGGGGAGATATTGCAGGAAGCGCAGCCGGCTGCTGGCGCCGGTGCGGCCATAGCGGGTGAGGAGAAGGACTTTCATGCAGGTCGTGGCGCGGTCGTGGCTCTTGCTCGTGGTTCAATCGGTCCCGCGCCGCGGGCGCGAATAGGGGCAAGAGGTGCTGGCTCAAGGCACCGGAACAACTTATAGGCGAGATGCGGCGGTCCGGCGGCGCCTGAGTTTATGTGATTCTGGCTGAAATGCGGGGGCTGAAATTAAGGAGTTTGCATGCGCTCCACGGCGCCTTGGGCGCGGGTCGTCATTGTCAATTACAATAGCGGGGAGCTGCTGCAACGCTGCGTTGATGCGCTCGCCAACCAGACGCTGGCCGATTTCGAGGTCGTCATCGTCGACAATGGATCCTCGGATGGCTCGAGCGAGCAGTTGCGCTTGCCCGACGACCGCTTCTGCCTCGACCAGGCCGGCGCCAATCTCGGCTTCGCGGCGGCCAGCAATCGCGGGGCGGCGACGGGTACCGCGGCGTGGATCGCCATGCTCAACCCCGATGCCGAACCTGACGCCTCCTGGCTGGAAGAGCTGCGCCGCGCCACGGAACGCTACCCTGACACGTGCATGTTCGGCTCGACCCAGATCGACGCGGCCCATCCCGACCGCGTGGACGGCTTCGGCGACGTCTACTCCATCTTCGGCACGGCGTGGCGCGGCGCGTCCGGGGCGCCGGTTGCCACGCTGCCCAAGGACGATTGCGAGGTCTTCGCGCCTTGCGCCGCCGGCGCGCTCTACGCGCGCGGGGCCTTTCTCGCGGCGGGTGGGTTCGACGAGGCCTTCTTCTGCTATTTGGAGGATGTGGATCTCGGCTTCCGCCTGCGGCTCCAAGGCGAGCGGTGCGTGCAGGTGCGCAAGGCCCTCATCACGCATGTGGGCTCGGCGATCGCGGGGCGAAACAGCGACTTCTTCATCTGGCACAGCCAACGCAACCGCATCTGGGTGATGGTCAAGAACCTGCCCGCCCCGCTGTTGTGGCCGAGCCTGCTGCTCCAGCTCGTGGTGGCGCCGCTCGTGGTGCTGCGGCGCGGACGCGACAAATGGGGAATGGCCTGGGCGGGGCTGGTTGCCGGCTTCAGCGCCTGGCCCCGCATCTGGCGGAGTCGCGGCGCGGTGCAACGCGCGCGCGTCGTGAGCGGCGGCGAGGTCGCGCGCCTCCTCGTCTTCGACCCGCGCCAAGCG
The DNA here is from genome assembly GCA_963820115.1 of uncultured Alphaproteobacteria bacterium. Taxonomy (GTDB): domain Bacteria; phylum Pseudomonadota; class Alphaproteobacteria; order Rhizobiales; family Methyloligellaceae; genus Methyloceanibacter. Next base: position 136,037 of record CAWFYP010000003.1, read on the forward strand.
TTGCGGCACGGGCCGCATGTGCTCGATCGCCCCGCTCAAGCCCCCAGCGACTCCCGGTAACGCTCCAGCACCTCGTCGAGATCGCCGATGGCGCGGATCTGGCCGGCTTGCATCAGCGCTGCCCGGGTGCAGAGCTTGCGCAACAATTGCTCGGAATGGGAGGCGAAAACGACGATGCCCGCGCGCGTCGCCAAACGCTCCAGCCGCTCATTGGCCTTCTCGATGAAACCTGCGTCACCGACGCCAAGGCCTTCATCAAGCAGGAGAATTTCCGCCTCGATCGAGGTCGAGATGGCAAAGTCGAGCCGGGCTCGCATGCCGGCCGAATAGGCCCGGAGCGGCATGTCGATGAACCCCCCGAGCTCGGTGAAGTCGATCACCTCCTCGAGCCGCTCGTCGATCTCGGCTCGGTTGAGGCCGAGATAAAGACCGCGGAGCTCGATATTCTCGCGGCCGGTGAGCTCGGGATCGATGCCGGGACTGCCGCCCAAGAGCGTGGCGATTTTTCCTTCCACCCGCACTTCGCCCGCTTCGGGTGCGTAGATGCCGGCGATGACATGCAGCAGCGTGCTCTTGCCGGCGCCGTTGCGCCCGACGAGGCCGATCCGCGTGCCATGCTCGATGGTCAGGTGGACGCGATCGAGCGCGTGCACCGAGACACGGTGGCTGCGATTGGTGCTGATGCGGCCCCTGGGGTCGGTGCGGCCGCGCGTTACGAGCGACATGGCGCTGCGCTTCAGCGAGCGGCTGCTCGAATTGTAGATGGGAAAGCTGACGGAAACGTCGGCGAGATGTACGGAAGCCATCTAGACATTACTCCAACCATCCCGAGGGCGACGCCCGCTTTCGGGTCAATCCTACTCATTCCCGGGCTTGGCCGCTGCCGGGTCGCGAGTAACGGCGCTTATTGGCCGCTTTGCGCCCCCCGGACCGCCCGCCACGTGATCGGCGACGAAGGCGCCGCGTTGGCCCGGGGGCTCGGCTTGCCCACGGTCGTGCCCATGTCCGTCTGCAGCTCGAGCTCGGCATTGATCTCCGCCCCCAACAGCACGATGTAGAAGGAAATATAGAGCCAGAACAAGAGGATAATAACGGCGCCGAGGGATCCATAGGTCCTGTCGTAATGGGCGAAATTGGCCACATAGGCGGAGAACGCAGCCGAAGCGAGCAGCCACAGGGCGGTGGCGATGAGCGAGCCCGCACTCACCCAGTGCCATTTGGCGGCGCGGCGGCAGGGACCATAGCGGTAGAGCAGCGCCAGCAGGAGAAGCCCGAGCAAAGCGAGGAAGGGCCAGCGCGCAATGCTCACCACGAGCTCGAACGCTTGCGAGACCCCGGCGAAGGCAAACAAGACCGGCACATAGACGATGGCGAACAGCATCGCCAGTCCGCCTAGAATGCCGATGATGGTGAAGGTGAAGGCGCTGAAATAGAAGCGCAACAGGCTGCGTCGCTCCGGCTCCTCATAGGCGATGTTGAGCGCGGCGAACAGGGCCTGCGTGCCCGCATTCGCGCTCCACAGCGCAAGCGCCAGGCTCACCACGAGACTTCCAGCCGAGCGACTGGCCCGGGGCCGCAGCGATGCGGCGGATCTGCTCGATGACAACGCCATAGGCTTCCGCCGGAAGGACCGTGGCGAGCGTGCCGAAATGCTGCTCGACGCTCGCCGGGTTGGCGGTGAGCCCATAGAGCGAGATGATGGCCGAGAGCCCGGGAAAGATGGCGAACAGCGCGTAGAAGGCGCAGCCGGCCGCCACGACCGAAAGATTGTCGCGGCGGGCCTCACTCCACACGCGCTCAGCCACCTGCCACCAGCCGCGCAGCGGAATGTGGTAAGGACGCTTGGCGTCGCGGCCGAAGGGATCAGGCTTGAGGTTCATGGCGACCAGGCGAGACGGTAAACTAATGCCCGGTTACCGCTTGCAGTTCTAGACCGGAAATGGCTGAAAGGAGCGACCCTAAAGCTGTTGGGCCCGAATTTGCTCGGATGCGTGGCCGAGTGGTTGAAGGCACCGGTCTTGAAAAGCGCTGGCTCCTGTCTTTCTGGTGCTTTCCCATACATTCCCATCCCGCCTAGTTCCTTATTTTTAAGGCAGTCGCGCACTCTGCCGCAGAAAGAGCCTGCATATTTTTGGGCGGCAATTCGGGCGGCAACCGCACAATGGAGGGAATGCGAAATGACCGATGATACAGTTGCCGCGCTCTATCACCGCTATAGGACCCGGGAGGACGCCCTCGACGCCACATTGGGCGATCTCTCGGCCGAACACCTTGAAGCAGGCTTGAGGTCGCAGAGGAACTTATGGCGGCGCCGATCGTCACCGCCGCCGACGCGATCGCCGCGCTCGACTTCATCGAGGGCGAGCGAGACGGCTTGGAAATCGAGCCTGCGCTATTCGATGCGCTGCGCGCTTACATCTCGCTCGGCGCCCTTACTTCGCCCTTGACCTCGAACCGTTGCCTTGAGCGTCTAGGTAAATGCCATCAGCTCGGCAGTTACGATTGACAATGTCGTCTTCCGCCTCGGTGCCGCCAATCATCATGGGAAGGAATACCGGTGAGCCATTGGCTTCTAGAAAAAATAGCCCCACAAATTGCTTTCCATTCACGTTCCCGCAGACCGCTATCTGATGGTTCGAATTGGAGCCCGCTCTATAACCGGAAACCAGACCGGCGGAGACTGGGTCTTTTAGACTTTTGGCGATGCCTTGCTGGACAAGTTTAATTTGCGCTGGGGATAAGGTGACAGGATCGAGGGGGCCCTCAAAACCTTCAGTGGACGCTGTGCAACCGCTCAGGGCGAGCACGGCGACTATTGCTGTCCGTGGCCGAGCTAGGGGCATCTCTCGGGCCTCCCACTTCCTCGTACAATATATTCTAAGGCTCTCCGATATATTCTAAGGCTCTCCGATCCCAATTGGGAACGGCGGCTTCGCCTGGGGCTCCAGGTGCCGCTACTCGCGACTGTGTTTCGCAACCGTTCAATCTCTAGCTCGGCGTATGCGGCAGCAGCATCATTGGCGAGGCGAGTTAGCATGACACGCTCATAGCTATCGAGGTCCGTGCCAGACCGGTGTGGCCCATAGAGCGCGACGGCAAAGCAACGTATCGGATTGACAACCGGGACTCCGAGAACCGGCTTGTCTAGACCCGAGGGGAATTCAGGAGAGAGCGCAGGACTTCGTCACCCCCGTTACGACGAGGGGCACAGATGAAGACCGCGACCAGGAGAACCGAGACTTTGCGGCAGAGTACAAAACTCGCTCTCACTTCTTAATGGCTCTCTGCACATGTTTGCTCACAGACGCGGAGTGCGCAGAGAAGGCAAAACAAAGCGTCGAGCTAAAGGCGATAAGTCGCTTGCGATAGAAAGCAGCCCCAATCGCTCTATCAGCAACCACCGTGGTAGTGACCGGAAGGGGCGGAAGTGTCTTGACCTTTCTTTGATGCTGGTCAATGTGAAGCCGATGCAGCGAGCATCGCTTTGCAGCATCGGGTCGGAACCGACCTGTCTTGGTCTAACAAGGAAGGAAATCCCATGCAGCGATTGTTGATCTGCTGTGCCGTAGGGCTAGCTTTGCTGTTCGGCGCGGTCGCGCCGACGCCCGCTTCGGCATATTATTACCACCGCCACCATTATCGTTATCACCACAATCACCACTATTACAATCATCGCAGCTACCATAATCACCATTATCGCTATTACTAACACCTGCCGGGTATTGGCGTAGGTAACTCCAGCTTTCCGGTTGGGGCAAGGCCGCAGTGCATGCTGCGGCCTTCTCCCTTTCGGAAACAGTGGGAACCGAAACGGGTTCAACGTGGGGGGTCTAGTCGGGGGCGGCTTACTGGCCGACTTTCAGTTCGAAATTGGTTGGCGTGGTAGGGGAATTCACCAAATCCATGCCCTTAGGGCCCTTTTTTTATCGAGCATCTATGCCGTGACGGCTGGCGCCACGGGGACCCGTCACATTTCACCAAAGCATTTAGCCGAGAGGTCGCGGCTGCCAAGTTGCCGCATGTCACCTTCCACGGACTGCGGCACACACACATAACTCACTTGCTGCGGAGCGGCGTGCCGGTTCATGTGGTCTCCGCTCGAGCCGGGCATGCGAACCCGACTGTTACACTGAACATCTACCCCCACCTTTTGCCAGGCCAGCAGGAAGGCGCTGCCGCCGTCATGGACGCAGCCTTGCGCTCGGCACTGGCTGATTGACGGCGGTACCAATCGGGTACCATTTACGTGGATTGTGGACCACAGGGGCTTTGATTTTCAACGCTGGATGGGTGGCCGAGTGGTTGAAGGCACCGGTCTTGAAAACCGGCAGACGTTCACGCGTCTCGAGGGTTCGAATCCCTCCCCATCCGCCAGTTGTGCGTTTTGCGCGTTACCGCCCACTCCATTCCCCACAAACTCTGTTGCGCTTGATAGGGTCGGGCCCCCGGTGCGCGCGGCGGCCGGGAGTACGAATGCCGACTGCCGCGACTTGCCAACGCAAACCCGTGGAGGTGTTGCGATGACCAATTCCCCCCCGATGACCAATTCCCCCCATAGCATTTTCGCCTGCGATTGGGCACGCGTCTCCTCCACACATAGAGTTGGAGGGCCGCGCTCGCGTCGGCAAGGCCGGGCTGCTCGGCGAGCAGCGGGACGCGCTACCCCGCTATCGCCTGCGGGGTGTCGGCTTCCCGGCCGGCGCCCATTTTTTGCTGCATCCCCATGCCATCGTTTCGGTGGGGGAGCACCTTGATGGCCAACGCTCGTATCGTCTTGGGGATCGGGGCCTGCCTCACCACCCTTGCGGGCTGCGCCACTACCACCATCGGGCAAGTGCAGGACCTAGGAGGAGGGACCTACAGCATTAGCTACCCTCGCACTTATACCACCACAAACACAGTGATGAGTGAGGCCGTCGGTAAGGCAGGTGATTACTGCCACGCGAAGGGACAGGCACTTTTTGTTGTGCCGGACACAGGCAATGAAGTCCGCTTCCGTTGTGTCCCATCGGCCGAGGTTGCCCCGACCAATTCCGCTCCCTCATCCGCTAAAGGGCGTTAGGGCGTCAGCTTCATCGACTCAGTTTTGTCGTGGCTGCTGTGGACGCTTAAAAACAGAGAGGATTACGGGGACGAGTAGGACGACCCGTCTCACGTTTCAGCCGTCGCTCGCGCCTCCGCCCCTGCGGTTCGGCCGGCGGTCTCGTGCTCTTTTTCTGCTAAGCTCCCGGACGTGCCTCGCAGGAGGACGCTCCCATGTTTGATGGAAAACCGTCGACTGCCTACCGCTGGCGAATACCGCGATCCTCATGCGGCTGATTCGTGCGCCACATGATCACTCAAGCTGACGCCGCTGTCATGTTGCGCGACGCTGCGGATGATCTGGACGACTGCCCTAACGCAGATCGGACTAATGTCGAGGACGCTATCAGGATAATCCGCAAGGAACTGATCCCGATACTTGTTGAGACGGCGCAAGCAAGTTAGTCCGGCTAAAATGCTCAGGAAGACGAGACGTGCCGGATCGCGGGAAGCGTCGCGCTAGTCGAACCATATCGGTCCTGCGCATTCGTATTTTGCTCCGGTTGCATGGAGGAAAAATTGCTTAGGTGGTTCGTTGCGGTGCTCGCCTTGGCCAGTGCAACATCGACGCAGGCCATGGCGCTCGAGCACCAGCGGGACGCAAGGATGACCAGAAAAGCGGAAGTTAGTGGAGGATGTGGGGCGGGTTTTCACCGCGGCCAGGGCGGAGCGTGCGTACACAACCCGACCGACGGACCTTACCGGCCAGATCCGTACTGGACGCCATGCGACTACTCGCTTTCCCCGCGCGATCCGGAGGGCTGTGGCGATTAGCAACGGAGCGTATGGCTGGATGGCTCGCCGTCATGCCTTCCGCGGCCGAATGCCGAACACCGAAATCGCGCCCTTGCCCTTGACGTCCAATTCCCCGAGGTCCTCGGCCTCGAAATGGGAGGAGACCTGGTGCCAAACATCCTTGGTGACCGCCACGCTTCCAGGCTTTGATTTGTCCGCCATGCGCGCCGCGACATTGACCGTGTCGCCCCAGATGTCGAATTGGTAGCGCTCCTGTCCGACGACCCCGGCCACCACCGGTCCGGCGTGAACACCGACCCGTACTTCCCAACCGAGATGGGCGTCGATCAAAGTCGACGCCATTTCGAGACCGCAGCGAACCGCCGCCCCGATGGGATCGTCGACTTGGTGGAGCAGCCCGCCGGCCGCCATATATCCGTCACCGATGGTTTTGATTTTTTCGAGCCCGTGTCTCGCTGTAACCCGTTCGAAGATGACGAATAACGCGTCGAGCCGTGAGACCACATCCTCCGGTTCGTGCTTGTCGCAATAGGACGTGAAATTGGTCACGTCGCAGAAGAGGACGGCAACGTTTTCATAACGCCGCGGAATCACCGTGCCGATGCTGCGGATTTCGTCGGCCGCCTTTTTCGGCAGCAAGGCATGCAAGAGCTCATCGGCCTGATTCTGAGCGTCGCGGGCCTGGGCGAGCGCCGCCTGAAGAGCGAGCTGCGTCTTGACCCTGGCGAGGACGAGCGGTCCGGAGAATGGCTTATGGATGTAGTCCACCGCTCCCACTTCGAAGCCATTTTCCTCGTCGACCGCGTCGGTCTTGGCGGTAAGGAAGATGACCGGAATGTCGCGCGTGAGGGGATTGGCCTTCAGCCGGCGGCAGACTTCGTAGCCATCCATTCCCGGCATCATCACATCGAGCAAGATCAGGTCCGGCTTTTCCGCCGCCGTCGCGAGCACGAGCGCCTTCTCGCCATTGGTCGCAACCTTCGTGCGGTAGAGTCCCTTGAGCACGCCGGAAATGACCCCGACATTGGTCGGCGTGTCATCGACGATCAAAACCAGCTTCTGATCCGAAGTGCTCATGGGCTTTTCAACCGCAAGCCCAAGCGCTCGACGATGCTCGAAAGGCATTTGAGCGCGCCGTCGAAATTGAAATCGCCGACCAGCTCGCTCAGGGTCTCTATTTCAGCTCCGGTGAGAACCCCGGATAGATCCGGCCGGGCGTCGACGATAAAATCGGCGGCTTCACCGTCGTCGCTCTCGAGCAGCTGCTTCAGCCGGGTCAGCGGCTCGACCACCTTGCCAGGGTCGGCGGAAGCGAGCCCGCCGCCATTGGTCGAGGACTCCTTGGGCAGGGCGGTGCGAATGGCATCCACTGCCGCGGCGAGGATGAGCGACAGCGATGCGAGGGCCGCCTCGATGCCCTGCCCAGTCCTGATGGCGGATTCAGCCTTGGCCGCGGCTTCGGAAAGCGCAGCGGCGCCGAGCGTGCCGGCGGCGCCTTTCAATGAGTGAGCCGCCCGTTCTGCCGTGGCCGCATCGCCAACCGCAAGAGCCTTGCGAATGCCGTCGACCGTCCCTGTCTGCTGCTGCGCAAACCGACGTAGCAGCGTCTCATAACGCTCCCGGTTGCCTCCCGTGCGCTTCACGGCGGACCTAACGTCGATGCCGGCAATGTCGAGCGGGGCTGGATCGCCGGCGCTCGCGGCTCCGCTCTTCGCCCTGGACGCGGCCCGCTCCGATGCCGCGCCGTCGCCGGCGGGGCGTTTGATCCAGCGCAGCATGACGCCAAACAGCTGGTCCGGATCGATGGGCTTGGCGATATGGTCGTTCATGCCTGCCTGCAAGCACAGCTCGCGGTCCGAAACCAGCGCGTTGGCGGTCATGGCGATGATGGGCAATGTCTGGAACCGTGGCTCGGAACGAATCACGCGCGTCGCTTCGATCCCGTCCATCACCGGCATTTGCATATCCATCAGCACGATGTCGTAGTCGTTTTCCCGCACCATGCGCACGGCATCGGCGCCGTTCTCGGCGAGGTCGACGAACAGCTCGGCGTCTTCCAGCTGCCCGATCGCCACTTCCTGGTTGATCTCGTTGTCCTCGACCAGCAGGACGCGCGCGCCGCGGGCGCGCTCGATGTCGAAAGAGGGACCGGCTTGGATGCTTTCGGTCCCTTGATGTTCGGCACCGAGGGCGGCAACGGCGGTGTCGAACAGAATAGAGGAGGTCACGGGCTTGATCAGAACATTCTCAAAGCCGCTTTCCTCGGCCTGCTTCATCACATCTTCGCGGCCGTAGGCCGTGACCATCACGAGGTGCGGCGGGGTGTCGAGTTCCGGCAAGCCAAGTATCCGCTTGCCCGTCTCGACGCCATCAAGCCCCGGCATCTGCCAATCGACAAAGGCGATCTCGTAGGGCTCCCCCTGTTTGGCCGCCTTGGAGACCATTTCGATGCCTTCGTGCCCGGAGGGCGCTTCGTCCGCGACGAACGTCAAATTCGTCAGCATGTTCGACAATACGCTGCGGGCTTGCGAGTTGTCGTCGATGATCAAGACGCGGCGGCCGCGCAAGTCCGACTGGAGCAGACGCCGTCGCGGAGCCACCGCAGCCTTGCCGAGCCGCGCGGTGAAGCTGAACGTGCTTCCCTTGCCGAGTTCGCTCGTGACCTCGATGGTGCCGCCCATCAGCTCCGCCAATCGCTTGGCGATGGCGAGCCCCAGCCCGGTTCCACCATATTTCCGGGTGGTGGAGGCGTCCGCCTGCTGGAACGCTTGGAACAGGCGTCCGATCTGTTCTTTCGTTAGGCCGATCCCGGTGTCTCTGACCGAAAAAAGTATGAGCTGGCTGTCCGCGCCGTCCTCCAGGAGCTGGGCCTTGACGACGACCTCGCCCTTCTCGGTGAACTTGACCGCATTGTTGCAGAAATTGATCAGGATCTGTCCGAGCCGGAGCGGATCGCCTCTAAAGAACGGAGAGACCGACGGCTCGATGTCGAAGATCAGCTCGAGCCCTTTGGCTGAAGCCTTTTCGGAAATCAGGTTCCCGACGTTTTCCAAAACTTTGTCGAGATCGAAGTCGATGTTTTCGACCAGCAGCTTGCCGGCCTCGATTTTCGAGAAATCGAGAATGTCATTGATAATGCCGAGCAGGTGCTGGCCCGAATGCCTGATCTTGACGAGATAGTCCCGCTGGCGTGGCATCAACTCGGTCTTCAGCGCGAGGTGGGAGAGGCCGATAATGGCGTTCATCGGCGTGCGGATCTCGTGGCTCATATTGGCGAGAAAGGCGCTCTTGGCCTCATTTGCCTCTAGCGCCGCCTGGGTCGCCTTTTCAAGGTCCGCCTGCGCAGCGTGCAGAGCCTGCTCCGCGACCTTGCGGGCGTCGATATTGCTCCAGGAGCCGACGACTTCGAGGGGGCGACCGCTTTGGTCTCGCGTGAGGTGCTGCTCGTCGCTGACCCAGCAATAAGAACCGTCCTTCTTGCGGAACCGGTATTCGGCCAGATGCTGGCCGGTCCGAAACAGTTGCGCCTGTTCGGCCTCGATGCCGGCGAGATCTTCCGGGTGGACGTGACCTCGCCAGAAATCGGCGTCCTTCATGTATTCATCGGGCCGGTATCCGAGCATGACGTGGATATTATCGCTGACGAAGGTGGGCGCGAAATCTCCGCCGGCGGCAAAGCTGTAGACGACCGCGGGCGCGGCGCCGAGCAATAGCGACAGGCGCGCGCGGGTGTCCGCATTGGCGTCCTCGGCCTCTTTGCGTGCGCTGATGTCGCTCCACGATCCGACGATCTCAAGAGGTTCCCCGTTCGCGTCGTGCACCATGTGCTGTTCATCGTTCACCCAGCAGTATGAGCCATCCTTGCGGCGAAAGCGATATTCGAGCGAATGGTTGCCGTTTTGAAAAAGCCGATCGACTTCGGCCTCCACGCGAGCGAGATCGTCCGGGTGAACGCGCTCCCGCCAAAAGTCGGGGTTCTCGAGATATTCGCGCGGGCTGTAGCCGAACAATCGCGTGATGCTCTCGCTCACGAAAGAGGGCTCGAAATTGCCGCTGGCCAGAAAGCTATAGATCACTGCGGGCGAGGCATTGAGCAGGCGCGACAGCCTCGCGTGCGCCGATGCCTGGACGTCCGCAACCCGCTGCAGTTCCCGCTTTTCTTGCTCGCGCGACGCATCATTGAGCGCTTGCTCGATGACGTTGGCGATAGCCTTGGTATCGATCTCCGTGGGCGCGGCCGGCAGAAGCTTCAAGAGAGCGGCCGTCGCTGATTCCGCGTAATCCCTGGATCTCGTCATGCTTGGGCACCCTTGGAGCCGCCGGACGTTTCGACGTCTAGTGGATAACGGGAGAGCACGTCTAGCATAAGCAGGAAGCTTCGCCGCGGCAGCATGGCGGTCGCGGTTTCCAGGGTTATCCCTAATTCACACGGTTTCGTCCGGGTGCGCTTGCGCCGGGACGGTTAAGGCCAGGCGATGCAGGAAAGGGCGCCGATTAGTGATCGGCGCCCGCATGTCACCTACACACCTTCAAGCACGTTACCGGCTAGAAGCACCAGATAGCCGATGAGCAGGATCAGGAACCCGCTATGGACATGCGGAATCTCGACATGGGCGTAATGGATGATCACGGCGATTAGGGCCACAACGACGGAGATAAAGAAAGTCACTTGCTTAGGTGGTGTCAGCCGAAACATTGTGTGTTCCCTCCCAGGCCCATTATTGGGCTGAAGGGCGATTTTAGCCCTTACCGCGGGAGATTGCGACGGTCTGCTCGACGGCCGTCCGCCTTGATCCGAGCCTCCATTTCCTAAGGAGAGCGAGCCGTTGACCTTACCCCCTCACCTCACCGCCGCCGAATTCGACCAGGCGTGCCGGGATTTGCGTGCCGTGCTCGGTGAGGCCTTCGTGCGCACGAGCGAGGATCAGCTCGAGCCCTATCTCGATCCCTATTCGCCGGGCTTGCGCGAGCGCTTTGCGCCCGCGGCCGCGGTACTTCCGGCGACTGTCGCCGAGATCCAGGCGGTGCTGGCCATTGCGCGTGGGGCACGGCTGCCGCTATGGACCGTATCGCTCGGGCGGAACTACGCCTATGGCGGTGCGGCGCCCTGCCTTGCCGGCTCGGTGATCCTCGATCTCAGCCGCATGCAGGCGATCGAGGTCGATCCCGAGCTCGCTTACGCGATGGTCGAGCCGGGTGTAACCTATCTTGAGCTCTACAAATTCATCCGCGAGAAGAACTATCCGCTGATGATCGATTGCCCCGATCCGGGTTGGGGGAGCGTGCTCGGTAATGCGCTCGAGCGCGGCGTGGGCTACACGCCCTATGGCGATCACGCCGCCCAGCAATGCGGCATGGAAGTGGTGCTGGCGAGCGGCGAGGTGCTTCGCACCGGCATGGGCGCCATGGCCGACAATCCGGCCTGGGCTTTGTACAAAGGTGCGTTCGGCCCTTCGCTCGACGGACTGTTCTTCCAATCCAATCTCGGCATCGTCACCAAGATCGGCATGTGGCTCATGCCGGAGCCGGAGGCCATCTCCGTGGTCGAGGCGGGATTTCGGCGCGAAGAGGACATCGTTCCGCTGGTCGAGATCTTGCGGCGTCTGCGCCTCGACGGCACCGTGCCCACGGCGACCATCGCCAATTGGGTGCGCATCGCCGCCGGCAACAGCACGCGCGCCGAATGGTATGACGGCAACGGCGCCATGCCGCCAAGCGCGATCGCGACGCTGATCCGCAAGATGGGGATCGGGCATTGGAATTTGCGCTTCGGCCTCTATGGCGCGCCGCGCATCGTCGAGGAAAATTTCAAGCGCGTGGTGAAAGCGTTCTCCTCGGTGCAGGACGCGGAGATCACGCGCGCCAATTATGCCCGTGGAAAAGAGGTTCTGCCGCATCACCGCACGCTGGCCGGCATTCCCAGCGTCGATTTCATGTCGCTCAATTGGCTCGGCGGCGCGGGCGCCCATATCGAGTGCCCGCCGGTGGTGCCGATGCAGGGCGCGGGGGTGCTCGCGCATTATCGCCGCCGCACGGCGCTGTTCAACGCCCATGGCTTCGATCATTATTGCGGGCTGACCAGCACGACGCCGCGTGCCTTCATCAATACGGCCTCGATCATCTTCGACAGCCAAGATGCGGCGCAAGCGGAGCAGGCGCGTGCGCTCGGCGCGGCGCTGATCGAGGATGCGAGCGAGAACCGGCTCGGCGGCTATCGCGCCCATATCGCCGAGATGGATCTCGTCGCGGCGCAATTCGCTTTTGGCGACCATGCCGGTCTGCGCATGTATGAGCGGCTCAAGGATGTGCTCGATCCGGAAGGCATCCTGTCGCCGGGCAAGCAAGGCGTCTGGCCCAAGCGCCTGCGTGAGGCGAAGGACCGGGAGCCTGACGCCCAATGACGCGGCCCTCCCCTCTCCCCATGACCCGCCGTGAAATCGTGCTCCTCGGCGGCGCGGCTTGCGTGGCAAGCTCCGCTCCCCTGCGCGCTCTGGCTCATGGGCGAGGCGGCGGCGCCCCGATGCTGGCCGTGGCGGATACGCGCTACGAGGCGAGCTTGATGTTTGCGGCGAGCCTCGCGCGCCACGGTGCGACCCGCTTTTCGCTCGCCTCCGATGCCGGCGGCCTTTGGTTCGCTGCGCTCGAGCCGCGCCTTGCCGCGCGTGGGGCATGCGTGGCGGGGCTCACCCTCGAAAGCGATCTCTTTATTTTGCGCCGGCTTGCAACCGCGTTGGGCGCGTCAATTCGTTTCGTAGGGTGGCACGATTTTCGCGGAGATCGCGTGCCGCACCGCTTGTGCGGGGGCGCCGATCTCGATTCCCTGGCGAACCTCTTTGCCGCAAAGGGCGGCCCGTGGCCCGCGCGCCTCGCCGACGCGCTCGCCGCGGCGCCGCTCGGCCTGCCCCGGTCCCACTGGCGGGAGCGGTGGATCGCGGACGACGACAGGCCGGTTCGCGGCCAGCCCAATTTTCTCGTGTCCTGGGTGATCAAAAGCGAAGAGCCGCCCGGATAGGCGCTCTTTATGGTCTCGACCGGCGCGTCTTCGGTTGGCGCGTCTTCGGTTGGCGCCCGCGTTGGCGCCCGCGTCAACCGCTGATGCGCGCCGTGCCCGAAAGGCCGTCGTCGCGCACCCAATGCACGGAGTTGCCGTCGCGCGTGAGCTTGAAGCAATAGGATTTCAACTCCAACCAGCTCGACCATTTCTGGCAGAGTTGGTCGTTGTCGACCCACCATTTGCCGGTGTCGGAACTGCCATCGCCGCGCGAGAAGCTCGCGGCAACCGCATTAATGCGCCCGCTCATGCGACCATTGGCGGCGTAGCGGATCGGCAGATCGAATCCTGAAACCTTGAGATACACGGTCTTGCCGGTGACGGCCTGACGCAGCTCGTCTCCAGCGAGCGAAATCAACTCGGCCTGGGCCGGCATGCCCGCAAGCGTGACGCCTGCGGCGAGGACGAAGGCTCCGATTTTCATTGCTTCCCCTTGTTTTCAATAAAATTTGCACGAGAGAGCCCAATACCGCCGTCAAAAAGCGGTCGATTTGCGGCCCTGGCGGGAAAGTTGCAAGGCAAAGTTAAGGCGCTGAGGAACGTGCCCTTGTTAGCGTTAGCGGGCGCGGGCCTTACGGCGCCGTCGGCGCAAGGCGACCACATTGAAGGCCTCCACCGCCCCGGCAAAGGCCATGGCGAAGTAGATGTAGGCACGTGGAATATGGAAGGCGAAGCCGTCGGCGATCAACGCGGCACCGATCAGCAGCAGAAACGCGAGCGCGAGCATCTTGGTCGTGGGATGGCGCTCGATGAAGGCGGCCACCGGCTCGGCGGCGAAATACATCACCAGGATGGCGACCGCGACGGCCGCGATCATGACCTCGACATGGTCGGCCATGCCCACCGCCGTGATGATCGAGTCGATGGAAAAGATGATGTCGATGAGAGCGATCTGCAGGATGGCGGACACCATGGTGTCGGCGATGACTTTCGTCGAACTCTCTTCCTCCTCCCCCTCGATGTCCTGGTGGATCTCGCGCGTCGCCTTCACGAGCAGGAACAGGCCACCGGCAATGAGGATGAGGTCGCGCCAGGAAAATGCGTTGCCGAATAGCGTGAACAGTGGCTGGGTGAGGTGGATGAACCAGGCGATGCCGCCGAGCATGGCGGCACGAAAGAGAAGCGCGAGCGATAGCCCGATGCGCCGCGCCATCAGCCGCTGCGGCGCCGGCAGCCGCGCGATCATGAGCGAGATGAAGACGACGTTGTCGATGCCGAGCACCACCTCCATCGCGCTCAAGGCAATGAAGCTCGCCCACACATGCGGATCGGTCAGCCAGTCGGTCAGCATCGCTCAGAGCTTCGAGGGTTTGAGGCTGGGCGGGGGCGCGCGGCCGCTTGAGCTAATAGCGCAAGGGTCCGGCCCGGTCCATGGCCTAAGGAGGCGTCAGCCCGCTTGCGGGGGGCGCAACGGAGCGCATTACGCCGATACCGACGAGATAGACAAGAGTCGCGATCAACACCAGCTGGAGCCATGGCGGCGACGGGAACGGCTTGGTGAGGGCAAACAGGGCTGCCCCGCCCCAAAGGGCGGTGACGAGCATGGTCAGCGGGCGATATCGCCGCACGCGAAACGGATGCACCCAGAGCGTCGGCACGAAGGTCAGGCCGATAAGCAGGACGACCACGGCAAGGGCGACGAAGGGAGGCGGGGCAAGGATGAAGAGATAGAGGCAGACCATGTTCCATACGGCGGGGAAGCCGGAGAAATAGCCCTCTTCGGTCTTCGCCTGCCGGTCGGCGAACGGCACCAGGCTCGACAGCATGACGGCGATGCCCACGCTTAGGCGCGATGCCTCGGGCAAAAGGTCCGAGCGGCACAGGGCAAAGGCCGGGACCGCCACATAAGTGAGATAGTCGACGATGAGATCGAGGCGCTCGCCGCTCCAGCGCGGCAAGACCGTGGCAACCTCGATGCGGCGGGCAAGCGGTCCGTCGATCGCGTCGACGATGAGCGCGACGCCGAGCCAGAGGAACATGGCCTGCCAGTCGGCGTTCGCCGCGGCGAGCAGCGCCAACAAAGCCAGGCCCGCGCCCGACGCAGTCAGGATATGCACGAGGAGGGCAAGGAAGCGGCGAGTCACCGGCGCAAGTTCCGTGGCGCGGGCATCACGCTTGAGGGCGCTCGCGGCCACCGTGTCGAGGAGAAGCGGGTTCGCGTCCCTGCCCGCGGCCTAGAAATGCTTTTTGAACTTCCCGAGCACGGTGACGTCATTGTCGTCGGGCAGTTCGCCCTGCTGCAGTTGCAGGTCCTGCTGCTGCTTGTCGCCGTAAAGAAGCTCGAGACCGAAATCGAGCTTGGGCAGGATGCTGAAACCAAAGACCTTCGACCCGGTCGGCGCCGGTACCGGCTGGGTGACGCCGGCCGCCGGCGTGGCGAGCTGGACGGCGGGTGCCGGGGTCGGTGCCGCGACCGCTGCCGCGGCGGCGGGCGGCGCCTCCGGCGTCTGCTCGAACGCGACCCCAGGGCCGGCCAAGAGCAAGGCCGTCACACCGGTCAATACGGCAAGGGGCTTCCGCATGCTTCGATCTCCACCCTCCAAGATACGGTGTGGTCGGGTCAATGCAAGCCTGTCTGGATTGGTGTTAACGCCCTCTAAATATTGATGAATCCGGAACTTTTATTTTGGACTGTGGCCCGGCTGCCACGACGGATTCCCCGGTCGACCTTCGGGTGAACAAAGAAAAGGCCGCCCGAAGGGGCGGCCTCGTCGCTGCAGACAGAGACAGTTGGGGATTAGAAATACAGCCTTCCTCCGGCATAGAAGAGGTCGAAATTGTCCAGGCTGATCGGCACCCGATTTTGGTTGCTGTCGATCAAACCGAGATCGGCCTCGAAATGCTCGTAGGCAATGTAGATGTGCATGGCGGCATTCTCGAGCTGCTGATCGGCGGCAACGAACCAGGTATTCACGTTGGAGCCGGTGACCTGGGTTTGCACGTCGATGCCCGGAAAGGTCGTGTTGCTGAGCAGCATGCTGGCGTTGGTGCCCAGGCTGCCGGTGGCGACGCCGGTGAGGACGGGATTGACGCCAGAAACGCTGCTGCTGCCCGGAGCGAAGCCGTCGTGCACTTGGGAGAAGCCTCCCCACAAGGCCGTTTCGCCGAGCTTGGAGAGCCCCAAGGCGTCGATTCTGCGCTGAATGCCACCCTGGACGTCCCAGGACGTCATCTGGGGAGCACCCTGGCCGTTGAACGCGCCTTGAACGTTCGAGTCATTGGAGTCGGAGACGCCCCAAACGCCCATGATAAAAAGGCCGGTCGGTTTGTGCTTAAGAGCGCCCGAGCCTGCCCACTCATCCAGGTCGCGCCGGAAGCCGGCTAAGCCGCCGCCAGCAGTTTGCAGACGCTCGTCGGTAATGTTCTCATAGCCGGCACTGAGGGCGAAGAGCCAGGTGTCGGCCCAATCGGTGTTCCGATAGCGAACGGCACCGCCCCAGACATCATTTTCGAAGTAACCCCATTGGGTGCTGAAGCCTGCCCAAGTTGGTGAGTTATAGGAGACGCCGTTACGACGGGTGGAGCAGTTGAACTGGTCACCCGCGCTATAGCAGCGGGCGATATTTTGCCACGCCAGACTCGACAGCCCCTCAGCGTTATTGAAGCCCTTCTCCCGCAAGCGGAAGGCGTCGTTCATGCGAAAATCCGGGACCAAGGTGTCGGAGAGGCCGCCGCCTTCTCCCTTCTCGGTCGAAATATACTCCATGGTGTCCTTGGTGATGTCGTATTTGGGCGTCGCCGTTAGACCCCAGTTCAGCGTGCCGTATTTCTTGTTGGCGATATACATCTGCGACCAGCGAACGTTCACCGATCCAGCGGGATCGGTGGCGTTGTCGTCGTCAAACTGGTTCAGCCGCTGCGAATCCGCGTGCCGGAATTCCCATTCCAGCCTGTACCCCGCGGTCCAGTCGCCAGTGATCTTGGCCGAGCCTTTGAAGCCCATGCGCGTGGACTCCATGTAGTTGTTCACCTCGTAGGTGCTCTGCTCGGCGCCGTCATCCCAGGTGAGGACAGCTTCGTTGACCTTGCCGTAAATCTGGACGGTAACTTTGTTGTTGCCCTTGCGCACCGTGGTGGCCTCAAGCTCGGCCACGCGCTCTTCGAGATCGGCGCAGCAATCGCCACCAAGATCCGCGGCTCTCGCGGGCTTCTGGGCAAAGATCACCACCCCCATTACGCAAAACCCGGCACCGATCGCCAAACGGCTGGCGGTGCCCCTCAATCCCCCGATCATGACCCCTCTCCGCTTTGTTATAACTGCGTTCAAAGAACTGCCGTTACCTGCTGTTCTTCCGTGCTTCTCACGCGGTGAAATGCGTGCCGGTCGGATGACCAGTTGAGCAATCCCGTTTTATTGGGGGAGCCATAACGCTTTGATGACAGCCTTACGACAGCCGTGTTTTCGCCGTTATCTGTGGCCGATCAGCCACGGTCCGGAAGGCGCCTGCCGGGCCGCTCAGGGCGCCCAAGGGATTGGGCGGCGGGAGTGCCCCTAGAAGTAGATGCGTGCCCCCGTATAAAAGAGGTCGAAATCGTCGAGCGGCACCGGGACGTGACCGAGGTTCTGATCGATGAGGCTCATGTCGGCGTTGAAATGTTGATAGACGGCGTAAAGATGCATGCCGGATTTCTCGAGCTCTTGGTCTGCGGCCAGTATCCAGCGATCCACTTCAGAACCGACGATTTGATAACTGCCTGGGGCCAACGCGCCGGGAAAGGCGGAAGCACTGATCAGTCCATTGGCAGGAACCGCCCCGAGCTTGGTGGTCGGGTTGTTGTCAAAGACGACTGTCGTGCCGGAGACGCCACTGCTTCCTTCGGCAAAGCCGTCATTGATTCTGGATAAGCCGCCCCAAAAAGACGTTGCGCCGAGCTTGTCCAGCCCGAACCATGGCATTTTCCGCTGGATACCGACCTGGACGTCCCAGGCGTTCATCTCGGGCGGGCGTTTGCCGTTGAAGGCGCCAATGGCGTTGGAGTCGCCCGTGTCGGAGAAGCTCCAGGCGGTGAACGCGAACAAGCCGGTCGGCTTATGCTTGATGGATGCCGAGCCCGCCCAATCCTGGAAATCGCGCCGATAGCCGGCAAGACCGCCGCCCGCGGTTTGCAGGCGCTCGTCGCGGATATCGGCGTAGCCGATGCCGGCGCCGACCTCGAAGGCCTCGCCCCATTCCCTGGTATAGCGGAGCGCCGCACCCCATTCGTCGTCCTCGAACCAGCCGACCGAGGCGCTGAAGCCCTCCCAGTTCGGCGACCAATAGGCCGCGCCGTTCTTGCGGGTCGAGCAGACGAAGGCGTTGCCTGAATCGTAGCAGCGGGAAATGTCCTGCCATTTCACCTTCGACAACCCCTCCGCATTGGCGGGGGAGTCCTTCGCTCGCAAGAAGAAACCCTGCACCATCCGGTTGTCGGAGTGCATGGTATCCTCGAGCTCACTGACATTCGTATCCTTGGTGATGTTGTAGATGGGCGTCCCAGTGAGGCCGAGACGCACCTCACCAAATTTCTGGTTGCTAACGGATATTTGCGACCAGCGAACGTTCAGCTTGCCGAGCGGATCGCCGGCGTTGTCATCGTCGAACTGATTGAGGCGCACCGAATTCGCCTCTGTGGGCTCAACCTCAAGCCTATATCCGGCCGACCAATCGCCGGTGATCTTGGCCGAGCCTTTGATGCCGAAGCGCGAGGATTCGTAATTGTTGTCGACGCTGTAGGCATTCTTCTCAACGCCATCATTCCAGAACAGGACGGCGTGATTCTCCTGGCCGTAGAGGGTCACGGTGACCTTGTTGTTGCCCTTGCGCACCGTCGTGGCCTCGAGCTCAGCCACGCGCTCCTCGAGATCGGCGCAGCAATCGCCGCCGAAATCGGCGGCCTTGGCCGGCGCGTGGCTCAGGGCGGCGACGAGGACCATGGCGCCTGCCACCGGGAGCAGGCGGCGGCGGAAACTCGCGTCCCTGACCATGATCGGTCCCCTGTCCCTCGTCTTTCGGGCGGCGGCCCGATTGGTTTGACGCTAGCGAACAGGTCATAATTGGCAATCAGCCCGGATTTCTTTATTTCCCAGTTTGTTAGAACCGCTTTTCGGGAGCGGCGCAAAACCGGGATGAAACGAATCGGGGACGCGCATGCCGTCGAGACTGTGGCAAAAAGGCCGGGCCTTGTCGCCGCGGCGGCGATAGGCTCGGCCGCCATTCGAGCCTAGGGCCAAACGGTTTGTGAAGCACGCGCGGAGACCAAAGTGGCGGAAGAAATACTGAGCGAGATTGCCGTGGTCGGGGCCGGTCCCGCCGGCCTTGTCGCGGCGCTGGCTCTGACCCATGTGGGCGCAAGCGTGACCCTGATCGGGCCACCGCCGCGCCGGGAGGGCGGCGGCGACACGCGCACGGCGGCGCTGCTCGAAAGCTCGATCGAATTGTTGAAGGCGCTTGGGCTGTTCGACGCGCTCGCCGACCAGGCCGCGCCGCTCAAGGCCATCCGCATCGTCGATGCGTCCGAGAGTTTGCTTCGCGCGCCGGACATAACCTTCTCCGCGAGCGAGCTTGGACTAAGCGCCTTCGGCTACAACATCGCCAATACGGCGCTGGTCGGGGTGCTCTATGCCCAGGCGCTCGAGCGTTTGCGTGCCGTCGAGCCCGCAAGCGTCGCACGCCTCGAGCCTGACGGTGACGCCGTTCGGGTCCTGTGCGGCAATGGCAAGGTCTTCAAGGTTGGCCTCGTCGTGGGCGCCGACGGCAGGCAGTCGCTGTGCCGCAAGAGTGCCGGTATCGGCGTCGATGAGCGGCGCAGCGATCAAGCCGCCATCGCCACGAGCTTCGGTCATCGAAGGCCGCATGATTTCGCCTCGACCGAACTCCATGCCCGCGCCGGCTCGATGACCACGGTGCCCATGCCGGACCCGCAGGTGTCGAGCCTCATCTGGGTGGGCGGAGCCGGGGAGATCGAACGGCTGATGCGGCTCGATTCCGATCAGTTCAAGGCGGCACTCGAGGACGGTCTCGCCGGCGTGCTCGGTGGAATCGACACGGTCGGCGCGCGGGCGGCCTTCCCCTTGATCGGCTTGCGCGCGCATGCGCTTGCCGCCCGGCGGACCGCGCTGGTCGGCGAGGCAGCCCATATCCTGCCCCCGATCGGAGCGCAGGGACTCAATCTCGGCTTTCGCGACGCGGCTGCGCTGGCCGATTGCGTGGCGGAGGCTAAAGCGCAGGGCGCCGATCCAGGGGGCGATAGGGTGCTTTCCGCCTATGGGGGCGCGCGGCGGGTCGACATCGCCACCCGCACCTTCGGCGTCGATCTCTTGAGCCGCTCGCTGCTCAGCGATTTCCTGCCGCTCCAAGCCGCCCGTACCCTCCTCTCCCATGGGCTCAACCGGATCGGGCCCTTGCGCCGCCTGATCATGCGCGTGGGGCTTCAGCCTCCGACCGAGCTGCCGCGCCTGATGCGCCCGGCTGGTGGGCTTTAGGGGCGGCACTTGACGGGATCGGCGCGGTTTGCCAGGAGGAGCCCTTCCAAACTCACTCCGTCATCTCGAGGAACGACGCTGCCCATGGCTGCGCCAGCTGCTGCCGACATTCCGCCCTTTCGCGACCTGCGCTATCGGCTCGAATATGGCGTGTTGCGCCTGCTGATCGGCATCGTGCGCCTGTTTCCCATCGACGTAGCGGGGACCATCTCCGGCAAAATGTGGCGCCTGATCGCCCCCCATAATCGGCGGCACAAACGCGCACTCGCCAATCTCGAATGCGCCTTTCCGGACAAGACGCCGGCCGAGCGGGAACGCATCGCACGCGCCATGTGGGAGAATCTCGGCCGCGTCATGGCCGAGACCATGAATATCGACCGCATCCTCAAAGAACCCGACCGGCTGCACATCACCAACGGCCACGTCATTCAGCGCTACAAGGACAAGATGGGGCCGGTGCTCATCGTCACCATGCATATGGGCAATTGGGAGCTCGGCATGTGGCCGATCACCCTTGCCGGCGTCAGGCCCGCCGGCGTCTATCGCCTGGTGAAGAACCCTTATGTGGACCGCTATCTTCGGGCGCAGCGCAAGGACCTCTACCCCGGTGGGTTGTTCGGCAGCCGCCGAGCGGCAGGCAACGAGGGAGGCCAGAAGACCGCGCGGCTGATCATGGATTATGTGCGCCAAGGCGGCCGGCTCGGCTTCATCTCCGACCTCTACGACGCGCAAGGAATCGCGGTGCCGTTCTTCGGCTATCCCGCCAAGAGTATGCCGATCGCGGCGATGATCGCCCGGCGGGTGGGAGCGCGCATTTGGATCGGCCGTTGCGTCCGCATCGGCAAGCGCGCCTGCTTCGACGTCAATGTGAACGAGCTCAGAATCCCGCGCACCGCCAACCAGGCGGAGGACATACGCGCCATCACGGCAGCGATCCAGCGCCATTTCGAAGTCTGGATTCGCGAGGCGCCGGAGCAGTTCATGTGGTCAAATCGGCGCTGGTCGTGACCGAATAAGGCAAAGACGGGGCGGCGTTGACAGTGCCGCCGCTCTTCGCTCTTATTGGGAAAAGGGACTCGCAGGGGACCTTTCGCAATGTTCGTCAAGCGGGACGCCAAATTTCAAATCGGCCAGGTGGTGCGCCATCGGGTTTATCCGTTTCGCGGCGTGATCTTCGACGTCGATCCGACCTTCGCCAACACCGAGGAGTGGTACCGCTCAATTCCGAAAGACGCGCGGCCGCTGAAGGACCAGCCCTTCTATCATCTGCTCGCGGAGAACGCCGACACCGAATACATCGCTTATGTCTCGGAACAGAATCTCGAGCCCGATCCCTCCGACGAGCCGCTACGCCATCCGCAAGTGTCAGAACTGTTCGAGGATCTGCGCGACGGCATCTTCCGCTTCCGCTTCTTGCAGGAGCACTGACCCTAGCCATCGCGCGGCGGTTTGAGCGCGGATGCAGGCACCAGTCCAAAACGAAAGCCCGCGCCGAAGCGCGGGCTTGATCTTAAGCGAACAGCGAGCGGCGTTTATTGCGCCGGCGTCTTCGGCTGTGCCGTGGCATTGGGCGCCGGAGCCGGCGGGGCCGCGCCGCCTGCCTGCGCCTGGCCCTCGGCAGGAGCGCCCTGCTTCGCCTTGTTGGCAAGCTCGATCTGGCGCTGACGGATCTGCTCCATCACCTGGCGCCGGGCCTCCTGATATTTGGCCGTGTCGACGGGCGGGCCGTCATAGGCCTTGGCGAAGCCGGCAAGCGGCACCGGCAGACCGATGGCCTTGCCCTGCAGGTTGACCACGGCAACGAGCAATTGCTTGCCCTTGCGCATGCTGTCGAACAGCTCCTTGGTCAGATCGGTCTCGGCCTGGCAGCTCATGGCGTAGCAAAAGGTGTAGCCGAGCGCGATGGGCTGGCCGTCGTCGACCTTGATCTGCACGCCGGCGGGGATGGCGAGCAACGCCGCCTGCGGCAGCTTGACCAGAAGCTGCTGCTTCTCTTCACCCTCGATCTTGCGCACCGCGGCGCCGACGAGAACCATGCCCGAATTGCCGTCGAGCCGCTCGTGATTGGTCAGGCAAATCTCTTTGTTTTCGGTCTGGGCGCTTTTCTCGCAGAGCTTGACCCAGGCGGCCTGTTCCTGACCCGCGGGCGGTGCAACTTCGCCTGCCGGGGCGCCTGCGGCGGCCGGAGTGGCTGCTGGAGCGGCCGCCGGAGGGACTGTCTCAGGGGCTTGGGTTGTCTTCTGCGGGGTCTTGGCGACCGGTGCCTGCGCTTGCTGCGCCATGGCGAGCGGCGCGGCAACAGCCAAGGCAAAACAGCCGGCGCCCGTGAGCAACAGGGCCCGGGCCAAAGATACGCTCAGTCTCTTCCCTCGATGCATCGACGAGACCATAATCGACCTTTCCTCTTCTTCGCGGGTCGGGCCGCGCAATTCCAGCGCGCGATTAGGCCCAGTTTTCCCGCCTACCCGTGCCCTAGGGTCAATACCCGAATTGCGGCGTAGGCGTGGCTGGCCTTCAACGTTAAGCTTGAATTCTCCTGACCGCCGCAACCCTTCGCTCGCGCCCGCCGCTTCACAAGGATGCCACCCTGTTGACCGTCGCGAGGCGTGTTACGCTTGCCTTCATGCTGCAGCGCGACGGCATCTATAGCCAGACCCGCCCTTTGTTGAAAGTCCCTATTTCGTTGTTCCTCTTGGCGCTGCTCGTGGCGCCTTGCGGCGGCCGCGCCGAGGCGCAGGGAGCGGAAGCGGCGGGCGGCATCGCCATGCACGGCGCGCCGCTCGAGCCGCGTGACTTCAGCCACTTTCCCTATGTCAACCCGCAGGCGCCCAAAGGCGGGCGCATCGTGTACGGGGTGCAGGGGTCGTTCGACAGCCTCAACCCATTGATCGTAAAAGGAACTTCGTCAGAGGGGGTACGCGACTACGTCTATGAGAGCCTGCTCGCACGCGCCTATGACGAGCCCTTCAGCCTATACGGGCTGATCGCCGAAACGGTGGAGACGCCGCCCGACCGCAGCTATGTCGAATTCGGCTTGCGGGAGGGGGCCAAATTCTCCGACGGCACGCCTATCATGGTAGAGGATGTGCTTTTTTCCTATGCCCTGTTGCGCGATCACGGGCGCCCCAATCACCGCTCCTATTACCAGAAGGTCACGCGGGCCGAGCAGACGGGGCCGCGCAAGGTCAGGTTCACCTTCGACGGCAGCGGCGACCGCGAGATGCCGCTCATCATGGGGCTGATGCCGGTGTTGCCGCGCCACCTGATCGATGCGGACAGCTTCGAGAAGACGACGCTCGTTCCACCCATCGGCAGCGGGCCCTACACCGTCGCCGCGGTGGAGCCCGGCAAGAGCATCACTTTCAAGCGCGACCCGAATTATTGGGGCGCCGGTCTTCCCGTCAATCGCGGTCAGTACAATTTCGATACCATCCGCTTCGATTATTATCGCGACGGCTCGAGCATGTTCGAAGCCTTCAAGTCGGGGCTGATCAGTCTGCGCGGCGAGGACGATCCCACGCGCTGGACGCAAGGCTACGACTTTCCCGCGGTGCGCGACGGGCGCGTGATCAAGGCCGAGCTGCCGGACGGAACGCCCGCCGGCATGTCCGCGCTCGTGTTCAACACGCGCCGGCCGCTCTTCGCCGATCCGCGCGTGCGCCAGGCGCTGATCCAGTTGTTCGACTTCGCATGGGTGAACCGCACGCTCTATCACGGACAATATGCGCGCACTGAAAGCTATTTCGCCCGCTCGGATCTCAGCTCGCATGGGCGTCCCGCCGACGCGCGCGAGCGGACGCTGCTCGCCCCTTACCCCGACGCGGTCGAGCCGTCGATCATGGACGGCACCTTCGCCTTGCCCGTGAGCGACGGCTCGGGCGAGAACCGCGAGGGGCGGCGCGAGGCGCTCGAGCTGCTCGAGCAGGCGGGCTGGCACCTCAAGGACGGCAAGCTCGTCAAGACGGATACTGGCGAGCCCTTCGCCTTCGAGATTCTGGCGGTGACACGGGCTCAGGAGCGGCTCCTACTCACTTACGCGCAAGCCCTGAAACAGGTAGGAATCGAGGCACGAATCCGTCAAGTTGATTCGACGCAATACCAGCAGCGCAAGCAGACCTACGACTTCGACATGATCCAGTATTTCTGGCCGGTCTCGTTGTCGCCGGGGAACGAGCAATCCTTTCGCTTCGGCAGCCAGGCGGCGGCGACCGACGGCTCGTTCAACTATGCCGGCGTGCACAGTCCCGCGGTCGACGCCATGATCGAGGCGCTTTTGGCGGCCACGACGCGCGAAGACTTCGTGTCGGCCGTGCGTGCGCTCGACCGCGTGCTCCTGTCGGGCGACTATGTCATCCCACTGTTCCACCTGCCGGGCCAATGGGTCGCCTATTGGCATGACCTCAAGCGGCCAGACACGACGCCGCTCTACGGCTATCGTGTCGACAGCTGGTGGATGGAGCCGGCAGACGGGCAACGGCCCGCAACACCCTAAAAGCTCAAAACCCGATGAGCACTCTCGCCGCCGACATGAGCCTGAGGGAGGAGAAGCGCCCTCTCACCGGGGAGGGCCTTCTGCGCCGTCGCGCCGCGCAGCGGCCCAATGCGCGCGCGCTCGTCGACTCGCCCAATGTGCACGGGCTCGCCCGCGGCGGCACCGGTTCCTGCAGCTATGCCGAAGCCGATGCCACGGTCGACGCGCTTGCCCAGAGCTTCATCGAGCTTGGGCTCGAGCCCGGGGATCGCATCGCCGTTCAACTCCCCAATGTCGCGCTTCAGGCACTGACCATCCTCGCCGCTTGGCGCGCCGGTCTCACCGTCTGCATGATGCCGATTCTGTGGCGGCGGCTCGAGATCGAGAGCGTGTGCGATGCGCTCGCGCCCAAGGCGCTGCTCGGCGGCGGGGCCACGACGCCGGCGCGAGAGGCCGAGATGCTGTGCGAGATCGCCGCCGGCCATATGTCGGTGCGCTACGTGCTCGGCTTCGGCCGCGACCTGGCCGACGGCGTCACTTCGCTCGACGAGGCGCTGGCGACCGGCTTGAGCGGGGACACGCCGACGGTCGAGGCGCGGCCGCTTGGCGGTCCGCCCCTCGTCACCTTCACCGCGCGTACCGACGCTCCGCTCCTGCCTGTGTTCCGCAGCGAGGACGATCTCCTGGCGCAGGGGGCGATGACTGTGCTTGCGCTCTCGCTCACGAGCCGCGACGTCATCCTCAACCCCTACCCGCTCACCGGTGTGGTTGGCTTGAGCCTCGGGCTCATGCCTTGGCTGATCAGCGGCGCCACTCTCGCGCTGCACCACCCCTTCGATTACGGCGTGTTCGTCGAGCAACTGATCAAATCGGAGGCGACGATTACCGCGCTGCCTGGCTCCATCCTCGCGGCCTTGGCCGAGGACGGCATCTTGCGCGCGCCCGAATGCAAGCTCGTGCGCGCCGGCTTGGTCTGGTCGGCGGCGCAATTGGCGGGGGGCGCGCCCGATCTCGACAGCATTGGCCTTCCCCTGTTCGACCTTTACCCGCTCGGCGATCTTGCCGCGCTCGTGCGGCGGCGCGCGCCGGAAAGCGATCCGTCGCTCCTTCCCCGCGGCATCATTCGCAGCGGCGGCGAGGCTGGCGAGGGCGCGGTGTTTCTGGAGACGGCGATCGGGCCCGGCCGCGGGCTCGGCTCCGGTCCGCGCGAGCTTCTCCAGCGCGGCGCCGTGGTGCCGCATGGCGCTCCGGGGCTGCAGGCGCAATTGTCCCGCGGCCAGGGCTTTTCCGGCACAGGGTTGAACGCCGTGGTCGAAGGCCCGGACGCTGACCGGCTCAAAGTCAAGCGCGACCCCGAGCTCTTGCAGCATGGCGGCTTCTCCATCGCCGCGGCCGAGCTCGATCAGCTCTATCAGAGCTTTCCCGGCTTCCTCGACGCCGCCTGCTTCGTACTGCCCGACCCCATCGTCGGCGACCGCATTTTCGCGGCGGTGGTGCCGAAGCCCAACCAGCCGATCTCGCTCGCGGCGTTGCATGAGTTTCTAGAGACGCGCGGCGTGGCGCCCTACAAATTCCCCGACCGGCTCGTGGTGGTGAAACTCATCTCGCGCGAGGGCCATGGCCGCGTACTGCGCGAGCAGATCCTGCGCCAAGTTTGAGGCCCTAATCCCCAACGCATTGGTTCAGACTCGTCATGGCCGGGCTTGTCCCGGCCATCCACGTCTTCCACTCGCGGATAGAAATTCGTGGATGCCCGGCACAAGGCCGGGCATGACGAAAGGCAGCCAAGCGGTGGAGGAACGGCAGACGAGCTCACGCCGCCTGCTTCACCTTTTCGGCGATCTCGACCAGGTGCTTGAGAAGATCGCGCGTGCCGGCCAGCCGCTCCTCGGGTGTCTCCCAGTCGGCATAGTAGATGAGCCGGTGATCGGGCTGCAGCTTCACGCCAGAGCCTTGCTCGCGGATGAAGGCGATGAGGCCTTCCGGATTGGCGAAGCTCTTATGGCGGAACGAGATCACGGCGCCCTTGGGACCGGCGTCGATCTGCTCGATGCCCGCTTGCCGGCACAGCCCCTTGATCTCGACCACGTCGAGAAGATGGCGCACCTCTTGCGGCAGCGGGCCGAAGCGATCGATCAGCTCGGCGGCGAAGCCCTCGATGGCATCATGGCTCTCCACTTGCGACAGCCGGCGATAGAGGCCGAGGCGCACCTGCAGATCGGGCACGTAAGCCTCCGGGATCAGCACCGAGGTGCCGAGATTGATGCGCGGCGACCATTGGTCCTCGATGACGCCGCCCTCCCCGCCCCGGAGCGCGCGAACCGCCTCCTCCAGCATGGATTGGTAGAGCTCGAAGCCCACCTCGCGGATGTGGCCGGACTGTTCCTCGCCGAGCAAATTGCCGGCGCCCCGGATATCGAGGTCGTGGCTCGCCAGAATGAAACCCGCGCCCAGCGTATCGAGCGATTGCAGGACTTTGAGCCGCTTCTCGGCCGCCTGCGTGAGCCGTGCCTCGGCGGCAATGGTGAAATAGGCATAGGCGCGGATCTTGGAGCGTCCGACGCGGCCGCGCAGCTGATAGAGCTGGGCGAGGCCGAACATGTCGGCGCGCCAAACGATCAGCGTGTTGGCCGAGGGGATGTCGAGGCCGGACTCGATAATCGAGGTCGAGAGCAGCACGTCATATTGGCGGTCGTAGAAGGCGTTCATCACCTGGTCGAGCTCGCGCGAGCCCATCTGGCCGTGGGCGCGGCCTACTTTCAGCTCCGGCGCGTGCTCGGCGAGGAAAGCCGCCGCATCTTCGAGATCGGCGATGCGCGGCACCACGAAAAAGGATTGCCCTCCGCGATAGCGTTCGCGCAACAGTGCCTCGCGCAGGATCACGGGGTCGAACGGCGTCACATAGGTGCGCACGGCGAGCCGATCGATGGGCGGCGTGGCGATGATCGACATTTCGCGCACGCCGGACAGAGCAAGCTGCAAGGTGCGCGGGATGGGAGTCGCGGTCAGCGTCAGCACATGCACGTCTTCACGCAATTGCTTGAGACGCTCCTTATGGGCCACGCCGAAATGCTGCTCCTCATCGACGACGAGGAGGCCGAGATCGGCGAATTCGATGGCGTTGCCGAGGAGCGCATGGGTGCCGATGACGATATTGATGTCGCCCTCCTTCAGCCCCTTCTTGACCTCGGCCAATTCCTTGGCACCGACGAGACGCGAGGCCTGTGCAATTTTGACCGGAAGCCCGCGGAAGCGCTCGGTGAAGGTATGGAAATGCTGACGCGCCAGGAGCGTGGTCGGCACCACCACGGCGACCTGCTTGCCCGCGAGCACGGCAAGCAGCGCCGCTCGTAGCGCCACCTCGGTCTTGCCGAAGCCGACATCGCCGCAGATCAGCCGGTCCATGGGACGGCCGCTGGCGAGATCGTCGAGCACCGCGTCGATGCTGGTATTTTGGTCCTCGGTCTCCTCATACGGAAAGCGAGCGGAGAATTCGTCATAGACGCTCACGGGTGGGGTGATGATCGGCGCCTGGCGCAGCTCGCGCAACGCGGCGACCTTGATCAGCTTTTCGGCCATGTCGCGGATGCGCTTCTTCATGCGCGCTTTGCGCGATTGCCAGCCGACGCCGCCGAGCCGGTCGAGCTGCACGCCGGATTCATCGGAGCCATAGCGGCTCAAGAGCTCGATATTTTCCACCGGCAGATAGAGCTTATCGCCGCCTTGGTAATGCACTTCGAGGCAATCATGCGGCTCGCCTGCGGCCTCGATGGTGGCGAGCCCGGCGAAGCGGCCGATGCCATGGTCGGCATGGACGACGAGATCGCCGACGCTCAAGCTCGACACCTCGGTGAGCACGTCGGCGCCGCGCTTGTGACGGGTGCGGCGCACGAGTCGGTCGCCCAAAATGTCCTGCTCGCCGATGATGGCCAGCCCGGGTGCCTCGACGCCCATCTCCAACGGCAGCACGGCAAAGAGGGTCGCCGAGAGCGGCGCGGCTAAGGCTTCGGCCAGCGAGGTCACGGTCAGCGTCTCGCCGACGCCGTGCTCGGTGAGCAGCCCCGCCAGCCGCTCGCGGGCACCGACGCTCCAGCAGGCCACGAGCACGCGCTTGCCTTGGCTCTTCAGCCGCATCACATGGGCCACGACCGCGTAGAAGACGTTGGTGCCCTCGGTCTGGCGCTCGAGCGCGAAGTTCCGTCCCTGGCGCCCGCCAAAGGAAAGGACCGCGGCGCCGGCCGCCTCCTCGGCCCGCTCGAACGGATCGAGCGCCACCACCGGGCGGTTAGCGAGCGCGGTTTGCCACTCATCCTCACTCAGGAATAGGGCTTCGGGCGGAACCGGATGATAGGGCGGCGCGCCGAAGGCCTTGCGCTCCAACCCTTGCACCCGCGCCTCGTAATGATCCTTGATCTGCTCGAGGCGCCGCGCGCGGGCGTCGTCCACCAACGGATCGAGCGTGATGCGGGCCTGGGGCAGATAGTCGAACACCGTCTCCATCCGCTCATGGAACAGCGGCAGCCAATGCTCCATGCCCTGATGCTGGCGTCCGGCGGAGATCGCCTCGTAGAGCGGGTCCTCGGCGGTGGCGGGGCCGAACAGCTCCACATAGCGGGCGCGGAAGGACCGGCGCGCTTCGGCGTTGAGCGCCACCTCGCTCATGGGGAGCAGGTTCAGCGCCTCCAGGCGGCCCTGGCTGCGTTGGGTCTCCGGATCGAAGGCGCGGATGGATTCCAGGGTATCGCCGAAGAAATCGAGACGTATCGGCGATGCGCCCGGCGGATAGACGTCGAGAATGCCGCCGCGCACCGCATATTGGCCGGGGTCGGTCACCGTGCCGGCGCGGGCATAGCCGAGGCTTTCCAGGCGCTCGATCAGCGTCGCTATGGGCGTCGCGCCGCCGGGGGTGAGGCGTTCCTTGGCCCCGGCAAGAAAGTCGTGCGGCGGCACGCGCTGCAGCACGGCGTTGATGGTGGTGAGCACGATGAGGGGCCGCGTGTCGCCGGGCTCGAGGCTGCTGAGCTCGGCAAGGGTGGCGATGCGATGCGCCACGGTCTCGGCATTGGGCGCGACCCGGTCATAGGGCACGCCGTCCCAGGCGGGGAAGCTCACGCGCCGCACGTCCGGTGCGAAGAATTGCAACGCATCTTCGAGCAGGGCGACGCGCTGGGCGTCGCGGGCGATATGCAGGATGGCCTTGTGGCCCACGCATCCGGCCGAGGCGCGGGCAAGCGCACCGAGCAGCGCCGCATCCAAGCCTTCGGGCGCGCCGCTTGCGATACTGCGCGGGCGCTCGAGCAAGGGCTCGACTTTGAGCAGCGAGGAGGTTTTTGTCTCGGCCATGATGTTCGCGCGTGCCCCTAGCTCTGACCCAAGCCGTGGAAACGCCGCAAGCGCTGCATGAGCGCATCCACCGCCGGCTCGCCGAGCGACTGGCCCTCGAACAGGCTCAAGGCGATGTCCGGGTCGGGCGCGTCGATGAGGCGTTCGAGGACGCCGATCTCCGCCGCGCCCATGCCTTCCACCTCCCGAGCGACGAAGCGGCCGAGCAGGAAATCCATCTCCTTGGAGCCGCGATGGGTCGCCCGGTAGAGCGCCCGCCTGCGGCGTATGGCAAGCTCATCGGAGGACATCGGGACCCATGAAACGCCAATCCTTGACGGGCGCGCCACAAACGCGCCTAACAGGCGCTCGCCCTTTTGGGGCTAGCCTGTACCGGCGGCGTTGATGCGCGGTCTGGCTTGCCCCTGTCAAGCGTCGACGCCGATGGGAACCCGCGCGAGGGCTTGGGGGTGCGGGAAGGGTGATGCGGCCTGCACGTCTCAATCCTTTGTTCGCGCCTGCGCGCAGCCTGCCGGGGGTCGGACCCCGGATCGAAGGCGTCTTGAAGAAGCTCCTGGCGCCGAGCCATCGGGACGCGCATGCGCGGGTGATCGACCTCCTCTGGCATCTGCCGACGGGCGTGATCGACCGCGCGCTCACCCCGCACATTGCCGATGCGCAAGTGGGCGAGCTGGCTACCCTTGCCGTCACCGTCGCCGAGCATCGTCCGGGCGGCGGGCGGCGCGGAGGCCGCGCGCCCTATCGCGTGCTGGTGGAAGATGCCTCAGGTACGCTCGAGCTTGTCTATTTCAACTCCGACCGCCTCTATTTGCAGCGTCTCTTGCCGGTGGGCAGCCGCCGCATCGTCTCCGGCAAGCTCGAATCCTACGATGGCTGGCTGCAGATGCCGCATCCCGATCACGTGGTGAAGGCGGATGGCGCGAGCGACGCTCCTCTCCCCGTCCACGAGCCGGTCTATCCGCTTACGGCGGGGCTCACCAATACGACGCTGCGCAAGATCGTGGCGCAAAGCGTAAGCCGTGTTCGCCCGCTGCCCGAGTGGATCGACGCGGCTTGGCGGGCCGAGAAGCATTGGCCGTCTTTCGCCGAGGCGCTCACACGTCTGCATGCACCGGAGTCCGACTCCGATCTTGGCGCCGCCTCACCCGCGCGCGCGCGGCTCGCTTATGATGAGCTGCTCGCCAACCAACTCGCGCTTGCGGCGATCCGCCAGCGCTTGCGCCGCGGCGCCGGACGCTCCCTCGCCTCGCCCGGGAAACTGCGCCAGGCGATCCTCGCCGGGCTTCCGTTCAAGCTCACAAAGGCCCAGACCCACGCCCTCACCGAGATCGACGCCGATCTCAAAGCGCCCCACCGCATGTTGCGCCTGCTGCAAGGCGATGTCGGCAGCGGCAAGACCGTGGTGGCGCTGCTCGCCATGGCCATTGCGGTGGAGACCGGCGCGCAAGCCGCCCTGATGGCGCCAACCGAGATTTTGGCGCGCCAGCACCTCAAGGCCATCGAGGCCTTTGCCGCGCCGGCAGGCTTGCGTGTGGCGCTGCTCACGGGGCGCGAGCGCGGACGCCAGCGGCAAGACATTCTCGCCGCCCTGAAGCAGGGCATGATCGACATCCTGATCGGCACCCATGCGCTGTTCCAGGAGCACATCGAATTTCGTGACCTCGCGCTCGTGGTGATCGACGAGCAGCACCGGTTCGGCGTGCATCAGCGCCTTGCGCTCCAGGCCAAGGGCTCACGCGCCGGCGCGGAATTGCTGGTCATGACGGCGACCCCCATTCCGCGCTCGCTGCTGCTCACGAGCTATGGCGACATGGATGTCTCGCGCCTGACCGAGAAGCCGCCGGGGCGCAAGCCCATCGCCACGCGCATTGTGCCGCTGGAGCGGCTCGACTCGGTGATTGGCGGTCTCGACCGCGCGCTCCAAGCCGGCGCGCAGATCTATTGGGTCTGCCCGCTGGTGGCCGAATCCGAAATGCTCGACATCGCCGCGGCGGAGGAGCGCTACGCGGATTTGCGCCGGCGCTTCGGCGGCCAAATCGGGCTGGTGCATGGGCGGCTTCCGGCCAAGGAGAAGGACGCGGTCATGGCCGCTTTTGCCGCGGGCGCGACAAGGGTGCTCGTCTCCACCACGGTGATCGAGGTGGGGGTCGATGTGCCTGCGGCGAGCATCATGATCATCGAGCATGCCGAGCGCTTCGGGCTCGCCCAGCTGCATCAGCTGCGGGGCCGGGTGGGCCGCGGCGCGGCGGAGTCCTCCTGCATTCTGCTCTATCGCCAGCCGCTGTCGGAGGCGGCGCGGGCGCGACTCGAGGTGATGCGGCAGACCGAGGACGGCTTCGTCATCGCCGAGGAGGATTTGAAGCTCAGAGGCGGCGGCGAGCTTCTCGGCACGCGCCAGAGCGGGCTGCCCGCCTTCCGCATCGCCATGTTGCCGGAGGATGAGGCGCTGCTCGCCGCGGCGCGCGACGAGGCCCGGCTGGTGCTCGCGCGCGATCCCCAACTGCAAGATCCGAAATCGGAACCGCTCAGGCTCCTGCTCTATCTGTTCGAGCGCGACGACGCGATCCGGCTGATGCGGGCTGGCTGAGACTGCCAGCCGCGAGCGCCTAGACGACCGGCTCTTCTTCCGGCACGGGCTTCGGCGCCCTCGCCTCTTGGGCCAGCGTTTTGAGTTTGTCTTGCGACGGTCCGACCAGGCCGGCGGAGACCACCATCTTGGCGCCATCTTCGATGCTCATATCGAGCAAGATGACCTCGCTTGCCGGCATGAACACCATGAAACCCGTGGTGGGATTGGGCGCATTGGGCATGAACACAGTCATCAGCGCCTCGCCATTGCCGATCCTGTCCTTCACCTCGGGGGGAGGATCGCCGGACACGAAGACGAGCGCGTAGAGTCCCCGGCGGGGAAACTCGATCAGGCCCACGCGCTTGAAGGAGCTGCCGCTCTTGGAGAACACGGTCTGGAAGATCTGCTTCAGCAGGCGATAGACGCCGCGGATGACCGGCATGCGGTCGAGCATCATCTCGCCATAGCTGACCAGGGTGCGGCCGAACAAATTGGCGGTGAGCGCGCCGATCACCATCAGACCGACAATGCCGACGATCAACCCCACGCCCGGCACGGGAAACGGCAGATAGGTCTCGGGTAGATAGGATTTGGGGATGAGCGGCTTCACCCATCCATCGATCAGGTTGATGAACCACCAGACGACGTAAATGGTGATGGCGATCGGGCCGGAGACGATCAGCCCGGTGAGAAAGTAACCGCGCAGCCGCGCGCCGAGATGGGACGAGGAGGCCTCCTCCTCGGTCCCCGGCAGCGTGAGCCCGTCCTCGGTGCGCTCGGTCGTCTCACCTTTGGGTTTTGGCTTGGCGGCCGGACTGGGATTGATCTTGGCGTTCATAGGCTTTCGCGTGGGGGCGGCGCCAAACTAGCACGTCCCAGATGACAGGAATTCCATTATCGCTCGGACCGCTCCGCGTCGATTTCGAGCGGCGCGACAGGTCCGTCGATACCCCATCCTCTCGACGTCAGGCAATGGGTTTGAGAGGCTAGCGCGCCACGACAAAACAATCGACGCCGCTCTGTTTCAAGGCCTCACAAAGCTTGAGACTTTCGGCCTTGTCGGGGAAGGGTCCGACCTGCAGGCGATAGAAGGTGCCGAGATCGCCGAGGTCGGTCTTCTCGATCAGAGGATCGCGGCCGGCGAGCTCCTTGTGCTGGCCCAACACCTGCTGCCAGAGCTGCTTGGCCTCGTCCTCCGAGCGGGTCGCGGTGAGCTGCAGGCGATAGCCGCCGCCGCTCGCGGTGGGTGTCGGAGCGGCGAGCGCGGTCCGGGTTTGCGGCGGTGCGCTGGCATCTCCGTCACGGGTCTGCGTTTGCGTCGTCCAATCCGCAGCGGGCGCGGGCGCTGGCGCCTGGTCGCGCGATGAGTCAGAGCCTCGGACCGAGCCCCACCAGCGGGTCAGCCGATTGCCGCCGCTCGTGGGCTCTTCCGGCGCGGCGACGGACGTTTCCCAGCTCGCGGCGGCGGGCGCCTGAGGCTTCTGCGGCGCCGCCGGCGGTGCGGGCGTGTCGCCCGACGTGGTCCATTGCGCGGACGCTTCGGCCGTGCGCGTCGGCGGCGGTGGAGGCGGCTCCTTCTCGACGTGAAGTTCGGTGGAGAAGGCGGCGACCGAGGCGTCGTTGCCACCGCCATTCTCGGCCAGCAGGGTATCGACCTGGCCGCCGCCTGCCTTGCGCGCCGACGCAAGCTCGGCATCGGCTTCGGCAGCGAGGCCCGCGGCGCGGTAGGACAGCGCGCGGTTGACTTGCGCACTCGCGCGGTCGGGGGCCGGCAGGCCGAGCCAGACGGCGGCGCCGAGATCGGCGATGGCGTGCGAGGGCTGGTTGAGCTTTCGATATGCCATGCCGCGGAGATAGAAGGCCCTGGCGGCATCGTTCGCGGGCAGAGTGCCGCTGTTGATGGCGGCTGTCAGTTGCCGCACCGCGGTGTCGAATTTGCCGGCCGTGTAGGATGCGGAGCCAGTTTTGAGGCCCGCCTCGCCGCTGTCTTGCGCCCATGCGGTTCCGCCAAACGCGAGCAGCGCGCCAAAGCCAAGCGCGCAAGCCCGGGCCCGCCACCCCACATTCGGGCGGCGTGGCCTAAAGTCACCGAAGGTCGCCGGCATGTCCTTGCTCAAGCAAAGAAATCAGGCAAATCCGGGGCTCAGCCTATTCCACAGTCACGGATTTGGCGAGGTTCCGCGGCTGATCGACGTCGGTCCCCAAGAAAACGGCCGTATGGTAGGCGATCAACTGCACCGGAAGGGCATAGATGAGCGGCGCCACGAAGCGGTGCACCGCCGGGATTTGCAGCCAAGTGGCGACGGCACAGCCAGTCGTGGCAGGGTCGGCGTCGCTGACGAGCACGATTTGCCCGCCGCGCGCGGCCACTTCCTGCATATTCGAGACGGTCTTGTCGTAGAGGTCGTCATGCGGGGCGATGACGATGACCGGCATGTTCTCGTCGATGAGGGCGATCGGCCCATGCTTCAGCTCGCCGGCGGCGTAGCCCTCGGCGTGAATATAGGAGATCTCCTTCAGCTTCAGCGCGCCTTCGAGCGCGATCGGATAACTCTGGCCGCGTCCGAGATAGAGCACGTCGCGCGCCTTCGCCAGGCTATGCGCCAGGACCTCGTAAGGGCTTTCGTCGCGCATCACGGTCGCCATATGACGAGGCACCTCGGCGAGTGCCTGGACGAGCTCGGCCTCGAATTCCCGGCTGATGTGGCCGCGCGCCTTGCCGGCGGCGATGGCGAGGCAGGCGAGCGCGGTGAGCTGGCAGGTGAAGGCCTTGGTGGAGGCGACGCCGATCTCGGGACCGGCGAGCGTTGGCAGCACGAGGTCGGATTCCCGCGCGATGGAGGATTCCCGCACATTGACGATCGACACGATGCGCTGACCCTGCTCGCGGCAGTGACGCAGCGTGGCCAGCGTGTCGGCGGTTTCGCCGGATTGCGAGATGAACAACGCCGCGCCGCCGGGATCGAGCACCGCTTGGCGGTAGCGGAACTCCGAGGCGATATCGAGATCGACGGGAAGCCGCGCCCAGCGCTCGAACCAATATTTGGCGATCAGCCCCGCATAATACGCCGTGCCACAGGCCGAGATCGACAGGCCGCCGAGGGTGGCAAAATTGAAGGGAAGCTCGGGTAGCTCCACGCGGCGGTTGGCAAGATCCACAAGACTCGCGAGCGTATGGCCGACCACCTCCGGCTGCTCGTGAATCTCCTTGGCCATGAAATGGCGGTGATTGCCTTTGTCGACGAGCATGGCGCTGGCGACCGAGCGCGTGACGGGGCGGCGGACCGCTTTGCCTGCGCGGTCGCGAATGGCCACGCCTTCGCGGGTGAGCACGGCCCAGTCGCCGTCCTCGAGATAGGCAATCTCGTCGGTGAAGGGCGCGAGCGCGAGCGCGTCGGAGCCCACGAACATTTCCTTCTTGCCGTAGCCGATGGCAAGCGGGCTGCCTTGGCGTGCCACGATCATGAGGTCGTTATAACCGCGGAAGATCATGGCCAGCGCGTAGGCGCCTTCGAGCCGCTTCAGCGCGTGATAGACGGCGCGCACCGGATCGTTGCCCGCCTTGAGCTCGCGTGCGACCAAATGGGCGATCACCTCGGTATCGGTGTCGCTGGTGAAGGCCGCGCCGTTGGCGACCAGCTCCTGCTTCAACTCGCGGAAATTCTCGATGATCCCGTTATGGACGACCGCCACCTCGTCGGTCATATGCGGGTGAGCATTGTCCTCGGTCGGCCGGCCATGGGTGGCCCAGCGGGTGTGGCCGATGCCCGTCTCGCCCATCAGCGGCTTGGCCTCGAGCCGCGCCTCGAGATTGCGCAGCTTGCCCTCGGCGCGACGGCGGCCGAGCACGCCGTTCTCGACCGTGGCGATGCCGGCGGAATCGTAGCCGCGATATTCAAGGCGCTTCAGCGCGTCAACGAGCTGGCCCGCGACGGGGTGTTGCCCTAGGGCGCCAACGATGCCGCACATCGTCCCCTACTCCATCCTCGAACACTTAGCCTCACTATTGAGGCCGTGAGTGGGCAGGGAATTCATAAGCTATGTCCCATTGTTGCCGCCGCGGGGCTTGCGCGAGCGGCGCAGGCGCGCGGCCCAGCCGGCGCGCTCCTCCTGCGGCGCCCGGGTGAGCGCCAGCGCATCGGCGGGAACGTCCTTGGAGATCACGCTGCCCGAGCCGATATAGGCGCCGTCGCCGATTTTCACCGGGGCGACGAGGGAGGAGTTGGAGCCGATGAAGGCCCCCGCCCCGATCTCGGTCTTGTGCTTGGCGAAGCCATCGTAATTGCAGGTGATGGTACCGGCGCCGATGTTGGCGGCGGCGCCGATGCTCGCGTCGCCGATGTAAGTGAGATGGTTGACCTTGGCGCCCTCGCCGATGTCGGCCTGCTTGATCTCGACGAAATTGCCGATATGGGCGTTGGCGGCAAGGCGGGCGCCGGGACGGAGCCGCGCGAAGGGACCCACCACGGCGTCCTTGCCGATGTTGGCGCCCTCGATATGGCTGAAGGCGCGGATGGTCGCGCGGTCGCCGACGGCGACGCCCGCGCCGATCACCACATGGGGCTCGACTGTGACGTCTTCGCCCATGATCGTGTCGTGGCTGAGGAAGACCGTCTCCGGCGCGATCAGCGTCGTGCCTTTGGCCATGACCGCCGCGCGCAACCGCCGCTGCAACTCGGCCTCGGCCTCGGCGAGCTCGGCGCGCGAATTCACGCCCAATACTTCGGCGCCATCGGCGCGCACCATGGCTGTCTTCAGTCCTTGCGCGTGCGCGAGGGCCACCGCATCGGTCAGATAGAATTCCTGCTTCGTGTTGTCGTTGCCGATGCGCCCCAGCAGATCGCCAAGCACCTTGGCAGAGCGGAAGGCGACAATGCCGGAATTGCACAAAGTGAGCGCGCGCTCCGCAGGGCTTGCATCGTTTTCTTCGCGAATGCCGATCAGGCGCCCCTTGCCGTCGAACAGAAGACGTCCATAGCCCATGGGGTCGGCGGCCTCGAAGCCAATGATCACGAGATCGGCGCCCGCGTCGAGCGCGTGGGCGACGGCGGCGAGCGTCTCCGGGCGCAAGAGCGGGGTGTCGCCATAGAGCACGAGGACCGGCCCCCGATGGCGGTCGAAGGCAGACCGTGCGGCGTTGACTGCGTCGGCGGTTCCCAGCGGCTCGCGCTGCACGAAGATCTCGAGCTTGTCGTCCAGCGCATGCGCCGCCGCCGTCACCGCCTCCATCCCCGGCGCGACGACGAGACAGGTCCGGCCGATGCCGGCAGCGGCAACCGACTTCAGTACATGAGCAAGCAGCGGGGCGCCGGCGAGCTTGTGCAGAACTTTGGGCCGCGCGGATTTCATGCGCGTGCCTTTGCCGGCGGCAAGAATGATGGCGAGGGTCGAGGATTGCGTCATGCGTGAGTGCTACTTGGGTATGCCTTAAGATTGAGCAAGGACCGTGCCCTGAGGCTAGGGGGTCGCGTGGCCTTGGAACGCGGCTTTAACCCTGATGGTTTGGCCGGCGCGACCGAATCGTTGCCGCATGTTCTTGCGGGCAAACTCTCTACTGTAAAGCGGGGCCGAGGGCCAGAAGCCGGTTCGGGGCGATTTACAGGCGCCCCAAAGCCTCACGGCGAAATTGACTTTCGTCGCCAGCGCGAGGCATCTTCAGCCTTGCTCCCCCTTGCGCGGTGGAGCCACAGTGCTGGCGCTTTTCCGGGGTAGTTAAGCGCGTTCCGAGGGAGGCTTGCGCATGTTGGTCAAGGATCGCCACGGCGGGCGCAATTGGGCTCCTGGCGTGTTCGCCACTTTTTGGATCCTGCTCGCTGCCTTTTCGGCCGCCTATCTATTCCGCATCGTCTCCGAACCCATCCCCTCCCAATCCGCCGCGCTGCAAGGCTCGTCCGCAGCCGCGGCGACGCCCGCCGCGGACGATGAGACGGCCGCGGTGAATGCCGACGGCCAGACGCAAGAGATTGCCGCGCTCAAGGCCTCGCTGCGCGATCTGTCGCAACAGGTGGCTGAGCTCAATGCGCGCATCAAGATGATCGGTCCGGTCGCCATGGCGACGCCGGGGGGTGCCGTCACCACCTCGCCGCCTGAGCCCGAGCCCATGCTCCCGCCGGAGCGGCCGGCCGACCTCGTCAAGGCGCCCGAGAAGCCCGCTGCCGCCAAGCCCGAGGCCAAGACCCCCGACAAGCCCGCCGAGCAAGCCAAGGCGCCGGAGAAGCCGGTAAAGTCTGAGAAACCCGTCGACGAGGCCAAGGCGACGGAGAAACCGGCACCCAAGCCTGCCGAGAAGCCGATCGAGGAAGCCAAGGCGGACATCCCCGCTGCCGCCAAGCCCGAGGCCAAAGCCGAGCCTGAGCCGAGCGAGGAGTTGCCTCCCGCCGTGGTGGTAGCCCCCGAGGAGAAGCCGGCGTCGGTGGTAGCCCCCGAGGAGAAGCCGGCGGAGACGCCTGTCGATAAACCCGCCATGGCCATGGCGCCGGAAGAGAAGCCGGCGGAGAAGCCGGCCGAGCCCGTGCGACTATCCTCCAACGAGCCGACCGCCATTCCGACCCCGGGTCCCGCGCCCTCAGCCGGCGCACCCGCCGAGGGGGTCGAGACCGCCAATTTGACTCCGCCCATTGCTGCGCTTCCGCCCGGGACCACGCGGTTCGGCATCGAGATCGGTAGCGTCGAAAAGCAAGACGGCTTGCGCGGTTTGTGGCGCGACCTCCTTACCAACCATGCCGCGCTCGTCGCCGGCCTCGAGGCGCGGCGCGTGCTCGCCCCCGACAAGAAGTGGCGGCTCGTCGCCGGCCCGTTCAGCAATGCCGCGGAAGCCACGCAGGCCTGCGGGCTGTTCAAGAAGGCGAACCTGCCTTGCGAGGCGACCGTCTTCGCCGGCGATCAGCTCTAGCCGCGCCGTCGACAGATATCGCCGGATCACAGCCTGGCAACCCGCACGATTTGCGGCGGCATGGATGCGCTCGCATCTTCACCAAGCCAAACGCCCTCGACCTGACGGGTCGCGCCCGAGCCGGACACGCGCACCTGGGCGAAGCCGACGGCGCGGAATTTTTGCGCGATCATGGCGTTGTTGACCAATTGCTCGACGGATTTAAGGGCAAGGACGGCCCGGTAGCGCTTGCCGTGATGCACAGTGAATTCGCCGGCGACGCTCGCAGTGGCGAACGTAGCGGCCAGGCCGATGGCGGCAAAAGCGATCAGGGACTGGCGAAGGATCTTGCGAGTCATGGCGAACCTCCTTTTTCGCGCTCCTTCTGCCGGGCTTGGGAGCGTCGGAGGGCCATGACTAGCGGGCTCGCGCTGAACCCGGTCTGAGCTGCCCATTCATCTGACGTTCAAGGGAGCGGCGCGCATGCGCTATGGCCCGGGACGGGGAATAACAGGCTTTTCCGTTGCCAACTCCTTGGGCCAAACGATGACATAGCGGCCCTCCCGGATCTGGGTGAGCAGCACGGGCCGGGCGATGTTCTCGCCGGTCTCGCTGAATTTGATCCGGCCGAAGAAGGTCTCGAGGTCGGTGGCGGCCACAGCGTCGCGCACGCTTTCCGGCTCGAGGCTCTGGGCGCGGCCAAGCGCGTCGGCGAATACGACCACTGCCGCCGCCGACTCGGCCGCATCGTCGGGTGCTTCATAGCCGAAACGTGTCTTGAAACCCGCAGCAAAATCGGCCGCCGCGCCCATGGTCAAACCGCGGTAGCTCTGCGATTTGACCCATTGGTCGGCGCAGAGGACGTTTTCGCTCGCTGCCGGGAACTGCTCGGCGATGCGGGCGGAATCGCAATGGGTCATCGCCAAGATCGGAACATGGACATCGAGCGCCTTGATCTGGCGGACCGCCGTCATCGCCCCTTTCTCGTGGCCGGAAATCACCAGGACATCGGGCTTGAGCGTTTTGACCTTGCTCAGCGTCATAGACATGTCGTCCAACTCGGGCGACAATTGATCGTCGATCACCAGCTTCATGCCGTGCCGCCGGATGTCGGCGAGCACGCCGGCGCGCATGTCCTGGGAAACGGGATCGTCCTCCATGGCCATGGCCACGGTAATCGCGGCCGGATCCTTGCCGAGCCTGTCGGCATTCTCCGCCGCGAGTTGGATGACGCCGGTTAGATATTGGTCGGTGGTGGTCAGTACGGCGAAAATGTAGGGGTAGTTTTTAGTGAAGAGCTCGCGCGCGGCGGCATTCGCTTCCACCATCGGCACGCGATAGCGCTCGACGATAGGCAGCATCGCCTTGGCCAGGCCGGAGCTGCACGGCCCTAAGATGAACTTGACGCCATCCTGCTTGATCAGCCGCTCGGCGAGCTCGGTGCCGCGCGCGGGCGTCGATTCGTCGTCGTAATACTTGACGACGAGCTTGTAGCGCTTGTCGCCGATGGTGACGCCGCCCTTGGCGTTGATGGTATCGACCGCGAGATCGTAGCCGTTCTTGGTGTCGGCGCCGATCAACGCATATTTGCCGGTGGCCGAGACGGCGGCGCCGAGGGTGATCCGGTCTTCTGCCGCGACCCCAGTCGCGCCGAGCATAATCAGCAGTCCCGCCAAGGCAAAGCCCGGCAGCTCGCGCGCCGCACGCCGCATCTTATCCATCCCCGCTTCCGGCGTTCCCGGAATCAACTCTTGGGCAACAGCATAGGCCGGGATCGGAAGTCCGTCCAACCGCTGAGGCGCAGTCCAGGGAGAGCGAGACGCGTCCTACAATTGGGGAGCGTTGAAGGTGTCGCAGTCCTCGATCTTGCCGCCGTCGTAACCGCGGCGGAACCAGCGCGCGCGTTGCTCCGAGGTGCCATGGGTGAAAGAATTGGGCACCACATAGCCTTGCGTCTGCCTCTGGATGCGGTCGTCGCCGATGGCGCTGGCCGCCCGCAGCGCATCGTCGATATCGCCGGGCTCGATGATGTTCTTGGTTTCCTGGGCGTGGTTCGCCCACACGCCGGCGAAGCAGTCGGCCTGCAGCTCCATGCGCACCTGCAACGCATTGACGCGCTTCTGGCTCGCACCCTGGCGCGCCGCCTCGACCTGGTCGGCGATTTCGAGCAGCTTCTGCACGTGATGGCCAACCTCGTGGGCGATGACATAGGCCTCGGCGAAGTCACCGGGGGCGTGGAACCGGTTCTTGAGCTCCTCATAGAAAGAAAGGTCGATATAGACCTTCTCGTCATTGGGGCAATAGAACGGCCCCATTGCCGACACGCCCATGCCGCAGGCCGAGCGCGTGCCGCCGGAATAGAGCACGAGCTTCGGATCCTCGTAGGTGGCGCCGTAGCGCTTGAAGATGTTGCCCCACACGTCCTCAGTGTCGGCGAGCACGACGGAAACGAATTGTTTGAGGTCGTCGGCTTGCGTGGTCTGCGGGTGTTGAATTTGCGGGCCCGGCTGGCTGGGCGCCGG
Organism: uncultured Alphaproteobacteria bacterium; assembly: GCA_963820115.1. GTDB lineage: Bacteria > Pseudomonadota > Alphaproteobacteria > Rhizobiales > Methyloligellaceae > Methyloceanibacter. Next base: position 178,164 of record CAWFYP010000003.1, read on the forward strand.
CTCGCCCGTCGCATCGGGCCGCGATTGCGGCAGATGAATATCGGGGAAATTCGAATCATCGCCGGTGGGACCGCCCCCGGTGAGGATGACGCGCGGATCGATGCCGAACAGAAGCGCGAGCCCGAGCAGGATCAAGATCCCGACAATGCCGATGCCGCCGCCGCGCCCACTACCGCCGCCGCTGCTCGGAAAGCGGACGCCGCCGGGGAAGGGAAAGCCGCCGCCTCCGCCCTCGTCTCGGCGGTCTTCGACATTCTCGCTCTGTCTCTCGCCACGCCAGCGCATCGTTCGTGACCTCGAAAGCGCGCGGTTCATATCCTGCGCCCGATCGCCGGGCACCCGCGCCGGAAAGGCGCATTGTGCATGGGCGGGCCCGGCGCACAAGGCTTGAGCAAAGAGGGGCCTGTTCGGTTGCCGGCACGCGGACCAAGGACGGCCGGCGCGGCCCGTCCGGACGTCGTCGAGGCGGGTGAGGCGGTCGGCGCAAATGCTTGTTGCAAAAAGGGACTGTGACGGGGATTTGTCAAAAAACTGCCACACGATCCAGGCATGCTGACCGTGCCCAGCTCGTTTAGAAATCTGGGTGGTAGTGCGTTCTGTGTAATGCGTACGAGCCTCGGCAATCCCCGCGCCGGGGCTCTTCTTTTTTCGGCACCACAATCCGTCGGCTGAAGGCTTTTCGACCGGCGCACGCCAACGGGCTGAGCGCGTGGTGGCGCGAGGGCGGCCAGGCGACCGCCCTCACCCTCGACCTTATTGATTGGCCGGCGGCTCGGCCGGAGCCGCCGGTGGCGCAGCCTCCGGAGCCATCGGTTGGGCTGCTTCCGGAGCCATCGGCGGCGCAGCCTCAGGAGCCGCCATGGGCGGTGCCGCCGGTGCGGGCACCTGCTCGGCCGGTGCGGGCCGCTCGACCTTGACGCTCGTCTGGTGGCGGCTGCCATAAAGGAGGTAGGCCGCAATGATGAGAGCGAGCACGATGCCCGCCAAGACGATGGCGAGGAACGTTCTGCTGCCGGCCTGTGGGTCGTTGGCCATATCGATCTCTCCTCTGTCGAGGTCGTACGATGGGCGAGTAACGCCGGTAACGGTAGCGGGGTTTCAACCGAGCGTCGAGGCTCGGAGCCGGCTTATCCAGGGTTGATCTTCCTTTACCGTACCGCCGCGGCGGCGTTTCGCCGGGTTACGAAGTCCATGATCGGCGTCAAGCATGCGGCAAGCAGGAAATTGACCAGCACCGAATAGAGCGCGGCATAGCCGGGAATGGTCACGCCGAAGAACGCGAGCGGGTAGACCGAGGAGGCAAAGCTCTGGGTCGCGGCCATATAGGTGCCGAGCGCGGTGCCCACGGTCCAGCCGAGGAGCAGCGCGGGAGCCTTCACGTAGCGCACATAGAGGCCGAGCAGGATCGGCGGCAGGAGCTGAATGATCCAGATGCCGCCGAGCAGCTGCAGCTGAATGGCATAAGCCTGCGGCAAAGCGAGGATGAACACGACCGCGCCAATCTTGACCACGAGGGACGCGATCTTCGCCATGCGCGCCTCTTCGGCGTCGGTGCAATGGGGGCGCAAGAACTCCTTGTAGAGATTGCGGGTGAAAAGATTGGCGCAGGCGATGGACATGATCGCCGCGGGCACTAGCGCGCCGATGGCGATCGCCGCGAAGGCGATGCCGACGAACCACGAGGAGAACGAGCGGAGGAACAGCGCCGGCACAGCGAAATTGGCGCCATAGGCGGTGAAGCCCGCGGCGAAGGCAGCGTCATGATCGACGCCGGCGGCCAACGCCATGTAGCCGAGCAGCGCGATCAGTCCGAGAACGAAGGAATAGGCGGATAGCAGTGCCGCGTTCTTCCGGATCACATCGCCGCTCGATGAGCTCAAGATCCCGGTCATGGAATGGGGATAGAGGAACAGCGCGAGTGCGGAGCCGAGCGCGAGCGTGGCATAGGCGCTGTAACTGCCGAGACTGCCGCCGGAAGGCGGACTTAGAGTGAGCTTGTCTTGCGGCACGGCGGCGAAGATCGCGGCATAGCCGCCGAGCTTGGCCGGGATGATGAAGATCGCGGCGATGACGGTGATGAAGATCAGCACGTCCTTGACCACGGCGATCAGCGCCGGCGCGCGCAAGCCGCTCGTGTAGGTGAAGGCGGCGAGGATGAGGAAGGCGATGATGAGGGGAAGATGGCCGGTGAAGTGGCCTTGGGGAAAGCCAAGCGCGCCGATCACCACCTCCATGCCGACGAGCTGCAGCGCGATATAGGGCATGGTGGCGACAATCCCGGTCACCGCCATGGCCAGCGCGAGCATGCGACTGCCGAAGCGGTCGCGCACGAAATCCGCGGCCGTCACATGACCGCGCGCATGCGCGATCGCCCATAGCCGCGGGAAGATGAGATAGAGGATGGGATAGACGAGGATGGTGTAGGGCAAGGCGAAGAAGCCCATCGCGCCCTTGCCGAAGACGAGGGCCGGCACGGCGATGAAGGTGTAGGCGGTGTAGAGATCGCCGCCGAGCAGGAACCAGGTGACGACCGTGCCGAAGCGGCGTCCGCCCAAGCCCCATTCATGCAGGAGATTGAGATCGGCCTTGCGCCAGCGGGCGGCAACGAAGCCTACCAAGGTCACGAGCAGGAACAGCACGACGAAAATGGTCGTGGCGGTGACATTCAAACTCACAGAGACGACCCTCCCCCCGCTCGGCGCCTAGGTCCGGCGCGCGATTCGCACCTCGAGCGCATAGACGACCAACACGCAAAGCGCGGCCACGGGGATCCAAGTGAGCTGGAACCAATAAAAGAACGGGACGCCGGCAATGGCAGGCTCGATCCGGTTGTAGAACGGCACCCATAGCGCGCCCGCGGTCGGAATAAGGAATAGAAGCCGCGGCAGATATCGGTGCCATCTCGGTCGTTCAGGTCGACTGGCCATGGCGTTTCGTCCCCTATTTGCGCCGTTTTACGCGCTGGCCGCCCGGCGACGCCGGGCTTTAACGCTATAATCGCGCCTTGCGCCTGCTCTAACGCGCCGGTCCTTCTCAGGCAATGGCTGGGGATTTTTGCCTTCACATTCCCCTCACCGTGCTTGTGCTATGGTGTTTTTCAGCAACAGATGTTTCTGGTTACCGGCGTCCCTCCTTATTGACCTTGGCGCATGGCGGCCCATATGGTCGGCACGCGGAGAGCCCGTAGCTCAGCCGGTAGAGCATCTGACTTTTAATCAGAGGGTCCCGGGTTCGAGTCCCGGCGGGCTCACCATTGGGTTCAAGCGGGCGGCTGAGTTACGACTTCGAAGAAAATGGGAGGGTGCAAATGAGGTGGATACTTATACTGCTGGTGATCGTGGTAGCTGCGGTGTTCTTCCTGAATCACAAGAATCACTGCACGTGGTTCCAATCGGGCTGGGTTCACTGTCTCATGGGTAAAGAGGCAGCCGCGCCGGCGCCGACTGCCGAACCGGCCCCGGCTCCAGAGCCCGCTCCGGCTCCGGCCCCGGCTCCAGAACCAGCTCCGGCCCCGCAATAAGCGGTAAGCCTCGGTGACGTGGCGGGCGCCGTTCGCGCCCGTTGCCACTGGCCCCGCGATCGGATTGGGGACGCGGGCCGATTTCATTTGTCTGTGATTGAACGATTTTGGCGCGCGGCGGGGGATGGATTCTCCCGGCCGCGCGTTTACGCTTGGGCGAGGCCAGTGCCGGAACGCCGCGTTCTCACCGACGGAGATTCCCATGCTGCCAACCGCCCTCTTGTTCGTGGTGTGCCAAGCCGCTGCGGTTCAAGGCCCGCCCGACGTCAACGGCTTTCCCGCCGCCGGCATCAAGCTCGACCTTGCCACCTGCCGCAATGAGATCGTGGAGATGTCCGATTCGACGGCTCTCGCGGGGACCTCGTCTTTGCCCGATTTCTCGAACCCCAATGTTTGCTCGCGCATGGCGATGAGCGAGACGCCGCATTGGCAAGACGACCATCCGGGCTGGTACGTGCTGCGGGTCAAATGCCCCCATCCCGACGGGACCTTTCCCAAGGACACGAACGTCTGAGGCAAGCGACAGCCGGACGGCTCACATTCTCGTTGAGGCCGCGCGCTTTGAATTCATCGGCTGCAACTTCCGGCTGTTTGACGTATGATGGCCTTGCCCGATGGGGTTGAGGTTATGGTGCAGGACGTTCTGTCGCGCAGGCTAGCGGTGATCATCGCCGCCGACATGGTCGGTTATTCCCGGCTGATGGAGGCCGACGAATCCGGCACTCTCGATCAGATCAGGGCGCTGCGCCGCGAGCTGATCGATCCCAAGATCGCCGACCATAACGGCCGCTTGGTCAAGACGACGGGCGACGGCCTCCTCATCGAGTTCGGCAGCGTCACCGAGGCGGTGCAATGCGCCATCGACATTCAGGAGGCGATGGTGGAGCGCAACGCCACCGTCCAGCCGCCGCGCCGGCTCCAGTTCCGCATGGGCATCAATCTCGGCGAGATCATTACCGAAGGCGCGGACATCTACGGCACCGGCGTCAACGTCGCGGCGCGGCTCGAATCGCTGGCGGAGCCCGGCGGCATCTGCATCTCCGCCTCGGTGCATGAGCAAATCCAGAGTCTGCAGGGTCTCGGCTTCGAGGATCTCGGCGATCAGATCGTCAAAAATCTTTCCCGCCCGGTGCGAAGCTTTGCCTTGCGCGCCTCATCGACCGAGCCGATCGACTATCAACGCGTGGCGCACCAGGACGGCGACCCTCATTCCGTCCATCGCCGCGCGCCGTCGATCGCGGTGCTGCCGTTCAGCAATCTCAGCGGCGATCCGGAGCAGGAATATTTCGCCGACGGCATCGCCGAGGACATCATCACGGCGCTGTCGAAGATCTCCAACCTGCTGGTGATCTCGCGCAACTCGACCTTCGCCTACAAAGGCAGGGCGGTCGACGTGCACACCGTCGGCCGGGAGCTGAACGTCCGCTACGTGCTCGAAGGGAGCGTGCGCAAGGCGGGCGGCCGCGTGCGCATTACCGCCCAGCTCGTCGAGGCGGCAAGCCGGCAGCAGCTGTGGGGCGTACGTTTCGATCGCGAGCTCGATGACATCTTCGCGCTACAGGACGAGATCACCAACAATGTCGTGGCGGCCCTGCATATCGGCCTGGTCGAGGGCGAGCAGGCGCGGCTATGGCACAAGGCGACCAAGAATTTCGAAGCCTGGGAATGCCTGATGCAGGGCCTGCATTATTTCCGGCTGTTCACCCGCAGCGACAATGACCGCGCCCGGGGCTTGTTCCGCAAGGCGCTCGATCTCGACCAGAATTGCGCCACGGGGCTCGTATGGCTCGCCTGGACCTATTGGTCCGACGCACATTTCCATTGGACCGATTCGCCCGACGATGCCCTTGCCCATTCCGACGAGCTCGCCCGCTGCGCGCTCGCCGTCGATGACGGCTTTGCCGAATGCCATGCGTTGCTCGGCGCGATCTATCTGACCAAGAAGGGCTTCGACGAGGCCGTCGCTCACGGCACGCGCGCTATCGAGCTCGAGCCCAACGCCGCCGACGCCACCGCCACGCTCGCCATGACGCTCGCTTGGTGCGGCCGCCCGGAGGAGGCGGTCGAGCTCCTCAAGCGCGCCATGCGCCTCAGCCCGATTCCTTCGGCGTGGTACCTCGCGGTGCTCGCCCATGCCTACCGGCTGCTGCAGCGCTATGACGAGGCGATCGACGTCTACAAGCAGGCCATCGCGCTCGCGCCGAACCAGATCGCGGCCCATCTTGGGCTCACGATCTGCTATGCGCAGGCCGGGCTGGAGGAGTTTGCCCGCGTGCAGGGGCGCGAGATCTTGCGCGTCTCTCCCCGCTTTGACCTGAGCACATATGCGCGCTCCCTCACCTATAAGAACCCCGAGGATTCGCGGCGCAGCCTCGAAGCGCTCGCGCTCGCCTTCCGCCCGGTGCAGGTGATCCGCTCCGCGGCTTAGCCGCGCAGACGGCGCGCGGTCTCACTCGTGCTTGAGCGTTTCCACCTGGGCGGCCAGGTCGGGAACGAGGCGCACACGATATTGGGCGCCCTCGCATTGCAGTACCCACACTTCCTCATTGGGTTTTGAGGCCTGGGCGTCCCGCTCGGCGCTTCGCGGCTGATCGCAGGCATAGCCTTGCGCCCGTACCTGAGCGGCGATGATGTTCTTAGAGTCGTCGCCGGAAGCGGCCATGACGGCGACGGGGCTCAGGGTCGCCGCCGCGCCTGCGACGAGCAGCGCCTGGACCATCCGTGAACTGAGAGTGGGTCTCATCACATCGGTACCCTCCTGACCTCATCGAGGATTGAAGCACAGGAAGGCTAACAATCGGCAAAACTTGGCCCCAAACGCGCCGCCAGGCCCCCGGAAATGTCGCCCGATGCTGCCGCGGCCCTGCTAGACTAACCCCTTGTTCCGGTGCGAAAAGCCGGGAAACACAAGGGGGAGTTGGAGGTGCTGCGTGGGTGGGCAACAGCCGCGTTAGGCGCGGCGGTCGCGGTAGGGCTTGTCGCCTGCGCCACCCTTCCGCGCGATCCGGTGACGCCGGCATTAGCCGGAGACGTTTCCGTCCTCGACAACGTGCAGGTGCGCTATTGGGGTGATCGCGCGCCCGACAATATTGCCGCCTTGGCGGCGGAGAAATGGGCGCAAGTGAGGGCGACACGGCCTCAGTTGCTGCGCAAGGGCGGGCGACCGCAGATCAGTTTTCTCGCAATTTCAGGCGGCGGCTCAGATGGCGCTTTCGGCGCGGGGTTGCTGACCGGATGGACCGCCCGGGGTGACCGGCCCGAATTCGATATCGTTACGGGTGTCAGCACCGGTGCGCTCACGGCGCCTTTTGCCTTTCTTGGGCCGCGCTACGACCAAGCGCTCAAGGATGTCTACACGAACTATTCGACCGACCAGTTGCTGACCAAGCATCCTATTCGCGGCCTTCTGGGGGGCGACGCGCTCGCCAGCAACGCACCGCTCGCCGGCGTGATCGCCAAATATGTCGATGAGAACTTTTTAAAAGAAGTGGCCCATGAACATGCGCGGGGGCGCCGGCTCCTCATTGGAACCACTAATCTCGATGCGCAGCGGCCGGTGATTTGGGACATGGGCCGGATTGCCTCTAGCGGCGATCCCCGCGCTTTAGCACTGTTTCGCAATGTCCTGCTGGCTTCCGCCGCGATCCCCGGCCTGTTTCCGCCGGTCTATATTGAGGTACGCGCCGATGGCCAGCCGCGCGACGAAATGCATGTCGACGGCGGCACGACCAATCAGGTTTTCCTGCTTCCCAACCAGATCGAGGCCGGCAGCATCGATGCGAAGCTTGGCATCAATCCGGTGCGTCGCCTTTATATCATTCGCAACGGGCGGGTCGCTCCCGAGTTCAAGGCGGTGAAGGCGAGCACTTTGGCGATCGCCGGCAGGTCGATCTCGACCCTCATCAAGACGCAGGGGATCGGCGATCTCTATCAGATGTACGACTTCGCCCGGCGCAATCGCGTCGAATACAATCTCGCATTCATTCCCGGCGACTTCCCCGATACCAGCACGGAAGCGTTCGACCCAAAGTATATGACCGGCTTGTTCGACCTCGGCTTCCAACTCGGAAAAAGCGGTCACCCCTGGACGAAGACACCGCCGCGACTGGGTAGCGCGTCGTGACGAAAAAGCCGCCCACTCCCTGGAAGCCCATCGCCATCATTCTGGCGCTGCTGCTCGTCGCGCTGCTGATCGTTACCGCGCTCATAGTGGCTGGCGTGATGAAGCTTGGATTATCGCTGGTCTGAGCTCTCGGCGGCCACGAGCCAGGCCGGGTCGAACCAGCGGTCCGCCTCGCCGTCATAAGGCAGCCGCGTGATGTCCCAGTGGCGGATGTAGGGCGCATAGGTCTCCCACACCGGGGGCCCGCCGCCGACAAAGACGACGCGATCGGGGAACCAGGCCAAGACTTCGGCGGGGTGCTTCTCGGAGCGGATCTCGCAAATGGTCCGGTCCTCGTAAGCGAAGGCCGGGATCGAGGCGACGGTGCGCGGCCCGGCGATGATGACGTGGCCGCGGGTCACCTCGAAGAAGCGCGCCACATCGGCGACATACTCACGGCCCTTATTGCCCTCCCAGGGCAGCCGGCCGTTGAGCCCGAGCTGGCCGCGCTGGCCTATGGCGCACATCGCGCGAATGTCGGCCACGCTATCCTCCTTCGCTGCCGGAACCTCGCGACCATATCGGTCGGTGGCCTTTTGGCAAAGAGTCGTGCAGAGACAATCGCTCATGACGCCCCGCCAATTCGCGCAAGCCGAGGTCAGTCCGCGCCAAAGACTGGAGGCGATCGGGCTCATGGCCCTCGCCACGGTGTGCTTTGCCGGGCTCGACGCCACGGCAAAATATCTCGTGGTGGCCAAGAGCGTGCCGGTCTCCGAGGTCACCTGGCTCCGTTTCGTCGGCCATATCGTGTTCAGCGCGGTGGCGCTGTGGCCCTTCGCGGTGACGCCATCGCTGCGCTCGGCGAAGCCCGTGCTGCAAATCTTGCGCTCCATGATCATGATCGTGACCACCGGGTTCAACTTCCTCTCGCTCCGCTATTTGCAGCTCGACCAGACTGTCTCCATTTTCTTCCTCACGCCGCTCGCGGTCGCGGCGCTGGCCGGTCCCTTGCTGCATGAATGGATCGGCTGGCATCGGGCGCTCGCGGTCTCTGCCGGGTTCATCGGGGTGCTGATCGTGATGCATCCGGGTTTCGGCACGCTGCATTGGGCCATGCTGCTGTCGCTCACCGCGACGATCGGCTATGCGCTTTACAATCTCGCCACGCGCTATTTGGCCGCGTTCGATCCGCCGGAGGTGACGCAGACCTATACTCCGCTCGCCGGCGCGGTGATCATGGCGCCCTTCGCGCTCGCCGCCTGGCAATGGCCGCAAGATGGGATGGTGTGGCTGCTGTTCGCCTCGCTCGGCTTCTGGGGCGGGCTCGGCCATTGGCTATTGATCCTGGCCCATCGCCTCGCGCCGGCGCCGGTGCTTGCGCCCTTCATCTATCTCGGATTGATCTGGATGTCGGCGGCCGGTTATTTCGTGTTCGGCAATGTGCCGACGCTGTGGACGCTCGCGGGCGCGGGGGTGGTGATCCTGTCCGGCCTCTATCTCTTGGCGCGGGAGCGGGCGCGGCTCGGTCCGAAGGCGGTCGGCCCTGCCGCCGACATCGCCGTGCAATGAGCGCGCCTCAGTCCGCGTCATCCTCATCGCTGGCGGTGCCGTAGCGGCGCAGCACATCGTCGGTGAAGCGGGCGAAGTCGCCGGCCGCAATCGCCGCGCGGCCGCGCGCCATGAGCTCCTCGTAGAACTGGACGTTCGCCCAGCTCAGCAGCATGGCGCTGAGGATCTCGCCCGACTTGACCAGATGGTGCAGATAGGCGCGGGAATATTGCGCGGCGGGACAGGCGCTCTCGGCATCGAGCGGTTCGGGATCGTCGGCATAGCGGGCATTGCGTAAGTTCCGGCGCCCGGCCCAGGTATAGGCGAGCGAATGGCGCCCGGCGCGGGTCGGCATCACGCAGTCGAACATGTCGATGCCCTGGGCGATGGCGAGCAGCATGTCTTCCGGCGTGCCCACGCCCATCAAATAGCGCGGCTGAGTGTCCGGCAACATCGCCACCGTCGCCTCGACCATGTCGAGCATGGCGTCCTGCCCCTCGCCGACGGCAAGGCCACCGATCGCGTAGCCGTCGAAGCCGATGGCGATCAGAGCCTCGGCGCTCCGGCGGCGCAGATCGGGATAGACGCCGCCTTGCACGATGCCGAACAGCGAGTGGCCGGCGCCGCCGCGCTGCGAGAACTCTTCCGCGCAGCGCTTCGCCCAGCGCAGCGACAGCTCCATGGAGCTTTGCGCCCCCTCACGCGTGGCGGGAAAGGGCGTGCATTCATCGAGCACCATCTGGATATCGGCGCCCAAGAGGCACTGGATCTCCACGGCGCGTTCTGGTGTCAGCATGAAGGTGGCGCCGTCGAGATGGGACTGGAAGGTGACGCCCTCCTCCTCGATGTGCCGCAGCTTGGCGAGCGACATCACCTGGTAGCCGCCGGAATCGGTGAGGATGGGGCCGTCCCAATGCATGAAGCGGTGCAGCCCGCCGAGCCGGGCGATCCGCTCCGCGCCTGGCCGCAGCATCAGATGGTAGGTGTTGGCGAGGATCACATCGGCGCCGGCCGCGCGCAGCTGGTCGGTGAACATGGCCTTCACCGTCGCCGCCGTGCCGACCGGCATGAAGGCCGGCGTGCGGATCGGTCCCCGCGCGGTAGTGATGGCGCCGGTGCGCGCCGCGCCGTCACGCCCGGCGATGTGAAAGGAAAGACCTCGTCTCACGGCGCGCTTCGTCCTTGGCTCAAGAGGCAGGCATCGCCATAGGAATAGAAGCGATAGCCGGCCTCGACGGCATGGGCATAGGCCTCTTTCATAACATCGAGCCCGGCAAAGGCCGCCACCAGCATGAACAGGGTCGAGCGCGGCAGATGGAAATTGGTGAGGAGCCGGTCGGTGAAGCGGAAGCGATAGCCGGGCGTGATGAACAGGGCCGTCTGTCCGGCGAAGGGATGCAGCGTTCCTTGCGCGTCGGTCGCGCTCTCGAAGAGCCGAAGCGAAGTGGTGCCGACCGCGATGATGCGGCCGCCCCTCGCCTTCGCCGCATTCAGCGCATCGGCGGTGGCGGCGGAGATCATGCCGGTCTCGCCATGCATGACATGATCCTTGGTGTTCTCGGCGCGCACGGGCAGGAAGGTGCCGGGCCCCACATGCAGCGTCACCCGATGGCAGGCGATGCCGCGCGCTTCGAGCGCGGCGAGAAGCGCGGGAGTGAAATGGAGGCCCGCCGTCGGCGCGGCGACGGCGCCCTCTTCCCGGGCATAGATGGTCTGATAATCGGTGCGGTCGCGCTCGTCGGCGGCGCGGCGCGCGGCGATGTAAGGCGGCAGCGGTATGTTGCCCAGACTGGCGATGGCCTCGTCGAGCGCCGGACCAGAGAGGTCGAAGGCTAGGGTCACCTCGCCCTCCCCGCCCCGCGCTTCGACCGTGGCGGCAAGCTCGCCCAGCAGGCAGACCCGGCCGGCCTCGCCGAACAGGATGCGGTCGCCCGCCTTCAGGCGCTTGGCCGGACGCGCGAGCGCCCGCCAGCGCTGGGGATCGAGCCGCTCGGTCAGATTGACGGAGATATGGGCTTTGGCGCCGTCCCGCTCTCTGGTGCCTTCGAGCTCGGCCGGGATCACCTTGGTGTCGTTGAGGACGAGCGCGTCGCCGGGGGCGAGCAGCGCAGGCAAATCGCCCATGACGCGGTCGGCGTAGAGCGGGGTGGCGTCCGGATCGACCACGAGGAGCCGCGCCGCGTCGCGCGGCTGCGCCGGGCGAAGCGCGATCCGCTCCGGGGGCAGGTGAAAGTCGAACAGGCCGGTGCGCAATGAAGGATGGCGGCTAGAGCAGCCGCACCATCAGGGCCCCCACCGCGACCAGCACCGCCCCGCCGAGGCGGCCGGCCGTCAACCCCCGCGCCATCAGCTCGAACAGACCGAGCCGATCGATCAGCAGCGCGGCGAATAATTGCCCGGCGATGCCGAGCGCCATGACCGCGGCAATGCCGATGCGCGGCGCAAGCATGAGATTGACGGTCACGTAGACCGCGCCGAGCAGCCCGCCGCCGAGCAGCATATAAAGCGGAAGCGCTTTCACCGCCCCGAGGTCGGTGCTGTGACGGGTGACCAGCATCGTAACCAGGATCAGCGCCGCGGTGCCCACGCAGAACGATAGGGTGGCGGCGGCGAGAGGATTGCCGAGCCGGCTAGCGACCTCGGCATTGATGGGGGCCTGCAAGGCGATCAGTCCCCCGCCGATCAACGCGGCAAGGGTAAGCAGAGCGCCTTGCAACGACATCGCCATGTCTCCCTCAGCCTTGCGCATCGGCGGCAACCCGTACGGAGATCATCTTGTCGGGATTGGACGGCGGCTCGCCGCGCTTCAGTTTGTCGACATTCTCCATGCCTTCGATCACGCGCCCCCACAGCGTGTATTTGCGGTCGAGGAAGGTCGCGTCGTCGAAGCAGATGAAGAACTGGCTGTCGCCCGAATCGGGCGATTGCGCCCGCGCCATCGACACCGCGCCGCGGGTGTGCGGCTCGGTATTGAACTCGGCCTTGAGCTTTTTGCCCGAGCCGCCGGTGCCGGTGCCGGTGGGGTCGCCGGTTTGAGCCATGAAGCCGTCGATGACGCGGTGGAATACCACGCCATCGTAGAAGCCCTGGCGGGCGAGCTCCTTGATGCGAGCGACGTGGCCGGGCGCAAGGTCGGGGCGCATCTCCACCACCACGCGGCCTTGGCTCGTCTCGATGATGAGGGTGTTGTCGGGCTTGGCGGTCATGACAGGATCCTTGTGCGTGAGAGGATTGGCTACGGCGCGATGGTGGCCTTCTTGATGAAGTCGAGCTTGGGGAAGTCCTTGGCGAGATAGGCGTTACCTTGCGTCTGGACGCGCCCTTGATTGGGGCCTACCCCGCCAGGCGGTCCGTCGCCATAGCCGCTATAGAGCTGATCGACGACGTCCATGCCCGAAATCACCTTGCCGAAGGGTGAGAAGCCCTGATCGTCGAGGCTCGCATTGTCGCCAAAATTGATGAACACCTGCGTCGTGCGCGTATCCGGACCTCCGGTGGCGTAGGTCACCGTGCCGCGCGTGTTGCTCTTCTTGACCGGATCGTCCTGGATATTGGCGTCGAGCCACGCCTCGGAGACCTTAGGATTGCCGTTGATGCCGAATTGCGCCATGAACCCATCCATCACGCGGAAGAAGCGCGCATCGTCGTAAAAGCCGTTCTTGACGAGATTGTAGAAACGGTCGGCGCCGTTCGGGGCCCAATCGCGGTGCACCTCGATGACGAAGCTGCCCTTGCTCGTGTCGAATTTGGCTTTGTAGGTGGCGGGCGCCTTGTCGTTGAGGCTCGCGGGATCGGTTAGATTGGCCGCGTGTCCGGCGTTATGCGCGCCGAGGATGCCGAGCGCGAGGCTCGCGCCGAACAAGATCAATGCTGGAAACTTCATGCAACCTCCTTGGGGTGTGGCTAGGCGCCTGGCTTGGCGGCAAACTTCTTGTTAAGCGCCGCATTGACGATGGGCGGCACGAAAGACGCAACGTCGCCGGCCATCGCCGCAATCTGCCGCACGAGACTGGCGGCGATGTGGCGGGTGTCGGGCGAAGAAGCGAGGAACACCGTCTCGATCTCCGGGGCCAACGCGGCATTCATGCCGGCCATTTGCATCTCATAGTCGAAGTCGCCGGCATCACGAAGGCCACGAATGACCACATTGGCCCCCGCTTCCTTGGCGGCGACCACCGTCAAATTGTCATAGGTGGTTACGGCCAGGTCGAGGCCGATCTCCTTGGCCACCGGCTGCAGCACGGCGGAGGCGAGTTGCACGCGCTCTGGTGCCGTGAACAGCGGATGCTTGTCGTGATGGGTGCCGATGGCGATCACGAGCCTGTCGACGAGATGCGCCGCGCGGCGCACGATATCAACATGGCCCAAGGTGACCGGATCGAAGCTGCCGGGATAAAGACCGGTACGAGTCATGGCCCCTTCTAGCCGTGCGCTTCGGGCATCGGCAAGGCCAAGTTGGCCTTAAAGCGGAAGGTTTGGCGCAGCGTTAAGAAAAAGAAGCCCCCCCAACGACTAGTCGGCACTGTCCTCGCCGCCGTTCTCATCGGGGATGTGCTCGACCGACACCACGCGCTCGTCTTGCGCCGTGTCGAACACGATCACCCCTTGAGTCGAGCGACCCATGACGCTGATATCCTCGACCGGCACGCGGATGAGCTGGCCACGGTCGGTGACGAGCATGATCTGGTCGCTCTCCTCGACGGGGAAGGAGGCGATCAGCTTGCCGTTACGCGGGTTGACCACCATGGCAATGATGCCTTTGCCGCCGCGGCCGGAGATGCGGTACTCGAACGCGGAGCTGCGCTTGCCATAGCCGTTCTCCGACACGGTGAGGACGAACTCCTCGTGGGCGCTGAGCTCGGCATAACGCTCCGGGGTCAGGACCACGGTCTCATGGCCGTTGCCTTCGGCCTCAATCTCCGGCTCCGGCTGCTCGGCGCCACCGCGGCGGACAACGTTCGCCTGGCGGATATAGGCGGCGCGCTCGGCGGGCGAGGCCTCGACATGGCCGAGAATGGCCATGGAGATGACCTCGTCCTTGCCCTCGAGCTTGATGCCGCGCACGCCGGCCGATTCGCGGCCCTTGAACACGCGCACCTCGGTGACGTGGAAGCGGATGGCTTGGCCCTCGGCGCTGGTGAGCAGCACGTCGTCCTGCTCGCTCGCCACCGCCACGCCGACAATGCGGTCGCCCGGATCGAGCTTCATGGCGATCTTGCCGTTCTGGCGCACCTCGATGAAATCGGAGAGCTTGTTGCGCCTGATGGTGCCGCCATTGGTGGCGAACATCACGTCGAGCTTGGCCCAGGTCGCCTCGTCCTCCGGCAAGGGCAGGATGGTGGTGATGGTCTCGTCCTTGCCGAGGGGAAGCAGATTGATCAGGGCTTTGCCGCGGCCCTGCGGCGCGGCAAGCGGCAGCCGCCATACCTTCATCTTGTAGGCCATGCCGCGGGAGGAGAAAAACAGGACCGGGGTATGGGTGTTGGCGATGAAGATGCGGGTGACGAAATCCTCCTCGCGCGTCGCCATGCCGGCGCGGCCCTTGCCGCCGCGGCGCTGAGCGCGATAGTTGGAAAGCGGCACGCGCTTGATGTAGCCCTTATGCGACACGGTCACGACCATGTCCTCGCGCTGGATCAAATCCTCGTCCTCGACCTCGGCGTCGATGTCGAGGATCTCGGTGCGGCGCGGGGTGCCGAACTCCTGTTTGATCTTGAGCAGCTCGTCCTTGACGATGCTGATGATGCGCGCGCGGGAGCGCAGGATATCGAGATAGTCGACGATCTGATCGCCGAGCTTTTTCAATTCGTCGCCGATCTCGTCGCGGCCGAGCGCGGTCAGGCGTTGCAGGCGGAGATCGAGGATGGCGCGGGCCTGGTCCTCGGACAGCCGATAGGTGCCCTTGGCGGAGACCTTGTGGCGCGGGTCGGCCACGAGCTCGACCAGGGGCACGATGTCATGGGCCGGCCAATCCCTCGCCATCAACTGCTCGCGCGCGGTGGCCGGATCGCGCGCCTTGCGGATCAGCGCGATGACCTCATCGATATTGGCCACGGCGATGGCCAGTCCGACCAGCACATGGGCCCGCTCGCGCGCCTTGCGCAGCAGAAATTTGGTGCGGCGCCCCACCACCTCCTCGCGGAACTCGGTGAAGGCCCAGATCAAATCCTTGAGGTTGAACTGCTCGGGGCGGCCGCCGATCAGCGCCACGATGTTGGCGCCGAAGGTGCTCTGTAGCGGCGAGAAGCGGTAGAGCTGGTTCAGCACCACGTCGGCCATGGCGTCGCGCTTCAGCTCGATGACCACACGCATGCCGTCGCGGCTCGATTCGTCGCGAATGTCGGCGATGCCCTCGATCCGCTTTTCGCGCACGAGCTCGGCGATTTTCTCGACCATCGCCGCCTTGTTCACCTGATAGGGAATCTCGGTGATCACCAGCGCCTCGCGCTCCTTGCGCACAGTCTCGGTGGTGACGCGGCCGCGCATCAAGATCGAGCCGCGCGCCTTGTGGTAGGCGCTGCGGATGCCCATGCGGCCGAGGATGAGGCCGCCTGTGGGGAAATCCGGCCCCGGCACGATCTCGATCAGCTCGTCGATGCTGATGGCGGGATTGTCGAGATAGGCGATGCAGGCGTCGATGACCTCGCCGAGATTGTGCGGCGGGATGTTGGTGGCCATGCCGACGGCGATGCCGCCGGCGCCGTTAACCAGCAAATTGGGGAATTTCGCCGGCAGCACGACCGGCTCCCGCTCGCGGCCGTCATAATTCGCCTGAAAGTCGACGGTGTCGTTCTCGAGGTCGTCGAGCAGCGTCATCGCTGGCCGAGCGAGCCTGACCTCGGTGTAGCGTTCCGCCGCGGGCGGGTCGCCGTCGACGGAACCGAAATTGCCTTGGCCGTCGATCAGCGGCAGGCGCATGGAGAAGTCCTGCGCCATGCGCACCAGCGCGTCGTAAATCGCTTGATTGCCGTGGGGGTGATACTTACCCATGGTGTCGCCGGTGACGCGGGCCGATTTGTTGTACGGCCGGTCCGGCGTGTAATTGTTCTCGTGCATCGAATAGAGGATGCGCCGATGCACGGGCTTCAAACCGTCGCGCACGTCGGGCAGCGCGCGGGCCACGATCACGCTCATGGCGTAATCGAGATAGGACCGCTTCATCTCATCGGTGAGAGAGACGGGGCGGATGTCGGACGGGCTCGCGGGCGGCTCGCCGGGGGCGTGAATCTGATCGTCGTCAGCCAAGGCCGAAAGAGTCCGTGGGTTGTCGTGGCGCGGAAGGTCCCAAGCGCTGCCAGGCGAATGCCGGAAGCGGTCTGTCGCAACGGAAGCTCAACGCCGCGCGCGAAAGACGCTTTTCTATAGCTGATTTGAGGCGCCTTCCGCAACCGCTCTACGGGCTTATAGGGGGTCTCGTTTCATCTTATTTTACCTAGTTATATCAATATATTACGCAGGATCGGGGCATCGGGGCCGGATGGGGCGCCGCGCCACTTCGTCAGTGGTCTGATGATGCGTGCCCGCGAGGCGTTGCGGGAACGATCGCCAAATGTTGGCGTTGGTCAAACAGGCGGTTCGCGGGCCCGCACCCCGCCAAATTCGATGCAAACAACTCAAGGAGCTTTGACATGAACCGACTTCTTGCATGCACGGCGATCGGCCTGTGCCTCGGCCTCGCGCCGGCGCTTGCCGAGCCGCAGACCCCCGGCAACACCATGCCGAACGAGTCCGGAATGCCGGCCACGCCGCCGCAAACTCAGGCCGTGCCCAACGCCATGGCGCCCGGGCCTTCGGCGGCGCAGCCGACGCAGGCAGCGCCCGGCCGCAATGCCGCCTTCCTCAAGCAGCAGGAGAGCAATGAGTGGCTGGCGAGCAATTTGATCGGCAGGTCCGTGGTGAACAACCAGAACGAAACGATCGGCGATCTCAACGACCTCGTCACCGATCGCGACGGCAAGGTCGTCGCCGCGCTGATCGGCGTCGGCGGGTTCCTCGGCATTGGCGAGAAGGATGTGGCCGTGCGCTTTCAGGATCTCCAGCTTGCCCGCGACGCGAACAACAAGGTGAAGGTGTCGCTCGACACCTCCAAGGAGAACCTCAACTCCGCACCCGACTACAAGAAGCTCAACGAGCGGCAAACCGTCGAAGGTGCGAACAAGGGCGACCGCGAGGACAGAACCTCCCGCACCTATTAAGTCGCCTTCGTAACGTGCCTCCCCTGGAGCCCGGTGCGCCCTATGGCCGCCGGGCTTCTTTGTTGTTGGGCGGATCAGACGGGCTTGGCGAGCATGAGCCAGAAGATCGCGAGCAAAGAGAGGAACGCCGGCCAGCCGAGCCAGAACCAGACGCGCCTCAGCCGCCAATAGGCCGGGGGCAGCGCTCGTGCGCCGGCTTTGGCGGCGCCGAGGGCGATGTCGCGCATCCTGATCTGCAGCGCCACGACCGGAAGCCAGCAGGCGCCCACCACGAGATAAAGCAGAAGGCCAAGCAGGAGCCAGGTCTCGGTTAGGGCATAGCCGGCGAGACGGGCAAGGAGCAGCCCCGTGATGGGCTGGGCCAAGGCCGAGCCGGCGGTGAAGACATAATCGGCGATAACGACGATGCGCAGCGTCGCGGCGACGATGCGGGGCTCGCCCGTGCGGTCGGCCATGATGAGAAAGAAGGCGGTGCCGATGCCGGTGCCGAGCAGAACAGCGGCGCCGACCAAATGCAGGAATTTGAGCGCGAAATAGAGGGACATGGCTCCCCTCAACGCTGTTCCTGGGCCGCCATCACCACGGCGGTGGCGGCCATCATGGGCACGACTTTGAGCAGCGGGCCGAAATGCTCGCTCCATAGGCCCGGCGCGATGAGGCTCAAGCCCAAGAGATAGAAGGCACTCAGCAGGAGTTGCGCGACCCCTGCCCGCCGCACGAAGCGCGGCAGCAAGAACAGCGCGCCGACCAGGATGTCGGCTAAGGCCGACCCTCCGACCAGTGCCCAAGCCAGCGACGGGCTGAAACCTCCGGCTTCCACCAAAGACGTGGCGCCGGCAAAGCTCCGCGGCGCCAGGGTGACGGCGCCGGTGGCGATCCAATAGAGCGCCAGCGTCACCTGCAACAGCGGTAGGACGAAAAAGCCCCGCGCATGCAGGCGGTCCTGCAAGGTGGCCGGGCTCGCGCGGAGCGTGTCCTGGAAGCTTTTGAGCGGCGCGGGGCAGGCCTTGGCAAAGGCTGTGCCATCCACGAGCCGGTCATGGCCCATCTGCGCGAGCGAGGTTGTTCGGAGCGAGGTGGGATAGCCGAACAGGCCGGCGAGGTCGCCGAGGCGGAGCAGCAGGCGCATCAGCGGCAGCGGCACCACGATCTCGCGCGCTTTGGGAAAGCCAAGCCAGGCACGATAGGCGATAAGAATATCGCGCACGCTCACTGTCTCCGGCCCGGCCGCGTAGAGCGTCACGCGCGTGGGGCCGTCTTCGGCAAGGAGCTGGGCGAGACCGCCGGCGAGATCATCGAGGGCGATGGGCTGGAACCGCTCGCCTGCCGCGCCCGGCAGCGGCAGCAGGCGCGGAAAGCCCGCCACGCCGCGCATCAGCGAAGTCCCGCCATGGCTGCCGCGGCCGATCACGAGCGACGGCTTCACGATCAGCCAATTGCCGCCCATCGCGCCGAGCGCCCGGTCGGCCGCCGCCTTCGACCGCGCGTAAGCCGTATCCAAATCGGCCTCGGCGCTCACCGCCGAGAGGTGGACCAGTCGCTTGATGCCGGCCGCCGCGCAAGCCTGAAACAGAGCGACGGTGGAGCTGGTATGGATGGCCTCGGCATCGTCGCGCAGGTTCCCCTGCAACACGCCCACACAGTTCACCACCGCGTCGATGCCCTTGAGGCGCGGCAGCCAGACTGCAATTTCGACGTCGCGGTTGAAGTCGCAGGCAATCCACTCGATGTCTGGCAGGAGGCGGGCGCCCGCGGCAAGGTCGCGACCACAGCCCACGACGGTCCAACCTTCACGCTCAAGCGCGCGCGTCAGCTCGCTGCCGATGAAGCCATATGCGCCGGTGACGAGACAGCGCATGGGATGGCGCGATGGTCCGGGACGCCCCTAGAAGGGGATCTCGTCATCGAGCTCCTTGTCGAAGGAACTGCCGGCTTTGCCGCCGAGGGCCGACGACCGGCCGAAATCGCCGCTGCCGCTGGCGCGATCCTCGCCGCCACCGCCGCTCCCTTGCCGTCCATCGAGCATGGTGAGCTGGGAATTGAAGCCCTGCAGCACCACCTCGGTCGAGTAGCGGTCCTGACCGGACTGGTCCTGCCATTTGCGCGTTTGCAGCGACCCCTCGAGATAAACCTTCGAGCCCTTCTTGAGATATTGCTCGGCGATGCGGCAGAGGCCTTCGTTGAAGATGACGACGCGGTGCCACTCGGTCTTCTCCTTGCGCTCGCCGCTCGCTTTGTCGCGCCAGCTCTCGCTCGTGGCGACGCGGAGATTCACGATCGGGCGTCCGTCCTGGGTGTGACGGACTTCGGGATCGGCACCGAGATTGCCGATCAAGATAACCTTGTTCACCGATCCAGCCATGACAACACACCTCCCCGCGAGCCCGTGACCACTCCAGCCGTCGCAACTCTAGCCCCTGCGAGGCGCCTGTCGCTACGCCGCCCCGCCACCGTCCACAGGCCGTGACGGCCCACTTACTTGTACACGTTTTGTTCTTGTGCGTCCAGCTGCGCGCCAGCCTTGAGATTTGCCGGCGCCCGCCCTATCCCTGTGTCTCGAACAATGGATGGCGGCTTCACTGGATGAGCGGCCGCAGGGCAGCCCGCGTGAGGCATGCACGAGGGGGTTCAAGATGCAGCGTCCAATCGATCAGCGCGCTACCACCAAGCGCCGCCTGGGACCGCGGCGGCATCCGCACGCCACGCAGCTCGGCTTCACCGCGCGGCAATGGCCCTTCATCTACGTGCTGGTGGGGAACTGGATTTTCTCGCTCGCCTTCTTCCTCGGCATGAAACTCGTTTGGCATTGGGTGCCGGCGGAATGGAACAATCTCGGCGATCGGCTGGCGCTCGTCATCAAGGACGCGGTGTTTGCGATCCTGCCCGGGGTGCTCGGCATCTGCATCGTCGCCGCCCAGCGCATGGATCCGAAGATGTGGGTGGGGCGCATGGCCAAGCCCAATTCGGCGCTCGACATCAACACCCGCTTCATCCTCAACACTTTCGAGCAGTTCGCGGCCTATTTCGTCGCCAATGCGGGGCTGTCGCTATACTGCCCGGCCGAGGAGGCGCGCTCGCTAATCCTGCTCACCGCGCTGTTTCTGATGGGACGCATCCTGTTCTGGATCGGCTACCACCGGAATCCCTATCTGCGCGCCTTCGGCTTCGGCCTCACCTTCTACCCGACGGTCGGCGTGTATATTTGGCTCGTGATGTTCATCGTGTTCGGCATCCGCATTCCGCTCTGACATCGCCCCTCACCGGCCGGCCTGCCAATCGAGGATCGATTGCACCGGCCAGAGCAGCATCAGCACGTTGAGGGTGAGGTTGTCGCGGATCATGTAGCCGACGACGAGCTCGAGCACGATGGCGATCGCCACCGTGAGCCAAATCGGTAGGCGGCTCGCCAGGAAGAAGCCGAATACCATGAATAGCGTGTCGCAGACCGAGTTGATGACGCTGTCGCCATAATAATCGAGCGACACGGTGGTCCCGCGATAGCGATTGATCAGGTAGTCGGTGTTTTCGATCAGCTCCCAGGACGCCTCGATGGCGAGCGCCAGGATCAGCCGCGTGCCGAAGGACATCGGCCAGCGCCGGGAGAGCAGCCAAAGCAGCCCATAGAAGATGAAGCCGTGGATGACATGGGAGGGCGAGTACCAGTCGGAGATGTGCTGGGAGTTCTCCGAGCTCATCACCACGCCATGCCAGAGCTTCACGTAACCGCATTTGCAGATGGGCTCGCGGCCCATGGCGAGCAGAATGGCAGCTTGCAGGGCCAGGATGCCGATGCAGGCAAGGAGGATTTGGCTGCGGGAGAGCTTCATTGGACGCGCATCTAGGCCGAGAATCGCCCATTCTACGAGTCTAAAGCCGGTTGCCCTCCCCTTGCCGCCCTTGGCCCCAGGGACTAAGCCTTGCACGGAGGCCGGGTGACCCCGACATTGCTAACGGCATGACTTCCAAGCACATCTCCATCCGCGGCGCGCGCGAGCACAACCTCAAGAACATCTCTCTCGACCTGCCCCGGGAGCGGCTTGTGGTGATCACCGGGCTTTCCGGCTCGGGCAAATCCTCGCTCGCCTTCGACACCATCTATGCCGAGGGACAGCGGCGCTATGTCGAGTCGCTCTCGGCCTATGCGCGCCAATTCCTCGACATGATGCAGAAGCCGGATGTCGATCATATCGACGGGCTGTCGCCGGCCATCGCCATCGAGCAGAAGACGACCTCGCGCAACCCGCGCTCCACAGTCGGCACCGTCACCGAGATCTACGACTATATGCGGCTGCTGTGGGCGCGGGTCGGTGTCCCCTACTCTCCCGCCACCGGGCTGCCCATCGAGAGCCAGACGGTGAGCCAGATGGTGGACCGGGTGCTGGCGCTGCCCGAGGGCACGCGGCTCTATCTGCTGGCGCCGATCGCGCGCGGGCGGAAGGGCGAGTACAAGAGGGACTTCGCCGAGCTGCAGAAGAAGGGCTTCCAGCGCGTCAAGGTCGACGGCCAATTCTACGAGATCGCCGAGGCGCCCTCGCTCGACAAGAAGATCAAGCACGATATCGACGTGGTGGTGGACCGCGTGGTGGTGCGTCCCGACATGGCGGCGCGGCTCGCCGACAGTTTCGAGACGGCGCTCCAGCTCGCCGACGGCGTGGTCATCGCCGAGTTCGCCGACCGCCCGCCGGAGCGCATCATCTTCTCAGCCAAATTCGCCTGCCCGGTGTCGGGCTTCACCATCGAGGAGATCGAGCCGCGGCTGTTTTCCTTCAACAACCCTTACGGCGCCTGCCCCGAATGCGACGGGCTCGGCACGGAGCTGTTCTTCGAGCCCGACCTCGTCGTGCCGGACGAGAGCTTGAGCCTCGCGCGCGGCGCCATCGCGCCCTGGACGCGCACCTCGGCGAGCTCGCCCTATTACCAGCAGACGCTGGAAGCACTGGCGCGCGCCTACCGTCAGCCCATGACCAAGCCGTGGAAGTCGCTGCCCGAGGCGTTTCGCAATGTGGTGCTGTACGGCTCGGGCGAGGACGAGATCACTTTCACCTATGACGACGGGGTGCGCCATTACTCGACCACCAAGCCGTTCGAGGGGGTGATTCCCAATATCGAGCGGCGCTGGCGGGAGACCGAATCCTCCTGGGTGACCGAGGAGCTGTCGCGCTATCAGTCGGACCAATATTGCGAGGCGTGCAAGGGCTATCGCTTGAAGCCCCAGGCGCTGGCGGTGAAGATCGCCGGGCTGCATATCGGCGAGGTCGCCGACATGTCGATCCGCGCGGCGCATGCCTGGTTCGAGGCGCTGCCGGCCGCGCTCACGCCCAAGCAAAACGAGATCGCCGGGCGCATCCTCAAGGAGATTCGCGAGCGGCTCAATTTCCTCAACGATGTCGGCCTCGAATATCTGACGCTAGCCCGCGCGAGCGGAACGCTCTCGGGCGGCGAGAGCCAGCGCATCCGCCTCGCCTCGCAAATTGGGTCCGGCCTCACCGGCGTGCTTTATGTGCTGGACGAGCCCTCCATCGGGCTGCATCAGCGCGACAATGCGCGGCTGCTCGAGACGCTCAAAGCCTTGCGCGACCTCGGCAACTCCGTGCTCGTGGTCGAGCATGACGAGGAGGCGATCCTGACCGCCGATTATGTGGTGGATATGGGCCCCGGCGCCGGCATCCATGGCGGCGCGGTGGTGGCCGAAGGCACGCCGGAACAGGTGATGGCCAATCCGGAGAGCTTGACGGGGCAATATCTCACCGGCTTCAGGCAGATCCCCCCCCCAAGGCGCGGCGCAAGCCGACCCGCGGCCGGCGCCTGTCGGTGATCGGCGCGCGCGCCAACAACCTCAAAGACATCACCGTGGATATTCCGCTCGGTCTGTTCACCACCGTCACCGGCGTGTCGGGCGGCGGCAAGTCCACCTTCCTCGTCGAGACGCTCTATCGCGCCGTGGCGCGCAAGCTGTCGGGCTCACGCGAAATGCCGGGCGAGCACGACGCGATCGAGGGCTTGGAGCAACTCGACAAGGTGATCGACATCGATCAATCGCCGATCGGGCGCACGCCGCGCTCCAACCCCGCCACCTATACCGGCGCTTTCACCCCCATCCGCGAATGGTTCGCCGAGCTGCCCGAGGCCAAGACGCGCGGCTACAAGCCCGGGCGCTTCTCCTTCAACGTCAAAGGCGGCCGCTGCGAGGCGTGCCAGGGGGACGGCGTGATCAAGATCGAGATGCATTTCCTGCCCGACGTCTACGTCACCTGCGACGTGTGCAAGGGCAAGCGCTACGACCGCGAGACGCTGGAGATCAAGTTCAAGGGCAAGTCCATCGCCGACGTGCTCGACATGACGGTGGAGGAGGCGGCCGAGCTGTTCAAGGCGGTGCCGAGCGTGCGCGACAAGCTGCTGACGCTGGCGCGCGTCGGCCTCGGCTATATCCATGTCGGCCAGCAGGCGACCACGCTGTCAGGCGGCGAGGCGCAGCGCATCAAGCTCTCCAAGGAGCTGTCGCGGCGCGCCACAGGCCGCACCCTCTATATTCTCGACGAGCCGACCACCGGCTTGCATTTCCACGACGTGGCCAAGCTACTCGACGTGCTGCACGAGCTGGTCGATCAGGGCAATACGGTGGTGGTGATCGAGCACAATCTGGAAGTGATCAAGACCGCGGATTGGATCGTCGATCTCGGGCCGGAGGGCGGCGATGCCGGCGGCCATGTGGTCGCGGTGGGGACCCCTGAGGAGATCGCCGCCAACCCCAAGAGCTTCACCGGGCACTATCTGGCCCAGGTGCTAAAGCGCCGGCCGAGCAGCAAGGCCGCGAGCGGCAAGCGCGCCGCCGAGACGCAAGCCGCGGAGTGAGGCCCGGCTTCGCCATAGCCGCTGTGGCGGCACTAATGCTCGCCGGAGCAGGCGCGGCACAGGCCGACGACACATCCGATCAGGCCACCATCCGGGCTGCGCTCACGCAATGGACCGACGATTTCAACGCCCGCCGCGTCGAGGTTATTTGCGATCTGTTCGAGAAGGACGTGGTGGCCGACGTTCGCACGACGCCCGAGCAGACTTTCGACATTGTTTGCGACCGGCTGAAGGGCGTGCTCCGCGATCCGGCGCGCCGCTACAGCTATGCGCCCGACATCAAGGAGATTCTCGTCTTCGGCGACGTGGCGGTGGTTCGGCTGGTTTGGACCCTGACCATTACCGGCGGCGCCGAAGGGGATGCAAAATCCGTGGAGACCGGGATGGATCTCTTCCGCCGCCAACCCGACGGTGGCTGGAAGATCATGCGCTGGATGGCCTACAATTAAGCGCCGGAGGAGACGGCCGCCAAGCCGGCGGCTATACCGGGCCAGGCTTCGATAGGAGAATTGATTCGTTGCCGCAAAGATCGCTCCTTCTCGCCATCGTCGCCATCGTCGGCCTTATCGTCATCGGGGCCGCCGCCTTGTCGGGGGCACCCCGATCCTTTGCCGCGGAGCAGCCATCGGACGTTCCGGCGTGGCTGCGGGCCCATGTCGGCGAAGGCGACGGTCAAATCGCGCCAGTGGTGTTGCAGAGGGCGCGCGCGCTTTACCGGCAAAAGCTGAGCCAAGGCGCGGTCAAGAATCCCTGCTACTTCGCCATGGACGCGACGCGCCCCGGCCAATCGGCGCGCCGGTTTTACGTCATCTGCGAAGCCGACCACTCGTTTCGCGCGCTTCCGGCGGGGCATGGCGGCGGCCGCAATTTGAAAGGCATCGTCAATTTCGCCAACGGAATTGGGTGCGCGAAGAACTTCAGCAATGCGATGGATTCCAAACTGACGGCGGGCGGCCCGTATGAGACGGACGAGACGATCATTTCGTTCAAAGGCTATTATCGCAGCGCAGCCGGCAAATATTTGGCTTTCAGCCGCTCCTTCGTGCAGTTCGACGGCGAAGGCGAGGCGGCAAATGCGCGGCCGCGCGAGATCGGCGGGCATCCGGCCGTGTTGTTGCGGGGCGTCTGTCTGCGCAAAGATCCGGACAGCCCCTACGCGAACCCCGACGGCTACGTTCCCTTCGGCAAGCTGGTGAATTACGCCGGCGGCCGCAGCAATGGCTGCACCAGTTGGTCGCCGTCGGACGCCGGGCAAATCATCCCGATGGTGAAGGACAGACCGACGACGCTTTACATCTATCCCGAGTTGGGCGACATCGATGCCGTCGCGCTAGCGGTGAAGGCCGGCCGGTCGCCGGCGCGCGGCGGATTATATTGGAACGCCTCCTGCTTGAAAGAGATCGGCGTCCCGAAATTTTGGCCGAAAGAAACGCTCGAGCCGATCCTCGCTCAATACAAAAAGAATCATCGGGTGCCGCCGCCGCAGCCAATTCCGATCTGCAAGGGGCAGTGAAATTGTCCCCTGCAACGCGCGCGGATGTGGCACTGAGCGGAGATGCGCCGCCGCTAACCCGGCGAGCTATGCGGGGCGCTATCTCAAGCAGGTGCTGAAGGCCGGGGCGGCGCCAAGCGCGTCACCAAGACTCAAGCCGCAGAGTGAGCGGCAACACTTGCAGAATCATTTCGCAGCACCTATTCTGCGTTAGCTTCTCGGTTAGAGAAGCGTCCCTTGGACAAGGGACGGCTTGCCCGGATGGGCAGAGACATGAACCTGGACTGGTTCTGGTTGTGCAAACGTCCCAAGGTCTATCCTTGGTGCCACCGGCACCGGTCCTCACGTTATGAGGATCGATCATGACTTCCCAAGTTATCCTGAAAATTGAACAGTGTGGCGAGCAGGTTTATGGACCTGTGCGCAAGATCATTGGCCTTTTGGGCCCAAAGGCCTTCTGTCATCTTATTGATGTGGCCGACCTGTCGGCCAATCCCCGCTCAGCCAAGCGGGGATCGGTGACTTCAGAAATCGAATTGAGCCTTGACGAAACGCCGGATTTGTTCCCGGCTAAGACGAAAGGCATTTTGTTGGCCTCATCGTCGTACCGAGTGCTGGACCGCCAACGCTACCAGCTCAATTTTGTCGACACCGACGCCGAAGGCCTGCTCGATGGTGGTCACAATGCCTTTGCGGTTGGCCGTCATGTTCTGCGCGAGGCTGGGCTTAGCCCCGGTGAACTGAAAAAAATTGGCAATTGGGACGATTTCGTAACTGCCTGGAAAGCGAAAAGGCAGGCGATCGCTGACGTTGAAGACGTTCTCGACTTCCATGTCCCGGTTGAGATCCAGGTGCCGGCGCACATGCAAGACCATGAGGTCGTCGATGAATTCCGGACCTCGCTGTTGGAGATTGGCGCTGCTAGAAACAACAATGTTCAGCTTACGGATGAAACGAAAGCGAACAAGCAAGGACTGTATCAAGAGCTGAAAGGATTTTTGCCTGCTGAAATCGCCGACCGTGTGGAGTGGAAGGCGAACGAGGGAGGTGAGATTAAGGTGCGGGAGATCGTGGCCCTGTGCTGGATTCCACTATCGAAGCTCGCTTTGCCCGATGAAATCCGCGTCAATCCGAATCAGATTTATCGCAACAAGGGTGTTTGCGTAGAGGCTTTCAACCAACTCCTCCGGCACGAAGAAGTATCATCGAAGGTCGAAGGGGGATATGAGCGCGAACTGAACTCCGAGAGCGTTCGCTCTGCCCTGCGCGTCGGGGCGACTTTGCCTGATGTCTACGACCAGCTGGTGAGGCAGTTCCCGGAAGCCTACAACAAGGCCGGTGGAAGTTTTGGCAGAATTACCGCGGTGAAAATGTTCGACGCCGACAAGGCTGCGGAAAAGAACAAAAAGTATCTGCGCAAAAAGCCTCGCTCCCCTTTCTATGGTCGCGAGATGATGTACACGTGCCCGGACGGCTTTGTGCTTCCCTTCCTCTATGGCCTGCGCGCCTTGATGCAGGTGGATGAGCGTGGAATCGTTAGCTGGCGTCATGACCCAACTGCATTTCTCGCCAACCGGCTGGTCGAAGTGATGCGGAGTTATAAGCTGGTGATCGAGCTGGGCGACTTCGATCCGCAAAAGGTTGGGAAGAACATAAGCGCTTATCAGTTTGCCGAAAGCGCTATTGCTGCTTCGCTCGCAAACGCTTAATGCAGAAAGTCTGCATGACGGAGTTCTGCTCCGTCATGCAGCCCGCCCGAGATATTCCCGGCAAACAACTATCAGCGAGCATCGGGAAGCTCGCTCTTCGGCCACACCTTAAGCCAGCCATTGCTCGCGCAGCCACAGCATCTCGGGGCGGAACAGCGTGCGGCGGCTGATCTTGCGTGACGCCGTCAACGCGCGGTCGCCGAGGTAGGTCAAGTCTAAGCGGTGCAGCGCGCCTCAGCGCCTCACACCCTCCCCGCCTTGGCCGCCGCCGGCACCTCGATCAGCCGGCCGGACTTCACGTCGTAGAGATAGCCGTAGATCGGCACGTCTCCGGGCACGAGCGGATGGGCGCGGATGCGGGCGACGTCGGCGGTGACGCTTTTGGCCTGGTCCTTGATGGTCAGCCAATCGATGAAGTCGCCTTCCGCCGAGCCCGGCCCCTTGCCCACATCCTTCCAGCCGCCCGGCCCGATCTCGGCGGTGTCGAGGCTTTGCCGCAGCAGCCCGCGCATTACCTCGTCGGTGAAGGTCTCCATGCCGCAATCTGAGTGGTGGATCACGAACCATTCCTTGGTGCCGAGCAGCTTGTGCGAGATCACCAGCGAGCGGATGGCGTCGTCGCTGGCGCGGCCACCGGCGTTGCGGATGACATGGGCGTCGCCTTCGGTGAGCCCGGCGAATTTCGCCGGATCGAGGCGGGCGTCCATGCAGGTGAGGATGGCGAAGCGGCGCCCCGGCGGCATGGGCAGCTTGGCCTTGTCGCCGAACGTCTTGGCGTAGCCCTCATTCGCCGCGAGCACCTCGTCGCGCATTTTGGTCATCGCGTCTCTCCCTAGAATGTCTTGGGGCAGCGTGAGACGGCATTTTCTCACGTAATCGGCAACGCCTCTCACTCCGGCATCGAGCCGTTGAACCGGCTTGCCGCGTTTTCCCTTGGCCCAGTTGCAAAACGTGACCGGCCGACGGCCCGGCGGGCTCAGCGCGCGTCCTTGGCCCGCAGATAGTCCTCGACCTTCCTCGCCAAGGCGCCGGCTGCGCGCACGGCTTCCCTCAGCTCGGCCTTGGACACGCCGAAGCGCTCTTTCCAATAGGCGACCTGGTAGGATTGGTTCAGGTCGATACGCGTCTTGTTGCCGTAGTCCCGCTTGTTCGGAGGATTGACACTGCCCATCGCGGCTTCTCCTGTGGCGCCTTGCGTGCGATCGCCGGCGCGGCTCGCAGTCATGCATCAGCCAGTCCGGTCGCCCCCAACCGGCTTGCCTCCAGCATGACTCAACAATTTTCCCCCGCCAAGGGGGTTCGGGCCGGGGGTTGGCGAAAAATCCGGTTTCGCCGGCCGCCAGGCCGTGGCCTACGCACGAAATCCTTGGATTATTTGCAGACAATTCCAGCCGAATCGGCCAAGCGTCACTGGGCATAGGATGCGACCAAGCCTCCCGGCCGGTGCTAGGCTCGGATGGCAGGAGCACAAAGAGGCCTTAAACTCGGGCGCCCGTTCCGGGCCGAGGATGCGGGGAGACAAGCACATGATGTCGAAATCCGAACTGATCCAGAAAATCGCCGAGGAGCTCGAGCTGTCGAAGAAGGACGTGAAGGCGGTCATCGAGACGCTGGCGAGTCACGGCTACAAGGAGCTGAAGAAGGGCGGCGAGTTCTTGCTGCCCGGCTTTGCCAAATTCGTCGTCATCAAGAAGCCGGCCACCAAAGAGCGCACCGGCATCAACCCGTTCACCAAGGAGCCTGCCGTGTTCAAGGCAAAGCCGGCGCGGAAGGTTCTCAAGGTTCGTCCGGTGAAGGCCGCCAAAGACGCCGTGTGACGGCGCGTCTCAGAGCGCGCTCGAACACCGCCACGGTCATGCGGTAGGCTCGCTCCGTGGCCCTGTTCATCGCTCTCCACGTTCTTGCCGTCGTCATGTGGGTCGGCGGCATGGCCTTCGCCTATGTGGTGTTGCGCCCATTGGCGGCGGCGCTGCCGTCGGAGATGCGGCTCGCGCTCTGGCACGGGGTGTTTCGCCGGTTCTTCCCTTGGGTGTGGACGAGCATCGTGGTTCTGCTCGCCAGCGGCTATGGCATGATCTTCCTCTATTTCGGGGGCTTCGCCGGCGCCGGGTTGTACATCCAGGTGATGCAGGGCATCGGCCTCGTGATGATGCTGCTGTTCATGCATCTCTTTTTCGGACCCTGGCGCCGTTTCAGCGATGCTGTGGAAAAGAAGCATTTCCCCGATGCCGCCCAACATCTGGCTCAAATTCGTCGCATCGTCGCGGCCAATCTCGTGCTAGGCCTGCTAACGATCATCGTGGGCGCGAGCGGCCGCTTCTGTTGAGGCTCGATCCGTCGGTCGCGGCTCATCGCTCGCCTGCTAACCATTCGGAGACATCGCCATGGGCTTGGACAAAAAGGCGCGACCTCAATTCACGCGAAGGCCGAGCAAGCGTGTGCTCGTGGGCGAGACGCGGGAAGAGGAGGCCGCTCGACTTGAAAAAGAAATCGCCGCCCATCCGGTGACACGGTGCGAGCCTGGCGAGCGTCAGCCTTCCTCATCGCGGCCGGGCTGGAGCAGCAAGCCGTTCATTCCGCAGTCGGAGCTGCGGGTCGCCGAGGGGATTGCGAAGAAGATCATCCGCAAGCCCTGATCTCGCGGCGCGGCGGGGTATCGCCCCGGGACTTGCGGCGCCGCGCCTACAAGGGCCGGATCGAATAGATCAGCTCACCCTTGAACTTGCCCTCGTCCGGCACCCAGGGGAAGTAGATGACCCATTGCAGGCGCATTGTCGCGCCGACCTGTTCGAGACCGGCGAAGGGCTTGATCAGCTTGCCGGTCATGTTCACCACGTCGAGGACGCCCTGGGGGCCGATGACCAGCGCCTGCGGCACCCACACCGTCTCCACCAGCGAGCTCAGGAACACGCGGTAGAACGCGGCGGCCTGCTCCTTGCCCTCCCAGCGTTGCCCGGCGGCGACCAGCTCCATCACGCAATCGTCGGTGAAGACGCTGAGCATGATTGTCATCTGCGCCGCGAACCCATCCTCGGTGAAGGGCTTGAACAGCACCTCCTCGGCCTGCACATGAGTCAGCCAGGCGCGGCGGATCTCGTCGTAACCCTCCGGGGTAATTTCCCACGTGATCGGCTGGCCCTTGAAGCGGGGATCGTTGAGCAGCTGCGTCACCGGATCGGCGCTCATTCGGTTCTCCCCTGCGGCGGCATCGAGGACGGGAGTTACTCCAGATCGCTGAGATAGGCGGCGACGGCTTCAATTTGTGGCTTGGTCAGATTGTGCGCGATCGGCTGCATGATGGCTGAGGTGTCCGGATTTGCGGCATCCTGACCCCGCTCTTTGTCCCAATTCCCCAAGACCTTTATGATGTAGGGATAGAGCTGCCCCGCCAAACGAGGAAATTGCCCGTTACCTTTAGCCTCTGGACCGTGGCAGGTGGCGCATGGAGGAACCTTGGCATCGGGAATTCCGTCTTCAAAGATTTTCTTTCCCGAGGCCACGAGTTCCCGCGGAGCACCCCCCAAGGGTTTGGGATTGAGATCCCGAAAATGCGTGGCCAGAGCCGCCAGCATTTCCGGGCTGAGACTATGCGCCACCTTAAACATGAATTTATTCACCCGCCGATGCTCGATGAAGGCCTTTAGCTGATTCTCGAAGTACTCGGGTTGTTGTCCCGCGAGTCGCGGTATCGGAGAGGCTCCACGATAACCTTGCCCCGATGGCTGGTGACAATAGGTGCAATATCGGATCTTCGCCTGAAGCTCTCGCTCCGAAACGGATGGCGCGCTTGTGTCGGCCGCATGGCCGATCCCGGAAAGACCAATTGCCAGAATCGCCGCTGGCAAGACCAATTGTAACCGAACGACCTTCACATCTGCCCCTCGGCGCCGAACCGGTTTGAAGTTCACTTGACGAAACTGAGGTACGACGCGAGGGCCTCAATTTCGTTGCTGGACAATTGGGTCGCAATTCCAGGCATCGGGGCCGCTGCGGCCGCATGATATCCTTCGCCCCATTGCTCGAGCCGTCTTTTCAAGTAGTGGTACGACAGGCCTGCCAAACGAGGAATTTCTCCGGCCCCCTCAGCGGCAGCACCCTCCGCGTCCGGGCCGTGACAAGCGACGCATGAGGGAATGTTGGCGGTCGGAATTCCCTCGCGATATATCGCTTGTCCTTGAGCGGCGAGCCTCTCGTCTCCGTCATTCGCAGATTCTGCGTTGAGCGTGGAGCAATACACGGCCAAATCGCGCGCCGTCTGCGGGCTAAGATGATTGGCCGCTGCGCCCCACATGTACTGCTTTGAAAAGGGGTTATCTCGCGTGTGGGCTCTAAAATCCCGAAGTTGATTGAAGAGGTATTGGCGTGACTGCCCGGCCAATCGTGGTGCGGTCGCGAAACCTTGCAGAGAGGGCCCGTGGCACCAAGTGCAGTTCCTGTCCGCGAATTTTTGCCCGGAATAGACGGCCCCCACCTCGCCTGCCAATGCCGGAACGGTCATGGAAACAATTGCGAGGCCGGCTATGGCTGATGTGAGGAATTTCATGATCTGGACCAGCTGACGGAGTCACTCCAGATAACTGAGATAGGCGGCGACGGCTTCGATTTGCGACCTGCTCAAACTGTGCGCAATCGGCCGCATCACCGCAGATGGGTCTGGTGCCGTCGGGTTCTGACCCCGCTCTCGGCTCCAGTTCGCCAATTCCTTTGTCGTGTAGGGATAGAGCTGACCAGCTAGACGAGGAATTGGCCCGCTACCCCTGGCCTCTGGCCCATGACAGGCAGAGCACGCAGGAACGTTGTCGTCGGGAACTCCCTCCTCATAGATAGCTCTTCCCGTCGCCACGAGTCTCCTTTCAGCGCCGCCAAAGGGTCTAGGATTGAGATCGGCAAAATGCTCGGCCAGAGCCGTTCGCATCTCCGGGCTGAGACCGTGCACCCTCGACATTGCTAGAGCGATATGCGTCTCCCGCCTGCCCTCGACAAAGGCCCGCAACTGATTGTCGAAATATTCCGTGGTTTGTCCTGCTAGCCGGGGCATGGGAAAATATCCGCGATAGCCTCGCCCCGACGATCCGTGGCAGTCGGAGCAATATTGTATCTTGGCCTGAAGGCTGGAAAAGCCGGCCGCACCTCTGCCGCCCGCACAAACTACCCCTGAGAATGCAATTGCCAGGATAGCCACCGATAATCCCAATTGGAATGGCACGACTTTCATAGTTCGGCTCTCGCACCTCGCCTTGCCTGTGGCCTGAGCACGCCGAAGAGTTGACCTCTCGCCATCGTGCGCTCCTAAAAGGCCAACCACGCGTAGACAAACGTTGTGTTGTTGTCGCTGGCATTGCGGGAAGCACCATCGTAATTGGAGCTCGCGCCATCGAATTGATTGTAAAGCGTCCACGACACGCCGAGGCGCGCGTTGACCCAGGGATAGAAGGATGGTCCGCCGTTGCTCAAGGGCAGCCAAGCCAGATCGAAAGTCCAGCCATTGGAGTTCGGCGAACCTGGAGCCGACACCGACAGTGAATCTGGATAGAGCGCTGGATCGACGCTGCCACGCAGATTGAAATAACCGGCGCTAAGGCTATAGATGCCGTCATACACGTATGAAGCAGACAGTTTGAGGCTCTGCAGATTGTCGCTTGAATTCGAGGAGAGCCCCAAGAGTTGGCTACCGTCCAGCTTCTCGTGCTCAACGATGTAGGTGGCCCGTGCGGTCAATGCGTGGACCCTCCCGATGTATTGGAACTGGGCGTCAAAGCCCACATCGGTAATCTGATCGGTCGGAGCGGACTGGTTGCCAATCGGCGCGACATTGGCGAGCATGCCGAAGGTTCCGACCATCAGCGAATATTCATCCCAATCCTTCTCGACCGCCGCGCGCCAGTAAGGCGCCAGACCGTCGAAGCGACTCGCAGGATCGGTTGGATCAAGCCCAAGCGCCGATAAGGACTGCGAGTCCAAACTGCCGTAAGCAGTGCCCTCGAGATAAAACATATTGTTGGCAAAGATGTAGGCACCCGCGCCCGCGACGCGGCCGGCGAAGGTGCCCTCAATCATCGTGCCGGCGGCAGGCGTCGGCGCGAGCGCGTCAGACGCGCCAATGAAGGGAAATGACCAAGCCGGAGTCGTGTTCCACGGATCTTGAACGGTAGGATTGTTGTTCGCGGTAATTCCATAAACCAGGTCCGACTCGCCCAGCTGGGTCTTGTTGGCGTAACGAATGTCGGTGTTGTCTAGAAAGTAACTGCTGCCAGGGCGCTCATAGGTGCCCTGTACGAACGCCCCAAGGTTGCAATAAATTTGGCCGCCGTAAAATACGCTTGTCTGGGGCACAAACGTATTATCGTTTGTCTTGAAGCCCTTCGGAGCGTCCGCTGGGTCTAGAGATTTTTTGATGTGGGTGAAGGAGGGAACGGCCATGCCGGCGATCGGGATCTGTAGGAGTTCAGACGCATCGTCCGAACTCGCCGCAGCGTCGCTAGCGCAGCGCGTGCCCCCTGCCGTATAGCCCTCTAACTTGAAGCGGCGACCATATGGCGTCAGCTGCGGGAAAGCACTGTGGCAAGTCGAGCATGGCTGGCCGGTCTGGCGGGCAAAGCTCGGCAGGGCTGACACCGGCCTTGGAGACAGCACGATCCCCACCAGCAGCGCAAATAGCGCTGAACTGCCGAAGGCACGGATCGTCACGTTGCAGCCGGTTCGCGCCGGGCAGGCACGATGCTCTCCGGCCGCGCTATCGGCGGCCTTGGAGCTTGAACGAGACACGTCCAGAGTCCCCCAGTTATTCTAGTTCTTATTCTCCCCAACCTATTTGCCCACCCGGAGCTTACGCCAACCTTACGTCTCGTTTTGCTGCAGGACATCGAGATCAGGCGCGTAGGATTTCCCGGGGCGGTCATTCAAACCTTGTCTCGGCGTCTGGGCCCTTTGGAGCTTCGCCGGCACGACCGCGTCGGAAAGGAATGAATAGGGCGGCTGGCGTCGCGCGTAGCTGGCGCTAGCCGAGGGGCGGCGGTGCCGCTCTAGAGATCGACAATCTAGTTGGGATCTTGGTCGCGACCGGCCACGCGGTGCGGGGCGCCAGATGGCGACTCGGCCTCTTCGGCGAGCGGATTGGCGCTCTCTTGGTCGGGCTGACGCATCGCCTCCTCGACGTCATCGATCCGCGTCAAGGTGGCGGATGGGAACAGGCTCAGCCCGTACACCAGGACTATCATGACGGCGCCGGATAAGAGAGACAGCAGAGTGTGCATAATCCTTCGCTCCCGACCGTCTTTCTGCTCCCGGAAATTGGCCGGCATGGGACGACCTCGCGGCTTTTTGGAGATCGGGCTTGCGGCAGCACACCGCAGCTCGCCCCGCCCGTCGGCGCCGCATTAAATTTTGTCCACCTCACGCGCCGGCTCTCCGGGTTACTGGATCGCCGGGTCGACACCGGCGATGACGAGGGTGAGGTGGAGAACGAGAGTTATCCCCCCTCCCCGAAACCTCCTCTATCCTACCGCCACCTCATCCGCCGAGGGGCGCATTCATGAGGCGTCGTGAGGCGGGACGAGGCGCGGCGCCCGCGGGTCTCCTTCGCATTGAGGCACTCGGGCGGCGCCGGGGCTCCCCCCGGGCCCAATATGAGGCCCCGCCAGGAGCTGGCTGACGACCGTCCGGCCCTATCCAAACGTGACCCCCTCTCCTCCTTAGAGATGCGACGGGGAAGCGGGGCACTGACGGCGAAAGCGCGGCC
Organism: uncultured Alphaproteobacteria bacterium; assembly: GCA_963820115.1. Classification (GTDB taxonomy): domain Bacteria; phylum Pseudomonadota; class Alphaproteobacteria; order Rhizobiales; family Methyloligellaceae; genus Methyloceanibacter. Next base: position 213,320 of record CAWFYP010000003.1, read on the forward strand.
CGGTGTTCGCCAAATCGCCGCTCATGGCGCGCCGCGAGGCGCCCGCGTGCCGCAAGGCACGAGCCACAGGATTTGCGCTTTTCGGCGCGCCATCCCCCTCATAGGCCGAGGAGGCCAAAGCAAAGCTCGGGCGCAGCCCGCGTCGCGGGAACGGAGGCGCATGCTCGCGACACTCGTCATGCCCGCGCAGGCGGGCATCCAGTGAACCCGGGATGTCGAAAGCTTACTGGATTCCCGCTTTCGCGGGAATGACACGAAGGGTCACGTACGCATTTTACCGTTTGCTTCGGGGGCGCGACTATTGTGGGATGCGCGTCCCCTCCCCCAACCGAGTGAGGCATCTGATGGTCGATCATGCAGCCCTGGCCGAAATCGAAGCCCGCATCCAGCTGGTCGAGGCCAATCTCCGCCAGCTTCAGGAGCAGGCGGCGGCCTATTCGGGCGCGGCGGACGAGGAGCGCAACGCCGACCGCATCGCCGATCAAGAGGCGAAGCTCGAGGCGCTGCTCAAGGAGCGCGCGGCGCTGATGGGCAAGAGCGGCTAGGATTGTGTTCGCGAGCCCGGCATGAAAAGAGCAAGGAGCCGGAGCGCGGCCCCGGCACCGAAAACGACCCCTGCCGCCCTCCCCTCGGTCGCGGCGGAGCGCTAGGCGGTGACTTGTCTGATCAGCCGCACGATCACGAGGAGGATCACGGCGCCGATAAAGGCGAGGATGATGGCCCCCAGCAACCCGCCGCCCAGCGTGAGCGCGATGCCGAGCATGGGAAACAGGACGCCGGCGATGAGCGCCCCGGCGATGCCGATGACGATATCTCCGATCAGGCCGAAGCCCGTTCCTTGCACGAGGAGGCCCGCGAGCCACCCGGCAATTCCCCCGACCACCAAGGCGACGATCAGTGTTGTCAGCATGTCTTCCCCCCTTTAGCTCATTTATCGACTCTCAGCTTAGCACGAGTTGGCACGGAGCCTCGCGCCGTTTGCGTGGCCTAGGCGTAGCCCGGCTTGCGAATCAGCTGCCGCCGCTGGTGCAGCGCGCGCATGACCTCGGCATTGGGGATGGCGCGGCCGAAATAATAGCCTTGGCACTGGGTGCATCCCGCCTCGCGAATCTGCTCGAACTGCTCTCTGGTCTCGACGCCCTCCGCCGTGGTGGGCACGCCGAAACTCTTGCCGAGCCCGGCGACGGCCCGCACGATCACGAGGCTCTCGGGATGCACCAGGACATCCTTCACGAAGCTCTTGTCGATCTTGATCTTGTCGAAGGGGAAACTGCGCAGATAGCTGAGCGAGGAATATCCCGTGCCGAAATCGTCCATGGCGATGCGGACCCCCAGCTTGCGGAGCTGATGCAGGACCGACAAGGTTACATTGTTGTCGTGCAAAAGCGCCGTCTCGGTGATTTCGAGCTCCAAGCGATCGGGCGGCAGCCTCGACGCGGCGAGCGCGTTGAGCACAGTTTGCGTGAGCGCGGGCGTGCATTGCGCGGGCGAGACGTTCACCGCCAAGCGCGTGTAGGGCGGCCAGTCCGCGGCATCGCCGCAGGCCTTGCGCAGCACCCATTCGCCAAGCGGAACGATGAAGCCCACCTCTTCGGCGATGCCGATGAACTCCGAGGGCGGCAGGAGGCCCTTTTCGCGGTGACGCCAGCGCACCAATGCCTCAAATCCGACCGTGCGTTCGGAGCGCACGTCCACCACCGGCTGGTAGTGCACTTCAAATTCGCCGCGCGCGAGCGCATCGCGGACGGCACGTTCGAGATCCCGCTTCGCCTCGAGATGATTGTCCATGCTCGGATTGTAGAAGCGAAAGGCGTTGCGCCCATCGGTCTTGGCGCGGTAGAGCGCGACATCCGCATTCTTGAGCATGCGGTCCGCTTCCGAACAGCCGTCGCCGGCGACGCTGACACCGATGCTTGCGGTAAGGGTCAGCTGATTACCGCCCACGTCATAGGGCCGGGCGATGGATTGCACGAGCTCGCTCGCCATAGCGGTCGGGCTCTTGCTGGCCGGACCGACGGGATGGAGGATGGCAAATTCATCGCCGCCGAGCCGTGCCACCGTATCCCCTCCATGGGCGCAGCGGCGCAAGCGCTCGGCCAGCATACGCAGCACGGCGTCGCCGGTCGGGTGGCCGTGTGTGTCATTGAGCCGCTTGAACCCGTCCAGATCGATGAAGAGCAGCACGACGCCGCGACGCGTCGACCGGAATTCGGCCATCACCGCGTCCAGGCGTTGGCGAAAGAGCGCGCGATTGGCCAAATCGGTCAACCCGTCGTGATGGGCCATGTGCCGGATGCGCTCGGTCTTGAGCTTCTGGTCCGTCACGTCCTCGGAAACGCCCAACAAATATTGGGGCTGTCCGTTCTGGTCGCGGATGACGATCATCCTGGTGCGCAAGAAGCGCAGGCCGTTGTGCGGCGTGTGCACCGGCTCCGCCTCGATGATCTCCACCCGCCGCGAGTGCAAGACCTCGCGATCGCGGGCAACGAACCGATCGGCTTCCTCCTTCGGAAATACCTCATGATCGGTCTTGCCGATGACGGCTTGCCGGGAAACGCCGAGAAACTCCTCGCCGGCGCGGTTCAAGAGAATGAAGCGCAAATCGCCCGCGTCTTTGACGAAGACCACGGCGGGAATATGCTCGATGACCGCATCGAGGAATTTTCCAGCACCGAGCAGAGCGCCCAGACCCTGTCCGGTCTCCGCTTCACTCTGCGTTGTCGCCGTTGGTGCGGGGCGGTCCTGCTGGCCCATGGAAGAAGCGCTACTCTGCATCGACCTTTTCTCTCAACTTCCTCGCGCGACCATGACCGGAGTCGATTGAAGAGCCGTGTAGCGGGACGGTTAATCGGAGGTAATCAAGCCGAGGCGAGCGTTGGGCGTATGCTCGCAAAGAGTGTACTGCGCCGCCAAGAATAGTTGCGCCGTCGCCTGCGCGCGCGTCCCGACGGCTCCGCCGAGATATTCCGTTACGCCCGAGGCCCGTTGTCCTTTGCGAGGGCAATTCGAGAGCGCAATAAGAGCGGCATCGAGCGCCCCGATCAACGTGGCAACGCGGCTCAGAACCACGATATCGTCCGCTACCATGCTGCCATAAGGAACCAGCGCGCGGCTCGCGCTTTTGGCTTGGCTGGACGTCGGCAATCTCCACCAACGGGGCCTGTCGACGCCGAGGCGTGGATGCCACATCACGATCAGTCTCGTTTCCCCTGCAACCGCGACCCGGCAGGGGAGAAGCGGCGCGCGAGATCAACAAGGGTGGCGTCCCAATTTCCCGACGCAGGTGAGAGCCCTTGGGTCTTCTGTAGCGCCGTGTGAAGCGTATGATGGATTTGCTTCAACTGAGCGAAGAGGTCGCTGGCCAATTGCACGGATTGGTCCCGAACCATTGCGATTTTACCAATTTGGTCTCGAAGCTCGTCATTGACCGCGCTGAGACGTTCGCGTTCTCGGCGGAGTTCGTTGCGTTCGCCGATAACGCGTCGAATTGCGGCGGCACCGGCTAGTGCTGCGTTTTCGACTGCCTGATCAGATACCGGATGGGCCGCATGGAGAGACGGCTGCTGGGCGTCACGGGCCGCCGATGCTGGGTCAGGCGAACCGCCGTTCAATCCCGTTAGCATGGTCATCGCAAACTCCCTCGAAGAAACCGATGCCGATAGAATAAACGAAACTGCGACGACTTATTGGCAATACGCGCGCATTTGAATTAACGGTGTGTTTTCGATTAAGCGCACCGCTCAATTGCAATTCAAAGTGGCGCCGTCGAACCGAGTCGATGGGCCCGACGAATCCAGCCTCGCCGCACCCGGAGTGTCATGCCTTGTGCTCGATGCCGATTCCATTCACGACTAGAGCGTCACGACTTGACCGGAGGAAACGCTCGTGCCGCTCGCGAAGACGCTCATGCTCGGCTTCATCGCCGGATTCTTCGGGGTGTTGATCTTCCATCAGAGTCTTTGGGTGGTCCTCTATCATGTGGGTATGATCCCACCGGATCGGCCGGCGTGGTCGATGAACCCAACCGCGCCGTTCGGTGTGCCGTACGTGATCTCGCAATCGTTTTGGGGCGGGCTGTGGGGCGCGGCGCTTGCGCCCTGGTTGGATCGCTTCTCCGGCGCCCGCTACTGGGCAAGCTGGATCCTCATCGGCGCGGTGGCGCTTACGCTCACGGCGCTCTACCTCGTGTCGTGGATCAAGGGTCAGCCCATGCCCGCGCTATGGCCGCGCTTCTACTATGCCCTGCTCGTCAACGGCGCCTGGGGCTTCGGCACCGCGCTGCTGCTACGGGCGATGGGCGCCGCGCGCGCATAGCGCTCCCCTCACCCGGCGCGGTTTGGCGTACCGAGGATGTGGCTCTTGGGCGGCAGCATCACCTGATCGAAATCCTGAGTGAACATCGCCGCGGCGAAAAAGGCGACGGCGCGCAGCGTCTCCTTGCCGGTGTTCTCAAGGTCGTGGCGCAACGGCGTCGGCAGGACGAAGACGCTGCCCGGGCCGACCGGATGGGTGGACCCATCCTCCAGATAAAGTTTGCCGTGCCCGGCGATGATGTATTGCGTCTCTTCGGTCGCGTCGGTGTGCCAGCCAAGCCGGCCTCCGGGCTCGATCTCGTAGACGATGGTCGAGGACGCGGACGTGCCGTGGCCGCCATAGACGGCGAAGGCGCCGGCCCAGCGGACCGCGGGGTCGGTCTCGCCCCACACTTTGGTGCGTGGGAGCTTGTCGGAGGCGACGACGGGAGAGGCCGTCAATCTGGGCGCTTCGGGTTTGAGTTTGGTCGCGGATGCTGGGGGCATGGGGCTGTACTCCTCAGTTGTACGGCACCCAGCGTATCCTTCGTCGGGGCGGGGGCACGGGCTGCCGCAATCTTCGGTTATGCAAGGGTGTCGCCGACGGCGCTTATTCGATTCAAGCTGCGCCCATCGCTCCGTCCGCGGTGCGGCCCGTTAAATCAGCTCAAGAAGCGCGCGCAGAAATGTCCGCGCCTTGGCGGCGATGCCCGGGGCCTCGCTCTCGCGCGGCCCGGCAATGCACAGGGCCAATTCCCCCTCGCCAAGCCAGGTACGCGCCTGGCCGACCGCGTCGCTCACGCCGAGGTCGAGCACGAGGTACGGTTTGTGGAGCCTCTCGGCGCAGGCGAGCGCGAATTCAGTCCCAGGCGATACGCCAAGCCCGGCGCCGTCCACCAGAACCATGAGTTCATCCGAGTCGCGCACGTTCCATTCGGTGCGCTGCCGAGGCGCGTGCTCGGGCGTGGCGCGCAACTCAGGATAAAGAGCGAGCAGGCCGGGCGGCGCGGGCAAATCCTCGGCCCAGCCGCCTTGCGGGCACCAGCCCGCGTAAGCAGCGCCCGTCTCGAGCGCGATGTCGAGCGCGGCGCGGTCAACGCCTGACTGGCCGCCGGAGATGATTTTCACCAAACCGTGTTCCTCCGCGAGATGCCGTCCCTTGCGCGGCAAGAACGCGGCGCGGCATCATGGTGCAACGACAATGAAGGGGAAACGACCGCCCATGCCAATCCTAAAACTCCTGATCTTCGGCTTCATCTCCGGGTTCCTCGCCACGCTCATTTTCCATCAAAGCCTTTGGTATGTGTTCAATCAGATCGGCATCATCCCACCCGACCGACCGGCCTGGCCGCTCGACGCCGTGCCGCCTTTAGGCGTGCCGTCGGTGATCTCCAAGGCGTTTTGGGGCGGGCTGTGGGGCGCGGTGCTGGCGCTCGTCTTGGGCCAGTTGAGCGGCCCGGCCTATTGGACGGCATGGCTCCTCGTCGGCGCCGTGGCGCTCACCTCCGTCGCCTTTTTTGTCGTGGCGCCGCTCAAGGGCGAAGCCATCCCGGCGCTGTGGCCGCGCTTCGCCTTGGGGCTGCTCCTCAATGGCATCTGGGGCTTCGGCACCGCGCTGCTGTTGAAGCTGCCGGGGTTGGCGCAGAGTTAGGCGAAGCTCGGGCGCGCGGTTCAGCCCTAACGGGCGCGGCTCCGCTGCTTGGCCCGCGGCTTGGTGCGTGGCTTCGCCTTGCTGCGCGGCTTGGCGGCGCCCCGGCGGCTCACGGCGGCGGCGCGCTTTGGCTTGGCGCGTTTCGGCTTGGCGAGTTTCGACGCCGCGCGTTGCGGCGCGGCGCGGGCTGCCATCATATGTTGGCTGGCATCGGTGCCGAGGGTCAGCGCCGCCACTCGCACCTCGGTCAAGTCCTGACGCAGCTGCTTGACCCGGTCCAGGAAGCTCTTCCAGGCGCCGGGCCGCTCACGCAAGATGCGCGGGCAGTTCTTCCCCGACCAGTCATGGTGCTGCTTGATCTGCTCCGGCACGCCGATGCCGTGCTGAAAGGCGAGCAGCGCCGTGAGCAATGCCGCCCGCTCATAGGCCGCGGGCTCGTCGAGATCGGCATTCATGCAAATTTCGACGCCGATGCTGTTGGCATTGCCGACGCCGTCGCCGGCATGCCAGCCGATTTCGTTGGTGGGCAGGCTCTGATAGACCGATGTGTCGTCGACGGTGTAGTGCCAGGAGACCTGGCGCGCCCGCGCATCGGCGCCTTTCTGATAGCGCGCATGGGCCGCGGCGTTGGCGCCGGGATTAGTATTGTCGGTGTTGTGGATGGTGATCGCCGCCGGCACGAGCCGCCGGCCCGGGCGGTTGGGGCTGCCGACCGGGATGAAGTCCTGAACGATGTTGAGCCTGGCATAGGCTTGGTCGATTTGGATGCCTCCCTCCTGTCACACGGGCGTGTCGAGAAAGAAGTCCCAGATCTCTTCGGGTGCCGTGTCCCAGCACCAGAAGCTGTAGCCGCCATAATCTGCCTCGTTCACGGAGGCGATGAAGCTTCCCGCCGCGGCGAGGCAGGTTGCGACATCGGGCAGCGGAATGTCTGCGGCAATGGTGATGTTGCCGGTCGGCTTGTAGCGATCCTTGAAGTTGCGCGCGGCCTCGAGCGGCTGATAGCCCTGCACGGATTTAGCAAGACGACTGCGCGCCTGCTCTTCCGAGCGGTAATAGACTTGCGGGCAATTGTCGGCGACGCGGGCGAGGAAGACCGCGAAGGGCAAGTCGTTGTGCAGCGGCGTCGTGACTCGACAGGGCAAGGCCCCGCCCCTGCGCGCTCACGCCCTCTCGCACCAACTCGGCATAGATCTCAGCCTCCGCGGAGCCTCCGCGGAAGCGCGGCGACTCCTTGGTCTTCTCCGCATCGAGCAGAATGCCGGCGAGCCCAACGCGCGGCAAACGGCGCTGGTCCGCCGCTCTGCGCCAGCACTCTGGCCAGATCGGTGATGTAGATGTTGCGTCCCGTCACGCGCGTCATTGGAGGCGCTGCTCGATCCCGCCGGTCGCGCCTATAACGCCACAGCCCGGATCGATTTGCAACTTAGACGAGCGCGATGGCTGTACGCAATCTGCGCGGGGCGCTCCGGGCGGCGCTCGGCGTCACGCGGCGGTGAGCTCTTGATCGAGGGCGACGGCGCGGGCGAGCGCAAGGCGCTGTTCGAGCCGAGCCTTATAGGCCGCGAATTCAGGCCGCTCGGGAATGAGCTTGAACATCATGCCCCAGCGGAGGGTCGAACCGACGATGACGTCGGCGGCGGTAAACTGCTCGCCCAGGAGATAGGGACCGGCCGCCACGGCTTTGGCCACCACCTCCATCACCGTGTCGAAATCGCCATAACCGAGCATGCCGCGACGCGGCTGCTCCTGGCGCGGCGCGGCGCGGTCGATCATGGCGGGCTCGATGCAGCTTGGACCGAAGAACAGCCATTTGAGATAGGGACCGCGGCGCGGATCGCCGATCGGCACGTTCAGCTTCGCGCCCGGGAACTCATCGGCAAGATAGGTGCAGATGGCGGCCGCTTCGGTGACGACCACGCCGCGATGCTTCAAGGCCGGCACCTTCCCCATCGGGTTGATGGCGAGATAGTCGGGGGCGAGCTGCTCGCCCTTGGCGAGGCTCAACACATGGAGGTCATAGGGTTGGCCCAGCTCCTCCAGCATCCAACGGACGATCGAGGAGCGCGATGGGGCGGCGTGATAGAGGGTGAGGTCGGCCATGCCTGTCTCCGGCTGCTGAGAAAGTGTACGCTCAAAGGAACCCGAGCCCGAGCGGGAAACTTTTCTTCCATGGACCGCGGCGACATAATTTCGACATGACGACCAAGAAGCCGGCCACGCGCTGGTCGCAAGACGTGACTGAACATTCGCATGCGCTCGAGCTCGAGCGCGGCGTGTTTTCGCTCAAGGACCCGAAAAAGATCGCCGCCTCGCTCAAACACTCGGCCGAGGCAAGCACGCGGCGCAAATCGGATCCCTACCGCTCGGCCATGTCCATGCTCACCTTCTACATCAATCGGGCGGGGAAGACTCTCGACCAAGCTGACCGCGACCGGCTGGAGAAGGCCAAGGACGAGCTGCGCAAGGCGTTCGGGCGCAAACCGTCGCAATAGGCCTCTTGCGCGTTCAGAACACCACCTCCTGGCTCCAATGCTCGGCGTGGCCGCGGAAGGTGGCAAGTACCGCATCATAGGCGGCGGTCATGGCTTCTTCCGTCCCGCGCTCGGCGGCAAGAGATTCAAAGATGCCGTGGTAGTCCTCATAACCCCGCAGCACGTCGCCGCGGTGCCACCACAGATCTTCCACGCAGAAGAACTTTACCCAGGAAAACAGACAGTCGATCCAATCCTCCAGATAGGCGCGAAGCTGGATGGTGGGGCGGCCGAGATAATAATTCGCCTCGCGGATCATGCCCTCGGCATGGGCTTGGCAGGCCTCGCGCGTTTGGACCTCGACGATGCAGCCATCGAGGAAGGGTGCGGCGTCGGATTCGAGAAAGACGAAACTTAGACGGTCGGCACCGGGATAGAGCGCGCGGGGGTCGAACAGCTTGAAGTCGAGACCGCGCAGGCGCGCCGTCTCCAGCCGGGTCATGTCCGCTCCGGCTATTTCCGGGTGAGCGAACACGGGAAGCCCGGCCGCACGTGCATCGGCGGCGAAAGAGGCGCGATCCCGGGCAATCTCGCCCGAGACGAGGATCGGGCCCGAAATCGGCTGATCAATGCTTTCGATATTGGCACGTAGCGGGTGCGGACCCGCCTGGCCCGCGAGGCCGTGCGCCGCTCGCGCCCCCTCCGGAGTGAGGTTGCGCAAATAGTCATCGCTCAACAGAGCGAGGCGATGCAGCTGCGCGAGCAGCCGGTAACGGGACACCGCGTCCGAGCAGCAGCCATTCCAGGCGACGACGACTGAGGCCATGGGAGCCGCTTCTGTTGTTGTGGGCGCAACCAGCGCCAACCTTGCCCTCGGTTGCGGCTCGCGCGCAAGGCAAGACCTTCCGGTAGGGTTGCTCAAATCCAACCGCATTACTAGAAAGAGCGCCCTTGTGGGGCAGGCGCGCGCAAAATGAGGCAGGGATGCGAGCCGGCGCGGCCCGGCGCGGCCCCGCGCTTAATGAAAGAGGGCGAAATAGATCACGTAGAGCCAGCTCAAGATCCCATGGATGATGGCCCAGAGGATTGAGTGATTGTTGGTGTAGGAGATGGCGATGGCGAGTGCCGTGCCGAAGGTCACGCCATATCTTGCACTTTCATAACCGTAGTTCATGTTCGTCTCCCCATGAAGCCACCGTCCAGACTCGAAGTAAAACTATAGCCCGGCTGTGCGTCGCCCGAAAACGCAAACGGCGTAACCCGCAAGGGGTTACGCCGCTTGCAATTGGCCGAAGGCGAGAGGCCTTCGGTCGTCGTTCCGCTCGCCCTAGGCTTTCACCGCGGCGCGATGATGGCCTGCGCCAGCCAGCATGCCCGCCAGTTTCTCCGACACATAGCCGAACACGGCACCAATGATCATCGACACGATGATATTGAGGACGGGATTGGCCATGACCGGGGCGGTCATGCTGCCGGGGCTCGCCGGCAGAAGGGCCAGGGCGACGACGCTGGCAAAACCGTAGACCTGTGCCGGGATTGAAGCGAAGAGCGGGATATTGGCGAGCAGCACCATGGCCGCCACACCGATACCGACGCAGATGGCGGGCCACACAGCCGCCGGCATGTTGCCGCCAATGGCCGCGCCGGCCGCAAGCAGCGTGAGACCACCGACGATCGCGCCCGCAGCATTGCCGAGGATCGCCGATTGCAGGCCGGACTCCTTGCCGCCGCAATGGAAGAAGCATCCCCAGGCGATGAACGCGGCCCAAATCTGCAGGGTACCGCCGAGCGGCCCGAGGAAGAGGTACGTGGCGATCGCGCCGAGCACACCAACGCTGATAGCTAAGGCTGAATTCGAGGACATCTCACCCCCCTTGTTGAGAGCGGCGTCCCGCATTGCCGGCGGTCCACCGGCTCGATTGAGGGAAGCCTATTCTTTTGCCAATCAATTCGGCTTCCGCCTAGATCATAGGCGAAGAGCGCGCCAAATTGAACCGGCAATTGGGTCTTGTGCCCAAATATTCGGCGGGGTTTTAGGCCTTGCCCAAAGTGCAGTCGGCGCAATCGCGCGGTTTAGCGGGTCGAGGCCGGCAGATTGTTGATGTCCTTGATGTACCAGTCCTCGACCTTGACCACCGCCGGATTCTCGCCATTGGCGTAAATCCAGGAGTCCACGGCGTAACGCTGGCCGGTCTTGGTCTCCTCCAGAACCGCCGTCCAATGCGGCCAATATTTCACTGGATCGCCTTCGAGGGTGGCTCTCAGCAAGTCGCCCTTGGAGAAAGGGATCTGAACCGTGTGATATTTGAGGAGTCCGTGACTTTGCAGCACGAGCATGAAGCTCGTGGTGTTGGTCGCCTCGTCGACGCAGTCTTCTTGCGTCGGGTCGCCCGATCCGCCGAACTCCATGCCCGCGCGGTCGTTGATGCCTAGGCGCTCACCCACGATGCGCTCAATGTAGCCGATGGCATAGGCGACGGCGCGGCGCTCCTCGAAGGGGGTATCGGCCTTCTTGGTCTTGCGCATCAGCTCGGCGATGGCCTGGATGTCCTTTTGATGGAAATAAAAGCTGGTCTTCATCCGGCAGGTATAAGCGTGGCAGACCTCGACCTCGTCGCCGTCGGGCGGGGCAACTTCAAATTGGGCGTAATGCTTGCGCGGGTCGCCGTAGCGATCATGGGTGCAGCCGGCGAGCCCGCTCACGGCGAGGCTAGCCGCGACGGTCAGCAGAACGAGCACCCCACGGCGTTTCCGCATTGAAAAATCAGCCGAATTTTGATTCTGGCCCAAACTGTCTATAGCATCCCCCGGGCCAATCGCCAGAGACCGCACCGACGCAGCCTAGCATTTTCAAGACCAGTGTCGTTTCCCAGCAACAGCCGTCTCGCCTTGGCACAAGCCAAAGAGAGGCTCCCTCAGGGTCCTGGCTTGAAGTGTCTGAATTTGGGGGCTAGCAAGCAATCATGGTTGCACCCGTTCATGTCATCGGCGGGGGGCTCGCGGGGAGCGAGGCCGCCTTCCAACTGGCCGCCGCCGGGCTCCCCGTAGTGCTGCATGAGATGCGCCCCAACCGGGGCACCGAAGCGCATCAGACCGCCGCGTTCGCCGAACTCGTCTGCTCGAATTCGTTCCGCTCCGACGATTGGGCGACCAACGCCGTGGGGTTGCTGCATGAGGAGATGCGCCGCGCGGGCTCGCTGATCCTGCAGGCGGCCGACGCCCATAAGCTCCCGGCGGGAGGCGCGCTCGCGGTGGACCGGGACGGCTTTGCGGCAGCCGTGACCGAGCGGCTCGAGCGCCATCCCCTAATTACCATCGCGCGTGAGGAAGTGGACGGCCGGCCGCCCGCCGCCTGGGATAGTGTCGTAGTGGCGACGGGGCCGCTAACCTCGCCGGCGCTCGCGGACGCCATCCGCACGCTGACCGGCGCCGACGCGCTTGCCTTCTTCGACGCTATCGCCCCGATCGTCTATCGCGACACCGTCGACATGGAAATCTGCTGGCTCCAGTCGCGCTACGATAAAGCGGGCCCGGGCGGCAGCGGCGCCGACTACATAAACTGTCCGCTAAACGACGACCCAATACGAGTCCTTCATCGATGCGCTGCTCGCGGGCGAGAAATCCGCGTTCAAGGACTGGGAAGCGGCCACGCCCTATTTCGAAGGCTGCCTGCCCATCGAGGTCATGGCCGAGCGCGGCGGGAGACGCTGCGCCATGGGCCGATGAAGCCCGTGGGCCTCACCAATCCACGCCGTCCCGGCGTCAAGCCTTACGCGGTAGTACAGCTCCGCCAGGACAACGCGCTCGGCACACTGTGGAACATGGTGGGGTTCCAGACCAAACTGAAGCATAGCGAGCAGGCGCGCATCTTCCGCACGATCCCGGGGCTCGAAGCCGCCGAGTTCGCCCGACTCGGTGGCCTGCATCGCAATACATTCTTGAACAGCCCGGAGCTGCTCGATGCCGGGCTTCGTCTCAAGGCCGATCCGCGCTTGCGTTTCGCCGGGCAGATCACCGGCGTCGAAGGCTATGTGGAATCGGCGGCGATCGGGCTCCTCGCCGGCCGCTTTGCCGCCGCCGAGCGCCAAGGTCGCCGCCTGCCGCCACCGCCGCCGACGACCGCGCTCGGCGCGCTGCTCGCGCATATCACCGGCGGACATTTGAGCGACGGCGGCTCAGGGGCCCAGAGCTTCCAGCCCATGAATGTGAATTTCGGTCTGTTCCCGCCGCTGGCCGCCTCCCCGCCGCCGCGCATGAAGGGGCAGCGCGGTGCAAAGGCCGTGGCCCGCAAGGAGGCGCTGACGGCACGCGCGCTGACCGATCTCGCCCGCTGGCTTGCCGAGCCGGCTTCAATCGCCGCCGAGTGAGCTAAAGCGTCACGGCGCCCGGCCGAGCACGAACCAGAACCGTACCAGCGTCAGCTTGAAGTTGGGCTCCTGATATTCGCCATTGAGATTGTCGATGAGGGCCGTGCCGACGAGCCCGTGACCAGTTCCCTCGATACGGACGGGCGTATGGTCCTGGGTCAGCGGCCAGCCGCGCCGCATGATCTCGTGTGCCGCCTGCAGCAGGTCGAAGGTGACGGCGCCGCCGTCCTGGGCGCGAACCGTGATGACATTGGCATCGACCGAGAGCTGCACGGTGCCGAGACCTTCGATCTCGAGTGACTGGGAGGGGATGGACGCCGGGACCGGACCGCTCGTCTGAAACACCACCGGACCGATGAGGTCGCTGAATCCGGCAAGGGGGAGCGGCTTGGGCACGTCGGAATAATGGGTGAAATAGGACGAGCTCGGACCTGCGGGCATGTCGGCACGAAGACCGAGGGCGACGAGCACCTCCCGGGTCTGCGTCTCCGGCGCCTTGTCGGGCGCGAAGGGTTGGGTCGGGTAGCCTTCGAACCAGGGGGCGAGCGCGGACAGCGAATGGTGCTGATTGAGGAACCATTCGATGTTGCGGACGCGCGCGGCGGAGGTGCCGAGGGGGCTCGTTGCCGCGTCGCTCTCGGTGCGCGCGACCAGCCGGCCATCGGCAAGCAGGCCCTTTTCGGTAAGGACGTGGGCGAGCTCGGCTTTCTGGCTCAGGACGGATAATCCGATCGCGCCCCAGGGACCGAAAGCGGCGGCGAACAGCAGAAGCGCCAGCACCAAGGGGGCGAGTTCTGAGATCGAAATTGCGGGGAAAGGCGATGCGCAAGAGCGCCAAGATGAGGGCCCATACGCCCACGAGCACGATCAAATAGCGCTGCTCGGTGAGGCCGTAGGCGGCGATGCGCTGAGAGGCGGCGAGGAACAGAAGCGCCACAGGCATCAACACGAGCCACACCCAGGAGCGCCAGAACAGGCGCACGAGACCGCCTCCCGTGTCGCGGATGGGATACGCGAGCAGCAACGTCGCCGATCCGACCAAGAGATAGCCGGTGACGAGGTTGCCGAGCGTGCCCTTGGGCAGCGTGCCTTGCAGCGCAATCTTCACCGCATAGGCATAGAGGATGGAGGTGTAGACCAGCAGCAGCGGCATGAGCACGAATTTGGCGATGCTCGCCACGGCGCGAAAGTTGAACTCGGTCTCGTGGGCCGCGCCCAGCCTCTCGGTGAAACTCCGCGGCGCGAAGTCGAGGAAGCTCACCGGCGCGACAAAGCCGAGGGCGACGGTCCAGATGTCGTTGTGCAGACGTACAGGCAGGTCGAGACCGAACAGCAGCCTCAAGGTCTCGGCAATGGCCGAGAGTCCGGCTCCCAAGAGGACGGCTCCGACCAGGGCGACGACCCCGCCGAGCCAGAGGCGGTGATTGAACAGCCAGAAGGAGGAATTGCGCTCACCTGTTGCCAAATGGCCCGACAGGCCGACCAGAAGCACGAGCGCGGCCAAGAGCAGATAAGACGCAAGCCATAGCGTCCAGGCGAAGCAGACGAGGAGCACAATGACGGCGATGCCGGCGAGCCAGAGCAGGAGGCGCGCCAGCACGGAGCGCCGCCGCGCTTCGGCATAGAGATCGGTCGCGACCGCCCAGGCAAACGAAGCGGCCAAGCCCATGACGATTCTTTGCTCCAGATCGCCGGAGCGGAAGTCGTAGAGCAAATAGGACGTGAGCAAGGCGGCGATGGCGACAGCGAGCGGGAAACGCGTCGTTGCGGCGCTCACATCGGGCAGCCAACTGCGCCACTTCCAGTCCTTGCGCGTGCGGTCAGCCATCTTTCGTGCTCCTCGTCTCAGCGTGCCCGCCAGGTGGCCAGACGCCACAGGCGGTAAAGCGGGTTGATGCCGGCAACTTCGTGCAAGGCGTCGCGGCCCTCGCGCGCGAGCGCGGCGAGATAAGGCTCGACCAGGGCGAGCGGCAAGAAGGCCGTCTGTGCGGCGGGGACCACGTCACGCATGGCGCGCACAGCCTCGCGCAGGCTCGCCCGCGCCTCGGCGCGGAATTCGTCAAGAAGCGCGGCGAGGCCGCCGCTCATTTCTCCGGCGAGGATCTGTTCTGGCGAGGTTCCGTGTCGGCGCAGCCGGTCGGCCGGCAGATCGACTCGACCCTGCGCGGCATGGATCGGCAGGGCCCGCATCAATCCGGTGAGGCCATAGGCGAGGCCCCCTGCCCCGGCGGCGGTGTGAACCCCCTCGCCCTCGGCGCCCAAGAGCGCCGCCGCCGCCCTGAACATCGCTCCGGCGGTGTCGCCGATATAGGCTTTGAGCGCCTCCTCATCGGGCATGATCTTCACCGCCACGTCGAAGCGGCGCGCATCGATCAGGCGCTCGAGCGTGGGGCGCAGAGGTGGGTGCGCCCGCAGAAGCGCGTCTATGGCATCGGCCACGGGCTGGCCCGTGCTCTCGCCTTGGGCCGCTCGTGAAAGCGCCTCACGCCACCAGGCAAGCCTGATCTCGCCGAGAGTGGGTTCGCTCACTTGCTCGCCAATGCGGGCGAGCTCGACATTGAAGGCAATCAGCGCCAGCAGCGCGGCGCGCGCGGGCGCGAACAGCGCGGCCAGAGTGCGGTCGGGATCGCCGTCCCCGGCGATCCGGCGAAGCTCATCCAATCGCGCACGATCATCCAAGGGCCCGCCTCACCGGACGGCCGCCTCAGGCCCGGGCGGGAGCGCCGACCTTGGCCGTCGACGCGGCAGGGCTCCAATCGCGCCGCATGCCTAGTATGAGCTGCAACGGCGCCGCCACGAAGATCGACGAATAGGCGCCGATGACGATGCCAAAGCACATGGCCAGGCTGAAGCCATAGATCGCCTCGCCGCCGACGATGACGAAGGGCAGCATGGCAAGGAAGGTCACCACATGGGTGAGCGTCGTGCGCGACAGCGTCTCGTTGATGGACAGATCGAGCAGCTCGACCAGCGGCATCTTGCGGTATTTGCGCAAATTCTCTCTGATCCGATCGAAGATCACGACCTTGTCGTTGAGCGAGTAGCCGATGATGGTGAGGATGGCGGCGATGCTGGAAAGGTTGAATTCGAGCTGCAGCAGCGAATAGAGCCCGATGGTGCCGGTCACGTCGTGGATGAGAGAAGCGATGGCCGCGACGCCGAGCTGCCATTCGAAGCGAAACCAGATGTAGATCAGGATCGCACCCAGCGCCACCACGACGGCGAGCGTGCCGCCGGCGATCAGCTCGGCCGAAATGGTCGGGCCCACAACTTCAATGCGGCGATATTCGACGCTGTCGCCGAGCGCCGCCTTTACCTTGACGATTGAGGCTTGCTGCTCCGCTTCCGTCGGCTGGGCGGCGAGGCGAATGAGCACGTCGTTCGGCGCGCCGAATTCCTGGATCTGCACCTCGCCGAGGTCGAGGGCATGGATCGTGTTACGGAGGCCGGCGATGTCGGCAACCGGATCCTTGGTCTGCACCTCCATCAAGGTACCGCCCTTGAAATCGATGCCGTAATTGAGCCCCCAGGTCCAAACGAGGATCAGCGGCACGATGGTTAATAGGGCCGAAACGACCCAGGTGACCGTCCGCATCTCGACAAAGCCGATTCTCGTGTCCGGCGGGACGAAACTGAAACCTCTGAACATGGATGTCTTTCCTAAATCGGCACGAGCTTGGGCCGCGTCCAGCGCAGCCAATAGGCCACCATCAGCCGGGTCACGGTCACCGCGGTGAACATCGAGGTGATGATGCCGATGGTCAGCGTGACGGCAAATCCCCGCACCGGCCCCGAGCCCAGCCAGAACAGCACGAGTGTGGAGATGAGCGTGGTGACGTTGGAGTCGATGATCGTGGACATGGCCCGCGTATAGCCCGCCTCGACGGCGGCAATCGGCGACTTGCCGGTGCGGATCTCCTCACGGATGCGCTCGTTGATCAGCACGTTCGCGTCCACGGCGATGCCCATGGTCAGCACGATGCCGGCGATGCCCGGCAAGGTCAGCGTCGAACCAATCAGCGAAAGAACGCCGAAGATCAGCACGATGTTGATGAGAAGCGCGATATTGGCAAACACGCCGAACAGGCCGTAGGCCGCGAACATGAAGATCACCACCAAAGCGAGACCCATCAGCGCCGCCTTCTTGCCGGACGCGATCGAGTCGGCGCCGAGGCTCGCGCCGACGGTGCGCTCCTCGATCACGGTGAGCTTGGCGGGCAGCGCGCCGGAGCGGAGCAGCACGGCAAGATCCGCCGTCTGCTTGACGGTGAAATTGCCGCTGATCTGGCCCGAGCCGCTGAGGATCGGCTCGCGAATGACGGGGGCCGAGATCACCTTGTTGTCGAGGACGATGGCGAAGGGCAAGCCGACGTTTTCCTCGGTGACCCTGGCGAAGCGCTTGGCGCCGGCGGCATTGAAGCGGAAATTCACCACGGGCTCGCCGGTGCGCGCGTCGAATGCCGCCGAAGCGTCGACGAGATCCTGGCCGCTCACCAGCACCTGATCCTTGAGCACATATGGGATCGGCTGGTTTCCAGCCCGCTCGTCGCTGCCATAGAGAAGTTCATCGCCTGAAGGCACGTGCTTGCTCGCGGCCACCTCCGTCGCATTGGCGGACTGGTCGACCAGCTTGAATTCGAGCTTGCCGGTCTCGCCGATGAGTGCCTTGAGCCGCTCCACGTCCGAGATGCCGGGCACCTGAACCAGCACGCGGTTGCGCCCCTGGCGCTGGATCGAAGGCTCGGTGGTGCCGAAGGCGTCGACGCGGCGCCTGATGGTCTCGATCGACGCCTCGATGGCGGCGCCCATGCGCTGGGTGAGGCCCGCGTCGGTGATCGTGAAGGTAATCTCGTTGTCACCGGCCCGCTGGACCGTCATGTCATAGCCGGAGAATCCGGAAAACACGTTGCTGCCGACGGGGACGGCGAGCTTGCGCAGCTCGTCATAGGCCTTGTCCATGTCGGCGGGCTCGCGGATCTGGACCGAGACGGTGCGGGTGGTGACGTTCTGGGCGAGATCGGTATAGCCGATGCGCGCCTTGCGTAAGTTCTCGCGTACGTCGCCGCGCAACGTGTTCAGCCAATCGGCCACCATCTCCTTCTCGTCGAGCTGGTAGAGAAGATGGGCGCCGCCCTGGAGGTCGAGGCCGAGACTGACCTGCTTGTGCGGAATCCAAGCGGGCAACCCGGCCAGCGTCGAAGCCGGAAACGCATTGGGAAGCGCGAACAGGAAACCCGCGGCCACGATGATCCCCACGAGAATCAGCTTCCATTTTTGAAAGACCAGCATTGCCGACTTAATACTCCAGATTAGGATATCTTATTAACACATTGATATTCCGTGCTGTTAAGAGGGTGCATTGGACTTGGCATTGGCCGCGGCAGGCTCTCCCTTGCCCCGCACCTCCGAGACGGTGCCGCGCAGCACGCGCACGCGCACGCCCTCCGCAATCTCGACCTGGAGCTCCTGGTCCTCGACCTTGGTCACCTTGCCGATGAGGCCGCCAGAGGTCACCACGGTATCGCCCCTGCGGATGGCAGCCACCATGGCCTGATGGTCCTTCAGCCGTTTCTGCTGCGGCCGGATCATCAGGAAATACATGATCCCGATGATTAGCATCGTGGGGACGATCAGGCCATTGAGGTAGTCGAAGGCCCCGGGAGCCGCTTGAGCGTAAACCGTCGTCAGCATTGCCCCTGTCCCTTGCTTGGCTTATGGCTGGCCGCCCTATGGCCCTGACGGCCCGATCGTGGGTCCGAGGCGAAGCGGTAGCGTGGAAAGTGGCGCGACTATAGCCGCCGCGCGCGCCTTTGCAACGGGCAAGCGGGCGTCGTTTTGGCGTCAAATGAGGCGGTCATGAACGTCCAGGAGCCGGTCCTCAGCGGCCTCATCGAGCGCATCGTCAGGGCGCTGGAGCGGCTCGCGCCGCCGCGCGCGCTCAAGCCCGAGTTCGCCGCCGCGGACGCTTTCGTGTGGCAGGCCGATGGCGAGCGCTTTCTGCCCGTCACCGAGGTCAACCGCGTACCGCTTGCGCTCCTCAAGGGCGTCGACCGCATGCGCGATACGCTACTCGCCAATACGACGCACTTCGCCGAAGGGCTACCGGCCAACAATGCTTTGCTGTGGGGGGCGCGCGGCATGGGCAAGAGCTCGCTGGTCAAGGCGGTGCATGGGGAGATCGGCCGCGCATCCACGGGCCGCGCGGGCGCACTCAAGCTCGTGGAGATTCATCGCGAGGATATCGGCTCGCTGCCGCGGCTGCTGGCGCATCTCCGCGGCGCGCCCAAGCACCGCTTCATTCTATTCTGCGACGATCTTTCCTTCGAG
The DNA here is from genome assembly GCA_963820115.1 of uncultured Alphaproteobacteria bacterium. Taxonomy (GTDB): domain Bacteria; phylum Pseudomonadota; class Alphaproteobacteria; order Rhizobiales; family Methyloligellaceae; genus Methyloceanibacter. The sequence continues at coordinate 232,431 of CAWFYP010000003.1, forward strand.
GCGCGGGACACCTCCTACAAATCGCTGAAGGCGGTGCTCGAAGGCGGCATCGAGGGGCGCCCGGACCATGTCCTGTTCTACGCCACCTCCAACCGGCGGCATCTGCTCGCGCGCGAGATGCTGGAGAATGAGCGGTCGACCGCCATCATCCCGTCCGAGGCGGTAGAGGAGAAGGTCTCGCTGTCGGACCGCTTCGGGCTATGGATCGGCTTCTATCATTGCAGCCAGGACGACTATCTCGCCATGGTGCGGGGCTACGCCGAGCATTATCGGCTCGGCGTGGTGGACGCCGAACTTCAACAGGAGGCGCTCGCCTGGGCGCTGCAGCGCGGCAGCCGCTCGGGCCGCGTGGCCTGGCAATTCATCCAGGACCTCGCCGGCCGTCTCGGCAAACCGCTCTAGGGTCGGCCCCTAGTCGGCGCTGGCCTGGGTCTGGCTCATATATTTGGTGGGATCCACGGGACGGGAGCCCTTGCGCAGCTCGAAATGCAGCTGCGGCTGACTGACCGAGCCCGTATTGCCGGCCTTGGCGATGATCTGGCCGCGGCGGACTTGGTCGCCCCGCTTGACCAGGATCTCCTCATTATGGGCGTAGGCCGACACCCAATTATTGGCGTGGCGGATGAGCACGAGGTTGCCATAGCCTTTGAGCTCGTTGCCGGCATAGGCAACGACGCCATTCTCCGCTGCCTTGACCGAGGTGCCTTGGGGCACGGCGACGTTGATGCCGTCATTGTGGCCGCCATCGGGCTTAGTGCCGAAGGCCGAGATGATGCGTCCCTGTACCGGCCAGCGGAAGGTCTCTCCGGACATGGGCTCGGGCGCGGGCAGGCGATCGACGCTCGTCACTTGCGTGGCGCCGCCGCCAGTCACCTCGGGTGAGGCCGCGACCGGCGTGGGTGCGGAGCTTGGACCTGCCATGCCCTCGTCATGAGCAGGAGCACCCGGAGCCGGAATGGTGGTGGTCTTGACGACGTGCACATTGGGCTCGGCCGGTTTGCTCGCGGCGACCGCAGGCGCAGAGCGTCTATCCGGCGCGGTGGCGCCATCCGGAACGATCAGCACCTGACCGATCTGCAAATTGTCGGGACGAAGCTTGTTGCGGGCGATGAGATCCTTCTCCGTCACGCCGAGCTTGGCGGCGATGCCGTGCGGCGTGTCGCCCTTCTCCACTTTATAGGTTTTGGCGGCGGCATCGACGCTGGCCGCAGGTGCCTTGGAGGGAGCGGAAGCGCCCGGCCCGGGGATGGTCAGCACCTGGCCCGCCGCGATGCGCGTATCGGGAAGATTGTTGGCGGCCTGGAGCGCCTCGAGGGTCAGGCCGTGGCGCTCGGCAATGAGGCCGAGACTGTCGCCTTTTTCTACCGTGACGGTATCGCCCGAGGCCTGAGGCGTCGCTTCGCGAACCACGGCCGGCTCGACTGGCGGACGGGTCGGCGCGCGATAGGCGATTTTGCGCGGCGCCACATAGCTCCGCGGCGCAGGCGAATAGGAGGCTGGCGTCACCCGCGGCGTATAGGCATGCGGCGGCGGCGCGTAAGCGCGAGGCGGCGTATAAGCCGGCGTTGGCGGAGGTGGCGGAAGATCGTTGCGCGCGACGCGGGAGCCGCCGTTAGGATCGGCGCCATTGGCGTAGACCGATTCCTCGGGAACCGGCAGCGAGGCCGTGGTCTCCGGATCGGCGACATAGCTCGCGGTGGTCGCGCTCGGCGCTTCCGGCGTGCTTGAATTGGTGAGATGAAAGGCTGGGTAGTCGAAGCGCGAAACCCCGGAGCTGCAACCGCCCACTCCGAGAAGAAAGCCCGTGGCGATGATCGCTAAAGTGCCGCGGCCTGCTCTCGACCCAAACGCCTCCCGATCCATTCTCCGCCCCTCGCAGACCCGTCGCAACCTCGATGAGTAAACCGCTGGAGAGGTTAACAAGCTGTTAAGGATCATGGCCGGGGGCGAAAAATGAATCGGCGGCCAAGGGGTTAGGGCCGCTTCGCCCTCGACACCAGGGGCACGAAGCGAACCGGGAGCAAGGGCGTTTCGACGATGCCCTGCTCGGTCTTGTCGATGGCCACAAGCGATTGGGAGTCGCGATCGTCGCCCAACGGAATGACCATGCGCCCGCCCATCTTCAGTTGCTCGACGAGCTTGGGCGGGGCGGCGCGCGTGGCCGCGGTGACGATGATGCGGTCGAAGGGCGCCTGCGGCGGCCAGCCCAGGCAGCCATTGCCGATGATGGCGGTGATGTTGGCGATGCCAAGCTCGGCGAAGCGCCGCTCGGCCGCCTTTTGCAGCTCGCGGTAGATCTCGATGGTGTAGAGCCGGCGACAGAGATGCGACAGCACCGCCGCCTGGTAGCCCGAGCCCGTGCCCACTTCCAGCACCTTGTGGCGCTCGTCGAGATTGAGCTGCTCGGTCATGAAGGCCACCACATAAGGCTGGGAGATGGTCTGGCCGCGATCGATGGGCAGCGCGATATCCTGATAGGCATGGTCGGCGAAGGCGGGGTCGACGAACAGTTCGCGCGGCACCCGCTCGATGGCGCGCAGCACCTTGGTGTCGCGGATGCCGCGACGCCGCAGCTGCATGATCAGGCCGATCTGGTCTTGCGCGCTCACCATGGGCGAACCGGCCCCATCCAAGAGGCGGTATTCGAGTATCCGCCGATTCTCACTCCCTGTCTCAGCAGCTTATGCGCCGAGCTTGGCGGCAAGCCGGGCGCGCGTCTCCACGTCGGTGAAGTCGAGATGGAGCGGGGTCACGGAGATGCGGCCCGACTGCACGGCCCACAGGTCGGTATCCTTGGGCGGGCGGCCTTTGCGCCGCTCGATCCCCACCCAATAATAGGGCTTGCCGCGGGTATCGAGGCGGTTCTCGATGCGCAGGAAATCAGGGTTGCGCTGGCCCTGGCTGGTCACCGCCATGCCCTTGACCGCATCGGGCGCGCAATCGGGGAAATTGACGTTGAGCACCACGCCGTCCGGCCAGCCCGCGTCCAGCAGTTTGCGCAAGAGCGGCGTGCCATGGCGCATCGGCGTGTCCCATTCGGGCGCGCCGGTCTCGTTGCGGCCGATGGCGAGGCTGAGGGCGATGGATTTCACGCCGAGCAGCGTGCCCTCGATGGCGCCCGCCACGGTGCCGGAATAGTTCACGTCGTCGGCAAGGTTCTGGCCGCGATTGACGCCCGACAGCACGAGGTCCGGCGGCTTGTCCTTGAGCAGATAGCGCACGCCCATGATGACGCAATCGGTGGGCGTGCCCTTCACCGCGTAGCGATGCTTGGCGAGCTCGCGCATGCGCAAGGGCTCGGCGAGGGTGAGCGAGTGCGAGGCGCCCGACTGGTCGGTCTCCGGCGCCACCACCCACACATCTTTGCTGATGCCGGTAGCGATATGCTCGAGCACATCGAGGCCGGGGGCTTCGATGCCGTCGTCATTGGTGATGAGAATGCGCATGGTCAATGCGCGGGCTCGATCTTGGCGAGGCCACCCATATAGGGCTTGAGCACTTCCGGGATCTCGATGGAGCCGTCCCCCTGCTGATAATTCTCCAAGACGGCGATGAGGGCGCGCCCCACCGCCACGCCCGAGCCGTTCAGCGTGTGCACGAAGCGAATTTGCTTGTCCTTCGGGGAGCGGTACCGCGCATCCATGCGGCGGGCCTGGAAGTCGCCGCAATTCGAGCAGGAGGAAATCTCGCGATAGGCGCCCTGCCCCGGCAGCCACACTTCGAGGTCGTAGGTCTTCTGCGCGGCGAAGCCCATATCGCCCGTGGAGAGCACGACGACGCGGTAGGGAATGTTGAGCCGCTTCAAGACCTCCTCGGCGGCGGCGGTCATGCGCTCATGCTCGTCCGCCGATTGCTCCGGCGTGGTGATGGAGACGAGCTCGACCTTGGAGAATTGATGCTGGCGGATCATGCCGCGCGTGTCTTTTCCTGCGGCGCCCGCCTCGGCGCGGAAGCAGGGCGTTCCAGCCGTTACCCGCATGGGTAACTTGGCCTCGTCGACGATCTCCTCGCGCACGAGATTGGTCAGCGGCACCTCGGCGGTGGGGATGAGCCAATATTCCCTCTCGGTAAATTGGCGCTCTAGCTCCTCGTGTCCCCTTACCGAATTTCGAACTTCGAGAAGGGCTAACTTCAAAGCCTCCGAGTCTCCCGCAAAATAAGCCGTGAGGGCTTGCAAGGTCGCCTCTTTGGCTTCCGACCCCTGGCCAAAGAATTTTTGCAGGTCGATTTTCTTGATTGCGGAGGCCGCAAATTGATCCTCAGCGAATTTTGGAAGCTGGGCAGTGCCGATCATGGTGTCGTCGCGCACGAGCAGCGGCGGGTTGATCTCGGTATAGCCGTGCTCGATGGTGTGCAGGTCGAGCATGAATTGGCTGAGCGCGCGTTCGAGGCGCGCCAGCGCGCCTTTGAGCACGACGAAGCGGGCGCCGGAGAGCTTCGCCGCCGTCTCGAAATCCATTAGCCCGAGCGCTTCGCCCAGTTCGAAATGCTGCTTGGGCTCGAAGGCAAATTTCTTCGGCGTGCCGTGTTTGCGCAGCTCGACATTGGCCTTCTCGTCGCGCCCGACCGGGACATCGTCCGCCGGCATATTGGGGATGCCCTCGAGCAGGTCGCGGAGCTCTCGATCGAGCGCACGCTCCTTCTCCTCGCCTTGCTGAATGGTGCCTTTGAGCGCGGCGACCTCGTCCATGAGGCGCTTGGCGCCGGCCTCGTCTTTCTTCGCCTTCGCGTTGCCGATCTCCTTGGAGGCCGCGTTGCGGCGCGCTTGCGCCTCCTGCAGCTGTTAAATCGTCGCGCGGCGCTGCTGGTCCAGGCCGAGAATGAGGGAGGACAAAAGCTTGGCGGGCGGCGGCTCGTAGCCGCGCTTCTCGAGGCCCGCCACGAAGGCGTCCGAATTGTCCCTGATCCATTTGACGTCGAGCAAAGCGGAATCCTGCGGTTCGAGCGACTCGTGAGAAGGCCTTCGTATAAGCCCCGGTCTCTCTATTGTCATCGCCGGGCTTGGCCCGCCAATCCAGTCATCCAGGCGAGCCTTTTCCTCACCGCGACGCGAGACGCGTCCGAGGCTTGAGGGGGATGGCGCGCCGAAAGGCGCAAATCCTATGGCATCGCATCCGAAGATGCGCGGGCACCTCTCGGCGCGCCACAAGCGGCGATTTGGCGAACACCGGGCCGCGCCTTCGCCGTAAGTGCCTCGCTTCCCCGACGGGCGAAAGTCGACATGGGGGTCGCGCTTGGCATAGGCCAGACGGTCGTCAGCCAGCTCCTGGCAGGGCCTCATATTGGGTCCGGGCGGAGCCCCGGAGCCGCCCGAGTGCCGATTGCGCGTCAATCGGCCCGCGGGCGCCGCACCTCGTCCCGCCTCAACGCACGCCTCGCGAACCGCCCCTCAAGGAGATGAGGTGGGCGCAGAATAGAGGCGCATCGGCGCACGGGGATTAGTTTGTTTGCGGGTGGGGCTACTGGATGCCCGCCTGCGTGGGCATGACGACCCAATTCACGCGGACGTGCGCAAGGACAGGATCAGAAGCCGGCCGTCGGTGTGCCAGGGATCGCCGCCGCCGTTGCGCCCCGCACGCTCGGGCTGGAAGTTGGCTCGCCAGTCGAGCGACTGCACGAGCCCGGCGGCTTGCAATTCCTGTGCGAGGCGGTCGCGCTCGGCGTCGATATCGGGCGCGATGTGATGGGTGATCTGTCCGGTGGTGTGGCTGAGCCCCACACCGGCGTCGAAGGTCGCCGCGCCGAACCAGGCGTTCCGGCCCTCATAAAGCTCGTCCCACCGCCAAAAGCGGACATGGTGCCGCTTGCCCGGGCCGCCGGTGAGCGGCTGCTCGAAGGCGAGGTCCTGCTCGCGGCCAAAGAGGAAGAGGTTGCTCACCGGCGCATCGTCGTCGGCGCGGTGAAACACGGTATCGGCGGCGATGCGCGCGCTGCTCGCCAGCGTGATCGGATCGGCGGGAAACCACCCTGCCGCGGCCATGGCCCTTAAGATCTCCGCCTCGCTGCCGACGAGGCCGATATTGATCGGATCGCCGGGGTGACCGTCGCCCGTCTCGGTGAGACGCGCCGTCTGGTTGAAGAAGGGATGGCGGCGGAAATGGCGCGCCCATAGCTGCGGCACGATGACATAGGCCGCCATGATCCAGACGAGCGTCAGCAACAGCAGCGTCTTGGTGTCGGGCAGGTGTAGGTGCAGCACGTGGGCGCGCTCAGGCGGGCTTGCGCTTGCCGGCGGGTCTGGCCTTCGGCGCACTCGCTGCCGCCGTGCTCGCGGCGTGGCGTTTCTCGGCGAGCGCGACGGCGAAGATGGAGAGCTCGTAGAGCAGCACCGTGGGCAGCGCGAGCGAGATCTGGCTCAAGGGATCGGGCGGCGTCAGCACCGCGGCGACAATGAAGGCGATGAGGATGGCGATGCGGCGCTTGGCTTTCAGCTGAGCGGCGGTGATGAGCCCGGCGCGGCCGAGCAGAGTGAGCAGCACCGGGAGCTGGAAGCAGATGCCGAAGCCCATGATCAGCGCCATGATCAAAGAGAGATATTCGCTGACCTTGGCGGTGAGCTGGATATGCACCTCGCCCGGCCCGGTCTGCTGCATCGACAGAAAGAAGGTCATGGCGAGCGGCATGACCACGAAATAGACGAGCGCCGCGCCGAGCAGGAACAGGATGGGTGTGGCAATCAGGAACGGCAGGAAGGCCTTACGCTCGCTGCGATAAAGTCCCGGCGCCACGAACATGTAGATCTGCGAGGCCAGCACCGGGAAGGCGAGGAAGACAGCGCCGAACAGAGCGAGCTTCATCTCGGTGAAAAAGAATTCCTGCGGCGCGGTGTAGATCATCTCGATCGGGGTATCGACGCCGGCCGCGAGCCGGTAGGGCCACAGCAGCAAATTGTAGATGGGCCGCGCAAAAAAGAAGCACACGAGGAAGGCGATGAGGATGGCGACCACCGACCAGATCAGCCGGCGGCGGAGCTCGATGAGATGCTCCATCAGCGGAGCCTTGGTGGAGTCGATGTCCTCTTGGCTCACGACATCTTGTCCGTTGACGCTCGGGTCTTCGCGGCGCGCGCCTTGGTCGCTTGCGTCTTGGAGGCTCGCGTCGTGGCGGTGCGAGATTTGGCGGTGCGAGGCTTGGCCGGCGACGCAGTTTTCGCCTTCTTGCCCTTCGGCGCCGGCTTGCGGGCAGGCGCGGTGACGGCCCCCGGCTTCGGCCGCATCACCGGCTGGTCAATGGCCGTGCTGAGATCGAGCGAGGCGGCGGTGTCGCGCACATCGGCCATCGCCTTGCGCACCTCGTCGAGCTCGGCCTCGTGCATGGCGTCCTCGAACTGACGGGTGAATTCGCTAGCCGCGCGGCGGAGCTTGCCGGCATATTGGCCAAAAGTGCGCATCAGCCGCGGGAGATCCTTCGGCCCGACGACGATGATCGCCACGATGGCGATCACGAGCAGCTCAGACCAACCGATATCGAACATGGGCGCGGTTCAGGCCGGAGGAACGAATAGCAAGGGACTATTCAAGCGCGGGGCCGAGCGAGCGATCAGCTCGGCTTCTTGCGCGCGGTCTTGGCGCCGGTCGCGGTCTTGGCGCGCGGGGGGCGCGGCTTGGCGGGCTTGTGCTCGATGGCCTTGGGCGCGGGGGGCGTCTCCTCGTCCTCGTCGTCGGCCATGCCCTGCTTGAAACTCTTGATGCCCTTGGCGACGTCGCCCATCAGCCCGGAGATCTTGCCGGTGCCGAACAGGAGCACGAAGACCAAGAGCACGAGGAGAATGTGCCACCAGCTCAATCCCATGAACGCTCTCCGCCGCCGTCAAGGTGTAGTCGTGTCAGCCGGCGACACTATGGCAGCAAAGGGCGCCGCGCCGCAAGGCGCCGCCGCGGTGGGAAAACCGCCTCAGGCGCCAGGTGGTCTACGTTTGAGGAGACGCGAATGCAACCATCAGCGCGGCTCGTCCTCCGGCTCGGAATCGTCGCTCTCCTCCGTGGAGAAAGCGGGCTCGTCTTCGAGCGGCTCCTCATCCTCGCGCAAATCGGGCCCGTCGTCGGGGTTCGGCATGGAGAAGCCGGGCGGCAAGGTAGAGTCGAGCAGGCCCGCCCCCTTGAGCTCGGACAGACCCGGCAGGTCCTGGATCTGATCGAAGCCGAAATGGCCGAGGAAGCTTTCCGTGGTGCCATAGGTGACGGGACGTCCGGGGGCGCGGCGCCGGCCCCGGATCTTGATCCAGCCGGTCTCGAGCAGAACGTCGAGCGTGCCCTTGGACGTGCTCACCCCCCTGATCTCCTCGATCTCGGCGCGGGTGACCGGCTGATGATAGGCGATGATGGCGAGCGTCTCGAGCGCCGCGCGCGACAGGCGCCGCTGCTCGACCGATTGGCGCTCGAGCAGAAACGACAGATCGTCGGCGGTGCGGAACGCCCATTTGCCGGCCACGCGCACGAGATTAACGCCGCGCCCGGCATAAAGGCCCTGCAATTCCTCGAGCAGCGCCACCACATCTTCATTGGCGGCGAAATGCTGCGCCAGCGCGGCCTGCGCCAGCGGCTCGGGCGCGGCAAACAGCAGCGCCTCGAGGATGCGCAATTTCTCGCGCCGGTCGGCCGAAGGCAGCGCCATCACATTGGAGGGTAGCGGCAAGGGAAGCGGAAGCGCGCAAGCGCGCGCGGGCGTTTCGTCGTCGTCGCGCGGCATGATCCTATCCCGATGCTTCGCTGTCATTGGCAACGATCCTTCTTGTTATCGTCTCGCGGTTCATCGTGGGTTTGGCGCGGCACGATCGCGGCGGCGCACCAAAAGCGGCGCGAACTCTTTGGCCTGACGCAGCTCAATCTTGCCCTCGCGCGTCATTTCCAGCGTGGCGCTGAAGCCGCTGGCAAGCGCCGTGCGCGCCAGCTCGGGCTCGACCAGGAACTCGATCAGAAGCTGGTCGAGCGGCGCCCAATCGACCGACATGCCGAGCAGGCGTTCAAGCTCGGCGCGGGCTTCCTTGAGCGACCATACCGTGCGCCGCGGCATGCTCAGGCTGTGCGTGGCCGTCCGCTGCCGCTGCTGGGCATAGGCCTTGAGCAGATCGTAGACATTGGCGCCAAAGGTGCTCTCGCGGATGAGGCGGATGGGCTCCGGCATGCCGCGGGCAAAGACGTCGCGGCCGAGCCGCTTGCGCGTCATCAGCTGCGCCGCCGCGTCGCGCATCGCGCCCAGCCGCTGCAGCCGGAAGGCGAGCAGCGCGGCAAGCTCGGCACCCGTCGGCTCGCCCTCCTCCGACGGCTCGGCCGGCAGCAAGAGCTTCGATTTGAGGAACGCAAGCCACGCCGCCATGACGAGATAGTCGGCGGCAATCTCGAGCCGCAGCGTCCGCGCCTCGGTGATGAAATCGAGATATTGCTGCGCCAGCGCGAGCACCGAGATCTTGGCCAGGTCGACCTTCTGGGTGCGGGCAAGGGCGAGCAGCAGGTCGAGCGGACCCTCGAAGCCCTCGACGTCGACCACCAGCGTCTCGTCCGCCGTAGCGTCGGTGCGCGCCTCCTCATCGCCCCAAGCGGGGGCGTCGTGCTCGGTCTCGTCCATGGCCATCTCGACCGCGTCCATCGTCATTCCTCAAGCTTCGGCCGGCGCGCTCGCGCCGCCAAGCTCCATCACCAGCGCCAGTCCCGCATCGCTGTCGAAGGCCTCCGGCGCGTGCAATCGGGCGCGGGCCGCGGCGAAGCGCTCGGCGCTTTGACCCGCGAGCGGGGGCACTGCGCTTGCGACCTCGCGCATCTCGGCGAGATCGCCGCTGCAATGGAGCGCCACATCGCATCCCGCCGCGATCACCTCACGCGCGCGGGACGCCATGGAGCCGCCAAGGGCCTGCATGCTGATATCGTCGCTCATCACCAGGCCCTTCAGCCCGATCCGATCACGAATCACTTGGCTCATTATAACGGGCGAGACGCTCGCCGGTCGCCGGTCATCGAAACAGGGCAGCAAGACATGGGCGGTCATGGCGAGCGGCGCGTCGCGCAGCGCATGGAACGGGCAGAAATCGATCGCCGCGAGCTCGGCTTTGCTGGCCTCGATTTTCGGCAGCGAGAGATGGCTGTCGACCTTCGCCCGCCCATGGCCCGGAACATGCTTAATTGCCGGCAGCACGCCGCCGGAGAGCGTGCCCTCGACGACGGCGCGCCCGAGCGCGGTCACCACTTCCGGATCGTCGCTGTAGGCCCGGTCGCCGATGATGCCATGGGCGTCGGGCTGCGGCACGTCGAGCACCGGCACGCAATTCACATTGATGCCGGCCTCGCGCAACTCGTCGGCGATCAGCCGCGCGCCGGCGAAGGCCGCGGCCTTGGCCGCGTCGGGATTGTCGCCATAGAGCACGCCATAGGCCCGCGCCGGTGGCATCTGCCGCCAATGGGGGGGACGGAGCCGCTGCACGCGGCCGCCCTCCTGGTCGATGAGCACGAGAACCTCTTCGCTCCCCACCGCGTCCATGAAAGAGGCGATGAGCGCGCGGATTTGCCCGGGCGTGTCGCAATTGCGCGCGAACAGGATCAGGCCGCAGGGGCGTTCGGCGGCAAAGAAAGCGCGCTCGTCCTCGCTTAAGGATAGGCCGGCGCAACCCGATATGAAGGCCTTGAAAGCCACAGGGCCGGGCTAGCGGCCCAAAGAGGCGGGGTCAAGGCCCCGCCCCGGCCCTACGACCTCACTCCGACATCACCAGGCAATCGCTCAAGCCTTGCGATTTCAGCTGGGTGCACAGCTTGCTGGCGGCGGTCTTGTCGTTCATCGGTCCGATGCGCAAACGGTACCAGACGCCCTTGGACCCGAGATCGGCCTTCTGAACCATGGGCCGATAGCTCGAAAGCAGCGTCGGATATTTCTGCTGCATGTCGGCGAAGGTGGCGAGCGCCTCGGTTTGATTCTTCTTCGAGCCGACCTGGACGACGTAAGCGCTCGGAGCCTTGGCGGCCGCGGGCTCAGCAGCGGCGGCGGCCTTGACGGGTTTCGGCTTGGCCGGGGCCGGCGGCGGAATCGACGCCACGTGTTGCGGCTCGGCGGGGGCGGCAGCGGCGACCGGCGCGGCTGCGGGTTGCGGCGAGGGTGCCGCTTGCGGTGCGGGTGCGGCTTGGGCCGGCGGCGTGGCGACAATGCCCGGGACCTGGGCGCTAGCGACTTGCTGTGCGGGTGCGACTTGCGGCGCGGGCGCGGCGGCGGCCTCGACGCCTGGCGGCGGCGGCGCCATCGAACCGTCGGGACGGACCACCATCGTCTTTACGCGACGGGGACCGCCTTCGGGATCGTCGACAGTGGCCACGGCAGGCGGCGCCGTTCCATCGGCCGCGGCGGTCTGTGGCGCGGCTTGCAGCCCGGCGGTCTCGCTCGCGCCCGGCATCGCCGGCATGGCGACCTCCTCCTGGCGCGGCACGAGGTGGTCTGTCTCCGGCTTGTCGCCGTTTTCCAGGCGATCGTAGATCAGCTTATTCTTATGCGGGAAATCTTTGCCCCCCGGCTGGTCCGGAGCTTCCTTGACCGGCCGGTTGTCGGCTTGAACGAGCGGCGGCTGGTCGCCATTCATCGCCCCGCCGCTCTGCTTATAGGCAAAAGCGAGGGCACCGCCGAGGGCGATAGCGCCAAGCAGTGCGCTCCCCACCATGAACATGCTGCGGCTCCGGAGCGTCATTCCGCCTTTGCGCGCGGACTGGGCTAACGCCGCCGCGGCGACGGCGTCGCCGTCGTCGAGGAAATCGGCATCGGACTGATCGCTCTCATAGAAGCCGTGAGCGCCGCGCCGGGCTGGGTCGCCGCCCAAGGAAATCTGCGGCGGTTGATCGTAAGGCGCGTCGAAGGGCTGTAAGGCCCGATGGGGATCGCTCGGCGGCTGGCCCCCGGCCATGCCGCTATGCTGACCCTGGTCGTTGTAAGGCTGATAGGCCTGGGGCTGGCCGTAGCCGCCATCGAGGTGCGGCGGCTCGTTATGAGGGTAGGCGCCGCCGGCATAGTTCGCGTCTTCAGGAAAACTTGCGTCCTCGGTATAGCCGGTCTCGGGGAAGCTCGCGTCGGCATGGGCCTGAGGCGCGGATTCCGGATAGCCGGCGAAGCCCGATGGCGAAAAGCCCGGCTCGGCGAAATTTTGCTCGGGGAAGCTCGCGTCCGGGTAGCTCGCATCGCCGAAATTCGAAATCGGTGAAATTGCTGTCGAAGCTCTCCTCGCGCTTGCTGTCCTGCGGATAGGTCTGGGCCGGATAGCCTTGCGGCGGCGCGTAGCCTGGCGCATAGCCCGGCCCGGAATAGGCCTGGCCGGGATAGGGATTGCCCTGGCCTTGGGGACCGTAGCCGTTGCCCGGACCTTGCGGTGCGTAGCCATGGCCCTGGCCTTGCGGCGGATAGGGATGGCCCTGAGTTTGGGGCGGATAGGGATTGCCCTGACCTTGCGGCGGATAGGGATTGCCGGCCGGATAGGCTTGCGGCGCGCCGCCATTCGGCTGGGGGGCACCATAGGGCTGGGAGGGAGCTGGTTGCCGGGCGTTCGGATAGGGCTGGGGCGGATTTGCGCTCGGATAGGTGGGCGCGCCTTGCGGTGGATAGGGGGCCGGCTGCGGTTCCGGCCGGGGTGGCGCTTGCTCCTGACCGCGGGTGACGGGGGTGTAGGACGGCATTCGCGCGAAAGCGGGGCTGCCGCCTCCGAACATCGGGCGCTGTCCCATGACGGGGCGGCTGGTTTTATTCGGCGCCGAGCTCATGCAAGGTACCTCGCTCCTATGTGTGCCTTTAGGTCTAGCCCCGAGCGCACCGCGCCCAAAGCGGCCGAAATCCCCTGCTTATGGTCGTAATTCAACTGCAACTGTAGGGTCAGACCGGGGCGATTGCCCGGTTCTTGATCGTGCATGGACTTGGTACTCCCCTCGAACCACCCCCTGCCCCATTCAATGCAGCTCGTGCAACGCATGGACGCCGAGAATCCCCAGACCCGACGCCAATACCCGTTTTGTGGCAGCCACAAGAGCTACGCGCGCACGAGTTAACTCTCGGTCACTTTCGTAAATAAAACGTAATTGTGGCGAGTTTTTGCCTCTGTTCCAAAGGGCGTGAAAGTCCCCAGCAAGATCATAAAGATAGAACCCGATACGGTGCGGCTCATGGCTCACGGCCGCGCCTTGGACGATACTCGGAAATTGGGCGATACGGCGGATCAGGGCGACCTCCGCGGCATCGTTCAACCGGCCAAGATCAGCGTTCGCCAATTGCGCCTCCGCAACATCGAGATCGGGGAACAGGTCCCGTACGTTACGCAACACCGAACTTGCCCGGGCATGGGCGTACTGGACATAGAACACCGGGTTGTCGCGCGACTGCTCGGTTACCTTGACGAAATCGAAATCGAGCGGCGCGTCGTTCTTCCGGTAGAGCATCATGAAGCGGGCTGGTCCGGAGCCCACCTCGTCCACGACCTCCCGGAGGGTCACGAAGGTCCCGGCACGCTTGGACATCTTGACAGGCTCGCCACCGCGAAACAAGCGCACGAGTTGACAAAGCTTGATGTCGAGGTCGGCCTCGCCCTCAGTGAGGGCCGCAACGCCGGCCTGCATGCGCTTGACATGGCCTGAATGGTCGGCGCCCCACACGTCGATCATGTGCTTAAAGCCGCGTCTGAATTTGTCGCGGTGATAGGCCATGTCGGCGGCGAAATAAGTATAGCCGCCATCGGATTTGACCAGCGGTCGGTCGATGTCGTCGCCGAACTCGGTGGAGCGGAACAGAAGCTGCTCGCGGTCTTCCCAGTCCTCTTGGGGTCTCCCCTGCGGCGGTGGCAGGCGTCCCTTGTAGATCAGTCCCTTGGCCTTGAGCTCGCCCAAGGTCTCGGCCACCTCGTCGCGCGGCCCTCCCGTGAGCGAGCGCTCGGAGAAGAACACGTCATGGCGGATGCCGAGCTCGGCCAAATCCGTCTCGATCATGACCAGCATGGCTTGCAGCGCGGCGCCCCGCACGATGGGCAGCCACTCGCTCTCCGGCAGGCCGAGCAGCGCGGTGCCGTGCCGATCGGCGAGCGCGCGCCCGACAGGCTGGAGATAGTCGCCGGGATAGAGGCCTTCGGGAACTGCGCCGATGTCCTCGCCCAGCGCCTCGCGGTAACGGAGATAGGCCGAGCGCGCGAGCACATCCACCTGGGCGCCCGCGTCATTGATATAATATTCGCGGGTGACGGCGTAGCCGGCGAAGGCGAGCAGATTGGCGACCGCATCGCCGAACACCGCGCCGCGGCCATGGCCGACATGCATCGGTCCGGTCGGGTTGGCCGAGACATATTCGATATTCACCGCCTCGCCTTTGCCCACCGCGCTCCGGCCGTAACTTTCCCCCATCTGCAGCACCATCCGCACGACCGTGGGCCAGAAGGCGGGCGTGAGGGTGAGGTTGATGAAGCCTGGGCCGGCAATCTCGACGCGCTCGACATTGGGATCGACGGCGATCAACGGGGACAGGCGCTCGGCAAGGGCCCGCGGGGACATACCGGCGGCCTTGGCCAGGACCATGGCCGCATTATTGGCGAGGTCGCCGTGCGAAGAGTTTTTCGGCGGCTCAAGCGTGACGCCTTCGAGGCCCGCATCCTTGGGGATCACGCCGTCATGTTTCAGCTGCTCGATCGCCGCCAAAACTCGCTCATGCAAGCCAGTGAAGACATCCATAGAAATTGCCTAAGAGGGGCGCAGGCGCCGACTAACGTAATTCGGGGGTGGCGTCAAACAGACGGCGGTGCTCGGCGAGGGCGTAGCGGTCGGTCATGCCGGCGATGAAATCGCAGACGTGGCGCGCATAGGCGGGGGAGCCTGGCGGCGGCGCCTGCTCGCGCCATTCGGGCGGCAGCGCGCTCGCATCACGGACATAGCGGTCGTAGAGGTCCCGCACCACCTGCTCGGCATCGCCCATGATGGCCATGATGCGCGGGTGGCGATAGACGCGGGCGAACAGAAAGCGGCGCAGGCTGTCGAGCTCGCGTTGCATGGTTGGCGAGAACGCGACCATGGCGCGGCCGGCATGGCGCACATCGGCGGCGCTGTGCGGGCCAAGCGCCGCGAGCCGCCGCTGCGTCTCGGCGACGGCGTCGTCGATCATGGCGGTGATCAGACGGCGGTTCGCCTCATGGAGCAGACGGGCGCCGTCGATGCCGGGATAGGCCGCCCTCGCCGCCGCGAGCGCGCGGCCGGCGATCTCGACCTCGGCGAGCTCGTCAAAGGTGAAGAAGCCCGCGCGATAGCCGTCGTCGATGTCATGATTATTGTAGGCGATGTCGTCGGCAAGGGAGGCCACTTGCGCCTCGACCGAAGCATGGGTCGCAAGCTCGAGATCCTGCCGCGCGCAATAGGCCGTGACAAACTCGGGCACGGGGTCGGCCAGCGGACCGTTATGCTTGACGAGGCCTTCGAGCGTTTCCCAAGTGAGATTGAGGCCGTCGAAGCGCGCATATTTGCGCTCGAGCTCGGTTACCGCGCGCAAGGATTGGGCGTTGTGATCGAAGCCGCCGGCATCGGCCATAACCGCGGCCAGCGCGCGCTCACCGGCATGGCCGAAAGGCGGGTGGCCGAGGTCGTGGGCAAGGGCCAGGCCCTCGGTCAAATCCTCGTTCACGGCGAGGGTCCGGGCCATGGATCTGGCGATCTGCGCCACTTCGAGGCTGTGGGTGAGCCGCGTCCGGTAATGGTCGCCCTCGTGATAGATGAAGACTTGCGTCTTGTGGGTGAGCCGGCGGAAGGCCGTCGAGTGCAGGATGCGGTCGCGGTCGCGCTGAAAGAGCGAGCGCGTCGGGCTGGCGGGCTCGGCGATCAGCCGTCCGCGCGAGGCTTGCGGATCCACGGCGTAGCCCGCAAGGCTGCGCTCGAAGCGGGGCGCTTCGACTGAAATGCGGTCGCGTGGGCGGCTATCAGCCAATTGACAAGTCCGGGCGCCATCCTATGTTCAGTCAACACCAATCGGGCCGTTTTTGCCGGCCTGACAAGCGGTTTGGCCTAACCCAAGATGAGCGAAGCGTCCATCACCTTGAGCGAGAACGCGGCGCGGCGCATTGCCGAGCTGGTGAAGAGCGAGCCGTCCGGCACGCTGTTGCGGGTGAGCGTCGAGGGCGGCGGCTGCTCGGGCTTCCAATATCGCTTCGATCTCGTCAAGGAAACCGCCCCCGACGATCTGCTCGTCGAGCGCAACGGCGCCACCGTGGCCATCGATCCCGTGTCGCTCGGCTTCGTGCGGGGCTCGGAGATCGATTTCGTCGACGATTTGATCGGCGCGCAGTTCAAGATCAAAAATCCCAACGTCACCGCCTCGTGCGGCTGCGGCACCAGCTTCTCGATCTAGCTCGCCTCCGTAATTGTCATTCCCGCGCAAGCGGGAATCCGGTAACCACCAGCCTCAGTCAGCCTCCGAGAGCCGAGAGTACTGGATTGCCCGGTCAAGCCGGGCAATGACAGAGGAACGGAAGGTCGGCCCTATCTCATCCATGAAGATCGCCTCCTGGAACATCAACGGCATCAAGGCGCGCCTCGATACCGCCAAGACCTGGCTCGCCGCGGCGTCACCGGACATCGCCTGCCTGCAGGAGATCAAATGCGTGGACGAGGCCTTTCCGCGCGAGGAGTTCGAGGCGCTCGGCTACAACGTCGCCGTCCACGGCCAGAAGGGCTTCAATGGCGTGGCGCTGCTGTCCAAGCTTCCCTTCGACGAGGTGGCGCCGAAGCTCGCGGGCGACGCCGAGGACGTGCAGGCCCGCTATCTGGAGGCCGTCGTCTCGATGCCCTCGGGCGTGCTCCGCGTGGTCAATATCTACCTCCCCAACGGCAATCCGGTGGGCACGGAGAAATTCGCCTACAAGCTCGCCTGGATGTCGCGGCTGAAGGCGCGGATCGAGACGCTGCTCACGCTCGAAGAGCCGCTCATCATCGCCGGCGATTTCAACGTCATCCCCGCGCCGGAGGATGTCTACGATCCCGACGCCTGGATGAACGACGCGCTGTTCCGGCCGGAGTCGCGCGCTCATTTCCGGGCGCTGGTCAATCTCGGGCTCACCGACGCTTTCCGCGCCTGTCACGACGAGCCCAACCGCTACACCTTCTGGGACTATCAGGCGGGCGCCTGGCAAAAGAACCGCGGCTTGCGCATCGATCATCTGTTGCTGTCACCGCAAGCGGCCGACGTGCTCGTCACATGCGAGATCGACCCCGGTCCGCGGGCCTGGGAGAAGCCGTCCGACCACGTCCCGATCTGGCTCGAGCTCAATCTCTGAGCCAGGCACTGCTTAAGGCTTGAACTCTCCGGCGCCCTTGGCGAAGCCGACCGGCAATTCCGCAGGTTTGGCATCCGCGTCCCCGGCGGCAATGGCCGCAGGCGTCGCCGCGCTCGCCGCCGGAGCAGAGGCGGCAGCAGCCGTTCCGCCCGAGGCCGGCACGACTTTGGGCTCGCTCGAGGCGGCGTGGGACGGAGCCGCGGCCGGCAGCGTGGCGGCGGCGACGGTGCCGCCCAATTCGGGGATCAGCGCGCGAGCCTCCTTGCGCGTGGCGGCGTCGGCGGCGCCGACGGCGCCGAGATAGAGTTCGGTCATCCAATCCGGTTCCTTGCCGCTCGCCTTGGCGTTCTCATGGGCAAGCATGATCAGAGCGAGACCCTTCGCCGGGCGGGCGCGAATATCGCCATGCCACAAGAGCTCGCCGAGCGTGGCCTGAGCGGCTGGGTGCTGTTTCTTGGCGGCCATGGCGAGCCAATTGGCGGCGAGGCCGACATTCTTGTCCACACCGTCGCCGGTGAGATAGAGGCGGGCGAGCGCATATTGCGCCTCGGCGTCGCCGAAATAGCTCGCGGCATGCCGGTAGAGGCCGGCAGCGCGGACGGGATTGGGCGGGATCGAGAGCGCCGGAAGCCCGAACTGGTAATAGCGTCCGAGCGCCACGAAGGCCTCGGCCACGAATTTGGCGATCGGGCTGCGCGGATTGCTGTCGGCCCGCTCGTCGGCGATCTGCTGATAATAGGTGAAGGCCTTGGCATCGTCCCTGGGCACGGCCACGCCCGCCGTGTAGAGACGCGCAAGCTTGAGCTGGGCGCCGAGCACGTGCCGGTCGGCCGCGTAGATTAGGCTCGGCAGCGCGTCCTCGACATTGCCTGCCTTGATGGCGGCGATGCCTTGACGATAAGCTGCGGTGGCCGAAGCATAGAGCGGCGCATCGTCTTCGGCGCCCACCGCCAAGGGCGCCAAGACCACGAGCGCCGCGAAGGCGCCGAGCACTCTCAGGTTACACATCCGCATAGCACTTCACTTCCGCCGCCGCGCCGGGATGGGTCACGGCACCCGTCCGGGCGGGCCCAACCTCGTTCGCGTATTTCCACAGATAGCCGCTCTGGAACGCACTCACCGGTGCCTTCCACGCCGCGCGCCGCTTGGCCTGCTCGGCTTCCGGCAGCTCCAAATCAAGGACCCCGCGCTCGGCATCGAGCACGATCATGTCGCCGTCGCGCAGAAGCGCGATCGGGCCGCCCAGCGCCGCCTCCGGCCCGACATGGCCGACGCAGAAGCCGCGCGTGGCGCCGGAGAAGCGGCCGTCGGTGATGAGCGCCACCTTGTCGCCCATGCCCTGGCCGTAAATCGCCGCCGTGGTCGAGAGCATCTCGCGCATGCCGGGTCCGCCTTTCGGGCCCTCATAGCGGATGACGATCACGTCGCCTTCCTTGTATTTCTTCGCGCTCACCGCGGCGAAGGCTTGCTCCTCGCTGTCGAAGCAGCGCGCGGGGCCGCGGAATTTGAGCCCCTTCATGCCGGCAACCTTGACGATGGCGCCGTCGGGCGCGAGCGAGCCGCGCAAGCCCACCACGCCCCCGGTGGGCGACAGCGGCTTGTCGGCGGAACGCACGACGTCCTGTTCGGGATTCCATGCGACCTTGGCAAGATTGTCCTTCACGGTGCGCCCGGTCACGGTCATGCAATCGCCGTGCAGATAGCCGTGGTCGAGCAGCGTCTTCATCAGGAGGGGCACGCCGCCAGCCTCGAACATGTCCTTGGCGACATAGCGGCCGGACGGTTTCAAATCCGCGATATAAGGTGTCCGTTTCAAGACCTCGGCCACGGCGAACAGATCGAAATCGATGCCGCATTCATGGGCGATGGCCGGAAGGTGCAGCGCCGCGTTGGTCGAGCCGCCGGTCGCCGCCACCACCGCGGCCGCGTTCTCGAGCGCCTCGCGGGTGACGATGTCGCGCGGGCGGATGTTGAGCGCGATCAGGTCCATGATTTTCTGGCCCGCCGCATTGCAGAAATGGTCGCGGATCTCGTAAGGCGCCGGCGCGCCTGCCGAATAGGGTAGCGCGAGCCCGATCGCCTCGGACACCGTGGCCATGGTGTTGGCGGTGAATTGCGCGCCGCACGCACCGGCCGACGGACAGGCGACCCGCTCGAGCTCGTCGAGATCGCCGGGCGACATCTTGCCGACGGAATATTGGCCGACCGCCTCGAACAGATCCTGCACCGTGACCGGGCGGCCGCGAAACGAACCCGGCAGGATCGAGCCGCCATAGATGAAAATGGACGGCACGTTGAGACGGCACATGGCCATCATCATGCCGGGCAGCGACTTGTCGCAACCGGCGAGCCCGATGAGCGCGTCGTAACAATGGCCGCGCATGGTGAGCTCGACGGAATCGGCGATCACCTCGCGCGAGGGCAGCGAGGACTTCATGCCCTCGTGGCCCATGGCGATGCCGTCGGTGACGGTGATGGTGCAGAATTCGCGCGGCGTGCCATGAGCGGCGGCGACGCCCTGCTTCACGGCTTGCGCCTGGCGCATCAAGGAGATGTTGCAGGGGGCGGCCTCGTTCCAGCAGGTGGCGACGCCGATGAAGGGCTGATGGATCTGCTCGCGGGAGAGACCCATGGCGTAGTAATAGGAGCGATGCGGCGCGCGCGCGGGACCCTCGGTGACGTACCGGCTCGGCAAACGCGACTTATCGAACGTCTTTGCGTCCATCTTCCAAGGCCTGGATGAGCTTGCGAGATAGGTGGCCTTGGCCGCCGAACTCAATGCCGCCGACCCTCGCTCCCCAGCCTTCCCACCCCTTTAAGCCCCTTAATGGGAATTGGTCGCGGCCGCTGCTCCTCTAATGGCCGATGTCCCAAAGTTTTATGGCGCAAACGAGGCGAAAATGCCTCAGTCTGTGGCATTTGAGCTACAGTTGCTGAGATTTTGGATCAGCCTGCCGCGGATGCCCCGTTAGAGCGCGGTTTCCAGGCGCTTCAGGGCTTGCGCGAGGCGCGCGGCAATGGCCTCGGCCTCGATCTTGCGCTCGCGCTGCTCCTCGACCACGTGCTCGGGCGCACGGGAGACGAATTTCTCGTTGCTGAGCTTGGCGTCGAGCTGGGCGATCTCCGAGCCCATCTTGTCGATCTCGCGCTTGAGCCGCTTCAACTCCACGGCGACGTCGATCACGCCCGCCAGCGGCAGCGCGAGCGTCGCCTCGTCGAGCACGATCTGGACCGCGCCTTTAGGCGCCGGGCCTGAGCCGATGGTCTCGAGGCGGGCGAGCCGCAGCAGCGTTTCCTCGTGTCGCGCGATACGGGCCTCGGTCTCCTTGCTTGCGCCGGAGATGAGCAGCGGCACGCGCGCGCCGGCCGGCACGTTCATTTCGGCGCGCACCGAGCGCACCTCGGAGACGAAACGGATCAGCCAGCCGATCTCGGCATCGGCGGCGGCATTCTCGAGCCCGCGATGGTGCGGCCAGGGGCTCAGCATCAACAGGCTGCCGCGGCCCGCCTGCTCGGGCGCGAGCTTGGCCCACAGCTCCTCGGTGACGAAGGGCATGAAGGGGTGGAGCAGGTGGAGCGCGCGATCGAGCACCCAGGCAGTCATGGCGCGGGTCTCGGCGGCCAGCTCCGCCTCGCCCGCCAGCAGCGGCTTGGCCAGCTCGAGATACCAATCGCAGAACACGTGCCAGATGAAGGTGTAGATGGCGGCCGCCGCCTCGTTGAAGCGGAAATTTTCCAGCGCCTCGGTGACGGCAGCCGTGGCGCGCTCGCTCTCGCCCGCGATCCAGCGATTGACGGTGGCCTTGGCCTTGCCGGGATCGAAATTCTCGACCGGGGCGCAAGCGTTCATCTCGGCGAAGCGGGCGGCGTTCCACAGCTTGGTGGCGAAGTTGCGGTAGCCCTCGACGCGGGAGGTGGCGAGCTTGATATCGCGTCCCTGCGCGGCCATGGCGGCGAGGGTGAAGCGCAGCGCGTCGGCGCCATACGCGTCGATCAGCTCGAGCGGGTCGATGACGTTGCCTTTCGACTTCGACATCTTCTGACCCTTCTCGTCGCGGACGAGGGCGTGGATATAGACCTCGCGGAAGGGCACCTCCTCCATGAAGTGCAGGCCCATCATCATCATGCGCGCGATCCAGAAGAAGATGATGTCGAAGCCGGTGACGAGGACGTCGGTCGGATAGTAGCGGGCAAGTTCGGGCGTCTGGTCGGGCCAGCCGAGCGTCGAGAACGGCCACAGCGAGGAGGAGAACCAAGTGTCGAGCACGTCCTCGTCTTGCTTCAACGCGTGGTTCTTCGACCTCAAGGAAGCGGCGTATTGCGGGCCTTCCATTTTTGGATGGACACCACTCACATCACCATCGCGATAGACCTGCTCATAGTGTGAAGCTGCCGCTTCGATCGCCGCGGCTTCATCTTCAGCCACGAAAACTCTGCCGTCAGGGCCATACCAAGCGGGAATCTGATGGCCCCACCAGAGCTGACGCGAGATGCACCAGGGCTGGATGTGCTCCATCCAGTGGAAATAGGTCGACTCCCAATTCTTCGGCACGAAATTCGTGCGGCCGCGCTTGACCGCAGCGATGGCCGGCTTGGCCAGCGTCTTGGCGTCGACATACCATTGGTCGGTGAGGTAGGGCTCGATGACGACGTTCGAGCGGTCGCCATGGGGAACCGTGTGGATGTAAGGCTCGATCTTTTCGACCAAGTCTTGCTCTTGAAGCTTCGCAACAATTCGTTTCCGGGCGTCGAAGCGGTCGAGCCCTCGAAGATCCTCAGGAATCAGATCAATTGTTGGGCGGCCTTGAGCCTCATCCGCTAGGACGGTGCCGGCGGCAGTACCCGGCGCTCGATGTCCAAAGGCGAAATCGTCGAACGGGCTCGATTTCAATTTTGCTTCGGGCGTGAAGATGCTGATCTGGGCGAGCGCGTGGCGCTTGCCCACCTCGAAATCGTTGAAGTCGTGCGCGGGCGTGATCTTCACCGCGCCCGAGCCTTTCTCCGGATCGGAATATTCGTCGGCGATAATGGGGATGCGGCGGCCCACCAGCGGCAGGATGACGTTCTTGCCGACCAGCGCCGTGTAGCGCTCGTCATCGGGGTGCACGGCGACGGCACTGTCGCCGAGCATGGTCTCCGGCCGCGTGGTGGCGACGACGATGTAGGTAGACGCGTCCTCGGGGTTGAAGGTCTTGCCCTCGAGCGGGTAGCGCAGATGCCAGAGATGCCCCTTCAGTTCGGCCTGCTCCACTTCGAGGTCGGAGATGGCGGTGAGCAGCTTCGGGTCCCAATTGACCAGACGCTTGTCCTTGTAGATCAGCCCCGCGCGATAGAGCTCGACGAACACTTTGCGCACGGCGCGGGATAGGCCCTCGTCCATGGTGAAGCGCAGACGCTCCCAGTCGCAGGAAGCGCCGAGCCGCTTCAGCTGATGGATGATGGTGCCGCCCGACTCGTCTTTCCACTGCCACACGCGGCGGATGAATTCGTCGCGGCCGAGCGCGCGGCGATTGGGCTCCTGCCGCTCCATCAATTGGCGCTCGATCACCATCTGGGTGGCGATGCCGGCGTGATCGGTGCCGGGCTGCCACAGCACGTCCTTGCCCTTCATGCGCTCGAAGCGGACGACGATGTCCTGCAGCGTGTTGTTGAGCGCGTGGCCCATATGCAGCGAGCCCGTCACATTGGGCGGCGGGATGACGATGGCGAAGGGCTTGGCCTGGACGCGGTCGGGGCGGCCGGAGCGGAACGCGCCCGCCTCCTCCCATGCGCGGTAGATCTCGCCTTCGATCGAAGCGGGCTGATAGGTCTTGTCGAGCATGGGGCGGCTGGATGACGCGATCACGGGGTCGCGCGCGTCCTACGCGCCGTCCGATGGGCTGTCAACCAAGGACGGCATGCGGCCCTTTCGCCGTCGGCGAGGACGTCCGCCGCATCAGAGGAGCGACTAGTTGCTGCGCAGCTTGGCCTCGGTGTCCTTGAGCTCGTCGCGCAAGGCGGCCGTGAGCATGCGCGACAGATTCTCGTCGGCGCCTTTGAGCTCGTCGCGCAAGGCGTCTTCGAGCACGCGGGACATGTGCGCGTCGATCCATTGGCGCAACAGCGGACGGAGCGACGCCTTGACGGTGTCTTGCAGCGACTGGGCGGTGAATTCGTCCGTGGCACAGTGCTGCTCGCGCGCGTGGTCCGGCTCATGCGAGCCGCCATTGGTATGCGCCGGCGCGGAGTCGTAAGCGGCCTCGCCGTTGGTGAGCGCCTCGCCATTCTTGGCCCAGGACGCATTGCTTGGCGGCCAGAAGGGCGTCTCCCCGGTTTGCTCGGCCTCTTCGGCCTCCTCGGCTTCGTCAAACTCGGGCGCCGATGGCGGCGCGGTCGCCGCCACTTCGAACTCGGTCAGCGTGGGTCCGGGCTCGGGCTCCGACGTCGCGGCCATGCCGGCCCTAAGCGCGGCGATGGCCGCCTCCAAAGCCGAGACCGGTTCCATCTCGCCGGTCCCCGACCCCATTTCGGTATCGACGGCGTAAACCGTGGCTGACGCATAGGTCTCGGACAGGCTGGTGGCGCTTTCGGTGCCGGCATAGACGCCGGCATCCTGGTGGGCCGGCTCGAAGCCTGGCTCGGCGCCAACCGGTGCTTCTAGGTGGGACTCGGCCGGGCCGAACTCCTTGGTCAGATCGAGGATGTCATCCTCACCCGTGGGCGCCTGACCGCCGCCGCTCAACACGCGGGCAATGTCGTCGATGATCCGCGTGTCGGCCTCGACTTCTGCAATGTTGCCCGGTCTTGCCTCTTCCTCCCGGGTTATAGAAGTCGCGTTGCTTTGCGTAGGACTGGAATCGTCATCCGCGATAATCCGACGAATGGATGCGAGAATCTCCTCCATTGTCGGTTCGGGAGCCCGCTCCGTGCTGCTCATCACCTGAACCTCTTAGCGCCATTTCCCCGCACCCTACGCTGGCACAATTGGGTGGCCCTCAGGGGTGCTAGCTTAACACAGCGTTAACTTACAAGTCTCGATTTGGTTGGGGGCCGGGCGCCTGGCGCATAGTTAACGTGCCGAACCTTATTCGTCGGGGGCCGGCGGCGGAGGCGGCGTAAGACCAATCCATTTGTTCGTCACATTGTCATAATGCTCGAGCGGGTCGTAATAAGGCACTGACAGCCCCAAGCTTTGCGCGTCAAGCCGCCCCACGGCGGCGTAGAGCGAATATTCGGCGACGAGGCGGTCGCGCTCGGCCGTGACGAGGCCGATCTGCGAGGTCAGATATTCGAGCTGGGCATTGAGCACGTCGAGCGTGGTGCGCTGGCCGACTTTCTCCTCCTCTTGCACGCCTTCGAGCGCGATCTTGTTGGCATCGACGGCGTCCTTGGCGGACCGGATCTCGGCGACGGTCGATTGCAGAATCCCCCAGTTGGAGACGACGTCGGCGTGGACCCTGAGTCGCGCATTCTCCACCTGCTTCTTCAGTTGGTTGTTGGTCTCCTTGGCCTGGCGGACGCGGGCGGCAACCCCGCCGCCCTGATAAAGCGGCACGTTCACCCGCCCCATCACCGTGGCGGTGTCCTCTGCCTCGAGGTCGTCACGCCCGGGGACGCCAGGGGAATTGAGAAACCCGAAGCGCTGCGTGTAGCTCGCTTCGAGCGACACTTGCGGCAGCAACTCGCCGATGATCTGGTTGACGGCGTAGAGCGAGGCCTCTTCCTGGTATACGGCGCCGAGGATCACCGGATTCTCGCCGTCACCCAGCGTCATGGCCTCATCGAGGCTTTGCGGCAGAACGTGCAAGATCGACGGCGGCGTGACGAGGTTGCTCGGCGGGTGGCCGATCACCTGCTCATAGGTCGCGCGGCTCGACTTCAGGTTCGACTGCGCCACGTTGAGATCGGCGATGGCGCTGGAGCGGCGCGCCTCGGCCTGCGCCACGTCGGTGCGCGTCACCTCGCCGACATTGAAGCGGTCCTTGGTCTGCTTGAGCTGCTCGGTCAGCACCGTGACGTTGTTCTCGCGCAAGCGTACGACCGCCTGATCGCGTACGACATTCATGTAGGCCGTGGCCGCGTCGAGCAGCGTGGTTTGCTCGATGGTGCGCAAATCCTCGCGTCCCGCCTGGACGGTCGCCTTGGCCTGACGGATGGCATTGACATTCTGAAAGCCGGTGAACACGGGCTGGGACAGGGTGACGGCCCAACCGCGGGGATGGCTGGTGCCGGTGGGGAAGGTTCCTCCTCCCGCGCCGATGGCGGCGGCCGCGGCTCCGGCTGCGGTAGTCCCACTCGCCCGCTTGATGTCATTGTCGACATTCTGGAAGGCAGTGTCGCCGGAAGCCGCGATGGTCGGGCGCAAGCCCGATTTCGCCAGCGCCACCTGCTCGTCGGTGGCGCGCAGCCGCGCCCGCTCGGCATTGAGCACCGGATTGATCAGATAGGCGTTGGCCAAGGCCTCTTGCAGCGTCTCGGCCCAGGCCGGGCAGCTGCCCATGGCCAGCGCAACGAGCAGCCCGAAGCAGGCGGCGCGTGGCCACCCACAGCTCACCCGGCATGAGCCGGGATGCCTGGTCATGACGCCGCGCACTATTTCGATCCACTCCCGCAGCTGGAACAGCCCCCGCCCCCCGACTGCGCCAGGAACCGTAGCCCAGCCAAGCCGCGCGGGTATAGCCGCTCGGAACGAGTTCAGCAAAAAACTCAAAGGACTGTGGGATCACAGCAACAGTGAGAGACGCCGCGGACGATCAGAAAATGAAGCAGGGCATGGGACTAAAGCCCGGCAGCGGCTTGGCTCCCGCGTCGAAATGCGACACGCCGCTCACCGTCCCGTCGGCCTTGACGAAGAGATAGGCCTTCCCGGCGACGTTGCCGGCGACCACGCTCACGCATCGCCCTCCCTCCTTGAGCTGCGCCCCGACCGAATCAGGGAGGCGCGGCACGCTGCCATTGAGCAGGATGACGTCGTAGGGAGCGCCCGCTTGGTAACCCTCGTTCAAGGGTCCGGTGACGATCTCGGCCCGGTCGAGGGGATAGGCGCGGGCGAGTTCATGCAGGGTGTGGCGAGCCGTGGCGGCGAGCTCGGGTTCCGCCTCGAGCCCCGTCACCGACCCGGCGAGGAGGGCGAGGACCGCCGTCGAATAGCCGGTCGCGCAGCCAATATCGAGCACGCGGTCGTCCGGGCCGATGTCGGCGAGTTGGAGAAGGCGCGCCAGCAGGACGGGCGCCAACAGGTAGCGCGCCGGCGCGCCATCGACCGCGGGCCACACCTCGACGCCGTCATCCATATAGGCAAGCGGACGGGCGGATAGGGGCACGAAGCGCTCGCGCGGCAGCGCGCTCATCGCCGCCAAAAGAGCGCGGTCCGTCACCTGATTTGGCCGCAGCTGCGACTCCACCATGGTGAGGCGCTGCCGCTCGTAATCGATCATCGCCGCCCCCACCACAGTCTACCCGCGCGCGCCGGGTCTTAACGCAATCGATCCGTCTTTACGTATCAACTCCCCGGCGCAAGCGTCAGATATTGAGCCTTGCGCGGGCAAAACCCACGCATATTGACGCGGGAGGGGTTCCGCATCTAGGTACCATGGATTGGCCACGTGGCGGAGTGGTGACGCAGCGGACTGCAAATCCGTGCACCCCGGTTCGATTCCGGGCGTGGCCTCCACCTTCAACCCGGCTCCTTCTGTGCCGCATTGGCCCCCGCCCGCGACGCGACGCGGCCGGTCTTGCGGTCGCGATGCCACCACAGCGTAAGGCGCCGGCGCCAGCGCCGCACGATGGGGATGTCGATCGACAGGACCAGCAGTCCGAGCGGGATCATCCAAAAGCCGAGGACGGGAAGGAAGCCGAGCAGCCCCCCGCCAATGAGCAGGATGCCGAGGCCGACGCGGATCGTGCGGGATTGCGGCAGGCGCAACTCGCGGCCGGCGAAGCGGATCTTATGGGCCATGGCTCTCGTTTCCGGCGGGACGATGCCCACATAGGCATTAAAGCATGGCGCCACAACGGGCTGCGGCCAGTCGAGGGGCCGGGGCGCCCGGCGGCCTGCCAAGGCTCTGGCAAGGCCGCACGCCATTTGCTATGAGCGAGGTGACGCGGCCAACGCGTCCTGCTCCCCGGTAGCTCAGTTGGTAGAGCAAGCGGCTGTTAACCGCTGGGTCGCTGGTTCGAGTCCGGCCCGGGGAGCCAAATAATCCAATAACTTAGTTAATCCCACCTCTGAGCCAAAGCCCCCTTGGGGTACGGCCGGGGTACGTTGACGGTTGACACTCGCGGGCGCACGATGATGCGCGCCGGCCGGGCGCGTGGACCGCTGCCCGACCGGCACTTGCCACAATTGCAAACCGGAGGGATGCGATCATGACCGATACCCACCTAGCACTCTGCATACGGCCGCGCATCTCCTCTGCCGTCGGCTTCGGCCAGCGCCTTGCGGAACTCCCCTGACTGGTTGGGAGTTGTTGTGTCGTCCTTCAGGTCCCCTCCCCCCGTTTCCCCCTCCCTGAAGGACGGTCCTCGCTAGAAAAGCCCAGGCGCGGCCTGCTCCTGGGCTTTTCGCTTGGTCCGAAATCGTACCGAGTTCCCTGTTGACAACCCTGGCCTATTTTGGAATCGAATCAGGCATCCGCAATTATTCAAGCGGAGCGGTCATGCCGGGCGATCCAGAGGAATGCCGCGCTCGTGCCCTTCGATGCGAAGCATACGCTCGCACCGTCTCCACACGAGAAGCGCGGGAACAGTTTATCAATCTTGCGGAGACGTGGCGAAACCTCGCCACCGAGGTGGAGGCTGCTCAACGGCTCCTTGATGTAATGGAAGCCGTCGCAGCCGAAGCGGAATTCCCTCCATTGAAGCGCACGAGCATAAGTACTTAGAGCCCTTCGGGTCCTGTCGGCTCCTAACCACATCCTGAAGGGTCTGAGAGAAAAGCCCGGGGTTCCATGATCCGCCCTGGGCTTTTCGTTAGGGGCGTTGTCCTAGACGAGCCCTAGTGTTTTTTGGAAGCGCTGCCGCGCGGCGGCCTTATCGCGTGCAGCGTTAAATGGTGGAGGGCGTGCAGGTCCGCCTCGGACAGTCGCTTCTTTTTGTCGTCAGCCGTCCACCAAATATTGCAGGTCAAGCAGCCCGTAAGCCGCTCACCGTAATTATCAATCCGTATTAGAGGCCGCTTGCACTCGTGACAGATCCGGGAGGGTTCGTCAGGCATTGCGGTGAGTTTAATGGGCGCCGGCCGAAGCCGGCGCCCTATTTCAATCTCTGCAATT
Source organism: uncultured Alphaproteobacteria bacterium (assembly GCA_963820115.1). GTDB lineage: Bacteria > Pseudomonadota > Alphaproteobacteria > Rhizobiales > Methyloligellaceae > Methyloceanibacter. Next base: position 260,931 of record CAWFYP010000003.1, read on the forward strand.
TTCGTTCTTGCTGTGGTCGACGATGTCGAACAGCTTAGGCAGTCCGCTGAAGTAGTGGGAGTTTTTCGTCAGGTACTCCTGCACCTCGGTATTGGCCTCTGCTTCTTGGACGTAGGCCGAGAACGAGCCGCAAAGCTCGTCCTCCGATAGCAGTCCTTCATCGTAGACGTCGTAAACCGTTTCGAGATCGCCGAGGTAACTATCTAACTGCGTACTCGTGAATTCACCTTCGCCTCCTGACGTTTTCAGAATTGGCCTCTTGTTTTCGATAGCGGTGATGATCCCGAGGTTCGTCGGGTCGTGAAAGAACATCGTGCTCAGTAGGATGTTGTTTTGGGACCGCGCTATCTGTTTTACCTCCACAATCTGAAAGGCGATGACGGGGAAAGCCAAGACTGTGACTATCAGGGCCAGCACATCGAGCACCGTCCTGAGCTTGGGCACCATGTTACGTCCACCCGTCCAACGCACGGATACAGGCTAACGCAGGATTGGAACGGTTTCACTTAGGCCGCAGACCAGGGGTCTTCGGCCGGCGCCCTTTTTAGTGTACCGTAGCGTCTCAGTCCATGCACTGAGTTCACCGGAAGGAACACCAAATTATGCTCAACTCGAAAGTGACGCTCGGCTCACTCTTCGCCGCAACAGCTATAGGCGCTATGGCTCTGTTCTTTTCGGTCAGCAGCGCCTCGGCCCTCTGCAAGGGGCCCACCAATAATTGCGGTGTCCCGCCCAAACCCAAATGCCATACGGTGAATGTCACTTGTCCAGGCGGCCACCACCCCACTTCTTGCTCTCCGCACACTGTCACGGTCTGCAATTGAAGGCGGTACGCGCCCGAGCGCTAAGTGCAGCACAGAGGGGCGTCGGCTTCGGCCGGCGCCCCTAAATTTTTTTCTGCGATCTATGCTCCGTTAGGGGCTCATCGACGTCACGTATGACCTCGCCCGACTCCACCAGCGTCACTCTCTCGGTATAACGATCACCGTCGTGGTCGGCGGTCCGATCTACCTGGACAACGGCGCCGCCACGGTCTGCTTGCCGATTAGTAAGCGTCCAAATTTTCTTGATCCAATCTTTTCCTCTGCTCAGACCGGCGCGGAACCCAGACGCGCGGACAGAGGCGAAGGTACTGATCCGCGCGGTAATCGTCATATGATGTGTCTTAGGCATTCATCCCTGCATCGGCTTCGGCCGGCGCCTTTTTTGTTGTACGGTCATCGCACGCAATCGGTTAGGGGGTCTCGCGCGCGTGGACTTGTCAGGCTTATGGACGTCTATCAAGGCCGCCGTTGATGTCAGTCCTTGGCGGGCTGCGGGTATTGCTCTTGCCGGCGCGCTTATCCTCGCACTAAAGGCGAAGGGAATAGCACCTTTTGTGCTGCTTCCCGACCTAGTGCTCATGGTGATCGGCACCGTAAGTGTCTTTGCGGCGGCTTTCGCCTTGCTCGACATCCTGAAAGCAGCCGCATTCGGGATCGGCGCAACGATCAAATGGCTTGGAGAAGTTTGGACGCGCAAAAGAGCACGAGCAAGGGTGCTAAGGCACCTAGACACGCTCACGCCGGAAGAGAAGGAAATCTTCGGACGGCTTCTCGCCAGGAACGAAAGGAATTTCGACGGTGCAATCGACGGGGGTTACGCCCAGGGCTTAATTGCAAATGGGCTTGTGGATCGCCCTGATCAAGTTGGCAACGCCATTCATACAGCTTACGTCATCCCCGAATTTGTGTGGCTTGAGCTCAAACGCCGGGAAGAGGAATTTCCCGATACTGCACAGGGGGCCGGGAGACCCGTGGCGTCGGCCTTGGGCGGGTTAGGGCTTACCGACTTATCTCGGGGAAGAAATGACAATGGCCGAGGACTAGCCCCCATGACCGAAACCGTCGCTTCCCTCCACCCTGGACCGTAGAGAAAATTCCTGGCGGGCTCAAAGTGTGTGACGCCGACGGCCAATCGCTCGCTTACGTCTATTCGCGAGAGAAGCCGTACGACGCGCGCATGGCGAAGGTGCTCACCGAGGACGAGGCGCGGCGCATCGCGAGCAACATCGCTAAGCTGCCTGGGCTGCTAACGAAGGGGGCAGCTAGTCGAAAAGACGCCAGCGCCCTATCGGGATTTGAATTCTGAGCAACTCGGAGCGTGGGCTATCCGCGCGAGGAGCTCCGTGAATGGGGGCACAAAATGCCATATAATCTAATAGTCGCCCGCCTTCGCGGCGTTTGCATTCTAGCGGTGATAGTCCTGCATTACTCATTGTTCTTCCCGGCCAGTTTTCTCGGGACCTGGGCCGAAAATGGCTATTGCGGTGTGACCGCCTTCTTCGTGGTTTCGGGTTTCCTAATCACCGCTAACATGATTGCGCGCTATGGAGATCCCGCCAACGTAAAGTTCCGAGAATTCTACCGAATGCGCGCAGCCCGCATTCTTCCCATGCTGGTGCTCACGCTCCTTGTACTTTCAGCGCTCGCAGCCACCAGACTGCAAGCATTCAGGTTCGTCGACCAAGCCACCTACGAACGCACTCTCATCAACGTTCTGACGCTCCGCTATAACCTTCACGTCGAGGGGCCGTTTGCATGGGTCGTTCTTTGGTCCCTGTGCATCGAGGAGGCATTTTACCTCGGCTATCCGATGGTTGTTGCCGTCTCGCGTTTCCGGCGCGCGCTCGTCATCGCCCTAATTGCGGTCGTGCTTTTCGGTCCGATTTATCGCGCTCTTCAACCAGGATGGTCCGAGGCCCTTTGCTCGTACCCCGGCTGCTTTGACGCCATTTCTCTCGGGGCTTTAGCAGCACTCGCTGCGGATCGGCTTTCGGCGAGAATGAGCCCCCCGGCTTCGCTATCTCTACTGACTTTTGGAGCGACGCTGATGGCCGCCACCTATTTCAGTCTTGATGTCCACGCACACTTCGTTGTCGTGCCGAGTCTCATCGGACTGGGGACAGCGCTTCTCTTGTTTGCGTCCCCGGGCGTTTCTAGTGGCGCGTCCGCGTCTCGCTGGCCCGACCCATTGGCTTTTATCGGTCGGTATAGCTACGAAATCTACTTGCTGCACATTGTCGTTTTTTGCCTTGTACGGCCCGTTGTTTCAATGACTTTGCTGGCATGGCCAGTCTCGCTCTTTGCCTTCGTGCTTGGCCTTACTGTGCTCGTCAGCGCGCTCGCGGGCCGCTTTTATTCGGAGCCGATGAACAAAGCGATCCGCGGTATCCGTGATGGGCACTCCGAGCCTGAGAGAGCGGTACCTCAGCCTCTTCATCGGTGAGATCGGCAGACGCTTCATTCCGCATTGATGACGGAGATTAGTTCCCGAATACCGAGGGCAGCAATCAGCGCTTCGACGCCCTTCATCACGAGGGAGCCCTTATCTCGTGCGCCGATGCGATAAGAGGCTGACAACGCGTTCGTCTTGCACGGTGCCACCACCCCACGCCCTATCGCGCAGCTCAGCCCAAAATTTAGTTTCCCGCGCCTCGCGTTCCTGCCGTTTTCGCAATCGCCATCGCTGCTGCCGCTCTCCGGCAGTCATTGCGACGGTTCCAATCGGCTTTCTCGGCATTTCGTCTACCTATGAAATTTCGTCTACCTGCAAAACCTAAAAGTGGGGGTTTATGGTAGGTCGCTTCCCCGCGCGGTCCGAGGCTTGCGTTTGGTAGAGATTTTCATGCCCCTCCCGGTCCCTGATGCCGCGTTGCGCTGGCCGCAGATGCAATGGCCCGCTGCCAATCGTTTTGCTCTATCCTAAACTCCTCGCACCAATTCTGGTGGGGGTTCAACCAAGGAGATAGGAATGCGTAAGTTGACGTTTGCCCTTATTGCGCTGGGGACGCTGATGCTTGCTGGACCTCTGGCATGGAATGCCGAGGCCACGACGTTGACGGGAACAGTAGGTCAGCCCCCTGCAACGAATTACTCGCCAGTTGAAAGGGTTGGCTGCGGAGGAGCAGGCCGCTGTCCCTATGGGCTTCACTCTGTCTGTGGTGATTATGGGTGCCGGTGCGTTTCATGCGGCTACGGCTACCGCCCATACGCCTATCACCCGTATGCCTATCATAGGTATCGCTACAACTATTAGGCAATCCAACCACACCCAACCGCAAGGAGGCTGCTGAAGAGGCGGCCTCTTTGCGCCTTGATGCTGTTGCGGCTGTCGCCATCACAACACTCGTCCTTTGCAGTTCGATCACCACCATTTCGGAACCTCGACATCAGGAAGGTGCTGGTCATCAAGGCCAGCGGCCAGGGCATAAAGCACGTCCCGCAATTCCTCGACATCAGCGGCGAGGCCGCGTCCCTTCCGGTCCTCAATCCGCTCAATCGCTTGCAAGGTTTGCAGCGACACGATGCTGGCACCACCGGCCCGAAAGTAATCCTCGGCAAGGAGCAATGAGGGCGAGGCGGTCGGGCGTACGGGAAGTCGCGAAGGAGGAGGGTCCCGCCCAACATCTTAACCACGGCGCACGCTTGCCCTTGCCTTGCCGCGCGTGTCCTTTTGAATGGCCGGATATGGCCACGTGGCGGAATTGGTGACGCAGCGGACCGCATGTCCGCACATCCCGGTTCGAGTCCGGGCGTGGCCTCCACTTATCCGGCCTCCCTGGCGCGCGAGGCGGTCAGTGGCAGCCGTCATTTCGCAACCCGCGTCGGCTGGAAAGTGGCGGAAAACCTCGCCGAGGCCAGAATTTCTCGCCTTTGCAAATTCATGCTGTTTTGCAGCGTTGAGTTGTCGCGCCGGTCTTGGTCTTAATTCCTGGCGCGATTGGAGGCGCCCTCCAGTGTAGGAAGCGCGTCCCATCTGTCCCACTGTCCCAAAGCGTCCCGACCGTCCCACTTGTCCCGCCCATCCTGGGGCTGTCCCATGGGACACGCGCTAGGGACTGTCCCGTGGGACACTCCTATTCCTCCTCGCCCAAACGGCGAGCGACCGTGGATTTTCCCAGGCCGGTGCGATCGGCAATCTCGCGGATTGAAAGCCCCTGCTTCCGCAAGGCCCGGATGGTTTCCAGGTCGTCGCCGGACTTGATGTCGGTGATCGACCATTGATTGCCGATAAGCCGGGCCTCAAAAGGCTCGGCACCGTCTTGGAAGCCCCTGGCCTTCTCGAAATAGAGCTCGAAGCGGCAGCCCTGGTCGGCGGCATAATCAGGTGGTCGCCGTAGGCTAAGCACTGTGTCGAGCACGTCCTCTTTCCGCGAGGTTCCACGTTGCGTCCCCGATTTGCCCGCGTGGTGCACAAATAGAACTGACCTGCCGGCGCGCCGCTGCTTGAGCGCCCACTGTTGGACCGGCACCCAAGAGTCGCTTTCATTTTCTTTCACGCCGGGACAAAGCGTCGAAAGGTTATCGACAATGACGAGGTCAGCTTTGGCGACAACATCATCGTAAAATTGCTGAGACTTAGGGTCGCTCAAATCAGGCAAGCCAAACTCGGTCAGATCAGACGCGGCTATCTTGAGATAATCCGGGTCGGCAAGGGTGAACTGGCTAGCCTCTGTCACCGCCTTGAAGCGCGCCTGTAAGTCGGCGCCGGGCATCTCTCCGTCGAGGAACAGCACCCGCCGGGCCGTCTCGCATTTCCAGCGGAGAAAACCGCCGCCACTCGCCACCGCCCAAGCGGTCCCTATTGCCACCTGAGTCTTACCGATGCCGCGTGGGGCGTGGATCATTGCCAAGCCAGATTTAGGCAGCCAGGGCGCCAACATCGTCTCGCGGGGCGGTAATGGCGTCTCGAGGAACGCGTCGAGCGCGAGCGCCGTCACCTTGGCGTCGAGTTCTTCCGTAGGTTTTAGGCGATTTCTAATCCGGGGAATGGTTCGTATTCCTCGTACTCGCTGTCGCTCATGACGCCCTCCGCATCGACGAGGCGACGGCCCGGAGGCGCATGATCTCGTAGGCCAGCAGGTCAAAGCCGGGGTCCGGCAGGCCGAGGCTCACGAGCACGCGGGCCCGGGCGAGGCGGCGCTGCAACTCCCCTTGCCACTCGGCGAGGAGGGGCTTATCTTGGTGCCTGTCACTATGATCTTTGTCCTTTGCGGCGGCGCCTTCACCAGGGGGCGCCGTTCGCATTTGTGCATTAGGCGGCGCGTTCATCGGAGCCTCCGTTACGAGCGGCGGCAAGCTTGGCGATTGCGGCAACGCATTCGCCCTTGAGCCAACGGCTAATGCCCGGTCCCAGCTTAACGGGAGCGGGGTACAGACCCACCTTGATGCCGCGATAAAGGGTTGCCGGATTGATGGGACGCGAGCCGCCGAAGAAGCGGCACGTTTCTTTTACGTCGAACAACTCGACCGTGTCGGTGATTTGCATGTTGTCCTCGCAAGACGGTTAAGACCCTTGCGAGGTATCGCGCAGCGACGCGAGGCCGCCTAACTGATCATGGGGTCAAATGCGCATTTGACCCTATTTCGGTGAATGGCCCGTTGGGAGTGTCGGCCTCTCGCAACATGAGTTCGCCGCGCGCGGCGTGAAATACTAATTGCTCGCGCTGGGGAATGAACTGAACGATGACCCACGTTCCGGCCGCCTCTGCTTCGCTCAGTCGCAATGGTGCGAGATAGGACCCGGGATCTTGTGCAAGCGCCGTCTTGAGCTGATCCGCGCGGCTACGCATTTCGGCCTCAAGAGCACTGTCTCCCCTGATTAGCCGCTGCGCCTTCTCGTATAGTTTCTTGAGTCGGTCAGTCGAGAGCTGATCGCCGACCACATGGCCCGAATGGCAATCAATCGACGGCCCACTCCCCGCCGCGAAGGTCCTCCGGCTTTTCGCATTCGATTGTGAATTTCCAAAAACGCGCCATCCCTCACGCCTCGCGCGTCACCAAATTCGGCAAGCACGATTAGCCAAATGGCCAGCGCATCATCATGTGGACGCGCCGCCGGCATCAGCCCTTGCCTCTGATTGGTAGCACCTTGGCGGTGGCGCGCCCTACGATAGCCGCCAGCCGATCGGCCCAAAGTGAAAGCGCCTCGCGCTTCTCTTTTGCGTAATCGTATTTTGCATAGACGCTCAGGGTCACGCCGGCCTTTGAGACGGAGCGATGATTGACGACGTTGGCGAGCACGATGGGCTCGACGCCGAGCTCGGCCATATGCGTGACAACGGAACGCCGCAAATCGTGTGCCGTCCAAGGCTCGATCCCGAAATGATCTTGCGCGCGCCGGATGATCTTTGCGACGGCGTGACCCGGCAGCTTGTCATTGGCGGCGATGATCTCGGAGAGGGCGAAGGCCGGATCGGTAAGTGGGACGGTGTGAGCGTGCTTATTCTTTGAGCGGGCGACAGGGATTGTCCAAAGGCGCTGCTTTGCGTCGAGTTCGCCCGCTTGAATGCCGGCGACTTCGCCGACGCGCTGACCTGTGAGGAGGCAAAGCTTGATGATGTTCTGCACCGTCGGCGAGCGCGGCAGCGCCTTCGGCAACCCGCGCCACAGGGTTGCTATCTCGTCGTCGGACAGCACCCGCTCGCGGGGCGCCGGGGTCGTCGGGCTCCGCATTCCTTCTGTGGGGCTTCTGTCGAGGTCGCCGCGGGCCGTACCCCATCGCAGCATGCCCCTCCGGTCTTCGAATACCCGGGCTGCCTCTACGCGCTTCTTGCGGCGAAGGATGGGGCTCACCACGCGGTTCACGTCTCGCTTGTGCAGATCGGCGAGCAGCACGCCGCCAATAATGGGGAGCACATTCTTGCGAAGGCGCCTTTCAAAAGTCTTGGCGCTTCTCAGGTTCGGCCTGACGTGCTCGGCAAGATAAACCTCGGCGAGGTCGCCCACCGTGCCCGCGCCGCCGTGGCGTGGGTCCTGGCCCTCCTGGAGGCCACCTAGAGCCTCTAAGGCAAGCGAGCGCGCCCGAGCGAGGGACACTCGGGGATAGCGGCCCAGCGTGAGCCGAGCGCGCTTGCCGTCGTTCGCGGTGAAATGGAGGGTAAAGCTCTTCGCGCCGTTCGGCGTCACGCGAAGGCAAAGCCCCGGCGTTTTGTTGTCGAAATAATCGACGCGGGCCGTGGGCGACTTGACGTTATGGCAGAAGCGATCGGTGAGTTGCGTGCGCATTTCCGTACCCCAGGGGTACAGGAGCACGCGCTACCCCGCAATAGGAAGCGAGGCCATGCGATGCGATGCCAAGCGTTTTCAACAGCTTCGCGTCGCGTCGCGTCGCAGGAAATTGCGAGGGATTGCAAAATATTTCCCTGTTAACCGCTGGGTCGCTGGTTCGAGTCCGGCCCGGGGAGCCAACTGTCCCAGTGAGATCCTGACCCATCCGCACCGGCGTCGCTTAAGCTTGGTTGTTTCAATCGTCGCCGTGGCCCCAGCGTCCCGACCAGAAATGGTAGACCAACTCGGCTCGCACGGTCTGAATGTCGAGGTCAAAATTGGCTGACGCCTGGCTCTTGATGTCCCGGTGATCGAGAAGGGCAAAGCACTCCGCCGGCTGACCAAGTTCACATAATTCCATCGTCGGAAGGCTTTGGGAGTCAGCGCTTGAAACACGCCCCGAGCCTCCCGCTAAGTGCGTCCACCGATATTCGAATTTTAATCTCCAGGGTCCATGGAGTTTGGCTTCCGCGCCACCTCCCAGACTAAAGCCGTCCAACGAACCTGGCAGTCTGACTAGGAGACCGGTCGGACTGTTGCTGAAGGAATGCGCATTTCCAAGCCCGTTGAGCGGATCGGCAAAGCTGACCTTGACCCGAGCGTCGTCAAGCTCCGCGTGGGTGTATCCGGCGAGAACATAAAAAAGCATTCCCTGAGTTGCTAACCAGCCAAGCCGCCCGCCAACCGAAACGCTCCAATCCGTGCTGATCAGCGCATCGATCGTCGTATTCTCGACGAAGCCCTGGGCATTGCTCGTTAAGAGGGTCGGAGTTTCCCCCAGGACGACGGAACTCGTAGTGGTCTGTTTCTGTGCAGAGGTCTGCGCCTGCTTTGCATGAGCGCGAATGCTGGACCAGTCTGCATCGAGGAAGGCGCCTGCCACCCATCTCGGTGCGAACTGATAATCATATGCGCCCTGCGCAGTGAAGAAGCCGCCCATCTCGTCAAGGTCAGTGCGCGACGAAGCCTTTTCACTAAGGTCCAACACGGGCGTTGCAGACCCCGGCGGATCGCATGGCGCGTCAAAAAAATTGTCTAGATGGACGGAAAAGTCTTCCTGCTGAACCGTCCCAGATCGACATGTCCCGAGTTTGTCAGTGCGAGAATCGCTGGAATTGATCCGCGGACTTATCAGGGCAGCGCCTCCTCCGGCGGCCACCGAGAACCCCGTCCAACTCTGGTCTAATGGCTTCGCGTCCGCGGCTTCGGCCGGTGTCCCGAGAACAGCGATACCGACCACGACGGCAATGGCGCAGGCTCGACTCCGGAAATCTAGCTGAGGGTTACGCCCGCGCGGAAACCCGCGTGCACAAAGGATCGGAAGCCAGAAGGGGACTTCCGGCCCTAAGGGGCCTCCAGAACTCAGTACAAATGCCATACGCCCCGCCGTACTCATAGGCAGGGCTACAATGGCTCAGTAAAACTGCACTGTCTATGGTCTGAATTGTAGTGCTGCTGGTTTGCGGCGGCTTTTGTAACTTTGCGGTGACTTTGCAGTGACTTAGAACGACTATCTTTATGTATTATATCTCTCTGATAAAGTAAGTGCTTAAAAACTCTATTTGTTTTCCGTTTTCCGATCGGGGATCAACCGGGCGGCCCCATACCGGGCGCTGTCACGGGGATTGTCACGACGTTATGACGGCCGCACAGTTATGCACCAAAATCGGCGTGGAGCGATGTTCCCACCCTCCCCTCAGTGTCACACTGCGGGCGCGGTAAAGCGGGGGGGGAAAGTGATGCGCGACATTCGTGGCGATCTGCAGGAGCGTGCCCGACTCATCGAGCGGGAAATTAGTGAAATCGGCGGCCAATTCGAACAGGCGGTCGAGCGGCTGCGAGCCGAGAGCGAGGGGCGTCTCGCCGAGCTCAAAGCCGAGCTTGCCGTGATCGGCGTGCTCATGGAGTCCGAACATCGGCGCATGCCTCCGGTTGAGGCGGATCAGGCACCGATCCCGAACGGCCCGCGCTTGATCCAGCCCGAATATCACCGGGCGCTGAACGACGGTCACGCGGCCGAGCCGGAGTACCAGCGCGTTCCAAGGGTTCTGCAATCCACGGGGTCGCCGCGCGAAGCCCTCGCCGATTTCATCGCCCGAAAGCTGGCGGAGCTCGGGCCGGGATCGCAAGACGATCTCAGCAGTGTGGCGGTGCAGGAGGGTTATTTTGCCGATGCGCAGCACGCGCGTTCCAGCGTTCACGCCACGGTCGTCGATCTCTTGCGGCGCCAGCGCATTCGCCAGCTTCCCGACGGAACGCTCGCGCCGGCAACCGTGTCGCAAATGATCCGGCTGCAACAAACGGTGTGAAGAGAAGTTACGCCGGGACGAATTTCAGCGCCACGCCATTGATGCAATAGCGCAAGCCGGTGGGCTTAGGCCCGTCGTTGAAGACGTGGCCGAGATGGCCGCCGCAGCGGCGGCAATGCACCTCGTCGCGCACCATGCCGAAGGTGTAGTCGGTGTCGGATTTAACCGCGCCGTCGATCGGGGCATAGAAGCTCGGCCAGCCGGTGCCGCTGTCGAATTTGGTGTCCGAGGCGAACAGCGGCAGGTCGCAGCCGGCGCAGGTGAAGGTCCCTTTGCGCTTTTCATGGTTGAGCGGGCTGGTGAAAGGACGCTCGGTGTCCTGCTGGCGCAGCACCGCATATTGCTCCGGAGTTCAGCAGCTTCTGCCATTCCTCGGGCGTGCGCGTCACTTCGAAGGTCTCGGTGCTCTTGGCCCGCGCGCTGAGAATTCTGAGCCCGCCATAGCCGGCGGCCGCCAGCACTACGGCTCCGGCGGCGCCTAGGGCGATGTTGCGTCTCGTCGGCATGGGTCGCTCCATGGTTCTTCCCCGCGCCTCTCGGCGCCGGTCTCTCACTGCGAAACATAGGTGCTGAAATGGCTGAGGCAATTCAACTTGCGCGCACGACCGATCACGAGCGCGTTTCCCGGGCGTAAGCGTTAACCCGCCGGGACCACGTGGCGGGCGGGAATGACGATGACGCAGCGCACGCCACGAGCGGCAAAACTCAGCGTCACGTCGCTCTCCAGCGCCTGGCCGACCACCCGCTCCACCATGGCGCGGCCGAAGCCCGAGCGCTCCGGCACGGCGACCGGAGGGCCGCCGCGCTCCTCCCAGACGAGCTTCAACTTGGAGGCGTCCTCATTGAACTGCCAGTGCACCGCCACGCGCCCCGCATCGGCCGAGAGCGCGCCGTATTGCTGTGCGTTGGTGGCAAGCTCATGCAGCGCCAGGCCGAGATTGTGGATGGCCTCGGGCTTGAGCATGACGTCGTCGCCCTCGATGGAAATCCGCTCGCCGAAGCGGTCGGTGCGGGCGCGCAGCAGCTGCTCGATCAACGCGCGCAGCGACGCGCCATGCCAATCGTCGGCCACCAAGAGATCGTGCGAGGCGCCGATGGCGACGAGCCGATTGCTGAAGTGTTGGAGGAAATCCTCGACCGAGGTGGTGCTCGATGCGGTCTGCCGCGCGATAGCTTGAATGACCGCCAAGAGATTCTTCGAGCGGTGCGTCAGCTCGCGCAGAAGCAAACGCAGCTTCTCCTCCGATGCCTTGCGCTCGGTGACGTCGACAGCGACGGAGGTCGTGCCGACGACGGCGTTGCTCGCGTCATGCAGCGGCTCGATCAGGACGTAGTAGGAGCGTAAGCGACCGAACATGGCGAAGTCGATATCGAGCACCTGAGACGAGTCCGTGTGCATGGCCTGAAACTTGGCCGTCGCAAACGGACCCGCCGCCTCGGGCGGCAGTACGTCGGCATCGGTCCTGCCGATCAGACCATCGAGCGTGAGCCCCGAGGGCGGGTTGTGCACCCAGACGAAGCGCATGTCCTTGTCCTGGCTGAACACGGTGATCGGCGAGCCGCGCAGCGCGATCTCGAAGCGTTGCTTGGCCTCGGCGAGCTCCTTGGTGCGCGCCTCGACCCGTTCCTCGAGCTCGAGCCGCGCCGCCTTTAGTTCATCGAGAGTGTGCAGATGGGCGACGATCTCGGCTTGCAGGCGGTCGCGCGAGGGCAGCCGCGTGAGCTTGGGCGCGAGCCACCAGAGGACGATCGCGGTGACGAGGGCGACAAGCGCGGTCCATGCCTGTAACGGAGTCGCAAATCCCGGTGCCGGCCACCAGACCGAAAACAGCGAGGCGAGATGGGCGAGCCCGCCGGCGCCAAGAAGCAGCACGAACAGGGCAAGCAGCAGCGTCTCGCTCGTGCTGCGCTCGGTGCTGCGGAGGTGCAGATAAAGGAAGGCGGCGGCAATGGCGAGGAAGGCCACGCCGATAAGACCATCGGAGAGACCTGGGAGGAGCGGAAGCGAGTTTTGCATCGTCTTTAACATCGGCATGGGTGCTCGCATCGGCGTCCTTGCCCCTCCCCGCGTCAAGCTAAACCCGAGGCGTTGTCGTTCGTTCTCGGCCGCAATGGCTTTTTTGCGCGGGCCTCGGAACCGCTCTCCTCCCTTGACGTTATGGCTCTGTTCGAGCGGCCGCAAATTCTTCCCCGCCCCTCCCCGCGGCGATTCGAACCAACGCCCGCTGACTGGACCTCCCCCCGGTCAGCGGGCGTATCATTTTGGCTCTCGCCTTGGTGCTGGTCCCGCTAAACCAGGGCCGCAACCAAGGTGATGAGGAAAATGACGATGAAAATGAAGAATAGAATGCGCGCAACGCCCGCCGCCGCCGAGGCGACGCCACCAAATCCGAGAACGCCGGCGACCAAGGCGACGATGGCAAAGACGATAGCCCAATAAAGCATGGAAGACTCCAAGACTCCTGGCTGGATGAAGCGGCCGAGACGTTCGTTCAACGCATTTCGGCCACATGCGTTCCGACACCGGCGGCGCGGCGCCATTAGGCCGGCGCGAATCTCGCCACCACCGCCAGCAGATCCTTGCCCATGAACGGCTTTTTGATCAGTGGGGCCGAGCGGTGTTTGGCGGGGAGATGATCGCGGCCATAGCCGCTCACAAAGGCAAAGGGAATTCTGCGCACCGCCAGCGCGTCGGCAATGGTGCCGACCGGTTCGCCGGCGAGATTGGCGTCGAGCAGCGCGCCGTGCACCGTGTCGCCGCCGATCGCGGCAAGCGCATCGGCGACGGTACCGTGCGGGCCAATGACGGCAAAGCCCGCCTGCTCGAGCACGCCGGCGATATCGAGCGCGATCAAGAACTCGTCCTCGACGACGAGGATGCGTCTTGCTGCCATCGTTCCCCCCTCCCCGATCGCCGCGATCTTACCTGTTGTCTTTACGGGAGTTTAGCCATGCGGCGTAGGCCAGCTTTGCATCTTGTCCGCGGCGTGCGGAACTCCGAATTGGGCGGAAGCGTTATTAGACCATCAGTGAACCCATCTTGAGCCACCCCGCGGACGGGGAGGCCACGCGAAAGGAGCCAACTCATGAATTGGGATCGAATCGAAGGCAATTGGAAGCAGTTTCGCGGCAAGGTGCAGCAGCAGTGGGGCAAGCTCACCAATGACGATCTCGATCAGGTCGAGGGCCGCAGAGTGCAACTGGTCGGCAAAATCCAGGAGCGGTACGGCATCGCCAGAGATGCGGCGGAGAAGCAGGTCGACGACTGGTTGCAGAACACCTGATCCGAGCTTTGCTCGTCCTCGCTAACGACACCCTCTGCGATCCCGTCGCCGGCGATCGCAGAGGGACTGCTCGCCAGCGATATTTTCCCCAAGATCAAGCGTGCGTGTGGCGGCGAAGGGCGGGATTTTTGCGACGTACGGCATGCCGTGCGGTAAGAAGAGGCCCGGGCAGGGCTGGCTCGTCACGCGTTCCTGCCCTCATCGGCCCTTGGGCAGCGCGATTTTGCTCCGAGGGCTCTCTAGGAGGGTAAAATGCTCAGCACGATTCTCATTATCATTTTGATCCTCATCCTCATCGGCGCGTTCCCGGCCTGGCCGCACAGCCGCGCCTGGGGCTACGGACCTTCAGGCGTGGTGGGGCTTATTCTCGTGATCCTTCTCATCCTGCTACTGTTGGGCAAGCTTTAGCCCGGGACGAACAGCCGGAGCGGACCTCGCGGTCCGCTCCAAACTTTCACAAATTTCTCGCTTGGGCTTAAGCCGTGACCGACGGCCGGTCGCGCAAATGCGCGCGGCGCTCGAAGAACAGCGCCTGGCTCACGATCGCCTTCACCGTGTCCGGTTGATAGGGTTTGGTGATGAGGAAGGCGGGCTCGGGCCGCTCGCCGGTGAGCAGCCGGTCGGGATAGGCGGTGATGAAAACCACCGGCACCTCGAAACTGCCGAGCATCTCGTTGACGGCGTCGAGCCCGGAGCTGCCGTCGGCGAGCTGGATGTCGGCGAGCACGAGCCCCGGCGTCTCCTTGGCTGCCGCGCTCACCGCTTCCTTATGCGTCCGCGCCACGGCGGTGACGCGGTGACCGAGCCCCTCGACGATGCCCTCGAGGTCCATGGCGATCATCGGCTCGTCCTCGATGATCAGCACGTCGGTCGCCACTTGCGCCGCGATCTCGCGGCCGGCGCTGTCGATGAGGTTCTCCAGCGTGGCGGCGTTGACGCCGAGGATCTTGACGACCTCCTGCGGCGTGAACCCCTCCACGGCCGAGAGCAGGAAGGCTTGGCGCGGCAGCGGCGTGATCTGGTCGAGCTTGCGGTCGACGGGCGCGGTGGGGCCCGCGGCAAGCTCCGGCTTGAGGTTGAGATCGACCGAGTTCCACAGGCCGAGGAACGTCCGGTAGAGGGCAACACGCGGGTCAAGGGCGCCATCGAAGAGCGACGGCTGCTCGATCAGCACTTCGAGGGTCGCGGCGACATAAGCGTCGCCGGCGGCTTGCGTTCCGGCAAGCGCCCGGGCAAAGCGGCGCAGATAGGGCAGGTGTGGAGCGATCGATTGCGATAGCGACATCTGCGTCTTGCTTTCATGATTGACCCTGGAAACCCCCATTGGCATGACCTAGTAAGACGTGGCAACCGGAAACCGCAGTGGCGGGGTCCGAGGGCCGGATCGTATCCAATTTTGGTATAACGCGGGCAAGCGGCTTAAGGTTCCGGACGCCTGGAACCATTTGACTTGCCGGGGGTTCTTGCTGAGCAGGAGGCATCCGCGGATGCCCGGGCAACCCCCGCGGAGGGGACGAAGCGTGGAAGACGAAACCAAAAAGTGCGACCGCCGGGGCAAGATGCCAGGGGCAAACAAGACCACGGGCCAATCAGCGGAACGGCATCCCTCGCGGGGGCCGGATGGCTCGCGGACGGAAGGAAACATGCGCGGAAACAAGACCGAAGGACTGTCGCCGGGCCTGCAGGCTCACATCGGCCGGCATGTGCGCGCCGTGTTCGACGAGGTCGCACGCGAGCCCGTCCCCGAACGCCTCTTGCGGCTCCTTAAAGAGCTCGAGCAGAGCGGAGACAAATAGTGCGGCGGAAGGTGTCGGCCACCTTGCGGGAGGCGCTCATCGCCGAAATGTCCAGTCTCCGGGCATTCGGCGTGTCGCTATGCGGCGACAAGGAGCGGGCGGACGATCTCGTGCAGGAGACGCTGTTCAAGGCCTGGAACCACCTCGACTCCTTCCGCGAGGGCACCAATCTCAAGGCGTGGCTGTTCACCATCCTGCGCAACACGTATTTCTCGGAACGGCGCAAGCGGCGGCGCGAGGTGGAGGACGCGGATGGCAGCTACGCCGCCCAGCTCGCCTCTCCGCCCGAACAGATGGGGCACATGGAGATGCAAGACTTCCGCGCCGTGCTCGCGCGGCTGCCTGACGACCAAAGGGAAGCATTGATCCTGGTGGGCGCCGCGGGCTTCTCCTACGAGGAAGCGGCGCAGATTTCCGGTTGTCCCGTCGGCACCATCAAGAGCCGCGTCAACCGCGCGCGCAGCCGCCTGGCCGATTTGCTGGGGCTCGCAGAAGATGCAGGTCCTGACGACGAAGGTCTCGGCGGCGTCAGCAAGACCGCTTAGAGCGCGCGTGCCTAGGCCGGCGGCCGACGCCCCACGACCATATTGACGATCAGGGGTAACGCGAACAGCGCGAGCGCCACCACGAAGGTCACCTTGGCGAGCGACTCTGCCGTGCCGGCAATGTTGCCAAAGCCGAAATCGGCCGCGACGAATGCGATAATGAGAAAGGTTAGCGCCCAACCAAACATGTCCCGACTCCTATTTTCCCGCGCAACGTTCGTGAGCAACCGGCGTTAAGCATCTTATGCAAGGATTGCCGGCTTCCTCCAATGGAATCGCCACCTTCAACCAAAGGAAGGCACTATCATGACGAGGCTCGCAGCCATCGATCTCGATCAGGCAAAGCTAGATCCCGCTTCGGTCTTTGGCGCCCCCTCCGAGGTGCTCCGCACCGCCGGACTCACGCTGGAAGACAAACGCGCGATCTTGGTGCGCTGGGAAGCCGACGCCAATTCGCTGTTGCGCGCGACCGGCGAGGGCATGAGCGAAAACCGCAGTCCCGCGGAGCTGTTGCGCGCCGTGCATGAGGCCTTGGAGCGCCTCGAGACGATCGGTCACGGCGGCTGATCCGCCGGATGTCGCGCCCAGAGGGGTGGAACGGCGACCATTCCCGCGCGTTGTATTTACGTATTTATACGGAGCATCGCCGCGGGCCTTGCGGCGCGCCCAAGACCCTGCAACGGAAAGGAGCAGCCCATGCCCAAGGTGCTGACCACCACCGAGGCCCGCCAGGGTACGCGCCCGCGCGCCATGCTGTGGGTGCTTGTATTCTCGCTCATTCTTGCCATCATCGCCGGGCTACTGCTCGCCGTGGGGTGGGTCAATCTGCCCTGGAGCTGAACCCTTGAGGGGGTGATGATTCGCCGCCTGGGCAACGCCCTTTGTCTGCTCACGCTCGCCCTCCTGCTCGGAGTGGGTGCGAGCGGGCCCGGCGCGGCCATCGAAATCCTCATGCACGAGCCTGCCCCTTCCTTGCGTGACGAGCTCGAGAGTTTCGCCGCCACGGCGCGGGCCCGCGCCGCCTACGCCATGGAGCGAACGGGGGAGAAATTCGCCGCCTTCAAAGCGCTCATGCTGGTGAAGGTGGAGGGGGTCGCTGCCGCGCTGCGCGACGGGAAAACCAAACTCGCCGCCCTCGACTGGAATGCAGGCCTGGTGCTGCAGACAGGAAAGTCGGTCGCCGCCCAGGCCTGGTTGATGATGCGCCGCTCGGCGGCCGACACGCTCGAGCGCATCGCCGCCTGGATGCGGCCGCCGGCGCAAGCGCCGCTGCGGAGCGAGACCCACGCCTGACCCGCCGCGCCTTGGAGAAAACTAGCCTAAACAATGGCTTATAGTACCGGCTGGCTGAACGCCAGATGAATGGCGGCCTCAGCCCCGGTTCAGCGCGCCTCCACTACAAGACCGCATCAGGCTTCAAACGAAGCTGCCCGGTCTCAAGAGGAGGTTGCCGCCATGCCATCCATCACCCGCCAGGTCCTGCTCACGATCATGTCCTTCGCCGCGCTTGCCCTCGTGCTGCTGCTCACCGTCAGCGCCGAGGCCAAGGAGTTCAACCTTAAGGTTCCGGGGAGCGCCACGCCGGCGGCAAGCAAGGGCGCGGACATCAAACAGCGCCAGATCGTGGTCGAGTCCAATGCCGGCAGCGCGCCTGCCGCCAAACAGGTCGCAGACGCCACACCCAAAGCGAAATTGCCCGAGGCCAAGCCGCAAACCGACGCCGACGACGAGGATGACGCGCAGGCGGCTGACGCTCCCGCCGTGCCCCAAGCCTCAGCGGCAACCGGCGACGACGACGACGGCAACGACGACACCGCCGAGGCAGCTACGCCGGCGCCCATCCCCCTCACCCGCCATGGCGGTTCCCGCTACGGCCATGGCTACGGCTACGGCTACGGCCCCGCTTATGACGGCTGCGATTAGTTTTCTCTAGCGCTCCCCCCTAGCCCGGGCCTTCGCCCGGGCTTTTTTTGCGCCTCGCCTAGAGGCTGGCGAGTTCGGGTGCCCGCTCCAGCTCGCGTGTGAGCCCCAGGGGCTCGGCGCGGATCAGCCCGCGCACCGAATTGCCGAGATAGATGCGGTCGGCGCGCCTCAGATCCTCAAGGGTCAGCACCGCTTCGCTCGCGGCCGCGCGCGGCAGGTCGATCAGCTCCTCGCGCAAGGTGCCGGGCAGGAGCCCGCAAGAGAGAACCGGGGTGAACAGGCGGCCGTCCTGCTCGAGGAAGAGCGTGGTGCGCGTCCCTTCGGTGAGCTCGCCGCGCCGATTGAGAAAGACGACCTCGTCGCATCCCGTGAGCTCTTTTTGGCGTTGAAGCTCGCGGTCGTAGAACTCCCGCCGGGTGGTCTTGTGGAAGAAGAGCGGGTCCTTTTCGTCCACGCGCTGGTCGGAAATGGCGAATTTCCACACGGTGCCTTCGGCGGGAAGCTTGATCGGGGTGGAGGTCACCGTCAGCCTGCCATCCTCGGCCAGCAGGAGCCGCACCAGGCTGACCGGCGCCGCTCCGCGCTCGGCTTCGGCCTCTAAGGCCGCGAGCACCGCCTCGCGGTCGAAGGGATAGCCGAAATGAATGGCGGAGGATTTCAGCCGGGCCAGATGGCGCTCGAGGAGATGGAAGCCCAGTCCTCGCTCGTAGCGCAGCGTCTCGATCAGCTCGAAGGGCGCCTCGGCCCGGGTCAGGAACTGCGCCTTGAGCAGGCATTCCTCGAACTCCGCCTCCATCTTGGAGTCGGCGACGATACCGCTGCCGATGCCCATTTCGCCGCCGGCGGCGTCGATCATTACGGTGCGGATCGCCACGTTGAACTGGGCATCGCCATTGGGGGAGATACGACCGATGGCCCCGGTATAGACACCCCTTGGGCCGGCCTCGAGCTCGCGAATGATCTCCATGGCGCGGACCTTGGGCGCGCCGGTGACCGAGCCGCAGGGGAACAGCGCACGGAGCATGTCCTTGAGGCCCATGTCGCCGCGAAGCTCGGCGGTGATGCCGGAGGTCATCTGATGCACCGAGCGGTAGGTCTCGACGGTGAAGAGGTCAGTGACCTCGACGGAGCCGATCTTGGCGATGCGACCGAGATCGTTGCGCAGCAAATCCACGATCATCAGGTTCTCCGCCCGCTGCTTCTCGTCCATGGCGAGCCACGTCTTCAGCCGCGCATCCTCGCGCGAGGTGCGGCCGCGGGGGGCGGTCCCCTTCATCGGCCGCGCCGACATCTCCTTGCCCTCGCGGCGGAAGAACAGCTCGGGCGAGAGCGAGAGCACGTGGAAATCGGCCGTGCCGATCAGAGCGCCATAGGCGACCCGCTGCTTGCGGCGGAGCGCGGCGTAGAGCGCGACCGGATCGCCGGAAAAGGCGAACAGATATTCGAGCGTGAGGTTGATCTGATAGACGTCGCCCGCGGCGATGTAGTCCTGCACGCGGGCGAAGGCGGCGGCATAGTCCTCGCGCGTCCAGGACAGATGCAGATCGGAGAATTTCGCGCTGCCACACGCGCCGTTGGCGTCGAGCCAGGCGCGGGTTTCGGCATCGCCGATGCGGCGCGGCGCGGGGAAGAGCCCCATCCACAGAAGCGGCTGGCGGCGCTCACGGGGCAGAAGGTCCTTAAGCTTCGGCTCGAAGCAATAGCCGAGCTCGTAGGAGAAGAAGCCCGCCGCCTCGAGCCCGGCCGCCAGGCCTTGAGCGATCGCCTCGAGAGCGGCGTCGACCTCCTCGGGCGCATGCGCCACGACGACCCGCTCCGGCGCGGCATAGAGCAGGCTCGTGGGGAACGCTCCCGCACCCGCTTGGGTCAGGCTGTCATCGAGGAGGACGAAGGGAACAGCTGTCATTGCATCACGCCGGTCCTGCGTCGCCCGGGCACGCCAAAAGGATAGCTCATATGGGACGCAAGGCGGTGAATATCGAGGCTGACAATCACGCCAAAATCAGCATCTCGCCCTTGCCGAGCACGGCCATGTCGCCCATCAGCCGCCGCGCGCGGTGACCGAATTTCACGGCGAGACCGGAGGCGCGAAGCTGCCGCTCGAGCAGCCGCAAATAATTGAAATCGAGCATGCCGCAATCGCCGAAGGTCGGCAACAGGTCCTTCGGCTTGTGGCGCAAGATGAGCGAGCCGCGCCGCAAGCCATGGCCGGCGAAGGCCCCGACCGCGCCGTTGATCAAGAGCGTGCCGGCGATCATGCGGGCGGCGGCATAATCGTCCGCCTTGCCGCTTACCGCAATCAGCCCGCGACGCATGCGCTCGCCGAGCATGGGGCCGGCATCGCCGCCGATCGTCATGACGCCGCCGCGCATGCCGAAGGTTTCGCCCATGAGCACGCCGCCGGCGCGCTCGCCGACATCGCCTTTGATCTCGATCCGGCCTCCGGCCATGGCGGCGCCCGTGCCGAAGCCGGCCGAGCCGGTGAGCGCGATCTTGCCGCCCTTCATGGCCGCGCCGAGGTAGGCGCCGGCGTCGCCCTCGACCACGATCTCGCCATCCTTGAGCCCGCGGCCGATACTGTCGCAACGGGCATTGGTGCCGACAAGGCGGAGCGCGCCCGCATCTTTGCCCTTGAGCTTGAAGACATCGCCGACGACGAGCCGCGCCCGCGTCGTGCCGATGGGGATGGCCTCGATATCCTTCGGGGTCAGCGCGGCGAGCCCGGAGGGCGTGAGCGGCGAGAGATCGAGCCGCTGATCGGGCTTGGCCCTAAGCTCGAGCGTCAGCGCGCTCACTTGATGATCTCCTTGAGATGGAAATGATGCGGCCCGAGATTGCCACCATAATTTCCGGCGGTGACGTGGGTGATGCCGTCCTTGGCGCCGCCCTCGACGATGGCGTGGAGCCCGGCGCGCATGGCGGCGGCCACGTCGCCCGCGCTCAAGCCATCGATGACGATCTCCATCACCGCCTCCACGTCGAGCGGCAGCGCCGTGTTCACCACCGCCTTCAGCGTCGGACAATAGGCATCGTTGGTGGAGGCGATCTGCCCCTTATATTTCGACCCGACCTTGGAGCCCGAGCGCACGATGCCGCCGGGGAATGGGGTGATAGCGCCGGGCACGCCGGCGATGGCCTTCACTCCCCGCTCACAGGCGGCGAGCACGGCGGCATGGGAGCGCCCGAGCACGAGCAGATTGCCACCGCCCACGGCGTCCTTGGTCAGGGCCGTCTTGTCCTCGCAGACGAACTCGCCATCCATGACCGGAATGCGCCAATAGCGGCGGCCGTCGATGACTTTCGACATCTGCCAGCCATCGCCGAAGAAGCGCAGCGAGGCGCCAAGCTTCAGCTTCCTCTTGCCCTCGAGCCCGGCGAAGCAGGCGGAGCCGGGGCTGGTCAGCACGCATTGGCCGACGCGGTTGCGAAGCTGACGCTGGAGCTTCTCGGTCTCCATGGCGAAGAGGAGCACGGCAATGCCGGGGCGGCCGTCGAGCGTCTCTTTGGGCTTCAGCTCGCGCTCGATCCCGGCCTCGGCGCCGCAGGCAATCACCGAAGTGGCAAAGCCCGTCATGGTGCGCGCGGCGATCAGCGCCCATTCCAAGGTGGGCCCGGTGATGACGACCCGCGTGCCGACCATGGGAAAGGCCTCGGCGAAGGTATCGACGACGGTGACGCCTTTGAGCTTTAGATCTGGCATGGCACCGTCGCGAACCGTTGGGGGCGGCCGGCGATGTCGCCGGGGACGCCAAAGCTTGCAGGACCGATGCCGTAATAGCGGTCCCAGAAGCGATCAAGTCTGCGCTCGATGGCCGCATCGAAGGCGGGCGCCACCTGGAAGGCACGGCCCCAAGTGATTTCGCTCACCTCGCCGTCGCGCACCACGAGCGCGCCGTCCTTGAACACGAGATGGGCGTGGCTGAACATCGCCGTGCGGTTCTTCTCGTCGCGATAGACGGCGATATCGGCGATAGCACCATCGCCCAAATGGCCGCGATCGGTGAGGCCGAGGATGCGCGCGGGGGCCGCCCGGGTGACGATGGCGATCTCGCTCAGAGTCAGCTCGCGGGCGATGGACGGCAGATTGATGACCTCGCGGCTCGCTGCCGGCACGCGCTCCAGCCAGCGGGCGCGCTCGTCTTTGTCCATGAGCAGATGGACGATCTCGGGATAACGCGTGAACAGCGCGCCATTGGGGTGATCGGTGGAAAACAGCACCCGCCACAGGTCCTCGGCGAGCAGCATGATCTCCAGCCCGATGGCCCATTGCACGGCATTCACGAAATTCTCGGCGCGGTATTTGTAGGGGACGAGGCCGGTGCCGTTGCCCTCATCCTGGATGATCTCCCATTTCTTGGGATGGGCGCCGCCGCGGCCATCGAACTGGCGCAGGATGTCGCCCGACAGCGTGGTGGTCTGGCCGAACAGCACCTGGCCGATATCGACGCTGATATTCTTGTGCGCGTTGATCGCTGCAGTCAGACGCGCAGCGCCGGAGGAGAGGCCCTTGGGACCCTCGGCGTCATAGCCATAGAACTGGATATGGGCGAGATGGATGGGCAGGCCATCGGCGGCGGCGATGGTGGCGAGTGCCGTGTCGACATTACCGGCGATGCCGAGATTGTTGCAGTGGAGATGGACCGGGTGCGGCACGCCGAGGCTCGTCACGGCACGCTGCAAGGCCTGCACGATGCGGCGCGAGGTAATGCCATAGACCGGCACCACATCGTCGAGACCGAATCTCCGCTCGTTGAACTTGAAGGCGGCGGAGCCGCCGGCATTGATGACCTTGAGGCCAATGCCTTTGGCGTGCTGAAGCGTCCAAGCGACGTAATCCTCGATCTCGCTTTCGCCGGCGCCGTCGCGCAGCAGACCCAGGGCAAAATCGTCATTGCCGAGAATGACGAGAGCGCCCACGTCGATGATGGGGATGCGCGCGAGCTCTTGTTGCGCCTCGATGGCATGGCTGGGGATGAGCGCGGGCTCGATCACCGTGGTGTAACCCATCTCGGCATAGCGGACGCCGGTAGCATAAGCGCTCCAGGCGGCGGGGGTGGGCGCGATGTCGGCCCCCTCTGCGCTCGCGAGCGCCGGCAGCTCCGGCATCAGCAGGCGCGCCATGGTGACGTTGGAGCCGCCGATATGGGAATGGATGTCCACGCCGCCGGCCATGGCGATGTTGCCGGCGACGTCGTAGGTCTGGTCGACGCGGGCGCCTCTCGGCGGCGCCGCAACGATGCGGCCGTCTTCGACGAACAGATCGCCCACTTCATCGCGGTCATGGGTGGGATCGATCACCCGGCCACCTTTGAGCCGGATCAGCACGCGGCCACCTCGCTCGGGCGGATCAACGCGCTTATCCCGCTCAGAACCTTGGCCGCCGTGGGCAGGTGCGTATTCGGATGGGTGGCCTTGACCATGCCGATGCCGGCGAGCTGGGCGAGATAGAGCGCCGCGTCGTGGTCGCGTCCGGCGCAGCCCACTTCGATCACCACCTCGGCGGCGGCATCACCCGCGGCCGACAGGACCACGGTGGGCACGCCGTGCGGGCGACCAAACTCATGGGAACCAAGCGCATCGACCCACAGGAGCGCGTCGGCCTCGCCGCTCTCGATCAGGCGTTGCGCGCCGTAGCGCCAGGGATCGTGCTCAGGGAGGCCGCGGGTGAAGCGCGTCCGCACCGGCACGCCGCAGGTCCAGGCCGAGCAGAGATTGACGCCGTCGCCATTGCCGGGCGCGGGCATGGACAGGGTCGCGGCGCGAATGGTCAAGCAGAGATGCCGAACGATGCCGAGCACGGTGCGGAGCACGTGCTCGTCGAGATCGCAGGGCGAGATGACGAAGACCGGAAAGGCGGCTCTGCGTAAGCGCGCGGCGAGTGAGGCAAGCTTCTCCCCGATCTCGCCGCCGTCGGCATCGGTCCGATGCTCCATGAGCGTGGCCGAGAGAAGGGATACAAGCGTCGCAAGGTCGAGGCTAGCGGATGCGATCGCGGTCACGGGGACGCGGCTTGCGAGTTTGGCGCTTTCACCGCCGAGCACGATCAGCTCGCGCGGATTGCCGCCCGGCCGCGGCAGACCCTCTTCCTTGGGAAACAGCGTGTCGAGGAGGTCGGGATCACGCTTGAGCGGGCCGTCGCCGATCAGCACGATGAGGTCGGCGCGGTTGCGCGCCTCGCCGAGGCTCGCCGGGCAGCCGCCCATCTCGCGCATGATCTGGCTCGCGCGCGCCAGGCCTTCGCCCGCCGCATGGTCGATGACGCCGTCGAGCTTCTGGGCCAGCGCAATGGCCGCTTCGGCACCGGCGATGTCGGTGAGCAGCCCGCCGATCACCGGCAGATTGGCGCCGTCCAACAGCGCCGCTGCACGTTCGAGCGCACCGCCCCGCAAAGGCTTTTCCCCCTTAAACGCAACCGCCATGGCCGGGGCACCAATAAACAGGTGGCTGTGCCCGCGCAAGCGCGCGAATGGCACTTTCGGCCAGATCGTCCGCAGACGGTGGTTTTTGCGGTGCGCAAGGTTCCGTCAACCATGCGGGCGCCGCAGGCGTCATAGAGCAGGCTCGTGTCTAGTTTTTCGGCTTATCGTATTTGATGTAGGCGAAGCGCATGTCCTCGGCGGGCGTGCCTTCGAGCGCGTTGTCCTCGAGCCCGGGCTGCCAATGCACCACCTCCTCGATCTTCTTCGCCAGCGCAAAGTCCTTGTCGGTGATGCCCTTGGCCGCGTGGTTCTTGAGGCGGATCTCGACCCAGGCGTAGGAGGCGGTGATGTCGGGGTGATGCCAGGCCGCTTCCGCCAAATGGCCGACGGTGTTGATCACCATCAGCGTGCCCTTCCAACTATTGGTGCGGTAGCGGCGCCGGATCCAGCCATCTTCCAGATACCAATGGGGCAGCTCGGCTTTTAGCCGCTGCTCCACCTCGGCGTCGCTATAGATGCGCTCGGACGTTGCCATTGCGCCTCTCTTTTGGAAGGATGAGGCATTCCCCTCACCTCGTCAGCATAGCGGGAGGCTTCTAACCGATCAATGGAGGCCTATCCCACAGCAAGGTCAGGCCGAAACGGCGTCCCAGCGGGCGGCGAGGCGGCGCGCGTCTCGACCGGGGCGCGGCTCCATTTCGGCTTCCTCGACCCGAGCGGCCAGGGGCCGCGGCCCTTCGGCAGCTTCGGGCTCGCGCTCGACTGGCCGCGGACCTCTCTCGAGCTTAGGCGGGCCGATGGGTTCCTTGTGGAGGGACCGGAGCAGGAGCGTGCGCTCGCCTATCTGCGCCGCTTCGCCAAGGCGTGGGGCATGAACGGCGCCTATGCGCTCCGCATCGAGGAGGCGATCCCGTCCCATTCCGGGCTCGGCTCCGGTACACAGCTCGCCCTTGCCATCGGCAGCGCCATCGCCGCGCTCGACGGGCGCCCGCTCGATCTTGTCGCGATCGCCGCTCTGGCCGAGCGGGGCAAGCGTTCGGGCATCGGCATCGGAACCTTCGCCCAAGGGGGAGTGGTGCTCGACGGCGGACCCGGCGCCGCCACGCTGCCGCCGATCCTGGCCTGTCTTCCCTTCCCATCGACCTGGCGGGTGCTGCTCATCTTCGACAAAGAAGGAACCGGGCTGTCGGGCGCCGGCGAGATTGCGGCCTTCACCGCGCTCGCCGCGTTCCCGCAACAGAAGACCGCCGAGCTCTGCCGCCGCGTGCTGATGGACGCGCTCCCCGCTCTCGCCGAGCAGAATTTTACGCGTTTCACCGCGGCGATCGGTGCGTTGCAGGCGGAGATGGGCGCCTATTATGCGAGCTTGCAGGGCGGCGCCTATGTCAGCCGGCGCGTCGGGCGCGCGCTTGACTGGCTCGCCGCTTCGGGCATTACCGGGCTCGGGCAAAGCTCATGGGGGCCGACCGGCTTTGCCTTCGTCGCTGCCGAGGAGCAAGGACGCGCACTGCTCGACGAAGCGCGCGTGCGCGCCGAGTTCGCTCCCCTCGAGTTCCACCTCGTCCATGGGCGCAATGACGGCGCGACCATCGAGCTGTGCTGACGCGAGTTTATTTGTCTCACCACCACCAAGGGCGCTAGCCCCTAGGGCCGAGTGTGGTAAAGCGAGGCGCCAAAAGCCTTCGCCCGGCCATGCGAGGAAGACGAGAAAGGGAGATCCGACAAAGATGGCGCACCCCCGCATTTTGCACATGCTCACACCGCTCAAACATATGAGCCCGTTCGATGTGAACATGGCGCTCGACGCCGGCTACGACGATGCCATCCCCTATACCTCCGTGACCATCGAGGACGTGTCCGGGCTCGTGCAGGATGCCATCTTCTCGCGCGGACCGGAGGGGGTGAAGCGGACCGGCGTGTTCATCGGCGGCAAGCGCGCCATCGAAGCGCTCGACATGATGGAGCGCGCCAAAAAGGCCATGGTGCCGCCGTTCGAAATCTCCGTGTTCTCCGATCCCGCGGGCTCCTTCACCACCGCCGCCGCCATGGTGGCGTGCGTCAAGAAGGCGTTGCGCGAGAAATATTCCACCGAGCTCAAGGGCAAGCGCATCGCCGTGTTCGGCGGCACGGGCGTGGTGGGGTTTGCCTCCGCCGTGATCGCCGCGCTGGACGGCGCGCAGGCAACGCTGATCGGCTATGACGGGCCCGACCGCGTGCGCAAGCTCGCCGAGGAGGCCAATGCGCGCTTCGCGGTGAATATCGGCTATGCCGACGGTTCGTCCGAGGAGCAGAAAGCGGAGCTCGTGCGCGACGCCGATGTGATTTTCTCTGCCGGCCCCGCCGGACGCCGTCTGCTCTCGGCCGACCAGCTCAAGCTCGCCAAGCAGCTCAAAGTCGTGACCGACGTTAACGCCGTGCCTCCGGCCGGCGTCGAAGGGGTGGGCGTGAACGACAACGCGACGCCAATCCCCGGCACCAAGGCCGTCGCCATCGGCGCGCTCACCGTCGGCAACGTCAAATACCAAACCGAGGCGGGCCTGTTCAAAATGATGATCGAGGCGGAAAAGCCCGTCTATCTCGATTTCCGGGACGCGTATCGTCTTGCGCAAAAGCTCGTCGGCTAAACGCGGCTGCCTGCTCGTCGTCGCCATTTCAGGGCGGGCTCTTGCCGCCGCCGCCGCCCGCGCGGGCTTCGTGCCGCTGGTCGCGGATTTCTTCGCTGACGCCGATACCACGGCGCTCGCGCATGCCAGCGCCAAGATCGAGGGCGGCCTCGCCGCCGGCCTCGCCTGGCCGCAGCTGAGACCCGCGCTTTCGGCGCTGGTCGAGGCGGCGCCCGCTCCGATCACCGGATTGGTCTATGGCGCGGGCTTTGAAGACCGGCCCGAGCTCCTCGGCAGACTGGCAAGACGCTGGACGCTGCTCGGCAACGAGGCGCGCACGGTGGCGCGCATCAAGGCGCCCGAGCATTTCTTCGCCGCGCTCGACGAATTGGGCATCCCGCACCCGCGCACGGTCGTGACGGCGCCTGCGGCGAAGCCGGGCTGGCTCGCCAAGCGCCGCGGCGGCGCGGGCGGAGGCCATATCAGTTCATCTGTCACGCCGCAGGCAGACGCCTCCCTCTATTTCCAGGAGCGGGTCCGGGGCCGCTCCGTCTCGGCGCTGTTCGTCGCCGACGGCCAGCAAGCCCGCGTGCTCGGCTTCAGCGAGCAATGGACCGCACCCATGCGGGGGCGCCCCTTCCGCTATGGCGGCGCGGTGCGTGACCCCGAGCTTGCGCCGCAGCTGGTGGAGGCCATGAAGGATGCGGTCGCGCGCGTCGCCACGTCCTTTGCGCTCAAGGGGCTCGGCAGCGCCGATTTCATGGTGCGGGGCGGCGAGGCGTTGCTGCTTGAGATCAATCCGCGCCCGGGCGCCACAATCGATATATTCGACACCGAGACGGCGCCCCTGCTCGGCCTGCATCTGGCGGCCGTGAGCGGCGGTTCCCTGCCAGGTCATGGGCTGGTGCTCGAGGGGGCGGCCGCGTCGGCCATCGTGTTTGCGACCAAGGCCCTCACCGTGCCCGAGATCCCTTGGCCCGATTGGGCCGCGGACCGTCCAAAAGCGGGCGAGCGCATCGACAAAGGGCGCCCGATATGCACTGTACTGGCCCGCGCGCACAATCCGGCCGAGGCCAAGGGTCTGGTCGAGGAAAGAATCTCAATAATTCGAGCCGCTTGCCGCGGCCGGAATCAGGGAGCGAACGGTGAATTTGATGAAAGAATCGGAGGGGAGCGCAACGCGCCGCACGGAGGGCGTGAGCGTCAATGGCAGGGTCGTGCCACTCCTGGACGGGCTCGTCCATAACGCCGCGGCATTACGGGTCGAGGTTACAAAGGGCTCGCTCGGCGAGACGCTGATCGATTGCGGGGTGAAGGCCGTCGGCGGACTCGAAGCCGGGCGCCGCATGGCGGAGATTTGCCTGGGCGGCCTCGGCCGCGTGGCGCTCGAAGTGACCGACCCGGCCACGCCGTGGCCGTTCTACGTCACGGTGCACACGAGCCAGCCGGTGATCGCTTGCCTCGCCTCGCAATATGCGGGCTGGAGTTTGTCGGTCGAGGAGAAGGGCAAGACCTATCACGTGCTTGGCTCGGGGCCGGCGCGCGCGCTCGGCTCTTCGGAGAAATTGTTCGAGGAGCTCGGCTATCGCGATCACGCAAGTCAAGCGTGCCTCGTGCTGGAAGCGGATCGGACACCGCCTCAGGCGCTCGTCGAGCACGTCGCCGAGGCCTGCAAGATCAAGCCGAACAAGCTCACCATCGTCTATGCGCCGACATCGAGCCTCGCCGGCACGGTGCAGATCGCGGCGCGCTGTCTCGAGGTCGCGCTGCACAAGTCGCATGAGCTGCATTTCCCGCTCGATCATATCCTGGACGGCATGGCCACGGCGCCGCTGCCGCCGCCGGCGCCCGATTTCGTCGCCGCCATGGGCCGCACCAACGACGCCATCATCTATGGCGGCCGCGTGCAGCTGTTCGTCTCGGGCGACGCGAAGGCGGCACGCAATCTGGCGGAGCAGCTGCCGAGCCTCAAATCCAAGGATTATGGCAAGCCCTTCGCCGACGTCTTCGCCGCCGTGAAGGGCGACTTCTACGCCATCGACCGCATGTTGTTCAGCCCGGCCATGGCGACCATCACGGCACTCAAGACCGGCGAGAGCTTCGAGGCCGGCCATATCGATACGGCAGTGCTCGCGCGCTCCTTCTCCTGACGGTCCATGGCACCGGGCAGCCAAAGCAAAGAAAGCGCACCGCCCGCGCCAGGCAGGGCAAGCGACGCTCCCATCGTGCTGTTCGGCGATGGGCGCGACTGGCACGGGCGGGTGCTGCAACGGGCGTTCAAGGCGCGGGGCATCCGGCCTTTGCTTGCCCCGCTCAATGTGTGCGGCTTTGCCACCGCGACGGCAACGGGCTTGCGCATTCCGGGCCTCGGCGACCGCCTGCCCGCCGGCGCGCTGGTCCGCTTCGTGCCGGGCGGTAGTTTCGAGGAAGTGACCCTGTATCTCGGCGTGCTGCATGGCTTGCGTGAGATGGGCGTCACGGTATGGAACGATGCGCGCGCGATCGAGCGCTGCGTCGACAAGTCGACCACGACCTTCTTCCTCCGCCGCGCCGGAATCCCGACGCCGTGGACATGGGCCGGAGTGGGCCTGGAAGCGGCACGAGCGGCCGCCGCCGCCAAGCTCGCCGACGGGCGCATGCTCGTGCAGAAGCCGCTGTTCGGCGCCCAAGGCAAGGGGTTGCGCTTGATCGATGCGGTCGAGGCGCTCGCGCCTTCCGAGGAGGTCAACGGCGTTTATTATTTGCAAGAGTTCGTGCCGCCGCCCGAGCACGCGCAAGGCCAGCATCAAGACTGGCGGCTGTTCGTCTGCGCCGGATCGGTGCTTGCGGCCATGATCCGCCATGGGTCGAGCTGGATCACCAACATCAAGCAGGGCGGGCGGGCCGAAGCGGCGATCCCCTCACAGGAACTGGTCGAGCTTGCCTTGCGCGCCACCTCGTGCGTTGGCGCCGATTATGCCGGCGTTGACATCATTCAGGGGTATAACGGCGCTTTCCTCGTGCTCGAGGTGAACTCGATGCCCGCCTGGAACGGATTGCAGGAGGTTGCCCATGTTCCGATCGCCGAGCGACTTGTGGCGTCCTTTCTCGACGCCACGCTCGGATTGGAACAGGCCGATGGGCAAGCGGGCGCTTGAGCCGGCCGCTGCCGCCTGACGCCATCGCACAAGCCTTCCACGATGCGTGCCTGGCCGAGCTCGACGCGCTCAAGCCCGGCAATGTGCATCGCCACAGCGGCGGCCACGGTATGAGCGTCGCCGATTTCGAGGAGAGCGCGCGGGCCGCGGCCCCTGAGCTTGGGCGCTCCGGCCTGACCCTGGGCAGGCGCATCCGCCGCGCCGTCGAGGCCACGATTGAGGCGGTCGGCCAGAACACCAATCTCGGCATCATCCTGCTTGCCGCCCCGCTCGCCGCGGCCGCGCTTGCCGAGGGCGAGGGCGATCTCCAGACGCGGCTCAGCCGCGTGCTCGCAAGTCTCAGCGTCGAGAATGCGCACGAGACCTATCGTGCCATCCGCCACGCGCGCCCGGGCGGCCTCGGCGCGGCGCCGGCGCATGACGTCGCCTCGGAGCCGGACATCACCCTGCTCGAGGCCATGCGCGCGGCGGAGACGCGCGACCGTATCGCCTGGAACTACACCCACGACTTCGCCGATATCTTCAACCTCGGGATCCCGACGCTCGAATGTGAGCGGCGGCGCTGGGCGGAGCCGAGCTTTGCGGTGACGGGGCTCTATCTCGCCTTTCTCGCCGCGCTGCCGGATACGCTGATCGCCCGCAAATTCGGTGCGGCCAAGGCGGTGGAGGTCCAGGCCGAGGCGCGCGACGCGCAGGCAAGCTTCCGGCAAAGCAACGATTGGCACAAAGTGTCGCTGCCCCTCATGGGGTTCGACAGCAAACTGAAGGCTGATGGCCTCAATCCGGGCACAAGCGCCGATCTGACGGTTGCCAGCCTGTTCGCGTCCAAGCTGCAAGCCCTGGAAACCAGCCATTAAGCTCCGGCAAAATCCGCGCTTTTCGCCGAACAATCGACTTGCCGATCCTTGGAAGCCCGGACTATCTTCACCCCGCGCAACTCACACCAGGAGTTGCGGACGGAGGCGCGTTCAGCCAAGCACTTTCGTCGGCGCGCCGCCGGCGGCGATCCTCAGGCGGCGTCCGCTGTTTTGTCGTGTCAGCGCATTTAGGGAGGGCTTAGTTTCATGGCCAAGATTAGTGGTACTTGTGTCGGCGAGTTGCTCGTCGGCGACGGCAACGAGGTCGCTCACATCGACCTGTTGATCGGTCCCCGCGGCGGTGCCGTGGAGCAGGCGTTTTGCAACGCTTTGACGAATAACAAGGACGGCTTCACCACCCTGCTTGCGGTGGTCACGCCCAACCTTCTCTGCAAACCCCCGACGATCCTCTACAACAAGGTGACGATCAAGGACGCGCGCCAGGCGGTGCAGATGTTCGGTCCGGCGCAATATGCCGTGGCCAAGGCTGTCGCCGATTCCGTCGCCGAAGGCGTGATCCCGGCGAACGAGGCCGACGATCTGTTCGTGTGCGTCGGCGTGTTCATCCATTGGGAAGCCAAGGACGACAAGAAGATCCAGGACTTCAACTATCGCGCGGTCAAGGAATCCATCGCGCGCGCCGTCAAGGGTGAGCCCAAGGCCTCCGAGGTGACGGCGAAGAAGGATACCGCCCACCATCCGTTCGCGGCCGGCTGAAAGGGAGAACCCCCAGGTCGGGACAAAACCGGGAAACCATCGGGCCCGGGCCCGATTTGGCGGTGGCTCCAGAAGCTTGGTTTCTGAACGACGGATATTGCCTAGATTTCGGATCGCCGCCTTCGCAAGAAGGCGGCGATTTCGCTTTGGCGGATCGCCGTCTCGTGCAGCGCCGTCGCCGCGAGGGCGCCACCCACGCCCGCCGCCGCCACGGTTTCGAGATCGGCGAGATTACGCAAGCCGCCCGCGCTGAACACGATGCGGCCCTCGGCCACGGCGAGGATGGCACTGAGACGGTCGACGTCGGGCCCGGCATTGGTGCCGACGCGGCCAAGGCTCATGACGATGATGCGGGCAGGCCACAGCGACGGCGCGGCGAGCAGAGGCTCCGGTCCGCGAAACCCCTCTTGCGCGAAGTCGAGCGACAGCACGGCGCTCCGGCCGAGCACGTCGTTGAGCTCGGACCAGGCTTCGACGCTGGTCAGACCTTCGCTGCCGATGACGAGCGTCGCGCCAAGGGGCAGCCAGAACAGGCAGGAGGAGATCTCGTTGAATCCGGCGTCGATCCACAGCGCAATGTTGGGCAGCGCGTTGGCGAGCTCGCGGCAGAGCTCGAAATGATCGCCCGTGCCTTCGATGGCGTCGAGGTCGGCGATATAGAGAATAGGTGAGCCGGTTATGGCCAACAGCGCGCGGGCGATGGTGAGCGGGTCGTGAGCGGGGCCATGCGGCGAGGCGATCGGCCGGTAGCGCTCGCGCCTGCCGGCGCGGGCATGCACCACGCTGCCGCCCTTGAGATCGATGACGGGGATGACGGCGAAGTCCTGCATGGCGCTGCCTTTGACCGATGGTCGTGCTTGAATAAGGCAGTCCTATGCCTCTAGGAAGCGCCATGATGTCCATCGCCGGCTGGGATTTGGGCGGCGCCAACATCAAGCTCGCGCTGATCGAGGGGGCAGGCGTGCGGCACGTGGCGCAGATCCCCTGCCCCATCCGGCAAAGCCCTGACAAGTTCGACGCGGCCCTTGGCGCGGCGCTGGCGCTTGCGCCGACACCCGCGCTGCATGCCGTCACCATGACCGGGGAGCTGTCGGACGTGTTCGCCGACCGGCAGGAGGGCGTCGCTTATCTCGTGGCGATGATGCTCAAGGCCACCGCCGGGCAAAGGCTCCTGATCTATGGGGGCCGGGCCGGCTTTCTCGACGCGGACACCGCCATGGCGCTTCCCCTCGACGCGGCCTCGGCCAATTGGCATGCGAGCGCGACGCTGGCCGCGCGGGCCCGAGGCGATGGCCTGCTCGTCGACATCGGCACCACCACCACCGATCTCGTGGCGTTGCGCGCCGGCGCGCCTTCCTTTGCCGGCTACAGCGATGGCGAACGGCTGGCGGAAGGCGAGCTCGTCTATAGCGGTGTGGTGCGCACGCCGGTGATGGCGGTGGCACCGACCGCCCCGTTCAAGGAACGGTGCCAACGCATCGCGGCGGAGCGCTTCGCCACCATGGCCGACATTTATCGTCTGACCGGCGAGCTGCCCGAGGATGCCGACCCCTATGCGACCCCCGACCTCAAGGGGAAGTCCGTGGCGGAGAGCGCAGCGCGGCTGGCGCGCATGCTCGGTCGCGACGCGTCCGAGGGGGAGCTTGCGGATTGGGTCGCGGTCGCCAGGCATTTCGCCGCTTGCCAGAGCGCCGAGCTAGAGGACTCGGCTCGGACGTTGATCGAGCGCGAGCGGCTCGCGGCGACGGCCCCGGTGATCGGCGCGGGCTGCGGGCGGTTCCTGGCCACGCATGTCGCCGAGCGGCTGGGCCATCCTTATGTCGATTTCGCCGACATCATCGAGGCGGCACCGGAGGCGCGCGAGATGGCCGCGCGCTGCGCGCCGGCCGTGGCGGTGGCGCTACTCGCGGGCGCGGAAAGGGATCGTTGAGCTTGCGAAACCAAGCTTTGGCCGCGCTCCCAGCTTCCGTGCTACAAGACGCCGGGAGCCAGAAACGGAGGTTCTATGCGTAACGTCGTCATCCTGTTCGTCGCCCTGATGGCCGGTGGTCTCGTCGCGGGCACCTTTGCGCGTGAAGCCATTGCCGGCCCGATTCCGGAGGCCGGCGCCGCGAAATTCACTTCCGGATTGGTCGAGAAGGCCGACTATTGGCGCCGCTATTATCGGCGTTATGGCGCGCCGGCCGAAATTGTCGTTCCGGCTCCCGTCCCCGATGCCTCGGCTCCCGTCGTCGGGGTCGCCCCGGTTCTGGTCCCAGTTCGCCCGCTCAGTTGCGGCGAATACCGCTATTGGGACGGCCAGGCCTGCGTCGATGCGCGCTTCAACAAGCCCTATCTCGGGCCGCGTTAGGACCGGTTAGGGCGGGGTTTCGGCGGGGACTGGCGAGCGCGGCTTTCTCGCCGGGTCCACGCCGGTGATGCTGCCGAGATAGGCGAGAATCGCGGCGATCTGCTCGCTCGAGAATTGAATCTGCGGCATGTCGCGGTGCCTGGAGCCCATGCCCTCGGCGAAGCCTCCCTCCAGCTGCTCGATGGGATATTTCAGATAGACCTCACGCAGCGGCGGCGCTTGGGGGAGCGGGCTCGCGCCTGTCGCGGCGATGGAATGACAGCGGCCACAATTCTTCTCGAGAATAGCCTTGCCATTGGCGGCGGGGCCATCCGCCGCGCGTGCGCCGGCGCCGAGCATCGACAGTACAAGGCAGGCGAGCGCGGCGCGGATCGGAACCGGTGTCGTCATCGTCGCACTCTTCTCCAAGCAGCAGGCCAGGCGAGCATGGAGGCATAATCTAGCACTCAGGGCCGCTGGGCGTGCTTGAAATGGTCCTCGATCTTTTCGACCAGGAGCCGCCACGCCTCATGCTCGCGCGGGCCCCCGGTCTTCTCCACCGCGATCTGGAGATAGCCGAGCTCGCGCTCGATCTTGTCGCGCGGCAGCATATGCAGGCGGCTCGCCAGGATCGCCGCCTCGATCACCGCCGCTTGCGCCCGGTTGAACCCCTTGAAAGGCGCGTGGTTCGCCTCATGAACGATGCGGCAGTGGAAGCGCGGGCGCTGCTCGTCCTCTTCCACCTCGACCACTTCGAGCTCGGCATGGGCGAGCGCGCCATCGAGCACTGCGCCGGGAATGCGGGTCGCCGGCTTCACCGGCCAATCGCGCTTGCCGGTGAGGCAGCCGGCGAAGATCAGCACATCGTCGGTGAAATTGGCCACGGCGTACGGCTGCTCGCGGAGATTGTCGAGCGTGGTGGAGGGCCGGAACGGCGCGATCACCCAATTCTCGCCAACGGCGATGAGGCCGAGCGGCGCAATATGCACCTTCCCCTCCCCGCTCTTCGTGGTGACGATGGTTTCGCGGATCATGGGCATGGCGGATGTTCCCGGGCTGCCGCGCTCACGAGGCCTTGTGCTTGCGCTTGGCGATCAGCGTGTGGCCTGCTTGCTTGAGCTTGGTCTTGTCGTCGGCGGGCGCGTCGGCGGCCACGCCCCAATCGAGCGGCTCGTCCTGGGCGTAGCGCTTGGCCAAGCGCCAGGCGATCTCGGCGCGGGCAAGCTCGACGCCGAGATAGAAGGCGTGCGCCCCGTCCTGGTCCACGCCGAGCTTCGGGTAAAGGTCGAAGATCTCGTCGGTGACGTGGCGGCCGTCGCGATTATAGATGTGGATGCCGTCCTCGGCGATCTCGATACGGAAATTCTTGTCGCGCACCTCGCGCGCGCTGTCGGCGATCTCCTGCGGCGTCTGCGGAAAGGGCCGGCGGTCATGCATCGTGAGCAGCCCGCTCGCATAGTCCTTGGGCAGCTCATGGTCGGCGCGCGCGGCATACATGATGCGGCGGGCGAGATCGTGCTCCTCGACGGTGCGGCGCGTATGCGGGCTCACCTGCACCACGAGCACGTTCCTGATGCCGAGCTCCGAGGCAATACCGAGCAGCACGGCGGTGATGCCGGTGGTGTCGGCGTCGGTGAGCTCGGTGAGATTGCCGGTGCCCATGAGAAGCTCGGCATGGGGACGCTCGCGCCGCACTTGCGCATAGCGCTCGAGCGAGGCCATGAAGCCGAAATGGATGGGGTCGAGCACGGGATCGGCGAGGTAGGCGCGGCCCTTGTTGTCGAGAGCGTCCATGGCGCGATAGAGCGAGGCGAGATCGCCATGCTCCTTGGGGATCAACACCGGCGTCGCGGCCACCTCGTCGGCAATGCCGAGCGTATCCTCGTTGAGGCTGAGGAGGAAATCGGCCCCGGCCTTGCCGCCACGCAATAATTCGTCGGTATCGGCGGAATCGACGCTCACTTTATAGCCCTTCCCCTGCAACGCGCCGATCGCGGCTTCCAGATGCGGAAAGGGCGTATCGGGGAGGCAGCCGAGATCGATCACGTTGGCGCCGCGCCGCGCATAGGTCTCGGCGCGCTTGACGACGTCCTCGACGGATAGCGCCGAGGCATCGACGATCTCGGCGAAGATCTGGATGTCATATTTGCTCAAATCGGCTCCTTTGCCGGCACGACCGAAATAAGATGGGATGTCCTTGAGCTCGTCGGGGCCGCGCAGAAAGGGCACACCGAAGCGGTCGCTCAAGCGGGTGAGGTCGGCGCGGCAGCGGCCGGGCAGCATGACCTGGTTCGCATCGACGGGGCTGGGCAGCCTCCGAGAGATGATCTCCTCGGTCATCAGCGCCGCGACCTTCACGCCGATATCGAGCACCTTCCAGTCGAACCCTGCGTTCATGCCGTGCAGCACGGCTTCGAGCCGCGGCCGCGCGAGGTGCCCGGTGAGAAACAAGATGCTTTCGGCCATAAGCGGGCTCGCGTCGTCGTTTCGGTGCAGGCGTTTCTAAACCGCCCGAGGCAGAAGCGCGAGGGCAGCCTTGACGTTAACGCCCGCGCCCTAATCGAGGGTTGCACCGCCTCGACCGCTACCGCTCAGGCACGCGGCCAAATCCGCCTGATCGCCGCGGCCGAGCAGGATTGCGGTGAGCCCGGCCTGCCTCATCATGGCGGGGAAGGCGGCGTCGACCACGCCATCGCGGGCGAGTTGCTCGGCGCTTATTGCGGCGCGCTCGCGGCGGATCGATTTGATCAGATAGCAGCGCGGGGCGCCAAGCCGCGCGGCAAGCCACAGAGCGAGGCTGTCGGAGGTCACGCTCCAGGATTCCGGGATGTCGCGGCGTCCGGCGGTAAGGGCAAACGGCGCCCATACCGCGACCCGGCCTTGGCTGAGGATGCGGCGCAGCTCCTCCTCAGTGGCGCCCACCTCAAGACCGGCGCGGAGCCCCGCCACCGCCCAGGCCAATTGATCCATGGCGAGCAGCGCCATGCGGTGAGCGGCGGCATCGCCGAGGCCGAGCTGCGTCTGGCAGGCGCGCACCTCGTCGGCCAAGGCTCCTCCCCCCGGCACCACGACGACGGGACGCGGACTTGCCGCCAGCACGTCGAGCCAGGCGTCAAGCTCGGGCGAGCGCACGACGCTGCCGCCAAGCTTGACCACCACGGGACGCAGATCCTCCGCCGCGCGCGCGACCTCGCTCTCGGTCTTAAGCGCCTGCCCCGTCATCGCCCTGCGCCCCGCGGGCGGACGATCTCCACGCCAACGGCTCCCGGCTCCTTGTCGAGCTTCTCGATTTTCACCATCACGCGCATGGCGCTGGGATGGGCGAGGCAGCGCTTGGCCACCTCCTCGGCGAGAGTCTCGGCGAGATGGATGTGGCCGCCGGCGACGATGGATTTGATGGCGGCGACGATCACATCGTAATCGAACACGCGTTCGATCTTGTCCTCGACGGCGAGGCTTGGCGGCTTTACGTCCACATCGACGGAGAAGCGCACGCGCTGGGTGACGCCCTTCTCGTGCTTATAGACGCCGATCTCGACGTCGAGCACGAAATCACGCACGAAGACGCGGTCGGGAAATGGTCGCGCGGTCATAGGGCTGGCACGGGCGCGGCCGGCGACGAAGATGCCCAGCTTGCGGGTTGGGCGCGTGCGCCGCCCGGGGGATGAGGGCGCGTACGGCATGACAGGCCACAGGATCAAGCGGCCCGCCCCGGGCTCCATCATGGCAGAGCGCGCCGCGGAAGCCAAGGAGATCGGGTTCGAGCGCAAGCAGCCCCGAGACATGCTCCTGACGCAGCGAGCCGGCCAGACCGACAGTGAGGTCATGATCTCTAGCGCCGGTCACGAAGCGGGCGAGCGCCTCTGGCGGCATATGGTCGAGCAACGAGCCGCCGCCCTTGCCGGCGGTATCGAGCATGATGCCGGCGGCGCCCATCCGCGCCGCGGCGGCGACCGCATCGAACTCCGGAAGGCGGTCGGCGAACAGCACGAGGATGAGACGCGCGGCAAGCTCCGGCGCCGCAATCGCTGCGAGGCAGTGTTGCGGGTCGCCCTCGGGGCGGAGGCCGAGCTTGACATAATCGACGCCGCTCGCAGCGATTGCCGCCACCCGCTCGCGCACCATCCCAGCCTGCATGGGGAGATCGCCGACCGTGGCGCTGACGCGTGCGCGGCCGGCGACGTGTTGCAGGACGGCCGCCACGGTGGCGGGATCGACCGCACCCAGGGCACCGCGGCCGGGCTCCTTCAGATCGATGATATCGGCACCCGCCGCCAGCGCGATGGCGGCCTCGGAGACGTCACGCACGCTGGCGAGGAATTGCGTCATGGAGGCAATGTGGAGCGTCAGTGCTTGAACAGCCAGCCGAAAAAGCTGTCGCCGCCGCCTCCTCGCCCGCGTCCGCCGCCGCCGCCCGCGCCGCCGCCGCCGCCGCCGAAGGGATTGTCGATACCCCATTCGTCGCGCGCCACGGGCTTCGGCTTCGGCTTCCTAAGCTTGATCTCGTTGGCATTTCCCTCCGGGTCCTTCACCACCACCGAGACCTCGGCCCAGGTCCATTCGGCGGGGGTCGAGCCCCAGCTATAAGGCTCGATGGAAATCACCTTGTTGGCCCACAGATCGACGATGGCCACATAGACGAGACCCTGGTCCTGGCCCTCGCCGAGATCACCCGCGTCATAGCGCAACAGGCCGATACCGGAGAGCGCGTCCTTCATCAGGCTCCATTCGATGATCTTGGGCTTGCCCGCCCCGAACATCTCCAGATCGGCGCGGAGCTTCGGATATTTCGGATTGCTGGCGATATAGCGGCCGGGCTGCGGCTCCTTGATCACCCAATCATCGACGGGCGCCTCCAAGGGCTCGCCCTGCTCGGGCGGCACGTCCTGGCCCAAGCGCTGCAACGCGTCGCGGCTCTCGGTCTGAAACGGATCTTGCGCCAGTGCGTGGCGGTAATCGGCGATGGCCTCGTCGGCGCGGCCAAGCGCCTCATAGACGCTGCCCCGGACGCGCAAGGAAAGCGGATCGTCGGGCGCGAGGGTCAAGGCCTGCTGGGCGTCGAGCAGCGCATCGTCATTGGCGACCGCCTGTAGCCTGGCTTGGGCGCGCATGGCATAGGCCTTGACGTTTTGCGGCGAGAGCTCGATCGCGCGCGTCAAATCGCCGATCGCGTCATCGAAGCGGCGAACCTGGGTGAAGAGATTGCCCCGCTCGATATAGGCGTCGACGAAATCCGGCTTGAGCTCGATCGCCTTGTTGAGGTCATCGAGCGCGGTGTTGAATTTCTTGTCGCCCACATAGGCGCGGGCGCGCTCGAGCAGGACGTCCGGCTGCGGCTGGTCGGGCGTGCTTTGCAGGGCCTGGGTTAGATCGTCGGCCGCTTCCTTAAAGTCGTCGAGCGCGAGATAGGCCTCGCCGCGGTTCTCATAGGCCGCCGTATATTTGGTGTTGATGCTGAGCGCTTTGGTGTAGTCGCGCACCGCTGCGTGATAGCGCTTCAGCTCGGCATGAGCCTTGCCGCGGCCGTTGAACGGCACGGCGCTCGCCGGCATCAGCTCGACGGCCTTGCGGAAGTCCTGGAAGGCCGGCTCATATTGGGCGAGTGCCGTGCGCGCATTGCCGCGATTGTTGTAGGCGGCGCCATAATTGGGCTGGAGCGCGATTGCCCGGTCGAAATCCTTCACCGCCTCCTCGGGGTGGCCGAGATCCATGAGCGCGTTACCGCGGTTGTTGTAGACCACGGCGTTCTCGGGCGAGAGCTGGATCGACAGGTTGAAATCGGCGACGGCGTCCTTGGTCTGCTTCATGCGCCATTTGGCGACCCCACGATCGCTATAGATGCTCGCCTTGATGAAATCGGCGATCTCCGGGGTCTGCAGCGCCTCGTCGTAAGAGGCGACGGCCTTGTCATATTGGCCGCGCAAAAGCGCCGCCGCCCCCTCCCGGGCGCGCAACAGCGTGACGTCCTCGGCCTGGGCCTGACCGGCCGCAGCGAAAAGGACGAGCACAAGTCCGAAAATGCTTAAGCGTGACCGGGTCATGGCAACGGCGAAGCGCGTTTTCCTCGAAGCCGCACCCATCTCCCCCATAATGTCGGAGTGTGTCAACAAAGGGTCACCGATAGGTCACGGAGCACCTCGGGCAGCATTTCCGGGAGGTCCTCGGCGATCAGTCCGGGCCCGAAGGCGCGGGCCGCGGCGCCGTGCATCCATACCGCCGCCGAGGCCGCGTCGAAGGCGTCCATGCCCGCGGCAAGTAGGCCCAGCACCATGCCGGCAAGCACGTCGCCGGTGCCGGCGGTGGCAAGCCAGGGGCTCGTCGTGGCGTTGATGGAGGCGCGTCCGTCGGGGCTTGCGACCACGCTGTCGGCGCCCTTCAGCACGAGCACGGCGCCGGAACGTTGGGCGGCGGCTCGCGCGCGGTCGAGCTTGGAGCCTTCATCCGACCGACCGAACAGGCGCGCAAACTCACCCTCATGGGGCGTGAGCACCACGGGCGCCGCCCGCGCCTTGATGGCGGCAAAGAGCGGGTCTGGGTTTTCGGCAAAGGATGTGAGCGCGTCGGCATCGAGCACGAGGGCGGCACCGCTCGCCAGCGCCGCGCGCGCGAGCCGCCGGAGGTGCTCGCCGACGCCGCCACCCGGGCCCATCATCACGGCATTCTTGCGCGTGTCCGCAAGCAACGCGGCAAGCTCGGCCGCATCGTCCATCGGGCGCAGCATGATCGCCGTCAATTGTGCGGCGTTGACCGCGAGCGCGTCCCGTGGCGAGGCTAGAGTGACAAGGCCGGCGCCGGCCCGGAGCGCGCCGCTGGCGCCGAGCCGCGCCGCCCCGGTGCTCGAGATCCCGCCCGACACCACGACGGCATGGCCGCGCGCATATTTATGGCCTTGCGCTTGCGGCCACGGGAAGCGGTCGAGCCATAGCGCGGGCTCGTTGGCGAAGGTCTTTGGCTCGATCGTTGCGAGCACCGCGTCCGGGATGCCGATCTGGGCAATATCGACCTCGCCGCAATAGAGGCGCCCGGGCAGGAGCAGATGGCCCGGCTTGAGGCGGAAGAAGGTCGTTGTCGCGGTGGCGCGAATGGCGGCCCCTCGTACCGCGCCGGTTGTGCCATCGACGCCGCTCGGCACGTCGACCGCGACCACCGGAAGGCCGCGCTCATTCACGGCATCGATGAGCGCCGCCACCATGCCTTCTATGGGCCGGGCGAGGCCGGCGCCGAAGATCGCATCCACGACGACGTCAGCGCCGGCGAGCAGATCGAGGCGCAAGGGCTCGACCGGACCGCCCCAGCGTTTGGCCATGGCGACGGCATC
This sequence comes from uncultured Alphaproteobacteria bacterium, assembly GCA_963820115.1. GTDB lineage: Bacteria > Pseudomonadota > Alphaproteobacteria > Rhizobiales > Methyloligellaceae > Methyloceanibacter. Next base: position 302,258 of record CAWFYP010000003.1, read on the forward strand.
GGCGGGCAGCTTCGCCGCATCGCCCAGGAGGCCGAGCGCGACCACGTACCCTTTGTCTTGCAGATGCAGCGCGGCCACAAAGCCGTCGCCGCCATTGTTGCCGGGACCGCATAAAACAGCGACGCGGGCGGCGTCGGGAAAACGGCGGGCGACGTCCTCGGCCACGGCGCGGCCGGCATTCTCCATCAGCCGCGCGCCGGGCACGCCGCTCGCGATGGTGAGGCGGTCGGCCTCGCCCATCTCCTTGGCGGTCAAGAGCTCAAGCATGTGCGTGACTTACCCTTTGCCGGCGAACCCCTGTAAAGCACGAGGCGAGGGCCGGAGAGAAGCCCGGGGGCGTCTGCCGCATTTCTATGCAGCCTGCCTATCTTTTCGGCAGCGGCTTTGAAGCCGCCGGCTCGAGCTTGGCTACGGGCTTGCCAGCCACCTGAAAACAAACGGAAATCCACGCGGGCGAGGATTGGCATAGGGCGTGCTTTGGCCCCGCCATGGTCGTGGTAATGAGGGACGTAAGCGCGCGACGCGGAGGCGCGCGGCGATGCGTCGTTTTGCGTCCAGGGGAGGTTCAGAGCAAAAATGAAGAAAATCGAGGCCATCATCAAACCGTTCAAGCTGGATGAAGTGAAGGAGGCGCTGCAAGAAATCGGATTGCAGGGCATCACCGTCACCGAGGCCAAGGGCTTTGGCCGGCAGAAGGGACATACCGAGCTCTATCGGGGCGCCGAATATGTCGTCGACTTCCTGCCCAAGGTAAAACTCGAGCTCGTGCTCGGCGACACCATGGTGGACAAGGCGATCGAGGCCATCATCAGCTCGGCCAAGACCGGCCGCATCGGGGACGGGAAAATCTTCGTGTCCAACGTGGAAGAGGCCGTGCGCATCCGCACGGGCGAGACGGGGAACGACGCGATCTAGGGGTGCCACCAAGCGATGGGCCGGCGGCCGTCCGGCTAGTTCTATTTCTGCCGCCGGACGAGTGGGAGACAAGCGAGGCGGTTCAATCATGCCGATGACAGGGGAGTACCATGGCAGACGCTAAGACCGTAGTGAAGAAGATCAAGGACGACGACATCAAATACGTCGACCTCCGCTTTACCGACCCGCGGGGTAAGATGCAGCACGTGACGATGGACTCCAAGGTGATGGACGAGGAAGCCTTCACCGACGGCATCATGTTCGACGGCTCCTCGATCGCCGGCTGGAAGGCCATCAACGAGTCGGACATGAAACTCATGCCGGATAACGATTCGGCGGTGCTCGATCCCTTTTTCGCCCAGAGCACGCTCGCCGTTTTTTGCGACGTGCTCGAGCCCTTGACCAACGAGCCTTACGAGCGCGATCCGCGCTCGATCGCCGGCAAAGCGCAAGCCTATCTGCAACAGACCGGGGTCGGCGATGTGGCGGTGTTCGGGCCGGAGCCCGAATTCTTCGTGTTCGACGACGTGCGCTTCGCCGCCGAGCCGTTCAATTGCGGCTACAAGATCGACTCGACCGAACTGCCGTCGAACATGGACACCGAATATGAGATGGGCAATCTCGGTCACCGGCCGCGCACCAAAGGCGGCTACTTCCCGGTGCCGCCGGTCGATTCGGCGCAAGATTTACGCTCGGAAATGCTGAGCGTGATGTCGGACATGGGGGTGGTCACTGAGAAGCATCACCACGAAGTGGGTGCCGCCCAGCACGAGCTCGGCGTCAAGTTCGGTCCCCTGGTAAAGACCGCCGATGCCATGCAGATCTACAAATATGTGATCCACATGGTGGCGCAAGCTTACGGCAAGACCGCGACCTTCATGCCGAAGCCGATCTTCGGCGACAATGGCTCGGGCATGCATACCCACCAGTCGATCTGGAAGGGCGGCAAACCCGTATTCGCCGGCGACAAATATGCCGATCTGTCGGACATTGCGCTGCACTACATCGCCGGCATCCTGAAGCATGCCAAGGCGCTCAATGCCTACACCAACCCGACCACCAACTCCTATAAGCGGCTGGTACCGGGCTACGAGGCGCCGGTGCTGCTGGCTTATTCCTCACGCAACCGTTCGGCCTCGTGCCGCATCCCGCTCGGCTCCGGGCCGAAGGCCAAACGCGTCGAGGTGCGCTTCCCCGATCCCGCCGCCAATCCCTATCTCGCCTTCGCCGCCATGCTGATGGCCGGCCTCGACGGGATCGAGAATAAGCTCAGCCCCGGCGATCCGATCGACAAGAACCTCTACGATTTGCCGCCGGAGGAGCTCGAGAAGGTGCCGACCGTGTGCGGCTCGCTGCGCGAGGCGTGCGAGTCGCTCGATGCCGACCGCGCCTTCCTCAAGAAGGGCAACGTCTTCACCGACGACGCGATCGACGCCTATCTGGATCTCAGGATGGAAGAGGTGGAGCGCTACGACATGATGCCCCATCCCATCGAATACGACATGTATTACAGCGTCTAGCCGACGCGCGAGGCGCAAAAACAATGGGGCGGCCGCGGAGAGACGGCCGCCCCACTTCACGCCCGGCCCGCTGAACCCTTTCGATCCCGCGTACCCCCGTAACGCGGGCTGGTCATAAGAGTTCTCGCCAGGCTCCCCCAGAACTCGCTGTGGGCAACTCCCCTCTCAAATCAGATAGAACATGCCCCAGAGCACGCCGCCCAGAACGAGCGTGTAGAGCCACTCCTTGTTCGAGTGGTACCAGCCGCCCAGCATAGTCGGGATGCCGAAGATCACGAAGCGCACGAGCGAGAAGCCGGTGAGCGCGGCAATTGCGCCCAACATCCAGAACCCAATCGCATTCGGATCCTCGACGCCATGGCCGGCATCGACCAGTATCTGCTGGCCGCTCGTCTCGCCGACACTGAGCACGGCGTAAAGCGAGGCTACTGCCAACGCCGCGAGCATCGCATACCGCATCACCATCAAGCCGAACTCCCCACCTTTGAGACAAAGTGTAGGGAGCGGCCGTAAACAAACGGCAAATCAGTAGGGTTAAGTCGCGGTCAATGGCTGTGTCGTTATCGGCCCCCGCGAGGGACCGCGCCCGACGCGCGCCTCAGGCCGCCTTCCATTTGATGGAGCAGCCGATCGAGGGCGTTTGCACCTTCGGACCCTCGCCCGTCGCGGCAATATCCTTCATCGCCTCGAACAGGTCGCGGCGGACGTTCCCCCCTGCCGGCTCTCTGCCGCTCGCATCGAGGCGGCCGCGATATTGCAGCTCGAGCTTGCCGTTGAAGCCGAAGAAGTCAGGCGTGCAGGTGGCGCCATAGTCGCGCGCGACCTCTTGGGTCTCGTCATGGAGATAGGGAAAGGTGAAGCCGTGCAGATTCGCGAAGCGCTGCATATTGGCGAAGGAATCTTCCGGGTACGTCGCCGCGTCGTTGGAGCAGATGGCGACAGAGTGCACGCCATAGGCCTTGAGCGCGCTCGCGTCGCGCACGACGCGGTCAATCACGGCCTTCACGTAAGGGCAGTGATTGCAAATGAACATCACCAGCGTGCCATTCGGCCCGCGCAAATCCTCGAGGCGGTAGGTCTTACCGTCGGTGCTGGGCAGGGTGAAGCCGGGCGCCTTCCAGCCAAAATCGCAAATGGGAGTCTGTTCCGCCATCCTCTATCCTCTTCGCAAATCCAGCCACAGGCCCTTCGCCGGCGCACCCTCCAAGGTTTCGCATATGGCGAAAGAGGACCGCTTCCGCAACGGGGCCGAAGCTTACGAGACCCATGACCGCGCAAGGGGTACGGTCGGTCGAACTCTTGAAAAAGCCGCATATGCGTGCGAGCTAACAAGCGTTCCCAACTCGAAAGAGATTCGTTCGCGTCCGGCGTCTCAAGGCCCCATGCGCAAAGCCACTGCATCACGACGGAAGTCCACCGCCTCCCACGACCTGTTCTCCAGGGTCGAGGACGAGGCGCGGCGGAAGCCCGCCCGGCCGGGCAAGGCGCCCAAAGCGGCCAAGCCCGCCGCACGCGGCCGGACGGCGGAAGACGCCTATACGGCCGCCGATATCGAGGTGCTGGAGGGCTTGGAGCCCGTGCGCCGGCGCCCCGGCATGTATATCGGCGGCACCGACGAGAAGGCGCTGCACCATCTCTTCGCCGAGGTGCTGGACAATGCCATGGACGAGGCGGTGGAAGGACATGCCGACCGCATCGAGGTGAATTTCGCGGAGGACGGCTTGCTCACCGTCACCGACAATGGGCGCGGCATCCCCGTCGATCCGCATCCGAAATTCAAGAAGAAGTCGGCGCTCGAAGTCATCATGACCACGCTGCATTCGGGGGGCAAATTCAACTCCAAGGTCTATGACACGAGCGGCGGCCTGCACGGCGTCGGCGTCTCGGTCGCCAACGCGCTGTCCGAAACACTCGAGGTCGAGGTCGCGCGCGGGCAGAAGCTCTACCGCCAGTCCTATACACGCGGGGCCCCCGACGGGCCGCTGAAGACGGTGGGCGCGGTCAAGAACCGGCGCGGCACCCTAGTGCGCTTCCGGCCCGACCCCAAGATTTTCGGCAAGGGCGCCGCCTTCAAGCCGGCGCGGCTGTTCCGCATGGCGCGCTCCAAGGCCTATCTCTTCCGCGGGGTCGAGATCCGCTGGTCTTGCGCCAAGGCGCTGCTGCAAGGCGACAGCGAGACGCCCGCCAGCGCCACGCTGCACTTCCCCGGCGGGTTGAAGGACTTTCTCGCGAGCCGCACCGAGGGCCAGGAGATGGTCACGCGCGAAATGTTCGCCGGCAAGAGCGACAAGAACGGCCATGGCTCGGTGGAATGGGCGATCGTCTGGGTGGCGCGCGAGGACGGATTCCTGAGCTCCTATTGCAACACCGTGCCGACGCCCGAAGGCGGCACCCATGAGGCTGGATTCCGCGCCGGCCTGGTCAAGGGCTTGCGCGCCTATGGCGAGCTTGCCGGCAACAAGCGCACGGCGCAGATCACCGCCGAGGACGTGCTCGGCACCGCGGCGGCCATGCTCTCGCTGTTCATGCGCGAGCCCGAGTTCCAGGGCCAGACCAAGGACAAGCTCGCCAGCCAAGAGGCAACGCGGATCGTGGAAAACGCCGTGCGCGACGCCTTCGACCATTGGCTCGCCGGCAATCCGGCTCAGGCCAATCTCCTGCTCGATTGGGTGATCGACCGCGCCGAGGAGCGGGTCCGGCGCCGAAAAGAAAAAGAGATCGGCCGGCAAACGGCGACGCGGCGCCTCCGGCTGCCGGGCAAGCTCGCCGATTGCGCCATGAGCGGGGCGCAAGGCACGGAGATCTTCATCGTCGAGGGGGATTCCGCGGGCGGATCGGCCAAGCAGGCGCGCGACCGGGCCACGCAAGCGGTGCTCCCCTTGCGCGGCAAGATTCTCAACGTGGCGAGCGCAAGCTCGACCAAACTCGCCGACAACCAGCTCATCGCCGATCTCATTCAGGCGCTCGGCTGCGGCACCGGAACGCGCTATCGCGAGGAGGACCTCCGCTACGAGAAAGTCGTCATCATGACCGACGCCGACGTGGACGGCGCTCATATCGCCTCGCTGCTGATCACCTTCTTCTTCCGCGAGATGCGTGGGCTGATCGACGGCGGGCACCTCTATCTCGCCGTGCCGCCGCTCTACCGCCTGAGCCAGGGCGGCAAGGTGCTGTATGCGCGCAACGACGCCCATAAGGACGAGCTGATGGCTAAGGAGTTCAACGGCAAGGGCAAGGTGGACATTTCCCGCTTCAAGGGCCTGGGCGAGATGCCGATGCGGCAGCTCAAGGAAACGACCATGGATCCCGCGCAGCGCACGCTGCTCTTGGTCGAGGTCGCCGCCGACGAGCGGACGCTGACCACCAAGCTCGTGGATCAGCTCATGGGCAACAAGCCCGAGGCCCGCTTCCGCTTCATCCAGGAGCACGCCGAATTCGCGGCGCCGGAAGCGCTCGATATTTGAACGAGCCGTCAGCTCTACAGCCAGCGGGGCACGCGCGCGCAGAATTTGCGGTAGGGCTCACCGAAGCTCCGCTCCAGATAAGCCTCCTCGCGCTCGACGACGCCCCGTTGCAAGACGATGAGCACCGGGATCAGCAGCGGCAGGAGCCAAACGCTCGTCAGCACGATGGTCAGGCCGAAATAGACGAGCACGAAGCCGATATAGATCGGGTTCCGCGTGACGGCATAGGGCCCGCTGGTCACGAGCGCGGCCGAAGGCGTGGTTGGGACCACGCTCGTGCCCGCGCGGGCGAAGGCACGGACCGACAACGCCGTGAGGGCGAGGCCGGCGAGCACGAGACCGGACCCCGCGGCAAGGGCTACGCCATTGGCCGAGGCGAGCCCGGGGCCCAGGGGAACGAGCCAGGTCAGCAGCGAGCCCAGGAGCAGCGCTCCCGCAAACAGGAACGGCGGCTTGATCGCCACGTGAGCGTGATCGCTGTCGGTCATTCTTGGCCTCTTGCCGGCTGCCGCCGCGCAGCTGACGGGGCCGGCTCCGCCTGCCGCCGTCCCCCTGTCGCAGATGCATGCAATACTCTATAAATCGCCGTGTAAAGCGGGTCCAAAGGGGGGCGGACGGCGTCTCCCCCACGCCCCAATGAGGAGTGCACCATGTCATCGACGATCCTCCGTGCCGCCGCCTTGCTCGCCTTCATCGCTATGCCATTGGCAACCGCCGCGGCGGAGGACGATGCCGCCTTGGTGGGTGCGCTCTCGCCCCAAATAGCCGACGTGGTGAGCGGCGGGTCGTGGTCGGAAGGCGGTCAGGGCGGCTTCTATCGCGCCATCAGCGTGATGTCGGGCGATGGAAAATCCTTCGGAGCCCATGTCTACGTGCAGTGGCTCGCTTTCGAGGAAAAGAATCCTGTTCCCAAAGTGGTAAAGACGGTCCCGATCAAGGAGATCAACGATCAGAAGCTGCCCAATGCCTCGATCGACATCGAGGGGGAGGAAAATAAGGACAATGAGGTGACCGTCACGGTGGGCTCCTACGACGTGGACGCCGACAAGGACATCGTGCTCCAGGTGAAGGCGGGCGCGCCCGGAACCTACACCATGGTCAAGACGCCGCCTAAGGGCGCCGAGCCGCCGGCCAAGGACGGGGCGCCCGCCAAGCCGGAGAAGCCGGGTACGGAGGATTAAGCGGTCCCGATGCGGGGTTCCCGGTCCCGCGTCACAATGGCTTCGCGTCACAATGGCTTTGCCCCTTGCGCGCGCCATGGCCGCCCCTTATGTGTGGAGAAGCATTCCAGGGGGTTATTGCCCGTGATGCTAGAGGTACTTGCGCAGGCGTCGCGAATCGTTGCAGCAACGCTAGCGCTAATGAAAGAAAGACGCGAGGCGCGCTCCGGCCGCTCGCGGTATTTTTGCTAACGCATGAGCTTTTCCAATCTTGGCTTAAGTCCGAAAGTTTTATCCGCCGTCACTGCGGCTGGCTTCGAAACCCCGACCCCCATTCAAGCGCAGGCCGTGCCCATCGCCGTCACCGGCCGTGACGTGCTCGGCATTGCCCAGACCGGCACCGGCAAGACCGCCTCTTTCGTGCTGCCGATGCTGACGCGGCTCGAGCGCGGCCGGGCGCGGGCGCGCATGCCCCGCTCCTTGATCCTCGCGCCCACGCGCGAGCTCGCGGCGCAGGTGGCCGAGCATTTCGAGATCCTCGGCAAGAACCACAGGCTCATCGTGGCGCTCCTGATCGGCGGCGTGTCCTATGACGAGCAGGACCGCAAGCTCGATCGCGGCGCCGACGTGGTGATCGCCACCCCGGGCCGGCTGCTGGATCATTTCGAGCGCGGCAAGCTCCTGCTCAACGGCATCGAGATCCTGGTCATCGACGAGGCCGATCGCATGCTCGACATGGGGTTCATCCCCGACATCGAGCGCATCTGCAAACTCTTGCCCTTCACGCGCCAGACCCTGTTCTTCTCCGCGACCATGCCGCCGGAGATCCAGCGCCTGGTGAACACCTTCCTACATCAGCCGGAGCGCATCGAGATCGCGCCGCAATCGACCGCCGCCGCCACCATCGTGCAGCGGTTGAAAAAGGCGCCGGACGACGCGCCGGGCAAGCGCGAAGCGCTACGCGCCCTGCTCCGGTCGAGCGGCGTCAAGAACGCCATCATCTTCTGCAACCGCAAGAAGGACGTCAGCATCGTCCACCGCTCGCTGCTGAAGCACGGCTTCAATGTCGGCGCGCTGCATGGCGACATGGACCAGCATCAGCGCACGGCAACGCTCGATGCCTTCCGCGCCGGCACGATCGCCTTTCTCGCCGCCAGCGACGTGGCCGCCCGAGGTCTGGATATCCCCGATGTGAGCCACATCTTCAATTACGACGTGCCGATCCACCCCGAAGACTATATCCATCGTATTGGCCGCACGGGCCGCGCCGGCCGCGAAGGCTTCGCCGCCACCCTCGTCACGCCGAGGGACTTCAAGGCGCTCAAGGCCATCGAGCGCATGCTCAATCAAGAAATTCCGTGGATCGACGGCGCGCCGGAGCCGCGAGAGGCCGGCAGCCACGCCGAGGAGCGGTCGAATGGACGGCGCCGGCGCGGTCCCCGGTCGAAGCACCAGCGCGGGGGCGGCAAGGTTGGCGAGGCTCCCAAGAGCCATCCCCCGCGCAGCGCCCAGCCGCCGCGCCACACCCAGCCGCCGAAGGCGCAAAGTCACGAGGGACCCCGGCGCGATCAGGGCGAGCGGAGACCTCCCCAGCATAGCGCGCCGGCCAAGCACGCGCCGGCCCAACACAAGCCGGCTCAGGAGGCGAAGCAGCACCCCGCGCCCAAGCCGGCGGGACGCAAAGAGCGCGGCATGGGCGATCACGTGCCGGCCTTTATGACGCGGCCGGTCCGCGTGCCTTAGACTTCCAGCGCTGAGACATGATTTGATACACGGCCGGATCGATCCGGCCGTTTGCATGTGAGGCGTTAGGTCGTCCGCTCGGTCAGGTCGAAGCCGGCACGTGCGGCTTCAGCCGCCGGGGTCAGCTCGACGGACTCGCCACAGCCGCAGGCGCTCGTCTGGTTCGGGTTGTTGAACACGAAGCCGGAGCGTAGGCGATCGATCTGGTAATCCATCTCGGTGCCGAGCAGGAACATCACCGCCGTGGGGTCGATCAGAATGCGCACGCCCTTGTCCTCGACGAGCTCGTCATGGGCGCCGGGGCTTTCGGCATATTCCATGGTGTATTCCATGCCGGCGCAGCCGCCCTTCTTGACGCCGATGCGCAAGCCGCCACCGTCCTTGCCGGCGGCGGAGAGCGCGCGGATGCGCTCGGCAGCGGCGTCGGTCAGGGTGATCACTTTCGGCGGGGTGCGGTTGCTCATGGGTTCATGATTTGGGTTGGCGCGAAGGCCGGGTCAAGTCCTTGTTAGCTCAAAACATATTCAGGGCGAGCCGCGCTTCTTCGGACATGCGGCTCTGGTCCCAGGGCGGATCGAACACGAGATTGACCTTGACCTGGCCCACGCCCGGGACCGAGGCGATCGCGTTCTGCACCCAGCCCGGCATGTCGCCGGCCACGGGGCAGCCGGGCGCGGTCAGCGTCATGTCCACCTCGACATTGCGCTCGGGGTCCACGTCGAGCCGGTAGATGAGGCCGAGCTCGTAGACGTCGACCGGAATTTCCGGATCGAACACGGTCTTCAAAGCGGCGACCAGATCGTCCTTGAGCGCATCCTGCTCGCCCGAAGGCTCAGCCACGCTCGCGGGCTCGGCGGCTTGCGCTGGAGCCTCCGCCTTGTCGGCGCAGACCTCGTCCTTGGTCTCCGGCAGTTTCTCGTCCATAGCCAGCCTCACCCGAACAGCTCGCGCGCCTTGCGCAGGCCTTCGGCCAGGGTGTCGATTTCGTCCTTGGTATTATACATGGCAATCGAGGCGCGCGCCGTCGAGGTCACGCCAAAACGGGCGAGCAGCGGCTCGGCGCAATGGGTGCCGGCGCGGATGGCCACGCCATAGCGGTCGAGAATGGTGCTCAGATCGTGGGGATGGGCGCCCTCCAGGGTGAAGGAGATGATGCTGCCCTTGTCCTTAGCCCGTCCGAAGATGCGCAAGCCCTCGATCTCGTCCAGGCGCTCCATGGCATAGGCCAGCAGCTCATCCTCATGGGCCTTGATGCGCTCGCGGCCCACGCCCTCCACATAGTCGATTGCCGCGCCAAGCCCGATCGCCTGCACGATGGCCGGCGTGCCCGCCTCGAATCTGTGCGGCGGGACGGCATAGGTGATGCGCTCCGTCGTCACGGTGCCGATCATCTCGCCGCCGCCCTGATAGGGCGGCATGTTTTCCAGATGCTCGGCCTTGCCGTAGAGCACGCCGATGCCGGTCGGGCCATAGAGCTTGTGGCCGGTGAAAGCATAGAAATCGACGTCGAGGTCCTGCACGTCGGTGGGGAGATGCACCGCCCCTTGGGCGCCGTCGACGAGCACGGGGATGCCCCGGGCATGGGCGATGCGCGCCACCTCCTTGATGGGCACGATGGTGCCGAGCACGTTCGACATCTGGGTGATGGCGATCATCTTGGTGCGGGGCGAGATCAGCCTCTCGAATTCGTCGAGCAGGAACTCGCCTTCGTCCGACACCGGCGCCCATTTCAGCACCGCACCCTTGCGCTCATGCAGGAAATACCAGGGCACAATGTTGGAGTGGTGCTCCATGATGGTGAGCAGGATCTCGTCGCCCTCGCCGATATGGGTGCCGCCGAAGGAGCTCGCGACGAGATTGATGGCTTCGGTGGCGTTGCGGGTAAAGACGATCTCCGTCTCGGAGCGCGCGTTGAGGAAGCGGCGCACGGTCTCGCGCGCCTGCTCGTAATTGGCGGTGGCGAGGTTGCTCAGATAATGCAGGCCGCGATGGACATTGGCATATTCGTGCTCATAAGACCGCATGGCCGCGTCGAGCATCACTTTCGGCTTCTGCGCCGACGCGCCATTGTCGAGATAGGCGAGCGGCTTGCCGTTCACGGTCCGCGCCAGAATGGGGAACTCGGCGCGCACGGCGGCGACGTCGTAGGGCGCCTCAACCAGGCTCAAATCCCTTGTCCGCGGGGTAAGGACGGTCATCGGCCGCTGCCCTAGCCGAACTCGACGCCGAGCCATTCGGCGGCAGCCGCGTTAAAGGCGTCGCGCACAGCTTCATGGTCGATCTGCTCGATCGCTTCGCCGACAAAGGCCTGGATCAACAGCGCGCGGGCTTCCGCCTCCGGAATGCCGCGCGCCTCGAGATAGAACAGCAGGTCCTCGTCGATTTGGCCCGAGGTCGAGCCATGGCCGCACACGACGTCGTCGGCGAAGATCTCAAGCTCGGGCTTGGAGTTCGAACTCGGCGGATTCGGAGAGCAGCAACGCCTGCGCCATCTGCTTGCCGTCGGTCTTCTGCGCGCCGGGCGACACGATGATCTTGCCCTGAAACACGCCGCGCGCCTCGTTGTCGAGCACGGCCTTGAAAAGCTCGCGGCTCACGCAGCGGGGCACCTTATGCTCGATGAGGAGGGTGGTGTCGCAATGTTGGCGGCCGCGCATCAGGAGCGCGCCGGAGATATTGAGCGAGGAACCTTCACCGGCGAAGGCGGCATAAATCTGGCTGCGGGATACCGCGGCGCCAGTGGAAAATTGGAAGGCGCCATAGCGAGCATCGGCGCCGAGCTGCACGAGCCAGGTGCAAAGATGGATGGTCGCCTCGCCCTCGCGCTGCAGCTTGATATGGTCGATGGCGCCCTTGTCGCCGACCACCACCTCCGTCACCGCGTTCCGTTGCAACGCGCGGCTATTGGCGCCGGCATAGCTCTCGATGAGTGTGAGCGACGCCCCCTCCTCCACCATGACGATATTGCGGGTGACGATGCCGGCGGGCTTGCCCGCGCCGTCGAGATGGATGACATGCACGGGCTTGTCGAGAGTCCGGCTCTTGGCCAGGCGCAGCACGGCGCCGCCGGTCATGAGCGCGGTGTTCAGGGCGATGACGGCGTCGGAGGGAGAGCGCGCCTCGCTCAGCACTGTCTTCAGCCAGGGCGCGGGCTTGTTTAAGGCGTCGGCGAGCGAGACGATCCCGGCGCCCGCCGCCTGCAATGGCGCAAGGTCGGACAGCGCCGGGACGAGCGCGCCTTGGGCGATGACCAGCCGATAGGCGGGAATGGCGGCGAGCCGATCGCCAAGGCCGTGCGCGATGTCCGCCTTGCTCAAGGCGCGGGGTTTCGGCTCAGCGAGCGGATAGGCTTCGGTCAGAAGCGAGCGGAGGTCGGTATATTTCCAGGCCTCCACGCGGCGATGGGGCAGTCCCAGCGTGCCGTAGGTCTTGACCGCCTGACGGCGCAGCTCGCCCACCCATTTGTCGCCGGGGAGCGTGGGCTCGGCCGCGGTGAAGGCATCGAGAAAGGCCTGCTCACCTTGGGTCTGGAACTGCTTGACCGGCAACTCCATGCCTTAAGCGGCCTCCTCGCCGAAGCCGGCATAGCCCGACTGCTCGAGCTCAAGCGCAAGCTCAGGCCCGCCAGAGCGGGCGATCCTGCCGCCCGAGAGCACATGCACGCGGTCGGGCACGATATAGTCGAGCAGCCGCTGATAGTGGGTGATGACGAGCATGGAACGCTTGGCCGAGCGGAGCGCGTTGACGCCGTCCGCCACGATGCGCACCGCATCGATGTCGAGGCCGGAATCGGTCTCGTCGAGCACGCAGAGCGACGGCTCGAGCAGCGCCATTTGCAGGATCTCGTTGCGCTTCTTCTCGCCGCCGGAGAAGCCCATATTGAGCGGCCGCTTCAGCATCTCGGGATCGATCTTGAGGCCCTTGGCCTTCGCGCGCACGAGGCGCAGGAAATCGGGAGTGGAGAGTTCGCCCTCGCCACGCGCTTTGCGCACCGCGTTCACCGCCGTGCGCAGGAACGTCATGGTGGCGACGCCGGGAATTTCGATCGGGTATTGGAAGGCGAGGAACAGGCCGGCGACGGCGCGCTCGCTCGGCGTCATGGCGAGCACGTCCTGGCCATTCCAGGTGATGGAGCCGGCAGTAACTTCGTAGCCTTCCTTGCCCGCGAGCACATAAGCGAGCGTCGACTTGCCCGAGCCGTTAGGTCCCATGATGGCGTGGACCTCGCCCAAAGGCAGTTCGAGGTCGAGACCTTTGAGGATCTCGCGGCCATCGACGGTGACGTGCAGATTATGGATCTTCAGCATGGACGGTTATCCAACGCTCCCCTCGAGGCTGATGCCAATCAGCTTCTGCGTCTCGGCCATGAACTCCATGGGCAGATGCTGCAGCACGTCGCGCACGAAGCCGTTGACGATGAGCGCCACCGCCTCCTCCGCCGACAGGCCGCGATTTAGGCAATAGAACAACTGGTCGTCGGAAATCTTCGACGTGGTCGCCTCGTGCTCGAAGGTGGCCGACGCGTTCTTGGCCTCGATATAGGGCACGGTGTGCGCGCCGCATTTGTCGCCGATGAGCAGCAAATCGCAATTGGTGAAATTGCGCGCGTTGGCGGCGCGGCGATGCGCCGAGACGAGCCCGCGATAGGTGTTGTTGGAGTGGCCGGCGGCGATGCCCTTGGAGATGATGCGGCTCGACGTGTCGCGGCCGAGATGGATCATCTTGGTGCCGCTATCGACCTGCTGATAGCCGTTGGAGATGGCGATCGAATAAAACTCGCCGCGTGACCCGTCGCCGCGCAGGATGCAGCTCGGATATTTCCAGGTGATGGCGGAGCCGGTCTCCACTTGCGTCCAGGAGATCTTGGAGCGGGGCCCGCGGCAATCGCCGCGCTTGGTGACGAAATTATAGATGCCGCCCTTGCCTTCCTTGTCGCCGGGGTACCAGTTCTGCACCGTCGAATATTTGATCTCGGCGTCATCGAGGGCCACGAGCTCGACCACAGCGGCATGGAGCTGGTTCTCGTCGCGCATCGGCGCCGTGCAGCCTTCGAGATAACTGACATAGGCGCCCTTGTCGGCGATGATCAGGGTGCGCTCGAACTGGCCGGTCTGCTTTTCGTTGATGCGGAAATAGGTCGAGAGCTCCATGGGGCAGCGCACGCCGGGCGGCACATAAACGAAGCTACCGTCGGAGAACACCGCGGAGTTGAGCGTGGCGAAGAAATTGTCGGTGATGGGCACGACGGAGCCCAAATATTTCTTCACCAGCTCGGGATGGTCGCGTACCGCCTCCGACATCGAGCAGAAAATCACGCCGGCTTTGCCCAGTTCCTCCTTGAAGGTGGTGACCACCGAGACGGAGTCGAACACCGCATCGACGGCAACGCGGCGGTCGGTCGGCCGATCCTCCTCGCCCTCTGTCACCGCCACGCCGGCGAGCATCTTCTGCTCGCGCAACGGAATGCCGAGCTTCTCATAAGTGCGCAGCAGCTCCGGATCGACCTCGGCCAGGCTCTTCGGTCCCTCGGTGCTCTTGGGCGCCGAATAGTAATAGAGCTGCTGATAGTCGATCTTGGGGTGCTGCACATTCGCCCAATTGGGCTCGGTCATGGTGAGCCAGCGGCGATAGGCTTCCAGACGCCAATCGAGCAGCCAGTCGGGCTCGCCCTTCTTGGCCGAGATGAAGCGCACCACGTCCTCGGACAGACCCTTCGGCGCCTTGACCAACTCGATCTTGGTGGTGAAGCCGTATTTGTACTTGTCGACGTCGACCTCGCGAACGCGGGCGACAGTCTCTTGCACAGCGGGCATGGCGCTACCTCAAATCCTCTTGCCTCTTAAGCCGCCTGGCGGCTGTCCCTGAGGCGCTTGATCAATACGCCCCAGGCATGAATGAAGTGCTCGATATCGGCACGCGTGGTGCCAAATCCAAGGCTCACGCGGATGGCGCTCCCGGCCAGCTCGCTCGCTCTCCCCATGGCGCTCACCACATGGGACGGCTCGACCTTGCCCGAGGAGCAGGCGCTGCCGGCGCTCACCGCCACGCCGGCGAGATCGAGACCGATGACCAGGGTCTCGGCCTTGGTATCCGGGACCGCGATCAGGCTCGTATTGGGCAGGCGGGCCACATTCTGCGACAGCACCACCGCCTCCGGCGCGAGTTTCGCCACGCGCGTTTCGAGCTCATCGCGGAGGCCGGCGATCTCCACCGCCTGGTCCAACTCGGCAGCGGCGATCGCGGCGGCAAAGCCGAAGCCGACGATCCCCGCGACATTCTCGGTGCCTGCCCGCCGCCGGCGCTCCTGGCCGCCGCCCTTGATCAGGGGATCGACCGTGACGCGATCGCGGAGCACGAGCGCGCCGACGCCTTTGGGGCCACCGAGCTTATGCGCCGACAGGCTGACGAGATCGGCGCCAAGCGCTTCAAGATCGAGGGCCACTTTGCCCGCGGCCTGAATGGCGTCGCTTAGGAGGATGCCGCCCGCTTCACGTACAATCGCGGCAGCCGCGGCGACTGGCTGCAAGGCTCCGGTCTCGTTATTGGCCGCCATCAGGGCGACGAACGGTCTTGCTCTGTTGTGTAATTGGTGCCGGGCAAGCTCATTTGCAAGGAAATCCAAGTCGATCACGCAATCCTGGGTGACCGGAAGGCGCGCCGTCCGCGCCGGCGAAAACCGGCCGCCCGAAAGCACCGAGGGGTGCTCCACCGCGCTCACATAGAGGGGCTGGTCCTGCTCGACAGGCGCGAGCGCAAGCGCATTGGCCTCGGTGCCGCCGCTCGTGAAGATCACATTCTCCGGCCGCGCGCGCAGGAGGCTCGCGACCTTGTCGCGGGCGGATTCGATCGCGGCGCGGGCCTGCCGTCCTTCGGCATAGACCGAGGACGG
Source organism: uncultured Alphaproteobacteria bacterium (assembly GCA_963820115.1). Classification (GTDB taxonomy): domain Bacteria; phylum Pseudomonadota; class Alphaproteobacteria; order Rhizobiales; family Methyloligellaceae; genus Methyloceanibacter. The sequence goes on from CAWFYP010000003.1 coordinate 317,949, forward strand.
GTTGCCATAGGCCGACAGCGCGGCAACCATGGCGTCGCGGACTTCCGGACGCAAAGGTGCCGTGGCGTTGTAGTCGAGGTAAGCGCGCTCGGTCATGCGGTACTCAAGTTGGCGGTTCAAGGCCGCCCCTTAGCGCTTGCACGAGCCCCCGTCGCGCATGCTAAGAAGCGCGACCCGAAGATGGATGGCTCCAAACGCGGCAGTGTGCCGAAGCACACTTTGTTTGGAACAGTTCTAATCTTAATTTCTATAGGATTCCCAGGCGTCGAAGTCAAGTTTGGCGGCGGCGGAAGGCCTTTAAAACTCCTTTCGTTCGTCCCAAGTCTCGTGCTCGTCGCCGGAATTTCTTTTCGAGGTCAGTGGTTCATGCCCGAGGTGAATATCAGCGGCCCGGCGGGGCGGATCGAGGCGCGCTACCACCACAATCCCGCGCCCAACTCGCCCGTCGCGCTCATCCTGCATCCGCACCCCCAATATGGGGGCACGATGAACAACCAGGTGGTCTACCACCTCTATTACGCGTTCCAACGGCGCGGCTTTTCCGTGTTGCGCTTCAACTTTCGCGGCGTGGGGCGGAGCGAAGGCTTGTTCGACAACGGGCCCGGCGAGTTGGCCGACGCCGCCACCGCGCTCGACTGGATGCAGACCTACAATACCGACGCCGGCTCGTGTTGGATCGCGGGCATCTCTTTCGGCGCGTGGATCGCCATGCAGCTTCTGATGCGGCGGCCGGAGATCGAGGGCTTCATTTCGGTGGCGCCGCCGGCGAGCCTCTATGATTTCACCTTCCTCGCCCCCTGCCCCTCTTCGGGGCTGATGGTGAACGGCGCCAAGGACCGGGTGGTGCCGACGGAAGCGGTACGCGGTCTCGTCGACCGCCTCAAGACGCAGAAGGGCATCGTCGTCGACCATGCCATCGTGCCCGACGCCAACCATTTCTTCGAAGGCCGCATGGACGGACTGATGGAGGTGGTGGACGCTTATCTCGACAAGCGCCTCGGCAAACGGAAGAAGCGGACCGAGTTCGGCGGCTTAGCGCCGCGGCGCTCGCGCCAGCCGTCCGCCAGTCAAAGGCTGCGTCACCCCGGTCGTGCCGGGGAAGGTCAAAGGCAGCTTCCGGAGCGAGCGTACCGCGAGATAAGCGAGCGCTTCGGCCTCCAGATGATCGGCCGACCATCCCATCTCGTCGGCCAGCGATACGGGCGCGTCGAGCGCCCTGCGGATGGCCTCGACCAGCGCCACATTGCGAGCCCCTCCCCCGGCCAGCAGCCAGTGCCGCGGCGGCGTGGGCAGCAGCGCGCGAGCCGCGGCGATCGCCTCGGCGGTGAAAGCGGCGAGCGTCGCCAAGCCGTCCTCGGTCGAAAGCTCGGGCGCCGTGAGCTCAGGGAAATCCCGCCGGTCCAGCGATTTGGGCGGCTTCCGCGTAAAGAAGGGGTGGGCCATCAGCCGGGCGAGCACCGCGGGATTGACCCGGCCTCTGCGCGTCAGCGCGCCGCCGGCATCGAACACGGCGCCGGTCCGAGCGGCGATCCAGTCGTCGAGGAGGCTATTGCCGGGCCCGACGTCGAAGGCGATCAGCGCGCCGTCCGCGCCGATAAAGGTGATGTTGGCCACCCCGCCGAGATTGACCACGGCGAGCGGGCGCTCCAGCCCGCCGGCGTCGGCGAGCGCGCGGTGATAGACCGGCACGATCGGGGCTCCCTCGCCGCCCGCGGCAATATCGGCCGCGCGAAAGTCGTAGACCACGTCGATGCCGGTGGCACGCGCCAGGGCCTCTCCGTCGCCGAGCTGGCGCGTGATGCGGCGCGACGCGTCGTGATAGACGGTCTGGCCGTGGAAGCCGACGACGGACACCTCATCATGGGTCACCCCGACAGTCTCGAGGAAATCCTTGATCGCCTCGGCGTGGGCGGCCGTAATCTCCCGCTCGACATCGGCGAGCAGCGCCAGGTCGCCGGCTTCGTCCTCCCGGCTTGCCTCAGGTCCCAACAGCCGCCACGCGGCGGCAACCGCCTCGGCCAGGCGCGCGCGCTCCTGCGGCGCATAAGGATAAGTGAGGCTGGCGCGGCGGAAGAGCGTCTTTTCGCCGTCGGTGGCCACGAGCGCCACGTCGATGCCGTCCATGGACGTGCCGCTCATCAGGCCAATGGTCGTGACCACGCTGCTCACCGCCGCTTCCCCTGCCGTGCAATCCCTGCGCAAACCTGATACAGGCTGGTGCCCGCCCGTGCGGGCGCGCCTTGCTCAGGACCACGCCGCTCTCGCCGATCCGCCGGCCTCGCCATGACCAAACGCAAATCCGAATTCCTGCATGAGATCGAGACCCGCGGCTATTTGCATCAGGTCACCGACGAAGCGGGCCTCGATACGCTCGGCAAAGCCGGGCCGGTTACCGGCTATATCGGCTTCGACTGCACGGCGCCGAGCCTCCATGTCGGCAATCTGCTCGGGATCATGATGCTGCGCAAGCTGCAACAGACCGGGCACCGGCCGATCGTGCTCATCGGCGGCGGCACCACCAAGGTCGGCGATCCGTCGGGCAAGGACGAGCAGCGCAAGCTCTTGAGCGATGCCGAGATCGCCGCCAATATCGCCGGCATCCAATCGGTGTTCGCCAAATTCGTGAGCTTTGGCAAGGGCGCCACGGACGCCATCCTGGTCAACAATGCCGACTGGCTCGACCGTCTCAACTATATCGACTTCCTGCGCGACTATGGCCGCCATTTCAGCGTCAACCGCATGCTGACCTACAATTCGGTGAAGCTACGGCTCGAGCGCGAGCAGCCTTTGAGCTTCATCGAGTTCAACTACATGGTGCTGCAGGCCTACGACTTCGTCGAGCTCTACCGAAGAGAAGGCTGCCGCTTGCAGATGGGCGGGTCGGACCAGTGGGGCAACATCGTGGGCGGCATCGAGCTCGGCCGCCGCACCGAGGGCGCCGAGCTGTTCGGGCTCACCACGGCGCTCTTAACTACCGCGTCGGGCGCCAAGATGGGCAAGACGGCCGCGGGCGCAGTCTGGCTCAACCCCGATATGCTCAGCGCCTACGACTATTGGCAATATTGGCGCAACACCGAGGACGCCGATGTCGGCCGCTTCCTCAAGCTGTTCACCGAGTTGCCTCTGCCCGAGATCGGCAAGCTCGAACGGCTCGAAGGGGCGGAGTTGAACGAGGCGAAAAAGGTCCTCGCGACCGAGGCCACGGCGCTTCTACACGGCCGCGAGGCCGCCGATCGCGCGGCGGAGACGGCTCGGGCCACCTTCGAGCAGGGGACCATCGACGCCGCGCTGCCGACTTTCGAGGTGCCGCGGGCCGAGCTCGAGAAAGGGCTCGGCGTGCTCACCGCCAACACCCAAGTGGGCTTCGTCACCTCGACCAGCGAAGCGCGCCGGCAGATCAAAGGCGGCGGGCTCAAGGTCAACGACGTGATCGTCACCGACGAGCGGCGGCTGCTCACGCTTGCCGATGTTACGCCCGAAGGGGTGATCAAGCTCTCGCTCGGCAAGAAACGACACGCGCTGATCCGGCCGGTGTGAGGCTTTTAGCGCCGCGGCGGCGAGGATGGCGCGCCGAAGCTCGAGGTGGAGACCGAATCGGCCATCGGCCGCTCGAAGATCTGGCGGAAGATGCCCGGCGTCAGCACCGACATCGGATTGACGAGCACGTTCGGGTCGTCGAGCTTGCCCTGGATGGTGAAGGTGATGCCGACGAGCCCCTCGCCCTGGCGCCCGACGAAAATGCCGCCGAGGACGGGAATCTGGCCGAGCGCCGAGTTCAGACCGTAGAGCGGAACATAGGTGCCGCCGAGATCGACGGTCTGCGCCTTGAAGTTCACGCCGCCGCGCATAGTGGCGCCGAGCACCGGACCGTTCATATAAGCGTCGTTCAAGATGAATTGCCCATTGCCGACGGCAAAGGGCGCGCGCAGCTGGTTGATGGCAAGCCGCGTCTGGACGGTGTGCTGCTTGTGAGTGCCGAACGCAGCCTGCGCATGGGGATCGGCCAGCACGTCGCTCACCACGGAGTCGCCGAGGAGCACGAAGTCCCGCGCCCATAGCGTGCCGCTCTTCGTTCCAGGCTCCCCGGTGTCGAGACTGACCTCCAGCGAGGCCTCGCCGCCATCGACTTTGGGATAAAAGCCGACGAGACGGAAGGCGGCGCCGGCGTCATGAGCCTCGGCCTTGAGCACCCGTCCGTGGCTGCCGCTTTCGAGCTGTACCGCCATGCCCTCCCCGCCGTTGAGCTGGCCCTTGGCGTCGAGCGCCACGAGCTGGCCGTGGCGCTTCTTCAGACTCACTTGCACGTTCTGGACGGTCGTATCGTAGAAGCCGACCACGGTGCCGAGACGGGCGGTCAAGTCGAGGTCAAAAACGTCGTTGGGGTTGGGCGTGTCGTCCGCCAGCTGGCCGGCCGAGAACAGCGACTGGAAGAACTGCTTGCCGTCGTAAGTCGGGCCGTGCGCCTCGACCGCGAGCACGTTGTCCTCCTTCACCTCCGCGGTGATCTCCACATGGGTGATGAAGTCGAAAGAGAAATCGGAGAAATAGAAGGACTTCAGATGCTGCTCCGGATCGAGCGAGACTGAACCCTTGATGGCGATGTCGTCGCCGAAGATGTTCAGGTTCTTGAGGTCGGTCGAGCTGTCCGCGGATTTGGCGACATCGAACTGGATGGTGGCGGGGCGCCCCTTGGGCTTGGTCCATCCCATATTGCCGAAGATCAGCTGCGCATTGGTGAGGTCCCCCTGCATGCTTACCGTCTCGGCGCCATTCACGGACCGCACCACGGAAAGGGTCACGGGCAACGGGCCCCGAACCAGGTGGTTCACCTTCATACCGAGCTTGTCACGCGCCGCCTCGTCGAGGGTTGCGCTAATCCGGATCGGCGGCTGGCGGTCGTCGGGGGCGTAGAACAGGCGCTGCCAGGCAAGCTTTGCCGGCACGCCCTTGATCAAAATGTCGCCTTGGGCGTCGACGGCCTGATCGGTGACGTTCACATCGAGCGCGCCCCCCTCGACATCCATATCGCCGACCACGTTCGAGGCTATCGCATTATCGAGGCGCGCCGTGCCACGCAGCTTGACATCCTTGAAGTCAAGATCCTCCCGCATCGGTATGGTGAAGGCGAAGCTGCCGGTGGCGGTGCCGCCGAAATATTCGGGGCGCAAGCCAACCGCCTGTATGTAGTGCAGAGGCTCGTGGTCCAGCAGCTTAAGCGAGGCCATGGTGGTGGCATTCGCCTTGAAGCTGATCACGGCCATCTGCGGCTTCGGCCGCAGGTCGGCGATGAAGTAGCGGCCGTCATGTAAGGCGAGCTCTTCTCCCGACGGCAGGGTAATGGTGCCTTGCGGAATATCGACGGAGAAGGTGGTACCGGATAGTCGCAACTTTGCCCCCCCGGTGATCACCGGTGGCATCTTGTCCAGATAGCTGATGCTCATGTCGGCAAGATCGAGATCAAAGCGTAAGGCCTCCGGCGAGAGTTCGGCACCCTGCTTCGCTTGCGCAAGCTCGCCCGCCTTCAAGTCGACGCTGAGCTTGCCGCCCAGCACCTGTCCGCCCTTGACGCTCTCGCCGGTCCATTTCCGTGCATCCCCGGCCAGGAATTTCGGCCAAAACTGTTTGAGGGTGTCGAGCGGCATCGCGCTCACCTGCCCGGTGAGATGCACCTCGGGCGAGCCCGGTGCGTCGGCAATATTGCCGGCGAGATCGATCGAGGCGGCGCCGGAGCGGATGATGAACCGGGTCAGGGTCAAGCGGCGGCCGTCGGCGGCAAGATTGCCTTCGGCCTGCCATTCATCCACCTTCATCGGCGTCAGCCCGAACCCCTCCGCCGCCAGCACGGCATTGTCGGCCTTGAGCTTGAAGTTCCATGAGGAGGGCGCCCCCTCGCTTTCGCGCACGGCACGGAACTCGCCGCTGAACGTGGCGCGGCTCTTGCCCCAGCTCAAAGTCGAAGGCTTGATCTCCACTACGTTCTTGCCTTCGCTATAGACCACATCGAGATTGCCGCGATCGATCTGCATGGCGTTGTCGGGGTCCCAAGGGGGAACGATCTCGCCACGATTGACCTTGAGCTTGGCCTCGGCGGCGAGGAACTTGCCCGATTTCGACATCTCGACGCTCGTCTCGCCGGTGATGGGCATGTCGAATGCCTTGAGCGCGGCGATGCCCGGAAAATTCTCCGCCAATTCCGAAGGCACGAGCTCTTTGATCAAGGTAGTGATGGTGAGGCTCTGGCGCCTCGTGCGCTGCTCGGTGCGAACTTCGAGCTGCCAATCGCCTTTCTTGGCGGCGATGTTGGCCTGGCCGAGCAGGATGCTGCGCTGGCCGCGGTGCTCGAGGTCGATGGAAAAATCGGGGACGCGCCAGGACGTTTGCGCGCCATCCTGGTCGAGAACGACCAGCGCGTTCTTCACCCCGAAGCGGACGAGGTATGAGGTGTTGCCCTGGCGCGCGCGCTCGAAGACCTCGGAGATGGTGCGGGTGACGTCGAGCTGGCGGCCGGTGGGGCCGTCCGGCCCCTGGCCCTGCTTGCTGATGACGGTCTCGGACGCCGTTGGCGGCGGCGCGACGGGGCGCAGCTCTTGGTCCGGCAACGATCCTCGGATCAGCGCCTCGCCCTCCTCGTTGGCCGGACGCGAGAAGCTCAAGGAGAGGCCCTTATCGGAGGTGTAGAACAACAGCAGCCTTGGACCGATGAAGTCGACGCTGCCAGGGGCGATGCGGCCGCCAAGAAGCGCGGCGCCGCTCAAGCCGATGGCGGCGAGCGGCGCTTGGGCCACGATCGAGCCGTTGGCGTCGATGAGACGGATGTTGCGGAGCCGGAACAGCACGCCGGGCCCCTCGGGCGAACGCTGGAGAAACGCGTCATCGATCTTCACATGCAGGTCGGACAGCTCGCCGTTGATCGCCTGTTCGATCGTCGGCACCAGGCTTGGCAGCGAAATCGGTCCCCGGCTCAAGCGCCCGTAGCCGCCGACAATGGCGATGAGGCCGACAACCAGGATACCGGCGAAGATTTCGCGGCAGAGATGGGCCCCGCGCGAAGAAAATTTCTTGAACTCTAGCTGGATCGGCTTGGGTACGCGGCGCACGAGTGCGCGGCCGCGCGCCGGTAGTGTCAAGAGAGCCTTGCCGCCTTCCGTCAGCTTGTCCAGGGCACCTGCGATCGGCTCGTTCATGAAATATCGGCTCGCTGGGCCACCCTGGCGCTTATTATGGCTCGCGCGGCGAAGCCCGTGCAACCAAGTGCGCAGGCGGCCGCGCGGGAGCAGGCGATGCCACGGTCGGCTCATGGCGCAATTTGCGGCATCCCCCCTGGATACACCCCCATCGTCACGCCGCGATGCCAGGGCCGGCGACGACAAGGTTAAAGCTTGCGCATAAGAGCGGCGAATATCGGCCAAAGGAAGGCGGTCCCCCGGGCCCGAACTCGGCCCCAGTCTATCGCGTCCTCCCGGCTGCAACTGCCGCGAGAAGCAGCATGACAAGCTGGAGGTGAAGCGGTATTCTGCGCCCCGATCGTCGCTGAGGTCTTAACATGGCCGCGGGGGCTATCTTGCGGCGGTCTTAAGCGTTCGACCCGCTGATTTCGCTCGGTCTTGAGCGCTTTACGGTTTTGGCGCGGCGGGCGTAATCTCTTTCAGTTGGGGAGGCAGTACTCATGTTCACCAAGAAGCCGGAGCGCGAGGGCGAGACCCTATCGAGACTGGGCGATCGGCCGCCGTCGAGCGGCACCGAGACCACGACGCCCTTCGCCGAGCGGCCGCCGAGCTATACGCGCAGTTCGAGCCCGAGCAAGCTCGTGCCGTCGATTATCGGCGAGGATCTGACCATCACGGGCAACGTGGTGTCCAAAGGCGAGATCCAGATCGATGGCGAGGTCCAGGGCGACGTCCATTGCGGCTCGCTCCTGCTTGGCGACAAATCGCAGATCGTAGGCGGCGTGATCGCCGAAGACGTGGTCGTGCGCGGCCGGATCGTCGGCTCGATCCGCGGTCTCAGGGTCACCCTGCAGGCGCAGTCCCACGTCGAAGGCGACATCTATCACCAAAGCCTGGCGATCGAGCAGGGCGCCTATTTCGAGGGGAAGTCCCGCCGCTCGGACGATCCGATGGCGGCCAACAAGACCCCTCCGGGCAAGGCCGAGACGCCGGCCGAAAAGCCGAACCGCAGCGAAGCGCGCGCCGAAAAGCCCACCTCTTTCGAGCAGCGGGCCGAGCGGGCTTCGGATTCAAGCGGCGCCGCGCCAGCCGGCGGCCAAGGGCAGCACAATCGCGCGGCGGAATAGAAGCACTGCGTCATTCCATTTCCGCCTGTTAGACTCGCGCGGCGCTTGCGCGTCGGTTAAGCCTTCGTATCGCTGTGGATGCGTTGGGCGAGAGCCGCCTCGATGAAGCGGTCGATGTCGCCATCGAGCACCGCGCTCGGATTGGTGCTCTCCACTCCCGTGCGTAAATCCTTCACCAGCTGATAGGGCTGCAGCACGTAAGAGCGGATCTGGTGGCCCCAGCCGATCTCGGACTTGGCGGCGGCCGCGGCTTGCGCTTCCTCCTCCCGCCGCTTCAGCTCCGCCTCGTAGAGGCGCGCGCGCAGCATGGCCCATGCCGTGGCGCGGTTCTTGTGCTGCGACCGCTCGTTCTGGCACGTGACGGCGATGCCGGTCGGGATATGGGTGAGGCGCACGGCGCTGTCGGTGGTGTTGACGTGCTGACCGCCGGCGCCGCTCGAGCGGTAGGTATCGACGCGCACATCCTTCTCGTCGATGTCGATGGCGATGGTGTCGTCGATCGCCGGATAGATCGAAACCGAGGCGAAACTTGTGTGGCGCCGCGCATTGGCGTCGAAGGGTGAGATGCGCACGAGGCGATGGACCCCCGATTCCGTCTTCAGCCAGCCATAGGCGTTGGGCCCCTTGATCAGCACCGTCGCCGACTTGACGCCCGCCTCTTCGCCCGGATGCTCGCCGATGATCTCGACCTTGTAACGGCGCCCTTCGGCCCAGCGCATATACATGCGCTCGAGCATCTGCGCCCAGTCCTGGCTCTCGGTGCCGCCCGCGCCGGCATGGATTTCGACATAGGTGTCGTTGGCGTCGGCTTCGCCGGAGAGCAGCGCCTCGACTTCGCCCTTGTGCGCCTCGTCGCGCAGCCGTTTGAGCGCGCTCTCGGCCTCGGCCACGACCGCCTCGTCGCCCTCCTCCTCGCCGAGCGCAGCGAGCTCGATATTGTCGTCGAGCTCACGGGTCAGCCGCGCAAAAGCGGTGAGCGACGCCTCGAGCTGCTGCCGCTCACGCATCAGCCCTTGGGCGCGCGCCGAATCGTTCCAGAAATTGGGAGCCTCGACCTCGCGGTCGAGCGCAGCTAGTCGCTCCTTCGCCCTGTCGGGGTCAAAGGTGCCTCCTGAGCAGGGCCAGGGACTCTCTGATGTCGTTGACGACTGCCTCGGTTTCAGCGCGCATCGTTACCTCTCGCAGGAAAAAGGGATCGCGGTGGGGCGTGGCAACGCCGACCGCCAGACCGCCTTCACGATTCCCGTGTCTAGTAAAGGCCGCCGGTGCCCGATGTCAAAGCCCGGTCGTTGCCCGGGCCGGGGAACACGCCCTGCGAAGGCCGTGGCGGCCCGGCCATGGGCGGTCTGGGCGGTCCAGGCGGCGCGGGTGGCAGCTGCCCGGTATTGTCGTCGGCATTCATCGCCTCGCCGCTTCCCTCGTCATCGCTCACGACCGAGCCCACCGGCTCTTGGCCCGGCTTGAAGGCCTCCATGATGGCCGATTTATCGCCGGGGCCGGCAGGCAAGCCAGTCTTGAGGTTGACGCGCACGAGCTTGATGCCCGGCGGGACCCGGAAGGGGATGGGAGGCTGATCGGCGAGGGCGATCTTGAAAAAGTCGCGCACCACCGGTGCCGAGACGTTACCGCCGGTCTCGCCGTGCCCGAGCGGTGCCGGATTGTCGAAGCCCATGAACACGCCCACCACGAGGTCGGGCGTATAGCCAATGAACCAGGCGTCCTTCTCGTCATTGGTGGTGCCCGTCTTGCCCGCGATCGGCCGCTGCAGAACCTTGAGCTTCTGCGCGGTGCCGCGCTGGACCACGCCCTCCATGATGTGGATCATCTGATAGGAGGTCAGCGGATCGATGATCTGCTTGCGGTTGTCGACGAGCTCTGGCTCGTCTTGGCCGGTCCACTGCCGCGCCGCGCATTTGTCGCAGGCGCGGTCGTCGTGGCGCCAGACGGTGCGGCCATAGCGGTCCTGGATGCGGTCGATCAGCGTCGCCTTCACCTGCTTGCCGCCATTGTCGATCATCGAATAGGCAGTGACCATCCGCAACAGCGTGGTCTCGCCGGCGCCAAGCGCCATGGACAACACCGGCATCAGGTTGTCGTAAACGCCGAATCGCCGCGCATATTCGCAAATGATGGGCATACCGATCTCGTTGGAGAGACGGACGGTCATCAGGTTGCGCGAATGCTCGATGCCGAAGCGCAAGGTCGAGGGACCGGCGGAGGAGCCCGCCTCGTAGTTCTTCGGGCACCATTCGGGCATGCCCGGTCCTTGACTGATGCAAATTGGGCCGTCGACGATGATGCTCGACGGCGTATAGCCGTTGTCGATCGCGGTCGAGTAGATGATCGGCTTGAACGAAGAGCCCGGCTGGCGATGCGCCTGAACGGCGCGGTCGAATTGGCTTTGGGCGAAGCTGAAGCCGCCGACGAGGGCCAACACGCGGCCGGTATGCGGATCCATGGCCACGATCGCGCCGCCCACCTCGGGCACCTGCTGGAGCGACCACTGGCCCTTGACCGTGTCCTTGCTCTCCCCCTCCTTGGGCTCGCGCGGAGAGACATAGATGACATCGCCGGGTTTGAGCACGTCGGCGACGGTGCGAGGCGACGCGCCCATGCCGCCGCGCGGCAGCTTCGGCCGCGCCCATTGCATCTCGCTGAACGGCACCTCGCCTTGCTCACGCGCCTTTTCCAGCACGCCGGTGTCGGTGCGATTCGGACGCAAGCCGATCACCGCCTTGTCCTTGGTCGTCTCGAGCACGATGGCAACCCGCCAAGGATCGATGTCCGGCCACACATTCATGGCCGCAAGCGTCTTGCCCCAATCGCCCTTGAGTTCGACCTTCTTCGCCACGCCGCGCCAGCCATGGCGATGATCATAGGCGGTGAGCCCGCCGACCAAGGTCTCGCGGGCGATGCGCTGCAGCCCGGGATCGAGCGTGGTGCGCACCGACAAGCCGCCGCCATAGAGCTTGTCCTCGCCGAACAGGTCGATGATGTCGCGGCGCACCTCCTCGGCGAAGAACTCCGAGGCGAAGATTCTGGGACCGGTTTGACGCACGGTGACGCCAAGCGGCTCCGCCTTGGCAGCTTCGCCGGCATCGCGGGTGACGTAGCCATTCTCGACCATGCGGTCGATCACCCAGTTGCGGCGCGAGACGGCGCGCTCCGGAAAGCGGAACGGATTATAGTTGGAGGGGGCCTTGGGCAGCGTGGCGAGATAGGCGCAATCGGCGGTGGTAAGCTCGGGCAGCGACTTGTCCCAATAGGTCTGCGCCGCGGCGGCCACGCCATAGGCGCCGGCACCAAGATAAATCTCATTCAGATAGAGCTCGAGGATCTGCTCCTTGGTGAAAGCGCGCTCGATGCGGATGGCGAGGATCGCCTCTTTCAGCTTGCGCTCGATGGTCTGATCGCTCGTGAGCAGGAAGTTCTTGGCCACCTGCTGGGTGATGGTCGAAGCGCCAACCTTGCGGGCGCCCGACTGCATGGAGCTCAAATTGGTGACGGCGGCGCGAATGATGCCCTGAATGTCGAGGCCGCCATGCTGGTAGAAATTCTTGTCCTCGGCGGAGATGAAGGCGTGGGTCACGCAGTCGGGCATGGCGGTGAAGGGCACGTAGATGCGCCGCTCGCGCGCGAACTCGGCGATCAGACTTCCGTCGCTCGCATGAATGCGGGTCATCACCGGGGGCTCGTATTTGGCGAGGACCTCATAGTCCGGCAGGTCCTTGGAGACCTTCCACAACACGAAGCCCGCCGCGCCGGCGACGGCGACAAACACGATCATGCCGGCGGCGAAGACAAAGCCCAAGAAGCGCAGCAGGAAACCGCCGCGCCGCCGCCTACGCCGCCGGTCTTCCGGCGGCTGGATGGGAGCTGTAATGTCCATCGATCTGTTTCCGACCCGTCCCCGTTCTTAAAGACGCGGAGCATTTGAGGCAACCCTAGCCAACAATATGGCAACAAAACGCTGGGGTCCCTGGAAATGCGTGATCGGGGGATCAATTCACCGCAGGCGCGCGGAAGCGTTAAAATGGCGCGCGGGCGAAGCGCTTGGCGAAATAGCTGTCGACGGCGGCGGCAACCGATTTTGCCGTGCTCTGGCGCCAAGTCTCGTCCTTCAGGTGCTTTTCGTCCTCGGGATTGCTGAGGAAGCCAAGCTCGAGCAGCACCGAGGGCACGTCGGGGGCTTTCAGCACACGAAAGCCGGCCGATTTGAGCGCCTTCGCGTGCAAATTGCCCTTCAACTGCCCGACCACCGATTTGGCGAAAATCACCGAGCGGTTCTGCGTCTCGCGCTGAGCGAGGTCGATCAGAATATTGGCCACCACCTCGTCCGATTCGCTCGGCAATTCGACGCCGGCGATGGCATCGGAGAAGTTCTCCTTGGCGGCGAGTTCCTTTGCTTCGTCGTCGGACGCCTGTTCCGACAGGGTATAGACCGTGGCGCCGCTCGCTTCGGCCACACGCTTGGGAAAGGAATCGGCGTGGATCGACAGGAACAGGCTCGCGCCCTTTTCCTTGGCGAATTCCACGCGCTGGCGTAACGGCAGAAAGGTATCGTCCTCGCGCGTCAGCAAGACGCGATAGCGGCCATCGGCTTCGAGCTTCGTCTTCAGGGTCTTGGCGAAGGCGAGCACGACCTCCTTCTCGGTGGTGCCGTCGGCGCTCATGGTGCCGGGGTCGACGCCGCCATGGCCGGGATCGAGCACCACCACCGGCGGACCGAGGATCGGCTTGGGCGGCTCCGCGGCCGGCGGCACGGTCTCGCTCGCGGCCCCACCCTTCAATTCGCGCAGCTTGGCGAGAAATGTCGCCCGGTCGGTAGGGATGAGATCGACGACGAGGCGCGCGGGCTGGTCCGGACGCGCGTCGAGGACGAAGGCCTTGTCGATGAGAAAAGGTCCGGCCAGGTCGAGCACAATGCGCGACTTGCCGGGCGCAAAGAGGCCATAGCGGTAACCGGTGACGAGGCCCCGCGTCTCCTTGCCGAGGCCTGGCGGCATCTGGAAGTCGACATCGGGAAGATCGACGATTACGCGGTAGGGATCGTCGAGGGCAAAAACGCTGACATCCACCTTCTTGGAGAGATCGGCGATGAAGCGGGTGCGCGTGGTGTCGCCGGCGAGCCGGGCGTCGTTGGCAATGGCGGGTTTGGCCGGGGCCGCGTTTGCCGCGGGGGCATTGAGCCCGAGCGCGGCCAGGAGGAGCGCGAGCGCCACTTCCCGGGACGGCATCCGCAAAGCCTGCTCTCTTTGCATGGATCCCTCGCCCAATTGCTTTCGGACGCCGGTGCCCCGGTGCCGTCGCGGACGGTCACATCGTGCCGGGGAAGGCCCCCGTCTGCCCCGCCCTCTCGGCAAGCGGCAAATCAGTCGTTTTCGAGCAAAATCCTAGCGAGGGCTGGTTAAGCGAAGCTTGTGACGTTTTGGGGGCGCCTGGCTCATCACCACGACGCGGGCCATAATGGATGGCGGACGGCCTTCCCGAGGGGCTTGCCAAATCTCCCGGCAAGCACGTAATAAGGGGTGACTCACCTCATCAAGGGGAGTCGGGCCCACCGCCCTCTGCCGTCAGGCAATTGCGGGAATTGGCAGAATTGATTTCTCGCGCCCGGCCTCGTCGAGGCACGACCGGCACGCGGAAAACCGGCGGTCTGGTGACAGCGGCCGCCGGGAAGAGCTTCTCAGGCCGCGGATCGCGGCATTTGAGGATTGCGATGCAAGTTCAACACATGGGAACAACCCCTTGGCAAAGCAGGGCTTTGCCGCTGCCGCTAATGAAATGCGGCGCGACCGGTGGATGGCCTCCTATGCGTCATCGCAGCGAATCGTGGTTTATTCATCACAGGCGCGCGCGGGAGTTGAATCTTCCGGTGTGGCGGCCTTCCGCCCCGCCCCTCCAGCCCCGCGCGGCGGAGAACAATCAACATGGCAAGCAAAATGTTAATCGATGCGGCGCATCCGGAGGAAACCCGGGTCGTCGTAATAAAGGGTAGTCGCGTCGAGGAATTCGATTACGAATCTGCATCCAAGAAGCAATTACGCGGAAATATCTACCTCGCCAAAGTCACACGCGTAGAGCCGTCCTTACAGGCGGCGTTCGTGGATTACGGCGGCAACCGCCACGGCTTCTTGGCCTTTACCGAAATACATCCTGACTATTATCAGATCCCGGTTGCCGACCGGCAGGCCTTGCTCGAGGAGGAGGCCGAAGAGCAGAGCCGCGCGAGCGCGGCCGAGGCCGCCGAGGACGACGCCGCGGCCGGGCGCCGGCGTGGACGGCGGCGGCGTGGTGGCCGTGGTCGCCCCTCTGACCGCCCGGGCGGCGGCAGGGATGGAGACCGCGGCGCGGCCAAGGCCGAAGCGGTCGAGCGGATTGCCGACATCGACGACGAGACCCCCGAGCCTGGCGTGGCGCTCGAAGCGAGCGATCTCGTGCATGAGGTGTCCGAGCCGGCCGAGCGGCCGGCCGAACCCGACGAGGGGGACGAGGGTGAGGACAATGCGCCGGCGGAAGCCGCGCATCACGAGGCTGAGGAAGCCCCGCATCATGAGGATGAGGACGACGACGACGAGGCGGAGCCGGCGGAGATCGTCGGCCAGCCCGTCGCGGTCGGCGAGACCAACGGCGACGTTGCCGCCGACAGCGTCGAATCGGTGGGCTCGGAGGACGTGCTGGAAGAGGTGCCCGAGCGGGCACGGCGCCGGCGCGGCCGTCCGTACAAGATCCAGGAGGTGATCCGGCGCCGCCAGATCATCCTCGTGCAAGTGGTGAAGGAAGAGCGGGGCAATAAGGGCGCCGCGCTCACCACCTATCTCTCGCTGGCCGGCCGCTACACCGTGCTTATGCCCAATACCGCGCGCGGCGGCGGCATCTCGCGCAAGATCACCCAACCCACCGACCGCAAGCGCCTGCGCGAGATCGCCGGCGAGCTCGAAGTACCGGAGGGCATGGGACTCATCATCCGCACCGCCGGCGCGCAGCGGACCAAGACGGAGATCAAGCGCGATTACGACTATCTGTTGCGGTTGTGGGAAAACGTCCGCGACCTCACGCTCAAATCGTCGGCCCCTACCCTCGTCTATGAGGAAGGCAGCCTGATCAAGCGGTCGATCCGCGACCTCTACAACAAGGACATCGACGAGGTGCTGGTCGCGGGCGACGACGCCTATCGCGAGGCCAAGGACTTCATGCGCATGCTCATGCCGAGCCATGCCAAGAACGTGAAGCCCTACAAGGAGCCCGAGCCGATCTTCATCCGTCACCAGGTTGAGCGCCATCTGGCGGCGATGTTCTCGCCGCAAGTCACGCTGAAGTCGGGCGGTTATATCGTCATCAACCAGACCGAGGCGCTCGTCTCCATCGACGTCAACTCGGGCAAGGCGACGCGCGAGCACAATATCGAGGACACCGCGCTCAAGACCAATCTCGAGGCGGCGGAAGAGATCGCGCGGCAGCTGCGCTTGCGCGACCTTGCCGGCCTGATCGTCATCGACTTCATCGACATGGACGAGCGGCGCAACAACCGGCTCGTCGAGCGGCGGCTCAAGGAATCCTTGCGCAACGACCGCGCCCGCATCCAGGTCGGCCGTATCAGCCATTTCGGTCTGATGGAGATGTCGCGCCAGCGTCTGCGCACGGGCATGCTCGAAGGCTCGACCACGGCGTGCCCTATGTGCCAAGGCACCGGCGCCGTGCGCTCGGTCGAATCGGTCGCGCTCGATATCCTGCGTTCCATCGAGGACCGCCTCATCACCGACGGCGTGGTGCCGCTCGTCGCCACCACCGCCGTGGAGGTCGCGCTCTACATCCTCAATCAGAAGCGCGCGCATCTGAAGGACATCGAGCAGCGCTACCGCATCCCCGTCACGGTGACGGCGGACGAGGATTTGCACGTGCCGCAATTCGTGATCGAGCGCGGCGCGGCGACGGAGCTGACCCATGGCGAGAGCGCCGTGGTGCATATGGACTGGGCCCATCACCACCCGACGCAAGCGGGCGCTCCTGGGCCCGCCGCGCCCGCGGCGCCAGCCGCCGAGGTCGAGGGTGAGCAGGCCAAGCGCCGTTCGCGCCGCCGTCGTCGCGGCCGCGGTCGCGGCCGTCCCGGCGAGCACGAACATGAGGGCGCCGAGACGACCGCACCGGTCCGGTTCGAGCCTGCCGAGTTGGGCGATGGCGAGGATGAGGACGAGGAGCGCGATTCGGAGATTGCCGCCACCGAGCGGGCACCGAGGCCGAGCACCGGCGGCGATCCGGGGGGTCAGGCGCGCAAGCCGCGCCGGCGGGGACGCCGGGGCGGCCGCCGCAGGACCGGGCAACAGCCTGAGCGCGGGACAGCCGAAGCGGGAGGGCCGGCTCGAGAAGCCGGCGAAGCCGCCCGTCCCCACGGGGAAGCGCCCCGCGGTGAGGCCGAACCCGGCGAGACGACGCCCCGCGAGCGCAGCCCGGACGATGTTCGGACACGGGCAAGCGAGGCCACTCAAGGGGCCGAACGGTCCGATGGCCAACATAATGGCAGCAGGCAGCGCGGGGAGCCCGAGCCACGGGGGGAGTTCGACGCCATTGCCGCGGCACCGCAGTCGCCGACGCCATCGCCTGAGGCCCACATCGAAAGTGAAACGCCCGCCGGACTGCCACGCCGCGGTTGGTGGTCGCGCTAGGTCTTGAAGCGCAAGGCGGGTTGCCCCGAGCCCTCACCCGTTATTTCGGCTTGAGCCAGCGCTTGATGCGGGCGGCCGCCTCGCGGCAATCCGCCTGCGGCCCCGCATAAGAGAGGCGCACATAGCGCTGGCCCCGGTCGGGATCGAAATCGATGCCCGGCGTGATGGCGACGCCGATCTCCTTCAGCATCGATCGCGCAAAGGCCGCGCTGTCGGCGGCGAGCCCGCTCACATCGATATAGAGATAGAAGGCGCCATCGGCGGGAAGGATGGCGTCGAGCCCGGCCGCCGGCAGCTCGTTCAAGAGCAGCGCGCGATTCGAACCGTAGCCGGCTTTGATCGTCTCGAGCTCGTCCATGGCGTCGAAGGCGCCCAGCGCCGCAATCTGCGAGATGGCGGGGGGCGAGATATAGAGGTTTTGGGCGAGCCGCTCGATGGTGCGTACCAGGCCTTCCGGCACCACGAGCCAGCCCACGCGCCACCCCGTCATGCTGAAATATTTGGAGAAGCTGTTGACGACGATAGCGGCGTCCCAGCTCTGCAACGCGGTCATCGCCGGGGTGGCATATTCGAGGCCGTGATAGATCTCGTCGGAAACGAGCCACAGCGCGTTCTTCCGGCAGGCGCGCGCGAGCCCATCGAGCCGCGCGCTTTCCACCATGGTGCCGGTGGGATTGTTGGGACTCGCGAGCAGCAGGGCCGCCGCCCCCTCGCCGCCCGCGCGCCCGATATGCGCGCGCGCGTCGGCAGCGGTCGGCATCCAGCGTCCCTCCGGTCCGGTCTCGACAAGCGTGGCCCGGTTCCCCAGCGCCTTTAAGATTTGGCGGTAGCAGGGATAGCCGGGCGAGGGCAGCAGCACTTCCTCGCCGGGGGCGAGGATGGCGAGAAAGGCGAGCACGAAGCCCGCCGACGAGCCCGAGGTCACGACGATGCGCTCGGCCGCCACGTCAAAGCCATAGCGCTCGCCATAATAGCGGGCGATGCGCTCCCGGAGCGCAGGAAGGCCTAGCGCCTCGGTGTAGCCGAGCCGCTCATTGGCGAGGGCCGCTTGGGCCCGCTCGCGCGCGGCGCGGGGCGCGGGCGTGCCGGGCTGGCCGACCTCCATATGGATGATGTCCTCGCCCCCGGCTGCGCGCGCATTGGCCTCGCCCATCACGTCCATGACGATGAAGGGATCGATCTTGCTCCGCGACGGGAGGGGCCGGGGCAAGGTGGACGGCATGGGCCTGGTCACGACATCTTCTTCCGGGCAAGCGAGGCTCGCATTTTCTTGATGCCGAGGCCCGGAGCCCTGTCACTTTGTCGCCGCATTCGCAGCCAATCAGTGCAGGTTAGGGCAAAGAGGCGGCTGGGGCGACGACCGAGCACCCCGAACCTCATCGCCGGCGCGGATGCGTGGGCGGAGGTGGGCCGCTTCAGGCTAATGCCCGCACGCAAAAAGTGACGCAGCGGTGTCCTTGGCATTGGCCTGACCTCGCCCAGCCCTTACAATCATGTCGACCCATGCCTGTCTCGGCTTCATTGATTGATCTCACCCCAGGACGGCGTCTTCGCAACGCCGCCGTGGCGAGCTTGGCCGCCGTGCTCATGAGCACGACCACGGCGCAAGCGGCGGGCATAATCCGCGACGCCGAAACAGAAACCCTGATCCGCGCCTATGCCAAGCCCATTTTCGACGCCGCGGGCCTCGGCTCGCAGGGCATCGAGATCCACATCGTCAACGATCGCTCCTTCAACGCCTTCGTGGTGGACGGCCACAACATGTTCATCCATGCGGGCATGCTGATGACCGCCACCACGCCCAACCAGGTGATCGGCGTGATCGCGCATGAGAGCGGCCATATCACCGGCGGGCATCTGGCGCGGCTGCGCAATCAGATCGCCAAGGCGCGTTCGGCGGCGCTGATGCTGCAAATCCTCGGCATTGCCGCCATGGCCGCGGGGGCGATCGCCGGCGGAAGCGCCGGCAATATCGGACAGGCCGGCATGGGGGTCGCCTATGGCGGCCAGGACGCGGCCATGCGCATGGTGCTCGCCTATCAGCAGGACGAGGAATCCTCGGCCGACCAGGCGGGCATCAAGTTCCTCACCGCCACCCACCAATCCGGCCGCGGTATGCTGGACGCCTTCCAGACCCTCGCCACCAAGATGATCGGCGTCACCGGGATCAACCCCTTCCTGCAAAGCCACCCGCTGCCGCAACAACGTCTCGCCCAGTTGCAGGAGCTCGTCACCTCGAGCCCCTATTACAACAACGTCGATCCGCCCGAGCTGCAATTCCGGCACGATCTGATGCGGGCGAAGCTCTTCGGTTTCCTCGACAAGCCGGAGACCGTGTTCAATCGCTATCCGCCGAGCGACCGCACGCTGCCGGCGCAATATGCGCGCGCGATCGCCACCTACCGGCAGTCGGGGGTGCAGGTCGCCATGCCGCTGCTCGACGCGCTCATCGCCGCCAAGCCCGATTGGCCCTATTTCTACGAGATCAAGGGGCAATTCTTGTTCGAGAGCGCGCGGGGAACCGAGGCGGTGCCGGTGTTGCGCAAGGCCGTCGAGCTCGCTCCGGATGCGGCCCTGATCCGGGTCATGTTCGCCCAGGCGCTGCTCGGCAATCCGACCCCGCAAAATGTCGACGAGGCGATCACCAATCTGCGCACGGCGCTCGCGCGCGAGGACAATTCGGCGATGGGCTATCGTCAGCTCGCTTCGGCCTATGCGCGCAAGGCGGAGAAGTTGCCCGAAGCCGGGCGGCGGATATATATGGCGCAGGCGGAGCTTGCATCCGCCGAGGCCTATTTCTATGAAGGCCAGTTGAAGCTTGCCAAGCAACAGGCGCAGCGGGCCAAAGCCGGCTTTCCCAACGGGACGCCGAACTGGCTCAAGGCCGACGATATCCTCGCCTTCGAGATGCCGAAGGAATAATGAAACCCCCCTGGAGGCGTAACAACATGAATTTCAGATCAGGCCTGGTCGTCGGATTGGTGGCCGCCATCGTGGCCGCCGTCGTGAGCGTCACGCTGGTTCACTTCATCTTTTGGCGTGGCGGTCCCGGCGAGCTCGCCGGCGGGGCCGGAGGACTCGATCAGGCTCAGGTGGAAACGATCGTCAAAGATTATCTCACCAAGCATCCGGAGATCCTGGTCGAGATGTCGGCCGAACTCGACAAGCGGCAGGCCGCCGAAACGGAGGCGCAGCAACAAAAGACGATTTCCGAGAATGCCGATCAGATCTTCCGCTCGCCCGACGCCTTCGTCGCCGCCAACCCCGACGGCGATGTCAGCGTGGTCGAATTCTTCGATTACAATTGCGGGTTCTGCCGCCGGGCGCTTCCCGACATCGTCAAGCTCGTCGACAACGACAAGAAGGTCCGGCTGGTGCTGAAGGAGCTACCCATCTTCGGCGAGGATTCCGAGGACGCGGCCAAGGCAGCGCTCGCCGCCCACAAGCAGGGCAAATATTTCGAGATGCATCAGAAGCTGTTCACCGAGCCCGGAAAGGCCAACAAGGAAAAGGCGCTGGCCATCGCCAAGGAGCTCGGTCTCGACGTGGCGCAGCTCGAGAAGGACATGAACGATCCCGCCATCAAGAAGGCGCTGGACGAGAGCAAGGCGCTCGCCCAGAAGCTCAATCTGCAAGGCACGCCGCTTTACCTCATCGGCGACCGCGTGGTGCCGGGTGCGCCCGACGATTTATACGACCAGCTCACCAAGAACGTTTCCGAGGTGCGCGAGAAGGGCTGCAAGGTCACCTGCTAGCCAGCAGACCGCGTTAAGGACCGGGTGCCTCTCCCCTTGCGCGCTTTTGCTCGCCGCGGGAAAAACTGTTAAAGGGGCCCCGGCCCCTCCCCCGGCCGAGCCAGCGACGAAGGGGGCAGCGTCCGCTTGATCCCTCGCCATGCCGAAACCGATCTATGTGCTGAACGGCCCCAATCTCAACCTGCTCGGGTCGCGCGAGCCTGAGGTCTATGGAAGGGAGACCTTGGATGACATTCGCGTCAGGTGTGAGCAGAAGGCTACATCATTCGGATTTCCCTTGGATTTTCGCCAGAGCAATCATGAAGGAGAGCTGGTGGCCTGGGTCCAGGAGGCGCGCATGACGGCCGCCGGCCTCATCATCA
Source organism: uncultured Alphaproteobacteria bacterium (assembly GCA_963820115.1). Lineage (GTDB taxonomy): Bacteria > Pseudomonadota > Alphaproteobacteria > Rhizobiales > Methyloligellaceae > Methyloceanibacter. The sequence continues at coordinate 339,022 of CAWFYP010000003.1, forward strand.
ATGGCGGCGCCTTCACCCACACCTCGATCGCCATCCTCGACGCATTGCTCGCGTGCGAGATCCCGTCCGTCGAGGTCCATCTGTCCAACATCTTCACCCGCGAACTCTTCCGCCACCACTCTTATATCTCCCGCGCGGTCAAGGGCGTGATCTGCGGGCTTGGGCCTCAGGGCTACGAATTCGCCATCGAGGCGCTCGCCGCCGCGCTTGACGACGGCAAGACAGGACCGGGCTGATGACCACGAAGGCCAGTTTCGACAAGGACCTGATCCGCGAACTCGCCCAGCTGCTCGAGGAGACCGGCCTCAGCGAGATCGAGATCGAGATCGAGGGACAGAAGATCCGGGTGGCCCGCGTCACCAAAGCCGCGGCCACCCCCGTCGCGGCGGAGGCCGGCAAGTCCGGAACCCGCGAAGGGGGCAGGCACGGCAAGTCCGAGGAGCTCGTCTTTCATCCCGGCACCGTGGCCTCACCTATGGTCGGCACGGCCTATCGGAGCCCCGAGCCCGGCGCGCCCCCCTTCGTCGAGGTCGGCACACGCGTCACGGCCGGGCAGACGCTCCTCATCATCGAGGCGATGAAGACCATGAATCACATCCCGGCCCCCCATGCGGGCACCGTGCTCGCTGTCCTCATCACCGACGGACAGCCCGTGGAATATGGCGAGCCGCTGGCCGTGATCGAGCAAGGTTAGGCGCCCACCCCCAGCATGTTTGACAAAATCCTGATCGCCAACCGGGGAGAGATCGCGCTTCGCATCGAACGAGCCTGCAAGGAGCTTGGTGTCGCCACGGTCGCGGTGCACTCGACCGCCGACGCGGACGCCATGCATGTGCGGCTCGCCGACGAAAGCGTGTGCATTGGGCCGCCGCCGGCCAAGGACAGCTACCTCAACATTCCGCAGATCGTGTCGGCCTGCGAGATCACCGGCGCCGACGCCGTGCATCCGGGCTACGGCTTCCTCGCCGAGAATGCGCGTTTCGCCGAGATCCTCGAAGAGCACGAGATCGCCTTCATCGGCCCCTCCCCGGAGCATGTCCGGCTGATGGGCAACAAGATCCTCGCCAAAGAGACGGCGGCCAAGCTCGGCATCCCCGTGGTGCCCGGCTCCGACGCGCCCATCACCGACATGGCCGAAGCGCGGAAACTCGCCCGCGACATTGGCTTTCCGGTGCTGGTCAAGGCAGCAGCGGGCGGCGGCGGAAGGGGCATGAAGGTCGCCCAAACCGAGGCCGAGCTCGAGCCTGCCATCCTTACCGCCCGGGCCGAGGCCAAAGCGAGCTTTGGCGACGACACCGTCTATCTGGAGAAATATCTCAGCCATCCGCGCCACATCGAGGTGCAAGTGTTGGGCGACGGCGCCGGCAATGCCATCCATCTCGGCGAGCGCGACTGCTCAATTCAGCGCCGCCATCAGAAGCTCTGGGAGGAGGCCCCCTCGCCCGCGCTCAATCAGAGCGAGCGGGAGCGCATCGGCGAGAGCGTAGCGCGGGCGATGCGCGAGCTTTGTTATCGCGGCGTCGGCACCGTGGAGTTCCTCTATGAAGGCGGCGAATTCTATTTCATCGAGATGAACACGCGGCTGCAGGTCGAGCATACCGTCACCGAGATGATCACCGGGCTCGACCTCGTCATCGAGCAGATCCGCATTGCCGCCGGGGCGCCTCTGTCGCTGCGCCAGGAGGATGTGCGCTTCAACGGCCATGCCATCGAATGCCGCATCAATGCCGAGAACGCCCGCACCTTCCGGCCGTCGCCGGGCACGATCACCCATTTCCATCCGCCGGGGGGCCTCGGCGTCAGGGTCAATTCCGGGGCCTATGCCGGCTACACTATCCCGCCTTATTACGACAGCCTGATCGGCAAGCTCATCGTGCATGCCCGCACGCGCAACGAATGCCTGATGCGGCTCAAGCGGGCGCTGGGCGAGTTCGTCGTCGACGGCATCGAGACCACCATCCCGCTCTTTATCTCGCTCATTTCCGAGCCTGACATCGCCAATGGCCTCTATGATATTCATTGGCTGGAGACCCATCTCGCGCGAAGCTAGGCGCGCGCTCACGAAGACAAAGCCATGACCTCTATCGACGACGTCATGATCGAGATCACGCCGCAGGTCCTGCTCAAGGCCTATGCGTGCGGCATCTTTCCCATGGCGGAGAACGCCGAGGACAACGCGCTCTATTGGATCGAGCCGGAGCGGCGCGGCATCCTGCCGCTCGATCGCGTGCACGTGCCCCAGCGGCTCGCCCGCACCATCCGTAGGGGTGGCTTCGAGGTCAGGATCGACCACGATTTCGACGCCGTGATCGAGGGCTGCGCCGCGCCGCGCTCAGGCCGGCGCTCGACCTGGATCAACGGCCGGATCCGCGGTCTCTATCGCGACCTGTTCGCGCTCGGCCATTGCCATACGGTCGAGGTCTATGACGAGGAGCAGCTGATCGGCGGCCTTTATGGCGTGCATCTCGGCCGCGCCTTCTTCGGCGAGAGCATGTTCTCGCGCGCCCGCGACGCGAGCAAGATCGCGCTGGTCTATCTCGTGGCGCGGCTTAAATTCGGCGGCTTCGAGCTGCTCGACACCCAGTTCGTGACCGGCCATCTCGCCCGCTTCGGCGCGATCGAGGTGGGACGGCCCGAATTTCAGCGGCTCTTGGACGGCGCGCTCGGCGGCGGCGCGGGCGCCGGAGCCGGAGCCGGTGCTGGCGCCGGGGCTTCCGCCGAATTCTCATTGCTCGGCGCGGGCGTCGGCGGGGCCGAGGTCTTGCAGCTCGTGAGCCAGACATCGAAGACCGGGTGCTCGACGGCGTGAAGGCCGGGGCTCTCGGCGAACATCCAACCGGTGAAGATGCGCTGCACCTCGCCGGTGAGCTTGGTCTCATCCACCTCGACGAAAGCGTCGGTATGGGGCGCCTCGGTGGGAGGCCGCGTGTAGCAGACCCGGGGCGTTACCTTGAGCGCGCCGAACTGCACGGTCTGATTGATCGGTATTTCCAAATGCGAGATGCGGCCCGTCACCTTGTCCAGGGCGGCGAACACGGCAATCGGATTCTGGATCTTCTCGGCGAGCGCGGGCGCCGGGAGCCCAAGCGCCAGCAGGAAGACGACGGCAAGCCTGCCGCCCCTCGGCCGATCAGATCGCTGATTCATGCCCTCACCTCTTAAACGAATGCGACATTGCTGTGGCCAACAGATCGCGGGACCCCTTGCGTCAGTCCTCAAGCACGGCTTTGAAGCGCAGCCTTATATGATCGGCGGTCCAGGTGCCGTCGCTGTCGCATAGAGAGGGCCGCAACAGCTCCACCACCTCGGCCAAGACCTGCCCATATTGCGGCGCGGCGAACTGCTCGAAGAACGACCGGCCGAAAGTCTCCAACCAGCCTTCGATGCCCGTCGCGAGCGGCGTCGCCCGGGGCACGAGCGCGATCGTCTCCACTCTGAAGCCGCCCGCCTCGAGCAAGCGCCGATATTGGGCCACGCTCGGAAAGAACCAGGGGGCGATTTTCGCCGGATCGCCGCCATGTCGTGCCCCCACCGCCCGCATCGCCGTGGCGATGGCCGCCACATTGCCATGGCCGCCCATCTCGCCCACGAAACGGCCGTGCGGGCGAAGCGCCCGCGCCACGCCGGTGATGACGAGCTCGGGTTTCAGCATCCAATGGAGCGCGGCGTTGGAGAACACGGCGTCGAAGGCGCGGTCGAAGCCAAGCGCGTGCCCGTCGGCCCCCTCGACCCGCAGCCCCCGTGCGCGCGCCGCAACGAGCAGGTCTTCGCTCAGATCGACGCCCAGCACGTCGGCGCCGCACGCCGCGATCTGGGCGGTGAGCACGCCATGACCGCAGCCGAGATCGAGAATGCGTTCGCCTTCTCGCGGGTCGAGCATGGCGAATACGTCGCCGGCGAGATCGGTGACGAAACGCCCGTTGCGGGCGTAGTCGTCGGCGGACCAGCGCTGGACCGGCTGCGGGGCCGAGGATTCGTGCCGGCTCATGAGGACTCCGGACGCCACGGCTCGTAATCGAGGGGCGGCGGCTTGCCACCCTCCTTGTGCAACGTGCTGCCGGGCGGACGGTAGGCGAGCGACGTGCCGGTCAGGTTCGGCCGTGGCGGTTTTTCCCAGGGATGGGCATCGTAATTCTCGTCGTCGGGCGGCACGTCGACGGTGTGATGCAGCCAGCCGTGCCAGGCGGGCGGAACGAGCGATGCCTCGGCAAGCTCGCGATAGATCACCCAGCGCCGGGGACCCCCGCCCCGCTCCTTATAATAGATGTTGCCGAAGCCGTCGGAGCCGACGCGGCTCCCCTTGCGCCAGGTATAGAGGCGGGTGCCGATGGTGTTGCCGGTCCACCAGGCAAAGAGCTCGGTGAAGAGTCCCATGGATCCTTGCGTTTTGCGCAAATTGCCTAAAGCCGGGCGGACTATGGCCTCTTCCAAACAGGCTTGTCCAGGGCGGCAATTTGCGGCCCAAGGAGCCGATTGGGGATAGCGATCAGCGCCGAGCGGCCCGCGCGGGGACGGCCTCCACAGCGGCCGGTGCGCCGGCGGGCGGCGGTTCCTCCCGATGCAGCGCAGCGGCGAGCGCGCCAGCCGCGCGGAGGCGCGTATAGGTCGGCCGCTGATGGCTCAAGGACAGGCGCTGCTCCATGCCGGCGATGACATAATGATCGCCCGCCAGCTCATAGGGACGGTCGTCGTGGAGCAGCCAGTCGAGGCGCCGGTAAAGCGTGCTGGCCGAGGTGGGCAGCACGAGCACCTGGTGCGCGCCGGCGCGCAGCGCATCCTCCACATGGCTCGGGCGCGCATGCGTGCTCATGATCACGGCCGGGACGAAGCAAAGCGGGTCGCCGTCCTTCTCGCGCATGGTCTTGACCAGCGCATACCCGGTCAAGGGCTGCATCGCCGAGGCGGCGATGACCACGTCGGGCACATCGGTGCGTATGGCGTCCAGCGCCTCGGTCGGACTCTCGAAGGTCTCGATGCGGCCGACGCCGATGGCGGCGAGCATGGCCCGCATCACCGCGAGCATCGGACGCTTATTGTCGATGATGGCAACGACCAGTGAATCGAGATCGCGGCCAAGCGCGCGATGCATCAACATGGAACTCAACGTGAAATCCCCCACGGCCTCCCTCAAGGCCAGAGCAAAAATACGGTCGGTTGCGTAAATGAAAGGTAAGCGGCGCCTTGGGGCTCCTCGGGCTCGCTTCCCCGGCCCCGGTCCCGAGGGGGCTTTTTCACAGCTCGTCCCCAGGGTGGCCCACAGGATTTAGTGGAATTTAAGGGGTGAGTTCCCTACATATTGATGACAAAGTTGAGTGCAGAGGCGAATCGCCTCACGTTCCCTGGTTCTAAATCAATAAGTTCGCAACGCGGGGGATTGGAAACACATGCGGATCGAGAGACGGTTTACTGAGCCAGGCAGATCACCCTATGCCGCCATCCCGTTCCGGGAGAGCGGCAGCGAGATCCGCAACCCCGACGGCTCGGTCGTCTTCGCGCTCGAGCGCTTCACAGTGCCGGCCCATTGGAGCCAGGTCGCGGCCGATATCCTGGCCCAGAAATATTTCCGCAAAGCGGGCGTGCCGACGCGGCTGAAGAAGGTCGAGGAAAATACCGTCCCCTCTTGGCTGTGGCGCTCGGTGCCCGACGAGGAGGCGCTCGCGGAGCTGGCCGAGGACGCACGCTCCGGCGGCGAGACCGATGCACGGGAAGTGTTCGACCGGCTCGCCGGCACCTGGACCTATTGGGGGTGGAAGGCCGGCTATTTCACCGCCGAGGAGGACGCCCGCGCGTTCCGCGACGAGCTCCGCTACATGCTCGCCATGCAGATGGGGGCGCCGAACAGCCCGCAATGGTTCAATACCGGCCTCTATTGGGCCTATGGCATCGATGGCCCGAGCCAGGGTCATTATTATGTGGATTATGCCACCGGCGAGGTAAAGGCCTCACAATCGGCCTATGAGCACCCGCAGCCCCATGCCTGCTTCATCCAGTCGATCGCCGACGATCTCGTCAACGAGAACGGCATCATGGATCTGTGGGTACGCGAGGCGCGGCTGTTCAAATATGGCTCGGGCACGGGCAGCAATTTCTCGCGCCTCAGGGGCGAGAACGAGCCGCTCTCGGGCGGCGGCAAATCCTCCGGGCTGATGAGCTTTCTCAAGATCGGCGACCGCGCCGCGGGCGCCATCAAATCGGGGGGCACGACCCGCCGCGCCGCCAAGATGGTGGTGGTGGACATCGATCACCCGGACATCGAGGCCTATATCAATTGGAAGGTCACCGAAGAGCAGAAGGTGGCGGCGCTCGTCACCGGCTCCAAGGTGCTCGCCGAGCGGCTCGGCGCCATCATGAAGGCTTGCGTCAATTGCGAGGGCGACGGGGACGACTGCTTCGATCCCAAGCGCAACCCGGCGCTGAAGCGGGAGGTGAGAGCCGCGCGCCGCGCCAAGGTGCCCGACAATCTCGTCCGCCGGGTGATCCAGTTCGCCCGCCAGGGCTACACCTCGATCCACTTCCCGACCTACGACACCGATTGGGATTCGGAGGCCTATCGCACCGTCTCAGGCCAGAACTCCAATAATTCGGTGCGCGTCACCGACGAGTTCCTCAAGGCGGTGGCGAGCGACGCCGATTGGCACCTCACCTTCCGCAAGACCGGCGAAGTGGCCAAGACGGTCAAGGCGAGCGATTTGTTCGAGCAGATCGGCGAGGCGGCCTGGGCGTGCGCCGATCCCGGAATCCAGTTCCACACCACGATCAATGATTGGCACACCTGCCCAGCGGCCGGCGAGATCCGGGCATCGAACCCGTGCTCCGAATATATGTTCCTCGACGACACGGCCTGCAATCTCGCCTCGCTCAACCTAATGGCCTTCCGCCACGCGGACGGGAGCTTCGACGTCGAGGCCTATGAGCACGCAATCAAGCTTTGGACCATCGTGCTCGAAATCGCGGTGACCATGGCGCAGTTTCCCTCACATCAGATCGCCAAGCTCTCCTACGAGTACCGGACGCTGGGCTTGGGCTTTGCCAATATCGGCGGCCTGCTCATGGCCTCGGGCATCCCTTACAACTCGGCGGAGGGCCGTGCGCTTGGCGGGGCGCTGTCGGCGATCCTGACCGGCGTTGCCTATGCCACGAGCGCGGAGATGGCGCGTGAGCTCGGCGCCTTCCCGGGCTTCGGCCCCAACCGCGAGCCCATGCTGCGCGTGATACGCAACCATGCGCGCGCGGCACGCGGCGAGGCCAGTGGCTATGAAGGCCTCGCCACCGCGCCCGTGCCGCTCGACCATGCCTCCTGCCCCGAGCCGAAGCTGCTCGCCCATGCCATGCGGGCCTGGGACCGGGCGATCGAGCTCGGCCGCCAATATGGTTATCGCAACGCGCAAGCCTCGGTGATCGCGCCGACCGGCACGATCGGCCTCGTCATGGACTGCGACACGACCGGGATCGAGCCCGACTTCGCACTCGTAAAGTTCAAGAAGCTCGCCGGCGGCGGCTATTTCAAGATCATCAATCGCATGGTGCCGGAGGCCTTGCGCAAGCTCGGCTATGACGAGGCGGCTATGAAGCGCATCGTCGATTATGCCGTGGGACGCGGCTCGCTTACCGACGCTCCCGGCATCAACCCCGAATCGCTCGCCGCCCGCGGCTTCACGCCGGAGAAGATCGAGGCGGTCGAGAAGGCGGTGGCGGCGGCTTTCGACATCAAATTCGTGTTCAATAAATGGACCCTGGGCGAGGCCTTCTGCACCGAGGTCTTGGGCCTTGCGCCCGAGCGGCTCGCCGCGCCAGACCTCGATCTTTTGGCCGAGATCGGCTTCCTCAAGCGCGATATCGAGGCGGCCAACGAATATGTGTGCGGGGCCATGACGCTCGAAGGGGCGCCGGGGCTCGATCCCAAGCATCTGGCGGTCTTCGACTGCGCTTCGCCCTGTGGGCGGAAAGGCAAGCGCTATTTGTCGGTGGAGAGCCACATCCGCATGATGGCGGCGGCGCAGCCCTTTATCTCCGGCGCCATCTCCAAGACCATCAACATGCCGAACGAGGCGACGGTCGCGGACTGCAAGGAAGCCTATCTGCTTTCTTGGCGACTCGGGCTGAAGGCGAACGCGCTCTATCGCGACGGCTCGAAGCTGTCGCAGCCGCTCAACGCTCAACTCCTGGCCGACGAGGAGGACGAGCAGGAGGAAGTGCTCGCCGCCATCGCCTCCGATCAGCCGCAGGTGCAGCGCGCGACCGTCGTCGCCGAGCGGATCGTCGAGCGGATCGTCGAGCGGATGCGTGCGCGCGCCGATAGAGAGCGCTTGCCTGATCGGCGTAAGGGATATACGCAGAAAGCAGTCGTCGGCGGTCATAAGGTCTATTTAAGAACTGGAGAGTATGCCGATGGCCAACTCGGTGAGATTTTCATCGACATGCACAAGGAGGGCGCTGCCTTCCGCTCGTTGATGAATAACTTTGCCATCGCCGTGTCAGTGGGACTGCAATATGGCGTGCCACTCGAGGAGTTCGTCGATGCCTTCACCTTCACGCGCTTCGAGCCGGCAGGTCCGGTGCGTGGCAATGAGGCGATCAAGAACGCCACCTCGATACTCGACTACCTCTTCAGAGAGCTTGCAGTTTCCTATCTTGGGCGCTACGAGCTTGCTCATGTTGATCCGAACGAAATCGGCAACACGACACTTGGCTCTGGAGACGCAGTCGGGGGCAAGCGCTCGGCAGAGGCTCTCGTGTCGCCCGGCTTCACGCGCGGGCGGCTCGGCGAGCGTAAGCTCGTGGGCCAAAGCAAACCGCAAAGCGGCGGCGGATCTGCTCATGCTTTGCAGGCGAGACTCGATGATGACGCTCAACCGCGCACCACAGGTCTCGCCAATCCGTCAGCATCCCAAGTCCTCCCCGCATCGCCGACGGCCGAGCACGTCGCTCGTGCCGTCGAGGCGCTCGCCGAGCGCGGCGCCTCAGATCTTATCGCCGAAGCGCGCGTTAAGGGTTATGAAGGGGAAGCTTGTGGAGAATGCGGAAACTTTACCCTTGTCCGCAACGGTACGTGTCTTAAATGCGACACGTGCGGAGGGACAAGCGGATGTAGCTAGAGTGGTCAACCATCAGCCAGCCCGATAGGAGGGACATCATGGCAGTAGCGAAGAGGAAGAAACCCGTGAAGCGTAAGACGGCTGCCGCGAAGAAGTCGACGGCGAAGAAGACGGGCACCGCCCGCCGCAAGACCGCTAAGAAGAAGAGATAGTCAAGCACGTGAGGCGCGGGGGTTAGCCCCCGCGCCTTCGCTTTTTTATGAGTTGCCACAGGGGTTTGCCGCTCAGCGTCAAGCCGGCATGAGGGTCTCGCGAAGCGCGCGGATGCTGTCCCCCCGAGCCCCGGCGCTTACGCCCCGGAGCTTTTCTTGTTAACCCCCCACTTATCACCAGCCTGCATTCTCATCGCCTCGCGACCCCTTGCGATGAGGCAACGCTATGGCGCTCTTCCGTTTTCGCCTATGTGAGCACCTCGCTCCTGAGCGAAGATCCGGCACTGGAGCGGCGCGAGATCGCCGACCTTCTGCTGACCTCCCGGCGCTGCAATGAGAGCGCCGAGGTCACTGGCGCCCTGCTCGCCACCGAGCATCACTTTGCCCAAGTGCTCGAAGGCGAGCGCGCCGACGTGGAGGACACATAATGTTCGCATCTCGCGCGACAAGCGGCATAACGATCTCGTCCTCATTCTCACCGAGCCTATTGCGGCGCGACAATTCCCGGATTGGTCGATGGCCTTCATCGGACCGCCCCAGTCCGCCGATGAGGCCGTCGCGCGGCTCACGCAGAACATGCGGGAGACCGAGCGCGGCGCCGAGGCCTGTGCGCTACTCGGCGCCATGAGCCGCATGTTGCAGGCGCGAACCCCGGCCGCGCCAGGCCGGCCTGCGGCCTAGCAGCCCCGAATCACTGATTCGCTTTTTCCGCCTTCGCGTCCTCGGGAGCGGCGCTGAACCCTTCCTTCTCGATCAGGGCCCAGAGCGCGGCGTGCGCCGCTTCGAGCTTGTCGCGCTCGACGCTGCGCAGGACCACATAGGTGCCGAGCCGGCTCTTCTCGAAGAAGGGATAGCTGCCGATCTGCACGCCCTGGTGCTCCGCCTGGATGGCGGCGAGGCCCGGGGCCGCGTCGCCTTCCGCCACGTCGAGCCGCACCGAGCGGGCGAGCATGGGACGGCCCTTCTTGAGGCGCGGCGCCACGGCGTCGACCATGACCTGCATGACGCGCGGGATGCCGGCCATGACGATGACGTTGCCGATCATGTAGCCCGGCGCCCGGGAGACGGCATTGTCGATCAGCTCGGCACCTTGAGGGATGCGGGCCATGCGGAGCCGCGCCGGGGTGAGCTCGCCGCCGCGATAGCCCTGGCGCATGGCCTCGACCGCACGGGGGTCGATCTCCACCGGCACGCTGAACGCTTTGCCGATGGCGTCGGTGGTCACGTCGTCATGGGTGGGGCCGATGCCGCCGGTCGTGAAGACATAGGTGAAGCGCGGACGGAGCGCGTTGACGGCCGCCACGATCTCGGCCTCGTCGTCGGGCACGATGCGCACCTCGCGCACATGGATGCCGACCTGGCCGAGATAGGCCGCGAGATAGCCTATATTGGCGTCTTGGGTGCGCCCCGACAGAATTTCCTCGCCGATCACGAGCAGCGCGGCGGTGACGGTCTTTGGGCTTGGGGTCGCGTCACTCAAGGCGTGGGACCAAGATAGGTGGCGTTTTGGAAAGCTATCGTTTCATCTCAGCATTATTCACCGTCATGGCCGGACTTGTCCCGGCCATGCATGTTTAGGCGTCGTGGCTGGCCCAAAAGACGTGGATGCCCGGCATAAAGCCGGGCATGACGGGATCTGTTAAGCAGGGAGTTCTAGCGCGTTGCCTGGCCGCTGCCAGGGCCGATCGCTCGATGACTAGTGGCCGGACCGGGCCGCCGCGACCTGCTGCGCCAGCCGGCATTGCATGGCGGCCCATTTCACCTTAAGTCACTGACAGTTATTCACGTCAGAAAGCCAAGATGTCCAACCTCGAATTCGCCCGCGGTCAGGCGCGCGATGCCAAGATCAAGCTGCATGGGCCCGACGCCTTTGCCGGCATGGCCAAGGCCGGTGCGCTGGCGGCCGAGGTGCTCGATCTTCTCGTCGAGCAGGTGGAGCCGGGCGTGACCACCGAAGCGCTCGACGCGTTCGTGTTCGACTTTGCCTCCGACCATGGGGCGATCCCGGCGCCGCTCAATTATCGCGGCTTCCCCAAATCCATCTGCACCTCGCTCAACCACGTCGTCTGCCACGGCATTCCCGGGCCGCGCCCGTTGCGGGAAGGCGACATCCTCAATATCGACGTGACGCTCATCGTCGATGGCTGGCACGGCGATTCGAGCCGCATGTACAGCGTGGGCAAGATCAGCCGCGCAGCCGAGCGGCTGCTCGACGTCACCTATAACGCGCTGATGCGCGGCGTGGCCGCGGTGCGGCCGGGGGCCACCACGGGCGATATCGGCGCCGCCATCCAAGCCTATGCCGAGGGGGAGCGTTGCAGCGTGGTGCGGGATTTCTGCGGCCATGGCTTGGGGCGCCTGTTCCACGACCGTCCCAACATCCTGCATTACGGCGAGCCCGGCGAGGGGCTGCAGCTCAAGCCCGGCATGCTGTTCACCATCGAGCCCATGATCAATCTCGGCAAGCCGCCGGTGAAGATCTTGTCGGACGGCTGGACGGCCGTCACCCGCGACCGTTCGCTGTCGGCACAATTCGAGCATAGCGTTGGCGTCACCGAGACCGGCTGCGAGGTGTTCACCATCTCGCCCGCGGGCCTCGACAAGCCGCCCTACAAGCGCCAATCGAGCCAAGGTTGAATGGGCTTCAAGGATGCCGGTAAGCCACATTATTCGGACATCGCGAGAGGCTGAGACGGCGCTTCCGCGATGGCGGGCCGGATGCGATCCCCGACTATGAGCTGCTCGAGCTGATCCTGTTCCGGGCGGTGCCTCGCCGGGACACGAAGCCGCTCGCCAAGGCGGTGCTCGCCCGCTTCGGCAGCTTCGCCGAGGCGGTGAACGCGCCGGAAGAGTTGTTGCGCGAGGTGCCGGGGCTCGGGCAGTCGGCCATCACCGAGATCAAGCTGGTGCGGGCCGCGGCGCTCAGGCTCATGCGCGGCGAGGTGTTCGAGCGGCCGGTGCTCGATTCTTGGAGCCAGGTGCTCGACTATTGCCGGGCCGCCATGGGGTTCGAGAACAAGGAGCAGTTCCGCATGCTGTAGTTCATGCTCACTTTCTCCTTTCGGCTCAAAATTCTATGCTTCACGTCCGCCACGCGTCCCCCATACGTCCGGCGTTCGAGCGTGCCGGCGTGGAGTTCACCGATAGCAAGCGGCCGGGAGTAAGGCTTAAGCGATAGCCGAAGAGCGAAGACGTGAAGACAAAACAACCTGTGATTTCCGCAGTTTCCGCTAAGGTTGTAGCCACGCCCCATAAACAGCTGATACGCTAGCTCTCCTATCAATGTCGGGGGGCGTTGATGAGGACGTTGCTATCCATCATCGGCCTGCTGGCGCTGTCAGGATGTGCATCGAGCGAGCACATCTCCCTGCAAACCCGTCCCAACAAGCCCTAACTCGCGACGGCGTCCCCACACTCATTTCCACGCAAAAGCAAGTTGTGATGTTGCGTCCGGCGACTGCGGAAACGCGTCGCGGAGCGAGACCAGCATTTGTCGTCGCTGTCTACAACCGTTCCAACCGACCCATTGACCTTCGGATGGCCGGCATAACTGCCGCGCAGACTGAGTTAGCGGCGGAATCAGAACCAATCCATGTATTCAGTTACGACGAATTGACAGCCGAGGTCCGGCGTAAGCAGGCGTGGGCCTCGGTGGCTGTCGCATTGGGGGGCGCGGCCGGCGCCATCAATGCGGCGAATGCCGGATATACGAACACCTATGGAAGCTACTCGGGTCGCGTATCCGGGCCCTATTCCTCAGCGACAATGGCCGGCACGTACTCAGCAACGACGTACGATCCTGGTCGAGCATACGCAGCACAGGCCATCAACAACGCGCAAACCGCTGAGAATTTTGCTGCCATTCAAGCGCAAGGGCAGCAGAGGCTAGGTGAACTTCAAAGCACAATTCTCAAGGACAACACGGTTTTGCCCGGAGAGTGGATTGGCGGCCTGGTAGTGCTCGATGCGCCGCCAGAGGCTGCCGATGGTGTCGCCAGCTATCGGATCGACGTTCAGTTTGGCGGAGAGGTCCACAGCTTCTCTGTAAGAGAAGCGCGGTCAGGATAACTTGCCAAGGTTGGCGCCTAGTTTGAATTAGCACAACTCGATATTGTGTATTGAAGGAGTTCGCTTCGGGAGGGCAGCATGCGGTTGGGCTTTTTGGCTGCGCTGGGCCACAGCTTGATATCATTGTCGTTGGCCACCAACGTCTTGGCGGCGAACGGGCCGCCCCTGAAGATTGACACCGAGCTGCCCTCAGGCTTCCTCGATCCGCCTTACCAGAAGCTCAGTTACGTCAGGCTTCATAAGTCGAAGGCTGACGTCCTGGAAAACGTGTTTGGCGTTGGCAGGCCGGACAGTACGCTTTTGCCTGGAGAGGTATACACCTTCATGGTCGTGAGGAACCACTTCCATGATACAAATGTGCTTGAGAGATGCAGCGGTGATTTGTTCGAAAGCTCATTTATCTCTACCAACATCTCCATCGAGTACAGAGGCGTTGACGGGTCGACGGCCGTTAATTTCGTTCCGGCTGGTGCCCTGTTTATCCAAGGGACGAACGCGGATGACTCCGGAAAACGAGTGGAGGGCTGCACGTTCAAATCAGTGAGCGATCAGATCGGGCCATATCTTCTCTATACCGGCTTCTTGCCGGGGCAAGGAGAGTACACGCTACATTTCAATGCTACGCGCGGCAAACAAACCAGCTCCTCGTTGGCCACAATTGCAGCACTTGCCCTCTCCGCTGCCGCCGTATGGCCAGGGTTTGTCCCGATTGCAGCGCCTGTTGCGGCCCTCACCAACACATTCGCTACCGATTTGGACAAGCTGTTTACTGGCACGTCCGTTGTAACAGTCCAGTACATGGCGAGGCTGACCGCCGTGCGGAAAGCCAGCGATGATGAAAGAAAGAACGCAGAATTGGGCAACAGCGGGGTAGGTTACTATTTGGCTATAAGCTCACCACGACTCAACTCCGTATCTAAGAGTCACGATGGAGGCTTCCTGGAAGTGTACGAGGGACGTAGCGCTTCGATTGCCGTTGATGGCAGCTACGGCGACCACATTTCAGCCGAAGACATCTTGAACAATTTGAGTTTGGGCGCGGCCCACAATTGCCTCCCCGGGGTTGACACGTGTGGTAAGAGCTCTGGCTTTTTGAAAGCCTTAGGAGCCGATTTTGACGACGTGGGTGACTTCAAAGATAAGGCCACGTGGATCAAGCTTTTTTCTACGTGCTCAAAAATTCGTCAAAAGGCATCTGAGCTGGGCCTAACGAGTATAGACGCGCTGCTTGTAAGATGGGCCGTTCTGGCGAAAGCCAATCTGCTGGGCTTTATTCGGCAGCACCAAAGCGGGGGGCAATCAAGCTACTCCGAAATTCTAAAGCAGGTTCAATCGCTCAGCATGCCGGACTCCTCGAAGCTCTGCTGGGACACCGGAGACCAGGCAAGGCTCGACGCCATTGGTAAGGTGATGGGCATCCCCTTCGTTGAGAAGTGAATCCTGTCTTGCTCTGCCTGCGACAAGCACCGTGGGTGAGAAGCATTACGTCGGCCTCATGGCGATGCACGATCTTTCGCGTAACTCATGTTTACCAGCTCCTCGAGACCGACTGTCCCTTCAACCTTTGCCTCGACGGAGGTTAGTCGGGGCTTCTCATATCCGATCGCTGTTTTTGATGCCTGCACGCGCAGATCAATTGGCAATTTTTGGTCCTTATAGACGCCCATCAGGAGGGCATGCGCGTCTCCCGAAAACGCATCCTCGCGAAGCGCCTCGGCGATCTTTACGGCCGTCTCAGCCTGAGCGCGCGCCAATTCCACAGTGCGCCTATTTTTCACACCGCGCTTCCGGCCGCCGGTCTTTGGTCGTTTGGCCACGTTTCTACTTCCATCTAATTCAGAAGGCCCTTGGAGCACGCGGGCCAAGTCGAGCTCGGGATCTTGGGACCTCCTGACAACCACGAGCCCGTTGAACTCGATGTTCCAACGTCGTCCGCGTCGAGAAGGATCAGAACGAATGACCGCTGTAACGCTTGCGGACGATGTGGCGTCCAGCTTATATCCATCCCAGCAGCTGGTTTTTCGGATTTTGCCTTCGCGACGCCGCCCGGGTGCCCTTGGGCGGCGTTCGCATTTATAGGCGGTGGATCGACCGTCGGGACGTGCGCTTGCAATTTCAAGCGATTGTCCGAAATCCGCATCCTGTTTCTCGACAAGCGCAACCAGATCATTGCCGATGAGGTGCAGCAGAAGGGCACCGTCGACCACACGCCGGTCTATGTCCGGGAAGTGGTCAAGCGCGCGCTCGAACTATCGGCCACGGCGATCGTGCTCGTGCACAACCACCCTTCCGGCGATCCCACGCCTTCGCGCGCCGATATCGAGATGACCAAGCAGATCGTGGCCGCGGCCAAGAATCTCGGCATCGTCGTGCACGACCACATCATCGTCGGCAAGCAGGGGCATGCGAGCTTCCGCGGGCTGGGGCTGATCTAGCACCGCTTCGTCAGCAGGCGTCGCTGCCGGCAGCCATTGCGGCGGACGGCGGCCACGGCTTGGGTGAGCCGCGCGTAGAACCGCGCCGGGTCGGAAGTCATCACTCTGTCGCCCACGAGATAGAAGGGCACGATAGAAGGGCACGCCCTTCACCTTAAGCGCATGAGCAAGCGCCTCGGTATCGGCAAGCGTCTCGGTCACGCTCGGGCTTTGCATGTCCTGTTCCAGCCGCGCGGTGTCGAGGCCGAGCTCGCCCGCAATCTGGAGCGCCCGATCCTTGGTGATACGGCCGCGGGCGGCAAACAGAGCCTGGTAGAACGCAAAATATTTGCCTTGCGCCTTTGCCGCCAGGGCAACGCGCGCCACGGCCTCGGAATCGGGGCCGAGCACCGGCAGCTCCTTCAGCACGAGACGTACGCCTGGGTCTTGGGCGATGAGCTGTTCGAGCGCCGGCATGTCGACGCGGCAATCCGGGCAATTGTGGTCGAAGAAGGCGACGACGCTCACCTCGCCTTCCGGGTTGCCGGCGACGAAGGATTGCGGCGAGCGGTAGATGGCGTCGGCATCGGCGGCGATCGCGGCTTCCACCCGCGCTTGGTCGAGCCTCTGCAAGGCAAGAGCCCCGAGCGCTCCGAGCGCGATGGCGGCAATGACCAGGAGAAGCAGAGGCCGGAAGGAGCGGCGCACGAACAGAGCGTGGCCGCTTAGGCCGGCGGGGGCCCGAACACGAGCACGGCGTTCAGCCCGCCAAAGGCAAAGGAGTTCGACATCGCGTAATTGATCTCGCGTGTCTTCCCCTTATTCGGCGTGTAATCGAGATCGCATTCAGAGTCCGGCTCGTCGAGGCCGACGGTCGCCGGCACGAAGTTATCGCCAATGGCCTTGACCGTCGCCACCGCCTCGATGCCGCCACCGGCGCCGAGGCAATGGCCATGCATGGATTTGGTCGAGGAGATGGAGAGTTTGTTCGCCGCGTTGCCGAACACGCGCTTGATGGCGCGCGTCTCGTTGATGTCGTTGACCATGGTGGCGGTACCGTGGGCATTCACATAATCGATGTCGCTCGGCGTCAACCGGCTGTCGTCAAGCGCCATCTGCATCGCCATGGAGGCCCCGTCGATCGAGGGGTTGACCATGTCCGCCGCGTCGGCGGTCATGCCGTAGCCCATCAGCTCGGCGAAGATCGGCGCGCCCCGCTCCTTGGCATGCTCATATTCCTCAAGCATCAAGATGCCCGCGCCCTCGGCGAGCACGGTGCCGTTGCGCCGCTTGGCGAAGGGGAACAACCCATCCGGGCTCAGAACGCGCATGGCCTGCCAGGCGCGCGTCGCACCCCAATTGAGCGAAGCTTCGGCGGCGCCGGCAAGGCCGAGATCGACGGAACCGTCGCGGATCATGCGGTAGACGAGGCCGATCGCATGCGTCGCCGTCGAGCAGGCGCTCACCACGCCGAAGGTCGGACCCTTGATGCCGTATTCGATGCTGACATGGGCCGAGGCCGAGCTGCCGATCGCCTTGAGCAGGGTCAAGGGATGGGTGGCGCGCTTATTCTCCTTGAACAGCATCTTGTAAGAGAATTCGAGCGTGGTCAGGCCGCCGACGCCCGAGCCGATGATGCAGGCGCTGCGATAGCTCTCGCTGTCCTTGATCGGCGTCTCAAGCTTGGACATGGCGACGGCTTCGTGCGCCGCGCAACCCGCATATTGGGAATATTTGTCGGCGAGGAGCAGCGCCTTGCTTTGCAAGCGCTCCTTGGGATCGAAATCCGGAACCTCACCCGCGATGGTGATGTAGAGATCCTCGGTGGAGAAGCTCTGGACTTGGCGGATGCCGCAGTCGCCGTTCTTGAGCGCCGCCCAAAAACGGTCAACACCGGTTCCAACAGGAGTGACGACGCCATGGCCAGTGACCACAACGCGCCGGCGCGTATCAGATTTTGTCATGTAGTGCTAAGCCGTAGCTCCAAACTCGTCGACGCTGAGGGAGAACCCGAGCGGATATGGCTGGCTCAAGCTGCTGCGCCCGAAGCCTTCGTCTCGGCGATGATGCTCTTCACGCGATCGACGACAGACCCTACCGTTGCGAACGCCTCAACCTCCTCATTCGCATTATAGGGGATTTCAATGCCAAAGGTATCCTCAATATCGAACACAATCACAGCGAGATCGAGGGATTCGATCTCCAACTCACTTAAAGGGGTCTCGAGCGTGACGGTTTTCGATGGGTCCTTCATGTTCTTACGCAAAATCTCAATGATCTTGGTCGCCACATCATCCATATCGCTCTCCCTGCCCCGTGCGGGGTCCTGTCCAATGGGCCTTGGGCTAGATCATAGCTAATCCGAGGGCAAGTCAGCCATCGGAATAGACTTAAAATCTTGCAGAGTCTATCAGTCCCAACCCCGTTTGTTCCCGGCGCGGCCGCTCTAATCGCCAACAAAATTGGCGTTTTTAGGCCTTTCTACGCCACTGTTTCAGCATAATCGAAAGGCCAGCCTAAAGGAGGCGACTCAAGCCTCCCGAAAGGCCGCTCGTGGTATAATAATCACTGGCCGAAAGCGAACAAGAGCGTCTGCGGCCAATTGCCTCGAATAAGGCAGGGCCAAGAAAAGCGGCAAAAATCCCCATGGCACCACCGAAGCGCGGGACCGCCACGAGCAAGAAGAGCCGGGCTTCGGCCAAACCCCGCCCCTGGCTCGCCTCCTACCCCAAGGGGATCGATTGGGGCATGGATCTCGCCCCAAGGCTGCTCGGCAGCGTAATCGACGAAGCCGTGTCGGCGTACGGCGCGCGGCCTTGCACCTATTTCATGGGCCGCCGGCTCAGCTATGCCGAGATCGGCGCCCTGTCAGACCGGGCCGCCAAGGGATTGCAGGCGCTTGGCGTGGGTGAAGGGGCCCGGGTGGGGCTGTTCCTGCCCAATAGTCCCAGCTTCGTCATCTATTACTTCGCGATCCTCAAAGCGGGCGGCACGGTCGTCAATTTCAACCCGCTTTACAGCCTGGAAGAGCTCGAGGAACAGATTCGCAACAGCGGCACCAAGATCATGGTCACGCTCGACCTTGCCTCCACCTTCGACAAGGTGGAGGCGATGCTTGCCGACGGGGCCTTGGGGACGGCGGTGGTGGCGAGTTTCGCCGGACTTCTCCCACGGCTGAAATCGATTGGCCTTGCCCTCACCCGCAAGGTGAAGCTCGCCAAAGTGGCCGCCTCGCCGGTGAAGAACAAGATCGTGACCGAGCAGACCCTGCTCGCCAATGACGGCCATTATCTGCGGCCGCACGTCACGCCGGAGACCGTCGCCGTGCTGCAATATACCGGCGGCACCACGGGCACGCCCAAAGGCGCCATGCTCACCCACGGCAATCTCACGATCAATGTCGCTCAAGTCGCGGCGTGGCGGCCGGGGCCACCGCAGGACGACCGCGTGCTCGGCATCCTGCCGCTGTTCCACGTCTTCGCCATGACCACGGTGATGAATCTCGGCGTAAGTCTAGGGCATGGAAATCATCCTCGTGCCGAAATTCGAGCTGATCGACACGCTGAAGCTCATCACCAAGCTGCGGCCCACCATGATGCCGGGCGTGCCCACCATCTTCAACGCCATCATGCATCATCCGCACATCCGGAATTTCGACCTCACCTCGCTGCAATTCTGCATCTCCGGCGGTGCGGCGCTGCCGATCGAGGTGAAGCGCGGCTTCGAGGCACTGTGCAGCTGCCATTTGGTGGAGGGCTACGGCCTCAGCGAGACGTCCCCGGTCGCCACCTGCAATCCCATGGACCGCGAGCCCAAGGAGGGCTCGATCGGCCTGCCGCTGCCGCGCACCGAGCTCTCCATCCGCTCGCTGGAGGAGCCCGAGATCGAGATGCCGGGTGGCGAGACGGGTGAGATCTGCATTGCCGGCCCGCAGGTGATGCCGGGTTATTGGCACAAGCAGGAGGAGACCGATGCCTGCTTCGTCGGACGCTTCTTCCGCACCGGCGACGTCGGCTACATGGACGAGGAGGGCTTCGTCTTCATCGTCGATCGTATCAAGGACATGATCAACGCCTCCGGCTTCAAGGTCTATCCCCGGCGGATCGAGGATGCGCTCTACGACCATGCGGCGGTCGCCGAGGTGACGGTGGTGGGCATCCCCGACGCGTATCGCGGCGAGGCGCCGAAGGCCTATGTGAGGCTGAAGGACGGCGCGAGCGCGACGGCGGCCGAGCTCATCGAATTCCTGCGCCCCAAGCTCTCCAAGCTCGAGCTACCGGCGGAGATCGAGTTTCGCGACGGGCTGCCCAAAACCATGATCGGCAAGCTGTCGAAGAAAGAGCTGCGGGCCGAGCACGCGCATCGGCCGACGCGACACTCCCATTAGCCTCGTCGCTCGCCTCCTTAAGGGTGCTGCAACCAAGGCAGGTCGTCGTCCGGCTGTTTGACGACGGGCTTCGGCTTGGGCTTCGGCCTCGCCGCCGGGACGGCCGCCACGGGGGGGTCCGCACTGGCGCTCGCCTCAAGGGGTCTTGAGGGCGCCTTCGGCTTAGCGGGCTTTGGCGCGGGCAGCGGCACGGCCGCTTCAATCGGCGATTCGGGGGCGGCGTCGGTGACGGTGTCGCTCGCTGCCGCCGCGCTCGCGACGTGCGGGATGAAGACGAAGATGCTCGACACGCTGTCACTCGAGAACGGCGTCGATTGAGGGTGCGCCGTCAACAAGACGTCATAGCCGACGGCCGCGTGTTGCCATGGCGAGGGCAGCGCGGGCTTGGCCTCATCGGCAGGAGCCGCGCCGCGCGATCCCGGCAGGCTTTCGGTTGCGGCCAGGTCGCCGCCCGCATTGGCCTCTCGCGTCTCAGGCGCGTTCGGCGCCGCTGAATGGGTGGGCTTGGGCGTCGGCATGGGAGGCGACGGCGGATCGGCGGCGACGAGGGCCGGGTGCGGCGCGGTTCCTTCAGCCGCGGCCTCTACCATTGGCGGCTTGGATGTCGGCGTGGCCGAAGCCTTGGCCTCTTGCTGCTCGGCGGTGGGCGCGGCAGGCGGCGCCGAGGTCCGCGTCCAGATCTTCTCGCCGCATAACAGCCACGCCTTGCAGCCGCGGATCACGATCTGGCTGTGCGAGACGACGGTGAGCTTGATGTCGCTATAAACGTGGCCATCCTCGGGATTGTAGATGTCGCCGGTCCAGACCCCGGGTTCCGCGGGGGAGAGGCCGTTGAAGATCGGCAGGCCGAGAATCGGCCGGTCGCGCATGGACGGATCCTCGTTGCGGACGTCATGCAGGAGCTTGCCCCTGCTGTCGGTCGTGACCTGCAGCCAGATGATCTTGGCGCAGAGCTGTCCCTTGCCGCATTTGCGGATTTCCATCTTGGCGGGATAATCGCTCGCCTCCTGCTTCGTCCAGTAGCCGGTCGGATCGGAGCTGGCGGCCGCTGGGCCGCCGGGAATCAGGAGAGCTGTCAAAAGCCCCATTGCCGCAGCGATTGTACGATGCTTCACGAGCACCTCCTCGTCATCAATCGACGCCCGGCGCCCCCACGGCGCCATGGCACGTCACCCTTGCCCCCTGTCCCTGATAGACCCTTTTTTGGGCCCTTATTGGTCCGAAATGAGCGTGAGCTAAGCCACACCCATTGCCTCCTGGCCCTCTCCCGCCTTTGGCGCCTTGGGCCCCACCACCCCTTCCAGGATGGCCGCGACGCCCATGCCGCCGGCGGTGCAGACGGAAATCAAACCGCGCCGACCCCCTTCGCTCTGCAAGAGCTTGGCCAGCACTGCCAGAATTCGCGCCCCAGTGGCAGCAAAAGGATGCCCGAAAGCAATTGACGAGCCCTTGACATTGAGCAAGGTCCTGTCGATTGAGCCTAGCGGCTTGTCGCGCCCCAATCTTGCGCGGCAATAATCCTCGGACTCCCATGCCTTGAGCGTTGCCAGTACCTGGGCCGCGAAGGCCTCGTGAATCTCATAATAATCAAAGTCCTGAAGCGCAAGGTCCGTCTCGCGCAAGAGATCGCTCACGGCCACGGTCGGGGCCATCAGCAGGCCCTCGCCGCCCACGAAATCGACCGCCGCCGTGCGGCCCATGGTGAGATAAGCGGCAACCGGAATGTTGCGCTTGGCTGCCCATTCCTCCGAAGCCAAGAGCACGGTCGCGGCGCCGTCGGTCAATGGGGTCGAGTTGGCGGCCGTAATGGTGCCCTTGCCGGAGCGGTCGAAAGCCGGCTTCAGCTCGGCCATCTTCTCCAGCGAGATGTCCTCGCGGATATTGTTGTCGCGGTAGACGCCCGCGCAAGGCACGACGAGGTCGTCCATGAACCCGTCGTCGTAGGCTTTCGCGGCCTTTTTATGACTCTCGAAGGCCAAAAGGTCCTGTTCCTGGCGCGTAATGCCCCATTCCTTGGCCATCAGCTCGCAATGCTCGCCCATGCCGAGCCCGGTGCGCGGCTCCGAGGTCGAGGGCGGCTGCGGCGCAAGCTCGGCCGGGGTGAAGCCTTTGAAGGTCGCAAGCTTCTGGCCGAGGGTTCGCGCACGGGAGAGCTGCACCAGGCGCTGGGCGAAGCTCCGCTTGAATACGATTGGCGCATCGCTCGTGGTGTCGGAGCCGAGGGCGATGCCGCTTTCGATCTGCCCCGTGGCGATCTTGGCGGCGAGCCCAAGGGCGCCTTGCAGGCTCGTGCCGCAGGCTTGCATCATGGTGATGCCGGGCGTGGTGGGGGCGAGCGCGCTGCCGATTACCGCCTCGCGCGCCAGATTCCAATCCTTGGCGTGGGTGACCACGGCGCCGCCCACGACCTCGTCGATATGGGCGCCGTGCAGCGAGAAACGGTCGATCAGCCCGCCAAGCGCGGCGATCAGCATGTCGAGATTGGAGAGCTCGGCATAGGCGGTATAGGAGCGGCAAAAGGGGATGCGCGATCCCCCCAGCACCGCCACGCGTCGCAATTTCTGTTCCGCCATGATGGGCTTGTTCCCGTCCCTGTCGTTACGCTGCCACGGCGGTGCCGGCCGCGCGGGCGCCTTCCGTGCGCCGGTAATGCAGCGGGCCGCCGCGGAAGGGCGCAAAGCCCGTGCCGAAGATCACGCCAGCATCGACATGGTCGGCATTGGTGACGATGCCATCGGCGAGTGCGCGCTCAGCCTCGTCGAGCATGGGTTTGACCAGCTCGCGGCCGAGGCGATCGAGCTCCGCCGGGTCGTAGGTGACGTCCTCGCGCTTGGGCTTGCCCTTCTCCCACACATAGAAGCCCTCGCCCGTCTTCTTGCCGAGCTTGCCCTGGCTGACGAGGCGGGAGAGCGTGGTCTCCTGCTGGGGCGCAAGCTTCAGCTCCTCGCCCACATGCTTGACGATGTCGAGGCCGACCAGGTCCATCAGCTCGAGGGGGCCCATGGGCATGCCGAATTTGAGCGCGGCCTGATCAATCTTGTCGCGCGGCGTCCCCTCCTCCAACCGGCGCACGGCGTCCATCATGTAGGGCGCGAGCACGCGGTTGACGAGGAAGCCGGAGCAGCTCTTCACCACCAGCGGCAGCTTCTTGATGGCGGTGACGAAGGAAGTCGCCTTGCGGATCTCCGCCTCGCGCGTCTGCTCGCCCCGCACGACCTCGACCAGCGGCAGCTGCGCCACCGGATTGAAGAAGTGGAGCCCCACGAGGCGCCCCGGATCCTTCAGCGCGTGGGCAATGTCCTCGAGCTTGAGCGATGAGGTGTTGGTGGCGAGCACCGCACCTGGCTTGACATGGCCCTCGAGGGTGGCGAACAGGCTCTGCTTCACGTCGAGCTTCTCGACGATCGCCTCGATCACCACATCGGCATGCTTGATATGCTTGCCGGACGGGTCGGGGATGAGGCGCGCGACCGCCGCATCCACTGCCTGCTTGCCGCGAAGTTGGCGCCGGAACAGGCTCTTGGCGCGGGAGAGCGCCTTCTTGATCTGCGCCTCATCGAGGTCCTGCAGGCTCGCTTGCATGCCGCATACGACGCACCAAGCGGCGATGTCACCGCCCATAGTGCCGGCGCCGATGACATGCACGCGCTTGGGCTTGAAGCCGTCCTTCGGCGCCTCGTCCTTGAGCATCTCGGAGAGCTTGAACACGCGGCGCAGATTGCGCGAGGTGTCGCTCGCGAACAGCGGAGCGAAATACTCCAATTCCGCAGCGCGCATGGCCACGGGATCGTCACCATATTTCTCGAACAGATCGATGAGGCGGAAGGGCGCGGGATAATGGTCCTCGCGCACCTTGGCCGCGGTCTTGGCCCGCATCTGCTTGGCGAGCAGCCCGCGCACTGGCTCCTTCGCCATGAGCTTCTTCCACCAGGGCGCGCCTGGCGAGCGGCGCTTCTGCAGCACGGCCTTGCGCGCCGCCCAGCGCAGATTGTGATGCGTGGGTACGAGCTGATCGACGAGCCCGATGGCCTTGGCCGCGCTCGGACGCAGCATGCGGCCGGTGAGCATGGTCGTCATGGCATCCAGCGGCCCGGCAAGCCCGATCGAGCGCACCGTGCCGTTGAGGCCCGGGAAGATGCCGAGCTTCACCTCGGGGAAGCCGAGCCGCGTCGCCTCCTCGCGGTCGGCGATGCGGTAATGGCAGGCGAGCGCCAGCTCGAGCCCGCCGCCTAAGCAATAGCCATGGATGGCGGCGACCACCGGCACTTGCAGCCGCTCGATGCGGTCGAACAGATCGAGCGTCTGCTTGACCACCTCCTTGAGGGCGGGGTCGGTGTCGAAGGTCTCGAATTCGCGAATGTCGGCGCCGGCGATGAAGCTCGATTCCTTGCCGCTCATGATCACGAGGCCCTTGATCTCGCCCTTGAGCGCGCTGTCCTCGGCCCATTTGACGATCTCGGCGAGCTCCTCGGTGGGACGGCGGCCGAGCGAGTTCATGCTCTCGCCCGCGCGGTCGATCACCGCCCAGGCGATGCCCTCGTAATCCACGTTCAGACGCCAATCGTGCAGGGTGGGAAGCGCGGTCGCCATGCTTGCGCCTACTCCGCGGCGATGGATTCGGACGTGGCCGGGCGCGGATTCGCGGCGGGCGGCTCAGTGGCGCTGCGGCCCGTCACCGCGGCCGCGTCGAAGGCATCCACGGCGATGACGCGGGCCACGAGATCGCGCAACTCGGCGAGCGCGCGGGCTTCGCTCTCCGTCACCACGCCCTTAGCCGCCGCGTCGGCGATCCAGTCGCGGTCGTGGTAGCGCCGGACCTCGCCCCGCCGGATCGCGCGTTCGAGTTTCTTGTCGGCATCCTCGGCAGCCACGGCTTTCCGCAGCGTATGTTCGAGTAATCCCATGCGGTCGGCAGGATCATTGGTAATGAAAATGTCGCGGGTGAGACGGTCGCGGAATTCGCCGGGCTCGAGCGCCGCGCGAACGATCGCCTTCCCCTCTTGGTCCGAAGCCGGGCGCCGCATGCGCCCCAAAGGGAAGACCAGGAGCCGCATCGGCACCGCCGCCCATCGATTGGGGAAATTGTCGAGCACGCCGGCGAGCGCCTGGTCGAAGCGGTAGAGGCAATTCTGTGCCACATAATCCACGAGCTTGAGATCGGCGTGGGGACGGCCGTCGTCCTCGTAACGCTTAAGGATGGACGAGAGCAGATAGAGCTCGGCCAGCGCGTCGGCCATGCGGCCGGTGATCTTCTGCTTCACCTTGAGGCCGCCGCCGAGCAGCGCCACGGTGAGATCGGCGACCAGGGCGAAGGAGCGCGAGGCGCGGGCGAGCTGCTGCCACCAGCGGCGCGTGGCGCCGGCATTGGGCGGCGCGCCGGCAAAGGCGCCGAAGGTCAGGTTGTGGAACAGGGCGCCGAAGGCGTTTGAGACCGTGAAGGCGACATGGCCGTTAAAGGCGCGCTCGAAGGCCGCGACGCCCCGCTCGCGGTCCTCGTCCTGCAGGGCCTCGATCTCGGTGAAGAGATAAGGATGGCTGCGCAGCGCCCCTTGGGCGAAGGTGATCAGCGTGCGGGTGAGGATATTGGCCCCCTCCACGGTAATGCCGACCGGCACCATCTGATAGGCGCCCTGGATGTAGTTGGAGGGACCGTCGCAAATGCCGCGGCCGCCATGAATGTCGAGCGCATCGTTGACGCTTTGCCGCATGCGCTCGGTGGACACATATTTGAGCAGCGCCGAGATGACGGCGGGCTTCTCCCCGGCCGAGACCATGGAGGCGGTCACGGCGCGGGCGGCTTCGAGCAGGTAGGCGTTCTCGGCGAGCCGCGCGAGCGGCTCCTCCACCCCCTCCATGAAGCCGATGGGCAGATTGAACTGCTTGCGGATGCGGGCATAGGCCGAGCTTGAGCGCAGCATCGCCTTGGCGGCGGCGGCGCTCGTGGCCGGGAGCGAGATGGAGCGCCCGGCGGCGAGGCAGCTCATCAGCATGCGCCACCCCTGGCCAGCGCGCTCCGCGCCGCCGATGATCCAGTCGAGCGGAATGAACACGTCCTTGCCCGTGGTCGGGCCGTTGGGGAAGGACGCCCCGCATGGCAGATGCCGCCGACCGATCTCCACGCCCGCATGGTCGGTCGGCACGAGTGCCAACGTAATGCCGATATCCTCGCCGCGGCCGAGCTGATTGTCGGGGTCGAACAGGCGGAAGGCGAGCCCGAGCAGCGTCGCCTTGGGGGCGAGCGTGATATAGCGCTTGTCCCAGGTGAGCCGGACGCCAAGCGTCTCCTTGCCGTCATAGAAGCCGCGCGTGACAATGCCGATATCGCGCATGGAGGCGGCGTCGGAGCCGGAGAACGGCCCGGTGAGCGCAAAGCAGGGGATCTCTTCCCCGCGCGCAAGCCGCGGCAGAAAATGCGCCTTCTGCGCGTCGGTGCCGTATTTCTCGATCAGCTCGCCCGGCCCGAGCGAGTTCGGCACCATGACGATGGTGACGCCGTCGGGGCTGCGCGAGGAAATCTTGCCGAGGATGAGCGACTGCGCCTGGGCCGAGAAGCCCAAGCCACCATGCGGTTTGGAAATGAGCATGCCGAGAAAGCCGTGGTCGCAGACGAAGCGCCAGATGTCGTCGGGGATATCATGCAGCTCGTGGCGGATCTTCCAATCGTCGAGCCTGCGACACAGCTCCTCGGTCGGGCCGTCGAGGAAGGCGCGTTCTTCCGCTGAGAGCGTGATCGGCGCCACGCGGCGGAGCTTCGACCAGTCGGGGGTGCCCGAAAACAGCTCGGCGTCCCAGCCGACGGTGCCGGCTTCAAGCGCCTCGCGCTCGGTCTCCGAGACCGTGGGCATCACGCCCTTGAGCGCCCGATAGGCGGGCAGCACGATATATTTGCGCTTGAGCTCGGGGAAGCTCGCCGCGAGCAGAAGCCCGGCCACGACCCAGCCAAGCAGCGCCCACAGCGTGAAATGGGGACCGTGCAGAGCGCCGTGGCCGAGCCCAAGCTGCAGGCTCAAGGTGAAAAGCGCGATCGCCCCGGCCCAGATGCGCAACGGTGCCCGGTTCATGGCGAGCGCGAAGAGGGCGCCGAGCCAAAGGAGGGTGAAGATGAGCTCAGCCATAGGGCGTCTCCGACAACGCTTCGCCCCTCATGCCTCCCCCGCCCCCGAGGGACAAACCCCGAGCTATTATGACCGAATTTTGCGGTCCTCGCGCGGGCTTTCGCCCTCTATGGTCCGGATGGGCCAATGGTACAAGCTCTTTGGTCGCTGCTGGAAGCAGATGACGTGGTCGTGAGCGGCGGACGAATTGCCGCGCTTACCGGCAATCTTCAGGGCGAAGTCGTACCAGGCGATTAACGCATTCGTTTGTCAGACACCGGGCTCTCGTCGCACAATGAGCCGATGGGCATGACCAGGCGTCTCGTCCCCCTCGCCGCCGCGACCTTGCTTGCGATCGCGCCCGCCGCGTTCGCCGCGGAAGGCGGTACGCCCGAATTCGACGGCGAATGCGTCATGGGGCTGGCGACAGGCAAGGACATCAAGACCGATTGCTCGATCAACATCGTGATCGACGGTAAGACCTTCTGCTTCGGCAACGAGCAGGCGAAACAGATCTTCCTCAAGAAGCCCGAGGAGTTTCTCACCAAGGCGCAAATCTATTATTCGAGTAAGGCGCCGTGAGCGGGCATCGGCGCTCGCGCTCTGTCACGACCCGCTGGGTGCCGATTTTCCCGTGAACACCGCGCCGCTCGTGTCGGTGATCGCCACATCGAGGTCGTTCTCGGGTCCGCGCCCGAAGCTGAAGCGGAAATTGGGGTTGGTGGAGATCGAGCCGCCGCCATTGGTCATCTTGAACACGACTTCGCCGGCCCGCGTCACCGTCATCGCATTGACGAAACGCGCGGGGATGAAATCGGCGGTATTGGGATCGAGCTGCATGCCGTTGGCGTTCGGGTGCTTGAGCATGACTTGCGCCGACCAGAGCGGACTTGAGCTGAGCGCCGGCTCGAAGGTCTTGACGATCATGCGCCCGAGCCCCTCGGCCTCCACGGCCGGGTCCTTGGCGTCCATGGCGGCGCAGCCGCCCGCGGCGGCCACGAATTTGCTCGCCATATGCAAGTTGCCGTCCTCGGTCTCCAGGATCGCGCGCACATGGGAGAAGGAATCGAAGCGGACGCGGGTGGAGAGGAAGCGCTCGCCGCCCCTCCCCGCCGCCGGGCCGAAAGCGAAGCTCGCCACGATGGGCATCGGGTTCTTGTCGATGATGAGGGTCAGCGATTTCAGGTTTTGGCGCACCGAGGGCGGCACGCGCACGGTGATGGGGACGAGCGATGGGTCGTCGGCGGTTCCCGGCGCATCGAGCACCACCATGCCATCCTCGGCGGCGATGGGGCGGTCGCCGAAGACATCGCGCTTCAGGCCCGGCCATGCATCCTCGGACGAAGCGGCGGGCATGGCGAACAGCACAAGAAGCGTTGCGGCGAACGCCGCCGATGTGCAGGCGTGGCCGAGGGGCGTCGCGACGTAGGTCATGGCCTATCCTCCCTTGGCGCCCATTCTATCACTCCCATTCGAGTTCGGCGAAGGCCGCCGTGACATTGCGGACGTGGTAATCGTCGAATAGTTGCCAGCCGTCCCGCTCCTCGAAACCGGCGGTCTTGACCGTCTGCTCGAGCGTCCCGTCCTGCTTGAGGAGCTTGCGGATGTCGTTTGCGATCGCGGCGAGATACCGCTTTTCCGGTCCGAACGCCGCCGGCAGCTCCATGGCCTGCGGCCCATGGCCGGGGACCACGCGCGGCGCCTTGCGGCGCTCGAAATCGTCGATGAGCGCGAGCCAGCCCGTAATCGAGCCGTCGAGCGTCGGCACATGGACCGAAAAAAGGAGATCGCCCATGAACAGCGTGCCGGTCGCGCTGTCGGTGATGGTGAGGTCGTTGTCGGTATGGGCCGTCCGCTCGGTCTCCAGGATGAGGGTGCGGCCGCCGAGATCGAGCTGATGCGTCCCCTCCACATTGAGCGTGGGCAGGACGATCTCGATGCCCTCGCACGCCTCGGGGCCCATGCTCGTCCGGCTCATGGTCAAATAGCGCTCGGCGCGCGTGGCGAGCGCGGGGGCGAGCTTGCGGTTGGCGGCGAAGACGGGAGCGTCCTCCTTGAAGGCCGCATTGCCGAACACGTGGTCGGGGTGAATGTGGGTGTTGATCACATATTTGATCGGTCTGTCAGTCACGGCGCGAATGGAGTCGCGCAAGCGGCGCCCCATCACGGCGCTGCCGAGCGTGTCGATCACCGCCACCGCATCGTCGCCGACGACGAAGCTTGCATTGGCCATGTCGCCTTCGTTGTCCGGCGACTGCATCTCGTAGCGGCCCTGGTGCACGAACACGCCAGGCGCGATCTCGGTGGCATCGAGCGGCGTGGCGGCGCGTGACGGCACGGGGCGCAGCAGCGGCAGGGTGGCGAGCGCCAAGGCGCCGTGCAGGAAACTCTGGCGCGAGATGCCCGATGGGTCAGGCTTCTGTTTCGGCGGGCACAACGCCTCGTCCTCTCCACGTCCAGGGAAGGCCCGGAAATTAGCAGACGCGAGGGGACTTAAGTCCCGAAAATCGGGGGCGCTTTGGCCGGTGCGGGGCGCTTTTGCCGCGCAAACGTCCGCCAACAGCATCTTGCTCGTTTCTTGTGCGGCCGGGATGAATTGGCTAAGCAGGCGGTCCCGGCACCCTTAACCGCACGGAACGCAACGCCATGGCAGAGGTCGAACGGCCGCAACTCAACCCCTATCAGGTCGAGCTCGAGGCAGGGAGGCGCTATGCCTGGTGCCGCTGCGGACGAAGCCAAAAGCAGCCTTTTTGCGACGGCTCGCATGCCGGCACCGGCATCGAGCCGTTAATGTTCACGGCGGAGCGGACCGAGCTCGCGCTGCTGTGCGGTTGCAAGGACACGGGCGACCCTCCCTTTTGCGACGGCTCGCATTTGCTGCTCTGAATTGTGAGCCGGAAGACAC
The DNA here is from genome assembly GCA_963820115.1 of uncultured Alphaproteobacteria bacterium. Classification (GTDB taxonomy): domain Bacteria; phylum Pseudomonadota; class Alphaproteobacteria; order Rhizobiales; family Methyloligellaceae; genus Methyloceanibacter. Next base: position 369,137 of record CAWFYP010000003.1, read on the forward strand.
AAGCGTGCTGCGTTGCCACGCCCTTCTTGCTATGAAGAGCGGCCGCCCGCGGCGCTTGCCCGCGGGTCGGGGTCGGATACGCTAGCCCTTTCGGGGGAGAGAGGCAGGCGCCGTTTCATGGCTTATTTCGTGCAGCAGCTGATCAACGGGATCGCGCTCGGCTCGATCTATGGCCTCATCGCCATCGGCTACACCATGGTCTATGGCATCATCGGCATGATCAATTTCGCCCATGGCGATATCTTCATGGTGGGCGCCTTCATCGCGCTGATCGCCTTTCTTGCCGTGCTCAGCCTCGGGGTGACACTGGTCCCGCTCGCGCTCGTACTCGTGCTCGCCATCGCCATGGCGCTGACCGCGGTGTGGGGCTGGACCGTGGAGCGCGTCGCCTACCGTCCGTTGCGCGAATCGTTCCGCCTCGCGCCGCTGATCACCGCCATCGGCATGTCCATCGTGCTGCAAAACTTCATTCAGGTGGCGCAAGGGGCGCGGGTGAAGCCGCTGCCGCCCGTGGTTACCGGCGGCTATCAACTGTTCGAGCAGAACGGTTTCGTCGTCAGCCTGTCCAACATCCAGATCCTGATCGTGGTGACGACGCTCGTGCTCATGAGCGTGTTCTGGCTGATCATCACTCGGACCGCCTTGGGCCGCGCGCAACGTGCCTGCGAGCAGGACCGGCTCATGGCGGCCCTGTCAGGCGTCAATGTCGATCAAACCATCTCGCTCACTTTCGTGCTCGGCGCGGGTCTTGCCGCCGTCGCCGGCCTCCTGTTCCTCCTCTATTACGGGGTGATCGACTTCTTCATCGGCTTCGTCGCCGGCATCAAGGCGTTCACGGCGGCGGTGCTTGGCGGCATCGGCTCGCTGCCGGGCGCCATGCTGGGCGGGCTCGTCATCGGCCTGATCGAGACCTTCTGGTCGGCCTATGCGCCGCACGGGCCCGAATACAAGGACGTTGCCGCCTTCTCCATGCTCGCGCTCGTGCTGATTTTCTTTCCTACGGGCCTGCTCGGGCGCCCCGAAGTCGAGAAGGTGTGACGCGTCTTGGCCGAGCAAGGTAAAGCGTTGAGCCGGCTCCAGGCCGCCCTGGCCGACGCCATCATCGCCGCCTGGATCGCCTTCGCGCTGTTCTGCCTCACGCTCGGGGTGCGGACCGTAGACAACGTGCAGGGGCTCGGGCTCAGGCCCCGGCCCTGGCTGCTCGCCATCGCCGTCGGCCTGGTCTTCGCCGGACGCCTCCTGCTCAGTCTCTTCTGGTGGAACCGCAGCTGGACGCTGCCGAAATCGGTGTGGTGGCCGCTACCGTGGACGCTGCCCAAATTTCCGCTGCCGCGCGTGGCGCGGGAAAGCTCCGCGGCGCAAACGGGCGCGTTCGTGCTGGTGGTCGCCGCGGCCCTGTTTCCGATCGTGGCCTATGCGCTCGACAAGATTTTTCACCTCAATCTGCCGCTGCGCTATCTCCTCGACCTCGCCATCCTCGTGCTCACTTATGTGATGCTCGGTTGGGGGCTCAACATCGTGGTCGGGCTCGCCGGTCTGCTCGATCTCGGCTACGTCGCCTTCTACGCGGTCGGCGCCTATACCTTCGCGCTGTTCGCCACCACCTTCGGCTGGTCGTTCTGGATGTGCCTACCCTTCGCCGGGCTGCTCGCGGCGCTGTGGGGCATCATGCTGGGCTTCCCGGTGCTCCGGCTGCGAGGCGACTACCTCGCCATCGTGACACTCGCCTTCGGCGAGATCGTGCGCATCATCCTGCTCAATTGGACCCGTGTGACCAACGGGCCGAACGGCATCTCCAATATCCCCAAGCCGACATTTTTCGGGCTGCCCCTCACCCGCACGGCGGAAGGCGGCGGCGCGACGTTCAGCAGTTTCTTCGGCATTGCCTACGACCCGGTGCACGCCATCATCTTCCTCTATTACGTGATCTTCGTGCTCGCGCTGCTCACCAATCTGGTGACGCTGCGCCTGCGCCGCCTGCCGATCGGGCGCGCCTGGGAGGCGATGCGCGAGGACGAAATCGCCTGCCGGTCGCTCGGCATCAACACCACCATCACCAAGCTCACCGCCTTTGCCACCGGCGCCTTGTTCGGCGGCATTGCCGGGAGCTTTTTCGCCACGCGGCAGGGCTTCATCAGCCCGGAATCCTTCACCTTCATCGAATTGGCCATCATCCTCGCCATCGTCGTGCTCGGCGGCATGGGCAGCCAGCTCGGCGTCGCCATCGCGGCCATCGTCATGGTGGGCGGCTTCGAGGCGCTGCGGCACACCGCCGGGCTCAAACTCATCTTCGGCGCCGATTTCGATCCGGCGCTCTACCGCATGCTGCTGTTCGGCCTGGCCATGGTCGCGATCATGGTATGGCGGCCGCGCGGCATCATCGGCTCGCGCGAGCCGTCTATTACCCTCGGCAAAAAGCGCGCCGTCAAAGGCGGCCTCGTCAAAGAGGGGCGCGCATGAGGGAGTGGCAGAGCGATCCGCTGCTCAAGGTCGAGCACCTCACCATGCGTTTCGGCGGGCTCGTCGCCGTCGACGACGTCTCCTTCGAGGTGGGGCGCCACGACATCACGGCGCTGATCGGGCCGAACGGCGCCGGCAAGACCACTGTGTTCAACTGCATCACCGGTTTCTACAAGCCGAGCGTGGGCATGCTCGACCTCACCCATCCGGACGGCCGGCATTTTCTGCTCGAGCGCCTCGACGATCACGCCATCAACGCCAAGGCGCGCGTGGCCCGCACCTTCCAGAACATCCGCCTGTTCGGCGGCATGACCGTGCTCGAAAATTTGCTGGTGGCGCAGCACGCGGCGCTCGCCGGCACGAGCTCGATCGGCGTACGCGCAATTCTCGGGATTGGCGGCTATGGCAAGATGGAGGCGGCAGCCATCGACTTTGCCCGCTTCTGGCTCGAGCGGGTGCACCTCGTCGACCGCGCCGACACCGCGGCGGGCGAGTTGCCTTACGGCGACCAGCGCCGGCTCGAGATCGCGCGCGCCATGTGCACGCGGCCGCTCCTGCTGTGCCTCGACGAGCCGGCGGCGGGGCTCAACATGCGCGAAAGCGACGAGCTGAACGCGCTGCTGTTCTCGATCCGCAAGGAGGACGGCGTGGCGCTGCTGCTCATCGAGCACGATATGAGCGTGGTGATGCGCATCTCCGACCATCTCGTGGTGCTCGACTACGGCCGGAAGATCGCCGACGGGACGCCCGAGGAGGTGCGCAACAACCCGCAGGTGATCGCGGCCTATCTCGGCGTGCCGGACGATGAGCTGCCGCTGGTAGAGCACAAGGTGGGGCTATGAGCGAGCCCCTGCTGGCGATCCAGCGCGTGACGGCGAGCTACGGCCGCATCCCGGTGTTGCACGGCGTGAGCCTCGACATCCAGGCGGGCGAGGTGGTGGCGCTGATCGGCGGCAACGGCGCGGGCAAGACCACCTTGATGATGACTATCTTCGGCCGACCGCGTGCCCGCGAGGGCAAGATCATCTTCGACGGTCACGATATCACCGCGCTGCCCACCCATCTGATCGCACGCGCCGGCATCGTGCAGGCGCCGGAAGGCAGGCGCATCTTCCCGCGCATGACCGTGCTCGAGAATTTGCAGATGGGTGCGATCCTCGCCCATGAGGACGCGGACGGCTTCGACCAGAACCTCGACCGCGTCTACACCCTGTTTCCGCTGCTGAAGGCGCGGCAGGATCAGCGGGGCGGCACGCTGTCCGGCGGCGAGCAGCAGATGCTCGCCATCGCGCGGGCGCTGATGGGACGGCCGAAGCTCCTACTCTTGGACGAGCCGTCGCTCGGCCTCGCCCCCCTGATCGTCAAGCAGATCTTCGAGGTGATCAAAGAGCTGAACGCGCACGGCCTTACCGTCTTCCTCGTCGAGCAGAACGCCTATCATGCGCTCCGGCTCGCCGATCGCGCCTATGTCATGGTCAACGGCCACATCACGCTGTCGGGGACGGGCAAGGAGCTGCTCAATCGCGAGGAAATCCAGACGGCCTATCTCGACGGCGGGGCGCGGGCGGCGACGCGGCAGGGAGCGCCGCGATGAGCCTCTTGTCCGACGACGGGCCGTGGGTGTTCCTCGTGCTCACCGTGATCTTGGGCGGGGGCGCCGCGTTTCTGTCGGGCCGCGGCCTGGCGCGGGCCTGGAAGCCATTCCCCCGCATCTTCTTCTACATGGCGCTGCTCGCGGCAGCAGTGCGCTTCTTCCATTACGCGCTGTTCAACGGCACGCTTCTGTCCATTCACTATTATCTCGTCGCCTATGCGGTGCTGCTCGCGGGAGCCATTCTCGGCTACCGGGTCATGCGCACGACGCAGATGGTGACGCAATATTGCTGGCTCTACGAGCGGACGAGCCCCCTTACTTGGAAGGCGCGCTAGCGCCTCCGGGCCATGATCGCTCGAGAATGCTGTATGGTGATGTCGGGTTCTAAAGGGAGACGACCATGAGACGGATTGCCGGGCTGCTCGTCGCATTGGCCGCAGCAACCATTATCGCAAGCTGTAGCGGCGGCGGCGATAATACGACCCCGGTTGCCGTGGTTGGCCCGGTGACGGGCCAATATGCCTCCTTCGGCGCGCAGATGAAGAATGGCGGCGAGATGGCCGTGGACGACATCAACGCCGCGGGCGGCGTGCTCGGCAAGAAGCTCGATCTGCAAATCGGCGACGACGCCTGCGACCCGAAACAGGCGGTGGCGGTGGCGAACCAGATGGTGGGCAACGGCGTGGCGCTGGTCGCCGGGCATTATTGCTCCGGCTCCTCGATTCCGGCGTCGCAGGTCTATGCCGAGGCCAACCTGGTGCAGATCTCGCCCGCCTCCACCAACCCCGCTTTCACCGACGACCGCGCCGGCCCCAATATCTACCGCGTCTGCGGTCGCGACGACCAGCAAGGCGGCGTAGCCGGCAAATATCTCGCCAAGAATTTCGCCGACAAGAACATCGCCTTCGTCCACGACAAGACGGCTTACGGCAAGGGGCTCGCCGACGAGACCAAGAAGGCGATGAACGAGGCGGGAAAGCAGGAAGTCATGTATGAGGCGATCACCGCCGGTGAGAAGGACTATTCGGCGCTCGTCTCCAAGCTCAAGCAGGCCAATGTCGATGTCGTCTATTTCGGTGGCTATCACACCGAGGCCGGGCTGATCATCCGCCAAATGCGCGATCAGGGCCTCGCCACCATCCTCATGGGCGGCGACGCGCTCATCACCCAGGAGTTCTGGTCGATCACGGGCGATGCCGGCGAAGGCACGCTCATGACCTTCTCGCCCGACCCGCGCAAGAACCCGGCCGCGGCCGAGGTGGTCAAGCGCTTCAAGGACAAGGGCATCGAGCCCGAGGGCTATGTGCTCTACACCTATGCCGCGATACAGGCCTGGAAGCAGGCGGCGGAGAAGGCGAAGTCGGTCGCGGAGGCGGATGTGGTGAAGGCGCTCAACGACACCGAGTTCGACACCGTCATCGGCAAATTCAAGTTCAACGACAAGGGCGACCCGAACCTGCCGCCTTATGCGGTCTACCGTTGGTCCAAGGGTACCTACGAGCAGATCACCGAGTAACCGAGGCCTCTAGCTCTTCTTGCCGGGGCTCTTAGGCGGCATCTGCGCGGCGAAATAAGCCTCGAGCTCCTTCTCCACGCGCACCCAATCGTCGGGCAGCGGCAGGCCGAGCGCCTTGAACTCGTTCAGCTTCTCGAAAATGCGCAGATAAAGGTCGTGCGCGTTTTCGGGCGGCGTATCCATCTGGTTGATGAGAAGCGCAAGCTCCGCCTCCAGATCATCGAACGCCATGGCTTTTCGCCTCCTGGTTACGTCGCGCGGGTCGGACCTTACACAAGCAATGGCCGCAAGCAAGTCCGCGGGAGGATTGCAGGGACCGCGTTTCCCTTGCATAGTTCGCGCAAGAGGCAAGGAAGGGGGCGGTCGTGGAAAAGGTGACCTTCGACAAAGTGGTCGGATTCATCCTGGCGATCCTGTTCGCGTTCGTCATCGGCATCTCCATGCAGGGCACAGTGGTCGGCGACTACACCCAGGCGAATACCGTCGCCAACGAGCAAACCCAGCAAACCTTGCGGATTCTCGGCCTGGCGGGCGGCTTGGCCGCGCTCTCTGCCTGGTGGGTCCAGTCCTTCGCGGCCAGTCGCGGCTTCGTCGTGCGCATGCTGTTTGCGCTGTTCGTCTTCGTGGTCGCCTTTGTGAGCTTCGGCGCCCTGCTCAGGGTGATCTTCAGTCAATGGGACCATCCGAGCCTTTTGACCTGGACCTTGTCCGACTTCTATTGGGTGCCGTACGACAACCTCATCACCTTCATTTTCTTCATGCTGCGTCCGGTCGCCGGGCTGATCGTGCTCATGGCGGCGGTCTATCTTGCCCTGTTCGGGCCGCGGACCGCCCGCCCCGTCACCGCCTGACGCCTGGCCATTTGAGGCAAGGCGCTCGCTCTGCTAGACCTTCCGCTTGCCCCCGCGACTCGCGGGTACGGACCTGCATGCACGCATGATTCCCCGCTATAGCCGCCCAGACATGGCCCGCCTGTGGGAGCCGGAGGCGAAGTTTCGCATCTGGCTCGACATCGAGACCTATGCCGCCGACGGCATGGCCGCGCTCGGGCACGTGCCGAAAAAGGCCGCCCAAACTGTGCGTAAGCGCGGCGGCTTCGATGTCGCTCGCATCGACGCCATCGAGCGGGAGGTGAAGCACGACGTCATCGCATTTCTCACCTCCGTCGCCGAGCATGTGGGACCGGAGGCGCGCGTCCTGCATTTGGGGCTCACCTCCTCGGACGTGCTCGATACCTGCTTCAACGTGCAGCTGGTTAAGGCGGCCGACATCCTGATCGCCGACCTCGATGCCTTGCTCAAGGCGCTGAAGGCGCGCGCGCTCGAATATAAACTCACCCCGACCGTCGGGCGGAGCCACGGCGTGCATGCCGAGCCCACGACCTTCGGGCTCAAGCTCGCTTATGCCTATGCGGAGTTCGCCCGGGCGCGGGCGCGCATGGTGGCGGCAAAAGACGAAGTCGCCACCTGCGCCATCTCAGGCGCGGTCGGCACCTTCGCTCACGTCGACCCGCGCGTGGAAGCCTATGTGGCGAAGAAGCTCGGGCTGAAAGTCGAACCCATCTCCACCCAGATCATTCCGCGCGACCGCCACGCACAATATTTCGCCACGCTGGCGGTGGTGGCGGGCTCGGTGGAGCGGCTGGCGACCGAGATTCGGCATTTGCAGCGCACCGAGGTGCTCGAGGCCGAGGAAGAGTTCACGCCCGGGCAAAAGGGCTCCTCGGCGATGCCGCATAAGCGCAATCCGGTGCTGGCGGAGAACATCACCGGGCTCGCGCGCCTCGTCCGCGGCTATGCCATGCCGGCGCTCGAGGACGTGGCGCTATGGCACGAGCGCGACATCTCGCACTCCTCGGTCGAGCGCGTGATCGGGCCGGACGCCACCATCGCCCTCGATTTCGCCCTGCACCGCCTGACCCAGATCGTGCAAGGGCTCGTGGTCTATCCGGAGCGCATGCGCGCCAATCTCGACCGTCTCGGCGGTCTCATTCATTCTCAGCGCGTGCTGCTGGCGCTGACCGAAGCCGGGCTGTCGCGCGAGGAGGCCTATCGTCTCGTGCAGAAGAACGCCATGAAGGTGTGGGAGTCGGGCGGCGACTTCCTCGAGACCTTGCTCAAGGACAAGGAGGTGACGAAAGTCCTCACCGAGAAGACGCTGCGCGCCCAGTTCGACCTCGGCTATCACTTCAAACACGTCGACACGATTTTCGCCCGCGTGTTCGGCAAGGGCGCGGCCAAGCGCGGCGCGCGCTAGCCGCCGAAGCCCCTAGTTGCGGTAGTTGCTGCGGTTGAAGACGTAGGGGACGTAGCGATAGCGGCCGTGCTCACGCAGCGTCAGGAAATAGCGCCAGCGGTACCAGGAGGGCGAGATGTCCGCATAAGGCGGCAGGTCGTAATAGGAGTCCGCCGTGGGATAGTGCCCGGCATGATAGGGATAGGGCGGATAGACGGGCTGGAAGGGACGGCTCGGGGCTTCCGCGGCGGCCGCCTCGACGCGAACGAGCACAAGCCCGCTCTGGCTCGCATAACCCGCATAGCTGTTCCAGGAGACCTTGCACCAGCCCCGCGCGCAACTCCCGACCGCGACGGAAGCGCCCGGCGGCATGGTAAGCAGCAGCTCATGTTTGGCGCCGGGCCCCGCGCGTAGCGCTAGATCGGCGGTCGTCTTGCCCTCGCGGGCCGAAGCCGCGCTCATGCCGAGCGCCAGCACGACGCAAGCGACGAGCAGTTTGAGCATAGCATGCATGGCGCGACTCCCCTCTTGATCCATCTTAGCGGAAATCATGCCGGGTTGCTCGCCTGCTTCTTTGTTTCCGCCGCCGCATGGGAAAACCAGCCGGCGTCGGTGCCGACGGCCACGAGGTCCCAGCCCGCGGCCACGAGCGGCCGGGCGAAGGCCACGTCATTGGCGAAGATCAGCGCCATCACCTTTCGCTCGCGGCATTTGCGCAACACGAGGGTCATCGCCTCCTTGACCTCGGGCGCCCAAATGTCGAGGCGCCCGGTAAGCGCGGCGGATAGGTCGTTGGGGCCGAGGCAGACCATGTCCACGCCCTCAAGGGCCAAGATGTCGTCGAGCTGATCGAGCGCGCCCTTGGTCTCGATCTGCGGGCAGGCGATGGTCCAGTCGTTCGCCGTGGTGAAATAATCGCCCGCATAGTCGAGCCGGGCGCGGTAGGGTCCCCAGCTCCGCCGGCCGCGGGGCGGGTATTTCACCGCCTGCACGAAGGCCTCGGCCTGCTCAACATTGGCAATGAGCGGGCACATGATTCCTTGGGCGCCGGCATCGAGGGCGCGCCCGATCAGGCCAGGATCGTTCTCCGCCACGCGCACGATCGCCGGCAACCGCGCGGCGCGCGCGGCAATGAGGCACTGAAGCAGGGTCTCATTGCCGCCGAGCCCGTGTTGCTGGTCGATGGTGAGGCAATCCCACCCCGCCTCCCCGATCAGCTCGATCAGGAAGGGCGAATTGAGCGTGAGCCAGGCGTTGAAGAGGGTGCGGCCCTCCCGCGCGGCCTTGCGGAAGATATCCATGGGCATGGGATGGGCGTCAGGCCTTGCCTTCCGTCTCGATTTGGGTGACCGCCGCGTTCATCAGATCGCTCATCATGCGGCGGATCTGGTGGTCCGACTGCTCGACGCCGTGCGCATCGAAATCGGCCCGCAGCTTGCGGAATACGTCCTCATCGCCCGGCTCGGCAAGATCGGCCTTGATCACCTCGCGCGCGTAGGTCTGCGCCGCGTCTGCGGCGAGCCCCATCTTCTCGGCAGCCCACAGGCCGAGCAGCTTGTTGCGGCGCGCCGTCGCCCTGAATTTCAGCTCCTCGTCATGGGCGAATTTCCGCTCGAACCCCTTCTCCCGATCCTCGAACGTCGTCATGTGCTGATGCCTCCCAGAACGACCGCGAATCGGCAGCGGATGAAGCAGAGAATCCCGAAAATCTAAGGCGTCCGGAGGCGAGGGATAGAACGAAAAGCCTTGGAAATCAACCGATCCCGGCGGCAGGAGGGGGCGGCGACAGCGATCATTGTCACCCCTCTCCCCTTACGTTAAGGTCGCCTCAGATCCTTTGTCGATTCCGGCCATGGCATTTTGGCGACTGACGCGCGGGCTCGGGTGACCCTTCCCGCGTTATTCGTGTCTTTACAGCCTGTTACAACTGTTTGTTCGAGAGGAACATAAAATATGAACCGGCGCCGCCGCGTGTATGAAGGCAAGGCCAAGATCCTCTACGAAGGGCCTGAGCCCGGCACCCTCGTGCAGCACTTCAAAGACGACGCCACCGCCTTCAACAACAAGAAGCACGACAAGATCGAGGGCAAGGGCGTGCTCAATAACCGCATCTCCGAGTATCTGTTCCAGAAGCTCGGGGAGATCGGCGTGCCCACCCATTTCATCAAGCGGCTCAACATGCGCGAGCAGCTGATCCGCGAGGTGGAGATCATCCCGCTCGAGGTGGTGATCCGCAACGTGGCCGCGGGATCGCTCTCCACCCGGCTCGGCATCGACGAGGGCACCGCCCTGCCCCGCTCGATCGTCGAGTTCTATCACAAGAACGACAAGCTCGGCGATCCCATGGTCACCGAGGAGCACATCACCGCTTTCGGCTGGGCGACCCCGCAAGAGATCGACGACATCATGTCGCTCGCGCTGCGGATCAACGACTTCTTGTCCGGCCTCTTCCTCGGCGTCGGTATCCGGCTCGTCGACTTCAAATGCGAGTTCGGCCGGCTGTGGGAGAACGACACCATGCGCATCATTCTGGCCGACGAGATCTCGCCCGATTGCTGCCGGCTGTGGGACGTCGAGACTCAGAACAAGCTCGACAAGGACCGTTTCCGCCGCGACATGGGCGGCCTGGTCGAGGCCTATCAGGAAGTGGCGCGGCGGCTCGGGCTGCATGTGGACAATCCGATGCGGACGCGCTCCGGCCCGGTGCTGGTGCGCTCGAAATAGGAGAGACGGCGAAGGCCGCCATGAAAGCGCGCATCACCATCACGCTCAAGGACGGTGTGCTCGATCCGCAAGGCAAGGCCATCGCCGGCGCGCTCCATGCGCTCGGCTTCGGCGCCGTTGGCAATGTCCGCCAGGGTAAATATATCGAGGTCGAGGTGGCCGAGGTGGATCCGGCTCGCGCCCGCGCCGCAATCGAACGCATGTGCGAGCAGCTGCTCGCCAACACCATCATCGAGAACTATGCCTATGAGCTCGAGGCCGCTTAGCGAGGCATGAAGGCGAGCGTCATCGTCTTTCCCGGATCGAATTGCGACCGCGACGCCGCGGTGGCGCTGGAAGCCGCGATCGGCGCGCCCCCGGCCATGGTCTGGCACGGCGATGCCGAGCTGCCCCCAAGCGACCTCATCGTGCTGCCGGGCGGCTTCTCCTATGGCGATTATCTCCGCTCCGGCGCCATGGCGGCGCATTCGCCGGTCATGCGCGAGGTAGTAAGGCGCGCGAAAGCCGGCACGCCTGTGCTCGGCATCTGCAATGGCTTCCAGGTGCTGACCGAGACGGGGCTGCTGCCGGGGGTCTTGATGCGCAATGCCAGCCTCAAATTCATCTGCAAGGACGTGCAACTGCGCGTCGAGCGCACCGACACGGCCTATACGCAGGGCTACGCCAAGGGCGAGGTGGTCACCTTCCCCATCGCGCATAAGGACGGCAGCTATTTCGCCGATGCGGAGACCTTGGATCGCCTGGAAGGCGAAGGCCGCATCGCCTTCCGCTATTGCGACGCGAGGGGCGAGGCGAGCGAAGAGGCCAATCCCAACGGTTCGGCGCGCAATATCGCCGGCATCTATAACGCGACGCGCAGGGTACTCGGGCTGATGCCGCATCCGGAGCGCCTGGCCGATTCCGCGCTCGGCGGCACAGATGGGGCGAAGATGTTCAAGGCGCTCGCGGAGGCGCTGCAATGAGCGGCGCCGCCGGGGCCGCGCGCGCCGCCGACGGCCTCACGCCTGCGCTCGTTGCCGAACATGGCCTCTCCCCGGACGAATATCGCCGCCTGCTCGAGGAGCTCGGCCGCGAACCCACGCTCACCGAGCTCGGGATCTTCTCGGTGATGTGGTCGGAGCATTGCTCCTACAAATCCTCGCGAATGTGGCTGAAGATGCTGCCGACCACCGGCCCGCAGGTTATCCAGGGCCCGGGCGAGAATGCCGGCGTGGTCGACCTCGGGAACGGCCAGGCCGCCGTGTTCAAGATGGAAAGCCACAACCACCCCTCCTATATCGAGCCCTATCAGGGCGCCGCCACCGGCGTCGGTGGCATCATGCGCGACGTGTTCACCATGGGGGCGCGGCCCGTGGCCAATATGAATGCACTCCGCTTCGGCGCGCCCGATCACCCCAAGACACGACATCTCGTGGCCGGAGTAGTGGCCGGCATCGGCGACTACGGCAATTGCATGGGCGTGCCTACCATCGGCGGGGAGACCAATTTCGACGCCCGCTACAATGACAACATCCTGATCAATGCCATGACCGTCGGGCTGGTCGATGCCAAGCGCATCTTCAAATCGGCTGCCAAGGGCGTGGGCCTGCCCGTGGTCTATGTGGGTTCCAAGACCGGACGCGACGGCATCCATGGCGCGACCATGGCCTCGGCCGAATTCGACGAGGCGTCGCAGGAGAAGCGGCCCACGGTGCAGGTGGGCGATCCCTTCACCGAGAAGCTGCTGCTCGAAGCCTGCCTCGAGCTGATGGCGGAGGACGCCATCGTCGCCATCCAGGACATGGGCGCGGCCGGGCTCACTTCCTCCTCGGTGGAGATGGCCGATAAAGGCGGCGTCGGTATCGCGCTCGACCTCGACCAGGTGCCCACGCGCGAGACCGGCATGACGGCCTATGAGATGCTGCTGTCGGAGAGCCAGGAGCGCATGCTCATGGTGCTGAAGCCGGGCGCCGAGCCGGTGGCCGAGCGCATCTTCAAGAAATGGGCGCTCGATTTCGCCGTGATCGGCCGCACCACCGATACGGGGCGGCTCGTGGTGCGCCATGGCGGCGCAATCGAGGCGGATATTCCCCTCTCGGCGCTCGCCCATGCCGCCCCCATCTACGAGCGGCCTTTCACGCCTAAGCCGGCGCCGCCTCTGGTCGCGGCAGAGGACGTGCCGGCGCCGAACAGCGTGCTGGGCGCACTCGAAGCGCTGATGGGGGGACCTCACCTCTCCTCGCGCCGCTGGATCTGGGAGCAATACGACCACATGGTCATGGCCGACACGGTGCAACGCCCGGGGGGCGATGCGGGCGTCGTGCGCGTGCATGGCACGAGCAAGGGCCTGGCCATCTCCTGCGACGTGACACCCCGCTATTGCGCCGCGGACGCGCGCGAGGGGGCGAAGCAGGCCGTGGCGGAGTGCTGGCGCAATCTCACGGCGGTGGGAGCCGATCCCCTCGCCCTCACCGACTGCCTGAATTTCGGCAATCCCGAGCGGCCGGAGATCATGGGCGAGTTCGTGAGCGCGGTTGAGGGCATGGCCGAGGCGTGCCGCGCGCTCGCCTTCCCCGTCGTGTCGGGCAATGTGTCGCTCTACAACGAGACGAACGGCATCGCCATTCCGCCCACGCCCGCGGTGGGCGGCATCGGGCTCATTCCCGACCTTGCGGGGATGGCGACATGCGCGCTCAAGCAGGAGAGCGACGTGCTGCTCCTGCTCGGGACCGAGAGCGGCCATCTCGGCCAGTCCCTCTATCAGGAGCTCGTCACCGGCCGGACCCACGGCGCGCCGCCGCCGGTCGATCTGGCGGGTGAGCGGCGCAGCGGCGATTTCGTCCGCGGCTTGATCCGCGACGGCAAGGTCACCGCCGTCCATGACGTGTCGGATGGCGGGCTCCTGGTTGCTGTGGCGGAGATGGCCTTGGCCGGCGGCATCGGCGTTGCGCTCGAGGCGCCGCCTGCGGGGTTGCCGGCGCACGCGATCTGGTTCGGCGAGGACCAGGGCCGTTACGTCGCGGCCATTCGGGCGGCGGACGTCGCACGGATCGTGCACGACGCAGCCAAGGCAGGGATGCATGCCCGGGTTGTCGGAAAAGCGACCGGGGATGACTTGAAAGTCGCGGGCGAAGCGCCACTTCCGCTGTACGTTTTGCGGGCGGCCCAGGAGCGCTGGCTGCCGGAGCTGATGACCGCTAAGATTGACTGAATCCCAGGGGTGACGCCCATGGCCATGGCGGCCCAAGACATCGAGCGCTTGATCAAGGAGCGCTTTCCCGACGCGAGCGTGGCGATCGACGACCTCGCCGGCGACGGCGATCATTACGCGGCGACGGTCGTATCGGAAGCGTTTCGCGGCAAATCACGCGTGCAACAGCACCAAATGGTGTATGACGCGCTCAAGGGAAACATGGGTGGCGCGCTGCATGCGCTCGCGCTCAAGACGAGCGCGCCGTAAGTTTTAGGAGATCGACATGACGAACGAGCAGGACATCAAGGACTGGATCGGCAAGCAGGTCGCGACCAACAACATCGTGCTGTTCATGAAGGGCACGAAGCAGGCGCCGCAATGCGGCTTCTCCATGCAGGTGGCGCAGATCCTGGGCCATCTCGGCGTGGACTTCAAAGACATCAACGTGCTCGAGGATATGAGCGTGCGCGAGGGCATCAAGGCCTATTCGAACTGGCCGACGGTGCCTCAGCTTTACGTCAAGGGCGAGTTCATCGGCGGCTGCGATATCGTGCGCGAGATGTTCCAGGCGGGCGAGCTGCAGGAGCTGCTCACCGCCAAGGGCATCGCCCATAACCAGCAGACGCTGACCGCGTAAGCCGGCCTTAATCGTTAGCGCGAATAGAACTCGATGACGAGGTTCGGCTCCATCATCACCGGATAGGGCACGTCGGACAGCGTCGGCGTGCGCACGAGCTTGGCGACCATCTTGGAGTGGTCGACCTCGATATAATCCGGCACGTCGCGCTCGGGGCTTTGCGCTGCTTCGAGCACCATGCCGGCATCCTTGACCTTGTCCCGCACCTCGATCACATCGCCGTCGCGGCAGCGGTAGCTCGGGATGTTCACGCGCCGGCCGTTCACTCGCACATGGCCGTGGGACACGAATTGCCGCGCCGCGAACACGGTCGGCACGAATTTCGCCCGGTAGACGACGGCATCGAGACGCCGCTCCAAGAGCCCGATCAGCTTCTCGCTGGTGTCGCCTCTGAGCCGTGCCGCCTCACGATAGATGGCCTTGAACTGCTTTTCGGTGATGTTGCCGTAATAGCCCTTGAGCTTCTGCTTGGCGCGCAGCTGCTGGCCATAGTCCGACAGCTTGCCGCGGCGGCGCTGACCGTGCTCGCCCGGGCCGTATTCGCGCTTGTTAAACGGGCTCTTGGGGCGGCCCCAGATGTTCTCGCCCAAGCGGCGATCGATCTTGTGCTTCGCGTTGATGCGTTTCGTCATGCGTCAAAGAACTCCAGGCCAAATCGCTGCTCAAGGGCGGTGCGGGACGGCACCTTCCCGTCGTTGCTAAATTCGTTGGCGATGAGGGCAGTCGGCGCCTTTGGCATCGGCCAAATGGCCGGCAGGGGCGCGAAGCTCACCTTCGCTCCCGCTCCTGTTACACGCAACACCGCGAAAGTGTCAATTGGCGCCGCCGGCGACCGTGCCGGGCTTCTCTGCGCCGGGCTTCTGCGCTGCGGGCTTCTCCGCGCCCGTTGGGGCTTGGACGGGCGGACCAGGCAGGACATCGGCCGACTTGATGTAAGCCCCGATCGCCTTCATCACCTTTTCCTTCTGCTCCGGCGGACAATTGAGCTTTTTGGGGGTGATGAACTGCGACCCCTTGGCGGCTTCCGTCGGCTCGGCGCCGGCCTCGGGCGCCTTGGCGGCATCCGGCTTCTGCTCGGTCATGCTGACATTGCCGGTGAAGTAGGACACTGAAAACATGTGCAGGGCGTTGATGAACATGAGCTGATCGTGGCTCCACACCTGGCGGGCCTCTTCGCCCTTCATCAGCCGCTCGTAATTGGCCCGTTCCAGATCCTGGAGATTGCAGGCCTCGGCATAGGCCGAGCGGGTCGCCACCTTGATCACTTGGCGCGCATCTTCGATCGGAATGAAGAACTTCTTCGGCTCGGATTTGTCGACCTTGGTGGGCTTGCCATCGGTGCCCGTGACTTCATCGGGGATGATCGACCAGGCGAAGGTCGCCATAACGCGTACGGCGCTGTCGCTCAGCCCCTTCGAGCTCTCGCTGCTTTCGTCGGTCTTGGTGCGCTTGTCGAGCTCCTCGGCGACGGGCCTGACGCTCCGGCTCTCTTGCGCCTTGAGCGGCGTGCCGATGAGCAGCGCCATCAGCGCCGCGGCTCCGGCCATCCCCCTGCAAATCCACGCTTTTTGCATCAATTACGCCCCTCTCAAAGCCGTGCCGAAGCTAGCATCGTTGCGGGCAATCGCAACAGGAGAAACGGGGCGGAACTATGGCTCCTTGGGCTTGGCGCGGCGCCCCGCGAGGGCGGCGATGACGCCCCGCCAGGTCCGCACATCCTGCTCGGTCAGCGCCATGCGATGGAAAATGTTGCGGAGGTTGCGCACCATGGTCGCGCGCTTCTCGGCGGGGCGCAGGAAACCCGCGCGATCGAGCTCGGCCTCGAGATGCTCGAAGAGACCGATCATCTCGGCGCGCGTCGCCGGGCGCGTGTCGGGCGCGGTGAGCCCCTCCACCACCGGTCCGTCGAAGCGCGTGACACGACCGAGGGAGGGAGCCGCGTCACACGCCTTGAGCCATTCATAGCCAAACAGGAGCACGGCCTGGGGGAGGCTCAACGAGGCGAAGCCCGGATTGACGGGGGCGGTGACGATGGCGTCGGCAAGGGCGATGACGTCGTTATCGAGACCGCTGCGCTCGGGCCCGAACAGCAGGCCGATCCGCTCGCCGCGGGCGGCGCGAAGGGCAAGCTCGCGCGCGGCGCTCTCCGGCGTCAGCACCCGTTTCACCATGCCCCGCGGCCGCGCGGTGGTGGCGAACACGACCTGCAAATCGCCGATGGCCTCCTCGACCGTCGCGTAAAGACTGGCGGCGTCCGCCAGATCCGACGCTCCGGCCGCCGCGGCCGTCGCCTTCTCGTTCGGCCAGCCATCGCGGGGCGCGACGAGCCGGAGATCGCCAAGGCCGAAATTCGCCATGGCGCGAGCGGCAAAGCCGATATTCTCCCCAAGCTGCGGCGCCACCAGCACGATTGCCGGCGACGGCACGACGTGGCCGCGCGCAGCCGCCTTGCCCGGGGGTTTGGCGGCTGCCCGTTTTTTGGCTTTGCCTCGGGCGGACGCCCCTGCTTTGATCATGGCCGGCACGATGCTATAGGGGGGCGCCTGCCTGCAACCGGCAAGTCCCGCGAGACCGCTCTTCAGCGTTTTGGCGCCCGCGGCGGTCTTGTCTCGGCTTTGCGGCAGTGTCCCCCCACCCTTGACTCCTTAACTGGCGGAGACCGCCTCGTGAACAAAATCAAGATCGAGAACCCGGTGGTCGAGCTCGACGGGGATGAGATGACGCGCGTCATCTGGGACCTCATCCGCGAGAAACTGATCCGCCCCTATCTCGATATCGAGCTCCTGCGCTTCGATCTGTCCATCCAGAACCGCGACCTGACCAACGACCAGGTCACGGTCGAGGCCGCGCACGCCATCGCCAAGCACGGCGTGGGGGTGAAATGCGCGACCATCACCCCCGACGAGGCGCGGGTGAAGGAGTTCGGCTTGAAGCAGATGTGGAAATCGCCGAACGGGACGATCCGCAACATTTTGGGCGGCGTCATCTTCCGCGAGCCCATCTTGTGCAACAACGTGCCCCGCCTCGTGCCCGGCTGGACCAAGCCTATCGTCATCGGCCGGCACGCCTATGGCGACGTCTATCGCGCCACCGATTTCCGCGTGCCGGGCAAGGGCAAGCTCACCATCAGCTTTGCGGGCGAGGACGGCACGACGATCGAGCACGAGGTGCATGAATTCAAGGGATCGGGCGTGGCGCTGGCCATGTTCAACGTCGACGATTCGATCCGCGATTTTGCGCGCGCCACCTTCAACTACGCGCTCGACCGCAACATGCCGGTCTATCTCTCCACCAAGAACACCATCCTCAAAGCCTATGACGGCCGGTTCAAGGACATCTTCGCCGAGCTGTTCGAGAAGGAGTTCGCGGTGGAATTCAAAAAGCGTGGGCTCACTTATGAGCATCGGCTGATCGACGACATGGTGGCCTCGTCGCTGAAATGGTCGGGGGGCTATGTGTGGGCCCTGAAGAACTACGATGGCGACGTGCAGTCCGACACGGTGGCGCAGGGCTTCGGCTCGCTCGGGCTGATGACCAGCGTGCTGATGACGCCCGACGGCAAGACGGTCGAGGCCGAGGCCGCGCATGGCACCGTCACGCGCCATTATCGCCAGCACCAGCAGGGGCGCACGACCTCGACCAACGCGACCGCCTCGATCTTCGCCTGGTCGCGCGGGCTCAAGCATCGCGCCAAGCTCGACGGCAATGCCGAGCTTGGCCGCTTCGCCGAGACGCTGGAGGAGGTCGTGGTCGGGACGATCGAGGCGGGCTTCATGACCAAGGACCTTGCATTGCTCGTGGGCGCCGACCAGGCGTGGCTTTCCACCACCGGCTTTCTCGATAAGATCGACGAGCGCCTGCGCGCGGCCATGGCGGAACGCGCCGCGGCTTGAGGACGGCACTCGCGCCGGGTCTCCCCCGCTATTTGACGGCGAAATAGAAGTCCTCGCGCCCCGACACGGACCCGTACACGAAGGGACGCTGGCGGTTCTCGGTCGCGTCGAGCACGTCGTCGGTGACGAGGCGGAACAGCTTGCCGATCTCGAGATTTGGCTCGGCCAGCCGCTCGACCAGAGCGGCAGCGAAGGGGCTGTGACCGCCGGTGCCGTCCTCCGCGACGTTGCCGTCCTTGGCGGCGTAGACCACGAGCGTGCCGCCTTCCGGCTCGATGCGAACGAGGCCGCGCGTGACGGCGCGCACAGCCACGCTGCGCTGCATGGATCGGGCAAAGGGATTGTCGCGGCAGGCGTCGAGCATGACGAGCTTCAGCTTCTTGGCGCCCGCCACCGCGTCAAGCACGCGGTTGAGCGAGACCGCCTCGTCGGGCGCGTCGCGGTCGGATTTGAGCTTGGCGTCGGTGGGGACGAGGTAGTTGACCCCGCCGATCTCGATGCCGTGGCCGGCATAATAGACGAGCGCCCAATCGGCCGCCGGCAGGGCAAACCACGCGCCGCCGGAGGCCTATCTCCGACGCAATTCAAAGCCGTTGCCCTAATTCGGCTTGGACTTCGAAACCGAACTCCCCTGCTCGCCCGGCGCTGCTTGCGCGGCCGGCGCGGCGGCCAAGGCAGGTTTGGCGTCCGTGCCGGGCGTTCCCGCGGCCGGCTGCCCCGTGCCCTTGCTCTTGTCCTTGTCGTGGGCGCCCGCCGAGGCGTTTACCAGTTTGAGCCGCCAGGTCTCGGGCCCGTCGCATTTCACCATCACCGGTGGCTGGCCTTCGGCCGCCCCGCCAAGGCACGTGCCGGGAGTGACCGTCACCAGGCGGTAGCTCGCCTCGGCGCCGAGCTTCTGCTCGAGGTCTATCGCGAGCTGGGCAATAGTGCCCTCGAGCTTGACGATATCTCCTTCCAGCAGGACGATATGCTCCTGCAAACAGGCCATCCGCTCCTGATCGTCCTTGATGTCGTTGCAAAGCTTCAGCTCGGCAGCGCTTGCGGGCATGAGGCTGCCAAGAATCATGCCGATCGTCGCAGCCAGCACAGGAATCATGCGCATGTCAACTCACCTCCCAAATCGGCTTCCGAGCAAGAGGCGTTGCATCTCTGCTCGCGTCATTGACGGAGAAGCAGAAGGCGAAAACCGTGTCGCTTTGTGGGCTGTTTGGAATGAGCGGCGTTGGGCCGCAAGGCGGCAAGACGGCCCTAGCCCTTGAGCTTTGCCGCAAGGGCCTCGATGGCGGCGTCCGCGCGGGCCCCGTCGGGACCGCCTCCTTGCGCGAGGTCGGGACGCCCGCCGCCGCCTTTGCCGCCCAGAACCTCCACGGCGACGCGGGCGAGCGCCATGGCGTCATAGGTGCCGACAAGATCGTCGGTGACGCCGACGACAAGGGCCGCCTTGCCCTCCTCGCCGACGCCGATCATGGCGACCACGCCCGAGCCTAGTTGCCGCTTGGCATCGTCGACGAGGCCGCGCAAATCCTTCGGCGCCACGCCGGGCAGCACGCGGGCGATGAGCTTGACCGGACCAAGGTCGCGGATGGCGGCCGCGCCGTCGCCCTCCGCGCGCGGAGAAAGCGCAAGCTCGCGCTTGGCGTCGGCAAACTGGCGCTCGAGCTTGCGGCGCTCATCGATGATGGCGGCCAGGCGCGGGATCATCTCGTCGGGCCCTACTTTCAGAAGCTCGGCCGCCTCGCGCACCTTCTCGTCCTGGGCGGAGAGATAGGCCCGCGCGGCCTCGCCCGTCAGCGCCTCGATGCGGCGGACGCCGGAGGCGACCGCGCTCTCGCCTACGATCTTGATGAGGCCGATATCGCCGGTGCGGCTTACATGGGTGCCGCCACACAGCTCGATAGAATAAGCGTGGTCCGCTTTCCCGCTCTGCCGGCTCTGGCCCATGCTGACGACGCGCACCTCCTCGCCATATTTCTCGCCGAACAGCGCAAGCGCGCCCTTGGCGATCGCTTCTTGCGGCGTCATCAGATGCGTCTCCACGCTCGCATTCTGCAGGATCATGGCGTTGGCGAAGTCCTCGACCGCCTTGATTTCCGCATGTGTCATGGGCTTTTGATGGGAGAAATCGAATCGGAGCCGCCATGGCTCGACCAGCGAGCCTTTCTGCGCCACGTGATCGCCCAGCACCTCGCGCAAGGCCTCGTGCAGAAGATGCGTCGCGGAATGGCTGGCACGGGTCGCGGTGCGGCGGCCATGATCGACCTCAAGCGTCACGGTCTCGCCGAGCTTCAAGGGCGCGTGCTCGAGGCGGCCTTGATGCAGGAAGAGACTGCCGAGCTTCTTCTGCGTGTCGGCGACGGCGAAGTGGGCGCCGTTCGCGCTTGCGACGTTGCCCTGGTCGCCGACCTGGCCGCCCGATTCGCCATAGAAGGGCGTTTGATTGACGATGACGATGCCCTCGTCGCCGGACTTGAGCTCCTTCACGCGCGCGCCGTCCTTGATGAGCGCCACGATCTCGCCCGAGGCGGCCTCGCTCGCATAGCCCAGGAACTCGGTGGCGCCGAGCTCCTCTTTCAGCTCGAACCACAGCGCCTCGGTCGCCGTCTCGCCCGAGCCTGCCCAGGCTTTGCGCGCCTCGGCGCGCTGGCGCTCCATGGCGGCGGCGAAACCCTTGGTATCGACGCCGAGCCCCCGCGCTTTGAGCGCGTCCTCGGTCAGGTCGAGCGGGAAGCCATAGGTATCGTAGAGCTTGAAGGCGACGTCGCCGGCGAGCGTGCCGCCGCGGGAAAGCCCGCGGGTCGCCTCGTCGAGCAGGCGCAGGCCGCGCTCGAGGGTGTCGTGGAAGCGGGTCTCTTCGAGCTTCAGCGTCTCGGTGATGAGGCTCTTGCCGCGCTCGAGCTCGGGATAGGCGCTGCCCATTTCGTCCACGAGGGTCGGCACGAGCCGGTACATCAGCGGCTCCTGGGCCCCGAGCAGATGAGCGTGGCGCATGGCGCGGCGCATGATGCGGCGGAGCACATAGCCCCTTCCCTCGTTCGAAGGCAGCACGCCGTCGGCGATGAGGAAGGACGAGGCGCGCAAATGGTCGGCGATGATGCGGTGGCTCGCTGTCGTCTCGGGCGTCGCACCCTTGCCCGATTCGGGCTTGCCCGTGAGCGCCACGGAGGCGGCGATCAACGCCCGGAACAGGTCGATGGCGTAATTGTCGTGGGTGCCTTGCAGGACGGCGGCAATACGCTCGATCCCCATGCCGGTGTCGATGGAGGGATGGGGCAGAGGTACGCGCTCACCGCCCGCGTGCTGCTCATATTGCATGAAGACGAGATTCCAGATCTCGACGAAGCGGTCGCCCTCAGCGTCGGGGCTGCCGGGCGGGCCGCCGGCGATGTCCGGCCCATGGTCGTAGAAAATCTCCGAGCAGGGTCCGCACGGGCCGGTATCGCCCATGGACCAGAAATTGTCGGCGCCGGCGATGCGGAGAATCCTCTCTTCGGGCAGGCCGGCGATCTTGCGCCACAGTCGCGCTGCCTCCTCGTCCTCGGCGAAGACGGTGATGACAAGACGGTCCTTGTCGAGGGCAAAATCGCGGGTGAGCAGCTCCCAGGCGAGCAGGATCGCGCGCTCCTTGAAATAATCGCCGAAGGAAAAATTGCCGAGCATCTCGAAGAAGGTGTGATGGCGCGCGGTGTAGCCCACATTGTCGAGGTCGTTGTGCTTGCCGCCGGCGCGCACGCATTTCTGCGCCGTCGCCGCGCGCGGATGCGGCGGAGGCTCGGCGCCGGTGAACACATTCTTGAACTGCACCATGCCCGCATTGGTGAACATCAACGTCGGGTCGTGGCGCGGCACGAGCGGGCTCGACGGCATGACCACGTGGTCGTTCTTGGCGAAGAAGTCGAGGAAGCTCGAGCGAATGGCGTTGGTGCTCATGGCACCGATGCTTGCGCCGCCGGCAGGCGCCCTGTTGGGCTGCCCCTTCGCGGTGGAGGATTTGCCCTTCGGCGTCGTGGCGACGCGGGTCGAGCGGGCACCCGCAGGGCGCGAGCGCTCATTGTCCTTAAGGGAGGTCATGGCCGGGAAACGGGGACCTTCGTTAGCAAAAGCCTTGGCGCGCCAGGCTAACAAGCAGCCTGGAAACACACCCATATCGCGCTCTCCCCGACAGCGAAACCGGGAGGAGAAGCTTGAGACATAGGATGGGGAAAGGAGGCTGGCAAGCGCGCTCCGCAAGCGCAGGCGCCCCCTTAGGGCGCCGTGGAGGGCTCAAGGACGCAAGCGTCCCCGCTCCAAAGGCGCGACCCGGCGCAGGCAGCGTCCAACCGCCCGTCGCTTCCGGCGTGGTCCCGCAGCCGGGTTGAGGTTAAGCCCCGCGGCGGCCCCGCCGGCCCCCGCTGATGGGCGCCACGGTCGTATCGGCGTCCCCCTCGGCGAAGCCCTCGCCCGCCTCGCCGGTGGCGTCGCCGCCGACGCCTTCGAGGATCTGGCCGGCGATGAGGCCGGCATTCTGGCGAATGGCGCGCTCAATCTTCTCCGCCACGAGCGGGTTCTGCTTGAGATAGGCCTTGGCGTTCTCGCGGCCCTGGCCGATGCGTTCGCTCTCGAAGGAGAACCACGAGCCCGATTTTTCCACGATGCCCGCCTTGACGCCGAGATCGACGAGCTCGCCCATCTTGGAGATGCCCTCGCCATACATGATGTCGAATTCGATCTGCTTGAAGGGCGGGGCCACCTTGTTCTTCACCACCTTGACGCGGGTCTGGTTGCCCACGACCTCCTCGCGCTCCTTGATGGCGCCGATGCGGCGAATATCGAGGCGTACCGAGGCATAGAATTTGAGCGCGTTGCCGCCGCTCGTCGTTTCCGGCGAGCCGAACATCACGCCGATCTTCATGCGAATCTGGTTGATGAAGATGACCATGCAGCGCGACTTGGAAATCGAGCCGGTGAGCTTGCGCAAAGCCTGGCTCATCAGCCGCGCCTGGCTGCCCATCTGCATGTCGCCCATCTCGCCTTCGAGCTCGGCCTTGGGCGTCAGCGCCGCGACCAAATCGACCACGAGCACGTCGATGGCGCCGGAGCGCACCAGCGTGTCGGTAATCTCAAGCGCCTGCTCGCCGGTGTCGGGCTGGGAGATAAGGAGCTGCTCGAGGTCCACGCCGAGCTTCCGCGCATAGATGGTGTCGAGCGCGTGCTCGGCATCGATGAAGCCGCACACGCCGCCGCGCTTCTGCGCCTCGGCGACGACATGCAGCGCCAGCGTGGTCTTGCCGGACGATTCCGGTCCGTAAATCTCGACGACGCGGCCGCGCGGCAGGCCGCCGATGCCGAGGGCGATGTCGAGACCGAGCGAGCCCGAGGAGATGGCCTCGACCTCCACCGCCTGCTCGTTCTGGCCGAGCCGCATGATGGAGCCTTTGCCGCAATTACGCTCGATCTGCGCGATCGCCGCCTCGAGCGCCTTCTCTCTGTCCATCTCCGCTCCCTCGAAGAGGCGTACCACCTGCAACATCGATGTTCTCCCTTATTCCACAGTTCTCGCGTTCCACAAGCAATCCGCGAGAGAGGTGAGCTCCGGCTGCTTCGGGCGTGGCCTCGCGGCCTGCACATGGCACCGCTTCGGAGGTCACGCCCGTCGCCAACCTTGGGTCAATGTACACCTTTTGTTCTTTGTTCGCAATCCGTTCTTTTCCGCAGACCGGTGCTGTCCTAATTAGCGGCACAATGTCCTAGTTCGCAATTCGTTCTGGTCTATGCCATCGCTAAATGACGCGGGCCCACTTAGATTGGGTCTTCCAACCAGGAGGAGACGCAATGCGGACTGCAAGTCTTGCCCTCGCGGCAGCAATCATGGTCGCGGGCTTTTTTGCATCGAGCGCTTGGGCCGCCGACAACCCGTGCAAAGCGCACAAGGCCCAAGCAGATTGTACGGCCGATAAGGTCTGTTCATGGGACGCCGCGAAATCTAAATGTAAAAAGGTAGAGGGCTGAACCCCAAAGAGGCCGCCTCAACCGGCGGCCTCTTTGACTTAGAAGCTTCAAAATCTTTTCGTAGCGGGCGAGAAGCTCCTTGAGCTTTTCCACGCCAGCCGCATCGACGTTGGCCGATTCGGAGCATGCTCCTATCGGCATTCGGCGCGTCGTCGTCTGCGTCCGATGGCCAATTTCACGTGTTGTGCTAGCTTGGAATGGCGCGTGACGGCGGGGGCCTAAACACAGGCCCCGTATCGCTGGGGGAAATCAAATGGAGATAGCCATGCAGGCCCAAGCCTACATACCGCTCGGAGTAATATTGGTCTTTGCGGGGGCTGTCTTAGGAATTTTTCGGACGAAAACTCCAGGCTTTGGGAGGTACACGATCAGCGCATTGCTCCTCACGCTGGTCTTGTTCGTCGCGGCCATCGCTTTCGTGCAAGGCAAGGTCGAATGGTCGCCGATGGCGAATATTCTTTTCGCCGTCGCCGGATTTGCCGGCGGACTGACCGCGGCAAGGGGCTCTGATAGTTGATCGATGCCGGGCGGCCCCAGAGCCGCGTGTCACCGTTGGCATTTTGGATTATTCTGTCGTCAAGCAACAGACCGATGCCGCGTTGAGCGCGCTAAAAAATCTGACCTATTTGAGCGAGAACGATGCCCGCCAATATGGGCGCAACATCCAAGCCATTCTCGGCTATTACGCCTATTACGACGGGAACAACCAGCTTGTCTTGCAGGGCGGCACCCAGCAGCTCAAAGACCAGAAGATCGATCTGAAGGACCAAGTCCTGTTCCGCGGCGTGGTCAAGTCGGGCTACAACGCGGATATCGGCATCCCGATCCTCAAGGTCGGCTTCACCGGCGATCAGGCCGCCGAGCTCACCATCCAGGATGTTGCAACGATCGCATCGCGGTTCAATCCGGACGAAATCGCCTGCGGTTTTCCGTTCTCACTGAGGGACAATGCGAAGCCGACGGGCCCGACCCAATATTACTATATTCCGTCCGCGACCGTCTCTTCGATCACCTCAAGAAAGTATGATGCATCCGATCAGAACCTGTCGGGCGTGTTCTCGATCCTAAGCTTGAGCGGCAAGCATTATTGTTCCAACGAGGTCATCGAGACCAAATATTTCGTGACGGTATCCCTGAGCCCGGTATCGCCGCTCGATCCCGAAACGTGCAAGCTGGTCAAGCCGCCGAGCGGGGCGATGGCCAGCTTCCAAGGCCCGGGCGCGGCGGCCGACCCGCAGGAACCCCTGTTGCGCCAGCTGGGTGCGCGGCAAAATGCGAGCGACCTGCGAGGCAAGGTCTTGGACGTCAAGATCGAGGACGGCCCGCATTAGACCGGGCCCGCTCGGCCCTAGCGGCGCGGGAGCGCGTGGGCCGGGTGGCGCGCGTCGCCGCGGCGGTTCTGGCGGCGCACATAGGTGATGGTGGCCTCGGGCCGCTCGGTTTTCACCTTCAGCGCGGCGATGAGCGCATCGTCCGCATCGACGACGACGCGGTCGGCTTTGCCCTTGGTTACGAGCCCAACGGTGAAGTGCGAGGTCATGTTCGCCCCTTTCGAGCTCAGCATAGCTAGAAAAGAGCGCGGGCGAAACGACAACGGAGGATGGTCGCCGCGCCGAAAAGGATCAAGAGGGCTCGCGCTCGCGCATTGCGGCTTTGGGGGCGCCGGCACGGGGCTCCGCCGCCATCGCCGCGCGATAGCCGAAGCGATCGATATAGGGGCCGAGCCGCTCGACGACTTCGCGCTTGAGCGCCGGCGGCAGCTCGTATTCGGAGATGCGATGCTCCTTCTGCGCCTCGAGATAGGCACGCATGGGAGGTTCGGCGCGGGCAAAGTCGCCGATGCCGAGACGGGCGTAAATATCGCGCATGGATGCGATCGGGTCCTTGATCAGATCCTCGTAGCGGAGCTCGACGAGGCGGTCCTTGGGGATCAGATGCCGGTCCCGCTCATAGGCCTCGGTCAGACGGACGAACATGTCGAGCACATAATCGTCGAGCCAGCCATCGAGGTGCGGCGGGTTGTGCAGCCCTTGGGTCGAGTAAAGCGCGCGCCAGAGCTTGACCGTGGACGGGAATACGTCGAGCGGGTTGCGCGCGAGGTGAATGAAGCGGGCGTCGGGGAAGAGCTTGGTGAGCAGCTTGAGCCGCGCGGCATTGGCGGGAGACTTCATCACCAGCGGCTTGCCATGCTTGAGGAGGAGCCGCCGGTAGAACCACATGAAGGCATCCGCCCAACTCTTGCGCTTGGCGGGGGGAAGATTTTCGAGCTCGAGGTAATCGCTGTCGGCGGGGCCCTGGCGCGGCCACGCCATGGTCATGTAGGGCGAGCCCTCGCCCAGCATCATCATGGCGAATTCTTCCTCCTGCGGCCGGTCGAATCCGACCGGCACGTCGTCTTGCGGACGCTTCTTGGGCAGCAGCACCTTCATCACTCTGGGCAGCGTGCCCTCGGTGAGCAGGAAATGGTGCGGGAAGAAACACTCAAAGGTGGTCGGATAGGCAAGGCTCGGATCGACCGACAGAAGATCGTGCATCAACGTGGTGCCGGTGCGCCAATGGCCGATGACGAAGATCGGCGGCTGGTCGAGGGGCAGCGTCCGCGCCCGGCGGCGATATTTCGCCTCCGAGATCCAATAGAGCACCGAGTTCCACGGCACCCACAGCAACAGCAGAAACGTGTCGGGGAGGCAGTTCAGGGTGAATTTGTAGTGGCCACGCTTGAACAGTCGCATCAGCGCGCCGAAGCGCAGGCCGAACCAAATGTAGATCAGCCGGCCGCCATAGCGGTGGATGGTGAGCGCCGGCAGGCGCGGCTTCTTGCGCGCGCGGCGGCGGAAACTCTTGTCATCGTCGGATGGCTGCTTCTCGTAATCCGGCACGCGGGCACCCCAAGTCTCGGATTTTAGCATTGGAGGGCGGTGAGGCCCGCCCGCGTGTTAGCCGCGATCGCCGGCGAAGGGAAGACCCGCCCGTCCGCGAGGTTTCTCCCCGCACGCCCGAGGCTAGGATTGCAACGCCGCCTTCACCGCCGCGGCAAGCTCTTTGAGATCGAACGGCTTCTGCAAGAACATAAACTCCTCGCCGGGGGCGAGGTTCTTCTTGAAGGCATCCTCGGCATAGCCCGAGATGAAGATGATCTTCAGATGCGGGTTGTCGCGGCGAAGCTCCTTCATCAGCGTGGGGCCGTCCATCTCCGGCATCACCACGTCGCTCACCACGAGATCGACGTCACCATCGTGGGCCTTAAACATTTCGAGCGCTTCGGTACCGGTCGAGGCCTCGAGCACGTGATAGCCGCGCTGGCTGAGCGCGCGGGCGGCAAAACTCCTGACCGCGTCCTCGTCCTCCACAAGCAGCACGGTGCCGCGGCCGGTCAGGTCCTTGGGCTTCTCGCGCCGCTCCTGCTTCACCTCGACCACGGCTTCGCCGGTGTCGACATAGCGCGGCAGGTAGACGCGCATGGTGGTGCCGCTCCCCTCCTCGCTCTCGGCGAAGATGTAGCCGCCCGTCTGCTTGACGATGCCGTAGACGGTGGAGAGGCCGAGCCCGGTGCCGCGGCCAACCTCCTTGGTGGAGAAGAACGGCTCGAACATCTTCTGCATCACCTCCGGACTTCATGCCGGAGCCGGTGTCGCGGACCTCGATCAGCACATAATCGCGCGGCTCAACCGGACCGCTCGTGCCGAGCGCATGCGAGTCCGCTTCCGTGACATTCGCGGTACGGATGACGAGCTTGCCGCCATCAGGCATGGCGTCGCGCGCATTAACCGCGAGGTTGATGATGACCTGCTCGAATTGGTGCAGGTCCGCCTTCACCGGCCACAGGTCGCGGGCTGAATCGAGGGTGAGAGCGATGTTCTCGCCGAGTAGCCGGCTGAGCAGGATCGACAGCTCCGACAACACATCGCCGATCCCCAGCACTTGCGGGCGCAAGGTCTGCTGGCGGGAGAAGGCAAGCAGCTGCCGCACGAGCCCGGCGGCGCGGTTCGCGTTCTGCTTGATGTTCATGATGTCCTGAAAGGCAGGATCGGTCGGCCGGTGGTTCATCAGCAGGAAGTCGGAGAAGCCGATGATCGCCGTCAGCATATTGTTGAAGTCGTGGGCGATGCCGCCGGCGAGCTGGCCTACCGCCTGCATCTTCTGGCTCTGGGCGATCTGCATTTCGAGCACGCGCTGCTCGGTGGTCTCGATGGCGTAGACGATCGCCGCCTCGTTCTCGCCATCGGCCTGCTCGATGGGACTCAAATAGAAGCGGGCGCTGCGCGCTTTGTTGCCTTCGAAAGCGACGTCCACGGGCACGATCTGGCTTTGGCCTGCGATCGCGGCATCGAGGGATTTGCGCAAGGGCTGCTGGCTCTCGGCCCCCACCAAGGATTTCGAGCGGCAGCTTCTTCAAGGGCGCCTCGTCGAGGGCGCCTTCGAAGAGACGCAGGAAGGCGGCATTGGTAGCACTGATGGCGCCCGACCGATCCACCGTGGCGATGGCGATGGGGGCGGAATGGAACAGGCGCGCGAAGCGAAGTTCCGCCGCGCCCGCCTCGCCGGCTTCCCCCGGCGAGCGGTTGAGCACGAGCGCATAAGCGAGGCCGCCATTGCCGCTGCCCTGGGCGAGGCGGTGCAGGATGCGCACGGGCAGGCTCGTGCCGTCGGCCTTGAGGAGGTCGATGTCGAGGCGGCGGGTGGCGAGCGGCGCCTGACCCCGGCCGGCGCGGGCGACGAGCGCGGCCGCATCCTGCGACATGATCCGGTCGAGCTTGAGCGGCGGGGCCGCGAGTTCGGTGAGATCGATGCCGAGCCATTGGGCGAGCGTGGCGTTGAGATAATCGACGCCGCCTTCGGCATCGGCGGCAAAGAAGCCCGCCGGCGCATTGTCGAGATAGGCGATCGCCTGCTGCACCTTCTCGAAGCCCGTCTCTTGGCGCTCCCGATCCTGGGTGATCTCGTCCACTTGCCAGACCACGAGCGCCGTCTTGCGCCCGGAGCGGGGATCGGGCGCCAAGGGACGCACCTGGATGCGGAACCATTGCGGCGCGGACTTGTCCTCGGTGTCGCCTGGGAACGGTACGCGGAATTCTTCTTTCAACGCGCGGCCCTGCTGGGCGGCGCGCGACAGGCGGAAGATGGCCTCGGCGAGAGGCGCGCTGCCGGCGAAGGCACGGTCGGGCGCGGGCACCGGGGCATCGGGCTCGAGCCCGAGCAGGCTGCGATAGGCCTCGTTGGCATAGAGCACCCGGCCGGAGCGGTCGGCGATCAGCGCCCCTTGCGGCAGATTGTCGACGAAGGCCTTGGTGACGTCGTTACGCGCGAAGCGCTGGCCGAAATGCAGGATGCCGACGGCGCCCGCGAACAGGCAGAACACGCCGACCACGGCAAGCCCGGCGAGGATCGCGAGCACGAAGGGCTCGGCCATCTCGCGCGACACCACGGCGAGCCCGACGGCCGCCACCGCGAGCGCGAGCGCGAGCAGGACCACGAGCCCGACGCTGCCGTTCCGTTCGCTCCGATCGGCTGCGGGCTCGATATAGCGCATGGGCGCCTCGATATCCGTCATGACACGAAATTATCCGATTCGATTCGTCTTCGCGCCGGACATTCGGGGGCGCCCGTCCTGGCAGGGTCCCGGTCCGACCGAGCGCCCCCCTCGCCTGGCTGCAAGCGCTGCCCGCCATCTCATGCCATATTGGCACCTTGGTTAAAGATTTGTTAGGGACTGGCGGCGCAGCGCACAAGGGCACCGCCCTGTCTCGCGCGGACGAGGGAACATGTCGCGATGGATTTCAACCAGTTTCTCATCAGCGTTTCCATCGTGTTGTTCATGGTCGCCTTCGTCGCGCTGGCGATCTGGGCATTCAAGGCCTTCGTGCTCGGCGGCGGCGGCGGCGGACGCAGCGGCGCGGCTTTCTTGCGGCGCGACCGGCGCCTCGGTCTGGTCGAGAGCACGGCGATCGACGGGCGCCGCAGGCTGTTGCTCGTCCGGCGCGACGATGTCGAGCACCTGGTCATGATCGGCGGCCCGGTCGACATGCTGATCGAGACCGGAATCCAGGGCCGGCGTCATCTCGAGCCGCCGCTCGAGGACGTCATCATTGCCCGCAGCGACACCCGCCCCGCTCCCAAGAGTTGAGGGCTTTCAGCCGGTTGGGGCGCGGAATCCCATTTCCGTCAATGCTTGCTGCTTGACAGTAGCCAAATTGCCACAGGCGGTTTTGCTTGTCCGCGCGGCCGAGTTGCGCTAAATAAGAGTCCGAGCTTGCGGTTCGCCATGCGTAGTTGTGGCAGCGGTTGAGGCGACGCCGGTAATTTTGACCGTTCGTATCGCAAGCGCGCCGGCAGTTCCCTGCTAATGGTCCGACACCGACTGGCTTCGGCCAGTCATGTCAGTCCCCCAAACTTCTCCACTCCCCGCCCCAAAGCGGGGAGTTTTTTTATTCCCGCGAGCCGCACAGCGCGAAGGCCAGTCTCGTGACACGCCGGTCCCGATCAAGCCGAGAGATCTGTCGCCTGATAGGGGCGCTGCTCCTTCTGCCGGCCGCTTGCGCCGGAGCGGAAAGCCAAATGCCGAGTCGTTTCGTGTATTTGCGCGATGTCGATGCGACGGTGGGCCAAGACATGCGCTATGCGGGGCCGCATAATTTCACCGGGCATCCGGTGCCGGGTTATGCGGCGCCGGAATGCGTGCTGGTGCGTGAGGCCGCCGAAGTGGTCAAAGCTGTGCAGGCGGAGCTCCGCGCCAAGGACCTCGCGCTTAAAGTCTATGATTGCTACCGGCCGGCCCGCGCCGTGGCAGCCTTCGTCGCCTGGGCGAAGGAGCCGGACGATCCGCGGGCCAAGGCCGTCTATTACCCCGCGCTCGAAAAAAAGGCGCTGTTCCCCGACTACATCGCCTCACGATCGGGCCATTCACGCGGCGCCACCATGGATCTCACTATCGTGCCGCTCGAAGCGCCGGCGCCCGCACTCAAGAAAGATGCCGTGGCCTGTACCGCTGCTCGAGGGTCCGCAGATGGCAGCCTCGACATGGGCACGAGCTTCGATTGCTTCGACCCCAAGGCCAATACCGACGCCCCCGGCCT
This sequence comes from uncultured Alphaproteobacteria bacterium, assembly GCA_963820115.1. Classification (GTDB taxonomy): domain Bacteria; phylum Pseudomonadota; class Alphaproteobacteria; order Rhizobiales; family Methyloligellaceae; genus Methyloceanibacter. The sequence continues at coordinate 400,426 of CAWFYP010000003.1, forward strand.
CACTGCGGCGGAGCGCCAGAACCGCGACCTACTGCGCGAGGTGATGGAACGGCATGGGTTCAAGGCTTACGACAAAGAGTGGTGGCACTTCACGCTCGCGAACGAGCCTTACCCCGATACCATCTTCGATTTCCCGATCCAGCCGCGGGCGCCGACCAACTGACTCGCATCACGTCATCCTGACATCACGTCATACCGGCGAAAGCCGGTATCCAGGAACATGTCACGAGTTTCGAGCTGAAGTCCGGTTTACGCCAAAATGACGAAAAGGGGTTGGGCTGGCGTGACCGCGCTACTCGTCGCGGTAGACGCGCTCGCGGCGCTCGTGGCGCTCCTGCGCTTCGACGCTCAACGTGGCGATGGGGCGTGCATCGAGACGCTTCAGGCTGATGGGCTCGCCCGTCTCCTCGCAATAGCCGTAGGTGCCGTCGTCAAGGCGCATCAGCGCGGCGTCGATCTTGGCGATCAGCTTGCGCTGCCGATCGCGGGCCCTGAGCTCGAGCGCCCGCTCGGTCTCGGAGCTTGCCCGGTCGGCGATATCGGCGTGCTGTTCCGATTCGTCGTGCAAATGCTGCAGGGTCTCCCTGGTGGAGCGGAGAATTTCGTCGCGCCAGGCGAGCAGCTTGCGGCGGAAGTAGGCGCGCTGGCGCTCGCCCATGAAGGGCTCCTCTTCCGATGGCCGATAGTCTTCCGGGAGCTTCGACTTGGCCCGCATGAAAACCTCTTGCACCCGCATCATTCCTCATTGAGGGCGCCTCGCCCTCCTCCCTGGGCCGGTTTCTCACGATGGGTCCCGCCCCCTCTCCGGCTGGCCCCGTATTACGGAAGCGACTCTCGAAGTCAAGCCAGCAGACGCGCTTGACAAGGAGGCGGCACGGGGCCATGCCGCGCACGCAAATTTGTCATATTTCGTGCATCCCCAAGCAATAGGACGCCGCCTGACGAGCCCACAGGACCCTCGCTTCGGCTTGCCCCCTGGAGGCTGTCCGAGGGCTCATGCGGGCGGCTTTGGCATACCATGTTGCACGGCTGCGGCTTGGGTTTTGCGCCTCCCCACCCCAAGTCTGTGCTTGATCCGTAGGCGGCGGGGCCCAACAGCGCATCGTTGAATTGACGTCGAGGACTTTGCCGCAGTGCCGCTCTCTACCCTGACCCAAGGAACCGCCGATGCGCTGCGCAGCGCCGGGCATTTCGCCGGCAGCTTCGTGCAACCGACGATTCGCCTCGGCGTGACGGGCTTGGCGCGTTCGGGCAAGACGGTGTTCATCACCGCGCTGATCCACAATCTCATCGCCCAAGGTCGCATGCCCTTCTTCGCCGCCGCCGCGGAGGGACGCGTGCTGCGCGCCTATCTCGAGCCTCAGCCCGACGACAACGTTCCGCGCTTCGACTATGAGCGGCATCTCGCCGATCTCGTCGGCGATCCGCCGCGTTGGCCCGAAAGCACCCGCCGCATCAGCCAGCTCCGCCTCGTGCTCGAATACGAGCCCAAGACATTCTGGAAGCGGCAGCTCGGGCTCAACCGGCTCACCATCGACATCGTCGATTATCCCGGCGAATGGCTGCTCGACCTGCCGCTGCTCCAGCTCGATTATGCGGAATGGTCGCGCCAGGCGCTCGAGCAGAGCCGGCATCCGAGCCGCCGCGCGGTCGCCAAGGAATGGCACAGGGCCCTGAGCGCGGCCGATCCCGCGGGCCCCGCCGACGAGGCGCTCGCGGCGCGGCTCGCCCAATCGTTCAAGGCCTATCTGCGGGCGACGCGCGCCGACGCCAATTCGCTCTCCACGCTGCCACCCGGCCGCTTCCTCCTGCCGGGCGATCTCGAAGGCTCGCCCGCGCTCACCTTCGCCCCGCTCGATCTCGGCGAGGACCCAAGCCTCGCCCGCGGCTCGCTCGGCGCCATGATGGCGCGGCGCTATGAGGCCTATAAGAGCCATGTGGTGCGGCCGTTCTTCCGCGATCATTTTGCGCGGCTCGACCGGCAAATCGTGCTCGTCGATGCGCTCGCCGCGCTCGATGGCGGGCCGGGGGCGGTCGCCGATCTGGTGCGGGCCATGACCGACGTGCTCGATTGCTTCCGCACTGGCGCGAACACGCTGTGGTCGAGCCTGTTCGCCCCGCGTGTCGACCGTCTCGTCTTCGCCGCGACCAAGGCCGACCATCTGCATCACGCGAGCCATGACCGGCTCGAGGCCATTCTCGCCCAACTCACGAGCCGGGCGATTGAACGCGCCCAATTCGCCGGCGCCGAGGTGAGAGTTCTGGCGCTCGCCGCCATCCGCGCCACGCGCGAAGGCGAGGCCAGAAGGAATGGCGAGATGCTCCCCTGCATCGTCGGCTATCCGCTTCCGGGCGAGACGCTCGGGCGGCGCCGCTTCGACGGCAGCGAGGAATTCGCGATCTTCCCCGGCGACCTCCCCGCCGATCCGGCGGCGGCGCTGGCGAGCCGGGAGCGCGCGCCCGACGAGGTCCGCTTCGTGCGTTTTCGCCCGCCCGACCCCATCTTATTGCCGTCGGGCGGCACCGCGCCCTTTCCCAATATCCGCCTCGACCGCGCGCTTGAGGCGCTGATCGGAGACCGACTGCAATGAGCAAGCCCCGCAAGCCCGCCTCGTTCCGCGTGGAGGAGGTCGAACTTATCACCACACCCGTCGCGCCACCGTTTCCCGGTGAGGCGGACGCGCTGCTGCCTGCGCCGCGCGTCCAAGGCCTACCTCAGCTCGAGCGCGGGCTGCGCTGGGGCAGCGTCCTCGTCGTCGCGCTCGGCGCGCTCGTTACCCTGGTGGCGGCGCTGTGGCTGCACGACTGGGTGCGTGAGCTGCTCGCGCGCCAGGACTGGATCGGGTGGATTGCGGTCGGGCTGCTCGCGCTCGCCGTGTTTGCACTGCTCATGATCATCCTGCGCGAGGTCGCGGGCCTCGCGCGTCTTGGACGGCTCGGCCGCATCCGCCACGAGGCCGACGACGCCGCACGCGAGGGCGACAAGGCTATGGCAGTCGATGTGGCCCATCGGCTGAAGCGGCTTTATCGCCGCCGTAAGGATGTGGCGTGGGGCCTCAAGCGCCTCGCCGAGCACGAGGGCGACATCATGAATGCCGCCGAGCTGTTGCGGCTTTCCGAGCGCACGCTGGTAGCACCGCTCGACCAGCCGGCGCGGGCCATCGTCGCGGCATCGGCCAAACGCGTGTCGGTGGTGACGGCGGTCAGTCCGGGCGCGCTCATCGACATGCTGTTCGTGGCAGGTGAGAATTTGCGCATGCTGCGGCGGCTGGCGACGCTCTATGGCGCGCGGCCGGGCACGCTCTCGCTGCTCAAGCTCGCGCGCATGGTGGTGACGCATATCGTGCTCACCGGCGGCATCGCGCTTGGCGACGACGTGATCCAGCAATTGCTCGGACACGGGCTCACGGCCAAGCTCTCGGCGCGTCTCGGCGAGGGGCTGTTCAACGGCGCGCTCACCACCCGCATCGGTATCGCGGCCATCGATGTGTGCCGGCCGCTGCCCTATATGGAAGTGCAACGGCCGCGCTTCCGCGAACTCGTGGCGGAGGTGGCGGGGCTGCGCTGAGGGTTATTCTGGAGCCTTGCCGGGAAGGCGGGCCGATTTGGGCGTGCTTTCCGGCTTGACGATCTTGGCGACGACGCTCTCGCCGCCCCTGTCCCCGGCGAAGGTGACGAGGAAGACGCCCGGAATCCCGACAGCGCTTGCGTCGAGCGCAAGCACCGTCTCGAACGCGACCAAACTCGCAAGTAACGCGAGACTGAATGTGCGGGCGCCGCGGTGATAGTCCACCGCACGCATGGATACGGACCCGCAAGATGAAAATGCCACACCGCGCGAACTCGAGACCTCAGCGCGCGGCCGCTAGCATAGCAAGCTTCTCCGCCGAGGGAAGACCTTCCCGATGGACCGGCCCATCCACAGCGCGCGGCGGATCGGTGGATTGTGGGGATAAGCCTCTCCTCGCCGCTCCGTCTCCGCGGCGCTCATGTATGATCTGACCTGTGAGTTGACCGGGTTGCGGACGGTGCTGGAAGAGAAATCGGAAGGCGCAGGAGGCGGTTCGGAAGGCTCACAGGGCTAGGCAGCCCGAGGTCGTCCACAGCCATGGGCGGCTAAAGGCGGAAGAGTTCTCTGGTGCAAGGGGCCACGGCCTATCGGCGTCGCCGAAGTGCCGTCTGGCGGAGCCGGTGGGGCTTCTCGCACCGTTGTCTCGTCCGCTGACTGAGGAACCAGTCCGGCCAGGGCTGGAACCCCGTCGTAGCACCGCGACGCTAAATAAAGGGCCATTTGGCCAGGACACGCTGCCGCTTGAGGGGCGACTTTCAAGCCCGGCGCGTGCTCCAGAGACCGAAAGGTCTCGCGGCGCCGACCAATCGTCCCGAACGGGCGGGAGGCTCGACATCGCACAGGGAGGCGGGGCTCTCAAAGGCTCCGCCTTTCCTGTTTTTGCTCCCGGCCCGCATCGACTATTCTCCCGCCTGGTGGCCCACGCCGCGTCGCGCCGGCGCCGCCCAGGAGCATCCGTCGCGTCGCGGAGTCGAGCGTGGTTCATTGCCGGTTTCTGTTGGTGCTGCCGCTCGCGGCGAGCCTCCTCGGCTCGGCGCTGCTTGCCGGGTGCAGCGCCGTCGACCGCATCACGGGCAAGGAGGGGGCATCCGACGATTCGGACGTCGCCAAGCTTGAGCGCAAGGATCCCCTCGCCCGGCCCGTTCAAGTGGCTTGGGTCTCGGCGCGGGCGAGCTATTGCGGCTTCATCTTCGATCCGGTCAAGCTCCGCGCCGACTATCTCGCGACGGAGCAGAGCCTCGGCACGTCGGAGGCCGACATGAAGAAGATCACGCAGGCCTACGACTACACGCTGAATTCCGTCAACGAGACGATCAAGAGCGACCCCGATTATTGCAGCAAGTCGCGCAACGACGCGATCCGGAGTGCGCTCAACCGCTATCTGACGGGCAATTACGCTCCCGACGCGCGCCTCGCCCAGTGAAACATCAATTGGGATCGAGCGGCGGGGATGCCGCTTCCGGCGTGGCTTGTGTCTCCGTCGGAGCAGTCGCGGCAGGCGGCGGAGCCTCGGGCGCCGTCCCGGTCACGTCGGGCGCGGGCGGCTGTGACGGGACCGCGACCGCCTCGGGCGCGGGTGGCGGGGGCGCCTCGGTCGGCAGCGGCTCGTTCCTGATCTTCTCGGCGAGCCGGTACAGTGTCGCCTCGTCCTCGCGGCCGGCCAAGAGATAAGCGATGCCGTCGTCGCACCAGAACACGGTGCCGATATCGCCTTCCTGCGCGAAGACGGGCAGCCGGTCATGGTGACCTTCCATGGCGTAGAGCGACAGCGGATCGCGTTTCGCCGGCAGATAGAGGAGCTGCGCCAGCGGCTGGTCGCCATAGCGCAAGATCTGCGCGCGCATGAAGCGGAAGCCCTGGGGCTCGAGGTTGGGCAGCCGCATGTCCGGGCCGATGGCCTCGGTCAGCTGATAGGCGATGAAGTCGCGATTGCCCTGGCTCTCCAGCCCCACCTCGACGCTGCCGCGGCTGAGAAGACTTTGTGCGCGCGCGGCATCGGCCTGCCAAGCGGGCAGCGCAGGCGCCTCGGACGGGCGGGGGTACAGAGTTTCCCGCATGGCGCTTAAATCCGGCCAGGCCGGCGGCCAGCCTTGGAGGGCGACCGCCGCGATGAGCCCGAGCACGATGCCGGCCACTGCCCAGGCGGGTTTCGCACGCCAGCGACGCGGGCCGCTCTCGCGCCACGCCGGCAGCGTCAACGGGGCCGTGGCAGTGAGCTCACCCATCTCGCTGGCGAGGATGGCCTCAAACGCCGCCTCGAGGCGGCCATGGGCCTCCCGCAGCGCCGCCACGCGGCGGGCGATCACGTCATCCTGCGCGAGCACCTTCTCCACCGCGCGGACCTGCTCGCGCGCGAGCTGTCCATCGACATAGGCTACGAGTAGTTCGTCACTGAGTTCGGTCATGATGGTGTTGTGGTCCCTGAGGATAGAGGAACTCGACCGTGGCACTTGGCGGCACTTGCGCGCCGGAGCCGAGCCGATCGGCAAGACTCGCGCTGGCACGCGTCACGCGCGCCGCGACCGTATCCGGGGAGGAGTTCGAGCACGCGGCCCGCATCCTCAAGATCGAAGCCTTCGCCATAGACGAGGAGAAGGGTGCAACGCTGCTGCGGCGGCAGATTCGCCAAGAAGCTCGCTGTCAGCGGATCAACTTCGTCCCCTTCGCACTCGAGAAACAGCCGTTCGAAGCTTTCATCGGTGGATTTGGTCCCCCGCATCGGGTCGGCGTGGTCGCGTAGCTCAAGCAGCCACAGCCGATAGATCTCGGCGAAGGCAAAGCGATCGAGCGGGGTTCCGCGCTGATATCGATGTGGCTCGGCGAGCACGCGGCGGAGCGAGCGCGCGAGCAGCGTCCGGCCCTCGCTGCGGTCGCCGGCGAGCACGTCGGCGAAGCGCTTGAGCCGTGGCAGCATGGTGATGAGACCATGCCGGATGGATGTGTGCCCCCACTCTGCCTGCACGGAGTTTTTCCCGCCGTTTGGGTGTGCTGGCCGAAGTTGCGGGGAGCTTCTCTGCCCCGCGAATCAATAAGATAGCACATCTCGCCGCGTTTCCGGGCAAGCATGATCCAATTCCCGGGCAGTCCTTTCGCGCCTCGTCTTAACGCGTGCCGCAAAAAGCACTTGCATCGGGTGTCGCCCTGCCCAATCTTTGCGCAAACAGACAAGAAAAGGTCGCGGATGTCCGCGCTCCCGCAGTCACCGGAGGAGCCCGAGAACGACGCCCCGGCGGAAGCCGCCATTCCGTCTTTGCGCCGCATGCAAGGTATTGCCAATACGGCGCTCGCCCGCACCAAGGGGGCGGCCGCAACGACGCTCAATGCGAGCCGCGATGCCTGGACCAAGGCCGCCGAACTCAAGCGGGACGCGGCCGGCAGCCAGGTCGCCCAACGCCTCGCCGAGCTTGCCGACAAGACCGCGGCCCAGACGCGCGCCGCCACGGCAACGGCGCTCAGCGCGAGCAAAGTCGGCTTCGCCAAGGCGGCCAAGATCGGACGCGAAACCGTGCTGCCCGAGCTTGGGCGCGTGGGTACGAAGGTGCGGGAGCGCACGCGGCCGGAGCGCCTCAAGCAAGATTGGCGCGAGTTCCTCTTTTGGTGGCACGCCAATGTCGGCGACGCGGCGATCGAGAAGCTGTTCTTCCGCCCGACGTCGCAGCCCATGCCGCTCGCCGATTTGACGGTGAAGGGCGACCACCGCGCCCAAGGCCATGACTACAAGCCGACGCCCAAGCTCGTGTTCGACTGGGCGCTCGCAGGCGTGCCCGAGGATTTCTCCAAGCTGAGCTTTGTCGATTACGGCGCCGGCCGCGGCCGCGTTCTGCTGCTCGCCGCGCAGCATCCCTTTACCGCGGTGGGCGGCATCGAGTTCGCCACCGAGCTGCATGACGACGCCACGATGAATATCGCCCAGTTCCCGCGCAGCAGCATGAAGTGCCGCAACGTGGAATGCGTGCTCGAGGATGCAGCCACCATCGGCCCGCTCCCGGGCGAGGCGATCCACTATTTCTTCAACGCCTTCTCGGCGGAGATCTTCGGCGAGGTGCTGGCCGGCATCGTCGCGTCTTATCGCGAGCATCCGCGCCGGCTCTATCTGATCCTCATCGATCAGAAGGACGGCGCGCTCGCCGAGGAGAGCGGCGTGTTCAAGCGCGTCGAGCTGCCCGTCGCCGAGCGCCTGCGGGCCAAATTGTTCAGCCCGTACGAGATCGCGATCTACCGCTCGCTCGCCTGAGCCTCGCTCTGAGCCTTGGCGAAGCGCGGGGCTACTTCACGCCGAGCTTCTTCTGCAGGCTCGACGAGGACGTGGTGTATTGGAAGATGAGCTTCTTGTCGGGATAAACATATTTGTAGGCCGCTTGCGCCATGAGCGCGGCCTCGTGGAAGCCCGATAGGATGAGCTTGAGCTTGCCCGGATAGGTATTGATGTCGCCGATGGCGAAGATGCGGGGCTCGCTCGTCTCGAATCTCGCGGTGTCCACCGGGATCAGATTCTCCTCAAGATTGAGGCCCCAATCGGCGACGGGTCCGAGCTTCATGGTGAGGCCGAAGAAGGGCAGCATGATTTCGACTGGCTGCTCGAAAGTGGCACCGTCAGGGCCCTTGACCGTCACGGAAGTGAGTTGGCCCCCCTCCCCATGCAGCTCCGTGACCTGACCGAGCTTGAAGCTGATGTCACCTTTCTCGACCAGCGCGAACATCTTGTTCACGGAGTCCGGCGCGGCGCGAAACTCGGAGCGGCGGTGAATGAGAGTCAGCGACTTGGCGACGGGCTCCAGATTCAGCGTCCAGTCGAGCGCGGAATCGCCGCCGCCAACGACAAGCACGTCCTTGTCGCGGAAATTCTCCATCTTGCGCACGGAATAAAACACCGACTTCTCCTCATAGGCCTCGATGCCGGGAAGCGGCGGCCGCTTCGGCGTGAAGGAGCCGCCCCCCGCCGCGATCACCACCACCTTCGTCTCGAAGATCGTGCCGGTGTCGGTGGTGAGCCGGAAGCCCTCGCCGAGCCGCTCCAGCGTCTCGACACGCTGGCTGAAATGGAACTCGGCGCCGAAGGGCTTGATCTGCTCCATGAGCCGGTCGGTCAGCTCCTGCCCGGTGACGACGGTGAGGCCGGGGACGTCGTAGATCGGCTTCTCGGGATAAAGCTCGGCGCATTGGCCGCCCGCCCGGTCGAGGATGTCGATCACATGGGCCTTCACATCGACGAGGCCGAGTTCGAAGACGGCGAACAGACCCACGGGCCCCGCGCCCACGATCACGGCATCGGTCTTGATCACATCTTGGGACATCGTGCCGGGGCTCAGAACTGCTTCTCGGGAACGCGGACGATGAGGCCGTCGAGGGCTTCGGTGACCTTGATCTGACAGCTCAAGCGGCTTGCTTCGCGCACGTCGAAGGCGAAGTCGAGCATATCCTCTTCCATGGTTTCGGGCTGGCCGGTGGCCGCGCGCCAGGCGTCGTCAACATAGACATGGCACGTGGCGCAGGCGCAGGCGCCGCCGCATTCGGCCGCGATGCCGCGAACATTATTCTTCACCGCAGCCTCCATCACCGTCATGCCGGGCTCCGCCTCCACGACATGTTCGGATCCGTCCGGCTCGATAAAAGTAATCCTGGCCATGGCATTGGCGGGCTGGCGTCGCTTCCGAGGTGGGAGCCGGGCAGCGGGAGAATTTCGCGCCCGTGATGGTGGCGAGCGCGAGAAGGCTTGGAACCCGCCCGCGGCCCTGCTCTATAGGGCAATTGTCAGGGAGAACTCCAGCCCTCGCGCGCGACGAAAGCGCCCCCCGGCGGAGGCTAGCGATCCTTGAGCAAGGACCGGATATAGGCCCGCGCCTCGTCGACCGAGGCGTCCACGGCGAGGAGGCGGGCCGGGCGCGTCGCGGCCAGGACCTCGCCTGAGACTGCCTCCGCCTGCTCGGCCGCCGCGGCAGCGCCCCAGGCGCCGATGGCTTGCGCCGAGCCTTTGAGAGAATGGGCGGCGTCGTGCCACTCCTTGTCAGTGCGCGCCGCGCGCAAGCGCTCGAGATAGACGACGGACTGGGTGCAGAAGAGCTCAAGCACCTCATGCTCGAGCGCGCGCTCGCCCAATGTGTAACGCGATAGATGCACGAGATCGACCGGCCGCGACGGCGCCTTGCGCCCTTCGGCCGGCAGAGAATCCGTCCATGTCCCGATTTCGGTGTCCATCGTGCTCGCCCTCGCCTTGCCGTCTCGCTTGACGGTGAGCCTTGCCCGGCCATTGGGACGCTTTTTGGGTGCAGTGCGGAAAGGCGCAAGGCCTTTCTGTGACGAAGATGCGGGTCGCGCTTTTTGAGCCATCGTGCAACCTTTGCAACCGTCCCCATTTCGGGAGAGTCCGAGAGGCCGTTCGGCCCCGAGAATAGCTCAAAGATACGAGCGGCTTAGCCTGCAGTAAGCATGTTTCCCGATTAAACTTTTTTTAGCCCTAAAAATCCGTTAACGATGATGGAGCGGGGGAAATGCGTCTTAGGGGCGCTTCCGGATATGAGGTCTATCCGGGAGTAAGCTGATCCTAATATGACGCCCGCGCCGCTATTGGCGGTGTTCTGGTCGCGCGGCGCAGCTTTTCTCTCAAAGAGTTTCATGTGGGTTGTGAGGAACGCGTGATGGCGCACGAACAAGCGAAATCGCCGCCGGCCGCTGGGGCGCCCGGCGCGAAGGACAAAGGCCCAGGCGACGCCGACGGCCTCACCCAAGAGGCGAAGAGCGAGGAGAGCCGGCTGTTCCGTACCCCGGCCCGGTCCACGTCATCCTCGCCGACCCCGTCATCCTCGCCGAAGAAGAAAACCTCGTTGACCGAGCGGTTGCAGGCGGAGCAGTCCAAACCCTTCGACGTCAAGGATGAGGAGGACGCCAAACCCCTCGATCTCACCGATGTCGTCGGGTCTCCACCCACGGGCCTCCAGGCCGGCAAGCCCATCACCCGGTCGCGCCGCGCGGCCGGCCCACCGCCCCGCCGCATCGCCACCGCCGCCAATGACGATTTGCCGTCGATCGGCGGGCTGATCTTCGCCTTGCAGCAAAGACCGTCGCGCACGCCGTTCCTCGTGGCGCTCGTCGCCTCCGCCGCCTGGTTCATCGTGGGCGGCTTCTTCGCCTTCAGCTTCATCTCCGCGCAAGTGGGCCCCGGCGGCACACAAGACGTCGCCGCCAATCCCTCCGCGCTTGCCGCCGCCGTCGCCATCCTCGTGCCGATCGCCATTTTCTGGTTCTTGGCGCTACTCGTGTGGCGCGCGCAGGAGCTGCGCTTGATGGCCTCGGCCATGACCGAAGTGGCCGTGCGCCTAGCCGAGCCGGACAAGCTTGCCGAGCAGTCGGTGGCCTCCCTCGGCCAGACCATCCGCCGGCAAGTGGCGGCGATGAACGATGCCATCTCCCGCGCCATCGGCCGCGCCGGCGAGCTCGAGGCGCTCGTGCACAACGAGGTCGCGGCGCTCGAGCGCTCCTATAACGAGAATGAGCTCCGCGTGCGCGGCCTGATCAGCGAGCTCGCCTCGGAGCGCGAGGCGCTGAGCAATAACAGCGAGCGGGTGAGCGAGACGCTGAAGGGCGTCGGCGCGCAAGTGGCCCGCGATATCTCGTCGGCGAGCGGCGCCATCGATAAGAAGCTCGCTGAGCGCGGCCTGCAGCTCACCGAGCTGCTCGTGGCTCGCTCAAGCGAAGCCGCCGATCAGGTGCAGAAGGCGCAAGCCAAAGTGACCGAGCACGTGCCGGCGCTGCTCGATCGATTGAGCCAGGAGCAGACGCGGCTGACGCAGGTGATCGAGGGCGCGGCGAAGAACTTGTCCGCCCTGGAAAACGTGGTGGGCGAGCGCACCATCTCGCTCGACGAGACGCTGAAGGAGCGCACCGAAGCGCTGACGAGCTCGCTCGCCATTCGCATCAAGTCGCTCGAGACCTCCATGGGGCAAGGCGTCCTGCTGCTCGACAAGACCCTCAAGGAGCGCACCGAGACGTTTGCCGCCACCGTCGAGCAGAGCGCATCGAGCCTCGGCAAGACGCTCAAGGAACGCACCGACATCTTCGCCTCGACGATCAACCAAAATGCGGTGGCGCTCGACAAGTCGCTCGCCGAGCGCACCGAGAGCTTCGCCACCTCGATGGCGAGCCGCGCCAAGACGCTGGAAACCTCGATCGTCCAATACGCGCAAATCGTGGACAAGGCGCTGGCGGATCGCGGCCAGGCCGTGACCGCCTCGCTCGCCGAACGGCTCAAAGCCATCGACGACACCTTCGGCCACCACGCAACGGCGGTGGACAAGATGCTCACCGGCCATGCCCAGTCGGTGGAAGGCTCGTTCGCCCAGCAAACCGCACAGCTCGGCCAGGTGCTCGCCAACAATTCAAGCTTGATGCGGCAGACGGCCGATCAGGTGGGCGCGCAGTCGAAGGAAGCGGTCGGCATCCTCACCAATCAGACCCAGGCGCTGCGCGAGGTTTCGCGCGGTCTGCTCGACCAGATCCACAGCCTCACCCAGCGTTTCGAGAATCAGGGCCAAGCGATCCTCACCGCCGCCAAGGCGCTCGATTCCTCCAACACCAAGATCAACTCGATCCTGGAAAGCCGCCACCAATCCATCATCGGCCTGCTGCACGCGGTCAACAGCAAGGCCCAGGATCTCGACGGCATGATGCGGTCCTATTCCGGCATGATCGAGGGGGCCATGGTGCAGGCGGAGACGCGCGCGAAGCAAGTTGGCGCGGCGCTCGCCCGCGACACGGCCGGGCAGGCGCAGCAGGCGCTCGCCCAGATCGAGCGTTTGCGCGAGGAAGCCCAGGCGCATACCGCGCGCGCGGTCGGCGACCTCAAGGGCAGCTTCGAGACGGTCATCACCCAGATCGGACGCCAGCTCGAGCAGATGCGCGGTCAGTTCGATCACACCTCGAGCGGCATGCGCGAGGCGGCCCGGCAGACGGCCACCGACCTCGACAGCCTGCGACAGGAGATGCAGCGCCGCATGGAGGCGCTGCCGCAGCAGACGGCGCAGGCTACCGCGGCCATCCGCAAGGCCCTGACCGATCAGCTGAAAGAGATCGAGGCGATGACGCCTGTGCTGAACCGCGCAAGCTCGGGCTACCAAGGCGACGGCGCCGAGCCTTACCGGCAGGCCGCGCTGCCGCCGCGCTCGGCGTTGCCGCCGCAGGAGGAGTTCAGACCGTCCGGCCAATACAACTTGCCGCCGCTGCCGCGTTTCAATTCCCAGGGGCGCCAGGTGAGCGCCTCCGCGCAGGGAGCCGGCGATCTCAACTCGGTGACAAACAATCTGGCGCAGCAATTGTCGGGTGCCACGCAGTTCGACCGCCGCGGCGGTGATGGCAACGGCATGCATATGCAAGCATCGGGTCAACTCGGCGGCGGCAATCGAGGCCGGCGCGATCAATGGTCCTTGGGTGACCTTCTCGCCCGCGCCTCGACGGAAGAACAGCCGGCCTTCGCCGCACCGGCGCCCGGGCAAGAGCCGAGCTTCGCGAATCGCGGCCATGGTGGCGCGCCCAACGGCACGGGCCAGGGCTTGCGGCTCGATGAGATCGCGCGCGCGATCGACCATCGCACCGCGGCCGAGGTGTGGCAGCGTTTCCGGTCCGGCGAGCGGGGCGTGCTCGGCCGCCATCTCTACACCCAGGAGGGTCAGGTCACCTTCGACGAGATCGCCCGCCGCTACGATCGCGACGCCGATTTCCGCGTCACCGTCGACCGCTATCTGAAGGACTTCGAGCGGTTGCTGGGCGAGGCGGAGCGGGCCGACGGCGATGGGCGCATGCTGCAGAACTACCTGACCTCGGAGACAGGCCGGGTCTATCTGATGCTCGCCCATGCGAGCGGGCATATCCGCTAGCAGTTCTCCACTCCGATCGCGTCATGGCCGGGCGAAACCCCCCGGCTCCGAGGTGCCACGCGCGCCTCGTCAGCCGCTTGGGATCGCCGGCTCAAGCCGGGCGACGGCAAGCGCGTCGGATTTTCGAGTTGACGCCTTAAGGCACGTCACTAGCGGCGGCGGGCCACCCATTGAGTGCTGTCCTGCAGCACCTCGGTGAAGGCCTGGTTCAAGGCGGCCACTGCTTGGGTCGGGGTGTCGCTGGTCGCGGTCACGCGCGCGGTGAAGCCCTTCGAGGCCACGACGTTGCCCCTCGCATTGATCAGCTTGGCGAAGATATCGACGTCGGCGGCGGTCTGCGAACCGCTGACGTCAATCTGGAAGGCGCGCAACTCGGTCGACAGGCTGTAATCGCCCGAACTGCCGCTCACGGCCTTGACGGCGCCGGAGTTCTGGAAGGTCTCGATCATGCGGGCCTGAACCAGCCGCGGCAGCCGATCGCTCCAAGCGATCCCCTTATAGTAGGAAATCTGGTCTCCCCCCTGACGAACCATGATGCGGTCGGTCTCCAGCGCATGCACTGCGGTAGGCTCGCTGACGAGGAGCTGGAAGCGGGCCGACTTCGCCGACCCGGCGAATGAGTGCGGCGCAACGAGATCGTAGGTCGTGGGAGCGCCACCGCCCGCGAGAGCACAGCCCATCAGCCCCAGGCACAAAACACCTGCAGCCAAAGCCCCTGCGGACCGAGACATGACCGAGCGCCCCCTATCCTGCGTACCCGTCGCTCGTTCAGGAATACGCTATTGTCCTTTGGGAGTGTATTCCGGGACTTGGTTCCCACCAAGCAAAAATCCCTTAGGATCCGCCTCGAATTTCTCCAGAATGCGGTTGAGGGTGACAGCCGTGCGCTTCCCCTCGCGCATGAAGTTCCCGAATTCCTGAAGGCTATCCTTGGCCGATTTCGTCAGTCCGTCGACATTGTCGCCGAGGGAGACTTCGAGCTTGCCCGATAAGTTCTTGAAAGATTGGGTGCCGTCGCGGGCGTTGGCGATGGTCTGGGCAATGTCGTCCTTATGCTGCTCGATCATCGCAGTAAGGCTCTCGACATTGGTGATGGTCTTGTGGATCGATTCCTGATTCTCGGCCACGAGATCATTGAGACGGGTCAATAAGGCGTTGGCGTTGTTCATCACAGCGGGGGCCGCGTCAAACAAACCTTGACCGAGGCCCGGATCGGCCTGAATCACGGGAATCGGGGTGTCGCTCGTGGCCACGAGGAACGGCGAATCGGGCGTGCCGGCGCTGATCTGGACGCCTGAGCCGCCGGTGAGGCCTAAAGACTGGATGTTGGCGCGGGAGTTCGCGCGCACCGGGGTATCCTTGTTCACGCTGATGAGGACCTGCACTTTGCGCGCATCCTCGGGATCGAGCGCGAGCGACTGCACCTCTCCCACCTTGATGCCATTGAAGCCGACGCTGGCGCCTGTGGTCAGCCCCGCCACCGAGCCGTTGAAGATGATGTAATAGCGCTTGCCGCCGCCGGCGAGGTTCGTCATCCAGAAGATGAACAGGAAGGCGAGCGCCACGACGCCGAGCACGAAGCCGCCGATCATCAGATAATTGGCTTTGGTTTCCATCTGCCCGGTTCCTTAGCCTTGCGCTGCCTGCAACTGCATGGCGGGAATCGCGGCCCGCGCCCTCTCCCCGCAGAAATACTCCTTGATCCAAGGATGGTTGGGGTGGCGCTGCAGCTCCGACGGCGAGCCAGTCCGCACGATGCGCTTCTCGGCGAGCACGGCAACCCTGTCGCACACGGTGAAGATGGTATCAAGGTCGTGGGTCACCATATAGACCGTGAGACCAAGTGTCTGCTGGAGTTTGCGGATCAGATGGTCGAAGTCGGAGGCCCCGATCGGGTCGAGGCCCGCCGTGGGCTCGTCGAGAAAGACGATCTCGGGATCGAGCGCCAAGGCCCGGGCCAGCCCTGCGCGCTTGCGCATGCCGCCGGAAAGCTCGGATGGATATTTGTGCGCGGCCTCGGACGGCAAGCCGACCATGGTCAGCTTCAGGAAGGCGAGATCGTCCATCATTGCCTGTGGCAGCTCGAGATGCTCCCGCATCGGCACCTGGATGTTCTGCAGCACGGTGAGCGAGGAGAAAAGCGCGCCGTCCTGGAACAGGATGCCCCAGCGGCTCTCGATGTCGATGCGATCCTTCGGCGATAAGGTTTTGACGTTTTGGCCAAAAAGCTCGACTTCGCCTGCGTCGGGCTTGACCAGGCCGGTGATCACCCGCAACAGAACCGACTTGCCTTGGCCCGAGCCGCCCACAATGGCAAGGATCTCACCGCGATAGACGTCGAGAGTGAGGCCGTCCCAGATCTGGTAGGCGCCGAAGCTCTTGGCGAGCCCGCGCACGCTGATCAGAACGTCTCTTCCCTTGTTCACGGTCATCCCCAGACCGCCGAGATAAACATGGCAAAGATGGCGTCGAGGATGATCACCAGGAAGATCGCCTTGACCACGGCGCTCGTCACGTGGCTGCCGAGGGATTCCGCGCTGCCCTCCACCTTCAAGCCTTCCATGCAGCCGACCAGGCCGATAATCAGCGCCGCGAACGGCGCCTTGATCATGCCGGCCATGAAATCCCGGAATTTCACCGTCTCGTGGAGCTTGTCGATATAGTTGGACACGTCGAGGCCGAGATAACTGTAAGCCATCAGTCCGCCCCCGATCAGACCCATGACGTCGCCAACGACGGTTAGCAGCGGTAACGCCACCACGAGCGCCAGTATGCGGGGGAGCACGAGTGTGTCCATGGGATCGATGCCGAGCGTCCGCATGGCGTCGATCTCCTCGCGCATCTTCATCGACCCGATCTCGGCGGTGATGGCCGAGCCCGAGCGGCCGGCCACCATGATTGCGGTGAGCAGAATGCCCACCTCGCGCAAGGCGAGAATGGCCACCATATTGACGGCGAAGGACTCGGCGCCGAACAGTTTGAGTTGAACCACGCCCTGTTGCATCACCACGGCGCCGATCAGCATGCAGATCAGCGCGGTGATGGGCACGGCGCGGAGTCCCGCGTGGTCGAGGTGATGCACGAAGGAGGTGGCGCGGAAGCGCGAGGGCTCTCTGAGCATGCGCCCGATGCCGGCGGTCACCTCGCCGAGAAAGCTAGTCAGCATCACCGCGTCCAGCCAGACGCCATGCAGGGCCTTGGCGGTATCCTCGACGAGCTGCCGACCCGGTCCACGCTTCTCGATCTTCGGCCGCTCGACGTTACCCTTTTTCCGCACCTCCTCGATGAGGACGCGAAAGGACTCGGTGGCGCCGGCGTAGCGCGTGCGCAAGCCCCCCTTCTCCCAGGCCGCCGCCGTGCGTTGCAGGAGCAAGGCCCCTG
This sequence comes from uncultured Alphaproteobacteria bacterium, assembly GCA_963820115.1. Lineage (GTDB taxonomy): Bacteria > Pseudomonadota > Alphaproteobacteria > Rhizobiales > Methyloligellaceae > Methyloceanibacter. The sequence goes on from CAWFYP010000003.1 coordinate 417,244, forward strand.
CCGTGTCGATTTCGGCGATGCCGGCGATGTCCATCTCACCGGTAAATTCGGGCGTGGGTGGGATCGGCACGCGCAAGCGCTTGAGCGCAACGTCAAGCTTGACGGCCTCGGCGACCGTCCAAGCGCCGGAGGCGATCAGGCGAAACGTCGTCCCCTTTAGCTCGACACGAAAGCCCGGCGCGCGGGCCTGGGTCGAGAGGCTGAGAGTATGGTCGCGCTTGAGCATGGGGGGAGGGGCTTCGTTTCTCGCTTGGTCTAGCACGCTCGTGAAAGCGCTCTGTTTTTGAATGAAAATGCAGGAGAAAGGAAGGCGTTATGCCGGGGGGCCCAAGGGATCGCAATGATGGTTAGCGGCGCTTCCGGCTCCGGGCGGGCTTTGAGTGTAGGCATCGAGCGCTGGCCGATTGCCGGCCAATTCACCATCGCCCGCGGCGCCAAGGCCGAGGCGGTGGTGGTGGTGGCTACCATAGAAGATGGCGGCCATCGGGGCCGCGGCGAATGCGTTCCCTATGCCCATTACGGCGAGAGCGTGGAGGGGGTGGCCCAGACGATCAGGGCCTGTGCGGGCGACATCGAGGCGGGGGCCGACCGGGCCGCGCTGCAGCGCCTGTTGCCGCCGGGGGCGGCGCGCAACGCGCTCGACTGCGCGCTCTGGGATCTGGAAGCCAAGCAGGCCGGGACGGGCGTGGCAGCGCTGATAGGGCTGCCTCCGCTTCAACCGGTGGCGACGGCGCTCACCATCTCGCTGGGGACGCCGGAGGAGATGGCCGCACGGGCGGTGGCCGCGGCCAGGCACTATCCCCTGCTCAAGCTCAAGCTCGGCGGCGAGGGTGACGAGGATCGACTCGCCGCCATCCGCAGGGCGGTGCCCGGAGCGCGCCTCATCGCCGATGCCAACGAGGCGTGGGGGCCCGCCGATGTCGCGCGCCGGCTCAAGGCGGCGGCCGCGTCTGGCGTCGAGCTGATCGAGCAGCCACTGCCGGCGGACGACGATGCGCTGCTCGAACGCATCGATCGCCTAGTGCCGATTTGCGCCGATGAATCGGTGCATGACCGAAACTCCGTCGCGGCCCTGGCGCGGCGCTACGATGCCGTCAACATCAAGCTCGACAAGACCGGCGGTCTGACTGAAGCGCTCGCCACCGCGCGCGAGGCCCGCGCGTATGGGCTGAAGCTGATGGTTGGCTGCATGGTGGGGACGTCGCTGGCCATGGCCCCTGCCCTCATCCTGGCGCAGGACGCCGATTGGGTCGATCTCGACGGTCCGCTCTTGCTCGCGACCGATCGGGCACCGGGGCTCGCTTATGCGGGGGGCAAGGTCCTGCCGCCGCCCGCCGAGCTTTGGGGCTGATTGGCTTGGCCTGCCGCAACGGTTAACGACTTCCTAGTGCTACCGCCGATAGGCTCGGGCCCTTCGTCCGAATCACGCTAGATTCGCGTCCGATGGCGCAAACCGCTGCAAACCAGGCCCCGCGCGCGAACGCCCGACCTTTGGCGCGCGCCGCCACGGCCTATGCCGCGATCGAGGCCGCCCTCACGCAACATGCGCGGGGGCGCTGGTTCCTCGCCGAATATGCGCGCCGCAACCGGACCGCCGACACGCAGATGCTGCTCGAGGCGATCATCAAGCTCGAGGCGGCGGTGCTCAGACCCCAGCGGCAGGAATCGGGCACCGTGCTCAGCGAGCTCGTGGCCATGAGCGAGGCAATCGCGCGCACGCGTCGCGAGATCTCTCAGATCACTCCTCCGCACAAGCTCGACGCGCATCTCACCAGCGCCACCGAGGAGCTCGACCATGTGGTCGAGGCGACGGAGACGGCGACCTCGGAAATCTTACAGGCGGCGGAGGAGGTCCAGGAGGTCGCGTGGATCTTGCGCGAGAAAGGCACCGACACCGAGTTTTGCGATACGCTCGACCAGCGCGCCACCAACATCTATACCGCCTGCTCGTTCCAGGACATCACCGGCCAGCGCACCGCCAAGGTGGTGCAGGCGCTGCGCTTCATCGAGCAGCGCATCAACGCCATGATCGAAATCTGGGGCGTCGACGATATCGCCGCGCGGCTCGCGGCGCTGGAGCAGAAGGCGGTAGTGGAGCAGCCGCTGTTGAGCGGCCCGCAAGGCCAGGGAGGCGCACTCAAGCAGGACGACATCGATGCGATGCTCGCTGGCGCGGCCAGGCTGCAAGGCGAGGCGGTCGCGGGACCCCCCGCCCCTCGAGCGGCCCCGCCCCTCCAGGCGCCCCCGGGCTCCCAACCGGCCCCGGAAGCCGCTCCGGCGCTCAGGAGTGAGGTCGCGGCCTCTGGATTTGAGGCGCCCGAGCCTCTGACGCTCGCGCGCCTGCACGCCGTCAAGCGGGCCGCGCTGTTCGGCTAGTTGGCTTTTTTCTCCGCCTTATCAGTATCTTAGATAGTCTACGCGAGGATTTTAACTCACCCCCCTTGAATTCTTGGGGCTCGTTAGCCATTTCAGGGAGGACGCGATTTCCCCCAAAGCGTCCCCCAAACTGACGCATGAGAGTGACGGCCCGGTTCCCCCCCAACCGGGCCGTTTTCTTTTGGCCCGGAGGTTTCAGCCTCCGGCTCGGCAGGCCCGCATCGTGGGCAGCAAACATATTGGCGATGAACTGCCTGGCCGAGTTCTCCCAGCTATAGCCCTCCGCATGCGCCCGCGCCGCGGCACGATCGAGCTCAAGCGCGGCGAGCGCCGCCTGCCGCAGATCCTCGCTCAGCACGCCGGCGGCAGGATCGGTAAGCACATCCTTGGGCCCGCTCGCCGGATAGGCCGCGACCGGAACGCCGCTCGCCAGCGCTTCCAGCAGCACGAGGCCAAACGTATCGGTGAGGCTCGGAAAAACGAACACGTCGGCCGAGGCGTAGGCGCGCGCGAGCTCCTCGCCTTCCTTGGGACCGGTGAACAGGACATCGGGGTAGAGGCGGCGAAGCTCGGCCGCTTGCGGCCCGCTGCCCACCACGACCTTGCGGCCGGGAAGGCCAAGGTCGAGAAACGCCTTGATGTTCTTCTCCACCGCGAGGCGTCCGACATAGAGGAAGATGGGACCCTCCCCGAACAGGCGCGCCTTGCGCGGGCGGAAGAGCTCGGTATCGACACCGCGCGACCACAGCATCAGCCGCTCGAAACCACGGGCGCCGAGATCGTGGGCAAGCGATGGCGTGGCGACAAAGGTGCCGGCCGCGCCATTGTGGAACCGCCGTTGCAGCGCATAGAGCCAGCGCTCCGGCACCGGCAGCCGCGCCGAGATATATTCCGGAAAACGCGTGTGATAGCTCGTGGTGAAGGGCCGCTTCATCTTGCGGCAATAGCTCCGCGCCATCAGCCCGATCGGACCCTCCGTGGCGATATGGATGAAGTCCGGCCGCGCCGCCTCGATATGGCGGGCAATGGCCCGGGGCGAGGCCAGCGACAGCCGGATCTCGGGATAGGTGGGACAGGGCAGCGTGCGGAAGGCCGAAGGGGCGAGGAAGTGGAGCGCGAAGCCCTGCTTCTCCGCTTCTTGGGCCAGCCGCTCATAGGTGCGCACGACCCCATTCACCTGAGGATGCCAGGCGTCCGTCGCGACCAGGATCCGCATCAAGCCGCAGCCTCGAACTCCTCGGCCAACGCGGGAACCTTGCGCCTATCTTGCGGGTGTTGCGTCCAGCGGATGATCTCGAAAGTCCCGTCGGTGGTCTCGCCCACCGCCGTGCAACTCTCCACCCAATCGCCGGTGTTGATATAGACCACGTCGCCCACCTGCCTCATGGCGGCATGATGGATGTGGCCGCAGATCACCCCTTGCGCACCGCGCCGGCGCGCTTCCTGCGCCAGTGCCGTCTCGAATTCGCCGATATAGTTCACCGCGCGCTTCACCCGCTGTTTGAGATAGGCCGAGAGCGACCAGTAGGGCAGGCCGAAAAAGCGGCGCACGACGTTGAAATGGGTGTTGGCCCAGAGCGCGACCGTGTAGCTCCAATCGCCGAACAGGGCGAGCCATTTGGCATAGCGCACCACGACGTCGAACTCATCGCCATGCATGACGAGATAGCGCCTTCCGTCGGCGCCGGTATGGATGATGTTGCGTTCGATGGCGACGCCCCCGAAGCGCGAGCCACAATAATCGCGCATCGCCTCGTCATGGTTGCCGGGAATGTAGATGAGGTCGGTGCCCTTGCGCGCCTTGCGCAGGAGCTTCTGCAACACGTCGTTGTGGGGTTGAGGCCAATAGACGCCGCGTTTGACGCGCCAGAAATCGACGATGTCGCCTACGAGGTAGATGCGGGGGGTCTCACAGACGCGCAAAAAATCGAGAAAGGCTTCGGCCTGACAGGCTTTGGTGCCTAAGTGCAGGTCCGAGACGAAAAGAGCACGATAGTGCTTTGTCCCCGCTTCATTTTGCACGTCGTTTTCCGGCGTTTTCATGCGCTTACGCTGGAGGTAGTCGAGTTCTTATTGCAGGCTTGTGACAAAGAAGGCCGTCACAGTTATCGGACCGTGAGGGGCTAAATCATGCGGAAAGGGCGGCTCCAGGCGGTGCTCGGGTCCCCTGTTCTGGAGATGGGGCCGCTGCCCGTGGGCTTCGGGCTCGAGGGGCTCACGCTGCGCCTCGCCGACGGACGGCGCCTTGCGGTCAAGGCCCGCGCGAGAGGGGCTCATCCGAGCCTCGACATCGAGGCCTATATGCTCGGCGAGCTGCGGCGCCTCTCCGCGCTGCCGGTGCCGCAGGTGCATTTTGCCGATGCCGATCTTCTCGTCATGGATTTCATCGAGACGGACGGCAGCGCCATCACGCCTGCCGTCGAGCACCATGCGGCGGAGCTGATTGCGGCACTGCACGCCACGCCCAGGGCCTCCTTCGGCTATGTCCGCGACACGCTGATTGGACCGTTGCCGCAGCCAAACCCGCAAGGCGCGCTGTGGGTCCCCTTCTTCGGCGAGCACCGGCTGTTGCATATGGCGCAGGCGGCGCATCGGCAGGGCCAGCTCCCCGCTCTGCTGCTCGCGCGGATCGAGCGACTGGCGGGGAGCCTCGCGGACTATCTAGTCGAGCCGCCCTTCCCGAGCCTGTTGCATGGCGATTTGTGGACGGGGAACGTGCTCGTGGCCCGAGACCGAATTGCGGGCTTCATCGATCCCGCCATCTCATGCGGCAGCCCCGAGATCGAGCTCGCCTTCACCACCCTGTTTGGGACTTTCGGGCCGGCGTTCTTCGACGCCTATGAAGCGCTTGCCCCGCTGGAGCCCGGCTTTCACGCGAGGCGGCGCGACCTCTACAACCTTTATCCGCGGCTGGTGCATGTGCGCCTGTTCGGCGCGGCCTATCTTGCGGGCATCGACCGCACGCTTCGGTCGCTCGGCGTGTGATGGCCAAAAAAGAACCGGCCCGGATGGACCGGGCCGGTCTTCCCTGCGAAACGAGCCGTGCTCCAAGGCTTAGCCTTTTAGCGGGCGTCGGCTCGCCCCCCCATTTTTGTTCCTGAGCCTTCAGTCTTCGGTGTCGATTTCCCTCTGAGCCGTTCAAGCTCTTTTGCGCTTTGCGCTTCTGGCGTATGGGCCCCCCGGCCCTGCCCCTCGTCGTGATGCAAAGCTAGCGCAGCGCGGTCGGCTGCTTCAATATTGGACACCTTGCCTGACGCAAAAGGGTCCAGGACTGTTGCCGAATTGCAGGACGGCCTTCCGCCGTCGCTTCCCACCGCCACGGTCAGACTATATTTCCTTTGTTTTTCAATACGCTGATGGATCGGAACAGAATGGCTTCCGGCCCCAATGCGGGGCCGGCACGCCGTCGCCGGGCTGCCACAGAGGGAGGATTGTGGCGAAAACTCTCCCGAGGCCTGTTGCAGTTTGGCAACGAGGCCTGTGTGGCCTGCTCAGAGGCGACTCGGGGTGGCCTAAACGCGGTCAACAGCGCAAAAAAGCGCGGGGGTCGACCACCCCGCGCTCCTTGGCGTTTCATCTTATGCCCGGCGCGATGCGGGGCCGGACATGCTGCGTTGTGCTAGCGGCGCAGGGCCACGTTGGCCACCGGGCGATAGGCGCCCGAGTTCTTGTCGTATTGGACGATGTTGATGGAATGGCCGTTGCCGGAGATGTTGATGCTCATGCGGCCGGAGAATTTGTCGCCGCTGATGCGGGCGTGCACCGTATTACCCTTGGCGGTGCCGCTGACGCCGCCATTGGCGTCATAGGTGCTCTCGTTCCACGAGCCCGAGATCTTGCCGCCATTGTAGTTGAACTTGGCGCTGGTGTTGATCTTGTAGTCAGTGCCGGCGCAGCGAATGCTCTGCGATATCGCAGCGCCCGCCACATTGTAAGTGACATGGCAGCTGACCTTCTCGGCCTTGCCGTTGACGGGGGTGACGGTGCCCCCTCCCGACCAATAGCCCTTGAGCTGGTCGAAGGGATTGCCGGTGGTTGCGGCCTTCGGTTTGGCCGACAGAGCCGGCGCCACAAAAGAAGCCGCGAGCAGGAGCGCCAAGGCCGCCGGCACGGCCTTGCCGATCCGTGAAGTCAATATACGATGTCCCATGAGCTGTCCCTCTGGTTGGAGCGGTCGTTACTCAGCCTGGTGATTATGTTGTTGCGTTGGCGGGCTGTTGCCGGCCCCCGTGCCCACGTGCATCATGCAAAAAAATTCGCGCCGGGGGAAGGCCAATGAGGCTTTTGCGTTTTGGCGAGCGGGGACGGGAAAAGCCGGGAATTCTGGACCCTGAGGGGCAGATTCGCGACCTTTCCGCGGTGGTCGCCGATATTGCCGGCGATGTGCTCGGGCCCAAGGGCCTCGATGCGTTGCGCGCGCTCGAATTCGACCACTCTGCCAAAGGTCGGAGGCAAGCCGCGGCTTGGACCGCCGGTGGGGTTGGTGCCGAAATTCCTCGGCATCGGCTTGAACTATCGGGACCATGCCGAGGAGACCGGCATGCCGATCCCCGACGTGCCGATCGTGTTCATGAAGGCCACTTCCTGCATCTCCGGCCCCAACGATCCCATCCTGATGCCTGCCGATTGGCAGCGCATGGATTTCGAGGTCGAGCTCGCCGTCATCATCGGCAGCCCCGCCAGACGCGTCGCCGAAGCGGACGCGCTGGCCCATGTGGCGGGTTACACGATCTCGAATGACGTATCGGAGCGGAGCTTGCAAAAGGGCGGCCCCGGCGAATGGCTGAAGGCCAAGAGCTATGATAGCTTCGGGCCGCTCGGACCGTGGCTCGTGACCAAAGAAGAGGTGCCTGATCCGCAAAGGCTCGATCTCGCGCTCGACCTCAACGGAACACGGATGCAGACCGGCAATACCGCCACCATGGTCTTCAGCGTGGCGCATCTCGTGAGCTATATCAGCCGCTTCATGACGCTGATGCCCGGCGACGTCATCACCACCGGCACACCGCCCGGCGTCGGCATGGCGCGCAATCCGCGCGTGTTCCTGAAAGTGGGCGATGAGCTCGCGCTCACCGTGTCGGGGCTCGGCGCGCAGCACCAGACCGTGGTGGCTGAGCGCTAGGCCGTCAGCAGCTCTCGGCGGCGCCTACTTCTTCGGCCACCAAGCATGGAAATGGTGCAGCGGTCCGCGGCCCTTGCCGACTTGCAGCGTATCGCCCCCAGCGATCGCTGCGGTGACATAGGCCTTCGCCGTCTCCACCGCGGCGCGGAGCGACGCGCCCTTGGCGAGCTCCGCGGCGATGGCCGCCGAAAGGGTGCAGCCGGTGCCGTGGGTATTGCGTGTCTCAAGGCGCGGGGCAACAAGCCGCATCTCAGCGTCGCCGTCCACGAAGATATCGACCGCCTCCGGTCCGGCGGCGTGGCCGCCTTTCAAGAGCACGGCTTTTGCCCCTAGATTCAACAGCTTACGCGCCTGCTGGGCCATCTCCGAGTCACCCGCGGCCACGGCCTCGTCCAACAGTATCGCTCCTTCGGCGAGGTTGGGCGTGATCAGCGTGGCGAGCGGCAGCAGCGCGCGGCGGAGCGTGCCAATTGCGTTCACATCGAGCAGTCTGTCGCCGCTGGCCGCGACCATCACCGGATCGAGGACGACGGGCACGCGGGGGAAGAGCTTGAGCCCCTCCACCACCACGTCGATGACGGCACTCGTCCCGAGCATGCCGATCTTGATGGCGCGCACGTCGAGGTCGGCGGCGACGGCGCGCATCTCGGCCAGCACGAAACCCGCCGGCACGGCGAGCACCGACTCCACGCCGCGCGTGTTCTGGGCGGTGAGCGCGGTGATGACGCTCGCGCCATAGACTTGAAGCGCGGCAAAGCTCTTGAGGTCTGCTTGGATGCCGGCCCCGCCGGACGAATCGGAGCCGGCGATGGTGAGAGCGATGGCCGTCATGGCGTCCCTATCCGGGCAATTCGGGCCGGGGTTTTCGCGTTTCAGCCGATGGTGGCGAGACCCGGGAACAGTTCGAGCATCCAGCCGGAGATCAGCGTCATGGCGTTGGTGAGAAAGAGAATGCCGGTGAGCACGAGAAAGCCCCCGAGCACTTTCTCCATGGTCGCGAGATGGCGCCGGAAGCGCTGCATTACGCTGAGGAAGGGCCGGATCGCGACCGCCGCGGCGACGAACGGTATGCCCAGGCCCAGCGAATAGACGAACAGCAGGCTCACGCCTTGGCGCACCGAATCTTCGCCCGCCGCAACGGCAAGGATGGCGCCGAGCACGGGGCCGATGCAGGGCGTCCAGCCGAAGGCGAAGGCGAGGCCGATCACATAGGCGCCGATCAGGCCGGCCGGACGTTCGTCGGCGTGATAACGCGCTTCCCGGTGCAGGAGGGGGATGTGGATGACGCCGAGAAAATGCAAACCGGCGATGATGATGATGATGCCGGCGATCTTGCTCAGCAGGGAGAAATTGGCGATGAGCAGCTGGCCGATCACCGTGGCCGTGGCGCCGAGGGCGACGAACACGGTGGTGAAGCCGAGCACGAAGGCGAGCGAGGACAATATGATGGTCACGTAGACGTGGCGCGGCGTCTCGTCCTCGCCGGCGAGCTGGTCGAAGGTAGCGCCGCCCAGGAAGCAGAGATAAGGCGGCACGAGGGGCAGCACGCAGGGGCTCAAAAAGCTCAATAGGCCTGCGACCAGCGCACCGAAATAGGTGACGTTCACTCCGCTTCTCCTGCGTCATTACCCGCGAAGGCGGGTAATCCAGTAAACACAAAAAATGGCGGAGGCTACTGGATTGCCCGGTCAAGCCGGGCAATGACAAACATTTGATATTTCGGGGGTATCAGCATCGAGCCAGCGACGTGAGCGCAAGCGAGAGTTCGGCCAGGCTATCGATAACCTTATCGGCGCCGAGCTCCGTGGCCGGAGCCGCCGAATACCCATAGGAGACGAGGATCACGCCACCGAGCCCGGCGGCACGGGCGGTTTTCACATCGGTCTGGCTGTCGCCGACCATGATGGCGCGGGCGGGCTCGACGTTGAGGTCCGTCAGGACGCGGCGGAGGCCGGCAGGATCGGGCTTCTTCGGCAGTCCGGCGCCGGCGCCCAAGATGCAGCCGAAGGCCTCGGCGAGACCGAGCGCCTGCAACAAATCGCGGCTGATGGCATCGGGCTTGTTGGTGCACAGCCCGCAGGCGATGCCGGCGCCGCGCAAATCGCGTAACGTCTCCGCCGCCCCGGGATAGGGCCGGGACAGCGCGGCGGGCGCGGCGGCGTAAAGTTCGAGCAGCCGCGTGGCGGCGGCGTCCATTCCCGCCGCATCGAAACTGGCACCGTGGGCGGCGAGCGCGCGCTCGAGCAGCTTCGCCAGTCCGCCGCCGACCATGGCACGCACGGCCTGTGGCGGGTGCGGCGGCAGGTCTAGCTCCACCAGCGTGCGGTTGAGGGCGGCGGCGAGGTCGTCGACGGTGTCCACCAAGGTGCCGTCGAGGTCGAAGATCACGGCCTGCGGCCAGGCGCTCGCTTTTTCTTGCATCACGCCGCGGCGTGGGCCCGCTCGGCATTGCGCCGGAGGGCGGCGATGTTCTTGGCGTAGTCGCCGCCCTTGAAGACGCCGGAGCCAGCGACGATGACATTGGCCCCGGCCTCGACCACGGAGGCCACATTGTCGGCGTTGATGCCGCCATCCACCTCGAGGTGGATGGGCCGGGCGCCGATCATGCGGCGGATGTTCCTGATCTTGTCGAGCTGGGCGGGGATGAACGCTTGGCCGCCGAACCCTGGGTTCACCGTCATCACCAGCACGAGGTCGACCCTGTCGAGCACATATTCGATTTCGCTTTCGGGCGTGCCGGGGTTGAGCGTCACGCCCGCCTTCTTGCCGAGGCTGCGGATCAATTGCAGCGAGCGATCGACATGGGGACCGGACTCCACATGCACGGTGATGATGTCGGAACCCGCGCGCGCGAAGGCCTCGATATAGGGGTCGCACGGCGCGATCATCAAATGCACGTCGAAGAGTTTTTTGGAATGTGGCCGGAGCGCCTGCACCACATCCGGCCCGATGGTGATATTGGGCACGAAATGGCCGTCCATGACGTCGACATGGATCCAGTCGCAGCCGGCCTCGTCAATGGCGCGCACTTCCTCGCCGAGCTTGGCGAAGTCGGCGGAGAGGATGGAGGGCGCAATGACGACGCCGCCCCCACCCTTGGCTTTTCTCAACTGCTCATTCATGGCGCGTGCGGCCTCGGCCTAGTCCATTCCAGCGGCAACCTCACCGCCCATTATAGCGTTTGCCCTCGGGCAGCTCCGTAGCATAGGCCTCAGTCGTATAGCGGACGTTACGGCCCTCGCCTTCCTGCCGGATGAGGCGGAAACCGGGCTCCTGCGTCGGGCGGTTGACGATGAAGGAGAGCCGGATCGAACTCCCAGCCGGGCGAGGAATCGAAGGCCGACAGGCGGATGTAGCGGTCGCCGCAGGCCTTGCGGCATTTGGCGAGCTCGGCCATCACGGGGTCCGGCGCCTTCAGATCGAACATCGGCGTCTCCCACATCTCCCAATAGGTGTTGCGGGGATGGGGATCGTCGGTGAATTCGAGACTGACCGCCCAGCCGCGGTCAACGCAGTACCGCACCTGGCGGGCGATCTGAAGATCGGTCAGATCGGGGAGGTAGGAAAACGCGCCTTGGGTAATGCGCATGGCTGTCTCCACTACCGGGTGATGTCGCCCGTGGGCAGGAAATCGGGCGTGTCGGTCGAGGCGTGGTCGAAGGTCACGTCCTTCCAGGTATCGAGCGCCTGGCGCAGCGGTAGGCACCAGCGTGCCGCCTCGGCGAGAATGGCCGCCCCTTCACCCAACATGTCGCGCCCCTCGTTGCGGGCGAGGATCATGGCTTCGAGCGCGACGCGGTTGGCGGTGGCGCCAGCCTGGATGCCGGCCGGATGACCGATGGTACCGCCGCCAAATTGCAGCACCACGTCCTCGCCGAGATACTGCAGAAGCTGGTGCATCTGGCCCGCATGGATGCCGCCGCTCGCTACCGGCATGACTTTGCGCAAGCTCGCCCAATCCTGCTCGAAATAGATGCCGTTTTCGAGCTGCACCGGTATGTGATCCTCGCGCAGGACGTCGTAGAAGCCGCGCACCGTGTTGGGATCGCCTTCGAGCTTGCCCACCACCGTTCCGGCATGGATGTGATCGACGCCCGCCGCCCGCGCCCATTTGGCGATGACGCGGAAGGAGACGCCGTGGGTCTTTTGCCGGGTGAAGGTGCTATGGCCCGCGCGGTGGAGGTGCAGGATCATGTTGTTGCGGCGCGCCCAGTTGGACATAGACTGGATCGCGGTCCAGCCGATGACGAGGTCGATCATGACGATCACCGAGCCGAGCTCGTGGGCGAACGCGGCGCGCTCATACATGTCTTCCATGGTCGCGGCGGTGACGTTGAGATAGGTGCCCTTGATCTCGCCGGTCGCGGCCTGGGCCTTGTTCACCGCCTCCATGCAATAGAGAAAGCGGTCGCGCCAATGCATGAAGGGTTGGGAGTTGATGTTCTCGTCGTCCTTGGTGAAGTCGAGCCCGCCCTTGAGCGCCTCGTAGACGACGCGGCCGTAATTGCGGCCGGACAGGCCGAGCTTGGGCTTGACCGTGGCGCCGAGCAACGGACGGCCGAATTTGTCGAGCCGCTCGCGCTCCACCACGATGCCGGTGGGCGGACCGTTAAAGGTCTTCACATAGGAAACCGGCAGCCGCATGTCTTCGAGCCGCAGCGCCTTCAGCGGCTTGAAGCCGAACACGTTGCCGATGATCGAGGCGGCGAGGTTGACGATCGAGCCCGGCTCGAACAGATCGAGGTCGTAGGCGATATAGGCGAAATATTGGCCGGGTGCGTTCGGCACCGGATCGAGGCGATAACATTTGCCGCGATATTTGTCGCAGGCGGTGAGCCGGTCGCTCCACACGACGGTCCAAGTGGCGGTCGAGGATTCACCCGCTACCGCGGCGGCGGCCTCGACCGGATCGACGCCGTCCTGCGGCGTGACGCGGAACAGCGCGATGAGATCGGTGTCCGAGGGGCGATAATCGGGCTCCCAATAGCCCATGCACTTATATTCGAGCACGCCGGCCTGGTAGCGCTCCTCGCCGCGCAGCGTCATTGAATCGGGGCTCTTGGCGCTGGCAAGTTTCGCTTGCTCGTTCATTGTTGTCCTCCTTTCGCGCCGCGCGCTTAGGCACTACTCCTTGCCAGCGCGGCAACCGCAGGCAGCTCGCGGCCTTCCAGCCATTCGAGGAAGGCACCGCCGGCGGTCGAGACATAGGTGAAATCGCCGGCCACGCCTGCGGCGTTCAGCGCCGCCACCGTGTCGCCGCCGCCTGCCACGCTGACGAGCTTACCGGCTCTCGTGAGGCGGGCCGCCTCGCGGGCGAGCGCGAACGTTCCCTCGCCGAAGGGAGCAATCTCGAAAGCGCCAAGCGGGCCGTTCCACAGCAGCGTCTTGGCCGCGGCCAAATGCCGATTGAGGTCAGCGACAGTCCGCGGCCCGAGATCGAGGATCATGGCGTCGGCGGGAATGGCGCCGACGGCGCAGACATGCCATGCGGCGCCGGCCTTCGGCTCCTTGGCCACGACCACGTCGGTCGGGAGAACGATCTCACAGCGCGATTGGTCGGCGTGGGCCACGATCTCCTTGACGGTGGCGGCAGCGCCGGGCTCGGCGAGCGAATTGCCGATATTGACGCCTTGGGCAAGGAGAAACGTATTGGCCATGGCGCCGCCAACGACCAGCACGTCGAGCTTGGCCGCCAGATTGACGAGCAGGTCGATCTTGGTGGACACCTTGGCGCCCCCGACAATGGCCAAAGCGGGCCGCTGCGGGTGCTCGAGCGCCCGTTCGAGCGCCGTGATCTCGGCCATCATCAAGAACCCGGCATAAGACGGCAGAAGTTGGGTGATGGCGTCGATCGAGGCATGGGCCCGGTGGGCCGAGGAGAACGCGTCGTCGACATAAAGGTCGCCAAGCTCGGCAAGAGCCTTGGCGAAGACCGGGTCGTTGTTCTCCTCGCCCGCGTGATAGCGGAGGTTTTCCAGCATCGCCACCTCCCCCGGTTTGAGCGCGCTCACGGCGCGCAGCGCGGTCTCGCCGATGCAGTCGCCCACGAAATGGACCGGCGTGCCGGGCATCAGCTCCTGCAATTTGTCCGCCACCGGCCGCATCGATGTCGCCGCGCTCGGCTTCCCCTTGGGACGCCCCAAATGGGACAGCACGATGACCTTGGCGCCGCCCATGGTGAGAGCGCGGATGGTGGGGAGCACGCGCTCGATGCGGGTGGCGTCGGCGACCTTGCCGTCGCGCAGCGGCACGTTGAGGTCGACGCGGACCAGCACGCGCTTGCCCTTCACGTCAACGCCCCGGATGGAGCGAATGGCCGCGAAGTCGAGCCCGCCGCCTCCGGCCCCCGTGGAATTGAGGCTAGAGCGGCTGAGGTCGTTCATATCAATCGGCCCATGGCGGCGGCGGTGTCGTTCATGCGGTTGGAGAAGCCCCATTCATTATCGTACCAGGCCACCACCCGGCAGAAGGTGCCGTCCACCACTTGCGTCTCATGCAGGTCGAAGACCGAGCTCAACGGATTGTGGTTGAAGTCGGTCGAGACGAGCGGCTTCGCATTCACGCCGAGGATGCCTTTGAGCGGACCCGCCGTGGCAGCCTTGGTCATGGCCGCGTTGATCTCCTCGACGGAGGTCGGGCGCGAGGAGGAGAACGTTAGATCGATCAGGCTGACATTGGGCACCGGCACCCTGATCGCCGCGCCGTCGAGCTTGCCCTTGAGCTCGGGCAGCACGAGGCCCACCGCCTTCGCCGCGCCGGTCGAGGTGGGGATCAGGTTGATGGCCGAGGCACGCGCCCGATAGGGATCCTTGTGCAGCGTGTCCACGGTGCGCTGGTCGCCGGTATAGGCGTGCACCGTGGTCATGTAGCCGTGACGGATGCCGACCGCCTCGTTCAGCACTTGCGCCACCGGGGCGAGGCAATTGGTGGTGCAGGAGGCGTTCGACACGACGTGATGGCCTTGGGTGAGCTTCTCGTTATTGACGCCATAGACGACGGTGAGATCGGCGCCGCTGCACGGAGCCGACACGAGCACGCGCTTGGCGCCCGCGGTGAGATGCTTGGCAGCCCCGTCACGATTGGTGAAGCGGCCGGTGCACTCCATGACGATGTCGATGTCGAGGTCGCGCCAGGGCAGCTTCTCGGGCGTGGCCTCGGCCAGCACCGCGAGTTTTTGTCCATCCGCCTTGAGGTGGGCGTCGGCCACGCTGACATTGCCGCGGAAGGGCCCATGCACGCTGTCGAATTCGAGCAGATGCGCGTTCATCTCGGCCGAGCCGAGATCGTTGATCGCCACGAAATCGAGGTCCTGGCGGCCCGACTCCAGATAGGCGCGGAGCGTGAGCCGGCCGATACGGCCAAAGCCATTGATGGCGACGCGCTTATTAGACATTTCTCCTCACTTCTTCCTTCCTCTAATCAGGTTGCGGGCGGCGTCCGCGACCGCCTCCGGCGTGATGCCGAAATGCTTATAAAGCTCCGGCGCGGGCGCAGAAGCGCCAAATCCATGCATGCCGACAAAGGCACCGCC
Source organism: uncultured Alphaproteobacteria bacterium (assembly GCA_963820115.1). Taxonomy (GTDB): domain Bacteria; phylum Pseudomonadota; class Alphaproteobacteria; order Rhizobiales; family Methyloligellaceae; genus Methyloceanibacter. Next base: position 432,273 of record CAWFYP010000003.1, read on the forward strand.
CTCGCCCAGCCATCGCGACCAGCCGAAGGGAACCGCGGCCTCAACGGCGACACGCGGGGCGCGGCCCAGAACCTCGTCTTGATAGGCCACATCTTGGGCCTCGAACAGCTCTGTACAAGGCATGGATACTACGGCCGCCTTGACCCCCTCACCGGCCAGAAGTTTCGCCGCGGCGACGGCCAGCGACAGCTCCGAGCCCGTGCCGATCAGGGTGACGTCCCGGCCCCCGTCCGGCGCGATCAGCACATAAGCGCCTTTGGCGGAGAGATTGGCGCTCGTATGGGTTTTGCGCAGCACCGGCAAGCCTTGGCGTGTGAGCGCCAGCACCGAGGGCGTCGTTGAGGTGAGAAGCGCGAGCTCCCAGCATTCGGCGCATTCTATCGAATCCGCTGGGCGGAACACGTTGAGATTGGGAATGGCGCGCAGGGCCGCGAGATGCTCGACCGGCTGATGGGTCGGGCCGTCCTCGCCAAGGCCGATCGAATCATGGGTGAGCACATAGATCACGCGCAGGCCCATGAGGGCGGAGAGGCGGATCGCCGGGCGGCAATAGTCGGAGAAGACGAGGAAGGTGCCGCCATAAGGCACGATGCCGCCATGCAGCGCGAGGCCATTCATGATCGCGGCCATGGCATGCTCGCGCACACCGTAATGGATGTAGTCGCCGGTAAAGTTGCTCGCCTTCACGATGGTCTGAAGCTTGGTCAGCGTGCCGTTCGAGCCGGTGAGATCGGCCGAGCCGCCGATGAGGCCCGGAACCACGGGGACGAGTTCCTGCAGCACCTTCTGCGAGGATTGGCGGGTGGCAAGCTTCGCCGCCTCGCGGGCGAACTCGGCTTTCACCGTTTCGATGGCTGCGGCGATCTTGGCGCGCACGGGGGGGTCGATGGGTTGGGTGAGATGGGCGCGGGCCTCTGCATCGAGGCGCGAGGCCGCCCGCTGCCAAGCCTCATACGTCCCCTGGTGGCTGGTGCCGGCGGCGCGCCAGCGCGCCAGGATCGGCTTCGGAACCTCGAAGGGTGCGTGACGCCAGCGCAAGAGGCCGCGTGCGCCCGCGACCTCCTCGGCGCCCAGCGGCGAGCCGTGGGTGGACGCCGTGCCCTGTTTCTTGGGCGCGCCATAGCCGATGACGGTGCGGCAGGCGATGAGCGAGGGGCGGTCGGTGACGGCGCGCGCATTCTCGATGGCCAGCGCCACCGCCTCGGGGTCGTGACCGTCGACCCGTGCCACCTGCCAATGCGAGGCTGAGAAGCGCTCGAGCTGGTCGTCGGACACGGCGAGGCTCGTCGGGCCATCGATGGAAATCTGATTGTCGTCGAACAGCACGATCAAGCGCCCGAGCTTGAGATGGCCCGCGAGCGAGATCGCCTCGTGGCTGATCCCTTCCATGAGGCAGCCGTCGCCGGCAAGCGCATAGGTAAAATGGCTCACGATCTCGTCGCCATAACGGGCGTTGAGGAGCCGCTCGGCGAGCGCCATGCCGACGGCGTTGCCGAGCCCCTGGCCGAGCGGACCCGTGGTCGTCTCGATGCCCGGCGCGTGGCCATATTCGGGATGGCCGGGGGTGCGCGAGCCCAGCTGACGAAAGGATTTGAGCTGGGCGAGGTCCATCCCCGGCACGCCGGTAAGGTAGAGGAGCGCGTAGAGCAGCATGGAGCCGTGACCCGCCGAGAGCACGAAACGGTCACGGTCCGGCCAGTCGGGATGGGCGGCGTCGAATTTCAGGAAACGGGTGAACAGCACCGTGGCGACGTCGGCCATGCCCATGGGCAGGCCGGGATGGCCCGATTGCGCCTTCTCGACGGCGTCCATGGCGAGCGCCCGGATGGCATTCGCCATGTCCTGGTGCGTCACTCCCGGCAATGCCTGATCCTGCTGCAAAGCTTCCGCCATCCTCGTTCCCCCAACCGTCTTTATATCAATATGCCCGGATGCCCATGGCCGCCTTGACGGCGTGGTAGCCGACGAGGAGCTGGGTCAGCGCAAGCGGATGGCTCTTGCGGGTGCCGTTAGCCGCGTCGATGCGCCCGACCTGATCGCGCAGGTGTCCGGCCTCCGGGATCAGGTTCCACAGCAAATCCTCGATGCGCTCGGCGCGGCTGTCGGAGATGTTGCCATTGATCTCCAGCACGTCCACGGGCTTGCCGTCGCGGTCGCGGGCGAGCTCGAGCTGGAGGCCGGCATTGCTCGATCCGTCGACCAGCGGGCTGAAATCGGGATGCGGTAGTGTCGGGCGCAGGATGTGGCGCACGTCGAGCTGGGTGTCCCCGCCATTCGCGCCCCGGTGGCTTTGAAAGCGGATGACGATGTCGGCGAAGGTGCGCTGGGGATGGATGAAGTTCGGGCTTTCGACCTTCCGCCGCTCGAGCGACGCCAGCACCTCCTCCAGCCGGTAGCCGCGCTTGGTGGTGTCGCGATGGATCTTCCATTTGACGCGCAAATCGTCCTCGGGATCGAGGTAGATCTTCACATCGTAGCAATCGCGCATGGTGCGCGTGGTGTAGCCGAGCAGGCCCTCGGCGATGACGTAGTCCTTGGGCTTCACATATTGCTGCCGGCGGAAAGTGCCGTCGGAATGGTCGTAGACCGGCTTCAGGATCGGCTGGCCATCACGCAAATGACGCAGATCCTGCTCGAGAATGTCGAGGTAGTTGGCGCGCGGGTCGATCGCCGACAAGCCATTGGCGGCGCGCTCGGCGCGGTCGAAGCGATGATAGTCGTCGGTGCAGAACACAGTGCAGTGGTCCGCGCCCAGAATCTGGGCGACGCCCGCCGACAGCGTCGTCTTCCCCGACGCGGAATCGCCGACGATCCCGAGGATGATGGGATGATCCACCCGCTTCGGCATCTGCTTCTCCTTGCGCTCCTGCCCTTCCAACGTCTTCACGCCACGTCGCGTGCCGCGGCTTCGGCCATGCGGGCGATGGGGAGATAACTCGTCAAAATCTGCCGTTCTCCGGTGGCGCCCGTCACCATCATGGTCTGCAGCTTGTAATGATTTCCCGATCGCTCCACGCCTTCCAGCATCAGGCCGGTGGTGATGCCGGTGGCGCAAAAGAACACTTCGTCGGAGCGAATGATCTCGTCGCGTGCGTACCACCGCGTGGTGCTAAGCCCTGCGTCGCGCACGGCCCTCGCCTCGGTATGGAGCTGCGGATCGATGCGGGCGAGGAACTCGCCACCAAGCGCCCGGATGGCGCAGGCAGACATGACGCCTTCGGGCGTGCCCCCGGTGCCCATCAGCGCGTCGATGCCCGAGCCCGGAATGGCGGCGAGCAGCGCGCCGGCGACGTCACCGGCGGGATAGAGCGCGACGCGGGCGCCGGTGGCGAGGATCTCATCGATCAGATCGCGGTGGCGCGGCTTCTCCAGCACGTAGATGGTGAGGTCGGCCACGGGCTTGCCGAGCGCCTCGGCGAGCGCCTTCAACTTCCTGGCGGTGCGCCAGCCGGGATCGATCTTGCCGCGCGCCGCCGCCGGTGCCACGAATTTCTCCATATAGAAGGCCGGCGCCGGATTCATCATGGCGCCGCGCGGGGCAACCGCGAGCACGGCCAGGGCATTGGTGAGCCCGCGGGCGAGATAGCTCGTGCCTTCGACGGGATCGACAGCAATATCGGCCTTGAAGGCTGCGTTCGGGCGCCCGAGCCGCTCGCCACGGGCAGGCTGCGGCGCCTCACCCTTGGTGGCCTCGCCGATGAGGACGACGGCGTCGATGTCGACTTCGGCGAGCGCCTGAAGCATGGCGTCGAGCGCGGCGCGGCCGCCATCCATGCCGTCGCCCCGGCCGATCCAATGGAAGGCGGCGAGAGCGGCACTCTCGGTGACGCGGCGAAGTGAAAAGACGAGCTCGGAGCTCGCACGGGAGCTTGTGTCCATCAGCGGGGTCTCCAGGGGCTGTCCTGGCGGCTGTGCCTGCGGGCGGGTGCGCTGCGACAGACCCAAGTGAAAGCTAGGTCAACGGCTGCGCTCTTATATCTTATGGGTGCGGAGGGGCCTACCCCCATCCCGTCTTACGTGGCTGTCAATGCGGGCGAAGCCGCGGGTCGAGCGCGTCGCGAAGGGCGTCCCCCAACATGTTAACGGCCATCAGCAGGATCACAAGCACGAGCCCCGGCAGCACCGTGACCCACCAGGTCCCGGCGAAGATGAGATCGTAGCCCCCCCTAATCAGGGTGCCGAGGGAGGGCTTGGTAACCGGCATCCCGAGGCCGAGGAAGGACAGCGCCGCCTCGGCCATGATGGCGCCCGCCACCTGCGTGGTGGCCAGGACGATCAGGGGCGAGAGGATGTTGGGCAGGATGTGGCGGCGCACAATGGCCGCTTCGGTCGCGCCAAGGGCGCGCCCTGCCCGCACATAATCCTTGGCCGCTTCGACCTGGATTGCGGCGCGGGCCGTGCGCGCAAAACTCGGCCATTCGGCGAGGCCGATGACGAGCACGAGCAGCGGTACGGCGAAGGTGCCCAGGCTCTCCCCGCCCATCCCGGCACGGAACAGCGCGAGCGCGATGATGGCGAGCATCAGGGTCGAGAGAGAGTTGAACGTCGGCGATGCGGGTGACGAGGCTGTCCACCACGCCGCCCCGCATGCCGGCGAGCAACCCAAGCGGAATGCCGATGGCGGCCTGGATGATCACGGCCAGAACGCCCACGGCCAAAGAGATGCGCGTGCCGTAAAGAATGGCGCTCAAGAGGTCGCGCCCTTGCGCGTCAGTGCCGAGGAGAAAACGTGGATCGCTGCCGTCGAGCCAAATCGGCGGCCGCTCGGCATCGAGCACGTCGAGGCTCGCCAGATCAAACGGATTCTGCGGGGCGATGAGGGGCGCCAACACAACGGCGAGCGCGATGCTTGCGAGCAACAGCGCGGCGAGCAGCGCGCCCGGCCGCTGCAAAAGGCGCGGAAGGCGCGCCATGGCGGTGGGCGCAGCGCTCATCGCCTCCCCTCCAGGCCGATGCGCGGGTCGAGCACGAGGCTCACCACGTCGACCAGCGTGTTGGTCAGGACGAACAGGAAGCCCACGGCGATGAGATAGGTGGTGATGAGGGGCACGTCGGCGCGGGTCACCGCTTCCAGAAAGAGAAAGCCCATGCCGGGCCATTGGAACACGGTCTCAGTGAGGACGGCGTAGGCGAGCATGGTGCCGACCTGCAGGCCGGCAATGGCCAGAAGCGGCAACAAGGCGTTGCGCAGCGCGTGGGCGAGCCAGACGCGTAGCGGCGAGGCGCCCTTGGCGCGCGCGGTGCGCACATAGTCATGGCCAAGCTCCTCCAGCATGGCACCGCGCACGAGGCGGATGAAGAGGGGCAGCATGATCGAGGAAAGCGTGAGCGCCGGCAGAACAAGATGAAGCAGCCCGTCGCGGGTCAGGAGGCCCGTGGTCCAGAAGCCGAGCCGAACCGTCTCCCCTCGCCCGAAGGCCGGCAGCCAGCCAAGGTTTGCGGAAAAGACGGTGATGAGGAGAATACCGGTGAGGAAGACGGGAATAGAGATGCCGAGCACGCTCAAAGCCAGGATCAATCGCGCGGCGATGGAGCGCGGCCGCACGGCGCAATAGATGCCGGACGGCAGCGAGACGAGCACGACGATCAGGCTTGCCGCGAGCACGAGCTCGAAGCTTGCCGGGAATTTGGCGAGGATCACCTGAAGCGTCGGCCGCTTGTAGATGTAGGAGGTGCCGAAATCGCCCGTCGCCGCTCGACCGATATAGCGCACCAGCTGCACCGGCCAGGGCGCATCGAGACCGAGTTCGTGGCGAAGCGCGGCGCGCTCGCTTGCGGGCACCGCCTCACCCGTCATCTCGCGTAACGGATCGCCAAGCCCGGCTCGCACCGCGAAGGCGATGATGAGGATGGCAAGCATGACGAGCAGCGCCTGGCCCGCGCGCTTGCCGAGGAAGGCCAAGGATGCGGCCAGGGAATGCATCGCTAAGGGCGGTGCGGTTAGGGAAGGATTGGATTGTGGCATGAGCGTTGCACCAGCACAGTCTGATACCGGGACCGGGCAAGATGTCCAATGGCACGTCTTGGCCGGCATGCAAGGATGAGAACGGCCGCTCTGCTTGGGCCTTAGTAGTCCCTGGGCTCTTGGTAGGGTTTCAGCTTAGTCTGCCCTCGGGGACGCGGAAGATGGCGATGAAGATTCACGCCGGCTACGAAATATCCTACGACTGCCCGCAGCCGACGCCCATGATCCTCGCGCTCAGTGTCCATCCGGAGCGCCGGAGTGACCTGATCACGCCGGATCGGATGCTGATTCAACCCGCCGTACCCGTCACGGAATATTGCGATGGGTTTGGCAATGCTTGCCACGTGCTCCACGCTCCGGCGGGCCGAACGACGATTTCGGCAGACTTTCTTATACACGATAGCGGCGAGCCCGACGAGGTTGCCCCAGATGCCGCGCAGAGCCCGCTGGAAACGCTGCCGGTTGAAACGCTTGTCTATCTTTTAGGCAGTCGCTACTGCGAAACCGACCGCCTATTAGACTTGGCCTGGTCGACCTTTGGCAACGTGCCGAAGGGCTGGCCGCTGGTTCAGGCTATCTGCGATTTCGTGCATGACCACGTCACCTTTGGCTACGAGCACGCCAACCCCAGGAAGACGGCGTACGAAACCTTCATGGAGGGACGGGGTGTGTGCCGCGACTTCGCCCACCTCGCCGTCACCTTCTGCCGGTGCATGAATCTCCCGGCGCGTTATTGCACGGGGTATCTCGGCGACATCGGCGTGCCGCCGGACGACGCGCCGATGGATTTCAGCGCGTGGCTCGAAGTCTATCTCGGCGGGCGCTGGTATACCTTCGACGCCCGTCACAACACGCCGCGCATTGGCCGTATCCTGATCGCGCGGGGACGGGACGCGACCGACGTCGCGATCGTCACCTCGTTCGGGCCGAACACATTGCTCGGTTTCAAGGTCGTCACCGACGAGGTGCCGGCGACTGAAATCTCGCGTCCTCCCTGTGCCCTCGCCAATTCCTAATCGCAACAGCCCGTCACGCACGGGGACGGGTGAGCGCGTAGGCGATGGTTGCCGACACGCCGGCCTGCCACGGCACGAATAAGAGGATGACCGCGTCTAAGCTCGCCGCGGGATAGAGAAGGAAGCCGAGCACGGCGCCCATGGCCACGACCGGCGCCCAGGCTTGCACCCGCCGCATGGCCGTGCTGGCGATGCCGACGCCGAAGGCGGTGAGGCCCGCGCCGACCGCGCCGGCACTCACCCCACCAACGAGCCAGCCAACGAGTTCCCGATTGGCCTTGGCTCCTTCCGCCGTCCCGAACAGCTCCGAGGTCAAGGCCCCCGTGATCAGGTCGTTCGCGGTGTTGATCGCGGCGAGCCAGCCGATTAGCGTCAGCGCCATGGCGAGCAGGCATTTGCTCGGGTCGCGGTTCACCCACAGCCAGAGCACGCAAGCGAGCATGGCGCCGAACACGATGCCGGCATGCAGCGGCACGGCGCGCGCATTGATCAGGATATCGCCGTCGCCGAGGTGGAGATCGGGCAGCGGCGACGGTAGGCTCGAGATGAGGCCCGTGACGATGCCGAGCGCCAGCATGAGGCCAACGGCACGGCGCCGTGTCGGAGGCTTCGGAAGCATCGCTGCGCTCGCAACAGATGCGGTCATCCCTGGCTCCGCGCCGCCAACAGCGGCCAACGGCCCACAATATCCCGGGGCAGGCATTTGTCACGTTCCATCGCGCGGTCCGGGCCCGAAAAGGGGAAGTCAGGCCGTCCCATACCCAATGATAGCAGCGTGCTATATTGGCCGCCACGCCCCAACGTCAGGGTGCGGACACCGCCGCTATTCGATCACGAGATCGCCGAGATAGGGCATGTCGATGACGTTGACCACGGGCTCGATATGCACGTTCTTGCGCGCCGCCCAGGACAAATGCGGCCAATGCAGCGGCACGAGCGCCGCATCGTCGTAGAGCAGGCGTTCGATCTTCTGCAACTGCTCGGCCCGCGCGCCCTTGTCGGTCATGGTCTGGGTCTGAAGCGTCAGCCGGTCCACTTCGGGGTTGGAATAATTGCCGGCATTGTACTGGCCATAGCCGGTCGCCAGGTCGGGCGTCATGACCAAGAACTCGTAGAAGTTCGCCGAGTCCTGCGTGTCGGATTGCCAGCCGATCATCATGACGTCGGCCGCGCGCTCGTCGAAGCGCTGCCAATATTGCGCCTTGGGCATGGTCTGGAGATCGACCTTGATGTTGATCTTGGCGAGCATGGCGGCCACCGCCTCGGCAATGCGGTAATCCTCGATATAACGGTTGTTGGGCGCCATCATGGTGACCGAGAAGCCATCCGGATAGCCTGCCTGCTGCATCAGGGTCTTGGCCTCGGCGAGATCGAAGCGCGGCACGAGCGCGGGATCGTAGCCCGCATAGCCGGACGGGCTCAGCTCGCCGGCCGGCGTGGCGAAACCACGCAAGATCTTGTCGGCGATGCCCTGCCTGTTGATGGCAAGATTGATGGCCCGGCGCACGCGCGCGTCCTTGAACGCAGGCACCCGCGCCTGATTGAGCTCGAAGGTGATGACACGCGTACTCGGCATGGTGAGGAGGGTGCAGCAGGAATCGGATTGAATCCGCGTCACGTCGGTCGGCGGCACCGGCGCGATGAAATCGACATCGCCTGCGAGCAGCGCCGCCACGCGCGTGGCCGGCTCCTTGATCGGGGTGAAGATGATCTCATCGACATTGCCGGGCGAGGATTTGTCCCAGTAATCGGCGAAGCGCTTGAGCTCGAGCCGCACCCCCTGCTCGCGATAGGTGACGATGAAAGGACCGGTGCCGGAGGCGTGGGTCGAGGCGAAGGAGGCGCCATGTTTGACGATCTCGTCCTTGGGCCGGCCGCGCTCGTCCAGCTTCGAGTAAAACGTGCTGTCCATGGGGAAGATGTAGGTGGCGAGATTGAGCACGAGCGGGTACGGGCCCTTGGTGATGAGGTCGACGGTCAAATCGTCGATCACCCGCGCGCCCTCGAACGGCTCGAACAGGGCCTTGAAGTCGGGGCTCTGCTTCAACCGATTGAAGGTCCACACCACGTCCTGCGCCGAAAGCGTGCGGCCGGAGTGGAAATGCACGCCTTTGCGCAGGTGGAAGCGCGTGGTGCGAGCGTCGATCATCTCCCAGCTCTCGGCCAGCCGAGGCTCGAGGGTGAGATCCTTGCGGAAGCGAACCAGCGGATCGAACAGCAGATGGGAGAGCTGGAGCGTGGCGCCGGAGAGCTGCTCATGCGGATCGAGCGAGGTCGGGTCGGCGTCATAGGCCATGCGCAGCGTTTTGGCCTCCGCACCCGCGATCGGGGCGAGGGCGAGAAGTGCGATAATCAGGAACGCAAGAGACCGACGCATGAGGGGACCTTGTTTGTGATAAGAGGGTCCTACAGTTCAAGCCTCATGCCTACCCGTTTCAGGGATATCACGCGTTGCAGGGGTTTTTTGTCACAGGCACCGATACCGACGTCGGCAAAACGGTTGTCGCGGCATGGTTACTCGCGCGGCTCGACGCTTGGTACTGGAAGCCGGTGCAGGCGGGCCGCGTACCCGAAACCGATGCCGAAACCGTGCGCCGTCTCGCCGAGGTCGGGGCGGACCGCATCCTGCCCGAGGCCTATGTTCTCGACGAGCCGATCGCGCCGCATGAGGCCGCGCGGCGTGCCGGGATTACCATCGACATGGCCAAGCTCGTTCCGCCTCGAACCGACCGGCTGCTCGTCGTGGAAGGCGCGGGCGGGTTGCTGGTGCCGCTCACCGATGAGGCCTATGTCATCGACCTGGCCATGGAGCTGCATCTTCCCGTGATCCTCGTCGCGCGCGCCACGCTCGGCACGATCAACCACACGCTGCTTTCGCTCGAAGCGTTGCGGCGGCGCGGGCTGCCTATTGCCGGAATCGTCGTCAATGGGCCAGAGACACCCCACAACCGGGCGGCAATCGAGCGCTATGGTCGCGTCCGGGTGATCGCCGAGATTCCTCGTCTGGAAACGATCAACCGCGCGGCGTTGGGTCAGATCGAACCCGAGCTCGACCTCGCGGAGCTGGCGCGGGCCGAGCCATGAACAAGTCCGCCCCCAAGGGCGATGCGCCCCCGCTTGACGCGGCTGAGCTCCTCGCACGCGACCGGCGCCATGTCTGGCATCCTTTCACCCAGCACGGGACGGAGGGCGAGCCAACGATCGTCACGCGCGCGAAGGGGGCCTCGCTATTCGACGCACAGGGCCGCGAGATCCTCGATCTCATCTCGTCCTGGTGGACCTGCACGCACGGCCATTCCCATCCTGCGCTCAATGCGGCGCTCGCGCGGCAGGCCGAACTGTTCCCCCATGTGATGTTTGCCAGCTTCACGCACGAGCCCGCCGTCGATCTCGCCACGACCCTCGCGCGTCTCCTGCCTGGCGATCTTTCGCGCGTCTTCTTCTCCGACGACGGCTCCACCTCGGTGGAGGTTGCGCTCAAGATTGCCTACCAATATTGGGCCAATCGCGGCGAGCCGCGGCGGCGCGTGTTTCTCTCCTTCGACGGCGGCTACCACGGCGACACGCTGGGCGCCATGTCGCTCGGGCGCGGCTCGGGCTTCTTCAATCTGTTCCGGGGGCTGATGTGTGGAGTGGCGGTGCTGCCCTTCCCCGCCACGTTCGAGGGCGACGATCAGGTCGAGGAGCGCGAGAAGGGCGCCCTCTCCGCGCTGGAAGACAGGCTGTCGAGCGGCGACCGGGATGTCGCCGCGCTCATCATCGAGCCTTTGCTGCAGGGGGCGGGCGGCATGCGCGTCTGCCGCCCAGCCTTCCTCGAGGCGCTGGTCGAGAGGGCCCGCGCCGCCGGCGTGCTCATTATCTTCGATGAGGTGGCCACCGGCTTCGGGCGCACCGGGACGCTGTTCGCCATGGAGCAGGCAGGAATCGTGCCCGATCTGGTCTGCCTGTCCAAGGGGCTGACGGCGGGCTATCTGCCCATGGCGGTGACCGTCGTGCGCGGGCCCGTGTTCCAGGCCTTCGTCAGCGACAGCTTCGCAACCGCCCTTCCTCATGGCCATTCCTTCACCGCCAATCCGCTTGCCTGTGCGGTGGCGCTCTCTTCGCTCGCTTTGTTCGAGGAGGAGAATACGCTTGGCCGCATCGCGCGCATCAACGCCCGCCATTGCGAGTTCCTCGCCACCCTCATGGCGCGCAAGCATGTGGTGCGGCCGCGCGTGCTGGGCTCGATCCTCGCCTTCGACATTAAGGAAGGCGGCGGCTACCAATCGGAGGCGAGCAGTGCGTTGCGCGACTGGTATTTGGCGCGGGGGCTCAATATTCGCCCACTCGGACCGACCCTTTATCTTATGCCGCCTTATTGCATTACCGACGCCGAATTGACCCGCGCCTATGCCGGGCTGATCGAGGGATTGGACAGGTTTGGTGGCTAAGAATTGCGGAGGGATGGATGCAATCTCCATTGGACGTCGACACATTGCTCGCAAGTTTTCCTGGCCCGGTGGTCCTTCGCCCCTCGCGGCGCAAATGGCTGCTGATCCTAGCGGGGTGCTCGATCTTCACCGCAATGGGCATTTGGATGGTGATTGGGGGCGAAACTCGCGGTTGGCTTGCGCTCATCTTCTTCGGCATCGGTGCGGTTGCCGCGTGCTTGCTTCTCCTCCCGGGCGCTGCCGGACTGAGGCTCGACGCCGATGGTTTTGAGGTGACCCAATATTTCCGGCGGCACGGCACGTCATGGCAGAACGCGTCCAATTTCGTGCCGATCAAGATCCCTCCTGCCAATGTCCTGTTCGTCGGTTATGACGATGCCAGCGTCGCCGACGGTAGCGTCGCAAGAATGAACCGCTCGATCGCGGGGCGCGATGCGGCGATCCCCGACACCTTCGGGCTCTCCGCCGACGATCTCGCGAGACTAATGACGCAATGGCGCGCGCGCTCTCGGCGAAAGGGCTAAAGGGCCAGACGGCTTCGCGTGTTAGGCGCTCAGGCGGCCATAGACAATGTGCCAGGTGACGCGGCCGCCGTGCTGCGCATCGAGCGTGCGGATGGCGCGGCGGAGCGCGCCCGGTGGCAGCGGCCGGTAGCCGGGCCGCGGGGTGAGGCCGCCCACCGCCTTCATCGCACGCAGGAAGGACAGGGCGCCGCCGTCGGAGACGAGGCGTTCCTCGGCGATGAGGCCGGGGAGCGGCGGCATCTCGATGAGCCCGCTCGGCAAGGCTTCGCGCGCAAGCACGTCCCGCCATTCGGCGAAGCAGCCGGACCCGAGCGTGGCGTAGAGCAGCACGCCGCGCGGGGATAAGAGGCCGCGCAGACGTTGCAGCGAAGCGAGCGGATCGGTGAGCCAATGCAAGGTCATGCTCAGCGCGACGAGATCGAACTCCCCCTCCCCGTTGAGGCACCCCGCATCGATGACCTCAAAGGTCACGCGCTCCGAAGGCGCGAGCGCCTGCCGGCACTGGTCGAGCATGGCGGGAGTGAGGTCGCTGAAGGTGAAGCGCCCGTCGGGATAGCGCGCCATGAGGTGCCGGCTGAACAGGCCCGTGCCGCAGCCAAGCTCGATCACGCGTGGTGCGATGAGATCAGGCAGGAGGCGCGCGAGCCGCCCCGCCACGGCGCGCTGCGGCTCGGCATGAGCATCGTAGCTTGGCGCCGAGGCGGCAAAGCTTTGGGCGATGGCGGCGCTATGGGACGGCATGGGCAAAGTCGAGGATGTGGCGGGCGCACCACTCGGGGTGCCGCAAGGGCAAGGCATGGCCGCCACGCTCCGACCATATCACAGAGGGGGCGGCGCTTTCCTCCTGCCAAATTGCCTCCGTCATGGCTGCCGGCACGATGGCGTCGTCGCGGGCGGCGAGCGCAAGCATCGGGCAGGTGAGGCGGGCCCGCTTCGCCCGCGCGTCCCAATGCATCAGCCAGTCGAGGCCTTGGTCGAGCCGTGCCACATCAAGGGCGGCGGCGGGGGCAAAGGCGACCGTGCCGCAAGCGCGCCAGAAGGCGGCTAGCGTGGCGGCCGCATCGCGCGCCAAGGCCTCGCGCATGGCGGCGACGCGCGAGCCCGCAATATGACAGCAAAAGCAGTCGAAGCCCTGGATGCTGACGAGCGCCCGGAAGGGCCGCTCCTGTTCGAGCAGCCAGAGCAGTCCGAGCGAGTGGCCGACGGCAACCGCATCCTCCGGCCAGTCGTGCGCGCTTGGCGGCCCTCCGGCGATGAAGCCGAGATCGACGAGACTCACGCTACCTCCAGGCAGATGACGCACGATTTCGTTCCACACTCCCGCATGGAAGCCCCAGCCATGGACAAGCACGAAATGCATGGGTGCGGATTTCTAGCCCAGCGCCTGAGCGCGCGCGCCGCGTGACGCGCCCCGCGTGCCGAGAGCGTCGAGCAGACGGTCGAGGTCGGACTCCTCGTGGCTTGCATTGAAGGCCAAGCGGAGCCGCGCGGTCCCATCGGGCACCGTCGGCGGGCGGATCGCGGTCGCCCACAGCCCCGCCACACGCAGGCGTTCGCTCAAGGCAAGCGCCGCCTCGGGCGAGCCCACGATCACCGGCACGATCTGGGTGGCGGAGGCGCCAGTGTCGTAGCCGAGATCGCGCGCCGCCTCGCGGAAGCGCGCGGCGAGCGCCGCCACATAAGCGCGCTCAGCCTCAAGCGCGGGCACGAGATCGAGCCCAGCGTCGATGGCGCCGAGCACCGGCGGCGGCAGCGCCGTCGAGTAGATGAGGCCGGCGCAGCGATTGATCAGATAATCGCGCAGGGTCTGCGAGCAGGCGATATAGGCGCCGAAGCCACCAAGCGCCTTTGAGAAAGTCCCGACCACCAGGTCCGCATCGCCGGAGAGGCCGCGACCGCCCTCCCCCAATATGCCGGTCGCATGCGCGTCATCGACAATGAGAAACGCGTCATGGCGACGGGCGAGCCGTGCGATCTCGGCCAGCGGTGCCACATCGCCATCCATGGAGAACACGCTCTCGGTGAGGATGAAACGCGGCCGGTTATCGGCCTGATATTGACTCAAGAGTTCGGCAAGATGGCCCGCATCGCCATGGCGGTAGCGAAGCTGACGCACGCCCGCGGCGGCGCAGCCGAAATGCATGCTGGCATGGTTGAGGCGGTCGGCGAAGACAAGGGGCTCGGCGCCGAGCACGGCGCGATCGAACAGGGCCTGCAAGACGGCGGCATTGGCTTGAAAGCCCGAAGCCAGGATCAGGCTCGCTTGCGCGCCCTTCAGCGCGGCGAGCTTTGCCTCGATGCCGGCAAAAAGATCGAGATTGCCGGTGACGAGGCGGGAGGCGCCGGCGCCAACCCCATGGACCTTGGCCCACTCTGCCGCGCGGGCGACCAGGGTCGGGTGGAAGCGCAAGCCGAGATAATCGTTGCCGGCGAAATTGATGTAGGTCGTGCCGCCCATTCGGAGAGTCCGGGCGTCGGTCGTTCCGGCTTCGATCAGCCTCCGCTTCAGGCCCTCGCGGGCGCGGGCGTCAAGATGGGCGGCGTAGCGCCTTTCGCTGCTGGCCATGATCCTGTATTAGCGAAGCCTCCACGCAGCAGCAATCCGCATCCCCGTGCTCGAGCCCCGGAAAAATCCAAATCCTATCAACGACAAGGCCGGTTTGGCCGGCTCCTCGCGCGATTTGAATGAGCGGGTGCGCCATGATTGGACCAGCGCGGAGGTCTTAACCCTCCTGAACGCACCCTTGCTCGACCTGGTGGACCGGGCCCGGGCCGTGCATCGCCGTCACCATGGCGAGGCGGATGTGCAGCTCGCCAGCCTCCTCTCCATCAAGACCGGCGGCTGCCCCGAGGACTGCAAATATTGCCCGCAATCAGCCCATTACGCTAAGACGACGGGCGTGGCGCGCGAGGGGCTGCTCGATGTGGATGACGTGCTGGCCAAGGCGCGGCTCGCGCGGGACGCGGGCGCGACGCGCTTCTGCATGGGCGCGGCGTGGCGGGAGGTGAAGGACGGCAAGGATTTCGACCGGGTGCTGGCCATGGTGCGCGGCGTGCGGGCGCTCGATATGGAGGCCTGCGTCACCCTCGGCATGGTGACCGAGGCGCAAGCGGGGCGCCTCGCGCAAGCCGGCCTCACCGCCTATAACCACAACCTCGACACCTCGCCCGAATTCTACGGCGAGATCATCACCACGCGTTGCTACCAGGATCGGCTCGACACGCTGGCGCACGTTCGCCGGGCTGGCATCCAAATCTGCTCCGGCGGCATCATCGGCCTGGGCGAGAGCGCCGAGGATCGGGCGCGGCTCCTACAAACGCTGGCCAATCTCGATCCGCATCCGGAGAGCGTGCCGATCAACACGTTGGTCGCCGTCGCCGGGACGCCGCTCGAGGACCAGCCGCCCACCGACCCGCTCGATCTCGTGCGCATGGTGGCGGCGGCGCGCATCCTGATGCCGGAGGCGCGGGTGCGCCTATCGGCCGGGCGGCGGAGCCTCAGCCGCGAGGCGCAGATCCTGTGCCTGCTCGCCGGCGCCAATTCGATCTTCTATGGCGACAGGCTGCTCACCACCGCCAATAACGACACGAGCGAGGACCTCGCGCTGATCGCGGAGGCAGGCTTGCGCGTGCAAGGTGCCGACGTCGAAGCGCCAGATCTACCGACGCCGTGAGCGAAGCCTCGGCGGCTCGCCGGGAGTGGTGTGATAGGTGATCATCAGCAACGCGAGCAGGATCGAGGAAAACAGGCCGGCCAAAGTTCCAATCCAGACCGGGGCTGCAACTTCGCTGACCGTGGCGATTTCCATCGCCGCCGCGCTGCCGGCAAGCGAAGCGACGGCCGAATAAACGACAACCAGCAACGGGGTGCGCGAATTGTCGGGCCCAACGCCGGAGCCGCGAACCATGATGACGTTGCGCACAATCGCGGCAATGATAGTGCCGAGAAAGCCCGCGAGAATCGCAAGATACAGACCAGTGACCAGGCCACCCGCCGCGAGGCCAACAAGGGCACCGACCGCCGTCCCGACAATGAGAACGATCAATAGGCTCGCTGAAGTCATTTGTCGCTTCCCCCCCAATGTTTCCCGGATCGCTTTCGCAGGGCCAGCGCTCCCCGGGATGGAGTATGCCTCAAGCACCATGCCAAGAAAAGCAAAGCTATGGCAATCGCCGGCCATGGATACTGGCAGCTTGCGCTCAGCGCTAGCCGGCGCTACGGAACTATCCCAGCCCTGTCCCGCCCATGTCCCGCATCGTCTATGTGAATGGTCGCTATGTGCCGGAGGCCGAGGCCACGGTCTCGATCTTCGATCGCGCCTTCCTGTTCGGCGACGGCGTGTATGAGGTGACGGCGGTGCTTGGCGGGCGCCCGGTCGACATGGAGGCGCATCTTTCCCGGCTCGAATGTTCGCTTACCGAGATGGCCATCGCCCCTCCCCTCACCCATGAGGCGCTGCGCGCGCTGCATGGCGAGCTCGTCGCACGGAACAAGGTCGATGAAGGCATCGTCTATCTGGAGATCACCCGCGGCACTGCCGACCGCGATTTCGCCTATCCGGAAGGCGCGGCTCCGAATGTCGTGGCCTTCACGCAAGCGCGGCCGCTGATCGACAACCCTTATGCGGCGGCGGGCGTCAAAGTGATCACCATCCCCGATATCCGCTGGAAGCGGCGCGACATCAAATCGACGGCCCTGCTCGCGCAAGCCATGGGCAAGCAACAAGCAAAACTCGCCGGCGCCTATGAAGCCTGGATGGTCGAGGACGGGGTGGTGACGGAGGGCACGTCCTCCACCGCCTTCATCGTCGACGGGAAAGGCGTCATCCGCACCCAGCCGCTCGGCACGCATATCCTGCCCGGCGTCACTCGCCGCGCGGTGATGCGCCTCGCGGTAACGCGCGGCGTTAACGTTGCGGAGCGGCCCTTCAGCGTCGCCGAGGCGCATGCCGCCCGCGAGGCCTTTCTCACGGCGGCATCGGCCTTCGTGTTGCCGGTGGTGGAGATCGACGGGCGCAAAATCGGCGATGGCAGACCAGGCCCCATCGGCCGCCTGTTCCGTGACATCTATATCGACGAAGCGCGCACGCTCTGAGTCGGCGCTGGAACCTCATCGCGCGGCCCGCGTTGTTGCATCATGACAAAGCTTCTCTATTGGCTCCTGTACAATTTCGACCTCGGTCCGATCGGTCCATGGGTGCTGGACAAGGCCATCCGCGGATGGATCGAGCGCGAAAGGGAACGGCGCGCCGGCGGTCCGCTCTTCTCCTTCCGCTCCTGGACGCCGGAGCGGGATTTCAACTTCGGGAAATAGCGCGCCGATTGCTTGCCAGGCCCGTTTGTCCTAGGGGATGTCTTCAATGTTCTTGCGGGTTCCGGCGCTGTCGGGTCTGAGAGCGGGCGGCATGGTTGTTTCTGGCGAGCGCTCGAAAGTCTCGCGCCCCCGACCGGGCACGCGGCGGCGCATCGTTGCGCTGCTGAACACCGGTGCCGGTACCGCCAATCATGTCCGCGACCGGCTGAAGCGCGCCTTCGCCGCCCAGGGCGTCGATGCCGAACTCCGCGTCCTGACCGGGGCCCGGTTGAACGGTGCGGCGCGCAAAGCCTTGGCGGCGGCGCGACGGGGGGAGATCGATGCCGTCGCGGTGGGCGGCGGCGACGGCAGCATCCGCACGGTGGCGGGTGTTGTTGCCGATAGCGGCGTGCCCTTGGGCGTGCTGCCGCTCGGTACCATGAACCATTTCGCCAAGGATAGCGGCGTCCCCCTGGACCTGGAGAAGGCGGTCGAGGTCATCGCTTCCGGCCAAATACGCGTCGTCGACCTCGCCGAGGTCAATGGCCAGGTCTTCGTCAACAATTCCTCGATCGGGATGTATCCTGCTCTCGTCATGGCGCGCGAGCAGCTCCGCCAGCGGCACCGGCTCGCCAAATGGATCGCCATGGGAGGCGCATTTTTCCGCTTGCTGCGCCATTTTCCACGGCGGCGCTTGCGAGTCTCGATCGCGGGCCAAGACGCCCCCTACCGCACGCCCTGCCTCTTGGTCGGCAACAACAAATATGCGCTCGAGCTATTCGCGCCGAAGCGGCGCAAGCGGCTCGATAGCGGCGAGCTCTGGCTCTATGTGGTCAAGCCGCGGACCCCGCTGGGTTTCTTCGTCATGGTATGCCGCTTGTGCTTCGGCCGCGGCGAGCATGCCCATGACATCGATACCTTCGAGACGGACGCGGCCGAGATCGAGGCGCGGGCGAGCCGCCTGCCCGTGGCGCTCGACGGCGAAGTGGAGATCATGCACACGCCGCTGCACTACCGCTCTCGCCCGGGCGCCCTGCGGGTCATCGTTCCGAGACAGTAGCTCCATCGTGCGCTGGAACTCTGAACGCCGGCCTTGCTGGCTTGACGTAGATTGCTTGAGCGATTGTGCATCGCGGTCCGCAGCCAGGCGCACCACGGCGCGAGCTAACTTCCACATCGAGTAACCACGTTTCGATGGGACAGGCACTCCTTGGACTCCGGCTGTTGGGGATCCGAGGAAAGACAGCGGAGCTAATTCGCGCTGCTGCGCGGGGCAAACGAGGAAACCTCACGGCCCCGCGCTTCTAGGCGACGGGCGAGATCGGGGCGGCGTCGGGCAAGCGGTTTCTCCGATCGAGCAACACTGGAAAGATTTGCTCCAAATTTTAACAGGGGGACGAGGCTCGCTTTTACATTTGGCCGGCTAAGAGGGGTTTCCTAGGTCGTTGGGAGCCACAGATGCCAGCTACAGCCACTTACAGTCCGACCGGCGACGTTTACGTTGATGGCGTTCTTAGTGGCGTCAAATGGGCCGTTAGTTCCCTGACCTTTAGTTTTCCGACTGATCCGGCGCTTTACGGCTCAAACTACGGCAGCGGCGAGCCCAACAATAATTTCAAGGCGTTCACCCCGGTTCAGCAGGCCGCCGCCCGACTGGTCCTGCAGATGTATGCCTCGGTGGCCAATGTGACCTTCACCGAGGTTACGGAAACGTCGACGCAACACGGCGATCTGCGTTTGGCCGAGTCCGACTCGCCCGGAACGGCCTGGGCGTATTACCCCAGCACATCACCGGTGGGCGGCGATGCCTGGTTCAACAACTCGGCGCATTACTATGACAACCCCGTAAAGGGAAGCTACGGCTGGCTCACGTTTATCCACGAGCTTGGCCATGCGATGGGTCTCAAGCATCCCCATGAGGTAAATGGTGCCTTCGGCACCGTGCCGGTGGACCACGATTCCCTCGAATATACCGTGATGAGCTACCGCTCCTATGTTGGTGCGCCGCTCAACGGCTATTTGACGAATGAGTTCTGGAGTTATCCGCAGAGCCTGATGATGCTGGACATCGCCGCCCTGCAGACTGAATACGGCGCCAATTTCGCCACCAATGGCGGTAACACCGTCTACAGCTGGGACCCGAATAGCGGCCAGATGTTCATCAACGGTGTGGGCCAAGGCGCCCCGGGCGCAAATCGGATCTTTCTCACGATTTGGGACGGCGGCGGCCAAGACACTTATGACTTTTCCAATTACTCGACCAATCTCAATGTCAATTTGCAGCCGGGCGCCTGGACTACCACCTCGAGCGCGCAACTTGCAGATTTGGGAGATGGCCATGTGGCGGCGGGCAACATTGCCAATGCACTCCTCTATCAAGGCAATCCTGCGTCGCTCATCGAGAACGTCATCGGCGGTTCGGGCAATGATACGATTGTCGGCAATGCCGCCAACAACAGGCTTACAGGCGGCCATGGCAACGACACTCTTGACGGCGTCTCCGGAACCAACACCGCCGTCTATTCCGGAAACTCCTCAGACTATGCCGTTCTGCACAACGCGAATGGCAGCTGGACGGTGGCCGACCTTCGCGCCGGCAGCCCTGACGGAACCGATTCGCTTAAGAATATCCAATATCTGCAGTTTAACGACGTTACCGTCGCGCTCGGAACAACGAGTGCAGCCCCAAGCCTCTTCTCTGCGGCCGCCACTCCTGCTTTGAACCTCAACGATGGCAAGCAGCTCGAGGTCGGCGTCAAGTTCTCGTCCTCGGTCGCAGGATCGATAACGGGCATCAAGTTCTACCGGGCCGCCGGGGACACCGGCACGGATGTTGTGCACCTGTGGAGTGCCACCGGCGCGCTGCTTGCCACGGGGACCTTCAGCGACACGAGTGCAAGCGGTTGGCAGACGGTGACGTTCTCCGCTCCGGTCGACATAACGGCCGGCGCCACCTATGTCGCTTCCTACCATACGACCGGAGCTTTTTCGGATACCCTAAACTACTTCACCACCGCCAATACCAACGGCTCACTGACCGCGCCCGCAAATGCCGGCGTCTATGCCTATGGGGGAAACAGCACTACCGGCATCTTCCCCACCAGCACCTACCTGGCCAGCAACTACTTCGTTGATGTCGCTTTCAGCCCGAGCTCGAGTGGCACGCCAGCCCCAAGCCTCTTCTCTGCGGCCGCCACTCCTGCTTTGAACCTCAACGATGGCAAGCAGCTCGAGGTCGGCGTCAAGTTCTCGTCCTCGGTCGCAGGATCGATAACGGGCATCAAGTTCTACCGGGCCGCCGGGGACACCGGCACGGATGTTGTGCACCTGTGGAGTGCCACCGGCGCGCTGCTTGCCACGGGGACCTTCAGCGACACGAGTGCAAGCGGTTGGCAGACGGTGACGTTCTCCGCTCCGGTCGACATAACGGCCGGCGCCACCTATGTCGCTTCCTACCATACGACCGGAGCTTTTTCGGATACCCTAAACTACTTCACCACCGCCAATACCAACGGCTCACTGACCGCGCCCGCAAATGCCGGCGTCTATGCCTATGGGGGAAACAGCACTACCGGCATCTTCCCCACCAGCACCTACCTGGCCAGCAACTACTTCGTTGATGTCGCTTTCAGCCCGAGCTCGAGTGGCACGCCAGCCCCAAGCCTCTTCTCTGCGGCCGCCACTCCTGCTTTGAACCTCAACGATGGCAAGCAGCTCGAGGTCGGCGTCAAGTTCTCGTCCTCGGTCGCAGGATCGATAACGGGCATCAAGTTCTACCGGGCCGCCGGGGACACCGGCACGGATGTTGTGCACCTGTGGAGTGCCACCGGCGCGCTGCTTGCCACGGGGACCTTCAGCGACACGAGTGCAAGCGGTTGGCAGACGGTGACGTTCTCCGCTCCGGTCGACATAACGGCCGGCGCCACCTATGTCGCTTCCTACCATACGACCGGAGCTTTTTCGGATACCCTAAACTACTTCACCACCGCCAATACCAACGGCTCACTGACCGCGCCCGCAAATGCCGGCGTCTATGCCTATGGGGGAAACAGCACTACCGGCATCTTCCCCACCAGCACCTACCTGGCCAGCAACTACTTCGTTGATGTCGCTTTCAGCCCGAGCTCGAGTGGCATTGCCGGCCCGCCCGTTGCAGCAGACGACTTTTATGCGACTGCGAACAAGACAGCCCTGGCGGGCAGCGTACTCGCAAACGACTCGGGCGCTGACGGGAATCCGCTCTCCACAGTCTTGGTCTCAGGGCCGAGCGGCGGTAGCGTCACCCTCGCTGCAAATGGCTCATTCATTTACACCCCGAGCAAGAAATTTAGTGGCATTGATAGTTTCACATATAAAGTGACTGACGGGATGGGGGATTCCGGTCACGCCACGGCTTGGATCAACGTAGGTCAAAGCGGGGGCGCCACTCCTCCCGTCCACAATACGCCCCCCCAGGCGACTGGCGACAGCTACGCGACGGCCCTAGGAAAGAATCTGATCGTAGGCTCAGGGAGCCTACTCGCCAATGACACGGATGCCGACGGCAACGCGCTGTCCGCACTCCTGGTCTCGGAGCCGACGCACGGCAAACTGAACCTAAACGCCGATGGCTCGTTCATCTACACGCCGAGCAAGACATTCAGCGGGCTCGATAGCTTCAGCTACAAGGTGAGTGATGGCTGGTCGCTTTCGAATACGGCTACCGTGAGTATCCAGGTTGGCAACAACACCGCCCCTGTCGCTGCCGATGACAGCTACGTTACCAACCTGAACACAAAGCTGATCGTAAGCGGGGTCGGTGGCCTTCTTGCAAACGACACGGACATCAATGGCGACTCCCTGTCAGCGAACCTTCTAGAGAAGCCGAGCCACGGCAAGGTGTCGGTGAATAAGGATGGATCGCTCGTTTATACCCCCAGCAAGAACTTCGTTGGCGTTGACAGCTTCTCTTACAAGGTAAGTGACGGCTGGTCGGATTCGAACGTGGCTACGGTAAGTATCAGTGTTGGCCAGAATGGTGGGATCGATCTCTCCGACGATCAAATCCTGCCGCCGCGGCCAAACAAGACCGTTTCTTCCACAGCCTCACATTTTGGGTCAGACTCCAACGTGATGATTAATTCCTATTTCAGCGCTCTTGCCGATAGCAACCACGGCTTTAATGAATTGGCTTCAACTCTGCCTTGGAGCGATCCCCACAACACCGCCGTTGAAAATTCAGGTCACCTCAACATTTTGCACGATGTGCATTTGCTTCTCAGGTGAGTGGCAGAACAATCGTGGAGTATGAGCCAATGAGCGACTGGATGAACATCGATCAGTGGCAGCGCTGCCCCGACATGGCGAGACCAGGAATTGTATTCGAGCTCCGCAACGCGGACGGACAGAGCATCATCACGCCCTGCACAGCAGCTATACCAACTATCCCGCACGATTGGAAATCGGCACCGGTTCGATTTCGCGCCATTGTCGAACCAGCACCTCGGCATTCGACGCCCATGCCCAAGCCGAAGGAGGCGGAGTAGCAGGAGCTTTACGTCGATTTCATCGTCGAAGACGCAGGCACGTCAGCGTCCTCCACGAGAAGACGTATCGGTCCTTCAACCAGACTCTGCAAGGCTGTATTCCGCGCGAAGATGGCGCCTGATTGCGAGGCTGGATGCTGGTCGAGCAAAGTCGAGTGAATGAGTGTTGCCGCCGGAGAGCGAAGTGTCGGTAATGAGTAGACCAGAGAATTGGCGAGCCCTTGGAAGCGGGCGAGAGCAAGGCTCGTCTTCAGAGTTGGCCGACGCGCTGCACGCCTGTCGGACGGCCTTCATCGGCATCGGCTTGTTCAGCGGCGTGATCAATGTTCTGATGCTGACCGGCGCATTGTTCATGCTGGAAATTTACGATCGGGTTCTCCCGAGCCGCAGTCTCCCGACGCTAATAAGCCTGGCTCTGCTGGTACTCATATTATTTTCCATGCAGGGCCTGCTGGACCTCGTCCGCAGTCGTATCCTCGTCCGTGTTGGCGCTTCGATCGATGAGGCGCTGCGGGGACGGATGCTTCAGGCAATGATTCGCGTGCCGCTTGTGGCGGGCAATCAAGGCCGAGGCATTCAGCCCGTGCGCGACCTCGAGAACATTCGCTCGTTCATGTCGGGTCCGGGCCCCACGGCATTGTTCGATCTTCCCTGGATCCCCGTCTATCTCATCGTGATTTTCGCGTTTCATATCGCTCTGGGCCTGACGGCACTTTTTGGCGCCGTCGTACTTGTCGGCCTAACAGTGCTCACCGAGCTGCTCTCGCGGTCGCCTATGAAGTCTGCCACGGAAGTAGGCCTCGCCCGCACCAATTTCGCTGATGCCTGCCGGCGCAATGCTGAAGCGATCGTAGCCATGGGAATGGCCCGCCGCATCGAGGCGAAATGGGAAGAGGTAAATAGCCGCCATTTGACCGAGCTCCAGCGACTTAGCGATGTTTCCGGCGGCCTTGGGGCATTTTCCAGGGTGCTTCGGATGGTCCTACAATCGGCCGTGCTCGCGGTCGGCGCCTACCTCGTTGTTGAGCAACAAGCCACCGCCGGGATCATTATAGCAGCCTCAATCCTGGCCGGCCGCGCGCTTGCTCCTGTCGACCTCTCGATCGCCCATTCGAAAAGCTTCTTGGCGGCGCGGAACAGCTGGCGGCGGTTGAGCCTGTTGTTAGCGCTCTTGCCGGTGCGCGCCGAACCGATGACGCTACCGGCACCGAAGGCGCAACTTGCGTTGCAAGACGTTTGTGTCGCCGCGCCGGGCACCAAGAAACTTATCGTGCAAGCGGTTACATTTGAGATGGAAGCCGGTCACGCGTTAGGGATCGTGGGCCCTACGGGGTCGGGTAAATCGACCTTGGTGCGCGCGATCACCGGCGCATGGCAACCCATCGCCGGCCGCATTCGCTTGGACGGCGCAGATATCGACCAATGGTCGCCCCACGAATTAGGGTGGCATACCGGCTATTTGCCGCAGGATGTCGAGCTCTTCGGTGGGACGGTCGCGGAGAACATCTCCAGATTCGATCGGGAAGCCGATGCCAATGCCATCATCGCCGCGGCCCGCGTTGCAGGTGTGCACGAACTCATCGTGGGTTTTCGAGAGGGCTATGAGACGCAGATCGGTGAGCATGGCGAGGCGCTATCGGCCGGACAGCGCCAGCGCATTGCTCTCGCGCGCGCCCTTTACCACGACCCGTTCCTCGTGGTCCTCGATGAGCCCAATTCGAACTTGGACAGCGACGGCGATATCGCCCTTACAAACGCGATCCTTGGCGTCCGGAACCGCGGCGGTATCGTCATTATTGTGGCCCATCGCCCAAGTGCGCTCGTAGCCGTTGACTGGATGCTCACCATTGACGGCGGGCGGGTGCAAGCCTTCGGGGAAAAAGAGACAGTCTTGGCCACGCTCCTCCCGAAATTGCAATCGGTCACGTCGGAGCCCGTGCGCCCCACATCGGCGGTAAGGCACTTGGCGCCGACAATCAGTGACGAGAAGAAGACCGGCACATGAAGACCGAACAAGCCATTCGACAGCATTTTCTCGCCGGCATCGTCATCGTCTTGGTCTTGGTTATCGGCGTGGGCGGCTGGGCCTCATTGACGCAGATCTCTGGCGCCGTGATCGCACCGGGGATTCTGGTCGTGGACTCGCACGTGCAGGAGGTGCAACACCCAACCGGAGGCATCGTCGCCGAAATTCTGGCGCGCGACGGAGACCGCGTAAAGGGTGGCGACGTGTTGGTTCGCCTCGACCCGACCGTGACCCGCGCCAATCTTGCCATCGTCACCCGGACGCTCGACGAACTCATGGCGCGCAGGGCTCGATTGATGGCCGAGCGTGACGACAAGCCAACAGTTGTCTTTCCCGCGGAACTGCTTCGCCGAGAAAGCGACCCCGACGTCGCGCAGCTCATCGACAGCGAGCGCCGCCTGTTCGACGTGCGGCGCTCGGCACGGCTCGGGCAGAAGCAGCAACTTCAGGAACGGATCAGCCAATTCCGCAAGGAGGGTGACGGCTATACCGCCCAGGTGAGCGCCAAAGCGCAGGAGATCACGCTTATTAACCGCGAACTTGATGGCGCGCGCACGCTATTCCAAAAGAATCTCATACCGATTTCCAAAATGACGGAGCTTGAGCGGAACGCCACCCAGATTGAAGGTGAGCGCGGGCAATTCGTCGCTGCCCTCGCTCAAGCGAATGGCAAGATCGCAGAAACGCAACTCCAGATCCTGCAGGTGGACCTCAGCCTTGGCAGCGATGTCGGCGCAGAACTGCGAGAGATCGAAGCCAAACTCGGTGAATTAGCGGAACGGAAAATCGCCGCCGAAGATCAGCTGAAGCGCCTAGACATCCGGGCACCCCAGGATGGGTTTGTGCACGAGTTCAACCGTCCACACGATTGGAGGCGTGATCTCGCCCGGCAAATCTCTGATGCTGATCGTGCCAACTGCAGACAAACTGGTCGTCGAGGCGAAGGTCTCGCCGACCGATATCGACCAGTTGCGGCTCGGCCAAGAAGCCGGTCTTCACTTCTCGGCCTTCAATCAGCGAACGACCCCTGAGATCAACGGCACGGTCAGTCGGATTGCTGCCGACGTCACCGTGGACCAGCATACCGGACAAGGCTACTACACCATCGATATCGCAACGCGCCCCGACGAGATTGCTAGGCTGGGCGAGGTCAAGCTTGTGCCAGGAATGCCGGTTGAGGCCTTTATCAAGACACACGACCGGAGGGTCATCTCGTATTTGATCAAACCCCTTCGTGATCAGATTGCCCGCGCGTTCCGCGAGTAGTTGGTCGACTTAGCTATCGGGGCCTTTCCGGCGGACTAATGTACCGTGTCGCAGCAATTCGCGGAAGACAAACCTCCGCCATGAGTTATAGATGATGGCGCTCTCCATCGGCGCGGTAATGACGGCGCCCTCAATAAGCACGCGTGCAGAGTGAAATTTGCGCGGCTGCCTGAGCGCTTGAGCCAGCTCGAGGCAGCGGAGTTCGCCGAAGAGCCGGTATGCGAGCGTGAGTCCAATGATGGCCGCCAACCGCGTGCCAGTACGGTCCGCGAGCGTCTCAAAACGCGATTCTTCCACAGGCGTCAATGCGCGCGCCGCTTGGCAGACATCCACCACGTGTCGCAACCAGGCGAAATAATGCATCGCGCCGTGCATGACAGCAATGGCGAGAAGCGTTCCGGAGGCCTCGGCATTTCCTTCGATGTTGTCGTAGGTGAGTGAGAAGGCCGCCCGCATTCTGACCGAGTGCACGAGATTGGTGTGCGCTTCCACGTTGAGCACGCAGTTTTTGCCATGTACCCACGACTCTTCCAAGAGTAAAGGATCGTGCACCACCATCAAGCGGTTGAATCCCTGCTCTCGGAGGATGGACGCGAGTTGTGGAAGCGCTGTCGGCGCTGCCAGCAGATCGATATCGCCGAAGGGCCGCAGCCCTGGAGGATATAGGCCGGAAAACATCGGGCCTTTGACTAGCGCCACCGGTAGGTTCTCAGCCGCGGAAAGAATGGTGTCAGCGTGATGCCTAAGCATAGTCGAGAGGGCGGCAGCTTCGACCTTCCGCGCATTCGCCTCGAGACGAACTCGCTCTAAACCCGGATCGCCGGAAGGAAATGGGTAATGCCGCAGAATGGCGGGAAGTACTTTGTGCGCGTCCGCCTTAAGCATGAGCCGGCGCACTTGCCACGGAGAGAGCTGGGCGCGGGGCGGTTCCGACTTTGGTCCAAGCGGATCGGCACAATGCAAGAGCCACTGAGCGATGGCGCTCCGGGCCGAGGGGGTCGTCGGAGAAATGCGCCAAGCCTGTCGAGATGGATTATCTTCGATGCTACTCATGGGGTCCAAGCTCTCGCCAGGATCTTCTCCGACGGTGTCCCGGCAGCCGCGGCGCCCAAGTATGTGCCGCTTGCGGCCGGAAGGGAACCCTCCTGGCAGAGGCGCGCCGCGGTCAGTTCGCTGGAAAATCAAGCCGGTCCCAGAGCCATCCTAGCGCCAGAGCAGGCCGGTTCCACGACGCGAGTGCGCTTGGAGCCGCAACCCGATTCCTGTAGATTTCGCACACCGCTTACTCGGCGTCTATCGAGGTGACAATGAAAAAGCTGAAACAGGCTCCGGGGATCGTCGTCGAGGAGATGGACGACGAAATCTTGCTCTACCGGCCAAGCACCCACAAAGCCATCCACCTCAACGGAACGGCGGCCGTGATCTGGAAGCTCTGCGATGGCACGCGGACGGCCAAGGATCTTGTGGGAGACCTCGCGGATGAATTCCCTGACGCGCAGCCGAAAATTTCTGAGGGAGTCCAAGAAGCCGTCGACTTGCTCTTGCGCGACGGCGCGTTAGTTGAGCATTCGTCGGATCCCAGCGACTAGCGCCAAAGCCTCTTTTCATTCGTCATTACCAATAACGGCAAGCGATGGCACCTCACTCGTCAGCCGGGCGGCAGGTCGCTAATGCATTGCCCTGTGTTCGGATTAAAGACAGAACCGGGCGGGCAAGTCGTTGATGTCGTGGGAGTGGTGGATGTCGTCGTCGTCCCCGTCGTCGACGTCGTGGGAGTGGTGGATGTCGTCGTGGTCCCCGTCGTTGACGTCGTGGGAGTGGTGGATGTCGTTGTCGTCCCCGTTGTTGACGTCGTGGGAGTGGTGGATGTCGTTGTCGTCCCCGTTGTTGACGTCGTGGGAGTGGTGGATGTCGTTGTCGTCCCCGTTGTTGACGTCGTTGGAGTCGTCGACGTGGCCGTGGTGCTGGGCCCTCCGGCGGGGGTCGTCGACGTGGCCGTGGTGCTGGGCCCGCCGCCGGGGGTTGTCGACGTGGCCGTGGTGCTGGGCCCGCCGCCGGGGGTTGTCGAAGTCGTGGTCGTATTATTGCCCTTGGGAGAGGCCGCCGCATGGGCGGGAACAATAACTGATCTTACGATCGGCTTCGTCCATTTGGACGGCAACAACACTGCAGTTGCCACGCCACCAATCGTAAAAATCTTCAGAATTTGGCGACGATCGTGTCGCTTGCCCGAGTCCATTTTGCCCCCCGTAAACTACGCATCACTTGATAATATATACCACAAGAACTCGAAGGCTATCCGTCATCAAATTAACACAGCTTGCCAGTTTTTCAACGGCAACGGAGGCAGTCCAGCGGTCGACCCCAGCAATTCGAGAAGTCCTTGCGAGGTCGGCCGAGCCTCTCCATGCCAATGCTTTTAGACTCGATGAAGCGCGTTAGCCCTATAAACTCGACGAAGCGCGTTAGCCCTATATAAGCTCGCCGGATGAACGCCGAGGAGAGGCAATGACCGATACGTTCGCGCAATTACGCATGCGCGCCCACGCGATTTGGCGGCGCCGCTGGATCGCCTTAGGGACGGCCTGGGCGCTATTATTGCTTGGCTCGACGGTGGTGCTTTTGCTACCGGACCAATACGAGGCTTCAACTCGAGTTTACGTTGATACAGATTCTCTGATGGGCCCCCTTCTCAAGGGTATTGCTGTTGAAGATGACCTCTCCCAGCAGCTGGTCGTAATGCAGAGCACCCTCCTTAGCCGACCTAATCTTATAAAGGTCGTTCACTCCGTCTTCCCGGACCTGGCTGGCGAAGATGATATTCAACTAGAAGACGTGTTGAACAGAATAAAATCCCGTACCACGATCGAAGTGTCCGCATCTAAGCTATTCCGAATTGCCCATATTGAAGCTGACCCCCGCCAAGCCAACGATATTGTGCAGGCACTCTTGGGCATATTTGTTGACAATAATTTGGGCAAAGACCGGACGGACATGGATAGCGCCCAGTCTTTTATAGCGAAGCAGGTTGCGATTTATGAAACCCAGCTTAGGGATACTGAACGGAAAATCGCTGAATTTCGTGCCAAACATTCGGACGTCGTCTCTTCGACGGGTTCGTCCTTTTCGCAGCGCTTAGAAAAGGCCCGCGCGGACGTCGACGCCGCAAACGCGGACTTAACGGCAGCTAGAGCGCAAAAAGAACAGGTGTCTAAGCGAGTTCAAACCGCACCTGAAGTTTTCCCAGACATTTCGCCGGATGCCGAGGCGAAAGATCCAACCCTCGCGAAGCTCGGCGAACTCAGGGCGGAGCTCAATCAAAAGCTCGCCATTTATTCGGACCAACATCCCGATGTGATCCAGCTCAAAAGGCAGCTTGCAAGTCTCGAGATACAGAACGCCGAATCGACTATTTCAGCCACCGAGCAGCGCCTAGCCTTGGCCAATGACACATTGAAGCGCCTCCAAGAGTCGGCAAGCTCAGCCGCAATGTTGGAAGCGCAGATGGCAGAATTGAACAGAGATTATGCCATTGTGAAGCAGAAATACGATGAACTTCGGGTCAGAGCCAAATCGGCACGCATCTCTAGCGACGTCAAGGCTGACACAGGTGCTATGCGCTTTCGCGTGGTGGATCCCCCGAATGTGCCGAAGCTCCCCTCAGGCCCGCACAGAACGCTTCTTCTTCTGGCAGTCTTGTGCGCCTCCATTGGCGGCGGTCTAGCCTTTGCCTTCCTGCTGTCGGAAATGGACGATAGCTTCGCAACTCCGTGGCGCTTGAGAGCGGCATTCGACCTCCCGCTTCTCGGCAGCGTCTGCCTTGTCCCGCGAAAAGGGGATGCTGATAAGCGCTATGACGATGCCATAACGGTTTCTCTCGGGGCCGGAGCTATGGTAGTGCTCTGCGGACTTCTTATTGTGCTTACGAGCGGGGTCATCCGAACCGCGATTGACCTAACTCCCTTACGGCATCTGACAAACGGTCTGTTTGGCGTCTAAATGTCTGCCCAAAGCACCAAGCCCCTTACAGTTCATCGACAGGCACCGCGCTTGGAGGACATGTCGCTTGCCAACCTTCGCAACCATCTAGCGGCGAGAGTGGCGTCGAGCGGTCCAAACTCGGGGCACTGCGTTGCTCACATCGATATTGCGGGTCTCGAGGAGGCTGGAATCCCCGCACCCATGGGCGGCCGTACGCGCATCATCGATGAGTATCGCCTCATCAAGCGTGGCATTCTTCAGAATGCAGCGTCCGAAACAGCCGAGCAGCGCAGCAACCTGGTGATGGTAACAAGCGCTCAACCTGGAGAGGGAAAAACATTCACATCCATCTCTCTTGCCATGAGCGTTGTTGCCGAAACGGACGCTCAAGTTCTACTCGTCGACCTGGACATCACCAAACAAGATGTGTGCCGGAAGTTGGGCATCAAAAGTGACAAGGGATTGCTTAATCTGCTCGATGATAGCGGACTGATGTTGCCCCAAGTTCTCGTCCGGACGGACGTCCCCCGCTTGAGTATGCTGCCGGCGGGCGCCGATCATCCATTGGCTCACGAACTTCTCGCAAGTCCTAAAATGCGAATCTTTATGGCGGATCTGGCAAATTGGTACCGCGGGGGCCTCGTTATCATTGATGCTCCGCCTGTTCTAGGCGCACCCGATGCGAGTGTGATCGCGACCAATGTCGGTCAGGTAATTTTGGTTGTGGAGGCAAATCGAACTGGCCGCGCCGCCGTCGCCGAGAGCATCGCTCTACTCAAGGGATGTGAGCAGATTTCCTTTGTGCTCAATAAGGTGGATGCCTCTGAGTTAGTCGACCAGTATGGCTCCTATTATGGGCAGCCGTACCACGCACCCAGCTCAGACCGAAAGCTGAGCATCCCGGAACGCATTACCAGCTATGTCGGCAATCGGCTTCGGCGGCGGCACGAGCCTAAGTAGTGCGCTCTCGGCAATTCTGATGCCTGGGAACGCAACGAATCCTCCATGTCCAAGCAAGGCTCGTCACGAAAAGCAACGATCGTCAACGCCCTGACGGTCGATGTTGAAGATTATTTCCAAGTTCAAGCACTCAACACGCATTTCCCTCGAGGCGCTTGGGAGGAACAGGACCCCAGAGTGGAGCAGAACACCGAACGCGTCCTGTCGCTCTTTGGTGAGCATGGCGTGAAAGGCACCTTCTTTACATTGGGCTGGATCGCAGAGCGCCATCCCTCCCTCATCCGGCGGATCGTCAACGATGGGCACGAGCTCGCGAGCCACGGATACGCACATATTCGCGCCGATCAGCAGGGCCGTCGCGCCTTTCGCGCTGATATTCGTCGCACCAAACAAATTCTGGAGGACATGTCGGGGTCTTGCGTGCGCGGTTATCGCGCCGCGACATTCTCGATCGGCAAGTCAAATCTTTGGGCGTTTGAAATTCTAGCTGAAGAAGGATATGCCTATAGCTCCAGCATTTATCCTATCCGGCACGACTATTATGGAATGCCAGATGGACCGCGCTTTGCCTTTCATCCCTTGCCGGATGCGGACTTTCTCGAAGTTCCGATTTCCACAATCAGGTTTATCGGACGCAATTGGCCATGCGGGGGTGGAGGCTATTTTCGCTTACTCCCCTATGTGTTCTCCAAATGGTCGATAAATTGGCTCAACCGTCACAATCAACAAAGTTCGGTCCTTTATTTTCACCCATGGGAGATTGACCCGCGTCAGCCTCGGCCGAATGGTCTTAGTCTCAAAACGCGCCTTCGCCATTATATAAATCTCGATCGCATGGAAGCTCGACTAGGTCGCGTCCTCGACGACTTTCGCTGGGACCGTATGGACAGAGTGTTCATCGATCGCGCAACGGCCATCCAGCATCATGACGTATCAAATTAGGGAGTTGACCGTAGAGGTAACCGAGCCCTGGGACCGCTTCGTTGAGACCTCGCCCAAGGCGACATTTTTTCATCGCTCCTCATGGCGCAACGTCATTCAAGACACTTTTGGTCACAAGCCCTATTATCACTATGTTGAACGTGATGGGCGCATCTGCGGGGTTTTGCCCCTGTTCCATGTGAACAGCCGCCTCTTCGGAAACCGCCTGACCTCGATCCCATTTTGCGTCGCCGGATCCTCCGTCAGTGAAACTGCAGAGATCGATAGCATGCTCGATCGGCGCGCAATCGATTTGCTAGACGAAGTTGGTGCGGACTACATCGAATATCGAGATTCGGATCGGCATCGAAGTGGCTGGGCGCAACAAGCCGATGTGTATGCCGCATTCTTAGGTGAATTGAATGTGGATGCCGATTGTGGACTTCGGCAAATTCCTCGCAAGCAGCGAGCCGTTCTGCGCAAAGCGATGCAGAGCCAAGCCCTGAGCTTCACGATCGACGACGATACCGATGACCTTTATGCGCTCTACGCCCTCAGTGTCCGCAATCTGGGCACACCCGTCTTTCCCAGGAGCTATTTCCGCAACCTCAAAAAAGAGTTCTCCGAGGCGTGCGAGGTCCTAACCGTGCGCGTGCAGGGAAAACCCATAAGCAGCGTTCTCTCTTTTTATTTTCGCGATCGTGTGATGCCCTACTATACAGGATGCCAACCCGAAGCACGGGCTCTTGGGGCAAACGATCTGATGTATTGGCACGTGATGCGGAGGGCAGTCGAACGCGGGTACCGTCATTTTGATTTTGGTCGGAGTAAAATCGGCACCGGCCCCTATAACTTCAAAAAAAATTGGGGGTTCGAGGCGCGGCCGGTCATCCACCAATATTATCTTCACAGCGGACGCAAGTTACCGCGTGTCAATCCCACCAATCCAAAATATCGCGCCCTGATTGCGATGTGGCGTTTGCTGCCGCTGCCACTTGCGAATGTTTTAGGCCCGCTTATCGTCCGGGGAACAGGGTAACCGTTAGCCGAATAGTGACGACGCGCAGATACCCCTGTCATTGCGTCTTGCTGACCCGACGTCGGCGCTTACCGAAGATACCAAAACTCACGAGGCCGATGCCTAGCAGCCCAAGGGTGGTTGGCTCTGGAACGTCTGAGGTCTGAATAAGCGCAATCGAATAATCGGAGTTATCGGCGCCCTTCGGGGTATTATCAGCCTGGAATGAAAGGCTGGTGATTCCTTGGCCGCCAAATAAGTTCGTCAACTGCCATAAGCCCTTACTCGCATCCACAAGGGTTGCCGTTGCACCAACTAACCCGCCGCCAAGATTGTAATGCCCCGCATTATCCAGCACCTGCAATGTGCCCGAGACCGCATCGGTGATGATGGCAATTTCTTGCGGATCGCTGGCGAATTCATCTGGATTGTAGAAATGCGCGAGCTGGATCGTCGTTATGATTTGAGCGCTCGCGAAGGAAATTGATACTTCCTCTACCGAGCCGTTATCGCCCTGAATTTCCGGATCTCGGGCTTGCCCAGTATTTATAAAATTAATGCCCAAGCCCTTTTGGCCCGCAAAATCCTGCTGATCGAACGTCGCACCGCCAGGTCCGCTAGGCAGGGCACTGAGCGTGGCACTACCGATGCTGCAGCTGGTTAAGCCAAGACATCCTCCATACGTTGTCGGATCGATGACGATGGCCTCGGCCTGACCCGCAAGGGCCATCACCGCCGCGAAGAGTGCTGAAGCCGTGAGCGCTCTAAACATGTTACCCTCCCCCTACCCTCGCCACTTAGACAGCCGGCGACATTGCTAAAAGAAGCAAGTGACGTGCCAAACTCGTTTGTCGCCTGTTTTCAAATGGTTACAGAATCAGCCCTCCATCATGCGTAAAGTATCTCGACAAAACTCCCTCAGTTAAGCAGCCGATCAAACTTCTCCATACTGTCCGCCCAGCTATAGAGCTGGAGCACCCTTTTCCTGGCAGCCACGCCCAAGGTCTTGGCTATGATTGGATCCATAGCTTTTTCAATGCAACGAACAAATCCCTCGCTACCGTGAGCAACGAGCAGATGGGTGTCTGCGCATGCGTCGATTCCCTCTAGGGCTTCGGGTGTAACTATGACCGGCCGCGCCATCGCCATGCCCTCCAAAACCTTGTTTTGGATTCCTCGCGCAATCCGCAAAGGAGCGACGACAACATCTGCATGCCCTATATAGGGCCGCACGTCTGGAACTGTCCCGGTGACGACAACTCCCGGTCGCGAGCTAAGTGCCCGCACCGCCGCGGCGGGATGCGCGCCAACTATAAAAAGTGTAGCAGCGGAAAGCTTTTCGCGCAGCACTGGCAGCACGTTATCGCTGAACCACACCACGGCATCGATATTCGGCCAGTAATCCATCTGGCCGGTGAACACAATAATCGGTGCGCCCGTGACATTCGGCTTCAAACCAGCATTCTCAGGCGAGAAGTAGGTCGCATCGATGCCATTCGGAATCGCAATCACCTTTTCACGGACCTCAGGAGCCAGCATCCGAAAAAGCTCAGCTTCCGGTTCGGAGACGAATATGCTCGCGTCGGCTTCCGCCGCAACTCGGCGGTCGAACTGAAGCAGCCTTCGGGCCTCGCGACGATAAATGCTCTTTACCGGGAACGATTTCGTTGCCGCGTAGGCGGTCCACTTTTCCAAATCGACATCAACGAAGTCCACGAGGAGACGTGATGGCCGGGGACGCTTTCCGAGAACGTATTGCGTCATCGCCGATGAGAAGACAAAGACGCAGTCCGGTTTTTCCGAGGCGACTATTCGTCGAATCCATCGTGCCAAGCCTCGGTCTCGATAGTAAGGAATGCTCAGGGCATTCTTCGTGACAAATCCGCTGAGTGACCGCAATCGGGCCAGCCTCGGCGCCGACGCTCGACCCCTCGGCCACCGGCTTGATGACATAGGGGGGCGGCATGACATGCGCTTTGGCGGCTTCGAGGCGCGGCACGAGCCGGTGCTCGGCGACCGGAATGCCGGCATCGGCAAACACGATCTTGGCCTTCGCCTTGTTCATGGCGAGGGCGGAAGCGAGAATGCCGGAATGGGTGTATGGAATTTCCAGCGTTTCGAGAACGCCCTGAACGGTGCCGTCCTCGCCGCCCTTGCCGTGCAGCGCGTTGAAGCAGACATCGGGCCTCACAGCCTTCAGCCGCTCCGGCAGCTCGCGATCGACGTCGATGCGCGTCACCCGATAGCCTTCGCTTTCGAGCGCGCCCGCGAAGGCTTTACCGGAATTGAGCGAGACCTCGCGCTCGGCCGACCAGCCGCCCATCAGCACCGCGACATGCTTTGCCATTACAAATCCAACTCGTCCTGGCGGCTCGTATCCTCGCGTGCAGCCTTGCGGAACGCGGAATGGTCGAGGCGAGGGGAAATCAGGGCGCTTGCCCTCGAACAGATCTTCGATCGTGAGAATCTGGGTTTCGGATATTCGCGCCATTCGGTTTTGTAGAGGCCTGCGGCGGCAGCGCGGACGATCATCGGCCGGGTTGGCGGGGTGAGCGTGATAAACACACCCATATTTGCGCCTTCATGCTCAACTGTGGTGATCAGGTCTTTAACCATCGCATCGTTGACCGTCGCGCCGCCTTTTATGGAGACAATTGCCTTCTCCGTGCGCTTGCCATCCGGCTTGAAATAAAGATAGCCGTCCACGCCACGGTCGGCGCCCTTCTGGCCACCCTTGTAGGGCTGCGCTTCGACGAGTGACAGCGCCCAGAGCTGAAATTCGTGCTTGTCGGCAGCTGCCAGAGCGCGCGCCGCACCGATGTCCTTCGGCACGCCTTTGACGGCGAAGCTGTGCCGGGGAAAGCTTCGTTGAGGCGGCGCTGGATCAGGCCGATGGCCAAATGCGTGATGTCGATGCCGATCCAGCGCCTGTTTAGTTTTTGTGCGGCATGAACCGTAGTGCCGCAGCCGCAGAACGGGTCGAGCACCAAGTCGCCTTCGTTCGACGAAGCGCTAATTATGCGCTCGAGTAACATCAGCGGTTTTTGAGTAGGATAACCAAGTCAATCCTTCGCCCGTGCTGAAATAGGCGGAATGTCGGTCCAAACATCCCCAATCCTGACGCCACCAAGGTCGGAAATAAACCACTTCAATCGTGGGATACTACCTTTTGGAGGCCAGAAGATTCGACCCGCTGTATTGAGAGCATCAAGCTTTTCCTCCAGTGTTCCATCTATGATACTTCGCTTTCAAGAATGTCCTTCGGTAAGGCCCAGTGACGACCCGAGTCCGTAGGATTAACACCTCGCCAGGGTTGACCGCTCTCGCCCTTCCGTGTTCCCGCACCCGTTAACGAGATCGGCTGGAATTTTTCTTTCCGTGTTTCGTCATAATAATCAAAGTGCCTGTCAATGTAAGATTGGTCATGTTCGACGCGAGGATTTGTCCACTCAAACCGATTGCCTTTAGAGAAACTAAAAATCGTATCATGGACTGGACCAAATCTTCTCGCCGATCCGTGTGAAAACGTTCGTTTCCAGAATTTCATTGACCATTCGTCGCTTATCAAAGATCGATTCCAACAAAATCTTCAAGTAATGGCTGGCGGTGGGATCGCAATGCAAATAGAGGCTCCCGGTGGGCTTTAACACCCGATGAATTTCAATAGCCGCACCGCCATCATCGCTAGGTAGGCCATCATGTCGTTCTCCTTCAGGAACGAACGGATCGCCATGATGATGGCAGAGGCTTCGGAATTGGGGCCGTTGACGACATCGTCGAAGGCTTTTTCTGCCGCGTCTGTCCAATGCCAGGTGTCGCCGAATGCCTCGATCTGCGATTGCGAATTTTCGCCAGTCGGCGCCTTAAACAGCACGTTATAACTGGCATTCGAATTAAACGGTGGGTCGAGATAGATCAGGTCGACGCTCCCATCCTCGATCTCATTTCGGAGAATTTCGAGGTTGTCGCCGTAATAGAGCGTGTTTTCCGCGGGAATGTGCCGAGTCATGGC
>CAWFYP010000004.1:0-111772 GCA_963820115.1 uncultured Alphaproteobacteria bacterium
GGTCGGCATTTTCGCGATCATGCGTACGCTCGCCATCTCGCGCTGCTCGGGATCCTTGATGTCGATGGAGTCGTGATAGAACGCCGACAGCGCGCCAACCACGCCCACCATCACCGCCATCGGATGCGCGTCACGGCGGAAGCCCGTGTAGAACCGGGTCATCTGCTCGTGCACCATGGTGTGCTGCGTGATCTTGTGAGTGAACCACGCGTACTGCTCCTTTGTCGGAAGCTCGCCATAGAGCAGCAGGTAGCAGGTCTCGAGGAAGGTGCCGTTCTCGGCGAGCTGATCGATCGGGTAGCCGCGATAGAGCAGGATTCCCTTATCGCCGTCGATGAAGGTGATCTTCGACTCGCAGCTCGCCGTCGAGGTGAAGCCCGGGTCGTAGGTGAAGTGACCGGTGTCCTGATAGAGCGTCGTGATGTCGATCACGTCGGGCCCGAGCGTGCCATGCCGGATCGGCAGGTCGCGCTGCACGCCGCCGAGACGGATCGTCGCCTCTTCGACCTGGGGTGGGCGCGTATAGCTTTCTGCGACGCTCATCTGAACCCCTCCTTATGACCTGAAATGGGTAAGCCCTTTTGGCGAGGCGGACCCATGGGATCGGAAGCAAGACGGGACGCCAAGGAACTGCATTTTGGCAGGAAGTCTCCCCCGGGCGTACTGTTATTTTGCACTGCCGCATATTCTGCGACAATTGTGATGCAGCGCAACATGCGATTTGCGCAAATGTTAAGCAGTTTTTCTTGCCAAAACCTGATCACGGATGCGTGCGAGCTTGCCGAGCTTGAGCTCATAGGCGCCGACGCGGCTGCCTCTCAGTTGGCGGAAAGGTCGGGGACGCCGGCTGATGTAGCATAGGGGCCGGATGCGGGTAAGGGCAGGGGAGCCGATGCTTCCCGGGGCCGCAACACCGAGCATTGCTCATGCCGAGCGGGGGCGAGCAAGACTGGGGCGGCAGTGACGGCGCTCGCGCGGCGCGGCGTAACGGCCTGGTGCCGGCGATTCTCACCGCGGCCGGCCGTTCGCTCGAAGCGGAGACCGACCGCTGGTCCCTCTGGATCCCCGTACTGTTTGCGAGCGGCGTGCTTGCGTATTTCGCTCTGGCCCACGAGCCCGATCCGATCACGGCGCTGAGCCTGCTGATCGCCGCCCTCGGCGTGGCCCTGACCGTCCGCGGCTCGGCACTCGGACTGGCCTTGGGAGGCGCGGCGCTCGCCTTCGCCCTCGGCTTCGCCGACGCCAAGCTCCGCATCGAGATCACCCGCGCGCCGGTGCTACAGAAAGAGCTGTGAAGGCAACCCTTCGTCCGCCGCCCGAGCCCGTTCAGCCCAACGGCTTCGATTTCGGCCGCGCCGCCTGGTTCGACCGGCTGGGCGGCACGGGCTACGCCAATGGCAAGCTCGAACCTTCGACGATCACCGGCTTGGTTCCACTCGATCTGCGCCTATGGGCGACCATCGACCAACTGCGCAGCAGCATCTCTAGCCGCATTCGCGCGGCACTCCCCGGCGAGCGGGGCGAGATCGCGGCCGCGCTCATCACCGGCGAGCGTGCCGGCATCTCCGACGAAGTCAACCAGGCGATGCGCTATTTCGGCCTGTTCCACATCCTCTCCATCTCCGGTTTGCATATGGTGATCATGGCCGGCACCGTGTTCTGGCTCGTCCGCGCCTTCCTCGCGCTTTTCCCCGCGCTTGCGCTCACTGTCCCCATCCGCAAATGGGCGGCTGCCGTCGCCTTGGCCGCGGCGCTCGGCTATCTCCTCCTCTCCGGCGCGTCGGTACCCACGGTGCGCTCCTCGGTGATGATGAGCATCGTGCTGCTCGCCATCCTGCTCGACCGGCCGGCGCTCACCATGCGCAACGTCGCGCTCGCGGCGCTGCTCATCATGGTGTTCGAGCCCGAGACCGTGTTCGACCCGAGCTTCCAGATGTCCTTTGCCGCGGTGATCGGGCTCGTCGCGCTGTTCGAGTCGCACCGCGGCAGGAGCGAGTCACCCGCGGAGGATGTGAGTCTGTTCTGGCGCCTGCTGCAGAAATTGCGCGCGGTCATCGCCGGCGACGCCCTGTCGACGCTCGTCGCCACCATCGCGGTCTCGCCCTTCGCCGTCTATCACTTCCACCGCGCGTCCTATTACGGCGTGTTCGCCAATCTGCCCGCTCTGCCGCTGGTCAGCCTCCTGATCATGCCCATGGCGCTCGCGGCCCTCATGGCCCTGCCGTTCGGGCTCGAAGCCTGGCCGCTCCAGGCCATGGGGCTCGGCATCGACCTTCTCGTCGACGTGGGCAAATGGGTCGCGTCCTGGCCAGGCGCCGTCTCGGTGCTGCCGGCCATCTCAGGCCAAGCGCTCGCCCTCATAGTGCTCGGCGGGCTGTGGCTGTGTCTGTGGCAGACGCGCTGGGGCTGGTTATCGCCGCCTGCGCCTCGCGCTCACCGCCGACGCGACGCGGCCCGACGTGTTGATCGAGCGCGACGGCCACACCATCGCCCTCCGCACCGATGACGGCACGCTCGCGCTACCGCCGCTGACCGAGGCAAGCTATAGCGTCGACAATTGGCTGCTTGCCGATGGCGATGCTCGCGATGCGCCGACTGCCGCCATCGGCACGGCCTTCCATTGCGACCTGCTCGCCTGCATCGGCACGGTCAAGGGTAAGACCGTCGCGCTCATCCGCCATCCCGCCGCGCTCGAGGAAGATTGCCGGACCGCCGACATCGTCGTGGCGCCCTTCACCATCGGCCGAGGCTGCCGCGCCGCGCGCGTGGTGGTCGACCGTCACCTGCTCTGGTCGGAGGGCGCGCAAGCGCTCTATATCGAAGGTCTGTCGATCCGTGCCATGAGCGTGGCCGAGGCGCGCGGGCAGCGGCCTTGGGTGCCGGATCGCCCCCTCGTCAAGCACCCGGGGCAGGGCTCAGGCGAGGTCTATGCGCGCGGCAAGAACGAGCCGGGTGAAGATCCGGACCCGCGTTTCAAAGGTAATCCCGATGAGTGAAGTCGAGTTCAGTAGCGGCGGATGAGACCGACGATGCGGCCCTGAACCCGCACGCGGTCGGGGCCGAAAATACGCGTCTCGTAAGCGGGGTTGGCGGCCTCCAGCGCGATCGAATTGCCGCGGCGGCGCAGCCGCTTCAAGGTCGCTTCCTCCTCGTCCACCAGCGCCACGACGATGTCGCCATTGTTGGCGTCGTCGCATTTCTTGATGATGATGGTGTCGCCTTCGAGGATGCCGGCCTCGATCATCGAATCGCCTTTGACCTCGAGCGCGAAATGCTCGCCCTTGCTCAACAGGTCCGGCGGCACCTCGATCGTGTTCATGCGGTTCTGGATGGCCTCGATGGGCACGCCCGCCGCGATCCGCCCCATCACCGGCACGCTGACCGTCTGCGGCAGGCTCTCGCCTTCGGCCACCTGCGGCACGCGGCCCAAGCTCCCTTCGATGACGCTCGGCGAGAAGCCGCGTGAGCGCCCCTGGCCAAGCGCGTGGGGAACGGATTCGGGCAGCCTTACGATCTCCATGGCGCGGGCCCGGTGAGGCAGCCGGCGCACGAAGCCGCGCTCCTCGAGCGCGGTGATCAGCCGATGGATGCCGGATTTCGATTTGAGGTCCAGAGCCTCTTTCATCTCGTCGAAGGAGGGCGGCACGCCCGTCTCCTTCAATCGCTCATGGATGAACATGAGGAGCTCTTTTTGCTTCGATGTGAGCATCTGGTCCCTTTGGCCGCGTCAGGCCCTGCGCGCAAGCCTTGTACAAATCATGAACAGTTTATCTGTTCTAGTTGTGTTCCGCAAGCGCCAATGCCGCTATATGCAGGGGCGTCCGGCGCATGGCTGAGGCTTTGCCGCGATTCGGGTTGCCGAGCGCTTAATGCGCCGGCGGACGGGCTCAGTCCTCGAGCGGGAAGATCCGCACGCGCGCGCCTTTCGGGACTGCCGCCGCGCCCGGCTCCCGCACGATGAGGCAGTCGGCGCGGGTGAGGACGGCGACCAGGGAGGAGTCCTGAGAAGGGAACGGCGCGACCTGCCTTTCCCCCTCAACCGTCCAGCGCGACACGGCGCGAAGGTAGTGCTCCCGCGGCCCATTGGCTTCGAGCGCCTCGATAAGCACAGCCTCGGGCACCGGCCGCGCAGGCCTCACCAGGCCGAGGAGACGATCCAGCATGGGCACCAGGAAGACATAGCCGCAGACGAGCGCCGCGACCGGATTGCCTGGCACGCCGAGCACATGCTGGGACCCGAGCCGCCCATAGAGCAGCGGCTTGCCCGGCCGCATGGCGACCTTCCAGAAATCGAGGACAAAGCCTTCCGCCTCGAGCACGCGCCGTACGAGATCGCGCTCGCCGACCGACGCCCCGCCGATCGTCACCAGGACATCGGCCCCGCCGCCGGCGCGGGCAAGCGTGACGAGACTTTCCGCGTCGTCCTTGGCGATGCCGAGACTGACCGCCTCGCCGCCTTGCGCCTCGATCAGCGCCGCGAGCCCATAGGCGACGGAGGCGACGATCTGATCGGGCGCCAGCTCGGAGCCGGGCGGCACGACCTCATCGCCCGTGGCAAGGATGGCGACCTTAGGCTTTCGCCGCACCGTGACCTCGGCGTGGTTCATCGCCGCGGCGAGCATGAGCTCGCGCGACCCGAGCCGCGTGCCCGCCCTCAACAATACTTCACCCTGCTTGAAGTCCTGGCCGCGCGGGCGGATGTGGCGCCCCTGATCCGCCTCGCGCACGGAGACCACGCCGTCGGCGAGGTCGGCGTCTTCCTGGATGACGATGGTGTCGGCGCCTCTCGGCACCGGTGCGCCGGTGAAGATGCGCACCGCTTCGCCCACACCGACCGCACCCTGGAAGCCGTGCCCGGCGGCGGCCTCGCCGATCAGCCGCAGCGCGGCGGGCAGTCTCGCCACATCGGCGCCGCGCACCGCATAGCCGTCCATTGCCGACGCATCGAAGGGCGGCTGGGTGAGGCGCGCCGCCAGATCCTCGGCGAGCACGCGGCCCGCCGCTTCGGCGAGCGGCACGCTTTCAACGCTCGTCGGCTTGAGCCCTTGCGTTACCCGGGTCAGCGCATCGGCGACGGAGAGGGGCGCCATGGCGCTTAGCGCGAATGGGGCCGCGGCCGGGCCTTGAAATCGCCGGAGCGGCCGCCGGTCTTTTCGAGGAGACGAATGCCGGAGAAGG
The DNA here is from genome assembly GCA_963820115.1 of uncultured Alphaproteobacteria bacterium. Taxonomy (GTDB): domain Bacteria; phylum Pseudomonadota; class Alphaproteobacteria; order Rhizobiales; family Methyloligellaceae; genus Methyloceanibacter. The sequence goes on from CAWFYP010000004.1 coordinate 5,179, forward strand.
ACATGCCCCAGTCCACCGCCTTGCACATATCGTAGAGCGTGAGGCAGGCGACGCTGACCGCCGTCAGCGCCTCCATCTCGACCCCGGTCTTGCCTTCCACTTTGGCGCAGGCCTCGACGCGAAGACCCGCGGGGTCGCGCGAGGGCTCGAAGGTGACGGTCACTTGGGTGAGGGCGAGGGGATGGCACAGCGGAATGAGCTCATGGGTGCGCTTCGCCGCCATGATCCCGGCAATGCGCGCGGTGGCAAGCACGTCGCCCTTCGCCACGCTACCCGCGAGGATCAAGTCGAGCGTCTCGGGCGCCATGGCGACGAAGCCTTCCGCCACCGCGCTCCGCGACGTCGCCTCTTTGGCCGAGACGTCGACCATGCGCGCCTCGCCCTTGGCATCGAGATGGCTGAGCTTCCGCACCGTCATTGCGCCGCCTCCGCTCGCGTCCCGGTAAGCAGCGCCCGCGTCGCCGCCGCCACTTCTGCCTGCCGCATCAGGCTCTCGCCCACGAGGAAGGCCGCGACGCCATAGGGCGCGAGCACTGCAAGATCGGCGTGGGTTGCAATGCCGCTCTCGGCGATCACCAGGCGATCCTTGGGCACGCGCGGCGCAAGACGCATGGCGGTGTCGAGGCTCGTTGCGAACGTCTTGAGGTCGCGATTGTTGATGCCGATCAGCTTCGTATCGAGCATAAGCGCGCGGGCGAGCTCAGGCTCGTCGTGAATCTCGGCGAGCACGTCCATGCCGAGCCCGCGCGCGACGCGGGTCAGCTCTTGCGCCGTGGCGTCATTGACGGCGGCCATGATGATGAGGATGCAATCCGCACCAAGGGCCCGCGCTTCGAGCACCTGATACGGATCGATCATGAAATCCTTGCGCAGTGCCGGCAGCTGCGTCGCCTCTCGCGCCGCGGTGAGGTATTCGAGGCGCCCTTGGAAAGAGGGCCCGTCGGTCAGCACCGACAGGCAGGCGGCGCCGCCCGCCTCATACGCCTTCGCCAAGGCGGGCGGATCGAACTCGGCCCGGATCAGCCCCTTGGACGGGCTCGCCTTCTTGATCTCGGCGATGAGCGCGAAGTCGCCATGCGCGACCCGGCGCCGCAGCGCCTCGGCAAAGGGCCGCACCTTGGAAGCCCTCTCGGCGCGGGCGCGCAGCGAACCTTCCGGCTCCGCCGCCTTGGCGGCTTTAACCTCTTTGCGCTTATAGGCGAGGATGGTGTCGAGCAGTTGGGCCATGGGCTACCTCTTACCATGGCTGAGCGTGATCAGCGCATCGAGCACGCCCACGGCCTTGCCGCTTTCGATGGATTCGCCTGCAAGCGCCACGCCCTCGCGCAAGCTCGCCGCCTTTCCGGCGACGAGTAGCGCCGCGGCCGCGTTCAGCAGCACGATATCGCGGAACGGCCCCTTGTTGCCGCCGAGCACGGCGCGGATATGAGCCGCGTTCTCTTGCGCGTCGCCGCCGGTGAGGTCCGCGAGTTTCGCGTCGGGCAGCCCGGCATTGCGCGGCGAGATCCTAAAGGTCGAGACGCGGCCGGCGTCGAGCGCCGCCACATGGCTGATGCCGGTCGTGGTCAACTCGTCCAACCCGTCCTCGCCATGCACGACCCAAGCGCGGGCAACGCCCAAGCGGCCGAGCACATGGGCGATGGGCTCGACCCATTCCTCGCCGAACACGCCCACGACTTGATATTTGGTTCCGGCCGGATTGGCGAGCGGCCCGAGCAGATTGAAGATGGTGCGGATGCCGAGCTCGCTGCGGACCTGCGCCACCTCGCGCATGGCGGGGTGATGAGACGGCGCGAACATGAAGCCGAGCCCGCATTCGGACAGACAGCGCTCGATCGTCTCAGATGTCGCGTCGATGGCGACGCCGAGCGCATCGAGCACGTCAGCGGAGCCTGAGCGGGAGGAGATGGAACGGTTGCCATGCTTGGCGACCGGAACGCCGGCGCCCGCCACCACGAAGGCAGCACAGGTGGAGATGTTGTAAGTGCCCTTGGCGTCGCCGCCCGTGCCGCAGGTATCGACGGCGCCCTCAGGAGCGCGCACCGGAACCGCCCGCGCCCGCATGGCGCGCGCTGCGCCCGCAATCTCGTCCACGGTCTCGCCACGAAGTCGCAGCGCCATGAGAAGGGCGCCGATCTGCGCCGGCACCGCCGCCCCCGACATCACGCGCTCGAACGTTGCGGCGGCTTCCTCCTCGGTGAGTGAGGCGCCCGCCGCCAATTTGGCGATGACTGCGCGGAGGTCGGCGAGCGGTGCCGTTCCCGGCGCGCTCGGGCTAGAGGACACCGACCGCTTCTCGCGGGGAGGCTTCCTGCGCGCGCCGCTCGACCCGGGCAAGGTCGAGGAAGTTCGCGAGCAGCTGATGGCCATGCTCCGAGGCGATGCTCTCGGGATGGAACTGCACCCCATGCACGGGGTAGCGCTTGTGCTGCACGCCCATGATGACGCCGTCGCTCGTCTCCGCCGTGATCTCGAGCACGTCGGGCAGGCTCGCGCGCTCGACCACGAGCGAGTGATAACGCGTGGCGGCGAAGTCCTGCGGCAGGCCGGCGAAGACGCCCTTGCCAGTGTGGTGGACCTTGGACAGCTTGCCGTGCATCAGCGTGGGCGCGCGTACCACGCGGCCGCCATAGACCTGGCCAATGGCTTGATGCCCGAGGCACACGCCGAGGATCGGGACCGTGGGCCCGGCGCGCTCGATCAGCTCGAGGCAGATGCCGGCGCGATCCGGATCGCAGGGACCGGGCGATAGCACGATCGCCGATGGGGCCTCGGCCAAAACCTCGTCCACCGCGACTTTGTCGTTGCGGTAGACGCGCGTCGAGGCGCCCAATTCCCCAAGGAAATGCACGAGGTTGTAGGTAAAGCTGTCGTAATTGTCGATCAGCGTCAGCATGACGGTGGTGTTACGCTTTAGGCCTACATGCCGTCAAGCGCAGCGCGGGCGCCGGAAGGCCTCAGGTCTTCTCCACATCCTTGGGCGTCAGGAACAGCTTCAGCTCGCCGCTATTCACCACCACGTCCTTCCACGCACCCATGAGAAAATTGATCACCACGAAGCCTGCAGTCGGCAGCTTCTCGGCCAGGCGATCCCGCAAATGCTTGGGGCCGGCGCCGATGAGATCGAGCGCGATGGTCTGAAGCTCCGGATTGTGGCCGACAAGCAGGACCTGACTCACGCTCGGATCCACGCCCTGCAGCATTTGCAGCATGGTCTCGGGGCTCGCATGATAGAGACTGTCCTCGTAGATCACCTTCGGCTCGGATTTGAGCTCAGGCAGCACGAGGGCGAGCGTATCGCGCGCACGCCGCGCCGCCGAGCAAAGGACGAGGTCGGGCACGAGCCCGCGCGCGGCCATGGCGTTGCCCATCAGCGGAGCATCGACGCGCCCACGCGTGGCGAGCGGCCGGTCGAAATCCGGCATGGTCGGGTTCTTCCAGCTCGACTTTGCGTGCCTGAGAAGGCTCAAGCTCAACATATCAAGAGCCTCCGGCCTTTACTGTCCGCGCTTGGCGCGGGCCGAGAAGCGCACGGCCTCCTCGGCGGCCTTGAACAAGGCGCTCGCCTTCTCCACGCATTCCGCCTGCTCGCGCTCCGGCACGGAATCGGCGACGATGCCGGCGCCCGCCTGCACATACATGGTGCCGTCCTTCACCACCGAGGTCCGCAGCACGATGCAGGAATCCATCTCGCCATCGGCGGAGAAATAGCCGACGCAGCCGGCATAGAGACCGCGCCGCTCGTCCTCGAGCTCGTCGATGATCTCCATGGCGCGCACTTTGGGCGCGCCCGACACGGTGCCGGCGGGAAATCCCGCCATCAGCGCATCGATGGCATCGAAGCGCGGGCCGAGCCTGCCTTCGACATTCGACACGATGTGCATCACCTGGCTGTAATATTCGAGGAAGAAAGAATCCGTGACGCGCACGCTCCCCACCTCCGCCACGCGTCCCACATCGTTGCGGCCGAGATCGAGCAGCATGAGATGCTCGGCGCGCTCCTTGGCGTCGGCAAGCAGCTCCGCGGCAAGCGCCTTGTCCTCTTCGGGCGAGGCACCGCGCCGCCTAGTGCCGGCGATCGGGCGGATGGTGACCATGCTGTCGCGCACGCGCACGAGAATCTCCGGGCTCGATCCCACCACGGCAAAGCCGCCGAAATTCAAATAATAGAGAAAGGGCGAAGGATTGACGCGCCGGAGCGCCCGGTAAAGCGCGAAGGAGGGCAGCGTGAACGGCGCCTCGAAGCGCTGGCTGAGCACCACCTGAAAGATGTCGCCGGCGGCGATGTAATCCTTGGCGCGCGCGACCTTCGCCATATAGGCCTCTGGTGTCGAGCGCGCGGCGAGCTTCGGATGTGCCGCCTCCATGTCGAGATCGGCGGCATGGGGCAGAGGCTGATCGAGCCGGTCGAGCACCAGGTTCAGCCGGTCCCCGGCGCGCGCGTACGCCGCCTTGGCACCGACGCCGGGGGCGGGCCTGACCGGCGTCACCACCGTCATCTCGTCCTTCACCGTGTCGAAGATCACGATCAGCGTCGGCCGCACCAGGATGCTGTGCGGCAGGCCGAGCGTATCGGGCTTGGCCGTCGGCAGATCTTCGATGAGCCGCACGGTGTCGTAGCCCATATAGCCGAAGATGCCCGCCGCCATGGGCGGCAGTTTCGGCGGCAACTCAATCGCCGAATTCGGCGAGCAGCGCGCGCAGCGAGGCAAGGGTGGGCAGGGGCGACGGTGCGAAGGCCTCGGGGTCCGACTGCGGCGCCCGGTTCACTTGCGCCTCCGCGCCATTGGCCCGCCAGATGAGATCGGGCTCGCAGCCGATGATGGAATAGCGGCCGCGCGCGGCGCCCCCCTCGACCGATTCCAACAGAAAGCTGTTCGGCCGCTCATGGGCGAGCTTGAGCATGGCCGACACCGGCGTCTCGAGATCGGCCACGAGCCGCGTCCACACCACCTGCGGCTTGCCTGAAATCATAGGCCGTCGCGAAGCTTGTGAAGTCAGGCTCGATAAGGACGGCGCCACCTTGCGCGGGGAGCGGCGTGACGGAAGCCGCAGGCGCCCGGCTCATGGCTGCTCGCCACCCGCAAGCTTGGCGAGCTCGGCCTGATTGACGTTCACGTGGTAGCGGCTCTCGAGGGCGGTGAAATATTCCGCCAGCAGATCATCGCTCATGAACAGGTTAAGCTGGCGGCTCAGCCCCTGGGCCATCGGCACGGCGAGCGGAGCAGGCGGCGTGATCTTATCCACCTGGAACACGATGCGCGCTTCATCGACCCCGCTTGCCGCCGAGGCATAGCCGCCTTGCGGGAGGGCGAAGGCCTGCGCCACGGCGGCAGGCAGCACATTCACGGCGATGCCGCTCCGCTTCAACGGCGCGGCGGTCAGCACCTCGGTGTTGAGCTCCTTGGCGATATCCTCGAGGCTCTTGCCATCTTTCAAGCTCTGCACCAGGCCGTCGGTATATTTGGCAAGCCGGTTCCGCTCGGCATCCGCGCGCCAATCCTTGGTAACCTCGTCCTTGACCTGATCGAGCGGCTTCAGCTTTTGCGGGTTGACACCCTCCACGTCGTACCAGATATAGCCTCCCTCCTTGCTGTCGAGGGGATCGTTTTCCACGCCGACGTCGGTCTGGAACACCGCCGCGAGCAGATCATCCTTGTCGGGCAGCGTCACCTCGGCGCCGCCGGGCGCCTTGCCGCTCCGGTCGACCTCGTCGACGGCCTGATAGGGAAGCTTGAGCTTGTCCGCGACCTCCGACAGCTTGGCACCCGAGGCGCGCTCATCCTCGATGCGGTCATGAATGTCGAGGATGACGCTCTCGGACCGGTCCTTGCGGGTGCGCTTCTCGATATCGGCCTTCGCCTCGTCGAAACTCGGCAATTTGGCGGGCTCGATTGCGGTCACGCGCAACAACACGATCCCGCCGAGTTTGCCGGTGACAGGCTCGCTGACCTTGTTCGCCTCGAGCTTGAAGGCCGCATCGGCTACGGCGGAATCGGCAAGCTCACTGCGCTTTACCGTCCCCAGATCCATATCGCTCTGGCTCAAGCCCTGCTCCTTGGCGATCGCCGCGAAGTCGGCGCCCGACTGAAATCTTCTGATAGGCGGCATCGGCGGCGGCCTTGTCGGGGAAGGGGATCTGCTCCACGTGGCGGCGCTCGGGTTGGCCGAGCTTGTCCTTAGTCGCCTCGAAGGCGGCCTTGAGGTCGTCCTCGCTGATCGGCACTTGGTCCTTGACCGTCTCGGGCGTCACCGCGATCACGCCGAATTTGCGGGTCTCGGGCTGCGTATATTTCGCGTTGTGATTATCGTAGAAACGCTTCAGCTCATCCTCGGTCGGCTCGGCCAACTCCCCGCCGGCGGTCTTCGACACGATCACGTAGCGAAGACTGCGCGTCTCCTCATTGTAGTTGTTGAGAGCGGTGAGCAGAATTGGCGGCGTGATGACGGTCTTGCCCACGGTGCTGACCAGCTGGCGGCGCAGGTCGCGCTCGCGCTGCTCGGCAAGAAAGCCCTGCTCGCTCAGCCCGAGAGTGCGAAGCAATTGCTGGAAGGCGATAGGACTGAAGGCGCCGGTAGGATCCTTGAGGTTCGGATCCTTCATGACCTCTTGCAGCAGCGCGGCGTTGCCGATGTCGAGCTTGAGGTCTCGAGCATGGTTGTCGACGGCAGCGCCGCCGATCAGCCTCTCGAGCACGCGCGTCTCGAGTTCCCCCTCGCGGGCTTCCTGCATGGAAAGGCTGCGCCCCGCATTATTGCTCATCGCCTGCAACATGGACCGCTGCGTGCGCAGATATTCCTGCGGCGTGATCTCGATGTTGCCGACCTGGATCAGCGTCTGCTGGCCATAGCCCCGGAAAATGTCGGCGATGCCCCAAATGGCGAAGCTGATGACCAGCATCCCCATGAGGATCATGCCGAGCGCCCGTCCGGCGCCTTTACGCAAAGTGTCGAGTGCCACGCGCTGAACCTTCCTATTGGGAGTTTGCATTCACCCCGCGGCCGGCCCAGATTTGGGCGTTGTTCACGTGGGGCCGCGCATCATAGGTAGCAAGCCCTCTAGCGGCAAGGCGGGGGTTGCGGGTAGCTGGACGGTGGGTGAAGGGTGGTAAACCGGGCCGAATCGAGGCTCGGACAGGGACGGGGGACGAGGTGAAGACCATCCGACCGCTGGTCGCCGGCAATTGGAAGATGCATGGGCTTACGGCCTCGCTGGGCGAGGTGAGAGCGCTGCTCGACCGCCTGGCCGACCGTCCCGTGCCCGGGACCGAGATCATGCTATGCCCGCCCGCCACGTTGCTGTCCCGCGCGCGCGACCTCGTTGCAGGAAGCGCCATTGCGCTGGGCGCCCAGGATTGCGCCCCTCAAGCCTCCGGCCCCCACACCGGCGACATCGCCGCCGAGATGCTGGCCGATGCGGGCGCGAGCGCCGTCATTGTCGGCCATTCCGAGCGGCGCACCGGCCATGGCGAAACCGACGCGCTCGTACGCGCAAAGGCCGAGGCGGCCCATCGCGCGGGGCTCACCGCCATCGTCTGCGTCGGCGAGACGGAGGCCGAGCGGCGGAAGGGGAGCACCTTGGCGCTGGTGGGACGTCAGCTTGCGGGCTCGCTGCCGCCCTCGGGCACCGCAAGAAATAGTGTGATTGCCTACGAGCCGGTGTGGGCCATCGGCTCAGGCCTCACGCCGAGCCCGAAAGATGTGGCGGAGGTGCACGGCTTCATCCGCGCGGCCCTGGCCGAGCGCCTCGGCCCCGAGGCGAGCCAAGGCGTCCGCATCCTCTATGGCGGTTCGGTGAAGCCCGCCAATGCGGCGGAGTTTCTGGCGGTAGACAATGTGAATGGCGCGCTGATCGGCGGTGCAAGCCTGACTGCCCAGGATTTCTATGGCATTTTGGCCACTTACGCCCGCCCAAGCGGTTGACGAAGCGCCCAAGTGGGGAAGCAGGAGGTTGGCAAGCGCGGCGAACTTCGCCATGCTGCGAGGGTCGGTCTGGGGACCGCGGGGTCTTGATGGCGGTGACGGGGTCATTGGAGCGCTTTAGCGCGGTCGTGCTGCTGGTCGCGGCCGCAGGGCTGGTAGCTGCGGGAAGCGCACGCGCTGAGCCTCTCGACAAGGACAGTTGCGCGAGCCTGCAGGCCCAACGCAAAGGGTTGCTTACCAAGGAGATGCAGGCGGCGCTGGACCAGGGCCCGGACTGGGTCAAGAGGCATCTCAATGAAGCCGAGATCGACCGCGTGCGGGATTTCTTGAAAGTCGAGGAGAAGATCGAGTTCCGCTGTCGCGGCGGCGGCGTTGCCAAGGCCAAGGTATCGCCGCCGGCGCCGGTGGGCGAAATGCCCCTCCCGGACCGCAAACCCACGCCGCCCGCGTCGAAAAGCCCGGCCACGGGCTCTAGCCAAGCCCTGGCAGATTCGGATAAGACGGCGCCGGCGAAACCCAAGGCGACCCGATGACTACAGTGCTCCTCGTTATCCACGTCATGGTCGCGGCGGCCCTCGTCGGCGTCGTGCTCCTGCAGCGCTCCGAAGGGGGCGCGCTCGGCATTGGCGGTGGCGGCGGCGGCTTCATGACCGGCCGCGGCGCCGGCAATGCGCTGACCAAGACCACGGCCGTGCTTGCCGGCTGCTTCTTCGCGACGAGCCTCGCGCTTTCGATTCTGGCGAGCCAGCACGGCACGCCGACCTCGGTGCTAGGGACCGGCGCTCCGGATAGCGGCGGTCTGCCCAGCCTGCAATTGCCGGTGGCCCCCGCGCCGCAAGCCCCGGCGACGCCGGCGACCCCGCAGCCGCCGCAATCACAGTAAACGCTGCCTTAACCAAGCCGCCAGCCGCCGCGCCTGGTGGACGCACCAACCTTTGGGCTACCGACTCAGAGACGTTTCGGTATAGGGTCGAGGCCCATGGCGCGGTACGTTTTCATCACCGGCGGCGTGGTCTCCTCACTCGGCAAGGGTCTCGCTTCGGCGGCGCTTGGGGCGTTGTTGCAGGCACGCGGCTATAGCGTTCGCCTACGCAAGCTCGACCCCTATCTCAACGTCGATCCGGGGACCATGAGCCCCTATCAGCACGGCGAGGTGTTCGTCACCGACGACGGCGCGGAGACCGATCTCGACCTCGGCCATTACGAGCGCTTCACCGGCCGCCCCGCCAGCCAGGCCGACAACGTCACCACCGGGCGCATCTATCAGGAGATCATCGGCAAGGAGCGGCGCGGCGACTATCTCGGCTCCACCGTGCAGGTGATCCCTCACGTGACGGACGCGATCAAGGCCTTCATCACCACCGGCAATGAGGGCGTCGATTTCGTGCTATGCGAAATCGGCGGCACCGTCGGCGACATCGAGGGGTTGCCCTTCTTCGAGGCGATCCGCCAGCTCGGCAACGAGTTGCCGCGAGGACATTCGGTGTTCATCCATTTGACGCTCGTGCCCTACATCCCGAGCGCGGGCGAGCTCAAGACCAAGCCCACCCAACATTCGGTCAAGGAGCTGCGTTCTATCGGCATCCAGCCCGACGTGCTGCTCTGCCGCACCGACCGGCCGCTGCCTCGCGACGAGCGGCGCAAGATCGCGCTGTTCTGCAATGTGCGCCCCGAGGCGGTCATCCAGGCGCTCGACGTGGCGAGCATCTACGAGGTGCCGATCGCTTACCACGCCGAAGGTCTCGACCGTGAGGTCTTGGCCGCCTTCGGCATCACCAGCGCGCCGCTGCCCGATCTCGACCGGTGGCGGACGATCGCCGAGACCATCGCCAACCCGGATGGCGAGGTGACCGTCGCCGTGGTGGGCAAATATACCGGGCTGAAGGACGCCTACAAATCGCTGAACGAGGCGCTCGTCCATGGCGGCATCGCCAACAAGGTGAAGGTCAATCTCGAATGGATCGAATCCCAGACCTTCGAAAGTCAGGATGCCGCGGCCTATCTCGAGGACGTGCACGGCATCCTCGTGCCGGGCGGCTTCGGCGAGCGCGGTGCCGAAGGCAAGATCAACGCGGCCAAATATGCGCGCACAAGAGGCTTGCCCTATTTCGGCATCTGCTTCGGCATGCAGATGGCGGTGATTGAGGTCGCCCGCGACGTGGCCGGCATCGAGGGGGCGAGCTCGACCGAGTTCGGCCCGACCGAGGAGCCGGTGATCGGCTTGATGACCGAATGGATGCGCGGCGAGGAGCTCGAGAAGCGTCAGCAAAACGGCAATCTCGGCGGCACCATGCGGCTTGGCGCCTATGACGCCGTCCTCGCCGGAGGCAGCATGGTGACGGAGATTTATGGCACGACGCGCATCTCCGAGCGGCACCGCCACCGCTATGAGGTGAATATGCGCTACCGCAACAAGCTCGAGGCGGCGGGCTTGCGCTTCTCCGGCATCTCGCCCGACGGGCTCCTGCCCGAGATCGTCGAGATCCCCGACCATCCCTGGTTTGTCGGCGTGCAATTCCACCCCGAGCTGAAATCGCGGCCCTTCGAGCCGCACCCGCTGTTCGCCTCCTTCATCGGCGCCGCGGTGGAGCAGAGCCGGCTCGTCTAGCTAAGGAGAGGCATCGAGGCGCTTCAGCGCGGCTTCGAGATCTTTTCGGTCCTGGCTTGAGGGATTTCTTGCCAGCGCCGCGCGGTAATCGGCGATGGCCAGGTCCTTCTCGCCCTTATGGTCATAGAGGACTGCCCGGTTGGCGAAAGCCTCGCTATAATTGGGATCGATCTCGAGCGCCTTTGAATAATCGGCGAGCGCGTTGCCGATGTCTCCCTTCTTCTCGTAGGCGACACCCCGATCGTTGTAAGCCACGGCCTCGCGTGGATTGAGGGCGATTGCTTTGCCGGCATCGGCGATGGCGAGGTCGTACTGGCCTTTGTCGGAATAGACCACGGACCGGTTGAGAAATGCCTCGGCCGTTTGGGTATCGATGGCGATGGCCTGATCGAAATCGGCCAGCGCGCGGTCGAGGTCGCCCTGGTCGCGATAGGCGATGCCCCGGTTCACATAGGCCCGGAACGCCTTGGGATCGAGCTTGATCGCCACTCCGAAATCGGCGATGGCGTGATCGAGATCGCCTCTGTCCTTGTAGGCCGCGCCGCGCAGGCTATAGGCAAGGGCGGCATAGGGACCAAAGGGGTCTTGCTCCAGAAATAGCGTGCAGCCGTCAATCTGCTTCTTCGCGTCCGCGCTTTGGTTGCAGTCGTCGATCGGGTTTGCCTGCGCGTGACCTGCGGCAAGCAGGACGCTCCCGCCGAACAGCAAATTTCTGGCTACCACTACAAGCATTCTGGAACTCTCCGCGGCCGATCAAGCTAGCATCTGACTGCCATTGCGGTGAAGATTGCTCCTGCGCGAGCCGGTTGACCGCCCGGCCTAGTCGACGCATGGTCCGGCCATGAATGAAGCCCTGAAGCCCGCGCCAAGCGCGGTTGTTTCGGTCGGAAACACCCGCTTTGGCAATGGCTTGCCGCTCGCCGTGATCGCCGGGCCTTGCCTGGTGGAAAGCCGGGCGCATGGGCTCGAGACGGCGCGTGCGCTGGCGGAGATGGCCGAGCGGCTCGGCCTCGGCCTCGTCTTCAAATCGTCTTTCGACAAGGCGAACCGCACCAGCGCCAAGAGTGCGCGCGGGCTCGGCATGAAGCAGGCGCTGCCCATCCTCGCCGAGATTAGGCAGAGCGTGGGGCTGCCAATCATCACCGATGTGCATGAGCCTGGGCAATGCGCCGAGGTCGCGGCCGCCGTGGACTGCTTGCAGATCCCGGCCTTTCTCTGCCGCCAGACCGATCTGCTTCTGGCGGCGGCACGCACCGGCAAGCCCGTCAACGTCAAGAAGGGACAGTTCCTCGCCCCCTGGGACATGCAGAATGTGGTGGCGAAGCTCGTCGGCGCCGGCAATCCCAATGTGCTCGTCACCGAGCGCGGCGTCTCCTTCGGCTACAACACACTTATCTCGGACATGCGCGCGCTGCCAATCCTCGCCGAAACGGGCGCGCCGGTGATCTTCGACGCCACCCATTCGGTGCAGCAGCCGGGCGGGCAGGGGACGAAGAGCGGCGGCGAGCGGCGCTTCGTGCCGGTGCTGGCGCGCGCTGCGGTCGCGGTCGGTGTCGCAGGCGTGTTCATCGAGACCCATCAGGACCCGGACCGCGCCCCCTCCGACGGACCCAATATGCTGCCGCTTCGCGAGCTCGAGCCGCTGCTCAAAGAGCTCATCGCCATCGATGCGCTGGTGAAGCGGCGCTAGCCGCGGCCGCGATAGGGTACGACGCCCTGGTGGGGCAGCCACACGCCTTCGGGCAGCACCCCATGCTGCCAGAACACGTCGATGGGCATGCCGCCGCGCGGAAACCAATAGCCGCCGATGCGCAGCCATTTGGGCTTGATGGTCTCGATGATGCGCTTGCCGATGGCGATGGTGCAGTCCTCGTGGAACCCGCCATGATTGCGATAGCTCGCCAGATAGAGCTTGAGCGATTTCGACTCGACCAGCAGCGCGTCGGGACAATAGTCGATGACGAGATGTGCGAAGTCCGGCTGGCCAGTGACCGGGCAGAGGCAGGTAAATTCCGGACAGGTGAAGCGGGCGAGGTAATCCGTGTCGGGATGCGGATTGGTGACGCACTCCAATTCGGCGTCCTTGGGCGAGGGGGGAAGTGCGGTGCTCCCGCCGAGCTGGGTCAGCCCTGTGATCTTGCGCGTCATGGCTTACTCCGCGGCCCGCGGCGCCCGCGCGCGGGGACCGGTATAGACGCAGCCCTCGTGACAGGAATCGCGCGCGACCTGGATCTCGGCGAGACCCGGCAGGCGATTATGCAGCCGGTCCCACAGCCAGATGGCGATGCGCTCGAGCGTCGGTGACGACAGACCTTCGACCTCATTGAGGAAGCGGTGATCGAGCGCGTCGCGCGCGTCGCCCACGGCGGCCTCGAGATCGTCGAAATGCAGCACCACTCCCGTCGCCGGGTCGGGCTCGCCCTCGAGTCCCACGCGCACGCGGAAAGAATGTCCGTGTACCCGCGCATTGGCATGGCCGGGCGGCGCCGACGGGAGGAAATGGGCGGCCTCGAAGAAGAATTCCTTATAGATACGCATGGCGGCTGTGTAGGGGATTTTGCGTCGTCAAACCAGGGTGCGCTAACGCAAGCCGAGCAGCTTATGGGTCTGCAGGCTCAAGCGCCATTTGGGGTGCTCGCGGCAATAGGCGATGGCCCCGGCAAGGTTACCCGGGCTCGCCGGCCCATCATCCATGGGCTGCAGCAGGAAGTGCCGGAAGGGAAGCGCCTCGACATCCTCCGGCCGAAGCGCGCTTTGCGGATAGACGAGCTTCAGCTCATCGCCACTGCACTGCACGAGCGGGGCGCCGGCCTTGGGGCTCACGCAGATCCAATCGATGGCTCGGGGCACGGGCAAGGTGCCATTGGTCTCGATGGCGGTTTCGAAGCAGAGCGCGTGCAGCGCCGCGATCAGGGCCTCGTCGACCTGAAGCATGGGCTCGCCGCCGGTGAGCACGATGAAAGGTCGCGTACCTCCATTGCCGCGCCACGCGGCCCGACACGCTTGGGCCAGTGCGTCGGCTGTGCCGAATTTACCGCCGCCTGGGCCGTCGGTGCCGACAAAATCCGTGTCGCAGAAATTGCAGACAGCCTTGGCCCGGTCCGCCTCGCGGCCTGACCAAAGATTGCAGCCGGCGAAGCGGCAGAGCACGGCCGGGCGGCCGGTCTGCACACCTTCGCCTTGCAGCGAGTAATAGATCTCCTTGACGGCATACATCAGGGGAAACTGGCGCTTCGCGCGCGCTGAGGCAAGAGGGTAGCGGTTAACCTCGCCGAAGCTCGCGGCGGCCATCGCCGCGGGAGGCCAGCCATTGCTCGAAGCCCTTGGCGCGGAGCTCGCAAGCGGCGCAGGTGCCGCAGCCATAGCCCCAATCATGCCGCGTGCCGCGCTCACCTTTGTAGCACGTATGCGTCTCCTCGATGATGAGGTCGACGAGCGGCTTGCCGCCGAGCTGATCCGCAAGCGCCCAGGTCTCCGCCTTGGTCCGCCACATCAGCGGCGTCTCAATGGTGAACTCAATTTCGGTGCCGAGACAGATCGCTTCTTCCAGCGCGCGCAGCGTCGCATCGCGGCAATCGGGATAGCCGGAATAGTCGGTCTCGCACATGCCGCCGACCAACGCAGGCAAGCCCCGCCGGTAACCGAGCGCGGCGGCATAGGTAAAGAACACGAGGTTGCGCCCGGGCACGAAGGTCGAGGGCAGGCCCGAGGCGAGCATCGTGATCTCGGCGTCTGATGTCAGCGCCGTATCGCCGATGGCGCCGAAGCTCCTGATGTCGAGCATATGGTCGGGCCCGAGCCGCGCCACCCAGTCAGGAAAAAGGCGCGCGATCTCCTCGCGCACGCGTTCGCGGCATTGAAGCTCCACGCCATGGCGCTGGCCATAGTCGAAGCCGACCGTCTCCACGCGCTTATAGCGATCGAGCGCATAGGCGAGGCACACGGTCGAATCCTGGCCGCCGGAGAACAGCACCAGCGCATCGCCTGCTTCCTTTTCCATCCTCCATTGCCTTCCAATTCCGAGGCCTGCGCCACCCTAGCAAATGGCCCCAGGGACCGGGGTTTTCCCCTCAAGGGACAAATAATTCGCCTTTTGATTGTATATGATGCGGCGCTCCGCGACGCGGGCGCGGCGTACCCATGGCGAGCACACCGGTTCCGCCGCAACCGCCCCCGAGCTGATCGCGCGGCCGACACGCACTTCCGGCTTTCGCTTTGCCGGCCTCTGGGCTAAGAGGGCCCCACCTGCGCTCGGGGTTTGCCTCGGTCAAGCGCCGAACCCTCCTGCTCATTGAGCCGCATGACCGCCATTGCTACCCTGATCGGCCGTGAAATTCTCGACAGCCGCGGCAACCCGACGGTCGAGGTCGACGTCGTGCTCAAGGACGGCCATTTCGGCCGTGCTGCGGTGCCCTCCGGCGCTTCGACCGGCGCGCATGAGGCCCATGAGCTGCGTGACGGGGGCGCGCGCTATGGCGGCAAGGGCGTGAAGAAGGCGGTTTCAGCCATCAATGGCGAAATTCGTGCCGCGCTGACGGGCTTCGACGCCGGCGATCAGCGCGGCCTCGACGATCGCTTGCGCGCGCTCGACGGCACCGAGAACAAGAAGCGGCTCGGCGCCAACGCCATTCTCGGCGTCTCGCTCGCCGCCGCCAAGGCCGAAGCCGCCGCCAAGAATTTGCCGCTCTACCGCTATCTCGGCGGTGCCGAGGCCACGCTTCTCCCCGTGCCGATGATGAACATCGTGAATGGCGGCGTGCACGCCGACAATCCGATCGACTTCCAGGAATTCATGATCGCGCCGATCGGCGCGCCAAACTTCGCCGAGGCGGTACGCATGGGCGCGGAGGTTCTGCATGCGCTCAAGCACGCGCTGAAAGGCGCGGGCTACAACACCAATGTCGGCGATGAGGGGGGCTTTGCCCCCAACCTCGCTTCGGCGCGCGAGGCGCTCGACTTCATCATGGCGGCCATCGCCGCCGCCGGCTATCGACCAGGCGAGGACATTTTTGTTTCCCTCGATCCGGCGGCGACCGAGTTCTACGCCGAGGATCGGTATTTCCTCAAAGGCGAGAAGCGCAGCCTCGATAGCGCGGGGCTGATCGCTTATTACGGCGAGCTTGCCGCCAACTATCCCATTTACTCCATCGAGGATGGCATGGCCGAGGACGATTGGGAGGGCTGGCGGGCGCTGACGCAAAGTTTGGGCGGCCGCATCCAGCTCGTGGGCGACGACCTCTTCGTCACCAATGTCACCCGCCTAGCCCGTGGCATCGAGGAGGGCATCGCCAATGCCATCCTGATTAAAGTCAATCAGATCGGCACGCTGAGCGAGACGCTCGACGCCGTGCGCATGGCCCAACAAGCGGACTATGGCGTGGTCATGTCGCACCGCTCCGGCGAGACCGAGGACGCCATCATCGCCGATCTCGCGGTCGCCACCAATTGCGGGCAGATCAAGACGGGCTCGCTTGCCCGCTCCGACCGCGTGGCGAAATATAACCAGCTGCTCCGCATCGAGGAGGCGCTGGGGGCGGCCGCGCGCTATGCCGGCCCGACGGTGCTGAAGCGCTAGCCATTAGCGGTCGCTAACCCCGAGTTAACGCGCGGAGCCGATGCTGCGGAGGACCGGCAGGGGGTGTCGCCGGTTCCGGCACGGGGTTTTTTTGCATG
The DNA here is from genome assembly GCA_963820115.1 of uncultured Alphaproteobacteria bacterium. GTDB lineage: Bacteria > Pseudomonadota > Alphaproteobacteria > Rhizobiales > Methyloligellaceae > Methyloceanibacter. The sequence goes on from CAWFYP010000004.1 coordinate 21,383, forward strand.
CGGTTGCGCTCTTTGATCTTCCCGCTGCTCGCCTGCGGTGCCGGCGGCTATTTCGCCTATCATCTTGAGATCGGCGAGCACGGGTTGAAATCCCGCGCTGAGCTCGAGCGCCGCAAAGAAGTGCTCCAGGGCGAACTCGCGGGGCTGGAGGAGGTCAAGACCCGGCTCGACCGCGACGTGGCGCTGCTCCGGCCCGAAAGCCTCGACCCCGACATGCTGGACGAGCGCGCCCGCGCCATCCTCAACCTCGCCCATCCCGATGACCTCGTGATCATGAAGCGCCGGCCATCAAATCCCGATGCCCAACAGATCACCACGCCTGCTGTGCGCTAAACCGTTCGCGCCAAAGCCCCACGTCGTGGCGGAAAGCGGCGGTCGGTCATTTAATCAGCGTGGCAAGGATCGCAGCCAGTAGAGCGTTTGTAAGCGCAATCGACAAAGCTATTCCGGAAATATCGTCTCTCGCATGGGTCACTCGCCAATAGAGTTTGTGCGGCGGCTTCAGCAAACTGATCATCACTCTTTTCCTCGCGCTTCCGCATTCTGGGAACGCCGTCCAAGGAGGGTCCGGTATGTTCTCGGAGGGTCACCCACGCACGGTAGGATGCTGCGCCAATTCTCACCCCATGTCGACGCGGCCAACTGACGTTGATTGCAATCGCTCGCCATGCAATTGTCCGACGCCGCTTTGCGGTAATCCGTCCAAGGAGCAAAAATCATGAAGAAGTATCTCGTTGCCGCCGTTCTTATCGCGGGCTTTGTCACCCCGGCTCTCGCCGAGCAGTTCTATGTGGCCTTCGACCCGGCCAGCAAGAAATGCTCGATGATGCACACCCAACCCGGCGCGGGCATGAAGGTGATGGGCACCTTTAAGACCGAAGCCGAGGCCAAGAAGGCCATGGGCGGCATGAAGGAGTGCCAGGGCTAACCCGAATTCTGAATTCAGAATTGAGGAAAGGGTCGGCCAGAAGCCGGCCCTTTCTATTTGATGGGGCGGTGCGATGAGAACAAAATGCTCGGACGAATTGTCCTAACGTCGCCTCGTTCTCGGTCAGTTCCAATCCTCGTCGCCGCTAGTTCTCCACGCCCAATCGGCAAGCACGCGTCGCCGGTTCTCGACTTCGTGTTTGTCGGGCTTGCGGTCGCGCAACTCGCGCGCCACCTGCCGCATCATTTCGAAGGCGCGGTCGGCTTCCTCGTCGCAAATGATCGGCAAGACTGGTAAGACGAAACCTAACGTCACGGGCGCGCTCTTGCTGGCAATCCATGCAGCCTCGACGCTGGCCAGCGCGTCGTAACTCTCAAGCCCCCGGCGTCGATCGCGTCCCGCAACTCGTCATCGTTCTCCGCCTCTTGCATCACGATGCGGACTCTTCTTGTGTGAAGGCTCGGCCGTCGCCCCCGAGCTTATCCAAAGCCCGACGGATCGCTTCTCGCACTTTGGCTTCCAGTTTGGTGCGAATGTCGGTCACGACCAACGCTCGCCGATCGCCTCGGCGACGATCGCCCCGATCGCTGCCGCCTCCCCGATGGTATTGAGAAATATCTTTTCGACGCCTGAGAATTTCGGCGGCATGTCGGCCACGCTTAGCGACAAAGCGCTCGGCGCGCCGACACAGGCCTTCGCATGGGCAAGGAAGTCCCGGGCCAATCGTTCGCCCGTCTCGCAATCAACGCCGTAGTTTCCGCTCGGGGTGACGTGCCAGCAACAGCGGAACCAGGCTCCTTGCCGCTTCCCCGCCGGGCGTACCTAAAAGTCTTTGACGAACGAAAGGCTGACGTCGACATACGCGGGGAAGAGCCTCACCACGTTCGATGTGCTATTCGCTTTGGCGGTCATGATCGCATCCCCCCATTCGTTGCGGTGTTACCTACCTTGTTACCTAGAGAGGACTAAGACGCTGATCACCAATGCGTAAGTCCGTGATCATGAAGCGCCGGCCGCAAGCCGAGCAGAGCGGGACGCTGCCCAAGCCCTGACGCGCGGCAGTCCGCGGGCGTCCCCTGTCTACCGCTGCCTTTCAGGCCCCTTCGAACTCGTGCTAGCGTTTGGATTGGCGCGAACTGACGGAGGCCCCAGTGACCACCCCTGAGAACGGCTATAGCGCCGCGCCCATCCTCTCTCCCGGCGCCGCGAACTTCTGGCTCGACAACCAAAAGGGGCCCGAGGCGCAGGCCAAGGGCATCAAGCTCTTCAGCCCCGAGCAGGAGCTCAAGGCCTATCGCGACATGCTGCTCATCCGCCGCTTCGAGGAGAAGGCGGGCCAGCTTTACGGCATGGGGCTGATCGGCGGGTTCTGCCACCTTTATATCGGCCAGGAGGCGGTCGTCATCGGCATGCAGATGGCGCGGGCAGAGGGCGATCAGTTCATCACCGCCTATCGCGACCACGGTCACATGCTTGCTTGCGGCATGGAGCCGAAAGGCGTCATGGCCGAGCTCATCGGGCGCCGCCACGGCTATTCCAAGGGCAAGGGCGGCTCCATGCACATGTTTTCGATGGCCAAGCAATTCTATGGCGGCCACGGCATCGTCGGCGCGCCGGCGCCGCTCGGCTCTGGGCTCGCGCTCGCCAACAAATATCGGGGCAACGATCGCGTCTCGATTACCTTTTTCGGCGAGGGCGCGGCGAACCAAGGCCAGGTCTATGAGAGCTTCAACATGGCGTCCTTGTGGAAGCTCCCGGTGCTCTATGTGATCGAGAACAATCACTACGCCATGGGCACGTCGGTGGAGCGCGCGAGCGCCCGCGCCGAGGAGCTCTATAATCGCGGCTCCGTCTACGGCATCCCAGGGGCGCGCGTTGACGGCATGGATGTGCGCGCGGTGAAGGCGGCAGGGGAGGAGGCGCTGGCGCGCGTGCGCGGCGGCGGCGGTCCGATGATCCTGGAGATGCTCACCTACCGCTATCGCGGCCATTCCATGTCCGACCCGGCCAAATATCGCAGCCGTGAGGAGGTGCAGGACGTGCGCGCTCATCACGATCCGATCGATCTCGTGCGCAAGCGCATCTTGGAACAGGGCGTGGCCGACGAGGACAAGCTCAAGGAGATCGATCGCGAGGTGCGCGCCACGATCGGCGAGGCGGCCGAGTACGCCACCCAGGATCCCGAGCCGGACACGTCCGAGCTTCACACCGACGTCATTGCCTGAGGTCTGAAAGCGCCCGCATGCCGACCGATATCTTGATGCCGGCGCTCTCTCCCACCATGGAAGAGGGCAAGCTCGCCAAATGGCTCGTGCGCGAGGGCGACGACGTGCAGGCTGGCGACGTGATCGCCGAGATCGAGACCGACAAGGCGACCATGGAGGTCGAGGCGGCGGAGGAGGGCAAGCTCGGACGCATCCTCGTTCCCGAAGGCACCGAGCATGTGAAGGTTAACACGCCCATCGCCACGCTGCTGGAAGATGGCGAGGCCGCTGCCAGTGCCCCGACCCCTGTGTCGCGCGAAGGGGTGGGCAGCCTCGGAACGTCCAAAGAAGCCCCGACCGTGGCTCGAATGGCCAAAATGGCTCCTCCCGCCCCGCCAAGCCCCCCAGAAGCGCCCTCGGCGCTGCCTCTAGGCGAGGCGCCACCTGAATTCGAAGAGGCGCCAGCCGGGCCACAAACCGCGCCCGTCGAGCCAGACCGCGAGGCCGAAATCCCGCCGGGCACCGAGATGGTGACCATGACCGTGCGCGAGGCGCTGCGCGACGCCATGGCCGAGGAGATGCGCGCCGATCCGGACGTCTTCGTCATGGGCGAGGAGGTCGCCCAATATCACGGCGCCTACAAGGTGACCCAAGGCTTGCTTGAGGAATTCGGCGCGCCTCGGGTCGTCGACACGCCCATCACCGAATATGGCTTCGCCGGCATCGGCGTGGGCGCAGCCTTCGCCGGCCTCAAGCCTATCGTCGAATTCATGACTTGGAACTTCGCCATGCAGGCGATCGACCACATCGTCAACTCCGCCGCCAAGACGCTCTATATGTCGGGCGGCCAGATGCATTGCCCCATCGTGTTCCGCGGGCCGAACGGCGCCGCCGCCCGCGTAGCCGCCCAGCACAGCCAGGATTTCTCCGCCTGGTATGCGAGCGTACCGGGGCTGAAGGTGATCGCCCCTTACACCGCCGCCGACGCCAAGGGACTGCTCAAAGCCGCGATCCGCGATCCGGGCCCGGTGGTGTTCCTCGAGAACGAGATCCTGTACGGGCAAAGCTTCGAGGTGCCGAAGCTCGACGACTTCGTGCTCCCCATCGGCAAAGCGCGCATCGCGCGCGCTGGCTCTGACGTGACCATCGTCTCCTATGCGCGTGGCATGGCCTATGTGCTGGAGGCGGCCAAGCGGCTGGCGGAGGAGGGGATCGAGGCCGAGGTGATCGATCTGCGCACGCTCCGACCCCTCGACATCAATACGGTGCTGGAATCGGTGCGCAAGACGAACCGCTTGGTCACCGTCGAAGAAGCGTGGCCCATCTGCTCCATCGGCTCGGAGGTCTGCGCGCGGGTGGCCACGGAGGGTTTCGACCATCTCGACGCGCCGCCCGTCAAGATCACCGGAGCCGACGTGCCCATGCCCTACGCCGCCAATCTGGAGAAGCTCGCGCTGCCGTCGGTGGAGCGGGTCGTCGCGGCGGCGAAATCTGTGTGCTATCGCGAGTGATCCCATGAGCGAGGCGCCCATGAGCTGGAAGCAAGGCGGGTGCCATTGCGGCGCCGTGCGCTTCGAGGTGCTGGCGCCCGACGCGATCGAGGCGCAGGAATGCACCTGCTCGATCTGCCATAAGTGCGGCTATCTGCATCTCATCGTCGCGAAAGAGCGCTTCCGCCTGCTCCAAGGCGAGGACAAGCTCACCACCTACCGCTTCAATACCGGGATCGCGCAGCACCGGTTTTGCTCCGTGTGCGGAATAAAAAGTTTCTACGTGCCGCGCTCTAAGCCCGACGGCGTGAGCGTCAATGTGCGCTGCCTCGACGAGGGCGCGGTCCAAGTCGCGCGGATCGGCGTGTTCGACGGCAAGTATTGGGAAGAGGCGATGGCGCGCCGCAGTCGCGAGGAGGCGTGAGTCATGGCCACTCAAATCCTCATGCCTGCTTTGTCGCCCACCATGGAGGAGGGGACGCTCGCCAAATGGCATGTGCGCGCGGGCGATCAGGTACGCGCCGGCGACGTGATCGCCGAGATCGAGACCGACAAGGCGACCATGGAGGTGGAAGCCGTCGACGAAGGCCGCATCGAGTCCCTGCTCGTGCCCGAAGGCACCGAGCATGTGAAAGTCAACCAGCCCATCGCGGTATTGATCGAGGACAACGCCGCCGACGCCAAGACGGCAACGATGCGAGCGGTGGCCTCGTCCTTCGCGGCAACGCCTCCCGTCGCGCCGCGGCCTGGGGCGGCTCCGCAGGACATTCGACCGATGCCTCGCCTCGACGCCTCTTCCAAGAGAGGCGAGGGGGCGAGCGGTCACGCGGGGCGTATCTTCGCCTCGCCCCTCGCGCGCCGCCTGGCTCGTGAGCGCGGGCTCGACCTTGCCGGCATCAAAGGCTCAGGTCCCCGCGGCCGCATCGTCAAAGCGGACATCGCGCACGCACCGGCCCGGGCGGAAGCGCGCCAACCCCCAGCTGAGATCGAAGAGGTGGCGAAGCCCCGCGTTATGGCGCACCTGCCGACCCCGCAAGCCTTGGGTCCCACGCTCGCCGAACCCATGTCCGACGCGGCGGTTCTCGCCCTGTACCAGCCCGGCACCTACAGACTCGTGCCCCACGACACCATGCGCCGCGTGATTGCCGACCGGCTGACGCTCGCCAAGCAGACCATCCCGCATTTCTATCTCTCCATCGACTGCAAGTTCGACGCGCTGCTCGCCGCACGCAAGCGGCTCAACGGCATTGCGCCTGAGGGACATCCCCGCGCCTTCAAACTCTCGATGAACGATTTCATCATCAAGGCGATGGCCATGGCGCTGCAGGAGGTGCCGCGCGCCAACGCTATTTGGACGAACCAAGGGCTGCTGCTGCACCGGACCTCGGACGTGGCCGTCGCCGTGGCGTTGCCGGACGGCGGGCTGTTCACGCCAGTAATCCGCAACGCCGAACTGAAAAGCCTATCTGAAATCTCCAATGAGATGAAGGACTTGGCCACCCGCGCGCGCTCCAAGCGCCTGGCGCCCCACGAATATCAGGGTGGCACCACCACCATCTCCAATCTCGGCATGTACGGCATCACCCGCTTCGAAGCGGTGATCAACCCGCCACAGGCGAGCATTCTCGCCGTGGGCAAGGCGCAGAAGCGGCCGGTGGTCAAGAAGGACGCCGTGAAGATCGCGACCATGATGAGCGTGACGCTCTCTGTCGATCACCGCGTGATCGACGGCGCGCTCGGCGCCGAGCTGCTCGCCGCCTTCAAGGCCTTCATCCAAGACCCCGTAACCATGCTGGTGTGAGGAGCCGCCGGGATGGCAGAATTGAGCTTCGACCTTGCCGTGATCGGCGCCGGCCCCGGCGGCTATGTCGCTGCGATCCGCGCGAGCCAGCTCGGCATGAAGACGGTCATCATCGAGCGTGCCGAGCTGGGCGGCATCTGTCTTAACTGGGGTTGTATCCCCACCAAGGCGCTGCTGCGTTCCTCCGAGCTCTATCATCTGATGCGGCACGCGGCCGAGTTCGGCCTCGCCGCCGAAAATGTTCGCTTCGATCTCGCCCGCATCGTGGAGCGGAGCCGCAAAGTTGCCGACAAGCTCGCGAGCGGCGTCGGCTATCTTATGCAGAAGAATAAGATCGCCGTGGTGCGCGGCACCGCGCGCCTGCAAGGGCAGGGAAGGATCGCGGTGAGGGGGGGCGACGGCGGCGAACTCCCCAGCCTTGAGGCGAAGCACATCGTCATCGCCACCGGCGCACGCGCCAAGATGCGGCCGGGGCTCGAGCCCGATGGCCGGCTCGTCTGGACTTACAAAGAGGCGATGCTGCCGCGCGCCATGCCGAAATCGCTGCTCGTGGTGGGCTCGGGCGCCATCGGCATCGAGTTTGCGAGCTTCTACCGCGATCTCGGCGCCGAGGTGACGGTGGTGGAGCAGCTCGACCGCATCCTGCCCGTCGAGGATGCCGAGATCTCCGCCCTCGCGCGCAAGGCCTTCACCCGCCAGGGCATGACGATCCACACCGAGACCGTGGTGACGGGCCTCGTCCCCGGACCCGACAATGTCACCGCGACGCTCGATCATGCGGACGGCAAGACCGAAACCGTCACTGTCGACCGCGTGATCCTCGCCATCGGCATCACCGGCAATGTGGAAGGGATCGGCCTCGAAGGGCAGGGGCTGCGGATCGAGCGCGGCCATATCGTGGTGGATGAATGGTGCCGCACCGGCACCCCCGGCCTCTACGCCATCGGCGATGTCGTCGGTCCGCCATGGCTCGCCCACAAAGCAAGCCATGAAGGCGTGCTATGCGTGGAGAAGATCGCCGGCGTCGACGGCGTGCACCCGCTCGACCCGAGCAACGTGCCCGCTTGCACCTATTGCCGGCCGCAAGTGGCAAGCGTCGGCCTCACCGAGGCGGCGGCCCGTGCCGCCGGTCATGCGCTGAAAGTGGGGCGCTTCCCCTTCATGCGGCGAACGGCAAGGCCATTGCGCTTGGCGAGACCGAGGGCCTGGTCAAGACCGTGTTCGACGCTGGAACCGGCGCGCTGCTCGGCGCCCACATGATCGGGGCCGAGGTTACCGAGCTGGTCCAGGGCTTCGCGCTTGCCCGGGAGCTGGAGACCACGGAAGAAGAATTGATGCGAACCATCTTCCCCCACCCCACGCTCTCGGAGATGATGCACGAATCGGTGCTCGATGCCTTTGGCCGCGCCATTCATATCTGACGCGCCAATGGGCGATGGCAGCGGGGGAGCTTAAACCTGACAAAAGGAGGAGAGCATGGGGCTGATTATCTTTCTCGTCGTGGGCCTGATCGCGGGCGCCATCGCGTCCTATGTCATGGGGCGCCAGCAGGATCTCTTGATCAACCTGCTGATCGGCGTCATCGGCGCCGTGGTCGGCGGCTTTTTGGCCGGCCTTCTTGGCCTCGGCGCCTATAGTCTGATCGGCGAGATCATCATAGCCACCTTGGGCGCCATTTTGTGCATTTACATCTGGCAACGGATGCGGTGACGTTTGCGCCGAGAGGCGCGCGGCCTGACTTTAATTCGTCACCTCGCCTGACGATATTCAGGCGAGGGGAGATGCTTTGCCCCTGAAGACCATGGGAGGTTTCCTAAGATGGACGCACCGGCCCAAACGCTCCTCACCATGCCGGGGGTCGGTTTTTTCGGCATGCTCATCATCGGCGTCCTCGCCGGCTATATCGCCGAGAAGGTCACCGCCAGCGACCACGGCCTGCTCACCAATCTGCTGATCGGCATTGCCGGCTCTTTCGTCGGCGGCACCCTCGCCAATCTCCTGCATATCCAGTTTTATGGCTGGCTCGGCAATCTGATCGTGGCCTCGATCGGCGCGGTCATCATGCTGTGGGTGTGGCGAAGCTTTCACAGCCGGCCCGCGACCTGACGGCGAGCAGCAAACGTCCGAGCGTGGTGACTTTGTTCGACAGCGTGACAAGCGAGGCGCGGCCGCGCCATCCCGAGAAGGCGCATCGGCCTGACACGCCGATGTCCCCGAAGCCGCCATGGATCCGCGTGCGCGCACCCGGCTTGGGTGCTTTCGACGCGACGCGCGCCATCTTGCGGTCGCGCCGCCTCGCCACCGTCTGCGAGGAGGCGGCCTGTCCCAATATCGGCGAGTGTTGGGGCAAGCGCCACGCGACCATCATGATCATGGGCGACACCTGCACTAGGGGCTGCGCCTTCTGCAATGTGCGTACGGGCCGGCCAGCGCCGCTCGATCCGTCGGAGCCCGCGCGCGTCGGCCAAGCCGTGGCCGAGCTCGGCCTAGCCCATGTGGTGGTGACCTCGGTCGACCGCGACGATCTCGACGACGGCGGGGCGGCGCATTTCGCCGCCACCATTCGCGCTCTCAGGGATGCGGCGGCCGCGACCACCATCGAGGTGCTGATCCCGGATTTCCTGCGCAAGCGAGGCGCGCTCGAAAGCGTGATAGAAGCGGGGCCGGACGTGCTCAACCACAATCTCGAGACCGTGCCGTCGCTCTATCGCACCATCCGCCCGGGCGCCCGCTACGATCACTCTCTTCGGCTGCTCGCCCGCGCCAAGACACTTAAGCCGCGCACCTTCACCAAATCGGGCATCATGGTGGGCTTGGGCGAAAGTGAGGTCGAGGTGCTTGCGTCAATGGACGACATGCGGGAAGCGCAAATCGACTTTCTCACCATCGGCCAATATCTGCAGCCAACCCGCAAGCACGCACCGATCGCGCGCTTCGTGACCCCCCGCGAATTCGGCCGCTATAAGGAAGCGGCCTATGCCAAGGGCTTCCTCCTCGTGGCGGCGAGCCCGCTCACGCGCTCCTCCTATCACGCGGCGGATGACTTCGCCCGGCTCCGCACGGCGCGCGATGCGGCCCTGCCGCGCTAGCAGAGCGACGCGCTCCCGCCGCCGTCCCATGCACATCTTCGAGACCATTCATTCCGTGGGTCATTCGGCCGACGACATGTTCGCGCTCATCGCCAAAGTCGAGGACTATCCGCACTTCCTGCCGCTCTGCGAGGAGCTCAAGGTCAAGAGCCGCCGCGCGGAGAACGGGAAGGAGGTGCTGATCGCGACCATGGTGGTCGGCTACAAGATGATCCGAGAGAGCTTCACCACCCAAGTGAGCCTCGATCGCGCCACCCGCACCATCCTCGTCCAATATCTCGACGGGCCGTTCTCGCATCTGGAGAATCGCTGGCGCTTCCGTCCCACCGACCCTCATTCCTGCGAGGTCGATTTCTATATCGCCTATAGCTTCCGCTCGCGTCTGTTCGAGCGGCTCATGGGCGGCCTGTTCTCCAAGGCAGTGCGCAAATATACGTCGGCCTTCGAGGCGCGCGCCGATGCCGTCTATGGGAGCGCGCCGTCATCGATGACGGCAGCCGCCTCACAAGAGTGAGGCGAGAAGCCTGAGCGCGCGCTCGACCGCGAGGCGCCTGATCTCGCTCCGGCCAAGATCCCCGAACAGAACCTTCTCATGGGCAATCGCCTCATCGCGCATTCCGGCAGCAAAATGGACGAGGCCCACCGGCTTGTCCGCGCGACCGCCATCCGGGCCGGCGATGCCGGTAACGGCAATGGCGAGGCTTGCTTGCGAGTGGGTCAGCGCCCCTCCGGCCATGGCCCTGGCCACATCCTCACTCACCGCGCCATGCCGCTCGATCAGCCACACCGGCACGCCGAGCATCTCGCTCTTCGCGGCATTGGAATAGGTCACGAAGCCCCGCTCGAACACATCCGAAGCGCCGGGCACGGCGGTCAGCGTGGCGGCGACCAGCCCTCCGGTGCACGACTCCGCGGTAACGAGGGTGATCCCCTGCGCGCGGCACGCCTCGAGCAGCTCGGCCGCGATCCCGACCAACGGAGCGTCGATGGTGATGGCCTCGCTCATGGTAGCCGCACGGTCGCCGTCGCCATCGCCGCGATGCCTTCGCCGCGGCCGATGAAGCCCAAGCCCTCATTGGTCGTGGCCTTGACGCTCACCTGGCCCATGTCGAGGCCCAGCATTCCGGCGACGCTCGCGCGCATCCGATCCCGATAGGGCCCGATGCGCGGCGCTTCGCACAGGAAGGTCAAATCCACATGCACGATCTCGCCGCCCCGCGCGGCGAGCCTGCCGGCGGCATGTTTGAGGAACAACTCCGACGGCGCGCCGCGCCAGCGGTCGTCGGACGGTGGGAAGTGCACGCCGATATCGCCGTCGCCAATGGCGCCGAGTAGCGCATCGGTGAGCGCATGTAGGCCCACATCGGCATCGCTATGGCCCGAGAGCTTCTGGTGATGCGGAATGGCAACGCCGCACAGCATCACCGCATCGCCAGGACCGAAGGCGTGCACGTCATAGCCCGAGCCCACGCGAATCTCTGGGAGCCCGCCGCGCGCCGCCGCGTAGCTGCAGGAGCTCATCGGCGATGGCGAGGTCTTCGGACGTCGTGAGTTTGCTATTGGCTTCGGCGCCTTCCACCACGGCCACTTCGAGCCCGAACCACTCGGCGAGCCCAGCATCGTCGGTGAACTCCGGCACGCCGGCATTCGCCGCGGCGCGATGGGCGGCGAGGATCGCTTCGAATCGAAAACCTTGCGGCGTTTGCGCCCGCATGAGCCCGACCCGATCGAGCGTGCCGGTCACGAGCGCCCCTTGTGCGCGCTTCAACGTATCGGTCACCGGCACGCAAGGAAGCGCGGCCGGATGAGTTTCGAGCCCGGCGATCACCCGGTCGATCAGCGGCCCATCGAGAAAGGGGCGCGCCGCGTCGTGGATCAAGACAAAGTCGGGGGCCCTCATGGCCAGCGCTTCGAGACCGGCGCGGACGGAGTCCTGCCGCGTCGGCCCGCCCGCGACCGGCGCGCGCAATCGCGTGGCGAACGGCGCGGCGGCGGCCTGATAGAGGCCGGCATCGTCGGGATGAATGACGACAAGGATCTCATCGATGGCGGCATGGGCGGCGAAGGGGCCGATGGCGCGGCCCAGCATGGGCACGCCCCCGATCGGCCAATATTGCTTTGGCCGCCGCGGCTCGCTTCCGGCGCGTGCCCCGCGCCCCGCCGCTACGATAAGACCGGCCACGCTCACTCAACGTCTCCCAAGTAAAGAGCGGATTTCCGCGAAATAATTTTTTTTGCAGTGCGGCAATTCGAGTGTTGCTCCACAGTGAAAAGCCTCATATCCTGCACAATAATAGATCATGGCGCTTTGTTGCATAAAAATTGAGCAGTACGTCCGGTGGGGGCTGCGAGGATACACCGCTTGAACGCATCGACCAAAAGGCAGAGCGCGCGCCGTCCTGCCGAGCCGCCCCCTTTTGAGCCCGAGGCACTGCTCGGCGCGCTGCCCCACCCGCTCCTCGTCATCGGTCAGGGTCTTCGCATCGAATATGCCAATACCGCAGCCGAGGATTTCTTCCAGATGAGTGCGGGCGTCTTGTGCCGTCGCGCGCTCACCGAAATGGTGGCATTCGGCAGCCCGCTCCTCGCCCTCGTCGAGCAGGTGCAGCGCAACGGCACCACCGTCAACGAATATGGCGTGGATCTCGGCTCCTTCCGCTTCGATGCGCCGAAGCTCGTCGATCTTTATGGCGGCCCTCTGACCGACTCGCCGGGCCGCGTGATGGTCATGCTGCAACAGCGCAGCATGGCGCAGATGATCGAGCGGCAGCTCACCCACCGCGGTGCGGCGCGCTCGGTCTCCGGGCTGGCCGCGGTGCTCGCTCATGAAATCAAGAACCCGCTCTCCGGCATCAGAGGCGCCGCCCAGCTGCTCGAAAGCGAGCGTACCGACTCCGACCGGACCTTGACCCAGCTCATCTGCACGGAATCGGACCGCATCTGCAAGCTCGTCGATCGCATGGAGATCTTCGGCGACGAGCGGCCGATCCAGCGCGAGGCGGTCAACATCCATGACGTGCTCGACCATGTGAAGCAGATCGCCGTCACCGGCTTCGCCCGTCGTATCAAGTTCGTCGAGAATTACGACCCGTCGCTGCCCTCTGTTACCGGCAACCGCGACAAGCTGGTCCAGGTCTTCCTCAACCTCGTCAAGAACGCCGCCGAGGCGATTGGCGAGGAGCGCGTCGACGGCCAGATCACGCTGTCCACTTCCTTCCGCCCGGGCGTGCGCCTGTCGGTGCCGGGAAGCCAAGCGCGCGTCAGCCTGCCGCTCGAGATTGCGGTGGAGGACAACGGCGCGGGCGTCTCACCTGAGCTCATGCCCCACCTGTTCGATCCCTTCGTCACCACCAAACCCTCCGGCACCGGACTTGGCCTTGCCCTGGTTGCCAAGATCGTCGGCGACCATGGCGGCATCATCGAATGCGATTCGCGCCCCCGGCAGACGGTGTTCCGCGCCCTGATGCCGATGTCCGACGTCGAGACCGGGCAGGGGTGACCATGGCCAAGGGCAACATCCTCATCGCCGACGACGACGCCGCCATCCGCACCGTGCTGAACCAAGCCTTGGCCCGCGCCGGCTACGCGCCCCGCGCCACCGGCAACGCCGCTACTTTGTGGCGGTGGATCAGTCAAGGGGAGGGCGATCTCGTCATCACCGACGTGCTAATGCCGGACGAAAGCGCCTTCGATCTCATTCCGCGCGTCAAGAAGCTCAGGCCCGATCTGCCGATTATCGTGATGAGTGCGCAGAACACCTTCATGACCGCGATCACCGCCGCCGAGCGGGGCGCCTACGAATATCTGCCCAAGCCCTTCGACCTGAACGAGCTCGTCGCCGTCGTCGGCCGCGCGCTCGCCGAGCCGCGGCGGCGAGCCCAACGCCTTACCGCCGAGCCGAGCGACGGGCTGCCCCTGATCGGCCGCTGCCCGGCCATGCAGGACATCTATCGGGTGCTCGCTCGTCTTACCCAAACCGACCTCACCGTGATGATCACGGGCGAGTCGGGCACCGGCAAGGAGCTTGTCGCCCGCGCGCTGCACGAATATGGCAAGCGGCGGAACGGTCCGTTCGTCGCCATCAATATGGCGGCCATCCCGCGCGAGCTGATCGAGTCGGAGCTGTTCGGCCACGAGAAGGGTGCCTTCACCGGCGCGCAGACCCGTCACGTGGGCCGCTTCGAGCAGGCCGAGGGGGGCACCCTGTTCCTCGACGAGATCGGCGACATGCCCATGGAAGCCCAGACGCGCCTGTTACGCGTGCTGCAGGAAGGGGAGTACACGACGGTCGGCGGCCGCACTCCGATCCGCACCAATGTCAGGATCATCGCCGCCACCAACCGCGACCTGCAGCAGCAGATCGATCAGGGTATGTTTCGCGAGGATCTCTTCTATCGGCTGAACGTGGTGCCGCTCCGGTTGCCGCCCTTGCGCGAGCGGCTGGAGGACATCCCCGACCTCGTGCGCCACTTCCTCGCCATCGCCGAGAAAGAGGGGTTGCCGTCGAAGACCTTCGAGCCCCCGGCGATCGAACGCCTCAAGCGTTATCACTGGCCGGGCAATGTGCGCGAGCTCGAGAACCTCGTTCGTCGTCTCTCGGCGATCTACTCGCAAGACACCGTCACTGGCGAGATGGTAGACAACGAGCTTGCGAGTGCGGCGCGCGCGCCCTTTCCCGACGCCGCCGAGCCCGCCTCCGATCTCTCCGAAGCGATCGAGCGTTACCTCTCCGACTATTTCATGAGCTTCGGCCAGGAGCTGCCGCCGTCCGGGCTCCACAATCGCCTGCTGCGCAAGGTCGAGTTCCCGCTGATCACTGTGGCGCTTGCGGCAACCCGCGGCAATCAGATCCGCGCCGCGGATCTCCTGGGGCTGAACCGCAACACGCTGCGCAAGAAGATCCGCGACCTTGGCATCAAGGTGATGCGGACGGCGGCCCCTTAGAAAACCTCTAACCTTCACCGTTTCGCCCTGGATTGACGGGTCTCGCCCCTTTAATTCATGTCACCAAGGCGCCACATTGTGATTTTATTGCATCAGCAATGAGGCGCATGCTCCAGGGTTAAGGGAGCCGGAAATGCCTCACAGAGCAGGGGCGAGGGGTTGACGCGTTTCTTCCACCACGTTCGCCGAGCGCTCGACCGAGCCAAGCTCAAGCGCGGAGACCCGACACGGGGTCGCCCACGCCCCGTAGAGCCGTCTCCCACGGCGGAGGTAGGCTTGCTTGGCGGATCGCCGCCAGCGACCAGCGCGCGGCGGCGGCTGCCCTTCACGCTCGGCCTCATCACCATGATGCTGTCGCTGTGCTCGGGCCTTGCGACCTACGTCATCCTGACTGGGCTCACCCCGATCGTGCCGACCCACATCGTCGTGGTCGGCATGCTCTTGATCAACCTCGTGCTCGTGCTGGCGATGGTGGGCATCATCGCCTGGCAGGTGACGGGGCTTTGGCTCGCGCGCAAGAGGCAGACCGCCGGCGCCCAGCTCCATGTCCGCATCGTCAGCCTGTTCAGCGTCATTGCCGTGGTGCCGGCCATCCTGCTTGCGGTGTTTGCCTCGATCTCGCTCGACCGCGGCCTCGACCATTGGTTCTCCGACCGCACCAAATCCATCATTCAGAACTCCATCGACGTGGCGACCGCCTATCTCCAAGAGCACGGGCAGGTGATCCGCACCGATACGGTGGGCATGGCCAAGGATATCGACGAGGCGGTCGACCTCGTGAAATCGCGCCCCGAGGGGTTCGGCAACTTCTTGACGGCACAAGCCGCCATTCGGGCGCTGCCCATGGCCTATCTGATCGACGGCAGCGGCAAGATCCTCGCCACCGCCGCCACGCTCCAGGACATGCCCTACCGTCCGCCGCCCAAAGAAGCGCTCGACCTCGCCAAGAAAGGGCAGGTGATCGTGATCGCGCCCGGCCAGACGAGCGTGGTCGGCGCCATCAAGAGTCTCGACAATTTCAACGACACGTTTCTCTACGTGCTGCGACCGGTGAACGCGCGCGTGCTGCAGCAGTTGCGCGAGACGCGCGCGAACGTCGCCGAATATCAGTTGCTCGAGCAGCGTCGCGCGGGCGTGCAGGTGGCCTTCGGCCTGATGTATGTCGCGATCGCGCTGACCTTGCTGTTGTCCGCCATCTGGATCGGCATGTGGTTCGCCAACCGCCTGGTGGCGCCGATCGGCCAGCTCATGGGGGCGGCGCAGCAGATCTCGGAAGGCAATCTCGACGTCGAAGTCGGCGTCAATCCCGCCGATGGCGATCTCGCCGTGCTGGGCTCGACCTTCAACACCATGACCTCCGAACTCAAGAGTCAGCGCGATGAGCTCGTCGGCGCCAACACCACGCTCGATGAGCGCCGCCGCTTCATGGAGGCGGTGCTGTCCGGCGTGACCGCCGGCGTGGTCGGCGTCGATACCGACGGGACCATCACCCTGGTCAACCGCTCGGCCGAAACGCTGCTGGGTGCCAAGGAAAAAACCCTGTCCGGCCAACCGCTTGCCAAGGTCATCCCGGAATTCGCGCCCCTGCTCAAGCGGGCACAGAAACTGGGGCGCCATCTTCTCACCGACCAGCTCGCCATCCGCCGCCGCGGCGAGGAGCGCAATTTCGCCGTGCGCGTCACCACCGAAGGCGCCGGCCACGAGGCCCAAGGCTACGTCGTCACCTTCGACGACATCACCGAACTCGTCAGCGCCCAGCGCAGCACCGCCTGGGCCGATGTCGCCCGCCGCATCGCCCATGAGATCAAGAACCCGCTCACCCCGATCCAGCTCTCCGCCGAGCGCATCCGCCGCAAATACGGCAACTCCATCACCAAGGACCGCGAGGTGTTCGAGCAATGCACCGACACCATCATCCGCCAGGTCTCCGACATCGGCCGGATGGTCGACGAGTTCTCTGCCTTCGCGCGCATGCCGAAGCCAGTGATGGAGCAGAACGATGTGCGCGATATTGTGCGCGAGGCCGTCTTCCTGTTCCAAGTCAGCCGTCCGGAGATCAATTTCGAGCTCGATCTTCCAGACAAGCCGGTCGTAACCCTGTCCGACCGGCGCCTTCTGACCCAGGCCGTCACCAACCTCGTCAAGAATGCGAGCGAGGCGATCGACACGGCCCTCGAGGCCGAGCCAGAGCGGACCGACAAGGGTCACGTCACCGCCAAGGTGCGCACCAACGGCGACCGGCTGCAGATCACCGTTATCGACAATGGCTGCGGCCTGCCCAAGGAGAACCGCCACCTGCTGGTCGAGCCCTACATGACGACGCGCACCAAAGGCACGGGGCTCGGCCTCGCCATTGTCCAGCGCATCACCGAGCAGCATGGCGGCAAGCTTACGCTCGCCGATGCGCCGAAGCGGGACGGGAAGCAGCAAGGCGCCTCGGTGCGCATGGATTTGCCCATCCGGGATAAGGACGAGGAGGGGATCACGATCCCCGACGAGGACGCGTCCATTGAAGCCCATGCCCCAGAAGCGGCGGAGTGAACAAGGGAGTGACCCATGGCGTCTGACATCCTGATCGTCGACGACGAGGCCGATATCCGCGAGTTGATCTCGGGCATCCTCGAGGATGAGGGCCACGGCACCCGGCTCGCCAAGGACTCCGACGAGACGCTCGCCGCCATCGAGGAGCGGCGCCCCTCGCTCGTGATCCTCGATATTTGGCTGCAAGGCTCAAAGCTCGACGGGCTCGAGCTGCTCGACCGCATCAAGAAGGCTCATCCCGATCTGCCGGTGGTGATCATCAGCGGTCACGGCAATATCGAGACCGCCGTGGCAGCGATCAAACGCGGGGCTTACGATTACATCGAGAAGCCGTTCAAGGCCGACCGCCTGGTCCTGATCGCCACCCGCGCGCTCGAGACCTCGCGGCTTAGGCGCGAGAACCGGGAGCTGCGCGAGCGCAGCACCCACAGCTCCGAGATGGTCGGAAAGTCCGCCGCCCTCAATCAGCTGCGTCAGGCGATCGACAAGGTCGCCCCCACCAACAGCCGCGTGCTCATCACCGGCCCCTCCGGCGCCGGCAAGGAGCTCGCCGCCCGCGTGATGCACGCGAAGTCGCTTCGCATCGACGGACCTTTCGTCGTGCTCAACGCCGCCGCCATGGTGCCCGAACGCATGGAGCTCGAACTGTTCGGCACCGAGGAGGGCGGGGGAACCGGCGCGCGCAAGGTCGGCGCGCTGGAGGAGGCGCATAACGGCACCCTCTATATCGACGAGGTCGCCGACATGCCGCTCGAGACCCAAGGCAAGATTCTGCGTGTGCTCGTCGAGCAGCGGTTCCAACGCCTAGGCGGGGGCCCCAAGGTCCATGTCGATGTGCGCATCGTCTCCTCGACCAGCCGTGATTTGCAGAAAGAGATGAATTCGGGACGCCTGCGCGAGGATTTGTTTCACCGTCTGAACGTGGTGCCCATCAAGGTGCCGGGTCTGTCCGACCGGCGCGAGGACGTGCCCGAGCTCGTGCGCTATTTCGTGCAGGCGATTTCCGTGGCGACCGGTTTGCCGGCGCGCCGCATCGGCGAGGACGCCATGGCCGTGCTCCAATCCCACGACTGGCCGGGCAATGTTCGCCAGCTCCGCAACAATATCGAGCGGCTGATGATCCTCGTGGGCGGCGACGCCGAGCAGATCATCACCGTCGACATGCTGCCGGAAGAGATCGTCTCGCCCATGCCATTATCGCCCAATGGGGCAGGGGGAGAGCATTTGATGTCGCTGCCCTTGCGCGACGCGCGGGAGATTTTCGAGCGCGAATATCTGCTGGCCCAGGTCAACCGCTTCGGCGGCAACATCTCCCGCACCGCCGAATTCGTCGGCATGGAGCGCTCGGCATTGCACCGCAAGCTGCGGGCGCTTGGCGTCAATTCCACCGAGCGGGGCGCCGGCATGCGCTGAGGTTTTTGGCCGGTCTCAAGCACTTAAGCCGGGACAGTCGATCTCGGCACTTGCGGGAACACCATCCAATCGCGTCTAATGCGGTCGGACCTCGCAGAGAACGGGGTCCGGGACACTCACCAGCGTAAGCGTGGACCAAAGGGACAAGGAAGCCCATGGCAACAGAACGCGCGCAAAGTCTGCAGGACACGTTTCTCAATCATGTCCGCAAGAACAAGACGCCGCTCACCATTTTCCTCGTGAACGGCGTCAAGCTACAGGGCGTCGTAACGTGGTTCGATAATTTCTGCGTTCTGCTGCGCCGGGACGGACATTCCCAGCTTGTCTACAAGCACGCAATATCGACCATCATGCCCGGCCAACCCATTCAGCTCGCGGAGATCGGCGACACGGAAGCTGCGGAGTAGGTGCGTCCAACCGATCCGAGAAAGCTCAAGCGCGGGAGGCCCTCCGAGCGAGCGCGCGATGACCGACGCTCGGGGCAGGCGACCCGCGCCATCGTCCTGACGCCCGTGCTTGGCGGCCACGCGCACACCGCGGCGCGACGCGGCGCAGCGGGGCCAGACGCCCGCGCCAGTCCGGCGCGTCTTGCCGAGGCGATCGGACTTGCGCAAGCGATCAAGCTGGACGTGAGCGCAAGCGGGCTCGTGTCCGTGCCCCATCCGCGGCCGGCGACGTTGTTCGGCTCCGGCAAGGTCGAGGAGCTCGAGGGGCTGGTCCGCGCCGAAGGCGCCGAGCTCGTGATCGTCGATCATCCGCTCACCCCCGTGCAGCAGCGCAACCTCGAAACCGCGTGGAACGCGAAGGTGCTCGACCGCACGGGGCTCATTCTGGAGATCTTCGGCGAACGAGCCCGCACGCGCGAAGGGCGTTTGCAGGTCGAGCTTGCCCACCTCGTCTACCAGAAGAGCCGGCTCGTCCGCTCCTGGACGCATCTTGAGCGCCAACGCGGCGGCTTCGGCTTTCTCGGCGGACCGGGCGAAACCCAGATCGAAACCGACCGGCGCCTCATCGGCGAGCGCATCGAGCTCATCCGCCGCGAGCTTGAGCAGGTGCGGCGCACCCGCGCGCTGCATCGCAAGGCCCGTCGGCGCGTGCCGTACCCGATCGTGGCGCTCGTGGGCTACACCAATGCCGGCAAGTCGACTTTGTTCAACACGCTCACCGGCGCCGCCGTGCGCGCCGAGGACACCCTGTTCGCCACCCTCGACCCGACCTTCCGCAGTCTGCGCCTGCCCGGCGGCAGCAAGGCAGTGCTGTCCGACACGGTGGGCTTCATCTCCGATCTGCCGACCACGCTGATCGCGGCCTTTCGCGCCACCCTTGAGGAGGTGGAGGAGGCCGACCTCATCCTGCATGTGCGCGACATTGCCGAGGAGACGAGCGCAAGCCAACGCGCCGACGTGAATGCAGTCCTGGCCGAGCTCGGCATCGACGCCGACGCCGAGCCTGAGCGGGTGCTTGAAGTGTGGAACAAGATCGATCGCCTCGACGCTCCGGCCCGCGAGCGGATCACCAACGAGGCGCGGCGCACTGAAGCTGGGGCGGTTCTCGTCTCGGCTGTGACGGGCGAGGGGCTCGATGCCTTGCGCCGCGAGATCGAGACGTGCCTCAACCGGCGGCGGGAGACGGTCGAGATCGCCATCAAGCCGGAAGAGGGATCTCTGTCCAACTGGATCCACGAGAATTGCGAGGTGGTGACGCGGTCCGATCTCGGCGAGGGCATGACGAGCTTGCGCATCCGCATTGCCCCGGAGAAGCGTCACCTGTTGCAGCGCTTAGCGGGACCGGCACGGCTCAGGCTCGCCGCGGAGTAGGACCCGCGAAGCGCGAAAGCTACTCCTTCGCCTCCGCCGCCTTGGCCTCGTCCCATAGCGCGTCCATCTCCTCCAGCGTCGACTGCGCGGGCGCGCGTCCCTCGCGGGCCAGCGCCGCCTCGATCTTGGCAAAACGCCGCATGAATTTGGCATTGGCCTCACGCAGCGCCGCCTCGGGATCGACGCCGACATGCCGCGCCAGATTCGCCATGACGAAGAGGAGGTCGCCCAACTCCTCTTTCACCGCCCCACGCCCTCGTGTGGAAATCGCGTCCTTGAGCTCGGCCAACTCTTCCTCGGCCTTGGCGAGCACGGGCTCCAAGCTCGGCCAATCGAAGCCCACCTGCGCCGCACGCTTCTGCAGCTTCACCGCACGCGTTAGAGCAGGCAGCGCCGCCGGCACGCCCTCGAGCGCGGAAGCAGGGGCGATCTCGCCACGCGCGGCCCTTTCCTCCGCCTTGATGCGCTCCCACATCGGCGTCTTGAGAAAGTCCTCGCGCCGGCCAGGCTCGGCAAACACATGGGGATGCCGGCGGATCATCTTCTCGGTAATCGCATGCACGACGTCGGCAAAGGCGAAGCGTCCTTGCTCCGACGCCATCTCCGAATGGTAGACGACCTGAAGCAGGAGATCGCCAAGCTCGTCCTTGAGTGCCGCCATGTCGTCGCGCGCGATGGCGTCGGCGACCTCGTAAGCCTCTTCGATCGTGTAGGGCGCGATCGTCGCGAAGGTCTGTTCGGCGTCCCACGGGCACCCTCTCTCCGGGTCCCTCAGCCGCGTCATGACGCGGAGGAGAGCGTCGATCTCGTCCCGCTTTTCACCCGCGTCAGCCATGGTCTGCGCCATCCGCAACGCGGCGGAATTTCTCAGCCTGATCAACCCAATAGCGCAAAAGTGCGCGGGGCGGGCCCAAATGCTGGATTCGCATAAGGTATATTATGGAAAATTCATCCCAGGGCCGATTGGCGCCGAGCTTCACGCTCAGTGCCGCTCGTATTGGTCGCCCACGAAGCGGTCGAGCAGCCGCACGCCGAAGCCCGATCCCCAGCTGCGGTTGATATCGCTGTCGACGGACGACATGGCCGTGCCAGCGATGTCGAGATGCGCCCACGCCGTGCCATCCTTGACGAAGCGCTGAAGAAATTGCGCCGCCGAAATTGAGCCGCCCCACTTGCCGCCCGTATTCTTCATGTCGGCGACCTTCGAGTCGACCATCTTGTCGTATTTGGGTCCGAGTGGAAGCCGCCACAGCCGTTCCCCCGTCTCCTCGCCGGCGGCGAGCAATTGCCCGGCGAGCGCGTCGCTGTTGGAGAACAGACCCGCATGCTCCTTGCCGAGCGCCACCATCACCGCGCCGGTTAACGTCGCGAGGTTGATGAGCGCGCGTGGCTTGAAGCGGTTTTGCGCGTACCACAGACAATCGGCCAGCACCATGCGGCCCTCGGCGTCGGTGTTGAGCACCTCGATGGTCTGGCCCGACATGGCGGTCACCACATCGCCCGGCCGTTGCGCAGTGCCGCTCGGCATATTCTCGACGAGGCCGATGATGCCGACGGCATTTACCTTTGCCTTGCGTTCGGCGAGCTCATGCATGAGGCCGACGACGCACGCCGCGCCCGCCATGTCGCCTTTCATGTCCTCCATGCCGGCGGCGGGCTTGAGCGAGATGCCGCCCGCGTCGAAGGTGACGCCCTTGCCGACGAACACCACGGGCCCACCGCCGCGCTCGCCAGCGCCCTTCCATTGCATCACCACCACATGGCTCGGCTTCGCGCTCCCTTGCCCCACGGCGAGCAACGCGTTCATGCCGAGTTTCTTCAACGCGCGGTCATTCAACACTTCGACCTGCACGCCAAGCTTGGTGAGATCCTTCGCGCGCTGCGCAAACTCGGTGGGACCGAGCACGTTGGCGGGCTCGTTAACGAGATCGCGGGCGATGACGACGCCGTTGGCGACGGCGCGCGCCGAGGTAAACGCGCGCGAGACCCCCTTCGGATCGGCGCAGTGAATGATGATTTTTTTCAGCGTGCGATCGTTGCCGCCGGCATCGCCGTCCTTCTTCTTCGCCTTGGTCTTGTATTTTTGGAATTTGTAGCCGCGCAGCATGGCGCCAAGCGCGATCTTGGCGACGTCGTCGGGATCGATTGGCCGCCCGGTGGTCTCGATGAAGACATGCGCCGTCGGTCCCTCCTTGCCGCTCAAGAGGCCGCGGATGATGCCGCCGAGATTGAGCCAGTCCTCGGGCTTGTAGTCGGCGCCCTTGCCGATCCCGAGCAAGACTAGCCGGGCAAGCTTCAGACCGGCCGGCACGAGAAGGTCGACAGAGGTCTCCTTCTTGCCCTTGAAGCCGGCCACTTGGGTCGCGCGCGAAAGCAGTCCTTTCGCCGTTTTGTCGAGATCCTTGGCCGTAGACGCAAGCTTAGGCCCCTCCTCCGCAAGAACTACGGCAACACCCTCTTGGGCTGGACCAAGATCGGCAAAGGAAATCACGGTCTGCTCGCTCACGATACCTCCCATGGCGGCGTTTGCCACCAGCCCCCTAAGCAAAAACAGCCCGCCCAGCGCGGCGAATCGTCGGCGCGCATACTGATGCAAACATGCAACAGCGGCAGGGATTCGAGAGGCCGTTCCTAAATCCTGTTGCCGTGGAAAGCAAGCGGCTCAAAGTGCCGAAATTCGGCCATCTTGGCCTGTTGGAAATTGACTGGGGAACCGGCCCGTTGCCCCGCTTTGGCGGGGCCTGCGGGCGCGTGGGGGACAAGGGGAAATCTACGGGACGGCCATGACTCTATTCGGCCGATACGTCTTTCGGCAGGTGACGAATGCGTTCCTCGTCATCCTGCTCACCCTCACGGCCATCGTCTGGCTCGCGACGGCATTGCGGCAGCTCGATCTCATCATCTCGCAAGGCCAAGGGCTGCTGCTCTTTCTCAAGCTCACCCTGCTCAGCCTCCCGGCCTTGATGGCGCTCATCGCGCCCAACGCGATGCTGATGGCCTCCCTCTACACGCTCGACCGTCTGAACGGCGACAGCGAGCTGATCGTGATGACCGCCTCTGGCGCGACCATCTGGCGGATCGGTGCGTCGCTCCTGGCGCTCGCTGCCATGGTCTCGGTCGGCATCCTCGTCGCCAACCTCTTCGTGAACCCGGCAAGCGCGCGCGTCTTGCGCAGCTTGGTCACCCAGGTTCGAACCGACCTGATCTCGCAAGTCCTTCAGCCAGGCCGATTTTCCAGCCCCGACGATGGGCTCACCTTCCATATCCGCGACCGCAGCATGAACGGGGATTTGCTGGGCCTCCTCGTCCATGACGAACGCGATCCGAAGCGGGTGACGACCTATCTCGCCGAGCGCGGCCGCATCCTGACCAATGACGACGGGTCCTATCTCGTGATGTTCGATGGCAACGTCCAAACCCTTAGCGCCGATGAAGCCGAGCAAGGCGCGCGCATCGTCAACTTCGATCAATACATGCTCGATCTATCAGCCCTCGATCCGGCCGACGACGACACCGGCAAGGCCTTGCGCCCGCGTGAGCGCTATCTGAACGAGTTGCTCTATCCCGACCCCAACGACGACTATGCCCTTCATGCGCCCGGCCTGCTTCGCCAAGAGCTACACGACCGCTTTGCCACCCCCCTCTACCCCCTGCTCTTCGCGTTCCTGGCGGTCGCCGTTCTTGGCCATGCCCGCACCACGCGAGAGAGCCGCTGGGGCGGCATCATGCTCGCCTTCGGTGTTGCCGTTGGCTTGCGAATCATGGGCTTTGCGGTCTCCAATCTGGTGATCCAAAGCCCCTGGGCGCTGGCGGCGCTTTACGGGTTTCCTCTGGGGGCGATTCTCATTGCGGCATGGGCGGCGCACGTTAGAATGTCGCCTGAGCTTCGGTCCAAGCTCAGCTTGGAGTTTAAATTCAGGCCAACAAACATAAGATTTTGGGCCGGTAGAGGGATGCAGACGAAGTGAGAGCGCAGATGCCAGGCATCAGTGCAGCGGGGACGCTTGCGCGCTACTTCTCGTTGCGCTTCTTCCTCGCCATGGTGGCCGTGTTTGTCCTCTGCTGCGTGCTGATCTTCTTTGTCGACTTCATCGAAATGTTGCGCCGCGCCGGCAATTATCAGGGCGATGTTCCAACGTTGTTGCTCGCCTGGTTGACCCTCCTCCGACTTCCGTCCTTTTCGGAGCTCATTCTCCCCTTCGCGGTTCTGATCGGAACCATCGGCATTTTCCTGATGCTGAACCGCTCCTCCGAGCTCGTCATCGTGCGCGCGGCCGGCATCTCCGTCTGGCAGTTCGTTGCTCCGGCGATGGTCGTAGCCTTCCTACTCGGGGTCGTCTTCGTCGCGCTTTACAATCCGATCGCCGCAATCGCGCGCGGCGAAGCGGAGCGCCTCTACGCCACCGCCTTCGGCAAGGACGAGTCACTGCTCAAGACGACGCGGAGCGCCGGCTCATGGTTGCGCGAGGATGGCGCCGACGGGCCCTCGGTCATCCACGCAATGCAGGTCGCCAATCAGGGGCTCGAGCTGACGGGCGTGACCGTCTTCCAATACGACCGCGAGGAACATCTATCCGAGCGCATCGAGGCAAAGCGCGCGGTGCTCAAGGATGGCCGCTGGGAGCTTGAGGATGCCCGCGTCAGCGAGCCCGGCGAGGAAGCCGCGCTCTATCAGCATTATTTGCTCAGCACCTATCTCACCCCGACACAGGTGCGCGACTCCCTCGGCACGGAGTTCTCGATTTCCTTCTGGGAGCTGCCAAACTTCATCGAGATCGCCGAGCGAGCGGGCCTGCCCGCCACACAGTACCGCGTGCAGTACCAGCTCCTCTTGTCGCGGCCCTTCTTGCTCATGACCATGGTGCTCATCGCCGCCACCTGTGCCCTGCGCGGCTTCCGCTTCGGCAATGTGCAGATCAACGCGATCATGGGACTGGCCGCGGGCTTTTCGTTCTTCGTGCTGGCCGAAGTCTCGCGCAACTTCGCCATGGCGGGGCTGACATCGGCGGCCGCGGCCGCGTGGGTCCCCGTGGTCGTTGCCGCGAGCCTTGCGCTGACGGTGCTCCTGTACAAGGAGGACGGGTGATGGCCCCGGTCGCTGCAAGGCTGACCAGGCTGTGCCGGGCTCTGCCCGGCCTCGCCGCGTCTAAAGGCGCCCACTTCTCTCGGCGGAAATGGCGCCTTTTGGCGTGCGTGATCGCGTGTTGCCTCGGCTTCGCCGATCCTTGCATGGCCAAATCTGCGGGTGCCATGGGAGGAATGAAAGCGGACAAATCGGGCCAGAACGACCTCGCCAAAATCCTCAAGGCGCCCAAGGTCGACTCGACCGATCCCATGCTGCTGCAGGCCGACGAGATGATCTACGACAACGAGAACAATCGCATCACCGCCAAGGGCAATGTCGAGATCTACTACGGCAACTACACCCTGCTCGCCGATCAGGTGATTTACGACCGCAACGCCAACACGCTGGCCGCCAAGGGCAACGTGCGCATCAAGGATCCGGAGGGCGCGGTCATCACCGCCGACCACATGACCCTCACCGATGATTTCCGCGACGGCTTCATCGACGCGCTGAAACTCGTGACTCAGGACGATACCCGCATCTCCGCCGAGACCGCGACGCGCGAGGCGGGCAATGTCACGGTGTTCCAGAACGGCTGGTTCACCCCGTGCAAGCCCTGCGAGGATAATCCCGAGCGCCCGCCGACGTGGCGCATTCGCGCGACCAAGATCATCCACCGCAAGGACGAGGCGACGATCACCTATCGCAACGCCTTCTTCGACGTTTTCGGGGTCCCGGTCGCTTGGGTTCCCTACTTCCAGATGGCCGACCCGACGGTCAAGCGAAAGTCGGGCTTCCTGATGCCCAGCTATGGCAACTCGGGGCAGCTCGGCACGACGGTGACGGTGCCGTACTTCTTCGCCCTGTCGGACAATTACGACTTCACCTTCGCGCCCATGTACACGGAAAAGGCGGGCACGGTGCTGCAGGGACAGTGGCGACAGCGCCTGCGCAATGGCGGCTATAACCTGAACCTTTACGGCGTGTTCAATCCCCAGGGCGACGCCTCGACGCCGGCGGGGGAGGACTTCCGCGGCAGCCTCGACTCCCAGGGCAAGTTTGCCTTGGACCCCTATTGGGCCTGGGGTTGGGACGTGCGCGCGGACACGGACGACACGTTCCGCCGCTTCTACAATATCGACAGCAAACTCAAGACCGACCGCATCTCGCAGGTCTATATCGAGGGTCTGGAGGATCGGAACTATCTGAGCGCTCGGCTCTACAACACGGGCGGGTTGGAATATTACGACACGCCGGTGTCTGAGGCCTGGGTGCTCCCCGTCGTGGACTACGACTACATCGTCAACCGTCCGATTATCGGCGGCGAGCTCAGCTTCAATTCAAACTTGACGAGCTTGAGCAGCGACGGCGCACCCGACTCCACCCGGATGACCACCGAGGCCAATTGGCGAAGGCAGATGATCGACGGCATGGGTCAGGTGTACACCCCCTTCGCCCAGCTGCGCGGCGACGTCTATGACGTAAACAATTTCGACAACCCCGGCACCCACACGTCGGCGAATGGCAGCTCGGTAAACGGTAATGCCGTCGCCGGTTTGGAGTACCGCTATCCGTTCATGGCCACGACCGGCAACGTCGCGCACATCATCGAGCCAATCGGCCAAATCATCGCGCGCCCCAACTCGCTCGGCAACCAACAAGCAATTCCGAACGAGGACGCCAACAGCCTCGTCTTCGACGACACGCTGCTGTTCGATATAGACAAGTTCTCGGGCTACGACCGCATCGAGACCGGCACCCGCGCCAATGTCGGCGTGCGCTACACGGCGCAGTTCTATTCGGGCGCTTACGCTCGCGCCGTGTTCGGCCAGAGCTACCAGGTTGCCGGTCAGAACCAGTTTGCCCTGTCCTCGACGAGCACGAGCGGCCTTTCCACAGACACCTCCGACTATGTGAGTGGGGTCTACATTCAAGCGAACGAAGATCTCTCCTTCTCGGCCCAGTCGCGGTTCGACGAGAAAACGTGGGATATCCGGCGCACCGATCTCGGCTCCTCGGCAAAATACGGCCCGGTCACCATGGCCGTGAATTACGCCGACGTCACCAATGCGGCCGGCCTCGGCCTCAAC
The DNA here is from genome assembly GCA_963820115.1 of uncultured Alphaproteobacteria bacterium. Classification (GTDB taxonomy): domain Bacteria; phylum Pseudomonadota; class Alphaproteobacteria; order Rhizobiales; family Methyloligellaceae; genus Methyloceanibacter. The sequence continues at coordinate 48,765 of CAWFYP010000004.1, forward strand.
CAGGACCGGCAAGAGATTCTGACCAAGGGCTCGGTCGCCCTTACCGAGCAATGGTCGCTGCTGGGGAACATTCGCTACGATCTCGATCAGTCCCAGACGATCGCCGACGCCGTGGGCCTGCAATACCAAAACGACTGTCTGACCTTGGGCCTCACCTACGAAGAGACCTTCATCCAAGATCTCGACATCAAGCCGGATCAGCGCTTCCTCGTGAGCTTCGCACTGAAATATCTCGGCAGCTACCAGTTCGAGACCGATGCCTTCGGACTGCTCGGACCGTCAGCGACCACCTCCGGTCCGGCAGCGACGGGCAGCACCACCAGTACGGGCAGCACCATCAATTAGGGCCGCGTCATCCATGCGCATCGGCTTCCGAGCATCTTATGGGTACCGACTGGTAGCAGCGGTCTTGCGCCACGCGACGTCACGCGCTGCCGGGCTCGGTCTCGCCGTGCTCGTCCTCGGCCTTCTCGCCCTCGCCCACCCCGCCGTCGCCCAAATGGATCCTTGGTCCGGCGATGCCGGCGCGGCGCCCGGCGCACCACCCGGCGCGCCGCCGCCAAATGCCGCACCGCCAACCCCCCCCTCGCTCCAGGTCCCCTCCCCGACCGAACAGTCGATCGTGGTACTCGTCAATGACGACCCGATCTCCGCCTACGACATCGAGCAGCGCGAGCGCCTTCTCGTCGTCACGGCGCATGAGAAGCCCGGGCCGGAGCTGAAGAAGAAAGCCATCGATCAGCTCATCGATGAGCGCCTGCAAATTCAGCAAGGCAAGAAGCTCAGCATAACCGCCGATGAGGACGACGTGAGCCGGGTCGTTTCCGACATGGCGCAAAACAACAAAATGACTGCCGAAGCCTTGGCCAGTGCCCTCGGACAAATGGGCATCAACATCAAGACGCTCAAGGACCGAGTCCGCGCCCAGTTCGTGTGGCGGGACGTGGTGCGGCGCAAGTTCCGCCGGGACGTCCAGATCGGCGATGCCGATGTCGACAAGGCTCTGTCGAGTCCCTCCGGTGAAGGCGGCGGCGCGGCGGAGGGGACCGCCCTGCAACTGCGGCAAGTGAAATTCGAGCTTCCGAGCAACGCCGATCAAAAGGCGATCGCGCAGATACTCGCCGAGGCCGAGGCGCTGCGCGCCCGCTTCAACTCATGCGCCAACGTCAACGAGCTCGCCAAGGGCGTCAAAGGCGCGAGCGTGAACGCGCTGGCGGACCAAACGCCGACCGCGATCGCCCAGCCCGCTCGCATGCTGGTGATGAACGCCAAAGTGGGTCAAATGACGCCCCCCACCCTCTCCACCTCGACTATCGAGCTCTATGCGGTTTGCGGCAAGCGCGAGGTCAGGGGAGATCCCAAGCAGCGCGAAGAGACCGAGCACAAATTGGTTCAAGAGGAGATGGAGATTCGCGCCGAACGCCTGCTGCGCGACATGCGTCAGGACGCCTTCATCGAAAACCGCTAGAGGCGACGCGGCGATGGCGCTATGCCAACAGCATGGCAGAACTGCCGCTGGCATTGACGCTTGGCGACCCCGCCGGGATCGCCCCCGACATCACCCTGCTCGCTTGGCTGGCGCGCGGGGCCGATTCGGTTCCGCCCTTCGTCATCCTGGGTGACGCCGAGACGCTCGCCGCTCGCGCCGACCGGCTGAAGCTTGAGGTGCCGATCGAGACGGTCGCAGACCCGAGCGAAGCGGCTAGCCGCTTCGCCACGGCCCTGCCGGTGCTCCCCGTCCCCTTGGCGCGAGTCGTCGTCCCCGGGCGCCCCGACGCGGCGAACGCGGGCGCGGTGCAGCGCTCGATCGAGCACGCAGTCGGCCTCGCCCAGGCCGGCGCCGCGCTCGCCGTCGTTACCAATCCCGTGAGCAAGTCCGTGCTCTATCGCGCCGGCTTCGGTTTCCCCGGTCATACCGAGTATCTCGCGAGCCTCGCGCGCGCATCCGGCACCCCTCCCCTGCCGGTGATGATGCTCGTCGCCGACGAGCTTAAGGTCGTGCCGGTGACGATCCATATCCCCCTTAAGGACGTGGCCGGGACGCTAAGCCAAGAGCTCATCGTCACAACGCTTCTCACCACCGCGCGCGACCTGCGCCACTATTTCGGCCTCGCCCAACCCCGCCTTGCCGTCACCGGCCTCAATCCGCATGCCGGCGAAGACGGCGCCATGGGCCGGGAGGAAATCGAGATCATCGCCCCTGCGATCGAGGCCGCGCGGTCGCAGGGCCTCAACGTCACCGGACCCCATCCCGCCGACACTTTGTTCCATGGTGCCTCACGCGAACGATATGACGCGGTGATCGCCATGTATCACGATCAGGCGCTGATCCCCTTCAAGACGCTCGCCTTCGAGCATGGCGTCAACGTCACCCTCGGTCTGCCTTTCTTGCGCACCTCGCCCGATCATGGCACCGCCTTTGCGCTCGCAGGCACCGGCCAGGCGAGCCCGCGCAGTCTCGTTGCGGCGCTGCGCCTCGCCGGCATCATGGCGGCGCGCGCGAAGGCAAATAGGTGAGCACGCCCGACGGCTTGCCGCCGCTCCGCGACGTGATCCGCGACCTTGGGCTGTCGGCACGCCGGAGCCTCGGCCAGAATTTCCTCCTCGACTTCAATCTCACCCGCCGCATCGCCCGTGCGGCCGGCCCGCTCGAACACGCGACCATCGTCGAGGTGGGACCGGGCCCCGGCGGCCTCACCCGCGCGCTTCTACTCGAAGGTGCGGCTCGGGTGATCGCCATCGAGAAGGACGCCCGCTGCCTGCCGGCGCTGGGCGCGATCGCGGCGCGCTATCCCGGCCGGCTCGACATCATCGACGCGGACGCGCTCGCCGTCGATTATCACCGCCTGGCGCCGGCACAACCCGCCCGTATCGCCGCCAATTTGCCCTATAGCGTGGCCACGCCGCTGCTCATCGGCTGGCTGAAGACGCAACCCTGGCCGCCTTGGTTCGATCGACTGGTGCTGATGTTCCAGCGCGAGGTCGCCTTGCGCATCGTGGCGAGTCCCGGCAACAAGGATTACGGACGTCTTTCGGTCATCGCCCAATGGCTGACGGTCCCTCGCATTCTCTTCGGCATTCCGGCATCTGCCTTCACGCCGCGGCCGAAGGTCGAATCCGCCCTCGTCGAACTCGTGCCCCGCGCGAGCCCGGATCCTCGCTGTGACGTGCAGCGGCTGGAGCGAGTGACAGCGGCGACCTTTGGCCAGCGGCGCAAGATGCTGCGCTCGTCCTTACGGCAGCTGACGCCGGACGCTGAGGCGCTGCTGGAGCGACTCGGCATCGACCCGCGCGCCCGGGCCGAGGAGCTCGCTGTGGCGGGGTTCTGCCGCATCGCCAACGCTCTTGAGCAGCGCTAAAGCTCGGCCAACAGGCGGTGCACGAAATCCTTGAGCCCGGTGAGGCGCGACCGGCGCAAGCGCTCGGCGGCGAGAATGGCGCGGACCGCCGCCACCGACCGGTCCACGTCATAATTGATGACCACGTAATCGTATTTATCCCAATGCTGAATCTCGCTGCTCGCGCCCAGCATGCGCCGGCGCACGATCGCCGGCGGGTCCTCCGCCCGTACGTTGAGCCGCTCTTCCAATGCCTTCCCCGAAGGGGGAAGGATAAAGACCGTCACCACATCGTCCTTTGCGTCGTGACCCTTGGCTTCATCGCGGAGCTTTTCGGCGCCCTGCCAATCGACATCGAACAGCACGTCGCGACCCTTGGCCAGCGCCTGCTCGACGGCCTTGCGCGGCGTGCCATAGAGATTGTCGAACACCACCGCCCATTCCAGGAAGTCACCCCGATCGCGCATGGTGGCGAAACTGTCCCGATCGACGAAATGATAGTCCTTGCCCTCGATCTCGCCTTTGCGCTTCTTGCGCGTGGTAAAGGAGACCGACATAGCAAGCCCCGGCTCTTGCTCAAGCAGGCGCCGCGCCAGCGTCGTCTTGCCGGCGCCCGAGGGCGACGACAGCACGAGCATAAGTCCCCTGCGTGCGAGCTCCATCTCCGTCACTCGATGTTCTGCACCTGCTCGCGCAGCTGATCGATGACGCTTTTGAGCTCGAGCCCGATGCGGCTCGTCTCGATGTCACCGGCCTTGGAACAGATGGTGTTGGCCTCGCGGTTGAACTCTTGTGCCAAGAACTCGAGCTTGCGCCCGACCGGCTGATCGCTCCCGAGCAACTCTTGTCCCGCGGCGACGTGAGCGCTCAAGCGATCAAGCTCCTCTTTGATGTCGGCTTTGGCCGCGAGCAGCACCGCCTCCTGATGCAGCCGCTCCGGATCGAGTCCGGCCCCGGCCTCGCTCAACCGGGCAAGCTGCTCGGCCAGCCGCGCCGCTACCGCTTCGAGGGAGCGAGCCGGCGCAGCCGCGGCCCGCGCGGCAAGCCCCCCGATGGTGGCGAGCTGTTGGGCGATGACCGTCTCAAGGCGCGCGCCTTCCGCCCGCCTCGCCGCGACAAGCTCATCAAGGGCCTCGCTCAGTCCCTTGAGCAGGACCTCGCCAAGCTCCGCTCGCGCGGCCTCGTCCTCCTCCGCCTCCACCATCTCGACCACGCCGCGCATCGCAAGCAGCGTGTCGAGACGCGTCGTCTCAAGCCGCGTAACGGCGACCGCCCGCTCCGCCACGGCGAGCGCTTGGGCGAGCGCCGCTTCGTTGAGGCGGATCTGCATCTGCCCCATCTCACGCTTCAAGGCGAGCGTGATCGAGACGTTCCCGCGGGCGAGCTTTTCTTGGCACAGGCCGCGAGCGCCGATCTCAAGCGCTTCAAAACCCGCCGGCAAGCGAAGACGAAGCTCAAGGCTACGTCCATTGACGCTCCTCACCTCCCAATGCCAGCTCGTCTCTTTATGGACGCCGTCGGTACGGGCAAAGCCCGTCATGCTCTTAAGGGTCATCGGCGGGATAGCCTTGCCAACTCTGTTCAGCCCTCGGCCTTGACGGCCTCACGCTTATAAGCCGAGTTGCGCGGCCTGCGGCACTCCAAGCGGACCTCGCTGCTGGGGACGAACCGGTCAGCGCTTGGGATTGCGCTTGGGCAGGGGCACCGAGGAGGCCTCGGCGGCGACCGGCGCAGCCGACTGCGGCACCGCGGCGGGCGCGCCTGCCGGGGTGGTATTGAGAGCGTCCGCCGTCGACAGCGCATCGCCATTGAGATCGAGCCCGGCAGGAGCGCCGGCCTCCCCTCCCTTGGCCGCCTGCTCCTTGGCTGCGGCCGCCGCTTTTGCCGCCAGCTCGCGCTCGACCTGGCGCCAGCGGGCGACATTCTTATTGTGCTCCTCCAGCGAGGGAGCAAAAGCGTGGCCGCCGGTTCCGTCGGCTACGAAATAGAGGTCCTTGGTCTTGGCCGGCTTCAGCACCGCCTCGATCGAGGCGCGGCCTGGATTGGCGATCGGCGTCGGGGGCAAGCCATTGATCTTATAGGTGTTATAGGGTGTGTCGCGATCGAGCTCGTCTTGTTGGATCGGGTGATCGAGAACCCCCCTGCCGCCGACGAGACCATAAATGATGGTAGGGTCGGATTGCAGGCGCATATTCTTCCTGAGGCGGTTCTGAAACACGCTTGCGATTCGCGGCCGCTCATCCGCCCGGCTCGTCTCCTTCTCCACAATCGAGGCGAGGATCACCGCCTCTTCGGGCGTTTTCACCACGATGCCCTCATCGCGCTTCTCCCACAAATTGGCGAGAAACTTCGTCTGCGCATTCTCCATGCGCTCGAGGATATCCTGCCGCGTGTCGCCGAGGCCGTATCGATAGGTGTCGGGCAGAAGCGTGCCCTCTGGGGGCACGGCGGCGATTTCGCCCACAAGCTCGGGGTCGGCCACGAGCCGCGCCACGATCTGCTGGCTGGTCAGCCCTTCCGCGAAAGTAATCTTGTGGCCGACCGACTTGCCCTCGACCAGGGTGTCGAGCACCTGCCGCATGCTCGCATGCTTGCGGAACTCGTACTCGCCGGCTTTCAGGCTAGCATGGCCCCTGAAATAGATAAAATAAAGGATGCTGGTCATAAAGACGCGGCGGTCGTCGATCACGCCATCGCGCTCAAGCCGCTCGGCAATCGCGCTCAGCCCTTCGCCCTTGGGGATCACCACCACCGCCGAGGTGGCGAGCGGGCCCGGCCGATCGAACCGCACCTTCACGAAATACAGAACGGCGACGAGCAGCATCGCGGTTACGAACAGCAGGGTGAAGAGGCCGTTCAAAAAGCTGAGGAAGGGATTGGAGCGCTCCTCGCGCGGCTCCTCCTCGGGCGGCTCGGGCGGCCGCATGGGTTCAAGCGCCTCCGCGGGGCTGCGCGGAAACACGGCAAGCGCCCGTCCGCCGTCACGGGGCGGCGGGAGCCCGTCATTGTCATTGTCGTTCGCCGTCGAGGAGAAGCCCGTGGTCGTAGACATGGCAACAAGCCCCGCGCGCCGAATGGCCCTAACCACTTGAAGTTCAAATATGGCGAAAGGGAGGTTCGGCTGGCAAGCGGAACCGGCTTGAGCGCCGCCCTAGAAGCTCACGCATCGCAGCGACGCAGGACCAAGGAGGCGTTGGTGCCGCCGAAGCCGAAGGAGTTCGACAGCACCGTGTCGATGGTCCGGCGGCGCGCCTGATGCGGCACGAGGTCGATGGCGGTGCTCACCGATGGATGGTCGAGGTTGAGGGTGGGCGGCGCCACATTGTCTCTGATCGACAGCGCGGAGAAGATCGCCTCGACCGCGCCTGCGGCCCCGAGCAGATGCCCCGTGGCCGATTTGGTCGAGGACATCGACACCTTGCCGGCGGCATTGCCGAACAGCCGCTCGACGGCGGCAAGCTCGATCTCGTCCCCCATGGGCGTCGAAGTGCCATGAGCGTTGATATAATCGATATCGGCAGGCTCGATGCCCGCGCGTTTCACCGCCGCCACCATGCAGCGATAGGCGCCATCGCCGTCCTCCGCCGGGGCGGTAATGTGGAACGCATCGCCCGACATGCCATAGCCGATCACCTCGGCATAGATCGTGGCGCCGCGCGCTTTGGCGTGGTCGAGCGCCTCGAGCACGACCATGCCGGCTCCCTCCCCCATGACGAAGCCGTCGCGGTCGCGGTCATAGGGGCGCGAGGCGCGCTCGGGCGCGTCGTTGAAATTGGTGGACAGCGCGCGGCAGGCGGCGAAACCTGCAATTGCCAGCCGGCACACGGGCGATTCGGCGCCGCCGGCGAGCATCACGTCGGCATCGCCGAGCGCCACGAGCCGCGAGGCATCGCCGATCGCGTGCGCTCCTGTCGAGCAGGCCGTGACCACCGCATGATTGGGCCCCTTCAAGCCGTGCTGGATCGAGATATAGCCGGCGGCGAGATTGATCAGGCGCCCAGGGATGAAAAACGGGCTCACCCGGCGCGGCCCCTTCTCCGCGAACAGCAGCGACGTCTTCTCGATTCCTTGCAGACCGCCGATGCCGGAGCCGACCAGCACGCCGGTGCGAATCTGATCTTCATAAACGGTGGGCTTCCAGCCGGCGTCGGCGAGCGCCTGTTCGGCGGCCGCCATGGCATAGACGATGAACTCGTCGACCTTGCGCTGCTCTTTCGGCTCCATCCAGTCGGTGGGATTGTACGTGCCATCGCTGCCGTCGCCGCGCGGAATCTGGCAGGCGATCTGGCAGGACAGATCCGAGACGTCGAAGCTATCGACCCGGCGGGCGGCGTTCTTGCCCTGGAGGAGCCGCTCCCACGTGGTCTCCACGCCGCAAGCGAGCGGCGACACCATGCCGAGACCTGTAATGACGACGCGTCGCATGCAGCGCTTCTTACATGGTCCTCAAGGGAACCGGTAATGGAGGCCAAAGGCTAAGTTTGCCGGCGGCACCGGTGCGTCCGGGACCCGGACCGAGTTGGAGCACCCTCTTGATCCCGCGCAAGCTCCGGTCACGCCGCGCTGTTCTTCTCCAGGAACTTGATGGCGTCGCCGACGGTCAGAATAGTTTCAGCGGCATCGTCGGGGATCTCGCACCCGAACTCCTCCTCGAATGCCATGACGAGCTCGACGGTGTCGAGGCTGTCAGCACCAAGGTCGTCGATGAAGCTTGCATTCTCGGTGACCTTGTCGGCCTCGACCCCGAGATGCTCCACCACGATCTTCTTCACGCGCTCCGAGATATCACTCATATCCGCCTCACCGTCCTCGCTGCTTGTCAGTCCCTGGCCTCGCACGTCCCCCGAGCCTCGGCGCAAGGCCGAACGCATCCCAGAGCGGCAAGTCAGGAGGGTTGAACGCGAGGGGGATTGTCTTTGTCAAGCCCCCACAAAGCGGTCGCTTGGGTAACATACTTTCCCACCCTTTGCCAGCCGCCCGCGACCGGGCCCGGAGCAGCGGCCGAAGGGCCTCCAACCGGGGCGGCAAGTCCTTACAAATCCTACGGATTAGACCATCACCATGCCGCCATTGACATGCACGGTCTCGCCCGTCACGTAGGCCGCCTCGTCGCTCGCCAAAAACACCGCGGCGGCGGCGATATCCTCCGGCTTGCCAAACCTCTGCGTCGGGATCGCCTTGGCGATGGCTTCGACTTGCTTCTCCGTGAGAGCCGCGGTCATGGGCGTCGCGATGAAGCCGGGCGCGATTGCATTGGCGGTGATTCCGCGGCTCGCCACCTCGCGCGCGAGCGACTTCGTCATGCCGACCAGGCCCGCTTTGGAGGCGGCATAGTTGGGCTGCCCCGGATTGCCGAGCACCCCAGAGATCGAGGCAATATTGACGATGCGCCCATATCGCCGCCGCATCATGCCGCGCAAGATTCCGCGGGTCAGCACGAAGACCGAAGTGAGATTGACGAGGATGACGTCGTCCCATTCCTCGTCCTTCATGCGCATGAACAAATTGTCGTGGGTGATGCCGGCATTGTTGACCAGGATGTCGACCTGGCCGAGCGCCGTCTCGGCCTCTTCCGCAAGCTTGACCACCGCGGGCCGGTCGCGCAAATCACAGGGCAGCACGATTGCGTTGCCGCCGAGCTTGGTGGCAAGCTCTTCGAGCCGCTCGGCGCGGGTGCCGGAAATGGCGACCTTCGCCCCTTGGGCATGGAGCGCTTCGGCAATCGCCCAGCCGATGCCGCCGGTGGCCCCGGTCACGAGCGCGCCCTTCCCTGTCAAATCGAACATTGAGGCTCTCCTTCCTTGCGCTAGGCGAGAAGCGCGGCCGCGGCGGCTTCGAGCTCATCCGGGCTGCCGACACTGGCCGCCGCGAGCCCGTCGAAACGCCGCGCAATGCCGGCAAGCACGCGGCCCGCGCCCACTTCGTACACCCGATCTACCCCCTGGCTCTGCAAATAGAGCATCGACTCCCGCCACCGCACCATGCCGGTGACCTGCTCGACGAGACGCGCGCGAATTTCGGCCGGATCGGTGAGCGCCGCCGCCGTCACATTGGCGACAAGCGGCACCGCTGGCGCCTTGATGTCGATTTCGGCCAGGGCCGCGCGCATGACATCGGCCGCCGGCTGCATCAGCGCGCAATGAAAGGGCGCACTCACCGGCAGCAGCACGGCACGGCGGACCCCGAACTTAGGCGCGAGCGCGATCGCCCGCTCCGCCGCCGCGCGCGCGCCGCTAATCACCACTTGCCCTGGAGCATTGTCGTTGGCCGCCTCGCAGACCTCGCCACCGGCGGCAGCGGCGGCGAGCTCCTGCGCCTTGGGCAAATCGGCGCCGAGCAGCGCCGCCATGGCGCCCTCACCCACCGGCACCGCCTCTTGCATCGCGCGTCCCCGAATCTTCAGGAGCCGCGCGGTATCCGGCACGCTCATGCTCCCCGCGGCGGCAAGCGCCGAATATTCGCCGAGCGAGTGGCCCGCCACGAAGGCAACGCTTTCCGGAAGCTCGAGCCCCTTCTCCTCGGTAAGCACCTTAAGCGCCGCGAGCGAGACGGCCATCAGCGCCGGCTGCGCATTCTCGGTGAGCGTCAGCTCGGTCTCAGGCCCCTCCCACATGAGCTTACTCAAGGGCTGGCCAAGCGCGTCATCGATCTCGGCGAAGACGGCACGGGCGCTTGCATAGGTCTTGGCGAGCTCGGCACCCATCCCGACCGCTTGGCTTCCCTGACCAGGAAAAATGAAGGCAACGCTCATGCGGGAATGGGGATCGGCGGGGAGAGGAGGGTCATGAAGTGCAGTCAAAGACACCGTTTGCGTCTGGGCTGTCAAGCCGATGCGGTCCGCCAGGCGCGAACCCCTGGACGGGAACCGCGTTTCCGTATCAATACTGATCGTTTGTTGCGTTTAGGGAGTATCCGCATGAAGCGCCTAGCCGTCACCGTCGCGCTTGCCGCCACCGCAGCGCTGGCACTTACCGTGCCGCTCCTCGCCGCCGCTCCGCTGCCCTGGCCGTGGAAAGCCAAACTGCCGCCGGATCCGGCGCTGGTCGAACTCATCCATGTGGAAGATTTATCGGTGGCGATCGACAAGGCGAACCCGCCGGTTCTGAGCATCACGGTTAAGGCCGAAGCGCCGACGCCGGGATTTGGGGAGCTTCAGCTCGTCTACCGTGTCGGCGACCCCAAGAACCGCATCTTCTCCTTCGACGCTCGCGGCCGGGCGCCCCAGAATGTCGCTGCGCAAGTGCTCACCCCGGTCACCATCGAGGCCTCCTATGCGGATGCGCCCGTCGGCAATTTCGACGTGATCGAAGTCTATGCCAAGGACAATTGCGTGGCGTATTCCGTGACCGAGGGCAAGAAGGCGGAGTGCTCCACCGGGGCCGCGCCGGAATAAGCTATGCCTTGGCGGGGGCCGGTGATGCCCTTGCAAAGCGCCGACAAACGCTTATAAGACGCGAACATCAACCGCTCCGGTTGGAGGCTGAACGGAGGATCCGCGCTCGACGTGGACAGGCCTTGAAGGCCACCCTCCCGTGTCTCCACTCCCTTGGGGTCTCTTGGGCCTTTCCTTCCGAAGTGCCCATGTGAGGCTTAGCGCCGGGGCTGAAGGAAGAAGGAAAGGCCGAGCATGCCGCTCTATGAGCACGTGTTTCTCGTACGCCAGGATATCTCGGCGCAACAAGTCGACACCCTCCTGCAGGATTTCCGCTCGCTCATCGAGCAAGGCGGAGGCCAAGTCGGCAAGACCGAATATTGGGGCGTGAAGTCCCTCGCTTTCCGCATCAAGAAGAACCGGAAGGCCCATTTCGCGCTCATGAATTTGGATGCGCCGCCGGCAGCGGTCGCCGAGCTCGAGCGGCAGGAGCGCCTTTCGACCGACGTCATTCGTTTTCTCACCGTCAAGGTCGATGAGCACGAAGCGACTCCCTCCCCGATGATGCGCCGCGCCGATCGCGACGAGCGTGACGGCCGTGGCGACCGCGATCGTGGTGATCGTGGCGATCGCGATGGCCGCCGCGGTCCGCGACGCGATCGGGATCGCGACTACAGCCCTCGCCCACCCCGGGAAGAGGTTGCGCCCGTGGAGGCTGTGGTGGTTGAGGCGAGCGAGGAGGACACCCTGTGAGCATGACGCAAAGCGCGGCCCGCAGGCCGTTCTACCGCCGGCGTAAGACCTGCCCCTTCTCCGGCGATAAGGCACCGAAGATCGACTATAAGGACGTGAAGCTCTTGCAGCGCTACGTGTCGGAGCGCGGCAAGATCGTGCCAAGCCGCATTACGGCGGTGTCGGCGAAGAGGCAGCGGGAGCTTGCTCGCGCCATCAAGCGCGCGCGCTTCCTCGGCCTATTGCCCTACCTCATTCAGTAACGAGGCCGGGCGCGACATTCGGCTTCGGCCGGAAAGTTGAGGCAAGCCGCCTCTAACCGCTTTTGCCAAGGAGGCGGGACAGCGAGCAAAATGCCAATAGCCTATATCATCGGCGCGGCCGCGGGCCTCGTTTCGGCCGCGCTCTTTTCGTCGGCGGCAACGGCGACCGCGCTTGCCGGCATTCTCTTCTATCTTGCCCCCTTGCCGCTATGCCTCGCCGGACTGGGCTGGGGCTCGATCGCGGCCGGCTTGGCGGCGCTGACCGGTACGCTCCTCGTCGCTGCCCTGCTTGGGCTGCCGACCGCCGCCTTTTTCACCTTTTCCATGGGCGTCCCGATCGCCGTCTTATGTTACCTGGCGCTGCTGTCGCGGCCCGTGCCGACTGCGGCGGAAGCGAGCGCCCCCGCCCTGGAATGGTATCCGCCCGGGCGCCTTGTGGGCTGGGCCGCCCTGCTCGGTGGGATCCTGGCGGGCGCCATGATTCTCATGCTCGGCTACGATGCGGACTCCTACCGCGAATCCATCCGGACCCTTCTCGACCACAGCGCGATGAAAGAGCTCGATCCCGACGGCACCCTGTTCACCGAGGACAACATCGCCAGGCTGAGCAGCGTGCTCGCCCGCAGCCCTTCCCGCAGCCTTCGCCGTCCTCTGGCTATCCATCACGCTGTTCAATATGTGGCTGGCCGGACTGATCGTGGAGGCGTCGGGCCGAGCGCTCCGGCCATGGCCTCAGCTCGACTCGCTCGAGTTGCCCAACGCCTTCCTGCTGCTGTTCGCCGGCGCGCTCGCTTTGTGCTTTCTGCCGGGCGTCGCGGGACTGCTTGCCACCGGATTGGCCGGCGCCCTGCTGTTCGCCTATGTGCTGCAGGGTCTCGCCGTCCTGCACGCCTATAGCCGGGGGCTTCCCTTCCGCGGGTTGCTGCTCACCGCAATCTATTTGGGCATCGTGCTTTTGGGTTGGGTCGCGATAGCCGTCGCCGTGCTTGGCCTCGCCGAGCCGATGCTGCATCTGCGCGAGCGTGCCGCCATGCGCGGGCAGCCGCCCGGCCCGGATTGAGACATTGGACCACAATAGGAGTTCTACACCATGCAAGTGATCCTGCTCGAGCGCATCGGCAAGCTCGGACAAATGGGTGACGTCGTCACCGTCAAGGACGGATTTGCCCGCAACTTCCTCCTGCCCCAGGGCAAGGCGTTGCGCGCCACCAAGACGAACCGCGAGCGCTTTGAGCGCGACCGCGCCCAGCTCGAGGCCCGCAATCTCAAGCTGAAGACCGAGGCGCAGAGCGTCGCCGACAAGCTCAACGGCCAGAGCTTCGTCATCGTCCGCCAGGCGGGCGATGCGGGCCAGCTCTACGGCTCGGTCTCCACCCGCGATATCGCCACGGCCGTTACGGAAGGCGGCTTCTCCGTCGAACGCCGCCAGGTGGTGCTCGACCGGCCGATCAAGATGCTCGGCCTGCACGAGTTACGCATCGCCCTTCATGCCGAAGTCGCGCCCCGCGTCACCATCAATGTGGCGCGTTCGCTCGACGAGGCCGCGCGGCAAGCCCGGGGCGAGACCGTTACGGCCAGGGCCAGGCCGAGGAGGCGGCGGAAGCCGCGCGTCGCGCCGCCGAGGCGCTGTTCGAGGAAGGCGTCGAGGCCCCTGCTCCCGAACCGGAAGCAGGCGAGGTGGCGCCCGAGGGCGAAGCAACCGCGTCGAGCTAGCGGTCAGGGAAGCGCGGCGATCGGCGCCTCAATTCGGCCGCTTGAGGTCGCGCGGCCGAGCCCATTCCTAGGGCAACGACCGGCCAGCGCTGAGCGGCTCCTGTGCGCGAAACCGCCCTCTCCACGATCTCCACAGCCCTCCCATCTGGTTCCTCGCGACGGATGTGCTTAGGTGAGTCATGACCAATGCCCTGATTCGTGCGCGGCCGACCCCGGCCGAAATGCCCACTTTCCGCGCACCCCCGCATAACCTCGAAGCCGAGCAAGCGCTGCTCGGCGCCATCCTCGTCAACAACGAGGCGATCGACCGCGTCTCGAGCTTCTTGAAGCAAGCCCATTTCTATGACGCGCTGCACGGCCGCATCTATGACACCGCCGCCAAATTGATCCTCGGCGGCAAGCGCGCCACGCCGATCACGCTCAAGACGTTTTTCGAGGGCGGCGAGGTAGTCGGCGAGCTCACCGTCCCGCAATATCTCGGCCGCCTTGCCGCCAATGCTACGACCATCATCAATGCCGAGGACTATGGCCGCACCGTCTACGACCTCGCCATCCGCCGCCAGCTGATCGCCATCGGCGAGATCCTCGTCAACACCGCTTTTGATTCGCCGATCGACGCGCCGCCCTCGGCGCAGATCGAGAATGCCGAGCAGCAGCTCTACGAGCTGGCCGAGACCGGCAAATATGGCTCGGGCTTCGAGCCATTCTCCTCGGCGCTGACCGACGCCATCGACATGGCGGCGAATGCCTATCGCCGCGATGGCGGCCTGTCAGGCCTCGCCACGGGTTTTTCCGATCTCGACCACCGCATGGGCGGCTTGCAACCCTCCGACCTCGTCATCGTGGCGGGACGCCCCTCCATGGGCAAGACGGCGCTCGCCACCAACATCGCCTATCACGTGGCACGGAGCTACCGGGTCGATCCCGATTCCGGCAACCCGATGGACGGCGCCGTGGTCGGCTTCTTCTCGCTGGAAATGTCCGCCGAGCAGCTCGCCACCCGCATCATCTCCGAGCAGGCCTATATCCCATCCGAGCGCATCCGCCGCGGGCGCATCGAATTGGAGGAGTTCGACCGCATCGTCGAGGTCAGCCAAGAGCTGCAGAGCCTGCCTCTCTATATCGACCAGACGGGCGGCATCACCGTGGCCCAGCTCGCCGCCCGCGCCCGTCGGCTCAAGCGCCAGCGGGACGTGGGCCTCATTATCGTCGACTATTTGCAGCTCCTGTCCGGCTCCTCGCGGCGGGCGGCGGAAGGCCGCGTGCAGGAGGTGTCCGAGATCACCACCGGGCTCAAAGCCTTGGCCAAGGAGCTGCATGTGCCGGTGCTGGCGCTCTCCCAGCTCTCCCGCCAGGTAGAGAATCGGGAGGACAAGCGCCCGCAACTCGCGGATTTGCGCGAATCGGGCTCGATCGAGCAGGACGCCGATGTGGTGTTGTTCGTGTTCCGCGAGGAATATTATGTCGAGCGGCGGCAACCGCGCGAGAACACCGAAGAGCATAAGCAGTGGCAGACCGAAATGGAGATGGTGACCGGCAAGGCCGACGTGATCATCGGCAAGCAGCGGCACGGTCCGACCGGCACCGTGACGCTCCAATTCACGCCGGAATATACGCGGTTCAGCAACCTCGCGGCGGAGCAGCGTCTGCCGGAGCGGCGGGAGTGAAACCCGCATCCCCGCGGCGTGGCCTGGACGACGCGGGGGAGATGGTCGAGGCCGCCGCATCCGCCATCCTGACTATCGATCTTGACGCCATCGCCGCCAATTACCGTCGGCTCGCCGCGCTCGCCAGCCCCGCCGAATGCGCCGCCGTGGTCAAGGCCGATGCCTATGGGCTCGGCATGGAGCAGGTGGCGCCGGCGCTGTGGCGCGCAGGCTGCAAAACCTTCTTCGTCGCCACCCTTACCGAGGCGGAAGCCTTGCGCGCGCTTCTGCCGGAAGCCACGATCTATGTGTTCGGCGGCCTGTTCCCCGGCACGGCGTCTCGGTTCGCGGCATCGGATGTGCGTCCGGTGCTGAACAGCCTTGCCGAGATCGAAGAGTGGGCCGGCGTTGCCCCCCGCTCCGACAGCAAGCGCCCCGCCGCCATCCATATCGATAGCGGCATGAACCGGCTCGGCCTCTCCACCGCCGAGGTCGAGGCTGTGGCCCAGCAAAGCGGGCTATGGTCCGCGTTCGACCTTACCCTCATCATGAGTCACCTCGCCTGTGCCGACACGCCCGCGCACCCGAAGAGCGAGGCACAGCGAAGCCTGTTCGACCGGCTGCGCGCGAAGCTACCCAAGGCGCTGGCGAGCCTCGCCAATTCGGCGGGCATCCTGTTGGGCCGCGCCTTTCACTACGATCTCGTCCGCCCCGGCATCGCGCTTTATGGCGGCAGCGCCAAAGCCGAGAGCGACAGCGAATTTGCACCCGTGGTCCGGCTCGATGCCCGCATCGCCCAACTTCGCCACGTCCCCGCCGGCGAGACGGTGGGATATGGCGCGACGCGCACGGTCAAGCGTCCCTCTCGCGTGGCAACGATTGCCGTGGGCTATGCCGACGGCCTGTTCCGGGCGCTTTCCGTCGGCGAGGACGAGACGGGTCTTTCCGTCTATGCCGGGCCGCATCCCGCGCCCATCTTGGGTCGCGTGTCCATGGACCTGATCAGCGTGGACGTGACCGAAGTGCCGGAAGAGTTCGCCCGCCGAGGAGGATGGGTGGAGGTGATCGGTCCGCGGGTGTCGCTGCAGGCGTTCGCCAATCAGGCGCGCACCATCGACTATGAGATCCTCACCAATCTCGGGCCACGCGCCTTGCGGCGCTACCGCGGCGGCTAGGCTCAGGTCATGGCCAAAGCCTCCCGAGCCTTTGTTTGCCAAGCCTGCGGCGCGGTCTCGCCCCGCTGGGCGGGGCAGTGCTCGGCCTGCGGCGCCTGGAACAGCATCGCCGAAGAGGCCGCGAGCCCGTCGGGACCCGCCCCGCTCATCGCCATCCGCGGCGGCAAGGGCCGGCCCGCGCGCTTCGAGACTCTGGAATCCGCCAGTCTCGACGCGCCGCGCCTCCCCACCGGCATTGCCGAATTCGACCGGGTCACCGGCGGCGGGCTCGTACCCGGTTCCGCCGTGCTCGTGGGCGGCGATCCCGGCATCGGCAAATCGACCCTGCTGCTGCAGGCGGCCGCGGCGCTCGCGCTCACCGGCGCGCCGGTCGTCTATCTCTCCGGCGAAGAGGCGCCCGCGCAGGTGCGCATGCGCGCCGAGCGACTCGGCCTGAAGCGCGCGCCAGTCGCACTCGGCACCGAGACCAATCTCGCCAATATCATCGCGACCCTCGGCGGCGGCAACGCCCCTGCCCTCGTCGTCATCGATTCGGTGCAGACGCTGTGGTCCGAGGGCATCGAATCGGCGCCCGGTACCATCACCCAGCTGCGCGGTTGCGCCTCGGCGCTCGTGAATTTCGCCAAGACGAGCGGCTCGACCTTGGTGCTGGTCGGCCATGTCACCAAGGACGGGCAGATCGCCGGTCCCAAGGTCATCGAGCATGTGGTCGATACCGTGCTCTATTTCGAAGGGCATAGCGGCCATCAGTTCCGCATCTTGCGCGCGGTGAAGAACCGCTTCGGGCCGACCGACGAGATCGGTGTGTTCGAGATGCGCTTCGACGGGCTGAAGGAGGTGGAGAATCCCTCCGCCCTGTTCTTGAGCGATCGCGACATGGGCGCGCCGGGGACGGCGGTATTCGCCGGCATGGAGGGCACCCGCCCGCTGCTGGTAGAGATCCAGGCCCTCGTCGCCTCCTCTTTGCTCGGTACCCCGCGGCGTGCCGTGGTGGGCTCCGACCCCAACCGCCTCTCCATGCTGCTCGCCGTGCTCGAGGCGAGATGCGGCGTGCGGCTTGCGAGCCACGATGTTTACCTCAATGTTGCCGGCGGCTTGCGCCTGAGCGAGCCCGCCGCGGATTTGGCGGCCGCCGCGGCACTCCTCTCCTCCCTCGCCGACCGCCCCGCGCCGGCGGACACCGTCTATTTCGGCGAGGTGAGCCTCACAGGCGCAATCCGGGCCGTGGGCCACATGGATCAGCGCCTCAAAGAGGCGGCCAAGCTCGGCTTCACCCGCGCCGTCGTGCCGGCTTCTCTCGAGCGCGGCCGCGACGCGCCGGACATCACGCTCGTACCGATCGGCCAGTTGGGCGAGCTCGTGGCGCTGATTGGGGCGCCCACGGAGGATTAAGCCTGGCCAGAGATTGGACTGGCCTGCGACAACAGGGCGGTCCGGCTATTCCGGCATTGCCGGACCGGGCCGTATATGCTTCATCCCCGGGAATCGTGATAGTGTCCGGCGCCCGTGGAAGGAGCCTGAATGCCCATCTCCTGGCTCGATGTCATTCTCATCGTCATCATGCTCGTGTCGGGATTTCTCGCCATGGTGCGCGGCTTCACGCGCGAGGTGTTGTCGATCTTCTCCTGGGCAGTCGCCGCCGTCGCCGCCCTTTATCTCACCCCAAAATATTGGCACGTGGTCGAGGGCTACATATCCTCACCCAGCGTCGCGCAGATCGCCTTTGCCGTCGGCGTCTTCATCGTCACCCTGATCGTGGTGAGCCTGATCACCTTTCGCATCTCCGACCGGGTTCTGGACAGCCGGGTGGGCGCACTCGACCGCACGCTGGGCTTCATCTTCGGCCTCGCCCGCGGCTTTCTGCTCGTGGCCATCGTCTTCATCCTGTTCAGCGCGCTCGCCCGCGAGCAGCCGAGCTGGATCGTCGATGCCAAGTCCTACCCCATTCTCAAGCAGACCCAGGTGGCCATCGAATCATTGATGCCGCTCAATCCAGAGCAGTACCTTCCCGGTCAGTTGAAGCCGGAGGGCCAGCCAGAAGGACAGCCCGGGGAGACCCCGCCGGAAGGGACGCCCGCCGCGCCGGGCACGCCCGCCACCCCCGCTGAGCCTGCCGCGCCCGCCCCGGCCCAGCGTTCGGAGGCAGAAAAGCCTGCCGAGGTCGCCAGTTCGCCTACGGTCTATGGCCCGGCGCCCCGCAGCGATCTCGACCAGCTGTTTGAAAACGCAAGCGGCCGCAGGGATTGAAGCGTTGTTGCGTGCGCCTATTTAACTAAAGGAGGCCAGAACGCCCGTGACAGAGCACGTCGACATTAGGGATCAAGACTTGAGCTGGCTCGAAGAGGACCGGCTGCACGAGGAGTGCGGCGTCTTCGGCATCTTTAACCATCCCGATGCCGCGGCGCTGACCGCGCTCGGACTGCATGCGCTCCAGCACCGCGGCCAGGAGGCGGCGGGCATCGTCAGCTTCGACGGCGCCCATTTCCATACCGAGCGCCGTCTCGGCCTCGTCGGCGACCATTTCACCTCAAGCCAGATGATCGAACGCCTGAAGGGCGACGTGGCGATCGGCCATGTGCGCTATTCCACTTGCGGCGATCCCGTCTTGCGCAATGTGCAGCCGCTATTCGTGGATCTCGATTCCGGCGGCTTTGCGCTCGCCCATAACGGCAATCTCACCAACGCGCTAACTCTGCGCGAGTCGCTGATCAAGAAGGGCGCCATCTGCCAATCCACCACCGACACCGAGGTGATCCTGCACCTCGTCGCCCGCAGCGAGAAGGCGCACTTCATCGAGAAATTTATCGAGGCCCTGCTCCAGGTCGAAGGCGCCTATGCGCTGGTCGGCGTCACCAACAAGAAGCTCATCGGCGCGCGCGACCCGCTCGGCATCCGGCCGCTCGTTCTCGGCAAGCTCGGCGATGCTTGGGTGCTCGCTTCGGAGACCTGCGCGCTCGACATCATCGGCGCCGAATTCGTCCGCGAGGTGGAGAATGGCGAGGTCGTGGTGATCACGCGCGAGGGACTTGAGAGCCACCGCTTCGTGCCACAGTATCCGCCACGGCTCTGCATCTTCGAATACATTTATTTCTCGCGACCCGATTCGATCGTGGGCGGCCGCTCGGTCTATGACGTGCGCAAGGAGATGGGCCGGCAATTGGCGCGCGAGGCGCCCGCCGATGCCGACGTCGTCATCCCCATTCCCGATTCCGGCGTGCCTGCGGCCATTGGCTTTTCGCAGGAATCCGGCATCCCCTTCGAGTTCGGCATCATCCGCAACCATTATGTCGGCCGCACCTTCATCGAGCCGGAGCAGCGCATCCGCCAGCTCGGCGTCAAGCTGAAACACAGCGCCAACGAAGCGCAAGTGCGTGGCAAGCGCATCGTGCTCCTGGACGACAGCGTGGTGCGCGGCACGACTTCGGTGAAGATCGTGCAGATGATGCGCGAAGCGGGCGCACGCGAGGTTCACATGCGCATTTCGAGCCCGCCCATCACCCATCCCGATTTCTACGGCATCGACACGCCCGACCAGGACAAGCTGCTCGCCGCCACCCGCAGCCTCGAAGACATGCGGAAATTCATCGGCGCCGACTCTCTCGAATTCCTCTCGGTCGACGGGATTTACAAATCCATGGGTTATGAGGGGCGTGACGCCGCCCATCCGCAATTCACCGACCATTGCTTCACCGGCGAATATCCGACGCGCCTCCGCGACCGCGAAGGGCCGCCGCAGCAGAAGCAGCTCTCCTTCCTCGCCGAGGTCGGTTGAGCCGACCGCGTCTCAAGGATCGTATCGCGCTCATTACCGGCGCCTCGCGCGGGCTTGGCCGCGCCGTGGCACTCGCCTTCGTCCGCGAGGGTGCGCAGGTGCTACTGCTGGCGCGCAACCTCAAACCGCTCGAAGACGTCGATGACGCCGTTCGCCAAGCGGGCGGCAAAGCGACTCTCATTCCCCTCGATCTTGCCGACGGCAAAGCTATCGACGCGCTCGGACCGTCGCTCTATGAGCGCTTCGGCCGCCTCGACGTGCTGGTGGGTAACGCCGCCATCCTCGGTGGTCTCTCGCCCCTCCCCCACATCGCCTCGGTCAATTGGGAGCGCGTGCTGGCCGTCAACGTCACCGCCAATTGGCGCCTGATCCGCACCCTCGATCCGTTGCTCCGGCGCTCCGCTGCGGCCCGGGTCATCTTCGTAACCTCGCGCGCGGGGCAGAGCTGCAGGGCCTACTGGGCCCCCTATTCGGTATCCAAAGCGGCCCTCGAGTGCTTGGCCAAGACTTATGCCGAGGAGACCATCAGCACGCCGATCCGCGTCAACCTCGTCAATCCCGGCGCGCTCGCCACGCGCATGCGCGCCGAAGCCTATCCCGGCGAGGATCCCGACACCCTCCCCTCGCCGGACGATATTGCCGGGCGGTTCGTCGAACTTGCCATGGCGGAGAATGAGGCCACAGGGCAGATTTTCTTCCCCCGACCGTAGCCGCGAGATTTTGCTGCGCCGCAGAATTTTCACAACTTGCCGCTACGCTTCAGCCAGAGGGATGAGAAATCATCATGGCTGCCAGCAGCTTAGCGGAAATGAAACGAGCCCTTGCCGGCGCGGCACTGGCCTGCGCCGCCCTGGCCCTCGCAACCCATGCGACCGCGTCAGAGTCCTGTCCGGTGGCCGGGAGCGGCATCGTGACCACCTGCGACGGGACTCCCGGCCTCACCCGGGATTTGATCCAGGGGCGCGTCGACCGGACACTCGCCACCGATCCCGCCCAAGACCGCTTCGCCAACCGCTTGAACGGGTCCGCTGCGGCGCCTAAGCCGGAGGATGTGCCCGCGCCCTTCGTCCTTGCACCCGACGGCGACAAGATGAATTTCACCACGAGCCTGACCCAGTGGGGCACGGCCTTCAGCGCCGCCGACAGCCGCGCCATCGAGCAAGCGAAATCGAAATTCGGCGACGACCTCGCTCTGCCGAAGCCCGTAACCCCGGTTCGGCCGGATTTCGACCTCTGGGCGCAATCGCGGCACGAGCCTTTAGCGCAAAGCGGCGCGACGGAGGGCGAAGCACTCACAACCTATGTGGGCGCCGATTATCGTCTGCATTCCGATCTCCTGTTCGGCGCCATGGTGCAGCTGGACGACGCCAAACAGAGCCTCATCACCACACGCGATGGCGCGGGCGGCGAGGCCTTCATGGCCGGTCCATACGTCGCCTACCAGCTCACCCCCAATGTCACCCTTGGCGGCAGGGCCGCCTGGGGCGAAGCCTATGACAGCGCGTCGTTCGGAGCCGACACCGCGACCTTCGCCACCAACCGGATGCTGACCGAGGCGGAGCTGACGGGCAATTGGGCGTGGGGTGGGTGGCAACTGAAGCAGTCCGGCGCGGTAACCTATATCGACGAAACCGCGAGCGCCGCGCTTTCCGGCGTTGCCGGCACCAACGTCGAGGTCGCGCGCGTCAGCGCCGGGCCGGAGCTGAAGCGCCATATCGATGCGGGCTTCGGCAATAGTTTGGAGCCCTTCGCCTTCTTCAAGACCAGTATCGATCTCGACAGCTTCGGCGCGAATCCAGGCGTGGCCAGGAACACCGTGGGCGGCGGCGTGACGCTCACCAAACAGAATGACTATAATATCAGCGCTACGGCGGATTACAGCGAGAGCATCGGCGAGACCCCCGATAAGGCCGTCGCCGGCAAGGTCTCTGTTTCGGTTCCTTTGCGCTGAGCAATCGTCGGGCGGATGAGCCTGCGTCAGGCCACGCGCTTGCGCGAGCGGACGATCGACCTGATGCGCCCGCGCGAATTGCCCGACATCTCGCCGATTTTACGGTCTTGCCCCTCGATGAAGGTGCGCGCCGGGTCGTCTCCGTCCAGTCCGCCGAGGTCGGCGGCCGGCACCTTGCGGTTGGAGGTCTGCGTACCGTCTTCATAGATGACGTCGAACAGCACGAAGCCGGTGACGACTGCTGGTTTCTTACGGGCCATGTGCTTACTCCAAACTATTCCTATGTGTCGGACGGGGGACTATCGGGATCTTGCGGCCCCCCCTCGTCGGTTCCGCGCGCGGCCCGGCGTTTTGCGGCATCCTCTTCACGGCGTTGCAGCTTGAGCTGCTTCTTCTGCTCCTTGGCACGGTTACGCTCCGAGCGCTGCTGGTTGTAATTGGGCTTGAACGCCATGGCTTTATCCTTCGCTTAGGTCTGTTTGGAGCGCCGGACTTTGCGACGGGCGGCAGGAGGCGCGGCCTCCGCCGTTGCCCGTTCGGCCGCTTCCTTGGCCAGACGCAGCTCGCGCAGGCGCGCCGATTTGAGCGACAGCGCTTCGCGTTCGCGCTCCTGCTCAAGCCTAAGGCTCTGGTCCTGTTTCTTTGCCTTGGTCAACGCGGCCTCGGCATTACGCCGGGCCGCGCTCAGACGCGGGGTGAGTCGATTCATTCTACCTCTCCTGTAAGGCGAGTGCCCTCCGCGACTTGGGGGCCCGTGCGACCGTGGCGAACACGCCTTCCGCATGTTGGCCGTCGGAGCGGCGCTCAGCGCCACCACGGCGACGCTTGGATTGCGGCCTGCCGCCGACCCGCGCCGGCTGCAGCCGCTGGGACATCGTAGGCGCCGCATGCGACAGGCGATGCGGGGCTACGGGGACCGAGGCCCGCATCAGGCGCTCGATGGCCTGAAGATAGGGCCGCTCGCTCGGATCGCAAAAGGCGATGGCCGAGCCTCCGGCGCCCGCCCGCGCCGTGCGGCCTATGCGATGAACGTAGCTCTCCGGCTCGTTCGGCAGCTCGTAATTGATGACGTGGGAAATCCCCACGACATCGATGCCGCGCGCGGCGATGTCGGTGGCCACGAGGATGCGCACGCGGCCCGAGCGGAACGCCTCGAGCGCGCGCACCCGCGCATTTTGCGCCTTGTTCCCGTGCAGGGCTTCCGTGGCCACACCCGCCTGCTGCAGGGTCCGGCATACCCGGTCGGCACCACGCTTGGTGCGAGTGAACACGAGCACGCGATCCATGGCGGGGTCGGCAAGAAGTTCCGTGAGCAACGTCCGCTTGGCCTGGGCCGGGACGAAATAGACGCGCTGCTCGATCCGGTCGGCCGTCACCTTGGCCGGCGTAACCTCGACGCGAACCGGGTCGCGCAGGATCTCGGCCGCGAGCTTGGCGATGTCCGAGGGCATGGTGGCGGAAAACAGCAGTGTCTGGCGCTCCTTGCGGCACGCGGCGACGATCTTCCGCACGTCGCGGATGAAGCCCATGTCGAGCATGCGGTCGGCCTCGTCGAGAACGAGGACGGTGACCTCCGCGAGGCTCACATGGCGCTGGGAGTGAAGGTCGAGCAGACGCCCTGGGGTCGCGATGAGAATGTCGACGCCCGCCCTTAAGGCCTGGACCTGCTTGCCCTGCCCGACGCCGCCGAGTATGACCGCGGATTTCAGGCCAAGGCCACGCCCATAGGCGCGGAAACGCTCGTCGATCTGACAGGCGAGTTCGCGCGTGGGCGCGAGGATCAGCGCATGCGGACGGCCCGCGACGCGCGGACGGCGCTCGGCGGCAAGGCGGTGGAGGATCGGCAGCGCAAAGGCCGCGGTCTTGCCGGTGCCGGTCTGCGCGATGCCGAGCAGATCCTTGCCTTGCATCAAATGGGGGATCGCCTGCGCCTGGATCGGCGTCGGCGTCAGGTGATTCTCGGCTTTGAGCGCACGCCGCAGAGGTTCGGCGAGGCCGAAGCCGTCGAAAGTAGAAAGTGTCATTGAGTTCCTTTGAATCAAACACCCGCCGCCGGGCGGCGACGAACGTGAGAGCTTGTTAAGCCCACTCCCACGCGCAACAGGGTCAGGCAATTGATTGGGTAATTGTCTCGGGAGTGAGGGCCGCCAAGGGGCAGCCGCTTCGCGCGATCGCGAGCAATCGATATGAGCGGAACATGGAGGTGCCGCGGCACTCTGTCAAGTAAAGATCGCGTCGCGGGCCAAAAAGCGACGATAAATCTTTGGGTTAACTCTCTATTGTTAGCACCATGCCGTCATGGGCGGGCTCGACGCCCGCGGGCAGCGCGCGTCGCAAAGACTCATAATCGAGATCGATATGCATGTGGGTGAGCACCGCGCGCCGTGGCCGCAGGCGCGCGATCCATTGCAGCGCCTGCTCGACGCTGAGATGGGAGGGATGCGGCGTGTAGCGGAGGGTGTCGATGATCCACACGTCGAGATGTTGCAGCAGGGAAATCAATTCGTCCGGCAGGTCGCTCATATCGGGCGAATAGGCGATGCCTCCGAAGCGAAAGCCGAGCGTCTCCGTCGCGCCGTGGATTTGCCGGAAGGGCATCGCCTGGATGATGCCCCCCGCCCCGCCGATCGCGACCTGTTCGCCCGCTGTGATGTCATGGGCATCGAGTATGGGGGGGTAGTCGCTGCCGGGTTGGGTCTCGAAGCAATAGGCGAACCGCTCCTTGAGGTCCCGGCCGGTGACCGCGTCGTGGTAGACGGCGACGCGGGAATTGCCGTTGAACGCCACGGCGCGCAGATCGTCGATGCCATGCACATGGTCGGCGTGGTCATGCGTGAAGAGCACGCCGTCGAGCCAGCCCACACCCGTATCGAGCAGCTGCGCGCGGAGATCGGGCGACGTATCGACGAGCACCGTCGTACCGCCGCCAGGCCCCTTGCGCTCGACGAGGAGTGAACAGCGCCGCCGCACGTTTTTCGGGTTCGACGGGTCGCACGCGCCCCAATTATTGCCGATGCGGGGCACACCGCCCGACGTGCCGCAGCCGAGAATGGTGAGTTTGAGTGTCATGCGGAGCCAGCCGGAACCTTGAGCAGCGCGCGCGGGACCTTGCTAAAGACGCGGAAGAAATTTTCCGTCGTCGCTTGCGCGATCGCGCCCGCGCCAAGCCCCCTCACCGCGGCAAGCTGCCCCGCGGTATGCACGACATTGGCCGGTTCGTTAGTGCGCCCGCGTAAGGGCTCCGGCGCCAAATAGGGCGCGTCGGTCTCGACCAGCAGCCGGTCGAGCGGCACATGTTGGGCAATATCGCGCAAGGCGGCGGAATTCTTGAAGGTGAGCACGCCGGAGAAGGAGACATAACCGCCGAGCGCAACGCCCCGGCGTGCGAGCTCCGCACCGCCAGTGAAGCAATGCAGCACGAAGGGGAAGGCGCCCTTGGCGGTCTCCTCTTCGAGGATGCGCGCCACGTCGTCATCGGCTTCGCGCGCATGGATGACGAGCGGCAAACCGGTCGCTTGCGCCGCGGCGATATGGGTACGGAAGCCCTTCTCCTGATCCACGCGCGGGCTGCGGTCGTAATGATAATCGAGCCCCGCCTCGCCGATCGCCACCACTTTGGGATGGCGCGCCAACGCCACGAGCTCCTCTTGCGTCACATCCGGCTCCTCGGCGGTGTGGTGCGGATGGGTGCCGACCGAGCAAAACACCTCCGCATGCGCCTCGGCGATGGCGCGCACCTCGTCAAAACGGCGCACGCGCGTCGAGATGGTGACCATCAGATCCACGCCCGCCGCCTTTGCCCGCGCGAGGATGGCGTCGCGCTCTTGCGCGAGGTCGGGAAAATCGAGATGGCAATGGCTATCGATCAGCATCTTGCGGCCGGTTTGTTCAGGGCTCATATAAATTCGACTGACGCCTAGTTGGGAAAGCACATGCCGAAAGGTGCATTTATCGTCAATCGCCGTCTCATCGCCGCGGCCGTGGCGGCCGCGCTGCTTTGGCTTCCAGGGACGGCAGAGGCCGGGTGCGACAAGCGCGTTGTTCTATACAACGCCTATTGGTGCCCCTATTGCCGACAGGTCAGGGCCATCCTCGCGCGCAATCACATACGCTATAGCATCCTGGACGCGACGACCACGCGCGTCCAAGCAATCATGCTGAGGCGATTTGGCAATACCGCAGTCCCACGGACGGTGATTGGCGGTGTTTTAGTCGAAGGCGTTGACGAGGCGCGGATCGAGCAGCTTTGCCGCGGATAGGGCGCGCGTCTTGGATTTCGACAATCATCATGCCGCCGGGGTTGTTTCCGCCTCGACATGACGCGGGAACACGGGCGCCGGCGGCAGCAATTGCGTGCCGGGCTTGAGCCTCCCCTTGGGTCCGAGCGCAGAGAAATCACGCGCGCCCTCAGGCACGCCGAGCTGATCGAGCAGGCGCCCGGCACTCTCCGGCATCACCGGCTGCACCAGAATACCGATCTGCCGCACCACCTCCGCCGTCACGTAAAGGATCGTGCCCATGCGCTCCGGGTTCGCCTTCTTATGCGCCCAGGGCTCCTCCCCGGCGAAATAGCGGTTGGCATCGGCGACTATCGCCCACAGCACTTCCAGCGCCCGATGGATGGCAAAACCGTCGATTGCCTGCTCGGTCTTGGCGAGCGCCCCATCGGCAGCGGCCAGGATCGCCTTGTCGGCTTCGGTGAATTGACCGGGCTTGGGTACGCGCCCTTCACAATTCTTGGCGATCATGGATAGCGAGCGCTGGGCAAGATTGCCGAGATCGTTGGCGAGGTCGGCATTGATCCGCTGCACGATCGCCTCGCGCGAATAATGTCCGTCCTGGCCGAACGGCACCTCGCGCAGCAGGAAATAGCGCAAGGGATCGACGCCATAGTCGGAGACGAGCACGAAGGGATCAACGACATTGCCAACCGATTTCGACATCTTCTCTCCGCGATTATAGAGAAAGCCGTGGCCGAACACGCGGCGAGGCAGCGCCACTCCGGCCGACAGGAGGAAGGCCGGCCAATAGACCGCATGGAAGCGGATGATGTCCTTGCCAATGATGTGCACGTCCGCCGGCCAATAGCGCTTGAATGTGTCCGACATGACGTCGGGAAAGCCTACGCCGGTGAGATAATTGGTGAGCGCATCGACCCACACATACATGATGTGCTTGGGGTCGCCGGGTACGGGAATGCCCCAATCGAAGGTGGTGCGCGAGATCGAGAGATCTTGGAGCCCCCCGCGCACGAAGCTTATCACCTCATTCGCCCGCGTCTCCGGCCCGATGAACTCCGGATGGGAGGCGTAATGGTCGAGCAGCCTATCCTGATAGGCCGACAGCTTGAAAAAATAGCTCTCCTCCTCGACCCATTCGACGGGGGTGCCTTGCGGCGAGAGTTTGGCGCCGCCGGCTGCCTCTTTCAGCTCGCTCGCATCGTAATAGGCTTCGTCCCGCACCGAGTACCAGCCGGCATATTTGCCGAGATAGATGTCGCCATTCGCCTGCATGCGCCCCCATAGCTCCTCGCAGGCGCGGAGGTGGCGCGCTTCCCGCGTGCGGATGAAATCGTCGTTGGAGCAGTTGAGCGCCTCCACCATGGCGCGGAAGCGCGGCGTGTTGCGGTCGGCGAGCTCGGCCGGCGTGATGCCCTGCTTGCGCGCCGTCTGCAGCATCTTGACGCCATGCTCGTCGGTACCGGTAAGGAAGAACACGTCACGCCCTTGCAACCGGCGAAAGCGCGCCAGCGCGTCGGTCGCCACGGCCTCATAGGCATGACCGATATGGGGCGCGTCGTTCGGATAGGAGATGGCCGTGGTGATGTAATAAGGCCGCTTCTCTGCCATAGCGCGAGGAATAGCCTTGGGCGTCCGCCCCCGCAAGCGGGCAACGCCCCCGCGCAAAGGTTAAGCCGGCTCGACCGGATGCTCGCGGGCGAGCTGCTGCAGCCTCGAGAAGGTCTCCAGCAGGAATAGGCCGCGGTCGAGATTGAGGAGCGAGGCCTCGTCCTTGGCGCGGCCGATTTCCTCCCATGCCTCGGCCCATTGGGCGCGGTTGCGGGCATCGGCGAGGCGCCCGGCAAGCGCCTGCTCGTCCCGCGAAAGTCCCGCAAGGCCGGCCGCGCCAATGGCGCTCGCCCGGACCAACCGCTCCATGAGCCCCAGCAGAAGCGACACGAACAGCTCGAGCGACTCGCTGTCGCTCGATCCCCCGAGCCGTTCCACCAGCCGATGCAGGCGCGCGCCGTCGAGCTGCGGCAGCGAGCCCATCAGCGCCACGATCTCGCCGTGGAGCGCGATGCCCTCGCCGGTGGCAAGCTCGAGCGCGCGCCGCACGCTGCCTTCGCTCAAGCCGAGCGCCGTGCGCAACACGGCCTCATCGACCTTGTGGCCGTCAAGGGCGAGCGCGGCCCTGACCGCGGCCTCCAGCTCGCGCGGCCCAAGTGGCGCGAGGCGCAGATTGCGCACGCGCGAACGGATGGTGACGGGAAGGCGACCCTCGGCGTTCGCGATCAGAAGAAAAAGGGTTTGCGGCGGGGGCTCCTCGAGCGTCTTCAACAGCGCATTGGCCGCGTTCTGATTGAGCTCGTCCGCCCGATCGACCACGACCACGCGCCAACCCCGCTCGCCCGCGCTATTGCCCAGGAAGCTGCGCAAGCGGCGCACCTCCTCCACGCCGATCCATTGCGAGAAGCGCTTCGACCTCTCGATGAAGCTCCGCCGCAGCAGAAGCAGGTTCGGATGGGACAGAACCATCACCTTGCGAAAGACGGGGTGACCGGCACCGATCGCGTCCAAGCGGACGTCCCCTGCCCCGCTCTCATTCTGCGCGAGCACGATGCGCGTAAAATAATAAGCGAGCGTCGCCTTGCCGATACCCTCCGGCCCCACGAGCAACCACGCATGGTGCATGCGGCCGCGGGTAAGTGCCTCCCCGAACTCCGCGATCGCTGCCTCATGGCCGAACAGCCGGTCGACCCCGCGGGGAGTTGAAAAGCCTTCGAGGCGATCGGGCTCGTCAATCTCGACACGCGAAGCTTGAGCGGCGCTCATGGGCTCAAGCGCTCGGCGACCGCCTCCCACACATCCTCCGCTACCACGGCCTCCGGCTGGCTCGCGTCGATCACCACGCAGCGGTTGGGCTCCTCTTCGGCGATGTCGAGAAAGGCGCGCCGCACGCGCTCATGCATCACGAGGTCCTGCGCCTCGAAACGATCCGGCGCCCCAGCTCCGAGCCGGTCCGCGGCGCGCGCGAGCCCCGCCTCGACCGGGATGTCGAGAATGATGGTGAGGCTTGGCATGAGCCCGCCCAAGGTCAACCGCTCGAGCGCCGTGATCACCGGCCGTGGCACGCCGCCGGTCGCGCCCTGATAGGCGCGGGTGGAATCGGCGAAACGGTCGCATACCACCCATTTGCCTTGCCTAAGCGCCGCGCCGATGACGCTCTCGACATGCTCCTTGCGGGCGGCGGAGAACAGCACCGCCTCGGCGAACGGTCCGTACTGCCAGACGCGGCCGGACAGCAGCGCCTCGCGGATTTGTTCCCCTTGGGGCGACCCGCCCGGCTCGCGCGTCGAGAACACCCGGCGGCCGGCGCGCGCCAGGCGGTTCACCAGGATGGCGGCCTGGGTGGATTTGCCGGCGCCCTCGCCGCCTTCGAAAGTGATGAACTTACCGGCCTCGACCGTCTCGTGCCGCATGGGTCTCTAGGGCTTTCCGAACAGCGCGTGGCCCCGGTCAGAGCAGCCAGCCAAAGGCCAGCACCAGCAAGGAATCGAGACCACGCATGGCGAAGTTGCTCTGGTCGATATTGTCGCCGGCATAAAGCGGGATCTCGTTGGTGGCGGTCGAGTCGGCCGCGGTGATCCTCAGCACCGCCACCCTGTCGCCCTTGCGGATTGGCGCCTTGATCGGCCCCTTATAGACGATCGCCGCCCTGACCTTGGGATCGGCGGTGGCCGGCAGGATGATGTTGATATCGCCGCTGCCGACGAGGGGCACGTAATGCTGGGTGCCACCCCAAACAAGCGCATCGCTCACCGTCTCGCCTTGGTCGAACAGCCGGAAAGGTTTGAAATTCTTGAAGCCCCACTCGATCAGCTTGCGTGGTTCTTCCTCGCGCTCCTTCTTCGACTCCAACCCGTTGACGACGATGATCAGACGCTGGTCGCCGCGCTTGGCGCTTGCCACGAGACCGTAGCCGGCAGCCTCGATATAGCCCGTTTTTAGCCCGTCCACGCCGAGGTCGGAAAAGATCAGAGGATTGCGGTTGGTGTAGGTGTGCTTGTTGAACTTGAAATCCTTCTGGCCGAAATAGTGATAATAGTCAGGGTACGTCACGATGAGGTAGTGGGCGAGCATGGCAAGCTCGCGCGCCGTCATGACATGCCCGTCCGCCGGCAAGCCCGTTGAATTGACGAAGTGCGACCGCGTGAGCCCGATCTCCTTCGCATAGTCGTTCATCTGTTTGGCGAAGGCTTCCTCGGTACCCGAGATACCCTCGGCCAGAACGATGCAGGCATCGTTGCCGGATTGCACGGTGATGCCCTGGATGAGGTCCTCGATCGAGACCATGGAATTGAGCGGCGCGAACATAGCCGAGCTGCCCGAGGGCGCGCCGCCGGTGCGCCAGGCGTGCTCGCTCACCTTGAACTGATCGTCGAGCTTGAGCCGCCCCGCCTTGAGCTCGCGGAACACGACCGCCAACGTCATGAGCTTGCTCATGCTCGCCGGTGGCATGAGCGTGTCGGCGTCCTTCTCGTAAAGGACGAGATTGGCGTCGGCATCCATGAGAATGGCGTGCTTGGCCTTGGTCTCGAAGGTGCCGGGCGATTTTGGCGGCAGACCGTCGCGCGCAAGCGCCGGCATGAAGGCAACGCCCGTGGCGATCAACGCACACGCCGCTACGATCCGGATCACAGTCTCAAGGCGCAAGACAGACACGGTTCACAATACCTGACCGATTCTCGCATACGCGCCGGTCATCCCTCTAAGGTGGAGATGGTCCCACTATCGAGCCGCGCATGGCAAAAATCAACCGGGGAGCGTGCCTTAGTTCGCAACGATCCTCGCGCCGGCATAACCCGCTTGCGTGACCCGGGCGAGTGCGGCCCCGGCCTCGGTCGCGCCATTGAACGGCCCCACGCGCACGCGGAAATAGGTCTCGCCCGCCGCCTCGACGGGCGTCACTTCGACGGGGGCAAGCCCGGCCAGCGCCGCGAGCGCTTTATCGGCATTGGCCTTGTTCTTAAAGGAGCCCGCCTGAATGAGGAGCCGCGGAGACGGCACCTCATCACCCGATGCTCGCAGCGGCGGTCCCCCCCCATTATTGCGGCGGCCAGGCGCGACAGGTCCGTGCGGCCCCGCGACCGCGAGACTCGTATCTTTCGGCGTCCCAGGCGACGGCGGCGTTTTGCCGGGCAGACTCCCCACCGGGGTCGGATCGGGTGCCGGCCCTCCGGGGGCGCCATTCGCGGCCACATGCATCCAGCTCTGGTTTGCGACGTAACGGCGCTCATAGCTGTCGTCGCCATTGAGCGGCGCGCGTTTGAGGTAACGTACCCGCACTTGCGCGGTGCCCCTGTCGCGAAAGCCGAGCAAATCGGCCGAACGCCGGGAGAGATCGATGATGCGGTCATTGGCGTAAGGACCGCGATCGTTGACGCGGACGATAATCGCGCGGCCATTGGCGAGATTGGTCACTTGCGCATAGACGGGAAGCGGCAGTGTCGGGTGGGCGGCCGAAAGCCGGTCCATGTCGTAGATCTCGCCATTGGCCGTGCGCCGTCCGTGGAACAACTCGCCATACCAGGAGGCCGTGCCGACGCGGTCATAGCTCGGCTCCTCGCGCGGCGTGTACCAGACGCCCGCCACCTGGTAGGGATCGCCCGTGACATACGCTCCCCCACCCTTGGGCACGGGCTCCCCGAGCGGGACAACACGCTCGCCGAGCTTCTCGCCATTGCCTCCCCGGCCGCATGACGCGACGGCCAAGGCAAGACCAGTGAGGATGAGCAGGGAGACGGCAATGCGCGCACTTGGGCGCGCCGCGGCGTTTACACAGCCCCTCCGCAGACGAAGCGAGACCCAACCCACGCCACTCACGACTCGACCCCGAGCAAAGCGCGCCCCAAAGGGCACCAGCCCGACTGTCCCGGCTCGGCGTTAGGAAATGGTGAATCCGGCGCTAACCATTTGGCTCCCCGCGCTTAAGCCAGCCTTGCGGGGCCACCTCGCCGATCCTGGCAAGACAGCTGCGCACCACCTGCTCCAGCGGGCGCCCCGCATCGATGACGGCGAAGTCTTGCGGACCGAGGTCATAGGCGAGTTGCCGGTCCAGGATCGCAGGCGTCGCGTCGGAGACATCGGCCTCGCGCCGCAACACCCGCTCGCGCAGCACGGCGCGCGGGGCTTCGAGCCACAGCCCGGCAAATGCGACGCCCGCCTCCTCAGCGATCGCCGCGATGCGGTCGCGCTCGGCGGGAAGCGCATGTACGGCGTCGACGATCACCGTCTGCCCGCCTTCGAGCGCGAGGCGAGCACGCTTGCGGCAGGTCGCATAGACGGTCTCGGTGAGCTGCGCCGTATAGGCCGCTTCCGGCAGCGTCGTGTCCGCGCTCACGCCCCACAGCCGCTTGCGCTCCACGTCGCTCCTCACATGCACGGCACCCGGAAAGGATCCGATGCGCGGGGCAAGCATCCGCGCCACCGTCGACTTGCCGCTCCCCGACAACCCGCCAATGGCGATGAGCCGCGGCGCGCGGATGCGCAAATGATCCATCGCCAGAGCGAAATAGGCGCTCGCGCGGGCGCCGGCGTCGCTAACCTCGTTGCTGCGTTGCGCCCGCAGCAGCTCCACCTTGGCCCGCACCATGGCCCGCAGCGACAGGAAGAGCGGCAGCGCCTCGAGGCCGAGCAGATTTCGGGTATGGGCATCGGCATCGAGATAGGCATTGAGCACCGCATTGGCATGGCCGGTCAGCGCGCGGGCGCCGAGATCCATGAGCAGGAAGGCAAGGTCGTGCAGCACATCGACGGTGGCGATCGCATCGTCGAATTCGATGGCGTCGAACAGCACGGGCGCGCCCTCGATCTCGACGATGTTGCGGAGATGGAGGTCCCCGTGACAATGGCGCACGAAGCCGTTGAGGGCGCGGGCCTTGAGGAGTGGGGACAGAGCGGTAAGCCCCCGGCGCGCCGCGTGGGATAGCTCCCGCACCGATTCGGGTGCAAACAGCGTCTCGTCGCTGGCGAAGGCCCGCTCATTGTCTTGCAGCACCTGGAGCAGCGAATCGACGCCGAGCTCGGCCTTGAGGAACCGGTCGGCGCTGGCGTGGAAGCGGGCGATCTCGCGGCCGAGCGGCGCCATGGCGGCGAGCGGCAGGCGCCCTTCGGCCGCCATGCGGTCATAGAGTTTGGCCTGGTCGAAGCGGCGCATATGCACCGCCCACTCCACTGGAGACCCTTCGCCGCCAATACGGAAAACACAGTTTTTACCGTGCGTTATTGGCACAACCTCAAGATAAAGATGAGGCGCGGCCCGCCGATTGACGGCCAATTCGTTGACACAGGCAAGGCGGCGCTTTTCCAGGGTGGAGAAATCGAGAAAGGCGTATTTGACCGCCCGTTTGATCTTGTACGCGTGGGCCCCGGCGAGGAACACGTAGGACGCGTGGGTTTCGATCCGCTCAATCCCGGCGGGACGCGGGTCATAGGCCTCCGGGCGGCCCATGAATTCCAGCACTTTTTCTTGCTCGCCTGTGCTCCTCGTCATGGTGTCGCCATTCCGCCCGGCCGCGTGCCCGCAAGGCCACAGGCTAGCTGAAATCCCTTAGAAATGAAGCTTCTCCGCTTGCTGCGGGGGCCTCGGCTGGCTAACGTTCTCCCACGGAGGGGCTTCTTGCCCACGGGTCGGCCGAGTCTGCCTACGGACAGGCACAATATAGGTCGCGTGATGAGGGGATGGGCGACACTGGCAATCGCCGTCGCGATTGCCGCATGTCTCGTCATGGGTTGGCACACGCCTTCCCTTGCCGCTTCCGATTCCAGCGCCGCCGTGGAGCGCCTCGGGCCCGCCGACGTCGATGCGCAGCGCCAAGCGTTGCTCCGGCAGATGATCGCCCGTCCGAACGATCTCGATCTCGCTTACAGCTACGCGCAGCTCTCCGCGCAGGTCGGCGACTACGAAGGCGCCATCTCGACGCTCGAGCGCGTGCTCATCTACGCGCCCAACACGCCGCGGGTCGAGCTCGAGCTCGGCATCCTCTACTACCAGATCGGCAGCTACGACGTGGCGCGGAGTTATTTCGGCACCGTGCTTGCCGACCCGAATGTGCCGGCCTCGATCAGAAGCCAGGTGGACGTTTACCTGCAGCAGCTCGCAGCCCAGGCCGATCCGCCGCCCTTCTCCGCCACGCTCTACACCGCGCTCCGCTGGGAGAGCGACGCAAACGCTGCGCCGGCCAATCAGTCCGTCACCCTCAACGGCATCGACTTCACCCTCGGCCAGACCGCCACCGCCGCTGCCGACTGGAGCAACCTCAACATCGGCACTATCCACTATTCCTACGACCTGAAGAACCAGGGCGACCGCATCGAGTTCGACGCCATCGCCTACAACGCCAACTACTTCAAGCTGACCGACATCGATCTCGATTTCTTCGAGGCCACGCTCGGCCCCTCCTTCAATCTGAAGCGCATCGGCATGGATAAGTCCCGCCTATTCGTCTATGGGATCGGCGACGAAACGCTGCTCGGCAACGACCAATATTTCGCCGGTGGTGGCGGCGGCATCCGGCTCCTGAGCTACGCCGCCGACCGCAGCGTGCTCGACGCGCGGCTGGAGACGCGCTACCGCGACTTCAGCGATTCGACCCTGCGCCCGACCTCGAGCCTGCGCACCGGATTGCAAACGCGGCTCGGCGGCAGCTATTCCTACTTCTTTGCCCCCGGGCTGATCTTCACCGTCGAAGGTTACGACCAGCGTGAGAATGCCGATGCGGGCTTCTACGCCGATTGGGAATTTGGGGCCTCGGCCGGCATCAGTTGGACTTTCGGCAACCCCTTCGCCTGGCGCTATCCCTGGACGCTCCAGGTCGGCGCGGGCGGCCTCCGCCGGCGCTACGACGATCCCGACCCCACCATCAACGCAAGCGAGCAGGAGACCGATCGCCAGTTCTGGGGCCGCGCCGCGGTGGTTGTGCCGGTGTCCGAGACCTGGGCGCTGATTCCGCAATTCGAGATCAGAGACCAGCGATCGAACTATGAAACCGCCGTCTTTGACGACATTTCCGGCCTAGTCGGAATACAGAGGAGGTTCTAAATTGAGAGCCATGGCACTTGGGCTGCGCCCCCTCCTCCTGACCGGTCTCGCGCTCGCCGCGCTGCCGCTGCTCGGCCTCGCAAGCCCCGCGCGCGCGGACAAGGTCGGCGTTGCCGCGGCCGTCAACCCTGACGCTTTCTCGCAGGGGACCGAGGTCAAGATCGGCAACTCAATCTTCTACAATCAACGCATCAATACGACCGGCAGCGGGCTTGTGCAGGTGTTGCTCGTTGACGGCTCGACCTTCACCGTCGGCCCTGGCTCGGACCTCGTCATCGACAAATTCGTCTACGATCCCGCCAAGAACAAGGGCGAGATGGTGGCCACCCTGGGCAAAGGCGTGCTGCGCTTCGTCGGCGGCAAGCTTTCCAAGAACGAAGGCGGCGTCACCGTCAACACGCCGTCCGGCGCGCTCGCCATTCGCGGTGGCATGTTCCACCTCAGCGTGGAAGGCCACAAGATCCTCGCCTCTTTCTTGTTCGGCAACCACATGACCATCACGGACGGTGGGACGAGCAAGGACATCTTCGAAATAGGCTACACCTACGATAACGGCGCTGTCCGCCCGACGCGTCCCGAGGACACGGCCTTCTTCATGAAGGCGCTATCCGGCGGCGGCCAAGTCGTGATCGGCGGTGCCAATGACAACAAGGACACGTCGCCTCCTCTTAACACCGCTAAGGTGGACGTGAGCGAGATCAAGCAGGATGGCACGAGCGACGTCGTGCAGAGCACGATCGATGGACAGCAGCAGCCCAACCCCCCGTCGGGCAACCCGGTGCCCGCACCGGCCAATGTACGCGTGCTCACCAATGCGAATTTCTATACCGCCTTTATCGGCACCAACCCGCAGGACCTCTCCAACCCCGACATTTTGCCGGGTGTACACGGCATACTCGGCGGCGACAGCCAAAGCACCTCGGACGATTTCACCACCACCGCAACGCAAACTGCTTCTCCGGGCAGTCGGCTAACCGGCCCCTTCGACATCGTCAGCACGTTTCAAGACCCTGGCCCTAACGGCGGGCCCTTCACCCAGCATCTTGCCGGCACCTTCGACTTCCCGGCCGAGTTTGCCGCGGGTCAGTGCGACCAATTCGGTATCTGCACCGTGACCGACGCGACCTTGACCGGCACGGCGACGGGCGGTCCTGACGATGGCACGGTCTTTCCCATCACCCTCAAGGGGTCGGCTGTGTTGCGACCGGGCTTTGCTGCCTATCAATTGTTCGGGCCATACAATGGCTTCGGCAATCTCGAGGATCACGGAAACTCGTCCTTCGGCCAACGCGTGGACGTCATCCAGGCGCTTCGGCTTGCCATCAGCGGATCGACCGGCGTCGATCTCAACGCTCCATTCCTGACCATCGCCGGCGACAAATACACTTTGCCCTCGCAAGGCCAGGTGCATGAGTTCCAGCTCTTCACCGATCCGCGCCAGAGCCTGTCCGTGCAAGTCGGTAACGGAGATACCCAGTTCTCGGTGCAGAATTCGTGGCCCCCTTCGCCACTTTGGAGGGATCGCCCCTCATCATCGACGATACTTCGAACTTAAAAATCTCCAACCTAGCGGTGCTGGAGCCTGACGCCTCCGGCGGCCACGGCGTATGGCTGCAAACGAGCTTCTATATCGGCACCACCGGCTCCGGCTGCGATGTCGTGCAGCAATCTCAGATCGTCGTCGCGCTGGGGAACGCCAGCGATCAGACCGGCCTCACGGGCGAGCGCCGCGGCGGTTCTCAGATCAACACGTTCTTCGTTCCCAGCACTCCTGGTGATTACTCCTTGTCCAATCAGATCACGGCCAACGACTTTATGGCGGGACATCGCAGGAGCACGTTTCCTACACCGGCGGCATCGCTACGGTGGCCGGCGCCAACGGTGCCAACTTTTTCGGCACGGCCACCCCGAACATCGTCATCGGCGCCGATTCGACCGGCGCAGGCCATAACATCTTCCTCGACACCCCCCTGACCACCGATCCCACCGATGCCTATGCCAGCGCCACCTACCACGTCGGCGTCGGGTCCAACGAACCGCCGACGACGCCCACACAGACCAGCGGCACGTTCAGCGGCTACGCCGCCGCCATTTTCCGTGCCGTCGGTGGCCAAGACAGCGGTGGCATTCTGGACAGCAGCAGCACCAGCGACGTCACCATCAAATTCGATTCCGTGCACAACACGCTCTCGGCGACCTTGATCACCCACGTCCTGAACAATGGCGAGCACCAAAGCGATCCGAACTGCGACCAAAACTGTAATCAGGCCAAGGGTGGCATGACCCTTGTCCTGGGTGATCCCAATGGCAGCGCGACAGGGCGCTCGGCCTTCATCGACAACACGCACTATGCCGCCATCGAGACCCCAGGCGCGAGCACCATACAAAAGGGTGACGGCACTGATAACGTCCTCACCAGCGCGCCCACCGGTTATCTCGTGAGCAGTGAGCAGCTTCAGGCCGACGGTCCCAACGGCGTCCTTCTCTTCCCGCAGGTGGTGCAAAACAGCAACCGCGAAGGCACGCATATAGAAATGACGCATCAGGCCTTCTGCCAAGATTGCGCTTTCTTGAAGTGGGGCGCCTGGGGCGCGCATGCCGGCTTCGAGGATTTACACCAGAATAATGACGGGCCCCCTGTCACAGATAACATGACCGTCGACGCGCATCTCGGCTGGTGGGTCGCCGGCGACGTCGTGCCGGACACCGTCGGCACTCTGCCCCTCGGCGGAAGCGCGACCTATAGCGGTAACGTCATCGGCACCGTGGCCAACGACCTCAGCGGCCAGGGCGCCATCACCTATGTCGCCACCGGCAATATGGGCATGGACTGGAACTTCGCTTCCCGCTCCGGCGACTTCAGCATCACTCATTTCGATACGTCGGTGACGCCGAACGGCTTGAGCTTCGGTGGCCAAATGACGATGCCGGGTGTGCCCACTGGGGGTCCGAACCAATTCTCAGGCGACCTCAGTGGCGGCGGCCCTATCGGTGCCTTGGCTGGCAAAGCGGCAGGGTCGTTCGTCAGCAGCCCGGGAGCGGGGCTCCAGCCAGCCGGCGTGATCGGCAATTGGAATATCGCCAATAGCGGCGACCACTACGCCGCAACCGGCATCTTCGCCGGCAAGAAATAGGCTCGACCCTTAGATTGCCGCTCTGCTGGCGTCCTCTTGGGGAGCCTTGCCGCCGCCCCCATCCCTCCCCATATCCTGCATTGCGCAACGGGAATGCGGGGGAACATGCAGAAACTCAAGAGGTTATTCGCCGCTTCGGGCGCCGCCCTAGCGCTTGTCTTGGCTCTGCTCCCATCCTCTCCGGCGCTTGCCGAGGCCCGCGTAGGCGTCGCCGCCGCCGTCACCCCGGAGGCGACCAGCGTGCCGCAGGGCGCGGGGCCCCGCATCCTCAAGATCGGCAAGTCGATCCTTTATAATGAGCGCATCGACACCTCGGGCACCGGCGTCGTCCAGGTGCTTCTCCTCGACGGCTCGACCTTCACCGTCGGCCCCAATTCCAACCTCGTCATCGACAAATTCGTCTACGACCCCGGCCGCGGCAAGGGCGAGCTCGTGGCGAGCTTCACCAAGGGCGCACTCCGCTTCATCGGCGGCAAGCTGTCCAAGCCCGTAGGCGGCATTCAAGTGAAGACCCCGGCGGGCGAGCTGACCGTCCGCGGCGGCATGTTTCAGGGCGTGGTCAAGGGGCCGAACCAGGCCTTCTTCTCGTTCCTGTTCGGCAATGAATTGTCGCTCAACCGTCACGGCCAGATCTATCGCCTGACCGACACTGGCATGACCATCGACGTGCATGGGCCGGGCGCGCCGTCCTTGCACCCCACGCTGGCGAGCGAGACCGTATTTGCGCTCGCTTCGGTGTCGGGTCACAAATGGAAGGGGATCAAGCTCGTCAAGGGCGAGCCCTTCCCCCATTTCTACGGCGTCCATCCCGTCGGCTGGCAGGACTATCCGCTCCGCTACCAGAACATTATCTGGATGGGCACCCAGGACCAGATCCAGGGCATCCTCTCGCGGCCCATACCCACCCGCACGCCCTCGATCCCGACGACCTGCGGGGGAAACTGCCTCCGCTGATTTAGCCCGGGACTCCCCATGGCGGAAGCGGCCGTTGAGCACTCGAATAGTGCCGGGCAATATTCCTTGCTATGGCGCGCGGTTTGGCTCGTGGCCTTCGGGCTTGCCCTGATCGCGGTCCTTGCGTTCACGCTCGGCAATTGGATGGCCGGCCGCTCCGTCGACGTCGCCTTGCACTACATCATGGTCGACTATTTCTCCCGCTCCTGGCACCTGCCGCCGGCGGTCGACAACCCCCAAGCGGGTTATGCGCCGCTGGCCTACATGCTGGGCGGCGCCATCGGCCGTCTCGTGGGCCAGCCCTTCTTGGGCATGAGCATCGCCAGCCTCATCTTCATTTTCTTTATCTATGTGTTCGTGTTCCTCGGGCTTGAACGGAAATCGCTCGGCGCGACCCTCATGAGCTATGCGGGGCTGTTTCTCGCCATCGCCGCGCTGCATTCGACCTTCGCCCTTTATGGCTACGAGATCGTCGGCAATTTCTTCTATCCCCAGGCGGCGGGAGAGGCGGCCTTTCTCGCCTCGCTCTTTGTGCTCAGCAGCCGCGAGCGCAGCACCGCCGAGATTCTGCTCGTGCCTCTGCTCGTGCTGCTGCTCGGCTGGCTCTATCCCCTCGGCCAGATCAAGGTCGCGCTCGGCGCCCTCCTGCTATGGGCGGTGAAGCTCGGGCAAGACTGGTACGTGACGCGGCGCCTCGATCGCCGCATGCTCGGCGCCTTCGCCGCGCTCGCCGTGCTTTTCGTCGCCGCCATCTATTTTCATCCGGAATTCGCCTATTTTCGCAAGCTCGCCGAGCACAACGGCGCTACCAACCAGGCCATCGGGCTCAAGACGATTGCCATCGTCGCTGGGTTGCTTCTTGTCGCAAGTCTCGGGCTGCTCGCCCTCGCCGTCCCACGCAAGCTCGGCCTGACGCGGCCCTTCTTCATCGCCACTGCCGGGCTTGCCACCGTCGCCGCCTATAGCGGACAGGCGCTGCTTTATTTCGGTTTCAGCCTGGCCTCCGAATATGCGGTGCGCAAACACGCTTACGCGCTCATGACCCTGCTCGCCGCCGCCCTCGTTGCCTTGGTCGTGGAAGCGGCCGAACGCGTCCTGCCGCGTCTCGCGGCGCGTCCCCTACCCGCGCTGCTCGGCGGCGGGGCGGCGGCCATGATCGCCGCCTTCATGACGGTGTTCATCCTCATGTCGCATTATGCCGAGGATCGCACCCCCTTCCTCGCCTATCAGCGCGAGCTGCGCGCCAACGCGACCCTGCAGGGCCGAACGATCTCGCTCGACCGCGACTTTCCGCCTGAATTCAACCTCGCCGCGTCGATCGTCGATTTGCGGCTCCCCCCCGCGCTCGGCGGCTTCGTCATGGTTATCCTCCGCCGCGCCGAGCTCGACCGCGCGGTGACGGAATTCCCCCGCTTTACCGTCGTGTCGAGCGAAACTGTGCCCGCACGCTGCGTCAGCCGCGATACGTCGCTCCGCAGCGCGACCGTGGCCGATTATGGCTGCAAGTGAGGAGGGCGCGGGCCCTTGTCACCGCCCGGCTGGCAACCAATATAAGTCGTCCCTTCCTAGCCGGCCCTCGCATCCCTTTATTGACCGCCGTCCTAACCGGGCGACCGGCCCGGCGTTAAGATTGACCTTGTAGCGTAGTGAGGTTGGCGTGACCCGCGATCCCCGAAATCTCATGTGGGCCGAGGCCTGCACCCTGCTCGAACGGGCCGAGCAGCTGCGCCGCCAATTCTTCGAGCCCTCCGGCGCGCCGTCGCGCAGCGCGCGGTGGGAGCCACCCATCGACGTGCTCGAGACCGAGCGCCATTTGTGGATCATCGCCGCCCTCCCCGGCGTTCCGCCCGAGGCGCTGCATGTGACGATCGAGAGCGAGACCCTGATCGTCGCCGGCGTCCGCCCCCTGCCGTCGCGGGGCCGGAATGCCAATATAGTAAGGCTGGAGATTCCATATGGCCGCTTCGAGCGGCGCGTCGCGCTGAAATCGGGGCGCCTTCAGCTCGCCGAGCAGGAGCTCCTCCATGGCTGCCTCGTACTGACCTTCGCCAAGCTCGCCTAAGCACCGAAAGAGCCAAGTCCAAGCGAATGAACCAGACCGAACACACCGCCAAATCGACCGACCACGTTGCGTCGGCTGAAAATCAATTCGCCGCCGGCCCGGCCGCGGGGCCTGGGGACTCGTCTGTCTCGCATCCGCCCGTGCCGGAAGGCGCGCTGATCGTGCTGCCCTTGCGCAGCGCCGTGCTGTTTCCGGGCATCGTGGCGCCGCTCGGCCTTGGCCGCCCCCAATCCATCGCCGGCGCCCAGGCCGCGGCCCGCGCCGACAAGCCCGTCGGCGTCTTGCTGCAGGCCGATCCGAGCATCGAGACGCCGGGACCGGCGGATTTGCACAAAGTCGGCACCGTGGCCGAGATCCTCCGCTACGTCACCGCGCCCGACGGCAGCCACCATGTCGTGACGCGCGGCATCCGGCGCTTTCGCGTCCTCGACTTCCTGCGCGATTATCCCTACCTCGTGGCCAAGGTCGAGGAGGTGGGCGAGGCCGAGATCTATTCCACCGAGATGGCCGCCCGCGTGCACCAGCTGAAGGAGCGCGCTCGCGAAGCGATCGGGCTGATGCCGAACCTCCCTGCGGAGATTAGCGCCGCCATCGAGCAGATGGAGTCGCCCGCCCAGCTTGCCGACTTCATCGCCAACGTCTCCGATCTGACGCCGGCCGAGAAGCAGGACTTGCTTGAGACCTTCGACGTTCAGGAGCGTCTCGACAAGCTGTTGCGCATCCTCGCCCAGCAGATCGAGGTGCTGAAGCTCTCCAAGCAGATCGGCGAGCAAACGCAGGAATCCTTACAAGGCCGCCAGCGCGAGCACATCTTGCGCGAGCAGCTCCGGCAGATTCAAAAGGAACTCGGCGAGGGCGAGGACGGCCAGGCCGAAATCGCCGAGTTGCGCGCAGCCATCAACAAGGCGGGCATGCCCGAGGAGGCCGAGAAGCAGGCGTTGAAGGAGCTGAAGCGGCTCGAGCGCACGCCCGAGGCGAGCGCGGAGCATTCCATGATCCGCACCTATCTCGATTGGTTGATCGAGCTGCCCTGGGCGAAGCTGTCCGAGGAGCGCATCGACATCGCCGAAGCCCGGCGCATCCTCGATGAGGATCATTTTGGCTTGCCCAAGATCAAGCAGCGCATCCTCGAATTTCTCGCCGTTCGGAAGCTGAATCCCGAGGGCAAGAGCCCGATCCTGTGCTTCGTCGGTCCGCCCGGCGTGGGCAAGACCTCGCTCGGCCAGTCGATCGCGCGCGCCACGGGGCGGAAATTCGCTCGGTTGAGCCTCGGCGGCGTGCATGACGAGGCCGAGATCAGGGGCCATCGGCGCACTTATATCGGCGCGCTGCCCGGCAACATCATCCAGGCCATTCGCAAAGTGGAGACGCGCAATCCCGTGCTCATGCTCGACGAGATGGACAAGCTCGGCGCGAGCTTCCACGGCGACCCGTCGGCGGCGCTGCTCGAGGTGCTCGACCCCGAGCAGAACTCGACCTTCCGCGACAATTATCTTGCCGTCCCCTTCGATCTGTCGCGGGTGATGTTCGTGGGCACCGCCAACGTGATCGACACGATTCCGGGGCCGTTGCGCGACCGCATGGAGATCATCGAGCTCCCCGGCTACACCGAGGACGAGAAGGTCGAGATCGCCAAGCGCTATCTCATGAAGCGGCAGCTCGCCGCCACCGGCCTGTCCCCGAAAGCGTGCGAGATCACCGACGACGCCATTCGCGCCATCATCCAGGACTACACGCGCGAGGCTGGCGTGCGGAATCTGGAGCGCGAGCTCGGCGCCGTCTGCCACCACGTCGCCATGCGCGTGGCGGAGGGCAAGGTCGAGCGCGTGAAGATCGAGGCCAAGGATTTGCACGGCATCCTGGGCGCGCGCCGCTTCGAGAGTGAAGTCGCCATGCGCACCAGCGTGCCGGGCGTCGCCACCGGGCTCGCCTGGACGCCCACCGGCGGCGACATCTTGTTCGTCGAATGCACCCGCGTGCCCGGCCACGGCAAGCTGATCCTCACCGGCCAGCTCGGCGACGTCATGAAGGAGAGCGCACAAGCCGCGCTCAGCCTGGTGAAGGCGCGCGCCACGTCGCTCGGCATCGATCCGGCCCTGTTCGAGAAGTCGGACATCCATTTGCATGTTCCCGCCGGTGCCATCCCCAAGGACGGCCCCTCCGCAGGCGTCGCCATGTTCACCGCGCTCGTCTCCCTACTGACGGGACGCACGGCGCGGAGCGACACGGCCATGACCGGCGAGATTTCGCTGCGCGGCCTCGTGCTGCCCATCGGCGGCATCAAGAACAAGGTGCTGGCGGCGGTGCGCGCCGGCATCACCACGGTGATGCTGCCCGAGCGCAACAAGAAGGACTTCGAGGACATCCCCGAGGCCGCGCGCAATGCCGTGCGCTTCGTCTGGCTGTCGACCGTGGACGACGCCATCGCCGCGGCGCTCGAGCCTGCGCGGCCCGAGCCTGCTCGCCAAGCCGCCAACGGCTGATCTCGTGGATCAAAGGCACGCCAAGCCGCGCCGAAAATACATGTTAAACTGCCAACTTCAGGAGGGCCTTAGGGGGCAACGTGCGGCAGCAGGTGCCAAAAATTCCGAATGTGATCGGCGGCGACGTGCTCGTTGCCAAGCAATCTGCGGTGACTGAGCAGGGCGATCTCCGTACTCTGCCCATCGATGGCGTGATGTTCCGCCCGGTCAGACCCGTCCCTCACGAAGACGGCCACGTCACCGAGGTGGCGCGCGCGAGTTGGAGAGAACTGGCCGATCCTGTCGTGCAGGTTCATCTCAGCACGACGCTGCCAGGGCGCGTGCGAGCGTGGGGACTACATCAGGAGAGTACCGATCGCCTATTCGTCGTGAGCGGGCTCGTCAAAATCGCCGTCTACGACGGCCGTCATGACTCGCCGACATTCGGAAGGCTGAACGAGTTCACCGTCAGTGAGAAGAACCCCGGGCTCTTGATCATCCCGCCCAATCTCTATCATGGCTGGAAGAATATCGGCACGTGGGAGGCCATCATCATC
Source organism: uncultured Alphaproteobacteria bacterium (assembly GCA_963820115.1). Taxonomy (GTDB): domain Bacteria; phylum Pseudomonadota; class Alphaproteobacteria; order Rhizobiales; family Methyloligellaceae; genus Methyloceanibacter. The sequence continues at coordinate 93,219 of CAWFYP010000004.1, forward strand.
AACATGCCCACCTCGATGTATGCCTATGAGGCACCCGATGCGCTCGATCTGCCCTGGGATTCCGAGGCCGCCGCGCGGATCGTGCCCTATCAGTGGTGAGCCGGGACATCGGCAGCGGCATGCGGCCGAAGCAACCACGCCGGCGAAGTCATGAGCTCAAGACCCCATTTCTCCGTCGTGTTGGCGACCTACGCGCGCGGCAAACACATCAAACCCACCATCGAGTCAGTTCTACGGCAAACTTACCCTGACTTTGAACTGATTGTCGTTGGTGACGGCTGCACGGATGAAACTGCAGAGGTGGTTGCGTCCTTCCAGTCGCGCGGCGTGCGCTGGCACAATCTTGAGCAGAACACTGGCAGTCAGAGCTCTCCGAACAACCTCGGAATCGCCAAGGCGACAGGGAGTTGGATTGCATATATCGGCCATGACGACATCTGGAGCCCGCGTCACCTCGACAGCTTGCGGACATTGATCGAAAGAGGCCATGGACTCGATTTCGCCGTCAGTGGCTGCGTCTATTACGGGCCGCGAGACAGTGGAACCTATTTCATCACCGGGATGTTCGATGATGCATCTGCTCCCTTCAAGGAATTCTTCCCACCGTCCTCCCTCGCCCATAGGCGGGAGATCATCGATACCATCGGAGGTTGGCGCGACCCTCGCAGCATCGCCGCGCCCGTCGATTGCGATTTCCTCTTGCGCGCCGCGCATGCGGGACTGCAATTCTCCTCGACCAACGAAATCACCGTGCACAAATTCGCGGCGGGGCACCGGTACCTCTCTTATCTGAGCCCCGATGCAGACGAACAGTGGGCCGCTCTCGACGAGTCGCGGATCGAAAGGCATGACTCACTCTCCGACATCATCGAAAAATACCGGCGACAGAGAACCCGCATGATCATGTGGCTGCACGATTTCTCTCAATTTGAAAAAGGTCAGCTCTTTGATGACAACCGGCGCAACAAGGGCATCTTGCGCCCCGATTTGAAAGCGCTCGCTGGCCGTATCGTCACGGAGCAGACGGGGGAGCCCCGGGGCTTGGACTGGTATGACTTGGAAAACGGCAATCGTCCATTCAGGTGGTCCGGCCCAAACCCTAGGCCAAAAATCTTGATCCCCTATACGTACCCGGGCGAGGCCCAGATAACCTTGTGCATGCCCCCAATCGCATTGGCCCCTCTTGAAACTATCCGCATCGAAGTAAACGGCGATCCTGTCGATTATACGATCCACAAGACCAGGCGCCTTTCAACAGTGACACTTCGAGCACAGCTGAAGCAGTCGGACTACTCGATCCTCACGCTCCATACGCCTGCCATGACCTGTCCCAACGAACGGCTCGGCAATGGAGACCTTCGCCGGATCGGGATTCCCGTAAGCGACATCATCATCGAGCCGTTGTCCCATCGCCGACTTTTTCCTGCATGGCAGCGCCTGTTTCGTGGTCACGCCTGAGGCGCTTCATCCTGCCGCCCCCTACGTTGGCTCGCGCAGCAGAAGCCCCGGAAAGTGTGAATTGCACGCCATGACATGGGTGATCGCCGCGCGGTCATAGTCGTCACCCGAGCGATAGGTCTCGAAATAGGCATTGAGCCGCTGCACGCGTTCGGGCCAAACGTCCACCGCCTGCAATCCCACCGACACGCCGTAATTGGTGAACGCGAAGCGCACATCCGGCAGGTAAGGCTCGCGGGCGAAATAGTTCTTCTCGATCCACATGCGGTCGAGGATGGCGAGGCAGCGCTCCCTCTGCACCTTGGCCCAATGCTCCTCGGGAAAGAACTGCGTCATCCACAGCATCATGCCGAGGCCAAGGTCCTGAGTGATCACAAGCGCGTCGGCCGACCGGTCGATCAGCTCCTTCATCTCGGCGATCTCGCGGGCAAGCCCCTTCTCATCCAACAGGCGGTAGGACACATAACCGTCGAAAGCGTCGAGCGCGCCGAACCCATAGCCGGGATAGGGCCCGCTCAAATCCTCCGCCATCTTCCAGATCACGCCCTTGCCCGGCACGACGAAGGGCTCGTGGATCGCGCGGGCAAGCGCGATGCCGCGCTCCCGGTAGGCCGGGCGATAACGCCCAAGCACGGCCAGCGCATAGAGCCACATGGCGAGGTAATGGAAATACTGGCCGTCGCGGTCGGGCTCCTCGCCGATGCGAATGCCGCGCTCCCGGCCAAGCACGCGCTCCACCTCCGCCACGAGCCATTCCGCCTCGTCGAGAAAGCGCTCCTCGCCGAGTGCGGCATAGAGCGAGACGAGCAGCACGAGACCGAAGGCGTCGGTCCACAAATAGCGCAAGCCGTTCGGCCAGATGCCGTTCGCGCGCATCCAGTCGAGCTTTTCCAGCACGTAGCCGACATCTTTCAGGCCGGTCATCATGAGGCGACCCCTTTCGCGCCATGGGCCTTCGCACTTCAGACTAGGCGCGCCGCCCGGCCAAGGAGTTGAGGCATATCAAACCGGCTGGCGACGGCGATAGAGGAACCGCTTTGCGACTTCGACCAACACCAGATAGGCAGCAACGGCCGCGATTAGGAACAGGTAGAAGCCAAGCGGCGGCTCGACGAAGCCGAACAGCTTCCCGAGCGGCGTCAATGGAATGAGCACGCCCAACAGCACGACGCCGAGGGTTAGGCAGGTCAGCAACGGATGCGGCCAACTCCGCCAGGGCGGGCCTCTCGTCCGGATAACGAAAATGACCAAGGACTGAGTTGCGCAGCGACTCGATGAACCAGCCCGTCTGAAACATCGGCTCGTTCGCGCCGAACAGAGCAATCAACGCGAAGAAGGTGAGGAAGTCGAAGAGCGAGCTGACCGGCCCCATCACCAGCATGAAGCGCTCGACGAATTTGATGTTCCAACGCACCGGCCGTCGCAACGCTTCCGCGTCCACGTTATCGAACGGCACGCCCACCTCCGAGACGTCGTAGAGAAGGTTGTTGAGGAGCACCTGGGTCGGCAGCATGGGCAGATAGGGCAGGAACAGCGCCGCGCCGGCCATGCTGAACATGTTGCCGAAATTCGAGCTCGATCCCATCAGGATATATTTGCTGACATTTTCCACCGTGCGCCGGCCCTCGATCACGCCGTCATGCACCACACCGAGATCATGCTCGAGCAGCACGAGATCGGCTGCCTCTTTGGCCACGTCGGCGGCGCTGTCGACCGAGATGCCGACATCTGCCGCATGGAGCGCCGACGCATCGTTGATGCCGTCGCCGAGAAAGCCGACGACCGCGCCGATGTGCTTTAACCCTATGAGAATCCTCTCCTTTTGCTGCGGCGTGACCCGGCAGAACAAATTGACCGAGGGCAGGCGCGCGCGCAGCGCCTCCTCGCTCATCTGCATGAGTTCCCGCCCCGTCAGCGCGCCCTTGACCTCGACGCCGATCGCATCGCAGACATGGCGCGCGACCCGCTCATTGTCCCCGGTGAGGATTTTGACCTCCACGCCGATAGCGGCGAGCGCCTGAATGGCCGCGGCGGCATCGACCTTCGGCGGGTCGAAGAAGAGGGCGAAGCCGGCAAAGGTCAGCTTGGTCTCGTCGCTGACGGCGGCGTCATCTTGGGTACGCTCCGTCGCCCGGGACGCCACGCCTACGACGCGGTAGCCCTGTTCACCGAATTGCTCGAAGCGGTCCAGCAGTTCCTTTCGATGTCGCTCGTCGAGCGGGCGCCGGTCCCCACCGGCGGTCTTGTATTCGACCGACAAGTCGATGATGTCCTCCGGCGCGCCCTTCACCACCAGCATGCGCATCGATCCATCGTCCACTAGGACCGATACGCGGCGCCGTTCGAAATCGAAGGGCATCTCATCGACCTTGCGCCAAGTGCCAAGGTCGGTTTGTCCATAGGCCAGGATCGCTTCGTCGAGCGGACTCTTGATGCCACTCCCAAAAGCGCTGTTGAGCTGGGCCAACCGGAAGACCTCATCGCTCGCCTCGCCGAGAGCATCGACGTGACCGGCGAGTACGATCCGCGATTCGGTCAGCGTTCCCGTCTTGTCGGTGCACAGCACATCCATCGCCCCGAGGTCGTGGATCGCTGCCAGACGCTTCACGATAACACGCCGCTGCGCGAGCCGCCTTGCCCCATTGGCGAGCGTCACCGTGACGACCATCGGCAGAAGCTCGGGCGTGAGGCCAACGGCAAGCGCCAGCGCGAAGAGAAGCGATTCCAGCCATGGGCGTTGAAACAACACATTGGTGGCGACAACGAACAGCACCAGAAAAACCGTCAGGCGGAGCATCAGGAACCCGAATTGCCGAATCCCTTGCGCAAACGCATCCGCCGGCCGTTGCGCCGCAAGTCCTTTGGCCAGGCCGCCGAGCTCCGTCGCCCGCCCCGTCCGGCAAACCAGCGCCCGCGCTGTGCCGCCGATGACGGATGTCCCCATGAACAGGAAGTTCGACGCTGCTGACGTGCCCTCGGCGGAAACCGCAAGATCGCGGGCCTGCTTGTCGACCGGGTAAGGCTCGCCGGTCAGCAGGGCTTGGTTCACGAAGAGATCCCGCGCGCTGAGTAACCGGCAATCCGCGGGCACGATATCTCCCGCCTTAAGCTCGACCACGTCGCCCGGCACCAATTGATCGATAGGGATCTCGCAGCAAACCCCGTCGCGGAGCGCCTGCGTCGTTAATCCCACCGACCGGCGCAGCGCATCGACCGTGTTCTCGGCACGCCATTGCTGGACGACATCGAGCACCACGCTCAAAAGGATGATGACGACGATGATCGCAAAGCTCGTGACCTCGCCCGTCCAGGCCGACAGGCCGCTGGCGAACAGCAGGATGAGAATGAGTGGATTCGCAAACCGATCGACTGTCTGTCGCCAGAGCGGACGGCGCCGGTGGGTCAGCGCGTCGTTTGGACCATATTCGGCAAGGCGTCGTTTGACCTGTTGCGCGCTGAGACCGTTGGGCGTGGCGTGAAGTTGACGCAATAGCCCATCGAGCGGGAGATTCCAGGGCAGCGGCTCAGCCATCGTTGCCGTCCCATGCGCTTGTCACCCCGCTTCGCCGCGTCAATGCATCATCAGGACGGGCACGGTCGTGTGGCGAAGGACCGATTGGGTGACGCCGCCGAAGACCCGCTCGCGCAGCCGCCAATGACCATAGGCGCCCATCACCAGCATGGCGCCCTTGTCCGTCGCCGCCTCCTGCAGCAAGACCTCGCCAATATCGCGCCCCTCCTGTGGGATGCGGGTCGAGCGAACGTCCAGTCCCGCCTTGGTCAGATAGTCCGCCATGGCCGTGAGCGAGGTTTCGTCGCCCGCGCCCCGTTCGGCCACCGCCACGAGGCGAACGCGCTTGGCCTTGCGGAGAAAGGGCGCGGCCGCGGCGACCGCCCTCACCGCCTCGGTCGTATCCTTCCACGCCAGGACCACCGTGTCGGCGGGCTGGGGCGGCGCCTCCGGTGGAACGACCAGCATCGGCCGGCCGGAATCGAACAGGGCGCCGTCGCGCACATCGCTCCAGAACGGCGCTTCCTCCTCGCCGATGCTGGGCACGATGCTGAAATCGGCCATACGTGCATGGAAGGCCACTATCGGCGTGACCAATCCCTCGGCAGTGGCGAACTCGACCTTGACCTTCGCATGGGCCTTGGCCTGCTTCTCGCACCATGTCTTGGCGCGCCGCTCCTCCACCGCCGCCTGCTTGCGCTCCACCTCGACGAGCTCCTGGACCGCATAGGGGCTGAGCTCGGACGAGTAAGGCAGCCGCTGCCAAGCGGGCGGACAGGGATACAAGATCTCGAGCAGCGTACCGAAGCGCTGGGCGAGCGTGAAGGCACTCGCCGCACAGGCCTCCGTCGTTCCGTGCTGGTCGATCGGCAGCAAGAGCCTGACAAGATGCATGGCCGGGACCTCGGGAACCGCTAAAATGCAGTCTCAGCCTAGGCGAGCGGAGCGGGCTTGACCAGGATCAAGCCCGACCAGCAACCGGTCGCCGATGCCGCAGGCAAGCCCTATTCCCATGCCCACATGACGGCCTTTGATTTCCGTCAAATCGCTCCTGCCGGCGAAGGCTTAGGAGAGAGCATGAAGCACCGGGCCGACCTTAGTGAGAAAGCGCTGGCCGCGATCCGCAGCGAGCCGCGCATCGGCCCGCATTTCAAGCCAGTCGCGCTGGAGGTCGACACCGACGGCACGGCAACGATCGCGGCCGAAATGGACAACGTCGCGCAGAAACGGCTGGCGCTCGAGCGTCTCGCCGCCACGCCGGGCATCGGCGCCGTCATCGACCGGCTCAGGGTTAAGCCCGCTTCACCCATGAGCGACGACGGCATTTTGGATCATCTGCGCAAGGCCTATTATCAGGAAGCCGCCTTCCATGGGCTCACCCTCAAGGAGCGCGAGGGCCACGCGGTGCGGCTCGTGCGCGAGGCGCTGCCGCAAGCCCGTGGCGAGATCGAGACTGAGGTCAAGCACGGCGTCGTCATTCTCAATGGCCGTGTGCCGGGCCTCGCCTCCAAACGCCTGGCCGGCGTGCTCGCCTGGTGGGTGCCCGGCAGCCGAGATGTGATCAATGGCATCGTGGTGAAGCCGCCCGAAGAGGACGCCCCCATCCGCATCGAAGAAGCGGTGAGGATCGCATTGGAAAAGGACCCGCTCGTCGACGCCTCGCAGATCCGGGTGGGAGTGCGCATGACCGTCGTTCGCCTGACGGGGCGCGTCACCTCGGCGGCCGAGCGCGACGCCGCCGAATGGGACTCCTGGTACGTCTTCGGCGTGGACGACGTCATCAACGAGATCGAGATTGGCCCCTGACCCCGAGGCCGGAAAGGAAGAGCATGCAGCCGTTGCAGATCAGTTTCCGTAACATGGAGCCTTCACCGGCCATTGAGGCACGCATACGCGAGAAGGCGACAAAGCTCGAGCGCGTCTTCGACCGTATCGTCGGCTGCCACGTGACCGTCGAGGCCCCGCACCAACATCATCACAAGGGCAAGCTCTACAGCGTCCATATCGATGTGAGCCTGCCGGGCAAGGATGTGCATGTTAGTCATACCGGTCCAGCCAATCATGCCCATGAGGATGTCTATGTCGCCCTTCGCGATGCCTTCGATGCGGCTACGCGGCAGGTTGAGGATCACGCCCGGCGCATGCGCGGTGATACCAAGACGCATACGCCCTAACCGCTAGCCCGGCGCGGTGGACCATGACCCGTAGCTCCAATGTCGCGCGGACGACCGCCGCATCGGCTCACGGCCGGGCCGCTGAGGCAGCCTCCGCCTATGTGCTCTGGCTCGAAACACTCGGGCGCGGCGACGTGGCCAGGGTCGGCGGCAAGAACGCCTCGCTCGGCGAGCTCGTCCACAATCTCGATCCTTGGCCATCAAGGTGCCACCCGGCTTTGCCACTACTTCCGATGCCTATTGGCGCTTCATCGCGGAGAATGGCCTCGGTCCCGTCATCGCCGCCAAGCTCGCCGAGCTTAAAGCGCACAAGGCCTCCATAAGCGAGACGGGCGCCGCCATCAGAACGGCCATGTTGGGCGGCGCCTGGCCCGACGACGTCGCCCGCGCCATCGTCGAGGCCTATAGCGAGCTTTCGCGCCGCATCGGGCGCAAGGACGCCGACGTAGCCGTCCGCTCCAGCGCCACCGCCGAAGACATGCCGGAGGCAAGCTTCGCCGGCCAGCAGGAGAGCTTCCTCAATATCGAGGGCGCCGCGGCCTTGCTCGATGCCTGCCGCCGCTGTCTCGCCTCCCTCTTCACCGACCGCGCCATCAGTTATCGGGAATCCAAGGGCTTCGACCAATTGAAGGTCGCGCTGTCGATCGGCGTGCAGCAGATGGTCCGGTCCGATCTCGCCGGCGCGGGCGTCATATTCACCATCGACACCGAGACGGGCTTCCCGCAGATCGTGCTGATCAATGCCGCCTGGGGTCTGGGCGAGAATGTGGTGCAAGGCACCGTCGATCCCGACGAATATCAAATCTTCAAGCCGCTGCTTGCCGACGGCGCATCTTGCGCCCATCGTCCATAAGAAGCTCGGCGGCAAGGCGGAGAAGCTCATCTACGCCTCAGGCGAGGCCGCGCCGACGCGAAATGTCCCCACCACCGAGGCCGAGCGCGGGTCCTTCGTCCTCACCGAGGCCGAGATCTTGCAACTCGCCCGCTCGGCCTGCGCCATTGAGCGGCATTACGGCGTACCCATGGACATCGAATGGGCCGAGGATGGGCGCACCTGCGAGCTCTATATCGTCCAAGCGCGCCCGGAGACCGTGCAATCAAGGCGGCACGACGCGCTCGCCAAGAGCTATCGCATTACGGGCAAAGGGCGGACGCTGGTCTCGGGGCTCAGCATCGGCGGTGGCGCCGTCGCCGGGCCCGTCTGCGTCATCCACGATCCGAAGGACATCGGCCGCTTCGTGCCGGGTTCCGTGCTCGTGACCAACACCACCAATCCCGACTGGGTACCCATCATGAGGCGGGCGGCGGCCATCGTCACCGATCGCGGCGGCCGCACTTCGCACGCCGCCATTGTAAGCCGCGAGCTTGGCCTGCCCGCATTGGTCGGCACCGGCAACGCCACCGAAATGCTCAGGCCGGGAGAGAAGGTGACCGTTTCCTGCGCCGAGGGCGATGAAGGCTTCGTCTATGAGGGCACCGCCGAGATTGCGGTGACGGAGATCGACCTTGCTGCCGTCCCCACCACCCACACTAAGGTCATGTTAAACCTCGCCAATCCGGCATCCGCCTTCCGCTGGTGGCGGCTTCCCGCCGATGGTGTCGGCCTCGCCCGCATGGAGTTCGTCATCTCCAATCAGGTGAAGGTGCATCCGATGGCGCTCGTCCAATTCGACACGCTTGCCGACCAAGCCGCCAAGACCGCCATCGCCGCGCTGACCCGAGGCTACCCGCACCGCACCGACTATTTCGTCGACCAACTCTCGCGCGGGCTCGCTCGCATCGCCGCCGCGCTCTATCCCAAGCCGGTGATCGTCCGCATGAGCGACTTCAAGACCAATGAATACGCCAACCTCTTGGGCGGCGCGGCGTTCGAGCCCAAGGAAGAAAACCCGATGCTCGGCTTCCGCGGCGCCTCGCGCTATTACTCGCCGCGCTACCGCGACGGCTTCGCGCTGGAATGCCGGGCGATCAAGCGCCTGCGGGAGGAGCTCGGCTTCACCAATGTGGTGGTGATGATCCCCTTCTGCCGCACCCTTGCCGAGGCCGACCGCGTGCTTCAGGTCATGGCGGAGAATGGTCTGAATCGAGGCGAGAACGGCCTTGAGATCTATGTCATGTGCGAGATTCCTTCCAATGTCGTGCTGGCGTCCGAATTCGCCCGGCGCTTCGACGGCTTCTCCATCGGTTCCAACGACCTCACTCAGCTCACCCTCGGCGTGGATCGCGACTCGGACCTGCTCGCGCCCCTGTTCGACGAGGAGGACGCGGCAGTCGAATGGATGATCCGCACCGTGATCGACAAGGCGCACAAATCCGGCGCCAAAGTGGGACTCTGCGGTCAGGCGCCGAGCGACCGTCCGGAATTCGCCGAATTCTTGGTCAATTGCGGCATCAACTCTTTGTCGGTGGCGCCCGACAGCTTCCTCACCGTCAAGCAGCACGTCGCCCAAGCCGAAGCGCAGAGCGCCTCTCGCACGCGCGGGGCGAGCCGAGGAACGCCATGGACGTGATCGAGGCCATCAAGGGACGCCGCTCGGTCCGCGACTATACCGAGGAGAGTGTCGAGGACAGCGTCGTCAAGGAGCTGATCGGTCTCGCCGTCGAGGCCCCGAGCGCGGTCAATCAGCAGCCCTGGTCCTTCGTCGTCATCAAGGACAAGGCGCTGCTCGGCCAGATCTCCGACGCGGCCAAGGCCTTTATGCTCAAAAGTCCCTTCGCCGCCCGCGGAGGTCGCTATCGCGACATGCTGAGTGACCCGAATTTCCATATTTTCTATCACGCACCGGTGCTGGTCGTGATCGGCGCGAGCGACGCAGGGGCCTGGGGCGTGGAGGATTGCGCGCTCGCCGCCCAGAACCTGATGCTCGGGGCTTACGCCAAAGGCCTTGGCACGTGCTGGATCGGCTTCGCCCAAGGCTGGCTCGGCACCGAGGACGGCAAGGCAAAGCTTGGGTTGCCCGCAGAGGTCGCTCCCGTGGCGCCCATCATCCTCGGCCATCCGCGCCAGACAGCCGCGGCCGTTCCCCGTAAGACACCGGATGTACATTGGCTATGACCGCCGGGACGCCGGAGTTGGTCCGGCGCGGCGAGGCTGTTAAGCAAGGGATATACGCTGCTGGAGCCGCGATGAAATTCGACCTCCGCCCGATGCTTGCGACCCTCACCGACAAGCCGTTCGACGATCCCGATTGGGTGTTCGAGACGAAATGGGACGGCTTCCGCGTGATCGCACTGGTCGAACGCGGCAAGGCCACGCTCTACTCGCGCAACGGCCTCGACGTGTCGCACAAATATTTGTCCGTCTGCACGGCCTTGCGCGCCACCTCGCATCGCGCGGTGTTCGACGGCGAGCTCGTGGCGCTCGATGCGCAAGGCCGATCGCGCTTTCAGCTGTTGCAGAACGCCGGGCGCGAGGCCGCGCGTCTCATGTATTGCGTGTTCGATCTGCTCTATCTCGACGACAAGGATCTCCGGCACCGGCCGCTGACGGAGCGCAAAGAAGCGCTCGAGGCCGTGCTGCCGGAGAGCCCGCTCCTGCATTACAGCACCGATGTGGTGGGCAAGGGCATCGCCGCCTTCAACCGCGCCAAGCGTGCGCGCGAAGAAGGCGTCATGGCCAAGCTCGCCAGCGGCAAATATTATTCCGGCCGGCGCACGCGCGAATGGCTCAAGGTCAAGGTGTCCGAAGGCCAGGAGGTCGTGATCGCGGGCTTCACCGCCCCACGCCGCTCCCGCAAATATTTCGGCGCCCTTGTGCTCGCCGTGCGCCAGGGCGACGGTTGGAAATATGTCGGCCGCGCCGGCACGGGCTTCGACCACACCGCGCTCAAATCCATCCATGCCAAGCTCGTCCCCCTCATCACCGCGCGGAAGCCCTTTGCCGCCAAAGTGCCGGACGAGGCCAACACCACTTGGGTGCGCCCGAAGCTCGTGGGCGAGGTGAAATTCACCGAATGGACCGCGAAGGGCGAGATGCGCCACCCGGTGTTTCTCGGCCTGCGCACCGATAAAAAGGCGACCGACGTGATCAAAGAGGAGCCGCGACCGGAAGCGGCGCGGAAACATTGAGCAAGCCCGCGCCCAAATCTTCGCGAGCGCCGCCCAGCACACGCACCAAGCCGGCCTGGCCGCGCGACTTCATCTGGGGAGTCTCCACCTCGAGCTTCCAGATCGAGGGCGCGACCCACGAGGACGGACGAGGCTTGAGCATTTGGGACAGCTTCGGCGCGGCCGGCCGCGTCGCCAATCGCGACACGGGCGACATCGCCTGCGATCATTATCACCTCTATGGGCAAGACATCGCGCTGATGCGGAAGCTCGGCGTGCAGGCCTACCGCTTCTCCGTCGCGTGGCCCCGGCTGTTGCCGCACGGGCGCGGCGCGCCCAATGAAGCGGGGCTTGCCTTCTACGACCGCCTGATCGACGCGCTGCTCGAAGCCCGCATCGAGCCCTCGCTCTGCCTCTATCATTGGGACCTACCGCAGGCGCTCCAAGATCTCGGCGGCTGGACGGTGCGCGACGCCGCCGGCTGGTTCGCCGATTATGCGGCCCTCGTTGCCCGCCGCTATGGCGATCGTGTCAAGCGATTCGCCACTTTCAACGAGCCGTCCGTGTTCACGATCTTCGGCTACGGCTTCGGCGACAGCGCCCCGGGCGAGAAGGGCCCGGCCAGCCTCAACCCCGCCATCCATCACGTGAACCTCGCCCATGGTGCCGCGGTCGACGTGCTGCGGGCGCTGGTCCCCGGCGCCCTGATCGGCGCGATCCATAACGTGCAGCCCTGCTGGCCCTCGACGCCCGCCGATGCGGAAGCCGCCGCCCGGTTCGGCGCCTATTGGAACCTGGCCTTTCCCGAGCCCCAATGTCGCGGCGCCTATCCCCCTGAGCTGACCGAGGCGATCGCCCCCTACGCGCAACCGGGCGACCTCGCCCAAATCTGTCGGCCGCTCGACTGGTTCGGGCTCAACCATTATTCGCCGATCTACGCCCAGGCGAACCCGGACAGCCCGCTCGGCTTCGGCTTCGGCCCGGCACCCGCCAAGGTCGCGCGCACGCCGATCGCCTGGCCGATCGATGCCGACGCGTTTCGCGATACGCTACTCAGCGTGAGCGCGCGCTATCGCCTGCCGGTTTATGTGACGGAGAATGGATTTGGCGACCACGCCGAGGCGCCGGATGCGAAGGACGCGATCAAAGACGAGCGGCGCATCGCCTATCTCAAGACCTATATCGCAGCCATGCGCCAAGCCATGGCGCAAGGCGCCGATGTGCGCGGCTATTTCGTCTGGTCGCTGCTCGACAATTTCGAATGGGGCTCGGGCTACGGCATCCGCTTCGGCCTCGTCCATGTGAACTATGAGACGCAAGCGCGCACGCCCAAAGCCTCGTTCCACTGGTTTGCAGAGTGGATCAAGTCCGCACGCGGCCCGGCCAAGCCACGCGCAACGTCCAAGGCGTAACGATCACCTCGCAAAGGTCCCGTCCTCGGCCGCCGGGGTCCCTTCCGCCTGGTCCCCTGCCCCATCATCGGCCTCTTCGAAAGCATCGAGCGCCAGCAAAAGCGCGGCCACCCGATGCGCCGAGGAGCGCCAATCGGCGATGCGCCCATAATTGTCGACAAGCCAATTGAAGGCCGACTGCACCGTGACGAAAGCGGCCGCCGCTTGCGTCAGCTCACCGAGCGACATGGCGCCAGAGAGATATTTGGGCACGCAGAGAAGCCAGCCCACCACCGGCGCCAGAATGAAATTGCCGTGGGATACCAATGTCGTGCGCACGAGCTGCCAACAGAGGTGGAGCCACTGCTTGAGCACGCCATGGATCGCGACCCACAACGCCCGGCGCTCGTTCCTGCCGGTCGGAGCCGTATTGTTGTTCGCCTGGCGCAAGCGATCGGCCGCCGCCCTGAACTCGGCCTCGGCCTGGTTCTTGCGCTCGATGACCTGGGTGAGACCGCGGCCGACCATGATCATCGCGCTCGAGAAGAAGCTCGAATAGGCGATGACGGCGATGACAAGATAGAAGGGGATCGTCCATGACCGGCCCCAAGCAGTGAAGGTGAAGTCTCCACCCACGCTCCACAGCACGCTCAAGAATATGATCGCCGTCAGCACCGAGGAGAGAAAGGCGAGCACGAGATCGACCGGCGCGTCGGTCGACACGCGCACGTCCTCCGACAACCGGTATTCAGGATTGGCGGAGCCGCTTCCGGGATAGTCCAGGCGCCGGTAATGGTCCTTGGCGAGCCAATATTCGACCACCTGTCGGGTCAGGCATTCGCGCCACTTACGCTGCGTGGTCATGCGGCCCCAGACCGAGATGGCGGCGAGCGCGATGCTGGCCGCGGCAAGCACGACGAATGTTTCGGCTTGCGTCCAAAGCACCGCCGCGTCGCGTCGCTCCAGCGCGTCGAAGAAATGCCGGTTCCACAGATTGAGCAAGAACTGCACCAAGAGCTGCAGGAGGACGATCAGCACCAGGAACAGGGTGAGCCACCAAGCGGCGCGTCCCACCCAGAACCCTGAGGCCGATTGCCAGAAGCGTCTGAGCAAGACATGGCGCGCTCGGGCGGGGCCGTTCTGCGCGTCCATCTTTCTTGGCATCGTGCTTGGCCGCAAGTGAGCTTCCCCCCTCGCCCGGGCTCCGACCGCCGACTATAGAGCGGCCGCCGTCCCGCTTGATGGGATTTTCCACCAAGCAACCCAAAGTCAGTTGATTTCCCTCAAAGTCCGCCCGCGGCAAGACTGCAAGTCTATAATGGCGGCCTTGATCAGGGGTTTGCCATGGAAAAGCCCATGAAGGTTGGCGACGTCATGACGAGGTCCGTCATTTCCCTCGGGCCCGATGCCTCGGTGCTCGAGGCGGGCGAGTTGATGCTTGACCATGACATCAGCGGGCTGCCGGTGGTCGATGCGCAAGGGCAGCTGATCGGCATTGTCACCGAGCGGGACTTCCTACGCCCTCCCCGGCGCGGCACGGAGTATAAGCGGCCGCGCTGGTTCCAGGTCGTAACCGGCCAGGCGGGGGTCGAGGACGGCTTCGACCATCAAAGCGCCCGCAAGATCGCCGAGGTGATGACGCCGGCGCCAATCACGGTCACCGAAGAAATGGCCCTCGACGAGGCGGTTCGCCTCATGCACGACCATGACGTCACGCGGCTCCCCGTGGTCCGCGCGAGCAAGCTCGTCGGCATCATCGCCCGCGCCGACCTGTTGCGCGCCCTCATCAAGGCCGTGCGCGAGACCGCCGTCGCCTCGGAGAAGGACCAAGCACTCCGCGCCCGCATGACCGAGCTCGAGCGGCAATCCTGGCTGCATCGCACGCGGACCTAGCGACGGCTCCCGGTTGCCCGAGCGCGCGCCAATAAACGAACTGCTCACCACCCGCCCGGAATCGCCCCCACCTGCCCGCGAATTGCAGTATCATCCCTGCATCAGCCTCTGCAGTGCTGGCTCCCATGCGCAGCTCCTACGTACCGAAATGCAGCAACCGCCCCCACGACGCCCGTGCCGCGGTTTCGCTGAAGCGCCGCCAAATGTGGGCAGAGGAAAGAGCCTATTAGCGGGAGGATCAAGGGCATGAACAGTATTGCGCGCTTTTCCCTGGAGGGGCATCCGCCGAGGCTCAATTATGCGGGCCCCATCGCTGCCGTGACGATCGGCGTGTCGCTCGTGGCGCTCACCGCCCTTGTGGCACCGGCGTCGGCCGTGGCCCAGGAGAAGCGGCCCAACATTGTCATGCTGATGACCGACGACACCGGCTGGCAGGATTTCGGCACCTATTCGGGAGGGGGCGCGGCCCTCGGCCATCCGACACCCAACGTCGATCGCATTGCCAAGGAAGGGGCGACCTTCACCAATTGGTACGGCCAGGCGAGCTGCACCGCGGGCCGCGCGTCCTTCATCACCGGGCGCATCCCGATTCGCTCGGCGCTCTCGATCGTGGTGGCTCCAGGCGACAAAAACTATCTCCGCAAGGAGACGCCGACGATCGCAGAATTCTTCCAGAAGAACGGCTACGCGACCTATTTCTCGGGCAAATGGCATCTCGGCGACATACCGGACTCCTATCCCACCGTGCACGGCTTCGACGAGATGAAGCATTTCGCCGCCTATTACGCCGGCGTCTATGCCTATGACGACACCTCGAAATGGTTTCATCCCTGGTTCCCGTCGTACAATCCGGAATTCAAGAACGCATTCGATAGCCTGGTGAATCTCGGCGAATGGGAAGGCAAGGCCGGCGAACCGGCCAAGAGGGTCGGCACGATCAGCTACGACTCGCTCGCGACCTTCGATGTTCGCCAGACCGATTCCGCCGTCGACTACATCAAGGCGCATGCCAAGGACGCCAAGCCATTCTTCATGGACGTCAATTTCATCAAGATGCACAACCCGACCAACGCGGCGCCGGACTTCAGAGGCAAGTCGCATCTCGGCGACTACTCGGATTCCCTGATGGAATTGGATACCGATATCGGCCGCATCGTGGACGCTATCCGCAGCGAGGCGCCCAATACGATCGTGATTGTGACGGCAGACAACGGCGCCTGGCTCGACGCCTATCCCGATGCCGGGACCACGCCGTTCCGTGGCGAGAAGGGATCGGCGTTCGAGGGCGGCTGGCGTGTGCCAGGCATCATGTGGTGGCCCGGACACGTCGCCGCCGGCGTCCGCTACGACGAGATGATGTCGCATATCGACTGCTGGGCCACGCTTGCGGGCATGGTCGGTCTCACGCCCCCGCCTCACGATTGGGTCGGCAACGATGGCAAGCCCATCTATTTCGACAGCGTCGATAACAGCGCCTACGTTCTGGGAAAGGCACCGCATTCGGCACGAACCTCTTGGATTTACATCGATGGCGAGACCTTCAATGGCGCCCGTGCCGATATCGGCGGCGATCCAAATGAGCCGTGGGTGCACATGGCGTGGAAATATATCAGCACGGCGAAAGACTCGTGGCTCGGCCCGGTGACGAACCTCGGAGCGATCGGCGCGCTCTACAATCTCACCATGGATCCTTATGAGAAATACGACATGATCTTCAATGGGGCCGCGCCCATGCGCGTCATGACGTCATCCCCGGGGAGATACGCCGGTGAAGACAATGGCTGGGTGCTATCGCTGATCTCTCCGGTCATCGTCGACTTCGACAAATCGATCATGAAATATCCGAGCATCAAGCGATTCCCAGGCGGGGCCTCGACCGATCTCACTCCCGACCTGCAGCATCCCGAGAACCCATTGCCCTTGCTGAAAGAATTGCAGGCGCAGCCACAGCCTGTTGGCGGTGGAGGCGGCTAGAAAGGCTCTGTGCGCCGGTCATAAAGGGCCTTCCGGCCTCGCCCGCGGCCATATTCCAGCCCCAGCCGCCTGTCAGGTTGCCCGCCTGGGACCTTTCTCACCAGGCCCCGCTGTGGCACTATTAGGCAACTGATTTGCCGAGGGGGATTGACGTGCTGCGCCTGCGTGATCTTGCTCTTATCCTGCCCTGCATGGCCGGCTTCGGCGCGCCTGCCCTTGCCGCCGAGCCCGACGGCCCCGCCGCTCTGATCACGCCCATCGAGGCGGTCCGTATCGACCTCGAGAATCGCCTCTCGGCAAAATCCTCGACCCTCAACGACGCCAAGAAGAGCGAGCGCAGCGCCCTCGTCGAATATTACGCGCAGCCGGACCAACCGCTCCTGTGGGTGGATGACAACGGCCTGACAGAGCGCGGCAAGGCGGTCATGGAGGAGATTGCCCAGGCTGACGATTATGGGCTTCGCACCGCCGATTACGACCTTCCGAAACCCGGCGGCTTCAATCCCCGCGATACCGGCGCCGCTAATTGGCTCGCCGACGCCGAAATGAAGATCAGCCTGGCGGTTATCGAATACGCCAAGGACGCGCGCGGCGGCAGGATCGACCCGTCGCGGCTGACGGACAACCTCGATCCTACTCTCGCGCTGCCCGCGCCCCTCGAGGTGCTGGACTCGATCGCCATCCGCTCCGATGCCGCCGCCTATTTGCGCAGCTTCGAGCCGAATCAGCCGCAATTCGAGGCGCTGCGCCAAAAGCTCATCGAGATGAGAGGCGGCAAGCCGACCGAGAAACTCGTCGAGATTCCCGACGGTCCCGTTCTGAAGAAGGGCGTCGAGAATGAGCAGGTCGCGCTGCTCCGCGAGCGGCTCGAGCTTACGTCGAACGCGACGGACGGCGCTGCCGGCAATGCCAACCTGTTCGACGATGCCGTCGAAGCCGCGGTCAAAGACTTCCAGAAGTCGCACGGCGCCGCCCCTGACGGAGTGGTGGGCCCCGGCACGCGGCGCATGTTGAACCAGCAGCATCACGAGGCGACCGACCGCGGCAAGGAGCACCTCATCCTCGTCAACATGGAGCGTTGGCGCTGGCTGCCCCACGACCTCGGCGCCTTCTATGTGAACGTCAACGTCCCCGAATTCATGCTGCGCATCGTCGCCGACGGCAAGGTCATCCATACGACCCGCGTGGTCGCCGGCAAGCCCGACAAGCAGACCGCGATTTTTAGCCAGGATATGCAGGAGGTCGTGTTCAATCCCTATTGGAACGTGCCCAACTCCATCAAGACCGAGGAGCTCCTGCCTTATCTGACGGGTGGTGGCGGTGGCTGGTTCGGCGGCGGCTGGGACACGACCGTTCTCCAGAACCACAATCTTCATATCAATATGGGCGGCCGCGAGGTCGATCCGTCGACCATCAATTGGGATCGGGTCGACATCCGCACCCTCAATATCTACCAGCCGCCCGGACCGGACAACGTGCTCGGCACCGTCAAATTCGTGTTCCCGAACAAGCACGACATCTACATGCACGACACCACGCAGAAATTCCTGTTCGCCAAGGACGTACGGGCCGAGAGCCATGGCTGTATGCGCGTGCAAAATCCCGATCAGGTCGCCACGATCATCCTCAAGCATGATCAGGGCTGGACCGCGGGCCGCGTCGCTTCGGCCATTCAGGGGGGGCCCGACCAGCACGTGGCGCTGGAGCATAAGATCCCCGTCTACATCACCTACTTCACCGCCTGGGTAAACCCAGACGGGTCGCTGTCGACCTTCAATGATATCTACGGCCACGATGCCCGCATGACCGCGGCTCTGTTCGGTGGCGGCGTGCCCTTCGAGGTCCAGGCGCAAGGGGACGACGTAGGTGGCGCGCAGTGGCAGCCCCCGGCTAACAATAAGCGTGCCCGCCGCGACAGCAACGATACCCTCGCCCGCCTGCTCTCCGGCATTTCAGGGAACTAAGGCCGAGGCCTCCCGCAGGTCGGGCAGCCGCTTGAGCGGGCATGAATGCTGGCGGAGACGGAGGGATTCGAACCCTCGATACGGCTTTTGACCGTATAACGGTTTAGCAAACCGCCGCCTTCAGCCTCTCGGCCACGTCTCC